>NZ_CP026002.1:2519805-3567487 GCF_003086915.1 Stenotrophomonas sp. ZAC14A_NAIMI4_1
GGCTCGGCTCTTATCTCTTCCGAGTCTGGCACCTTAGGTGCCGAGAGCCCGGCGCGGACGACCGTTCGGCTCTAGGTCTTTTCGATCGCTCTGTAGCAAGGATCTCCGCGCCGGTTTCTCCCTGATCCGCCCGAACAGTTGATCGAGCTGGCACTCGTACTGATAAGACTGGGCAAGCGGGGGGAGCTCTCGACCCTGTCAGCCTAGCGGAGTTGCCTCATGTTTGGGATCGGAATCGACGTCAGCGGTGAGAATCTGGATGTAGCCGTCCATGAACAGGCCTTCCGTCAGTTCAAGAACAACAAGCGGGGCTGGGCCAGTCTGATCAGGTGGCTGCAGCAGTGGCCAGCCAAGCAGGTCGTGCTGGAGGCCAGCGGCGGCTATGAACAGAAGGCGCTGGACGCCTTGCACGGAGCTGGCTTGCCGATGGTGCGGATCAACCCAGGCCGTGGCCGCAGCTTCGCCTCAGCCACCGGGAAGCAGGCCAAGACCGATCGCATTGACGCCATGGTTTTGGCTCACATGGCCGACGCTCTCAAGCTGACCCGCTACGTCCCGCCAGCGGCCTGGCAGCGCCGTCTGGGTGAGCTCTGCCAGCGTCGGCGCCATCTGGTGCAGATGCGGGTGAGCGAGCATCAGCGCATGCGCGCGTTCAGCGAACCCAGCCTGATTTCCATGCTGAATCAGCATCTGCGCGAGATCCAGAGGAGCATCAAGCAGCTCGATTCCATCATCGCAGCGCTCTTGGCCGAGCAGGATGGATGGCGTGATTTTGCCAAGCTCAAAGGCGCTGGCCCGGTGCTGATGGCAACCCTGGCCTGCGAGCTGCCGGAGCTGGGAAGGCTCAGTGGGAAAGCCATCTCGGCGTTGGTAGGGGTTGCCCCCATGAGCCGCGAAAGCGGCACCTGGAAAGGACGACGGAGTATCACCGGTGGCCGTGCCGTTGTACGCGAAGCGCTCTACATGGCAGCGCTGACCGCCAAACGCTATGAGCCCCGGCTCAAGGAATTCTTTGAATCCCTCGTCAACCAAGGCAAGCCAGGCAAGGTGGCCCTGGTCGCGGTGATGCGCAAGATGCTGGTGATCCTCAACGCCCGCAAGCGGGACGCGGAGGCCCAGATGGCCTCCGCCTAACAAGACAGTTGCTACAGGAGCCCGCTGCACCTCCGGTAGCGCCATCACGGAACACTTCTTGCACGCACCCCGGCAACCCCAGCCGCAGTGCCCGTGATGTCCGAGAACGAAGACGCAGGCGAAAAGACCGAACAGCCAACAGAAAAGCGCCTGCGTGAAGCCCGCGAACAGGGCAACATCCCGCGCTCGAAGGAGCTGGCGACCGTGGCCGTGTTCGGTGCCGGCATCATCGCCATCATGGCCAGCGCCGCCTCGCTGGGGGCCGGCGGCCGTGCCTGGATGCGTGCCGCGCTCAGCCCCGAACCGGCCCTGTGGCAGAACCCGCAGCTGCTGTTCGGCCACTTCGGCATGCTGTTCCTGCGCCTGATGATGGCCTGCTGGCCGCTGCTGCTGGTCTGCCTGCTGGCCAGCTTCCTGGCGCCGGTGGCGATGGGCGGCCTGCGCTGGTCGAACAAGTCGCTGGTCCCCGACGCGAACCGGCTCAACCCGCTGTCCGGGCTGAAGCGCATGTGGGGTGCCGAAGCCCTGGCCGAACTCACCAAGTCACTGCTGCGCATGGGCTTCGTCGGCGCCTCGGCCATGCTGGTCTTCGCCGCCAGCTTCGACAGCCTGCGCGGCCTGCTGAACCAGCCGCTGGAGTCGGCCATCGGCCACGGCCTGGGCTTCACCCTGAAGCTGCTGCTGGCCGCGGCCGGGGCCATGCTGGTGCTGGCCGCCATCGATGCCCCGTACCAGCGCTGGAACTGGATGCGCAAGCTGAAGATGACCCGTGAAGAGCTGCGCCGGGAAATGAAGGAAAGCGAGGGCAGCCCCGAGGTGAAGGGCCGCATCCGCCACATGCAGCAGCAGCTGGCCAACCGCCGGATGATGGAAGCGGTGCCCACCGCCGACGTGGTGGTGGTCAACCCCACCCACTACGCGGTGGCCCTGAAATACGAGGGCGGCAGCATGGGCGCCCCCACCGTGGTCGCCCTGGGCGTGGATGAAACCGCCCTGCGCATCCGTGAAGTGGCCGACGGCAACAAGGTCGCCATTGTCTCAGCCCCGCCTTTGGCACGCGCCTTGTATCGGGAGGGGCAACTCGGAAAGGAAATTCCCGTGAGACTGTATTCCGCCGTCGCCCAGGTGCTGTCCTACGTCTACCAGCTGCGCAGCTGGCGGACCGGCCCGATGCCGTCCGCCCCGCATGTGGATGTGGATGAATTCGGCAAGGGAGGCCGCCCGTGAGCGCACAGGCATCCAGCTTCAACACCCGCCGCGCCCTGGAGATGATCCGCCAGGGTCTTGGCGCGCCGCTGATCGTGCTGGCCCTGCTGGCCATGGTCGTGGTGCCGCTGGCCGCACCGGTACTCGATGCACTGTTCACCTTCAACATCGCCATCTCGCTGATGGTGCTGCTGGCGGTGGTCTACGTGAAGCGCCCACTGGATTTCACCATCTTCCCGATCGTGCTGCTGGTCACCACCATGCTGCGGCTGGCGCTGAACGTGGCCTCCACCCGCGTCATCCTGCTCAATGGCCAGAATGGCCACGACGCGGCCGGCAAGGTCATCGCCGCCTTCGGTGAATTCGTCATCGGCGGCAACTACGCCGTGGGCATCGTGGTCTTCGCCATCCTGACCATCATCAACTTCGTGGTCATCACCAAGGGCGCCGGGCGCGTCTCCGAAGTGACCGCGCGCTTCATCCTTGACGCCATGCCCGGCAAGCAGATGGCCATCGACGCCGATCTGAACGCCGGTTTGCTGACGCGTGAAGAAGCCAAGGCCCGCCGTGAGGAGGTCCGCGAGGAAGCCGACTTCTACGGTGCGATGGACGGTGCCAGCAAGTTCATCCGCGGCGACGCCATCGCCGGCATCCTGATCCTGTTCATCAACATGCTGGGCGGCCTGGCCGTGGGCGTGCTGCAGCATGGCATGCCGTTCGGCGATGCCGCCGCCACCTACACCCTGCTGTCCATCGGTGACGGCCTGGTGGCGCAGCTGCCGGCCCTGCTGATTTCCAGCGCCGTGGCAATGCTGGTCACCCGCGCCTCGCGCTCGCAGGACATGGCCCAGGCCATGACCGGCCAGGTGTTCGGCCAGTACCGCGCACTGGCGATCACCGCCGGTATCCTCGGCCTGGTCGGCCTGGTCCCCGGCATGCCCAACGTCGCTTTCCTGACGCTGGCCGCGATCCTCGGCTTCATCGCCTGGAAGCTGTACCGCAAGAGCCAGGCACCGGCCGCCGAAGATGCCGCCGGGTCCGGCGATGCCGCCGCGCTGGCCGCCCTGGGCCGCCAGCCCAGCCCCGCGCCCACGGCCGAACTGAGCTGGGACGAGCTGCGCCCGGTCGATCCGCTGGGCCTGGAAGTGGGCTACCGGCTGATCCCACTGGTGGACGCCAACCAGGGCGGCGAGCTGATGGCGCGCATCAAGGGCGTGCGCCGCAAGCTGACCCAGGACGTGGGCTTCCTGATCCCCTCCGTGCATATCCGCGACAACCTGGAACTGCCGGCCAACGGCTACCGCGTGCTGGTGCATGGCGTGCCGGTGGCCACCGCCGACATCCACCCCGACCGCGAACTGGCGCTGGACCCCGGCAGTGCGCTGGGCCCGCTGGAAGGCATCGCCGGCAAGGACCCCGCATTCGGCCTGGATGCCACCTGGATCCAGCCGCACCAGCGCGCCCAGGCCGAGACCATGGGCTACACCGTGGTCGACCCGGCCACCGTGGTCGCCACGCACCTGTCCCACCTGATCCGCGAACACGCGCCGGAACTGCTGGGCCACGAGGAAGTGCAGCACCTGCTGGCCAACCTCGGCAAGAGCGCGCCCAAGCTCGTCGAAGATCTGACGCCCAAGGCGCTGCCGCTGTCGGCGGTGGTGCGCGTGCTGCAGAACCTGCTGGTCGAGCGCATTCCGATCCGCCAGCTGCGCAAGATCGCCGAGGCACTGGTCGAGCACGCCCCCATCAGCCAGGACCCGGCCACGCTGACCGCTGCCGTGCGTACCGCGCTGGGCCGCTTCATCGTGCAGGAGATCGCCGGAATGTCGGCGGAGCTGCCGGTGTTCACCCTCAACCCGCAATTGGAACGTGTCTTGCAGGAGTCCACGCAGGGCAACGGCGCCGCGCTGGAACCCGGACTTGCAGAGCGACTGCACCAGAGCCTGGCCGAATGTGTCAGCAAGCAGGAAGCGCGAAACGAGCCGGCAGTAGTGCTGGTACCGGGCCCGGTGCGCGCCGCGCTGGCCCGCCTGGTCCGCCACAGCGTTCCGTCGCTGTCGGTCCTGGCCTACAGCGAGGTGCCGGAAGACAAGCGCCTGAAGCTGGTCGGAACGATCAGCTGACGCCCGCCTTCCAAGCGCCAGAAAACAGACACCACTTTCAAACCGCACCACACGACAGATTCCAAGGGGAACCCGAACCGTGCAGACCACCGACCACCCGCGTTCCTCGACCGCCACTCCGCCGACTTCGTCCCGTGACCACAGCATGAAAATCAAACGATTCGTCGCCGCCGACATGCGCTCGGCCATGAACCTGGTGCGCAAGGAACATGGCCCCGACGCCGTGATCCTGTCCAACCGCCGGATCGAGGAAGGCATCGAGATCGTCGCCGCCGCCCACTACGACGAGAGTGCCGTGCAGCGTGCGCTGGAAGCCTCGCGCCGCGAGATCGCACCGCCGCCGCCGCCGAAGCCGCGCAGCGCCGCCGATGCCGTGATCGCCGCCGTGACCCGCCGCCGCAGCGCGACCCCGGCCGCCGAGCCGGTGGCCGCCACCACCTCGGCGGTCGCCGCCCTGGCCCGCGCCGCCGTCGGTGCCACCGGCCGCACCCTGGACAGCGCCGACGAGATCGTGCCGACCCGTGGCAGCACCGGCTTCGCCTCCACCCTGGCCCGCGCCAGCGTCAACGAATCGGCACTGCCGGAACAGATCTTCGCCCCGTATGCCGACGCCATCGTCGCGCCGCCGGCCAGTACCGCAGCGGTTGCCGCCGCGCCGATCAACCGCGCCCGCTTCCTGATCGATCCGCCGCTGGAGGATGACAGCGCCACCCTGCTGCCGCCGCCGCTGCCGGCCCCTGCGGTCGCCGCTGCCCCGGTGGAAGCGCCGGTGGAGATGGCCCCGGCCGTTGCCACCGCTGCCATCGTGGAAGCCCCGGCCGCCGCAGCGCCCGCCAACGACGCAGCGCCGCTTGCCGAAGCCGCGCCGGCACCGGCACCGGCCCCGCAGCTGGCCCCGGCCCCGGCCCTGACCATGGTGGCCGCCGATGACGGCGAGATCCGCCAGCTGCGCCAGGAAGTGGCCGGCATGCGCCAGGTCATCGAGCGTGAGATGAACCGCTTCACCGACGAGCGCCTGCGTGGCAGTGCGGTGCGCGCCACCGCGCTGGACCTGATGGACGAATACGGCTTCGATGCCGGCCTCGCCCGCGACGTGGCCATGCAGATCCCGCTGGAGACCGAGGCCCACCGCGGCCGCGGCCTGATGCTGGGGCTGATCTCGCGCAAGCTGCCGATCGCCCCGGTCGACCCGCTGGAAGAAGGCGGCGTGATCGCCCTGGTCGGCCCGACCGGCGCCGGCAAGACCACCACCATCGCCAAGCTGGCCTCGCGCTTCGCCGAGAAGCACGCCCCGCGCGACGTGGCCCTGGTGACCACCGACACCCTGCGCGTCGGCGCCCGCGAGCAGCTGTACGGCTACGGCCGCCAGCTCGGCATCGCGGTGCACGAAGCCAACAGCGGCACCGACCTGGACCAGCTGCTGGAGCGCCTGCAGGACTACAAGCTGGTGCTGATCGACACCGCCGGCCTGGGCCCGCGTGACCGCGCCCTTGCCGCCCAGCTGCAGTGGCTGCGGGCCGCCCGCCAGGTGCGCACCCTGCTGGTGCTGCCGGCCAATACCAGCTTCGGCGACATGGACGAGGTCGTCCGCCGCTTCGGCGCGGCCAACCTGCAGGGCCTGGTGCTGAGCAAGCTGGACGAGACCGGCCGCTTCGGCAACGCCCTGTCGGTGGCCGTCGACCATGCCCTGCCGATCACCTGGGTGACCGATGGCCAGGACGTCCCGGAGGACCTGCACCGGGCCAGTGCAGCCAATCTCGTACTTCGCCTTGAAGATTTGCGCCGAGCGGCCGATATGCCCTGCAACCCGGAGTTGAACCATGCCGTCGCGTGAGTACGCCAAGCTGACCAATACCTTCCCGCTGTCGGCCACCCGCAGCGAGCCGCTTGGCCCTGTCCGCACCATCGCGGTGACCGGCGGCAAGGGCGGCGTGGGCAAGACCAACGTGTCGGCCAACCTGGCCGTGGCGCTGGCCGGCATGGGCAAACGCACCCTGCTGCTGGACGCCGACCTCGGCCTGGCCAACATCGACGTCATCCTCGGCCTGAACCCCAAATTCACCCTGGCCGACCTGGTGGCCGGCCGCTGCAGCCTGGAAGACGTGATCATCGAGGGCCCCAACGGCGTGCTGGTGGTACCGGCCGCGTCGGGCCGCCGGCACATGGCCGAACTGGCCCCGGCCGAGCATGTCGGCCTGGTCAACGTGTTCTCCGAGCTGGAACGCGAGCTGGACATCATGGTGGTGGACACCGCCGCCGGCATCAACGACGGCGTGCTGACCTTCTGCCAGGCCGCGCAGGACACCGTGGTGGTGGTCTGCGATGAGCCGGCCTCGATCACCGATGCCTACGCGCTCATCAAGGTGCTGTCGCGCGAACGTGGCGTGGACCGCATCCAGGTCGTAGCCAACATGGTGCGTGACCCCAACGAGGGCCGCGTGCTGTACGAAAAGCTGACCCGCGTCTGCGAGAAGTTCCTCGCCGATGTCTCGCTGAACTACCTCGGCTGCGTGCCGCAGGATGACTGGCTGCGCCTGTCGGTGCAGCGCCAGCAGCCGGTGGTCAAGGCCTACCCGTCCAGCCCGGCCGCGCTGGCGATCACCGAGATCGCCCGCCGTACCGCCCGCTGGCAGGCGCCGACCGAACCGCGTGGTGGCGTCGAATTCTTCCTCGAACGCATCCTCAAGCAGCGTGGGGTGACCGTATGAAAGGCGCAGCCCAGTACAAGGAAGTCCAGCGCTCGAGCGCGACCGACGTCATCGCCCAGCACTCGGACCTGGTGCGGCGCATCGCCCACCACCTGGCGGCCCGCCTGCCGGCCAGCGTCGAGGTGGACGACCTGATCCAGGCCGGCATGATGGGCCTGATCGAAGCCTCGCGAAGCTACGACGCCGACCAGGGCGCCTCGTTCGAGACCTACGCCTCGATCCGCATCCGTGGCTCGATGATCGACGAGATCCGCCGTGGCGACTGGGTGCCGCGTTCGGTGCACCGCCGTGCCCGCGACGCTGCCGCCACCATCCGCCGGCTGGAACAGAGCAGCGGCCGTGCCGCCAGCGCCACCGAAGTGGCGGCGGCGATGGACATGCCCCTGCCCGAGTATCTGCGCCTGATGGAAGACGCCTCGCGCGGCCAGGTGCTGAGCCTGGAGTCACGCATCGAGGACCAGGGCGAGCTGGATACGGTCGCCCAGGGTGGCCCGACCCCGCAGCAGGTGCTGGAGCGTGGCGAGTTCGGCCGCGAGCTGGGCAAGGCCATCGGCCACCTGCCCGAGCGCGAACAGCTGGTGCTCTCGCTGTACTACGAGCAGGAGCTGAACCTGAAGGAGATCGGCGCGGTGCTCGGCGTGAGCGAATCGCGGGTCTGCCAGATCCACGGCCAGGCCGTGCTGCGCCTGCGCGGCCGGCTCAAGGTGTTCGAGGCGGTCGACGCCGGCCTCGAGCAATGAACATGCGCGAGGCGGCTGCCCCCGGCCGCCCGCAGTGAACAACAAAGGAACTCTGCTTTGAACAAGAACATGCGCATCCTGATCGTCGACGACTTCTCGACCATGCGTCGCATCGTCAAGAACCTGCTGGGCGATCTGGGCTTCACCAACACCGCCGAAGCCGAGGACGGGCATGCCGCGCTGTCGATGCTGCAGAGCCAGCCGTTCGATTTCGTGGTCACCGACTGGAACATGCCGGTGATGACCGGCATCGAGCTGCTGAAGGCGATCCGTGCCGATGCCAAGCTGAAGACCCTGCCGGTGCTGATGGTCACCGCCGAAGCCAAGCGCGAGCAGATCATCGAAGCGGCGCAGAGCGGCGTCAACGGCTACATCATCAAGCCGTTCACCGCGCAGACCCTGGAAGAGAAGCTGGGCAAGATCTTCGAACGCCTGGCGGCGAGCGCCTGATGGACGCACAGGTCGACAGAAGCGCCCTTGCCCTGCGCCTGCAGGAAGCCTTGGATGCATTGGAATCCGGTGACGAGGCCGCCTGGCGCCAGCGCATCGACAGCCTGGTGGCCGCGCGCACCCAGCCGATGATGAGCGGCCTTTCGCGGCTGGCCCGCGAACTCGGCCAGGCCCTGGGCGAACTGCCGACCGTGCCCGACGAGGCCGGCGAGCTGGACGATGCCTGCGCCCGCCTGGACCACGTGGTGGCGATGACCGAACAGGCCACCCACCGCACCCTGGACCTGGCCGAAGAATGCCGCGCCCTGACCGAACAGCTGCGTGCCGATGGCCTGCAGCCGGGCCAGGATGCGCAGCTGGAACGCATCCGCCACAACCTGACCGAGATCGCCCTGACCCAGAGCTACCAGGACCTGACCGGGCAGATCATCCGTCGCGTGGTCGGCATCGTCCGCCGCGTGCACGAAGGCTTTGGCGCGCTCGGCCTGCCGCCGGAACAGCATCGCACCGACCCGGAACTGGCCGGGCCGGCACTGAAGGGACTGGACCGCCACGCGGTCTCGCAGAACGACGCCGACGACCTGCTGTCGGACCTGGGGCTGTAAGCATGAGCGCTGTTGCCGACGACATCACTGCCGATTTCATCATCGAGGCCCAGGAAATCCTGGATCGCCTGGGCGAACAGCTGGTGTCGCTGGAACAGGCACCGCAGGACAACGACCAGCTCAACGCGGTCTTCCGCGGCTACCACACGCTGAAGGGTGGCGCCGGCTTCCTCGGCATCACCGCCATGGTCGAGCTGTGCCATGCCGCCGAAGAAGCGCTGGGCGCGGCGCGTGCCGGCCAGGCCGTGCTGCAGGCCCATCACTTCGATGCCGCCCAGCAGTCGCTGGATTACCTGCAGTCGATGCTCGATGCGGTGTCCTCCGGCACTGAACCCGGCTACGCCCCGCCGGAACTGATCGCCCAGTTCGACGTGCATGGTGGCGGCACCGCAGCGCCGAGTGCTGCTGCCGCCACCCCGGCCGCTGCCGGCAGCGACCTGATCACCGACGATGAGTTCGAGGCCCTGCTCGACCAGCTGCATGGCGGCAGCGCACCGACCGCCGTCGCGCCGCCGAAGAAGGCCGATGATGGCCTGATCAGCGAAGACGAGTTCGAAGCCCTGCTCGACCAGCTGCATGGTGGCGCCGTCCCGGGCGCCAAGCCCGTGGCCGCCGCACCGGTGGCCGCCCCGCCGGCCCCGGCACTGGCCCCGCGCGCGGCCGCCAAGCCGGCCGCGAACAAGCCGGTGGCCGAAGCCGAACACACGGTGCGCGTGGACACCAAGCGCCTGGATGCGATCGTCAACCTGATCGGCGAACTGGTGCTGTCACGGAACCGGCTGAAGACCCTGCGCACCCGCCTGCGCGACGAAGAGCTGGATCGCGCGGTGTCGACGCTGGACATCGCCACCGCCCGCCTGCAGTCGGCGGTCATGCGCACCCGCATGCAGCCGGTCGGCAAGGTGTTCTCGCGCTTCCCGAAGGTGGCCCGCGACGTCGCCCGCTCGCTGCAGAAGGAAGTGGACCTGGAGTTGATCGGCGCCGAGACCGAGCTGGACCGCAACCTGGTCGAAGCGCTGGCCGACCCGCTGGTGCACCTGGTGCGCAACGCCATCGACCACGGCGTGGAAATGCCGGACCTGCGCGAAGCGCAGGGCAAGCCGCGGATGGGCCACGTGCGCCTGTCAGCGCAGCAGGAAGGCGACTACGTCAGCATCGAAGTGCAGGACGACGGCGCCGGCATCGACCCGGAAAAGCTGCGCGCCAAGGCCCGCGAGAAGGGCCTGATCGACCCGGAAGCCGCCGCCCGCCTCAGCAGCGAGGAGTGCCTGCACCTGGTGTTCCTGCCCGGCTTCTCGACCAAGCAGCAGGTCACCGATATTTCCGGCCGCGGCGTGGGCATGGACGTGGTGCAGTCGCGCATCCGCGAGCTGAGCGGCCAGATCCAGATCCAGTCGGAACTGGGCCGTGGCAGCCGCTTCCTGATCCGCGTGCCGCTCACCCTGGCCATCCTGCCGACGCTGCTGGTGCAGGCCGGCGAAGACGTCTATGCGCTGCCGCTGGCGCGCGTGATGGAAGTGCTGCACGCCCCGCGCACCTCGCTGGGCTGGTTCGATGGCCGCGCCGTGCTGGACCGCCGCTCGCACACCCTGCCGCTGGTCGATCTGCGCCAGTGGCTGGATGTGACGCCTGCAGCGTCCCCCCTGCTGACCATCGTGGTGCTGCAGGCTGGTGAAGCGCGCTTCGGCCTGGTCGTGGACCAGGTGCGCGGCCGCGAGGAAGTGGTCATCAAGCCGCTGCCCAAGGCGCTGCGCGGCCTGCGCGGCTACGCCGGTGCAACCTTGATCGGCGATGGTCGCATGGCCCTGATCCTGGACGTGGACGGCCTGCGCTGAACCCCCGCCGGGCATAGCCCGGCGACCCGAAAACTGTGACTACCGTCTGTACACGATCTACCGGTGTCTCAAGTCCCATTCACACAAGCCGATACCGGACCCATGGATAGACTCAGCCTCATTGGACTCTTTCTCGCCCTGGCCTCGCTGGTCGGCGGCAGCATCCTGAAGGGCGCCGGCCTGGCTTCGCTGTGGTCGCCTGCCGCCTTCGTGATCGTCATCGTCGGCACCGTGGCATCGATCCTGCTGCACACCGCCCCGGCGGTGTTCAAGCACGCCTTCAAGATCGTGCGCTGGGTCGTGCGTCCGCCGCACAGCGACCGCCACGAACTGATCAAGCAGATCGTCGAGTGGAGCAACATCGCCCGCCGCCAGGGCCTGCTGGGCCTGGAATCGCAGGTGGAAGCGCAGCGCGACCCGTTCCTGCGCAAGGGCCTGCAGCTGCTGGTCGATGGCGTGGAGCCCGAATCGATCCGGCACATGCTGGAAATCGAACTGAGCAGCCAGGAACACCAGGACCAAGCCGGCGCCAAGGTCTTCGAGGCCATGGGCATCTACGCCCCCACCCTGGGCATCATCGGTGCCGTGCTGGGCCTGATCGCGGTGATGAAGAACCTGGCCGACCCCAGCAAGCTGGGCCACGGCATCGCCGCCGCGTTCACCGCCACCATCTACGGCATCGCCTCGGCCAACCTGCTGTTCCTGCCCATCGCGGCCAAGCTGAAGGGCGTGATCGCGCACAACACCCGCGACCGCGAAATGGTCATCGAAGGCCTGATCTCGATCGCCCAGGGCGAAAACCCGCGCAACATCGAAACCAACCTCACCGGCTTCCTGCACTGACATGGCCCGCCGCAAGCACCACGAAGAGCACGCCAACCACGAGGCATGGGCCATTCCCTATGCCGACCTGATGACGTTGCTGCTCGCCTTCTTCGTGGTCATGTATGCCATTTCCTCGGTCAACGAGGGCAAGTACCGGATCATGGCCGACGCCCTGACCGACGCCTTCGGTGGCGCACCGCGCACCATCAACCCGGTGCAGGTGGGCAACAAGCAGGTGCAGGGCGGCGGCTGGGACAGCCCCTCGGTCATCAAGTCGGGCACCCGGATCGGCCCGTCCGCACCGGCGCCCACCCACGACCCCACCCTGCTGCCGGCAATGGCCTCGCAGATGCGCATGCCGGTGTCGGTACACAACCAGGACCAGATCGCCCGCGCCGAGCGCCAGCTCAGCAGCATCGCCGACCGCCTGACCGCCGCGCTGTCGCCGCTGATCGACCGCGGCATGATCAGCGTGCGCCGCACCGAGCTGTGGATCGAAGTGGAGATCAACAGCGACATCCTGTTCCCGACCGGATCGGCCGCGCTGGACGTGCATGCGCGGAAGACCCTGGCCAGCCTGGCCGACGTGCTGCGCGACGTCCCCAACAGCGTGCGCGTGGAAGGCCACACCGACAACGTACCGATCGCCACCGCCACCTTCCCCTCCAACTGGGAACTGTCGGCCGGCCGCGCCGCCAGCGTGGTGCACCTGTTCGCCGACCAGGGCGTGCAGCCCTCGCGGCTGGCCATGGTCGGCTACGGCCAGTTCCGTCCGCGCGAAGAGAACGACACCGCGCAGGGCCGCAACCGCAACCGGCGGGTGATGGTCATCATCCTGGCCGACACCAGCCACGCGGTCGACCCGCTGGGCGAACGCCTGAACGCCGCCGCCGGTGGCAGCGCAGCCACCGACACGGCCGCCGCTGCACCGCGCAGCACCCCCGTTTCCCCCAACGCACCGGTGCAGTTGCCGCCGGTGCCGGCTGGCAGCCGCGTCGGCGCCGCCGTTCCCCCGGCAATGAAGGAGTAACCCGATGCGCATCTGGGCAGTCGCCAACCAGAAGGGTGGAGTCGGCAAGACCACCACCACCCTCGCCCTCGGTCGCGGCCTGGCCGCACAGGGCCACCGCGTGCTGTTGATCGACCTGGATCCGCACGCCTCGCTTACCCGCGCCTTCGGCGTGCCGGTGGAACCGGCGCCGGCCGGCGTGCTGGAACTGTTCGGCGCACCGCCGGCCGAGCTGTCCGCACTGAGCCACCCCAGCAGCATCGGCGGCCTGGACTACGTGTGCGCGCAGGCTTCGCTGGCCACGCTGGAGCGGCGCAGCGCCAACCAGCCCGGGCTGGGCCTGGCCCTGCAGAACGCACTTGCCCGCCACCAGGGCCAGCATGACTACATCCTGCTGGACTGCGCGCCTACCCTGGGCCTGCTGATGATCAACGCACTGGCTGCGGCCGACCGCCTGATCATCCCCACCCAGGCCGAGCCGCTGGCGCTGCACGGACTGGACGGCATGGTGCGCACCGGCGAGATGGTCGAGCGCTCGCGCCGCCGTCCGCTGCCGATCTCGATCCTGCCGACCCTGTTCGACCGCCGCACCCGCGCCGGCAACGAATCGCTGCGCACCATGCAGGACAACCATGGCGCCCGCGTGTGGGAAGACGCGATCCCGATCGACACCCGCATCAGCAACGCCGCCGGCCTGACCCTGCCCAGCGTGGGCGAGGACTACCCGGGCCGCGGCCTGGCCGCCTATCGCCGCGCCCTGAACTGGATCCTCGGCGAAGACGCGCGCGCATTGGAGCAGGCGGCATGAACACCCCCGGCGTGCTGGACGACTACCTGGACGAGCTGCTGGGCGAAGCCATCGCCCTGGCTGCACCGCCCCCCCCGGTCGCCGCCGCGCCCGAGCGCGAGCCGACGTGGGACGACCTGCCGGCCGAGGTGATCTACGAAACCGGCGACACCAGCGTTGACCCCTCCGTGGACACCCTCCCGGGTAGCGCCGGGCCGTGCCCGGCGAGCGCAGCGGCACCCGAACGCGAACCCACCTGGGACGACCTGCCGGCCGAAGTCGTCTACGAAACCGGCGACACCACCGTTGCCGCATCCGTGGACGATGCCTCGCTCGAAGCCGCATTCGAAGCAGCGGCCGTTGCTGTCGCCGCGCCCGAACGCGAACCCACCTGGGACGACCTGCCGGCCGAAGTCATCTACGAAACGGGCGATGCCACCGGTAGCGCCGGGCCAGGCCCGGCGAGCGCAGCGGTCCCCGACCCCGCCACCGACTCGGCAGCCCCCAAGCCCACCTGGGACGACCTGCCCGACGAAGTCATCTACGAAACCGACGGCGCCGACAGCCATCGCCTGGCGCACACCGACAGCCCTGCCCTGCAGGCCGCCTTCGAAGCGGCGGCCGTAGGCGAGGCGGTACCGGCGGCGGCGGCGGCCGTGGCCGCACCGATCGCGCCGGTTGTGCCGCGCCCTGCGCCCGCCCCGGCCGCACGGGCGGCGGTCGCACCACCCCCGCGCATCGCCCTCGACGCGCCGCCAGGCAGCCGCCCCGGCAGCTGGCAGGAACTGCAGGCGCAGGCCCACCAGCCGCCGCACGGCGCGAACCCGCACAACCGCCGCGCCGCCGAGCGCACCTCGCGCTGGCTGCGGCTGCGCTGTGGCACCCAGGCCTATGCGCTGGAACTGCTGAAGGTGCAGGAAGTGGTCCTGCCCGTGCCGCTGCTGCCGCTGCGCGGCACCGCCCCGGCCATGCTCGGCATCATGAACCTGCGTGGCCAGGTGGTGCCGGTGATGGACCTGGGCATCCACCTGGGCGCGGTCACCGCCGAAGACGACGCGCAGACGCGCATCGTGGTGCTGGAAGAGAACGGCGAGACCCTGGGCCTGCGTGTATCGGCGGTCGAAGACGTGGCCAACCTCACCGATTCGCAGATCGAGCCTCCCGATACCGCGCGCATCTGCCAGATCTCCAACGAGCTGTTCCGCGGCGTGGCCCGCATCAGCCAGCGGCCGATGATCCTGCTCGACGCGACCCGGCTGTTGGGTTGAGTGCGTCGATTCAATCCTAAAGAACCCCTGCCGGGTGCCGTTATGGATCTCGGAACCGTTTGTCCGGAGCAACGATGAGCACTGTCGAACTGGGTGACGATCTCGGCATCGAGAACAGCACCGAGCTCAAGAACCGCCTTTCGCCCCTCGTGGCGGAAGCAGGCGAACTGACCCTGGACGCAAGCCAGGTCGGTCGCATCCACACGGCAAGCGTGCAGGTGCTGTGTGCGTTCGTGCAGGCACGCCGCGAGGCGGGCCTGGGCACCGGCTTCCACGGTTGCACTGCAACCTTCCGTGACGCCGCCCGCCTGTTGGGCGTCACCCAGGCCCTGGGCCTGGACGTACCCCATGACAACCTGAAATCTGTGGAGAACGCTGCATGAGCGCACGTATCTTGGTGGTGGACGATTCGGCGTCGATGCGCCAGATGGTTTCCTTCGCCCTCACCTCGGCCGGTTTTGCCGTCGAAGAAGCCGAAGACGGCGCGGTCGCGCTCGGTCGCGCCAAGGGCCAGCGTTTCAACGCGGTGGTCACCGACGTCAACATGCCGAACATGGATGGCATCAGCCTGATCCGTGAACTGCGCCAGCTGCCGGACTACAAGTTCACCCCGATGCTGATGCTGACCACCGAGTCGGCTGCGGACAAGAAGTCCGAAGGCAAGGCCGCCGGTGCCACCGGCTGGCTGGTCAAGCCGTTCAACCCCGAACAGCTGGTCGCCACCGTGCAGAAGGTGCTGGGCTGATCGCCCCGCACCCCTGAACCGCCCCTTCCCCACGTTTCCGGATTGCCTCTGCCATGAGCATGGACCTGCAACGCTTCCACGCCACCTTCTTCGAGGAGAGCCGCGAAGGCCTCGACGCGATGGAGGCCGGCCTGCTGGCCCTGGAATCGGGACAACAGGACGCGGAGATCATCAATTCGGTGTTCCGCGCCGCCCACTCCATCAAGGGGGGCGCCGGCACCTTCGGCTTCGATGCGATCGCCGGCCTGACCCACGTGCTGGAAACGCTGCTCGATGAGCTGCGGGCCGGCAAGCGCGCGCTGGAACCTGTGGCCGTCGACGCCATGCTGTCCTCGGTGGACGTGCTGCGCGCCCTGCTGCGCGAAGCCGAACATGGCCAGGCCGCCGATCCGGCCGCCGTTGCTGCGGTGAAGGCGCGCCTGGAAGCAGTGCTGTCCGGCCAGGCCGCCGCCAGCGCCCCGGTTGCCGCCGAAGCCAAGGTAGACGACACGCCAGAAGCCTGGCAGATCGGCTTCACCCCTGCGCCGTCGCTGTTCATGAGCGGCAACGATCCGCTGCGCATCATCCGCGAACTGGAACACCTCGGTTCGCTGCAGGTGGCCGCGCGCATGGAGCGCCTGCCCGGCTTTGCCCAGCTCGACCCGCTCGAGGCCCACCTGGCGTGGGACCTGGGCCTGGTCGGAAAGGTGCCGCGCAGCAAGATCGAAGATACGTTTGCCTGGGTGCTGGATGACTGCGAACTGGACATCCGTCCGGCCGCGCCGCCGAGCCTCGCTACCCAGGCCCCTGCTGCACCCGTTGTTGCCCCTTCCACCCCCGCTGCACCGGTGGCCGCCGCCACCTCCGCCACGCCGGCCGCCAATGGCGGTGGCGCCCAGGAAGCCGAAACCTCGATCCGCGTCAGCGTGGACAAGGTGGACGCCCTCATCAACCTGGTCGGCGAACTGGTCATCACCCAGGCCATGCTCAAGCAGGTCTCGCACGCACTGGACCCGGTGCATGCCGAAAGCCTGTTCGCCGGCCTGGACCAGCTTGAACGCAACACCCGCGACCTGCAGGAAGCGGTGATCGGCGTGCGCATGCTGCCGGTCGATGCGGTGTTCCGCCGCTTTCCGCGCCTGGTCCGCGACCTTTCCACCCGCCTCGGCAAGCAGGTTCGCCTGCGCACCGTCGGCGAAGGCACCGAACTGGACAAGGGCCTGATCGAGAAGATCGCCGATCCGCTGGTCCACCTGGTCCGCAACTCCATCGACCACGGCCTGGAAATGCCGGACGTGCGTCGTGGCGCGGGCAAGGACGAGACCGGCACTATCACCCTGGCGGCCTCGCACCAGGGCGGCCACATCGTCATCGAAGTCAGCGACGATGGTCGCGGCCTGGACCGTACCAAGATCCTGGCCAAGGCCCACGAGCGCGGCCTGGCCGTGCCGGACAACCCGACCGATTCGCAGGTCTGGGACCTGATCTTCCAGCCTGGCTTCTCCACTGCCGATGCCGTGACCGATCTGTCCGGCCGGGGCGTGGGCATGGACGTGGTCCGCCGCAACATCCAGGCACTGGGCGGCGAGGTGCAGATCGAGAGCAGCCTGGGCAGTGGTACGCGCACGCTGATCCGCCTGCCGCTGACCCTGGCCATCCTCGACGGCATGACCGTGGCGGTGGCCGGCGAAACCCTGATCCTGCCGCTGGCCTACGTGCTCGAAGCCCTGCAGCCGCAGGCCGAGGACATCCGCAGCATGGCCGGCGAAGGCCGCGTGCTGCGCGTGCGCGGCGAGTACCTGCCGATCCTCTCGCTCAGCGAGTACTACGGCTATGGTGCCCGCAGCGCCAACAGCGAATCGCTGGTGGTGGTGGTCGAGGGCGATGGCCAGAAGATCGCCCTGGAAGTGGACGAACTGGTCGGCCAGCAGCAGGTGGTGGTGAAGAACATCGAGAACAACTACCGCCGCATCGGCGGGGTGTCCGGTGCCACCATCCTTGGCGACGGCCGCGTCGCCCTGATCGTCGACATCGGTGGCCTGGTGCGCTCGCTGCGCGTGCCGCAGGCCGCCTGACCTTCCGCACCGCGCTGTACTTCGGACCGCCGCCCCCAGGGGCGGCGGTTTTTGTTTGGGGTCAGATCCCTTTGCGCCGCAAAGGGCTCTGACCCCACCCCCGCATCCCTCAATGTGATCTCCGTCGCGCAGGCAGTTTCCCGTGCAACCACCCCGTCAAATGGAAGCGCCCGCCCTGCAAGGCTTTCGCGCGATTTCACCCTACGCACACGAATGTGACATCCATCCATAAAGTCCGTGCAGGCTACGCCGCTATCTGGCTTTGACGGCAATCACCGAACCCCCACCGGCACGACCGTTTCCCTCTGCCCACCTGGAGCACCCTGCATGAAGTGGTTCCACGATCTGCCCATCGCCCGCAAGCTGGCCGTGGGGTTCACCCTGACAACGCTGATGACCCTGGTCCTGGGGCTGTTCGCCCTGGTCCGCCTCAGCGAAGCCAACACCCAGCTGGGCAGCATGGCCAGCAACGATATTCCCTCGGTGCAGCACCTGGGCGAAGTGCGTTCGCAGCTCGGCGAATTCCGCACCTACGAGATGGCCCTGCTGACCATGCTGGACCAGCCGGAAAAGGTGGCCGATTACTACAAGCGCATGGATGACAGCGCTGCCATCGTGCACAAGGAGCTGGCCGCCTATGCCGCCCTGCCGACCGGCGAGAAGGAACGCGCGCTGTACCAGCCGGTGAAGACCGGCGTGGACGCCTACTTCGCCGCCAACGCCAAGCTGCGCGAAGCCGCCAACGCCGGCGACGGCGTGCTGGCCCAGCAGGTATCCGACGAACAGTCCCGTCCCGCACGGCGCAAGGCCTTCGAGGAACTGAAGGCACTGAGCGCCTTCCTCGGCACGCAGATGCAGGGCAAGATCGACGCTGCCAATGCCACCCACCGCAACAGCATCATCGCCGTCGTCAGCTGCATCGTGCTGCTGTCGCTGGTCGCCGCTGCGCTGGCCGTGGTCATTTCGCGCGCGGTCACCGTTCCGCTCGGCAAAGCACTGACCGCCATCCAGGCCGTCGCCCGCGGCGACCTGAGCGTCAGCACCCAGGCCACCAGCAAGGACGAAGCCGGTCGCATGCTGACCGCCACCAGCGACATGACCACCATGCTGCGCCGCTTCTCCGAGCAGACCCAGCTGATGGCGCAGATGCATGCCGGCCCGGACATCAGCCATCGCATCCCCGAGGATTTCCCCGGCGTGTACGGCCAGCTGGCCGGCGGCATCAACACCGTCATCTTCGAACACCTCGATTCAATCCGCGCTGCCATCGACGTACTGAACCAGTACGCCGCCGGCAACCTGACCCAGGATGCACAGCGCCTGCCGGGCACCCGTGCCTTCCTGCACGAGGCGATGGATGCCGCCAAGGCCAGCCTGCTGGCCATCAACACGCAGATCCAGCACCTGGCCAGCGCTGCTGCCGCCGGTGACTTCAGCCAGCGCGGCGACGCCGATCGCTTCGACCATGACTTCAAGGTGATGATCGAACAGCTGAACTCGATGATGCAGGTGGCCGATGGCAACCTGGGCCAGCTCTCGCAGCTGCTGCAGGCCATTGCCGAAGGCGACCTGACCGCGCGCATGGACGGCCAGTTCCACGGTGTCTTCGCCCGCATGCGCGACGATGCCAACACCACCGTCGCCCAGCTGACCCAGATCGTCGGCCAGATCCAGGCCAGCGCCGGCAGCATCACCCTGGCCGCCGGCGAGATCGCCTCGGGCAACAGCGACCTGTCGCGCCGCACCGAACAGCAGGCCGCCAACCTGGAAGAAACCGCCGCTTCGATGGAGGAACTGACCTCCACCGTGAAGCAGAACGCCGAACATGCAAGCCAGGCCAACCAGCTGGCCATCGGCGCGCACGGCGTCGCCTCGCAGGGTGGCGCTGTGGTCGGCCAGGTGGTCACCACCATGTCGGCCATCGAAGCCTCGTCGAAGAAGATCGCCGAGATCATCAGCGTCATCGATGGCATCGCCTTCCAGACCAACATCCTGGCGCTGAATGCCGCCGTGGAAGCGGCGCGCGCCGGTGAACAGGGCCGCGGTTTCGCCGTGGTCGCCAGCGAGGTGCGCACCCTCGCCCAGCGTTCGGCGGCTGCCGCGAAGGAAATCAAGGGCCTGATCGACGATTCGGTCGGCAAGGTCGCCGAAGGCTCCAGCCTGGTGCATCAGGCCGGCAGCACGATGGGCGAGATCGTCGCCTCGGTGCAGCGCGTCACCGACATCATGGCCGAAATCTCCGCCGCCTCGCAGGAGCAGTCGGCCGGTATCGAGCAGGTCAACCAGACCGTCGTGCAGATGGACGAAACCACCCAGCAGAACGCCGCGCTGGTGGAAGAAGCCACCGCCGCCGCGCGTGCCATGGAAGACCAGGCCGCGCAGCTGGGCGAGGCCGTGGCCCGCTTCCGCCTGGCCACCCCGGGCCTGAGCCTCGCCGCGCCGCGCACGGTCGCTGCACTGGCTGCCGCACGCAAGCCGGCTCCGGTGGCCAGCCCGGCCCCGTCGCGGGTTCGCAAGCCGGTGGCGCAGCCGGCACTGGCCGGTGACGGTGACTGGCAGGAGTTCTGAGCCAGGGCCACGCTTGATGTAGGTCCACGCCGTGCGTGGATGGGTTCATCCAACGAACCCATCCACGCATGACGCATTTATTTATTTTCCCTTCAGCTTCACGCCATCGCGCCGCTATCGGAGAACGCCCCCCGAGCAGGCCCGATGATGCCCGCCAGCGCCGACTCCCCTCCGAGCCCAGCCCCGCGCTGGTCGGCCCTGGCCGGCATGCTGCTGTTGGCCGCATGGCTGGGCTGGACCCTGCCCGTGCTGTGGCTGCAGAGCGCCCGCACCGCCATGCCCGTGGCCAGCGATTGGAATCCCGCGCAGCTGCTGGCGCAGGTCCCACCCTCCCTGCTTGCCGCCAGCCGCGACCATCCGCTGCTGCTGCGCCAGCCCGGCCATTGCCCGTGCGCTGCCAGTACAGCCCCCCCGCTGGGCGTGGCCACGCGCAACAGTACCCTCGCCCTGCCCTTCGACTGGCTGGTCCTGCACGACCAGCGCCTGGTCTACGCCGGCCCGGCCCTGCTCGGGCCAGGCTGCAGCCGCGGCCCGCTGGCTGCCACCGCACTGGTCGGCCAGCTCCTGCGCGGACCGCAGGCACCGCTCATCCTTTCCAACCCATGCCCATGCCTCAAGGAGTAGTGCATGCACGCATCGACCCCGCGCCCCACGCCACCGGGCGGTCACGAAACCCCGCCGTTCCTGCGCGCCATGTCGGCCAGCGCCGATCGCCTGTTCCTGGCAGTCACCGCCGCACTGGTGCTGGTTTCGCTGGGCCTGGCCCTGCGCAGTGGGCAGTGGACCCCGTGGCTGGCGGTGTCGCTGCCGACGCTGCTGGTCACCGCGCTGCAGGTGCACGGCCTGCCGGGCAGCCGCCTCAGCCGCTGCACCGTTGCGCTGGCCTGGATGGTGTTGTCGGCCACGCTCATCCATCAGACCCACGGGCAGCTGGAAACCCACTTCACGGTCATCGTGCTGATCGCCCTGCTGCTGTACTACCGCGACTGGCTGCCGATCGTGGTGGCCGCCGCCGCCATCGCCGTGCACCACGTGCTGTTCTACGCGCTGCAGGTGCGTGGCCTGCCCTACCCGGTGTTTGCCACCGGCAGCGGCCTGGGCGTGCTGGCCCTGCATGCGCTGTACGTGGTGGTGGAAGCGGGCCTGCTGTCGGTGATGGCGGTGCAGATGCGCCGGCAGCTGCTGCTTCTCGGCCACGACCCGCAGCAGCTGGCCCAGCTGGCACACGGCCTGGCCGAGGACCGGCCGCTGCCCGACAGCCTGCAGTCCGCACAGTTCCCGCGTGATTCGCTGGCCGCCGCGCTGGTGCAGACCGGCAACCAGCTGCTGCAGCGGCGCGCCCGCGAACAGGCCGCCAGCAGTGAATCGCTGCGCATCCGCACCGCACTCGACGATGTCACCACCAACGTCATGATCGCCGACCGCGAGCGCACCATCGTCTTCGTCAACCGGCCCCTGCAGAAAATGCTGGCCGCCGCCGAAGCCGACCTGCGCCGCGACCTGCCGCAGTTCAATGCCGCCGACCTGCTGGGCCGCAGCATCGACATCTTCCACCGCAACCCCGCCCACCAGGCCCAGCTGCTCGACGGCCTCACCGGCACGTACCGGGCACAGATCCGGGTCGGCGGCCGCAGCATGCGCCTGATCGTCAACCCGATCATCGACGGCGCCGGCCAGCGCCACGGCTTCGTGGTGGAATGGGCCGACCGCACCGTCGAACTGCAGGTGGAAGAAGAACTGGGCGAGATCGTCGAGGCCGCCTCGCTGGGCGACTTCAGCGGCCGCGTCGCCACCGCCGGCAAGGAAGGCTTCTTCCTGCAGCTGGCCGAGCGTCTCAACAGCCTGCTCGACGCCAGCGCATCCAGCCTCGATCAGATCTCCCAGCTGCTGTCGTCGCTGTCACGCGGCGACCTGACCGCGCACATGCAGGGTGATTTCCAGGGCATATACGCCCGCATCCGCGACGATGCCAACACCACCGTCGCCCAGCTCACCGCCATCGTCGGCAGCATCCAGTCCGCCTCGACCACGCTCACCGCCAGCGCCGACGGCCTGTCGCGCGGCAATGGCCACCTGGCCGACCGCACCGAACAGCAGGCCGCCAGCCTGGAAGAGACCGCCGCGACCATGGAGGAACTGACCGCCACCGTGCGCCAGAACGCCGAACATGCGCGCCAGGCCAACCAGCTGGCCAGCGGTGCGGCCGACGTGGCTGGCGAAGGCGGCGCCGTGGTCGGCCAGGTGGTCACCACCATGTCGGCCATCCAGGCATCGTCGAAGAAGATTGCCGAGATCATCAGCGTCATCGACGGCATCGCGTTCCAGACCAACATCCTCGCGCTGAATGCCGCCGTCGAGGCCGCACGTGCTGGCGAGCAGGGCCGCGGCTTCGCCGTGGTCGCCAGCGAGGTACGCACGCTGGCGCAGCGTTCGGCGGCCGCGGCCAAGGAGATCAAGGGCCTGATCGACGATTCGGTCGGCAAGGTCACCGAGGGCGCCCGCCTGGTCGACCGGGCGGGCGGCACCATGGGGCAGATCGTGCAGGCCGTGCAGCAGGTCAACCAGATCATGGGCGAGATTTCCGCCGCCTCGCAGGAACAGAGCGCCGGCATCGAGCAGGTCAACCAGAGCATCGCGCAGATGGATGCCGCCACCCGGCAGAACGCCGCGCTGGTGGAGGATTCCACCCACGCCACGCACGGCATGGCCGAACAGGCCGGGCTGCTGGCCGAGGCCGTGGCGCGTTTCCACCTGGACGACGGCCACGGCGAGTCCGCCGTGATGCGGCGCGTGCGCCAGATCGCAATGGGGTCAGAGCCCTTCCCTGACCGGAAAGGGATCTGACCCCACCCAGCACACGGGGTCGGATCCCTTTCCCATCGGGAAAGGGCTCTGACCCCACCCGTGTAGAGTGATGAACTTCACACTTCATAATTGCCACCCCCGGCCGATACTTCCTTCAAGCCACGCGCCAGCGCGTGTCGGCCCCCGCCCCAGAACCAAGATTCCATGTCCGACGGCCACGACACCGACCTGCACGATGCCCACGCGGCCGACGCCGCCGACGAACGCTTCCTGGTGCGCAATCCCCGCCAGCTGCGCCAGCTGCTGCGTTCGCTGATCGACCAGCGCTCGCTGA
Organism: Stenotrophomonas sp. ZAC14A_NAIMI4_1; assembly: GCF_003086915.1. NCBI lineage: Bacteria > Pseudomonadati > Pseudomonadota > Gammaproteobacteria > Lysobacterales > Lysobacteraceae > Stenotrophomonas > Stenotrophomonas sp. ZAC14A_NAIMI4_1. The sequence continues at coordinate 2,543,002 of NZ_CP026002.1, forward strand.
TCAACGCCCATGTCGACGGTCGCGATCGATCCTTCCCCACCGCGCTGCTCGAGCTGGATGAGGACGACGACTTCCTGCTGCTGGATGGCAGCCCCCAGGAAGCCTCCAACCGCGCCGCCGAACAGGCCGACCACCTGCTGTGCTTCGCCCAGCTGGAACGGGTGCTGGTGCGCTTCCGCCTGCACGACCTGCAACGGGTGGACAACGACGGCCACGTGGCCTTCCGCGCCCCGCTGCCCGAAGAGCTGGTGCACCTGCAGCGGCGCGAGCTGTACCGCCTGGAAACCCCCATCACCGACTCGCCGCAACTGAGCCTGCCCGCCGGTGAAGTGGGCAGCGACGCGCTGTCCATGCGCGTGGTGGACATCAGCGGCGGCGGCTTGGCGATCACCGTGCCCAACGACTGCGCGGTATTCAGCCTGCAGAAGCGCTACAACGCTGTGCTCTCGATGCCCGACGGCCCGCACCTGCAGATCACCCTGGTGGTCTGCAACATGCTGCCGCAGCGGCAGCCCAACGGCATCGAGGTCAAGCGCATCGGCATGCGTTTCGACGATCTGCCACGCGGCGGTGACAGCGCCATCCAGCGCTACATCTTCCGCGTCGACCGCCAGCGCAAGGCACGCCAGAACGGCGAGATGTAAGGGCGCCCGCCCGGTCGTGCCGGCCGCTGGCCGGCAACGGGCCACCATTGCCGGCCAGCGGCCGGCACTACCGAACTGTCCACGCCATGCGTGGAGGGCCCACCTAAAGTCCCTCCCCAAGGGGCCGATATCGAGCCTGACACCGGGACTTCCGGCAGACCAGGACCCTCGATGAACGACAAGACCAGCTCCACCGCCAGCGCCGGTGGCGAATTCCTCAGCTTCACCCTCGGTGCCGAGCACTACGGCGTGGACATCCTCAAGGTGCAGGAAATCCGTGGCTACGACGCGGTCACCCGCGTGCCGGACGCACCGGACTACATCAAGGGCGTCATCAACCTGCGCGGCACCATCGTCCCGGTCATCGACCTGCGCCTGAAGCTGCGCCTGGAAAACGCGACCTACGACGCCTTCACCGTGATGATCGTGCTGAACGTGGAAGACCGCGTGGTCGGCATCGTCGTGGACAGCGTCTCGGACGTGATCCCGCTGTCGGGCGAACAGATCCGCCCCACCCCGGAATTCGGCGCCGCCGTCGATACCCGCTTCATTTCCGGCATCGGCACCCACGACGACCGCATGCTGATCCTGCTGGACATCGAAACCCTGCTGGACAGCGCCGACATGGGCCAGGCCAGCCTGGTCGAAGACGCTGCGGCCTGAGCAGGCGGACTTCCCTCACGTTTCTGTAACCGAGCCCTTCAGTTCCCCGCGGCAATGCCGATAGGGGGACAGGAACCCGGTCGCGCAGGACCGGATCGACCATCACAATCCCCGGAGAAACACCCCGATGAAGTCCCTGCTTGCGTTCGTTTCGGCCGCCGTCCTGGCCACCACCGCGTCTTCCGCTTTCGCACAGTCGGCCGACATGATCCCGCCGGAAATGGCCCCGCGCGCGGTCGGCAAGGACGGCATGGTCTGCGGCAAGGTCGAAAAGGCGCGCTTCGCCGAAGGTTCCGAAGGCCAGCCGACCTTCCTGTACATGGGCGGCGCCTTCCCGCGCCACACCTTCTCGGCCCGCATCGCCGGCGAGAACCGCAGCAAGTTCAACTTCCCGCTGGAAAGCCTGGAAGGCAAGACCGTGTGCGTGCTGGGCAAGATCCAGCGCGACGCCTCGCGCGCTGAAATCGAAGTCAGCTCGCCGGCAAGCCTGAAGCTGGCCAACATCAAGTAATCCGCTGTCCATCACCACGCCGGCCACGCGCCGGCGTGGTCTGCTGCAACCGGGCAAGACGCCCGGACGCGTCTGCCTTAGGAGATCGCAACGCCCATGCCGTGGATCAACAACCTCAAACTGATGCCGAAACTGCTGCTGACGTTCGGCGTCATCCTGCTGGTGATGCTGCTGCAGGGCATCGTCGCCTATCGTGGCCTGCATTCGCTGAACAACGTGACCACCGAGCTGGCGGGCTCGCGGATGGAAAGCATCCGCATGGCCGGCGAGATGCGCGGCATGATCGGCGAGATCCGCAACTCCGAGTACCAGCAGCTGGTCCGCGCCAGCGCCGAGGTCAAGGCTGAAGCCCATGCCCGCGTCGCTGAGCTGCGCACCAACCTGGACAAGGCGATCAAGGAGTATCCGACCCTGATCGACAACCCGCAGCAGAAGAAGCTGTTCGACACCTTCGCCAAGGACTGGAAGGACGCCGTTGCCTCCTACGACAGCGTCAACGAGATGCTGGAACTGGAGCTGCCCGACGACGCCATCGACACCTTCGTCGGCGAGACCCGCACCAAGCACCGCAAGGCCACCGCCTCGCTCGAGTCGCTGATCGCCGAAGACAACCGCCTGTCCCGCGCCGCGCGTGACGAGGCCTCATCCACCTATTCCGCATCGGCCACGCTGATGGTGATCGCCCTGTTCGGCGGCGCCGCGCTGGGCCTGGTGCTGGTGTGGCTGTTCGCCCGTGCCCTGGTCGGCAGCGTGCGTGGCGCCGTCTCGGTCGCCAACGACGTCGCCGGTGGCAAGCTGGACGGCCACATCGATGTCAGCCGCCAGGACGAAGTGGGCGAGCTGATGCAGGCCATGCAGCGCATGCAGCGCGACCTGCGCGAGCGCATCGAGACCGACGCCGCCATCGCCCGAGAGAACCTGCGCATCCGTACCGCCCTGGACTACAGCTCCACCGGCGTATACCTGACCGACCCGAACAACACCATCGTCTACAGCAACCGCGCGCTGCAGCAGACCCTGGCCCAGTACCAGGACGACGTGCGCCGCGACCTGCCGGACTTCGACGTCCAGGCGTCGCTGGTCGGCAAGCCGGTGACCGTGCTGGAACACCGCGGCGAAATGGATGCCACCCTGGTGGCCAACCTGAAGGCCCATGGCGTCGCCCGCCGCCCGATGCAGTACGGCGATGCGCAGTTCGCCCAGGTGGCATCGACCATCCGCAACGAAGCCGGTGACACCGTCGGCTACGTGGTGGAGTGGCGCGACCGCACCCAGGAAGCGCAGGTCGAAGCCGAAGTGGCCCGCGTGATTGCCCAGGCCGCCGCCGGCGACCTGTCAGGCCGCGTCGATGCCACCGGCAAGGAAGGCTTCTTCCTGCAGCTGGCCCAGCAGATCAACGGCCTGCTGGACGCCAACGCCGGCAGCATCGAGCAGATCTCCGGCCTGCTGGCTGCCCTGTCGCAGGGTGACCTGACCGTGCGCATGCACGGCGACTACCAGGGCGTGTTCGCCCGCATGCGTGACGACGCCAACGCTACCGCCGCGCAGCTGAGCGAGATCGTCACCCGCATCAAGCAGTCCAGCCGCGCGATCAACTCGGCCGCCGGCGAAATCGCTTCGGGCAACAGCGACCTGTCGCGCCGCACCGAGCAGCAGGCCGCCAACCTGGAAGAAACCGCAGCATCGATGGAAGAGCTGACCTCGACCGTTCGCCAGAACGCCGAGCACGCCCGCCAGGCCAACCAGCTGGCCATCGGTGCACACGGCGTCGCCTCGCAGGGCGGCGACGTGGTCGGCCAGGTGGTCACCACCATGTCGGCCATCCAGGCATCCTCGAAGAAGATCGCCGAGATCATCAGCGTCATCGACGGTATCGCCTTCCAGACCAACATCCTGGCGCTGAATGCCGCCGTGGAAGCCGCCCGAGCCGGTGAACAGGGCCGCGGCTTCGCCGTGGTCGCCAGCGAGGTGCGCACCCTCGCCCAGCGCTCCGCCGCTGCCGCGAAGGAGATCAAGGGCCTCATCGACGACTCCGTCGGCAAGGTCAATGACGGCTCGGCACTGGTGCACAAGGCTGGCGCGACCATGGGCGAGATCGTCGCCTCGGTGCAGCGCGTCACCGACATCATGGCGGAGATTTCCGCCGCCTCGCAGGAACAGTCGGCCGGCATCGAGCAGGTCAACCAGACCGTGGTGCAGATGGACGAAACCACCCAGCAGAATGCTGCACTGGTGGAAGAAGCCACCGCTGCCGCCCGTGCGATGGAAGAACAGGCCGGCCACCTGAGCGAGGCCGTGTCGATCTTCGTGGTGGACGAAGCCGAGACCGTGGTCGCCCCGCGCGCCCCGGCCCCGCGCGCTGCTGCCCCGGCCCCGGCACCGGCCGCGCCGCCGGCACGCCGCAGCACCGGTGGCCGCCCGATGGCTGCCGAACTGGCGGACGGAGACTGGCAGGAGTTCTGATATCTGCTGCCGCAGGCTTCGAAGACGCCCTGGCCTCGTGCCGGGGCGTTTTCGTTTCCGGGGTTCCGGGGTCAACAGCCAACGGCGAAGCCCCTCGGGGTGGGCGCTCTTTGTGCTGGGATTTTGTGGGTTGGCCGGGCGGGTGGGCTGCGCAGGGGACGCCGTAAACCCATCCATGGGGGCTTGGCCGCGGCATCCATGCCGCGGACACCCCTGCGCAACCCACCCGCCCGGCCACGGACAGTTTCCCGCGCGTCCACCCCGGATTGAAGAAAGAAGAGCAAGAGCAACAGCTGCACCGTTCCCGGGGTCAGAGCCGTTTTCCTGCGGAAAACGGATCCGACCCCTCTTTCTCCCTCCCTTGGGGTCAGAGCCGTTTTCCGCAGGAAAACGGCTCTGACCCCCAATTCCGTCCCGATGACAACACCGCTCTTGCCGTCCGCCGACGCAATGCACGAAGAGGCGGGCCGGGGTGGGCAGGCGGGACCGTAGGCGCCAAGGACGGCGCCTACGAGCTACATGGATGTATTCACCGCGTGTCCCGCCTGCCCACCCCGGCCCGCCTCCCTCGATGTAACGAAACACCGACAGACCGCTGTTGCTGTTGCCCTGGCTCAAGAGCCTGCCGCAGGCAGCGCCGCAGCCGCCGCTGCAAGGAACCCTGAATACGCAAAGCGCGTGACCCTCAAATCTCCCCGCCCCCGGCCGATAACCGTTCTGTCACGGCCTGTCGCGCCCTGACCGGTACTGGCGCCGCCCGCCCGTCTCGACCTGGTCCGCTTCATGAACCTCCTGCATCGCTGGCAACACTACTTCAGCAACCTCTCCGTCCGGCGCAAGCTCAACCTGCTGACGCTGCTCATCGCGATCGGCGTGATCGCGCTGTCGGTGATCGCCGCCCGCATGCAGTACCTGGACCTGACCAAGACCCGCAAGGACGCCCTGAAGACCCAGGTCGAACTCACCTACGGCGTCCTCGACCACTACAAGCGCCTGGCCGCCAGCGGCGAACTCAGCGAAGACGCCGCCAAGGCCTCCGCCCTGCAGGCGCTGGAAGTGATGCGCGCCAACAACGATGCCGATTACTACAACGTGCTGGACACCCAGTACCGCGTGCTGATGCACCCCTTCGCACCCAAGCGCGTCGGCACCGTGCAGAAGGATTACACCTCCGATGACGGCGTGCCGATCTACTACCTGCAGGTCGGCATGGCACGCATCGGCGGCGGCTTCACCTACTACAGGACCGGCAAGCCCGGCAGCGAAGGCCTGATCGACAAGGTCACCTACGCTGGCATGTACGCACCGTGGCAGTGGGTGGTCACCACCGGCGTCTACATGGACGACGTGCAGCATGAAGCCTGGGCCTTCACCGGCGTGATGACCCTGGCCGGCGGCGCGCTGGTGCTGATCGTACTGGGCCTGAGCTGGATCATCGGCAACCGCATCGCCGGCCCGCTGAAGCAGGCCACCGCCGTTGCCGAGGGCATCGCCAAGGGCAAGCTCGACAGCCACATCGGCCCGCAGCCGCATGACGAAACCGGTCGCCTGCTGGACGCCATGTCAGGCATGCAGCAGCAGCTGCATGCGGTCATCAGCGGCCAGCGCGAAATGGCCCGCCGCCACGATGCCGGTGAACTGAGCTACCGCATCGATGCCAGCGCCTTCCCCGGCGAGTACGGCCTGATGGTGCAGGAAACCAACACCCTGGTCGGCAGCCACGTGCAGACCCTGCACGACGTGCTGGACGTAGTGAAGCAGTACGCCGTCGGCGACCTCAGCCGCGACGTCGCCCGCTACCCGGGCGAGAAGGCTGCCATGACCACCGCCGTGGATACGGTCAAGGCCAACCTCGGCCGCATCAATACCGAGATCAAGCAGCTGGCCAGCGCCGCTGCCGCCGGCGATTTCAGCCGCCGCGGCGACGCGCAGCGCTTCGATCACGATTTCCGCCTGATGCTGGAAAACCTCAACGCCATGATGGCGGTCAGCGATGACAACCTCGGCAAGCTCTCGCGGCTGCTGTCGGCCATCGCCGAAGGCGACCTGACCACGCGCATGCAGGGAGACTACCAGGGCGTGTTCGCGCGCATGCGTGACGATGCCAACAGCACCGTCAGCCAGCTGACCCAGATCGTCGGCCAGATCCAGGCCAGCGCCTCCAGCATCACCCTGGCAGCCGGCGAGATCGCATCGGGCAACAGCGACCTGTCGCGCCGCACCGAACAACAGGCGGCCAACCTGGAAGAAACCGCGGCCTCGATGGAAGAGTTGACCTCGACCGTACGCCAGAACGCCGAGCACGCCCGCCAGGCCAACCAGCTGGCCATCGGCGCACAGGGCGTGGCGTCGCAGGGCGGCAGCGTGGTCAACCAGGTGGTCACCACCATGTCGGCCATCGAAGCCTCGTCGAAGAAGATCGCCGAGATCATCAGCGTCATCGACGGCATCGCCTTCCAGACCAACATCCTGGCGCTGAATGCCGCCGTGGAAGCAGCGCGTGCCGGTGAACAGGGCCGCGGCTTCGCCGTGGTCGCCAGCGAAGTACGCACCCTCGCCCAGCGCTCCGCCGCCGCCGCGAAGGAAATCAAGGGCCTGATCGACGATTCGGTCGGCAAGGTCGCCGAAGGCTCCAGCCTGGTGCACCAGGCGGGCAGCACCATGGGCGAGATCGTCGCCTCGGTGCAGCGCGTCACCGACATCATGGCCGAGATTTCCGCCGCCTCGCAGGAACAGAGCGCGGGCATCGAGCAGGTCAACCAGACCGTGGTGCAGATGGACGAAACCACCCAGCAGAACGCTGCGCTGGTGGAGGAAGCCACCGCTGCCGCCCGTGCAATGGAAGACCAGGCCGCGCAGCTGGCCGACGCCGTGGCGATCTTCCGCCTCGACAACCAGGTGGCTGCCGCAGTGAAGGCCGTCACCGCCCGCATCGAGCCGGCGCCCGCCGTGGCCGCGCGCCGTGCGCAGCCGGTGGCGTCGCCGGCCCCGGCCCGACGCCCCAGTTCCAGCCCGTCCTCCAGCTCCAGCTTCGTCGCCCCCAGCGACGGCGACTGGCAGGAATTCTGATCCCGGTGGCGGCTGCGGCTGCCACCCTCGCCGATGGACACGTCCCCCGTGCAAAGTCCTACTCCCATCGTCACCGGCCCCCGCGAATTCGAGTTCGCCGACCGTGATTTCCGCCGCGTCTGCGACCTGATCTACCAGCGCGTGGGCATCGCCCTTGCGCCGGCAAAGCGCGACATGGTGTACGGCCGCCTGTCGCGCCGCCTGCGCACGCTGGGCATGCGCAGTTTCCAGCAGTACCTGGACCATCTGGAGCAGGACGGTGGCGATGAGTGGCAGGCGTTCACCAACGCGCTGACCACCAACCTCACCTCGTTCTTCCGCGAGCCGCACCATTTCGACAAGCTGCGCGAGGAACTGCAGCAGCGCTCCACCCGCAGCCCGCTGCTGCTGTGGTCGTGCGCCGCCTCCACCGGTGAGGAGCCCTACTCCATGGCCATCACGGCCTGTGAGGCGTTCGGTACCCTGAAGCCGCCGGTGCGCATCGTGGCCACCGACGTGGATACCCAGGTGCTGGCCACCGCCAGCCGCGGTGTCTACAACATCGACCGCGTCACCAACCTCGACCCGGACCTGCGCCGTCGCTACTTCCAGCGGGGCAGCGGCCCCAACGAAGGCCAGTGCCGGGTGCTGCCCGCGCTGCGCGAGCTGATCGACTTCCGCCCGCTCAACCTGCTGGCCCCGCGCTACGACGTCGGCGGCCCGTTCGACGCGCTGTTCTGCCGCAACGTCATGATCTACTTCGACAAGCCGACCCAGCGCGCCATCCTCGGCCGCCTCGTGCAGCACCTCAACGAAGACGGCCTGCTCTACACCGGCCATTCGGAGAACTACCTGCATGCGGCCGACCTGATCCAGCCCTGCGGCCGCACCCTGTACCGCCGCGCACAGGGGGCCGGCGCATGAATGCCTCGCTGCGTACCGATGATGTGATGCGCTACCAGGATGCGCGCTTCAAGACTGTCGCCGCCAAGCTGCTGCCGACCCAGTACCTGGTGGTCGATGACACCACCGCGCTGACCACCACGCTGGGCTCCTGCGTGGCGGCCTGCCTGCGCGACCCGGTGCTGAAGATCGGCGGCATGAACCACTTCCTGCTGCCCGAAGGCAATGCCGGCGACGGCGCACCTGCGCGCTATGGCAGCTATGCCATGGAACTGCTGATCAACGACATGCTCAAGCGCGGCGCACACCGCAAGCGCATCGAAGCAAAGGTGTTCGGCGGCGCCAACGTGCTCAAGGGCTTCACCAGCAACCCGGTGGGCACCCGCAACGCCGAGTTCGTGCGCCAGTACCTGCAGGCCGAGCACATCCCGATCCTCGCCGAGGACCTGTGCGGCATCCACCCGCGCAAGATCTGGTTCTTCGCCGATACCGGCCGCGTGGTGGTGCAGCGCCTGCCGCATGCCCATGAAGCCGAAGTGGCCGCGACCGAATCGGCCGTGCGTGCACGCCTGTCCAAGGCCCCGGTCACCGGTGGCGTGGAGCTGTTCGAATGACCCTGCCCGGCAACGCCCCCTGCCGGGTCCTGATCGTCGACGACTCCGCCGTCGTACGGCAGATGCTCACCGAGATCCTGTCCAGCGACCCGGGCATCGATGTGGTCGGCACCGCCGCTGACCCGCTGCTGGCGCGCGAGAAGATCAAGCGCCTGGCGCCGGACGTGATCACCCTGGACGTGGAAATGCCGCGCATGGACGGCCTCGCGTTCCTGGAAAACCTGATGCGCCTGCATCCGCTGCCGGTGGTGATGATTTCCTCGCTGACCGAGCGCGGTGCCGACACCACCCTGCAGGCGCTTGCCCTGGGCGCGGTCGACTTCGTCTCCAAGCCCAAGCTCGACGTGGCCCGTGGGCTGCAGGGCTACGCCGATGAAATCATCGCCAAGGTGAAGATGGCCGCGCGCTCGCGCGTGCGCCCGCTGATGCGCGCCGCCACGCCCAAGCTCATCCTCGATACCGCGCCCGCGGTGCGCCCGGCTGCGCCGCAGTTCCGCACCACCGACCGGCTGATTGCCATCGGCTCGTCGGCCGGCGGCACCGAAGCACTGCGCGTGGTGCTGGAAGGCCTGCCTGCCGATGCCCCGGCCGTGGTGATGACCCAGCACCTGCCGGCCAGCTTCAGCACGGCCTTCGCCGAACGCCTGGACCGCCACTCGGCCATGGCGGTACGCGAAGCCAGCGATGGCGAAGCCGTGCTGCCCGGCCATGCCTACCTGCCCCCGGGCGGCAAGCACCTGCGCATCATCCGCGACGGTGCGCGCTGGCGTTGCCGCGTCGATGACGGCCCGGCGGTGAACCGGCACAAGCCGGCGGTGGACGTGCTGTTCCGCTCAGTGGCGCAGGCCGCCGGCGGCAATGCCATCGGCGCGATCCTCACCGGCATGGGTGACGACGGCGCACGCGGCCTGCTGGAGATGCGCCAGGCCGGCGCACCGACCCTGGTGCAGGACGAAGCCACCAGCGTGGTCTGGGGCATGCCCGGTTCGGCATTCAAGCTGGGCGCGGCCGAGGAGCAGGTGCCGCTGGAACGGATCGCCGAGCGGTTGCTGGCCCTGGCGCGCGGCTAGACAATACTTTCCCGAGAAAGCTTGACGGACAGAGAGGAATACGGATTGTTCAACTTGCTGAAAGACTACACCAGAATTATCTCACTCCATCCAGACAAACGAATTGAAATAGGTGCGCAAGGTGCCTGCAGATACTGCCGAAAGACGCCGGTCGACGTGACATTCAAGTCCGAAGCCCACGCACTTCCTGAGCTGATTGGAAACAAATTCATCTATTCACGGGATGAGTGCGATGACTGCAATTCGTACTTCGACAGGAACCTTGAGAATGACCTTGCGAACTTCCTGGGAATTCTGCGCACCACTACAGCCGTAAAAGGGAAAAAGGGCGTCCCGGGATTCAAATCCAAAGAAGGAGAGAGAGTTGAACGCATTAATGATTGCTTGGTTCTGGTCGAGCACCAAGACTCCAGTCTTATTTGCGACGTTGCGGCCTCAGAATCGATCCTGATAAAAACAAAGACAAATCCCTACAGACCAGCCCGCGTATTCAAGTGCTTCGCAAAAATGGCGATTGCCGCACTTCCGGAACAGGAACTGAAGCTTCATCGACGCTGTGTCGATTGGGTCCGAGGGATTTCAACGTCGCCTCCTCCCGACCCACGCATGCTTGTAACAAAGCTCACGATGCTCTCCGGGCACCATCCTTTCCTGCATCCATCCATTTCGATATGGAAGCGGAAGGAAAGAAGCAGGCGACATCCGAGACTGCTAGCCATTCTCTGCTTTCAGAATTTCGTATTCGAGTTCTGCCTTCCGCTTTCAAAAAAAGACAGTCACATTGACGAAAGCGACTTTGCCCTGCCAGATCTTGCATTGCCTTGGGGCTTGCATTCAACGGGTGGAAACGCAACTGTGTCGATTGTCGATCTGTCGGACCGGGAGCGAGTGGTTTCGGAACGAACAGCAGCGTTGAAGCTGGAACGACCATGGGAAGCCATTGACTTGAACGAGATACCGGCCGAATTGAGGGCACACATTGAAAAGCTCGGCTTGCAGATAGGCGCGCCTCGCTAGCGAAGTCAGATACCAACGGCAGCAGTGAGACGTTGCAGCAGATGCCAGGGTTGACCTTGCCACTGCTCTTACGCCCCAGAGGGACCATCCCGATCACGCAATTCACGGCAAGCTGATGTAGTCCCGCGCAGGCCTGTCGTGCCCACGTGCAACAGAAGCGAAGATCCGTCGCCAGTACTGCATCGAATTGGACCGCGCACGGAATCAGGCCTGCATCCGTGCATTGCACCGCAATGGGCTGTCGTGGTTCGAGATGGACGTCTCCGGCGGCCGGGGCAATTTGCTCACAGCCGGGCGGCGCCTCCAAGGCATTGCCGGCTGGACCATCCAGCAGCCGATGACCCCGGAACGCGCCAGGATTTTCCGCTTCAACTGCCTACCCGGCGTGGGCAGCACGCCACATCACGCAATCGCCGTTACGGTCCCCACACCGCAACTTGCACCTCTCCACGCACCGGTACGCCATCCCTGCTGGCAGCGTTGTAGCGCCCGCGATGCGCCGCCTCCACGGCCGCTGCGTCCAGCTCCCCCGATCCGCTGCCGCGCGCAAGTTCCACGGCAACCGGGTTGCCCTGCTCGTCTACGTCCACCAGCAGGGTGGCGATGCCATCACCGCGCTCTGGCTTCTGATAGTTCTCAATGTGCACGGGATGCTGCCGTTGCGAGTCCGCATCGACCGAGGCGTAGATCTCCACCCTTTCGGCGGCCTCCGACCGTGCCGCGTTGGCACGGGCGATCTCCAGAAACTGCTCCTGCAGCAGGAACACCCGGCGTTTGTCAGCACTCATCCGCCTCTCGGCAGCCGCTTCATCGGCCTGCACGTCCTCTTGTGCGATCGCAGCGGGTGCCATCACCCAGCCCGTCATCATTACTGCCAGTGCCAGCCAGCGTCGTCGATCCGCGAACATCCGTGTCCGCCAAAAAAGACCGCGTCGAAGTCTAGCGCGTCGCCGACGCACGCAACCGGCGCCTACAAAAAGCCCCCGGCTTTCACCGGGGGTTTTTCATCTCAACAGGTTGCCCGCCAGCGGCCAGCACCAGCTTCAGGTAGCGACGGTGTTGGCCACGGCCTGGTATTCCTCGATCTGATCGAAGTTCATGTAGCGGTAGATCTCGCTGCCGCTGGCGGCGATTACGCCCATATCGGCCATGTACTCTTCCTTGGTCGGGATGCGCTCGAGCAGGCGTCCCGTCAGCCGAGTGGATAGCGTCGGGTTCCAGTCACCCAATCAGTTACTGCTTCTGCTCTCGGTTGGGACGTGGTGCAAGCTCGCCAGAACGGTCCCGTCAAGCGTGATCAGCTCCAAGGTCTGATCTGTCTTCAACGTCTCAAACAGACCATCCGCTCGAGAATGAATAGATAGAAATCCCTGTTCGAACAGCGTCGTTTCTGTGTCCGGGTCAAGAAAATTGACCGTAATATCACCGGCACTGTTTCGCTCACGCACGGAAACCAGGCCTTTCGAAACATTCACGTAGCCGTAGCGGGGCGCCAGCCTCCACCGCCCCGACTCATCCAGAAGACCCCAACGGCCACGTAGTGAGAGCGCGTAAACCTTTGTTCCATCCGCCAAAAACTCCGGCAAGGGATCATGCAGCGTGAAATCAGCCACCGCATTGCCACGCAGATCGAGTATGTGATACCCGGGGTCATATCCCGGCCGTTCGAATGCCGCGACCAGATTCAGACCCAATGGTCTTATTCGACGGTAGCGAGGAGGAATCAGCCAAGCACCCGTAGCATCTATTACACCCCATCCTCCATCGGCTTGGGCCAACAGCAGTTGGTCATCCAGTCCTTCCGCGGTTTGAAAAGGCGCAAGTCGGTAGTACAGGGAAGACGAGATGCTGCCATCTTCCAGCATCATGAAACGCACCCCCGCTTCGCCGGGCTTTTGATACTCGACGATCCTGCGGTTCAACGGATGCAGGCCTGCAGCGCGTTGCAGGGAGCGCAGCGACCCATCCAGACCTACAACGTATTCATCATCTTCCGAACTGAAAATTACGTAGCCCACTCGTTCAGCGAACCTATCTGTCTTCATACAGTGGCCTGCAGGCGTGGGAAACATCGAACCCGCGCGCGTGAAATGCAGGCACGCACCGTCTTCGGCTACCGCAGAAATCAGGTACTCACCCCGACCAAACTCGAACCGATATCGACCCATGGGCGCCACTTGCACCCCCTGGGGATCGAGCACCGTGTCGTTCCCGCCCTGGGTGGCGAGCGCGAAACCCGAACTGTTGAAGGTCATCTGATCGTAGTCCTGGCGCCCTATGCCTGCCAGTGATCGATCAACCAGGCCAAAGTGGACACCATCGCGCGAAGCGATGGCCACTTCCCCCTCATGACCCACGGGACCAAAACTACCAAAGACACTGAAAACGGGACCGGACTTGCCCTTCGCGTCAAGGAAGCGAGTCGTGCAGCGCCGCTTTTCACTGTTGCAGAGTTCTACAGCCGGGTTTCCAGCCCAGGACGCCGAGCGCAGGAGATCGTTCTCGCCTTTCCCCTCAAACCGACGCGCCAATCGGCCCCGTGCATTGAAGAAGTCAATTCGCGTGTACGCCTTGGGCGGTTTCCGCAGCAACACCTTGGCTTCGATCACCCCGTTGTCATGTATCTCAACCCAGTCGTAATTCGCTTCAAGGACGATACGTCCTTCTGAATTCATGACGCCCCTGTTCTCCCCCCTTTCGAAGACCGCCAATCCATTTTTGAATGGGCGGATGTACTGTATTCCCCGATGCTCGGCCAGTTGCCGGCCTGTGCCATCCAGCACCACGCAGCGGCCCTCATGACAGAGGCTGTGGCGCGTAGTTTCATCGAGACGTGGCGGCGGCTTAACAGGCTGCGGCATCGCAGACGCCGGCGTTGCGCCGACCGATGGCGGCAGGGTCAGAAGTACGGATGCCAGCAGAGCCGCGAAGGCTTGGGTGATGGCGCTGCGGCGATGGGCAGGGCTGCAAGTCGTCAGCAGAAATGAACGGCGCATCTCAGGCAAGACCCGAATGGAGGGCATCCACGGTAGGCGCCATGCATCGCCGGAAACATACAATTTCTACGAAATTGCCCTGTCCACAAAGAACCCCCGGCTTTCACCGGGGGTTCTTCGTTTACATCATCAACCGATCAGCAGGATCAGGCAGCGACCGTCTTGGCCACGTCCTGGTATTCCTCGATCTGGTCGAAGTTCATGTAGCGGTAGATCTCCGCGCCGCTGGCGGCAATGACGCCCACATCGGCCATGTACTCTTCCTTGGTCGGGATGCGGCCCAGACGCGAGCAGATCGCGGCCAGCTCGGCCGAACCCAGGTACACGTTGGTGTTGCGGCCCAGGCGGTTCGGGAAGTTGCGGGTCGAGGTCGACATCGCGGTGGAGCCTTCGCGGATCTGCGCCTGGTTGCCCATGCACAGCGAGCAGCCCGGCATTTCCATGCGTGCACCGGTGGCGCCGAAGGTGCCGTACACGCCTTCCTTGGTCAGCTCCGAGGCGTCCATCTTGGTCGGCGGGGCCACCCACAGGCGGGTCGGCAGGTCGCGCTTGCCTTCCAGCAGCTTGGCAGCGGCACGGAAGTGACCGATGTTGGTCATGCACGAACCGATGAACACTTCGTCGATCTTGGCGCCAGCGACTTCGGACAGGGTCTTCACGTCGTCCGGGTCGTTCGGGCAGGCCACGATCGGCTCGTGGATGTCGGCCAGGTCGATCTCGATGACGGCAGCGTATTCGGCGTCGGCATCCGGCTCCAGCAGCTCCGGGTTGGCCAGCCACGCTTCCATCTTCTCGATACGGCGCTGCAGCGAACGCGGATCCTGGTAACCCTCGGCAATCATCCACTTCAGCAGGGTGATGTTGCTGGTCAGGTACTCGATGATCGGCTCCTTGTTCAGGCGCACCGAGCAACCGGCCGCCGAGCGCTCGGCCGAGGCGTCGGACAGTTCGAACGCCTGTTCGACCTTCAGCTCCGGCAGGCCTTCGATTTCCAGGATGCGGCCGGAGAAGATGTTCTTCTTGCCAGCCTTGGCCACGGTCAGCAGGCCCGACTTGATGGCGTACAGCGGAATGGCGTTGACCAGGTCACGCAGGGTGACGCCCGGCTGCATCTGGCCCTTGAAGCGCACCAGCACCGATTCCGGCATGTCCAGCGGCATGACGCCGGTGGCCGCAGCGAAGGCGACCAGGCCCGAACCGGCCGGGAACGAAATGCCCACCGGGAAACGGGTGTGCGAGTCACCACCGGTACCGACGGTGTCCGGCAGCAGCATGCGGTTGAGCCAGCTGTGGATCACGCCGTCGCCCGGGCGCAGCGAGACGCCGCCACGGGTGGAGATGAACTCCGGCAGGGTGTGGTGGGTCTTCACGTCCACCGGCTTCGGGTACGCGGCGGTGTGGCAGAACGACTGCATCACCAGGTCGGCCGAGAAGCCCAGGCAGGCCAGGTCCTTCAGCTCGTCACGGGTCATCGGGCCGGTGGTGTCCTGCGAGCCGACCGAGGTCATCTTCGGTTCGCAGTAGGTGCCCGGGCGCATGCCCTGGCCTTCTGCCAGGCCACAGGCGCGGCCGACCATCTTCTGTGCCAGCGAGAAGCCCTTGCCGTTGTCGGCCGGCTGCACCGGCAGGCGGAACAGGTCGGTCGGGGCCAGGCCCAGCGCTTCACGCGCCTTGCCGGTCAGGCCGCGGCCGATGATCAGCGGAATGCGGCCACCGGCGCGCACTTCGTCGAACAGCACTTCGCTCTTCACTTCGAACTCGGCGATCACTTCGCCGTTCTTCAGTGCCTTGCCGTCGTACGGACGCAGCTCGACCACGTCGCCGTGCTCCATCTGCGAAACGTCCAGCTCGATCGGCAGGGCGCCGGCATCTTCCATGGTGTTGTAGAAGATCGGGGCGATCTTGCCGCCCAGGCAGACGCCACCGGCGCGCTTGTTCGGGATGAACGGAATGTCATCGCCGGTCCACCACAGCACGCTGTTGGTGGCCGACTTGCGCGAGGAACCGGTGCCGACCACGTCGCCGACGTAGGCAACCAGGTGGCCCTTGTCCTTGAGGTCGAGGATCTGCTGGATCGGACCGCGCTTGCCGTCTTCTTCCGGGGTGAACGCCGCATCGTCGCGCTTGTTCTTCAGCATCGCCAGGGCGTGCATCGGAATGTCAGGGCGGGTGGTCGCGTCCGGGGCCGGCGACAGGTCGTCGGTGTTGGTTTCGCCCGGCACCTTGAACACGGTGACGGTCAGGCTCTGCGGCACTTCCGGGTTGCTGGTGAACCACTCGGCATCGGCCCAGCTCTGCAGCACGGACTGGGCGTTGGCGTTGCCGGCCTTGGCCTTTTCCTGCACGTCATGGAAGGCGTCGAAGACCAGCAGGGTCTTCTTCAGGCCCGCAGCGGCGATGGTGCCGATGGCCGCATCGTCCAGCAGCTGCACCAGCGGGGCGACGTTGTAACCGCCGAGCATGGTGCCCAGCAGTTCGGTGGCGCGCTCGCGGCTGATCAGCGGGTTCTGCTCGCTGCCCAGGGCGATGGCCGCCAGGTACGAGGCTTTGACTTTGGCAGCATCGTCGACGCCGGCCGGCACGCGGTGGGTCAGCAGGTCGAGCAGGAACTCGGCCTCGCCCTGCGGCGGGTTCTTCAGCAGTTCGATGACATCGGCCGTCTGCTGCGCGCTCAGCGGCAGCGGCGGGATGCCAAGCGCAGCGCGCTCGGCGACGTGGTGGCGGTAGGCTTCCAACATGACAACTCCCGGGTAATGCGTAGGTTGAAAAAACAAAAATGGGCTCAGGCTTGCGGCACGATCAGCTTCAGGCCCTTGAAGTAGTCGCGGTAAAACGTGTCGTTCCAGGTGATCAGGCCATCACACTGCAGCAGTGCGTGGGCGCCGACCATGAAATCGTCCAGGCTGCGGCGGCTGCCGCTGCGCTGGCGGTGGCGGCGGTGCATCTCGCCGGCGCGCAGGGCCGACTTGGCCTCCAGCGCATTGAAGTGCACGCCCATTTCTTCGAGTGCTTCCAGCACCTCGGCGCCGCCGCGCAGCGAGGCGCAGACTTCAGCCAGGGTCGCGCCGCAGACCACCACGCGGCCGCCGACCAGGCTCTGCCGCAGGCAGGCCTCCACTGCATCGGCCTGCGGGCCGTTGCTCAGCAGTTCGACCAGCACCGGGGAATCGACGGCGATCATCACGGCTTAGTCCTCGTCGCGCACGGCGCGCACGGCGGCCTCGGCCGAATCGAAGCCATCCAGCGCGAACTTGCCGCGCGCCCGTGAAATGGCATCGTCAACACTCTTGCGCAGAATGATCCGGCTGCCGTCCAGCTCGACCTTCAGCTGGGTGCCCTTGGTCAGGCCCAGCGCGTCACGCACTGCCTTGGGCAGGGTGATCTGTCCGCGCTCTGCAACGGTGGCTTCCATGGGTAGGCCCTCTTCGGTATGCACGAATTATACATACCGAAGGGGCCATACCGCCACCCGCGTACTTAGAAGACCACCTGCAGGCGGGTATTGAAGGTCGTGCCCTCGTCCCTGCCCTGCCCGCTGCCGCTGCGGTTGTAGGTCTGCCAGCGGATCGCCTCGAACATCACCCGGCTGTAGTCGTTCAGGTACCAGTTCGTTCCCAGCGTCCACGCGTGGCCGGTGCCGCCGGTGGGCAGCTCGGCGTAGTCCACGTCCTCATAGCGCGCCTTCAGTTCCCAGGCCCCGGCGCCGCCATCGGTCACCGGGTCGGCCACCTTCACCTTGCCCCAGGTGCCGGCCTTGCCCGAGTACGCCGGAAGCGCGCCCGCCAGGAACCAGCCCGCCGACACCGCCCAGGCCTCATGGTCCAGGTCGTAACGGCCGCTGGCGTCGACACCGCGCAGGTTGCGCGTGCCCCATTCGCCGGTGGCCCATGCCGGGCCGAAGAACCCGGCCGCTTCCAGGCCATAGGCCGTGCTGCGCTCGGCGCCCACCAGGGTGCCCGGGGCGATCTTCACCAGATCGTTGAAGTGCCCGGCAATGGCCGAGCTGCGCAGCACCCCGCTGGCACCGGCGGCGATCTCCTCGTGGAAGGCCCAGGCCCCCAGGTGCACGGTGGCGGCCTTGCTGGCCACCGGATTCCAGTGCACGCGCGTGGCCCAGGTCTGGCTGTCGTTGTCGTTGCCGGCGTTGTTCAGATCGTTGCCTGCCACCGACAGGCTGGCGTGCCAACCCTTGCCGTACACGCGCTCGGTCAGGCCCACGCCGAACAGACCACGCTGCGGCAGCATCAGCGTGCCGACCACGTTGCGGTCCGGGAACGGCGTGTTGGAGGTGCTGCTGGAGCCGTCGATGCCACGGTCGTTCAGCCGGTTGCCCACGGTCAGGTCGGCCGGCAGGCCGAACAGGGTGTGGTCCACGGTCGCATAGACCGATTTCCAGGCCACTGCGTTGTCGGCGAAGTCACCCTCCACCGCCCAGCCCAGGATGCCGTAGCGGCCCTCGGCACCCAGGCGCACCGAGCGGATCTCGGTGCCGGAAATGTTGCGGCCAGCCACCGACGAACCGTCGGTACTGGAGCCATCGACGAACAGGCGGCCGCGCGGGCGGAAGGCGACCTTGCCGTCGGCGCTGCTGAACTCCGGCGCGCCCTTGGCCCAGGACACCTTGGGCGACTTGGACTGGCTCGACTCCAGCGCGGCCACACGCGTTTCCAGCGCAGGGGACGCTGCCGGGCCCGGCGTCGCCACGGCGGCTGCAGCGCCGCCCTGCCCGCCTTCAACCGCACGCAGGCGGGCTTCAAGCTGCTGGATCTGCAGTGCCTGCTGCTGCACCAGCGCTGACAGTTCGGCCTGGCTCAACGGGGCCGGGGCGGGCTGTGCCCCGGCATGGCCGCTGGCCAACAGCAGGCCGAGCGCGACCGACAGCGCTGCGCGGGGCAGCACGGTGTGCGTGTTCATGGGTTCTCTCTCCGGCCAGCCGGCCCCCTGGCCTGGCGCTGGCCTGTTGCGGTGGTGCGGGGGAAGATCGGGGGAGGCAGCGCGCGCCGCCGGATCAGCCCGGCGGCACGGCATGCGGGCTCAGCGCAGCGCGGTCAGCTGGTGGCCTGTGCCTGGGCGTTGGGACGCCAGGTGATCAGCTTGTTCTCGACCACGTCGAGCAGGGCATCGATGACCAGCACGAAGGCGGCCAGGATGATGATGCCGGCAAACACACCCACGGCATTGAAGTTGCCTTCGGCCTGCGCGATCAGGTAGCCCAGGCCTGCCGAAGCGCCCAGGTACTCGCCGATGATGGCGCCGACCACGGCGAAGCCGACCGAGGTCCGCAGCGACGACAGGATCCAGCTGGCAGCCGCGGGGAAGTAGACGTGGCGCAGCAGGTCGCTGCGGCCCGCACCGAGGATGCGCGCGTTGGCCAGCACCACCGGATTCACTTCACGCACGCCCTGCATGGCGTTGAAGAAGGTGGTGAAGAACACCAGGGTCACCGCCAGGGCCACCTTCGACCACAGGCCCAGGCCCAGCCAGAGCACGAAGATCGGCGCCAGCACCACGCGCGGGATCGCATTGAAGCCCTTGATGAAGGGATCCAGGATGCGCGCCGAGCGGCGGCTCAGGCCGAGCCAGACGCCACCGGCCACACCCAGGCCGGTACCGATCAGGTAACCCAGCGCGGTTTCGGTCAGGGTGATGTAGACGTGCTGGTAGAAGGATGTATCGGACAGCCAGGTCCACGCCTGCTGCACGATCGCCGTCGGCGAGGGGAAGAAGAACGGATCGATCACGCCCAGCGCGATGCCGCCTTCCCAGCCACCGAACACGGCGATGACCAGGGCCAGCTGGATGATCTTGTCAGTCTTGGCGTGCATAGCTCTTCTCCACTTCGCCGCGCAGGCAGGCCCAGATGTCGCGGTACAGGTCGGTGAAACGTTCGTCCAGCTTGATCTCGGCAACATTGCGCGGCCGTTCCAGGCCCACATCGAAGCTGCGCACGACGCGGCTGGCCGGGCCGGAAGACAGCACCACCACGCGGTCACCCAGGGCGATGGCTTCTTCCAGATCGTGGGTGATCAGGATCACCGAGCGGCGATCCTCCTGCCACAGGCGCAGCAGTTCGTTCTGCATCAGGTGGCGGGTGTGGATGTCCAGCGCCGAGAACGGCTCGTCCATCAGGATCACCTTCGGCTCGACGATCAGCGCCTGCGCCATCTGCACGCGCTTGCGCTGGCCACCGGACAGCTGGTGCGGGTAACGGTGCTCGAAGCCCGTCAGGCCGACCTTGGCCAGCCACGCATTGGCCTTGGCCCTGCGCTCGGCCTCGGGCACGCCGCGGAAGCGCAGGCCCAGCTCGACGTTCTGGTAGGCCGTCTTCCACGGCAGCAGCGCATCCTGCTGGAACAGGTAGCCGACCGACTCCTGCACGCCGCTGACCGCGCGTCCGTCGATGGCCACTTCGCCGGACGACGGCTTCAGCAGCCCCGCCACGGAATTGAGGATGGTGCTCTTGCCGCAGCCGGTGGGGCCGACGATGGCGAGGAACTCGCCGTCGCCCACCTGGATGTCGACATCACGCACGGCGGTAAATTCGCCGAAGGACATGGTCACCTTGTTGATGGCGACCATGGTCTGTGCAGGCTCCAGCTGCGGCGCGCCGTTGAGCTGGCGCACGGTGGCATTGAGGGCCATGGGGTTACCTCCGCTTAACGTTGGGCGGCCGGCGCCGCAGCGTGGGCACGCTCGACGAAGGCATTGGTGTAGGTCCTGGACAGATCGATGTCGGCGTTGGCGACATCCTTGTTGAACTCGCGCAGCACCTTCAGCGGCGTTTCCAGATCGGCAGCGGTGAAGTGGCCATCGGTGGTGAAGATCGCGCGGGCGTTCTCCACGGCACGCGCGTAGGTGGCACGGTCGCCGGAGACATAGCTGTCCGGCAGTGCGGCGACGATGTCCTCGGCGCTGTTGTCGGCGATGAACTTCAGGGCCATCTGCTCGGCGCGGGCGATCTTCTCGGCCGCCTGCGGGCGCTGTTCCAGGAAGCTGCGGTTGGCATACATCACCGAGGTCGGATACAGGCCACCGTAAACCTGGCGTGCGCCCTCGTCACTGCGTGCATCGATGATGATCTTCCCGACCTTGCGCTCGGTGATCAGCGTCGCCGCCGGGTCGTAGTTCACCAGCAGGTCGATCTTGCCCTGCTCCAGTGCTGCCACCGCCGCCGCGCCGGACCCCACGCCGATCAGCGAGATGCTGTCCACCGGGATGTCATGCTGGGCCAGGAAGTGGCGCACGAAGAAGTCGGACGAAGAGCCCGGTGCGGTGATGCCCACCTTCTGGCCCTTGATCGTATCCGGGCGCGCCGGGTCGAACGTCGCATCATCGCGGCCGGCCATCACCAGGCCGGAATTGCGCGACAGCAGCACGAAGCCCACCACGTCCTTGTGCTTGGCCTGCATCTGGATGGTGTGGTCATAGAAGCCCACCGCCACGTCGGTCGAGTTGGCCACCAGCGCCTGCAGGACCTTCGAACCGCCCTGGGCGAAGTTCTCGGTCTTCACTTCCAGGCCGACGTCCTTGAAGTAACCCTTCGAATCGGCAATGAAGAACGGCAGGTTGTTGAGGTTGTACGACCCCACGCTGATCCGCACCGGCGCGTTGTCGCCACCGCCGGCCGCCGCGCCCTGTGCATCGGCCCCCTGCTTGCTGCACCCGGCCATGGCCAGGCCTGCCGCGCACAGCGCGGCCATGAACATCTGCTTGTACATCATCCCTCCCAGGAGTGAAGCATCTACGTTGTGGTGGCCGGCCACGCGCGGCTGCGCGGGCCCGACCGGTTTCAGGTCATGCCGCTGAAGTCCATTGGCGGGCTTGGGTGGAACAGATCTCGGGGGTTGCCGGCGAGGTCGCGAACACACGGCCTTCGAACAGGCGGCGGGCGGTACGGACCACGCTGGCAACCACCGGCGCATCGTCCGAGCTTCGGCTGAGGCCCACATCCAGGGCCCCGCTCGGATGTTCGAGGGTAATGCTGCCGGGCAGGCCCAGGCATCCGACGAAAGTGTTGGCCAGCGTGCCTGGCGTGACCGCCGCCGTGGCCAGGCCGACCCCACCGGTGATCGCCAGCGCGGTATGGCACTGGTGCGGCATGAAGTAGCGCACCTGCAGATGGCCGCCGTGCTGCGGCGCAGACAGCAGCACCGGCTTGGGAATCACCTTGTTGCCGGCGTCGGCGATGCCCATGCGGGCCCCGGCTTCGATGCGCAGCGCCTCCAGCCGGGCGAGGAAGGCCGCATCCGCATTCAGTTCGGCTGGCGACGCATCACCGCGCACGCCCAGGTCCTCGGCGCGCACCAGCATCATCGGCATCGCGCAGTCCACCAGGCTTACCGCCACGCCATCGATGGTTTCCTGCGCGTGGCCACTGGGCAGCAGCTTGCCGGTGCGGGCGCCGGCCGCATCCAGGAAGGACAGCCGCACCGGCGAGGCCGAGCCCGGCGCACCGGCAATCCGCGTATCGCCGCGGTAGACCACTTCGCCACCGGGCGTTTCCACCGTTGCCACGATCAGCTTGCCGGTGTTGACGTTGAAGATGCGCACCGACGTCTGCGGGTCCTGCGCCTGCACCAGGCCCCGTTCGATGGCGTATGGGCCGACCGCGGCCAGCATGTTGCCGCAGTTGGGCGAGGTATCCACCACCTGCTGCTCCACCCGCACCTGGGCGAACAGATAGTCCACGTCGGCATCATCGCGGCTGGAGCGGTCGATGATCGCCACCTTGCTGGTCAGGGCGTTGCCACCACCGATGCCGTCGATCTGCAGCGGATGGCCCGAGCCCATCACTTCCAGCAGCAGGCGGTCGCGCTGGGCGGTGTCCGCCGGCAGGTCGGATGCCAGGAAGAAGGGGCCTTTGGAAGTACCGCCGCGCATGAGCACGCAGGGAATGCTGAGCAGATCGTTGGACATACGTGTGCTAGATTGATGCGTATAGGGGATGAATACCCCCTCTGTGATTCGATACTGGCATGACCCCGATTGATCTGTGAATTGCTGATTTTTGGATGATTGATACCCAATGAGCATCAATTGCGAAATCCTCGACCTGCGCGCGTTCCTTCTTGTTGCCGAGACACGCAGCTTCCATCGCGCCGCTGAAAGCCTGCACGTATCGCAGCCGGCGCTCAGCCGCCGCATCCAGAAGCTGGAACAGGCCGTCGGCTCACCCCTGCTGGAACGCACCACGCGCAGCGTCAGCACCACCGCCGTCGGCGAGAACCTGCTGCCGCTGGTGCGGCGCATGCTGGAAGAGTTCGACGGTTCGTTGTTTTCCCTGCGTGGCCGCGAGGACACCCGCGGCGCCACGGTCACCATCGCCTGCCTGCCCACGGCCGCGTTCTACTTCCTGCCCAGCGTGATGGCACGCTTCCACGAGGCGCACCCGAACGTGCGCTTCCGCATCCTCGATATTCCGGCCACCGAGGGCCTGCAGGCGGTGGAACGCGGCGAAGTGGAATTCGGCATCAACTTCATGGGGGCCAACGACCCCAACCTGGATTTCGACGTACTGGCCGAAGACCCCTTCGTGCTGGCCTGCCGCCGCGACCACCCGCTGGCCCGCAAGCGCAAGGTCGAATGGGCCGACCTGGCCCAGCACCAGCTCATCACCGTGCACCGCACCAGCGGCAACCGCACCCTGCTCGACGGCGCCCTGGCACGCGAAAACCTGAAGCTGAGCTGGCACTACGAAGTGACCCACCTGTCCACGTCCCTGGGCATGGTCGAAGCCGGCATCGGCGTATCGGTGCTGCCGAAGATGGCCACCCCCGATGGCGACCACCCGATCCTGGTGACCCGCCCGATCGGCAATCCGGTGGTGTCGCGCACCATCGGCATCGTGCGCCGCCGCGGCGCCCTGCTTTCACCCACCGCCGAGCGCTTCCTGCAGATGCTGATGAGCCAGTGGCGCGGCAAACCGTGACATCGGCACTACATACAGCCATGTAACCTTGCGTCCTGCGCCAAGGGCGTTTCGGCCCCTCCCCGCTCGGCCATACTGGCGGGGATCCGGCGGCCGGAACGCCACCGGCAAACGCAAGCAGGCCCGCCACGGTGGGCCAGTGCAAGCCATCAGCAAGAGGAGTCATCCCGCATGAGCGATTCGTTCTCCACCCGCAGCCAGCTGGACGTCGGCGGCAAGACCTACGACTACTTCAGCCTTCCCAAGCTGGGCCAGCGCTTCGATATCTCCCACCTGCCCTATTCGATGAAGATCCTGCTGGAGAACCTGCTCCGGCACGAGGATGGCGGCGCCACCGTCGGCCCCGACCACATCGAAGCGGTGGCTCGCTGGCAGCCCAGCGCCGAGCCGGATACCGAAATCGCCTTCATGCCCGCGCGCGTGGTCCTGCAGGACTTCACCGGCGTGCCCTGCGTGGTCGACCTGGCCGCCATGCGCGATGCGGTGGTCAAGCTGGGCGGCAAGCCCGAGCAGATCAATCCGCAGATCCCTTCCGAACTGGTCATCGACCACTCGGTGCAGGTCGATGTGTTCGGCAAGCCCGACGCCCTGGACCTCAACGGCAAGATCGAATTCCAGCGCAACCAGGAACGCTACGGCTTCCTGCGCTGGGGCCAGAAGGCCTTTGACAATTTCAAGGTGGTGCCGCCCAACACCGGCATCGTCCACCAGGTGAACCTGGAGAACCTGGCCCGCGTGGTGATGACCGCGGACAAGGACGGCAAGGCGGTTGCCTACCCCGATACCGTGTTCGGTACCGACAGCCACACCACGATGATCAACGGCATCGGCGTGCTCGGCTGGGGCGTGGGCGGCATTGAAGCGGAGGCGGCCATGCTCGGCCAGCCGTCCTCGATGCTGATCCCGCAGGTGGTCGGCTTCAAGCTGAGCGGCAAGCTGCCCGAAGGCGCCACCGCCACCGACCTGGTGCTGACCGTTACCCAGATGCTGCGCAAGCTGGGCGTGGTCGGCAAGTTCGTCGAGTTCTACGGCGACGGCCTGCAGCACCTGCCGCTGGCCGACCGCGCCACCATCGGCAACATGGCCCCCGAATACGGCGCCACCTGCGGCATCTTCCCGATCGATCACGAATCACTGAACTACCTGCGCCTGTCCGGCCGCAGCGACGAGCAGATCAATCTGGTCGAAGCCTATGCCAAGGCCCAGGGCCTGTGGCACGAACCGGGCAGCGCACCGGCCCAGTACAGCACCACGCTGGAGCTGGACATGGGCACGGTCAAGCCCTCGCTGGCCGGCCCCAAGCGCCCGCAGGACCGCGTGCTGCTGGAGGACGTGCAGAAGAATTACCGCGAATCGCTGGTCGGCCTCACCGCCAACCGTGACAAGCGCAGCGCCGATGTCTCCACCTTCGTCAGCGAAGGCGGCGGCGCGGCCGTCGGCAACGAACAGCTGGCCAAGGGCTATGCGGACATCGAGACCGAAGGCCGCAAGGTCCGCCTGAAGGACGGCGCGGTCGTCATCGCCGCCATCACCTCCTGCACCAACACCTCCAACCCGGCGGTGATGATCGGCGCCGGCCTGCTGGCCCGCAACGCCGCCGCCAAGGGCCTGAACCGCCAGCCGTGGGTGAAGACCTCGCTCGGCCCAGGCTCGCGCGTGGTCACCGATTACCTGGAAAAGGCCGGCGTGCTGAAGGAGCTGGAGAAGATCGGCTTCTACGTGGTGGGCTACGGCTGCACCACCTGCATCGGCAACTCCGGCCCGCTGCCCACCGAAGTCAGCGCCGGCATCGCCACTGGCGATCTGGTGGTCACCTCGGTGCTGTCGGGCAACCGCAACTTCGAGGGCCGCGTGCACCCCGAAGTGAAGATGAACTACCTGGCCAGCCCGCCGCTGGTGGTGGCCTACGCCATCGCCGGCACCACCGACATCGACCTGACCACCCAGCCGCTGGGCACCGGCAGCGATGGCCAGCCGGTGTTCCTGCGCGACATCTGGCCGAGCAACAAGGAAATCGGCGACGTCATCGCTGCGACCATCGGCCCGGAGATGTTCAAGCAGAACTACGCCGACGTGTTCAAGGGCGATTCCCGCTGGAACACCATCGCCTCGCCGGACGGCAATCTGTACGAGTGGAGCGATGCCTCCACCTATATCAAGAACCCGCCGTACTTCGATGGCATGACCATGCAGGTCGGCAGCATCGACGACGTGCACGGCGCGCGCGTGATGGGCCTGTTCGGCGATTCGATCACCACCGACCACATCTCCCCGGCCGGCAACATCAAGAAGGATTCGCCGGCGGGCCGCTTCCTGCAGGAACGCGGCGTGCAGCCGGCCGACTTCAACAGCTACGGCAGCCGCCGCGGCAACGATGACGTCATGGTCCGCGGCACCTTCGCCAACATCCGCATCAAGAACCTGATGTTCGGTGGAGAGGAAGGCGGCAACACCCTGTACTACCCGGCCAACGGCGGCCAGCCGGAAAAGCTGGCGATCTACGACGCGGCCATGAAGTACAAGGCCGACAACGTGCCGCTGGTGGTGCTGGCCGGCAAGGAATACGGCACCGGCTCGTCGCGCGACTGGGCCGCCAAGGGCACCCTGCTGCTCGGCGTGAAGGCCGTGGTGGCCGAGAGCTTCGAGCGCATCCACCGTTCCAACCTGGTCGGCATGGGCGTGCTGCCGCTGCAGTTCCGCAACGGTGACAACGTGCAGTCGCTGGGCCTGGACGGCTCGGAGACGATCGACATCACCGGCCTGGAAGACGGTGCCAGCAAGCGCGCGACCGTCACCGCGACCAAGGCCGATGGCACGAAGAAGACCTTCGAGGTCTCGGTGATGCTGCTGACCCCGAAGGAAGTCGAGTACTTCCGCCACGGCGGTCTGCTGCAGTACGTGCTGCGCCAGCTGGCGGGTCGCTGAACCGTCCCGTGCCACCAATGGGCGGAAGCCCGGCCCCCGCGCCAGCGCGGGGGCGCTGCGGAGGCGCGCGAACCCGTGGTTCGCAAACGCGCCTCCTCGCCCGCCACGGCGGCCTGCTGCAGTACGTGCTGCGCCAACTGGCCAGCAAATAAGCCGGTAGCGCCGGGCCATGCCCGGCGGCGGTTGGACAACGACCGGATCGACAACGATCCGGCCGTTTCTGCAATCCGTACTATTTTCATATTTTTCCCAATTCATGCAATTCGCATGAAACAGGCGTAAGGTGGGCCCATACCCCCGCTGGAGCCCCGCCATGCTTCACCTGCCCGTCCGCTTCGACCCGATCAACGAGCTGACCCACACCACCGCCTCGTCGGTGAAGGAGCACTGGCGCAAGGTCATGCAGGAGGTCCGCGACCAGCGCATGGTGGTGGTCACCAACCACAACGAGCCGCAGGCGGTCATCGTCTCCATCGAGCAGTACCGCGCCCTGCAGGCCCGCGTGGAAGCGCTGGAATCCTCGCTGGAAGAACTGCGCGGGCAGGCCCCGGGCCTGGCCGAACTGCGCGCCGGCTTCGACCAGCGCCTGGCCGTGCTGCAGCAGGCCCAGTCCGGTGACACCGCGCGTGCGCTGCTGCGCCGCCCGGCGCGCCTGAAGGGGCAGGTCAAGGCCGGCACGGGGCACTGATGTCTCGACCGTTCCTGTACGTCCTTGCCGGCGTCAACGGCGCCGGCAAGAGTTCGGTGGGCGGCCACGTGCTGCGCGAGGCCGGGCTGGACTGGTTCAATCCGGATACGTTCGCCCGTGGCCTGCGCGAGCTGTCGGGCCAGTCCCAGGCCGAGGCCAACGCCCAGGCCTGGCAGGAAGGTGTCAACCGCATCCGCGATGCCCTCGAACGGGGCCACAACCATGCCTTCGAAACCACCCTGGGCGGCAATTCCATCGCCGCCCTGCTGCATGAAGCCAGCCACAGCCACGACGTGCTGATGTGGTTCTGCGGGCTGTCCAGCCCGGAGCAGCACATCGCGCGCGTGCAGGCACGGGTGCGCAGCGGCGGCCACCCCATCAACGAGGCCGACATCCGCCGGCGCTGGCCGCTGGCCCAGCAGAACCTGGTGCGACTGATGCCGGTGCTGGCCCAGCTGCAGGTCTACGACAACAGCGCCGATGCCGCCCCCGGCGAAGCCGTGCCCGATCCGCAACTGCTGCTGCAGATGGAGGATGGCCAGGTGCTGTACCCCGAAGCAGACGACCTTGCCCAGCTGGCGGCCACGCCCGCCTGGGCCGCCCCCCTGCTGGAAGCCGCCCTCCGCCTGTAAACCCGGGGCCGGATCCGGGGTCGGATCCCTCTCCGCAGGAGAGGGCTCTGACCCCAACCCAGATCCCCACCCATACACCGCCTTCACCTTTTGTTGATTGAACGTTCAATCAACAAACGCGATACTGTCCACCTCGGGCCAACGCCCATGCCCCAGGTGAGACCGTGCCGAAGAAAGGCATCGAACCCATCCGCCGCGAGCAGCTGATCCAGGCCACCTTCCAGGTCATCCACGATATCGGCCTGGCCGATGCCACCGTGGCCAACATCGCCCGCCAGGCCGGCCTGTCCACCGGCATCGTCGCCCACTACTTCGGCGACAAGGCCGGCCTGCTCAACGCGGCCATGCGGCAGATCCTCAATGAACTGAAGGACGCGTTCGCCCACTGCCGGGCCCGCGCCGATGCAGACCCGCGGGCCCAGCTGCGCGCCCTGGTCGATGGCAACTTCGACCAGACCCAGACCAGCGGCCCGGCCATGCGGGTCTGGCTGACCTTCTGGGCGGCGAGCATGCACCAGCCGGAACTGGCTCGCCTGCAGCGCATCAACGACCAGCGGCTGTATTCCAACCTGGCCCATCAGTTCCACCGCGCGCTGCCCGCCGGACGCGCCCGCGACGCCGCGCGCGGGCTGGCCGCGATGATCGACGGCCTGTGGCTGCGCGGCAGCCTGGTCGGCGGCCCGTTCGACACCGCCGCCGCACGCGCGCTGGCCTACGCCTATATCGACTTCCAGCTGCAGCCCGAGGGCGTATAAGCAGCCTCAAGCCCTTCCCCTTTGTTTCCAGGAGTGCCCCATGTCCCCCCTGCCCGTACAGCAGCTCTACATCCACGGCCAACGCGTCGACGCCACCAGCGGCAAGACCTTCCAGAGCATCAACCCGGCCAACGGCCAGGTGCTGGCCGAGGTGCAGATCGCCAGCCAGGCCGACGTCGAACGCGCGGTGCAGAGCGCCGCCGAAGGACAGAAGGTCTGGGCGGCGATGACGGCGATGGAGCGCTCGCGCATCCTGCGCCGCGCCGTCGATATCCTGCGCGAGCGCAACGATGAGCTGGCCCGGCTGGAAACCCTGGATACCGGCAAGGCGCTGGCCGAAACCACCACGGTGGACATCGTCACCGGCGCCGACGTGCTGGAGTACTACGCCGGCCTGGCCACCGCCATCGAAGGCATCCAGTTGCCGCTGCGCGAATCGAGCTTCTTCTACACGCGCCGCGAACCGCTGGGCGTGGTCGCCGGCATCGGTGCCTGGAATTACCCGATCCAGATCGCGCTGTGGAAATCGGCGCCTGCGCTGGCCGCCGGCAACGCCATGGTGTTCAAGCCCTCCGAAGTGACCCCGCTGACCGCGCTGAAGCTGGCCGAGATCTACACCGAAGCCGGCGTTCCGGACGGCGTGTTCAACGTGGTGCAGGGCCCGGGCGGCGAGATCGGCAACTGGCTCACCGAGCATCCGGTGATCGAGAAGATCTCCTTCACCGGCGGCGTGGCCACCGGCAAGAAGGTGATGGCCGCGGCTGCGTCCTCCTCGCTGAAGGAAGTGACCATGGAACTGGGCGGCAAGTCGCCGCTGGTCATCTGCGATGACGCCGACCTGGACCGCGCCGCCGACATCGCGGTGATGGCCAATTTCTTCAGCTCCGGCCAGGTCTGCACCAACGGCACCCGCGTGTTCGTGCCGCGCGTCCTGCTGGCCGCATTCGAAGCCGCCGTGGTCGAACGCGTGAAGCGCATCCGCATCGGCGACCCGCAGGCGGCCGACACCAACTTCGGCCCCATGGTCAGCTTCCCGCACATGCAGAACGTGCTGCGCTACATCGACAGTGGCAAGGCCGAAGGCGCGCGCCTGCTGGCCGGCGGTGGCCGTGCCGGAGAAGGCGCACTGGCCGAAGGCGCCTACGTGCTGCCGACCGTGTTCTCCGATTGCCGCGATGACATGACCATCGTCCGCGAGGAGATCTTCGGGCCGGTGATGAGCATCCTCGCCTACGACGACGAGGAGGAAGCCATCCGCCGCGCCAACGACACTACCTTCGGCCTCGCTGCCGGTGTGGTCAGCCGGGACATCAGCCGCGCCCATCGCATCATCCACCGCCTCGAAGCCGGCATCTGCTGGATCAACACCTGGGGCGAATCGCCGGCGGAAATGCCGGTGGGTGGCTACAAGCAGTCCGGCGTCGGCCGCGAGAACGGCCTGTCCACGCTCGGCCACTACACCCGCATCAAGTCGGTGCAGGTCGAACTGGGCGACTACGCCAGCGTGTTCTGATCAGCGCGCCCTGAGCCGGCCCCGCCCCACCGCCCGGCCCGCGTGCCGGACCGACATTCCGCCGGGACGCCTGCGCATCGCGCGTCCCGGCCAGCAGGAGAACCCCATGAGCACCCACACCGAGTACGACTACATCATCATCGGCGCTGGTTCGGCCGGCAACGTGCTGGCCACCCGCCTCACCGAGGATGCCGATGTCAGCGTGCTGCTGCTGGAAGCCGGTGGCCCGGATTACCGCCTCGACTTCCGCACCCAGATGCCGGCCGCACTGGCCTACCCGCTGCAGGGCAAGCGCTACAACTGGGCGTACAAGACCGACCCGGAGCCCTTCATGAACAACCGCCGCATGGATTGCGGCCGCGGCAAGGGCCTGGGCGGCTCATCGCTCATCAACGGCATGTGCTACATCCGCGGCAACGCGATGGACTATGACCACTGGGCCAGCATGCCCGGCCTGGAAGACTGGACCTACCTGGACTGCCTGCCCTACTTCCGCAAGGCCGAGACCCGCGACATCGGCGCCAACGATTACCACGGCGGCGATGGCCCGCTGCGGGTGACCACGCCGAAGGCCGGCAACAACGAACTGTTCGCCGCCATGGTCGAAGCCGGCGTTCAGGCTGGCTACCCGCGCACCGACGACCTCAACGGCTACCAGCAGGAAGGCTTCGGCCCGATGGACCGCACGGTGACCCCGCAGGGCCGCCGCTCCAGCACCGCCCGTGGCTACCTGGACCTGGCCAAGCCGCGTCCGAACCTGACCATCGTCACCCACGCCCTCACCGATCGCATCCTGTTCTCGGGCAAGCGCGCGGTCGGCGTGCAGTGGCTGCACAACGACCAGCCGCAGCGTGCCACCGCACGCCGCGAAGTGCTGCTGTGCGGTGGCGCCATCGCCTCGCCGCAGATCCTGCAGCGCTCCGGCGTCGGCCCGGCCGAACTGCTGCGCAGCCTGGACATCGACCTGGTGCACCACCTGCCGGGTGTCGGCGCCAACCTGCAGGATCACCTGGAGATGTACCTGCAGTACGAGTGCAAAAAGCCGGTATCGCTGGCCCCTGCGCTGAAGCTGCACAACCAGCCCGCCATCGGCGCCGAATGGCTGTTCATGGGCACCGGCATCGGCGCCAGCAACCAGTTCGAGGCCGGTGGCTTCATCCGCAGCGACGAGGCCTTCGACTGGCCGAACCTGCAGTACCACTTCCTGCCGGTGGCGATCAATTACAACGGCTCCAACCCGATCAAGGCGCACAGCTTCCAGATGCACGTCGGCTCGATGCGCTCGCCCAGCCGCGGCCGCGTGCAGGTGGTATCCAAGGATCCGCGCGTGCACCCCAGCATCCTGTTCAACTACATGTCGCACGAGCAGGACTGGCGCGAGTTCCGCGCCGCCATCCGCATCACCCGCGAGATCTTCGCGCAGCCGGCGCTGGCGCCGTACAGCGGCCGCGAGATTTCGCCGGGCCGTGAGCTGCAGACCGACGCACAGATCGACGGTTTCGTCCGCGAGCACGCCGAGACGGCCTACCACCCCTCGTGCACCAACAAGATGGGCCACGCCGATGACCCGATGGCGGTGGTCGACGGCCAGGGACGCGTGCACGGCCTGGAAGGCCTGCGCATCGTCGATGCCTCGATCATGCCGCAGGTGGTGACCGGCAACCTCAACGCGCCGACCATCATGATCGCCGAGAAGCTGGCCGACGTGATCCGTGGCCGCAGCCCGCTGGCCCGCAGCACCGCGCCCTATTACAAGGCCAACGGCGCCCCGGCGCGCAGCCGCAGCTGACGCATACGCCTCTCAATCCTTCGGGTAGTGCCGGCCGCTGGCCGGCTCCTTCAGTGCCGGCCAGCGGCCGGCACTACCGGACACAGACGCCCCCTTCGCGTTTTCCCTACGGAACGGTATGCTGCTGCGAGCGGTTCTGGCGGATACTGTCCGCGCCGCACCCATCAAAAACGATTCCTGGAGGGGGAATATGAGTCTGGATCGTCCCTGGCTGCAGAGCTATCCGAAAGGCGTTCCCGCCGAAATCGACATCAACGAGTTCCATTCGGTAGCTTCGGTCTTCGACGCTTCCGTCGCGAAATTCCGCGACCGTCCCGCCTACTCCAGTTTCGGCAAAGTCCTCACCTACGGCGAAACCGACGTCCTGGTCGAGCAGTTCGCCGCCTACCTGCTGGGTGAGCTCAAGCTCAAGAAGGGTGACCGCGTCGCCCTGATGATGCCCAACTGCCTGCAGTACCCCATCGCCACCTTCGGCGTGCTGCGCGCCGGCCTGACCGTGGTCAACGTCAACCCGCTGTACACCGCGCGCGAGCTGAAGCACCAGCTGGTCGACGCCGGCGTCAGCGCGCTGGTGGTGGTGGACAACTTCGGTGACACCGTCCAGCAGGTCATCGCCGACACCCCGGTCAAGCACGTCATCACCACCGGCCTGGGCGACCTGCTCGGCCTCAAGGGCACGATCGTCAATTTCGTGCTCAAGTACGTCAAGAAGATGGTGCCCAACTACCATCTGAAGGGCGCGGTCCGCTTCCGCCAGGCACTCAAGCTCGGCAGCCGCCACACCCTGCCCAAGGTCGAGATCGACCACGACGACGTCGCGTTCCTGCAGTACACCGGCGGCACCACCGGCGTCGCCAAGGGTGCGATGCTGACCAACCGCAACCTGATCGCCAACATGCAGCAGGCCTCGGCCTGGATCGGCGCGTCGGGCATCGAGCCGGGCAAGGAGTGGATCATCACTGCCCTGCCGCTGTACCACATCTTCGCGTTGACGGCCAACGGCCTGGTCTTCATGAAGTTCGGCGGCTGCAACCACCTCATCACCAACCCGCGCGACATGAAGGGCTTCGTCAAGGAGCTCAAGTCGGTGCGCTTCACCGCCATCACCGGCGTCAACACCCTGTTCAACGGCCTGCTCAACACCCCCGGCTTCGACACTGTCGACTTCTCCTCGCTGAAGGTGACCCTGGGTGGCGGCATGGCCGTGCAGCGTGCGGTGGCCGAGCGCTGGAAGAAGGTGACCGGGGTGACCCTGGTCGAGGCCTATGGCCTGACCGAGACCTCGCCGGCGGCCTGCATCAACCCGCTGGACCTGAAGGAATACAACGGCGCCATCGGCCTGCCGATCCCGTCCACCGATGCCTGCATCAAGGACGACAACGGCAATGTCCTGGCCATGGGCGAGGTGGGCGAGCTGTGCATCCGCGGCCCGCAGGTGATGAAGGGCTACTGGCAGCGCCCCGACGAGACCGCCACCGCCATCGATGCCGACCAGTGGCTGCACACCGGCGACATGGCGAAGATGGACGAACAGGGCTTCTTCTACATCGTCGACCGCAAGAAGGACATGATCCTGGTGTCCGGCTTCAACGTGTACCCGAACGAAGTCGAGGACGTCATCGCGATGATGCCGGGCGTGCTGGAAGTGGCCGCCGTCGGTGTACCGGACGAGAAGTCCGGTGAAGTCGTAAAGGTGGTCATCGTGAAGAAGGACCCGAACCTGACCGCCGAAATGGTCAAGGAACACGCACGGGCCAATCTCACCGGCTACAAGCACCCCCGGATCGTGGAATTCCGCAAGGAACTGCCGAAGACCAACGTGGGCAAGATCCTGCGCCGCGAACTGCGCGATACGCCCGCCCCGTAAGGGTCTGCTCCAGGTTGAATGCTTTCAGGCCCGGGTCGGCAACGACCCGGGCCTTTTCGCATGCGTGGCCACGTGCCCGGTGTAGCATCGCCGCGTGTGTGGACCGTTCGGCCCGCCGGCCACCACTTCTCTCAACGGGCCGCATGCCGAGGACACTTCAATGAGCACCATCGAAAAGCTGCCGACCAGTGGTTCGCCCTACGCCACCATCCGTACGGACGACCGCAACAACGACACCGCCCACTGGCTGTTCATGCATGCCGATGCTGCGACGGGCATCCGCCCGTGCTGCCGCAAGGACATGCTGGACGAAATGTGGAGCTACATGAGCGCCATCACCCGCGGCCCGGCGCAGCGCCACAGCGGGCAGCTGCGCCACTTCGTGCTGGCCTCCGATGCCGCCGCGTACAACCTGGGTGGCGATCTGGACCTGTTCACCCGGCTGATCCGCGAGGGCAACCGCGACCTGCTGCTGACCTACGCCCAGCGCTGCGTGGAAGGCGTGCATCACCTGCACACCGGCTTCGGCGGTGACGTGCGTTCGATCGCGCTCATCCAGGGCGATGCGCTGGGCGGCGGCCTGGAAATGGCCCTGGCCTGCCACACCATCGTGGCCGAGGAAGGCTGCGGCATGGGCCTGCCGGAAGTGCTGTTCGGCCTGTTCCCGGGCATGGGCGCCTATTCCTTCCTGTGCCGCCGGGTGTCGCCGCAGCTGGCCGAGAAGATCATCCTCGATGGCCGCGTCTACAGCGCCGAGGAAATGCATGCACTGGGCGTGGTCGACGTGCTGGTGAAGAAGGGCGAAGGCCGCGCCGCCGTCGAAGACATGATCCGCCAGCAGCAGCGCCTGCCGCAGTCGTACCTGGCCATGAACGCGGCGCGCAACCTGGCGCAGGCGGTCAGCTACGACGAACTGCTGGAAATCACCAAGGTGTGGGTCGACTCCGCGCTGGCCCTGGGTGACCGTTCGCTGCGCACGATGGATCGCCTGGTGAAGGCGCAGACCCGTCGCGCCGGCCTCGACGCGGCCTGATTGCTGTCCTCCCCCTCTGGGTTCAAGCCCGGCTGGCCACCGGGCTTTTTTTCGCGCTCGCGCCACCAAGGCAGTAGATCCACGCCATGCGTGGATGCCTTGCGTCGCGGACCGCGCGGAATGCAGCCGAGCATGGCTCGGCACTACATGGAACGAAGGCAGTCGAGCAAGCTCGACTCTACCGCTCCATGTCGTCGGCGGCACCGCGGGCCCTGCGCTCGGCGCGCGCGTCCAACGCGTGGCGCCCTTCCTTGATCGCGCCCTGCAGTACGGCCAGGCGCGCGCGCCACTCGGCCTTGAGCTGCCAATCGGCCATCCGCATCAGTTCGCCGGCGCGGTTGGCGGCGCGCACCAGGCCCAGGTTGCCGGCCACGCCCTTGATCGCGTGGGACTGCTCGCGGAAGGCATCCCAGCGACCAGCCTCGCCCTCGCCTTCGGCCTTGCGCAGGCAGTTGTCGGCATCTTCCAGGCACTGGCGGATGAACTCGCGCTCGAAACCATCGCCCATGCCCAGCGAAGCCAGCTCGTCCAGCACACCGGTGTCGAGCACGCCATCGAGGTTGGTCACGGTACGCACGATCGGCGGCGCCGAGGCCTTCAGCTGGGCGTTGTTGGCGATCTCCGCCAGGGTGTCAAGCAGGCGCACGGCCACGACCGGCTTGGCCAGGAACGCGTGCGCGCCGGCCTGCGTGCAGCGCTGGATCGCCTCCGGGGTGACGTCGGCACTGAGCACCAGCACCGGCGTGCGCGGGCCGCCACCGGACTGCATCACCCGCAGCTCCTTCAGCATGTCCAGCCCACTCATGCCCGGCATGTGCAGATCGACGATGGCCGCGTCGAATTCGCTCTCGGCCAGCGCATCCAGCACCGCCTCGCCACCATCGACGCACATCACCTTGTGCCCGGCCTTCTGCAGCAGGCGCTGCAGCACCATGCGATTGGCCTCGTGGTCGTCCGCCACCAGGATCTGCATGCTGCGCACGCGGGCCCGATGGCGCAGGAAGGGGTCGGCGAAGGCGATGACGTTGCCACCCGGGCCCACGTCTTCGCCGGCGGCCACGCTCGGCACCGCACCGGCCACCACCGGCTGCGGCGGCGCGAACGGCAGTTCAACCCAGAAGTGGCTGCCCTGCGGCGGGTTGTCGAGATAGCCGATCTCGCCGTCCATGGCCTCGACCAGGCCCTTGGCGATGGTCGTGCCCAGGCCGGTGCCTTCGTGGCGACGGGCCATGCTGACGTCGGCCTGCTCGAACGCTTCGAACAGCCGCGGGCGCATCGCCACCGGGACGCCGATGCCGGTATCGATGATGTCGAAGCGCAGGCGCACCGAACCCTGGGTGTCGGCGTGGACGAGGCCCACGCGCACTTCCACCTTGCCGTGGTCGGTGAACTTCACCGCGTTGCCGGCCAGGTTGAGCAGGATCTGCCGTAGGTGACCGACGTCGCCCCGCAGCGTGGCCGGAACGTTCGCGGCCACCTTCACCCGGTAATCGAGATGCTTGGCCTTGGCCTGTGGCAGCAGGATCAGGCCGATCGCCTGGACCACGTCGGCCAGCACGAAATCGTCGGCCACCACGCGCAGCTTGCCAGCCTCGATGGCGGAGATGTCCAGCACCTCCTCGACCAGCGCCAGCAGGCTGCGGGACGAGGCCTGGATGGTGTTCAGGCACTCGCGCTGCTCATCGTCCAAACGGGTGGTGGCGAGCACCTCGGTCATGCCACTCAGGCCGTTGAGCGGGGTGCGGAACTCGTGGCTCATGTTGGCCAGGAAGCGGCTCTTGGCTTCACTGGCGCGGCGCGCCTCGGCCATGGCCTTGGTCAGCTGCTTGAGCAGGGTCGAGAAGTACAGCGGCACGGCCGCCAGCCCCAGCCAGAGGCCGATGGCCAGGCGCAGGTTCTGTTCCCAGTAGGGGGTCAGCAGCACGGTGCTGCCGAAGCTGGCCATCGCCATCGCCACGGCGACGTAGAGGTAGTTGTTGCCGAAGCGCATGCCGTTGCCGACGGTCACCCACATCACCACGATGTAGACCCACGACAGCGGCTCGCCCATCTGGATCATGCCCGCGGCGATCAGCCCGTAGTCGGCCAGCATGCCCAGCACGCGGCGCGGGTCCGAACGCCCGGGCTTCCACAGCAGCCAGCCGAACAGCAGCAGCGACAGCGACAGTCCGGTCAGCACGATGGCCAGCACGCCCACGTACTGGTCGTGCGGCAGATCGTGGCGCGGTGCCGGCAGCAGCACATAGGCCAGGATCAGGCTGATCAGGACGATACGGACGATCTGCTGCCCGTGCTCGCTGTCGTGGCGCTGGGACAACCGCAGGCGGGCCCGCGACAGCAGGGATGTCACGCGCCCATCCCCGGCCGCGCCGACGCGGTGGAATGCTCGGCGCAGATCTGTTCCAGCGCTTCGCGGCCACGCAGCAGCGCATCCACGCAGCGCGGGTCGAACAGGCGCCCGCGCTGGGCGTACAGGTACGCCAGGGTTGCCTCGAACGTCCACGCTTCCTTGTAGGGGCGCGGCGAGATCAGGGCATCGAACACATCGGCGACCGCGACGATGCGCGCTTCCAGCGGGATCGCGTCGCCGACCAGGCCATCGGGGTAGCCGCTGCCGTCGTAGCGCTCATGGTGGCGCAGCGCGATCAGCGCGCCGACCTGGATGAAGCGGTTCTGGCTGCCGCTGAGCAGCTCATGGCCGATGCGCGGATGCCGGCGCATGATCGCCAGCTCCTCGTCGTTGAGCTTGCCCTGCTTGAGCAGCACCGCATCGGGAATGGCGATCTTGCCCATGTCGTGCAGGGGCGCCGCCATCTCGATCAGCTTGACCTCTTCCTCGGGCAGCCCCAGCTGCTCGGCGATCAGCCCGGCCACGCGCGCCATGCGCTCGAGGTAGGCACTGGTGCCGGCATCACGGAACTCGATGGCGCGTGCCAGCCGCGAGAGGGTCTCGCGTTCGCGCTCCTCCACCTCGTGCATGCTGGCCAGCAGCCGCTGTTCCAGCGACAGCGCGCGTTGCTTCACGTTCTCGGCCTGCTGGCGCAGCTGCAACAGGTTGTAGCAGCGCGCCCGCAGCTCACGCGGGCGGATCGGCTTGACCAGGAAATCGATGACGCCTGCTTCCAGCGCGGCCTGCCGGATCGGCTCGTCGCCGACCACGGTGATCAGGATCACGGGAATATCGCGGTGCTTGGGCAGCCGGCGGAAGCGGCGGGCGAATTCCAGCCCGTCCATCTCCGGCATGCGGTAGTCCAGCAGCAGCAGGTCAACCGGGTACGACTCGCACCAGGCAAGTGCGGTGAGTGGATCACCAAAGTCATGCACGCTCAATTCGGGCGCGATGTCTTCAATGACATGGCGCAGCATCGTCCGTGCGGACGTCTGGTCATCGACGATGACGATGTTCAAGGCGTTCTCTGCCTGCCTTCTCGACCACGCTGGAAGATCAGCCAGCGAGGATACCCCGCCGCTGTGCACACTGGCACCCTGCATAGGCACGACTCCCGTCACGAGCGTCCCCGGTTCATGATCGTCGTCACAATGTGAAGCGGGTTCTTCACATCGCCCCTCCCCAACCCCATCAAGCCACAGTGGGTGTCAAGGCCGTGCAACAACCATACGCCGAGTAAGCATCGCGTCAATGGCGCCGCCCGGATCCGGAACGGCGCGCACAGTCGGGAGCGGTACTGCGTCTTACTGCTCGGGGCGCATGTACGGGAACAGGAGCACGTCGCGGATCGAGCTGCTGCCGGTCAGCAGCATCACCAGGCGATCCACGCCGATGCCCAGTCCACCGGTCGGGGCCATACCGTACTCCAGCGCACGGATGTAATCGGCGTCGTAGTGCATGGCCTCGTCATCGCCACCTTCCTTCGCGGCCACCTGGGCCTGGAAGCGCTGCGCCTGGTCTTCCGGATCGTTCAGCTCGGAGAAGCCGTTGGCCAGCTCCTTGCCGTTGACGAACAGCTCGAAGCGGTCGGTGTAGCCCGGATCGTTGTCGTTGGCACGGGCCAGCGGCGAGACTTCCACCGGATGGTCGGTAATGAAGGTCGGCTGGATCAGGGTGTGTTCGACGGTCGCTTCGAAGATTTCCAGCAGCAGCTTGCCCCAGCCGTAGGACGGCTTGACGCGGATCTTCAGGCGCTCGCAATGGCGCAGCAGCGCCTCGCGGTCGGTGCAGTCGGCCGCCGAGATTTCCGGATTGTGGTGGCGCACCGCCTCGTCCATGCGCCAGCGGCGGAAGGCCGGGCCCAGGTCGATCTTCGCCCCGTCCCATTCCACTTCGGTGCCGCCGTTGACGGTGGTGGCGACGTCACGGATCACGCCTTCGGTCAGGTCCATGATCTCGTTGTACGTGGCGTAGGCCTCGTACAGCTCCATCATGGTGAATTCCGGGTTGTGGCGGGTGCTGACGCCTTCGTTGCGGAAGTTGCGGTTGATCTCGTACACCCGCTCCAGGCCGCCCACGGTCAGGCGCTTGAGGTACAGCTCCGGCGCCACGCGCAGGTACAGGTCCAGGTCCAGCGCGTTGTGGTGGGTGGTGAACGGCTTGGCCGCTGCGCCGCCGGGGATGTAATGCATCATCGGCGTCTCGACTTCCAGGAAGTCGCGGTTGTCCAGCCACGCGCGCATGGCGCGGATGATCTTGGAGCGCTTGATGAAGACCGCGCGCGATTCCGGCGTCACGATCAGGTCGACGTAACGCTGGCGGTAGCGCTGCTCGACGTCGGCCAGGCCGTGCCACTTGTCCGGCAGCGGGCGCAGCGACTTGGTCAGCAGGCGGATCGATTCGGCCTTGACCGACAGTTCGCCGGTCTTGGTGCGGGTCAGGGCGCCTTCGACGGCGATGATGTCGCCCACGTCCCAGCCCTTGAAGGCGGTGTAGGCATCGCCCAGCGTGCCGCCCTGCAGGAACAGCTGGATGCGGCCGGACTCGTCCTGGATCTGCGCGAAGCTGGCCTTGCCCATGATGCGCTTGGCCATCAGGCGGCCGGCCATCTTCACCTGGCGGCCGTTGCCTTCCAGGGCCTCGGCTGTCCAGGTCTCGGCATCGGCGAATTCGGCCTGCAGCTGCCCGGCGAAGTCCTCGCGACGGAAGTCGTTCGGGTACGCGATGCCCTGCCCACGCAGCGATTTGAGTTTCTCACGGCGCTCGGCGATCAACTTGTTTTCGTCGACAGGGGGGGTATCGGTAGCTTCGCTCATGGATCTGCGGGAATCGTGTAGTGAGGGGGGAGGTTGCACCCGGCACAGCCGGTTGCCCAGCATACCAAAACCGCCCTGCCCCGGCCCCGCCGCAGCCGGTAGCGCCGGGCCATGCCCGGCGGTCAGTCGCCCAGAATCCGCCGGGCGTGGCCCGGCGCTACCTCAGGCGTTCCCGGGGAACGCCTGCCGCAGTTCCTCCACCAGCACCCGCTGGTTCTCCGAATAGTCCACCGGCACCGACACCAGGTGCACCCCACCCTCGTTGAAGGCCGCTTCCAGGGTCGGGATGAACTGCTCGATGGCCGTCACCTCATGGCCCTTGCACCCATAGGCCTCGGCGTACTTCACGAAATCCGGGTTGCTGAAGGTCATGCCGTAGTCGGTGAAGCCGTCCACCGCCTGCTTCCAGCGGATCATGCCGTAGGCGCCGTCGTTGAGGATCAGCACCACCAGGTTCAGGCCCAGCCGGCGCGCCGTCTCCAGCTCCTGGCTGTTCATCATGAAGCCGCCATCACCGCAGACCGCCAGCACCCGCCGCTGCGGATACAGGATCGAGGCCATGATCGCCGACGGCAGGCCCGCCCCCATTGTTGCCAGGGCGTTGTCCAGCAGCAGCGTATTGGCCACCTGGGTGCGGTAATTGCGCGCGAACCAGATCTTGTACATGCCGTTGTCCAGCGCCACGATGCCGTCCGGCGGCATCACCTGGCGCACGTCATGCACCAGCCGCTGCGGGGTGAACCCGTCCTCCTCGGCACGATCAGCGAGGTGCTCCAGGATGGTCGCGCGCAGCGGCAGCAGCGCATCGGCGTTGGCCACGGCACCTTCGATGCGGTCGCCCAGCTGGGTCAGCGAACGGCCGATGTCGCCGATCACCTCCACCTGCGGGAAATACACCTGCTCCACCGCCGCCTGCGAATAACCGATATGGATGACCGTCGGGCCGCCCGGGCGCATCACGAACGGCGGCTTCTCGGTCACTTCGTGGCCGATGGTCACGATCACGTCGGCCTGGTCGATGGCCATG
The DNA here is from genome assembly GCF_003086915.1 of Stenotrophomonas sp. ZAC14A_NAIMI4_1. Classification (NCBI taxonomy): domain Bacteria; kingdom Pseudomonadati; phylum Pseudomonadota; class Gammaproteobacteria; order Lysobacterales; family Lysobacteraceae; genus Stenotrophomonas; species Stenotrophomonas sp. ZAC14A_NAIMI4_1. Next base: position 2,584,293 of record NZ_CP026002.1, read on the forward strand.
TGCACGTAGTCGCGCTCGGTCAGCGCCGCGGTGCCCATGTACAGGCCCGAGCCACCGGCCACTGCGCCCTTGCCCATCTGCGTGGTGAAGAACGGAATGCCGGCGCGCTGCACGAAGGCCGACAGCGCCTCGCTGGACTGCGGCCGCGACGCCGCCGAAGCGATCATCAGCAGCGGCCGCTTTGCGGTACGGATGATCTCCGCCGCGCGATCCAGCGCTTCCGGGCTCGCAATCGGCCGGTCCACCGCGTGGGTGGGAATCAGCGCCACATCCTCGACTTCGGTGGCGGCGATGTCCTCGGGCAGCTCCAGCAGCACCGGGCCAGGGCGCTCCTCCTGGGCCACGCGGAAGGCCTCGCGGACGATGGTCGGAATGGTCCGGGCCGAGACGATCTGCCGGGCCAGCTTGGTCAGCGGCTTCATCGTGCTGACGATGTCCACGATCTGGAAACGCGCCTGCTTGCTGGCGACGATGCCCTTCTGGCCGGTGATCATGATGACCGGCCACGCCCCCAGCAGCGCATAGGCCGCGCCAGTGGTGAAGTTGAGCGCGCCGGGGCCGAGGGTGGCCAGGCACACGCCGGGCTTGCCGGTCAGGCGGCCGTACGTGGCCGCCATGAACACCGCCGCCTGCTCGTGGCGGGTGATAACCAGCTCGATGCTGGAATGGCGCAGCGACTCGACCACGTCGAGGTTTTCTTCGCCGGGAATACCGAAAATACGCTCGACGCCTTCGTTCTCAAGTGCGGCGACAAGCAGATCTGAACCCTTTGACATTGGAATGCCGTCCTTTTCGCTGGACTGATGGTGGATCGTTGCAGGAAGGATGGAAGCCGCGCGTCAAGGCTTGTCGAACCAGACCGTCTGCGCGTTGACGAATTCACGGATGCCGAAGTGCGAAAGCTCGCGGCCAAAGCCGCTCTTCTTCACGCCACCGATCGGCACGCGCGGGTCGGAGGCCGAGAAACCGTTGACGAACACGCCACCGGTCTGCAGGCGGCGCGCCAGCTGCATGGCCCGTTCACGGTTGCCGGTCCACAGGTTGCCGCTCAGGCCGAACTCGCTCTGGTTGGCCAGCTCCACCGCGTGGTCGGCGTCGCGCGCACGGGTGATGGAGGCAGCCGGCCCGAACGTCTCGGTATCGAAGGCCTGCATGCCCGGCTCCACGCCGGCCAGCACGGTCGGTGCGTAGAAGCTGCCCGGGCGGTCCAACTGGTGACCGCCGACCAGCAGCTGCGCGCCGGCATCGACCGAGGCACGCACCTGCGCATCCAGCTGTTCCAGCAGATCCTGCCGGGCCATCGGGCCGATGCGGATACCGGCTTCGCGGCCATCACCAATCGTCAGGGCCTGCACCTTCTGGCAGAACTGCGCCACGAAGCGGTCGTACACCGCCGCTTCGACGATGATGCGCTTGCCGGCAATGCAGACCTGCCCGGTGTTCTGGAAGCGCGAAGCGACGGCCGCATCGACGGCAGCGTCGAGATCGGCGTCTGCCAGCACGATGAACGGATCAGAACCGCCCAGTTCCAGCACCACCTTCTTCAGCGCCTGCCCGGCCTGGGCGGCGATGCTGCGGCCCGCGGCCACGCTGCCGGTGAGGGTGACCGCGGCGATGCGGTCATCGGCGATGGCCGCACTGGTGCCTTCGCGGCTGATGTTGGCCGCAATGAAGGTGCCGTCCGGCAGCCCAGCCTCGCGCCAGGCGGCATCGAGCAGCTGCGCGGTGCCGACGATGTTCTCGGCCGGCTTGAGCAGGAAGCCATTGCCGCCCATCAGGATCGGCACGGCCGCCCGCATCACCTGCCAGTACGGGAAATTCCACGGCATGATGCCCAGCACCACGCCCAGCGGCAGGTAGGACACGTAGGCCTTGTCATTGGGCACCTGGGTGGGTTCGTCGCGCAGGAACTGCGCACCGTTTTCGGCGTACCAGTCGCACAGCAGCGCGCATTTCTCGATTTCTGCCAGCGATTCGGCGTGGACCTTGCCCATTTCGGCGGTGGCCAGCGCGGCCAGCGGCTCACGGTCGCGGCGCAGGACGGCGGCCATCGCGCGCAGCACGGCAGCGCGCGCCTCCAGCGGCTGGGTGCTCCAGGCGGCAAAGCCTGCCTGGCCACGCTGCAGGAGGGTTTCAAGTTCGGCGGCGGTGGCGAAGGGATGGCTGGCGATCTGCTGGCCGGTGGCCGGATCGCGGGAGATGGCGGTGGTGGGGGCAGCGGACATGCAGGTCTCCTGTTGTCTCGAGAACGGGCGGGCAGCCCGCCTCCTGCACAGGAATGTGGACCTGTTCGATGGCAGCAACAAGGCGTCTGCTTATCCTGTGACCTGCAGTTACCTGTATAGGGAGGGGGGGTCATGGCAGGGCTGCGCCCTGCACCCGCTCAATGCAACGTCAACGTCAACGTCAAATGCGTGCATTCCGTGGGTTGGCGGGGTGGGTCCGGTTGAGGGGGACGCCGTAAACCCATCCATGGGGGCTTGGTCGCGCCATCCATGGCGCTCACACCCCCTCAACCGGACCCACCCCGCCTTCGACAGTTTCTCGCGAGCTGTTGGAGCTTGCTGCTGATGGAGCCTGCTGCTGATGGTGGGTGCCGACCGTTGGTCGGCACGGGGTCGGTCAAAGGAGCGATCTGCTCTGGTAGGTGTCGACCTTGGTCGACACGGATGAATTCATTCGATATCTGACAGAAAAATCGTGTCGACCAAGGTCGACACCTACCAACAGCCTCTCGAAGCCGACACAGTAGAGCCACGCCATGCGTGGATGATTTATTCGATATCTGACAGATGTGCCGACCAACGGTCGGCACCCACCAACAGCCGCCGGCCAACCTGTCGAAGGCGGGGCACTGTGGGTTTGCGGGGTGTGAGCCGCATGGATGCGGCGACCAAGCCCCCATGGATGGGTTCACGGCGTCCCCGCAAACCCACAGTGCCCCGCCATCCCACGGATAGCCCGCTTTGGCTCTGGCTTTGGCCGTTGCATTGAGCAGGTGCAGGGCTGCAAGCCCTGCCGAACACCCCCTACTTCCGCGGCAGGTAGGTCACCAGCGAAAGGTCATGCCGGCTCTCCGGCACCAGTGCCACGTACTGCAGGTCCAGCAGGCCGCGCGTGGGATGCATCAGTTTCTTCGCGCCCTCGTCGAAACGACGGACGTCGTGCTCCGGCCACCACAGGCGGAACGTCTCGCTCTGCGCCGAAATATCCTCGGCCAACGCCAGGAACGGCGCCTTGTCCGGCGCCTGCGCCATGGCCGCGCGGAACCCGGCCAGCAAGCCGCGGCTCATTTCTTCCCAGTTGAGGATGCGCTCGCGGTAGGGGGCATACAGGAACATCAGCCACAGCGTGTTGCGCTGGTTCGGCGGGAACTGGCTGTAATCCACGAACAGATCGGCGATGGCCGCGTTCCACGCCAGGATGTCGAACCGCGTGTTGCGCACATAGGCCGGAAGCGGCTGCATCGCCTCCACCAGCTGGCGCAGGCCGTCGGTCACGCTCTCGTCCGGCGACTCCAGCGGAACACCGTACCCGGACAGCGCAAAGGCATAGGCGCGTTCGTCATCACTCAGGCGCAGCACCTTGGCCAGGCGCTCCAGCACCTCCGGCGAGGCGCGCACTTCGCGCCCCTGCTCGATCCAGGTGTACCAGCTGACGCTGACCCCGATGGCCAGCGCCACTTCCTCGCGCTTCAGCCCGGGGGTGCGCCGGCGCCCGGCCGGCAGGCCGAGCGTGGCGGGATCGACACGGGCACGGCAGGCTTTCAGGAAGCCGCCAAGTTCCTTGCGTTCACTCTCGCTGCGCATCATCGCTACCGCCGCACTGGTTGTAGCGTCGAGCCATGCTCGACGCATCTGCTAGCCCGCGAAAAGCAGCCAAGCATGGCTTGGCTCTACAGAAAACCGGTTCAACCGCCCTCCGTTGCGGAAGGCGGTGACATCCGCGCAGGCGCGTGGATCAGGCATCGATGCGCTTGGAACCCACCGCCAGGCCGGCCTTCAGGCTGGCCTCGACGAACTCGTCCAGGTCGCCGTCGAGCACCTTCTGCGTATCCGAACGCTCGATGCCGGTGCGCAGGTCCTTGATACGGCTCTGGTCGAGCACGTAGTTGCGGATCTGGCTGCCCCAGCCGATGTCGGACTTGGTCGCTTCCACGGCGTCCTTTTCGGCGTTGCGCTTCTGGATTTCCAGCTCGTACAGCTTGGCGGCCAGCATCTTCATCGCGTTGTCGCGGTTCTGGTGCTGGCTGCGGCCGGTCTGGCAGGCCACGACGATGTTGGTCGGGATGTGGGTAATACGCACCGCCGACTCGGTCTTGTTCACGTGCTGGCCACCGGCACCGGACGAGCGGTACACGTCGGTACGCAGGTCGGCCGGGTTGATGGTGATATCGATGTTGTCATCGATTTCCGGCGACACGAACACCGAGGTGAAGCTGGTATGGCGGCGGTTGTCCGAGTCGAACGGCGACTTGCGCACCAGGCGGTGCACGCCGGTCTCGGTCTTCAGCCAGCCATAGGCGTAATCACCTTCCACGCGCAGCGTGGCGGACTTGATGCCGGCGACGTCGCCACCCGACACTTCCATCAGCTCGGTCTTCCAGCCGCGCGATTCGCACCAGCGCAGGTACATGCGCAGCAGGATTTCCGCCCAATCCTGGGCTTCGGTGCCACCGGCACCGGCCTGGATGTCGACGAAGGCCGCCGCATTGTCCATTTCGCCGGAGAACATGCGCTGGAACTCCAGCTTCTCCACGTGGGCCTGGTGCTTGTCCAGATCGGCAACCACGGCCAGGGCAGTATCTTCGTCCTGTTCGGATTCAGCCAGTTCCAGCAGTTCGGTCGCGTCGGTCAGGCCGTCCAGCACCGAGGCGATGCCGCCCACGGTCTTTTCCAGGGTGGAGCGTTCACGGCCCAGGTTCTGCGCGTATTCGGCGTTGTTCCAGACGTCGGGGCTTTCCAGCTCCCGCGTTACTTCTTCAAGACGCTCTTTCTTGGCGTCGTAGTCAAAGATACCCCCTGAGCGACACCACACGATCGGTCAGATCGGCGATGCGCTGGCGGACAGGATTCAATTCGATCATGTCGGCGGTTATGCACTAAATAGATGACTGCCAATGATACCGCAGGCGCCGGGCCTCCGGCGAGGCAGGCCGGGGGCCGGGGCCAGCACTGGACATCCCGCCACACGATCCCGGTAGACTTCCCCACCACCGCGGGAACAGGGGCCACGCGGGCCATCCCAACCAAGGAGCACCATTTCAATGACGATCATCCGTTCCACCCTGTGCCTGGCCGCCTGCCTGCTGGCCGCCAATGCCTCGGCCATCGACCTGAAGGGCCTGTCCAGCACCGGCCTGAAGGCCGGCAAGGCCCTGACCCTGTCCGACGCGGAAGTCTCGGCGGCCGCCGACCAGGCCTGCACCTACATGGACAAGGAAAACCAGGTGGTGTCCGGCAACGATCCGTATGCCCAGCGCCTGGCCAAGATCACCCAGGGCCTGGCCAACGAGGACGGGCTGAACCTCAACTTCAAGGTCTACCGCACCGCCGACGTCAACGCCTGGGCGATGGCCAACGGCTGCGTGCGCGTCTACACCGGCCTGATGGACATGGCCAGCGACGACGAAGTGCGTGGCGTGATCGGCCATGAAATTGGCCATGTGAAGCTCGGTCACAGCAAGACCAAGATGCGCACCGCCCTGCTCGCCTCGGCCGGCCGTGAAGGCCTGGCGGCCTCCGGCAACGGCAACCTGACCCAGCTCAGCCAGGGCCAGCTCGGCGAACTGGCCGAAGGCTTCGTCAACGCCCAGTTCTCGCAGAAGGAAGAGAGCGCGGCCGACGAGTACGGCTACCAGTTCATGAAGCGCCACAACTACGATCCGGCAGCCCTGGCCAGCATGTTCCGCAAGCTGTCCAGCGACGGCGGCCTGATGTCCTCGCACCCGGGCTCGGAAGCCCGCGCCGGGCGCATCGACGCGATGATCAAGAAGGACAAGAAGTAAGCCACGGGCGGGCGGACTCCTTGGGTCCGCCCGTTCACACGCCTGCCAGGGCCTGCCGCAGCAGCGGCAACTGTCGCCTGCTGCATGGCACTTTGACGCCATCAGCCATGTGCAGCAGGGCTTCCCCGCCGTCCAGCGGCTCGATCGAGCGCAGCTGGCCCCGGTGGATCAACCAGCTGCGGTGCGGGCGCAGGAACTCCGCGGGGTCCAGGCGCTGCTCCAGCGCCGCCATGGTGATCCGCAACGGGTAGTCGTGACCGCGCACCCGCAGGTTCACGTAGTTCCCGGCCGCCTGGGCGTATTCCACATCGCCGGTGGCCACCAGGAACTCCTTGCCCAGCTTGCGCACCAGGAAATGCTGCGGACGCTCGACCGGCTCCACCGGTGGGCCTTCATCGGGCGGGGCCAACAGATGGGCCTCGCCCTGCCGCTGGCGGCCGAACCAGGCCACCGCGTGCACCGCAATCACCAGCAGGCTGTAAGTCTGCACGTCCTTGAAGAACTCGTAGAACCACTGCGCCGGCCAGGCGCCGTAGGTGTAGTGCTGGCCGGCCAGGGCGAAGGCCACCTTGCGCAGCAGTACCATGGCACTGACGTGCAGCAGCCACCAGGCGATGCCGCCCAGCAGATAGAAACCGATCCGGCGCCGCCAGGTGTCGGCATGCAGCGGCCAGCGGCGCGCGGCCGCATGCAGCAACGCCAGAAGGCCCAGGCTGGCCAGCGCACTGCTGAACTCCTCGATCGAGGTCGCCGCCGCGGGGAACGGCTGGCCGTCACGCAACGCCCGCATCCACTGTGCCAGCACGTTGCCCGCCGCGGTGCCCAGGAACAGCAGTGACCAGAACGCGGCGGCAAGCCGAGGCCGCCGCGACCGCTGTGGCCGCGCTGCAACAGGGGCGGTCGAGGCCGCCGGATCTCCATTTTCCATGCCGCCATTGTTGCCCATCCGGCCGCGCGCGCATCCGCCATTGGTCCCAGCATCACCACCACTGGCCCCTGCGCGCCCGCCACTGCGCCCCATCCGCTGGCGGCCCGGCGTTGGCAGGCGGAGGGTGCAGCTTCCTTCTTCAGGCCGCCCTCCATGCACCGTCGCCATGACCTGGACACCCTGCGCGTCGCCGCCTTCGGGCTGCTGATCCTCTACCACGTCGCCATGGCCTACGTGGCCGGCTGGGATTTCCACCTCAAGAGCGCCTACACCGCCGAGTGGCTGCAATGGCCGATGATCGCGATGAACCGATGGCGCATGCCCCTGCTCTTCGCCATCAGCGGCATCGGGCTGGGCCTGTCCCTGCCCGACCAGGGGCGGCTGCGGCACACCCTGCGCCGCTGCTGGCGCCTGCAGCTGCCCCTGCTGTTCGGCATCGTTGCCGTCGTCTCCCTGCAGGCGTACTGCGAAGCGCTGGACAAGGGCGACGCGGCACCGGGGCTGGCCCGGTTCCTCTGGCGCTACTGGCAGTTCCGCCCCTGGCCGGGCGCGCACTTCAGTGGCGCCGAATACGGCTTCACCTGGAACCACCTCTGGTACCTGGCCTACCTGCTGCCCTACACCGTCCTGGCCGTGACGCTGGCCAGCCTGCTGAGACCGCTGCGCGAGGCGCTGCCACGCTGGCAGCCGAGTGACCGCCTGCTGGGCAGCCTGCTGCTGGTGCTGCCGGTCGCCTGGCTGGGCTGGGCGCTGATGGTGCTGATGCCACGCTGGCCGCCCACCCACGCCTTGCTGAACGACGTCTACGTGCACGCCGAATCGCTGCCCCTGTTCCTCGGCGGCTTCCTCGCGGCACGCTGGCAACGCGGTTGGCATCTGCTGGTGCGCGGGCGCCGCCTGACCCTCGGCCTGGCCTTGCTGGGGCTGTGCCTGGAACTGGGCATCCGTGCACTGGCCCGGCTGCCGCACGTGGGCGACCTCGATGCCTGGGTGCTGGCACTGCCATGGGCCCAGACCGAGCGCATCGGCCGCGCCCTTTATACGTGGAGCATGCTGCTGGCCTTGTTCGGCTGGGCGCGGGTGCTGCTGTCCCGCCCCTGGCCCGGCCTGGACTACTGCCGGGAGGCTGTTTTCAGCTGGTACATCCTGCACCAGACCGTGCTGATCGTGCTCCTGTATGCGTTGCGGCCGCTGCAGCTGGGTGCGTGGCTGGAACCTGCGCTGCTTGTGGCCGGCACCGTCGGCGGTTGCCTGCTCATCCACGAGCTGCTGATCCGCCGCGTACGCTGGCTGCGCCCCCTGTTCGGCCTGCGTGCCGGATCGTCAGCGCTGCCCGTGGCACGCGTTGCGCCGCTGTAGTGCCGAGTCCACACTCGGCTGCTCTGGCCGTGAGCCGAGCATCGGCTCGGCTCTACCTGGCCTGACTACCCACGGACGATGAGGACAACGGATGTTCCAGACGCAATGGCACCTGTGGTTGCAGCACACCTTCGACAGCACCTGGGTGCTGTCGCTGATGCAGTTCATCAGCCTGCTGGGCTACGAGATGGCCTATACCGCGCTGATCCTGGTCTGCGCCTTCGGGGCACGCCTGCGCGCGGGCCTGTGCGTAATGCTTGCAGTACTGCTGATGGCCTGCGCCACGCATGCGATCAAGCAGAGCGCCGCCCTGCCCCGCCCCACCGATGTGGATGCAGCAGTACTGGACAAGGGCGAGCCATCGCATCCGTTCGTGGTGGATGGTGGAGGCCACACCTTCTGGGCACTGCCGGACGCGCAGGCCACCGCAATGCTGCGGGCACAGCCCGACGCCGACTACGGCTTCAACAGCGGCCATGTCGGCGTGGCGACGGCCGCCTGCGTGGGGCTGCTGCTGGCCTTCGGCATCCGCCGTCGCTGGCACCGATGGACACTGGCGCTGGGCTGGCCGCTGCTGATGGCACTCTCGCGAATGTACTTGGGCCGGCACTTCCTGGGCGACGTACTGGCAGGCTGGTTGATCGGCCTCGGCGTGGCCGTGCTGGCCTGGCAGTTGATGCCGGGGTTGCGCGGGAATCGGCGCTGGCAGCTGCCGGTACTGCTGGGCCTCGGCACAACCTTGGCCTGGGCCTCGCTGTGGACACCGCTCGTGCCGCTGGGCGAAGCCGCGCGCCTGCTGGCGCTTGGCCTGCTGGTGGCGTGGCTGCAGTGGCGTGGCTGGCCAGCCGATCCGCGCGGCATCGTGCAACGGGTGCTGCGCGTGCTGGGCGTTGTGCTGGTCTACCTGCTGGCGCGGCCCATCATCGACTGGCTCGCGCAGACGATTCCGTTGCCCGATGCGCCGATCACCGAATTGCTGTGGCATACCGTCGGCACGCTGCTGATCCTCGGTGGCGGCGTTGCGCTGGCACGGTGGATTCCTCGGCAACGGACCCGGTAGATCCACGCCATGCGTGGATGAGCCGTTCCGACGCCGTGCGACAGCCACGCATGGCGTGGCGCTACCGCACCTCGAACTCGCCCACCAGCACGGTCTCGGCACGGTCCTTCAGCCGCAGGGTGACCGCCTGGTCTTTCTGCTGCGGCGTACCCCAGTGGGTGGTCAGGCGCAGCATCAGGGTGGTGGCGCCGGTCACCAGCTGCTGGCGGCTGCCGAAGTAGTTGGCCTCCACCTTGTACTTGCCCGGCTTGGCATCGCGCAGTGAGAACTGCTCGGGACCATAGCCGCCGGTGAAGTCCTGCGACATCTGCCCGCCCTGGTAGGTCAGGCGATTGCCGTAGTAGGCGCGCTCGCCGTTGGGGTCGGTCACCCACAGGTCCATGTCACTGTTGTCGGCATCCCAGGCCAGCACCACCCGCAGGTCCAGCGGCATGGCCTGCAGCAGGCGCGGATCGATGCCCCGGGTGTCCAGCTTTGGCCGGCTGCGCGATACCAGGTTGGTCAGTTCATCCAGTGCGATCAGGGCGATGCCATCGAAGCGGCCATCCCACGGGCGTACGACAACCTGGTACAGCGGTTCCAGCGCCTGCTGCGGCTTGCCGGCCGCCGCCAGCGCCAGGCCCAGATCACGGAAGCTCTGCGGCTCCTCCTGCCCCATCGCCAGCACCTGCTCGAACACCGGCACGGCCAGTGCCGGCGCGTCAGCCTGCAGCAACCGGTAGCCGAGTACGCGCAGCAGATGGCGGTTGTCCAGGTCCATCTCGGCCAGGTTGGAAAGCACGCGCAGGGCCAGCTCACGCTGGTTCTGCTGCAGCAGCAGGTCTGCCACGTCCAGGAAGAACGCGCTGCTGTCGGCATGCGCAGCGCGCTCGGCCAGGTAGCGGTCGTACAGCTGGGCGGGCGGGCCCTGCCGCAGGCGGCGCGCAACCGGCGAGTCGGGCTGCCACGCTGCCAACTGGATGCCGAGCTGGCCGCCGTTGGCGGGCGAAGGTGCAGCCTCCGCAGCCGATGCACTCGCACCCGTGGCATCCAGTGATGCAGCCTCCGCCGATGGGGCCTGCCGGCGCGCACGCGCGGACTCCATCCGCGACTCGGCAGCCATCATCGGCGCGGGCGGCGGCGGTGCCGCAGGTGCTGGCGCGGCAAGCAGCGCCATCGGCGCACTGGCCGCTGCATCGTTGGCCAGGATCTCCTTGGCCGCAGACGGCGGCGCCTGCTTCGGCCAGCTGCGGTTCCACCACTGCTGGCGCTCCTTCCACTGCGTGGCAACCTTGTCGAGGCGGCGGCGATCCTCGGCCGCACGATCGGCGACCTGGCGGGCATATCCACGGTCATAGTCGGCGCGCAGCGCGCCGGCGGGGCGGATCGCATAGCGCAGGTAGTCCTGCAGCGTCTCCAGAACGATCAGCGACGTGTCCGGCCCGACCATCCCGAACTGCTGGGACAGACGGTGCATCGCCTCGCGGTTGCTGCGCGCGTCCACCGCCAACTGCTGCAGACGCGCCTGCGCCCACAGCCCCGCCAGCAGATCACCGTCGTCACTGCGGCGGGCAGGCGGCAGCGCCTGCCACTCACCACCGGCAACCCGCACGCGCATCGGCACGCCGTCGGCGGCCAGGCGCGCATGCAGCCACACCCAGCCCTGCGCTTCACTGCGGCGATCGATCACCACATCCTGCACACCACGCCCGGCGTCGATCTGGAGGTCCAGCGGTGCGGACAGCAATTCGCGGGCGGCGGCATCCACGTCCGTACCCACGGGCACGAAACGCCCGCCATGCGCCTCGCTCCAGCCGCGCAGGCGGGTGCTGTCGGTGCGGGCGCCAGCGCTGCTGATTGCGAACAGGCGCTGATCCGCCGCCAGAGCCGGCAGAGTCTCCGGCCCGTAGGTCAGCAGGCCGTCGCTGAGCAGCAGATATTCCTTTACGGTCGGCTGCGGCTGCCATCCGGCCAGCGCACTGGCGCCATCCGGGCGAACCGCCTGCAGTGCCGTGCGCAGCGCACTCCAGTTGCCACCCTGGATGCGGAAGCGACGCACCGGCTCGGCGCGGTCGCGCAGCACGGTCAGCGCGACCGTGCCATTGCCCATTGCAGCGAAGTACCGATCCAGCAATGCGAACTCGCGCGTGCGGTCGCGCTGTCCCGACGATCCCGAACCGTCCCACAGCAGGCCAACCTCGCTTGGCACGGTGCGCGGCGCGCGGCTCACCGGCACCGGCAGCTGCGCCAGCAGGTAGTGGCCCTCCTCCCACTTCGCCACCTGCACGTCTGCCCGGCGTACTGCGGGCAGGTTCCATTGGAGCTGCGCCGGCAACTGCGCCCCCTTGCCTCGCCACTGCAACCGGCCCGCGTCGATGCGGAACGGGGCGGTTCCTGCAGTGACTTCGCCCGGCGCCTGCAGCTTCAGCTCAACCGATGCGGCGCCTGCCGCGAACTGCAACGGCAGCGTCCACCGCCAGCCTTGGTTGGAGAAGGCCAGCGGCTCACGCAGCACGAGCTGCACGCGACGACTGCCACCGGCCGGCAGCGGATAGATGCGCAGGCGGAACTGGTTACCGGCCATCTGCTCCAGCAGACCCGGGTCAACACCGCGACGGGCGATCTCCTCGAAGACCTGGCGGCCACGATCCTTGGGTACGGGCACTGCATCGCGCAGCTCGCCATTGATGTCCAATGCAAAGCCGCTGATCTGCTGGCCATCCACCAACGGGAACTGCAGCTCGCCTTCCATCGCGCGCCGGTTCGGGTTGTGGAACTGCAGGGTGATGCGGGTCTGGGCGATGCCGGCGCGGACCTCACCCTCGATGCTGGCCTGGCGCAGCTCAATGGCCTGTTCGGCACCCGCAACCTGCAGCAGGGGGGCTGGAGCAAGCGGCCGGACGGCGGGGCGAGACTGTGCGTAGGCAGACCCGGCCAGGGTGCCGAGCAACAGGGCCAGCACGCAGGGGGCGCGACGGAGGACGAGGGGCATTGGACGGCTCCAGCGGGAGGATGGATGGTTCAACGCCTGGGTGGGGGGAATGGGGTTGCTGGGGAGGCAGCCGGCGCGCATGCCCCTTTCCAGGACCGCCGCCTGCCTTGACCTGATTCAGAATCGCCTCCCGTCCAGTCATCCTTGCAGCCCCATGCGACGCTCCTCTGCGTCGCGCAACATCAGATCTGGCCGTCTTCCAGCTGCTCCAGCACAACAGACCACCACGCGCCTTCCACGAGTGCAGCAGGGTCAAGCGTGGTCCATTCCGCCGCCATCGTGCTGATTGCAACATCACGATTGAACCGTTGCTCTGCTGGACGCGCCTGGAACTCTCCTCGCCTGAAAGCCTCAAGCCTGGCCTGCATCTCTGACTGGGAGTAGACAACGGGACCGGAATCACCTGACCTGGCCTGCTCCTGAAATGTCTCATACAACGCCAGAAACCCGAGGAAGCTGGACAAGCGACTATTGACGAACTGATGCATGCCATCACCCGCCGCAATCACCTTCCCGTCTGGTGATAGGCAGAGCAGAAGCCCCCTTCCCCACGGCTCGTGCGCGACGACGAGAAGCTCCTCCCCGTTGAAATCGACTCTCTGCGGCGCCTCGAACTGCACAAGGGGCATTTCGCCCGGCAGTTTTGAAGGCAACCCGAGGCGCAACATCGGCTCGCTGGACAAGGGATCAAGCCCAAAGTCGCTCAGTACTTTGGCACTTACCTCCAGAGAACCCGCATCGTAAATGCGAGGGAAGGAATTTCCAGTCACGTCCAGACCTCACAGGCAGGAAGACACTGTCCGATAGATGGGTGAACCACGCGTCGGAAGAAGCTCTCGATTCGATCATCGGTCAGATGGGCAGTCATCATCTACCCGCAGCTTCCCGCAATTCGTCGACCACTTCAGTGAAGAACGCCAAGATGGGCTGAGGTAGGGAGAGCATCCTTCCCACGGTGACTCCGTCATCACAATCAATGCGAAGCTCGGTGCCATTCATTGTCAGGGAGGTGACCCGGGCTTGGTATCGAGGGCTTGGGATGACGACATGAAGCCCCTCGTCTTTACGAACAATGCGCAGCGACCTGGGAGCATCCCCTTCGAACACGCGGGTGATGTAGCACGTTCTTACCAGACCCTTCTCGCAGGCCACATCAAGCTTGTCATCGGCAGCGCCTGCTGTCAGGCCCGAGTTCTGCGACAACGCGGAGACAAGTCCGAAAATCAGATGGTCGAAGACACTCATTGCAGATACGAGATAGTCGACAGGCTTGTCCTTGACGCCGAACGTCAACCTCAGTGCGCCACCCGGCTGGTCGACCAGCACATCTGCAACAGGAACCAGGGCGCGATCTCCTCCCGGATTCTGATCGACAAAGAAGCTTGAACTGGTGCACATATAGTAGAGCGCAGGGACAGCTCCCAGGCGGATCTCTTCCCATCGAGGATCATATGAGAATACAGATGTACTTGGATAAATCACCCTCTGCACGCGCTTCCCGATAAGGTCCATGCTCGATCTGCTTTCCGCTTGCTTTGCCCACCTTCGATGGATCGATTCGACGGCGCGGGCACGTTGCTGAAGAATAATTTTCCAGCCAAGCCTGCTTCGCTGCAATCATAGCGCCGAGACACCGTACGCGCCGATGGTCAGGCTGTAGCTCCAACCGTTTTCTTTTGAAGTGAGCTAATTTTCGCGTCCACTTTTTCCAGACCCAGCTTCCCGCATCCCACAATCTTCAACTCACGAAGCGCGGCAAGATCATTGATGATCTCGATATTCGCTATCCGCTTGCAGTACTGGATATCAAGCATCTTGAGATGCTCGAGCCTGGACAGTGCGCCAATATCTGCCAGCGAACTCAGATTTTTCAGCCGCACTGCCTCCAAATGGGCAAGCTTCTCAAGTCCATCGAGGCTCTTCAGATTCGCTCCCCCTAGCAGCCCCAGGCGCTCAAGGCCACCCGCCGATGAGGACAGGGCATCGAAGATCTCATCAGCTACGGGCACGTTCAGCAGGTTCAACTCCTGGAGAGGTAACGCCAGAGCCAACCTTAGATTCTTCAATGACCTGTCGGGGTAGATGGAGAGGACCCTCAACATCGGGAAGCTCGATGCATCGAAGCGCACAGGCACGTCAACGTACAGCATCCTGAGATTGGGCAGTACAACACTCGGCCACACCAGAGTTCCCGTGCCAAGGTGGATGCTCAGCGCCTCGATTCCCTCAGGCAGGAGCCCGTCCTCAAGCCCATCCATGATCGATGGCGCAATGGATCCAGGCCCTATGCTGAGCGACTTGAGACCTCGCATTTCCCTGAGTATCTCTGGCAACGCCTCAAGCTTGTCACCGGGCGGGGACCAGAGATGGGCCTGCTGAATTCTGTCAAGCTCGTCGCAATTGAAGGGGGCATTGAAGAACACCAGCTCAGCATCTGGCGTCGGGAATGCTGTCTGGTGTCTGGCATCCATCAGAACAACGCCGTGCTTCATGTTCTTCGCCTTCGATGACCCGGAACTTCTCGCCGCGGACGCCATCACTGTACATCGGCAGAGCCCCCATTCCTCAGGTTTCTGCATCGCGACACTGGTGGATAGGCCGTCTTCACAAGCGGCGCGAACGCGACGCCCTGCTACCCAGCCCGACGAACAACCTCCACGAGGAACCCAGCAAAGGAACTCGAAAACGTCTCGAATGCACCGGT
The DNA here is from genome assembly GCF_003086915.1 of Stenotrophomonas sp. ZAC14A_NAIMI4_1. Lineage (NCBI taxonomy): Bacteria > Pseudomonadati > Pseudomonadota > Gammaproteobacteria > Lysobacterales > Lysobacteraceae > Stenotrophomonas > Stenotrophomonas sp. ZAC14A_NAIMI4_1. The sequence continues at coordinate 2,599,322 of NZ_CP026002.1, forward strand.
GTTGTAGTCGTACCTGAGAACCGGATACTCCCCGTCCTTTAGGCCACCGCGTGTATCGAAGTAGAAGGCTTCATCGGAATCCGGAACAAAAATAGGAAGAATTCCTGAAGGAGAAAATCCATCCTCCGCGACCAAGCGAGCATTGTAGATCAGATCATCATCTGCCACATCTCGATCTTCCGGCTCTGCAAGGCCAAACACCGGATCTGGGCCAATAGAAAGGCTCCCATGCTCAACCAGCCAGAATTTGTATGAGGCGGGCAAAGGCAAGCCAAGCCCCCTCTCCACATCCTCCACCAGATCTGGAGGAGCAGCACGACCAGGAAAAACCCTCACGCGTGATGATCCAGCGATCATCGCGCCAAGGCGCTCAAAATCGGAGTTCCACTCAGGATTCACCGGACCTCCGGGGCCAATCACGTGAAGCGCGACTTCAAGGCTTCAACAGCGCCCGATAAACTGATGCTGCCAGCACTTCGAGGCAGCGCCGCACTTTCAAAACCACGAACCAGCCAGCCCTCAATTGCAGATGCGACGGAATCATCATCGATGCGCGAGGCCTCTTCAATTGCGATGCAGATGGCGATACGCACACTTCTCCTTCTGGCAGAGAACTTCGTCGACGATGAAACGCCTGCCGCACAATAGTCGGCCACACTGCCACTGATCCACAGCTCGACATCGATCACGTCCAAGCCGTCGACGGATACTTCTTCAAAGGCAGATTTCAGCCAAGTACGGGCCTGGACGATTCCGGGAAGGACCTTCACGCCCATCTCCGGACCACCCATCCTGCCACTCAGGGTCACTTCCATACATCCTCCTGATGCCTGGCTGCGACAACAGCTCATTCCGAAGCAATGCCCAAGCGCCTCAACTCCGCGATCCCAACTGCCCAGTCTTCCCGGCGCTTCCTGGCAGCGGCCAAGGGCACTACCAGCAGGACTTCCTCGGCATCCGAGTCACTGAAGATGCTCAGCCTCGTATGCGTCTCAGGAAATGCATCCGCGAATTGTGATCCCAACATGTCGAGCTCGCCGAAGTCCCGCTTCCGGACGATGACCTGGGTCTGGGGATCTCTCCTGATCAGATCGAGGGGCACATCCTTGCATGCGAAATCGACAAACCTTGCCCGACTGATATCCAGCGCCCAGTTCGTAGCCTCATAGAATGCCGCACGCTGCTCTGCGAATGCAGCGAGAACGCCCGCATCAGTGCAGAACGCAAAGGGTTCAAGATTGATCTTGATCTTTCCAATCTTTCCCGCAAGGGAGACCCTTCTGAAGAAACAGGACCAAAGGAGGAGGATTGGATTCACATCCAACCCGTCGATCTGGACATCCTCAAGCACCGTTGGACCAATCTCGCAGTTGATCACCTTGCAGTTCGACACATGAACATCGCGGACGGCGCTCATCTTCGAAGGTCGCTTCGAAAGCGACATCCCACAGTTGTCAAAAGAAGTTTTCGCTATTCGAAGCGCCTCGAAAGCACTGCCGCCATTGTCGAACTTCATGCTGAACTGCTGCGCGCCAATGTGTTGCATACCTGGACCCAGGGCGGAAGCACCATGACCACATCTCAACATGGACCAGTCAGTATCATCAAGTCCTAAGCAACCAGCAGACCCGGGAAGATCAAGACCGGCAACAACCTCTGGCAGCTTATGCCAGGCGGTTCAAGCGGTGGTCCGACATGCCTGACGATTTCGTCGTGTAATGCGAACTGGCCTAGGCCCGATGCGCACCATGCTGCTTGAGCGGGCAGACATTTAGTGCATGCAGTTGCAGGCGCCTTCGCGCGACCATGTGGCCATGGTCGCAGTGCGCTTCAAAAGAATGGGCCGAAAGCTTGGCATTCAAGCGCCCGTCAATCTTGGAATGGTCTGCAAGCCACGATGCACGCGATTGGCACCCTCAAGCCTGCCGGACAATTTCCTCCAGAAAATGTCGAAAATCTTCAGCAAACGGCTCGTAGCTGCCATCAGACCAATCGCGCCTGACAACCGGGTACTCGCCATTGATCAGCCCGTTGCTCGCATCAAAATAGAATGACTCATCTGTATCCGGGAGGTGGATCGAGATGTATCCGACAGGCAACTCACCATCTCGAGCGTCCAATCTGAAGTTGTAAATCAAATCACTGTCAGATATGTCACGCACATCCCTCGGCGCAAGCGTCAGTACAGGATGTGCGCCCACCCTAAGATTTCCGAACTTGAGGAGCCATTCCTTATACGATTCTGGCAGCGGGATTCCAAGTTCATCCTCAGCGTCCTGAATAAGACCAGGATCAACTTGACGACCGGCAAACACCTTGACTCGTGGACGCTGCGCCACCAACGCCTCAAGATTATCAAACATGGTAACACCTCATTGTCGACAGCCAGCGATTATTGATTGCGCCCTTGATTTCCAATATGACTCCCTAAAGCTATCAAACTGACCAGCGAGCAATGACGCGCTTCCGTCGTTATTCCTTCTGAAGCTAGGGTACCGAGGAAGAGTCTGACGCTTGTTGTTCGGATTCCTGGGGAACGGTATGTGCAGGATTGACGTGTACTTCGAATGAATGGATGCCTTGATTTCAGCCAATGAACCTCGCCGCCCGTTCATCCCTGGAGCCTCGGTCATGGTGAGATGATGCAGTTGAACAGGCCGCCCGTCCTTGCCAATCGGGGCCAGACCCTCAGACATCCTGTCCAGATTGGTACCTCGCCTGAACTCACCTGTCTCCGCATCTTCCCACGACACCTTCCTATGGGGATTGAATGCCTCATCATTCTGGTAAACCGTCCTTCCATCGCTCGCCGTGGTCTTCCTGTATTTCAAACCCAACGGGTCGCAATAAGCGATCGAATTTATGGAGTATTCGTATAAACACTCCCCAGCATCGAGACCGAGCGGATCAGGCGATACAAAGCTCCCCAACAACGGATCGAAATACCGGTTTCTATTGTAGTAGAGACCTGTCTCAATGTCCCGATACTGCCCTTGCATACGAACGAAGAGCTCCATCCCCCCCGATTCGCTACCCTCGTCGGCCCCCCATACGGCATATTTTATTGTCCATACCTGAGCCCCAGAAGTATCCAGCGCCCTGACAATCGCCCCATTCGGATCTAACCAGAAAAGACCCATTCGACGCACTCGGGGTGCAGATCGATCCACGGGCGCAACAGGCTGGTCAGCCTCATCCACAGCCAGGAGGTTCATATCTTGCACTGCCCTACCCCCTACAGGGTGAGCGAGCTCGTTCGATACTGAAGAATTCTTCAGGCGAAGTTCGTCTGTGGGCCTAGGTCTACTTTGCCCCAACAATGACCCACCCAGCTGACCAAGTGCGGACCCGGAGGGACGAGAAGTTGTGCTGGCGGCTACTTTCCGCTCACCTGCATCGGATGCGTCAATAGAGAGAGCATCGAGCACGTCCTCACGCATCGGATCGAGGGGCCCTGGTGCCTCTGCAACTGGGGCAGATTTCTCGTCGTATCTGACAAATTCGGCCCAAGCCAACGGCACAAACGTCCCCGGGTAGTACACATACTCCCGCACCCGCTCATGCAGCTTTTCCAACCGCCGCTGCCGACGCCTCACCTCCACCAGGCTCGCCACATTACCCACCCAGACCGGCGCCGCCTCTTCGGCATCGTTGGCCTGCTGCACCTCACCCAGCAAAGCATCTCCATCCCAGAAGAACCACGTCGTCTGCGTCGGATTGCGCTTGAACACCCGCCGTCCCAGCGGGTCGTAGCCGTAGTACGTAGACTGCCCGTTGCGGCGGCTCTCGGCCAACCGATGGTTGGCATCCCAGATCAGCGTCAGGTCATCCGGCGCATCCCCATGCGGCACGCCCTTGCGCACCAGGTCGCCTGCCCGGTCAAACACGTAGTGCATGCCCTGGTAGGCGCCTTCGCGCGTCCAGGTGGTCAGGTCGTCATCGTCACCGCCCACCACCTTGCGCGCCTGAACCTGCTTCACCTCGGTGCGCAGCCGGTCGCCCGCCGGGTCGTTGAAGTAGCGCTCCACCTTCCCCTTGGGGTCGATGTGCTGCAGCAGGCGCCCGATCGCGTCGTAGCGGTACTCGTCCACGCCCTGTGCGCTGTCGCTGCGCCGGGTCAGGTTGCCACTGCGGTCGTAGTCATAACGCGTTTCGAACAGCGGCGCGGCATCCTTCAGTACCGATTGCGAGGTCAGCAGGTTGCGGCTGTCATAGGTGAAGTCGCGCTGTAGATGTGGGCTCAGCTGCTCGCGTGTCGTGCGACCCAACGCGTCGCGCTCAATGGAGATCGGCGACTCGTCATTGATCGCCACCGACACCGTCTGGTCCCGCAGGTCGTAGCCAAACGCCACGCGGTTACCCGCCGAGGTCTCGCGCAACACGCGGTTGCCGACCGCGTCGTAGCCATAGCCCACGCGGAAGCCATCCTGCAGCTCTTCCAGCAACTGGCCCAGCGGGTCATAGCAGCGCTTGACCGTGCGCGCCGGATTGCGCAGCTCGACAATCTGACCCTGCACGTCGTAGACAAAGTGTTCCTGCACCTGCTGGCCAGAATGGCGCACATCCGGCAGCGTCTTGCGGGTGATACGCCCAAGCTTGTCGGTGGTAAAGGCGATGCGCTGGCCCAGCGGATCCAGGGTCGCCGTCAGCCGCCCGGCAGCATCGTAGCTGTAACGCCGTGATTGCCCCCAGTAGTCCACTTCCTCGACGATGCGGCCCAACGCATCGCGTACGAGCTGATAGGTCTCGCCACGCTGGTTGATGACCGCGATGAGCTGCTCTTCGGTGTCGTAGCGGTACTCCACGCTGTGGCCATCGGCCTGCAGGCGCTTGCCGATCTGTCCGATGCCCACGTACTGCAGCCGCGTCTGCGCGCCTACTTCATCGGTGTAGCGCACCAGCTGATCTTCGGCATCGTACTCGCAGCGCACACCGGCGCCATCGGGGCCAGCGGTGGCCAGCAGGCGTCCCTTGACGTCGTACTCGTAGCGGCTGGCCTGTCCCAAAGGATCCACCTGGCGCAGCAGGTTGCCGAGCGGATCATGCTCGAAGCGGCTCTCATGGCCGAGTGCATCTATGACGGCAGCCACCAGCCCATGTCGGTCATAGCGCAGGCGTGTGACTGCCTGCCGCGCGTTGGTCTGCGACTCCAACTGTCCCCGTGCGTCGTACTCGAAGCGTGTGGTTGCACCCAGTGGATCGGTCTGGCTGACCAGCAGGCCCCGGCCGTCATACGCCTGTTGCCAGTCGACGCCATCCGGCGTCCGCAGCGACACCATATGGTCGTCCAGGTCGTACTCCATCTGGATCGACGTGCCATCGGCGCGCGTCAGGCAGACCAGGTTGCCCTGCGCATCATAGGCAAATGCCGTACGCAGCCCCTCCGGATCGGTCACCGCCACGGTCCGCCCGAAGTCGTCGTACTCGAACAGCGTCACGCCATCGAGCGGATCGATCTCGCACAGCGGCAGCTGGTTCTCGTCGAACTTGACCACACTCAGATGGCCCAGCGAGTCGGTTACGCGGGTTTCGCGCAGCAGCGCGTCGTACTCGAAGTGGTAGTCGTACAGGCCGCCATCGCCCCACGAGTGCACTACCCTGCCCTGCGGGTCGAACGCGTAGTGGAATGACAGGCCCACGCGGTCGGTGTGCCGCACCAGACGATGCTGTTCGTACGCGAAGGTGCGCGGCGCACCCAGCGCATCGACAGCCGCCAACAGATCACCCTCGCCACTGTAGCGGTAGCTCACCAGCGGATGCACCAGGCCGGTGGCCGGGTCATGCAGCGCCATCCGGTCGATGCGTCCGTGGCGTGCCTCCACCTCGATGAAGCGCCCTTGGAGGTCGCCGACGCCACTTTCGACAATGCGCACCAGATGGCCGTCGCGGCGCTCGAACCGCCAGTGGTTGCCGTGGGCATCCTCGATGCGCTCGATCGGCCACGACTGCGGATTCGGCAGCGCGCTGACGCCTGCCGGCAGTTCGCCGCCGAACACATACTTCAGGCCGCTCTTGAAGCGCACCTGCCATTGCCCGCGCCGCCGCAGCAGGCGTGCGCCGTCGACGAAATCGAGGATCGCCCCGGCCTCGCCGTCGGCCGGTGGCAGCTCGGGGAAGAACGCGGCCTGGTCCGGGCCGGACAGCCACACGCTGCCATCGTCCAGAAGTTCCAGGCGGATATCGGCCGGCGTCTGCCAGCCGGCGCCGCACAGGCCCGGCTCACCCGCCCGGCGCGAGCCGTAGCTGCGCTGCCAGGCGAAGGACAGCCGCCCCGGAATGTCGAAATCCTGGTGGCTGACCACCACGCTGCCATCGCGGATATCCACCGGCTCGGCGCGCAGCACCTTGCACTTGAGGAAGCTCGAGGGCAGATGGCCCCACTTGCCACGCCGCCAGTTGGCAAAGGCATCCATCTTCTTGCGAAAGAAGGCGCTCTTGCGCAGCTTGCCCAGCCCGGCAAACGCGGCGCGGAACGCCAGCGCGGTCCAGGACACCGTGGGCGGCCCGCCGATGGTGACGCTGGTGGGAATGGCCACGTTCAGGCCGGTGGGCAGCGACATCGCGCGCAGCGGCTTCTTCGGTTTCTTCACCCGGAACGGGTTGATCATGCCGGCCAGGTTGCAGTCCAGCACCGGCATGGCCAGCCGCGAGAACGGCTCGCCATCGGCCGACACCGTGCGGCTGCCCATGAAGATCTCTTCGCCGTCGAACTGCGGCCCCATCGGCGCAGCCAGCGGCGGCCCCCACACGCCCAGCGGAATGTGGATGTCCAGGCCACCGGTACCGGCAGTGCCGCGGTGCACGCCATTGACCTTGATGGTCGACCCGATGAACGGGATGTAGTCGAACGGATCCAGCACCAGGCCGATGTGCGGCGTCGGCAGCGGGCACGGCGGCACCGCGTACATGTGGATGTCGATGCCCAGCTGCGGATCGAAATGCTTGGCGGCGATGCTCACGGCAACACTCCTTGTTGCTTTACAAGGCGCGGAACAACGCGCGCAGGAACGCCTTTACTTCGTCACGGTACTCGGCGCTGATCCAGGTCACGACGATGATGCCCAGCACGATGGCCACCAGCATCACCACGGTCTTGTTCGACTTCATGCAACAGCAACTCCTGTAACGGTCGTTCCGGCGGGTGCGGTCACGGGCGGCTGCAGCAGGCCCGACGGGTCGGGCAGCGGCTGCATCGCCGGCGGCTCGCTCCACACCGGAATGTCATGGTCGAGCGGGTGCTCGATGGCTGGCAGGCCATTCCAGCCCGGGTCGAGGAAATCGCGACCGACAGCCACGATCTTGCGGAAAAACTCATCGCCGCCCTGGATAAGCCGCTCGCGCTCCTGCTGGGCACGGTGGAAACCACGCTCCAGCGTTGCATCCAGCTCGGCATCGATCGCATCCAGTGCCTGGCGTGGCGGCTGCGGCCCGAGCGCACGCCCCTGCGCGTCGGCCTTTTCCAGCAGGCCGGTGCTGGCCTGCAGGTAGTCGCTGGCCACCTGCTGCAGCGATTCGCAGCGGCGCGCATCCTGCAGCTGCAGCAGGTCCCACAGCGCCTGCGGCAGCGTGGTGGCCTTGCGGTCGGCCGGCGCCAGTGGCTTGGCGATGCGGATGGCTTCCAGCAACTGGGTACGCGCGGCCTCGCGCTGGCCGGCCTGCAACTGGCACCACCCGGCCATGCGCTGGCCTTCCAGCGCGAACATCGGGTGCGGAATGCTCGCCGCCGACGTCGAGGCCTGCAGGTAGGTCTGTGCGGCGCGCTCGGGCTGCTTGGCGGCCAGCCAGCAGCCGGCTTCGCCGAACCAGCTCTGCATCACCAGTTCCGGTGCAGCCGGGTTGCCGCTCATGCGCGCGCCCTCGGCCGCGCTGCGCGCCTGCCGGTAACTGTTGATCGCCTGCCCGTGGTCGCCATGCTTCAACCACGCGCCGGCCACCATCATCTGCACCACCGACTGCTGGTCCTGCCAGCCATGCCGCTGCGCCAGCCCCTGCGCGCGCCCGGCGCGGGCAACGACCTGCGAGGGGCTGCCGCGCTCGAGCAGAAGCATCAGGTCGGCCAGCAGCTGCCGGTACAGCACTTCCGGGCCACGGCCGCCGGACTGCGCCGCGGTGTCGCGGGCGATGCCGAACATGTCGACCGGGGCGCTGACCACACGCGCCAGCGCGCCGTGACGGTCCAGCAGCGACTGCCAACGCGGATCTTCTTCGGTATCCACCAGCACCAGGCGCAGGCGCGCACCAGGATCGGCGGCCAGCGCCGCGTCCACCCAGCGCTCGAAACCCTCGCCCGGCACGCTGCGCTCCGGCTCAAGCACCGCCGCCAGCAGGCGCAGGTGTTCGCCGTGATGGTCGATGAAACTCTCCAGCACCTGCACCACGCCGTGCGCGCTGTCCGGGTGCGCCTCATGCGGGCCCCGCCACCCAAGCGGCACCTGCTGCGAACGCAGATCGTCCTGGCTGGCCAGATAGCGGTCCAGCAGGTCCTGCTTGACCTGGCGGCTGTAGCGGAAGCCCAGTTCATAGGCGGTATCGATGCGCAGGAAGTAATCCGGCGTATCGCGACCCGCGTCGTTGCGCTGCATTTCGAAGAACGCGGCCAGCAAGCGGCTGGCGGCGGCCGGCAGGCGCCAGACCAGCAGCCGCCGGCTGCTGTCGGCGCTTGCATCCAGCCAGGCATCGCGCAGTGCGTTCAGGCCACGCAGCATGGGGGTGTCCTGCATCGTGCTTCTCCCTTGCGGCTCAGCAGTTGAGCTTGATCTCGCTGCCGTTGACCGAAACACCACCGGCGTCGATCACCACCTCCGAACCACCGGCGGTGATCTTGATCGCGCTGTCGGTGATCTCGATGACCGAGCCGCCGACCTTGCTGGTGAGCTTGACCGCCGACTCCAGGCTCATCGCCCCGTCCGAGCCTTGGCTGTGGGTGCCGGTGGCATCCTGGCTGAAGTTGCCGGTGACATCGATGACGCGCTCGCCGACGTTGCTGTCGTCGACCTTGCCCTGCACCTTGCGCTTGTCCTGCCCGGTGATCGTCACTTCCCGAGCGGCCTGCAGGGTCTCGGTGACCAGCCCACCCACGGTGCGGCTGGAGGTGGAGGTCACGGTTTCGGCCCAGGTGCCGGTGCGCTGGCTGGTGTAGTTGCCGGTCAGCGTGGTCTTGAAATCACCGGTGATGGTTTCGGTGTAGCCGGCAGCCACGATCGTCTTGGTTTCGCCCGCTTCGTATTTCTCGGTGACCGCACCGGTGACATTGGTGGTGCGCGTGCCGGTAACGCCGAGCGTATCGGTGCCGGTGATGGTGATGCCGCGGTTGCCGCCGACAGTGATGTCCTGGTTGGCGCCAACGCCCATGGTGTGGTTCACCGCCACCGTGGTCGACTTGTTGTTCTTGATGCTGGCGTTCTGGTCGTTGAGGACGGTGGTGACCATGTCACGCTGGGCGCGCATGTTCAGCAGCTCGCCGCCGGCGCCATCGTGCATGGTGATTTCATTCCAGCCTGCGCCCTTGACGGTCTTCGACTTCAGGCCGCTGACCTCCATGCCGAACGGCGGCATGTTGTCTTCGTTGTAGACGCGCCCGGTGATGATCGGCCGGTCCGGATCACCGTCGAGGAAATCAACGATCACTTCCTGGCCCACGCGCGGTGGCGAGACGCCACCCATATCGGCGCCGGCCCAGGGGCTGGCGCTGCGGATCCAGCACGAGGCGTTCTCGCGACGGTCCAGCTGGCGGTCCCAGTGGAACTGCACCTTTACCCGGCCATAGCGGTCGGCGTGCAGTTCCTCGCCCGGCGGGCCAACCACCGTGGCAGTCTGCGGGCCCGGCATGCGCGGCCAGGGGGTGAGCCGCAGCGGGCGGTACGGGATGCGCCGGCGCAGCACTTCGGCCTGCACTTCCACGCTGGGCGCTTCGGCACTGCCGAAATCGGCGGCAAAATTGTTGTGGCCTTCGCGCTGCACGCTGACCACGAAGAAGCTGCGATCAGTGTCGTCGCGGCCGATGAAATCCGGATGGCGCTCCAGGTCGAAGCACCCGCCGGCCTCCATCTCGCCGGCATTGCCCGCACACTCGAACAGCTTGGTCGGCCAGGTCACTTCTTCGTTGCGCACGGCGGCCAGCGCCGTGCCGATACGGCTGTTCATGAAGCGCGCGGCACCGTCGTAACGGTACTGCTCCAACGGCGGCAGCAGGCCCATCGGCACCTGGTTGCCCTGGTTGCCATCCAGTCGTTCGCCCGGTTGCTTGAAGTCGAAGCTGCGCAGGGTCTGCACGCTCGGGCCGACCCGGCGCCGCGCGCCCCAGCGATGCAGGCCGGTGCTGGCCAGGGTGCCCTGGTCGGAAACGTAGGCGATCGGCTGCGGCTCGCCGTGGGCAGTGCTCAGCGTCGAATCGTCGCTGATCACCATCTCGTGGCCCTCGTCGTCGTAAACGAAGCTGTAGTACAGGCCCGCGTCTTCCAGCAGGCGGCTGACGAAGGCGAAGTCCGATTCGTTGTACTGCACGCAGTACGGCAGCGGCGCAAGCTTGCCGGGGTTGAGGTCGTAGCGGTACCGCGCCAGCTGCGCATAACCCTCGAAGACTTCCTCGATGATCTGCAGCGCAGTGCGATCCTGGAAGATGCGGCAGTTGCAGGTGTAGTCGAGGAAGGCGAACCACGGCGCCAGTTCGGCGCGGTAGGCGCTGAACTGTGCCTGCTGCCCGGTGCTGGCGAACTCGCGCACATACCCATGCACGCTGCGGTCGCCGAATTCATCCCCCAGCTGCAGGCGCAGCGGCTGGCCGACCAGTTGCTTCAGCTCCAGCCGTGGCTGGATGGAAAGCAGGTCGATGCGGTAGGTGAACGGGCTGGAGACCGAGGCGATGCCATCGAAGCGCTTGACCAGGAAGGTATCCGGGTCCAAAGCGGTTTCGACGCGGATCAGGCGTCGGTCCTGGTGCAGGCGCTGCAGTGCGGCGCCGGGGAGCAGTGATTCGGCGTACATCGGGCGTTCCGTCGTCCCATGTTGGTCGTGGCCCGACTGTGCCATCCAGACGTGACGGGCGCCAGCTTTTTGACGGTCACATGGTCATATAACGAGATGAATTCATTAAGGTTTTCCGTCGTAATGTGCTTCGCGTCACATATATTCCGTCACAGAGCGGCTGGTCAGCCCTGCACCTGCGCGGCACCATAGCGTCCGGTTTTCCCCCATAAGGATGTGCATGCGCCCGTTGTTCCTGTCCGTGCTGCTGGCTGTTTCGTTGCCTGCCGCCGCTGCCCCGACCTCGCCTTTCCCGTTCACCCACAATGACTGGACGCTGTCGTGCGACAACACGCGTACCTGTCGCGCAGCGGGCTACCAGTCCGATGAGGGCGACGGCCCGGCGGTGTCGGTGCTGCTGACCCGCGCGGCCGGCCCGCAGCAGCGCGTGCAGGGCCAGTTGATGCTGGGCCAGTACGATGAGGGCGCGCCGAAGCTGGCGCCAGGCGCGAACGTCCATCTGCAGATCAACGGCACCGACCTGGGCCGCCTGTCGCTGAAGGAAGGCACCGGCGCGCTGACGCCGGCACAGACCGATGCGCTGCTGGCGGCACTTACCCGCACCAGCCGCATCGAGGTGGTGGGCGGGGGCAACCAGCGCTGGACGCTGTCCGACAGCGGCGCGTCGGCGGTGCTGCTGAAGATGGACGAGTTCCAGGGCCGCCTCGGCACCCCGGGTGCACTGGTACGCAAGGGCAATGGCAGCGAGGACAAGGTGCTGCCGGCGCTGGCCCCGCCGCTGGTGACACTGCCGAAGCTGCCCGCTACGCGCCCTGCCGACACCGCCATGGCGCAGACGCAGGCCACGGCGCTGCGCCGTGCACTGCGCGCGGCGACGCCGGCCGATGACTGCGCGGCCATCAGCCCGGAAGGCCACCCCATGATCGATGAGCCGGAAGAGCTGACGATCACCCGCCTGTCCGGCGACAAGGTGCTGGTGTCCACGCTGTGCTGGCGCGCGGCCTACAACGAGGGCTACGGCTTCTGGGTGGCCAATGACAAGGCGCCGTTCAATCCGGTGCTGGTCACCACGTCAGGCAGCGACAGCGATGGCCGGGTCATCAGTGCCGCCCACAAGGGACGCGGCCTGGGTGACTGCTGGCACACCACGGACTGGAGCTGGGACGGCAAGCGCTTCGTGAAGACCGGCGAAGCCACCTCGGGCCTGTGCCGCCTGGTGGCAGCCGGCGGCGCCTGGGACATGCCGACCGTGGTCAGCAAGGTCCAGCCCTGAGCGAGTGACAGAAAAGGCGCGGCCTGTGCATCGGCATGGGCCGCACTCCAGGTTCAGGCCGGCAGGCAATGCTCGATGATGAGCTGGATCGCCGCACCGCCGCGGTAGTCATCGCAGGCCAGACGGTAGGCCAGGTGCACGTGCCGCCCCGGTGCATTGCCGTGCCAGCCGCCGAAGTGGATGGCGTTGACCGTGCCCGGCAGGCCGGGCAGGCGCAGTTCCAGCTTCAGGTGGCGCTCTTTCAGCACGCGCCAGTTGGCCACTTCGAAGTGGCCATCGAACATCGGCTCGGGGAAGCCCTGCCCCCACGGACCGGCCAGGCGCAGGGCATCGGCATGGCGATGGTCGAGCTCGTGCACGGCCAGTTCGCCATCGCTGAGCACATGCTGCTGCAGCGCGGCCGGGTCCAGCACTTCCTGCACGATGGCGACGAAGGCCGCCTCGAACGCAGGCAGATGCTCCAGGCGCATGCTCAGCCCGGCCGCCATGGCGTGCCCACCGAAGCGTTCGACCAGGCCGGGATGACGCGCGTCGACCAGCGCCAGCGCATCACGGATATGCAGGCCCGGGATGGAACGCGCCGAGCCACGCAGGGTGTCCGCCCCCGGTTCGGCCGGAGCGAAGGCGATCACCGGACGGTGCAGGCGATCCTTCATCTTCGATGCCACCAGGCCGACCACGCCGGGGTGCCAGTCGGCATCGAACAGGCAGGCGGCCACCGGACGCTCGCCTTCGGACTGCAGTACCACGCGCGACAACGCCTGTTCGGCATCGTCGGTCATCGACTGCTGCACCGCGCGGCGTTCGGCGTTGATCTGCTCCAGGGTCTGGGCGATGTCGCGTGCCTGTCGCGGGTCTTCGGTCAGCAGCAGCGCAATGCCCAGGGCCATGTCCTCCAGGCGACCGGCAGCGTTCAGGCGCGGGCCGAGCGCAAAACCAATGTCGGTGGCGGTCAATCGCGCGCTGTCGCGGCCACTGGCTTCGATCAGCGCCTTCAGGCCCACGCAGCCGTGCCCGGCGCGCAGACGACGCAGGCCGGCACTGACCAGGGCGCGGTTGTTGGCATCCAGGACCACCAGGTCGGCCACGGTGCCCACGGCCACCAGATCCAGCAGCGTGGTCAGGTCCGGACCCTTGCCATCGGCGAACACGCCGGCCTCGCGCATCTGCCGGCGCAGTGCCATCAACACATAGAAGATGACGCCGACACCGGCCAGCGATTTGCTGGGGAAGTCATCGCCTTCCAGGTTCGGGTCGACGATGACATCGGCCGGCGGCAACTGCGGCCCGGGCAGATGGTGGTCGGTCACCAGCACCTGCCACCCCCGCGCCTTGGCTGCGTTGACGCCGGCATGGCAGGCAATGCCATGGTCGACGGTGACCAGCAGGTCCGGCTGCAGATCAGCCAGTTCCTCGACCAGCGAAGGCGACAGGCCATAGCCGTGCACCATGCGGTTGGGCACCGCATGGAACACGTGCTGCGCGCCGAGCATGCGCAGCCCGCGCACGCCGACCGCACACGCGGTGGCGCCATCGCAATCGAAATCGCCCACCACCAGGATGCGCTTGTCGTTGGCGATGGCGTCGACCAGCAGCGCGACGGCCGCATCGATGCCGGTGAGCAGCTCCGGCGCGTGCAGGTTGCCCAGCCGCGGCAGCGCCAGTTCCGGCGTGGTCGCGCCACGGCTGGCATACAGGCGGGCCAGCAGCGGCAGCGTGTCGTCGGGCCACGCACCGGGCTGCACCGGCTCGCGGCGGCGGATCATCGGCGTATCGGACACGGAAGGCGCACCATCGGCGGCAAGGGACATCGGCATCGCCGGGTTGCGGAAGACGTCGCCATGATAACGCGGGGCTACATACGGGGTCAGAGCCCTCTGCAGGCAGAGGGATCTGACCCCAGTCCAGACATTTGGAGCCAGGGGTCAGACCCCTCTGCCCGCAGAGGGCTCTGACCCCATCGGAAGCATTTGGAATCCCCGGCTGTTTCTTCCATGCTTGCCGGCCCCGAAACGGACTTCCACACATGCGCCACACCCTGCTTCCCGCCCTGCTGGGCCTCGCCCTCGCCCAGACCGCCTACGCGGCTACGCCCGAGCCGAAGGCCGGTGTGAAGTTCGAGCACAACAACTGGTCGCTGGCCTGCGACAACACCCGCACCTGCCGTGCCGCGGGTTACAGCCCGGAAGAACCCGCCAACCTGCTGAGCCTGATGCTGGAACGCGCGGGCGGCCCGAATGCACCGGTCATCGCGCGCCTGCGCAATGGCGAGGGCGATGACCCGGCGCCGACCGGTGCGCTGCGCCTGCGCCTGAATGGCAAGGACCTCGGCCCGGTGCAGGACACCGGCAATGCCGAGAAGGTGTTGCTGAAGCAGGCGCAGACCGATGCCCTGGTCGCTGCTCTGCCCCGCAAGGCGCGCATCGAGATTGTCGATGGCAAAGGCAAGGTGTGGCCGATCTCCGACAGCGGTGCCACGGCTGTGCTGTTGAAGATGGATGAGGCGCAGGGCCGGCTGGGAACGCCTGGCGCGCTGGTGCGGCGCGGCGAAAAGGCCGAAGCAAGCGTGCCGGCGGCGCTGCCGGTGCCGGTGATCGTGCGCGGCAAGCTGGTGGCACCGCGCAGCACGGATGCGGCGCTGGGCAAGGTGCCTGCGCTGCGCAAGGCGATGATTGCCACATTGCCCAATCCTGACGACTGCTCTCAACTGAGGGACGACCCTGCTGCGGAGATCGAGATCGAACGTCTGGACGCACAACACGTGCTCGCCATGGCCAGCTGCTTCGTAGGGCCCTACAACATGAGCAACGGCTACTGGGTTGTACGAGACAAAGCGCCGTACCAAGCCACCTTCGTCACCGACACGGCCGAAGATTTTGATCGCGACGACGCGACCCTGCGCGGCCGTTTCCGAGGCCGCGGCGTTGGCGACTGCATCTCGGCCAACGATTGGGTCTGGGATGGCGAGCGCTTCGTCAAGAGCAGCGACTTCACAACGGGCCAGTGTCGCAATGTGCTTGGTGGCCATTGGACGTTGCCGACAGTGGTCAGCACGGTGAGGTGATTGTTTGCAGGGCTGCGCCCTGCACCTGCCGAAGCAACATCTGCTGGTAGGTGCCGACCGTTGGTCGGCACATCTTTCAGATATCGATAGACAAAATGGGGTCAGAGCCGTTTTCCTGAGGAAAACGGATCCGACCCCGCGCCGCTGTTGGTAGGTGTCGACCTTGGTCGACACATCTGGGGTCAGAGCCCGTTGCGCAGCAACGGGATCCGACCCCGCTCGGCCCAGGCCCCGCTCAGTCGTGCAGCTGGCGGGGTTTTTTCCAGAACTGCCAGCGCTGGCGCTTGTCCAGCTGGAACTGCAGGCCGTCCTCGAAATCCAGCACCAGGCGCTGCAGCTCACCGCGCTGCAATGCTACCAGCAGCGGACGGATGGCATCGTTGCCCAGCTGCTGCAGCGAACGCAGCTGGCGCAGGTCGACCAGGGCGTCGACGGACTGCTCGCCATCCACCGATACGCCGGCGGCCTGGGCCAGGCCCTGCAGCAGCGCATCGCGGCTGCGTACCTGCACGTGCGGCGTGGTCACCGAGACCGGCATCACCCCGCCGCCCCAGAACCACAGGGAGTTGATCGGCTGCTGGCCCTGCGCGGCACGCTGCTGGTTCCACGAATGGTTGTGCAGCAGTACCTGCGCCTCGGTCATCAGCGCACGCCAGCGACGGCCGGCCTCGCCTTCGGGCAGGTGCGAGAACAGGTCATCGCCCAGCACGTCGTCGGGGCTGTCGAAGGTCGGCAGGTCGATGTCGATCGGCAGGCGCAGGTACCAGCGCGCCGGGTCCGGGGCGTCCAGCACGAAGCCAGCATCGGCAAACAACGGCTGCAGCACCGGCAGCAGCGCAAGGCTGTCGGCCAGGGTCGGCCGCAGCGTTTCGCCATGCCCCATCATCCGCGCACCGTGCATGTCCGGCACCATGCAGGCCGGATCGGCACGCAGCCAGCAGGCACCGGCGGCATCGCCGACATCACGCTGGCGGGTCAATGCGGCGACCGGCCACTGCGGCGCGGCCACGGTGAAATGGCGCTGCAGCTGGGGGCGTTCACCCGCCTCCTGCTGCACGGCGATGGCGCGGCCCAGGGCGCGCGCCACCTCGTCAGGCAATGCAGCCGCTGCAAAGCGGCTGCGCGCCGGCAACAACAGGGTCGCCGTTGCCACCCGGTCAGGCCACGTAGCTGACGCTGACGATCTCGTACTCGCGCTGGCCGGCCGGGGCGTCGATCACGATCGAATCCCCTTCCAGCTTGCCGATCATCGCGCGGGCCACCGGCGAGGAAATGGCAATCAGGCCCAGCTTGATGTCCGCTTCCAGGTCACCGACGATCTGGTACTTCTTCTCTTCGTCGGTTTCCACGTCGGCCAAAGTCACGCTGGCGCCGAACACCACCTTGGAACCGGCGTTGAGCTTGCTCACGTCGATGATCTCGGCGTGCGACAGCTCACCTTCCAGCTGCTTGATGCGGCCTTCGATGAAGCCCTGTTCCTCGCGCGCGGCGTGGTACTCGGCGTTTTCCTTCAGGTCGCCGTGCTCGCGCGCTTCCGCGATCGCGGCGATCACCTTCGGGCGCTTGACCGACTTCAGGTGATCCAGTTCGTCGCGCAGCCTCTGCGCGCCCTTCATCGTGATGGGGGCTCTCATGCATTCAACTCCTTGTGCAGCTCCTGCAGCGACCAGACGGGGCCGGTGCCGCGGAATTCCAGTGAATCCACCAGCGCCTTGGCGCCGGCAATGGTGGTCGAGTAGGTGACGCGGTGCTGCAGCGCCTCGCGACGGATCGAGAACGAATCGTTGATCGCGGCACGGCCTTCGGTCGTGTTGACGATGTAGACGATCTCGCCGTTCTTGATCGAATCGACGATGTGCGGACGGCCTTCGACCACCTTGTTGATGATCTCGCAATCCATGCCGTGCTGCTGCAGCCACGCAGCGGTGCCACGGGTGGCGACCAGGCTGTAGCCACGCGCCAGCAGGGCCTTGGCCACCGGCAGCACGCGCTTCTTGTCCGGGTCACGCACCGAAACGAAGGCCTTGCCGACCGGCGGGGCCTTGATGCCGCCCGCTTCCTGCGCACGCGCGAAGGCGGCGTTGAAGGTGCGGCCAACGCCCATCACTTCGCCGGTGGAACGCATTTCCGGCCCGAGGATCGGGTCGACGCCCTGGAACTTGGCGAACGGGAAGATCGCTTCCTTCACCGAGTAGTAGTCCGGCACGATCTCTTCGGTCGCGCCCTGCTCGGCCAAGGTCTTGCCGGCCATGCAGCGCGCGGCGATCTTGGCCAGCGCCATGCCGGTGGCCTTGGACACGAACGGCACGGTACGCGAGGCGCGCGGGTTCACTTCCAGCAGATAGATGGTGTCATCACCCTCGTCATTGGTCTGGATCGCGAACTGGGTGTTCATCAGGCCGACCACGTTCAGGGCCTTGGCCAGTTCCACCACCTGGCGGCGCAGCTCGGCCTGGGTCTTGGCCGACAGCGAGTACGGCGGCAGCGAGCAGGACGAGTCACCCGAGTGCACGCCGGCTTCTTCGATGTGCTCCATCACGCCACCGATCAGGACGTTGCCATCCTTGTCGGCGATGATGTCCACGTCCACTTCCACGGCATTGTCCAGGAAGCGGTCCAGCAGCACCGGCGAATCGTTGGACACCTTCACCGCGTCGCGCACGTAGCGGGCCAGGTCGGATTCGCCGTAGACGATTTCCATCGCGCGGCCGCCCAGCACGTAGCTCGGGCGCACCACCAGCGGGTAGCCGATCTCGCGGGCCAGCAGCAGGGCCTCCTGGTCGTTGCGGGCGATGCGGTTCGGCGGCTGCTTCAGCTTCAGCGAATCGACCAGCTGCTGGAAGCGCTCGCGGTCTTCGGCCAGATCGATCGAATCCGGGCTGGTGCCGATCACCGGCACGCCGTTGGCTTCCAGCGCGCGCGCCAGCTTCAGCGGGGTCTGGCCGCCGTACTGCACGATCACGCCCTTCGGCTGTTCCAGTTCGACGATTTCCAGCACGTCTTCCAGGGTCAGCGGTTCGAAGTACAGGCGGTCGGAGGTGTCGTAGTCGGTCGACACGGTTTCCGGGTTGCAGTTGACCATGATGGTTTCAAAACCATCCTCGCGCAGGGCCAGTGCCGCGTGCACGCAGCAGTAGTCGAACTCGATGCCCTGGCCGATGCGGTTGGGGCCACCGCCGAGGATCATGATCTTGTCGCGGTTGGTCGGCGCGGCCTCGCACTCGTCCTCGTAGGTCGAGTACAGGTAGGCGGTGCCGGTGGAGAATTCACCGGCGCAGGAGTCCACGCGCTTGTAGACCGGGCGCACCTTGTGGGCACGACGCAGCGCGCGGATGGCCGCTTCGTTGGTGCCGGTCAGCTGGGCCAGGCGGGCGTCGGAGAAGCCGGCGCGCTTGAGCTTGCGCAGGCGCGCAGCATCCAGCGCATCGATGCCACCGGCAGCGACGTCAGCTTCGGCCGCGATGATTTCCTCGATCTGGTCCAGGAACCAGTGGTCGATGAAGGACAGCGCGTAGATCTCTTCCACGCTCATGCCGGCGCGGAACGCATCGGCCACGTAGAACAGGCGCTCCGGGCCCGGGGCCTTCAGTTCGCGGCGCAGGGTCTGCAGGTCGTCTTCGCTGGACAGGTCCAGGCCGGTCGGGTCGAAGCCGACCTTGCCGGTTTCCAGGCCACGCAGGGCCTTCTGCATCGACTCCTGGAAGGTGCGGCCCATCGCCATCACCTCGCCCACCGACTTCATCTGGGTGGTCAGGCGGGCATCGGCGGCCGGGAACTTCTCGAAGGCGAAGCGCGGGATCTTGGTGACGACGTAATCGATGGACGGCTCGAACGAAGCCGGGGTCAGGCCGCCGGTGATCTCGTTCTTCAGTTCGTCCAGGGTGTAGCCCACGGCCAGCTTGGCGGCGACCTTGGCGATCGGGAAGCCGGTGGCCTTGGAGGCCAGTGCCGAGGAGCGCGACACGCGCGGGTTCATCTCGATGACGACCACGCGGCCGGTGGTCGGGTTGATGCCGAACTGCACGTTCGAGCCACCGGTATCGACGCCGATCTTGCGCAGCACGGCGATGGAGGCATCGCGCAGGCGCTGGTATTCCTTGTCGGTCAGGGTCTGCGCCGGGGCGACGGTGATCGAGTCACCGGTGTGCACGCCCATCGGGTCCAGGTTCTCGATCGAGCAGACGATGATGCAGTTGTCCGCGGTATCGCGGACCACTTCCATCTCGAATTCCTTCCAGCCCAGCACCGACTCTTCGACCAGCACTTCGGTGGTCGGCGACAGTTCCAGGCCGCGGCTGACGATGTCGACCAGCTCTTCGCGGTTGTAGGCGATACCACCACCGCTGCCACCCAGGGTGAAGCTGGGGCGGATGATGGTCGGGTAGCCGACGCGGGTCTGGATTTCCAGCGCTTCGTCCAGGGTGTGGGCGACGGCGGCGGTCGGGCATTCCAGGCCGATCTCACCCATGGCCACGCGGAACAGCTCGCGGTCTTCGGCCATCATGATCGCGTCGCGCTTGGCACCGATCAGTTCGACGTTGTACTTCTCCAGCACGCCGTTGTCGGCCAGGTCCAGCGCGCAGTTCAGCGCGGTCTGGCCACCCATGGTCGGCAGCAGGGCATCGGGCTTTTCCTTGGCGATGATCTTCTCGACCGTCTGCCAGTTGATCGGCTCGATGTAGACGGCGTCGGCCATCTCCGGGTCGGTCATGATGGTGGCCGGGTTGGAGTTGACCAGCACCACGCGGTAACCCTCGTCACGCAGGGCCTTGCAGGCCTGGGCGCCGGAGTAGTCGAACTCGCAGGCCTGGCCGATGACGATCGGGCCAGCACCGATGATGAGGATGGTCTTGAGGTCAGTGCGCTTGGGCATTTTCTTCTCTAAGTCAGTACAGCGTGACAAGGGGGGTGATCGCACGCTGTCGATCAGGAATCTTGATCCGCAGCACCGCGCCAGCGGCAGCAGCGATGCGGGGGTTTACGGTCCATCGCGACGCCACCGGCGGGCCGGCGGCGTACTGATCACGCCTTGCTCTGTTCCATCAGGGCCACGAAACGGTCGAACAGCGGACCGACATCGGTCGGGCCGGGCGACGCTTCCGGGTGACCCTGGAACGAGAACGCCGGCACGTCGGTGCGGGCGATGCCTTGGTTGGTGCCGTCGAACAGCGAACGGTGGGTCACGCGCAGGGTGGCCGGCAGGGTCGATTCATCAACCGCGAAGCCGTGGTTCTGCGAGGTAATCATCACCCGGCCGTTGTCCAGGTCCTGCACCGGGTGGTTGGCACCGTGGTGGCCGTGGCCCATCTTCATGGTCTTGGCGCCCGAGGCCAGGCCCAGCAGCTGGTGGCCCAGGCAGATGCCGAAGGTCGGGATCTTCACGTCGATGAAGGTCTTGATCGCTTCGATGGCGTAGTCGCACGGTTCAGGGTCACCCGGGCCGTTGGACAGGAACACGCCGTCCGGCTTCAGCGCCAGCACTTCAGCGGCCGGGGTCTGCGCCGGCACCACGGTCACTTCGCAGCCGCGCTCGGCCAGCATGCGCAGGATGTTGGTCTTCACGCCGAAATCGTAGGCCACGACCTTGAACTTGGCCGGCACGCTGACGAACGCGTTGGCGTCCAGGTCCAGCTGGCCTTCGGTCCAGGTGTAGGTCTTCTCGGTAGTGACGACCTTGGCCAGATCCATGCCCTTCAGCCCCGGGAACTTGCGGGCAGCTTCCAATGCCTTTTCCACGTCGATGTCGCCGGCCATCAGCGCACCGTTCTGCGCGCCCTTCTCGCGCAGGATGCGGGTCAGCTTGCGGGTGTCGATGCCGGCGATGGCGACCACGCCACGCTGGATCAGCCAGTCCTGCAGCGACACCTGGCTGCGCCAGTTGCTGGGACGGCGCGGCACGTCGCGCACGATCAGGCCGGCCGACCACACCTTGGACGCTTCATTGTCCTGGTCGGTCATGCCAGTGTTGCCGATATGCGGATAGGTCAGCGTGACCATCTGCCGGGCGTAGGACGGGTCGGTCAACACTTCCTGGTAACCGGTCATGGCGGTGTTGAACACCACTTCACCGACGGACAGGCCGGGCGCGCCTACGGATTCGCCCTCGAATACGGTGCCGTCTTCGAGGACGAGGATTGCGGCTTGGGTCACGGAAATCTCACTTTGGCTACCGAGGGGGCTGCCGAAGTCACGCCTGCGCTTCACGGAAATCCGGTTGCAAAAAAGCGCGGACGTACGGTCTGGGACCGGTCCGGCTTTCGTGATTCGGCGAGTGCGAATTGTAGCGCTGCCGGGGCGCTCGCGCCAGCGGTTATATCGCTTTATGAACAGGCGATTGCGTATTCATTTCAATCCGGCGGCGTATGCAGGCCATTGGCCGGGGTCGGATCCTTTCCCGAACGGGAAAGGCTCTGACCCCTGGTGCCCCCAAATGGGGTCAGAGCCCTTTCCGTTGGAAAGGGATCCGACCCCGGGAATCAGCGCGCCGGACCGTCCAGCAGGTCCCGCACCCGGTAGCTGCCCGGCGCGCGGCCGTGTACCTGGCGGGCGGCAAACAGCGCGCCGCGGGCGAAGATGTCGCGGTTGGTTGCCCGGTGCACCAGCTCGATGCGCTCGCCCAGGCCGGTAAACTGCACCAGGTGCTCGCCGACGATGTCGCCCGCACGCAGGCTGGCGTAGTGCGGCTCCGCCCCGCCCCGCTGCGCGGCGGCACCCAGGGTCAATGCCGTGCCCGACGGCGCATCCTTCTTCTGCGTGTGGTGCGACTCGACCACGTCGCAGTCCCAGCCGGCCAGTGCCTGTGCGGCGCGTTCCACCAGTTCGTCCAGCACGGCCACGCCGAGGCTGAAGTTCGAGGCCCAGACCAGCGGGATCGCACCTGCGGCGGCCTCCAGTGCCTGCCGCTGCACCGCGGAAATGCCGGTGGTGCCGGACACCAGGCCCGCACCGCGCTCCACGCACAGCGCCAGCATCGGGTCGAAGCCCTCGGGCAGGCTGAAATCGATGGCCACGTCGAACGCCGGCGCGCCCGGCAGTTCGCTGGCGGCAAAGTACGGCACGCCGTCGATCACGCGCTGCGCCGGCGCACGGCCGGTCACCGCCGCCACGACCTGCAGGGTTTCGGGATGTTCGGCGGCCAGCCGCAGCAGGGCCTGGCCCATGCGCCCGGAAGCGCCATGGATGAGCAATCGAAGGGGAGTCTGGTTCATGCACGCAGGCTAGCGGCAGCGCGGTCGATCCGGCAAGCACCATCACTGCTACGCTGCATGCCCTTTCAGGCAATGGAACGCATTCCCATCATGCAGATCAGCGAACAACTGGTCCTGGTCACCGGCGCAGGACGCGGCCTGGGCACGCACATCGCCCGCGCATTCGCCGCACAGGGCGCGCGCGTGGTCATCAACTACCAGCGCAGCGAGGCCCCGGCGCGCATGCTGGCAAGGGAACTGGGCGGGCAGGCCGTCGCCCTGCAGGCCGACGTCACCGATCGCGACCAGGTCGCCGCCCTGCTGCAGCAGGCGCAGGCGCATTTCGGCCAGGGCGTGACCACCGTGGTGAACAATGCACTGGCCGCGTTCTCGTTCAATGGCGATGCGCGCGACAAGGCCGCTGACATCGGCTGGCCGGCATTCCAGGCACAGTTCGAAGGCAGCGTGCGCGGCGCACTGAACTGCGTGCAGGCCGCGCTGCCGGGCATGCAGGCGCAGCGCTTCGGGCGGATCATCAACATCGGCACCAACCTGTTCCAGAACCCGGTGGTGCCGTACCACGATTACACCGCGGCCAAGGCAGCCCTGCTTTCGCTGACCCGCACCCTGGCCGGCGACCTGGGCCCGCACGGCATCACCGTGAACATGCTGTCCGGCGGCCTGCTGCGCAGCACCGATGCCAGCGCCGCCACGCCTGAGGCAGTGTTCGACTACATCGCCGCCAACACCCCGCTGCGCAGCGTCACCACCCCGGCCGAGTTCGCCGATGCGGTGCTGTTCTTCGCCAGCCCGTGGGCACGCGCGGTCACCGGGCAGAACCTGGTGGTCGATGGCGGGCTGGTCAGGGACTGAGCAGATGCGCATTTCCGAGGTCAGCCGACTCACCGGCGCCAGCGCGAAGGCCATCCGCCTGTACGAGGCACGCGGCCTGCTGCCGCCCGTGCCGCGGCTCAACCGCTACCGCGACTACAGCACGCAGGATGTCGCTTGGGTGCGCTTGATCCGCCAGGCCATGGGCCTCGGCATCAGCCTGGCCAGCATTGCGCGCCTGCAGGACGGCGACGGTCAGCTTGACTGGCCCGCCGTGCTCGCGCTCCTGGAAGGACAGCGCGCGCGCATCGCCCGCGAGCGTGAACGCCTGGGCCAGGTCGACACCGCCCTGCAGCAGATCAGCGGGGAGCTGCGGCACTGGCTGGACACCGGCGGCAGCACCTGCGCACTGGATGAAGGCGCCTGCGCCTAGCGGGTTTGACTCTGCCCCTGGGGCATAGCGGAGCCTCGCGCACTCTCCATTGCCCGAGGTTCACGTGCCCCGCTCCGTTCTCATCCTGCTTGGCCACCCCGACCGCGACAGCCTGTGTGGCGCGCTCGCCCAGCGCTATGCCACCGCGGCCACGAACGCCGGCCACGCAGTTCGCCTGATCGCCCTGGGCGAACTGGAATTCGACCCGGTGCTGCGCCATGGCTACCGGCAGATCCAACCCCTGGAACACGACCTGCAGGACGCGCGTGACGCCATCGCAGCCTGCGACCATCTGGTGCTGGTCTACCCCACCTGGTGGGGAGCGATGCCCGCGCTGCTGAAAGGCTTTCTTGACCGAACGCTGCTGCCGGGATTCGCGTTCCGCTACCGGCGCGACTCGGTCTGGTGGGACCGGCTGCTGGCCGGCCGCAGCGCGCGGGTGATCACCACTTTGGACACGCCGCCCTGGTACTACCGCTGGTTCTACCGCGATGCGGGCATTGCCCAGGTGCGTGCCACCGTCCTCGAGTTCTGCGGCATCCGGCCCGTTCGGGTCAGTCGCCTGGGCGCGGTCCGCAGCAGCACGCCCGCACAGCGCGAGCGTTGGCTGCAGCTGGCCGCAGAGCTGGGAACGCGCGCGCGATGAAGCACCACGTGTCGCATTCGCCAATTGACGGTAAAGCCCTGCCCCTCAACGCTGTCCGGCACCTTCCCGGCCAGGACAGCGCCCATGAAATCTTCGACGGTCTTCGGCAAATGTGCGCGGAAGACAGGCTTTGCCGGGACCACCACTACCCGCTACCGGTTGCTGGAAGGCGCCTCGCTGGTCGTGAACCACCAGGCCGCGACACCCAGCAGGGGCTTCTATGTGAATGCCGGACTCTATTTCCCGGAACTGCTCGAGCAGGCCCTCACACCCACCGATCTCGAAACCGCGTTCAGGTATCGCAGCAGCATCCCCACGCCACATGTCGACTGGCGGATCGAAGAGACCCCCGGCCTGCGCCAGGCCTTCATCCAGCAGGATCTTGATGACCTGCTCGCCGCCGGCGATCGCGCCCAGCTGCAATACCTGCTGCAGGGCGCCCTCGGCGATGTCGTGGGCTTCGTGGCAGCCCATGGGAACCGGGAATCAGTGAGGCGGCTGTCGCAGCACGGAGGCTTCCGGGCGATCATCCGCAAAGAGGTGTAGATCCACGCCCTGCGTGGATGACATTGCAGTAGATCTACGCCACGCGTGGATGGGCGCCAACCAACGCAGTCGAGCAAGCTCGACTCTACCGCTTTGTCGGTCCGCAGCTGTCGCAGCCACCACACGCCCCGCCACCGCCGCTGGCCGGCGGAGCGACCTTCCGTCCCAGCGCCTGCATCCAGGCGGCGCGACCGGGCTTGAGCAGAGCCAGCGCCAGCGTGCCCCGCAGCTTGCGCGCCGTGCCGGGGAACTGCTTTTTCAGCACTACCCACGCGCTGACCAGCACCGCCAACGCGATGATGAGGTACTGGACCAGCAGGCCGGCGTCCATCAGCCGCCTCCCAGCGCCACGGTCACCTGGTAGGTGATCAGTGCCGCCACGTAGGCTGCCGCGAACAGGTACAGCGCCGAGAAGCCCATCGTCTTCCACGAATTGGTTTCGCGCTTGATGGTGGCCAGGGTGGAAATGCACATCGGTGCGTAGATGAACCACACCATCAGCGCCAGGCCGGTGGCCAGCGACCAGCCATCAGCCACCACCGGCGACAGCGCCGAGATGGCCGCATCATCGTCCGCCGCCGACAGCGCATAGACCGTGGCCAGCGAGGACACCGCCACTTCGCGCGCGGCCAGGCCCGGGATCAGCGCGATGCAGATCTGCCAGTTGAAACCCAGCGGCGCGAAGATCGCGGTCATCGCATGGCCGATCTGGCCGGCATAGCTGTAGTCGATGGCCGGCATGGTGGCGTCGGCCGGGGCGCCCGGGAAGGTCAGCAGCACCCACAGCAGAATGGTCAGGGCCAGGATGATGCCGCCCACCCGGCGCAGGAAGATCATGCCGCGCTCGTACAGGCCCACGGCCAGATCGCGCACGTGCGGCAGGCGGTAGGACGGCAGTTCCAGCATCAGCGGGTGCTCGCTCTTGTCGCGGCGCCACTTCTTCATCACCCACGACATCACCAGCGCGCTGAGGATGCCGGCCACGTACAGGCCGAACAGCACCAGGCCCTGCTGGTTGAAGATGCCGACCTTGCCGGCCGGGATGAACGCGCCGATCAGCAGTGCATACACGGGCAGGCGTGCCGAGCAGGTCATCAGCGGCGCCACCAGGATGGTCGCCAGGCGATCGCGCGGGTCCTGGATGCTGCGGGTGGCCATGATGCCGGGCACCGCACAGGCGAAGCTGGACAGCAGCGGGATGAACGAACGGCCCGACAGGCCGGCCCCCGCCATCATGCGGTCGAGCAGGAAGGCCGCGCGCGGCAGGTAGCCCGACTCCTCCAATGCAAGGATGAAGGCGAACAGGATCAGGATCTGCGGCAGGAACACCACCACGCCACCGAGGCCGGCGATGATGCCGTCGGTCAGCAGGCTGGTCAGTGGACCTTCGGGCAGCACGCCGCCAACGAACTCGCCCAGCCAGCCAAAGCCGGCTTCGATGCCGTCCATCAGCGGCGTCGCCCAGGCGAACACCGCCTGGAAGATCAGGAACATGACCACCACCAGGGTGACCAGGCCGAACACCGGGTGCAGCAGCCAGCGGTCCAGCGTGTCATCGATCTTCGCGGTGCGCGCCGGCATGGTGACGGCGGCCGAAAGAATGCTACGCACCTTGGCGTGGTAATCGATGCCGCCCTCGACGCCGGCCAGCGGCGCATCCAGGTGCGGCACCATCGCATCGAGGCGATCGACCAGCGCCTTGGCACCCTGCTTGCGCACGGCCACGGTTTCCACCACCGGCACGCCGATCTCGCGCTCCAGCGCGGCCACGTCGATGCGGATGCCACGGCGCTGGGCCGCATCGACCATGTTCAGCGCGATCACCATCGGCTTGCCCAGCTCACGCAGCTCCAGCGCGAAGCGCAGGTGCAGGCGCAGGTTGGTGGCGTCGATCACGCACAGCAGCACATCCGGCGCAGCCTCGCCCGGGTAGAAGCCCCGGCACAGGTCACGGGTGATCGCCTCGTCCAGGCTGGCCGGCTGCAGGCTGTAGGCGCCGGGCAGGTCGAGCACGGCGAACTCGCGGCCGGACGGCGCACGCAGGCGGCCTTCCTTGCGCTCGACGGTGACGCCGGTGTAGTTGGCCACCTTCTGCCGGCTGCCGGTCAGCTGGTTGAACAGCGCGGTCTTGCCGCTGTTGGGGTTGCCGACCAGCGCGATGCGCAGCGGGGCGGCGTTGGCGGCAGCATTCATGCACGGGACTCCGGACGGGCGGTGTCGATGACGATCCGCTTGGCCTCACTGATACGCAGCGCGAAACGGGTGAACCCGACCTGCACCAGCAGCGGCTCGCCGCCGACCGGCCCCTTGGCCACCAGCCGCACTTCCTCACCCTTGACGAAGCCCAGCTCGCGCAGGCGCCGGGCGATGGCATCGTTGGCGTGCAGGTCCTGCACGGAATCGACCACGGCCGGGGTATGCAGGGGCAGTTCGGACAGCGTCATCTAGCGCGATCTCAGCTGGATGTAAATGGTTCTCGATTCTAACATTCCCGCGTCGCGTCATGGCCCATGACCAATGGCCCGCTATGATCCATACAGGTATGGAGTAACCCCGGATTCCCATGAACGATGCTTTGCTGATCGAGCGCGATGGCGCCGTCCTGACCCTCTGGCTGAACCGGCCGGAGCTGCACAATGCCTTCGATGCCAGCCTGATCGCCCGGCTGACCGCCGCCCTGGAGGCCGCCGGCCGCGACCCCGCAGTGCGGGTGGTGGTCCTGGCCGGCCACGGCGCGTCCTTCTCCGCCGGTGCCGATCTGCAGTGGATGCGCGGCATGGCCGCGGCCAGCGAGGCCGAGAACCGCGAGGATTCGCTGGCGCTGGCGCGGCTGATGCGCACCCTGGACGAGCTGCCCAAGCCGACCCTGGCCCGGGTCCATGGCGCGGCCTTCGGCGGTGGCGTCGGCCTGGTCGCCTGCTGCGACATCGCCATCGCCACCAGCGCGGCCCGGTTCGGCCTGACCGAGAGCCGCCTGGGCCTGCTGCCGGCGGTGATCTCGCCCTATGTGATCGAGGCCATCGGCCCGCGCGAGGCCCGCCGCTGGTTTGCCACCGGCGAGCACTTCGACGCGGAAACCGCCCTGCGCATCGGCCTGGTCCACCAGCTGGTCGAGCCCGAGCGCCTGGACGACGCCGTGCAGCGCCAGCTGGCCCTGCTGGACAAGGCCGGTCCGATCGCCTCGGCGTCGGCCAAGGAACTGGTGCGGCAGGTCCGCGACAGCCACGACCGTGACACCCTCGACCGCGACAATGCTGCCCTGATCGCACGCCTGCGCGTGTCGGCCGAGGGCCAGGAGGGCCTCGGCGCCTTCCTCGACAAGCGTGCCCCGCATTGGGTGACGGAGGCCTGACATGCTCGACCACATCGGCCTGTGCAGCGCGGACCTGCCGCGCAGCAAGGCGTTCTTCCTGCAGGCGCTGGCCCCGCTGGGCATCGGCCTGGTGATGGAGGTGGGCGCCGAACAGACCGGCGGCCACGACCATGCCGGCTTCGGCAGCGACGGCAAGCCGTTCTTCTGGATCGGCAACGGCGGCACCCCCAGCCGGGGCGTGCACGTGGCCTTCGCCTGCCGCAGCCGCGCCGAAGTCGACGCCTTCCATGCGGCCGCACTGGCTGCCGGGGGCCGCGACAACGGCGCCCCGGGCCTGCGCCCGTGGTACCACCCGGACTACTACGGTGCCTTCGTGATCTGCCCCGAAGGCAACAACATCGAGGCGGTCTGCCACCGCCCGGCCTGATTCCCGCGCAGGAACGTGGCCGCTTTCGCGGCCGACCTGCGTATCCCTGTTGGCAGCCCGGTGGAGACCAGGTTGCCCCCGTTCTCCAGGAACCCTCGTGATCGCACCCGCTTCCGCCCCTGCCGCCCGCCCCACCCTGCCCGCCACGGAGGTGCGTCGATGAGCGATTTCGTCCGCATCGTCGAAGTGGGCCCGCGTGACGGCCTGCAGAACGAAAAGCAGGCGGTGGCCACCGCCGACAAGATCGCGCTGGTCAACCGCCTGTCCGCCACCGGCCTGCGCACCATCGAAGCGACCAGCTTCGTCAGCCCGCGCTGGGTGCCGCAGCTGGCCGATGCGGCCGAGGTCTACGCCGGCATCGACCGCCGCGCCGGCATCGCCTACCCGGTGCTGGTGCCCAACGAGCAGGGCTATGACCGGGCGCGTGCCGTCGGCGTGCAGGAAGTGGCGGTGTTCACCGCCGCCTCCGAGGCCTTCAACCGCACCAATACCAATGCCGGCATCGACGAGTCGCTGGCCCGCTTCGCGCCCATCCTCCGGCGTGCCGCCGAGGACGGCGTGCGTGTGCGTGGCTACGTCTCCACCGTGCTCGGCTGCCCCTACCAGGGCGACGTGCCGCTGGCCGACGTGGTGCGCGTCGCGCGCGCCCTGCATGACATGGGCTGCTACGAAATTTCGCTGGGCGACACCATCGGCGTCGGCACCCCGCACAAGGCGCGGGCCATGCTGAAGGCGGTCGCTGCCGAGATCCCGATGGACGCACTGGCCGTGCACTTCCACGACACCTATGGCCAGGCCATCGCCAACATCGCCAGCTGCCTGGAAGAAGGCGTGCGCGTGGTCGACAGCGCGGTGTCCGGTGCGGGCGGCTGCCCGTATGCCAAGGGTGCCAGCGGCAACGTGGCCAGCGAGGACGTGGTCTACCTGCTGCAGGGCCTGGGCCTGGAGTGCGGCGTGGATCTGCCGGCCCTGGCTGAAACCGGCCGTTGGCTGGCCGGGTTGCTCGGCCGTGCCACTGCCAGCCGGGTCGGGCAGGCCCTGGCGGCGACATGAACGACAGCGGCCCGCGCGACGTTCCGGTGTACGGCGAACCATCCGCCGTGACCGACGACGCGCTGGCCGCACTGCAGGCCGCGCTGGCAGGCGCCCCGCCCGCCGCCCAGGCCCGCCTGCTGCGGCAGGCGATGGAGGCACTGATCGACGCCCGCCTGCGCATGGGCGAAGCACAGGAACGCTACGCCGCCCTGTTCGATGCGGTGCCCGACCCGGTCAGCATCCTCAGCGCCGACGGCGTGGTGCTGGACGTCAACCGCGCCGGCGTCCACGCCTACGACCGCCCGCGCGAGGCCATCGTCGGCCAGCCGATCGAACTGCTCAATCCCGACCTGCCCAGCGACCACCTGCAGCCGGTCTGGGAAGCGCTGAACCGCGGTGACACCTACGTCATCGAAGTGACCAACATGCGCGGCGATGGCAGCCGCTTCCCGGTGGAAGTGCACTCGGCCGGCTTCCAGGACCATGGCCAGCCCTGCATCGTGGCCGTGGCGCGCGACCTGAGCGGGCGCTGGCGTGCCGAATCGCGCTACCGCCTGCTGATGGAATCGATCGACAAGGGCGTGATCCTGTTCGACCGCAACCTGCGGGTGATCTCGGCCAACCCGGCCGCGCACCGCGTCCTCGGCATCACCAGCAATGGCAATGCGTTTGATGCCCTGCTCGACCCCGAGGCCTGGCTGATCGTCGACGAGCACGGCAATACCCTCACCCAGGCACAGTGGCCGACCATCCGCTGCTTCCAGGCCGGGCGGGTCATCCGCAGCACCATCATCGGCCTGTACCACCGCCCGCGCGGGCGCATGCTGTGGCTGTCGACCACCAACGTGCCGGTGTTCGGCACCGGCTGCGACCAGGCCGACCATGTCTATTCGATGTTCAGCGACATCACCGAGCTCAAGCGCAACAACCTGCTGTTCGCGCGCGCGCAGTCGCTGGCCCACATCGGCGGGTGGGAATGGGACCGCAGCCTGCAGCGCCTGTACCTGACCGACGAGGCGCGGCGCATCGTCGGCCAGCCCGACGACCTGCAGGACATGACCGACCTGCTCGACTGCCTGCGCAGTGATGACCGCACCTCCCTGCAGCAGGCGCTGGCCGACACCATCGAGCACCGCAGCAGCTTCGGCCTGGAACTGCAGGGCCAGCGCCGCGACGGGCATTCGTTCTGGATCCGGATGATCGGCGAGGTGTCCACCGGCGATGTCGATGCCGCGCGCATCACCGGCACCGTGCAGGACATCACCGAACGCAAGCAGGCCGAAGAGACCCTGCGCGTGCAGGCGCGCACCGACCCGTTGACCGGCATCATGAACCGCGATGCGGTGCTCACCGACCTGGGCGTGCGCATGGGCAGCCCCGGCCACGACCGGGTGGCGGTGCTGTACATCGACCTGGACCGCTTCAAGGTCGTCAACGACCTGCTCGGCCACAACGCCGGCGACGAGCTGTTGATCGAAGCGACCCGGCGCATCGCCACGGCCATCGGCACCGAAGGCCTGCTCGCCCGCTTCGGTGGCGACGAGTTCCTGGTGATCTGCGACCTGCGCGACCAGCCCGACCAGGCCGAGCAGCTGGCCGAGCGCATCACCGCCGCGTTCTCCTCCCCCTTCCAGCTGGGCAGCGATGAATTCCAGGTCACCGCCAGCATCGGCATCGCCAAGGCGCCCGGCGATGGCGACCGCCCGCAGCAGCTGATCCAGAA
The DNA here is from genome assembly GCF_003086915.1 of Stenotrophomonas sp. ZAC14A_NAIMI4_1. Taxonomy (NCBI): domain Bacteria; kingdom Pseudomonadati; phylum Pseudomonadota; class Gammaproteobacteria; order Lysobacterales; family Lysobacteraceae; genus Stenotrophomonas; species Stenotrophomonas sp. ZAC14A_NAIMI4_1. The sequence continues at coordinate 2,630,783 of NZ_CP026002.1, forward strand.
CGCCGACACCGCCATGTACGAGTGCAAGCGTCGCACCCGCAACGGCTGGCACGTGTTCTCGCAGGAGCTGGCCGAGCGCCAGAACGACCGCCTGCAGATCGAGAGCCGCCTGCACAAGGCGCTGGACGGCGACGAATTCCGACTGGTCTACCAGCCGCAGATCAACCTGCGCACAGCGGCCATCACCGGCTGCGAGGCCCTGATGCGCTGGCACAACGGCCAGCTCGGACAGATGCGCCCGGACCTGTTCATCCGCCACGCCGAGCACACCGGTGACATCGTGCGGATCGGCCAATGGGCGCTGCGCGAGGCGTGCCGCCAGATACGCCAATGGCAGGACGATGGCCTGGAGACGATGCGGGTGGCGGTCAACGTCTCATGGCGGCAGTTCGTCGGCGAGGACCTGGCCCGCTGGGTACGGCAGGTGCTGGACGAGTTCGAGCTGCCCGGCACGGTGCTGGAACTGGAGTTCACCGAGCGGGTGCTGATCGAGGACGCGCCGGACACCCTGCGCACCTTCGCCCGCCTGCGCGAGATGGGCGTGATGTTGACCATCGACGATTTCGGCGAGGGCTACAGCGCGCTGAACTACCTGCGGCGGCTGCCGATCCATGGCCTGAAACTGAGCCAGCTGTTCGTCGAGGGCATCCCGCGCAACCGCTCGGACGTGGCCGTGTGCGAGGCGGTCTGCGCGATCGCCCGCAGCCTGGGCCTGGGCGTGGTGGCCGAGGGCGTGGAAACCGAGGCCCAGCGCCAGTGCCTGCTGGGGCTGGGGGTGACCATCGGCCAAGGCTTCCTGTTCGCCCCGGGCCTGCCCCCCGATGAGTTCAAGCGGCGCCTGCGCGGGCGCGACCCGCCGGAGATGGCCCGGGACCTCGCCGGGTAGAGTCGAGCTTGCTCGACTGCCCTGCCCCCGCCAGTCGAGCATGGCTCGACTCTACAGGTGAAGTTCGATTGCAGCGGCGCACAACGGCGCGCGCCGTGGCTTCCGTTAGAATCGGCGGTTCTCGAACCTGCAGGACCGTTCAATGCAGCTGTCTTCCGTACGTGCCGTGATCACCGGCGGCGTTTCCGGCCTCGGCCTGGCCGTGGCCCAGCACCTGGTCGCCAACGGCGGCAAGGTCGCCCTGTTCGACCTCAATGACGACAAGGGCGCGGCCGCCGTGGCCGGGCTGGGCGCCGACACGGCCCGCTATTTCAACGTCAATGTCAGCGATGAGGCGGCCGTTGCCGCAGCCATCGACCAGGCCCACGATTTCCTCGGCGGCCTGAACGTGGCGATGAACTGCGCCGGCATCCTCGGCGCCGGCCGCGTGCTGGGCAAAGAGGGTCCGATGCCGCTGGCCGGCTTCCAGGGCACGGTCATGGTCAACCTGGTCGGCAGCTTCAACGTGGCCAAGGCCGCGGCCAACCGCATGCAGCACAACGACGCTGGCGAAGACGGCGAGCGCGGCGTGATCATCAACACCGCCAGCATCGCCGCCTACGAAGGCCAGATCGGCCAGGCCGCCTATGCCGCCAGCAAGGGCGGCGTGGTGTCGATGACCCTGCCGATGGCCCGCGAGCTCTCGCGCTTCGGCATCCGCGTCAACACCATTGCCCCGGGCGTGTTCTGGACGCCGATGGTCGATGGCATGCCCGAAGCCGTGCAGCAGTCGCTGGCCGCGTCCATCCCGTTCCCGTCGCGCCTGGGCAAGCCGGACGATTTCGCCAGCCTGGTCGGCTTCATCCTCGGCAACACCTATCTCAACGGCGAGACCATCCGCCTGGACGGCGCTACCCGCCTCGCTCCGAAGTGATTCCCCCGGGCGCCGGGACGGCGCCCACCCCCAACGACCAACAACATCATGAAAGCCAACGACATCAAGAAGGGCAACGTCGTCGAGTACAACAACGGCGTGTACCAGATCCGCGACATCGAACGCAGCTCGCCGCAGGGCCGCGGCGGCAACGTCCGCTTCCGCTTCATCATGTACAGCGTGCCGGGTGGCAACAAGCTCGACGCCAGCTTCGATGCCGACGACAACCTGGTCGAAGTCGAACTGCTGCGCCGCCAGTCCACCTATTCGTACAAGGACGGCGATGCGTTCGTGTTCCTCGATGACGAGGACTACACCCCCTACACCCTCGACGCCGACGTGATCGGCGACGACGCCGGCTACATCACCGACGGCCTGACCGGCATCTACGTGCAGGTCATCGACGAGCAGCCGGTGGCGATCCAGCTGCCCGCCTCGGTGGTGCTGGAAGTGATCGAAACCCCGCCGGAACTGAAGGGCGGCACCGCCACCAAGCGCCCGAAGCCGGCCAAGCTGAACACCGGCATTGAAATCATGGTGCCGGAGTACATCGCCAACGGCGAACGCGTGCTGGTGAACACCGCCACCGGCGAATTCGCCGGCCGCGCCGACTAAGCACCAAGGCCGCCGTAGAGTCGAGCTTGCTCGACTGCTTCTGCGAAAGGCAGTCGAGCAAGCTCGACTCTACGGTACGGCGTTATTTGCCGCCGAAATTGCCGCAACCGTGGTACTGGCGAGCACCGACGGTCAGCATCGCTTTGGCTTCGAACGATTCGCCGCTCATGCTGTCCTGGCAGGTGGTGCGCTGGAAGCTCAGCTTGATGTCGGTGCCATCGGCAGCCTTGCCCGCCCAGCCATCCGTGCCGGTGGTGGGCGCGGCCACCTGGAAACGGCGCTCGCCGTAGTCCACGTCCACCTGCAGGCCCGGCGCATCGCCGTCGACCACGGCCAGCCAGCCGGGCTCGTTGCCGGTGGCACGGAATGCGGCCTTGCCCGCGCTGCCATCGCCTTCGATGTCCTGCTGGGCCTGGCACTCGCGATCGGGCTCACCCTTCAGGCTCAACAGGCCATCATCGCTGCCCTTGGCCCAGAAGCTGTTGCCCTTGCCATCGCTGTACTTCGCCCCGGACGCCACCCGTTCCGCACGCAGCGCGAAGCGTCGTTCACCGATCGTCACCGTCGCCGCGTCTTCGCCCTCGAAGCGCGCGTGGACATCCAGGTCGCCGCAGCGGTAAGCGGTTTCGCTGGCGGCTGCGGCCTCCGTCGCCGGCTCGGGCACGGGTGGCGGCAGATCGGCGGCGGTCGCCGCTGCGGGAGGTGCTGCCGCAGGCTGGCAGGCGGTGAGGAGGATGCCCAGGGAGGCTGCCAACAGGCCGGGAACTACACGCATGGCTCGACTCCTTGTCGATACTGCTGAGGACACCTCACCGTACCACCTTGGCACCGGCAGGGCCTGAAAGCCGCCTGACCGCAGCCGCAGCACGCCCGGATCAGCGCACGGCCACGCCTGCGACCGGCGCGGCCGCCTGCTCACGCAGCCGCTTGCCGAGGGCCGCGAGGTTGGCGTCGATGTCATCCAGTTCCTGCTGCTGCCCGGCAGGCAGCTGCACGCGCAGCTGCTGGCGCAGCGACTGCCAGGCGGGCACGGCCGCTGCACTGGCGGTGGCCACGGCCCCGGCAACAACGGCCTGCTCTTCGGCCAGCGGCACTCCATAGCCGCCATCGGCCAGCAGGCGGCCCGGCCGCAACCACTGCCCGCTCTGTTCCAGCAGGCCGCGCAGCTGCGCGGTGGCCTCGCTTTCCGGCGCGGCCAGCAGGCGCCGCTTCAGGGTGTCCCGCGCCCGCAGCTCGGCGCGGCGCTGTGCGGCCTGTTCCAGCAACAGCAACCCGGCGCTCGCGCGCACATCCCCCTTCAGCAGCCACGGCGCACGCTGCCGCGCGGGCAGCTTCAGCCAAGCCTGCACGTCGTGCGCCGGCAGGGAGTTCTGCGCGGCAGCAACCGCAAACAACTGCTGGTAATGGTCGCGTGCCGATGCGAAGTAATAGCCCTGGGCCTGCGCGCCGGCACGGTCGTCCAGGACCCGCTCATCCAGCGCATCCAGCCGCACCAGTCGCCGGCGCAACCCGCGCGGGGTCAGCTGGGTCAGGCCGGCCTCGCCCAGCCGTGGCACCCCGGCCTGCAGCAGCTTGGCGGTTTCCACCGCACAGTTGTTGCTGACGAAGTAATAGCGCCCGTCATAGCTCCAGTGCACCTGTGCGGTGCGCTCGAGCAGGCTGGCGATTTCGCTGCGATCAAGCGCCAGCGGCAGCGATTGCAGCCCGCGCAGTTCGACCTTGGTGTACTCGTCCACCACCTGCTGCAACGGCAACACGAACAACCGCGACGGATAGCCGCCGGTCAGCCCCCGCCAGTTGGAAATCTGCACGTCGCCGACGAAGGCGCGGAAGGACAGGACGCGGTGATACTCGAGATCCAACCGGCAATCCGGCCCCGGCGCGCGGCCCGGGCGGCAGATGACCAGGCGCAGCATGCTGTGGCCCCAGCGGCTCATCGGCTGCGCACTGCCCTCGGCGAACAGGTAATCCACGGCGAAGACGCGGGCAGGATCCAGCTGCAGCAACGACGCCGCGCCCTCCTCCGCCTCAGCCTGCAGCAGCGGCACCGTGCCGTCGCACTGCGCCGTTGGGAGTGAGGGCGGCGTGCCGAAATGCTGCTGGTACCACTGCGCCAAGGCGGGACGGCGGCAGGCGAACTCGGCGTCGAGCACGAAACGCTCGGCATTCACCGCCAGGTATTCAGCCGGGTCTGTCAGTTCGTAGCGATCCGGGCTGCGGTCGCTGAAGTGGTTGTCGCCGCGCCCCAGGTGCCAGGGCCTGCGCTGCCAACCGGCCAGATCACGCCAGCGCGCGCTGTGCGACCAGTTCGCGCCACCGCGGTCTGCTACATGGGTGAGCTCATGGACCAGCGCGCTGCGACGCGCACGGCGCGCCCCCGCCTGGCTGTCATCCAGCAGATCCAGGCGCAGCGCAATGCGTCCGGCGAATGCGCGGCCGTGCACCTGTCCGGGCAGATCGTCGCGCCACGACACCCGTACCTGCGCAGGCAGCGCGCGCAGCAGGCCGTCCGGCAGCAGTGCCTGCACGTCGTCCAGCGTCTGCCGGGCCAGCTGCTGCTGCGGCTCGCTCAGTCCAGCGGGATCAAGCTGCAGGCGATCGGCCGCATGCGCGGCGTGCGCGATCAGCAGTAGAGCCACGCCCTGCGTGGCTGCGTTCCGTACAGACGTCATGGAGTTGCCGGCCAGCGGCCGGCACTACCGGAAGGCCGGTTCAGCGGGCCAGCAGCGCGCGGGCCAGCTGCAGATCGCTCTGCTGCTGGGCAGCGGCATCCTGCTCGCGCAGGTGCACCAGCGCCGCCTGCAGGCGCGCACCGCGGATCTGGCCATCGCTGGCCACGAATGCGGCAGCATCATCGCGCGCAGCCAGCACCACCTTGTCATCACCCGAGCTGCTGCCCGAGGAACCGGAAGAAGCGCCGGTGGCCGAACCCGCAGAGGTGCCAGCGAAGCTGGAAGCGAAGCCGGCCAGCGGCAAGGACAGCAGGGCGAGCAGCAGGAGCGGACGGGTCATCGTGGTCAAGCCATCAGTGGAGTTGCAGGGAGCGTAATGGTTGTGTGAAGTCTTTGCCTGCATCAGGCGTCGAACAGCTTGCCTGGATTCAGCCGCGCTTCGGGATCGAAGGCGCGCTTGACCGCCTTCATCAGCGTGATTTCCGCCGGGCCGCGCGTGCTGTCCAGGTAGCCCTTCTTGACCAGGCCGATGCCATGTTCGGCCGAAATGCTGCCATCGAAGCGCGCCAGCACCTGCGCCAGCAGCTTGGTCACGTGCTCGCACTGGGTCACGAAATCGGCATCACTGGTGTCGTCCGGCTTCAGCACGTTGATATGCAGGTTGCCATCGCCGATGTGGCCGAACCAGACAACGTCGAAGTGCGGATACGCCTCGCCGATCAAGGCCTGGGTCTCGGCCAGGAACGCCGGCATCGCCGAGATCCGCACCGAGACATCGTTCTTGTACGGCTTGTAGCGGGCCACCGCTTCGGTGATGCCCTCGCGCAGGCGCCACAGCTGCGCCGCCTGGGCATCGCTGGCGCTGATCACGCCGTCGCTGACCCAGCCGTTGCCCATGCAGTCCTCGAAGGCCGCCATGGCCGCCGCTTCCTGCGCCTCATCGTTGGCGGCGAATTCGGTGACCACGTAATACGGGTGCACCTCGTCGAACGGGGCCTGCGCGCCGTGGGCCAGCACATGCTCGAGCGCGCGCTCGGTGAAGAACTCGAACGCCTGCAGCTGCAGGCGTGCGCGGAACGCCGCAAACACCTGCATCAGCACGTCGAAGCTCGGGACCGCCAGCAGCATCACGTTGCTGCCCGGCGGCGGATCGGTCAGCTTCACCGTGGCCTCGACGATCACGCCCAGCGTGCCCTCGGACCCGATCATCAGCTGGCGGAAATCGTAGCCGCTGGAATTCTTGATGAGGCCCTTGTTGAGCTCCAGCAGTTCGCCACTGGCGGTGACCACCTTCAACCCGGCGATCCATTCGCGGGTGTTGCCGTAGCGGATCACGCGGATGCCGCCTGCATTGGTGGCGATGTTGCCGCCGATGGAACACGAGCCGCGCGCGGCGAAATCCACCGGGTAGATCAGGCCATGGTCCAGCGCCGCGTTGTGCAGCGCCTCCAGCGGCATGCCCGCCTGCACCACCAGGGTGCGGTCGACCGCATCGTAGGCCAGCGCCTTGTTCATCCGCTCCAGGCTCAGCACCAGCTCGCCGTTGGCCGCCACGGCGCCGCCGGACAGGCCGGTGCGGCCGCCGGAAGGCACCACCGCCACGCCCTCCGCCGCGCTCCAGCGCATCACGGCCTGCACCTCCTCCACCGATGCCGGCAGGGCGATAGCCAGTGGCGCCGGGGTCCAGCGCCGGGTCCAGTCGCGGCCGTAATGCTCCAGGTCGGCAGGGTCGGTCTTCAGCTTCAGGCCGGGACAGGCCTGCTGCAGCGAGGCGATGCGGGAATCGGTCATGACGGTCCAGCGCGGTGCGTGAAGAACGGGCAAGCGTGCCAGCGCCGCGGGCCAGCGTCCAGCCCCGGCAATCACCCGGAATGGCTACGGATGCAACTATTTCCGCACTGCACCATGGCCCCGCCGATCTGGCATAGTGGTCAGCCCCTGTCCCACTGGCCGTGCCGCACCATGTCGCCGAAGAAGACCTCGTTCCCGAAGCAGGATATCCGCGTGCTGTTGCTGGAGGGGGTCAGCCAGACCGCCGTGGAGGTGTTCAGCGCCGCCGGCTACAGCCAGATCGAAGCGCACAGCAAGGCGCTGCCCGAGGACGAACTGAAGGCCCGCATCGCCGAGGCACACATCGTCGGCATCCGCTCGCGCACCCAGCTCAGCGCCGAGGTGCTGGCCGAGGCCAAGCGCCTGATCGCGGTGGGCTGCTTCTGCATCGGCACCAACCAGGTCGACCTGGACGCGGCCGAGCTGGCCGGCATCCCGGTGTTCAACGCCCCCTATTCCAATACCCGCAGCGTGGCCGAGCTGGTCATCGCCGAAGCGATCATGCTGACCCGCGGCATCCCGCAGAAGAACGCCGAGTGCCATCGTGGCGGCTGGTCGAAGTCGGCCAGCGGCAGCCACGAGGTGCGTGGCAAGACGCTGGGCATCATCGGCTACGGCCACATCGGCACCCAGGTCGGCGTGCTGGCCGAGTCGCTGGGCATGCAGGTGATCTTCCACGACGTGGAAACCAAGCTGTCGCTGGGCAATGCCCGTGCCGCCGCCAGCTTGGACGACCTGCTGGCGCGCGCCGACATCGTCACCCTGCACGTGCCGGAAACCCCGTCCACGCAGTGGATGATCGGCGCCACCGAGCTGGCGAAGACGCGCCGTGGCGCGCACGTGATCAATGCCGCGCGCGGTACCGTGGTCGATATCGACGCACTGGACGCGGCCCTTGCCAGCGGGCATATCGGCGGCGCGGCCCTGGACGTGTTCCCGGTCGAGCCCAAGGGCAATGGCGATATCTTCGAATCGCCGCTGACCCGCCACGACAACGTCATCCTGACCCCGCACGTGGGCGGCAGCACCCTGGAAGCGCAGGACAACATCGGCATTGAAGTGGCGGCCAAGCTGGTGCGCTACAGCGACAACGGCAGCACCCTGTCGGCGGTCAACTTCCCGGAAGTGACCCTGCCAGAGCACGCCGACAGCCTGCGCCTGCTGCACATCCACCAGAACGTGCCGGGCGTGCTGTCCAAGGTCAACGAGATCTTCTCGCGCCACAACGTCAACATCGACGGCCAGTTCCTGCGCACCGACCCGAAGGTGGGCTACGTGGTCATCGACATCACCGCCAGCGAGGAACAGGCCGGCGCGGTGCGTGACGAACTGGCTGCCATTCCGGGCACCCTGCGCACCCGCATTCTGTATTGATCGAATGTTCGCCGGGCATGGCCCGGCGGATTGCTTCCGGCATCGCGCCATCCACGCATGGCGTGGATCTACTGGCGTTTCGCGCGATCCCGCAGTAGATCCACGCCATGCGTGGATGAGAAACCTCAGAACCTTACGGCGTAAAGATCCTTGTAGAAGGACCAATGGATCAGAACCCTGTCTTCCATCGACAGGAACAGCGTATCGGCGAAATCCAGCTCCTCGGCATGAACCAGCCAGTCCTGCAGGCGGCTACCCAGCGAAGGTACCGCCCCATCCACCTGGACAACCGTCAACGCAGCCTCGCTTGGCAAACCAACAGCATCTGCAATGGCGCTCAACTCCTGCACCAGCCGCTCCCGCCCAACCCCGGGGACCTCCAGGCGCGATGGCACGCGCTCCCACTCGATGGATGTGATGACTGGCAATGCAGCCCTGATCATCGCGAGTGCCGCACTCTGCTTCGCCTCACCACAGGCATGAGCCGCAATAAATGCCGCACAGGCGTCGGAAAACATCAGCGCGCCAACCACCGGCGGGCCATGCGCTGCATTGATGCGTCCGATTCCGGATCTTCGGCAACCTCGGCCACCGGGCGCCAGGCCAGGTCGAGCGATTCCTCGCTGAGCACGAACGCCTCGCCCCCCACGGCACGGATCACGAAACGCACGTCGTAGTGCCAGTGCCCCGGCACGTCGGTGCGTTCGGGAATCCAATGCTTGTCCAGGTCGAAGATGGCCGGATCATCCAGCACCAGGCCGGCCAGGCCGGATTCCTCTTCCGCTTCCTTCAGCGCCACCCGCCCCAGGTCGCGGTCGCCATCGGCATGGCCGCCCAGCTGCAGCCAACGCTGCAGCTTGCGATGGTGGGTCAGCAGCAGGCGCTGGCCGTCGGCACTGACCAGCCAGCAGCTGGCCGTGAAGTGCCCGGCCAGACGTTCACGACAGAAAGGATCCTGCGGATCGTCAATCAATGTGCTGAATTCGGCAGCCAGCGCGTCGTGGGATGGCTCCCGGCGGGCGTAGTCATGCAGCAGGCCACGCAGCTGAACATCAAGCGCGGCAAGGGATTCGGCAGGTTGATTCATGAATGCGGGGCAATCGGAAAAATACTGCCCATTATCGCCGGTCATTGTTGCGATTGCGCTTGTGCGGTGGCTTCAGCTTTGGCTAAGGTACAGCGGGCCGTTCGCGCGGCCTTCACCATTCCAGGCCGCCGGCAACGCATCGGCGGCCCCAATCCGATCATCAGGAAAGTTCTGCATGCTGAAAGCACTGTTGAGGGTCAAGCCGGTCCAACCGGCCGGGCACGTCGATGCTGGCGAACCCATCGAAGGCAGCCTGGACGGCGAAGCCACGTTGAAACGGACCCTCACGGCGAAACACCTCATCATGCTCGGCATCGGTGCGGTGATCGGCGCAGGCATCTTCGTGCTGACCGGCCAGGCCGCGGCCAACCACGCCGGCCCGGCGGTCATGCTCTCGTTCGTCATCGCCGGCTTCGCCTGTGCGCTGGCGGGCCTGTGCTACGCCGAGTTCGCGGCGATGATGCCGGTCTCCGGCAGCGCCTACTCGTACTCCTACGCCACCCTCGGCGAAGGCATGGCCTGGTTCATCGGCTGGTGCCTGGTGCTGGAATACCTGTTCGCCTCGGCCTCGGTCGCGGTGGGCTGGTCGGCCTACCTGATCAGCTTCGTCACCAGCACGCTGAACATGCCGTTCCCGGACGCGCTCAGTGCAGCGCCGATCGCCTGGACCGGCAGCGAGTTCGTCGCCTCCGGCAAGCTGTTCAACCTGCCGGCGGTGCTGATCATCGCGGCGGTGTCGGGCCTGCTGTATGTCGGCGTCACCCAGTCCGCCTTCGTCAACGCGATCATCGTGGCCATCAAGGTCACCGTCATCTGCCTGTTCATCGGCATCGGCGCGGCGCACATCGATCCGGGCAACTGGCACCCCTTCATTCCTGAAAACACCGGGCCGGGCGAGTTCGGCTGGAGCGGCATCTTCCGCGCCGCGACCATCGTGTTCTTCGCCTACATCGGCTTCGACGCGGTTTCCACCGCCGCCGGCGAAACCAAGGACCCGCAGCGCAACATGCCGATCGGCCTGCTCGGCTCGCTGGCCGTGTGCACCATCGTCTACATCATCGTCTGCGCGGTGCTGACCGGCATGATGCCGTACCACCTGCTGGGCACCGACAAGCCGGTCGCCACCGCGCTGGAAGGCTTCCCGCAGCTGGCGTGGCTGAAGACCGCCGTCGAGATCGGCGCCATCGCCGGCCTGTCCTCGGTGATCCTGGTGATGATGATGGGCCAGACCCGCATCGCCTACACGATCTCGCGCGACGGCCTGCTGCCGAAGTTCTTCGGCAAGGTCCACGCCCGCTTCCGTACCCCGTACTGGGCCACGATCGTGGTCGGCGTGATCGCCGCTGCACTGGCCGGCCTGGTGCCGCTGAACGTGCTGGGTGAACTGGTCTCGATGGGCACCCTGCTGGCCTTCGCCACCGTCTGCATCGGCGTGCTGGTCCTGCGCTACAGCAAGCCGGAGCTGCACCGCCCGTTCCGCGTGCCGGCGGTGTGGATCATCTGCCCGCTGGGCGCGGCCACCTGCCTGTTCCTGTTCTGGCAGGCGTTCGTGGTGCATTGGCACCTGTTCGTCGGCTGGACCCTGCTCGGCCTGGTGATCTACCTCGGCTACGGCATCCGCAACAGCAAGCTGGCCAAGTCTCCCTGATGTGCCTACGGGCCGGCCTCGCGCCGGCCCGTCCGTTTCTCCCCGCGCGCCATCCGCGGCGCGCTTCGAAAAGATCGACACACATGTTCAAGCAACTGTGGGCCACCAAGCACCCGCATGCCGCCCATGAAGACGCCAACGGCCTGAGCCTGCGCCGCCACCTCGGCCCCTGGGGCCTGACCGCACTGGGCATCGGCGCGGTCATCGGCGGCGGCATCTTCGTCATCACCGGCCAGGCCGCGGCCAACCATGCCGGCCCGGCCATCATGCTGTCCTTCGTGCTGGCCGCGGTCTGCTGCGCCTTCTGCGCGCTGGCCTATGCCGAGTTCGCCTCGATGGTGCCGGTGTCCGGCAGCGCCTACACCTACACCTACGCCACCTTCGGCGAGCTCTCGGCCTGGTTCATCGGCTGGATGCTGGTGCTCGAGTACGGCGTATCGGCCTCGGCGGTGGCGGTCAGCTGGACCGGCTACTTCCTCAGCCTGCTCAGCCAGTTCGACATCCACCTGCCAGCGGCGCTGGTCAGTGCACCACTGGACGCGCAGCTGCGCCCCACCGGCGCCATCGCCAACCTGCCCGCCGCCATCCTGGTATTGCTGCTGACCTGGCTGTGCTACGTCGGCATCAGCAAGTCCTCGGCGATGAACATGGCGATGGTCGTGCTGAAGACCGGCCTGATCGTGCTGGTCATCGTGGTCGGCTGGAAGTACATGGACACCAGCAACTGGACCCCGTTCATCCCGGCCAACGAAGGCCCGGGCAAGTACGGCATGGAAGGCGTGCTGCGCGGCGCGGCCATGGTGTTCTTCGCCTACATCGGCTTCGAGGCAGTGTCGGTGGCGGCGCAGGAATCGAAGAACCCGCAGCGCGACATGCCGATCGGCATGATGCTGTCGCTGGTGATCTGCACGGTGCTGTACATCGCCATGGCCGCCGTCATGACCGGCCTGGTGCCGTACCAGCTGCTGGGCACCGACGAACCGGTGGTGACCGCCGTGGCGGCGCACCCGCAGCTGGGCTGGCTGCGCTGGGTGGTCGAGGTCGGCGCCCTGGTCGGCCTGTCCTCGGTGGTGCTGGTGATGATCATCGGCCAGCCGCGCATCTTCATGATCATGGGGCGCGACGGCCTGCTGCCGCCGGTGTTCACCAAGATCCACCCGAAGTACCGCACCCCGCACATCAACACGGTCATCACCGGCATCGGCATCGCCCTGCTGGCGGCGCTGTTCCCGCTGGACATCCTGGGTGAACTGACCTCGATGGGCACCCTGATCGCGTTTGCGGCCGTGTGTGCGGGCGTGCTGATCCTGCGCCGCACCCAGCCGGACCTGCCGCGTCCATTCCGCATGCCGATGGCGTGGCTGATCTGCACCCTGGGCGTGCTGAGCTGCATGGCGCTGCTGTCGGCGATGACGATGCACAACTGGATGCTGATGGGTGTGTGGACGTTCGTCGGGTTCGTGATCTATTTCTGCTACGGCTTCAAGCACAGCCGCCTGCGGGGCCAGTAAGGGTTTTTTGTATTGCAGGGCCTGCGGCCCTGCACCCGCTGGAGCCGGAGCAACGGCAAAAGCTGGGTTGAGGGGTTGGCGGGGAGGGGTGAGATTGCGGGGGACGCTGCAAGTACGTCCCTGTAAGCTCGGTCGCCGCATCCATGCGGCTCACGCCCCCGCAACCTCACCCCTCCCCGCCTTCGACACTCTCCCGGCACGTCCGGTAGATCCACGCCATGCGTGGATGAAGTCCATCTGGGGAATGAATCTTCTGTAGAGCGGAGCCATGCTCCGCTCCGAGCAAGCGCAGCGCCGCGACCCGCTTCAGCCTTTCCTTCTTCACTCCGTGGCTGGCGCGCACGGAACCTGTCCGTGGCCGGCCGGGGTGGGCTGGCGGGACCGCAGGCGCCATGGATGGCGCCTACGAGCCCTCATGGATGGGTTCACGGCGTGTCCCGCCAGCCCACCCCGGCCGGCCCACCCAAGGAATCAACCCGACCATCCCGCCACGAGGGGCTCAGCCGTTGGCCGAATCCAGTAAAATCGACCGCATGAACGCCCCCACCTTCCCCTACGACACCGCGCGCCTGAGCGAACTGGCCCAGCTGCTGATCGACAACGTCCGCGAACTGGCCCACGCCGGCTGGACCCCGGCCACCAGCAGCAACTTCTCCCACCGCCTGGACGACCGCCACGCCGCAATCACGGTCTCGGGCAAGGACAAGGGCCGCCTCATCGAGGACGACATCATGGTGGTGGACTTCGACGGCCTCGCCGTCGGCCGCCCGCTGCGCCCGTCCGCCGAGACCCTGCTGCACACCCAGCTGTACCGCCGCTTCCCGGAAATCGGCTGCGTGCTGCACACCCATTCACCGGTGCAGACCATCGCCTCGCGCCTGTACGCGCCGCAGGGCCACATCCGCCTGGAAGGCTACGAGCTGCTGAAGGCCTTCGCCGGCAACAGCACCCACGAAATGGCCATCGACGTGCCGGTGTTCGCCAATACCCAGGACATGAACGTGCTCTCGGCGCAGGTCGATGCCCTGCTCGATACCCAGCCGCTGTGGGGCTACCTGATCGACGGCCACGGCCTGTATGCCTGGGGCCGCGACATGGCCGAAGCGCGCCGCCACATGGAAGCCTTCGAGTTCCTGTTCCACTGCGAGCTGGAACTGCGCAAGCTGCGCGGCTGAACCGGCGCCGGGGTGCAGATTCCAATCCGGAATCTGCCGCCCTTCACCACCCTGTTACCCTGTCTTCCCCCCGAGACGTTCAAGCTGCCGCCATGAGCCGACTGCGCATCTACGACGACACCCATCCCGAATCACCGCTGCTGGATTCCCAGGACGGCGCGATCATCGCGGCCGAGCTGCAGAAGATCGGCGTCACCTTCGAGCGCTGGCAGGCCACCGCGCCGGTCGCCCCGGGCGCCAGCCAGGACGAAGTGTTCGCCGCCTACCGTGCGGACATCGACCGACTGGTCGCCGAGCGCGGCTTCAAGAGCGTGGACGTGGCGTCGATCGCCCCGGACAACCCGAACCGCGCCGAACTGCGCAAGAAGTTCCTCGACGAACACTTCCACAAGGAAGACGAGGTGCGCTTCTTCGTTGCAGGATCGGGCCTGTTCACCCTGCACGTGGGTGACAAGGTGTACGAGATCGAGTGCGTGAAGGATGACCTGATCGCCGTGCCCGACGGCACCACCCACTGGTTCGACATGGGCGATGAGCCGAGCTTCGTGGCCATCCGCTTCTTCACCGAGCCGGACGGCTGGGTCGGTCACTTCACCGGCACCGACATCGCGCAGAAATTCCCCCGTTACGTTCCCACCCAGGCGTCCTGATCCATGCAGCCCCGCGTCATCCTGACCGACATCGAAGGCACCACCAGCAGCATCTCGTTCGTCAAGAACGTGCTGTTCCCCTATGCCCGCCAGGCCCTGCCGGCCTTCGTGGCCGAACACGGCCAGCAGCCGGAGGTGCGCCGCTGGCTGGATGCGGTGGCCACCGAGATCGGTGGCGCCTGCCAGGACAGCCTGGTAGCCGAGACGCTGCAGGGGTGGATCGACCAGGACCGCAAGCACACGGCGCTGAAGGCCCTGCAGGGCCTGATCTGGGATGCCGGCTACCGTCGCGGCGATTACACCGCGCACTTCTACCCGGAAGTGGCGCCGGTGCTGAAGGGCTGGCATGCCTCGGGCCTGCCGCTGTACGTGTACTCCTCCGGCTCGGTGCCGGCGCAGAAGCTGTTCTTCGGCTTCAGCGATGCAGGCGACCTGAGCCCGCTGGTGTCGGGCTGGTTCGATACCGAGATCGGCGGCAAGCGCGAGGCGGACAGCTATCGCAACATCGTGCAGGCGATCGGCGTGCCGGCCGGTGAGATCCTGTTCCTGTCGGACGTGGTGGAAGAACTGGATGCCGCCCGCGAGGCTGGCCTGCAGACGCGCCTGATCGACCGCCTGGAGGACTACCCGATGCCGCGCACCGGCCAGGCCACCAACGGCCACGACCGCGTCGAGCATTTCCAGCAGATCCAGCTGTAAGCGCGGCCCGCTGCGCTCGCCGGGCATGGCCCGGCGCTACCGGGCACGCGCTCCGGTAGATGCCAACCTTGGTTGGCGTTCGCTGCGTGGGGCAAGAGCGTGCCAACCAAGGTTGGCACCTACCACAGCAACGGGCCGGTCCCGGCGCTAACGGGCACCGGCTTTGGTAGTTGCCAACCTTGGTTGGCAGTTCTGGGTGTGCCAACCAAGGTTGGCACCTACCAGAGCGGTGCGGCCCTCAACGATCGTTGAGGGTCTTGATCTTCAGTGCTTCGCGCAGCGTCGCCAGGTCCACCGGGCCGCGTACGGCGATGTCACGGGTCTCTCCCGGCAACAGGTCCAGCAGGTTGTCTTCCACCTGCACGTCCAGCGCGCCGAAGTCGATCCACGCCGCGCGCACGTAGGCCGCGCTCTGCAGCCGCAACCGGTAATGGTCGCCGTCGATGGCCAGCACCGCCTTCAAAGCCTGTCGCGGCAGTACCTGGTCCTTGGCCTCCACGAAGCCGACCACCTGGCGTGCACTCACCTTGCCCTCCTGCAGCAGCTCGAACACCGCCACGGTGCGCTTGGGGTCTGCGCCTGCCAGCAATTCGGCATCGGCGAAGTCACCCACGCGGGTGACGCCCGCCGCGGCCAGGCTCACCGGTACGTCGCGGCGGCGCAGTACCTTGCCGTCCACGTCCATCACCCGCAGCCGCCAGCCCGCCTGCACCGCCGCACCATCGTTGATCAGCCGCACCCGCGTGCTGCCCTCATCACGCAGCGCTGCCACGGTCACCGGCGCGAAGAAGCGCCGTGCGGCGAAATGAAGCGCCTTCCAGCGCCCGTAGTAATCGACGCTGGACCACGATGCACCCGGCCACACGTCGTTGAGCTGCCAGTACAGCGAACCCATCGTGTACGGCCGCGATGCGCGGTGGTGCAATGCCGCCAGGGCAATGCCATCGGCCTGCATCACCTGGCTGAGGTAGACGAAATCCTCGAAGTCCTTCGGCGTGCCATAGCCCAGCGCGATGTAGTGCAGCAGCCGGCTGTTGCCCTCGCCTGCCATGAACTTCTGGTGGGCACGGATCACCGGACTGTCGATGCCCTGCTCGTCACGGCTCGCGATCTGGTCCACCGTCGCCACCGCCGGCCAGGCCTGCAGGCCGTACTCGGACATGAAGCGCGGGGTCTCATGCAGGTACGCCTGCACCGGCAGCGCCGGATTGCCCCAGACCTGCCAATAGTGCTTGTCGCCCCGGGTGGAGTCGTTGGCCTTCTCGTCCAGGTCGTTGCTGGGCGAGCTGGACCAGTACGGCACGCCCAGGCCCTCCTCACCCACGACCTGGCGCAGATCATGGCCGAACAGGTCCACATAGCCCTGCCATACCTTCACTGCGAATGCCGGGTCGGCCGCCTTCAGGTCACGGCCGTGGCCCCAGTCCTTCCAGGCGGTTTCTTCCTCGTTGTTGCCACACCACAGCACGATGCTGGGGTGGTGCCGCAGGCGGCGAACGTTGTCGCGCGCCTCGGCCACCACGCTGGCCCGGAACGCGGGATCGTAGCCGGGCTGCATGCCGCCGCCGAACATGAAGTCCTGCCAGACCAGCAGGCCCAGCTCGTCGGCGATGTCGAAGAACGCGTCGTCCTCGTAGTAGCCACCGCCCCAGTTGCGCAGCATGTTCATGTTGGCGTCGCGCGCGGCGGTCACCACCTGGCGCAGCCGCGCGGGATCAACGCGGGCGGGGAACGCATCGAACGGAATGACGTTGGCGCCCTTGGCGAAGATCTCCACGCCGTTGATGACAAAGGCGAAACCCTGGCCACCCTTGCCATCTTCCTCGCGGCGCAGCTCGACGGTGCGCAGGCCAATGCGCTGTTCGCGCGCCAGCTCAGCGGAACGCCCGCCCTCCAGGCGTGCCTGCACGCTGTAGCGGTCCTGCGCGCCATGGCCCACCGGCCACCAGCGCCGCGGATCAGCCAGTTCAACGGGAATCTCGACAGTGTTCGCGCCCGGTTTCAGCAGCACCGTACGCTGTACCTGGGCCACGCTGCGGCCCTCGGGGTCGCGCACGTCCACATCCACCACGGCAGAACCGGCGGCATTGCCCTGCTCCACCTGCAGCAGCACCGCCAGCTTCGCCTGCCGGCTGTCCAGTGCATCGGTGCGCACGGCCAGGTCAGTCAGCCGGTGCGTATCCCAGGCCTGCAGGTCCACGCCACGCCAGACCCCGGCGGTGACATAGCGCGGGCCCCAGTCCCAGCCGAAGTGATAGGCCGGCTTGCGTGCGAAGTTGCCGACCATCGCGTCCTTCGGCTCATCACCATAGGGCGAGGGATAGTTGCCGGCGATCCTGTGCGGCATCGCCTGTACGCTGGGCAGCAGCGTGCGGATGGGCGAGCGGAACACGATCAGCAGTTCATTGCCCGTGGCCTGCAGGCGCCCTTCCACCCGCGCGTGCCAGGCGCGGTGTGCATTGTCCGCGCGCAGCAACGGCTTGCCGTTGAGGGTGACCTCGGCGTAGGTGTCCAGCCCGTCGAAGCGCAGTTCGGCATTGGGCTTGGCCAGGGTTGCCGCATCCACGTCGAAGCGTGCGCGGTACTCCCAACTGGCCAGGCCGATCCATTGCAGCTCCGCCTCGGCCGCGCCCACGTAGGGATCGCGGATCAGGTCGTGGGCGAGCAGGTCGGTGTGCACGCTGCCAGGCACCGTGGCCGCACGCCACTGCTGAAGCCCGGGGTGGGCGGCACCTTGAGCATCGCCCGGCAGCAGGCGGAATTCCCACTGCGCCTGCAACGGCGCGGCGGCGGCAGGGAATGCAGCCGCCACGACCAGCAGCAGGAGCAGACGGACAACGAGGGAAAGACGATGCACGTGATGCTCCTGGTGGCATCCGGTGGCGCCGGGCCATGCCCGGCGAACCTTCATCAACGAACGACGTTCAACACTTCGTAGCACGCGCCCATGGTGTGGTAATCCACCTTGCCGGCCGGGCTCTTCTCGTCGCTGTACTTGCGGTTGTCGGCATCAAGGATGCGGAACCAGGCGCCGTACTGGTGGTCGACGAAGTGCTCCCACGAATACGCCCAGATGCGCTCGTACCACTGCCAGTAGCGGTCATCGCCGGTGCGCTTGGCCATCAGCGCCGCGGTGGCCAGCGTCTCAGCCTGCACCCAGAAGTACTTGTCGTCGTCGCAGACGAAGCTGTCGCCGCCGATCGGCGCGCCGTCCATGCCCGGCTGGCGGCGCGATTCCGGCGCGAAACCGTAGTACAGGCCACCGCGTGCCACGTCCCAGCTGCGCTCGACGGCCACGTCGAACAGATGCTGCGCGGTCGGCACCAGCCAGTCGGCCTGCACGTGGCGGTCAAGGATCAGCAGCAGCTTGGCCCACTCGGTCTGGTGGCCGGGCTGGAAACCCCACGGGCGGAACAGGTGCTTCGGATTGTCCAGGTTGTAATCCCAGTCGATCTCCCAGTTCACGTCATAGTGTTCCCAGACCAGCCCGCCGGCCTTGGCGGCCTGGCGGCGGGTCATGTTGTCGGCCAGCTGCAGCGCGCGCTCGACATAGCGCTGCTCGCCACTGGCCTCGAACGCGGCCAGCATCGCCTCGCACATGTGCATGTTGGCGTTCTGCCCGCGGTAGCCGGTGAAGTTCCACTGGCCATCGGCTTCGTCCTTGTACAGGCCGTGCTGCGGCTCCCAGAAGCGTGCTTCCAGCAGCTGCCAGGTTTCGTCCATCCACGCGCGGGCCTGCTCGACGCCGGCCTTCAGCGCACAGCTGTAGGCCAGCAGCACGAAGGCCACGCCGTAGCAGTGGTTCATGTCGTCCTCGACCTTGCCATCGCGCAGGGTCCAGGCATAGCCGCCGGTGGCCGGGTTGCGGTGCACCTCGCGCAGGTAGCGCACGCCATGCTCGACCGCCTCGCGGTACTCGGCATTGCCGAATTCGCGGTAGGCCATCGCGTAGTTGAAGACGAAACGCGTGCTGCTCACCAGGTGGCGGTGGCTGGCATCGTAGATGCTGCCGTCATCACGGAAGTAGTGGAAGAAACCGCCGTTCGGATCGATGCAGCGCGGGTGGTAGAACGCCAGGGTGTCGGCGATGTGTGTGCGCAGGAACGCGGGCGAACGGAAATCGGGCGAGGTGCTCATGCGGGAAGGTCCTGTGCCTGCAGCAGCTGCTGCACTTCATCGAGCGAGGGCATCGCGGCGAACGCGCCCTTGCGGGTAACAGCCAGTGCGCCGACCGCAGCGCCGAAGCGCAGCGTGGCAGCGATGGCCTGCGGGTCCTGGCAGAACGCGGCGAAGCCCGCACCGGCCCCGCCCCGCTCCAGCAGGCCGACCAGCACGCCACCGACGAAGGCATCGCCGGCGGCGGTGGTATCGACCGTGGCCACGTTGAAGCTGGTGACCTGGCCCTGCTGCTCACGGGTGTACCAGTGCAGCGTGGCGGCGCCATCGGTGACGATGACCCAGCGTGCCTGCGCAGCCAGCAGGCGCTGCAGGACGATCTGGTCGCCCTCGGCACCGTGCGGCGCGGCCAGGAAGTCCAGTTCCTCGCGCGAGAGCTTGACCAGGTCGGCGCGCTCCAGCGCCTGCCACAGCCACGGCGTCGGATCGACATCGGCCGGCCACAGCGCCGGGCGCAGGTTGAGGTCCAGGCTGACCACCGCGCCGGCGGCGCGGGCGCGGTCCATGCCGGCGAAGGTCGCCTCGGCGATGGCCGCTTCGGTGAGGCTGTTGGAACAGACGTGGAAGCACTGCGCGTTGTCCAGGCACGCGGCCTGGAAATCGCTGTCACGGAACAGCAGGTCGGCCGCCGGCGGGCGGTAGAAGCTGAAGCTGCGCTCACCTGCGGCATCCAGCGCGACGAAGGCCAGCGCGGTCTTGGCCGCATCGGTACGCACGATGTAGTCGGTACCGACGCCGTGCTCGACCAGGCTCTCGGCCAGGAAGTCACCGAACATGTCGCGGCCGAGCATGCCCACGAACTGGGTCTTCGCACCCAGCCGCGCGGCAGCCACGGCCACGTTGGCCGGCGCACCGCCGGCGTACTGCAGGAACGCGCGCGGGGTGTCGGCCGAAGCCGGCGGCTGCGCTAGTAGATCGATCAAAATTTCGCCGAAGCAGACAATGGCACCCATTCTGGACTCAGCCTCCCTGCGTTGCGGAGGCCGGCGTACGAGCGCCGACCAGACCGTAGAAAATGATGTAGCCATAGCACAGCAGCGGCAGGATGAAGCTGGCCTGGACCCCGATGTGGTCAGCCAGAACGCCCTGCAGGTACGGCACCACGGCACCGCCGACGATGGCCATGATCAGCAGGCTGGAGCCCTTGTTGGTCAGCGGGCCCAGGCGCTCGATGCTGAGCGCGAAGATGGTCGGGAACATGATCGAGTTGAACAGGCCGATCGCCACCACCGAGTACAGCGCGACGCTGCCGGAGGTCATCATCGTCGTTGCCAGCAGGCCCACGTTGACCAGCGCGAAGATCGCCAGCAGGCGGCTGGGCGAGAAGCGCGCCAGCAGGGCCGAGCCGGCAAAGCGGCCGATCATCGCCATCGTCCAGTAAGCCGACACGTAATGGGTCGCCTGCTGTTCGCTGAAACCGCCGATGCTCGGCATCGAGAGGTAGTTGACCAGGAAGCTGCCGATCGACACTTCCGCGCCGACGTAGAAGAAGATGCCCAGCACGCCCAGCAGCAGGTGGCGCTTGCGCAGTGCATCGAAGTAGCTGTGGTGATGGCCCTGGTCGGCCTGTTCGGTCGCATCGCTCAGCGCCGGCAGGCGGAACAGGAACACGAACAGCGCCAGCAGCACCAGCGCCACCGCCAGGCCCACGTACGGGCCCTGCACGGCCTGTGCTTCGGCGGTGCGGTAGGCCAGCTGTTCGGCAACCGGCAGCGCTTTCAGTTCATCGGCGCTCTTGACCGTGTTGGACAGGATCAGCATGCCGCCGAAGATCGGCGCGATGGCCGTGCCCAGCGAATTCAGCGCCTGGGCCAGGGTCAGGCGGCTGGAGCTGGTCTGTTCCGGACCCAGCAGCGCCACATAGGGGTTGGCGGCGACCTGCAGCACGGTGATGCCGGTGGCCAGCACGAACAACGCACCCAGGAAGGCGCCATATTCGCGCAGCTCTGCCGCCGGCCAGAAGCCCAGCGCGCCGATGCCGGCGATCACCAGGCCGGCCACGATGCCCTTCTTGTAACCCAGCGCCGCCACCAGGCGGCCTGCCGGCAGCGACATCAGGAAGTAGGTGCCGAAGAAGGTGAACTGCACCAGCATCGCCTTGGCGTAGTTCAGCTCGAACACTGCCTTCAGGTGCGGGATCAGGATGTCATTGAGGCAGGTAAGGAAGCCCCACATGAAGAAGATGGTGGTGACCACGGCCAGTGCCTTGCCGTTGGTGACGGCCGGTGCGTTGCCGGGGGAACCCGATGGGCGGGGCGTTGCGGAGATCGGCATGCGGTTCGCGCCTCGATGCGCGGAAGGTCGTTGTTGCGTGGAAGGAGTGTGCGTTGAAGGGAATCAGTTGGGCCGGGCGGCGCTGCTTTCGCGGATGCGCAGCTGCACCGGGGCGACCGTGCGCTGCGGCGGCGCATCCGGGTCATCCAGGCGCTGCAGCAGCAGTGCGGCCGCCTGCCGGCCACGTTCGCGCGGGTCGGCGGTGAGGGTGGTCAGCGGCGGCACCGCCACGGAGGCTTCGGAAATGTCATCGAACCCGGTGACCGCGAAATCGCCACCGGGGCGGATGCCGCGCGAGTTCAGGCCCAGCATCAGCCCCAGCGCGACCGTGTCGTTGTAGCAGACCGCTGCACTCGGCCGGTGGCCATCGACGAACAGTTCGTCGGTGCGCGCAGCGGCTTCCAGGCGGTTCGGCGCCGATTCGATCATCCAGCCTGGCGGCAGCGTCAGCCCGGCCTCGGCGAGCGCCTGCTGGAAACCGGCGCGACGCTGGTGGCACGAGCTGGAATCGGCATGGCCACCGAAGAACGCGATCTGGCGATGGCCGCGCTCGATCAGGTGGCGGGTGGCCAGGTAAGCGCCGTGCTGGTTGTCCAGGGTCAGGAAGTCCCAGTCGGCACCGTCCAGTTCGCGGTTGAACAGCAGCACGTTGGCGTTGGCGCCCAGCGCCTGGCGTACCAGGGTGGCATCGCTGCCCTCGGCCGGCGACAGGATCAACCCGGCCGGGGTGTGTTCCATCAGCGTGGACAGCACGGCCTGCTGGCGCTCGGGCGATTCGCCGGTGCTGCCCAGCAGGGTGACGTAGCCGCGACCGCCCAGCGCCTCGTCCACCCCGGAGGCGAATTCAGCGAAGAACGGGTTGGACAGATCGTTGATGACCAGCGCGATGCTCGACGAAGTGCGCCGGCGCAGGTTGGCCGCGGCACGGTTGTAGACATAGCGCTGGCGGCGCAGTTCGGCCTCGACCTTGGCCCGGGTATCGACGTTGACCAGCGGGCTGCCACGCAGCACCAGCGACACGGTCGCGCGCGAAACGCCGATGGCACGGGCGATGTCGGTCACCGTCACCGCCTTGCCGGAACGCTTGCTGGAACTGCCGCCGTTGTCGTTCATCGTCTTCCCGGACTCCGCTGGAGCCTCAAGCCTAATGGATCGTGACGCTGTCGTGCCGTGCCGTTCGCTGGGTTGCCTCGAACGGCACAGCGCCGATCATCGCAGCTGGCTGCCTGGTGCGGCGCACCAGGAGACCGGCAGATCGGCCACCGCGGTGCCCCAGCCCTGCGTCGGCGCCTGGCCGTCGAGGGCGAAACGCACGCGCGGGCCCTGCTGCAGGCGGTTCCAGTCCAGCCACACCGGCGCATGGGCCTGGCCATCGACCTGCACGCCCTGCACGTACTGCAGGCGGCGGCCGTCGGCGCCCGGTGCGTCGATGCGCAGGGTGCGGCCGTTGCCCATGTCCACTTCCACCTTGGCAAAGCGCGGGGTGTGCAGCAGGAACTCGCCGCTCCCCGGCACCGCCGGGTACACGCCGATAGCGCTGAACAGGTACCAGGCCGACATCGTGCCCAGGTCATCGTTGCCGGTCACGCCGTTGGGCGCATTGGTGAACAGCTGCTGCGCGGCACGCACCACGGCGGCGGTCTTCCACGGCTGGCCGATCAGCGTGTACAGCCACGGCGAGTGCAGGTCCGGCTCGTTGTTGGGGTTGTAGCGGAACTGGTTGTAATAGCTGTACGGGCCGACCACCCACTCCTTGCGGGCGGCGTTGAGCGGGTCGGCCTGCAGCGCGTCCATCGCGAAGAACGCATCCAGGCGGCGGCCGGCCTGTTCGCGGCCGTCCATCGCGTCCACCAGGCCCGGCACGTCCTGCTGCGCCAGCCACTGGTACTGCCACGCGGTGCCTTCATGGAACCCGTGGTGCGAGCGCGGGCTGTAGTGGCCATCGGCCGGGGTGTACCACTGCCCGTCTTCGGTGCGCGGGCGCGGGAAGCCGGTGAAGCCGGTCTCGGCATCACGCACCTGCGGGTCCCACACCTTGCGCCAGTTGCGGCCGCGCTCGCGCAGCGTCACCGCATCCTGGGCATGGCCCAGGCCATCGGCCATCTGCGACAGCGCGCAATCGGCAACGGCGTACTCCAGCGTTGCCGAACCGCCGTGGTGCGGATCGACGTCCATGCCCTTGGACGGGAACGCGCGGTCATAGACCACGTAGCCCTTGTCCAGATAGGTCGGGTTGCCCGAACGGCCGGCCATGCGCGAGTTCAGCGGCGGCGTACCGAAGGCATTGCGGCGCAGCGCATCCCAGGCCTGCGATTCACGGCCCTTGAGCGCACCGAAGCGCCACAGGTCGACCATGAAGGGCGTGACCGGGTCGCCGGTCATGATGTTGGTTTCGAAGTTGGCGTAGCCCCAGCGCGGCAGCCAGCCGCCCTGCTCGTCGATGGCCAGCAGGGTGCGGCCGATGTCGCGGGCCACGTCCGGGCGGGTCAGCGCCAGCCACTGGTTCTGCGCACGGTAGGTATCCCACAGCGAGAAGTACTCGTAGTAGGTCCAGCCATCGGCGCGGTGGATGCCATCGTCGTAGCCACGGTAGCGGCCATCGGCATCGCTGCCGGTGAGCGGCTGCAGCAGCGCGTGGTACATCGCGCTGTAGAAGACGGTGCGGTCATCGCCGTTGCCGCCCTGCACGCGCACCCGCGCCAGCTGTTCGCGCCAGGCCTGCTGGGACAGCGAACGCATCCTGTCGAAAGCGATCAGCGCCCCACCCTGCATGCCCTCGGCGCGCAGGTTGGTACGTGCGCCTTCGGCATCGACGTGTGAGATCGCACTCACCGCAGTGACCGACTGGCCCTTGGCCAGGTCGAAGGTGAGCCAGGCGCCATTCGGCTTCTGCTCGCCTTCCATGCTGTGCCGCGCGTTGGGCAGGCCACCGGTTTCGCCCCAGGTGCCATGCGCCTTGAACGGACGGTCGAACTCGACGCGGAACCACGTGGTGTACTGGTGGCCACCGCAGAAGCTCTTGGTGACCAGCTTGCCTTCCACCACGCGGTCGCCGACCACATCGACCACGCTGCCGATGACCGAGTGGCGCTCGTTGGCCTGGCCGACGTTGATCATGACGTGGCCGTCGCCACTGCGCTGGCTGAAGGTGTAGCGCTCGGCTGCGGCGCGGGTACGTGCGGTGGCTTCGGCGTCGATGCCGCCGTAGCTGGTCAGCCGCACCTTGTAGTAGCCGGCCTGGCCGACCTCGCCATCATGCGTGTAGGCCGAGGCGTAGGCCTTGTGGTCGAACTGCTTGGGGTTGCCGGTATCGAAATCGCCGCCCGGACCGATGCTGCCGGTGACCGGCAGGATCGAGACCTGGCCGCCCTGCTCCCAGCAGCCGGCGCCGGACAGGAACGAATGGCCGAAGCCGCGGATCTTTTCGTCGTCGTAGCGCCAGCCGGAATAGTGGCTGCCGATCGGGCTGACCTGGATCAGGCCGAAGGGGGCCGAGGCGCCGGGGAAGGTGTTGCCGTCATCCTTGCTGCCGATGAAGGTATTGACCTCGCGCTCCAGCGCGGCCGGTGCGGCCTGCAGCCAGGGCGTGACGGCCAATGCCAGCAGGCAGGCGATACGCGCCAGCGGGCGATGGGACAGTGCCGGCGAGCGGCGGGCGGACAGACGGCGGGACAACCTGGTCACGGACAGGACTCCTTGGCGGCAGGGCGGCAGCGGGGCGCCGGCCACGGTGGGCCGAACTCCTCGTTTCCATCGGTACAAATCCGCACCCCGGCGGATTTAGATCGATTGAAGTAAAGCAGGGAGCGCCCATCCATGCATTCTGCGCCGCAGCAAAAAAGGGGGTTTTCGTGGCAGGGCTTGCAGCCCTGCACCTGCTGCGAGCCAGGGCAACGTCAACGTCAAAGGCTGATTTCCTGTGGGCTGGCGGGGTGGGTCCGGTTGAGGGGGACGCCGTGAACCCGTCCATGGGGGCTTGGTCGCGCCATCCATGGCGCTCACACCCCCTCAACCGGACCCACCCCGCCTTCGACAGTTCTCTGCGATCTGTCAGAGCTCGGGGTCGGATCCCGTTGCTACGCAACGGGCTCTGACCCCAGATGAATTTCGATATTTGATGGATGTGCCGACCAACGGTCGGCACCCACCAACAGCCGCGTGAACCTGTCGGGGGTGGTGCGGTGTGGGCTGGCAGGACCGTTGGCGCCATGGATGGCGCCATCGAGCCCCCATGGACGGGTTTACGGCGTGTCCTGCCAGCCCACACCGCGCCGCCCAACCAGCAGCAACCCAGAGCCGCTTTTGATGTTGACGTTGTTTGAAGCAGGTGCAGGGCTGCAAGCCCTGCCGAACCACCCTCCCCTTTTGCGCATGTAAACGATTCCAGTGCATTTCAGCGAATCATCATTCGGCAGACACGTCACTGCAATATTGCGCAGCAGCATGCGCAACCCCTCCAGCCATGCTAAAAATCGCCCCGCCATCGCTTAGATCGATCCAAGCGGATTCAGGGGGTGGCCCGGCGTTGGGGACCGGAACAAGTACGTACCCGAGCACCAGCGCGGCGCACCAGGCGACCGCGCGGCTCAAGCAAAATCGGCATCACACATTAGATCGATTCAAGTTCCGCGTCAGTCACCGGATCAATCCAGGAGAGAGGGAGAGATGGCAATCAAGCATTCAACTCGTACGCACGGCCGCGACACGTTGTCGCTCGCCGTCGCGCTGGCACTGGCCGCAGCCGTCGCGCCCCTCGGCGCCGCTGCCCAGCAGGCCACCGCACAGCCGACCACCGGCAGCAGTGATGCCACCACCCTGGACAGCGTCCAGGTCACCGGCTACCGCTACGCCATCGAGAAGAGCCTGCAGCAGAAGCGCGACGCCAATGCCGTGGTTGAAGTCATCACCGCCGAAGACGTTGGCAAGTTCCCTGACAAGAACGTCGCCGATTCGCTGCAGCGCGTGCCGGGCGTGGTCATCACCCGCGACGGCGGCGAAGGCAAGAGCGTCAGCGTGCGTGGCCTCGACCCGGATCTCACCCTGACCCAGTTGAACGGCAACTACATCGCCACCTCCGAAACCAATGACGAGGCCAGCCGTTCGTTCAACTACACCCTGCTGCCGTCGAACATGCTGTCCAGCGCAGAGCTGT
Organism: Stenotrophomonas sp. ZAC14A_NAIMI4_1; assembly: GCF_003086915.1. Taxonomy (NCBI): domain Bacteria; kingdom Pseudomonadati; phylum Pseudomonadota; class Gammaproteobacteria; order Lysobacterales; family Lysobacteraceae; genus Stenotrophomonas; species Stenotrophomonas sp. ZAC14A_NAIMI4_1. The sequence goes on from NZ_CP026002.1 coordinate 2,657,445, forward strand.
TCAAGTCGCCGGAAGCACGCATCGACGAAGGCGGCATCGGCGGCACGGTCATCCTGCACACCCGCCGCCCGCTGGAAATGGAATCCAACTCCGGCTACGTCACCCTGGAGGGCGTCTCGTCCGATACCCACCAGGACGTCGACCCGCAGGCGTCGGCGCTGTACTCCTGGCACAGCAAGGACGAGCGCTTCGGCGTGCTGGTCGGCGTGACCCAGCAGAAGCGCACCAGCCGCACCATGGAAGTGAGCACCGAGAACTACCAGTGGTACGGCACCGACGTCGACGCGCGTGATGTCAACGGCAACGCCCTCACCCAGGGCGGCATCAACTACTGGTGGGGCAACTCCGGCTTCAACGACCAGTTCGGCCACAACTACAGCGACTTCTTCATGCCCACCTCGGTGAACTTCGCCGTGAAGGAAGAGAAGCGCGAGCGCAAGGGCGGCCAGCTGACGTTCCAGTTCAAGCCGATCGACAACCTGACCCTGACCGCCAACTACTTCCGCTTCCAGCTGGACGGCGACTATTCGCAGAACATGCTGAAGGTTCCCGAATGGAACATGGCGCGCTACAACGGTGACGGCAACTGGGCCGGCGGGCGCCTGCTCAACGGCCTGACCTTCGATCCCAGCGGCACGGTGGTCACCGGTGCGCAGTTCGAGAAGCTGCCGGGCAAGGCCTACTACTGCAGCGAAGACGAAGCCGCCGCCGCCGGCCTGGCCCCGGGTGGCTGGGGACCGGACGACTGCACCATTCCGACCCCGCAGCTGACCGGTGGCTACAGCCGCGAAAAGGCGCTGTCGCAGACGGCCGACCTGACCATCGACTGGGACATCAGCCCGCTGTGGAAGGCCTCCTTCAGCGGTGGCCGCACCTGGTCCGAGGGTGGCCCATCGATGAACTTCCGCATGTCGGCCAAGCCGCGCCGCCGCGTCAACGGCGTGTGGGAGTCCGGCAACCAGTACACCGCATGGGACCTGACCGGCACGCCGACGCTGACCGTCTCGCCGAACCTGCAGGAGGTGCTGATGAATGGCATCGCCGAGGTCGACACCGGCTCGACCGATTCGTCGTGGATGCAGACCGAAGTCAAGCAGAACCACTTCCAGGCCGACGTCACCAAGATGTTCGAAAGCGGCTGGCTGGACTCGATCCAGTTCGGCGCCAAGTACCGTGACGGCAAGGTCCACCGCAACACCGGCAACACCTACTGGGTGTGCCAGGGCGCCGACCCGACCGACTACGACAGCCGCTACCAGGCGGGCTGTGACAACACGGCCGGCATCGCCCAGCCGGGCTTCTTCCTGTCCAACCCGATCAGCGGCATCGCCGGTGGCTTCAACGCGAACGTGTTCCCGGGCATCAACTTCCCGGCCTACATCGACCACCTGAACAATACCTACGGCCAGTCGTACAACCGCGTCGAGGACGACTTCGTCTACAACGTCAACGAGAAGATCTACTCGGGCTACTTCCAGGCCAACTTCCGTACCGAACGCCTGCGCGGCAACGTCGGCGTGCGCGTGGTGCGTACCGAGCAGTTCGCCCAGTCCAGCGATTCCATCGAACGCTTCAACGACTACTTCCTGGACAACGCCTCCGGCGCACCGATGTCCTGCGATGATCCGGCGGCAGCGGCCTACCCCACCTACGGCTGCGAAAGTGGTTTCGTGCGCCTGCCCGACAACCTGGCCCGCGAGAAGAGCTTCGAGCTGATCGGCTCGGACCGCACCTATACCGACGTGCTGCCCAGCTTCAACATCGCCTGGGACATCACCGACAACCTGATCCTGCGTGGTGCAGCGTCGAAGGTCGTGGCTCGCCCGAGCTACACCAGCATCGCCGCACCGGGCAGCCTGAGCTACTACAGCCCGGAGTACGTCAATGACCGCCGCGTTGCGGGCGGTGCACCGACCGAAGGCTGGGCAGGCAGCGGCAGCAACAAGAACCTCGAAGCCTTCAAGGCCACCCAGTACGACCTCGGCGTGGAGTGGTACTTCATGCCGGGCGCGGTCGCCGGCGTCGGCCTGTTCCGCAAGGACATCAGCAACTTCACCGTGCCGATCGTGCGTGACGTGCAGATGGAAGTCGGCGGAGAGATGGTGACGGTGCAGAACTACAGCACCCAGGCCAACGGCCGTGACGCGGTGTCGCAGGGCGTGGAAGTGTACGGCCAGTACACCTTCGATTTCGGCCTGGGCGTGCAGGCCAACTACACCTACAACGACACCAACCTGGCCTCGATCGAGCTCAATGGCGAGAATCTCGGCGCATCGCCGCTGGTGGGCAGCGCCAAGAACCAGGCCAACCTGACGGTGTTCTACGAAACCGACCGGTTCCTGGCCCGTGCCTCGTACAACCGTCGTGGTGAAGTGGTCGGCGGCCTGGTCAACGGCATGACCCAGTACACCGAACCGTACGACCAGCTGGACCTGAACGTGGCCTACAACTTCACCGAAGCGCTGACCTTCACCGCCTCGGTGCTCAACGCCACCAAGTCCGAGCAGCGCATCTACCTGGGCAGCGACACCCAGTCCCGCCTGATCTCCAACCTGTACTCGGGCCGACAGATCTACTTCGGCGCCACCTACAAGTTCTAAGGTTCCGCACAACGGTCCTCCACGGCAGCCACGCTTTTACAGGTGGCTGCCGTTTTTTGTTGTGCTCGACCGGCGCACGACATGTAGAGTCGAGCCATGCTCGACTGCTTTTTGTAGTCGAGCCATGCTCGACTGCTTTTTGCAGCGTCGAGCCACGCGCGACCGGTCGTCGAACAGCCGTCGAGCATGGCTCGACGCTACATGAAAAGCGGGTTACCGCGCGGCGTCCAGCGCCTTGCGCAACGCCGCCACCGTCGCGGTGCTGGTCTGGCTCCAATCCGGGTCAAGCCCGCGCAGCACCGGGTTCTGGAACTGCATGTCCGAGCGACGCAGGCCCTTGGCCGAGGCGTGCAGTTCGGTGCAGCCGGTCTGCCGGGCCACGGCAGCCACGTTGGACGGGACCAGGCCCGCGCCCGCCATCACACTGATGCGGCCCGCGGCCTGGTCCACCAGCGAGGCCAGCACCTTGCCGCCCGCCTCGGCGCTGACCTGCCCGCCCGACGTCAGCACCCGCTGGCAACCCAGGCCGACCACCTGCTCCAGCGCCGTGGACAGATCACGGGTCGCATCGAACGCGCGGTGGAAGGTGACCTGCAGCGGCCCGGCGGCCTGCACCAGCTCACGGCACAACGGCAGGTCGATATCGCCCTGCGCATCCAGTGCGCCAACCACCACGCCATCGCAGCCGAGCGCCCGGCACTGGGCGATGTCACGCAGCATCAGCTCGGTTTCCAGTGCGTCGTAATGGAAATCACCGGCCCGCGGGCGCACCAGCACGAACAGCGGAATGGTCAGCCGCTCGCGGGCCATGGCGATGCTGGCAAACGACGGCGTGGTGCCGCCCTCGGCAAGGTTGTCGAACAGTTCGATGCGGTCTGCACCACCGGCCTGCGCGGCAAGCGCCGAGGCCACCGAGTTGCTGGCGATCTCCAACCCCAGGCGCGCGCTCACGCCTGGGTGCTCGTGTAGATCGACGGCGAATCGCGCAGGTCATCGTGGCGCTGCGCATCGCACACCGCGTAGACGAAGCCGCGATGCAGCGCGTACGCGCCCACCTCGCCCTGCTTGTTCATTGCCAGGAAGCAGACCTGCAGCGTTCTGCTTGCCTCAGGGCGCTTGCGCACCACCCGGTCTATCGCCTCGCGGCAGGCCTGTGCAGGCGTGCGTCCCTGGCGCATCAGCTCGACCACCAGGAACGAGGCGGCATTGCGGATCATCTCTTCACCCACGCCCGAGGCCGTGGCCGCGCCCACCTCGTTGTCCACGTAAAGGCCGGCACCGATGATCGGGCTGTCGCCGACCCGCCCGTGCAGCTTCCAGGCCATGCCGCTGGTGGTGCAGGCGCCGGCGAGGTTGCCCCTGGCGTCCAGCGCCAGCATGCCGATGGTGTCGTGGTTGTCGCTGTTGCCAGGGAGGCCGCGGCGTTCGGCGTTGATCTGCGGCTGGTACTTCTCGGTCTTCAGCCACTCGCGCCAGGCCGCCTCGGCCTGCGGGGTGAGCAGGTGCTGGCGCTCGAAACCCTGCTGCACCGCGAACTGCTGCGCGCCCTCGCCCACCAGCAGCACGTGCGGGCTGTTCTCCATCACTTTGCGGGCCACCGACACCGGGTGCAGGATGTCCACCAGCGCGGCAACCGCACCGCAGCGGCCGTCGCCATCCATGATGCTGGCGTCCAGGCTCAGCACGCCGTCGCGATCAGGATTGCCGCAATGGCCGACGGTGGGGTTGCACAGCTCGCTCTCGGCCCAGCGTGCGCCGGCTTCCACCGCATCCAGTGCGCTGCCGCCGTCGCCCAGCACCTTCCACGCCGCCTGGTTGGCGGGGACGCCGAAATCCCAGGTTGAAACGACCTTCGCTCCGCCCTGCGTGCGTGCCTGCACGCCCGGCATTGCCGCCATGCCTGCGGCCAGTGCTCCGGCCTGCAGGAACTGCCTGCGATCCACCATGTTCGCCTCCGTCGTCCGATCCGCCGCCGGCAGGCTGCCAGCCGCCTTCTTGGTTGCTATGCCGGCCTGCGCGCGGCGTGCCAGACGGCTGCGCCCAGCACGCCCAGCTGGCCATGCTCGACGCGCCACACCGGCACCTGCCGCAGCACGTCGGTCAATACACCCTTGTTGAGGAAGCGCTCGCGGAAGCGGCCATCGGCAAGGAAATCCTGCACATGGGCAGAGATGCCACCGGCCAGGTACACCGAGCGCGCACCCACGGCGATGGCCGCATCACCGGCCAGGCTGCCCAGCCACGCGCAGAAGACCTGCAGGGTATCCACCGCCAGTGCATCCTCGCCGCTGCGGGCCGCACCGATCAGGGCCTCGGTGCTGGTCCACTGCGGCGTCACGCCCCGCAGCTCGCACAGGCACGGGTAAAGGTTCATCAGGCCACTGCCGGACAGCACGCGCTCGTTGTCCACATGCGGCCAGCGCTGCAGCAGCTGGCCCAGCACCTGCAGTTCCAGCGCATTTCCGGCGCCCAGTGCGGCGTGGCCGATCTCGCTGGCCAGCACCGGGCGCTCGCCATCGGCAAAGCGCAGCGCAGCGCCCAGGCCGGTGCCTGCGCCCAGCACCAGCGCGGGGAACGCCTGCGCCGGGTCCGCATCACCGTTCAACGGCACCAGCGTGTCGGCCTGCAGGTAGGGAATGGCCAGCGCCACTGCCTCGAAATCGTTGATCAGCTGCAGTTCCTGCAGGCCGGACTGCGCCCGCGTGGTGGACAGCGAGACCGTCCACGGCAGGTTGGCGTTGATCAGCACATCGCCATCGAGCAGTCCGGCGATGGCCACCACGGCCGTACCGACCGGTTGCGCCAGGCTGGCGGTGAAATCGGCCAGGATCGCGGCCAGGCTCGGATGATCGGCACAGGCGTAGGTGCGGTAGCTGCCAAGCCGCGGGGTCTGGCCCGGCATGGTCTCGGCCAGCGCCAGGCGGGCAAAGGTGCCGCCGACATCGGCCACCACCAGGCTGCGCGAGTCACCGCCGCGGATGGCACTGTTGCCAGCGGTGTTGCTGGCCAGATCGGGAATAACCGGGGACGCTGCTGCAACGTTCACACTGGCCTGCTTGAATCGATTGAATCGTGTCGATTCTCAGGCATTGACCGCGCTTTGCCAACGCTGTGGGACCGGGTGCAGTCGATCCTGCACCCGGCCCGGGCCGCATCAGGGCTGCGCCGCCTGCAGGCTGTAACGGGTGGTGGCGGTGAACACCGCACCGTCAGGCTGGGTCGAGCGCACCTCCACCTTGTGGCTGCCCACCTCGAGGCTGGTCGGCAGGGCGCCACGCCACAGGTGCGGCGATGCGGTGGCCTCCGGCGATCGATCATAGCCGCGCAGCGCATCGGCCGTGTCATCGGCCACGTTCTCGACCAGCAGGCGCGGATCCGGCTGGCTGACCTGTTTCATCGGCTGCCACGCGCCGCCGTCGACACGGAACTCGACCACGCTGGTGTCCTCGCCCATGTAGACGTTGGCGTACACGCCCCACGCCGGGTAGGCGCCCTGGCGCAGCACCTTCGGCGCATGCAGGCCGATCTGGTCGCTGGCCGGGGCACCGGCCACGCGGTACTGCAGGCGATAGCTGCCGTTGCCGGCCACGTCCAGCAGCGCATAGCCCTTCGGCGTGCCATCGCTCATGGTGCTGTCCGGCACGCCCGCCGCGTTCTTCACGCCCGACCAGAACGCGCCACAGTTGGCACCGACGTTGTACTCATGCAGCGGCTTCTCACCCTGCCAGCCCTCGGCTTTGCCGTGGTAGACGTGCTGCTGGGTGTGGCTGTGGCCGCTCAGCACCAGCACGTTGCGGAAATCCTTGAGCAGGTCGAACAGGCGCTGGCGGTCGGCATGGCGGAACGTCTCGCGACCGGGTGCGGCATCGAACAACGGGATGTGCATACCCAGCACCAGCAGGCGGTCCTTGTGCAGGCCCTTCAGGTAGCCGGCGAGGAAGGCGAACTGGTCTTCGCGCAGGCCACCGACGTACTTCGGCTTGGCGTTGGGGTCGTATACCACGTCATCCAGGAACACGAAGCTGGCGCCGCCCTCCTCCACCGCATAGGTGTCCGGGCCGTAGATGTTGCGCCAGCTGTCCAGCGAGTGGTCGTCGTTGGCGGCGTCGAAATCCAGGTCATGGTTGCCCGGCACATGGAACCACGGCACGCCCAGCTGGGTGGTGACCTTGTTGATGGCCGGGTACAGGCCCAGGTCGTCGTTGACGATGTCGCCCAGGGTGGTGCCCAGGCGCGCCTTGGTCTGGCCCACCAGCGGTGCCACGATGGACTGCTGGTAGTAACCGATGTCCTTCAGGGTGGCCGTCTGCGAATCGGTGAACACCAGCATCTGGAAGCCGCGGCGGCTGTCATGGCGGTCGGACTGCAGGGCGAAATCCCAGTTGCGGTCCACTGCCCCGGTGGCGGCGATGCCACCGTACTTCAGCGCCGGCGACCCATCCGGGCGGTAGTGGCGCCAGAACGTGGGCAGGCCATCGGCCGCCTTCGGGAACGAGTACGTATCCGGCTTGATCACGAACACCGTCTGCCCGTCGCGCACCGGCAGGCTGTAGCTGCCATCGGCGGCGGTCTTGACGATGGTTTCGCCATTGGAGACCTGCACGCCGGCCAGGCCCGGGTCGGTCGCGCCGCGGCCGGGCTTGCCGTCGCGTTCAAGATAGACCTTGCCGCTGACCACCGTGTCGGCGGCCCAGGCCGGCGAAGTCAGCAACAGGCAGCACAGCCAGGCGGCGGGCAGTTTCATGGGGGCGGTCCGGGGAAGAAAGACCGCCCATTGTAGATTCCGTTGATGACATCGCGCACGCGGTGTCGCCCGGTGGTTGCCGGCCAGCGGCCGGCACTACCGCTCAACGATGGCGCATTTCCAGTACCGCCCGCGCATCATCCAGCGACAGCCCACGCGCGCGCAGCAGCACCAGCAGGTGGTACAGCAGGTCGGCCGACTCGCCCAGCAGGGCCTCGTCATCCTGGGCGACGGCAGCCAGCGCGGTTTCCACGCCCTCCTCGCCCACCTTCTGCGCGATCCGGCGGATACCACCTTCGAACAACGACGTGGTGTAGCTGCCTTGCGGGCGCTGTGCTTCGCGCACTGCCACCAGCTGGCCCAGGCCGCCCAGGAAGTCCTTCGGCGCGCCATCGAAGCAGCTTTCGGCACCGGTGTGGCAGGTCGGGCCGGCCGGACGGGCCAGCACCAGCACGGTGTCGGCATCGCAGTCCACGCTGATCGACTGCACCGCCAGCACGTGGCCGGACTGCTCGCCCTTGGTCCACAGGCGCTGCTTGCTGCGGCTGTAGAAGGTCATGTGCCCGGTGACCTGGGTGATGTGCAGCGACTCGGCGTTGACATAGCCCAGCATCAGCACCTGCAGGGTGTCGGCATCCTGTACCACCGCTGGCAGCAGGCCATCGCCCTTGGCCCAGTCCAGCGATTCCAGCGCCTGCGGCGACGGGCGTACTTCAATAGACATCTCGAACCTCGATCTGCTGTTCGCGCAGGTAGCGCTTCAAATCCGCAATGGCAATGGCACCGCTGTGGAACACGCTGGCGGCCAGCGCACCGTCCACGTCGGCCTGGTCGAAGGCCTGTGCGAAGTGCTCCATCGCACCGGCACCACCGGAGGCGATGAGCGGGACGTTGCACACGGCCCGCGCCTGGCGCAGCTGTTCAACATCGTAGCCACGGCGCACGCCATCGCTGTCCATGCAGTTCAGTACGATCTCGCCGGCACCGCGGCGCTGCGCCTCGGCGATCCAGTCCAGGGTGCGCAGCGGCACGGCCTGGGTCTTGCTCGGGTCGCCGGTGAAGCGGCGCACGCGCCACTGGCCGTCGGCCTCGCGCACCGAGTCGACGCCGACCACCACGCACTGCACGCCGAATTCGCCGGCCAGCTCGCTGATCAGCTCGGGGCGCCCCAGTGCGGGCGAATTGATCGACACCTTGTCCGCACCGGCGAACAGCACCCGGCGCGCGGTTTCAACGCTGTCGATGCCGCCGGCCACGCAGAACGGGATGTCGATCAGGCGCGCGATGCGCTCGATCCAGGCCACGTCCACCGAGCGTGCCTCGGGGCTGGCGCCGATGTCATAGAACACCAGCTCGTCGGCCCCCTGGTCGCGGTAGCGCTGGGCCAGCTCGGCGATGTCGCCCATGTCGACGTGGTCGCGGAACCGCACGCCCTTGACCACGCGGCCATCGCGCACGTCCAGGCAGGGAATGATGCGACGGCTCAACATGCCAGTGCCTCGCCCAGGTCCATGCGCTGTTCCAGCAGCGCCTTGCCGAGGATGGCACCGCCACAGCCGGCAGCGCGTGCTTCGGCCACGTCGGCCACGTCACGGATGCCACCGGAGGCCTGCACCGCCACGCCCGGCAGCAGCGCCGACAGGTGCGTGTAGAGGCTGATGTTGGGGCCGGCCAGCATGCCGTCGCGGGCGATGTCGGTGCACAGCAGGTGGCGCATGCCGGCCCGCGCGTAGCGCTGGGCCAGGTCATCGAGGGTCACACCGGCGTTCTCGGTCCAGCCGTGGACCGGCAGCTGCCACTGGCCCTGTGCGTCCTGGCGGGCATCCAGGGCAACGGTGATGCGCTCGGCGCCGAACTCGTCCAGCCAGCCCAGCACTTCATCGGGGCGGCGTACGGCCAGCGAGCCGACCACCACGCGGTTGGCGCCGGCATCGAGGATGCGTGCCACGTCGTCACGGCCACGCACCCCGCCACCGGTCTGCACCTGCAGGGGCGTGTGCTGGCGGATCGCCGCCAGCAGCGGCGCCAGGGTGTAGCCACCGGCACGCGCAGCGTCCAGGTCGACCAGGTGCATCCACTGCGCGCCCTGCGCGGCAAAGGCCTGCGCACGCGGCAGCGGGTCGTCGCCGTAGGAGGTTTCCTGCGCGTAGTCGCCCTGGCGCAGCCGCACCACGCGGCCTTCGCGGATATCCAGTGCGGGGTAGACGGTGAAACTCATGCAGCAGTGCCCTCAAGGAAATTGCGCAGCATCAGCGAACCGGTATCGCCGGAACGCTCGGGGTGGAACTGGGCGCCGAAGTAGCGGCCCTGCTCGATCACGGCAGTGAACAGGCCACCATGGTCGCAGGCGGCCACGGTATGGGCGTTCAGCGGCGCGGCGTAGCTGTGCACGAAATAGGCACTGGATCGGTCCGGCACGCCCTGCAGCAGCAGCGAGGCGCGCAGCGCCAGCAGCCGGTTCCAGCCCATATGCGGCACGCGGATGCCACAGGCCGGCACCAGCTTGCGGACCACGCCGGGAATCAATCCCAGGGCGTCCACGCCGGCTTCCTCTGAACGTTCAAACAGCAGCTGCATGCCCAGGCAGATGCCCATCAGCGGCACCTCCAGGCGGCGCAGCGGCTCGACCAGCCCCTGTGCATGCAGGCGCTGCATGCCCGGTGCGGCGGCACCGACGCCCGGCAGGATCACCCGCTGCGCGCCGGCCAGGCCATCGGCATCGCGCACCAGGCGCACGCTCGCGCCCAACCGCTCGAGTGCGTAACGCACCGAACCGAGATTGGCACCGCCGGCATCGATCAGAGCGACTTCAGTCACAGCGCCCCCTTGGTGGTCGGCAGCGCGGTGCCCTGCCGGGCCAGGGCCGGGCGCAGTGCGCGCGCCAGCGCCTTGAAGCAGGCTTCCACCTTGTGGTGGTCGTTGTCGCCACGCACCTGCAGGTTGAGATTGAGCCCGCTTGCATCGCACAGCGAACGGAAGAAGTGCGGCACCAGTTCGGTCGGCATGTCACCCACCCGCTCGCGCTTGAACTCGCCTTCGAACACGAAGTACGGCCGGCCGCTGAAATCCAGCGCGGCGCTGGCCAGCGTCTCGTCCATCGGCAGGGTGAAGCCGTAGCGGCCGATGCCGCGCTTGTCACCCAGCGCCTCGCGCAGCGCCTGGCCGAGGGCCAGCCCGGTGTCTTCGATGGTGTGGTGCTCGTCGATGTGCAGGTCGCCCTCGGCCTGGATGTCCAGGGCGAAGCCGCCGTGCTTGCCGATCTGTTCCAGCATGTGGTCGAAGAACGGCAGGCCCGTGGAGATGTGGGCATCGCCAGCACGGTCCAGGTCCAGTTCGACGCGGATCTTCGTTTCCTTCGTGTTGCGCTGGACCACGGCGGTACGCGGTGCGTCGGCCAGCGCGTGGGCGATGCCCGCCCAGTCCCATTCGCCACCGAACTGCTCGGTGCGCAGCTGGAAGCCGCGGATGTTGAGGTTGTCGGCGAACTGCAGATCGGTGATGCGGTCGCCGACCATGCCCGAACGCGCCCAGTCGATGCTGCGGTCCTGCAGGTAGGCGGTCATCAGGCCGATGCCCGGCTTGCGGGTGGGCGCGTTGTCCTGCGGCCAGCTGCAGTCCACCAGGACGTCACGGAAGCGGATGCCCTGGCTTTCGAAGATCTGCAGCATCAGGTCATTGGGGCCGTCGAAACTGGCGCGCGGATAGCTTTCGCTGCCCAGGCCATCCTGGTTGGTGACGATCACGAACTGGTAACCGGCGTCGCGCAGCTTCAGCAGCGCCGGGATCACGTGCGGCACGAAGCGCAGCTTCTCGTAGGCGTCGATCTGGAAGTCGGCCGGCTCCTCGATGAGGGTACCGTCGCGGTCGATGAACAGGATGGGGGTCATGCAGCAGCCCTCCGGGCCGACAGGGCCGCGAGCACGCGGTCGTTCTCTTCGGGGCTGCCGATGCTGATGCGCAGCGCATCGCCCAGCTGCGGCGCGGCGCGCTGGTCACGCACCACCACTCCGGCAGCCAGCAGCGCATCGAAGGCGGCCTGCGCATCGGCAAAGCGGACCAGCAGGTAATTGCCGGACGAGCGGTACACGCGGCGCACGCCGGGCAGGTCCGGCAAGGCGGCAGACAGGCGCTCGCGCTCGGCGATGACCGTGGCCACGCGCTCGGCGGTACGCGCCAGGGCGGCCGGTTGCAGCGCCTGCACGGCCAGCTCGGCACACGGCGTCGGCACCGGATATGGCGCCTGGCAACGGCGCAGCACGGCGATCAGCTCCGGCGCGGCAATGAGGGTGCCGATGCGTGCCGCTGCCAGTGCGTGCGCTTTGGACAAGGTACGCAGCACTGCCAGATTGGCATGCGCGTCCAGCAGCGTGGTCGCCGAGGCACGCTGCGCGTACTCGACGTAGGCCTCGTCAACCACCACCAGCGCCTGCCCACGGAGTGCAGTCGCCACGCGTTCGATCTCGGCCAGGCTGATGTCGCTGCCCGCCGGGTTGGAGGGCGCGCACAGGAAGACCAGCCTCGCAGCCTGCTCCCGTGCCGTGCGGATGACCGCATCGAGATCGGCGCGCAGGCCGTCCTCGCCATCGACCAGCGGCACGTCGATCAACGGCGCACCCTGCAGGCGCGCGCAGACGGCATACATGCCGAACACCGGCGAGGTCACCAGCACGCCATCGCGACCCGGCACGCACAGGGCGCGCACCAGCAGATCGATGGCCTCGTCGCTGCCACGGCCGACCAGCAACTGCTGCGGCTGCACGCCATACAGCGCCGCCAGGCCTTCGCGCAGCGCCAGCGGCTGCGGCTCGGGGTAGCGCCGGCTGCTGCCAGCAGCATCAGCCGGGTTGGCCCAGGCCGATTCATTGGCGTTCAACCAGACCTCGCCCTGCACGGCGGCGCTGCGTGCCGAACTGTAGCCGGCAAACGCCTGCAGGTCCGGGCGCACCAGCGCCAGCACGTCTTCGATGCCGGCGCTCATGCCGCGGCCTCCATGCGCAGAGCCACCGCACGTTCGTGTGCGTCGAGGCCTTCGGCGCTGGCGATGATGCGCGCGCATCCGCCGATCGCGGCCAGGCCAGCGGCGCTGGCGCTCTGCACGCTGATCAGGTTCTGGAAGCTGGCGACGCTGACGCCGCTGTAGGCGCGTGCGGCACCGGCAGTGGGCAGCACGTGGTTGGTGCCGCTGCAGTAGTCGCCCAGTGCCTCGGGGGTGTAATCGCCAAGGAACACCGAGCCGGCGGCCTGCACCTGGCCCAGCCAGTCGCGCGGCGCGCGCAGGGCCAGGATCAGGTGCTCGGGGGCGTAGCGGTTGCTGATCGCGAAGGCATCCGCCAGCGCATCCACCTGGATCAGGCGCGAGGCCGACAAGGCCTGGCGTGCGATGTCCTGGCGCGGCAGCAGCGCGACCTGGCGCTCCACTTCGGCCTCGACCGCAGCGACCATCGCGGCATCGTCGGTCAGCAGCAGCACCTGCGAATCCGGGCCGTGCTCGGCCTGCGACAGCAGGTCAGCCGCCACGAACGCCGGATTGGCACCGGCATCGGCGATGACCAGCACTTCCGAAGGACCGGCCGGCATGTCGATGGCGGCGGCGCCGTCCTGTGCGACCTGCTGCTTGGCTTCGGTGACGAAGCTGTTGCCCGGCCCGAACAGCTTGTCGCAGGCCGGAATACTGGCCGTACCGTAGGCCATCGCAGCGATGGCCTGGGCACCGCCCAGCTTGAACACGCGCTGCACGCCGGTCAGGCGCGCAGCCACCAGCACCGCCGGATCGGCCGTGCCATCGGTGCGCGGCGGCGTGCACAGCACGACCTGCGGGCAGCCGGCCAGTTGCGCCGGCACGCCCAGCATCAGCGCGGTGGACGGCAGCGGCGCACTGCCGGCCGGCACGTACAGGCCGACGCGGCCGATCGGCCGCAGCATGCGTTCGCAGACGACGCCGGGCGCGGTTTCCACCGAATATCCCTTGCCCATGCCCGCCTCGTGGAAGCGCGTGATGCGCTCGGCGGCTTCGACCATGGCCTGGCGCAGCTCGGCCGGAACGGCGGCTTCGGCGGCGGCAAATTCGGCGTCGCTGACTTCAAACGACGACAGTTCGACCCGATCAAAACGGGCGGTGATGGCGCGCAGCGCCTCGTCCCCCTGCGCGCGCACCTGTGCGATCAGCGCGGCCACGGCATCGCGGGTCTGCTGTGCCACGGTCTGCACCGGGCGGGTCAGCGCCGCGCTGCGCGCGGCTTCATCAAGTTGCGACCAGATCAGACGATTCATGCCAGCGACCGCTCCACGCTCAATACCATCAGGCCCTGTGCGCCGGCGCGCTCCAGTTCTTCCATGCGCTGCCAGGTCAACGGGCCCGGGCACATGGTCTGCAGGCGCAGTGCACCGCCATCTGCAGGCAAACGCACCAACGGTTCGGCATCGGCCAGCAGTTGCGCCAACGCATCCACGCGGTCTTCGCTGGCACGGAACATCAGCAGCTTGCGGTCCTGCTTCTGCACCACCCCGTCCAGGCGCCGCAGCAGCATGCTGCGCAGCCCGGCACGTGCGTCGTCGGGCACGCGCACCGCACCGGCCAGCACGGCTTCACTGTCCAGCAGGTTGTGCACCGGGGTGAGCTGGTTGGCACGCAGGGTGGCGCCGCTGGACACGAGGTCGCAGATCAGTTCGGCGGTGCCCAGGCGCGGGGCGATTTCCACCGAACCGGAGAGCTCGACCACCTGTGCGTCCACGCCCTGCTCGGCCAGCCACTGCTTGAGGATGGCCGGGTAGCTCGTGGCGATGCGGGTGCCGGCCAGCTGCGCCGGACCTTCCCACTGCCATTCCTCGGGCACGGCCAGCATCAGCCGGCACTGGCCGAAGCCGAGCCCGCGCAGGGCCTGGTAGGCGTCGGGCAGGCCGATCTGGCGGCGCGCGGCGGCCTGTTCGTCCAGTTCGTTGCGGCCGACGATGCCAAGGTCGCAGACGCCATCGGCGATCAGGCCGGGAATGTCGTCGTCGCGCACCAGCAGCAGGTCCACCGGCAGCGATTCGCCGAAGCAGAACAGCTTGTCGCGGCTCTCGCGCCAGCTCAGGCCGCAGGCGCTGAGCAGGTTGCGGGCGGGTTCGGCCAGACGGCCACTCTTCTGGATGGCGATACGCAGCCGGTCTCGCGCCGGCGCTGCCTGGGTTGCACTCATGGGGGAGGTCTCGAAGTTCGGTACGGGGCGCGGGTCAGCGCGAAGCAAGGCGGTCGATGGCAGCGGCATAGCCTCGATGGCCATGCTCAAGCGTGCGTGCGACCCGTCCGGTGGTGGTCACGCTGACGCCGGTGCGTTCGTGGATCTCGCGGTAAGGCACGCCCTGCTGCAGCAGCGGCACCACTTTCCAGCGGTCGGCCATGGCTTCCAGCTCGGCCGGGGTGCAGAGGTCACGCAGGAAGGCCTCGACCTGGGCCGGTTCGCGCAGGGCAGCAAAGGCCTGGGCCAAGGCTTCCAGGTCGGCCTGCGGGTCTTTGGCGGTGATGTCGGGGCGGGCTTTCACGGGCGGATTTCTTGCATCAATGTAATAGCGTGTTAGTACATTAGCGCATTCTTGCGCAGTGCGTCAAATCGTGGAATCCCTGAACCCCCGGTAGTGCCGGCCGCTGGCCGGCAGCCTCAGCGGTAGAAGCTGGGTTACCGAGGGATGGCGGGGCCGAATCCGGCTTTTGTAGAGTCGAGCCATGCTCGACTGCCTTCCCGGAAACGAAAACGCCCACCGGGAGGTGGGCGTTCTACGTTGAAATCACGCCGCTGGCGCCGCTCAGGGCTGGCAGCGGACCTCCGCCTGCAGCGCGCCGCGCCGCAGGCACTCCCCGAACAGGCTGCCCTGCCGGCTCGGCAGGGGCTGGATGTTCTCCAACGCCCCTGCGCCTGCAGGACACGCCCCCGAGGCCAGGGCCCGCAAGTCCGCCTCAAGCTGCGCGCGGTCGATCACATGGCAACGATCGACCTGCAACCGGTACTGCGCCTTCCCGATCCGGGCGCTATGCAGCGCGGGATCACTCTGGCAACCCGCCAGCAGGAGCACGCTCAGCGCCCCTGCGGCGGCCCGTATCACGCCATGACCTTGGACTGTTCCAGCTCGACCTGCAGGGTGCTGGCCAGATCATCGCGGGAAACTTCGAACTGCTGCTCGCGCACCAGGTCCTTCACCGCCACCACGCCACGGGCGAGTTCGTCTTCGCCAGCCAGGACCACGAAGCGGATGCCGGCCTTGGCCGCGTACTGGAACTGCTTGCCGATCTTCTTCGGCTCCATCTGCACTTCGGTGTTGATGCCACCACTGCGCAGGCGGCGGGCAATGTCCAGCGACTGCGCCATGCCCTGCTCGTCCATCAATGCCACCAGTGCCTGCACGCTGCTGGCTTCGATGCCATCGATCAGGCCGGCTTCGCGCAGCTGCCAGAACAGGCGCGACAGGCCGATGGAGATGCCCACGCCCGGAAGCTTGGACTTGCTGTAGTGGCTGGCCAGGTCTTCATAACGGCCGCCCGAACAGATCGAGCCGATCTGCGGGTGGTCGGTCAGCGTGGTCTCGTAGACGGTGCCGGTGTAGTAATCCAGGCCACGGGCGATGGAGAAGTTCAGGCAGTACGCGGTTTCCGGCACGCCCAGCGCCTGCACCAGCTGCAGCACTTCGCGCAGTTCGGCAACGCCGGTGCGCAGGGTTTCCGACGATGCCGCGCCCACTTCCAGCGCAGACAGCTGCGCCAGCGCATCGTCATGGCCCTTCGAACGCACAGCAACGAACGCCAGGATCTTCTCGACCTGTTCGGCCGGAATGTCGAAGCCCTCGCCCACCAGCGTCTCGCGCACGTAATCGGCGCCGCGCTTGTCCAGCTTGTCCACCTCGCGCAGCACGGCCAGCTGGCGCTCGCCCTCCGCCACGCCCAGGCTTTCGAAGAAACCACGCATCAGCTTGCGGTTGTTCAACTGGATGCTGAAATCACCGATGCGCAGCTCGGAGAACACGGCGTGGATGACGGCCAGCACTTCAGCGTCATAGCGCACGCTCAGGCTGTCCTTGCCGATCACGTCGATGTCGCACTGGTAGAACTCGCGGAAACGGCCGCGCTGGGCACGCTCGCCACGGTACACGCGCTGCATCTGGTAGCGGCGGAACGGGAAGGTCAGCTCGTGCTCGTGCTCGGCCACGTAACGCGCCAGCGGCACGGTCAGGTCGAAGCGCAGCGCCATCTCCGGCAGCGAACGGTCACCCGATTCAGCGGCATTGGCCAGCGCGCCGGTGGACTGCACGAAGTACACCTGGCGCTCGGTCTCGCCACCGGACTTGGTCAGCAGCACGTCGGACAGCTCGAACACCGGCGTTTCAACCGGCAGGAACCCGAAGCGCTCGTAGTTGCGGCGGATGACGTCCAGCATGCGCTGGAACGCAACCTGCTCGCGCGGCAACAGTTCAAGGGTGCCGGGCGGGGTACGGGGCTTGATCACGGGCGGAACTCCTGCAGGAACGGGGACGTGGGAGGGGGCGACATTCTACCGCCCCGCATCGCTCAGCCGCCGATCAGGGGCCATAAGGCCGCATGAAGTATCATAAAGCCCCCTCCCGCCCGTGATACGCCCCCGCACCATGTCCCGGCCTTCCGGCGCCCCGTCCGCCGCCCACGACTCCGCCGCGCCGTCCTGCACCACGCTGGACTGCCTGCACTGCTCGGTCCGCCACCTGGCGGTCTGCTCGGCGCTGTCGCCCGATGAAGTGCAGGCGCTGGAACAGGTGACGGTGTCGCAGCAGGTGGCCATCGGCGCAACCCTGGCCCGCACCGGCGAAGAGCGCCAGCATGTCTATACATTGACGGCCGGCGCGCTGCGGCTGGTGCGCACGCTGGCCGATGGCCGCCGCCAGATCAACGGTTTCGTGCTGCCCGGCGACTACCTGGGCCTGAGCGGCAGCGACCACCATCGCCACGATATCGAAGCCATCGCCGACAGCCGCGTCTGCCGCGTGGCCCTGCCGCAGATGAAGGCACTGCGCGGGCGCTACCCGCACCTGGAGCGCAAACTGCTGCAGCGCGCCTGCCAGGAACTGGATGCCGCGCAGGACGCCGCGCTGGCACTGGCCCGCCTGCAGCCGGCGGAAAAGCTGGCCGACTTCCTGCTGCGCCTGGCTGCACGCGAGGCCAAGCTGGGTGGCGATGGCCTGCGCGTGTCGCTGCCGATGGGCCGCGGCGATATCGCCGACCACCTGGGCCTGACCATGGAAACGGTCAGCCGCACCTTCACCAAGCTGCGCCAGCAGGGCCTGATCGCCCTGCCCCATCTGAGCGTGGTGGAGATCCTCGACGAGGACGGGCTGCGCGAGCTGGCGGGCGAAGGCCTGGCCTGACCGTTTCGCAGTTCACGGCGTTGCCGGCCAGCGGCCGGCACTACCCGCCGGGCGTGGCCCGGCGCTACCGACGCAGCAACACCTCGCGCAGGGCGTCGTAATCGGCCGCCAACGGTTCGGCATGCGCCGGCCGCTGCAGCAGCGCCGCCAGCGCCGGCGGCACAGCCACGGCTTCGCCGATCAGCGGCTCCACCACTGCCTCGAACTTGGCCGGGTGCGCGGTGGACACGACCGCCCAGTCCCCCTTGGCACCGCGCGCGCGCAGATCCTGCAGCACCTTCACCGCAGTGGCGGTGTGTGGGCAGAACAGTTCGCCGCTGCTGGCATGCGCACTGGCAATGGTCGCGCGGATGGTCACGTCGTCCACCGCGAATGCCCGGAACGCGGCACGCAGTTCGGCATCGTCATCGGCATACAGCCAGCGCAGGCGCTCGAAGTTGCTCGGCGCCCCCACATCCATCGCGTTGGCGACGGTCGCGACGCTGGCCTGCGGCTGGTACGCGCCACCATTGAAGTACGCCGGCAGCACCGCATTGGCATTGGTGGCCAGCACGATCTGCCCGATCGGCACGCCCAGCGCACGCGCCAGCACGGCCGCCATCGCATTGCCCAGGTTGCCGGTCGGCACCACCAGGTTGAGGCGGCGCCGCGTGCGCGCGTGATGGGTCAGCGCAGCATGCGCGTAGTAACTCATCTGCGGCAGCAGCCGGCCCAGGCTGATGCTGTTGGCCGAACTCAGCGGCACCTGTGCCTGCAGGTCCGTATCGGCCAGTGCCTGCTTGACCATCGCCTGGCAGTCGTCGAACGAACCTGCCACGCGCAGCGCCTGGATGTTGTCGCCGAAGCAGCCCAGCTGGTGCGCCTGCCGCGGTGAAACACGGCCATCGGGATACAGCACCACCACCCGCACGCCCGGCTGCCGGTGAAACGCCGCCGCAACGGCAGCACCGGTATCGCCCGACGTCGCCACGACAATGGTCAGGTCACGGGCCTTGCCCGCCTGCAGGCGCGACAGCATGCCGGCCAGGAAGCGCGCACCGATGTCCTTGAAGGCGGCGGTCGGGCCATGGAACAGCTCCAGCACATGGTCGCCGTCGCGGCCCAGCGGACGCAGCGGCACCGGGAAATCGAAGGCGTCGCGGCAGATCTCTGGCAATGCCGCCTGCAGCGGGTCGCCTTCGAAGAACGGCGCCAGCAACTCGGTCGCGGTGTCGGCCAGGGTCGCACCGGCATGCAGGTCGCGCGGCGGCGGCAGCACGTCAGGCACGTACAAGCCGCCATCCGGCGCCAGGCCGGCGGCAATGGCGGCGCTCAGCCCAACAGCGGGCGCGTGACCACGGGTCGAAACGAATTGCATGAGCTCGGTATCCAGCAAGGGGGAAGGATTCAGCACAGTCGCGCTCCAGCAGCGTCCAGCGGGGAAACCCAGGCATCGCTGTCGAAACCGGCGGCGGCGAAGGCCGCACGAACGGGCGCCACTGCGGCATGGGCCTGGTCGGCCTCTTCAAACCACGCAAACACACTCGGGCCGGCACCGGAGATGCCCGCGCCCATCGCATTGGCTGCCAGCGCAGCATCGCGCGCGGCCTCGAAACCAGCGATCAGCGCGGCCCTGCGCGGCTCCACCAGCACGTCACGCAGGCCGGCACGCACCAGGGCCGCATCGGCGCGATGGCAACCACTGAGCACCAGCGCCAGGTTGGCGCTCTGCGCCACGAACTCGGCCAGCGCATAGCTGCCCTGCAGTGCCGCCCGCGCGCGCCGGGTTTCGAGCACGGCATGCGGATGCACCAGCAGGCTGTGCCAGTGGGCGGGGACCGGAATCGACACCAGGCGATCGGCCGTACACAGCGCCAGCCCGCCCAGCAGCAGCGGGCCGACGTTGTCACCGTGGCGGCCGCCGCTGGCCACTGCCTCGCCATCCAGTGCGTGTGGATACAGCGCCTCGGTTGGCAGCGGCGTGTCCAGCAGCGCGTTGGCGGCCACCAGTGCAGCCACGCACGAGGCCGCCGAACCGCCCATGCCCGAGCCAAACGGGATGCCCTTGTCGATCTCGATGGCGAAGCCATACGAAAGGCCCAGACCCTCGCGCAGGGAGATCAGCGCCGCGCCGGCCGTATTGCCCGGCGCGTCCAGCGGCAGGTCCACCACGCTGCCGCGGATGGCGTCGATGCGCACGGTCGGTTCATCGATGCGGCGCACCGTCACGGTATCGCCGATACCGGCGATCGCATGGCCGAGGATGTCGAAGCCCACCGCCACGTTGGCCACCGACGCGGGGGCGAATGCGCGTGCAATCACAGCCGCGCCCCCTCGCCGGCCGCCACGCGCAGCAGGTCGGCAAACACACCGGCAGCAGTGACTTCCGGCCCGGCGCCCGGCCCCTGCACCACCAGCGGGTTGTCGCAGTAACGGCGCGTGCGGAACTGCACGACGTTGTCGGTCAGGCGCAGGTTGGCAAAGGTGTGGTCCGCCGGCAGCTCCTGCAGCCCCACCGACGCACCGTCTGCGCCGAGCCGGGCGACATAGCGCAGCACCGCACCACGCGCCCGCGCATCCTCGAGGCGCTGCAGCAGGCTGGCATCGGATTCGCCCAGGCGGGCCATGAAGTCATCCACGCTGCCATCGCGCAGCAACGCCGGCACCAGGCTTTCCACCTGCACCTGCTCCAGGCTGAGCGCATGGCCGGCCTCGCGGGCGAGGATCACCAGCTTGCGGGCCACGTCCACGCCGGACAGATCGTCGCGCGGGTCCGGCTCGGTGTAGCCCATCGAACGTGCCTGCGCCACCAGCTCGGAGAACGGCTGGCTGCCATCGAAGCGGTTGAACAGCCAGGCCAGCGTGCCGGAGAAGATGCCTTCCACGGCGAGCACTTCATCGCCGGTGTCGACCAGGTCGCGCAGCGTGGTGATCACCGGCAGCCCGGCACCGACGGTGGCCTCGTAGCGGAAGCGCGCGCCACTGGCGGCGGCAGCGGCATGGATGCGCTGGTAGCGCGACAGCGGACCCGAGCCGGCCTGTTTGTTGGGAGTGACCACATGAATGCCAGCCGCCAGCCAGCCCTCGTAGCGCTCGGCCACTTCGGCGCTGCCACTGCAGTCGATCACCACTGCATGCGGCAGGTGCGCGGCCAGCAGGTGTTCGGTGAACGCGTCCAGGTCGCTGGCCTGGCCATTGTCGTGCAGCGCCTGCCGCCAGTCGGCGTGCAGGACATCGGCTTCCAGGCGCATGCGCGAGCGCGAGGCCAGCGCACGCAGGCGCAGATCGACGTTGGCCTTGGCCAGCAGCTGCGGGCGCGCGGCCAGCAACTGGTCCAGCAGCGCGGCGCCGACATTGCCCGGCCCGATCACCCCCACCGCGAACGTCTGCGGCGACAGCCAGAAGCCGGCATGCGCGGCACGCAGGGCACGCGTTGCATCGACACTGGCCACGGCCACCGAGATGTTGCGCTCGGACGAGCCCTGGGCGATCGCCAGGATGTTCACCTGGGCACGGCCGAGGGCCTCGAACAGGCGCGCGGCCACGCCGGGCTGACCGGCCATGCCATCACCGACGGCAGCCAGCACGCTGACGCCCTCGCCGACCTGCACGCGCTGCACCTGGCCCACCGCCAGTTCGTGGGCAAAGGCCTGCAGCAGCGCCTCACGGCCTCGCGAAGCTTCACCGGCCCGCACCACGCAGCAGATCGAATGTTCGGACGACCCCTGCGAGATCATCACCACCGACACCTGCGCCTGGCGCAGTGCCGAGAAGACCCGCTCGGCCGTGCCGGGCACGCCCATCAGGCCGGTGCCTTCCAGATTCAGCAGGGCCAGATCGGGGCTCAGGGTCAGGCCCTTCACCGGCCCGCGCGGCGAGCGCTGGGCACTGATGCGCGTACCCGGGTGCGCCGGGTGGAAGGTGTTGCGGATGAAGATCGGCAGGCCGAGGCGGATGGCGGGCGACATCGTCTGCGGGTGCACGACTTTGGCCCCGAAGTAGGCCAGCTCGCAGGCCTCGTCGTAGCTCAGCGCCTCCAGCTGGACTGCCTCCGGCACCAGCCGCGGGTCGGCCGAGAGGACGCCGTCGACGTCGGTCCAGATATGCAGCTCATCGGCGTTGAACAGCGCGGCGAAGATCGCGCCGGAGTAGTCGCTGCCATTGCGGCCCAGCGTGGTGATGCGATTCTCGCGGTCACGGGCGACGAAGCCGGTGGCGACCACGCGCGACTGCGGGTGCTGCAGGCGCCATTTCGCCAGGCGATCGGCACTGGCCTCCCAGTCCACGTCCACGCCCAGCTCGCCGTGCCCGACCACCAGCACATCGCGCGCGTCCAGCACTGCACAGTCCTCGCCGAGCGCCTGCAGGTGCGTGCCCAGCAACTGCGCGGAGAACACTTCGCCCAGCCCCTGCACGCGGTCCAGCACCTCGCGCGGCAGTTCGCCGATCACCGCCAGCGCACCCAGCACTTCGGCCAGCTGGTCGAACCGCACGTCGATCCATTCAACGGTCTC
This sequence comes from Stenotrophomonas sp. ZAC14A_NAIMI4_1, assembly GCF_003086915.1. Taxonomy (NCBI): domain Bacteria; kingdom Pseudomonadati; phylum Pseudomonadota; class Gammaproteobacteria; order Lysobacterales; family Lysobacteraceae; genus Stenotrophomonas; species Stenotrophomonas sp. ZAC14A_NAIMI4_1. The sequence goes on from NZ_CP026002.1 coordinate 2,679,647, forward strand.
GCCCACCTGCTCGCCGAGCAGGGCCACGGCGGCGCCACGGTGGCGCGCGCGCAGCGCATGCCAGGCTTCGCGCCAGCCGGCGTCGCCACGCGCCGCCAGCTGGGCCAGCTCGATCAGCGCATCGGTGACACCCTTCATCGCCGAAACGACGGTTACCTGCAGCGGCTCGGCCCGCGCCAGCAGCAGGCCGGCCACATGGCGGTAGCGTTCGGCGCTGGCCACCGAGGTGCCACCGAACTTGTGCACGACAGTGGACGGTGCGGCCAGGTCGGCCGGGGCAGCGGGATGGGCGGGGGCGTGGGAAGACATGCAGACCTCGGTAGGAGGCCCCGTCGCATGCAGGTGTTGGGTCTCCCCGTCACCTGGATGGTGCGGGGCCGTTGTTTTCGGGAGTTACACGAAGACGACGGGCCGCACCAGGGCAGTGGTGGCGGTGGTGATAATAATGGTGGTGATGGTGACCTGCGCAGTCGAACCGCCCGCGGTGGCGGGGGCAATCAGGCTGGCGAGGGCGGCATCGAAGACCATGGCGCACAGAAAACACCGTGCGCCGGGGCCCTGTCAAGTGCTGCGATGCAAAAATCGTTTGTTTCGATCATCGCCCAACGTGCAGCCATTTGGTTGCAATTGAGACGAAGCACGCATCAGAGCGCTTGACGCTGGCAATCAGCCGGCATGTTCGGCGATTGCACGTGGTGCGCGGTGGGCGTGCGCGCACAACAGGACACCGGCAACCAGGAACACGATCGCCAGCGCCTCCAGCAGGCTCGGCCACCGCCACTGCCACGCAAAGGCATAGAGCAGCGCGAACAGCGTTTCGAACACGATCATCTGCCCGGTCAGGGTCAGCGGCAGCAGGCGGCTGGCGCGGTTCCAGAACGCGTTGCCGATGATCGAAGCGATGACCGCAACGCCGGCACTGATCACCCAGAACAGGGTCCACTGCGCAGGCGTGTGGCCCGCGGTCTGGCCGATGAACGCCATCGGCACCAGCAGCAGCGACAGGCCACCGGTGGTGACGCCGGTCAGCAGCGACCAGTCATGGCTGGACAGATCGGCGCGGCGGGCCAGCCAGCGGCTGTTGCCGACCGAGTACAGCGCCCAGGAGAACAGCGCACCGAAGGCGCACAGCAGGCCGATCAGGCGCTGCCGCCAGGGCGTGGCCAGATGCTCGGACATCAGCGACTCCCAGCCCACCAAAGCCACGCCCAGCACGCACAAGCCCAATGCGGGCAGCAATTGCTTGAGCGGCACGGCGCCCTTTTCGCGCACGCCCACCAGGGTCACCACCACCGGTATCAGGCCGACGATGAGCGAGGCCGCCGCGCCACCGGCCCACTGCACGGCCGTGGCCAGCAGCAGGAAGTAGACCAGGTTGCCGGCCAGGCTGAGCCAGAGCAGGCCGATCCATTCGGCGCGCCCCAGTTGCGGCGCCAACCGCTTCCAGCGCGGCAGCAGCAGGATCACCGCGATCAGTCCGTAGACCAGGTAGCGGCCGGCGGACAGTTGCAGCGCGTTGAAGGAATGCAGCACGGCGGGGGCGAGGAAGACCACGCCCCACAGCGCGCCAGCGGCAACGCCATTGGCGATGCCCAGGGCCATCGGGTTGTTGCGCATGTCAGTTGCTTCGGGGGAGGGAACTGGCCGCGCAGTGTAGGTGGCGACCGGCACGGCGTCTTGACCGAGGCTACTGCCCAATCTGTTCGTAGAGTCGAGCTTGCTCGACTGCGTTCAGTCGAGCATGGCTCGACTCTACAAACGCGGCGGTAAATCAGTCGAGCAAGCTCGACTCTACAGAAGCGCTTCACCGCGCCGCCAGGCGCTCGGGGTCAGGCCGGTCTCGCGGCGCAGCGCACGGGTCAGTGCACTCTGCTCGGAATAGCCCGCCGCCAGCGCGATATCGCTGATCGTCGCCGCACTGGTCAGCAACGCATGCTTGGCCCAGCGCAGCCGGCCCGCGCTGAGCCAGGCCTGCGGGCTGACCCCGAATTCGCGCTGGAACAGTGCATGCAGCCGGCTTTCGCTGACGCCGACAAAGGACGCCATGCGCGCCACCGGCCACCCCTGCCCGGGCTCGGCGTGCACGGCCGCGCACAGCCCCTGCAGCCGCGCACCACTGCCGGCCGGGGCAAACACGCGCAGCAATTCGGGCAGCAGCCCAGGCATGGCACCACCGCCGTTCACCTGGGCCAGGCGCTGGCGAAGCGACAGCGGCAGGTGCAGCCAGCGCTGCCGCCACAGGTGTTCCTGGGTCAGGTCATCGAGCACGCCCGGGCCGCAATCGACGATCACGAAACCGTTCGGCCCGTGCGCCATCTGGTCGTGCGCCTCGCCGGCGGCCACGAATGCGCCCTGCAGCAGATCCAGCCGGCCACCTCGACCTTCCAGCTCGAACTGCAGCTCGCCCTGCAGTGGCAGGACCCACTGCGCGTAGTCGTGGCGGTCCAGGCCCGTTGACTGGCCGTAGTGCCGGAGGTGGAAGATGGCGCCCATGGCGGCAGTGTGCGCGTGCGCAGGCCCGCCTGCAACGCGGTCATCAAGCGGGACAGGACCGCGTGCTATGTTCGGGCATGTTCACCCGGCATGGATTGCATGATGAATATCCGACCGCAGTTGATTGCACTGGCCCTCGCCAGCACGACCCTCGCGCCGCTGCACGCGCAGGAAGCGCGCACACCACCCGCACCGGACTGCCTGGACGCACGCGATGTACAACAGGTGGAGCAGGACACGCCCGGCGCGATCGCCGTTGCCGATGGACAGGGCCGCGCCTTCCGCATTGATTTCTCCGCCGCCTGCCCAGGCGTGAACGAGGCGGACACCCTCAGGCTGGAAGCGCCTCAGGGCTGGGCCTGCGGCAAGGCCGGCGAACAGGTGGTGGTCGACGGCCGCACCTGCGCGGTCAGCGCGGTCACGCCGATCGACAACCGCAGCTTCGCGGCCATTGCCCACGAAAGCAGCCGCCAGTACGCGGCCACCCTGCCCGGCGTGAACGTGACCGCGAAAGGCCGGGGCGGCCGCAGCGGCGATACCCCGCACACCTTCCAGACCTCGTCCGCGGTCTGTTTCGCTACCCGCAATGTGCGCGGCTGGAGTGAGACCCCGGAAGGCGTGATGGTGGAAACCAACCCTCGCCGCAACGGTGGCCACCGCTATTACCACCTGGAACTGGCCAGCAGCTGCTCGATCCTTGCCGGTGCCACTGACGTGGACTTCCAGTCCGGCCTGCAGAACGGCCTGATCTGCGGCAATCCCCGCGATCGCATCGTCCTGATGCCGTCAGGAATCGAAGGAGACGGGCGCTCCTACACCCCCAGCTTTGCCCGTCCAGGCTGCGACATCCTGGCGGTCTATCCGAAGGACAGCAAGCGCGCGCCCTAGCCGTCGGTGCCGAGGAAAGCGAACGGCTTGCTCGGTACGAACCGGGACAGCGCATCACCGGCGAAGGTGTTGCGCTGGTCCGGGCCGAGGTCGAGCTTGAGGACCTGGCCGCCGAAATCGACCTTGTTCAGATCCACCCAGAACGTATTGGGCGTCAGCGCCGATTCGAAGAAATACAGGCGGCGTTTGTGGTCGGCCACCGTGCGCCAGCGGGTGGACGAGATGTTCGGCTGATCCGGCGTGGTGATGCCGAAGGGAACCGATACGTTGCGGATCACACTGAACACACTGGCCAGCGCCTCCACCGGGTCTTCGGCCTTGGGAATGGCGTTGATGTAGAACGACGCGCGCGCGAAGCGATCTGCCGAGCGATTGGTGCCCGGCAGCATCACCGTACCGCCGATCTCCTTCCAGTACGCATTGAGCGCCAGCTGCTGGTCGAAGATCGGCGAGTTGGTCATGACCTGGTAGCGGCGGTCATGGTGGATGACCTGGCGGCCACCGATGTATTCGACGATCGCACTGTCGCCGCTTGCATCGGACAGCGACAGATGCAGGGTGGCCTGGCGATCCTCGCCGGGCACCTTGTCGGTGACGATGGCGAACGGCTCGCGCTCCAGCGCAGCCACCGCCTCGGCCACGCTGCCGAAATTGTCCAGCACGTACTGCGCCCACAGCGAGATGGCCAGCCCCGGCTTGTTGCCGCGCTGCTGCGGGTACTCCGATTCGACCAGCCACAGCAGGTTGGCGACCAGGCCCTTCTCGTTCATGCCGTCGGTGGTGGACACGTCGTAGCCGGTGGCGACCACGCTGCCGTAGCGCGCGGTCCATTTCGCCGATTTCGGCCCGGCCTGGCCGGTGCGCGCGATGCCACGTGGCAGGACATAGAGGTTGGTGGCCACGTCCACCTTCCAGTCCATCGAGCGGGCGGTGATCACATCGCCGTTGTCGCCCAGATAGACCGCGCGCGTGCAGGCCCACGCCGGCACCGTTGCTGCCGCCAGCACCATGGCCAGCGCCGCCCTGCCCTGCCATTTCATCCGCTTCATGACGTGCTCCCTTCCCCAGGAAGCCCGATGGGAACCCGCTACGGGTGACAGCGAAGTGAAGCTCGACGCTACCCGGTGCTGAGCACCGGTTGCACGATGGCGCTCAACAGATCCACCGCGGTCGGCACCGCAGGATCGCCCTCCACGGTGCGCGAGAACCCGGACCAGTCACTGGTGGCCAGTTGGCGCAGCTTCAACGCATCGACCGGCAACGCGCGCATCGACCAGTACGGGAACTGGCGCTGGCCCAGTCGCCCGCGCGCCAGTTCGACGATGTCCACATGGCTGCCTGCCTGCAGGATGCGCTCGTACACCGAGTCGATGCCATCGGGCGGGCCTTCAATGTACTGCAGGAAACCCTGTCCATCGTGCAGCAACACGCCCGTCACCCCGGCCATCCGGTTGAACCGGGTGGCATCGTTCACCAACGTCTGCAGGCGTTCGGCGGAAAGGTCCGGCCGGGCCTGGCTGACGTAGGCAATGGCGCGTAATGGCATGAAGCATCCTTGGCAACGTGAGTCGCCACGGTAGCAGCTACGGACGAGCCCGTCTCAGTTCGCTCCGGCGCTGCCTGAAGAATTCAGTTAACGGCCAATGCGGGTATCGGCGTGGCGCGGCAGCACCGCTTCGAACACCACCTGGCCCTGCTCGTTGCGCGCACTCAGGCGTCCGCCATGAGCAGCAACGAACTGGTCGACGATGTACAGGCCAAGGCCGAGCCCCTTGCTCTGGTGGAAGCTCGCCTTGAACGGCTCGAACAAGCGCGGCAGCAGCGCTTCCTCGATATGCCCGGCATTGCGCACGCGCAGCGTCACCACACGCGTATCGCTGCCATCGACGGCAACGCGCACCACGTCCTTGCCACCATGGGTGATGGCGTTGCCTACCAGGTTGGCCACCACCTGCCCAAGGCGATCCATGTCGCCGTGCAGCGTGGCATCACCGTTTGCATCGAACGCGATGCGATCGCTGCCGTGCGCGCTGCCGGCCTCGGCGATCACGGCACGGGCCAGCTCCTCCATGTCGCAGGCACTGGCTTCCAGGCGCAGGCCACCGCTGCGGATGCGCGAGAAATCGAGCAGCTGCTCGACCATGCGCGCCATGCGCACGGTGCTGGCTTCCAGGTGCTGCAGGGTCTGCTGCGCGCTGGTGTTGCCCGGCGGCAGCTCCAGCGACAGCTTGTCGGCGCACAACAGGATGGCCGACAGCGGCGTGCGCAGGTCGTGGGTCAGCACCGCCGCCATCGTCTCGTTCAACTTCAATGCGCGCTCCAGCGCGTCGTTGCGCGACTTCAGCAGCTGGCGCTGCTGGTAGAGCTCGATGAAGACATTGACCTTGCTCAGGATCACCTGCGGCGCCACCGGCTTGTGCAGGAAATCAACCGCACCGCTTTCGTAGCCCTTGAACGCGCGCACCGGGTCATCCGGCGAAGCGGTCAGGAAGATGATCGGCACATCGCGGCTGCGCTGCGAGCCACGCATCAGCTCGGCAAGGGTGAAGCCATCGATCTCCGGCATGTGCACGTCCAGCAGCGCCAGCGCCACCTCGTGTTCCAGCAGCAGTTCCAGCGCCTGCGCGCCCGAACCAGCCAGCAGCAGGTTGACGCCCTCGCGGCGCAGCAGCGCCTGCATGGCCACCAGGTTCTGCGGCACGTCATCGACGATCAGCAGGTTGACCGGGGTCTGCGACTGCGCAGGGTCCGGTGGCAGCAGGTTCATGCGAACAACTCCTTCAAGCGACGGCACATCAATTCAAGAGGCAGCACGGCGTCAGCGCCGGCGTGCTGCAGGGCGGAGGCCGGCATCATCGATGCTTCAGCCTCCTCGGGGCATTGCAGCCAGGCGCGGCCACCGGCCGATCGCACCGCAGCCACGCCTTCACTGCCATCGCTGCTGGCGCCGGTCAGCAGCACCGCCAGCAGCTGCGGCCCGAAAATGGCCGCGGCAGACTCAAACAGCGGATCGATGGCCGGGCGCGAAAACAGCACCGGCTCATCCATCGACAGTGCGATGGTCTGCGCGTCTTCCACAAGCAGGTGGTAGTCGGGGGCGGCGAAGGTCACCGTCGCAGCCTGCAACGGCTGCTTGTCCTCGGCTTCGCGCACATCCAGCGCGCAGTACGGCGCCAGCACCTCGGCGATGCGGCTGCTGCGGTCGCGCGGCAGGTGCAGCACCACCAGCACCGGTATCGGCAGGCCGGCCGGCAACGCGCCCAGCAGCGCCTGCAGTGCCGCCACGCCGCCGGCAGAGGCACCGACCACCAGCAGGTGCGGGCGCGGGGCGGTCATCACACCACCTTCCGGTACAGCCGGTGCTCGCGCGAGCAGGCTTCGAACGCATCATGGTGGCGACCGAACTGCAGCGACTCCTTGCTGCCCAGGCCGAGGAAGCCACGATGCACCAGCGCCTCGCGGAACAGGCCCACCGCGCGGTCCTGCAGGTCGCGGTTGAAATAGATCAGCACGTTGCGGCAGGACACCAGGTGCACTTCGGAAAACACCGTGTCGGTGGCCAGGCTGTGGTCGGCAAACACCACATTGCGGCGCAGCTGGCGGTCGAACACCGCACCGTCGTAGGCGGTCGCGTAATAGTCCGACAGCGAGCCGGTGCCACCGGCAGCCAGGTAGTTGCGGCTGAACTGCGCCAGGCGGTCGATGCTGTAGGCGCCGGCTTCGGCCGTGGCCAGCGCCGCCGGATTGATGTCGGTGGCGTAGACGATGCTGCGCTCCAGCAGTCCTTCCTCGTGCAGCAAGATGGCCAGCGACCAGACCTCTTCACCGGTACTGCAACCGGCCACCCACAGCTTCACCGACGGGTAGGTGCGCAGCACCGGCACCACCTGCTCGCGCAGCTGCTTGAAGTAGGCCGGGTCGCGGAACATCTCCGAGACCTGCACGGTGAAGAACTGCATCGCCTGGGCGAACAGGTCCGGCTCGTGCAGCAGGCGGTGCTGCAGGTCAACCAGGCGCTCGCAGTCGTAGCGCTGCATCGCCTGGCGGATGCGCCGCCGCAGCGAAGACACCGCATAGCTGCGGAAATCGTAGTGGTAGCGCTGGTAAAGCGCCTCCAGCAGGACCTTCAGCTCCAGGTCGAACAGCGCCTGTTCGTTCATTGGCGCGAGCACCAGACCCGGCACAGCGACACCAGCTTGTCCACGTCGATGGGCTTGGCGATGTAGTCGTTGGCACCGGCCTGCAGGCAGCGCTCGCGGTCATCAGGCATGGCCTTGGCGGTCAGCGCGATGATCGGCAGGTCCTGCAGGTGGCGCTGTGCCCGGATCTCGCGCATTGCGGTCAGGCCATCCTTCTCCGGCATCATGATGTCCATCAGCACCAGGTCGACCTCGCGCTGGGCCAGGCGGTCGACCGCCTCCTGCCCGTTGCGCGCGATCTCCAGCGTCACGCCCAGCGGTTCGAGCACGCTGGAGAGGGCGAAGATGTTGCGCACGTCGTCCTCGGCCAACAGCACGGTGCGGCCATCGAGCACGGTGTCGCGGCGGCGGGCCTCGCGCAGCAGGCGCTGCTGGTCGCTCGGCAGGCTGGCCTCGACGCTGTGCAGGAACAGCGTCACCTCGTCGAGCAGGCGTTCGGGCGAGCGAGCGCCCTTGATGATGATGCTCTTGGAATAGCGGCGCAGGCGCTGCTCTTCCTCGCGGCTGAGCGCGCGGCCGGTGTAGACGATCACCGGCGGGAAGCCGACCTCATCATTGCCGGCCATGTGTTCCAGCAGGTCGTAACCGCTGCCATCGGGCAGCGACAGGTCCATCACCATGCAGTCGAACGTGACCGTGCTCAGCTGCTCCACTGCGGCGGCCAGGGTACCTACCGCGACGATCTGCAGCTGGTCGCGGCCCAGCAGCAGCTCCAGGTTGCGGCGCAGGTCGCTGTCATCCTCGACGATCAGCAGGCGGCGCACGTCGCGCTGGCTGGTCTGTTCCAGCTGCTCGATGGCTGCGGCCAGCCGCTCGCGGGTCGCCGGCTTCACCGCATAACCAATCGCGCCGAGCTCGCGTGCGACCTGGCTGCGGTCCATGGCCGATACCACATGCACCGGAATATGGCGGGTTTCCGGGTTGCGCTTGAGGCGTTCGAGCACGCTCAAGCCGGATACGTCCGGCAGGCCGATATCCAGCAGGATGCCGTTCGGGCGCAGTTCGCTGGCCAGCGTCAACGCCTCTTCCGCCGTCGTTGCCACCACGCAGTCGAAATCAAGTTCGTGCGCCAGCGACACCAGCGCCTCGGCGAAGCTGGCATCGTCTTCCACCGCCAGGATCAGCCGTCCGGCACGCTGGCGACGGCTGCGATCATCGGCGACGCTGCCGCTGGCGCTGGCCATCGCCGGTGCGGCGGCCATGGCCAGAGGCGCGGCAGCGGCCACGTTCTGCACCGACGCCATCAGCACCGGCGCCCTCTCGCCCTGCTCTGCCGGCACTTCGCTGGCCGGCGCGCCCTGCAGCGGCAGTTCCAGGATGAAGCAGCTGCCGCGGCCCGGCTCGCTGTCCACCTGGATGTCGCCCCCCATGCGCACGGCCAGGTCGCGCGAGATCGACAGGCCCAGCCCGGTGCCACCGTAGCGGCGGCGGGTGCTGCCGTCGGCCTGGCGGAACGCTTCGAAGATCACCTGCAGCTGGTCACGGGCGATGCCGATACCCGAATCACAGACTTCAAAGCGGATGCGTCCATTGCCGGCGGCGCGCACATGCAGGCTGACCTTGCCGTGTTCGGTGAACTTCAGCGCGTTGGCCAGCAGGTTCTTCAGGATCTGCTGCATGCGCTGGTTGTCGGCCACCAGCTGCGTGGGCGCCAACGCATCGGCTTCGATCTGCAGGGCCAGGCCCTTCTGCCGCGCCATCGGCTCGAACGTCTCGCGCAGGCGCTGCAGCACGCTGTCGACCACCACCACTTCGTCGGCCAGTTCGACATGGCCGGCTTCGATACGCGACAGGTCGAGGATGTCGTTGATCAGCGCCAGCAGGTCGTTGTTGGACGACAGGATCGCGCGGGCGTACTTGACCTGTTCCTCGGTCAGCGTGCCGTCCTTGTTGTCGGCCAGCAGCTTGGCCAGGATCAGCGAGCTGTTCAGCGGCGTGCGCAGCTCGTGCGACATGTTGGCCAGGAACTCGGACTTGTAGCGCGAGGTCGCGGCCAGCTCGTTGCTGTTGCGTACCAGCTGGCCCTGCGCCACCAGCAGCGCCTGCTTCTGCGCCTCCAGCTCGTGGGTGCGCTCTTCCAGCTGCACGTTGCTCTGTTCCAGTTCGGCCTGCTGTTGCTCCAGGTGGCCCTGCGACTGCATCAGGCTGCGGCTCTGCTCTTCCAGCTCCTCATTGGCCACCCGCAGCTCTTCCTGCTGCGCCTGCAGTTCCTCTCCCTGCCGCTGCGATTCTTCCAGCAGCACGACCAGCTGCGCGCGCAGCAACGAGGCGCGCAACGCCATGCCGAGCGTGTCGCCACAACGTTCCAGCAGCTCCGCATCCAGGGTGCGCTGGCCCGCTGCCTGCGAACGGCCCAGCTCGACCACGCCCACCACTGTGCCGTCGCTGCTGATCGGCGCCAGGATGCGCTCGCGCACCGTTACCTGGCCCAGGCTGGATTGCAGCTGCAACGCATGCTGGTCGTCGCCCTGCACGTGGCGGATCTGCTGGTCGCGTGCGGTCTGGCCAAGCAGGCCGTCCTGCAACGTGACCGAGGACGGCAGCCCGCTGGGCAGCGAGACGCCGCCGGTCAACTGCAGCCGGCCACCCTCGATGCGATACATCACGCCCACGTCGGCCTGCAGCTGGCCGGCCAGGCTGGTCATCGCCGCATCGGCAATCTGCTCCGGGCCCAGGTCGCCGCGCAGGCTCATCGACACGGCGTTTTCCGCTTCCTGCAGCCACAGCGCCCGCATGGCCTCGCGCCGCGCGGTAATGGCGCGCGAGACGATAAGCGCGATCATCAGGAAACCGACGCCGCCAATGGTGCGGTTGACGAACGAGAACGAGGAGTTGGTGCTGGCCGGGGCGACGTTGTAGCCGATGGCCAACAGGCCGCAGGCGATCACCGCCACCACGAACGGTGCCCGCGCACTGCGCTGGAACACGGTGACGCCAATAGCCATGAAGTACAGCAGCCACACCGCATAGCCCAGCGGAACCACCAGCTCCATTCCGATGGTCGCAGCCAGCAGCACGGCGGCAGCCACCCAGATCCAGCGGTCACGCGTTGTTGCACCAGGACGCATGCGGGTCGGTTCCAGAGCACGAAAGGTCGATGATGTTACTCCCTGTCGCATTCAGCCGCATACGACCAATGGCACACGCACCGCGTGCACAAATCCTTCACGCTTGCCTGCCTACGGTCGCATCCCTTACAGGGGTATAACTGATTTCTACGTGGACGCTCTTGCTTCTACGCCTTCCGTGCTGACGGACACGTCCCGCCAACTGCGATTGCTGATCGACAGCGTTCGTGACCATGCCCTGTACCTGCTTGACCCCCAGGGCATCGTCTGCAGCTGGAACCCGGGCGCCGAACGGATCAAGGGCTACCGTGCCGACGAAGTCATCGGCACCCACTTCAGCCGCTTCTACCTGGCCGATGAACGCGATGCAGGCGAACCGCAGCGGCTGCTGCACCTGGCCGCACAGAACGGCCATGTGGCCAGCGAGGGCTGGCGGGTGCGCCGCGACGGCTCATCGTTCAGGGCCAGCATCGTCATTGAAGCGGTGCGCGAGAACGGCGAGCTGCTCGGCTTCGTCAAGATCACCCGCGACATCACCGAGCACTGGCAGGCCCAGCGCCTGCTGCGCGATGCCCAGCGGGCCCTGCGCCAGACCCAGCAGTTCGAGACCGTGGGCCGGCTCAGCCGCGGCCTCTCCCACGAGTTCAACAACCTGCTGACCACGGTTGGCAACGCACTGGACCTGCTGTCGCTGCGGCTTGGCAGCGATGCCCGCGCCGCCGAGCTGCTGGCCACCGCACAGGCCGCGACCGACCGTGGCTCGCTGCTGACCCGGCAGCTGCTGGCCTTCAGCACCGGCCAGACCCTGATCCGCGAGCCGCTGGACATCAACCAGCAGATCAGGCAATGGCTGCCCGGCCTGCGCAGCGCCTGCCCACCCGGCGTAACCGTGGAAGCCGAGCTGGCCCCGGGCCTCCCCCTGCTCAGCACCGACCCGCTGCAGCTGCAGACCGCGCTTGCCAACCTGGTGGCCAATGCCGCCGACGCCACCCTGGACGGTGGCCGCGTCCTGGTGGCCACCGCGCTGGAGCACCGCCTGGATCCGGACGCGGACACCGCGCTGCAGCGTCGATATGTGACACTAAGCGTCTGCGACGAGGGCCATGGCATGGCCCCGGACATCGCTGAACGGGCCACCGAGCCCTTCTTTACGACCAAGGACATCGGCAAGGGCAGCGGTCTGGGCCTGAGCCAGGTGTTCGGTTTTACTACCCAGAGCGGCGGCTTCGTTGATGTGTCCACCACGCCCGGTGTCGGCACCACGGTCAGCCTGCTGCTACCCGCAATGGAGGACCCTGCCCATGACTGATGACACGCTCCGCGTATTGATGGTGGAGGACCAGTCCGATCTGCGCGAGATGATCGGCTTGGCGCTGCGCGATTTCGGCATCGATGTGGCAACCACGTCCGACGGCCACGAAGCCGTCGCCCTGATGCAGGGCGGGGAGCGCTTCGACGTGGTGTTCAGCGACGTCAGCATGCCCAATGGCATGTCCGGCATCGAGCTGAGCGAACACGTGGCGCGCGACCAGCCGCACGCGCGGATGATCCTGTCGTCCGGCTATGCACGCTCGCAGCTGCCGCCGCTGCCCGATCAGGTGGAGTTCCTGCCCAAGCCTTACCGGCTGCGCCAGCTGGTGGAATTGCTGCAACAGAGCTGAAGCATCCACGCAGCCAGGCCCGGGATCATCCCCCGAAGGTCTGCTGGTTCAGGTCCACCCAGCCGGTCCACATCAGCTGGATGCCGATGCACAGCAGCACGAACGCTACCAGCTGCTGCATGACCACCGCACCGGTCGGCCCCAGCCGGGCAACCAGCACGATCGAATTGCGCAGGATCAGGTAGATCACCGACACCACCAGCAGTGCCCCGCCCACGGCAACAACCACGCCCGACAGCAGGTGCAGCGGCGTCACTGATTCGACATGGGTGCCCAGGGTGATACAGGCGGCAATCGTGCCCGGCCCGGTGGTGAGCGGGAACGTGAGTGGAAAGAAGCTCTTGCGCTGCAGCTCGGGGTCGGCCATCGCCGAGGCCTGCTCCTCCGCCGCGCTGGGCGGATCGTCCACGCGCGCCCCCAGCATGCGCCACCCCGCGGCCGCCACCAGCAGGCCGCCACCGATGCGCACCACTGGCAGCGAGATGCCGAACAGCGACAGCACGTAAGTGCCGACCAGCATCGCCACCACGATCACGATGAAACTGTTGAAGGCAATCTGACGGGCCAGGCGCTTGGCCACCTGCCGTCGGCCGCCCACGGTCGACACGAAGATCGACGCCGTGCTGAGCGGATTGATGATCGGCAACAGGGTGACCGGCACCAGGATCAGCTCACCGGCCACCGTAGCAAGCACATCGGGCAAGGGCATCATGCGCTCCGCTGGAATCTGGCCCTGCAGGGTCGAGCATGCCCGACTCTACAAAGGCCGGCCAAGCGTTACCAGTACTGGGTGACCAGGATCAGGGCGATGACCGCCGCGACCCCCGCCACGATCCACAGACCGTGCCGCTGGCGAAAGCTGGGCTTGGGAGTGCCTGGGGTATTCATTGCACGCATCCAGAGTGGGGAATGTGCATCCACCCTGCTGCAGCGCTCGTGCAATGCACGTGCATGCAGCGCAGCCGCGACGTGAGCGCTCAGCTCGCTTCGTCGCGCTCGCGGTCCACCCGCAGACGGCTGACCCGCCAGCCCCCGTGCGAATTGAAGCGCCCGGTGTCACCGGTCAAGCCGTAGCGCAGGGCCAGCCAACCGGCCCGCACCGCCCCTACATGCCACTCGCGGACTTTCCTGTACGCATACCGAAAACGACGTGCTTGCATGGGCACACCCCAAGTGTGATGTTCATCACGATTTTCGGACGATAGCGCGAATTCATTTCCGCCGGAAGACAGCCCTGCCCTGCCGCCTTCAGCGCTTCCGGCGGCGCCAGACCCGGTCTGCGACATGCACCAGGCCGAGCAGGCAGGCGAACACCAGCGCTACCTCACCGATGGCGAGCAACAGGTCCACGGGATACTCCAGCCGACAGGAATGCGGGCAGGCTACTGCCGTGGAAAAGACGGCCAACCTGTGCTGCAGGGTCACCGTAAGCGCAAACAGGGTTCCCGTTCTGCAGGGTGATGCGCATTTCCGGCAATGGGATGCGGATGAATGCGGGGACCGGCGGCGCGATGTGCGTGAGCCACGCCGGAAGCGTGGTGACCCCGGCCCGATTCGAACGGGCGACCTTGCCGCTGCTTCTTCCAACCGCCCGGCCTGCTGCTGCTCCCGGGTCGGTCAAAGAGCCCTGAGCAAATCGCTTTTCGACGTGTGTCACATCGCTCGTCCCTTTAGGGCTTTCCCTACAGCCTTCTGGGTGACTCTCCGATTGCGCCCTTCAGGGGGAGATTGCGACTGTGCGGGAGCAGTGCAGCACTACCTTACTCATGGAGAGATGGAAGTGAATTCAATGCAAAATGATTGCAGGACTGCCCGCCCCACGCCGCGTCGCTTCGTGCTGAGCGTATCACTCGCTCTGTTGTCGGTTGGCTTCGCCCAGAGCGCCGTAGCAGGTCAGTGGGTGCCAACGGGACGCGTTCTGTGGGTTGACTCGGAAACCATCCAGCCTTATCCGGTGGCCTATACAAACTTTTGCCAAGGAGGGGTGGATGGCCCCAGCGGCGTCTACACGTATGGCGATTGGGGTCCGGAAGGCTTTGGCTCGTGCCCAACTGACGCTTACACCGGCTTCCAAGAAATGAAGGGCTACGGCGGCACCTGCAGGACGGACCCCCAAGGCGTTGGTGGTGGCTACTCCTGCGAGGAGAAACACCACACCTTCAATGGTCAAACCTACGAAGGTGCAATGCCGGCGAGCTGTAGCTCGCCAGGTGTCTATGGCGTAAGCCACCTCTACCGTAGAGAACTCGTGTACTTCGGCTCCGGCCACATGCCTGATGACTTCTACGACAGGTTCTACGACAGCTCCGAAGAGTACGTCTGCCAGTAGTTCGCACCTCAGCCATACACGTCCCCGCGCGAGCGGGGACACTGCGTTACATCGGTCCAGGATCCTTCACGACCCTTGACCGTTCTGCAGCGGCCTGGCCAGCAGTCGGCTACCAGCCACTACGCCTCATCTTCTGGTTATCGTCACGGTAGACAAGGCCACCGTGTGGGACCGGTTCAAGAAGGATTCGGAACTGGCAGGCGTGGGTGAGCACCTGCAGGCGCCATCTCAAAGCTCATGTACTGACTGGTCCTATGCACCAAACAGAAGGCTTTCGAGCTCTTCCTTGGTCGGTACACGCCTGGATTCGATCATCCTTATGATGACTTTGCGCAGCAGCTCAAGAGATGCCAGCAAGTCCTCCGAGGAATGCTTTGGAGACCCGTGGGCTGCGGCGGACCTCGCGTCATAGAGCTTCATGACTCGCTTATGCTGGGCGATTCTCTCGGGCCCGGGCGGTTTCAGGTATGCAGCGATCATCACTGATACGCGAAACCTGAGCTCGCTATTTGCCCCAGTGAAGAGAGCTTCAAGTGCGCCCCACACAGAGACAAGTCCGAGGGCAGTGCTGTGAATCAATTGAACATTGGAAATTGCGTCCAGCGCTAAGCTGAATGATGCACTCGATTCAGTCAGATCGATTGCGGCCTCCCAATGATCTCGAATCCACTCCAAATCTTTCAGAGCATCCCTTTCAGTCGCCGGATGGAGTTCGAAGTACCAAGGCTGCACCTCGACAGCAGAAGCAACGTGCACCCTCTCCTTCTCAGGCGCCCATTCAATCTTGTGAGGATGAATGTGGGACACCAGAGTCCAACGAATCCGAGGATCGACCCACAGTCGCAGCAGCCCCGCAATGTAGCGTGCGATGGCTCCGGAGTCAGATTTCGTACGCCTGTAGCCGGCGGGGATAAAAAGAACTGCCTCGGAATCGAAAGCGAAGCCGCTCCCGGTCGCAACCCAAGGACCAGGATGATGCCGACCCGGTGCTGAAGGTCGTTCAAGGGCAACCATTGAGCTAGACATGACGTGGGTGTAACTCGGGCTGATCGACAACCCATGGCCCAAGTCGAACGCCTGGTCTCCCACACGGAGAGACGACAAGCAGCAGTAGAGGTCCAAGCTCTCAGGTTCTTCCATGATCAGCGCAGCTCTCTTGAACTGTGCCAACTGTGCCAGAAATCGGCCTATTCACAGCAAAACAGAGCTGCCCACCCCGAAGAAAATGACGCAACTCATTGATTCTGGTGACCCCGGCCCGATTCGAACGGGCGACCTTCCCCTTAGGAGGGGGACGCTCTATCCAGCTGAGCTACGGGGCCATTGGCAGCACGCAAGGATACCGCTTCTTGCTGAATGGACCAAGCCACGGGCAGCCGCCGAAACAGCCAACGCCGCTATCCTGTCCGCCCCACCCCGCCCCCGCACCGCCGCCACATGATGATCCTCTGGGAGAGCCTGTCCGCCATCGGCGACAGTCGCGCCCTGCTTCCCCTTGCCTTCGTCCTGGCACTGTTCGTCCCGTCCACGCATCGCCGCCTGCTGTGGCGCTGGGCAGTGGCCATCGCGGTGGTGGCCAGCGCCACGCTGGCCAGCAAGATCGCCTTCATGGGCTGGGGGCTGGGCGTGGAGTCGCTGGATTTCACCGGCATTTCCGGCCATGCCGCGATGTCCAGCACGCTCTATCCAGCGGTGTTCTGGCTGCTGGCCAGCGGCCGCAGCCCGCGCCCATGGGCCTGGGCCATCGCGGGTGCCGCACTCGCCGTGGCGATCGCCTGGTCCAGAGTTCCGCTTGGGGCGCATTCGCTGTCGGAGATCATCGTCGGACTCGGCCTGGGCATGACCGCGTCCGCCTGGGTGCTGCGTGGCATTCGGGTGCCGGCGGGCGCAGTCGCCGCGCGCATGCACGCTGCGCTGCTGGCCATTGTCGCTGGCGCGACCGTGCCGATACTGATGGCTGACCTGCATACGCATGACATGGTGAAGGCCACCGCGAAGGCGCTGTCCGGGCGCGAGCGGGCGCTGGAACGTGACGACCTGCGCAGTTATTCGTCGCCAATCAAACGCCATCAATGAGATGGCGTGCCCTAAACCTTGACAGCCAAGGTTCATCCACCGAACATACAGGTGGAATTTTCCCTGACGGAGCAGGCCTCCCCATGTTCAAGAAGACGATCGCAGTTGTGGCACTGGCGGCCTTTTCCGCCTCCCCGATGATGAGTTTCGCGCAGGAAGCGCAGGCTACCACCGGCGCAGAAACCTCCTCGGAAGCAGCCGCCGCTGAAGTCGCCGGCGCAGAAGCTGCGGGCGTCTCGACTGCTGCAGTGGTTGGTACCACCGTGATTGCTGTTGCTGCGGCTGCCGTGGCTTACAGCGTTGGTGGCGACAGCACCAGCGGCAGCAACGATGGCGGCGGCGGCACCGATCCGGGTGGCCCGGGCCCGGGCGGCCCCGGCACCGGCGGCACGGGTGGCACCGGCGGTACCGGTGGCACGGGTGGTACGGGCGGCACCGGCGGCTGATCGGCGCACTGCGTACCACACAGGCCCTCGCCGGGCGCGACCCGGCGGGGGTTTTTTATGCCTGCCAGAATCCCATTCTCATGAACAACACCACCCATCGTCTTCTTGCCGCTGCACTCACCGCACTGGCACTGTCCGGCTGCGCGCTTGCACCGGGCCAGCACCTGCGCCGTGGCGACGTTGCCATTGACCGCCACAGCGGTGACGGGCAGCTGGAAATCGTCACCATCACTCCGAAGCTGATCGCCCAGGAGAATGCCGCGCGGGCGCAGAAATCGCTGCCGAACGCACTGTTCGACTACCAGCCGGAACCCTACAAGGTCGGCATCGGCGACATTCTCTATGTCACCGTCTGGGATCACCCGGAGCTGACCGTGCCGGCAGGCTCGCAGCAGGCAGGCGCCCTCGCCGGTCGCCTGGTGCAGAGCGATGGCACGTTGTTCTACCCCTATATCGGCAAGATCAAGGCCTCGGGCAAGTCGCCGGTGGAAATCCGCGAAGAGATCAGCCGCCGCCTGGCCCAGTACGTGGAATCGCCGCAGGTGGATGTGTCTGTCCTGACCTACGGCAGCCAGCGCGTCTGGGTGACCGGCGCTGCCGAGCGATCCTCGCCCATCGCACTGGGCACCTCGCCACTGACCCTTGCCGACGCCATCAGCCAGGCGGGACTGAACAGTGCCCAGGCAGACCTGTCGGGCATCCAGCTCAGCCGTGACGGCACCACCTACACCATCAACCTGGAATCCCTGGCCCGTCAGTTCGGCGGCCGCCAGCTGTTCCTCAAGGATGGCGACTCCATCTTCGTGCCCTACCTGGATCGCAAGGAGATCTTCGTGGTGGGCGAGGTGAACCTGCCGGGCGCCTACAGCTTCCGCACCGGCGACGTCTCGCTGAACCAGGCACTGGGCCGTGCACGCGGCCTCCTGCAGCAGACCGCCAACGGCAACGCCGTGTACGTCATCCGCGGCAGCACCGACCTGCTGCAGGAGCCGTCCATGGTCTACCAGCTGGAGGCGCGCTCGCCCACCGCATTCGCCGCCGGCAGCCAGTTCCACCTGCAGCCGGGCGACGTGGTGTTCGTCGGCGCCGCCGGCGTCAGCCGCTGGAACCGCTTCGTGAACCAGCTGCTGCCGTTCACCAGCATCCTGTACAACGCAGCGCGTACCGGAACCGAAGTCAGGGACAACTGATATGGCGCGCATGGACGCGGCCAGCCAGCGGCCGGCACACCGCGCGCTTGCCGCGCTGCTTCCCGCCGTCGTCGCCGCCCTGCTGTTCACCGGCTGCACCACCGGCAGCCGGTCCACGGCAGAAACCTTCCGGCTGATCACCCATCGCCCGGCCCAGGCCACCGCCGAGGGCGTGGCCAGCAACCGCTTCCCGCAGCTGCAGGTGGACACACCTGACATCGTGGCCGTCGCCGTGCTGGGCTACGTCGATGGTGGCCGCCAGCAGTGGTACGCCGGCGCGCACGCCGTGTTCGAGCTGGACCGCCACGGCCTGCTGCTGGGAGGCAGCGGGCTGGGGCAGCAGTGGCACGCGCGCATCGACGGCCCCTCGCCGTTCGACGACCTGCGCAGCGTGACCACGCCGGTGAAGGTACAGCGTCGCTATGACTGGGTTCCTGCGTACCAGGTCGACGTGGCCGTGACCGGCACCCTGAGCCGTGGCGCACTGGAGGAGGTGAACATCCTCGGCACGCGCCGCACCCTGCAGCGTTACGACGAACAACTGCAGGGCGGCATGCACGGCCGCAACGTCTACTGGGCCGATCCGGCCACCGGCTTCATCTGGAAGAGCCGCCAGCATCTGGCGCCCGGCCGTGTGGCGGAGCTGACCCAGCTCAAACCCTATCGCCCGGCCAAGGACTGAGCCATGACGTTTCGACTTTCCGGCCCGGTGATCATCGCCGCGTTGTTTGCAGCCAGCGCCGCCCAGGCGACCGAGGTGCGCATCGAAGGCGCGGCCGCGGCGGCTGGCACGCGTGAGCTGCCGGCCAACGCGCGCCTCGCCGACGCCCTGCTGCTGGCCCGCCCAAGCGCTGACGCCTACCTGCTGGGCACCAGCTTCGAGCGCCCGCAGGCCATGGAAGACCAGGTGCGTCTTCGCGCCGGCCTGCAGTACGGTGCCGGGCAGCTGGCAGAGGCCAGCGACACACAGCTTTCGGCCTTGGCGCAGACGTTGCAGGCGTGGCTCGACGCACATCCGGCCACCGGGCGCATGCCCATCGCCAGTTCCGCGCGCCTGATCCAGGTCCAGCCCGCGAACAATCCGGTGCTCGCCAACGGCGATACGCTGCGCTTCCCGCAGCAGCCGCGCACGATCACCGTGATGGGCGCGGTCGGGCAAGCCTGCGTCCTGCCCCACGTCCCGCAGCGCGATGCACGCGACTACCTGCGTGACTGCCGGCCCAGCGCACTCGCCGACCGCAATGACATCTTCGTGATCCAGCCCGACGGGCGGGTCCAGCAGCTGGGTATCGCCCTGTGGAATCGCGCCGATCCCCAGGCCATTGCTGCCGGCGGCACGCTGTTCGTGCCGCTGCGCGCCCCGCTCCTCAAGCGCCTCGATCCGCTGTTCAACAGCGACTTCGCCGCGTTCATCGCCACCCAGCCTGTCAGCCCGTGATGACCCAGCCCTGCACGCGCGCGCGCCTGGCGCGCCCCGCCCGTTTCGCGCTGAGCGCGCTCGCCCTGTCGCTGTCCTGTGCACTGCATGCCCAGGAAGCGCCGCCGCCCACTGCCAACGAGTGGGGCGGCATCGGCCTGCTGCAGACGCCGACCGCGCGGATGGCCGACGATGGCGACCTGAGCTTCACAGCGTCCTACAACGCTCCGTACGCGCGCTATAACCTGACATTGCAGCCGTTCCCGTGGCTGGAAGCCTCCTTCCGCTACATCAACGTCAACAACCTGTATTACGGGCGCAGCTATGCCGGCAACCAGCACTACAAGGACAAGTCGATCGACTTCAAGCTGCGGCTGTGGGAAGAGTCGCGCATGCTGCCGGAAGTGGCCTTCGGCGTGCGCGACTTCGGCGGCACCGGCTTCTTCTCGAGCGAATATCTGGTCGCCAACAAGAATTTTGGCCCCATCGACGCATCGATCGGCCTGGCCACCGGCTACATCGGCAACCGGGGAGACTTCTCCAATCCGCTGGGCCTGATTGATGACCGGTTCAAGAACCGGCGACGCGGCGCCATCAGCAGCACGACCGAAGCCGGCAAGTTCGGCCTCAGCAACATGTTCAAGGGCCCGGTCGGCATTTTCGGTGGCATTACCTACCAGACGCCGATGGACGAGCTGCTGCTGAAGGTCGAGTACGACGGCAACGACTATCGCCGCGAACCGCGCGACAACAACCTGCGCCAGCGCACGCCCATCAACGTGGGCCTGGTCTATGTCCCGAACCGGAATGTCGAGCTGACCGCCGCCTGGGAGCGTGGTGACGCGGCGATGTTCTCGCTCACCCTGCGCGGCAACCCGGGCAACACGCCTGCAGCACCGAAGCCGTTCGACCCGCCGCCGCAGCGGCTGCTGCCCGCGGCCGCCATCGCCGACCAGCGCGCAGCCGTCGCCAGCAGCGACGTCTCCGGTGCCGGTGCCGCAACCGCCACCAGCACCGACTGGGCAGCGGTCACCGCCGAACTGCAGCGCAATGCCGGCTTCCGTGTCGAGCGTATTTCGCGCCGCGGCGACGAGCTGTACATCGACGGGTACCAGACCCGCTACCTGCATGCCGCCAAGGGCCTGGGGCGCGCCACGCGCATCCTTGCCAATGCGACCGGCGATGACTACGACTGGTTCACCCTGCGCACCACCCGCGTGGGCATGCCGATCGCCGATCTGTCGATCAACCGCGAAGCATTCGCCGGCTACCTGGATGGCACGGTCAGCGAAGACGTCCTGCGCCGGAGCACGGAACTGCAGGCACCCGACGCGCGCGCGCGGGAGACGCTGTACAAGCCCAAGCGCAGCCCCTTCGGCGGCGGTTTCAACGTCGGCTACCGGCAGAACCTGGGCGGCCCCGATGGCTTCATCCTGTACCAGGTCGCAGCCAACTACACGGGCAGCCTGTTCCTGCGCGACAACATCTGGCTGACCGGCACCGTCAGCGCCGATATCACCAACAACTACCACAAGTTCAGGTACAACGCGCCCAGCCGCCTGCCGCGCGTGCGCACCGACATCCGCCAGTACCTGACCACCTCCGACGTGATGCTGCCCAACCTGCAGGCCAATATAGCCGGGCGACTGGCGCCGGACCTGTATGGCATTGCCTACGCCGGTTACCTGGAGTGGATGTATGCCGGCGTCGGCGGCGAACTGCTGTATCGCCCCAGCGGCGAGCGCTGGGCTGTGGGCGCCAACCTCAACCGGGTGCAGCAGCGCGACTACGACCAGCACTTTGGCCTGCGCGACTATCGCATCACCACCGGCCATGCCACGTTCTACTATGCGTTCGACGCCCAGCAGCGCGTCATCGGCTCGCTGTCGGTCGGCCAGTACCTGGCCGGCGACAAGGGTGCCACCCTGGACCTGGCCCGCGTGTTCGACAACGGCGTAACCATGGGCGCCTATGCGACCAAGACCAATGTCTCGGCACGCGACTTCGGCGAAGGCAGCTTCGACAAGGGCATCTACTTCAGCATTCCGCTCGACGGCTTCCTGCCACGCTCCACGCGCGGCCGTGCAGCCTTCAACTGGAACCCGCTGATCCGCGACGGTGGCGCCATGCTCGGCCGCAAGTACGGCCTGTACGGCATGACCGGTGACCGCGACGAGCGCTTCTTCTACGACAACCTGCGCAACGTCGGCGAATGAAAAAAGCCGGGGGCCTGACGGCTCCCGGCTTTCTGCCTGCAGCGCGCCTTCAGCAGGCGCGGGCACTCAAAGGTAGCGGACCCAGCTCTTCACGCCTTCATCCATCAGCGTGTAGACGTGTTCGAATGCCGCCCTTTGCTGGCGATAGGGATCGGGAATCTCGCGGTCGGACTGCCACTTGCCCAGCAGGAAGGTCTTGCCCGACGCCTCCGGCGCGATCTCGATGATGCGATGGACATGCTTGCGCTCCATCACCAGCACCAGATCCGAGGCCCCCAGGATGCTGCGGTCGATCTGCCGCGCACGATGGCTGCTGCCATCCAGGCCATGTTCGGTCAACAGCGCCTGTGCGGTCGCATCCACGCCATGGTTGACCAGGGCCCCCAGGCCGGCCGAGGACACCGTGATGCCCTTGCCCTGCACTGCCTCACGCAGCATCACTTCAGCCGACGGACTACGGCAGATGTTGCCGACACACACAACCAGAATATTCTTGAACACGGACAACGGCTTCCATCAGTTCTTCGGTACATGAAACGCAGCGCCCGGCCGCTGCTGCAGACCGGGCGCTTCCACGCGGGCGCGGCCGGCGCGTCGCCGGCAACAGCCTCAGTGCCTAGTATGCCGATTTCTGGCCCAGCACCTTGAAGGCCGTCATCACAATGATGCGCACATCCAGGGTCGGACTCCAGCGGCGGATGTAATCGATGTCGTACTGCACGCGCTTCTTCATCGAGCGCAGTTCGGGGGTCTCCCCGCGCAGCCCGTGCACCTGCGCCCAGCCGGTGATGCCTGGCTTCACGTAGTGGCGGTGCATGTAACGGTCGATCAGGCGCTCGTAATGGTTGTTGTGCTGCACGGCGTGCGGCCGCGGCCCCACCACCGACATGCTGCCACCCAGCACATTGAAGAACTGCGGCAGCTCATCCAGGCTGCTGCGGCGCAGGAAGGCGCCAAAGCGGGTGACACGCGGATCGTTGCGGGTGGCCTGGGTGATCTTGTCCGAGGAACCTTCCGCATGAACCCGCATCGAGCGGAACTTCAGCATCGAGAATTCCTTGCCGCCCAGGCCATGGCGGCGCTGGCGGAACAGCACCGGACCAGGCGAGCTCAGCTTCACACCGATCGCCAGCACCGCAAACACCGGCGCCAGTGCAATCACTGCCAGCCCGGCGACGAGAATGTCCTCCACGCGCTTGGCCAGGCGGAAATTGTGGTCCGACAACCCCTGACGCACACCGATCATCGGCACGTTGCCGACCTGGTGCACGCCCGGATTCAGCGTGCCCCAGCCGGTGGTGTCGGGAATGAGCCGCACCGGCACCGGGAAGCGCTCGATCTGCTTCAGCATCGCCTTCATGTCACCGGCGTCGCCCGGGGTCATCGACACCCACAATTGGTCGAATTCACCGCGATGCTGGTCCATGTAACGCGGCAGGTCACCCAGCGCACCCAGGCAACGGGGCGCGTCGCCACCGCGACGGACCGCCAGATCGCCCTTGGCGGAGAAGTAGCCGATCACTTCCTTGCCCAGCTCGGGCTTGCCGCGCAGCAGGCGGTGCAGCTTCAGCCCGGAAGAGCGCAGGCCGACCAGCAGCACGCGCTCGCGATCCAGGCCGCGCGAACGCAGTCGATGCAACTGCACCCGCAGCGCCACGCGCGTGCCGATCATCAGCATCAGTCCCGCACCGAACCAGCCGAGCAGCCAGCGCGTAGGCACGGAACCGGCCATGTCGACAAGCACCGCATAGACCGAGAACAGTGCGAAGGACGCGGACCAGGCCAGGAACAGCACCCACAGATCGGTGATCAGGCCGCGTGCGCGCCAGTTGCGGTACACGGGCGCGATCATGAAGCAGACCATCGCACTCAGCAGCAGCGCGCCGAATACGACACGCTGGGACGGGTCCGGCACGGCCGAACCATAAAACATGAGATGAGAGAGAACGGCGGTGAGCGGGACGACTGCAAGGTCGCCCAGGCGCAATGCCAGTTCAAGTGCAGCGCGGGCCTCTACGCGGCGGCGCGCCCGGCTGGGGTGGCTGGAAAGGCCTTCTACGGATCCATGTAGCACAAAACATCTCCTCAGACGATTCCGCGGATCCGGACATGATCCCCAGCAGCACCGATCTCCCCAGCCGGTGCACACATTTGATTGCGGTTTGATTGACTTCGCCCCGATTGTGTCCGAACTCCGTCACAAAAGATAGCCGCCATCTGGCAATCATTTGACGCGATCCGCACAGCAAGCGAGACATAGGGCACTGATTTTTATCAGTTTCGCCTCGCCAGGCCCGTTCTGAAATCGTGACGCAGGCCCGTCAAGCCTTTGGCGTCCCCACCCCGCACTGCACCAAGCCCGGCCACATCCCTCTGCTACCATCGCCGGCTCAGTCCGCCGCGTCCCCCACCTGCCCGCGGCGGCACCAACTACGTAACGAAACACAGGAGTCTGCATGTCTTCCGAGCTGCTCAAGTCCCTTGGTCTGGACGCGATCAACGCTGGCACCTACCTGGGCAACGGGGAATGGTCCAGCGCCACCGGCGGTGAGCTGATCACCCCGGTCAACCCGACCACCGGCGAGCCGATCGCGCAGGTCCGCGCCACCACCGAGGCCGAGTACGAGACGGTCATTACCCGTGCGCAGGAGGCCTACAAGACCTGGCGCACCACCCCGGCCCCGCGCCGCGGTGAAGCTGTGCGCCTGTGCGGCGAAGCGCTGCGCAAGCACAAGGACGCCCTGGGTTCGCTGGTTGCCCTGGAAATGGGCAAGAGCAAGCCCGAAGGCGACGGCGAAGTGCAGGAGATGATCGACATCGCCGATTTCGCCGTGGGCCAGAGCCGCATGCTGTACGGCTACACCATGCATTCGGAGCGCCCCGGCCACCGCATGTACGAGCAGTACCACCCGCTGGGCCTGGTCGGCATCATCTCGGCCTTCAACTTCCCGGTCGCGGTGTGGAGCTGGAACGCCTTCCTGGCCGCCATCTGCGGCGACATCTGCATCTGGAAGCCGTCCAACAAGACCCCGCTGACCGCCATCGCCTCCATGCGCATCTGCAATGACGCACTGCGCGAAGCTGGCTTCCCGGACATCTTCTTCCTGGTCAACGACGCCGGCACCGCCCTGTCGGAGAAGATGGTGGACGACCGTCGCGTGCCGCTGATCAGCTTCACCGGCTCGACCCAGGTCGGCCGCACGGTCAATGAGAAGGTCGCCCGCCGCCTGGGCCGCTGCCTGCTGGAACTGGGTGGCAACAACGCCATCATCCTGGACGAGACCGCCGACCTGAAGCTGGCCGTGCCGGGCATCGTGTTCGGCGCCGTCGGCACCGCCGGCCAGCGCTGCACCACCACCCGCCGCCTGATCGTGCACCGCTCCATCTACGCCGACGTGCTGGCCACCCTGGTCAAGGCCTACAAGCAGGTGGAAGGCAAGATCGGCGACCCGACCGATGCCGCCAACCTGATGGGCCCGCTGAACAGTGACGGCGCCGTGCAGCAGTTCCTTGATGCCATCGCCCAGGCCAAGGCCGCCGGCGGCACCATCGAAACCGGTGGCACCCGCATCGATCGTGCCGGCAACTTCGTGCTGCCGGCCATCGTGTCGGGCCTGAAGAACAGCGACGCGGTGGTCCAGCACGAAACCTTCGCGCCGATCCTGTACGTCATGCCGTACGACAGCATCGATGAGGCCATCGACATGCAGAACGGCGTGCCGCAGGGCCTGTCGTCCTCGATCTTCACCCAGAACCTGAAGACCGCCGAGAAGTTCCTCTCGGCTGCCGGCAGCGACTGTGGCATCGCCAACATCAACATCGGCACGTCCGGTGCGGAGATCGGTGGCGCCTTCGGTGGCGAGAAGGACACCGGCGGTGGTCGCGAGTCGGGTTCGGATGCA
Organism: Stenotrophomonas sp. ZAC14A_NAIMI4_1; assembly: GCF_003086915.1. Classification (NCBI taxonomy): domain Bacteria; kingdom Pseudomonadati; phylum Pseudomonadota; class Gammaproteobacteria; order Lysobacterales; family Lysobacteraceae; genus Stenotrophomonas; species Stenotrophomonas sp. ZAC14A_NAIMI4_1. The sequence goes on from NZ_CP026002.1 coordinate 2,705,532, forward strand.
TGGAAGGTCTACATGCGCCGCCAGACCAACACCATCAACTATTCGGACTCGCTGCCGCTGGCCCAGGGAATCAAGTTCGACCTGTAATGGCGAATATGCCGGACATGGCTGCAGGTCGGATCCCCTGCGGGGATCTGACCCCTGCCCAGGGTCGGATCCCCGCAGGGGCTCCGACCCTCGACTTCAGCGGCCGCCGCGTGCTCATCGCCGGCGGCAGCAAGGGAATCGGCCGTGAACTGGCGCTGGCATTTGCCGGCGCCGGTGCAGCGGTGTCGGTCTGCGCACGCGGCCTGCCCGGGCTGCAGGCACTGCAGGCCGATGCCCAGGCACACGGCACGCCCCTGCACGTATTCACCACTGATCTGGCCGACACCGGCCAGATCGGCGGCTGGCTGCAGGCCGCCGCCGACGCACTCGGCGGCATTGACGTGCTGGTCAACAACGCCACCGGCTATGGCATGGCCGATGACGAGGATGGCTGGGCGGCAAGCCTGCAGATCGACCTGATGGCCGCCGTGCGTGCCTCGCGCCTCGCGCTGCCCTGGCTGCGGGCTTCGGCCGATGCCTGCATCCTCAACCTGTCCTCGATCGCCGCCCAGCAGCCGCGCCCCGGCGGTGCCCCCTATGCGGCGGCCAAGGCCGCGCTCTCGCACTACACCACGTCGCAGGCGCTGGCCCTGGCAGCGGACCGCATCCGGGTCAACGCCATCGCGCCTGGCTCGATCGAGTTTGCCGACGGCCTGTGGGACCGTCGCCGCGTGAAAGATCCCGACCTGTACCACGCGACCCTGGCCCGGATCCCGTTCGGCCGCTTCGGCCACCCGCGCGAGATCGCCGATGCCGCGCTCTTCCTGTGTTCGCCGCTGGCGCGCTGGATCACCGGGCATGTGCTCAACGTGGATGGTGGCCAGGTGCTGATGGGCTGAGTTTTCCGCGCGGGTAGCTGCCAACCTTGGTTGGCGCTCTTCGTCGACCAAGGTCGACGCCTACCCAGGCCGCCGCGCTGCTGCCCATGGGCTTGGCGGCCCGCAGGCACTATCATGTGCGCACTGCCAAGGAGGACCCCCATGAGCGTGGCACCCCGACAGACAAGTGCCCTGGCCGTCCTCAGCCTGGTGCTGGGCATCGCCAGCTGGACCGTGCTGCCTTTCGTAGCCAGCCTCGTCGCCATCATCACCGGGCACATGGCGCGCGGCGAGATCCGCCGCCGCCCCACCGAGCTGGAAGGCGACGGCCTGGCCCTCACCGGCCTGATCCTGGGCTGGTTGAACGTGATCATGCTGGGCCTGGGCCTGCTGGTCATCGTCCTGTTCTTCGGCGGCCTGGCCTGGCTGGCCGCGATGTCGAACTGACGGCCATGAGCGCGTCAGACAGCACTGAACGCTTCAGCAGCCGGGTCGCCGACTATGTGCGCTACCGCCCGGATTACCCGGCTGCGCTGATGGACTGGCTGCACGGCCCGATGGCGGTGCCCGCCTCTGCCCGGGTTGCCGACATCGGCGCCGGCACCGGCATTTCCAGTCGTGCCTTCCTGGCCGCGGGCCATCCTGTGCTCGCGGTCGAACCCAATGCCGCCATGCGCGCCGCTGCCGAACAGTGGCTGGCGCCGCAGTACCCGCAGTTCAGCGCCGTCGATGGCCGCGCCGAAGCGACCGGGCTGGCCGATGCCAGCGTCGACCTGGTCAGTGCCGCCCAGGCCTTCCACTGGTTCGACACCGTGGCCGTGCGCGCCGAATGGCAGCGCATCCTGCGCCCCGGTGGCATGGCGCTGGTCTACTGGAACTCGCGCCTGCTCGATGCCAGCCCGTTCCTCATCGGCTACGAGCAGCTGCTGCTGGACTACGGTACCGATTACACCGCTGTGGCCGAACGCTACCAGGACGATGCCACCATGCAGGCCTGGTTCGGCCCTGGCCTGCGCGGGATGATCGAGCTGCCCAATCTGCAGCACCTGGACTTCGACGCCCTGCGCGGGCGCCTGCTGTCTTCTTCCTACGCACCGCAGCCGGGACACCCGCGCCATGCGCCGATGCTGGCCGCGCTGCAGGACCTGTTCAACGCCCATGCGGTGGATGGACAGGTCGCCTTTGAATATCGAACCCGAGCCTTCCTCGGCACGCTGGACTGAACCGACGCATGTATTCGCTTGCCCGCCCCTTCCTGTTCTCGCTCGACGCCGAGCGCGCCCACGGCCTCGGCCTGTCCGCACTGGACCTGGCCTACCGCACCGGCACCACGCCGCTGCTGGCCGCACGCATCGCGCCGATGCCGAGCACCGTGTTCGGGCTGACCTTCCCCAATCCGGTCGGCCTGGCCGCCGGCCTGGACAAGAACGGCGAGCACATCGATGCACTGTTCGCGCTGGGCTTCGGCTTCGTCGAGATCGGCACCATCACCCCGCGCCCGCAGGACGGCAATCCCAAGCCGCGCCTGTTCCGGCTGCCGGCACACCAGGCCATCATCAACCGCATGGGCTTCAACAATGCCGGTGTCGATGCGCTGGTGCGCAACGTCGAGCGCGCGCGCAACCGCCGCGGCCTGCTGGGCATCAACATCGGCAAGAACAAGGACACCCCCAACGAGCAGGCGGTCGATGACTACATCACCTGCCTGGACAAGGTGTACCCGTTGGCGGACTACATCACCGTCAACATCTCCTCGCCCAATACCGCCGGGCTGCGCGAACTGCAGGAAGAGACCGCGCTGCGCCAACTGGTCAGCCAGCTGCGTGACCGTCAGGAAGCCCTGGCTGCGCAGCATGGTCGCCGCGTGCCGATGCTGGTGAAGGTGGCGCCGGACCTGAGCGAGCGCGACATCGACGCCGCCGCCCGCGTGCTGGGCGAACTGCAGGTGGACGGCGTGATCGCCACCAACACCACCATCGATCGCAGTGGCATCGCCGGCGATCCGCTGGCCAGCGAGGCCGGCGGCCTGTCCGGTGCGCCGGTGCTGGACCAGTCGACCCTGGTGCTGCGTCGCCTGCGCGCGCGCCTGCCCGAGTCGGTGCCCCTGGTCGGCGTGGGCGGCATCCTCTCTGGTGCCGACGCGGTGGCCAAGATGGCCGCCGGCGCCGCCCTGGTGCAGTGCTACAGCGGCCTGATCTACCGCGGCCCGTCGCTGGTGTCCGATTGCGTGGAAGCGATCCGTCGCCGCCGCGAAGCGCCCAGCCGTGGCGCGGTGGCGCCGCTGTGAGCGCGCCCATGGACAGCCACGACACCTCCGCCGCACCGCTGCGCTGGACCCTCACCTCGAATGCCCCGCTGCAGGCGTTGAACACCTTCCACGTGCGCGCCGAGGCGGCGCAGCTGCTGGAACTGCACGACCCCACCCTGCTGCCCGACGTGCTGGCCCTGCCCAGCGTCGCCACTGGCCCGCTGCTGGTGCTGGGCAGCGGCAGCAACGTGCTGATCGCCGATGACCTGCCGGGCACGGTGCTGGTGTTCGGCAACCGCGACATCAGCTTCCTGGAACACCGTGCCGACCACGCGGTGATCCGCGCCGGTGCGGGCGTGTCCTGGCATGGCCTGGTGATGTGGTCGCTGCAGGAGGGCCTGTCCGGCCTGGAAAATCTCGCACTGATCCCCGGCACCGCCGGTGCCGCGCCCATCCAGAACATCGGCGCCTATGGCGCACAGGTCGGCGAGTTCATCCAGACCGTGGAAGCCTGGGACTGCCAGGAGCAGGCCTGGGTGCGGCTGGACAACGAACAATGCGGCTTTGCCTACCGCGACAGCGTGTTCAAGCAGCAGCCGGACCGCTACCTGATCACCGCCATCGAACTGAAGCTGCCGCTGCTGCACGACCTGCGCATGGATTACGCCGGCATCCGCGAGGAACTGCAGGCACAGGGCGTGGAGCTGCCCAGCGCCGTGGACGTGGCCAACGCGGTCATCGCCATCCGTCGCCGCAAGCTGCCCGACCCGGACGTGCTCGGCAATGCCGGCAGTTTCTTCAAGAACCCGGTGCTGCCACTGGAACAGGTGGAGGTGCTGCAGCAGCACTTCCCCGAGCTGCCGGTGTTCCCGGCCGAACGCGATGACCAGCGCAAGGTCTCGGCAGCCTGGATGATCGAATCCTGCGGCTGGAAGGGCTTCCGCGACGGCGACGCCGGCGTGGCCCCCAGCCATGCCCTGGTGCTGGTCAACCATGGCAACGCCAGCGGCGCCGAGCTGCTGGCCCTGGCCCGGCGCATTTCCGCATCGGTGCTTGAGAAGTTCGGCGTGCCGATTGAACCGGAGCCGCGCCTGCTCGGCGCCCAGTGGTGAACGCCAGCACCCGGCCGCCGCTCGCCACCCCGGCGCGGGCGGCGCTGCTGATGCTCGCCAGCACGATGGCCTTCGGCTTGATGGCCGTGGCCATCCGCTACGCCACCCGCTACGTGCCGACGCAGGAAGTGGCGTTCTTCCGCAACGCCTTCGGCCTGCTGGCGCTGTTGCCGATGCTGCTGCGCCCGGGCCGCGCACCGCTGAAGACCCAGCAGCTGCCGCGCTACTTCGTACGCAGTGCGATCGGCCTGGGCTCGATGCTGTGCGCGTTCTGGGCCCTCGGCCACCTGCCACTGGCGCAGGCGGTGTCGCTGTCCTATTCCACGCCGTTGTTCGTCACCATTGCCGCCGTGCTGTGGCTGGGCGAAACCGTGCGCGTGCGCCGCTGGGCTGCCGTCGTGGTGGGTTTCATCGGCGTGCTGGTGATCGTCCGGCCGGGCACTGCGGGTTTCTCTGCGGGCAGCCTGATCGCGGTGGCCGCGGCGCTGCTCAGTTCGCTGGTGGCCATCCAGATCAAGCAGCTGACCCGCGTGGACAGCGCCGACACGGTGGTGCTGTACACCTACGTGTTCTGGGTACCGTTGTCGCTGGTGCCGGCGATGTTCGTCTGGGTCTGGCCCACCGGGCTGGCCTGGGTATGGCTGGTGGCGACCGGCGTGATGGGTACGGTCGGCCAGCTGCTGTGGACGCGCGCGTTGCGCCTGGGCGAAGTGTCGGCCCTGACCCCGATCAGCTTCCTGCAGCTGCCGCTGGTGACGTTGTGCGGGTGGCTGCTGTTTGACGAGAGCGTGGATCGTTGGACGCTGATTGGTGCGGGCATCATCCTGGCGGCGAATGCGTACATCGCGCACCGTGAGGCGGTGTTGGCACGGCGCGCCGCGAGCGTGGCAGCGACGGCGGCGGCCAAGCCGGCTGAGTAAGGGGTTGTTGGGCAGGGCTTGCAGCCCTGCACCTGCAGAATCAACGTCAACTTCAAAAGCCAGAGCGGCTCTGGGTTTCTGCTGGATGTGCGGGGCGGTGTGGCTGGGCAGGACACGCCGTAAACCCGTCCATGGGGGCTCGATGGCGCCATCCATGGCGCCAACGGTCCTGCCCACCCACACCGCCCCGCCCCCGACAGTTCCCTGGTGACGGTTGGTGGGTGCCGACCGTTGGTCGGCACATCTGTCAGATATCGAATGAATTCATCCGTGTCGACCAAGGTCGACACCTACCAAAGCAGAACGCCCTCCCAGTAGATCCACGCCATGCGTGGATGAAATCTGTCAGATATCGAAATTGATTCCGGATCCGACCCCGTGCCGACCAACGGTCGGCACCCACCATCAGCAGCAGGCTTTAAAAGATCGCAGGAAACTGTCGAAGGCGGGCTGGGTCCGGTGGCAGGGGTGTGAGCGCCATGGATGGCGCGACCAAGCCCCCATGGACGGGTTCACGGCGTCCCCTGCCACCGGACCCAGCCCGCCATCCCCCAGGAACCCAGCTTTTGACGTTGACGTTGCATTGAGCAGGTGCAGGGCGCAGCCCTGCCGAACACCCTTACACCGCGCTGTAGGCCCGTTCGGCCGCGCAGAACACATTCCCCGGCGCAAACAACTCGCCCAGATGATGCAGCGCCTGCCGCCGCTGCTGCGGTGGCCGATAGTCGCCCCCCGCCCCCATCAGCATCTGCTGGAACTCCACCAGATCCTGCAGGATGCGCACGTGCCGGTACCAGGCAATCCACTGCGGATCGCCCAGGTCATCGCCGTAACCATCGGCAAACCCCTGCGGGCGCTCACGCCCCCAACGGCCGCCCACCGCCGCGCCGACAAACATCAGGTCGCGTTCGCGGGGCGCCAGCGAAAGGCCGTCCCAGTCGATCAGGTGCAGTGCTCCGTCGTGACCCATCAACACGTTTCCCGCGTGCAGATCGGTATGGCACAGGCGCAGGCACGGGACGCGGCCGGCAAGGGCCTGCTGCAGGCCCTGCGCACGGTCGTGCAGCGTAGCGATGCGTGCACGATGTCGCTCCCACACCGCGTGAAAGGCCCGGCCCCAGCGGTCCTGTGCGGTCGGCAGTGTCGTCGGTTGCTGCAGCCATCGTCCGGCCTCATGCAGTGCATCGCATGACAGCGGCTGCCGCGGCAGGCCCTCGGCCAACGCCGCCGGCAGGTCCGCCGTATGCAGGCGGCGCAGCACTTCACCCAGGCGCTGCCACTGGCGCGCACTCAGTGGCGCTTCAAAGCCGGATTGCCCTTCGATATACGGGAACAGAGTGAACTGCAGGCCCCAACGCTGCACCGACGCGCCACCGGTCACCGCCGGCCAGGGTGCAACGATTTCCTCGATGCCCAGCGTGCCGCGCATCCAGTGCAGGCCCTCCCACACTTCCGGCGCCACCTGATAGCTGCGGCTCTTCAACCACCAGTGACTGCCGCGCGCGTCGATGCGGAACACGCCCGCATTGGCATCGGCGCCCACCGCGCGAGGCACCACGGCGGTGGCGGTGATCCCGTAGGACTGCCGCAGTACTTCATGGATCTGCTGCGACGACGCGAAGGACATGGGCGAGCTGGCCGTGGTATCTGCCCTGAGTTTCGCAGATGGCCAGGCTGGGTCGCAGGTAATCGCGTCACAACATTGCGTCATTGCACAGCGATGCGCTGTTATGTCGCAGCCGCTGGCCCAGCTCAGCGCGCGTAGAAGCCCAGGAACATCGCCACCGCCGACTCGGCGACCTTGCGCCTTTCCGCCGGCCCCAACGGCGGCTGGCCCATGGTCACCTGCGGCCAGAATGCGAAGCCCTTCACCAGGCCCTGCAACTGGTGGTCGGCGAATTCCGGATCGACCTCACGCAGGCGCCCATCGGCGACGGCCGCGCGGATCCACGCGCTCACCCCGCCTTCCTTCTCGCCCATGCGGCAGACGATGGCCTGCGCGCGCTCCGGCGAGTGGATGATCTCGGCCATCGCCACGCGGGCCAGATCGATGAAGTTGGCATCGCCCAGCAGTTCCAGCTTCTGCCCCAGCAACTGCAGGAGCTGCACGTCCAGCGGCAGATCGGCGCGGTAGGGAAGTACGACAGCGGCCATGCTGCTTTCCCAGAGTTCTTCCAGGATGTGGCCGAAGAGTTCTTCCTTGCTGGGGAAATGGTTGTAGACGGTGCGCTTGGAGACGCCTGCGGCTGTGGCGATGCGGTCCATGCTGGTCGCCTCGTAGCCGGCGCTGCGGAACTCCTCCACCGCCGCGCGCACGATGGCTTCGCGTTTGCGGTCGGTCAGGCGTTGCGGGGCACGGGGCATGGCGGGAACCAGGAAACTGAACGGATGCGCACATTTTACACCGGTCGGTGTACTTTCCTGAAATCGGAAACTACACTGTGCAGTGTACCCAGCGGACGTCACCGATGAAGCGCCTGCTCCTTGTCCTCCTGTTCGGAACTCTTGCCGTGACTGCCTATACCTTCTGCAAGTCCTGGTTCCTCCCCGACTTCCCCGATTCACCGCAGTACAGCGATGGCAAGTTCCGCAACGCCCTGCCGAAACCGGCGATGGGCCTGCGCGTCGGCGCCGAGCTGTGGTGGACGTTCCTGTTCAACCGGCCCAAGGGCACCGTGCCGACGGCGCCCATCCCGGTGCAGGCACTGGACCGTGCAGCGCTGGATGCCGCGCCCGATCGCAGCCTGTTCCGGCTTGGCCACTCTACCCTACTGTTGAAGCTGCGCGGCCAGTACTGGCTGACCGACCCGGTGTTCTCCGAGCGTGCCTCGCCGGTGCAGTGGATGGGTCCGGCGCGCTTCCATGCGCCGCCGATCAGCATCGAGAACCTGCCGCCGATCGCCGGGGTGATCCTCTCGCACAACCACTACGACCATCTCGACCATGCAGCGGTCATGCAGCTGGCCGGCAAGACCACTCGCTTCATCGCGCCGCTGGGCGTGGGCGACCAGCTGATTGCCTGGGGCGTGGATGCGGCCAAGGTCGAACAGCTGGACTGGTGGCAGTCGACCGAGGCCAATGGCCTGCGCCTGACCGCCACCCCGGGCCAGCACTTCTCCGGTCGCGGCCTCGGCGACAGTGACCGCAGCCTGTGGGCGTCGTGGGTCATCCAGGATGACGACTTCCGCATCTTCTTCAGCGGCGATACCGGCTACTTCGATGGCTTCAAGGCGATCGGCGAGAAGTACGGTCCGTTTGACCTGACGATGATCGAGACGGGTGCCTACGACAAGCGCTGGGCGTTCGTGCACATGCAGCCCGAACAGACCCTGCAGGCGCACCTGGACCTGCGTGGCAAGTGGCTGCTGCCGATCCACAACGGCACCTTCGATCTTGCCCTGCACGAATGGCAGCAGCCGTTCGAGCGGATCACCGCACTGGCGGCGGCCAGGAACGTCGCTGTGACCACGCCGATCATGGGCGAGGCCTTGGACATGCAGGCGCCGCACGCCGGCTCACGCTGGTGGGAGCAGGTGCAGCGGTAACGCGGTGGGCGTCGATCCAGGCCGGCGCTACGCCTTCGGCTGCAGCCTGCGCCCTTCCCGCGCAAGATTGAGCTGCAGCGCGGCGGCGGCGAGTTCGGTCATCTCCGTGGTGACCTTCGCGCTGCCCCGCGCCCGCAGCCAACCGAGAATGTCGGCGAGATGCCAGATCGAGGTCGACCCCTCATGGACCGGGGACGGAAACGACTGCGGGTTGGCAAGCATCAGCTTGCGCATGTTCTGCCGCGACATTCCCAGCAGGTCTGCAACGTCGGTGAGCCCCACCAGGTCGGGGCTCACTTCGACCAGCTCGGCACCAGGCACCGCCCGCTGCGCGTCATCCAGCGCCGAACGCAGGGCAGCCCCCGCGCTGCCCGCCTCACGGCAGAACGCAAGCGCAAATCGTCCAGGCAGACCGATGCCCACAAGTGCATCGTCACACCCGGCTTCAGCCAAGCGCTGCTCGAGGACATCGATTTCATCGCAGGTATCCGGCAAGCGGTACTTCAGCGTGAAGTTGAATTCCATGATTGATCACCTCGCTTCTGACGAAGCCTGATTTCATTGTTCACGGCTGCAGTTCTCGACTACGCGCCGCAAGGCCCTTGCATGATTGCTTGCACTGCGGGGTGTGCTCCAGATGCTCACGATGCAGAACTCTCCGCATCGGCAATCGGTGTCGTTGAAGGGGCAATACATCCGGCCCCACGCATGGCCGCCTGCCACGCGAAGCCTCCACCCTCGATCCTCCGCGAACTGCAATGCCGCTTCGATGTCCTTGTCGGGATGACGCGCTCGAGACATTCCCTGTTCTCCACAGTCTGCACATGGCGTGGGCGAGTTGTCAACTGACAACCCAATGAAATCCAATACCCGATCTGACGATAGCCGGTCCCATCCATGCGTCCAGAGCCACACACGTCAACGCTCCGGAATGGACCCGCATGCAGATTCCTTGAGCCACGCCGCTCCAACCCCGCAGAGCTATTGCAGCGCGTCATGTAACCGCTTACATCCCTTGCTAGCGTATCCCTCGCCCGCTTACGGCCGAACCCGCGAGGTTGCCCGCAATGACGTTGTGCGCCGAACGCTCCAAGGTCTCCCGCCCTCCTTTCCTGTGCCGCCCCGCCACTGCCCTGCTGCTCGCCGCGCTGGCAGCGTCCGCCCAGGCCCAGAACCTTCCCCCGCGCAGCCAATGGCAGGCCAGCAGTTCCTCGCAGCAGGTGCCGGCCATGGCAATCGGCCACCTGATCGACGGCGACCCGAAGACCGTGACCGGCGGCGCCTTCAGCCCCGGCCATTGGTTCCAGATCGACCTGGGCGCACCCGCACTGCTGGCGGGCGCGCGCCTGACCTGGGATGTCTCCAATCCTGAGGGCTACTCGCTGCAGACCTCGGTGGACGGCACGCAGTGGCAGACCGCATACACCATGGCCGACTCGCTGGGCGATGTGGAAACCCTGTACTTTTCGCCACGGCAGGCGCGCTACCTGCGGCTGGCCAGCCCGCAACGCACGTCCGACTGGGGCGTCTCCATCTTCGAGATGGAGCCGCTGGACGGCACGCTCAGTGCACGCATCGGCGGTGTCGATGCAACGCAGTCAGCCGCACTCTGGCAAGGCGGCAGCGCCGTGGCGATCCCTCGCGGAAAAGGCGGTTCCCATGTGCTCGAGATCACGCTGCCGCAGGCCCAATCCACCGCTGGCCTGGTGGTCGACTGGGCCGATGGCGCGCGCGGCCCTGCCCGCCTGCAGGCGCAGGATGCACACGGCCACTGGCAGGAACTCGCACACGATGAGCAGGCAGCCCACCATCGGCAGAGCTGGCTGACCGCCGGCACAGCGCAGCCGCTGCGCGCGTTCCGGCTGAGCGTGGACGGCGCTGCACCGCAGATTGCGCGGCTGCGGCTGCTCGGCCCGAAAGCCGTGATGACGCCGATGAAGCAGTACCAGATCACCGCCAGCGGCGCCCAGCACGCGTTGTTCCCCGCCTCGCTGCAGATGCAGCAGACCTACTGGACCGCAGCCGGCATCCACGGGGGAAGGCAGAAATCCATCTTCGACGAGCATGGCAATCTGGAGGCATTCAAGGGCGCGCCGCTGGTGCAGCCCCTCTGGCGCAATGCCGACGGCCATACCGCGGGCGCCGCCGGCCAGGCGATGCAGCATGCCCTGCGCGATGGCTGGAAGCCGATGCCGTCCGTCACCTGGGTGCCGCAGCCTGGCCTGGAGCTGCGCAGTGAAGTGTTCGCCATCGAACGCGATGGGCAGCCGGTGACCTTCCTGCGCCATCGCCTGCACAACACCGGCAGCACCCCGATCGACGGCACGCTGAGCCTGGTCGTGCGCCCGATGCAGATGAATCCACCATGGCAGAACGGTGGGCTCTCGCCGATCCGCGAGGTGGCCGTCGACGGACACACCGTGCGCGTCAATGGCCGCACGCTGCTGCAGTCGCTCACGCCGGTAGCGGCGTCCGGCGTGGCGCCTTTCGGCAAGGACGGCGCAACGGAGATCACCGCCACCATCGCTGCTGGCCAACTGCCTGCCGCGCAGCAGGCGCAGGATGACCAGGGGCTTGCCGCAGCCGCGCTCAACTACCACGTCTCGCTCGCGCCCGGCGCCAGCGATGCCATCGTGGTCGCGTTCCCCTTGGGTACTGCCGCAGCGGATGCGAATGGCATGCTGCCCGAGGCACCAGCGCTGGACCTGGCCAGGCTCCCACGCGATGCCAATGCGGCGTTCGAGACGCTGGCCACGCAGGCATCGGCAGACTGGCAGGCACGGCTGGGCACGGTCGGCCTGCGCCTGCCCGACCCCTCATTGGTCGACATGCTGCGCGCACAGGCCGCCTACATGCTGATCAACCAGACCGGTCCGGCCATGCAACCCGGTCCGCGCAACTACAACCGATCCTTCATCCGCGACGGCATGGCCACTTCGGCAGTGCTGCTGCGCATGGGCGAAGCAGCCGTCGCACGCGACTACCTGGCCTGGTACAGCACGCACGGCGTGCATGCCAATGGCCTGGTCTCGCCGATTCTCAACGACGATGGCAGCGTCAACACCGGCTTCGGTTCGGACATCGAGTACGACAGCCAGGGCCAGTACGTTGCACTGGTTGCCGATGTCGCGCGCCTGGATGGTGGGCCGGAATCGGTGCGTGAGTACCTGCCGAAAGTGAAAGCAGCGCTGCGCTTCCTGCAGGAACTGCGCGAGCGCACGCTGGTGCCGGGCTACAAGGCCGACCAGCCCGCGCCGGAACGGTTCGCAGGGATCCTCGCTCCATCCATCAGCCACGAGGGCTACCCCTCGCCTACCCACAGCTACTGGGACGACTACTGGGGCCTGAAGGGCTGGCACGACGGTGCATGGCTGGCCGAAGCACTGGGCGATCATGAAACAGCCGCGTGGGCACGCGAGCAGTACAGGCTGCTGTACGACGCGCTGCATGCCTCGATCCGCGCGACGATGGCGTGGAAGGGCATCGACTTCATTCCATCTTCGGCCGACCTCGGTGATGGCGATCCCACCGGCGTATCGATCGCACTGGACCCGACCGGGGCGCAGAGCGTGCTGCCGGCTGAAGCGTTGAGGACTACGTTCGCGCGCTATCTGGACGACGTGCGCAAGCGCAACCAGCCCGGCGCGCTGTACGCCTATACGCCCTATGAAATCCGCAACGTGTTGAGCTATGTGCATCTGGGCCAGCCAGAAGCGGCCGATGAACTGCTGCAGGGACTGCTGCACGATCGGCGCCCGCTTGAGTGGCAGGTATTGGCCGAAGTCGTGCATTCCCGCCTTCGCTTCCCGCGCTACCTGGGCGACATGCCACACACCTGGATCGGTGCCGAGTACGGTCGCACGCTGTTCGGCATGCTGATGCGCGAAGACGACGATGCGCTGTCACTGCTGCCGGGCACGCCGCCGTCGTGGGTGGCCGGTGACGGGCTGGCGGTGGAGCGCCTGCCAACGGCGTACGGCACGTTGCAGATGCAGGCGCGGCAGCGCGACGGCGTGCTGACGATCACGCTGGGTGAGGGTCTGCACCGTGGGACGGCAGTGAAGGTCTGGTGGCCAGACCGCACGATGCCAAAGGCGGTACAGGTGGATGGCAGGCTGGTCAGCGGCTTCGATGCCGACGGTGTGCGCGTGGCGAAGCCGTTCAGGACGTTGGAGGCGCGTTGGTGAAAACCACCGGGCATGGCCCCGCGTCAGAGATTGGGCAACCCCGGCGGATTGGTCTGCGATTGCGGTACGGCCTCCTCGGCCAGGTTCCAGCGTGCCAGCGCCTGCGCATAGGTACCGCTGCGGATCTGCGTGTTCAACGCGGCGGTGATCGCATCGGCCAACCCACTACCCTTGCGCGTGGTCGCCGAAATCGCCGCAGCATCCGGCCAGCCGCCGGGGAACAGGCCCACCCGCCGCACCTTGCCATCACGTGCCGAGTAGGCACCGGTGGCGTTCGGCTCGAACGAGACATCGGCACGGCCGGTGATCACCGCCAACCGCCCCACCACCGCATCATCGAAGTACTGGTACTCCACGGGTTTCAGGCCCGCCGCGATGTTCTGCTGGTCCCAGTGCCGCAGGATCTGGTCCTGGTTGGTGCTGGCGCCGACCACCACCTTCAGCCCGGCCACGTCGGCCGGCCTCTCGATCTTGCGGATCGGTCCATCGGCGCGCGTGTAGATGCCCAGCAGGTCGAAGCGGTAGCTGGAGAAATCGAACTTCTTCTTGCGCTCTTCAGTGACCGTCACGTTGGACAGCACCGCATCGTACTTGCCTGATTCCAGCCCCAGCGGCCAGTCGGCCCACGCCACTGGAACCAGCACCAGCTTCAAGCCCAGGCCATCGGCAATCAGCTTGGCGATGTCCGGCTCCACGCCCACCACCTGCTTGCTGTCAGCACCGTAATCAGCCAGCGGCAGCTGTGCCGGGTGGGTCGCGACGGTCAGCGTGCCGGGAGTTACGAAACGGTAGTTGGCGGGAATCAGCGACTGCGCCTTCGGGTCTGGCGTGCCAATCAGGGCAGGCGCATCGGCACCGGCCAGGGTCACGCTGGCGCCGGGCGCGGCGGCTGGCGCCTGCACGCGCGAATAGACGATGCCGGCAATGCCGATGACCAGCACGGCGCCGATCAACAGGGTACTGCGCGAGGGACGGCGCGATGCTGCAGGGCTCATGGTGCTCCTTGGGGAACTACAGGGTCTTGGCCAGGAAATCGGCGGTACGTTGCTGGCGCGGCCGTTCAAACAGCGCCTCGGGATTGCCCTGCTCGATCACCCGGCCCTGGTCCATCATCACCACGGTATCGGCGACGCGGCGGGCGAAGCTCAGTTCATGGGTCACGATCACCAGGGTGGTGCCCGAGCGGGCCAGCTCTTCGATCACGCTCAGCACTTCGGCCACCAGCTCAGGGTCCAGTGCCGAGGTCGGCTCATCGAACAGCAGTACTTTCGGCTGCAATGCCAGTGCGCGGGCAATGGCGATGCGCTGCTGCTGGCCACCGGACAGCTGCCGTGGGAAAGCGTCCGCCTTGTCTGCCAGGCCAACGCGCTGCAGCAGATCACGCGCCTGCTGTTCGGCCTGCGCACGCGGCAGGCCACGCACCGCGATCGGTGCCTCGATGATGTTCTCCAGCGCCGTCAGGTGCGGGAACAGGTTGAAACCCTGGAACACCATGCCGACCTCGGCACGACGGCGGCGGATCTCACGCTCGGGCAGTTCGTACAGGGTGTCACCGTCGCGGCGGTAGCCGATCAGCTGGCCACCGACCGTCACGAAGCCACTGTCGGCACGTTCCAGGTGATTGATCAGCCGCAGCAGGGTCGACTTTCCCGCTCCGGAAGGACCGATCAGCACGGTCACGCTGCCGGCGCGCAATTCCAGGCTCACGTCTTCCAGCACGGGCTGTTCACCGAAGGCCTTGCCCACGCCCTGCAGCACGACCGATGCGCCCTGCCCGGCCTCGACCTGGGCGGCGATGCGCGGGCGGCTGGCCACGGGCGCAACGCGCTGCACAACGGGCCGTGGCGGTGAAGACACGCGGGAGACACTGCGCTCACGCTGCAGCTGGCCGCGCGCAAAGCGCTGCTCCACGCGCCGCTGCAGCAGCGAAAGCACGGTGAGGATGACCAGGTACCAGACCGTGGCCACCATCAGCAGCGGCACCACCTCCAGGTTGCGGCGGTAAATCACCTGCACGGTGTAGAACAGTTCGGGCAGCGCCAGCACGTAGACCACCGAGGTGCTCTTGGCCAGCCCGATCACATCATTGAAGGCGGCCGGCAGGATCGAGCGCATCGCCTGCGGCAGGATGATGCGGCGGACCTGGCGGCCGCGCGGCAGGCCCAGCGCGGCCGCAGCTTCGTACTGGCCATGGTCGACCGAGAGGATGCCGCCACGGATCACTTCGGCCGAGAACGCTGCCTGGTTCAAGGTCAGGCCCAGTACCGCGGCAGTGAACACCCCGATCAGCTGGGTGGTCGGGTACGAGAACAGGCTGATGCCGGTGAACGGCACGCCCAGTTCAATGGTGCTGTACAGGTAGCCGAGGTTGTTCAGCAGCAGCAACAGCACCAGCAGCGGGATCGAGCGGAACAGCCACACATAGCCCCATGACACCGCCGACAGCAACGGCGAGCCTGACACCCGCGCCAGCGCCAGCAGCGTGCCCAGAGCGAAGCCCAGGCCCGTGCCCAGCGCAGTCAGCAGCAAGGTGCGGCCAAGCCCTTCCAGCACCGGGCGCGCGAAGAACCATTCGGCGAACGTGCCCCAGCCCCAGCGTGGGTTGCCCAGCACCGACTGCAGCGCGATCAGGATCAGTGCCAGCGCCAGCACCGTGCCGACGGTCTGCAGCGGATGGCGCGCCGGAACGATCTTCAACGCCGTTGAGGGTACCGTGGTCGGACGGGCAGCAATGCCGTCCAGGGCGGTCGAGGGCATGCTCATGCAGGGACTCCGTGCCGCACGGCCGCGTCGGCGTGCGGCAATGGTGCCGCCGCGTGCAGGTGCTTCTCGAACGGCAGATGGGCGATGGTTTCCGGGTCCGCCTGCAGATCGAACAGCGCGGTGTAGCCATGGCCCAGGTACAGGCCCACCGCCTCGGGCTGGCGGAAGCCGGTGGTGAGGAACACGCGGCGATAGCCCTGGCGTGCGGCCTGGTCTTCCAGTTCCTGCAGCACGCGGCGGGCGATGCCCTGGCGACGCAGGCCGGGCAGCGTCCAGATGCGCTTGAACTCGGCGGTGTGCGCATCGCGGTGCGGCATGAAGGCGCCGCCGGAGATCGCCACGCCATCGCGCAGCAGCAGCAGGAAGGCGCCCACCGGCGCGGCGAAGGCCTGTGCCGGATAGCGCTGCAGTTCTTCGCGGGCACTGCCGCCGATGCGACGTCGCACGTCGGCATAGCGGCTGTCGTATTCCTGTTCCAGGCCATCGAACAGGGGCCGCGCCAGCGGGTCATCCACCGAGGTGTAGAGGAAACGCTCGTTGTCGTACAGCACGCTCATGCCGCGTCCTCCAAAAGGTAGTGCTCGGCCAGGCGCGCCCACAGGCTGGCGGCGGGCGCGATCGCAGCGTCGTTGAACACATACCGCGGGCTGTGCAGCGGCGCACTGTCACCATTGCCGACGAACACGAAACTGCCTGGACGCGCCTGCAGCAGGAAAGCGAAATCCTCGCTGGCGGTGCGCGGTGCAAATTCGGGAACGACCTGCCCAGCGCCGAACGCCTGCAGCGCGACCTCGCGGATGTAGGCGGTCTGCTGCGGGTGGTTGATGACGCTGGGGAAGCCGCGCGGGAACTCGATCTCTGCACGTCCACCAAACGCTGCGGCGGTCTGCTCGGCGATGTCGGTCACCCGGCGGCGCAGGGTATCGCGCACCTCCGGCAGGTAGGCGCGTACGGTCAGCGTCAGTTCCACCACATCGGGAATCACGTTGGCCGCCTTCCCGCCGTGGATCGAGCCCACGGTGACCACGCCCATCTGTCGCGGGTCAACGTTGCGTGACACCACGCTCTGCAGCGCAGTAATGATGTGCGCCGCCACCAGGATCGGATCGACGCTGCCCTGCGGCTCGGCGCCGTGGCCACCCTTGCCGATCACCTTCAACCGCGCCCAGTCCACCGACGCCATCGCCGGTCCATCGACGAAACCAAAATGACCCACGGGCACGCCCGGCCAGTTGTGCAGGCCATAGATCGCATCCACCGGGAAACGCTCGAACAGGCCGTCCTCGATCATCTTCGAGGCACCCGACCCGGTCTCTTCGGCCGGCTGGAACACCAGCTGCAGCGTGCCATCGATGCGCCCGTGGTGGGCCAGGTAATGCGCGGCCGACAGCAGGATGGCGGTGTGGCCATCATGCCCGCAGGCGTGCATGAGGCCTTCATTCTGGCTGGCGTAGGCCAGGCCGGAGTCTTCCCGGATCGGCAGCGCATCGATGTCCGCACGCAGGCCCAGCCGGCGGCTGCCCTGCCCGCGCTGCAGCGTACCCACCACGCCGGTGCCACCGATGCCGGTGGTCACCGCATAGCCCCACTGCTGCAGCAGCTCGGCCACGCGGGCGCTGGTGCGGTGTTCTTCGAACGCCAGTTCGGGGTGGCGATGCAGGTCGTGCCGCAAGGCGATGGCCGCTTCGGCGCGTGCCGCGATTTCGGGCAGTACGCCTGTTGCCGGCGAGTTCGGCCGGGAATGGCCCGGCGCTACCGATGTGTCTCCGCTCATCGTCTTACCCCACCTTCCGCGCCGGCTCGGCGTCGGTCGCATGGCGGCTGGCCTTGCGCGGCAGGCCGAGATGGTCACGCAGGGTCTGCCCTTCCAGTTCGCGCTGGTGGTAGCCGCGCGCCTGCAGGATCGGCAGCACCAGCCGCACGAAGTCATCCAGCCCTTCGCGTTGCGCGGCGAAACCCAGGATGAACCCATCGCTGGCACCCGCGTCGAACCAGCGGATCAGTTCGTCGGCCACGTGCGGCGGGGTGCCGATGAAGTTCGGCCGCGGGCTGACCGCCTGCAGCGCCACCTGGCGCAGGGTCAGGCCCTGCTCGCGCGCGTCCTGCTTGATTCGGTCGGTGGTGGAGCGGAAGGAGTTGCTGCCAATGTCGCCCAGTTCGGGGAACGGCGCATCCGGATCGTACTGGCTGAAGTCATGGTGGTCGAAGAAGCGGCCCAGGTAGGCCAGTGCGTCCTCCAGGCTCGCCAGCGCTGCGATGGCCTGGTATTTGGCCTCGGCCTCGGCCGCCGTGTGGCCGACGATCGGGCCGATGCCCGGGAAGATCTTCACGTCGTTGCCGCTGCGCCCGTGGGCGATGGCGGAGTTCTTGACCTTCTGGGTGAACGCCCGCGTCTCGTCCAGGGAGGGCGAATGGGTGAACACCGCATCGGCGTACTTGCCGGCCAAGGCGATGCCATCGTCGGACGAGCCGGCCTGGAAGATCACCGGCTGCCCCTGCGGCGACCGCTGGATGTTCAACGGGCCTTCCACCTGGAAGAACTTTCCCTTGTGGTCCAGGCGCCGGAATTTTTCGGGGGCGAAGAAGGTGCCGCTGTCGCGCTCGCGCACGAACGCATCGTCGTCCCAGGAATCCCACAGGCCCTGCACCACGTCCAGGTACTCATCGGCGATCTGGTAGCGCAGCGCGTGTTCCGGGTGCGGGCGGCCGTAGTTGCGGCCCGACCCTTCCAGCGGCGAGGTCACCACGTTCCAGCCCGCGCGGCCGCCGCTGAGCAGATCCAGCGAGGCGAACTGGCGGGCCACGGTGAATGGATCGCTGTAGGAGGTGGACAGGGTACCGGCCAGGCCGATCTTCTTCGTTGCCGTGGCCAGCGCCGACAGCAGCGAGATCGGTTCGAAGCGGTTGAGGAAATGCGGGATCGACTTTTCGTTGATGTACAGGCCATCGGCCACGAAACCGAAAGCGATGCCGTTGTCCTCGGCGGTGCGCGCGATGTCGATGTAGAACTGCAGGTTGACGCTGGCGTCGGCCGGGTTGGAAGGGTGTTTCCAGGCATGCATGTGGCTGCCGGGGCCCTGCAGCATGATGCCGAACGGAATGTGGCGCGGGGTGGTGCTCATGGGGGTCGCTCCTGCAGGTCAGGCCACCGCCGCGCGTGGCGCGGGCGACAGCAGTTCAAGGGATGTCAGGCGGGCATCCAGGTCGGCCACGGGGGCATCGAGGATGAATTCACCCACGCCGAAGCGCCGGTGCAGTGCGTCTAGTTCGCCGCGGACGTGCGCGGCATCGCCGGACAGCACGCTGGGCCGGGTTTCCTCGATGCGGAAGTCGCTCACCCCAACCTGCCGCGCGTACTCGGCCGCGGCCTCGGGGCTGGGCAGGTTCACCGTCTGCCCCGGGCCGAGGTGCAGCTTGTAGACGCGCAGCGCACCGATATGGCGTGCAGCGGCTTCGCTGGTCGGCGCGGCGAAGGCCACGGTGGCCAGCAGCGGTGCCTGCGTCGACAGCGCGCGGTAGGCATTAAAGGCGGCCTCGATATGGGAGGGGTCGCCATCGAAGTGCGCGGCATAGACGAAGCGCCAACCGAGCTCGGCCGCCTGTCGCGCGCTCTGCGGGCTGGCGCCCAGCAGGAACCGCTCCGCTGTGGCCTGCGGCAGCGGCCGCGCCTGTGCGTCATCGCGCGTTCCCGACAGATACCCTTCCAGGTCGCGCAGCTGCTGGGCGAAATCCGCGAAGGCCGGCCGGCCCGCCGCCAGCGCGGCCGTGGACGCGGGCAGACCGCCCGGCGCCTTGCCCACGCCCAGATCCACGCGGCCCGGTGCCAGCGCCGCCAGCAGGTTGAAGTTCTCGGCCACTTTGTACGGCGCGTAGTGGCGCAGCATCACCCCGCCGCTGCCGATACGGATGCGCCGGGTCTGCGCCAGCGCCCAGGCTGCCAGCACTTCCGGCGCCGGGCTGGCCAGGGTGGGTGCGGCGTGGTGTTCGGCAAACCAGTAGCGGTGGTAACCCAGCTGCTCGGCGCGCTGCGCCAGCTGCAGGCTGTTGCGCAGCGCCTGCTCGGGCGTGCCACCGTCGGCCACGGGGCTCTTGTCCAATACGCTGGTCAGGTAGCTCATGTGCGCGTCCTCGCTCAGGGATGGGCCACGGGAATGCCTAGCAGGCCGTTCAGCGCTGCCAGGATCGGTTCGGCACCGGAGACGTACTGCCGCTCGTGGTGCGCGCCAGTGGCGTGCTCGCTGTGCACGCCCTGCGGCAGCACCAGCTTGGGCAACGACTGGTCCTGTTCGCCGATCTCCGCGATCACCTCGCGGCGCGGCCGGGCAAAGCCAATGCGGCGCACGTCCAGCTGGGCGTCCAGGCCACCGATGCTCGACAGCGCGCCTTCCAGCAACAGGCTGTGGCGGCAGAAGAACCGCTGTCCCGGCAACTGGCCGTCCTCGAACTCGCGGTCGAGCAGGAACAGGATGGGTTTGGGCGTTGCGTCTACAGCCACGGTATCGTCCTCATCAGGTCCGGCAATGCATTGCCGCTTCGTGTTCGATGCTAGAGAAGACCGGCGCTGCCTCTGCGCCATCGCGCGACAATCGGCGGTCACATCCGGCCATGCAGATGCGCCTTGGCCATAAGCAGAATCCCGCCGGTTATGCCGCGCGTTCGGCGCTCACGCGATCCGCCGCAGCGGTGCCGGTGCAAGGACCGCCTGCACCGCCAGATGACCGGCTGCACGCTCGGCGGCCAGCTCGATGCGCGCCTGCAGCGCCGTGCTGTTGACCTGCGCACCCGCGAAGTCGGCCGGCGTGGCATACACCCCGATCGGCAGCGTGTGTGCCTGCAGGAAGCTGAACAACGGACGCAGCTGGTGGTCGATCACCAGGGCATGGCGCTCGCTGCCGCCGGTGGCGGCCAGCAGCACCGGCGTGTCCACCAGCGCGTCCAGCTCGATGAAATCCACCAGGTGCTTGAACAGCCCCGGATAGGAACCGCGATACACCGGCGCGGCCACCACCAGCAGATCGGCCGATTCCACCGTGGCCAGCGCCTGCTCCACCTCCGGCGACGCTTCCGCACGCGACAGCGACTGCCCCAGCGAGCGCGCGATCGGCGCCAGCTCGACCAGCGTCACGCCGGCATGCAGCCGCTGCTGCAGTGCCTCCAGCAGGTGCCGCACCAGCAGCAGCGTCCGCGACGTCGCCGAGCTCGTCGGCGAACCAATCAATGCAACCACGTTCAATGCAGATGACATGCAATGCTCCTCTGTAGCGTCGAGCCATGCTCGACTGCCGCGCTTCTGTAGAGTCGAGCCATGCTCGACTGCCCTTGAATCAGAACCGGTAATTGACCCGCCCGTACCAGAACGCGCCCACCGTGCTCAGCACATCGCCGGTATCCCAGGTGGTCTCGATGCTGGCTACGTCGGTAGCGCTGCGCGCGTACTCGGGCACCTTGCGGGTGCGCTTGTCGAACACGTTGTTGATGCCCAGCACCGCACTCCAGCCGCTGCCCAGTTCGACCCCGCCGGACAGATTGGTCACCAGCACCGGCGGCTGCTTGTATTCCACGCCGTTGTTCAGGCGCTTGATCGGGCCGAAGTAGGTGAAGTCCAGGTTCGAGCGCCAGCGCCCGTTCTGCCAGCCCAGACCCGCCACCTGCGTGTAGCTGGGCGTGCGGAAGCGCAGCGCGTACTCGCTGGATTTCGTCAGCAGGTTGATGTTCGGCAGCCCCTGCAGCGCGCCGGGAATGGCGCTGACCTTCTGGATGGTGGTGCGGCCCACGTTGGCCGCGTACGTCCAGCGCAGCTTGCCCCACGCCGTGTCCTGGTTCGCTTCCAGGGTCAGTTCCACGCCGCGCGTGCGGGTATCGCCCACGTTGGTGAAGTAGCTGGCATAGAAGGCATCACCGGGCAGGATGTTGATGCCGGCCGTGCCCAGCAGGGTATCGATGGTGTTCTTCTGCGCAGCGGTCAGCACCGTACCGCTGTTGTCGGTGATGCGTGCCGGGTCCTGCGCGTTGTAGCCGATCTGGCTGGACTGGCCCAGCTGTCCACGGATGTCGATCTGGTAGGCATCCACCGCCAGATGGAACGCGGGGCTCGGCTCCCAGGTCACACCGAGGCTGTAGTTGGTAGCCTTCTCCGGCTTCAACGGCGTTGCGCCGAGCGCGATGGCCGCCGGTGATGAAACCTGCGCCACCAGCGTGGTACCGCACGGGCAACTGCCGGTGGCCTGGTAGAACTGCGCGCCCAGGCTGGGCGCATGGAAGCCGTTGCTGACCGTTGCGCGCACGCCCAGCGCATCGGTGAAATCAAAGCGCGTGGTCAGCCGCCCGGTCGACACGCTGCCGAAATCCGAATGATCTTCCCAGCGCGCGGCCGCATCCAGGTACCAGCGCGAGGTGATATTGCTGGCCGCCCCCACGTAAACCGCCTTGCTGTTGCGCGTGGCCTTCACCGCATCGGCGGTCGAGTAGCCGACAAAGGCCGCCGCGCCGAAGCCGGTGTAGGACTCCCACTGCCCTGCCCCGCGCTCGTACTGCTCGTGCTGGTACTCGGCGCCGGCGCTTACCTCCAGCGGCGAAGCGAATGCCGCCACGTCGAAGCCCCGGCGCAGGTCGAGGTTGGCGATGCCCTGCTGGTAGTCCAGCTTGCCGTCATAGAAGTCGGTGGGCGAACCCGGATACGGCAGCGAGAAGTTGGCCGAGTTGCGCGTATATGTGCGTACCGTGCTGCGGTTACCGGTCAGGCTGGCGTCGTAATCCCAGCCCGCCAGCTGGCCCTTCACCCCGGCACTGCCGGTGTACTGCTTTTCCTTGGTTTCCAGCACGGGCAGGAAGCCATCGGGCCAGACGCTCAGCACGCTCGGCGCCTTGTAGGTGGTGAAGATGGTGGCCGGCAGGCGGAAGTTCTGGATTGCCTGTGCACTGCGGTCGCTGGCCGTGGCGGTGGCGTAGAACTGCGCGTTCTCACCCAGGCCATGGCCGGCGTTCAGCGCAAAGGCCTTCAGCGAGTACGAAGGCGAGCTGAGGATGGTGTTGGCCTCGGCATCACGTGTGGCCTCGGCCGGGTTCGGCGTCGCCCCGGCCGGAAGCTGGTTGTTCGGCCGCAGCGCGACCAGGTTGCCGTTGGCAGCCACCGCCGGGTAGCTCAGGTAGCCGTCGATGTAGCGCCGCGTGCGGATGGCGTGGTGCTGGCGCGTGGTTTCACCGGACAGGTTCACGAAACCATCCTCACCCCACGGCAGGCCGACGTTCGCGCGCACGCTGGTGCGCGTGCCGTCGCCATCGATGCTCTGTCCGCTTTCCACCGAAACATCGCCACCGTGCGCCTGCGATTTCAGGATGACATTGACCACGCCGGTGATGGCATCAGAACCGTAGATGGCCGAGGCACCATCACGCAGCACTTCCACATGGTCGATGGCCGCCACCGGAATCAGCGCGAGGTCGGCCCAGGCATGGCCGGGGTAACCGCCACCGTTGGCACCGCTGACGTAGGCGCTGGCATTGCGGCGCTTCCCATTCACCAGCACCAGCGTGTAGCCCGGCGACAGGTTGCGCAGCTGGTAGCCGCGGATCAGGCTTTCCTGGTCGCTCTGGTAGCCACCGATCTGGCTCAGCGACGGCAGGCTGCGCTGCAGCGCTTCGAGCAGGTTCGCCTGGCCGGTGGCGGCCAGGTCTTCCGCCGAGATCACGTCGATGGGCGTGGAGCTGTTCTTGACGGTGCGCGTACTGCTCCGCGAACCGGTCACCACGACGGCATCCAGCGTGGACGCGGCGAGGTTGGCGGACGTGGCCGTCGCTGCGTCTGCGGGGCCATCCGCTTCGGCGGCATGGGTGGTGGCTGCAGCCAGCGTGGCTGCAATCAGGACAGCGAGGGTGTTCAGGACAGGCGAATGGGCGGCAGGCATGGGGGCTCGTGGGGGTGGGCCGGAGACACACCTCCATTCAAAGACCCCGGCCAGCGCCGCAACAGCGGATATCGCGTCACCCAGCCGTCATATCCGGCCAGCCACATGACCGCTGGTAATGACCTTACGCAAGGGGTCGGATTCCTTTCCGCAGGAAAGGGCTCTGACCCCGGTTCGCGCGCGCGGGGCGCCTGCGGGGTCGGAGCCCCTCCTGCGGACGGGATCCGACCCCTTCCATATACCCCACTGGCATCACCACATGCCCGCGCGCCGCTGCGCCCACCGCAACCACCTCGGTAGCATCAGGCCATGAGCATCGACCCGACCGCGCCCACCGTCGCCATCGTGGCCTGCCACGGCCAGGGGCTGTTCGAGTTCGGCTGCGCGGTCGGCCTGTTCGCGCCCATCCGCCCGGAACTGGGCGTGGCCTGGTACCGCACCCAGCTCTGCGCCGGCGAGCCTGGTGCGCTGCGCATGCTCGGCGGTGCACAGGTGCAGCTGCCCTGCACGCTCGATGCCGTCGATGACGCCGACATCATCGTCATCCCCGGCTGGCGCGAGCCCAGTGAACGGCCACCGCAAGCGCTGCTGGATGCGCTCATCCGCGCCCACGCGCGTGGCGCACGCATCACCTCCATCTGCTCAGGCGCGTTCGTGCTGGCCTGGGCTGGCCTGCTCGATGGCCGCCAGGCCACCACGCACTGGCGGCTGACCGAGGCGCTGGCGTGTGACTTCCCGCGCATCCACGTGCGCGAGGACGTGCTGTACGTCGATACCGGCGACATCATCACTTCCGCAGGCTCGGCCACCGGCATGGACATGATGCTGCACATGGTGCGCAAGGATTACGGGGCGCGCGTGGCCAACCTGGTGGCCGAACGCCTGGTGCTGGCGCCATGGCGTGATGCCGAGCGCAGCCAGCGCGTCAGCCGGGCCATTCCCAATGGCGAGCCCACGCGGCTGGCCAGGCTGATGGAATGGATGCGCCACAACCTGCGCGAGACCCATTCGCTGGCCAGCCTGGCCGAACAGGCTGCGCTGAGCCAACGCACGCTGCAGCGGCAGTTCCTTGAAGCCACCGGCCTGTCCCCCATCGACTGGCTCATCCGCGAGCGCGTGGCGTTTGCCCGCGAACTGCTGGAATCCACCGACCGCCCGCTGCAGTGGGTGGCCGAACAGGCCGGGTTCGGCTCACAGGAATCCTTCCGTCGGCATTTCCGCGGGCTGGTCGATGCCAGCCCGACGGAATACCGCAGCCAGCACCGCGGTGCGCTCAGTGCGGATCGGCTGGTGGGGTGCTGAGTGAACCGACCCCTTCGATCTGCGCGGCGACCGCAGTCTCAAGCCGCTCGATGATGGCCGAGCGCAGCCGCTCTCCCAGCCCCGCCACTTCGTTGTCGTAGTAGATGCGATGGATGGTGAACGCTGCAGCGCTGGCAACGATGGGTGACACCGATGCGATGTCCACAATCACGCCGCCGTGCTCCACGTTGATCTGTTGCGGATGGCCACCGTCGACACGCTTTTCCGTGTACAGCTTGCGTGGATAGCTGTCGTAGTCGCAAGAGTCCTCCCAGATGCCAGCGTCACCCGTGACTGCCGCACAGGCCGCTTCACAGGCGCGGTCCAGGACACCGACGCGATCACTGGCCGACAGCGCCATGTATCCACGATGCCCCACCGCGACGGCTTCGGCGATGCGCCAGACATCATGCCTGGGGTACGAACGCCGTTCGGCGAAGCGCTTGGCCAGCTGGCTGACCGTCCTATCCGGTGCCGCCAGGAACAGATGCAACGAGCCCCAGAACAGCGAGTCATCCAGCACCAGGGTGTGCTCAAGGTTTCCCGGTTCGCGGAAGAAATCCACCAATGGATGGGCGTCGCTCAAGCCCGCTTTCTCGGGAGCGCCCTCGCCGATCAGTTCGAACACGCGCACCATCAGCCTGGAGAACATGTGCTCGAACCCACGCGTGCGGTGATGCAGGTACAGGGTGGGATAGAGCTGGAACACGGTCACCATGAACTGCTCGATCGAGATGAACGCCTTGCTGTCGACGTAGAAGAACTGGCCGGAAACATGCGACCCCACGCGCAGGTGATCCACCAGCCAGTCGAGATCGATGCCGCCGGAGGACACCCCCGCGAAGTAGGGATCGCGCTTTGCGTAGTCGAGGCGGTCTGCGTCCAACTGGCTGGAGACGATGGAGGTGTAGATGCAGTCCGTGTCCTGCTTCTCGATCATGGCGGCCACTTCTTCGGGGAAGCCCTTGCCGCCGATACGCTCCAGCACCTCCGCCACGGTGGTTTCGGTCACGATACGACGGCTCAGCTTCTCGTGACTGACCGCGTCCTTGAACTGCTCACCTACCTCGGGGTGGGTCTCGATGAATTTTTCCATCGCATTCTCAAAGGCATGGCTGAACATGCCGTGCCCCACATCGTGCAGCAGCGCCGCCGCGAGGCAGGCTTTTCCCTTCCGCGTCCAGTCCTCGCTTCCGCCCCTCGGCTCCACCACTGCCAACAGCCGCTTGGCGACACCGTACACGCCCAGCGAGTGCGCGAACCTCGAATGCGTGGCGGAGGGAAACACGTGGTCGGAGAAGCCCAGCTGCTTCACCCGTCGCAGCCGCTGGAAATAAGGGTCCGAAAGCAGCTTCTTCAGCTCCAGCTCGGCCGCGCTTTCAAACTTCACTGCCCCGTGGATGGGGTCCTTGATGGTCTTGCTCGTGTCCACACTCACCTCCTCGTTTTCTGGTTCATTGCTGGCGCGTCGCCCGCGGTCCGGAAGGGCAACCTGTCCGGATCCGAGCGGGCCATGTCGTGATCGAAGTCGTTCCTCCCATAGTCCCGTGGGTAATACGAGAACTGCTTGAGCCGGAAATACTGGTCTGCATCCATGTAGCGACGCGACAACAGCAGGCTCAACCGCTCCGCGTCGATGGCATCGATCTCGCGGCTTGGATGGATGCGGCTGATGCCGGTCTCCTGCGCACTGCCCGCATCAATGGGCCGCGCGCCCAGTGCTTCCAGTTCGCGCAGAAACGGATCGGCGGTCCTGGGCGGCCCGTAGGCCACCACCGGCCCCGCTGAAACACCAGCAATGTGCGCCGCATGCTCATCCAGCCACTGCCGTGTCTCGCCCAGGGTCCGGGCGGTTTCCCCGCCATAGATCAGGACATTCACCTTGGCGTGCACGCCTGCCTGCGAACACGCTTTCAGCAGCCGCGATGCACGCTCCAGGTAGCGCTCCGGCTGCGGCGATTTCTTCATGGCCACGATCTGCTGCGGCGAAGCCGTCTCCAGGCCGAGGTCCAGCACCTTCATGCCTGCCGCCGCCAGCCCGGCGATGGTGTTCTCGGTCAGCACATCCACCCGGCTCTCGGTCCGCCATGGAATCCGTACGGTGTCGCGCTGCACGCACTCGGCCAGTGCATTCGCCCAGCGCGCGGTGGGCAGGAACATCGAGGCCTGCAGGTACGGCCGGATGTCGCCACCCGCATACTGCGCCTGCACGGCCTTCATGTTTGCCCACATCCGTTCGGCCGGGCCGAGCTTGTCCACCGGGATGTCACGCTCCTCGCAGAAGCCGCAGCCCATGCCGCACCCACGCGACGCCTCCACGCTGGGTTGGTAGCGCAGGTAGCCGTCCACCAGCGGGTGATGCAGCGGCCGGTCGGGGCGCGGCACGCGCGGGCGGCCCATGATCGGCGCTCCCGTCAACAGCGCCTCGATGTAGGGCTCTGCAAGCCCAGGCACGAACAGCTCGGCCTCGGGCAGCTTGCTGCGCATCCACGCGGGGTCCGGGCCCACCACCCAGCGCCCGCCCACGATGATGCGGCACGCCGGCAGCGCGCGCCGGACCAGCGCGCAGAACGTGCGCGCCCAGGACAGCGCATGGAAGCTGGGCAGAGAGAGCATCAATGGATAGACCGACGGCAGCCGGCCCGATTCCAGCAACCCTGCAACCACGCTTTCGGGCGCTGCATGTTCGCCATGCACCACAGATGTGTCGTATCCAGCCCCATGCAGCGTGGTGGCCAGCGAAAGCACACCGTAGTTCAGATACAGCTGCCGCCGCGCCAGCGCATGGTCGCGCTTCTTTGGCGAGGACATGCCTGCCGATACAAACACCACTGTCGCGGATTGCTTCATGCCATGCTCAAAACCGTCGTTAACGATTTATAGGGCAGACACGATGGCTTTTGTCACGTTTGAAGGCATAGACGGCAGTGGAAAGACGACGCAGGCCAGGCGTCTGGTAGCAGCGCTGGACGAACGCGACATCCAGGTCGTCGCCGCCAAAGAACCGGACGGAGGCCATATTGGCGGGGAAATACGCCAGATCCTCGTAGAACAGCGCGAGCGGGCGCTCGACGCTTACGAAGAGGCGCTGCTCGTGTCGGCCGCACGTTACGACCATGTGCGCAGTGTGGTTCGACCCGCGCTTGATGCTGGCATTTGGGTCGTTTGCGACAGGTTCGTTGATTCGACCTTCGCCTTCCAGGTCTTCGAGAACCGCGTGGCCGAGCCGTTCTTCGATGTCGTTTCCAGCCATGTCATCGGCCAGACGCGTCCCGACATCACCTTCATCCTGGATCTGGATGCAGAGGCGGCAATGCGGCGTCGTGATGAAGGTGACTCGGCAAGGCATACCGACCCCGCCGAAGCCCACCGCAACTTCGGCCGCATCCGCCGCGGTCTGCTGGAAGCGGCCAGGCGGGATCCGCAGCGTTGCCATGTGATCGATGCAACGGGGGATGAGGAAGGCATTGCCACGCAGATCCTCGACATCCTGCGCGCCGCCGGCCACCTCCGCGCCGCCGCTGTGCAGGCCCATCGCTCTACCCCGCGTTCAATGCGATGACACATACACCGCGTCCACCGGCGCCGGCGGCAGCGCGAAGCTGCGCCGCATCCGTGCCACCTCGGCCGCCGGTGGCAACCCGAACAGCCGCTTGAACTCGCGATTGAACTGCGACGGGCTGGCATAGCCCACGCCCAGTGCGGCCGCCTCGGCGGTCATGCCCTGCCGCAGCATCAGCAGCCGCGCCTGGTGCAGCCGGGTGGACTTCACGTACTGCATCGGCGACGTACCGGTGATGGCACGGAAATGGTCGTGGAAGGTCGGCACGCTCATCTCCGCCTCCACCGCCAGCGCCTCCACATCCAGCGCCGTCGCGTAGGCCGCATGGATATGCCGCAGCACCCTGCCGATGCGCCCGAAGCGCCCGCGCATCGCCAGCGCCTCACGCATCGCACCGCCCTGCGCCCCGGTCAGAACACGGAAATACAGCTCCCGCACCAGCGCCGGGCCCAGCACCACCGCTTCCAGCGGATCGCCCAGCGCTTCCAGCAGGCGCAGCACGGTCGCCTGCATCGCCGCCTGCATCGGGCTGGCCATCATGCTCTGCGCCGATGCCGGGGCATGGGCCGCGTGCGCCTCCAGCTCCAGCACCAGGTCCGCGGCCAGCTGCAGGTCCAGGTGCAGGTAGATCGCCAGCAGCGGCGCGTCGGCCGTCGCCTCGGTTTCCATGGTGAACGGCACCGGCACCGACACTGCGAGGTAGTGCTGCGCGTCGTACTGGTACACCTGCCCACCCAGGTAACCACGCTTCACGCCTTGGCAGACGATCACGATGCCCGGGTCGTACAGCACCGGCGTCCGCGCCAGCGGTCGGTTCGAGCGCAGCAGGCGCACGCCAGGCAGGGCCGTCAGCGTGTAGCCCTCGTCCGTGGCGAGGGCCCGCAACAGGTCCACCATGCGCGCCTGCATCGTCTGTTCCGCAGAAAGCATGGGCAGCTCATAGGAATAGGCAAGAATGGCCGAAGCCTAGGCCTGGGATGCTCGCAGTGCAAGAATTAACGTGCAAGCTCCCAACCGAGAGCCGCCCCCATGACCACGTCCCGCCTCTTCCTCATCACCGGCGTCAGCAGCGGCTTCGGCCGTGCGCTGGCCGAGCACGCCCTGCTGGCCGGCCAGCGCGTCGTCGGCACCGTGCGCAACGAAACCGCCCGTCATGACTTCGAAGCCCTCGCCCCGGGCCGCGCGTTCGCCCGCCTGCTCGAGGTCACCGATGCCGACGCCATCACCGCCCTGGTCACCCACATCGAAGCCGACATCGGCGCCATCGACGTGCTGGTCAACAATGCCGGCTACGGCCACGAAGGCGTGCTGGAGGAATCGACCCTCGCCGAGCTGCGCCAGCAGTTCGAAGTGAACGTGTTCGGGCCTGCCGCACTCATCAAGGCCGTGCTGCCGCACATGCGCGCGCGCCGCCGCGGCCACATCCTCAACATCACCTCCATGGGCGGCTTCATCACCCTGCCCGGCATTGCCTGGTACTGCGGCAGCAAGTTCGCGCTGGAAGGCATCAGCGAAGTGCTGGCCAAGGAAGTCGCCGGTTTCGGCATCCATGTCACCGCCGTCGCGCCCGGTTCGTTCCGCACCGATTGGGCCGGCCGCTCGATGGTGCGCTCGCCCCGCGCCATCGAGGATTACGACGCGCTGTTCGATCCCATCCGCAGCGCGCGCGAAGCCAAGAGCGGCCAGCAGCTGGGCGACCCGGCCAAGGCCGCGCAGGCCATGCTGCAGCTGATCGACGGCCCCGCGCCACCCGCCCACCTGCTGCTGGGCAGCGATGCCGTGCAGCTGGTGCGCGGCAAGCTGCAGGACCTGGGCGCCAGCATTGACCAGTGGGAAGCCCTGAGCAGCAGCACGGATGGTTGAACCGGTTGGTGGGTGCCGACCGTTGGTCGGCACGGGGTCAGGTCCACCGGCTGCCGCGTGAAGACCGCGCGCACGGTTCCCCTGCCCCCTCGGTTATATCCTGAGCCCCTACCAGCCGCCAGGGAGGCGCAGGCGTGAATGCATCGATCAGGCAGGTGAACCTGCAGCGGCTGATCCTCGCGCTTGCCACGCTGTCGGCGCTGGTCATGCTGGGCAATACGCTGTGGGCCAGCTACCAGGTGCAGCGCCAGCAGCTCATCGAAAAGAGCCTGGAAGCCAACCGGGTCTACGCGCACTCGCTGGCCCAGTCCACCCAGCATTTCGTGCTGAACGCGCAGCAGCAGCTCGCGGTCGGGGCCGAGCGCCTCAGCCGCGGGCTCGACCAGCCGGCGGCGCACGATGATGAAGTGGAACGCATCAAGCTGCAGACCGATGCCTTCAACAGCGTCATCGCGGTGGATGCCCAAGGCGTGGTGGTCGGCACCTCACCCGCCCTGCCGGAACTGCAGGGCAAGGCGCTCACCAGCGTCGCCAACCGCAAGGCACTGCAGCAGCGGCTGCCGATGGTCAGCGATCCCTTCATCGCCCACACCGGCAATCTGGTCGTCACCCTCTCCCACCCGGTATTCGATGCCGACGGCGGCTACGCCGGCTACATCACCGCCTCCATCCACCTGCGCGACCCGAACGTCCTGCATTCCCTGCTCGGCACGCACCCCTACGAGGATGGCTCGTACCTGTACGTGGTCAGCCGCGATGGCACCCTGCTCTACCACCCCGAACCGGACCGGGTCGGCCAGCCCGCCACCCGCAACGCCGCTGTCGAAGCGCTCAGCCAGGGAAGCGCCGGTGCCCTGCATTCGCACAACAGCCGCGGCGTGCACATGCTGGCCGGCTTCGCACCGGTACCCGCTGCCGGCTGGGGCATCGTCGCCCAGCGCCCCATCGATGCCGCCACCGCGCCCATGGGCAGCCTGTTCGCCACCGTGCTGCGCAACGCCGCACCGCTGGGCCTGCTCTCGCTGCTGCTGATCTGGCTGTGCTCGCGCCGCATCGCCTCGCCGCTGCAGCAGCTCGCGCAGCACGCGCAGGAAGGCGATGTCGGCGCCGCCATTTCCCAGGTCAAGGCGGTCAATTCCTGGTACTTCGAGGCCGCGCAGCTGAAGCAGGCCGTGCTGGTCAGTTTTCGCAACCTCAGCGATCGCATCGGCAAGCTCGACCTGGCCGCACTCACCGATCCCCTCACCCAGCTGCTCAACCGGCGCGGGCTGGAACGCGCGCTCAGCGCCCTCACGGCCTCCGGCGTGCCGTTCGGCGTCATCACCCTCGATGTGGACCACTTCAAGGACGTCAATGACCGCCACGGCCACGACGCCGGTGACCAGGTCATCGCCGGCGTCGCCCAGAGCATGCGCGCCAATGCCCGCCCGCAGGACGTGCTGTGCCGTCTTGGTGGCGAGGAATTCCTGGCGCTGCTGCCCGAGGTCAGCGCCGATACCGCGCTGCAGGTGGCCGAACGCCTGCGCGCCGCCATCGAAGCGCAGGCCTTTGCCAAGGTCGGGCACGTCACGATTTCTGCCGGGGTCAGCCACTACCCGGAAACCCAGTCCAACCCCGATCTGGCCATCCGCCAGGCCGACAAGGCGCTGTACCGCGCCAAGCACGGCGGCCGCAACCAGAGCGTGCTCTACCGCAAGCGCAGCCAGCAGCCTCCACCGCCGTCTTGACGCGCTGTTTGCCGCATCTACACGGCATCGCCGCCGCGTACCTGCAACCCTGCCATCACACCCCATTGCCTGCTGCACCCCCGACCGGCTCTCGCGCTCCCGTTCAACCGGAAAAAGCACATGGCCCCGACCCGTACCGAAGAACGCATGTCGACGCTGGGCAGCCTGGACGTCCTGGATGACGTTGCCGGGGCCTCGCTGGATCGCCTCACCGATCTGGCCGCACGCACCTTCCACGCGCCAGTGGCCTTCGTCTCGCTCATCGAAGTCGACCGCCAGCGGCTGATCTCGCGCAAGGGGCTGGCGATGCACGAATCGCACATCCGCGATTCCATCTGCGCCCACACCATCGGCTCCACCGCCGGCCTGGTGGTCAGTGACCTGCAGGTAGACCCGCGCTTTTCCAGCCTGCCGCTGGTGGCCGGGCCGCCGCACCTGCGTTTCTATGCGGGCACCCCGCTCATCGCCGCCAACGGCGTGGCCATCGGTGCGCTGTGCGTGATGGACACCGTGCCCCGGCAGTTCTCCGCCGATGATCGCCGCCAGCTGCAGACACTGGGCATGGCGGTGATGAACGAACTGGAGCTGCGCACACTCAGCGGCCGTCGCGATCCGGTCAGCGGCCTGCCCAACCGCCACCAGTTCGCCATCGACTATGCCGCGCGTTCCCTGCGCACGCCGGGGCAGCCGTGCTATGGGGTCATGATCGACGTGCTGGACCTGCTGCGGGCCAACGAGGCCGGCCAGGTGCTGGGCATGCTGCCACTGGAGGCGCTCATCCGCCGTGCGGGCGTGCGCCTCAACCTGGCGCTGGACGGCGTGGCCCAGGTCTACCACGTGGAAACCACGCGTTTCGCCTTCGTGGTCGAACTGCCCGACCGCGATGCCATCGAGCGCCTGGTGCACCTGCTGCATGACGATCTCATCCGCCCACTCATGGCTGCCGCCATACCGCTGGCGCCGCAGTTCCATGCCGGCCTGTGCGAGGCCACGCTGGGCCGCGACAGCGCCGATGATGTGCTGCGCAAGATGATGATTGGTACGCACTCGGCCCTCGCCGGGCAGGTGCCCTGTTGCTGGTACTCGCCCATCCGCGATGAAAAGCTGCAGCGCAGCTATCAACTCGCCACCGACGGCCAGCAGGCCCTGCAGCACAACCAGTTCCATCTGGTCTACCAGCCGCGTTTCCGCGCCGAAGACCTCACCCCGGTTGCGGCGGAGGTGCTGCTGCGCTGGAACCATCCGCGGCTGGGCGCAGTCAGCCCGGCTGAATTCATTCCCGTATTCGAACGCACCGCGCTGATGGGCGGGGTTACCACCTGGGTGCTGGAGCACGCCTTCGACCAGCTGGCGCAATGGCGTCGCGAGGGGCTGTCGCTCACTTTGTCCATCAACCTCTCAGCGCGCGACGTCGCCCGCAAGGGCATGGCCGACGCCTTCATTGCCACGCTGCTGTGCAAGGGCCTGTCCTGCACCGACGTGGAGATCGAGATTACCGAGGGCGAATGGCTGCGCGCCGATTCGCTGCCCGGTGAACAGCTGAAACAGCTGGCCGCAGCCGGTGTGCGCGTGGCCATCGATGATTTCGGCAGTGGCTACAGCAACTTCGGCTATCTCACCGAACTGCCCATCCACACGATCAAGCTGGACAAGTCGATGATCGACGACCTGCCTACCGATACCCGCGCGCAGTTGAAGGTGCAGGCGGTCATCAGCCTGGCCCATGGCCTGGGTTACAACACCGTGGGCGAAGGGGCGGAAACGTTCGAGCAGGTGGCCCTGCTGCAGGCGTATGGCTGCGACGAAATCCAGGGCTTTGCGCTGTCGCGCCCGATCAGTGCCACCGATCTGGCTGCGCTGCAGACGGTGCCGTACGTTACGGCCTGAGCCGAGTGCTGGCTGAACAGGATTTCGGATGTTCATCATCTGCTTACACTGTTGAGCTCGCCAAGACGGCATGATGGCGCCGCCGCAGCAGTGCCCCTTCCACTGGAATTCTCTTGCAGCCGTCTTCTCCTTCCGCCGGACAACCGGCTTCGCCGTCACGTCGTTTTTTTGAATACCTGGCCGTACGGGCCGGTGAACAGTGGTTTGCCGTGGATGTGCAGGCCACGGTCGAGATACGCGGCCCGGAAACCTTCGACCGCCCGATCATCGAAGGCCGCCCAACCCTTACCGTGCGCGACAAGGCAGTGTGCGTTGCCGATCTGCGCCGCCTCAGCGGGCTGACACCGTTTACCTACACCTGCCCGGCCATGGCGCTGGTGCGCGCCGGGGTGGATGTGATCGGCCTGGCCGTGGATGAAGTGGGCGACATCGAGAGCGTGCCACGCAAGCAGCTACGGGCCGACAATCCGCTGGGGTATGTGTTCTGCAGCCAGAGCATCGCCATGCCCGACAAGCGCGAGATTCCGCTGATCGACCCGATGTTGTTGATTGCGGCGTAACCAGGCATCGCCCATGTAGAGCCGAGCCAACGCTCGGCTGCTCCGGCGCGCCCCACCCAGTAGTGCCAGCCCATGGCTGGCAACACGTACCCCGTCCGGCATCACGGAGCCGAGCATGGGCTCGGCTCTACAGCCCACAGGACACCGCCTACATCACGATCGCAAACCCCAGCGCCAACACCAGCGCCGAGGTCAGCAGGAACGATGCCAGCACGAACCCCGCCGCAGGCAGATAACCCACGTCATTCAACGCCACGAACGTGCGCGTGCGCGCCCACAGGTACCACACCACGGCCGCCACCCCGATGGCCGCGCCCCAGCCTTTCGCTTCCCCACCCACCGCCTGCGAAACCGCCAGCAGCAGCACGAACGGGCACGCCAGGAACGCCTGGATGGAAAACGGCTCGCGCAGGGTGTCGCGGTTGATCGGCAGGCGCTGCCGCCACAACGTACTCAGCGCCGCGCCCAGCGCAAAGATGCAGAACACCGCCGAGCGGGTCAGCAGCAGGCCCTGCTCGCTTGAGAACAGCAACTTGCCCAGCGGCCCGGACAGGGACAGCGGCGCCGTGCGCATCGCCATCTCCAGCGCGTGCGCCAGCACCACCGACAGGATCAGCATCAGCACCGGGCTGATCGCATCGGCGAAGCGGTGTTCCGGATCCTTGGCAAACTCGCGCCGCGTGTAACGCGCCACCTCCCCCGGCCGCACCAGCACCCGCCACAGCGTGCGCGGGTAGAACACCAGCCAGCCCACCAGCTCGTAGAGGAACTCCTCAAGCGATCGAAGCAGTCGGATCAGGTCCATGGACGCGTGCCCGCCCCAGTGTGATGCGGCCAGCTTAGCGAAATCCGGCGCAGGCGACGTCCCCTGCGCGCGCCACAAGGTACCTGTACGAAGGGTGGCCCGCCGTTGAGCGTGCGACGTGCATCTGAGCCTGCTGCGCAACGCTTCCTGTATGGTGGACCCATCTGGCTCCTCTGCGGTGCGAATTCTTCGCCCCCCGTGTCTAGCCCATCACAGGCACGACACATGACCCCGTCTTCCGCGTTCCGGATCCTCAGGATCCGCCCTTTGCTGCGCATCGATGGAACCGTCGACCGCGTAGAGGCCCTGAACTGCAAGTGCCCAAACTGCGGAGACGAATCGCGCTATTCCGATCCGGGTGGCATGCGGCAGATGGGCCCTGACGTGCAGCTGACCTGCCCCGCGTGTGGCAACACCGACATGTTCACCAATGCCCAGCTGTTCGCGGCATGGGTACAGCAGGTGCGGCGCGATCGCGTGTTGGCCCTGGCCGGAATAGACCCCGAAAAGCTCTACGGCCCTTAGCCCCAGGCGCCTTCGACAGCCATACCCTTCCGGTAGCGCCGGGCCATGCCCGGCGGATCACACCGCGTCCAGAATAATCCGCGGCAATCGCGCAATCGCCCGCGAAAACACCGCCGGCGCATCCATCCCGCGTGCCACCACCAGCGCGCCATGCAGCTCCACCAGCATCTGCTCGGCCAGCAGCTCGGCCTCGTCATCACCCACACCGTGCTGCCGCGCCACACCCGCCAGCGCCTCCTGCAGCCGGTGGAAGGTCGAGGAAATCGCATCGCCACAGCCGTTCTGCACGCCACGCGGCGGCGAGAGCATGTTCAACAGGCACGATTGCCGGCCGTGGTCGTACATCGCGTCCATCGCCGTAACAAAACGCGCCAGCTTGTCCGCCACCGGCGCATCGCCGGCCAGCACCGGGAAGATCTCCGCATCCAGCACGCGCCCCACCTGGGCGAGCACTTCCTGCGCCATCTCCTCCTTCCCGTTCGGGAAGCGGTGGTAAAGGCTGGATTTCTTCAGGCCCGTCGCCTCGGCAATCACCGCCAGCGACGCACCTTCATAGCCGACGTCCTTGAACGTCAGCGCCAAGCGGTCCAGCAGGGCCGCGTCATCAATTTTCCTGACCTGGGGCATGGGTCACCTCCTGCCTGAACGATAACCGACCGTTCGGTACAATTCAAGCTTGACGCGGACCGATCGTTCGGATTCAATTCATTCCGTACCGACCGTTCGGTACATTTGAACTAAGCCCCTCAAGGAGTCACCCATGTCCCGTCTCGCCCTCGTCACCCCCGAAACCGCCACCCCGGCCCAGCAGCCGCTGCTGGAGCAGACCAAGGCCAAGTTCGGCAAGCTGCCCATCATCATGACCGCGCTGGCCAACTCCCCGGCCACCATGAACAGCTACCTGGCGCTGTTCCAGAACCTCACCGACGGCCGCTTCAGCAAGCAGCTGGCGCGCAAGATCGGCCTGGCCATCGGCGAAGAAAACGGCTGCGAGTACTGCATCTCCCTGCTGGCCGCCATCGCCAAGCTGCAGAAGCTCACCGAGGAAGACATCGAGCTGGCCCGCCACGGCAAGTCCACCGACCCGAAGGAACAGGCCCTGCTCGACTTCGTGCTGCTGCTGGTGCGCCACAAGGGCGACGTGACCGACGAAGAACTGCAGGCCGTGCGCGCCGCCGGCTGGGGCGATGAGGACATCGTGGAAGTGTTCGGCCACCTGGCGCTGAACTTCATCACCAACTACCTCTGGAAGGTCGGCCGCAACGACGTCGACTTCCCGATCCTGCGCCTGTTCGACCAGGGCAAGATCTCGCGCGGCAGCAGCCACGCCTTCCAGCAGGTCGCCTGAGGAGCCCACACCATGAACACCCCTGCCCGTCTGGCAGCCGGCCTTGCCGGTGCCCTCGCCGTTGCTTCCGCCCACGCCGCCGCGCCGGCGGTCACCTTCCACTATGCCCAGGTGGACGACGTGCGCGTGTTCTACCGCGAAGCCGGCAACCCCAAGGCGCCCACCGTGCTGTTGCTGCACGGCCTGCCCTCCTCGTCCTTCATGTACCGCGAACTGATCCCGATGCTGGCCGACCGCTACCACGTGATCGCACCGGACCTGCCCGGCTTCGGCTTCACCGAAGCGCCGCCGCGCGAGAAGTACGCCTACACCTTCGCCAACCTGGCCAACACCATCGACCGCTTCACCGAAGTCGTCGGCATCGATCAATACGCCATCCAGGTGTTCGACTACGGCGCACCGGTCGGCTGGCGCCTGGCCACCCAGCACCCGGAACGCATCACCGCCATCGTTTCGCAGAACGGCAACGCCTATGAAGAAGGCCTGGGCGAGCTGTGGGAGCCGATCAAGCGCTACTGGAGCGCGCCGACCGCGGCCAACCGCGATGCTCTGCGCGGCATGTTCACCCCGGAAAGCATCCAGTGGCAGTACACCCATGGCGCGCCGGATGCGATGCGCATCGCGCCGGAAACCTACACGCTGGACAACGAGCGCCTGGCGCGCCCGGGCAATCTGGATATCCAGCTGGACCTGATGCTGGATTACCGCACCAACGTGGTGATGTACCCGCAGCTGCAGAAGTACTTCCGCGACCGCCAGCCGCCGCTGCTGGCAGTGTGGGGGCGCAATGATGCGATCTTCATTCCGGCCGGCGCCGAGGCGTTCAAGCGCGATCTGCCGAAGGCGGAGGTGCGGTTCTATGACACCGGGCACTTCGCGTTGGAAAGCCACGTGCACGAGATTGGCCCGGTGATCCGCGCGTTCCTGGATGCGAATCTGTAAGGGAAATCCAGCCGCGCCCGACCAACCCACCGGTAGCGCCGGGCCCTGCCCGGCGAACGCAGCGGCAAAGCCCCCCATGATCCATCCGGCACGCGAAATCGTCCGGATGGGTCAGGCGGTGCGGCGACGCATCCCATCCACCCGAAAAAAACGCGGTAACGAAAAGGCGAATGATCAACGCTGCACAGCAACAACTTCTCTCCAACGCGGGCTTGCTGTTCTCCAGGACTTTTCCCAATTGTCAGCGCTGCGAACCAACACTATCGTCTAGTTCCCCGTTGGAAGAGCACACGACATCAGTATGAAAGTCATAGACACGGTACTGAACTACGCAGGCGACAACCATCCGAAATCGACGGGAATGTGCCGCCTTCGCGTATTCGCCGTAGAGGGTTGCCCGCGCGTACTCATTACAGACCTGGGCGAGTGCAATGACGGGGCATCGGTCACGAATGCCATCGAGACGATCATCAAGCGCGTCCAGGAAAGTGGCTTGGCCCTCGGTGCAAGCATCTACATCGAGCACGACGAAAAGGCCGATGCGACAACTGACACCTTCGACCAAGTAGATGTGTCTCGCGGCACGCACAGGAAGCCACTGTCGAAAGATGCCGCCATCGCGGCACTTGGCTGCAGCGCAGATGAACTTGAAGAGCGCACAGGCAGCAACAAGCGCATCGTGAGAACGGCTGAAGCACTGCGGCTGGCGAGAAGGCCATTTGACGGATCCCCGTGGCCGGAACCACCACACGTCACGAAGCGGCAGCTGGAGATTTCCGATGGAATGATCTCCGCCGCGTCGGTAGATGCGCTGGTACAAGCAGGAAGTGGCGAGCGCGAGCTCCAGCGACTGCTCAAGCAGGACCTTTCCATAATGGCTGAGGGTCTGAGCTCCCCCGAAGGGGAGTACATCTGTTTTTCAGAGCTCCCCTTCGGCGACGGCTATGTGGACTTCGCGGTGTTCACCGGACGCTCTCGCATGGATGTCATCCTGATCGAGGTGAAGGGTGCTGATTTCAATCTGCTCAACAGCAACCACTATCAGGCATTCAACCACAAGGTGCAGGAGGCGGCAGGCCAGCTCCGGGATCGCGTAGGTGTCGTCTACCGGAACTACGACAGCGTCCGTCGCGAGCTGCACCGCATCCGGCTGGAAGCGGAGCGCGGCAGTCCGCTTTACAACGCATTTCTGGGTCCGGTGGGGCTACTTCAGGTTGACCCGGACAAGGACATCAATATCCGCTCGATTGTAATCGGCGGACGCACTCAAAACGATCGGGAAGAAAGCCGAAAGCGGCAGGACTACGAGCTGAATACCTCACCGCGCGTTCGCCTTGAGTCGTGGGATACGTGGCTGCGGAGGCTGCAGCGCGCCTGAGAGCTGCGATGAAGTCGGCCTCGACGATCGCTGCTTCTGATGATGGCCAGGACGCGGTAGCGCCGGGCCATGCCCGGTGAGCGCAGCGGCTGAATGAAAGACCGATGACGTATCCGGCACGCGAAATCGGCCGGATACGTCACGTTTGCCTTTGCTGTCCGCTATCCACGCAATCAGTTGAAATGTTTCATACAACTATTCGTAAGCGCAAAACGTCACACGCTGCTTGCCCTCGCGAGCCGCTTACGTCACCAGACGTCGACTCTGCCACTGAGGTGGCGAGCTAGCGTCTTCTCTTGTCGCATGTGCCATCTGAGTTGCATGCAACAATTTGCGGCTCGCGCTCGATTCGTCCGAAATCTTCGGATTTTTCTCATTGAACCGAACGTGCATGCGTAGACAACATGGCGCGCCACCGAAAAAGGGTGGCCGGGTCTGCAAACCCGTTTCAGAGATACGCCTGTAGTTTGCGCTTGCCCGCCGGTACCGCCCGGAAACCGGTACCGGCGGGCAATCCGTCTGCCATTATGGCGGGCGGTGCGTGGGGGTCTTCGCACCCACCGGTCTATGGCGTTTCTCTACCCGGTTTGCAGCCACGCACCGTCCGCCACCACGCTTCCGCGCGGTGGCGCTGTTAAGCACAGCCACGGAAGCTACTGCCATGACCACTCGCAAGAACCCGCCGCTCCATGCTGTTGGCACCGTCAACGACGACGAAAACCCCACCTCCGATCTCAGCACCTTCCAGGGCTGCCTCACCCGCATCCGCGATGGCGAAGGCTCCGACGGAATGCTCTGGCCGGAGGAAAACCTGTCCGACGGCCGACGTCAGTCCCTCGCGCGCATCGACCGTGCGGCCGTAGGCATCCTTACTGCGGTGGAGATGCTGCATGCCGCCAACCGCTGCAAGACCATGGCCACGCCCCGCCGGCATCTGGATGAGGGCGTGGTGGAGGGCCTGTTCTTCGCGTGTCGCGAGCTGGCCGAACTGGTGTGCAGGGAAGTCAGGCCGGCCTGACTCGTCGCCGCGCTATGCCCGGCGGAAAATCAAAACCACCGCGCTGCGCGCTCGCAGGGCACGGCCCCGCGCTACCACCACCCCACCCGGTAGCGCCGGGCCATGCCCGGCGGAAAATCTAACGTCCCGTGCAGCCACGCTTAGCGCGCGGTCCAACCGCCATCCATCGGCAGCGCCGTGCCCGTCATCTGCGCGGCGGCGTCCGATGCCAGAAACACCGCCATGTCACCCAGCTGCTCCGGCGTCACAAACTGCAACGAAGGCTGCTTCTCGGCCAACAGCTCACGCGCGGCGGCTTCCTGGTCGGTTCCCTCCCGCTCCGCCAGCGCGGTGATCTGCTTCTCCACCAGCGGGGTCCGCACCCACCCCGGGCAGATGGCGTTGGCCGTAATGCCCGTGCCCGCGTTTTCCAGCGCGGCCACCTTGGTAAACCCGACCACGCCATGCTTGGCCGCCACATAGGCCGACTTGTTCACCGAACCCACCAACCCGTGCGCCGACGCGATGTTGATGATGCGCCCCCATCCCTGTTGCTTCATGTGCGGCAGGGCCGCCGCCGTTGCATGGAACACCGCCGATAGATTGAGCGCCAGAATGGCATCCCACTTCTCGACAGGGAATTCCTCGATCGACGCGGTGTGCTGGATGCCCGCGTTGTTCACCAGGATGTCGATGCGCCCCATCGTGGCAACGGCACGGGCGATCATCTCCCGCACCGCCTCGCCACGGGATAGGTCGGCGCCATCGTGCGCGACCCGCACCCCAAACTCGGCCTCCAGACTGGAGCGGATGCGTTCGATGTCCTGCGCGTCACCGAAGCCATTCAGCACGATGTCGGCCCCCTGCCGCGCCAGCGCCGTGGCGATGCCAAGACCGATACCGCTGGTGGAGCCGGTAATCACCGCGACTTTTCCAGAGAACATGGCCGAGATTCCTTAGGACGGAGGCCCAAGTGTAGATCCACGCCACGCGTGGATGCTCTGCCTGTCGCCGGCCCGCAGCTAGAACCGCAGGCCCGCCCGGTCAACGGTCGCGAGCGGATTGGCCTTCCGCACCGCCTCCCGGAAGAGCAGGAAGTCGCGGTTGAACAAGGTCAGGTTGTTGGTGAACGTGACGCACTTTGTTTCCGCCGCCTTGCTGAAGCACACCTGCCAGACATAGCGCCCGTAGATGACATCGGATGTTCGGGTGACTGAGGTGATCTGCGAGAGCGGAACCGCCGTGGGCGTGGGCCCCCGCCGCATGTAGAAGGATTCAGTATCGAAGAAGTAGTGCTCGCGATCCTCTTTCCCATCCACCATCACCAAGGTCATGGAGGTATCGGAGATCCGGCGGGGGGGATTCAAACGGCCCCCTGATTCCAACGTGGAGCGGGCTCTCCTTGACGCACGCCGATGGATCAACCAGATGGTCACCAACGGGAGTGCCGCAAGGGCAGCGGCGGCCACGGTTTTCACAACAACTGCCAGTGTGCTCGGCACACAGAACTCCTGGATCAACATTCAGCATCGGCGACCACCCGCTCGCGTGGGACGACTGATCCACGCCACGCGCGCCGGCCCCGTGCCAAGGACGAAGCCGGTGCGCCATGGTGCCACGGGCCACATGCGATGAAAAAGCCGCCTTACTTCAGCCGCTCGACCAACCGCTGCCCCACTTCCAGCGCCGAAGCCGGGTTCTGGCCGGTGATCAGCTCGCGGTCCACCACCACGTGGCCGGTCCACGGCGTGGTGTTGCTGCTGAAGCGCGCACCCGCCCGCTCCAACGCCGTCTGCGGGTAGAACTTCATCTCACCGCCGCCCAGCATCGGCTTGGCCTGCTCTTCTTCCTGGTTGCTGATCACCGTCATCTGGTAGCCGCTGTAGATCCATTTCGGAGCGGTCGGCATGGCGCCGGCTTC
Organism: Stenotrophomonas sp. ZAC14A_NAIMI4_1; assembly: GCF_003086915.1. Lineage (NCBI taxonomy): Bacteria > Pseudomonadati > Pseudomonadota > Gammaproteobacteria > Lysobacterales > Lysobacteraceae > Stenotrophomonas > Stenotrophomonas sp. ZAC14A_NAIMI4_1. The sequence goes on from NZ_CP026002.1 coordinate 2,747,933, forward strand.
CAGCTTTGCTCGTTGATGGGGACTGGGCCGGGTGAGCCCCGGGCCAGGCAAGGCTCTCGGAGCGCTCATGTCGCGCAGGGGCGCTTTGCCTGAGTGCCAAGGGTCATATGTCGCTTGCGCCCCTATTCCATGGGTAGAATTGGCCAAATTTTGTCGTATAGGGCCATGCCATGGAACACCCTCTCATCGAGGTTCGGGGCGCTGCCCAAGCGCTCCGGGAATTCGCTGAAGCCCGTGATTGGGCACAGTTCCATTCCCCGAAGAACCTCGTCATGGCTCTCTCCGGCGAAGTTGGAGAGCTGAACGAGGTCTTTCAGTGGATGACGGAGGCCGACTCGTTCAATGCCGCCTCCTCTGAAGCCACTGCCAAGGCCGTTCGAGAAGAGATCGCCGACGTAGCCCTGTATCTCATCCGGCTGTCGGACGTGCTCGGCATCGACCTCAATGAAGCTGTCAGCAGCAAGCTGGCCATGAATGCCGCCAAGTACCCGGTTGATCTTTCGCGGGGCGTCAGCACCAAGTACAACAAGCTGTCTCAGCCATGATCGTCTATCAGGCAGACAAGGACGCCTTCCTTCGCCATTGCAACGACGAGGAGATCGAGGAAGTCATCCTCGCCAGCTACAAGGCGGCCACCAAGGGCCATGTGGGTGAGTCCGAAATCCGCTCTTGGCGTGAATCACTGAGATACGTCGCACGTGCGCTGAACCACCCGTCCATTCCCGGTGACATCGGCGTTGCGGTTGAGTTCGTCCTGCCTCAGTCGCGGAAGCGTATTGACGTTCTCCTGACCGGCCACGCCGATGACGGCTCAGTGAACGTCATCATCGTCGAGCTCAAACAATGGTCGGTCATCAAGCAGTCCAATCGCGACGGGATGATCGAGTTGCGGCCCGGAGACCTTCGAGTCCATCCCAGTTATCAGGCATGGTCCTACGCTTCATTCCTTGAGGGCTTCAACGAAGCGGTCCATGTAGGAAAGCTCCAGCTTCATCCCTGCGCCTATCTGCACAATTATCAGTCGGACGGTGTGATCGACTCACCCCATTACCGGCCCTACATCCAACGCGCACCGCTCTTCCTGAAGGGCGCGGGCGACCTTGAGGGGCTGCGCGCTTTCATCAGCCAGCACACAAGCAAGGGCGATGGCATCCCCGTGCTGGCCAAACTGGACGACGCCACTATCCGCCCATCCAAAGCGCTCGCAGACGAACTGCATCGATTGCTCTCGGGAAATAGTACGTTCACATTGCTCGACGAGCAGAAGCACGTGTTCGAAGCCGCCAAGGCGGCGTGTGCCCAGGCGCACGCAGAACGTAAGCCTCGGGTTGTCATCGTTGAGGGAGGCCCGGGCACAGGCAAGTCCGTCGTTGCGGTAAATCTTCTGGCCGCGGTGCGCGACGGCTTGAACGTCAAGTACGTCTCGAAGAATGCCGCGCCACGTGAGGTTTACAAAAGTGCCCTCAGCAAGTCGAAGGATACCGATCGCCTCCATCATTTCTTCGGTGGGTCCGGAGCGTACATCAATACCCCCGAGAACGAATTCGATCTACTGATCGTCGACGAGGCCCATCGGCTCACCGAGCAAGGCGGGTTCTACGGGAACGAGGGTAAGAACCAGATCATGGAGCTGATCAACGCTGCCCTGTGCAGCGTGTTCTTCATTGATGAAGACCAACGGGTCACGCTGAAAGATATCGGCACCAAAGAGGCCATTCGGAGTTTCGCGGCTGCCCGTGGAGCGACGGTGGAAGAATACACCCTGTCCTCGCAGTTCCGCTGTGCGGGTTCGGACGGCTATCTCGCATGGTTGGACGACGTGCTGCAGGTCCGCCCGACCGCAAACACAACGCTGGACGAAGAGAGCTACGACTTCCAGGTATTCGATGATCCGGTCGCATTGCACGCGGCCATCGATGCAAAGAACGCCGATAACCGCGCGCGCGTTGTAGCTGGCTACTGCTGGCCGTGGAACAGCAAGAAAAACAGCAAGGACATTGACATTGTCATCGGCAACTATCGACGGCAGTGGAACCTCGGTCAGGACGGAAGCCTTTGGATCGTCTCCCCGAACTCGATTGATCAGGTGGGCTGCATCCATACCTGCCAGGGCCTGGAAGTCGATTACGTCGGCGTGATCATCGGCCCGGATCTGGTCATGGAAGACGGCGCCCTCAAGACCGTGCCTCGTGCACGTGACCAGCACGACAAGACGATGAAGGGGTATGTGAAGCTGTCGAAGTCCAATCCTGCACACGCTGCCGAGTTGGCCGACACCATCATCAAGAACACCTATCGCACCTTGATGACCCGAGGCATGAAGGGATGCTACGTCTACGCTACCGATCCGCAGGTCGCCGCATATCTTAGGGGCCGGCTGCAGCGCGCGGCAACCATCGAACAGGTGGTTGAGTTGGAGGCCTAATCAGCTCTATTTAACAGACTGTACGGATTGTTCCCGCGCAATGCGCGCGGGATTCTCCTCGACGACAAGCACGCTTAACCAGCGTGCTTATTTCAACTGCTCCACCAACCGCTGTCCAACTTCCAGCGCCGAAGCCGGGTTCTGCCCGGTGATCAGCTCCCGATCCACCACCACATGGCCGGTCCACGGCGTGGTGTTGCTGCTGAAGCGCGCACCCGCCCACTCCAACCCGGTCTGCGGGTAGAACTTCATTTCACCGCCGGCCAGCATCGGCTTGGCCTGCTCTTCTTCCTGGTTGCTGATCACCGTCATCCTGTAGCCGCTGTAGATCCACTTCGGTGTGGTCGGCTTAGCGCCCGCTTCCAGCTTCGCTACGAAACCGTTCGCCTCAGGCGGCACGGACAGCAGCACGAAGGGCCCAAGACAGACCAGTGCGATGGTTTCGCTGCGATAGTGAAACTCAGCTCGCAACCAACGACGCGCGGAGCCCCATAGCTGCGCCCCGGAATGGCACCTCACCACCAAGAATGTAGACACAGCATCGAATGGCGCCCGCCCTTTGCTCGGCGCACTCAAGACCAAAATCAGGCAGCCAACACCGGCCAAGAGCGAACTCGGCGGAAACGCTGATCGTAAGCTCTAAAAAAGAGTCCTTTAGCTCTCGAGCAACTTATTGAAATCGATGCTATAGCCAGCAGCCTTCATCTCCTTGGCGATATCAATTTGCCAGTTGGTATCATCAACATAAACGACACCACTAATATCACTCGGCAGCTCCATATTACCAGAAACCAAAGGAACGACTCTCGCACGCGATAGCTTTGCGATCAGGTATCCATGTTCAAAAACAACGTTCTGTCTTGCTCTGGAATGAAAATTACTCTCACTTGCCTCCAGCGCTGTCCCGCCCACATCGTCGGGGGTATAGAGGACTATGGCAAACCCAACATCCGTATGGGCCTCAATCTTCTCAATGATCGTATGACCGCGATTTGCCTGCTCGTGAAGGATGACGGTCTTCAGCCCCAACTTTTCAACAAAGCGAGCAGCCTTCGACTTCATAGCCTCATCATGACCATGAACAATAAAAACCCGATCCGAATCGTGAGCAACCGTTTCCTTTACCCTAGACCAGCCACCGACATTCGTTGACTCCGCCACCGAAGGAAGTCGAAATTCGTATTCATCATTATCAATATCAAGGGAAAGTGAATCTAAGAATGCGACAGCAGGCTCGCCGCTCTCCCGCATGAATACATCGAAATCGCTTTCATATCCACCGCGATAGTACACGCCCCGAGTAAGCTTCTTATCAAGCATGGCGCGTGCACCCGGAAGATTATCATCCAGAAACTTGTTGATTTGACGCCGCCAAGCTGCGAATCGCTCCTTACCAAAGTCGTCACCCCGCTGCGAGTAGGCGTCCGCAACATCTACAAGAAGGCGATCCTTGAACTTACTCAACTGCGCAACAGCTTCCTTCTTATCCATCGTCCGATCCCCGTGCCTACAGTTTAATTAATATCACGCGACCCAGCGGCTGTACTCATTTGCTCTAAAATAAGCTAACTGCACGGCTGCACCCCCTAAACAAGTAGCGTTAAATCTATTGTTTTCGAGAGAAGCTAACAAGGAAAAAACAAAATTCAGCAGTATCATGCGCAACTGAAGGAAGCGCCAAGCTGGCTCTCGATGGCCCAAATTGCCATCGAGCACCGATGCAAGCTTCAGTATGCCTCGTTGTGATTCGGCAAGTCAAAACGCGCTTCGGTAAAGGCCAGGCAGTGGGGCCGCCTGATGCGCCATGTCTTCAATGCGTTGAAGAATCTCTGAACCGACGAATTTTCATGCTTCTGGCAACGTAACTCAGTGATCATAGCGCACCACATTATCAGCAACGACCAAAAACTGATTAATCAGCTCGAATACCCTCTTTCGGCATCAATTTGCTCAGCGTCCCAACGCTCCCAAAAGGCTTTCTCATCTCGAAAGGCTGCTCCATTCACCACTCGCTGACGGATATCTTCACAACGAAATGGAGACTTAGAGAAAACAAACCTATCAGCATTTTCAATAATTATTCGCTGTATCTTCCGCGTGGTTTCGACATCAACCCGACTACCCCTCGACCGAGGGCGAGAACCCAGACAACGAAACATCAGGTGATCTGGGGAAAGCGGGAAAATGACATCCCCATTTTGAACTTCCCAGCCCCCATCGAAATCATATCTATAATCACCAAAATAGTTGAGCCGAACAACAGGGTTATCGGAAGTCGGCCAAAGAAATCCCGAGGCTGGCTTTAAGATAGTCCAGCCCTTCATGGATATTTTTTCGATGGTTTTTGTGAGCAAATGATCAATAGTCCATTGCCACATGGAACGTCCCACCAGGGCTTCTACACCAACATTGCTCGCATCGTCCTCAGCTGCGTCCACCGTCAACCTGAGGGGCAATCCTCGACCGGGCTCACGATGCCTAGCTAACGGCGGCAGTGTTCCGGCACTGAGTTTAGCTAAAGCGCTAGACAGGGACGTCTCTAATAGAGCCGGCATCGAAGCTGCCTGACGCTTATGAAATTGGCGGAGTCTAGCTGGCGTCCTTACGTCTTGCGCAAAAGCGAATCTTACGAGCTTTCTCCAGTCATCAGGCGCCAACCGCTGATCTGCAATGGCTCGCTTGAAGGCAGCCACGGCCGGAGCCTCAAACTCCCTGTCAAGCCATCTCTCCAGTGCATCATCCTGCACACCATCCACACTTCTCGTATAAAGGTTCGGACGATAGGCAACACTCTTCAAGGAGCGCAGTGTCCACAGGGGAACCCTGGGATCCTCAACAAGAAGGCTGTATGTGGGAATTCGATTCTCAGAGGCCCACCCTCTGAGATACAACTGAGGAACGTAATGATTATTCTTATGTAGCTGTCGCATACGCCCCTGTAGTCCTTCCTAGATCAAGACACGCAGTTATCGCAGAATTACCTGACAGGAAGACAAACGAGCACAACCCTCCTCAAAAAGCCTCCTCGCTTGATAGTCCATTATCGTGGGCAATACCACCCGGAGATAGAATCCTCTTTTCGGAAACCTTCAACGCAGTGCAGCTGCGCTACCTAATAATTTCGGCGGCGCTGGTCTCTCTATTAGCCTCCTTCCAAGCCGCCTCTAGCTGCACTTCCCCCGAATCGCCTCCACTCAGACGATCTGCCAAGTGGAACGCCAGCAGCTTAACCTTAACACCTTCCGGCCCGTCCGGCTCCAGTACAAATTCGTACACCAGTGCATAGAGACTTCTATCGAGAATTGGCCTTCCTTTTGCAATTGCCCTCGTCTCCACTAGAACTGGCAACGAGGATTCCAAAGAAACCAGCGCCATACCAGGATCAACAGAGTGGCTCTTCGCAATAATCCCCTTAAGCACATTTAGCCCTGAAGGGACATTGACTTGGAAATCCGGCGCAACTGCCGACCTAAACCCACCCCCAAAATCACTTGGGAATTTATATCTAACACGCTGAATTACAAAGGAATCATCACTAGGACGAAGAGCTATACGATCATCGTCAACCCTACCAAGAAGAACCAAGGCCCGGGCATCCATGTAGTCGGCATTTGCCAGCTCAAGAGCACTCTCACTGACGGAACAACTCTTCACCGATGAAGCAAGAGCGACAACTGAAAGCACGACAGCTATCGCAGCAATTACATTAGAAGGCTCGCCCCACCTACTCATCCCTGCCCCTGACTTTAATTTACTAAAGAGATGCCCAAAAGAACGCTGAAGATACCGCCCAACCCATTTGCACTGGCGCATGCACCCACCAAAACTTTCAAAAACATCGCTGTATACGATGCCCGTGAATACAAATGCTCCGACCTTGAGCTGCAAGGACTGCCATAGAAGCCAATAACGACCCCTTAGAAACTCACGCCCCCACCTCAAGCCGATGAGCTATTAAGTTTGATCGCTGCCGCAGAAGAAATTACACATGATTCATGATCCACGGCAGCGTCTCGACAAACTGCCTCAGCCGCAAGAGGCCTCAACTCATTCCCACTCAATAGTAGCCGGCGGCTTCCCCGAGATGTCATAGACAACCCGCGACACCCCCCGCAACTCATTGATGATCCGGTTGCTCACCGTACCCAAAAACTCATACGGCAGATGCGCCCAATGCGCGGTCATGAAGTCAATCGTCTCCACAGCCCGCAGCGCAATCACCCACTCATAAGCGCGCGCATCGCCCACCACGCCCACCGACTTCACCGGCAGGAACACGGCAAACGCCTGGCTGGTCTTGTCGTACAGGTCCGCCTTGCGCAGCTCATCAATGAAGATGGCATCGGCCTTGGCCAGCAGTTCGGCGTACTCGCGCTTCACTTCGCCCAGGATACGCACGCCCAGGCCCGGGCCCGGGAACGGATGGCGGTAGACCATGGTGCGCGGCAGGCCGAGCTCGACGCCCAGGCGGCGCACTTCGTCCTTGAACAGCTCGCGCAGCGGCTCCACCAGGCCCAGCTTCATGTGCTCCGGCAGGCCGCCCACGTTGTGGTGGCTCTTGATCACGTGCGCCTTGCCGGTCTTGCTGCCGGCCGACTCGATCACGTCCGGGTAGATGGTGCCCTGCGCCAGCCACTTGGCGTTCTTCAGCTTGTTCGACTCTTCGTCGAAGATCTCGACGAACAGGTTGCCGATGATCTTGCGCTTGGCTTCCGGGTCGCTCACGCCTTCCAGCGCGCTGAAGTAACGGTCGGCGGCATTCACGCGCACGACCTTCACGCCCATGTGCTCGGCAAACATCGCCATAACCTGGTCGCCTTCCTGCCAGCGCAGCAGGCCGGTATCCACGAACACGCAGGTCAGCTTCTCACCGATGGCTTTGTGCAGCAGCGCGGCCACGACGGACGAATCGACGCCGCCGGACAGGCCCAGGATCACTTCGTCATCGCCCACCTGCTCGCGCACGCGGGCGATCTGGTCGTCGATGATGTTGGCGGCGGTCCACAGGGTCTGGCAGCCGCACACATCCACCACGAAGCGGCGCAGCAGCGCCTGGCCCTGCAGGGTGTGGGTCACTTCCGGGTGGAACTGCACGCCGTACCAGCGCTTCTCTTCGTTGGCCATGGCGGCCACCGGGATGCGGTCGGTGGTAGCGGTGATGGTGAAGCCCGGCGGTGCGATGGAGACGTGGTCGCCGTGGCTCATCCAGACATTCAGCTTCGGCTCGCCGCCGTGGTCGCTCAGGCCCTTGAACAATGCATCGGGGTTGATGACGTTCACTTCGGCGTGGCCGAACTCGCGCTGGTCAGCCGCTTCGGTGGCACCACCCAGCTGGGCGGCCAGGGTCTGCATGCCGTAGCAGATGCCGAAGATCGGCAGGCCGCTGTCGAACACTTCCTGCGGCGCGGCCGGGGCGCCCGGCAGCGTGGTCGATTCCGGGCCACCGGACAGGATGATGCCCTTGGCGCCAAACGCCGCGATCTCGGCCGGGTTGTGGTCCCAGGCCCAGATTTCGCAGTAGACGCCCAGCTCGCGGATGCGGCGGGCGATCAGCTGCGTGTACTGCGCGCCGAAATCGAGGATCAGGATCTTGTCGTTATGGATGTTGGTCATGGCGCCCTGGCAATGCAGTAGGGAAAACGAAACTTCAAATAATTTGCTGCGGCAGATGGAAAAAGAGGAACGGGAATCAGCTTCCTCGTTCCTCTTTCTCCGGCCCGCGTCAGGCGCGGTAGTTCGGCGGTTCCTTGGTGATCGTCACGTCGTGGACGTGGCTCTCACGCTGGCCGGCGCCGCTGATCTTGACGAACTTGGGCTTCGTGCGCATGTCGTCGATGGTGGCGCAACCCACGTAGCCCATGGTGGCGCGCAGGCCGCCCATCAGCTGGTGGATGATGCCGCCCACCGGGCCGCGGTACGGCACGCGGCCTTCGATGCCTTCCGGCACCAGCTTGTCGGCGGTGGCGGCGTCCTGGAAGTAGCGGTCCTTCGACCCCTTTTCCATGGCGGCCAGCGAACCCATGCCGCGGTAGCTCTTGTACGAACGGCCCTGGTACAGCTCGGTCTCGCCCGGCGATTCCTCGGTACCGGCCAGCAGGCCGCCGACCATGATGGTCGAGGCACCGGCGGCCAGCGCCTTGCCGATGTCACCCGAGTAACGGATGCCACCGTCGGCGATGAGCGGGATGCGGTCCTGCAGGGCTTCGGCCACCAGATCGATGGCGGTCACCTGCGGCACGCCGACACCGGCGACAACGCGCGTGGTGCAGATCGAGCCCGGGCCGATACCGACCTTGACCGCGTCCGCGCCGCTGTCCAGCAGCGCCAGTGCGGCTTCGCCGGTGCAGATGTTGCCACCGATGACCTGCACGTGCGGGAAGTTCTTCTTGACCCAGGCAACGCGGTCCAGCACGCCCTGCGAGTGGCCGTGCGCGGTATCAACCACGATCACGTCCACGCCGGCGGCAACCAGCGCTTCCACGCGGCGGTCGGTGTCACCACCCACGCCGACGGCAGCGCCGACCAGCAGGCGGGTCGACAGATCCTTGGCGGCGTTGGGGAAGTCGGTGTTCTTCTGGATGTCCTTGACGGTGATCAGGCCACGCAGGGCGAAATCATCGTTGACCACCAGCACCTTTTCGATGCGGTTGCGGTGCAGCAGCTGCAGCACTTCATCGCTGGCGGCGCCTTCCTTCACCGTGACCAGGCGATCCTTCTTGGTCATGATGTGGCGGACCGGATCGTCCAGCTCGGTCTCGAAGCGCATATCGCGATGGGTGACGATACCGGCCAGCAGGCCGTCGCTGCCCACCACCGGCACGCCGGAGATGTTGTGCGCCTGGGTCAGGGCCAGCACGTCGCGGATGGTGGTTTCCGGGCCGACGGTGATCGGGTCGCGGATGACACCGGCCTCGAACTTCTTGACCTTCGCCACTTCCGCGGCCTGCTGTTCCAGGCTGAGATTCTTGTGGATGATGCCCATGCCACCCAGCTGTGCCATGGCGATGGCCAGGCGGGCTTCGGTGACCGTATCCATGGCCGCAGACAGGATCGGAAGCTTGAGCTTCAGGTCTCGGGTCAACCGCGTTTCGAGGTTGACGTCCTTGGGCAGGATGGTCGAGTGGGCGGGGACGAGCGAGACGTCGTCGTAAGTGAGTGCTTCAGCCTGGATGCGCAGCATCGGCATACCCGAGATGTGGGGAAGCGCGACATTTTACCCCTTTTTCACGCCCCGTGGGAGGGGGTGGATGCGACGCAGTGTCGCGCGGGCGGTGATCCGTTCAGGGCGATGGACCGGGCCCGCCGCACCGCCGCAGAACCGCCGCGGACATGGAACCGCCACGGAACCGCCTTTGGTAGGTGCCAACCTTGGTTGGCACAAACAGGGAGAGGCCATCACCCCATCTGGAGCCCAGGCGCCGGACAAATCGTGCCAACCAAGGTTGGCACCTACCAGGAGCGGGTCATGCAGGCCGACACCGTCCGGGTAGCGCCGGGCCATGCCCGGCGAGCGCAGCGGCGCCGTTGAATCAGGATGCTTCCGCCGCTTCCAGCGTGTTCTGCATCAGCGTGGCGACGGTCATCGGGCCGACGCCACCCGGCACGGGGGTAATCCAGCTCGCCCGCTCCGCCGCGGCCTCAAACCCGACATCGCCCACCAGCCGGCCGTCGTCCAGCCGGTTGATGCCGACGTCGATCACCACGGCCCCCGGCTTCACCCACTCGCCCGGCACGATGCCCGGGCGGCCCACGGCCACTACCAGGATGTCGGCGTTGCGCACGGCCTGCTCCAGCACGTCCTTCGGGGTGAACTTGTGGCAGCTGGTCACGGTGCAGCCGGCGATCAGCAGTTCCAGGCCCATCGGCCGGCCGACATGGTTGCTCACGCCCACGATGGTGGCGTTGCGGCCGCGCACCGGCTGGTCGGTGTGGCCCAGCAGCGTGGTGATGCCGCGCGGGGTGCACGGGCGCAGGCCGAATTCACGCAGGGCCAGGTGGCCGACGTTTTCCGGGTGGAAGCCGTCCACGTCCTTGCGCGGGTCAATGCGCTGGATAAGGCGGCGCGCGTCGGGAATGCCCGGCAGCGGCAGCTGGATCAGGATGCCGTTGATCTTGGGGTCGGCATTGAGCTGGTCGATCAGGTCGAGCAGTTCGGCCTCGCTGGTGCCAGCGGGCAGATCGTAGTCATGGGCTTCGATGCCGACCTTTTCAGCCGCGCGGCGCTTGTTGCGCACGTACACGGTCGAGGCCGGATCGCCACCCACCAGCACCACGGCCAGGCCGGGGCGGCTGCCACCGGCGGCCACCCGGGCGTCGACGCGCACCTTCAGGCTGTCGAGCAGGTCCTCGGCAATACGGCGGCCATCGAGGATGCGGGCAGGAAGCTGGGGGGCGGAGTCAGTCATCGAATGCGGGGGCAGGCGGCGGCGGGGACGCTATTGTCCCTGATTCAGGCCCCCTCGCCCACCGGGATGTGGCAGCGGGGTCGGATCCCTTTGCCGCAGGCAAAGGGCTCTGACCCCATTCAACACACACGCACCTGCAACGGGGTCAGAGCCCTTTCCGTTGGAAAGGGATCCGACCCCTGCCATCAATCCTCTTCTTCCTCCGGCACCTGGTCCGCATTCAACGTGCGGGCCTTGCGCTTGGGCGCGGTGAACGGGGTCGGGGTCGGCACGCCCGGCAGCGCGCTGCCGAACACCATGTGCGCACCGGCACGCAGGCTGCCGCCGGCCATTTCCAGCTCAAACCGCTCGGCGTCGCGCTCGCGGATCTGCTCGGCGATTTCCTGCGCGTCGTCTTCGTCCGCACCCAGTTCCATCAGCGCGGCCTGGCCGAACATCAGCGCCGATTCAAACGTCTCGCGGATCTGGAAATCAACGCCGGCATGGATCAACCGCAGCGAGTGCTCGCGGTCGAACGAGCGCACCAGCAGCTTGGCCTGCGGGAATTCGTGCGCCACCAGCTCAACGATGCGATCGGCGTCCTCGGCATTGTTCACGCACACCGCGATCGCCCGCGCGGTACCGGCGCCGGAGGCATGCAGCACGTCCAGGCGGGTGCCATCGCCGTAATAGATCTTGAAACCGAAGCGCTCGGCGTTGTGGATCATCTCCACATCGTTGTCGATGATGGTCACGTCCACGTCGCGGGCCAGCAGCGACTGGCTGGCCACCTGGCCGAAGCGGCCGAAGCCGATCATCAGCACGCTGCCGGACAGGCCATCGGCGGTGTCCACACCTTCCAGGCTCACTTCCGGCTTCGGTGCCACGCGCTTGTAGACCAGCACCACCAGCGGGGTCAGCGCCATCGACAGCACCACCACGGCGGTGAAGTTGGCATTGATGTCCATGTCGATGACACCGGCACTGGCGGCGGCGGAGAACAGCACGAAGGCGAATTCGCCGCCCTGCGCCATCAGCACGCCACGGTCCATCGCCTGTGCGTGGTCGCTGCCCATCAGGCGGGCCACCACGTAGATGCACAGCGCCTTGGCCGCCATCAGCGCCAGCACCAGGCCAACGATCATCGGCCAGTTGCCGGCCACCACGCCCAGGTCCAGCGCCATGCCGACGCTGAGGAAGAACAGGCCCAGCAGGATGCCGCGGAACGGCTCGATGTCCGCTTCGATCTGGTGGCGGAAGGTGGATTCGCTCAGCAGCACGCCGGCGAGGAAGGCGCCCATCGCCATCGAAAGGCCGGACAGCTGCATCAGCAGCGCCGCGCCCAGCACGACCAGCAGCGCGGCGGCGGTCATCACTTCGCGCGCCTTCGATTCGGCCAGCAGGCGGAACAGCGGATTGAGCAGGAAGCGGCCGACCAGCACCAGGCCGACGATGGCGCCGACGCCGATCGCCACCGACAACCAGCGCGAGCCTTCGCCATCGGCACTGCCCGCGCTCGGCGCCATCCAGGCCACCAGGGCCAGCAGCGGCACGATCAAGAGGTCTTCGAACAGCAGGATGGAGACGATCTTCTGCCCCGACGGCAGCGCGATGTCGCCGCGCTCGGCGAGCAGCTGCATCACCACTGCGGTGGAGGTGAGCACGAAGCCGGTGGCGCCGATGAAGGCGACCTGCCACGGCAGGCCGAACAGCTTGGCGATGGTGGTCAGCACCAGCGCACAGGTGGCGATCTGCAGCGTCCCCAGCCCGAAGATTTCCTTGCGCAGGCTCCACAGGTGCGAGGGCCGCATTTCCAGGCCGATGACGAACAGGAACATCACCACGCCCAGCTCGGCTGTATGCAGGATCGCCTGCGGGTCGGAGAACCAGCCCAGGCCGAACGGGCCGATGGCCAGGCCGGCGGCGAAGTAACCCAGCACCGAACCCAGGCCGAGCCTGCGGAACAAGGGCACCATCACCACCGCCGCGCCCAACAGGGCCACGACCTTGACCAGCTCGCTGGTCGCTGCTTCTACCGCCATGCGGTGTTTCCCCGAAAACCGAAATCGGCCTCAACGATAGAGCATGTTTTCTGACGGCAATAGCATCGACGTTGCGTTTAGTTGTGCCGAAAATGGAACGATGGCGGGATTGATAACCAAGATCGTTCCGAAATCGGTAGCGCCGGGCCATGCCCGGCGAACCGGATCACCCTCCGCTGCAGAACGCGGCGTAATCGATGTACCCAGGGAACGGCACACCCGGCGCACAAACCGGGCACTGGGGATCAGGCCCGATGCCGGTTTCGCGGAAGCGCATGCCCAGCGCATCGAAGCGCAACAGCCGGCCCACCAGCGGCTCACCGATGCCCAGCAGCAGCTTCAGCACCTCGGTGGCCTGCAGCACCCCGGCCAGGCCGGGCAGCACGCCCAGCACGCCCGCCTCGGAGCAGTTCGGCGCGAACTCCGGCGGCGGCGGCTCGGGGAACAGGCAGCGGTAGCACGGCGCCACGCCACGCTGGCGGCCGGCGTCAAACACGCTTACCTGCCCATCAAAGCGCTCGATGGCGGCATAGACCATGGGCGTGGCGTGCTTGATGCAGGCGTCGTTGAGCAGGTAGCGCAGGGGGAAGTTGTCCGAGCCGTCCAGCACCACGTCCACGCCGTCCAGCAGGCGATCGACATTCTCCGAGGTCACCCGCTCGGGCACGGCCTCGACCTCGATGGACGGGTTCAACGCCAGCAGCCGCTCGCGCGCCGAATCGACCTTCAGCTGGCCGACGCTGGCCTCGGTGTGCACGATCTGACGGTGCAGGTTGCTGCGCTCCACGCGGTCATGGTCGGCAAACCGCAGGTGCCCTACCCCGGCTGCGGCCAGATAGAAGCCAGCCGGTGCACCCAGGCCACCTGCGCCCAGTACCAGCACGCGCGACTGCTGCAGGCGGCGCTGGCCGGCCTCACCCACCTGCGGCAGCAGCAGGTGGCGCGAGTAGCGGTCGTAGAAATCGCGGTCGGCGGCGTCCAGCATCGGCTGCACCAGCGGCAGCGCCTGCTCGCGCCAGGCCACGGTGCCGCCGGCCACGGAGGCGACGTTCGGGTAGCCCGCCGCCAGCAGCGCCAGTGCGGCGTCGGCCGAGCGCTTGCCGCTCTGGCAGATCAGCAGGATCTCCTGGCCCGGGGCGGGCAAGTGCGCGGCCGGGTCGGTCAGCAGGTCGTCCTTGGCCACGCCACGCGCGCCCTCGGCCATGCCACCGGCGCGCTCATGCGCCTGGCGCACATCGATCAGCACCGCACCGTGGGCCACACGCGCGCGTGCCTGTTCCGGGGAAAGCTCTGGAATGCTCATGGCCGCATTATCACGCACGTGGCGGCCACCCGCCTTGACCAATATCCGCGAACGCAGGGTAGTGCCGGCCGCTGGCCGGCATCGCCATGAACGCGTCAGACGACGCGAGGTTGCCGGCCAGCGGCCGGCACTACCGGTGGGAGCGCGAACAAAAAAGGCGGCCCTGCGGCCGCCTTTTCGTGGATCACTTGCCCTTGACGTGCTTCATCAAGCGCCGCTTGGCCTTGACCTGCCGCTCGGTGAGGACGTTCTTCTTGCCCTCGTACGGGTTGGTACCCTCGCGGAAGATGAAGCTCACCGGCGTGCCGATCAGCTTGAAGCGCTTGCGGAAGAAGTTCTCCAGGTAGCGCTTGTACGATTCCTGCAGCTCCTTCAGGCGGGTGCCGTGCACGATGAAGGTTGGCGGGTTCGCGCCAGCCGGGTGCACGTAGCGCAGCTTGGAGACGTGGCCGCGGATGGTCGGCGGCGGGTTGGTCTCGTAGGCCATTTCCAGCGCCTTGTTCACTTCGCTGGTGGTGAAGGTCTTGTTGGCCGACTCGTGCGCACGGTGCACCGCACGGAACAGCTCGCGCAGGCCCGAGCCATGCTTGGCGGAAATGCGCACCGACTCGGCCCACGGCACGAAGCCCAGGCGCAGCGACAGCATCGTTTCCGCCTGCTCGCGCTGGTACTCGGTCAGGCCATCCCACTTGTTGATGGCGATGACCAGCGCACGGCCGGCATCCAGCACCGCCCCCAGCACGGTGGCGTCCTGGTCGGTCACGCCTTCGGTGGCGTCCAGCATCAGCACGGCCACCTGGCACTGCTCGATGGACTGCATGGTTTTGACCACCGAGAACTTCTCGACGACCTCGTCCACGCGCGAACGACGGCGCAGGCCGGCGGTATCGATCAGGCGGTACTCGCGACCGTCACGCTCCAGGTCCACGGCGATGGAATCGCGGGTGGTACCCGGCACGTCCGAGGCGATCATGCGCTCTTCGCCGAGGATGCGGTTGACCAGCGTCGACTTGCCCACGTTCGGGCGGCCGACGAAGGCGATGCGGATGCGGTTCGGATCGTTGTCCAGCTCTTCGCCGCTGCCTTCTTCGGGCAGGCGCTGGATCACTTCATCCATCAGGTCGTCCAGACCCTGGCGGTGGGCGGCCGACACGGTCAGCATTTCGCCGAAGCCGTAGCGGGCGAACTCCGAGCGGACGGTGTCCTCGTCGGTGCCGTCGATCTTGTTGATCAGCAGCAGCGTCGGGCGCGACAGCTTGCGCAGCCAGGCCAGGATCTCGTCGTCCATCGCCGAGGTGCCCTCGCGGGCATCGACGACGAACAGGATCAGATCGGCTTCGGCCGCAGCGGCGCGGGCCTGGCGCGTGGTGGCGCCAGCCAGGCCTTCCTCTTCCTCGGCAATACCGCCGGTGTCCACGACGAGGAAATGGTTGTCCTCGTCCAGACGGCAGACGCCGTAGTTGCGGTCGCGGGTGACGCCGGGCTGGTCATGGACCAGGGCGTCACGCGTGCGGGTCAAAGCATTGAAGATGGTCGACTTGCCGACATTCGGCCGTCCAACCAGGGCGACCAAAGGCAGCATCGCGATTACTCCGTATTAATTTGCCAACCGGAATGCGGTCAGCTTGCCATCAACATTCTGCACCAGCAGCACCCCGTCGACGACGACTGGCTGGGCTAGGAGCGCATCACCGCCACTCTTGGCCCGCGCCGCCATCGCGCCGTCGGAGGCCTGCAGCCAATGCAGGTATCCCTTGTAGTCACCGACGACCACGTAATCACCCTGCAGCGCAGGACCGGTCAGCGAACGACGCGCCAGGCCGGTCTGCGACCACATCGCGGTGCCGCTGGTCTTGTCCAGGCCGAACACGCCGCCCTTGGGGTCGGTAACGAACACATTGCCCGAAGACACCGCCACGCCGCCGGCACCGCCGTGGTCGCGCGCCCACAGCGGGCGACCGGTCGGGCCTTCGATGGCCATGGTCTGGTTCTTGAAGCTGCTCACGAAGAGCGTATTGCCTTCCAGCACCGGTGCGCCGTCGATGTCGGCCATGCGGTCCAGCTCGGTGCGGCCTTCAGGGCTGCCCACGGTCTGGTCCCACAGGGTGCGGCCGTCCTGCATGGCCAGGGCGGCGACAGCGCCGTCATCCTTGCCGATGAACAGCACGCCCGGGCCAGTGACCACCGGCGCGTTGCCGCGCACGGTCAGCGCCGGCAGCTCGCTGGGGTTGAACCACTTCTGGGTGCCGTTGGAGGCTTCGAACGCGGTGACCCGGCCATCATTGCTGCGCACGAACACCAGGCCCTGCGACACGGCCGGGGCCGAGATCACTTCGCCCGGCACACGGGCGCGCCACTTCTCGCTGCCATCGTTGATGTCCAGCGCGATCACCTGGCCATCGAGGGTACCGATGACCACCAGGTTCTCGCCGACACCCGGGCCGCCGGACAGGCGCAGCTTGGCCTTCTTCTTTTCCTTCTGCGGCTCCCAGGTCCAGACCTTCTTGCCGGTCTGCAGGTCGATGGCATGCACGCCACCGGTGATCGCCGCGGCGAACACGTGGCCATTGGCCACCGCCGGGCCCTGGCGCACGCCGATGCGGCGCTCGCCCTTGCCCAGGTTGACCGACCAGGCCTTGTTGACCTTCAGGGTCGGCTCGAACTTGACCAGTTCCGCCGGCTCCTGCGCCTTCTTGGCGGCGGCATCCTTACCGGCGAACCAGCCCTTCATGGTGCTGCAGCCGGTCAGTGCCATGCCCAGCAGCAGGACGGAGGCGACGCGCGTAATCATGACCTTCTGACTCATCAAACCGACTCCGCAGGGGCGGCGACGGTGCCGCCAGCGTCCATAACCTTGGTTTCCAGCACGCGCCGCTGCGGTGCTGCCACGTCCAGCGTCTTAAGCGCCTTCTCATACTGTTCACGGGCCGCATCGCGCTTGCCCTGCGCCAGCAGTGCATCGCCCTGGATCTCCAGGCTGCCGCTGTCCGTCGCGCTGCCAAGCAGCTTGATCGCCTCGTCGCTCTTGCCGGTCGCCACCAGCAGGCGGGCCACGCGCTGGTCAACCACGCGCTGCAGGTCGCCTTCGACCTTCACGCCGCGCAGGGTGGCCAGTGCTTCTTCGTTCTTGCCGGCATCGACCTGGGCCTTGGCCAGCTGCAGGGCCGCCAGGTCGCCATAGATGCTGTTCGGGCCAGCCTCCAGCGCCTTGACCGCCTTGGCAGCGTCGTCCAGCTTGTTGTCCTGCAGGCCGACCAGCGCCTTCTGGTACTCGACGTTGGCCGAGGCCAGCTTGCCGCCCTGGTTGGTCTGGTACCACTGCCAGCCGGCAATGGCGCCGATGGCGATCGCTACGCCACCGATGATGCTGGCGCCATTCTTCCGCAGCCAGCTGCGGACACGTTCACTTTGTTCGTGCTCGTCGAGCAGATCGTCGATCGCCATGCGTACTCTCGCCCCGCCCGTAGGGAGGGACCATTGGGATTATCGAAGGTGGTGAAACCGCGTCTCAGTGTGAAACCGGGACAACGGAGCCTTCAGAGGATACCTGAAAGCGGGCCACGTTGGCTCGCTGGTAGGGGGTCAGATCGACGATAGCGCCGTTCTGCTGAACCTGGACCGCCGAGGCATTGCCCAGGGTCACGCGGCTCACCTGGCCCGGGGTGAAGCTGCGGGACTCGCCGGCCTTGATGAGCGCCTTCTCGACGGAGCCGCCATCCGGACCGGCAATATCGACCCAGCTGTCGCCACTGAACTGCATGTCCAGGTTGGCGGTAGCCGCAGCGGCCGGGGCCGGGCGCGGCACCGGGGCCAGCGACGCCACGTACGGCGTGGCCGCCGGCTTGGCAGCAACTGCCGCCGGCTCGTTGCGCGCTGCCGGCTCGCTGCCGACGGTGGCCGGGGCGACCGGCACGGCGGCCGGGATCGCGTCCAGCGAGGCCGTGTTCGGCGCGGACGGGGTGTTGTCGAAGTGGCCGCGGGTGGCAAACCACACCGGCACCGCCAGCACCGCGGTGATGCCGACATACAGCATGCGCCGGCCGAGATTCTCGGCGATGCGGCGGGCACGCGGGGTATGGGTATGGCTGACCAGGGTGGGCGGAACCACCGCACCGACCTGGGCCTGCTCCAGCAGCTGGCTGATATCCACGTTCAGCAGGCGCGCATAGCTGCGCAGCTGGCCGCGGACGAACACCGGGGCGCCGAGCTTCTGCCACTGTTCTTCTTCAAGCGACTTGACCACCTGGACCGGCATGCGCAGGCGCTGGCCGACATCATCAAGGGTCAGTCCGGCCGCCTCTCGGGCCTGGCGCAGGCGGGTGCCGCAGCCGGCCGCAGTATCGAGAGCGCTGACAGTCTGGTCATCAATCACAATGCATCAACCCTGGAGGTTAGGAGCCCGCGTCCTGCGGAAATTCCTGTCGAATCCGCTGCAGGTAACGATCGGATGCCGCCTGATCGCCCAGTCGCGCCTCGATTTCAGACGCAAGTTGTAACACGGAACGTGTGGCCGGTGCAGCCGCAATCCTACGTTCGGCGAAGGCGCGCGCCTCGAAAAACTGGCCACGGCGGAAGTTGAGCTGCGCCATCGCCTCGAGGGCGACCGGGTTGGCCGGGACCATCACCAGCGCCGCACGCAGGTCGCGCTCGGCGCGTTCCACCTGGCCGGCATCAAGCGCGCAGCGGCCGGCATTGGCCATCGCGCCGCCCGCGGAGGCATTGCCCGGCAGCTGCAGGGAACGGTCGAACCACAGCAGCGATTCGGCGGCACTGCCGTGCTGGCACAGCCAGGCGCCGTAATTGTTGAGTACGTCAGCGCGCTGCGGGGCCAGCTCGGTGGCGCGGCGGAAGCCCTCGCCCGCCTTCTCCGAGCGGCCACGGCGCTCGTCGATGCCGGCCATCAGCATCACCGCGTCCACGCCCTTGGGCCGGACCTTCAGGGCCTGGCGCACCTTGCGCTCGGCCTCGTCGAGGTTGCCCACCTGCATGTCGCGGGCAGCCAGGGCGAGCTGGTCCTGGTAACGGAATTCCTCACGCACGCCGGGCGAATCGCGCACGTGGCGCTCCGGGGCGATGTCACCGCCACGGGTGTATTCGTCGGGAAGCTGGGACTTGACGGTCTTGCTGCAGCCACTGGCCGAAACGGCCAGCACCCCTGCAATCAGGACTGGCCAGAGGCGGTCACGCGGCCGCATCGCTCCCCTTCCCTGCCTGCAACGTCTTGTTGAACTCTGCCTGGCGGCGGGTACGGTCCATCACCTGGCCCTTGAGCTGGCCACAGGCGGCATCGATGTCGTCGCCCCGGGTGCGGCGGACCATCGTCAGCACGTTGCTGTCGAGCAGGATCTTCTGGAAGGCGCGGATGTGCGCTTCTTCCGAACGCTCGTAGCGGGTGCCGGGGAACGGATTGAACGGAATCAGGTTGACCTTGCCCGAATCCTTGGCCTGCACCGCGTTGTCGAACTGGCGCATCAGGCGGGCCAGCTCGCGGGCATGCTCGGGCTTGTCGTTGATGCCCTTCATCAGGGTGTATTCGAAGGTGACCGATTCGCGGCGCTTGTTGGCGCGCAGGTAGCGTGCGCACGAAGCCATCAGCTCGGCGATCGGGTACTTCTTGTTGAGCGGAACAAGGGTCTCGCGCAGCGCATCGTTCGGCGCGTGCAGCGACACCGCCAGCGACACGTCGCTTTCGGTGGACAGGCGGTCGATCTGCGGCACCAGGCCGGAGGTCGACAGGGTCACGCGCTTGTTGGCCAGGCCGTAGCCCAGGTCGTCGCGCATCACGCTCATGGCGCGCACGACGTTGTCGAAATTCATCAGCGGCTCGCCCATGCCCATCATCACCACGTTGGTGAGGCGGCGCATCTGGTGCGGCACGTTACCCAGGTGGCGTGCGGCAACCCACACCTGGCCGATGATCTCGGCGGTGGTCAGGTTGCGGTTGAAGCCTTGGGTGGCAGTGGAGCAGAACGTGCAGTTCAGGCCACAACCAACCTGCGAGGACACGCACAGCGTGCCGCGGGTCTTGTCGGGGATGTACACGGTCTCGATGGCGTTCTTGCCATCCACCCCCATCGCCAGCAGCCACTTGTGGGTGCCGTCGGCGGAGGGCTTGTCGAACACGATGTTGGGAACCAGCACCTCGGCATGGGCCTGCAGCTTGGCGCGCAGGACCTTGCCGAGGTCGGTCATTTCATCGAAATCGGTGACGTAGCGATGGTGGATCCACTTCATCACCTGATGGGCACGGAACTTCTTCTCGCCGAGAACCTCGACGAAAAACTTCTCCAGGCCCGCGCGATCGAGGTCGAGCAGGTTCTGCTTGCCAGCCGTGGGTGCCGACTTCGGCAGCGGCTGGATGGCGGGGGACTGTACGACCTCGTTCACGGCATTACTCTCAGCGCGAGACGACTTCGGTGGCGGCGAAGAAGTAGGCGATTTCAATCGCGGCATTCTCGACCGAGTCCGAGCCGTGGGCGGCATTGGCATCGATGGATTCGGCGAAGTCGGCGCGGATGGTGCCCGCAGCGGCTTCCTTCGGGTTGGTGGCGCCCAGCAGGTCGCGGTGGGCCAGGACGGCGTTCTCGCCTTCCAGGGCCTGGATCATCACCGGGCCGGAGATCATGAACTCGACCAGCGCGTTGAAGAACGGACGCTCGCGGTGCACGGCGTAGAAGCCTTCGGCTTCACGACGCGACAGCTGCTTGTACTTGGCGGCCACGACCTTCAGGCCGGCCTTCTCGAAGCGGGCGTAGATTTCGCCGATGACGTTCTTGGCAACGGCGTCCGGCTTGATGATCGAAAGGGTGCGCTCCAGCGCCATGGGATGTCTCCAATGGATTCGGGCCGCTGATGGCCCGAAGGGTAACAAAAAAAAAGCCGCGTCGAAACGCGGGCTTAGCCTGATAAACGTAAGCGAATTGTAAGAGATATCGCGGCTGGGTGGTAGTGCCGGCCGTTGGGGTCGGATCCCCGCAGGGGCTCTGACCCCATTCCCGGGCAAGCATCGGGGTCGGAGCCCCGTTGGGGATCCGACCCCGCCCCGCCCATTCACCCACCTGAGCGGATTCTGACCGTCCCGCCGGTTTTGCTGCACTGCAAAATGCCATACGCTACCGTCTGGTTCTAGTATCAAACAATCGTTTGATTAAGGTCCGCCGCCCCATGGCCAAGCCCGCCCACTTCTCGACCAAGGACCGGATCCTCGGGGCCGCCGAGGAGCTGTTCGCCCTGCATGGCTTCGCCGGCACCTCGCTGCGCCAGGTCACCAGCCAGGCCGACGTCAACATCGCGGCGGTCAACTACCACTTCGGCTCCAAGGAAAACCTGGTCAACGAGGTGTTCCGCCGGCGCATGGATGAGATGACCAGCGTGCGCCTGGCCCAGCTCGAACGCGCCCGCAGCGAACACCCCGGGCAGCTGCGCCCGGTGCTGGCCGCCTTCGTCGAGCCCGCCCTGGCCATGGCCCAGGACCGGCAGAGCGGTGGTGCCTTCGTGCGGGTGATCGCCCGCGCCTACGCCGAAAAGAACGACAACCTGCGCAAGTTCCTGTCCGACCACTACGGCCACGTGCTGCGCGCGTTCGGCAAGGCCATCGCCGAGTGCGTGCCGGGCCTGAGCAAGGAAGAGCTGTACTGGCGCCTGGATTTCCTCGCCGGTTCGCTCACCTATGCCATGGCCGATTTCGGCCTGATCAAGCGACCCGCAGGTGTCACCGAAGCGGCGCATCGTGCCCATGCCGCCCACGAACTGATCCATTTCGCCGAAGCCGGGTTCCGCGCCGCCGCACGCGGCAGCGCCCTGCCCACTTCTCCGTGATTCCACCGGGTGTGACCCACCCAGTAACTGCTGACCAACAAAGGCCCTACACCATGTCCAATTCCCTGCTAGTCCGCCGCGCCGCCGTGCTGGGTGCCGGCGTCATGGGTGCCCAGATCGCCGCTCACCTCACCAATGCTGGCGTCGACACCGTGCTGTTCGACCTGCCCGCGAAGGAAGGTCCGGCCGACGGCATCGTGCTGAAGGCGATCGCCAACCTGGGCAAGCTGAGCCCGGCGCCGCTGGCCAGCAAGTCGCTGGCCGAAGCCATCACCCCGGCCAACTACGAGTCGGGCCTGGACCAGCTGAAGGACTGCGACCTGATCATCGAGGCCATCGCCGAGCGCATGGACTGGAAGCAGGACCTGTACAAGAAGATCGCCCCGTTCGTGGCCGACCACGCGGTGCTGGCCTCCAACACCTCGGGCCTGGGCATCAACAAGCTGGCCGACGTGCTGCCCGAGCAGCTGCGCCACCGCTTCTGCGGCGTGCACTTCTTCAACCCGCCGCGCTACATGCACCTGGCCGAACTGATCCCGGCCAGCACCACCGACGCCGCCGTGCTGGAAGGCCTGGAAGAATTCCTGGTCACCACTCTGGGCAAGGGCGTGGTGTACGCCAAGGACACCCCGAACTTCATCGGCAACCGCATCGGCGTGTTCTCGATCCTGTCCACCATCCACCACACCCAGCAGTTCGGGCTGGGCTTCGATGAAGTGGACGGCCTGACCGGCCCGCTGGTCGGCCGCCCGAAGTCGGCCACCTACCGCACCTCCGACGTGGTCGGCCTGGACACCATGGCCCACGTCATCAAGACCATGGGCGACACCCTGCCCAACGACCCGTGGCATGAATTCTTCAAGTCGCCGAAGTGGCTGGACGCGCTGATCGCCAAGGGCGCGCTGGGCCAGAAGACCGGCGCCGGTATCTTCCGCAAGGTCGGCAAGGACATCGTCGTGCTGGACCTGGAAAAGCAGGATTACCGCCCGGCCGACCGCACTGCCGCACCGGAAGTGGTCGAGATCCTGAAGATCAAAAATCCGGCCGAGAAGTTCGCCAAGCTGCGCGAGAGCCAGCACCCGCAGGCGCAGTTCCTGTGGGCGACCTTCCGCGATCTGTTCCACTACAGCGCCTACCACCTGGCCGACATCGCCGAGACCGCGCGCGACGTTGACCTCGCCATCCGCTGGGGCTACGGCTGGTCGCTCGGCCCGTTCGAAACCTGGCAGGCCGCCGGCTGGAAGCAGGTCGCGCAGTGGATCGCCGATGACATCGTCGCCGGCAAGAGCATGAGCAGCGCCCCGCTGCCGGACTGGGTGTTCGATGGCCGCGACGGCGTGCATGCCGCCGAAGGCAGCTACAGCCCGTCGCGCAACGCCAAGCTGCCGCGCTCGTCGCTGCCGGTGTACCAGCGCCAGCGCTTCCCGGATCCGCTGCTGGGCGAGAAGTTCGCCCCGGGCGAGACCGTGTTCGAGAACGACGGCCTGCGCATGTGGCATGACGGCGACGGCATTGCCGTGGTCAGCTTCAAGACCAAGATGAACACCGTCTCCGACCAGGTGCTCGACGGCCTGCAGGAGTGCGTCAGCCGCGCCGAGAAGGACTTCCAGGGTCTGGTGATCTGGCAGCAGAAGGAACCCTTCTCCGCCGGCGCCGATCTGGCCGGTGCCCTCGGCCTGCTGCAGGCCGGCAAGGTCGACCAGTTCGAAGAGATGGTCGCCAACTTCCAGCGCACCAGCCAGCGCATCAAGTACTCGCTGGTACCGGTGGTGGCTGCCGTGCGCGGCCTGGCCCTGGGTGGCGGCTGCGAGTTCCAGATGCACAGCGCCAAGACTGTCGCCTTCCTGGAAAGCTACATCGGCCTGGTCGAGGCCGGCGTCGGCCTGCTGCCGGCCGGTGGCGGCCTGAAGGAACTGGCCGTGCGCGCCTCGCAGGCCGCAGGCCCGGGCGGTGACGTGTTCGCCGAACTGAAGAAGACCTTCGAGACCGTGGCGATGGCCAAGGTGTCCAACTCGGCGGTCAACGCCCAGGAACTGGGCCTGCTGCGCAGCACCGACAAGGTGGTGTTCAACAGCTATGAAGCGCTGTACATCGCCAAGGCCGAAGCCCGTGCGCTGGCCGAAGCCGGTTACCGCCCGCCGCTGCCGGCACGCCGCATCCAGGTTGCCGGTGACGTGGGTATCGCCACCTTCAAGATGATGCTGGTGAACATGCTGGAAGGCCGTTTCATCAGCCCGTACGACTACGAGATCGCCGAGCGCATCGCCACCGTGCTGTGCGGCGGCAAGGTCGACCGCGGCACCCTGGTGGACGAAGAGTGGCTGCTGACCCTGGAGCGCAAGCACTTCGTCGAACTGGCCCAGCAGGAAAAGACCCAGGCCCGCATCGCGCACATGCTGAAGACCGGCAAGCCGCTGCGGAACTGATCGCCCCCCCTGCTTCTGGTGGGTGCCGACCGTTGGTCGGCACTCATCTGCCCCTGGTAGGTGCCGACCGCTGGTCGGCACTCCGGCTAAAAAATTCGAGAGATCACCGCAATGACCAAGCAAATCCAGGACGCCTACATCGTCGCCGCCACCCGCACCCCGGTCGGCAAGGCGCCCAAGGGCATGTTCCGCAACACCCGCCCCGATGACATGCTTGCGCACGTGCTGCGCAGCGTCGTCGCCCAGGCCCCGGGCGTGGACGTCAACCGCATCGATGACGCGATCATCGGCTGCGCCATGCCGGAAGCCGAGCAGGGCATGAACGTGGCCCGCATCGGCGTGCTGCTGGCCGGCCTGCCGAACACGATTGCCGCGCAGACCGTGAACCGCTTCTGCTCCTCCGGCCTGCAGGCCGTGGCGCAGGCCGCCGACGCGATCCGCCTGGGCAACGCCGACCTGATGCTGGCCGGTGGCACCGAGTCGATGTCGATGGTGCCGATGATGGGCAACAAGATCGCGATGGCCCCGAGCGTGTTCGACAACGACCACGTCGCCATCGCCTACGGCATGGGCATCACCGCCGAGAAGGTGGCCGAAGAGTGGAAGGTCTCGCGCGAAGACCAGGACGCCTTTGCCCTGGCCTCGCACCAGAAGGCCATGGCCGCCATCCAGAACGGCGAGTTCAAGGATGAGATCAGCCCGTACGAGATCGTCTCGCACCTGCCGGACCTGGCCGATGGCCAGCGCATCATCACCCGCAACAAGGTGGCCGATACCGACGAAGGCCCGCGCCCGGATTCCTCGGCCGAAGGCCTGGCCAAGCTGCGCCCGGTGTTCCGCAACGGCCAGTTCGGCGGCACGGTCACTGCCGGCAACTCCTCGCAGATGAGCGATGGCGCTGGCGCCGTGCTGCTGGCGTCGGAGCAGGCAATCAAGGATTACGGCCTGACCCCGCTTGCCCGTTTCGTCAGCTTCTCGGTGGCCGGCGTGCGTCCGGAAGTGATGGGCATCGGCCCGATCGCCGCGATCCCGAAGGCACTGAAGCAAGCCGGCCTGACCCAGGACCAGCTGGACTGGATCGAGCTCAACGAAGCCTTCGCCGCGCAGTCGCTGGCGGTGATCCGCGATTGCGGCCTGGACCCGAGCAAGGTCAACCCGCTGGGCGGCGCGATTGCCCTGGGTCACCCGCTGGGCGCGACCGGCGCGATCCGTACCGCAACCCTGCTGCACGGCCTGCGTCGTCGCCAGCAGAAGTACGGCATGGTGACGATGTGCATCGGGACCGGCATGGGCGCGGCGGGTATTTTCGAGGCGCTGTAAGGTTCAGAGCGTTGCCGGCGGACGTGCTGGTTTGCTGCGGGGCCCGGGTGGGTGAGACTGCCCGGGACACGCCGTAAACCCGTCCATGGGGGCTCGATGGCGCCATCCATGGCGCCAACGGTCCCGGTCAGCCTCACCCACCCGTGCCACCCGGCATTCCGCGCGGCGGAAGGGTGAGCAAAGGCAAGATCAAAAGCGGGGTCAGAGCCCTTTGCTGCGCAAAGGGATCTGACCCCGATAAGCGGGCAAAGGCAAGGTCAATTGCCGGGGTCGGATCCCTTTGCGCAGCAAAGGGCTCTGACCCAAAAAGAAAAAGGCAGCCATCGGCTGCCTTTTTTGCTCTTGCCCTTGCCCTTGATTCCGCCCTCCCCGTCCGCGCCCCACGGAATCTGTCGAGAGGCGGGGGCGGGCCGATGCAGGACCGCAGGCGCCATGGATGGCGCCTACGAGCCCCCATGGATGGGTTCACGGCGTGTCCTGCAGCGGCCCGCCCCCGCCTCCCCGGCTATACAGGGAGGCGCAAAACGGAGCGCTCGAACACCCTCACTCTTCCGCCAGCATCTCCGTCAGCTTCGCGCGCGCCGGCTTCGCCAGCTTCTTGTTCTCCAGCGCGAAACGGATCGTCGCTTCGACCAGGCCCAGATGGGTACCACAGTCAAAACGGGTGCCTTCGAAGCGGTACGCGTCCACTTCGTCGGTCGCCAGCAGCGAAGCGATCGCATCGGTCAGCTGGATTTCGCCGCCGGCACCGGTGCCGGTGGATTCCAGCAGCTCGAAGATCTTCGGGCTCAGCACGTAACGGCCAACCACCGCCAGATCGCTCGGCGCGTCCTCGGGCTTCGGCTTCTCCACGATCTGCGAAATACGGCCCTTGCGACCATCGAACGCTTCGGTCGCCACGATGCCGTAGCTGGCGGTGTTCTCGTGCGGCACGTCTTCCACTGCGATCACGCTCGCACCGCTAGCCTCGTTGAGGTCAGCCATCTGCTTCAGCGCGCCGTCGCCACGGTTCCAGATCAGATCGTCCGGCAGCAGCACCGCAAACGGTTCGTCACCGATCACCGACTTCGCACACAGCACGGCATGGCCCAGGCCCAGCGCCTCGGCCTGGGTGACGAAGATCGCACGCACACCCTCAGGCAGCACGTGGCGGATCATCTCCAGCTGCTCGTGCTTGCCCGCACGCTCCAGCTTCTGTTCCAGCTCGTAGGCCTTGTCGAAATAATCGGCAACGGCGTGCTTGTAGCGGTTGGTGATGAAGATCAGGGTGTCGCAACCGGCCTCGATGGCCTCGTCAACAGCGTATTGGATAAGCGGACGATCGATGATCGGCAGCATTTCCTTCGGAACCGTCTTGGTTGCCGGCAAAAAGCGCGTCCCGAGCCCTGCCACTGGAAAAACCGCCTTACGAATTCGCTTGCTCATTTAGTACCTGTTGGCCTCGCGTGCCGGAAAGGGAACAACTTTAGCGGAGGAGATGTAAGCGTCCTGTTCAATCGGAGAGAACTCCGGCATCGTCGCGAACAGCACTTCCCGGATCGTATCAGTGTCGTACTCGGCGATAGCGTCACGCAGTCTCGGCACGTTGCCCAGCACGATGTCGCGCGAGAACGTGCGTACGCCGGCTTCCAGCACCTTGGGGTGCGAGGTCGGCCGGTAATCCTCGTCCGAATAGAACAGGGTCTCGTGCAGCTTCTCGCCCGGGCGCAGGCCGGTGTAGATGATCGGAATGTCCTTGTACGGCTGCTTGCCGGCCAGGCGGATCATCTGTTCGGCCAGCACGCGGATCGGCACCGGCTCGCCCATGTCCAGGGTGTAGATGGCACCGTGCGACGCCGACGCCGCTGCCTGCAGGATCAGCTGGCAGGCTTCGGGGATCGTCATGAAGTAGCGGGTCACTTCCGGGTCGGTCACCGTGATCGGGCCGCCGCGCAGGATCTGCTCGCGGAACAGCGGCACCACGCTGCCGGCCGAATCGAGCACGTTGCCGAAGCGCACGGTGACGAAACGGGTATGCGTGGACTTCTGGTCCAGGCTCTGGCAGATCATCTCGGCGTAGCGCTTGCTGGCGCCGAGTGCATTGACCGGATCGACGGCCTTGTCGGTGGAGATGAAAACGAAATGCTCGACGCGGGCTTCCATGCACGCACGCGCGACGTTTTCGGTAGCCAGGATGTTGTTGCGCACCGCTTCGCGCAGCTGGCGCTCGAGCACCGGCACATGCTTGTAGGCGGCCGCATGGAAGGCGGTATCGACCGGGTGCAGCGACAGCGCGTGGCGCATCACCGCGGGGTCACCGCAGTCGCCCAGCACCGCTTCGATCTGCACGTCGGGGAAGCTGCGGCGCAGCTCGGCCTCGATGGTCAGCAGCAGCAGCTCGCTCATTTCCAGCAGCACGATGCGGCCGGCGCCGTGGCGCGCGCACTGGCGGCACAGTTCCGAACCGATCGAGCCGCCGGCACCGGTGACCATCACCGTGCGCCCGCCCAGCCAGCCACGGATCAGGTTCCAGTCCGGCATGATCGGCTTGCGGCCGAGCAGGTCCTCGATGGCCACTTCCTTCAGCTGGCCCGGCAGCGACTGGCCCTGCAGGATGTCGCTGAGCTTGGGCACGGTGCGGAACGGAATGCCGGTGCTTTCGCAGATGGCGACCACGCGCTGCATGCCCACCGCGTCCAGCGAGGGAATGGCGATGACCAGCAGCTTGGCTGCGGTTTCGCGGGCCACGGCCGGGGCGTCATCGAGGGTGCCCAGGATCGGCAGGCTCTGCAGCTTGGCGCCGCGCAGGTGCGGGGCGTCGTCCAGCAGGCCGACCGGCTCGAAGTTGCCGGAGCGGCGCAGGTCGCGCACCAGGGTTTCGGCCGCCTGTCCGGCGCCCAGGATGAGCACGCGCCGCGCGGTCGAATCGGACTGCAGCGACTGGTAGTCCTTCCACGCCCGGTACAGCAGGCGCGGCGCGCCCAGCAGCGCCGACAGCGCGAAGGGATAGATCACCAGCACCGACAGCGGAACGCCGTTGAAGCGCTTCCAGGCCAGCACCAGCACGATGGCGACCAGGCCGATGAAGCTGGCCTTGAAGATATTCAGCAGGTCGCTGACGCTGGCGAACCGCCACAGGCCACGGTACAGGCCGACCCGCCAGAACACGATGCCCTGGAGCGCGAGCACCAGCGTCGTATCGACGTTCCACAGGGGCAGCGACGGGGCGTCAGGCAGGATGGAGTAACGGCCGGCATGCAGCAGCTGCCAACAGGCCCAGACCATGAACAGGTCATGGCAGACGATGGCCGTGCGAGGCAACAGGCCAAGGATTCTGTCCCGCCAGGGTGAAGACATATTTCGAGTAATTCCTTATCGGTGGCGCAATCCATTGCGCAGGAGGAGCCAAAGCAGGGCCAGCGCGGAAATCCACGCGACCGCTACGACAGCCTCCCACCTCGGCTGCAATCTGGTGCAGATATTGAACACTGTAATACTGAACAGGCCTACAACAAAATACATCCCTGTCACCTGGGCGTGGCTGGCTCCTGCCTGCACCGCGCGCTGGTAGACATGCTGGGTGTGGGGTTCCATCCAGCGCTGTCCTGAAAGGATGCGCGCCAACAGCGTGAAGCCCGCGTCCACGAGGAACGGGGAAATGGGCACCAGCAGCAGCAACCAGTTGATTTCCGTACGCAGCGCGGCCACCGCCAGAACGACGGAGACGGCATAGCCAAGCGCGCCACTTCCGACATCGCCCATGAAAATGCGCGCCTTCGGGAAATTGAACGGCAGGAAACCAAGGCAGGCCAGGCCCAAGGCGATGGCAACCAGCGACCAGGGCCAGGGCAGCACGGCGGCGAAGCCCAGCGCGGCCAGTACCGCCTGGCTGCTGGCGATGCCGTTGATCCCATCCATGAAGTTCCAGATGTTGATCAGCGAGGCAGTGAAGACCAGCACCAGCAGGGCCAGCAGCCAGCTGCCACCGTGCACCTTGACCAGCGCGGCGAGCAGGCCGGCGGCAATGAAGTGCACCAGCAGGCGGCGCAGGGCCGGCAGCGGCCGATGGTCATCCCACCAGCCGATGCCCGCCACCAGCAGCAGGCCGAGACTGGCCACGCCAAGGCTGGCAGCGGCAGCCGGCCACACCCACATGGCCGCCACGGCGGCCACCAGCAGGCTGATGACGATGGCGATGCCACCGCCACGCGGGGTCGCCACGCTGTGGCTGCGGCGTTCGCCGGGCTGATCCAGCAACTGCTGGCGCAGCGCATAGCCGCGTGCCGCCCAGGTCAGCGCGGCGCTGAGCAGGGCCAGCCCCAGCAGCGCGGCCATCACCTGCCAGACCATGGCTCAGAGCACCGCGTAGTTCAGCAGCGGCTTGACCGTGCCCCACTCCTTGCAGCTCGGGCACTGCCAGTGGTGGGTGCGCGCGCCGAAACCGCAGCGGGTGCAGCGGTAGGCGGGGTTGCGCACCAGCAACTGGTCGGTGATGTGCTTGAG
Source organism: Stenotrophomonas sp. ZAC14A_NAIMI4_1 (assembly GCF_003086915.1). Classification (NCBI taxonomy): domain Bacteria; kingdom Pseudomonadati; phylum Pseudomonadota; class Gammaproteobacteria; order Lysobacterales; family Lysobacteraceae; genus Stenotrophomonas; species Stenotrophomonas sp. ZAC14A_NAIMI4_1. Next base: position 2,778,133 of record NZ_CP026002.1, read on the forward strand.
GTCGTGCAGGGTGGCCGTGGAATCGGCACCTTCGGCCAGGGTCAGGTCGATCAGGGCTGATTCGCCGCGCACCGACGGGCGATCCTTCAACTGGCGGCCGAGGTAGGCACGGGCGGGTGCCACGCCCTCCTGCTCTTCCATCAGGCGGGTCAGCGCCAGAACCGGGGCGATGCCGCGGTAGTGCTCGGTCATTTCCGACAGGAAAGCACGCGCGCCGCCGAGGTCACCCACCTTGCGGTAGTTCTCCATCAGCGCCGGCAGCAGTTCGGGCAGGTACTCGGGATCATTGCGCGCGGCGCGCTCGAAGGCACGCACGGCAGCCTCGGCGTTGCCGGCATCGGTTTCCAGGCGGCCTTCGATGATGCCGGCGCGCACCGACATGGCATCGGCCTGGTAGGCCCGGGCAATGGCCGCCCTCGCCTCTTCCAGCTTGCCGGCGCCACGGAAGCGCTCGGCCAGCTCGCACTCGAACTGCCCGATCAGCTTGCCCATCGGCTCGCCGGTGACATCCTCGAAGCGGGTGGCGTTGTCGATGGCCTTTTCCCAGTCGCGCTCGGCCTGGTAGATGCCGATCAGGTGCTTGAGCGCCTGCGGTGCGCGCTGGTCCAGCTGGGCCAGTTCGGTGAACACGGTTTCAGCACGGTCCAGCAGGCCGGACTTCATGTAGTCCTCGCCCAGCGCCAGCAGCGCCTGCACGCGCTGGGCGTCGCTCAGGTCGTTGCGGTTGACCAGGCCCTGGTGCAGGCGGATCGCGCGGTCCACTTCGCCACGACGGCGGAACAGGTGGCCCAGCGCGACCTGGGTCTCGAAGGTTTCCTTGTCCAGCTCGGCGATGTGCAGGAACAGTTCGATGGCCTTGTCCGGCTGCTCGTTGAGCAGGTAGTTCAGGCCACGGAAATAGGTGCTGGACAGGTGGCTGACCTGGTTGTCGCCATGGCGTTGCCCGCCGCGCCGCCCGATGACCCAGCCGGCCAGCGCCGCCAGGGGAACGAACAGGAAGAACCAGAACCACTCGGTGACGAAATCCATCTTCGATCAGCGTCCATCAAAAGATTGGGAGGGGGAAACCGGGGCCACGGGGGTGGCGACCGACTTGTTGGCACGGCGCAGCTGGGCGTAGAGCGGAATGACCACGCTCACCAGCACCAGGCCGGCACCGACGATGACGCCGATCAGCAGCGAAGCGATGATCGCCACGCCAATCGAGGTCTTGAGCTGGGTGAACACCAGGTTGATGGTCATCTCGTCCATGTTCATGGCACCGATGATCAACCCGAGAAGCAGCACCGCCAGCAGGACCAGCAGACGAAAAACCTTCATGCGACAGCTCCAGTGGCAGGAGGTCGTAGCTTATCCGACTCGCCGCGGTATTCGCACGCGGTGACGCGACGGGACACTCAGGCCGGATCGGCGTCCAGCGGCAGCACGCTGCTGACCCGCTCACGCAGTTCCTTGCCTGGCTTGAAATGGGGAACGTGCTTGCCCGGCAGGGCGACCGATTCGCCGGTCTTGGGATTGCGGCCCAGGCGCGGCGGACGGTAGTGCAGCGAGAAGCTGCCAAAGCCACGGATTTCGATGCGATCCCCGGCAGAGAGGGAACCGCCCATCATTTCCAGCAACGACTTCACCGCCAGATCGACATCATCGGCCTTCAGGTGCGCCTGGCGGCGCGCGAGGATTTCGATCAGTTCGGATTTGGTCATTGCCGGCTCACATCAAGGGTCACTCACCCTGAAACGGCCCGGGCAACAATGCCCGGGCCGTCCAGGAAACAACGTACAGCGTAAGGCCGATTACTCGGACTTGTTGCCGCTCAGCTGTGCACGCAGCAGCGCGCCCAGCTGGGTGGTGCCGCTGGCAGCCGAAGAGGACTGGTATTCCTCCAGCACTTCGCGCATTTCAGCGTCGTCCTTGGCCTTGATCGACAGCTGCAGGGTACGGCCCTTGCGGTCCATGCCCACGAACTTGGCTTCGACCTTGTCGCCGACCTTCAGGTGCTGGGTGGCGTCGTCAACGCGCTCGTTGGCGATGTCGCGTGCCGAGACGTAACCTTCGATGCCGTCAGCCAGCTCGATGATCGCGCCCTTGGCGTCGACTTCCTTCACCACGCCTTCGACCTTGGAGCCCTTCGGATTGGCAGCCATGTACTGGCCGAACGGATCCTGCTCCAGCTGCTTCACGCCCAGGGAGATGCGCTCGCGCTCCGGATCGACAGCCAGGACGACGGCGTCCAGGGTATCGCCCTTCTTGAAGTTGCGAACGATGTCTTCGCCAGTGGTCGCCCAGCTGATGTCGGACAGGTGAACCAGGCCGTCGATGCCGCCGTCCAGGCCGATGAAGATGCCGAAGTCGGTGATCGACTTGATCTGGCCTGACACCTTGTCACCCTTCTTGTGGGTGGCTGCGAAGGTTTCCCACGGATTGGCGGCAACCTGCTTCATGCCCAGCGAGATGCGGCGACGCTCTTCGTCGACGTCCAGCACCATCACTTCGACTTCGTCACCAACCTGCACAACCTTGGACGGGTTGACGTTCTTGTTGGTCCAATCCATCTCGGAGACGTGCACCAGGCCTTCGACGCCCGGCTCGATCTCGACGAACGCGCCGTAATCGGTGACGTTGGAGACCTTGCCGAAGACGCGGCTGTTGGCCGGGTAACGACGGGCGATGTTATCCCACGGATCTTCGCCCAGCTGCTTCAGGCCCAGCGAAACGCGGTTGCGCTCGCGGTCGAACTTCAGCACGCGCACGTCCAGCTCGTCGCCGACGTTCACGACTTCGGACGGATGGCGCACGCGCTTCCATGCCATGTCGGTGATGTGCAGCAGGCCGTCGATACCGCCCAGGTCCACGAATGCGCCGTAGTCGGTCAGGTTCTTGACGACACCCTTCAGGATCGCGCCTTCCTGCAGCTTGTCCATCAGCTGCTCGCGCTCTTCCGAGTGCTCGCTTTCGACGACAGCGCGGCGCGAAACCACGACGTTGTTACGCTTGCGGTCCAGCTTGATGAGCTTGAACTCGAGTTCCTTGCCTTCCAGGTAGGCCGGATCGCGCACCGGGCGCACATCGACCAGGGAACCCGGCAGGAAGGCGCGGACATCCTTGATGTCCACGGTGAAACCACCCTTGACCTTGCCGCTGATGCGGCCGGTGATGGTTTCGTTCTTTTCCAACGCTTCTTCCAGCTCGTCCCACACCATCGCGCGCTTGGCCTTCTCGCGCGACAGGACGGTTTCGCCGAAGCCGTTCTCGATGGAGTCGAGGGCGACCTTGACGATGTCGCCTTCGGCGACGTCGATTTCGCCAGCGTCGTTACGGAACTGTTCGATCGGCACGATGCCTTCGGACTTCAGGCCAGCGTTGATCACCACGACGTCGCCGCGGACTTCAACAACGGTACCGCTGACGATGGCGCCCGGCTTCAGCTTGGCCAGGTTGGCCTGGCTGGCTTCAAACAGTTCGGCAAATGATTCGGTCATTAGATTTACTCTGTTGGACACATGGGTCGGTTGGCTTCCTTTCGGGGACATGCCCCACTGAAGACCGCTACCGCCCGCCTGTTGGTCGACCCCGGAAAAGCAGGTCGTGTGTAGTAGGAAAACCGCCACGCATCATTGCGCGACGGAGCTGGTACAGCACTGCTATGCGCGACCACCGCCGATGCTGCTGGCAGTGCTCCCGCGCGAACGGATCAGGCAGCCGGAACCGGAAGCAGATCCATCACTCGGGCAACGACATCATCGATGCCGATGCCTGTGGTGTCGATGAGGACAGCATCGTCTGCCGGCTTCAGAGGCGCCACGGTACGCTGAGCATCACGGGCGTCGCGGGCCATGATCTCGCGCAGGAGGTCATCAAAGTTAACAGAAACCCCCTTGTCTTTCAACTGCTTATGCCGGCGCTCGGCGCGCTCCTCGGCACTGGCGGTCAGGAAGACCTTGTAGGGGGCGTCCTTGAAGATCACCGTGCCCATGTCGCGGCCGTCGGCAACCAGGCCGGGCAGCTCCCTGAATACGCGCTGGCGCTCCTTCAGTGCGGCACGGACCTCGGGAATGGCGGCAATGGCCGAGGCCAGCGCACCGGTGGTCTCCAGGCGCAGCTCGTCGGTGGCGTCGGTGCCATTGACCATGACCCGCATCGACTCACCCTGTTCAACAAACTGAACGTGGGTGTCGAAGGTGCAGCGCACCAGGGCCGAGGCATCGGAGGTATCGATGTCGGCCCAGCTCGCAGCCACGCCCACCGCCCGGTACAACGCGCCCGAATCCAGGTAGTGCCAGCCCAGGCGGCGCGCCACGATGCGGCTGATGGTACCCTTGCCGGCCCCCGAAGGGCCGTCGATGGTCAGGACGGGAGCGAGTGGATTCATGGGGGTCCTAGCGCGTGTGAAGGGGCCATTCTAGCCCCTGCCCAAGCCCCCGCGCAGAGACTTTCGCGCAACCACTTGAAACGACGACAAAAAGCCCGGTAGAATGGCGGGCTTGAACGAGCGCCAACTGCCGATTGTCTTGCGCATATCGCGGCCACGCTCCACCCGAACAACTACTGTTTACGCCGAGGTATGCCATGAAAATCCTGTCCTCCCTGAAGTCGGCGAAGGCCCGTCACCGCGACTGCAAGGTCGTCCGTCGTCGTGGCAAGATCTTCGTCATCTGCAAGTCGAACCCGCGTTTCAAGGCGCGTCAGCGCTGAGCCTCACGGCCTTCGGGCCGCGGCTGGTCCCACGCGGGACCGACCCGATGCAAAAAACCGCCTTCGGGCGGTTTTTTGTTGCATGCAGCTTTTTTTCCTGCCGTTTTTTGCTGTAATCGCCTTTCTTGACCACTGGGGAGTAGATCGAGATGAAGCGTTACCTGAGCACACTGGCCGTCCTGGCCACCCTGGCCGCCGCCACGCCGGCGCTGGCCGATACCCTGCTGGTCGACCGCGCCGCTGAAAAGCCGGCCGGTGCCCTGCCCGTCCGCGGCCAGAGCATGCAGCAGGTGCAGTCGCAGTTCGGCGCGCCGAGCGAGCAGCTGCAGCCGCGCGGCGGGCAGAAGCGCCAGTGGCCGACCATCAACCGCTGGGTCTACCCGCAGTTCACCGTCTACTTCGAGAAGCAGAAGGTGATCGACGTGGTGGCCAACAAGGCGGATCCGAACGAGATCGGCCCGAAGCCGCCGATCCGCTGAACCCCCTACCCGCCGCTGGCGGGCCTGTGTAGCGAGACCATGAACCAGACCCTTCGTTTTCCTGCCGAATGGGAAGCCCAGAGCGGCGTCCTGATTGCCTGGCCCACCGCCGACACCGACTGGGCCGACCGCCTGGGCCAGGTAGAGGAAACCTACATCGCGCTGGTCGCGGCCATCACCCGCTTCCAGCCGGTGCTGATCTGCGTGGCCGACGACGATGTGGAGACCTATGCCGAAATGCGGCTGCGCTCCAACCGCATCGACATGGACCGGGTCCGCTTCACCACGGCGGCCTATGACGATACCTGGCTGCGCGACTCCGGCCCGATCACCCTGCGCCGCGCCGACGGCAGCTTCCAGCTGCTGGACTTCCGCTTCACCGGCTGGGGCGGCAAGTTCGACGCCACCCTGGACGACCAGCTGGTCGGCGCGCTTGACCAGGCTGGTGTGTTCAACGACGCGCCGGTGCGCAGCATCCCGTTCGCACTGGAAGGCGGCGGCATTGAGACCGACGGTGAAGGCACCCTGCTGACTACCTGGAAGTGCCTGCACGAGCGCCACCCGGACCGCGACCGCGCCAGCCTGAGCGCCGACCTGGCCGACTGGCTGCAGCAGGACCGCGTGCTGTGGCTGGACCACGGTTACCTGGAAGGCGACGACACCGACGCCCACATCGACACCCTGGCCCGTTTCGCCTCGCCTGACAGCATCGTCTACCAGGCCTGCGACGACCAGAGCGACTCGCACTACGCCGAACTGCAGGCGATGGGCAACGAGCTGGCCGCGCTGCGCACCAAGGATGGGCAGCCGTACCGCCTGTTCCCGCTGCCGTGGGCACAGCCGGTGATGGACGAAGGCCGCCGCCTGGCCGCGTCGTACGCCAACTACCTGATCGTGAATGGCGCGGTGCTGATGCCTGCCTACGGCGACCCGGCCGACGACCTGGCCCGCGATGTGCTGGCCCAGGCCCACCCGGGCCGCGAGATCGTGCAGGTGCCCTGCCGCTCGCTGATCTGGCAGAACGGCAGCCTGCACTGCATCACCATGCAGCTGCCGGCAGGGCTGCTGAAGGCGTAACGGATGCCGCCGGGCCCCGCCCGGCGCTCTCCTTGTAGTCGAGCCATGCTCGACTGGCTTTCCGCGCGATCTGACCGGAGAGCAGTCGAGCATGGCTCGACTCTACAAGGGGTGGCCCATTCAGCGGCCGACACGCCGCGGCAGGCCATCCGCGCTAACATGCAGGTTTTCCCCCGCAGGAACGCCCCGCATGAACTCGCGCAGCCCCCTTACCGTCGCCCTGATCCAGGAGCGCAACCACGGTGATGCCGCCGCCAACCTGGCGGTGATCGAAGCACGCGTGGCCGAGGCGGCTGCGCAGGGCGCGAAACTGGTGCTGCTGCAGGAACTGCACAACGGCCCGTACTTCTGCCAGCACGAGTCGGTCGATGAATTCGACCTGGCCGAGCCGATTCCCGGCCCGAGCACCGAGCGCCTGGGCGCACTGGCGAAGAAGCATGGCGTGGTGCTGGTCGGTTCGCTGTTCGAACGCCGCGCCGCTGGCCTGTACCACAACACCGCCGTGGTCTTCGAGAAGGACGGCACCCTGCTGGGGAAGTACCGCAAGATGCACATCCCGGACGATCCGGGCTTCTACGAGAAGTTCTACTTCACCCCGGGCGACATCGGCTTCACCCCGATCGATACCTCGGTGGGCCGCCTTGGCGTGCTGGTCTGCTGGGACCAGTGGTACCCGGAAGCGGCGCGCCTGATGGCGCTGGCCGGTGCCGAACTGCTGCTCTACCCCACTGCCATCGGCTGGGACCCGGACGACGTGCAGGACGAGAAGACCCGCCAGCGCGACGCGTGGGTGCTGAGCCACCGCGGCCATGCCGTGGCCAACGGCCTGCCGGTGCTGAGCTGCAACCGCGTCGGCCATGAAGCGTCGCCGCTGGGCGCGTCGGGCATCCAGTTCTGGGGCAACAGCCACGTGCTGGGCCCGCAGGGCGAGTTCCTGGCCGAGGCCGGCACCGACGCCACCGTGCTGGTGTGCGACGTGGACCTGCAGCGCAGCGAACACGTGCGCCGCATCTGGCCGTTCCTGCGCGACCGTCGCATCGATGCGTACGGTGACCTGCTCAAGCGCTACATCGACTGAGCCGGAGCGCTGCCATGGCCGTCCTCATCCGTGATGCCGGCCCGGCCGACATCGCCGCGATCACCGCGATCTACGCGGTGGAAGTGACCGACTTCGTCAACACCTACGAGTACGACATCCCCGACCAGGACGAGATGCTGCGCCGCATGCGCGACATCATCGACCGTGGCTTCCCCTACCTGGTCGCCGAGATCGACGGCCAGGTGGCGGGGTATGCCTACGCCAACACCTACCGCACCCGCGTGGCCTACCAGTGGACCGTGGAGAACTCGGTCTACGTCGACGCTGCCTACCAGGGCAAGGGCGTGGGCACCGGCCTGCTGCAGGCGCTGATCGATGCCTGCGTGGCGCGCGGCTACCGGCAGATGGTGGCGGTGATCGGCGAACCGACCAATACCGCTTCGATCAAGCTGCACGAACGCTTCGGCTTCCACCTGGTGGGCGTGTTCAAGGGCCTGGGCCGCAAGCACGGCCGCTGGCTGGACACCGTGCAGATGCAGCGCGCGCTCGGCGATGGCGCCGACACCGCACCTTCCAATGAATGAATCCATGACTGAAACCCTTCCCGAAACCGGCGACGATCTGTTCGCCGGCCAGCCGGTGCGCGTCGTTGAACGCGACGGCGTGCGTTACACCCTGCTGGGCACCGCACACGTTTCCCACGCCAGCGTCGAGGCGGTGGAAAAAGCCATCGACAGCGGCCGCTTCGATTCGGTGGCCGTCGAGCTGGACCCGCAGCGCCTGCAGGCGCTGAGCGACCCGGACACGCTGGCCAAGCTGGACCTGGTGGAAGTGATCCGCAAGGGCCGCGTGGCGCTGTTTGCCGCCAACCTGGCCCTGTCGGCCTACCAGCGCCGCCTGGCCGAACAGCTGGGCATCGAGCCCGGTGCCGAGCTGAAGCGCGCGGTGGACCTGGCGCGCGAACGCGGCCTGCCGGTGCACCTGATCGACCGCGAAGTCGGCCTGACCTTCCGCCGCGCCTCGCAGCGCCTGGGCTTCTTCGGCAAGCTGAAGCTGGTGGCCGGTCTCGGCGCGGGCCTGTTCTCCTCGGAAGAGGTGGGCGAGAACGAGATCGAGAAGCTCAAGCAGGGCGACATGCTGGAATCGAGCTTCGGTGAATTCGCCACCGAAAGCCCGGCGCTGTACGAGACCATCATCGGCGAGCGCGACCGCTACATGGCCACGCGCCTGCGCGAGGAACACAACCCGCAGCTGCGCGAGGTGCTGGCGGTGGTCGGCGCCGGCCACCTTGCCGGGCTGGCGCGCTACCTGGAAACCGACACCGCCGAACCGGCACCGCTGCGCGCGGAACTGGAAGCCGTGCCGAAGAAGCGCAACATCCCGTGGTTGACCCTGATCATCCTGGCCATCGTGATCACCGGCGTTGCCGTGGGCTTCTACCGTGGCGGCCTGGGCGTGGGCACCGAACTGCTGGCCACGTGGGCGATGTACACCGGCGGCCTGGCCGGCATCGGCTGCCTGCTGGCCGGCAGCCACCCGCTGAGCATCCTCACCGCGATTGCCGTGGCGCCGTTCAAGCCGTTCCGCCTGAGCATTCCCACCGGTGCGTTCTCGGCGCTGGTGGAAGCGCGCCTGCGCAAGCCGGCCTACGAGGACTTCCTCAAGCTGCGCGACGATGCGCAGAGCCTGAAGGGCTGGTACCGCAACCGCGTCACGCGGGTGGTGCTGACCTTCATGCTGACCAATCTGGGCAGCATGCTGGGCCTGTGGCTGACCGCCGGCAAGGTGTGGGGCAAGGTCGCGGGTTGATTGCAGCACCCCGCCGGGCGTGGCCCGGCGCTACCGGTCGCGGAATCCGTAGCGCCCGAGCCCATGCCCGGTCGGCGCCGCAAGGCGGCAAAAGGTAGAGGCCAACCTTGGTTGGCGCCACCATGCCCGAAGGCAAAAAAAGGGGGAGACCGCCCCACTACGACCGGTCTCCCCCACACCACAACACGTTGTCGTGCCCGATAGTCGAGCAAGCTCGACGCTATGCGGCCGTTGCGGCCGCCTTGTCCAGGCCGCGCGCGCGCCGGATCAGGCGTGTCACCGCACTGCGCAGGTCGTCCAGCACCGCGTAGATGGTCGGCAGGAACAGCAGGCTGACCACGGTGGAGAACGCCAGGCCGCCGGCAATCGCGCGCGCCATCGGTGCGTACTCCGGGCCATCGCCGAACATCTGCGTATTGGTGAGCGAGATCGGCACCATGGCCAGGATCGCGGTGCCCATCGTCATCATGATCGGCCGCAGGCGCTCGCGTGAGCCCTCCACCAGCGCCTGGGTGCGGCCCATGCCGCCGCGCCGCAGGTTGTTGATGTGCTCGATCATCACGATGCCGTTGTTCACCACCACGCCCATCAGCACCAGGATGCCGATGAAGGACATGATGCCGAACGAGGTACCGGTGACCCAGAACAGCCAGAACACGCCGAAGATCGAGAACAGCACGCCACTCATGATGGCCGCCGGGAACAGCAGCGACTCGAACACCGCCGCCATCACCACGTAGATCATCACCAGGGCGATGAGCAGGTTGAACACCATCTGCTGCATCGCCTCGTTGTCGTTGCCGTAGTCACCGCCATCGAAGGTGAACCCATAGCCGGCGGGGAAGCTCATCGGCTTGAGCACCGCTTCGATCGCCTTGCGACCATCGGGGGCGGTGATCTTCTCGGCCAGGTTGGCCTTGATGGTGAGGGTGGTCTGGCGGTTGGTGCGGCCGATCTGGGTGGCCGACGAACCCACATCGACGCTGACCAGGCTCAGCAGCGGCACGCTGCGGCCATCGCCGGTACGCACGCTGTAGCTGGCCAGGTCTTCCGGGCTGCTCTGCTCGGCACCGGCGAAGCGCACCCACACCGGCACTTCGTTGTCGCCACGACGGAACTCGCGCAGCGGTGCACCGCGCAGGGCCAGGCCGACGAAGCTGGCCACCTGCTCTGCATTGAAGCCGAACGCAGCGGCGCGCTCGCGGTCGACGTGCACCTTCAGTTCGCCGCCCTTCTCGCCGTTGTCGATGCGCACGTCGCGCAGCTCCGGGCGCTGGGCCAGCAGCGGCAGCACTTCCTGGCCGATCTCCTGCAGCATGCTGCTGGAATCACCCACCAGCTGGACCTGCACGCCCTGGTTGCCACCGCCATCGCCGCCCTGGTTGCCGATGAAGTAATCGGCGCGCGCCGACTTCGGCAGGCCCTTGCGGATCTCTTCCTGCAGCGCCTTGATGTCCTTGGCGTACTTCTCGTCGATGGTGACGGTAGTCGAGCCACCTTCCTGTTCGCTGTACCAGGAATAGACCTGCTGCACGTGCAGGCGCTCGCGGTTCTGTTCGACCCAGGCTTCAACACGGCCGACTTCCTCGGACATCTGCCGGTAGGTGTAGGCGCCCTTCCACATGTACCCGATGAAGACGTCCTTGCCGCCGCCGCCGCCGAACATGTCGACCTTGGTCAACTTCATCGGCACCAGGCTGACCAGCACCACCAGCACGATGCCGAGCAGGCTCCAGCCGCGATGGCGCAGCGACCAGTCCAGCAGGCGGGCATAATGGCGCTGCAGCCGCGCGATCACGCCGGTCTGCGAATGCAGCAGCTTGGGCGTGGCCATGCGTGCGGACAGCATCGGGATCAGGCTGACGGCCACCAGCCACGAGGCCAGCAGCGAGACCGAGATGGTGATCGCGATCTGCGCCATGAAGATGCTGATGTTGTTGGTTTCGCCGAACAGGTTGGGCACGAACACGATGCAGTGGCACAGGGTGCCGGCACTGAGCGCGATGGCCACGTTGCGGGTGCCGATGATGGAGGCCAGGCGCGGCTGCCCCGGCATGCGCTCGCGTTCCTGGTAGATGCTTTCCACCACCACCACGGCGTTGTCCACCAGCATGCCGACGGCCAGCAGCAGGCCCATCATGGTCAGGATGTTCAGCGTCACCCCAGCGAAGTACATGAAGCCCAGGGTGATGGTGAAGCAGATCGGGATCGCCAGCGTCACCATCAGCGTGGACGGCCAGTGGCGCAGGAAGAAGAACAGCACGGTGACCGACAGGATCAGGCCGACCGCACCGGCTTCGGCCAGTTCCAGCAGCGAGGAGGTGACCGCCTTGCCCTGGTTGTCGATCACCTTGATCTGCACGTCACGCATCGAGTCCTGTGCGCGGATCGCCTCGACTTCGGCCAGGGCAGCGCGCGAGACATCCACCAGGTTGGCGCTGCGCTCCTTGAAGATGTCCAGGCCGATGGCCGGGTTGCCGTCCAGGCGGCGCCCGTAGTTCATGCGCGCCGGCTTCAGGCGCACCTCGGCGATGTCACCCAGGCGCAGGCCCTTGGCGTTGATCACCAGGTCACGCATTTCCTGCAGGTCGGTGATCTCGCCCACCGGCTGCACGCGCACGCGCTGGCCGTTGTCGTTGATCTGCCCGGCCGAGATCGAGAAGTTCAGCGTGCGCAGGCGGTCGCTGAGTTCGTTGATGCTCAGGCCATGCGCGCTGAGCCGGTCGGCATCGATGGCGATCTCGACCTCGTTCGGCGGCGCACCGGTGATGTCCACGCGCGCCACGCCCGGGATGCGCTCGATGCGCCGCTTGAACTCGCGGTCGAGCATGTCGTAGGCGGCGGTCAGGTCGGTGGCGCTGGCCAGGCGTACCTTCAGCACCGGCTGGTCGCTGCTGGACCACTTGAACACGTTGTAGCGCTGCAGGTCGTCAGGCAGGTCGCTGCGGATGGCATCGATGCGCTCGCGTGCATCGGAGGCCGCGATGGCGATATCCCGGTCCCAGTCGCTGAACTCGATGAAGATCGAGGCGGCTTCGGACGTGGCCTGCGAGCGCATGCGCTTGATGCCGGTCATCGTCGCCAGCGATTCCTCCACCGGGCGGATGATGGTCCGCTCGACCTCTTCCGGGGTCGAGCCGGTATAGGGAATCTGCACGAACAGGAACGGCGCGGAGATGTCCGGCAGCGCCTCCAGCGGCAGCCGGAACGAGGCGATCAGGCCCACCACCACCAGCGACACGAAACACATGATGGTGGTGACCGGGCGGCGGATGGAGAACTCGGCGACGCTCATGCCGGTTCCTCCGCGCCGCCGCTGTGGCCAGCCTCAGCAGCGTGCAGGCCTTCGCCGGCATGCTTGCGGCCTCGCTCGCGGTAGTAGGCATCGCCGCGGCGGTCCATCAGGTCGTACACCACCGGGATGACCAGCAGGGTCAGCAGGGTCGACACCAGCAGGCCGCCGATGACGGTGATCGCCATCGGTGCGCGCACCTCGGCGCCCTCGCCCATCGCCACCGCCAGCGGCAGGAAGCCGAACAGGGTGCACAGGGTGGTCATGATGATCGGCCGCAGGCGCGAACGCGCACCTTCCACCAGCGCCTCGTGCTTGGCCACACCGGCCTCGCGCAGCTGGTTGACCTTGTCGATCAGGATGATCGCGTTTTTGGTGACCAGCCCGACCAGCAGGATCAGGCCGATGAACACCACCACCGAAATGGGCTTGCCGGTCATCAGCAGCGCCAGGATCGCACCGACCAGGGCAAGCGGGATGGTGAACAGGATGACGAACGGGTGCAGCAGCGATTCGAACTGCGAGGCCATCACCAGGTAGACCAGGAAGATGGCCAGGCCGAAGGCGAAGATCAGCGACTTGGCAGCCTGTGCCAGCTCCTCGCCCTGGCCGCCGATGTGCAGGCCGACGCCGGCGCCGAGCGGCTGCTCGGCCACCATCTGCTGCACCTCGCGCATGGCCGCGCCCAGGTCGATGTCGCGCAGGTTGGCCGACACCACGGCCACGCGGGTCTGGTCAGCGCGATGGATCTCGCTGGGGCCGGTGGTGGCGACCACATCGGCCACCGCATCCAGGGTGACCGGACGACTGCTGCCCGGGTTCACGATCAGGCGGCGGATGCTGTCCACGCTGGCACGGTCCCCCTCCTGCGCACGCACCAGCACATCGATCTTGCGATCACGGAAGCTGTAGCGGGTGGCCACGTCGCCACGCACCTTCTTCACCACCACATCGGCGATCTGGCGGGTGGTCAGGCCCAGTGCACCGGCGCGCTCCTGGTCGAAGCGGATCTGGATTTCCGGGAAGCCCTCTTCCACCGTCGACTTCACATCGGCGTAGTGCGCGTTGCTGCGCAGCAGGGCCGCCAGGCGCTGGCCGGCCTGTTCCAGGGTGGCCATGTCCTGCCCGCGCAGCTCGATTTCCAGCGGCGTGGAGAAGCTGAACAACGCCGGGCGCGCGAAGTCGACCTGGGCACCGGGGTGCTGGCCCATGGTGTCACGCAGGCGCTCGGTGATTTCCGCTTCGGTGCGTGCGTTGCCGCCGCCTTCCATCACCACGGTCAGCTTGCCGATGTTTTCGCCGCTCTCGGTCGGGCTGGCATCCAGCCGCGTGCCGCTGCCGCTGACGCCGTACAGCGAAGCCACGCCTTCACCCTGGCCGTGTGCCAGCTGCAGCTCGCGCACCAGCGCATCGGTCTGCTTCAGCGGCGTGCCGGCGGGCAGCTTCACCGTCATTTCGAAGCGGTCCTGGGCCAGCTGCGGAATCAGGTCGGCGCCGAGCATCGGCACCAGGGCCATGGTGCCGACAAAGGCCAGCGCGGCCAGGCCCAGCACTTTGCCGGGATGGGCAAGCGCATTGGGCAGCAGGCGCAGGTAGCCACGCTCGGCACCGGCATAGGGCTTCATCGCGATGTCGCTGGCCTTGCGCATGACCGGCCCGACCACGGCGACCACGCCGCGCCACAGGCGCACCACCAGCCAGGCCAGGGCGAAGAAGCTCCAGCGCACGCTGGCCACGAAACCCCGACGGCCCAGCGCGACCGGCTTCTGCCAGCGGCTCTGCGGTTGCCACGGTTCGGCAGCGGCTTCTTCCGGGAAGGCCAGCGGCGGCCGGCCCTTCAGCGAGCTCAGCATCGGGATCAGGGTCATCGACACCAGCAGCGAGATCGCGATGGCAATGGCCACGGTCAGCGCCTGGTCGCGGAACAGCTGGCCGGCGATGCCATCGACGAACACCAGCGGCAGGAACACCGCGATGGTGGTCAGGGTGGACGCCACCACCGCCATGCTCACTTCGCGGGTACCGACGATGGCCGCCTGCAGGATGCCCAGGCCACGCTCGCGCGCCTTGGCGATGCTTTCCAGCACCACGATCGAATCGTCCACCACCAGGCCGGTGGCCAGCGCCAGGCCGCCCAGCGACATCACGTTCAAGCTCAGGCCAAGCTGGCCCATGAAGAAGAACGTGGCGATGATCGAGACCGGCAGCGACAGGCTGATCACGAAGGTGGACCAGCCATCGCGCAGGAACAGGAAGATGATCAGGATGGCCAGCAGGCCGCCGATCACCGCGTCCTTCTTGACGTCACTGATGGCGTGTTCGATGAAGCGCGACTGGTCCTCGATGGTGGTCAGTTCGGCATCGCCGGGGAAGGTGGCCTTGATCTGTTCCAGGCGCTTGCGCAGCGCTTCGGCGGTGGCCACGGTATTCGCGTCGCCTTCCTTGTAGATCGCCAGCTCGACCGATTCCTTGCCACCCAGGCGGATGATCGCTTCGCGCTCCTTGTAGCCCTGGCGCACGGTTGCCACATCCTTCAGGCGTACCGGCACGCCGTTGGCAACGACGCTGGAGCCGCCGCCGGAGGAGGCACTCTGCGCCGCCGACGCCGCGGCAACGGCCGCTGCCGAACCGGTGGACGCAGCGATGTTGAACATCTGCTGCAGGGCCGAATCGGCCGCGCTGCCGTTGGACGACTGGGTGGTGACCAGCAGGTTGCGGATCTCTTCCAGATCGGCGAACTGGTTGACGGTGCGCACCAGGAAGCGCTGCGAGCCCTCCTCCAGGCGCCCGCCGGAAATGTTGATGTTCTCTTCCTTCAACCGCTTGATGACGGTGTCGATGGGCAGGTTGAGCTGGGCCAGCTTCTGCTGGTCGATGTCCACCTGGATCTCGTCTTCCAGGCCACCGCCGACCTTCACTGCAGCCACGCCGGTCACCGGCTCCAGCTTCTTCTTCAGGTCTTCGTCGGCATAGCGGCGCAGGCCGGTCAGTTCGCGGATGGCGTCCTCATCGCTGGCCGGGCTGGCTTTGGTGGACAGCACCAGGCGCATGATCGGCTCGGTGGACGGATTGAAGCGCAGCAGCACCGGGGCCTTGGCCTCCAGTGGCAGGTTCAGCGCTTCCATCTTGTCGCGCACCTCCAGGCTGGCCTGGTCCATGTTGGTGCCCCAGGCGAACTCGAGCACCACATCGCTCTGCCCGGTGCGCGAAACCGACTTCAGCTTGCGCAGGTTCTTGACCACGCCCACGGCTTCTTCCACCGGCTGGGTGATCAGGCTTTCGATTTCGGTCGGTGCCGCACCGGTGTATTCGGTGCGCACGGTCAAGGTGGGATAGCTCAGGTCGGGCAGCAGGTTGACCTTGAGGTTGCCCAGCGCGATCAGGCCGAACAGCAGCAGCGTGACCGTGCACATGGCGATGGTGACGCGGCGGCGGGTGGCGAATTCCACCAGGCCGCCGCGCAGGCCGGCAGCGGCGCCATCGCCGCCCGGCGAGGCACCGTGGTCGTGTCCCGGGGCGCTCATTGCTGGCTCCCGGCCTTGTCTGCGGATTTACCGGCGGCCACGGTGGCCGGCTTGGCCTTGGGAGCCTTGGGATCGGCGATGACCTGCACGGCGGTGCCGTCGCGCAGGGCGACCTTGCCGGCGGTGACGATCTTGTCGCCGGCAGCCAGGCCTTCGCGGATCTCCACCCACGGACCTTCGGCATAGCCCAGCTTCACCGGTACGCGCGCCACCTTGCCTTCGCGCACGCGGAACACCGCCGGCTCGCCGTCGTCGAGGATGGCCAGGCGCGGCACCACCAGGGCATCAGCGCGCTGGTCGTAGTCGATGCGGATGCGTCCGAACATGCCGGGTTGCAGCGCGTGCTCGGTGCCGTTGAAGGCGCTGACCACGCGGAACGTGCCGCTGCCCGAATCGACCACCGGCGCGATGCGGTCAACGGTGCCGGTGAAGGTCTTGCCCGGCAGCGCATCGGCCGAGAGCACGACCGGCTGGCCGGCGCGCAGCGTGGCCAGTTCGCGCTCGGGCACGTTGAGCGTGGCTTCCAGCTGGGAGTTGTCGACGATGCGGAAGATCGGCGTATTGATCTGCACGAAGTTGCCGGTCTTGATCGAGCGCGAGGCGATCACCCCGGAGATCGGCGCCACCACCGTGGTGTAGGACAGTTCCAGCGTCGCCAGGCGGTACTGCGCGCGCATGTTTTCCAGGTCGTAGCGCAGTTGGTCGACGTCGGAGGCGCTGACCATCTGCTGGCCGACCAGCTTCTGTGCGCGCTGGTAGTTGTTTTCCAGCTTGCGCATCTGCGCTTCGCTCTGCGCCACGGCCAGGCGCGCACGGTCAGGGTCCAGGCGCACCAGCGGCTGGCCGGCGGTCACCCGCTGGCCCTCCTCGACCAGCACCGCCAGCGCCACGCCGGAGGTCTTGGCCACCACCTGCGATTCGGCGCGCGGTTCCAGCGCAGCGGTGCCGGTGTAGCTGGCCGCCACGGCGCGGTGGCTGGCCACGGCTACTTCCACCGGGACCGCGTCGACCTTCTTCTCGTCCTTGGTTTCGGCCGCCTTGGCTTCGGAATTGGGGCCCGCGGCGCAACCGCCCAGCAGCAGGGAGGTGGAGATCAGCAGGGCGGCGGCACAGAGTCCAGTGCGGCGGCCGGGCAGGAAGGTTGGGTGCGACATCGTCAGATCCCTGGAGGATGCGTGGGCAGGTGTGGTAGCAAAGTAATGCACCACTTCACGGCAACACCATATCCCAAAGGTCATGGTGCCTTCACGCCGCTGGTCGGCCCGCCCCCATTTCAGCTAGATGAAACCTGAGGCTATACTCGGGTCGTTCCGTACCCCACGCCGGAACGACCAGACCCGAATCCCCGGATAACGACATCATGCGCCCGCAGCCGCTCGCCGCTTGTCTCGCTCTGGCCGTCCTCCTGCCCCTCGGGGCCGCCGCACAGCCCGCTCCTGCTCCTGCACCTGCAGCACCCGCCCCGGCTCCGGCCCAGGCCTCGCCGCCCGCTGCCGCCGCCCCGGCCGGCAACTTCGATAATGGCCGGGTGCTGGCCTACACCTGCCAGGGCTGCCACGGCATCACCGGTTACAAGAACGCCTACCCCAGTTACCGGGTACCGAAGATCGGTGGCCAGACCCAGCAGTACCTGACCCAGGCCCTGACCGAGTACCGCCAGGGCAAGCGCCGGCATCCGACGATGCAGGCGCAGTCGATGAGCTTCAGCGAACAGGAGATCGCCGATCTCGCTGTTTACCTGTCCACCGTCAAGTAAGGCCCGCCCATGTCGAAAGCCGCGCATACGATGCGTCACGCCATCGCCCTGTCCGTTGCCCTGCTGCTGGCGGCCTGCTCGCAGTCGCAGGTGGAAAGCAGTGAAAAATCGGCCGGCGACCCTGGCCACGCCAGTGGCGAACACGGTTCGTCCTCCTCGGCCGGCCTGCCGCCGGGCCGCGAGGCAGCCGGTGAAGCCCGCGCCAAGGTGAAGGGCAAGGCGACCAACCAGAGCTGCATTGATTGCCATGGTGCCGACGGCAACGCGCCGATCGACCCGACCTACCCCAAGCTGGGTGGCCAGTACGGCGATTACCTGGCCCATGCCCTGCAGGCCTACCGGGCCGGCGACCGCCAGCACGCGTTGATGACGCCGCAGGCGAAGGACCTGAGCGACCAGGACATCGCCGACCTGGCGGCGTACTTCGGCAGCCGGCCGAGCCAGCTGCGGGATCTGCACGGGGTCAAATAACCCCCGGCATTCCGGTGGGTACGGACCGTTGGTGGTGGGTGCGGACCGTTGGTCCGCACTGGCGGATCACCCATCCACGCACGGCGTGGATCTACCGGTAGGTGCGGACCGTTGGTCCGCACCAATCCCGCACGATCAGCCTTCCAGCTCTTCCCAGCGCGCGTACGCCGCATCCAGCTCGGCCTGCACCTTGGCCAGCTGCTGCGTGTGCGCGGTCACTTCGGCACTGCTGCGGGTGTAGAACGACGGGTCGTTCATCGCCGCGGTCAGTCCTTCGACATCGCCTTCCAGCTTCTCGATGGTCTTGGGCAGCTGTTCCAGCTCGCGTGCTTCCTTGTAGGCCAGCTTGCGCTTGGGTGCGGCCGGTGCCGCAGCCGCCGCGGCGGCCGGTGCAGCGGCGGCGGGCTTGGTGGCGGGCGCAGCGGCAGGCGCGGCCACGCTGGCCGCATAGCGCTGCCAGTCGGTGTAGCCGCCCACGTATTCGCCAATCACGCCATCGCCTTCCATCACCAGCGTGGAGGTCACCACGTTGTCGATGAAGTCACGGTCATGGCTGACCAGCAGCAGGGTGCCGGTGTATTCACCCAGCAGCTCTTCCAGCAGCTCCAGGGTTTCCACGTCCAGGTCGTTGGTCGGTTCGTCCATCACCAGCAGGTTGGACGGCTGTGCGAACAGCTTGGCCAGCAGCAGGCGGTTGCGTTCACCACCGGACAGGCGGGTGATCGGCGCGCGCGCACGCTCGGGGGTGAACATGAAGTCCTGCAGGTAGGCATGCACGTGCTTGCGCTTGCCGTTGAACTCGAGGAAATCGCGGCCTTCGGCCACGTTCTCGATCGCGCTCCAATCCTCGCGCAGCACCGCACGGTACTGGTCGAAATAGGCGATCTGCAGGTTGGTACCCGCATTGACTTCGCCCTTGGCCGGCTGCAGTTCGCCCAGCAGCAGCTTCAGCAGCGTGGTCTTGCCGCTGCCGTTGGGGCCGATCAGGCCGATGCGGTCGCCACGCAGGATGGTGGTGGTGAAGTCGCGGACCATGGTGCGCTCGCCGAAGGCGAACGAAACATCCTTGACGTCGATGACCTTCTTGCCGGAGCTGACGCCCTGCGCCGCTTCCATCTTGACGTTGCCGCTGAGATCACGGCGTTCGGAGCGCTCGTTGCGCATCGCCTTCAGGCGGCGCACGCGGCCTTCGTCGCGGGTGCGGCGTGCCTTGATGCCCTGGCGGATCCAGACTTCTTCCTGCGCCAGCAGCTTGTCGAAGCGGGCGTTTTCCTGCGCCTGCGCATTGAGGCGTTCCTCGCGGCGGCGCTCGTAGTTGGCCCAGTCGCCCGGCCAGCTGGTGACCTGGCCGCGGTCGATCTCGACAATGCGGGTGGCCAGAGCGCGCAGGAAGCGGCGGTCATGGGTGACGAACACCACGCTGCCGCTCCAGCCCTTCAGGAACGCTTCGAGCCAGTCGATGGCTTCGATGTCGAGGTGGTTGGTCGGTTCGTCCAGCAGCAGCACATCGGGGCTGGACACCAGCGCGCGGGCCAGCAGCACGCGGCGCTTCATGCCGCCGGACAGGCGGCCGAACTCGGCCTCGCCATCCAGGTCGAGCTTGGTGAGGGTTTCGCTGACGCGCTGGTCCAGGCCCCAGCCGTTGGCGGCGTCGATCTTGGCCTGCACGTTGCCCAGGGCTTCGCCATCGAAGACCTCGGCATGGCTGAGGTGGTGGAACTCGGCCAGCCACTGGCCCAGTTCGCCCAGGCCATCGGCCACGACGTCGAACACCGAGCCGGCAGCGCCATGCGGCACTTCCTGCTCCAGGCGGGTCACGCGGACGCCCTGCTGCACGCGTACTTCGCCGTCATCGGGCTTGTGGTCGCCGGACAGCAGCTTGAGCAGGGTGGATTTGCCGGCGCCGTTGCGGCCGATCAGGGCGATGCGTTCGCCCGGCTCGATCGACAGTTCGGCCTTTTCCAGCAACAACGGGCCGCCGACGCTGAAGTCGACGTTCTGTAGGGTAATCAGAGGCATCCGGCCATTGTACCGGTTGCCGGGCGTCAGTCGGAATCTCGGCAGTAGAGTCGACCGTTGGTCGACTGTTCTTCGATCTGGGGGCGGGCCCGCGCTGCGCGATAGTCGACCAACGGTCGACTCTACCAAGGCACATGGTCGACCCACGGTCGACTCTACCAAGGCACATGGTCGACCCTACCCCTGCGCCTCCCCCAGCAACGCCTGCAGGCCCGGCAGCCATTGCTTGCCGGGATGGCGTACCAGCCACAGCGTACGTTGCAGGGGGGGCAGCGGGGTCTCCAGCACGCGCAGTCGGCCCAGGGACAGCGGCTCTTCCAGCGTGTGACGCGAGAGGCAGGCCACGCCGAGGCCGGCGATGGCGGCCTGCTTGATGGCTTCGGTATTGCCCAGCTGCAGGGTCTGGGCGAAGCCGTGCAGGTGTGGCAGCAACGCCTGTTCCACCGCTTCACGGGTGCCGGAACCCGGCTCGCGCAGCAGCCAGCGGGCGCCGCGCAGTTCGTCCAGCGACCAGCGCGCGGGCGCGTCGGCGGCAGCCACGATCACCAGCGGATCCTGCTGCCACGGGGTCACCTGCAGGCCACGCTCGTGGCACGGGCCCTCGATCAGGCCGGCGTCCACGTCCAGCCGCTGCACGGCGGCGACCACGCCCGCGCTGTTGTCGATGCGAAGGTCGACCTCGGCCTGGGGGGCCTGCCGCAACAGCGCGGCAATGCGCGGCGGCAGCAGGTAATTGCCGATGGTGGTACTGGCGGCCAGTACCAGCCGCAGCGGCGCGCCCTGGCCGGGATCGCCGCCGGCAGCGAGCTGGCGCTCCAGATCGGCGGCGTTGACCAGCAGCGCACGGGCCGGTTCCAGCAGGGCGCGGCCATGGCCGTTCAGGGCCAGGCGGCGACCAATGCGGTCGAACAGCGGCGTGCCGAAATGGGCCTCCAGTTCCTGCAGGGCGGCGCTGCTGGCGGACTGTGAAAGCGCGATTGCCTGGCCGGCGGCGGTGGTGCTGCCATGGTCGGCAATGGCCACGAAGACCTGCAGCTGGCGCAGCGTCAAGCGCATGGCGGTTACCTGCTAGATAGGTAGGTTTCAAGCATATTATTCGTTTTACGGGTCAATCGGGCGCGCGCAGTCTGTACGCATCTCCTCAGCCCGTGTCCCGCATGAACGCCTCCACCCTCTCCCCCTGGTCCCTGCCCGCCCTGCGCCAGCGCTGGCAGCCGCGCCTGCCCGGCCTGCTGCTGGTGGGCCTGGTGGCGGCGGCATCGCTGTCTCTGGCCGAGCTGCCCTGGCTGCAGGCCCATGGCCTGAGTGCACTGACCGTGGCCATCGTCGCCGGCATCGTGGTCGGCAATACGTTCTACCCGCGGCTGGCGCCGGGCAGCGCAGCCGGCGTCGGCTTTTCCAAGCACTGGCTGCTGCGCGCCGGCATCGTGCTGTATGGCCTGCGCCTGACCTTCCAGGACATCGGCCATGTAGGCGTGGCCGGCGTGGCGATGGATGCACTGGTGGTGGCCAGCACCTTCGGGCTTGCGTGCTGGCTGGGCGTGCGTGTTTTCAGGATGGACCGCGAGGCGGCGATGCTGATCGGCGCCGGCAGCGCCATCTGCGGCGCGGCGGCGGTGATGGCCGCCGAGCCGGTGGTGCGCGGGCGGGCGGCGCAGGTCACCGTGGCGGTCTCGACGGTCGTGGTGTTCGGCACGCTGGCGATGTTCCTGTGCCCGGCGCTGTATGCACTGGTGCAGTCGCATGGCTGGCTGGCCATGGACGCGCGCCAGTACGGGCTGTTCACCGGTGCGACCGTGCACGAGGTGGCGCAGGTGGTGGCCGCCGGCCGCGCGGTGAGCGAGTCGGCCGCCGATACCGCGGTCATCACCAAGATGGTGCGGGTGATGCTGCTGGCGCCGTTCCTGGTGGTGCTGTCGCTGTGGCTGGCACGCGGCGGCAAGGCGGCGGTCGATGGCAGCACGCCGCGCATCGTGGTGCCGTGGTTCGCGTTCGGGTTCGTGGCGGTGGCCGGCTTCAATTCGCTGCATCTGCTGCCGGCGGGCGTGCAGGCCGGGCTGGTGCAGCTGGACACCGTGCTGCTGGCGATGGCGATGGCCGCGCTGGGCCTGACCACGCATGTGTCGGCGCTGCGCCAGGCCGGGCTGAAGCCGCTGCTGCTGGCATCGATCCTGTTCGCGTGGCTGCTGCTGGGTGGGCTGGCCATCCACCAGGGTGTGCTGGCGGTATTGGGCTGAGCGCCGGGGCGATGCCATCCACGCATGGCGTGGCTCTGCGGGCGTGAGCTTAGACTTGGGGCATGACCGCCTCGCCCGCCCTGCTGCCGATTCCCCTGCGACTGCTCGATGACCGCTACGGGCCGGGCAATGTCGACGAGGCGGAGGACACGCTGATCGGGATCGTGCAGGCCGTGATGGGCGTGCGGGCGACCTGCTCGTTCGACTTCGACACACGGCACGCCAACCCGTGGTTCCACCAGCTGCTGCTGGGGCCGCAGGCCGATGGACGTCCGGCGACGCCAGCGCAGCTGCAGGCGATGGCCGTGCGGTTGGCAGCCATCGGGCTGGGCTGAGGCGGGACCGGCCCCGCGCACAGGTACAATGTGCCATGACTGACTTTTCGACCCTGCCGCTGAGCCCGGCCCTGCAGCCCGGCCTGGACGCCCTCGGCTATACCACTCTCACGCCGATCCAGGCGCAGAGCCTGCCGGCGATCCTGGATCGCCGCGATGTGATTGCACAGGCGCCGACCGGCAGCGGCAAGACCGCCGCCTTCGGCCTTGGCCTGCTGCAGGCCATCGACCCCAGCCTGATCCGCGTGCAGGCGCTGGTGCTGTGCCCCACCCGCGAACTGGCTGACCAGGTTGCCAAGCAGATCCGCAAGCTGGCCACCGGCATCCCCAACCTGAAGCTGCTGCTGCTGGTCGGTGGCGTGCCGCTGGGCCCGCAGCTGGCCTCGCTGGAAGGCCATGATCCGCACGTGGTGGTCGGCACCCCCGGCCGCGTGCAGGAGCTGGCCCGCAAGCGCGCCCTGAACCTGGGCGCGGTGCGCACCCTGGTGCTGGACGAAGCCGACCGCATGCTGGACATGGGCTTTGAAGAGCCGATCCGCGAGATCGCCGGCCGCACCCACAAGGACCGACAGAGCCTGCTGTTCTCGGCCACCTTCCCCGACAGCATCCGCGTGATCGCCCGCGACCTGCTGCGCGATGCGGTGGAAGTGACCGTGGAAGGCGCCGACCAGGCTCCAGCCATCCGCCATCTGTTCTGCGAAGTTGAACCGGCGCACCGGCAGAAGGCGCTGGCCGGCCTGCTGCTGAAGTACACGCCGGAATCGGCGGTGGTGTTCTGCAACACCCGCAAGGACGTGGACGAGGTCGCCAACTCGCTGCAGCAGTTCGGCTTCTCGGCGCTGGCCCTGCATGGCGACATGGAACAGCGTGACCGCGAGGAAGTGCTGCTCCGCCTGGCCAACCGCAGCTGCAACGTGCTGGTGGCCAGCGACGTCGCCGCGCGCGGCCTGGACGTGGAAGAGCTGGCCGCGGTGATCAACTACGAGCTGCCCACCGACGTGGAAAGCTACCAGCACCGCGTGGGCCGTACCGGCCGCGCCGGTGCCAGCGGCCTGGCGATCAGCCTGGTGGCCGGCCGCGAAAAGACCCGTGCCGAGGCCGTCGAAGCGCACCTGGGCCAGCCGCTGGACTGGCAGAAGACGCCGCTGGCGACTTCGCGCCCGGCCGAGCTGCCGCAGGCGGCGATGCGCACCCTGCGCATCGATGGCGGCAAGACCGACAAGCTGCGCGCAGGTGACATCCTCGGCGCGCTCACCGGTGACGCCGGCCTGTCGGGCAAGCACATCGGCAAGATCGCGATTTTCCCGACCCGCTCCTACGTGGCCATCGCCCGTGAGCAGGTCAACAAGGCGGTCGCGAAGCTGGAAGCCGGCAAGATCAAGGGCCGTCGCTTCCGCGTGCGGATGATGTGATCTGGTAGCGGCCAGCCTTGGTTGGCCCCTCTGGCAGTGCCAACCAAGGTTGGCAACTACCGGATTGCGGTGATTCGCTGCCGCGCTTCGCTCTGGTAGTGGCCAACCTTGGTTGGCCCCTCGGGCAATGCCAACCAAGGTTGGCAACTACCGTAGTGCGGTGATTCGATCCGTCCTGCTCAGAACACCAGTTCGGTGTGCAGCGGCAGGCCGGCTTCCCAGCGGGCGCGGCCACCCAGGCCGTCCAGCTCGACCAGCACGCCGGCACCCACCACTTCAACGCCCAAGCGGCGTACCAGCGACAGCGCGGCGCCCAGGGTGCCGCCGGTGGCCAGCACGTCATCGATGATGGCCACGCGCGCGCCGGCCGGCAGTGCGTCTGCATGCACTTCGATGCAGTCGCTGCGGTATTCCAGCGTGTATTCCTCGCGCAGCACCTTGCCCGGCAGCTTGCCCGGCTTGCGCACCGGCACGAAGCCCACGCCCAGTTCCAGCGCCATGGCGGCGCCCAGGATGAACCCGCGCGATTCGATGCCGACGATGGCATCCAGCTGCTGCCCGCGCCAACGGTCGGCCATGGCCGAAATCGCGCCGCGGAAGTCTTCGCCGTGGGCCAGCAGCGGCATGATGTCCTTGAACAGGATGCCGGGCTTCGGGAAATCGGCGATATCGCGCAGGCGCGAAGCCCAGGCGGGGACGGCCACGGTGGCGTCGGTCATTGCAGCTACCAGCTTGTATGGCGGCATAGGGTAACCGGTTCGCCCCTGCCCTGCCCGTTCCCGGCACCACCGCGCCGCTGCGTTCCACCCGTGGCGGTCTGGTATCACGCCAAAATCGCACACACGTGCGATAATCGCCCTAACCGGTCATTCACCCAGCCTGCGTCATAAGCAGGCAGACGCCTGCCCGCCGCCATGGCCCGCAGCCGCCCGGGATGCCGACGGCCCCCGCCACGCCTGGCGCGCGCGGGGCTTTCCCGCCTCCGCGCGGGTTTTTCGCAATGAGGTTCATGCAACGTGGACGAGACGACGAAAGTTCCGGCCCTGTGCCGTGTGCTGGTGGTCCTGCTCGGCATCCTGGTGACCCTGTTCGGCCTGGCTCTGCTGGTCGGTGGTGTTCGCCTGGTAATGCTGGGGGGCAGTTGGTATTTCCTGCTGATGGGTGCGGTGTCGGCCGTGGCTGGCGTGCTGCTGGCGATGCGCCGGCCGAACGGCGCGCTGCTGTACGGCCTGGCCTTCGTGGCCACACTGGCCTGGGCGCTGGTGGATGCGGGCTGGGAGTTCTGGCCGCTGGTCTCGCGCCTGGTGATGCCGGCCGTGCTGGCCCTGCTGGTTGCCCTGGCCTGGCCGGTGCTGCGCCGCAGCCGCGGCCAGGCTGCCGGTCGCGGCGCCTATGGCGTGGCTGCAGTGCTGCTGGTTGGCCTGCTGGGCACGGCCTTTTCCGCCTTCCAGCCGCGCCCGGTACAGACCGCGCAGGGCACCACGCCGCCGGTGGTGCCGGTGGCCAAGAGCGCTGAACAGCGCGACTGGATGCACTGGGGCAACACCACCGCCGGCACCCGCTTCGCCGCGCTGGACCAGATCACCCCGGCCAACGTGAAGGAACTGCAGGTTGCCTGGACCGCGCACACCGGCGACGTGCCGGAAAGCAACGGCTTCGGTGCCGAGGACCAGAACACCCCGCTGCAGATCGGCGACACCCTGTACCTGTGCACGCCGCACAACCAGGTGATCGCCATCGATGCCGACTCCGGCAAGCAGCGCTGGGCCTTCGACCCCAAGGCGACCGCACCGAACTGGCAGCGCTGCCGCGGCCTCGGCTATTTCGATGCAGCGACCGCACCCGCGGCGGCGACTGCAGCGGCCCCGGCGCCCGCGCCGATGCCGGCCACCGAAACCGCCAGCGCCGGCCCGGCCCTGTGCGAAAAGCGCATCCTGATGACCTCGATCGATGCGCGCCTGTTCGCGCTGGATGCGAAGACCGGCGCGCTGTGCCCGGACTTCGGCAGCAACGGCGTGGTCGACCTGAAGACCGGCATGGGCGAGATCAAGCCCGGCTTCTATACGCTCACCGCCGCGCCGCTGGTGGCGGGCGAGCTGATCGTGGTTGGCGGCCGCGTGGCCGACAACATCGAAGTGGGTGAACCGTCCGGCGTGGTGCGTGCCTACAACGTGCGTACCGGTGCGCTGGCCTGGGTCTGGGATCTGTCCAAGGAAACCCCGGACGTGCCGCTGGATCCGTCGATCCATTACACCCGTGCCACCCCGAACGTGTGGACCTCGATGGCCTACGACCCGCAGCTGGGCCTGGTCTACCTGCCCACCGGCAACACCACGCCGGACCAGTGGGCCGGCGAGCGTACCCCGCAGGATGACAAGTACAGCTCGGCCGTGGTCGCGCTGGACGTGGCCACCGGCAAGGAGCGCTGGGTCTACCAGACCGTGCACCACGATCTGTGGGACTACGACCTGCCGGCGCAGCCGACCCTGACCGACGTGCCCGACGGCAAGGGCGGCACGCTGCCGGCCCTGCTGCAGATCACCAAGGCCGGGCAGATCTTCATGCTCAACCGCCAGACCGGCGTGCCGATCAGCGAGGTGCGCAACATCCCCGCGCCGCAGGGCAATGCACAGGGCGAGCGCTACGCCGCGACCCAGCCGCTGTCGGTGGGCCTGCCGCAGATCGGTGCGCAGACGCTGACCGAATCGGACATGTGGGGCGCCACCCCGATCGACCAGATGCTGTGCCGCATCCAGTTCAAGCAGTTCCGCTACGACGGCATGTACACGCCGCCGGGCGAAGACCTCGCGCTGCAGTGGCCGGGTTCGCTGGGCGGCATGAACTGGGGCAGCGCCTCGATCGACCCGACCACCGGCTATCTGTTCGTCAACGATATGCGCCTGGGCCTGTGGACCAAGCTCATCCCGCGCGCGCAGATGACCAGCGGCGACGGTGGCGTGGAAATGGGTGCGGCTTCGCAGACCGGCACGCCGTACGGCTCGCTGCGCGACCGCTTCCTGTCCAAGCTGGGCATCCCCTGCCAGAAGCCGCCGTTCGGCACGATGTCGGCGATCAACCTGGCCACCCGCCAGCTGGTCTGGCAGGTGCCGGTGGGCACGGTGAAGGACACCGGGCCGATGGGCATCAAGATGGGCCTGCCGATTCCGATCGGCATGCCGACGCTGGGTGGTTCGCTGGCTACGCAGTCGGGCCTGCTGTTCTTCGCCGGTACGCAGGATTACTACCTGCGCGCCTATGACAGCCGCACCGGCGAGGAAGTGTGGAAGGCACGCATGCCGGTCGGCAGCCAGGGCACGCCGATGACCTACGTTTCGCCGAAGACCGGCCGCCAGTACGTGGTGATTTCCGCCGGTGGCGCACGCCAGTCGCCGGACCGTGGCGACTACGTGATCGCCTACGCGCTGCCCGAGCGCAAGTGAGCTGTGCCATGCGGTGCAGCCTGCCAGGCTGCGCCGCGTGGGTACCGGATACCGTTTCCAGCGCTTACCATGCAAGGTCGAACCTGATGAAAGCTGCTGCCATGCCTGCCGTTCCTCCCAGCCGTCGTCCCAAGCGCCCGCCTGCGCCACCCCAGGACCGCGGCCTGGCCCATGAGCTGATGCAGCAGATCCAGGACAACCAGGGCGATCCGGATTTCATGACCTCGCTCGGCCGCGGCCTGGCCGTGCTGAGCGTGTTCTCGCAGCACCCGCGCGAAGTGACGATGTCGCAGATCAGCACCGATACCGGCATCTCGCGCGCAGCCGTGCGCCGGGTGCTGTACACGCTGGAAAAGCTGGGCTACGTGGGCGAACAGGGCCGCGGCTTCGTGCTGCTGCCGCGCGTGCTGGGCATGGGCGGCGCCTACGTCGCCTCGTCGTCGATGACCGCGGCCGCACAGCCGGTGCTGGATGCCCTGCGCGATGACGTGCACGAATCCTGCTCGCTGGGCGTGCTCGATGGCGATGACATCCTGTACGTAGCACGCGCGGAAACCGTTCGCATCATGTCGATCGGCCTGCGTGCGGGCAGCCGCCTGCCGGCCTACTGCACGTCGATGGGCCGCGTGCTGCTGGCCGCCCTGCCGCGCGACACGCTGGAAGGCTACCTGGAACGCAACCCGCTGCGGCCGCGCACCGACCGCACCGTCACCCGCATGGATGACTTCCTCGACCTGCTGGAAAAGGTGCGCCGCGAAGGCGTCTCGCTGGTCGACCAGGAGCTGGAGATCGGCCTGCGCTCGATCGCCGTGCCGGTGCGTTCGCGCAGCGGCGATGTGGTGGCCGCGCTGAACATCGGCACCCAGGCGGGCCGCATCGGCCTGGGCGTGATGCAGACCCAGCTGCTGCCGCGCCTGCGCGAAGCGGCACAGCGTTTGGGTACGTTGTTGAATTGAGCTGATCGCCGGGGTCGGATCCCTTTGCAACGCAAAGGGCTCTGACCCCGCTGGGCGACGCTGCGACCTGGGGTCAGAGCCCTTTCCTTTGGAAAGGGATCCGACCCCGATGTCAGCCGGCGGCCTGCTCTTCCAGGATCGGCTTGGCCAGCGCGAACGCGTGGTTGGCCGCCGGCACGCCACAATAGATCGCGGCCTGCAGCAGCACCTCCTTGATCTCCTCCGGCGTTACGCCGTTGTTGCGGGCGGCACGGATGTGCAGCTTGAACTCTTCATCGTGGCCCAGCGCCACCATCATCACGATGGTCAGCAGCGAGCGCGTATGCCGCGGCAGTCCCTCGCGCGTCCACACCGTGCCCCACGCCGTGCGGGTGATGAAATCCTGGAATTCAGTCGTGAACTCGGTGCGCGCCTGCAGCGAGCGGTCAACGTGCGCCTCGCCCAGCACCTGGCGGCGCACCGCAAGGCCGGCTTCGTAGCGTTCCTGTTCGTCCATCGTCATAACCCTGTTGAGTGATTCAGTGCTGCGCGGAAAGATGCGCGGCCAGTGCGGCAGTGAACGCCTGCGGCGATTCCAGATTGCAGATGTGGCGGCCGGGAACCGCGGCAAAGTGGCCATGGGCCACGCCCTCGGCGATGGCCTGCAGCTCGGCCGGCACGCAGACCGGATCGTCGTCACCGGCAATGGCCAGCAGCGGCACGCCGATGCGGCCCAGCACATCACGGAAATCGGCCATGCCCACGGCGTTGCAGCAGCCTGCATAGCCGGCCACGCTGGTGGCGAGGAAGCGCTGCAGGATGTCCTCCACCTGGCTCGCGTGGGTCTGTGCGAAGGCGGCGGTGAACCAGCGCTCGCGGGTGCCGTCCACCAACGGCAGCAGGCCATCGTGCTGGACCTGGGCGATGCGCGCCTGCCAACCGTCCAGCGTACCGATCTTGGCTGCGGTGGCAGCCACGGTGAGCGTGCGCAGGCGGTTGCCCGCATGCACGCCCAGCCACTGCCCGGTCAGGCCACCGATCGACAACCCGCAGAAATGGCTGCGCTCGATGCCAAGGTGATCCCACAACGCCAGCACGTCGGCGCCCAGTTCGGCCACGGTGTACAGCCCCGGCGGCACACTGGACTGGCCATGGCCGCGGCGGTCATAGCGCAGGATGCGGTACTGCGAGGCCAGTACATCCACCTGCGGCTGCCACATGCCCAGGTCGGTACCCAGCGAATTGCAGAAGGTCAGCCACGGCCCATCGGCGCGGCCCTCGGTCTGGTAATGCAGGCGATGCTGCGGAAGGTCGAGGAAGGGCATGCGTGCTCCAGCGAATGTGGGGATCAGCCGCGCGCGAGCACGCGGTCGATCCAGGTATCGGCCATGCCGCGCCAGCTGTCGGCGGCGAACAGGGCATCGAGTTGTGCGGTGGAAAGCTGCGCGGCGACGTCCGGCGTCTGCCCCAGCACCTCGCGCAGATGCAGCGACTGCGCCAGCGCCTGCTTGGCGGCGCGTTCCACCAGGGCGTGCGCGGCCGGCTTGCCGATGCGCTCGCCCAGGGTGACTGCGACGGCTTCGGCATAGAGCAGGCCACCATGGCTGTCCAGGTGCTGGCGCATGCGTTCGCGGTCCAGCTGCAGACCCTGCACCACCACGCTCACCTGGGCCAGGCTGCCGGCGCACAGGCGCACGATCTCCGGCACGGTGTCCCACTCGGCGTGCCATTGCCCGGCCGCGCGCTCGTGCGGCTGCGGCAGGGCGCTGAACAACGTGGACAGCAGGCCCGGCACGCGCGTTGCGGCGGCAATGGCCGCCACGCAGCCAACGGGGTTGCGCTTGTGCGGCATCGCCGAAGAACCACCCTTGCCCTCGCCCGCCGGCTCGAAGGCTTCAGCAACTTCCGACTGCATCAGCAGCACGATGTCGGTGGCGATCTTGCCGAGGCTGCCGGTCAGCAGCGCGAACACGCTGCCGAACTCGGCGATGCGGTCACGCGCGGTGTGCCAGGGCAGCGCCGGCAGCGGCAACTGCAGCTCGTCGGCGAGAGCTTCGGCCACCTCCAGCCCTCGTGCCTGCAGCGAGGCCAGCGTACCGGCGGCACCGCCGAACTGCAGCACCAGGGTGTCGTCGGCCAGCGCTTCAAGTCGCCGCTGGCTGCGCTGCAGGGCATCCAGCCAACCGGCCGCCTTCAACCCGAAGGTCACCGGCACCGCCTGCTGCAGCAGCGTGCGCCCCGGCAGGCCGGTGCCGCGCTCGGCCTCGGCCAGCCGCGCCAGCGCCGTGCACAGCACCTGCAGGCGCGCCCGCACGTGGCTGACCGCCGCGCGCAGCTGCAGCACTGCGCCGGTATCGATGATGTCCTGGCTGGTGGCGCCCCAGTGCACCCAGCGCGCGGCGTCGGCATCGTTCGCCTTGACCTGCGCGGTAAGCGCCTTGACCAGCGGAATGGCCGGGTTGCCGGCGAGTGCCGTAGCGGCCGACAGCGCGGGTACTGCGTACAGGTCGGCGCTGCAGGCCGCTTCGATCGGCGCCAGCACAGCGGCGGGGATCACCCCGCACTGCACCTGCGCGCGCGCCAGGGCGCGTTCGACATCCAGCATCGCCTGCAGGCGTGCTTCATCACTGAACACGGCGTCGACGGCGGGGTCGCCGAACAGACCGCCCAGCAGCGTTGGGGAGTGGCTCATTGGTGCAGTCCATCCTGGGTGGCCACAGCTTACCCGCGCGCGCCGCACGCGGGCGTGGAGTGGCCGGAAGGCGCGTCGGGCGCGCCGGCGTCAGTAGGCGAAGAACACCGTTTCATCCGGGCCCTGCATGCGCACGTCCCAGCGGTACAGGCCCTTGCCCTGCGCCTGCGCGACCAGGGTGTGGCGGCGTTCGGCCGGCACCAGCACGAGGATGCCGTCCTCGCCATTGCTGGCCTCGTCACTGAAGTAGATGCGGCCACGGGTGGCCTGCAGCAGGCCGCGCATGAACACCAGCACCATCAGGTGCGGTGCCTGCGGCTCGCCACGCAGGCCCGGCACGCGGCCCGGCTTGACGGTGGTGAAGGCGAAGCGGCCCTGGTCATCGGTGGGCACGCGGCCCCAGCCGTCGAAGGCCGGGTCGTGATTGCCGCGACGCGGGTCTTCGCCATGGGCGTAGATGCCCTGCGCGTCGGCCTGCCAGATTTCCAGCACGGCATCGGACACCGGTACGCCGTTGCCATCGAACACCTGGCCCTGCACCTCCACGCGTTCACCCTGCGCGGTGGCCGGGGCGATTTCGGTGCGGTACAGCGGTTCCAGGCCCAGGCGGTAGTACGGGCCTACGGTCTGCCACGGAGTGGATTGGAAACTCATGGTCTTACTCCCAGACGGTCATCTTGCGACCGCGCAGCACGATGTCGAAGCGGTAGCCGAGCGCGAACTCGTTGGCGGTGTTTTCCCAGTCGAACGAGGACACCATGCGCTCGCGCGCCTTGGCGTCATCCACGCAGTTGTAGATGGGATCGAACGCCAGCAGCGGGTCGTTGGGGAAATACATCTGCGTGACCAGGCGCTGGCCGATGCCATCGCCATGCAGCGAGAAATGGATGTGCGCCGGGCGCCAGGCGTTGTAGTGGTTGCGCCACGGGTACGCGCCGGGCTTGATGGTGGTGAACCGGTAGCGGCCTTCGCTGTCGGTCAGCACCTGGCCGGTGCCCTTGAAGTTGGGGTCCAGCGGTGCGTCGTGCTGGTCGCCCTTGTGCAGGTAGCGGCCGGCGGCATTGCACTGCCAGACCTCGACCACGGTGTTGCGCACCGGGCGGCCGTTCTCGTCCAGCACGCGGCCGCTGACGATGATGCGCTCGCCCTGCGGCTGGCCGGGGAAGCCGGCCGTCAGGTCGGCGGCATGCTCACCCAGGGTGATGCGGTTGATGCTCGGGCCGGTCACTTCCGAGAGCGTCACCGGGATGGCGATCGGGTCGGTACCCGGGCCACGCAGCGCGGTGGAGGCATACGGCAGGTGGATGCGCGGCGGCTGGCTGCCGGGGTACGGCTTGCGGTAGCCGCGCAGTTCGGTGGGATCGCTCATGGCGTACTCCTGTTGGCGAGCGGCCCAGGGGCCGCGGCTGTCTTGCAGATCATGGATCCGGTGGAAGGCTTACACGCGTTCGATGGCCAGCGCCACGCCCTGCCCCACGCCGATGCACATCGTGGCCAGGCCACGGCGGCCACCGCTGGCTTCCAGCTGGCGCAGCAGGGTCAGCGCCAGCCGCGCACCGCTCATGCCCAGCGGGTGGCCCAGGGCGATGGCACCGCCGTTGGGGTTCACGTGCGCGGCGTCGTCGGCCAGGCCGAGCTGGCGCATGCAGGCCAGGCCCTGCGAGGCGAAGGCTTCGTTCAGTTCGATGGCATCGAAATCGGTGATCGACAGGCCCAGCCGTGCCATCAGCTTCTGGCTGGCCGGCACCGGGCCCATGCCCATGATGGCCGGCTCCACGCCGGCGCTGGCAAAACCAAGAATGCGCGCGCGCGGGGTCAGGCCCAGCGCCTTCACCTGCGCGCCCGACGCGAGCAGCAGCGCGGCGGCGCCATCGTTGATGCCCGAGGCATTGCCGGCGGTGACCGTGCCCGGCTGGCGGAACAGCGGCTTCAGCTTGGCCAGGGCCTCGGCGGTGGTGTCGCCGCGCGGGTGTTCATCGCGGTCGACGGTCACGGTCTCGCCACGCTTGCGGCCCGGCACGTCCACCGCGACGATTTCGCCGTCGAAGAAGCCACGCGCCTGCGCAGCAGCCGTGCGCTGCTGGCTGCGCAGGGCGAACGCATCCTGGTCCTCGCGGCTGATGCCGTAGCGCTCGGCCACGTTCTCGGCGGTCTGGCCCATGGTTTCCACGCCGTGCAGTTCACGCAGGCGCGGGTTGATGAAGCGCCAGCCCATGGTGGTGTCTTCGATCTGCTGGTCGCGGGCAAACGCCGAAGTCGCCTTGCCCATCACGAACGGCGCGCGCGACATCGATTCGACGCCGCCGGCGATGGCCAGGCCCAGCTCGCCCGCCGCAATGCCGCGGGCCACGGTGCCGATCGCATCCAGGCCCGAACCACACAGGCGGTTGATCGTGCTGCCCGGCACCGTCACCGGCAGGCCGGCCAGCAGCAGGCTCATGCGGGCAACGTTGCGGTTGTCTTCGCCGGCCTGGTTGGCGCAGCCGAGGTAGACATCCTCGATCAGTGCCGGGTCCAGCTGCGGGTGGCGCGCCAGCAGTGCCTTCAGCGGGATCGCGCCGAGGTCATCGGCGCGCACGCCGGACAGCGCGCCGCCGTAGCGGCCGATCGGGGTGCGGATGCCATCGACGATGTAGGTCTCGTGCAAGCTCATCTCAGGCTCCCTCGGCCAGTGCCAGCGGCAGGCCGGTCAGTTCACGCAGTTGTTCGATGTCCATGCCCTCGACCATTTCCAGCACGGTCGCACCGTCGGCGCCGAGGTCGAACACCGCCACATCGGTATAAACGCGCGACACGCAGCGCAGGCCGGTGAGCGGGTAGCTGCACTCGGCCACCAGCTTGCTTTCGCCCTTCTTGGTGAACAGGTCCATCATCACGAAGACCTGCTTGGCACCGATGGCCAGGTCCATCGCACCGCCCACTGCGGGGATCGCGTCGGCAGCGCCCGTGCTCCAGTTCGCCAGATCGCCGTGTGCCGACACCTGGAACGCTCCGAGCACGCAGATGTCCAGGTGGCCGCCACGCATCATCGCGAACGAATCGGCATGGTGGAAATAGCAGCCACCGGTCAGCAGCGTGACCGGCTGCTTGCCGGCGTTGATCAGGTCCGGATCTTCCTGGCCAGGGGCCGGCGCCGGGCCCATGCCCAGCAGGCCGTTTTCCGACTGCAGGAAGATCTCCTTGTCGGCCGGCAGGAAGTTGGCCACCGTGGTCGGCAGGCCGATGCCCAGGTTGACGTAGGCCCCTTCGGGAATATCGCGCGCCACGCGCGCGGCCATCTGTTCGCGGCTGAGCTTGTTCATGCCTGCACTCCTTCTGCGGCCACCGGCACTACGCGCTGTACGAAGATGCCGGGCGTCACCACGGCCTCCGGGTCCAGTTCGCCCAGCGCCACCACCTCACGCACCTGCACGATGGCGCAGCGTGCGGCCATGGCCATCAGCGGGCCGAAGTTGCGCGCGGTCTTGCGATACACCAGGTTGCCCCAGCGGTCGCCGCGGTCGGCCTTGATCAGCGCGAAATCGGCATGCAACGGGTATTCGAGCACGTAGTGGCGGCCATCGATCTCGCGCGTTTCCTTGCCCTGGGCCAGCTCGGTGCCGTAGCCGGTCGGGGTGAAGATCGCGCCCAGGCCGGAGCCGGCCGCGTGGATGCGCGCGGCCAGGTTGCCCTGCGGCACCAGCTCCAGTTCGATCTCGCCAGCGCGGTAAGCAGCGTCGAAGTGCTGCGAATCGGCCTGGCGCGGGAACGAGCAGACGATGCGGCGCACGCGCTTGTGCTTGATCAGCGCAGCCAGGCCGGTATCGCCGTTGCCGGCGTTGTTGTTGATGATGGTCAGTTCGCGCGCGCCCTGTGCGATGAGCGCGTCGATCAGCTCGTCAGGCATGCCGGCGGTACCAAAGCCGCCGATCATCACGGTGGCGCCATCATGGATATCGGCCACCGCTGCTTCCACGCTGGCCACGGTCTTGTCGATCACTGCATTGCTCCTTGCCCTGCCTGCCGGCGGTCACCGCCGCCACGCTGCAGGGCCACTGCGAAGGGAAAACGCGACCCGGACATGGTCGCCACGGCGCCCCGTCCGGTCAATGCGATATTCGGCCAGTTGATTCGATAATCGCACATTGAGTAATAGGCTCTGGACATCGGTTCAACGCCGGTTCTGGCCCACGCCGACGCGCAGGCCCAGGCATGCCCAGGCCGCCAGCAGCAGTGGCAGCGCGCACAGCACGTACAGCGCCGAGGGCTGCCAGTGGCCGTCCACCAGCACACCCACGGTGAGCGGCGAGAGAATCGCGCCGACGCGGCCGATGCCGATGGCCCAGCCCAGGCCGGTCGTACGCACTTCGGCGGCGAACACCACCGGCGCAGCCGCATACAGGCCAGCCATCGCCGCGAACAAGGCCGCGCCGATCACGAATGCCAACGGGAACGCCACGCCCAGCTGCGTATTGAAGGCGGCAAAGCCCAGCATCGAGACCATCGCCAGCAGCAGCGCACCGGCGGTCAGTTTCGACAGCGACCAGCGCGAGGCCAGCCAGCCGAACAGGCTGCCGCCGACGATGCCGCCCAGGTTCAGCAGCACGCCACCGGTGATGCCCTGCTGCGCCGAGACACCGGCCGAGACCAGCAGCTTCGGCGTCCAGCTCAGCACGAAGTAGAAGGCGAACATGTGCAGGAAGAAGGCCAGCGCGATCAGCAGCGCGACGCGGCGCAGGTCGCCCACGAACAGCGCCGCATAGCCCTGGCGCTGACCATCACGCACCGGCGCCGGCGGCAGTGCCTGCAGTTCCGGCATGCGCATGCGCGACAGCAGTGCGTTCAGCCGCGGCAGCGCGTTGGCCGGGCGACGCGCGACCAGGAAATCCAGCGATTCCGGCAGGCACTTCAGCACCAGCGGAATGCACAGCAGCGAGGCACCCGCACCGATCAGGAACACGCTGTGCCAGGACCAGTGCTCCAGCATCCACGCCGCCAGCAGGCCGCCGGCAGTGGCGCCGATGGGATAGCCGGTGGCCTGCAGCGCGACCGCCGTGCTGCGCCACTTGGCGTTGGCGTACTCGGCGGTGATCACGCCGACACCGGCCAGCATGCCGCCGATGCCGATGCCCGTATACACGCGCAGCGCGCCCAGCTGCCAGGCGTTGGCCGCCAGCGCCGACAGCGCCATGCCGCTGGTCAGGATCAGCAGGCAGCAGACGATCATCGGCCGCCGGCCCCAGCGATCCGCCAATGGCGCCAGCAGGAACGAACCCAGCGCCATGCCGACCAGGCCGGCACTGAGCATCAGCCCCAGCACCTTGCCCGACAGTTCCCAGTCCGCCGATACGTGCGGTGCGGTGAAGGCCATGACCATCACATCGAAGCCATCGAGCATGTTCAACAGCACGCAGATGGCGATGGCGGTCCACTGGAAGGGGCTCATCCGTTCCAGGACAAGCGAGGGTGCGGCGGCGGAGGCGTGGCTCATGGTGCGGTTTCCTGCAACAGCGTGATGCGATGGAACGTCCGGCGGGGAAGGTCTCAGCGACCGGCCTGGCTGGATGCGTGGATGACCTGCAGGACGTCCTGCAGGCGATCGACCTCGACCTGGCCCGGCGCCGACGGGGTGCCGATCATGCCGAAGGTCAGGGCCTGGCCGAAGGTTTCGCCCGCGAGCCGGGACACCACGCCGGTGCCCCCCATCGACATCGTCAGCAGCGGCTTGTCGCTCTGCTGGCGCACCTGCCAGGTGGCATCGAGCAGGGCCAGCACATCACCGGCATCGCGCGGCATCACGGCGATCTTCAGCACGTCCGCGCCCAGTTCCTGCTGCTTCAGCAGGCGCGCGACGATCTCTTCGCGCGGCGGCGTGGCATGGAAGTCATGGTTGGACATCACCACCTTCACCCCGGCCTTGTGCGCCTGCGCTACCAGCGCCTGCACCACCTTCGGGTCGCGGAACATCTCCACGTCGATCAGCTGGGCGACACCGCCGCGCAGCAGCGTGGCGTAGAGCGCGCCGTAGTCGGCATCGCTGATCGGCTTGGCGCCGCCTTCGGCCTTGGTGCGGAAGGTGACGATGACCGGCTTGCCGCCCAGCGTCGCCTGGATGCGCTTGCCCAGCGCGACCAGCGCCTTGCCGTCGGTGGCGATGTCCAGGTAGTCGATGCGCCACTCGGCGATGTCGGTGGCCTTGCTGGCCGCGATGGCGGCGGCCTGCTGCAGGGCAACGTCAGCCGTGGCACCGGTGATCGGCACGATGGTGCGGGGGCTGCCCTCGCCGATGCGCAGCTGGCCAACCTGCAGCACCGCCGGCGGCGGTGCGGCCAGGGCCAGCAGGGGGGAGGCGCCGAGCGCACCGGCGAGGACAACGGACGCGAACGGGAATTTCATGGCAGTCACCAGAGCGTGGAGGGAGCGCGCGGCCATCAGAAGGTCACCTTGGCCTGGACACCGACGGCCCAGGCGTTGTCGGTACCGCTGTAATTGAAGGTGCCGGGGTTGATGATGTACTGCACGTCCGGGCGGATCATCAGCCACGGGTTCACCTGGAAGCTGTAGGACAGTTCGAACAGCTCCTCGGCCTGGCTGAGGTTGTACAGCGGCGAATCGGTGGGCACGCCACCGCTCATCAGCGTGGCCCGGCGCGCATCGACCAGGCGGTCGTTGATGTCGGCGCCCACGTAGCCCAGCGCGATGCTGTCCTGCGCGCGCGAGCCGATGCCCTGGTAGACGCCGCCCAGCGCATACCAGCGCTTGATCTGCGCGGTATCGGTGTCGGACACCATGTACTGCGCGAACGCGGTCAGGCCGCGGCTCGGGTCGGCCGACTCCTGGGTCAGGCGCTGCTCGGCCAGCACGTAGGCGCCGTGGCGGCCGGTGGTCGGCGAGGTATCCAAGCCGCGCTTGTTCACGCGCGAGGTGTCGTAGTAACCGCCGAACTTGTAGACGCCAGCGTAGCGGCTGCCCTTGGCCGGGGTCCAGGTCACTTCCACCGGGAACAGCGAACCGGTGGTGCCCGAGACGAACGGCCGGAACGCATTGCGCTCGATGTTGCCGCCGAGGTTCGGATTGACCTGGAACCAGCCGGTGCGCACGTTCACCGCCGGGCTGATCTGCTGCGCGAACTCGCCGCCCCAGCGTGCCATCGGGTAGTTGTACCAGCCGCTGTTGCCGGACATCGCCAGCGGGTGCGCGCAGAAGGCCGCGTTGACGAAGTGGGTCAGCAGGCTGTGCAGGCCGAACTGGTTGCCCATCGCGTAGTAGCCCAGCTTGTAGTACGACTGGCCCGCGTTGAAGGTCTGGTCGTAGCTCAGTTCGGTCAGCCGCGTGTACTGCCCGCCGTACGCTTCCTGGATCGGGAAGCGGTTGCCGACGAAGTCCACCGAGGTGCTGCGGCCGCGACGGTCGTTGAGGGTGAAGTGGAACGCACCGCCGTCCCAGCCAGCCAGCTTGCCCATGTCCAGGTCCATGCCCACGCGCACCTGCTGCGCGTAGCGCGCACCGGTTTCACCGTAGCCACCGTCCACCACGCCCATCGCTTCGCCCACGTAGTCACCGCGGAATGCGATGCCGCGCTCGTACAGGTCGGTGCGGGTACCGCCCCAGTCGCCGGTGAGGGTCTTGCCGTCGTAGCGGTTGCTGGACTGGGCGCTGGCCAGGGCCGGCAGCAGCGCAGTGGCAAGGATGCCCAGGGACAGGCCCAGTGAAGGGGATTTCGCAGGATTCATGGTCGCGGTCTCGTGGAGGTGATCAGCGCAGCGACAGCGGCGCGCTCAGGGGGGAGGTGGCGCCCTGCGCCGAGGTGACGGTGGCGGTCAGGCTGCCGGCAGCGGCAGCATCTGCCCCGGCACCGAGCGCGAAGGTGAAGCTGCCCTGCCCCTGCGCATCGGTGCGGGCCTCAACGCTGCCCAGCACCAGCTCGGCCTCGCTGCCGCTGGCTGCACGGTTGCCGAACACTTCCACCTGGTAGCGGCTGTCGGGCACGCCCTGGAAACGGCCGGTCAGCTGGCGCTGCGCGCCCTTGCCCTGCACGGCGGTCAGCTGCGGCGCTGCCTGGCCCAGGTTCGGCAGCGGCTGGCAGTCGGCCTGGCCGGCAGCGGTGCAGATGCGTGCACGCTTGGATGGATCGTTGTCGACGCCACGGCCACGCGAGCCGACGAAGCTGGCGTGTTCCAAGCCCGGCACGCCGAACACGATGGCGCCGCGCGGCTGGCCCTTCACGCAGGCGCCGCCGGCTTCACAGCGCTCGATCGGCAGGCCGTTGCCGAAGATGCGGTTGGCAGTGAAGCGGTTCGGCGCACTGACCGGCTGCGGGCGCACGCCGATGCCGATGCCATTGCCGGTGATGGTGTTGCCATCGACCACGTTGCCGCTGCCGGTGATGCTCAGGCCCAGCGAATTGCCGGTGAAGGTGTTGGCCGCGATGTAGTTGCGGTTGCCCCAGTTGATCTGCAGGCCATCGGAGTAATCGACGAAGCGGTTGTGGACCACGCTGTTGTCGTTGCCCCACAGGATCTCGATGCCCTGCGAAGGTTCCGGGTTGGCCTGGGTGGACTGGAACAGGTTGTCGGCCACCAGGTTCCAGGCCGCGCCGCGGGTCAGCTCCAGGCCGTCGCCGTTGTCGAGGAACGCATTGCGCACGATGCGGTTGTGCACGGTGGTGGTGGCGGTGGACTGGCCCTTGCCGTCGTCGCCGGTGAGCATGATGCCGGCGCCGCCCTTGTTGGCGACGATGCGGTTGTCATGGATCTCGTTGTGGCTGGCGCGGTTGACCAGCACGCCGATGCAGAAGTTGCGGATCTCCAGGCCGGCCAGTTCCACGCCCTGGGTATCGCGCAGGACCAGGCCCGGCAGCGTGGTGGTGCGCACGTTGGTGCCGGACTGGCCTGGCTCGGCGCCCGGGCAGGCATCGGTACCGGTGCCGGTGACGTAGGCCGAACCATCGATGGCGACGTACTGGCCATCGCGCGCCCACGGCGTGCCGATGATCTGCACCGGGCCCTTGATTTCCGGCAGCGGCGCGGCCGGCTTGATCACGTAGGGCGCGGCGCCGACGGCGTCGATCTCGATGCGATAGCGGCCCGGCGCAGCGTTGGCGGTGGTGATGGCCCAGCGCAGCGAGCCGGCATTGGCGTCGTCGGCATAGCGGTCCACGCGCAGGACCTGCAGGTCTTCGCGCGGCGGTTCGGCCTGGTAGGCCAGCGCCAGCGACGGCAGCACGGCAAGCAGGGACACGGAAACAACGGACAGACGACGGCGCATGCGATCACTCCGCACAGATGAAGGGAAATCCGGCGGTCTTCCCCTGCACCTGGCTTCAGCACCGGACCGGCTGCTGCCCTCGCCCCGCCAGGGGTGGATCGCTTGGACTGCTGTGAAACTGTGGGAGTGAAATTAGGTTTATCGCACTGCACCATTCAAGTGCGGTAATCGACTACGCGTGCGAATATCGCACTGAATGGGTAATACCATCGTTGTAGGGGGCTGTTGGCAGGGCTGCCGCCCTGCACCTGCTTCGAGCCAAGGCAACGTCAACGTCAACGTCAAAGGCCACATTCCGTGGGATGGCGGGTTCCGTGTGCTGTTGGTGGGTGCCGACCGTTGGTCGGCACATCTGTCAGATATCGGATGAATTCATCCACGCATGGCGTGGATCTACTGGCAACGCCGGGATATCCAACCCCGTGCCGACCAACGGTCGGCACCCACCAAGAGCAGCTGGCACCAACAGCAGCAAGTTCCAACAGACCGCAGAAAACTGTCGAAGGCGGGGTGGGTCCGGTTGAGGGGGCGTGAGCCGCATGGATGCGGCGACCGAGCTTACATGGACGTACTTGCAGCGTCCCCCTCAACCGGACCCCCCCCGCCATCCCACGGATAGCACGCTTTTGCTGTTGCTTCGGCAGGTGCAGGGCTGCAAGCCCTGCAGAAAAAACCCCCTACGAACTGCAGGACAGCATCGAGCAGCCCGCGCGGTCATCCGCCCACGCCGGCCGCTTGCCGGCATAGTGCTCCAGCCCCGGGCGTTCCGTGTACGGGTCGCGCAGCACGTCCTGCAGCGCGTGCACGCCTTCCAGGTCGCCCTGCTCCGCCCGGTCGATCGCTTCCTGCGCCAACCAGTTGCGCAGCACGTACAGCGGATTGGCCGCCGCCATCTTTGCCAGGCGCGCATCGGCCGCCAGCGGATCGACACGCAGCCGCGCGGCGTAGTCCTGCAACCACTGCTGCAGCGGCACCTGCACCGCCTGCCGGCGAGCTTCGTCGTAGTACACCGCTTCGAGCAAACCTGCATCCGGCGCCGCCGCGTCCACGCGCATCAACGCGCGCCAGGCCAACGTCATGTCCATGCCGCCGTCCTGCAGCAATTGCTGCCAGCGCAGGTAAAGCTGCAGGTCTTCGTCATCGGCGGCGGCCAGGCCCAGCTTGGCGGCGGCATCGCGGCGCGTGCAGGCGACGAAGGTGGATTGGAACGCAGCCAGACCGGCCTGCAGCGGCTGCACGTCGGCGAACAGCGGCGACAGTGCCTGCGCAAGCCGGTTGAGGTTCCAGTACGCCACCTGCGGCTGGGTACCGAAGCGGTAGCGGCGGCCTTGGGCGTCGGTGGTGTTGGGCGTCCACTCCGGGTCGTAATCCTCCACCCAGCCGTACGGGCCGTAGTCGATGGTCAGGCCCAGCACGG
This sequence comes from Stenotrophomonas sp. ZAC14A_NAIMI4_1, assembly GCF_003086915.1. Classification (NCBI taxonomy): domain Bacteria; kingdom Pseudomonadati; phylum Pseudomonadota; class Gammaproteobacteria; order Lysobacterales; family Lysobacteraceae; genus Stenotrophomonas; species Stenotrophomonas sp. ZAC14A_NAIMI4_1. The sequence continues at coordinate 2,820,005 of NZ_CP026002.1, forward strand.
ACAGGTTGTCGGTGTTCATCACTCCGTGCACGAAACCGACGCGCATCCAGTGCGCCATCAGCTCGGCGGTGCGCACGGCGATCTGCGCGAACCAGTCGCCGTACAACGCCTCGCCCTCGCCCTGCAGCTCGGGGAAGTCGCGGGCGATGCAGGCCTCGGCCAGCTGCTTCAGCAGCGCGGTCTCGCCGCGGGATGCCGGCAGTTCGAAGGTGCCGAAGCGGATGAACGACGGCGCGACACGGCAGACGATGGCGCCCGGCTCGGCGCGCGGGTGGCCGTCGTAGAACATGTCGCGCACCACGTCTTCGCCCGTGCCGACCAGCGACAAGGCGCGCGTGGTCGGCACGCCCAGGTGATGCATCGCTTCGCTGCACAGGAACTCGCGGATGGACGAACGCAGCACGGCACGGCCATCGGCGCCGCGCGAGTACGGGGTCGGCCCGGCGCCCTTCAGCTGCAGCTCCCAGTGCCGGCCATCGGCCGCCACCAGTTCACCCAGCGAAATCGCCCGGCCATCGCCCAGCTGGCCCGCCCAATGGCCGAACTGGTGGCCACCGTAGTTGGCTGCCCATGGCTGCATGCCTGCGTACAGCGCGTTGCCGCCAAATACCTGGGCAAAGTCGTCGCCTTCCACGTCTGCTGCTTCCAGGCCCAGCAGCGCGGCCACGTCCGGCGACCAGGCCAGCAACGTGGGGGCGGCCACGGGGGTCGGCATCACCGGTGACCATGCGGCGCCGCGCACTTCGCGGCGGCGCGGGCCGCTCTCGGGGTCGCCCGGCAGGGCGCTCAGCAGGCGGTTGTCGAAACGGGGGGCGCTGGTATCCATCCCTGCAGGATGGGGGCGGCAGGGCCGCTCCTCAATCGCCGCGCAGGGCCTGCAGGGCGCCGCCGTGCGCCTCGGCACGCCGGTAGGCCGGGCGCTCGCCGATGCGTGCAAGGAAGCTGCGCAGGGCCGGCTTGTCGTCCAGGCCACCCCCACGGGCTGCAGCCGCCTGGATCGGGAAACTCATCTGGATGTCGGCGGCGGTGAAACGGTCACCGGCGAACCAGGGGCTTTCGGCCAGCCGTCGCTCCATCCAGTCCAGGTGCAGGCGACGTTGCGGGCCAATGAAACTGCGCTCGGCCTTGTCGGCAATGCCGCGGGCAATCGGCCGGGCGAAGAACGGCATCGGTGCGCTGCGGATGCGGCCGATCACCAGGGTCAGCAGCAGCGGCGGCATCGCCGAACCTTCGGCGTAATGCAGCCAGTAGCGGTAGTCGATGCGCTCGGCACCGTCGGCCGGTACCGGCGACGGCGAGAACTGGCGCCCGGTGTCGTAGCGGTCGACGAGGTAGTCGAGGATCGCCCCGGACTCGGCCAGCACCAGATCGCCATCCTGCAGCACCGGCGATTTGCCGAGCGGGTGGACCTGGCGCAGCTCCGGCGGCGCCAGCAGCGTCTTCGGATCGCGCGGGTAGCGCCGCAGCTCGTAGTCCAGCCCCAGCTCCTCCAGCATCCACAGCACGCGCAGCGAACGGGAGTTTTCCAGGTGGTGGACGATGCGCATGGGCGGGCTCTTGGAATGCATGGCCCATTGTAGAGTCGAGCCATGCTCGACTGCCTTCACGCCGCAGTCGAGCATGCCGCAGTCGAGCATGGCTCGACTCTACAGAGGGCATAAAAAAACGCCGGAAGCTTTCGCTTCCGGCGTTTCTGGCTACCAAACGGTAGCAGACGGATTAGACCGCCTGCACCTGGTCAGCCTGCATACCCTTCTGGCCCTGGACGGCGATGAAGGTAACCTTCTGGCCTTCCTGCAGGGTCTTGAAGCCGGTGCCCTGGATGGCACGGAAGTGCACGAACAGGTCCGGGCCGCTTTCCGGGGTGATGAAGCCGAAGCCCTTGGCGTCGTTGAACCACTTGACAGTGCCGGTCTGACGATCAGACATAGTTACTAACTCCTGAAACACATGTTGAAAAAAATCGCAGCCACCGGGTATCGGGGCCGAGACTGAGTTGCAGGCGTTGGTAAAGCGGATCGATGAGCGGATCGTGAGATCAACTGCACCAGGCCACGATTCACGGTGACCCTAGCAAACACAGTGGGTCGAACGATACGCGTGTTTTCAGGAAAAAGCGATAGCCCCGACATTCAGCCGCATCCCCTGCCCGGCTAGGCGTGACAAGGGCTGGCAGCCGATCGAGGCTAAACCCGAGTCCCCATTCAGGTTTTTCCTACCCTACACTGGGTAGATGACTGAAGCTGAAACCCCCGCTGAACATGGGCGTCCGAGGATCTGGGTCGATGCCGACGCCTGCCCTGTTGTCATCCGCGACATCCTTTTCCGCGCCGCCGAGCGGGTCGGCCTGGAGCTGACCCTGGTCGCCAACCAGTGGATCCGCACACCGCCCTCGCGCTGGCTGCGCTCCCTCCAGGTGCCACAGGGCCTGGACGTGGCCGACAGCGCCATCGTCGAGCGGGTCGCCGCCGGTGACCTGGTGGTGACCCAGGACATCCCGCTGGCTGCGCTGGTGCTGGAGAAGAAGGCCGTCGCCCTGAACCCGCGCGGCCAGCTGTACACCGCCAACAACATGGCCGAGCGGCTGTCGATGCGCAATTTCATGGAGGAACTGCGCGGGTCGGGCGTACAGACCGGTGGCCCGCCGCCCCTGGGCCAGCGCGACCGCCAGCTGTTCGCCGCCGAGCTGGACCGCTGGCTGGCCCGGATCAAGCCGCGGTGATCAATCCACAGTGATCAGGCCCCGCTGATCAGACCGCGTCGGCCGGGCTGTCCGGCGCCTGCAGCGCACGGTCACTGCTGAACACCCGGCGCTGCCCATCCAGCGGATCCTGGAACGCCAAAGCCCGCGCCAGCAGCTGCAACGGCGGCGCCCGCAGTGGATCCACCGCTGGCTGCAGCTGCGGGTACAGGTCATCGCCAAGGATCGGTGCGCCCAGCGCCGCCATGTGCACGCGAAGCTGGTGCTTGCGCCCGGTTTCCGGCCGCAGCCGGTAATGCCAGACCGCCGCGTCGGCGGCGATCACGTCCACCCGGGTGCGCGCGTTCGCCTCGCCCGGTGCCTCGGCCATGCGGAAGAACGGCTCGCCCGCCACGATCCGGCTCCGCCGTTCCAGCGGGAACTGCAGGCCCGGCAACGCGGGCGCCAGCGCCTCATAGGTCTTGTCGATACGACGTTCGCGGAACAGCCGCTGGTAGGCATCGCGCGAATCGGGCCGCTGCGAAAACAGCACCAGCCCTGCGGTGAGCCGATCAAGCCGGTGCAGCGGCACCAGGTCCGTGTTGCCGGTGCGCGCCACCAGCCGCGCCAGCAGGGTCTCGCGCACGTAGCCGCCTGCGGGCGTGACCGGCAGGTGGTGCGGCTTGTCGGCCACCAGCAGGTGCTCATCCTGGTACACGATGCGCTCGCTGAACGGGATGCGCGGTTCGTCGCTGACCTCGCGGAAATAGACGATGTCCAGCCCGACCTGCCAGGGCTGGTCCGGCGCAAGCGCCCTGCCCTGCGCGTCCTGCACCCGGCCCCGGGCGAAACGGTCCTGCCACTGCCCGCGGCCGATGCGCGGGAAGCGCGCGCACAGTCCATCGAGCAGGCACGCCCAGTCACCCGGCGGCAGCTGCAGGCGGCTGGGCAGGCTCATGGCGTGGTGGGCTCCGGCGGCGGCAACGTGGCCACGTCCAGCACCTGCCAGCCATCGCGCTCCATGCCGTCGCCCAGGCCATCGCCCAGCGCCGCCAGCACCAGCGCACGCATCACCGCAGGCCGGTGCAGGTTGATCCAGGTGCCGTCGGCCATGCGCAGGCTGCCGTGGTCCAGCCCGGCATCACCCGCCAGCCGCCGCTGCGCAGGGGCGCTGCTGAAGCGCATGCGCAGCCGACGCCCGGGCCCATAGGCGGCGAACACCACGCTGGCGGGCAGCGCACCGGGCGCGGATGCGCGCACGCTGCAGACGAAGTCGACGTCGGCGATACGGAGACGGCGGATCGGGGAACGGGTCATGCGCGGGCGGCAGGAGGGAAAGCACCGCCAGAGTGCCATCGTTGACGCCCGGCAGACACCCTGGCGACGGACACCCTTACAGCAAACCTCTATCATGGTCGTCTTTAGTCGACGGATTCCCCATGGCCCTCACCGCCACCATCCGCAAGGCCGAGCTGCAGATCAGCGACATGGATCGCGGCTACTACGCGACCCACAACCTGACCCTGGCCCAGCACCCGTCGGAAACCGACGATCGCCTGATGGTGCGCCTGCTCGCCTTCGCCCTCAATGCCGATGACCGCCTGGAGTTCGGCCGCGGCCTGAGCACCGACGACGAACCGGACCTGTGGAACCACGATTACACCGGCGACATCCTGCAGTGGATCGACCTGGGTCACCCGGACGAGTCTCGCGTGCGCAAGGCCTGCAACCGCAGCCGCCAGGTGCAGGTAGTGAACTACGGCGGCAACGCGTCCGAGATCTGGTGGAACAAGCAGAGCAAGGGCCTTGCCCGCTTCGACAACCTGTCGGTGGTCGACCTCGACGGCGCCTTCGTCGAACAGTGGGGCCAGCAGATCCAGCGCGCCATGCGTTTCAGCGTGCTGATCCAGGACGGCGAGGTGCAGCTCCTCAACGACCAGATCCAGCTCGACATCATTCCGAACTGGCGCAAGCGCGCCAAGGCATGAGCACGATCCGCTGCGACGTGCTGGTCATCGGTGCCGGCGCAGCCGGGCTGATGACTGCGATCACGGCCGGCCAGCGCGGCCGCCACGTGCAGGTGATCGACCACGCCAACAAGGTCGGCAAGAAGATCCTGATGTCCGGTGGTGGGCGCTGCAACTTCACCAACACCGGCACCACGCCGGCCAACTTCGTCTCGGCCAACCCGCACTTCTGCAAGTCGGCCCTGGCGCGCTACACGCCGTGGCACTTCATCGAGCTGGTGGACAAGCACCGCATCGCCTATCACGAAAAGGAACTGGGGCAGCTGTTCTGCGATGTCTCGTCCAAGCAGATCGTGAAGATGCTGGTGGACGAGTGCCAGGCGGCCGGCGTGCAGATCCGCACCGACTGCAGCGTGCAGCGCATCGAACACGGCAGCGATGGCTTCCGCGTGCACACCACCGATGGCCTGTTCCATTGCGCCTCGCTGGTGGTGGCAACCGGCGGCCTTTCGATCCCCAGCATGGGCGCCACCGGCTTCGGCTACGAGGTGGCCCGCCAGTTCGGCCACCAGATCCTGCCCACCCGCGCCGGCCTGGTACCGCTGACCCTCAGTGGCACCCATCAGGAGCGGCTGGCCGACCTCAGTGGCGTTGCCCTGCCCATCGAGGCGCGCTGCAACGGCAAACACTTCCAGAACTTCATGCTGCTGACCCATCGTGGCGTCAGCGGGCCGGCCATCCTGCAGATCTCCTCGTTCTGGCAACCCGGCGATGCCCTGGAACTGGACCTGTTGCCGGGCCAGGACGCGACCGAGTGGCTGCGGCAGATGAAACGCGACCGGCCGGCGGCCGAACTGCGCACCGTATTGGCCGAGGTGCTGCCCAAGCGGCTGGCCCAGCGCCTGTGCGAGCACTGGCTGCCGGACCGCCCGGTGCGGCAGCTGGACGAACCGGTGCTGCGCCAGGCCGGGCAGCTGCTGGGCGCATTCCCGCTGGTGGCCAGCGGCACCGAAGGCTACCGCACCGCCGAAGTCACCCTGGGCGGCGTGGACACGGCCGAGGTCTCTTCGGCCACCCTGGAGTCCAAGCGCGTGCCCGGCCTGCACTTCGTCGGCGAGGTGCTGGATGTGACCGGCTGGCTGGGCGGCTACAACTTCCAGTGGGCCTGGGCCAGCGGCCATGCCGCCGGCAGCGTGGTGTGAACCGCATCGCCGTTCCAACCCCGCAAGGGGCGAGCGCATGGACGGACCGCCGCGCATCGTGTATCTAGATTTGCAGATTGGGGAGCAGTGCATGCAGAACGCGAACGACATCACCATCCGGCTGCTGATCGTCGATGACAGCGGCGAGAACGCCGAAGCCATCGTCAGCACCCTGCGCAACAGCGGCATCGCCGTGCGCCCCTGGCGGCCACAGGATTCGGCCGAGCTGACGCAGGTGCTGGCCAGCCAGGCCATCGACCTGGTGCTGGCCTCGCCGTCGCAGGGCATCCCGCTGCCGCTGGTGGCCCAGCACATCGCCGCCAGCGGCAAGGACATCCCGCTGGTGCTGCTGGCCGATCGCATCGACGAAGACGAACTGGTCCAGGCCAGCAGCAACGGCGTCCGCGCCCTGGCGCTGCGCCAGCGCAATGAACACCTGCTGGCGGTGGTCCGCGACCAGTGGGTCGACCTGCAGGCGCGCCGTGGCCTGCGCCGCATCGAGGCGCAGATGCGCGAGACCGAGCGCCGCTGCGACGCGCTGATCGCCTCTTCGCGCGACCCCATCGCCTACGTCCACGAAGGCATGCACATCCGTGCCAACGATGCCTATCTGGAAATGTTCGGCTACGAGGACTTCGACGAGGTCGAAGGCATCTCGCTGCTGGACATGGTCGCCGCCCAGCACGTGGACAGCTTCAAGCAGCTGCTGAAGTCGCTCAGCCGTGGCGAGGCGCCCCCGCCGCAGTACCAGCTGGATGCGCGCCACCAGGATGGCAGTGCGTTCCCGGCCACCATGGAGTTCACCGCCGCCACCTACGAAGGCGAATCCTGCCTGCAGGTGGTGTTCCGCCGCCGGCTGGAACTGGACACCGAACTGGCCCGCGAGGTCGAGGACCTCCGCCAGCGCGACCAGGTCACCGGCCTGCTCAACCGCCCCACCTTCATGCTGCAGGTGGAAGATGCCGTGGCCCAGGCCGGCCGCAGTGAGGGCCAGTTCGGCCTGCTGCTGGTCGAACCGGACCACTACGCGCGCCTGATCCCCGATATCGGCCTGGCCTCGGCCGACACCCTGATCGGCGCGATGGCCGCGCTGCTGGCTGACGTGGTGGGCGAGGATGCGCAGATGGCGCGCTTCGGCGAACACAGCTTCGCCGTGCTGCAGTCCGGCGCCTACGCACAGACCCTGGCCCTGGCCGAGCGCATCCGCGAAGCCTTTGCCGCGCACGTGTTCACCATCGGCGCACGCTCGGCCACGGTCACCGTCAGCCTCGGCGGCGTGCAGGTGGGCGAGAAGATCGCCAGCATCGGCCAGGTGCTGGCGCGTGCCAGCGAATGCGCGCAGGCTGCGGCCGCGCTGGGCAACACTTCGCGCATCTTCGACCCGGCTGCGGTCGACCGCATCGAGGAAGAGCGCGTGCAGCGCTGGGTCGCGCGCATCCGCGAGGCGCTGGCAGGTGACGGCTTCCAGCTGCACTACCAGCCGGTGCTGAACCTGCAGGGCGAGCCGCTGGAGCTGTACGAGGCCTACCTGCGCTTGGAGCACAACGGCGAGCTGCTCAGCCCGACCGCCTTCCTCGGCATTGCCGAGGAGCACGGCCTGCTGGGCGACATCAACCGCTGGGTGGTCTCGAAGGCCATCGACGTGCTCGGCGCACGCGCCCGTGCCGGCCATGACACGCAGATCCTGGTCAAGGTCACCCCCGAGTCGTTCGACGACTCCAAGATGATCGCCACCCTGCGCCAGCAGCTGCAGGCCCAGGGCGTACCGGGCGAACGGCTGTGGCTGCATGCGCCGGAGGTCAAGGTCTTCACCCACCTGCGCGCCGCCCAGCAGTTCCTTGCCGACGTCGCCCCGCTGGGTTGCCGGATCGGCCTGGAGCAGTTCGGTTCGGGGCTGGATTCGTTCCAGCTGCTGGCCCACTTCGAACCGCAGTTCCTCAAGCTGGACCGCGGCTTCACCAGCGACCTTGGCGCGACCCGCGAGAACATCGACCGCATCAGCCAGATCACCGCACGTGCGCAGGAAGCCGGCATCCGCACCATGGCCGAGTTCGTCAGCGACGCGAACTCGATGACCCTGCTGTTCAGCGCGGGCGTCGATTACGTGCAGGGCGAGTTCGTCGGCCCGGCGCTGCCATCGATGAACTTCGATTTCGGCTGAGTCTGATACTGGTAGTGCCGGCCGCTGGCCGGCAACCACGCATGCCCGCAATGCCGGCCAGCGGCCGGCACTACCACGGGGTTGTCAGGTCAGGTCGACCAGGTTGGCGATCTTGACGTCCGGGTTGACGTCGGCCTCGTAGTCCACGCCGTCCACGCCGAAACCGAACAGGCGCAGGAAGTCGGCCTTGTAGCCGGCCAGGTCGCTGATCTCGTACAGGTTTTCGTTGGTCACCTGCGGCCACAGCTCCAGCACCTTGCCCTGCACTTCCGGCGCCATTTCCTTGTAGTCCGCGCGCAGGCGGCCTTCCTCGTCCACCAGGGCGACCGTGCGGCCCTGGTCATCGACGAGGTCGTGGCGCAGGCGGTCGACAGCCACGCCGTCCGCCTTGCCGCCGTAGAGGATGTCGTACAGCACGTCGAGCTGCTCGATGCAGCCTTCGTGCGTGCCCTGCGCCTTCATCACCTTGAACAGCAGCGACAGGTACAGCGGCATGGTCGGAATGGCCGAGCTGGCCTGGGTGACCACGGCCTTAAGCACCGACACGCGCGCGTCGCCGCCGATCTTCGCCAGCGATGCGCGCAGGCCCAGCACCTTGTCGTCCAGGTCCTTCTTGGCCGCGCCGATCGAACCGTTCCAGTAGATCGCCTGGGTGATCTCTTCGCCCACGTAGGTGAAGGCGGTGGTGGTGCAGCCGTTGGCCAGCACGCCGGCCTCGGACAGCGCATCGATCCACATCTGCCAGTCTTCGCCACCCATCACCGCGACGGTACCGGCGATCTCCTCAGCCGTGGCCGGCTGCAGGTGGGTCTCGGTCAGCACTTCCTTGTCGGTATCCAGGCCGCGCAGGACGATCGGTTCGCCGATCGGCTTCAGCGTGGAGCTGATGATCTCGCCGGTCTTGGGGTGCTTGCGGCGCGGCGCGGCCAGGCTGTAGACGACCTGATCGACCTGGCCGAGGTCGGCCTTGATCATCTCGATGGCCTTGGCCTTCACTTCATCGGAGAAGGCATCGCCGTTGATGCTCTTGGCATACAGGCCGGCTTCGTCGGCGTACTTGTGGAACGCCGCGGAGTTGTACCAGCCCGCCGTGCCCGGCTTGGTCTCACTGCCCGGGCGTTCGAAGAAGATGCCCAGGGTGGCAGCGCCACTGCCGAACGCGGCGGTGATGCGCGCGGCCAGTCCGTAGCCGGTGGAGGCACCGATGACCAGCACGCGCTTGGGGCCGTTCTGGATCGGCGGGCGGGCGCGGATGTAGTCGATCTGCTGCTTGACCGCGGCCTCGCAGCCGGTCGGGTGGGTGGTGACGCAGATGAAGCCGCGGACGCGCGGTTTGATGACCATGGATACCTCGGGTTGGCAGATGCGGCGCACGGGGCGCTCAGCAGGAATACGGGCGCGCGCAGGTGCGCGCGAACCGCAGGATCGTAGTGCGCGGGGAAAGATTGCACAACCGACGCTGGCGTAGGGTGGGGTTTGTTTTGCAGGGCTTGCAGCCCTGCACCTGCTGGATCAACGTCAACGTCAAAGGCTGGGTTGCTGCGGGTTGGCGGGGTGGGTCCGGTTGAGGGGGACGCCGTAAACCCGTCCATGGGGGCTTGGTCGCGCCATCCATGGCGCTCACACCCCCTCAACCGGACCCACCCCGCCTTCGACAGTTCTCCGCGATCTGTCCGAACGGCTTTCTGCTCTGGTGGGTGCCGACCGTTGGTCGGCACTGGGTCGGATATCGATATCTGACAGATGTGCCGACCAACGGTCGGCACCCACCAACAGCCACCGGCCAACTGTCGAAGGCGGGGCACTGTGGGTTTGCGGGGTGTGAGCCGCATGGATGCGGCGACCAAGCCCCCATGGATGGGTTTACGGCGCCCCCGCGAACCCACAGTGCCCCGCCATCCCACGGAATGCAGGCTTTTGACGTTGCCGTTGCATTGAAGCAGGTGCAGGGCGCAGCCCTGCAACAAAAAACCCCGCTTGCGCGGGGTTCTCTGTGTACTGCGTGCAGCGGGTGCTTACGGGCGACGGGCCAGCGCCTCGACGTCCTTCGCCTTCGGCAGCAGGTCCTGCTTGGTCACGCGCAGCGCACCAATGGTCAGCATCGGCACCGCCACCAGGATCGAGGACAGCACCACGATCACCGCACCGATCATGTGCGTCTCGGCCAGGCCTTCCATCGAACTGCCGCCGTACATGTACAGGGCCAGCGCGGACAGGAAGAACATCACCGCGGTGATCACCGTACGCGACAGCGTCTGGTTGATCGAACGGTTCAGCACTTCCATCGGCTCGGCACGCAGGCTGCGGAAGTTTTCGCGCACGCGGTCGAAGACCACGATGATGTCGTTGATCGCAAAGCCCATCACCGACAGCAGGCCGGCCAGCACGGTCAGGTCGAACTCACGGCCCAGCAGGGAAACGTAAGCCACCGTCACGATCAGGTCGAACATCGCCACGATGCTGGCGGTGACCGCGAACTTCCATTCGAAGCGCACCGCGATGTAGATCAGGAAGCCAGCCAGCATGAAGATGGTGGCGTACAGACCGTTCATCGCCAGGTCCTTGCCGATCTGCGGGCCAACGAACTCGTTGCGCAGCACGGTGGCCTGGTTGTCGGCGGTGGACAGCGCCTTGACCACCGCCGCAGCGGTGGCCTTGTCCTCGGCGGCGGCCGCACCGGTACCCGGGGCGTGCTCACCGTGCGGGGCCAGGCGGATCAGCAGGTCGGTGTTGCCACCGACGCTCTGCACCTGGGCGCCTTCAAAACCATTGTCCTCGAGCTTGGTACGGACCTGCTCGACGTCCACCGCGCGATCGAAGCGGGCTTCGATCAGGGTGCCGCCGGTGAAGTCCAGGGCGTAGTTGAAGCCCTTGAAGCCGATGATGCCGATCGATGCCAGGAACACGATGATCGTGACGACCATCGCGACATGGCGCCAGCGCATGAAGTCGATCTGGGTATCGTTCGGGAGGATGTGCAGCGGAAAAATTTTCATGTGCGTGTCGTCCCGTCAGATGGCCACGTTCTGGAGCTTCTTGCGACGGCCATAGATCAGCGTCGCCAGGGCGCGCGACACGGTGATCGCAGTGAACATCGAGGCGAAAATACCGATGATCATGGTCAGGGCGAAGCCCTTCAGCGGACCCGTGCCGAAGGCGAACAGGGCCACACCGACGATCAGGCCGGTCAGGTTGGCGTCAAGAATCGTGCCCGAAGCACGTTCGTAACCGGTCACGATCGCGGTCTTGCCCGGCACGCCGGCACGCAGCTCTTCACGGATACGCTCGTTGATCAGCACGTTGGCGTCCACCGACAGACCGACCGACAACGCCAGGCCGGCGAAGCCAGGCAGGGTCATCGTCGCGCCGAACAGCGACATCACCGCCACCACGATCAGCAGGTTGAACAGCATCGCCAGCGAGGTGATCAGGCCGAACATGCGGTAGTAGATGGTGAAGAACACCAGGGTGAACAGGAACGCGTAGACCACCGCGGTGATACCGTTCTTGACGTTCTCCGCACCCAGGCTCGGGCCTACCACGCGCTCTTCGACGAAGTCCATCGGCGCGGCCAGCGAGCCGGACTTCAGCAGCTTGGCCAGGTCCTCGGCTTCCTTCTTCTGCAGACCGGTGGTCTGGAAGTTCTTGCCGAACACGCCGTTGATGTTGGCCACCGAGATCACTTCCTCGTTGACCTTGAAGCCACGCACTTCCTGGCCGTCAACGACGGTCACGGTCGGCACGCGCTCGGTGTACACCACGGCCATCGGCTTGTTCACGTTGGCGCTGGTGAAGTCGAACATGCGCTGGCCGCCGACGTTGTTCAGCGTCACGCTGACCGCCGGGGCACCACTGTTGGTGTCGGTGACCGCCTGCGCGCCGACCATCTGGTCGCCGGTGACGATCACGCGCTTGTTCAGCAGGATCGGGCCACGGCCATCACGCTGCTGGTAGACCTTGGCTTCCGGCGGAATGCGGCCGGAGGCGATGGCGTCCTGCGCGTTGCCTTCGACCACCGCACGGTATTCCAGGGTGGCGGTGGCACCGATCATGCGCTTGGCTTCGGCGGTGTCCTGCACGCCCGGCAGCTGCACGACCACGCGGTCGGCACCCTGGCGCTGGATGATCGGCTCGGCCACGCCCAGCTGGTTCACGCGGTTGCGCAGGGTGTTGATGTTCTGCTCGATGGCGCCGTTGGCGATCTGCGAGATCTCGGTGTCCGGGATGGTCACCGTGATGCGGCTGCCGCTGACGTCGTAACCCAGGGTCGGCTGCGACTTGACCAGCGCCGCGCGGGCGTTGGCGGCGGCATCGTCACCGGCCGACGGGCTCAGGTTGGCCACGATGGTGTTGTCGGCGCGGCGCTCGACCGACTGGTACGCAATGCGCGCGTCACGCAGGGTGCTGCGCACGTCTTCGGTGTAGGCGTCCAGGCGCTTGTCCAGGGCTGCCTTCTGGTCGACCTGCAGCACGAAGTGCACGCCGCCCTGCAGGTCCAGGCCCAGCACCATCGGGCGGCCGCCCAGCTTGGCCAGCCAGTCCGGCACGGTCGAGGCCAGGTTCAGGGCCACCGTGTAGTTCTCGCCGACGGTGTCACGCAGCGCGTCGCTGGCAGCGGACTGGGCCTTCAGGTCCGGCAGGCGGACGATCAGGCTTTCCCCTTCCTTCTCGGCGCCGATCGTGGTGACACCGGCCTTCTTCAGGTCGGCCAGCACACGGTCGCGCAGCGCGTCGTCGACCACTCCGCCACGGTTGGCGGTGATCTGGACGGCCGGGTCCTTCTGGTAGATGTTGGGCAGCGCATACAGGGTACTGAGCGCCAGTACGATCAGGATGACGACGTACTTCCAGCGTGGAAATTCGAGCATTGCTTGGGTCCCGCGCGGCGCCATCCCCGGCGCCGCGGTTGTGCATCGGAAAAGGAGTGGCTTACTGGGCCGACTTCAGGGTGCCGTTCGGCAGCACGCTGCCGATAGCGCCCTTCTGCACGCGGATGCGCACGTTGTCAGCCACTTCGACGGTGATGAAGTTGTCGCCGATGTCGGTGACCACGCCGGCGATGCCACCGTTGGTCAGCACTTCGTCGCCACGCTTGATCTTCTCCAGCATGCCCTTGTGTTCCTTCTGCCGCTTCATCTGCGGGCGGATCATCAGGAAGTACATGATGGCGATCAGGATGATCGGGAACAGCAGGGTGGTCAGGCCCATGCCCTGCGGTTGGCCGCCGGCGGCCTGGGCGTGGGCGGCGGGAATCAGGAAAGCAAGCAGGTTCATCGTTGGTCCTTAGGTTGGGCGGCGCTCAGGCCCGTTTGACGGGCGCAGGGTGTCGACCGCGGATCTGGGTCAGCCTTGAAGTATGCCACGGCCCCGGACGTTCGTCCTTGGGCCGTTCGGCAGGGGTGCTGCGGGGTTACAGGGGCGGCGCGACCGCCCCGCGTGCTGCATAGAAGGACTCGCGGAAGGCCTGGAAGGTTCCCGCCTCGATGGCCGCGCGGATGTCGGCCATCAGTTTTTCGTAGTAGAACAGGTTGTGCAGGGTGCCCAGCATCGGCGCCAGCATCTCGTTGCAGCGGTCCAGGTGGCGCAGGTACGAGCGGGTGTAGCCGCCGCTGCAGGCCACGCAGCCGCAGCCCGGCTCGATCGGGTCCATGTCGCGCGCATACTGCGAGTTGCGGATGCGTACGGTGCCGAACGAGGTGAAATAGTGGCCGTTGCGGGCATTGCGGGTGGGCATCACGCAGTCGAACATGTCCACGCCACGGGCGACACCCTCGACCAGGTCCTCCGGCCGGCCCACGCCCATCAGGTAGCGCGGGCGGTCGCCCGGCAGCTCCGGGTCCAGGTGGTCGAGCATGGCGTTGCGCTCGTGCTCCGGTTCGCCCACGGCCAGGCCACCGATGGCATAGCCGTCGAAGCCGATCGCCTGCAGGGCCTCGGCCGAGCGGCTGCGCAGGTCGGTATGCACGCCGCCCTGGACGATGCCGAACAGCGCCGCGTCGTTGCCCAGCTCGTCATGTGCGTTGCGGCTGCGCTGGGCCCAGCGCAGGCTCAGCTCCATCGAACGGCGGGCGACGTCCTCAGTGGCCGGGTACGGGGTGCACTCATCGAAGATCATCACCACGTCCGAATCGAGCACTTTCTGGATCTTCATGCTCTCTTCCGGGCCCAGGAACACGCGGGCGCCGTCGGTGGGCGACGCAAAGGTCACGCCCTGCTCGGTGATCTTGCGGCGGTGCGCCAGCGAGAACACCTGGAAGCCGCCGGAGTCGGTCAGGATCGGGCCATCCCACTGGCAGAAGCCGTGCAGGCCGCCGTGGTCGGCGATGATGTCCAGGCCCGGCCGCAGGTACAGGTGGAAGGTGTTGCCGAGGATGATCTCGGCGCCCAGCGCGCGCACCTGGTCCGGCAGGATGCCCTTGACCGAGCCATAGGTTCCCACCGGCATGAAGGCCGGCGTTTCCACCGTGCCACGCGGGAAGGTCAGGCGGCCACGGCGGGCACGGCCGTCGCGGGTCTGGAGCTGGAACTGCAATCGGGACATGGAGCGGTCGTTCAGGCAAATAGTCGCCTATTGTCTCCCAAAACCGGGTCGGCCGCCCATTCAGGGCTGAATGGGCGACCATCCGACACCTGCTTGTCGTAATTGGCCTTGGCGGCAGAACACCTTCTTCCTAGTGTGGCCAGCTCCACATGCTGCCACTCCACTCATGCCCTCCCCGCACGACCTTCCCCTGGAAATTGAATGGTCTCCGGACGCACAGGCGTCACTCGAGTTTCCCGGCGACCTCTTTCTTCCGAGCGGCCCAGCGAACTACGTAGGCGCGGTGATGTGTCTACGCCTGACGCTGTACTTCAAGGGCGCACACCTGGCCTCCACGAGAGAAAACCTTTGCCTTTGCTTCGACGCGTTCCGCGAGTTCGCGGGAGACGCATTGCAATGGCTCTGGCGCGAGAAACCGAAGGACGGACCACCCCGGCAGCGCGTCAAGGACAGCAAAGCTCTGCGCGAAATGATCGAGCCAATGTCGGAAGACGACCATCTCAGCTTCTGTTACACCAGCGGTTCCAACGCCGAGGACGCTGGAGCTTGGCAGTTCGTTGTTTACGGTAAGCGCGGCTGGCAATCCCACATGGGCAATGACACGAGTGTGCTCGAGTTGTCAGTCCCGACTAGCCAGTCCTTAGCAGGGCTACGCCAATTCATTGAACTGGCGATCAAATGTGCACACTGGTTGAGGGCCGCACATGGGCATGCGGGCTACGCCTTGAATCTGAGCCCAGTGCGCCGAGAGCGCAATGAGGCGATTGAAGCAGTGCTGGCCCAGCGCCTTCCAGGCCTGGATGCGGGGAACGCTGCCCTCCTGGCGAACCGGGCGGAGCTCAAGCATCCCAGGTTCAAGACGGTCAGCTGGTTGACCTTGCTGGATGACACCCGGCTGGCAACGGCCGGAGGGCTCGACCAGCTTCGCGGCGCCCTCCCAGGGCAATACTTCAAGCTTCACACGTATGGCGGGGGAGCCTTGATCCAGGCTGGAGCAAGGCCCCTCGCTTGCGTGCATGGAGCAGACCCTCGCCCCCCTGAATACGTGCTGCTCGATCATTATCTCAGGGAAATTCGAGCTGCATCACTCGGCAATCTCCACTCCAACCCAAAGTCTACAGAACCGAGGCTGATCGGCCAGCTCGCCGATCAGTGGGTCCGTCGATTTGAAGTAGATGCTTCAGAGATTCCGACCCACGAAGCAAGACTCGTGCAGCAGCACGCACTCACATGCGAGGGCGTTCAGGCCGAACCAGCCATCGCGACCCAGCTGGCTGCGCAGGCGAATCCACAATGAGACGAGACGAGTCAGTGAACGGTGACCGGAAAGATCTGGAAAGAATCCTTGGCGGAAAAATCGAGCAACGAGCCAATCGAACCGCCCCGGGCGTCAACCCTGTAGCCGGAGTGGAGTTCATCTACTACGAAGATGACGGAATCCGCCCTGCTTCCAGTCAATTCAATGAGCTGCTGGATTGTGCTGGCGAAATCATCGCGAGCAGCGGTGGCATCGTATCGGACAACTGCCGGATAGCCCTGCCCAACGGCCAGTGCTTCCGAGCCCTTTCCTTCCACGGTGATCTGGATGGATGGCGGACGGCAGTAGAAGCTGGGGCAAGAACCATGCGTCTTCGCTTGGCCCGTATTCAAGGGCGCCATTTGATGATTTCGGACGGCCAGTCCGTCCCGCTCAGCGAATGCGACGTGGATTTGGGCTGAGCAGCCCTCCCCCGGAACCCGCTCGCGGACAGAAATACCCACGCATGACGCGGGTTGGCTGACTCGGCAGGGGTTCATCCACGCGTGGCGTGGATCTACCGATTGCAGCGGCAGTAGAGCCACGCCATGCGTGGCTTTGCTGGCTTCCAGGCACCTGCAAGTGCGCACCAACGGTGCGCACCCACCACAATCAGGCAGAGGCCAGCCCCCTACCCCGCCTGCGGGAACAGCAGCATCGCGTCGCCGTAGCTGAAGAAGCGGTAGCGCTGTTCGATCGCGTGCTGGTAGGCCTCGAACACGCGATCCTTGCCGGCAAACGCGGAAATCATCATCAGCAGCGTGCTTTCCGGCAGGTGGAAGTTGGTCACCATCGCGTCCACGCTGCGGATGCGGTAGCCGGGGGTGATGAAGATCTGCGTCTCGCCGGCGAACGGCAGCAGTTCACCCTCGCGCATCGCGCTTTCCAGCGCGCGCACCACGGTGGTGCCCACGCCGATCACCCGGCCGCCAGCCTCGCGGGTGCGCCGCACCTGCTGCACCAGTTCAGCGCCCACGTTCAGCCACTCGCGATGCATCACGTGGTCCTTCAGGTCATCGGCGCGCACCGGCTGGAAGGTGCCTGCGCCCACGTGCAGGGTGACGTGGCCGAAGTCCACGCCCTTGGCCTTCAAGGCGGCCAGCAGCGGCTCGTCGAAATGCAGGCCGGCGGTCGGCGCGGCCACCGCGCCCACTTCGCGGGCGAACACGGTCTGGTAGCGCTCGCGGTCGTCCATGCCCGGTTCGCGCTGGATGTACGGCGGCAGCGGCAGGCGACCGGCGTGCAGCAGCCACTGTTCCAGCGATTCAGGCACGTGGAAGTGCAGTACGTAGAACTCGCCGTCGCGGCCCAGCACCTCGGCCTCGCCGCCGGCATCCAGGGCGATGCGGCTGCCGGCCTTGGGCGACTTGCTGGCGCCCACCTGGGCACGCGCCTGCTGGCCGCCCAGCAGGCGCTCGATCAGGATCTCCACGCGGCCGCCACTGGCCTTCTGCCCGAACAACCGCGCCGGGATCACCCGGGTGTCGTTGAACACCATCAGGTCGCCCGGCTGCAACAGCGACGGCAGGTCGCGCACCTGCACGTCGGTGAAGGCGGCGGGCGCCGGCGGCACCAGCATCAGGCGGCTGGCCGAACGCTCGGCCAGCGGCGCCTGGGCGATCAGTTCGGCCGGCAGGTCGTAGTGGAAATCGGACTTCTTCAAGGCAGTGATCGGCAACAGGTCGACATTGGCGCGCATTGTACGTCCAGCGCCTGCGAGCCGGCGCGCTTCGTGGCGAACGTCGGGCAATATGCTGCTATGCAGCAGGTTTCTGCGGGGTTATCGCGCAAAAAAACTAGTGCTAGCATCGGAAAGGAAGTCCGCAGCACGAGTCCGCCCCAAGCGCGCGTGATGACGCGCGTTTTGCTTTTGAAGGCCCGTGCGACCCAACGTTTCAGGAGATCTGCAATGAGCTTCATCGAACGCCTCGCCCCCCTCCGCGCCCAGCCCGGCAGCCGCATCACCACCGGCCTGGACGACGCCACCCTGGTCGCGCTGTCGGCCCGCCACCCGCAGCTGGTTGCCGCCGTGGAAGCGGCCGCCGACGAGTTCGGGCGCGTGCAGCAGGAGCTGGGGCCGCTGCTGGCGCAGGACGAGCAGGCGCAGATCGACGCGATGCAGGACGGCTTCGTCAATTTCTATGCCGACGACGCGGTGACCCCGTACGTGGCGCTGGCCGCGCGCGGCCCGTGGGTGGTCACCCTGAAGGGCGCCGTGCTGTACGACGCGGGCGGCTACGGCATGCTCGGCTTCGGCCATACCCCTGATGCGGTGCTCGAAGCGATGTCGCGCCCGCAGGTGATGGCCAACATCATGACCCCCAGCCTGTCTCAGCAGCGCTTCATCACCGCCCTGCGCGCGGAGATCGGCCACCGCCGAGGCGGTTGCCCGTTCGCCCGCTTCATGTGCCTGAACTCCGGCTCGGAAGCGGTCGGCCTGGCCGCGCGCATCGCCGACGTCAACGCCAAGCTGCAGACCGACCCGGGTGCGCGCCATGCCGGTGCCGCCATCAAGCGCGTGGTCATCAAGGGCAGCTTCCATGGCCGCACCGACCGCCCGGCGCTGTATTCCGATTCCAGCCGCAAGAGCTACCAGCAGCACCTGGCCAGCTACCGTGGCGAGGATTCGGTCATTACGGTCGCCCCGTACGACGAGGCCGGCCTGCGCAAGGTGTTCGAGGATGCCGAGCGCAACCAGTGGTTCATCGAAGCGGTGTTCCTGGAACCGGTGATGGGTGAAGGCGACCCGGGCCGTTCGGTGCCGCCGGCGTTCTATGCGGTGGCCCGCGAGCTGACCCGCGCCCACGGCAGCCTGCTGCTGCTCGATTCGATCCAGGCCGGCCTGCGCGCCCATGGCGTGCTGTCGGTGGTGGATTACCCGGGCTTCGAAGGCCTGGATCCGCCGGACATGGAAACCTACTCCAAGGCGCTCAACGCCGCGCAGTACCCGCTGTCGGTGCTGGCGGTGACCGAGCATGCCGCCCAGCTGTACCGCAAGGGCATCTACGGCAACACCATGACCAGCAACCCGCGTGCGCTGGACGTGGCCTGCGCCACCCTGGCCCAGCTCACCCCGCAGGTGCGCGCCAACATCGCCGAGCGCGGTGCCGAGGCCGTGCGCAAGCTGGAACAGCTGAAGAGCGAGCTGGGCGGGCTGATCACCAAGGTGCAGGGCACCGGCCTGCTGTTCTCCTGCGAGCTGGCCCCGCAGTTCAAGTGCTATGGCGCCGGTTCCACCGAGGAATGGCTGCGCCAGCACGGCATCAACGTGATCCACGGTGGCGAGAACTCGCTGCGCTTCACTCCGCACTTCGGCATGGACAGCGATGAGCTGGACCTGCTGGTGGGCCTGGTCGGCCGCGCCCTGCGTGAAGGCCCGCGCCGCGAGCAGGCCGCCGCCGCGTAATCCGCGCCAACGCGTCATAATCGACCAACACCCCGCCCGCGACCGCTGACCCGGTTGCCGGCGGGGCGTTTTCGTTTCCGCACCAAGAGACAGGAATCCCCCATGAAGTCCCTCTGCGTCTACTGTGGCTCCAACGCTGGCAGCAAGCCGGTCTACACCGAACGCGCCATGGCGCTGGGCGACCGCATCGCCCGCGATGGCATGCGCCTGGTCTATGGCGGTGGCAATGTCGGCCTGATGGGCACCGTCGCCAACGCTGTGCTGGCCGCCGGCGGCGAAGTGACCGGCGTCATCCCGCGCCAGCTGGCCGACTGGGAAGTGGCCCACCGCGGCCTGACCGAACTGGAAATCGTCGGCTCGATGCATGAGCGCAAGTCGCGCATGTTCGACCTGTCCGACGGCTTCGTCGCCCTGCCCGGCGGCTTCGGCACCATGGAGGAGATCTTCGAGATGCTCACCTGGCGCCAGCTCGGCATCGGCAACAAGCCCTGCGCGTTCCTGGACGTGGACGGCTTCTACGCCCCGCTGATCGGCATGATCGACCGCATGGTGGAAGAGCGCTTCCTGCACCCGGAACAGCGCCAGGACCTGTGGTACGGCTCGGACATCGATGAAATGCTGGCGTGGATGCAGGCCTACGAGCCGGCCCAGGCCTCGAAGTGGATCGACGAGAAGCGACGCGCCGCGCTGCGTTGAGCGTGGCCCAGCGTGCCTGGCCTGCGCGGTGGTTCAGGCCACCGCGCGCGTCCACGGTGCCGGCCGCCCCAGCAGGTAGCCCTGGCCGTAGTCACAGCCCAGCTCGAACAGGCTCTGCCGCTGGGCCTCGGTCTCGATGCCCTCGCCGATGGTCTCGATGCCCAGCGTGCGCGCCAGCGACAGCACACCTTCCACCAGCGCGCGCGTGCTCTGGGCCTCCGGCCCATGCAGGCCGGCGATGAAGCTCTGGTCGATCTTCAGCGTGCTGATCGGGAACCGGTGCAGGTAGGACAGCGCCGAGAAGCCGGTCCCGAAATCATCCAGCTGCACCTGGATGCCCCGCTCGCGCAGCCCCTTGAGGATGCGCAGCGTGTGCGGGCCGTCGTCCAGCAGCGCGACCTCGGTGATTTCCAGCCGCAACCGCTGCGGGTCGGCATCGTTGGCTTCCAGCAGGCCGAACAGGCGCTTGCTGAAATCGGCCGAGCGGAAATGCCGCGGTGACACGTTCACCGAGACATAGCCACGCCCACCGTCGGCCAGGCCGGCGATGACCTGCTCGTAGATGAGCCAGTCGACCTGCTCGATCAGGCCGCTTTCCTCGCCCAGCTCCAGGAAGGCGCCGGGCAGCAGCAGGCCGCGGCGCTCGTGCTGCCAGCGCAGCAACGCCTCGTGGCCCACCACCTCGCCATCGGACAGGCGCACGATGGGCTGATAGAACGGCACGAAATCGCGGTTGTTGATCGCCCGCCGCAGGTCCGCCTCCAGGTCCAGGCTGCGCATGGCCTGCTCGCGCATGTCCTCATCGAAGATCGCGCAGCGGTCATGGCCCTGCGCCTTGGCCCGGTACATCGCCGCATCGGCATCGCGCAGCAGCTCTTCGCCGGTGCGGTAATGCGGATTCCACAGGGCGATGCCGAGGCTGCCGGAGGGGAACAGTTCGCGCCCGGCGATCCACATCGATTCCTGCAGGGCCAGCAGCAGGCGCTGGCCGAAATCCAGCGCCTGGGCCAGGCCCTGCGGGCACTGCAGCAGCACGGCGAATTCATCGCCGCCCAGCCGTGCCACGACATCGCCGTCGCCGGCCATGGACACGATGCGCTTGGCCACCTCCACCAGCATGCGGTCGCCGGCGGCGTGGCCGATGCTGTCGTTGACCAGCTTGAAGCGGTCCAGGTCCAGGAACAGCATCGCGAACACCGGGCCGCCTTCGCGGCGCGCCAGCGCCAGCGCATCCTGCAGGCGGTCCAGCAGGTGCAGGCGGTTGGGCAGCCCGGTCAGCGCATCGTGCATGGCCTGGTGGGTCAGGCGCTGCTCGGCGCGCAGCCGCTCGGCAATCTGGCCCAGCAGCTTGTCATTCACTTCAGCCAGTTCGCGCGTGCGTTCTTCCACGCGCTTTTCCAGCTCGGCATGCGCCGAACGCAGCCGCTGCTGGTCGCGCTGGCGGGCCAGGCCGGTACCGATGTTCTGTGCCACGAAGGTCAGCAGCCGCTGGTCGTGCACACTGAAGGCGATCTGGTCGGTGTAGCTCTGCACCACGATCGCGCCGACCACCTCGTCGTCGCGCAGCAGCGGCACGCCCAGCCAGCAGTGCGAACGCGCGCCGGATTCGCGCACTTCGCCGGTGGCCAGCAGCGCGTCGATCTGCGCACGCGATGCCAGCAGCGGGCGCCGGTGGCGCACCACGTATTCGGTCAGGCCGCGGCTGAAGGCGCGCGGCGCGCGTGAGCTGTTGTGCTCATCCACCGAGTAGACGAAATCCAGGCCGTCACTGCGCGTGTTGACCAGGGCGATGTAGAAGTTGCGCGCGTCCAGCAGCCGGCCCACCACGCCATGCACCTGCCCATAGAACTGGGCCAGGCTGTCGGCCGACATGGCCATCTCGGCGATGTTGTAGAGCGCGGTCTGCAGCTGTTCGCCACGACGGCGCTCGGCCACTTCGTCCTGCAGGCTGCGGTTGGCACGCTGCAGCTCCAGCGTGCGTCGCTCCACCTGCTGTTCCAGCCGCACCTGTGCCTGGCGCCGGTCCATCGCGGTCTGCACGTGCTGGGCAACGAAGCCCAGCAGCGCGCGCTCGGCTTCGCCATACAGCGCAGCCTGTTCGTAACTCTGCACCACGATTGCGCCGCACACGCGGCCATCGCGCAGCATCGGCACGCCCAGCCAGTCCAGGCTTTCCGGGCCGCGCTCGGGGTCGTGCTCTTCCTCGGCATCGGCCAGCAGTTCGCGCGACGGGCCACTGAGCGGCTTGCCATGGCGCAGCAGGGCCACGGTCAGGCTGCGCGGCATCTGCCCGGCGTCGTAGCTGATCGAAGGGTCAGCCACGAAGTCATCCACCTGGTCGGCGAAATACAGGAAGCGCATCTGGTCGCGCACATCGTCGTACTCGACGATGTAGCAGTTCTCGGCGTACATCAGCGAGCCGAGCACGCCATGCACGTGGCGCAGCATCTCGCCCATTTCCAGGTCGGCACCGGCCAGATCGGCAATCTGGAACAGCGCCTGCTGAAGTCGTTCAGCCTGTTCCAGGGCACGGATCTGTCCGGCCTGGCGGCCACGCTGCAGGGCCAGCTCCATTGCCTGCCGCGACACCCCCCACCAGGCTTCCGAAGGCGACGCGCCGCGCACCCGCAGCGACAGCTGTGCGCCATCGTGTCCCCAGGCAGCGTGCTCCCATATCCCCGCGTCCCCGTCGAGCTCGCCATCGCTGGCCCCCTGCGGCCAGCTGTCCCGGCCGCGGCCCAGCTGCGGGTCGTTCCACCCCACCCGCACGATCGCGGCGTCCGGCAGCAGCGCATGCAGCGCGCGCACCAGCGCCGTGCTCAAGACGGCCTCGTGAGGTGACAGCGATGACACACGGTCGGCTTGCGTGGACAAAATGACGTTCTCTTGGCGCCGCTACAGCGTCGCCTCCCCTGAGCGGGCGAGCATAACGCGGCACCGGGGGGGGAATGGAAGCCCGCCAACCCCGTTTCGTGTGCCGGCACGTTGTTCCTGTCGACACCCGCCCGCGAACCGCCGTGAACTGCGCCCTCCCCGCCCCCGCCAACGGCTATGCGCCACCGCCTGCAGGCCTTACCCTGTATGCCGTGGAAGCGACCGCCCTGCCAACCGATGAAGCGCTGATGCTGGCCTGGGCCGGTGGCGACCTGCAGGCGTTCGAAAGCCTGTATACGCGCCATCGCAAGCGCCTGTTCGGCTTCCTGCTGCGGCAACTGCGCGACACCGCGCTGGCCGAAGAGATCTTCCAGGACGTCTGGCAGCGGGTGATCAGCGCGCGCGCCGGCTGGCAGCCCGATGCTGCATTCAGCACGTGGTTGTTCCGCATCGCGCACAACCGCCTGAATGACCACTGGCGTGCCGCCCGCCATCGCCCTGCCGCGCCGGCCGACGCCGATCTGCGCCTGGCTGCGCTGGAAGACGGGCAGACCCCGGAAGCTGAACTGTCTGAATTCGAGCAGCGCCGGCGCATCCAGCTGGCGATGGAAGACCTGCCGCCCGAGCAGCGTGAAGTGCTGCAGTTGCGGCTGGAACAGGAACTGAGCCTGGAGGAGATCGGCCAGATCACCGGCGTCGGCCGGGAAACAGTGAAATCGCGGCTGCGCTATGCGATGGACAAGCTGCGTGCGGGACTGAAGGCATGAATCGAGACGATCCCCTGTCGCCTGAAGAACGTGCGCTGGCCGGCCTGATCGGCCGCCGCCACGACCAGGCACCGCCTGCTGCGCTAGACGCGGCGATCCTTGCCGCCGCGCGTGCATCGGTGTCCACGACTGCCGCAGACACAGCGGCAGCAGCCGACAACACCGCCACGACGTCGACCGCGCGCCGGACGCAGCGGCGCTGGCCGGCCGTGTTCGGCATCGCCGCGTCGATGGTATTTGCCGTCGGCATCGCCTGGCATATGCGCCCGGAACCGCCGGTGCTGCCGGCGCAGGAAGCACAGATCGCCACCGCGCCCGCCGCCGATGCCGCCGCTGCGGCCGATGCCCAGGCACCGCAGCCCATGTCCGCTGCGGCAGAGGTTGCGCCGCCGCCGCCGTTGCCCGCGCCACAGGCTGCAGCCAAGCAGGCCGCCCAACCCGCCATTGCCCGCAGGCCCGAGGCGCAGGCGGCCCCGGCCCCGGCGTTGGCCGAACCCGCGCCCCGCATCGCCCTGCGCAGCCTGCCAGCCGAACCCGCTGCCGAGGCCGCCTTCGCACCCGCACCGCCTGCGCCGCCCGCGCCCGCGGCACCCGCAGCACCGGTGGCCTATTCGGCCCCGGCTGCGGCCGAGCGGGACGCGATCCAGGGTGAAGCCGCGGCCAGCGCCGACGCCGCCCGCAGCCAGCGCCGTGCAGCACCCACCGCCTTCAAGGCCAATTCCGCGCCCGCGCCGACCAGCGCGCCGGGCGTGATGCTGCGCCGCTCCAGCGATGCCTCGCTCAGCGCCGACGCGGTGCATTCGGAAGTCGCAGCCGATGCCAGGCTGCCGCGCCGGCAGTGGCTGCAGAAGATCCGCGAGCGCCGCGACAACGGCCAGCGCGATCTGGCCCGTGCCAGCCTGGAGCGCTACCTGCAGACGTATCCCGAAGCGCGCCTGCCAAAGGATCTGCGCCCGCTGCTGGACGACTGAGGCAGACCCGCCGCGACGCCGTAGAATGGTCGGAATGCCCGATATCCTCGCCCAGCCCGTCAGCCATACGCTGGACGTCAAGCACAGCCGCTTCACCGCCCACGCCGCGCCCATCGACAGCGGCGCCGGTGCGCTGGCGTTCCTGCAGCAGGTGGCCGTGGCCGATGCCACCCACAACTGCTGGGCCTACCGGCACGGCCAGGATTACCGTTCCAGCGATGATGGCGAGCCCGCAGGCACCGCCGGGCGGCCGATCCTGGCGGCCATCGATGGCCAGGGCTTCGACCGCGTGATGGTGGTGGTGACCCGCTGGTATGGCGGCATCAAGCTCGGTGCCGGTGGCCTGGTGCGTGCCTATGGTGGCACTGCCGCCGAATGCCTGCGCACCGCGCCGCGCCTGCCGCTGGTGGCCATGGCACGCCTGCAGCTGCAGGCCGGCTTCGAGGATCTGGGCACCCTGCACGCCGCCCTGCCCGGCTTTGCCGCCGAAAAGCGCGATGAACAGTTCGATGCCAACGGTGTGCGCCTGCGGGTGGAATTGCCCGCCGATCAGGTCGACGCATTGAAAATCCGCCTGCGCGACGCCACCCGTGACCGTATCCGCATAGAAGATGACCACCAGGATGACTGACAAGGACGAGACGTCCGCTTCAACCCCGCCGCTGCGCCGCCTGGGCAGCCTGCGTACGCTGTGGCCGTTCGTGCGCCGCCACAGCGGGTTGTTCACCGCCTGGCTGCTGGCCCTGGCGGTCTCATCGGCGGCCACGCTGAGCCTGCCGCCAGCGGTCAAGCAGATGATCGACCACGGCTTCAGCAGCGGCGGCCAGATCAACCGCGCGTTCGCGCTGCTGATGGTGGTTGCCGTGGTGATGGCGCTGGGCACGGCCGCACGCTTCTACTTCGTGTCGCTGCTGGGCGAAAAGGTCGTGGCCGACCTGCGCAGCCAGCTGTACGCACACCTGATCCAGCTCGGCGCCGGCTTCCATGACCGCAGCCGCAGCGGCGAACTGGTGTCGCGCCTGACCGCCGATACCGAACTGCTGCGCAGCGTGGTCGGTTCGACCATGTCGGTGGCCCTGCGCAGCAGCGTGACGGTGGTCGGCAGCCTGGCGATGCTGTTCGTCACCAGCCCACGGCTGGCCGCATGGTCGCTGCTCGGCATCCCGCTGGCGGTGCTGCCGATCATCATCGGCGCGCGCAAGCTGCGCGTGGTCGCCCGCAACAGCCAGGACCGCATCGCCGATGCCAACAGCCTGGCCAGCGAGACCCTGGGCGCGGTACGCACCGTGCAGGCCCATGCCCGCGAGCCTTACGAGCGCGGTCGCTTCGACCATGCGCTCGGCGATGCCATCACCGCCGCTCGGCGGCGCATCGGCGCGCAGTCGCTGGTTACCGCCAGCGCCATCCTGCTGGTGTTCGGCGCCATCGTTGGCGTGCTCTGGCTGGGCGCGCACGATGTCATCGACGGCCGCCTGAGCGCCGGCACCCTGGGCCAGTTCGTGCTGTATGCACTGATCGGTGGCGGCTCGGTGGGCGCGCTGGCCGAAGTGTGGAACGAACTGCAGCGTGCGGCCGGCGGCATGGGCCGGATCGGCGAGCTGCTGCAGGAAGACATCGAGATCCGCGCACCGGCACAGCCGCACGCGCTGCCGCAGCCGCTGCAGGGGCAGATCCAGTTCGACGATGTGGTGTTCCATTACCCGCAGCGGCCGGACCAGCCGGCACTGGATCACTTCAGCCTGAACGTGCGTCCCGGCGAGACCGTGGCCCTGGTCGGCCCGTCCGGGGCCGGCAAGAGCACCGTGCTGTCGCTGCTGCTGCGCTTCCATGATCCGGCCAGCGGCCGCATCTGCGTGGACGGCCATGATGTGCGCCAGGTCGATCCGGCCGACCTGCGTGCCCAGCTTGCGCTGGTGCCGCAGCAGCCGACCCTGTTCGCCGCCAGTGCACGCGACAACATCCGCTACGGACGCCTGCAGGCCAGCGATGCCGAGGTCGAAGCCGCGGCACAAGCGGCTGAAGCCGACACCTTCCTGCGCGCACTGCCGCAAGGCTATGACAGCGAGCTGGGCGAGCGCGGCGCGCGCCTGTCCGGCGGCCAGCAGCAGCGCGTGGCGATCGCCCGCGCCCTGCTGAAGGATTCGCCTATCCTGCTGCTGGACGAGGCCACCAGTGCACTGGATGCGCAGAGCGAGCACAGCGTGCAGCAGGCCCTGGAACGGCTGATGGCCGGGCGCACCACCGTGGTCATCGCCCATCGCCTGGCCACCGTGCTGAAGGCCGACCGTATCGTGGTCATGGACCAGGGCCGCATCGTTGCCGAAGGCACGCATGCGGAGCTGTTGGCTGAAGGTGGACTGTATGCGGAGCTGGCGCGACTGCAGTTCGTCGATTGATTGACGGCCGGCTAACACCAGCCGGCCCAAGCTGGCGGCGAAACAGAAGGTTCCGCTGAAGGAGGTGCACGATGTCGTTCCGTCAGTTCCCTGCAGTCGACAGCAATGGCGAAAGCCACATCATCATCGAGTTCAAGCCCGATGCCGTCGGCAGCAGCAATGACCGGGAAACCACGCCGCGCTACGAACTGGATGACGGCCGTCACCTGGTCCGTAATGGCCGCGAGTTCACCACCAGTGGCGGCGAACTGCGGTTGACGATCTGAGGATCGCCGGGCACGGCCCGGCGCTACCGGATTTCGTACCGCCCTGCTCTGGTAGGTGTCGACCTTGGTCGACATTCCCCGCCGTCCGGGCGTGGTCCGGCAGGGGGCAGTCGAGCATGGCTCGACTCTACAAAAATCGTGTGGTCAATTTTTCGCCAACCATCTTGACAGCGTTGCCTGCCAAGGGCTGTCGACAGTTATCCACACGTTTGCTCAGAAATCATCCACACCGCCTGTGGATGACTAGGCCTGGCCGAGCACCCGGCCGATTCCGCTCGCGTCGACTTCCACTGCCGCCCGCGCGATCGCCAGCGGATCGCTGCCCGCCACGAAACCGATACGGAAATGGACCTCGCCGCCCGGCGTCCGCGACGAGTGGATCGAGGCCAGGCTGATGCTGTGCTGCTCGAATACATGCAGCAGTTCGCGCAGCGAACCGGGCCGATCCTCCGGCAGGTGCACCGACAAGGCATTGCGCTCGGTCAAGTCGGCCAGCAGGTAGCCAACGCGCTCGAAGGTGTAGTTGCCCGCCGCCAGCGCGGGCTCGCCAAAGGCGTCGTGGTTGGCGGCCAGCATCTGCTCGCGGAACCAGCCACGGGCCTTATCGTCACCCTGCCCGACCTGCGCCTGCAGTGACTGCAGCTGGCCGACCAGCCGGTCCAGCATCGGTGCCACGTGGGGGTTGCCGAAATGGATGTCTTCGTAGATGGCCGGGTTCAACGAGAGGATGCGCGAGATGATCGCCGTATCCAGTTCGAACGAAGCCGAGCGGTACGGCATCATCGCCGCCAGGTCGCCCAGCTGCGGCTGGTACTCACGCAGCACGCCGGCCTGCGCAAGGTGCGTGGCATGCACCATCGCCTGCACCAGCGCCATCATCTGGTCGTGGTGCTGCGGGGTGGCACGCACGCACTCGGCCTGCAGGGCGGCGCACAGGCTGTCCACCCACGGCTGCCAGTGCTGCAGCCGCGCCTCGCAGACCACCATCACCCGGCCTTTCAGGGTCGGCGCTTTCGGTGGCGCAGTCATCGGATGCAGGCCGACCACTTCGGCCTGCGAGGCCAGCATCGCCTGCACCGGGGCGTCCTTCACCGAGGTCACGTCCAGCCACAGGCGCCCCTGCTCGCGGCCGCCCGACTGCTGCACGTAGCCGGCGATCAGGGCCGGGGTATGCCGGATGGGCGCCGAGAACACCAGCACATCGGCCTGCGCCAGCAGCTGTTCGGGCGTATGCGAGGACGGGTCGGCCGGATCATGGCCGATCACATGCAGCTGCATGTGCTGCTGGAAGAACCGGGCCAGCCAGCGCCCATAGGCGCCGGCACTGCCCACGATGCCGACCGTGCGCGGCGTACGCGCCTGCAGGTCGCTCATGCCACGCGTTCGGCGTGGAAGCGCGCGGGCTCAGCCAGCGCGGCAGGCGCGGCAGCGATCACGTCGAACTCCTCGAAGCCGTTGGCCAGGGTGGCTTCCAGCGCGGCATGGGTGCCGGCGATGGCGCGCGAGATGGCCTGCTGCATCGACTCGCCACGCAGCAGGAAGGACACCACCAGCGACATCAGCACGTCACCGGTGCCGGCCACATCCACCGGCAGCAGCGGCGAGGTCCAGCGCCAGGTCTCGTCGCGGCCGACGGCCAGGGTCACCAGCTCGCCGGGGGTACCGCCCACGCTGTGCGCGATCACCCACTGCGGGCCACGGGCCAGCAGCGTGCGCGCAGCGGCGATGGCATCGGCCTCGGCCAGGGCGGGCATGCCCGTGAGGCGGTTGAGTTCGAACGCATTGGGCGTAACCAGCCAGGCGTGCGGCAGCAGGCGCTCGGCGAAGATCGCCTCCAGCCCGGGTTCCACGTAGGGGCCGGTATGGGTGTCACCGATGACCGGGTCCAGGCAGTAGCGCAGCTGCGGGCAGGCCGGCAGGATCCCGTCCAGCCAGTCGGCGAAGGCGGCACCGTTGGCGGCGCTGCCGAAGTAGCCGGAGACCAGCATCTTCGCGCGCTGCGGCAGGCCGCGTTCGCGGGTACCGAGCAGCAGATCGGCGAACCAATCGGCGGGCAGCACGCGGCCGCGGGTGGTGTCGTAGAACGGCGCATTGCTGAGCAGGACGGTCGGGATTTCCGCCACGCGCACGCCGAGGGCGCGCATCGGCGGCACGGCGGCGCTGTTGCCGGCATGGCCGTAGACGAGCTGCGACTGGACGGAGATGACATCGATCGGCGAGGGCCCGTCGGGGCGCTGGCGACGGCCGTGGAGCAGGTGGTTGTCGAGGGATTCGCTCATGCCCGCATTCTACGCCCAAGGGGGTTTTCGGCAGGGCTTGCAGCCCTGCACCTGCTCAATGCAACGTCAACTGCAAAAGCCAGAGCCAGAGCGGCATTCCTTGGGATGGCGGGGCGGTGTGGGTGGTCAGGACACGCCGTAAACCCATCCATGGGGGCTCGATGGCGCCATCCATGGCGCCAACGGTCCTGCCCACCCACACCGCCCCACCTCTGACAGTTTCCCGCGGCTGTCGGTAACGGCGATGCGCGGCTGTTGGTAGGTGTCGACCTTGGTCGACACGATTTTTCTGTCAGATATCGAATCAATTCATCCACGCATGGCGTGGATCTACTTCGTCGACCAAGGTCGACACCTACCCCAGCAGATCGCCATTCCGACGGACCCCGTGCCGCCCAACGGTCGGCACCCACCAGAGCAGAAAGCCGTTCCGACAGCTCGCGGAAGACTGTCGGACCCACCCCGCCAACCCACGGAATGCACGCATTTGACGTTGACGTTGCATTGAGCAGGTGCAGGGCTGCAAGCCCTGTAAACCCAAACCCCTCAGTGAGCAGCAGGACGCGACGGCGGCAGCCAGGCCGCGATGATGCCCAGCAGCGGCAGGAACGCGGTCAGCTGGTACACGTACTCGATGCTCGTCTTGTCCGCCAGCAGGCCCAGCACGGCGGCGCCCAGGCCACCCATGCCGAACGCGAAGCCAAAGAACAACCCCGACACCATGCCGATGCGGTGCGGCATCATCTCCTGCGCGTACACCACGATGGCCGAGAACGCCGACGACAGCACGAAGCCGATCAGCACCGCCAGCACCGTCGTCCAGAACAGATCCGCATGCGGCAGCGCCAGCGCGAACGGCGCCACGCCCAGGATCGAGGTCCACATGATCGGCTTGCGGCCGATGCGGTCGCCCAGCGGGCCACCGAGGAAGCCACCAGCGGCCGACGCCACCAGGAACGCGAACAGGTGCAGCTGGGCCTGCGCCACCGGAATGCCGAAGTGGTGGATCAGGTAGAAGGTGAAGTAGCTGCCGATGCTGGCCATGTAGAAGTACTTGCTGAAGATCAGCACCAGCAGGATCGCCATCACCCGGGCCACGGTGCGGGTCGGATGACGCGGGGCGACCGTGGCCTGCCCGACCGGGCGCGGGGCGCCCAGATGCAGCGCATACCAGCGGCTGACATAGGTCAGCAGAGCGATGCCGATCAGTGCGGCGCCGGCAAACCACGAGGCGGCGTGCTGGCCGAACGGCACGATCACCGCCGCGGCGATCAGCGGGCCCAGGGCAGTGCCGAAGTTGCCGCCGACCTGGAACACCGACTGGGCAAGCCCGTGGCGGCCGCCGGAGGCCAGCCGTGCGATGCGCGAGGCTTCCGGATGGAAAATGGCCGACCCGATGCCGACCATGGCCGCCGCCAGCAGCACCATGGCGTAGTTCGGCGCGAAGCCGAGCAGCAGCATGCCGCACAGGGTCGAGGCCATGCCGATCGGCAGCGAGTACGGTGCCGGCTTGCGGTCAGTGACCAGGCCGACCAGCGGCTGGAAGATCGAAGCGGTCAGCTGGTAGGTCAGCGTGATCAGGCCGATCTGGGTGAAGCTGAGGTTGAAGCCTCCCTTGATCACCGGATAGATGGCCAGGATCAGCGACTGCATCATGTCGTTGACCATGTGGGAGGTGGAAATCGCCGCCAGCACACCGCGGGTCGAGCTGCGGGCGGTGGGGGCGGGTGTAGCCAGGCTGGACATGGTGCGCAGTCAGGTTGGGGGCGAGCCCTGCATGCTACGGTGCCCTCCCCCTCCCTTCCGCCGCGTTCTGGTCATGCCATATCGCAAAAAGGACACTCCCTGCGCGATCCGGGAATCCGCGCCCTGGAACGAAGTGCCCGGCCATCGGCCGGTGACCTGCCGGGTCAAGGACTACCCGGCCGGCACCCGGGTGTCGCCGCACCGCCATCGCCGCCACCAGCTGGTCTACGCGATGTCCGGCCTGATGGTGGTGCGCTCCGAGGTCGGCCGTTGGGTGGTGCCGTCCACGCGTGCCATCTGGATGCCGGCCGGCATGGCCCATGCCGTGGACTGCATCGCCGATGTGCACATGCGCAGCCTCTACATCGATCCGGCGTTCGCCCCGCAGCTGGCCACCGAGGCATTCGCGGTACAGGTGGCGCCCCTGCTGCGCGAGCTGCTGCACGCGGCCACGCTGATCGAAGGCGAGCACCACGATGACAGCCGCGATGGCCGCGTAGTGCGTCTGCTGCTGGACGAGCTGCACCGCATGGACGTGCTGCCGCTGCACCTGCCGACGCCCACCGACCCGCGCCTGCAACGTATCTGCCAGCACATCCAGAAGCACCCCGGCGACGAAGCCACCTTGCAGGACTGGGCCGAAGCGCTGGCGGTGGACGTGAAAACCATCCAGCGCCATTTCGCCAGCGAACTGGGCATGACCTTCGGCCAGTGGCGGCAACAGGCGCGCCTGCTGGCCGCGATGGAGCGCCTGGCGGTCGGTGAGAAAGTCATCGATGTGGCGTTGGCGATGGGCTATGACAGCCCCAGCGCCTTCACCAGCATGTTCAAGCGGCAGCTGGGGCAGACGCCGGCGGCATTTTTCCGATGATCGCCTGCGGGTCCCGCAGGCAGCTCCACGCGCTAACGATCCACGGATACGGCCGGCACATGCTGATGACGAATCAACAGGAATTCCCATCTGTCGTTGAACATCAGGGGGTAATGCAGCGGCGGCAGATCATCGGGCACGCGCGCCTGGGTGGGAGCTGCTTCGACGCGGCAGCCATCGGGGCGCTGGAAACCGACCAGCTCGGTGACCATCAGATGGGGACTGTCGTTTTCCGCAGTCGGGTAGCGGCGATAGTTTGGATTGGCCTTGATGCTTCGCCGCAACACCACCCGCCCAACGCTTGGCGCGTACCAGCTGATGCTGCGTTCCATTCCGTCCACCGCACCACTACCGTCCAGGCGCATGTGTTTCATGTCATCCGAGCGGGGATTGGATTTGTGCCACCGCGCATCTCTCTCGATCCGGTAGGCATTTACGTCACCCAGCGCAGTCCGTACCGTCTCGACGGCTACGACTCGGCTGCTGCTCTCCTCCACATAGTCATAGCGATAGCTGCCAAACGAAGCGCGGATTTCGCCCGGCTCCTCGAACCTGTCCTGCCACTGCGCGCCGACGGATAACGGGAAGCGCAGCAGGATCTTTTCCCCTTTGCGCAGCGGATTCACGTCTGCATAGGTCTCTCGCCATTCGTGCCGAACGGCCTCTCCATCAATCGAAAGCGCCAGCTGCTGCGGTTCCACCGTCTGCAGCTGCAACGTCAGTTCTGGACGCGATGCGCCGATGGAGTAGGTCCAGCGTGTACCAGGCAAAGGCGTAGGGGCTCCCTGCGGATCGACGATCGGCTCATCGAAGCCGCAAGCCGGTGCTGCCGAGACATGGGGTACGGTCAACACCGCCACCAGCATCGTAATGCCGATGGCGCCCCGGCAGCGCAGTCTTTTCAGGATGGATGGATTCATGCTTCCATTTTAGGCGGCAGGAATCGCACAGACGAAACGCCGGGCGTGCCGTAGGCATTCTCCGCAACCGGGCATAAGAGCCAAGCGTGTCGCAGTTCCGCTGCGCAACGGTGTGCTTCGATGACCTCCCACTGGCGAGGAAGCACGATGCATGAAGGCGAGCAGTGTCACCATGCGGGCGGCTTCGGCAGCATTGCTGATCCTGGCAATGAGCAGTCCCGCCACACACGCCAGCGGGTCTCACTTCCGGTTCCACTCGGACGAGCAGCCGGACGGATTCCGTTTTTCCCTGGAGATCCAAGGGCGTAGCGACGACGGCTACATCAACGTGGAATGGACGGGAAGCCCCGAGAACCCTCCGCAGCGCAATCCTTACCATGTGGAAATGAACCGGGCGCAAGGCCGCCTTCATGTGCGCCCGCGAAGCCACGATGGACAGGCCTGGTTCCAGCTGGATGTGTTCGGCGAGCGCGGCACATTGGTGTTTGAGGGGCGCCGGATGGGCGGCAATGCAGATTGGGAGATCTGGTAGTGCCCGCCGGGCGTGGCTCTACGGCACGGGGTCGGATCCCGTTGCCCAGCAACGGGCTCTGACCCCATTCCTGCCGATGACGCCCGCAAACGAAAACGCCGGGCATGGCCCGGCGCTACCGTTCTACGTTTCCGCTCAAGAACTCAGGACGTCATGCGGTCCCAGAAGCCCTTCACGCCATCCATGAAGGTGGCCGACTTCGGCGAATGCTTGCGCGCTTCCTCGCCGACGAAGGTGGCTTCGAACTGTTCCAGCAGCTTGCGCTGGTCGTTGGTCAGGTTCACCGGGGTTTCCACCACCACGCGGCAGTAGAGATCGCCTTCGCTGCGGCTGCGCACCGAACGCACGCCCTTGCCGCGCAGGCGGAACAGCTTGCCGGTCTGGGTTTCGGCCGGAATGCGGATCTCCGCCTCACCGCCAAGGGTGGCCACGCGCACGGTATCGCCCAGCGCGGCCTGCGAGATGCGGATCGGCACTTCGCAGTGCAGGTCGTCGCCGTCGCGCTGGAAGATGTGGTGCTCGCGCACGCGCACTTCCACGTACAGGTCACCCGGCGGCGTACCGGCCGGGCCGGCCTCGCCTTCGCCCTGCAGGCGGATGCGGTCGCCGGTATCGACGCCGGCCGGCACCTTCACCGACAGCACCTTGTCTTCCTCGATGCGGCCGTTGCCGTGGCAGGTGTTGCAGGGCTTGGCGATGATCTGGCCACGGCCGTTGCAGTTGTGGCAGGCCTGCTGCATGGCGAAGATGCCGCGCTGGATGCGCACCTGGCCGCGGCCATGGCACACGTTGCAGGTCTCGACCTTGCCGTCTTCGGAGCCACTGCCATCGCAGTCGCCACATTCGGCCAGGGTCGGGATCTCGATCCGGCGCTCGACGCCGCGCACGGCTTCTTCCAGGTCCAGTTCCATCACGTAGCCGATGTCGGCACCGCGACGGGCCTGGCGCGGCCCACCGCCGCCACCGCCAAAGATGTTGCCGAAGATATCGCCGAAGATATCGTTCATGTCCGGGCCGCCCGGACCGCCACCGCCGCCCATGCCGTGCTCGAACGCGGCGTGGCCGTGGGCATCGTACATGCGGCGCTTGTTGCCGTCGGACAGCGTCTCGTAGGCTTCCTTGCACTCCTTGAAGGAGGCTTCGGCCGCCGCATCACCCGGGTTGCGGTCCGGGTGGAACTTCATCGCACAGCGACGGTAGGCCTTCTTCAGCTCTTCGTCGGTGGCGGTGCGGGCAACGCCCAGCACTTCGTAGTAATCGCGCTTGCTCATATCGTGGATCGCATTCCGGAAAGTCGGGATTCGTCAAAGCGGAAGAGCGGAACCAGGTCCGCTCTTGCGTCGGGCGCCCCGACACGCCGGTGGGCGGTCAGGACCCTGGTACGACAACGGGACGCTGGTGGCCAGCGTCCCGTGTCGGTCCGGATCAGGACTTCTTGTCGTCCTTGACTTCGGTGAACTCGGCGTCCACCACGTCATCCTGCGCCTTGCCTGCGTTGCCGGCGTCGGCACCCGGGGCGGCACCGCCCTGTTCGGCCGAAGCCGCGGCGAACAGCGCCTGGCCTGCTTCTTCCAGCACCTTCGACTTGGCTTCGATCTGTGCCTTGTCGTCGCCCTTCATCGCGGTTTCCAGATCGGCCAGTGCGACCTCGACCTTGCCGATGACATCGCCGCCGACCTTGCTGCCGTGCTCGGTGATGGCGCTGCGGGTGCCGTGGATCAGGGCGTCGGCCTGGTTACGGGCCTGCACCAGTTCCTGGAACTTCTTGTCTTCTTCGCGGTTGGCTTCCGCGTCGGCGACCATGCGTGCGATCTCTTCCTCGGACAGGCCCGAACCGGCCTTGATCTCGACCTTCTGTTCCTTGTTGGTCTTCTTGTCCTTGGCCGACACGTGCAGGATGCCGTTGGCGTCGATGTCGAAGGACACTTCCACCTGCGGCAGGCCGCGCGGGGCCGGCTCGATGCCGGACAGGTCGAACTTGGCCAGCGACTTGTTGAAGCGGGCCTGTTCGCGCTCACCCTGCAGCACGTGCACGGTCACGGCCGACTGGTTGTCTTCAGCGGTCGAGAACACCTGCGATGCCTTGGTCGGGATGGTGGTGTTCTTCTCGATGATCTTGGTGAACACGCCGCCCATGGTCTCGATGCCCAGCGACAGCGGGGTCACGTCCAGCAGCAGCACGTCCTTGACGTCGCCGCCCAGCACGCCGCCCTGGATCGCCGCACCCAGTGCCACGGCTTCGTCCGGGTTGACGTCCTTGCGCGGTTCCTTGCCGAAGAACTCGGTCACCGCCTGCTGCACCTTCGGCATGCGGGTCTGGCCACCGACCAGGATCACTTCGCTGATGTCGCTCGAGCGCAGGCCGGCATCGTTCAGGGCGACGCGGCACGGCTCGATCGACTTCTTGATCAGCTCGTCCACCAGCGACTCCAGCTTGGCGCGGGTCAGCTTGATGTTCAGGTGCTTCGGGCCCGACGCGTCAGCGGTGACGTACGGCAGGTTCACTTCGGTCTGCTGGGCGCTGGACAGCTCGATCTTGGCGCGCTCGGCGGCGTCCTTCAGGCGCTGCAGGGCCAGCGGATCCTTGCGCAGGTCGATGCCCTGGTCCTTGTTGAACTCTTCGACCAGGTATTCGATGACGCGGTTGTCGAAATCTTCGCCGCCCAGGAAGGTGTCACCGTTGGTGGCCAGCACTTCGAACTGCTTCTCGCCGTCGACGTTGGCGATCTCGATCACCGAGACGTCGAAGGTGCCGCCGCCCAGGTCGTACACCACGATCTTGCGATCCTTGTTGTCGCCCTTGTCCAGGCCATAGGCCAGCGCGGCCGCGGTCGGCTCGTTGATGATGCGCTTGACGTCCAGGCCGGCGATGCGGCCAGCGTCCTTGGTCGCCTGGCGCTGGCTGTCGTTGAAGTAGGCCGGCACGGTGATGACCGCTTCGGTGACCTTCTCACCGAGGAAGTCCTCGGCGGTCTTCTTCATCTTTTCCAGCACCTTGGCCGAAATTTCCTGCGGCGCCATCTTCTTGGCATCGCTGGTGGACACCCAGGCGTCGCCGTTGTCATGGGCCAGGATGCTGTACGGGACGTGCGCGATGTCCTTCTGCACTTCGGCGTCGGTGAACTTGCGGCCGATCAGGCGCTTCACCGCGTAGAAGGTGTTCTTGGGGTTGGTGACGGCCTGGCGCTTGGCCGAGGCGCCGACCAGGACTTCGCCGTCCTTGGTGTAGGCGACGATCGACGGGGTGGTGCGATCGCCTTCCGAATTCTCGATGACGCGGGCCTTGCCGCCGTCCATGATCGCCACGCACGAGTTGGTGGTGCCGAGGTCGATACCAATGATCTTGCCCATGGGGGAGACTCCTGAAGAATGCTTGTTGGTGTCAGTCCGGCCGGTCGGCCGGTGGATGAATGGGATGTGGGGGAGGCTCGTGGAACATTCAAGCCATCACCCGAACGCTGTGTTCAACCGTTCAAGGTACGCCGGGCATGGCCCGGCGCTACCTGACGGCGGTGGGCCGTTGCCGGCCCGGCGCGTCAATCGGCGGCCACTACCACCAGCGCCGGCCGCAGCAGGCGCTCGTTGAGCAGGTAGCCCTTCTGGAACACGGTCACCACGCTGCCGGGGGCGGCACCGGGGGCCGGCACCTGGCTGATGGCCTGGTGGTGTTCCGGGTTGAACGGCTGGCCGGTCGGGTCCAGCAGGACCAGGCCGTTGTCGGCGGCGACCTTCAGCAGCTGCTTGTAGGTCATCTCCAGCCCCTCGCGCAGCGGGTTGGCGTCGTCGCCGGCAGCCTTCAGGCCGGCATCCAGGCTGTCAAACACCGGCAGCAGCTCGCCCAGCAGCTTCTCGTTGGCGAACTTGCGGGCCTGGTCGATGTCGCGGGCCACGCGCTTGCGCTGGTTCTCCAGGTCGGCGCGCTCACGCAGCGCATCGGCCTTGACCTGCTCGACCTCGGCGCGCAGGCGCTCCAGTTCGTCATGGGTGCCTGCGGCAGCGGCCGCATCGGCGGCGCTCTGCTGGGCTTCGATATCTGGATGTTCTTGGTTCATGTCTGGGTCCCTGGCGGTCACTCTCCGCCTCCACCCACCCTAGTGTGGGCGGGATGCTGCGTTTCAAGCGTCTGCCGGCCCCGGACCGCGTCCCGGGGGCGAAAAGGCCGCCCCGAGCACGTCCGCGGTGGCCTGGACCAGCGGAATCACCCGGTCGTAGGCCATCCGCTTGGGCCCGATCACCCCCAGCACGCCCAGCACCTGCCCGTTGGCGGTATAGGGCGCTGTGACCAGCGAGACCCCCTGCAGCGGCATCATCCCGGTCTCTTCACCGATGAAGATGCGCACGCCCGGGGCCTGGATGGTCCGCTCCAGCAGCTGCAGGATCTCGCGCTTGCTGGAGAACAGTTCGAACAGTTCGCGCAGGCGTTCCAGGTCGGACAGGTCCTGCACCCCCATCAGCCGGGTCTGGCCGGCCACCAGCATGTCGTCGGCCGGCGGCTGCAGGGCCTGCTCGGCCAGCTCGATGCTGTGGGCCAGCAGCAGCTCCAGCTCGGAACGGGCGTCGCGCAGCTCCAGCAGCAGGCGGGTGCGGATCTCGGCCAGCGGCAGGCCGGCAAAATGGGCATTGAGGTAGTTGGCCACCTGTTCCAACTGGCCCGGCTCGAAGTCCTGGCGGGTCTCGATGACCCGGTTCTGCACCTCGTTGTCGGCAAACACCAGGATCGCCAGTACCCGGCGACCGTCCAGCGCCACGAAATCGATCTGGCGGAAGGCGAACTGCTCGCGCCGCGGCGCGCTGACCACGCCCACGAAGTGGCTCATGGCCGACAGCAGCTCCGAGGCGCTGCCCAGCAGGGCCTGGGTACTGCCGCCTCCGGCCAGTTCGTGGCGCAGGCGGGCCAGTTCACCCTCGCCCGGCGGCTGCATCTGCAGCAGGCTGTCCACGAACACCCGGTAGCCGTGCGCGGTGGGGATGCGCCCGGCCGAGGTATGCGGCGAGGCCAGCAGGCCCAGGTCCTCCAGGTCGCCCAGGATGTTGCGGATGGTGGCCGGACTGACCTCCAGGCCAGCCACGCGCGCCAACGTCTGCGAGCCGACCGGCTCGCCGTCCTGGATGTAACGCGCGATCAGCGTGCGCAGCAGATGGCGCGCACGCGGGGCAAGCTGGTCAGCGGAACCGTGCATGGAATCAACCTGTGAGACACGGACACTAGATAATGGCGGTGCGTCGCCTTGGCAAGTCATTGGACCACCCCGCCGCGCGTGCTAGCGTTGCGCGGCTCAGACACCCCTGTACCCATGCTCAGACATCTTTCGATCAAGGATTTTGCCGTCGTCCGCGCCACCGAACTGGAATTCGGGCCCGGCATGACCGTTGTTTCAGGCGAGACCGGCGCCGGCAAGTCGCTGATGGTCGACGCGCTGGGCTTCCTGTCCGGCCTGCGCGCCGACAGCGGCGTGGTCCGCCACGGCGCCGCCCGCGCCGAGCTGTCGGCCGAGTTCGCCCTGGACCAGCTGCAGGCCGCACGCCAGTGGCTGGCCGACAACGAGCTGGACGACGAGGACCAGTGCCAGCTGCGCCGGGTGATCCGCGCCGACGGTGGCTCGCGCTCCTGGATCAACGGCCGCCCGGTGACCCTGGCACAGCTGGCCGAGCTGGCAGGGCGGCTGGTGGAGATCCATGGCCAGCATGAGCAGCAGGCCCTGCTGACGCGCCCGTCGCAGCTGGCCCTGCTCGATGCTTATGCCCGCAACGAGGCCGAGCGCCGCCAGGTGCGCCGCGCCGCCGCCGCGTGGCAGGCGCTGGTCGATGAATCACTGGCGCTGTCGCAACAGGGCGACGTTTCCGACCGCATCGGCTTCCTCGAGCACCAGCTGCGCGAGCTCGACCGCGAGGACCTGGAACCCGAATCGATTGCCGCCCTGGGCGCCAGCCACCGTCGCCAGGCCCACGCCAGCGCCCTGCTGAGCGCCTGCCAGGCGGCCAGCAACCAGCTCAACGGTGACGACGGCAGCTCGGCGCTGGACCTGCTGCAGCAGGTGCGCCACGAGCTGTCACGCCTGATCGAGCACGACCCGCGCCTGGGCGAGGTGGATGGTTTGATCGAGAACGCCTCGATCCAGCTGCACGAAGCCCTGTCGCTGCTGGACCGGGTGCACGACGATCTCGATGCCGACCCGGAGCAGTTCGAGGAGAACGAGCGCCGCCTCGGCCGCCTGCACGACCTGGCCCGCAAGCACCGCGTGCCGATGGACGAACTGGGCGCGCAGCGCGAGCGCATGCATGCCGAAGTGGAGCAGCTGCGCGGCGCAGACGAGCGCCTGCAGCGCCTGGCCGGTGAGATCGACAAGGCTGCCGCCGCGTGGCGCGTGCAGGCCGAAGTGCTCAGCAGCAGCCGTCGCC
Organism: Stenotrophomonas sp. ZAC14A_NAIMI4_1; assembly: GCF_003086915.1. NCBI lineage: Bacteria > Pseudomonadati > Pseudomonadota > Gammaproteobacteria > Lysobacterales > Lysobacteraceae > Stenotrophomonas > Stenotrophomonas sp. ZAC14A_NAIMI4_1. Next base: position 2,859,976 of record NZ_CP026002.1, read on the forward strand.
AGGCTGCAGCCGAGCTGTCGGCCACCACCACCGGCATCATCGCCGAGCTGGGCATGGGCGGCGGCCAGTTCCTGATCGAGCTGGAACCGCAGGACAGCGGCAAGCCCGACCCGCAGGGCGCCGAGCGCGTGGAGTTCCTGGTGGCAGCCAATGCCGGGCAGCCACCGCGTGCGCTGCGCAAGGTCGCCTCCGGCGGTGAACTGTCGCGCATCTCGCTGGCCATCGAAGTGGCTGCGCTGGACCTCGATGCGGTGCCGACCATGGTGTTCGACGAAGTCGACTCGGGCATCGGCGGCGCGGTGGCCGACATCGTCGGCCAGAAGCTGCGCGCGCTGGGCGAGAAGCGCCAGGTGCTGTGCGTCACCCACCTGCCGCAGGTCGCCTCCAAGGGCCACGCCCATTACCGGGTCAGCAAGGCCCCGGTGGAAGGCATGACCCAGAGCGCAGTGGAAAAGCTGGATACCAAGGCACGCGAGGAAGAGCTCGCGCGCATGCTGGGTGGCGTGGAAGTGAGCAAGGAAGCGCGCGCGGCCGCCCGCAAGTTGCTGCAGGTGTAACGCCGGCCGAGCCGAGCATGGGCTCGGCTCTACAGGAACATCTCGAACGAAACCGACATGTAGAGCCGAGCCCATGCTCGGCTCCGGCGCGTCCATGCGCGGCACTACCCCAACGGCCGCGCCAGATCCACGTGCTCCACCAGGAAATCGAGGAACGCGCGCACCCGCAGCGGCAGGTAACCGCCCTGCCCCAGGAACACCGCGTGCACCTCTTCCAGGTCACCCGGGTTGGCGTCTTCCAGCACCGGCAGCAGGCGCCCACCGGCTATGTCGGCCTGCACCTGGAACGCGGCCAGCCGCGCCATGCCCAGCCCACCCAGCACCAGCTGGCGCAGCGCGTCACCATTGCTGGCGCGGGCATTGCCGTTGGGCAGCACCATGCGCTCGCGGCCGTCCTGCAGCACCGGCCAGCCCTGCATCGCCCGCGCATGGCCGATGTCCAGCCGGTTGTGCGCCAGCAGCTCCTCGGCCGTGCGCGGCAGCCCCTGCCGCTGCGCATAGGACGGCGCCGCCACGATCATCATCCGGGTCGAGCCCAGCCGCCGTGCCACCAGGCTGGAACTCTTCAGCGGCCCCGCACGCACGGCGACGTCGGTGCGCTGCTCCAGCAGGTCGATCACCTCATCGTTCAGCGTCAGGTCCACGCCCACCTGGGGATTGCGCTGCAGGAACCGTGGCAGCAGCGGCAGCAGGAAGTGCTGGCCGAAGGGCACGTTGGAATTGACCCGCAGCCGGCCCCGCGGCTCGGCATCGGCACTGGCACAGCGCTCGGCTTCCTCCAGGTCAGCCAGCACCCGCAGCCCACGCTCGTAGAACGCGCAGCCTTCCGGGGTCAGTTGCAGCTGCCGGGTGGAGCGCTGCAGCAGGCGCGTGCCCAACCGCTGTTCCAGCCGCGCCACCAGCTTGCTGACCGCCGAAGGCGTCATATCCAGCGTGCGCGCGGCGGCGGAAAAGCCGCCGGTCTCGATCACCCGTACGAACACTTCCAGTTCGCCGGATCGGTTGATGTCGGGTCGCGCCATGCCAGTGAATCCAGTTCACAGATGATTATCCATCCGCAGTCTAGTTCACAGATGGGGCCGCAATCACCATGGCGCTTCCTCCTGCCGGGATTGCCCGATGCACCGCCTCCGCCATTTTGCCGCCACTGTCCTGATCGCCCTGTCCGGCGCCGCCACCGCTGAACCAGCCAGCCCTAGCCACTGGGTCGCCAGCTGGCAAGCCAGCCCGCAACCGGTCTGGGGCGCGGACTTCCTGTTTCCGACCCTGATCCCGCCCGCCCTGCAGGCCCAGACCTTCCGCCAGACCGCGCGTATCAGCCTGGGCGGACCGCGGCTGCGGGTGCGTCTGAGCAATGTCCATGGGCAGCAGCCGCTCCGGGTAGGCGCGGCCAGCGTGGCCAGCGCCGCCGGCAGCGCGCCCCTGGCTCTGCAGTTCGACGGCCAGCCCAGCGTGCTGATCGCCCCCGGCCAGGAGCGCCTGAGCGACCCGTTGGCCCTGCCCACCCGCGCCCTGCAGGCCGTCCAGGTCAGCCTCTACCTGCCGGCAGCCACGCCGCTGCACAGCTTCCACTGGGACGGCCGGCAGACCAGCTGGATCGCCCCCGGTGACCAGAGCCGAGCGACCACCCTGCACGGGGCCGAACCCACCACCGCACGCCTGGTACTGAGCGGCATCGACGTCGAGGCGCCAGCCAGCGCGCGCAGCGTGGTGGTCATCGGCGATTCGATCACCGATGGCGCGACCGCCAGCCTGGACCAGGACCAGCGCTGGACCGATCATCTGGCCGCCCGCCTGGCCCCGCGCGGGGTGGCCGTGGCCAATGCCGGCATCTCCGGCGGCCGCCTGCTGCGCGACGGCATGGGCGAAGCCGCCCTCACCCGCTTCCCGCGTGACGTACTCGACCAACCCGGCGTGGCCAGTGTGATCGTGCTGCTCGGCATCAACGACATCAGCTGGCCGGGCACGGCCTTTGCCCGCGACGAGGCCCGGCCCACCCTGGGCCAGCTGCAGGCCGGCTACCGGGCGCTGGCACGGCAGGCCCACGGCCGGGGCCTGCGGATTCTCGGCGCGACCCTGCCGCCCGTCGCGGGCGCCCTGCCGGGCACGCCACTGGAGGACTACTACGCTGCGGACAAGGACGCGCTGCGCCGGCAGCTCAACGACTGGCTGCGCAGCGACAGCCCGTTCGACGCCGTGATCGACCTCGATGCGGCCCTGCGTGATCCCGCTGATCCGTCGCGGATGGCCCCCGCCTTTGACTCGGGCGACCACCTGCACCCCGGCGATGCCGGCAACCGGGCGATGGCCGAGGCGGTGGATCTGGACGCGCTGCTTGGAGGTAAGGGGTCAGAGCCCTTTTCCGCCGGAAAAGGGATCTGACCCCATTGGGTCGGCCGGGGTCGGATCCCTCTGCGCCAGCAAAGGGCTCTGACCCCAGCATCGGGCCCAGCAACGAAAAACCCCGGGCATGCCCGGGGTCTTCGTGTATCCACTGCTGGCCGCAGCGCCTTACTTGCGCTTCTTGCGCACGTACAGCACCAGCGAATGCTCTTCCAGCTCGTAGCCGTGGTCTGCGGCGATCTTGCGCTGCAGCTCCTCGATCTCGTGGCTTTCGAACTCGATGATCTTGCCGCTGTCCACATCGACCATGTGGTCGTGGTGGCCGCCGCGGTCCAGCTCGTAGACGGCCTGGCCGCCTTCGAAGTTGTGCTTCAGCACCAGGCCGGCGGCCTCGAACTGGGTCAGCACCCGGTACACCGTGGCCAGGCCGATTTCATCGCCGTGCTCCAGCAGCTGGCGGTAGATGTCTTCGGCGGTCATGTGGTGCTGGGCATTGCGCTGCTCGAGCAGCGCCAGGATCCGCATCCGCGGATGGGTCACCTTCAGGCCGACTTTACGCAGGTCGTGGGTTTCCATAGGTCTCCGTTCATTGGCGATTTAGCGCCAGCTGCCTCGGATTGGGTCGCGGTGGCACGCCGGGAGTGTATCATCGGTTTGATTTCCCCAACCGCCAGTACCGATGCGCAATCTTCTGTTGGTCGCCGCCGTCGCCCTGTCCACCACCGGGTGCGGCATCATCTACAAGCAACCCATCTATCAGGGCAACCTGATCCGGGAAGATGCCGTCTCCAAGCTGCAGGTCGGGCAGAGCAAGCAGCAGGTGAATGCGCTGCTGGGCACCCCGTCCGTGCCGGACCCCTTCCACGCCCAGCGCTGGGATTACACCTCCAGCCAGCGCGTGAACCGTCTCGGCCGTACCGAAGTGAAGAACTTCACCGTGTACTTCGAGAATGACGCCGTCACCCGTTGGGATGGCGAGTACTTCCCGGCCAACGACAAGGCCCTGGCCCAGCAGACGGTCCGCCAGTTCGGCCGCAACCTGGCCAAGGACAAGAAGAAGGGTCGCTGAGCCCACCGCCCGCCCTGCGGGGCGGGACCCTGGAATCAATCGCCGCGCGCGCGACGCCGGCGGTTTTCCTTGGGATCGGCCTGCAGCGGCCGCAGCAGTTCCACCCGATCACCGTCCAGCAGCGCTTGCTGCGGGCGTGCCAGCACGCCATGCACGGCGGCGGCCGGACACCCGGCACTGCCCTCGAGGGCGGCTGCGGCAACGGCCTCGGCCACGGTCGCACCTTCCGGCAGCTGCAACCGGCGTGACTGCACCTGTTGCGGCCAGGCCAGTACCACCTCGACCTCGATCATCGCTCAGCCCTCGTCGGCAACGCGGACGAAGTCGTTGACCATGCGGTCGGCAAGGCCCTGAAAACCGATCGCCAGCGCCGGTGCGAGCAGGCGCGATTTCGGCTCGAACTCCAGGGTCAGGGTGACCTTGCAGGCATCCTCGGCCAGCGCATGGAACTCCCAGCGGCCATGCAGCTGCTTGAAGGGGCCGTCGCGCAGCTGCATATCAATGCTGTGCGGGCGCTGCAGGGTGTTTTCGGTCTGGAACCAGGTGCTGAACGAGCCCAGGCCCAGATCCAGGCGGGCGACCAGGCGGTCCTCGCCCTGTTCCAGGATGCGGGCGTCCGAGCACCAGCGGAAGCGGCGCGGGTAGGCCTGGACATCGTTGACCAGGTCGAACATGCGCGCGGCCGAGTGTTCGACCAGGGCGCTGCGGCGGATAGTAGGCATAAAGACGGCGCGTTTCGGCAATCGACCGGGCGGGCCCGAATCGGAGACAATACGGAAATGAGCAAGAACAGCGGCAAGGATAAAGCAAAGAACGCGACGGCCAACAAAACCATCGCGTTGAACAAGCGTGCCCGCCACGAGTACCACATCGAGGAGCGCTTCGAGGCAGGCCTGGCCCTGCAGGGCTGGGAGGTGAAGTCGATCCGCGCCGGGCGCGGCAACATCATCGACGCCTACGCCTACGTGAAGCAGGGCGAGATCTTCCTGATCGGCGCGCAGATCACCCCGTTGATCCAGGCCTCCACCCACGTGGTGGCCAACGACCGGCGCGAGCGCAAGCTGCTGCTGCACCGGAACGAGATCGACAAGCTGGTCGGCAAGGTCGAGCGCGATGGCTACACGATCGTGCCCACCGCCATGTACTGGAGCAAGAACAAGATCAAGCTCGAAGTGGCACTGGCCAAGGGCAAGCAGACCCACGACAAGCGCGATGCCGCCAAGGACCGCGACTGGGCGATCGAGAAGCAGCGCGTGATGCGTCGCGGAAACCGCGACGCGTAACAGCTGTTTGTAGAGTCGAGCTTGCTCGACTTGCCTTTTGTAGAGCCGAGCCATGCTCGGCTTGGTTTTCTGGTCGCGGGGCAGCCGAGCATGGCTCGGCTCTACAGAAAGGCGGGCGATCAGCCGGCCAGCATGCCCTGCCCGCGCATCCGCGGCGCCAGCGCCGCGTGCATCACCGCCAGGTGCATCACCACCGCCAGCTCCGGCGCATGCCGGTCATCGCCGGCCCGCCACTGCTTTGCCAGCTGGGCCGCATCATCCGGCAACAGGGCCAGCAGCTGCTGGTCATCCAGCGCATCGGCCCGGTGCTGCAGCTGCTGCGACAGCGCCCAGCTGCGGCGGACATGGGTCAGGATGCTCAACGAGGCCAGGGTCAGCAGGGCCACCGCCGCACCGTGCTCGAACCACAGCGCGATGACATCTGGACCCCAGACCATCACCGCCAGCACGGCCAGGGCCAGCATGCGCCAGCCCGGCACCAGGGCCTGGTCGCGACGCGGCCAGTACACCACCACCGCACTGGCCACCAGGAACACCGCCGCCGTCGCCGGCAGCGCGGTCAGGCAGGCCGCAGTGACGATCGCGGCCAGTACCGCCCATACCCAGCCGGGCGGCAACGCGCGTCGGCGGTAGTCGGCGCCTACCGGCCCGACCAGCTGTCGCAGGCTACGTTGTTGGATGGTGTCGCTCACCCTGGGTCTCCGTGTCTGTCCTGGCTCGGATGTTGGTGGCCAGTGTGTCGCAAAATCGTGCCAACGACGTTAGCAAACCGCTATGACAGGGGCTCTACAACGTTTTTCCGATTGCCAAGGTGACTGTTCAGCTGTTTTGCCGTAGCATTGCACTCGTTGGGCAGGCGCTGCACGTGGCAACACGTTCATCGGCCTTGTACCTTGCAGAACTTGAAGAAACCGGGGGTGCATTGGTTTCGACGGGGGTTGTGAAGTCGCCTGGCGCATGCCGAGGGGGTAGCTGTCCTCGTAAATCCAGCTGCAAAACTCTAGTTGCCAACGACGACAACTACGCTCCGGTCGCTCTCGCAGCCTAAAAACTGCGGTGCGTGACCTTCTGCCGACTTAGGCGGAGCCTCGAAACTGCTTGTGTCCATGCTCGCAGCGTAGAGTCATTATCATGGAATCGCGCTGGGCGGCTGCCTGTCAGTCCGGCACTAGAACAAAACAGGCTGGTTCCCGGGTGCGCTTTGCACACCGTGCTGCTCGGGGATGAGATTCAACGGTGAGCTAAGCATGTAGTGCTGGGGATGGAGTGCCTTCGGACGGCGGTTCAATTCCGCCCACCTCCACCATCTGTACCGCCCTTCGGGGCACGAAAAGCCGGACACTCCCGTCGATTGGGGTCCGGCTTTTTTGTTGCCTGCGCCCTGCCCTACAGCCAGCGCCGCACCCCGCGCCGGAACGCGGCGTACTCAGCGCCGAAACGGTCGGCCAGCACCCGCTCCTCGGGCAGGATCTGGAAACGCGTGATCCAGCCGACGAACAGCGGCACCACCAGCAGCGCCGCAGCACTGCCCAGCCACAGCACTCCGCCCAGCAGCAGCAGCGCCTGCCCCAGGTACATCGGGTTGCGCGTGTGGCGGTAGATGCCGCCGGTCACCAGCGATGTAGCAGCGCCAGGGCGCAGTGGATTGACCGTAGTCCGCGCGCGGCGGAAGGCCACCTTGGGCAGCAGGTTCAACCCCACCCCTGCCAGCCCCACCAGTACTGCAACCCAGCCAGGAACCGGCAGGACGGGCCACGGCCAGGCGCCGGCCAGCGCATACCCCACCGCCCCGCACAGCAGCATCACCAGCGGCGGTGGAATCCGCGTTTCCAGCAGGTGCATCGTCATTCCCTGAAAAGCACTGCCGGCGATGGTGTCACAGTCCCCCAGCACGCGTTTATCCACGTGCTTCCGCCTTGACGCCCCGCCCGCTAGAGTGGCGCCACCGCGCCGGAGGATCGCATGGCAACCACGGGCTTCGGCGTCATCCGCCACACGACCCTCGTCTTGATCGCGCTGCTCCTGCTGAGCGGCTGCGCCACGCTGCGCCAGTTCGGCCCCTCGGTGCAGGTGACCACGGTCACCCCAGGCCAGTACATCGCCCTCAAGCGCGGCGACATCCTCACCAGCGGCAGGCTCAGCGCGGCGACCATCGAGACGCTGCGGGTGGCGGGCCTGGACGAAACCACCTGCGCCAAGCCCGGCCTGCCCTGTATCGAGGCGATGGAAGCGAGCATCGTGGTGCGCGAGGAGGACAAGCGCTCGGCGCTGGCCGAACTGTGGCTGCAGCAGGCGATGGCGATGCCCATGCCGAAGGCGCGGCGCGGCACGACGCCGGCGATGCTGGTGGCCGATCCCGGCTTCCAGCCGCGGCTGGATGCGTGGATGCACGTCGCGCGGCAGGCCTATGCGTATCTGTTCTTCACCGAACGCACGGCCAACCAGCGCGGCTTCGAAGACCGCCAGACCCAGGTGCGCGACTACTACAACCTGGCCGTGCAGGAAGCTGCGGTGATGCTGTTCGATGCCTATTCCAGCCATCAGGTGGGCAATGACAGCGGCCGTTTGCGGCTGGGCCGCTGGACCTTCGTGCTGGCCCAGCCCGATGCAGGCACCACGCAGGACACGCGCGAGCCGATCGAGCTGGTCGCGGCCGCGTCGATGTCCTTCACCGGCACGCTGCGCAGCGTGCATCGCCGCGATGGCTTCGGCGCCGAACTGGTGGCGGTGATGGCCGACCCGGCCACGACCGGCCTGGCCGCTGCAGCGCATGCCGACCGTCCGGGCCAGGACGCCGCGCCACCTGAGCGCAGCTGGAGCGAGATGCCCTCGCCCTCGATGACCGTGCTGCTGCGTTTTTCCGGCGCCAACCTGTGGGAGATGCTGCACGACGACGAGCCGGAGCTGGAGATCCACGACCCCTACCAGATCTCGATGGTGCAGCTGCATGGCGAGCAGGTGCCGCTGGCTGCCAACTTCACCGCCGGCTACGCGCTTTGGCTGGCCCGTTCCAACTTCAGCCGGCAATCGCTGCGCTCGCTGTTCGGCGGCAAGGGCGGCATCGACCGCCCGCATCTGTTCATGATGCAGCCCTACGACCCCAACCGCCGCGTGCTGTTGATGATCCACGGCCTGGCCAGCAGCCCCGAGGCCTGGGTGAACGTGGCCAACGAGCTGATGCGCGACGACGAGATCCGCAGCGATTTCCAGGTCTGGCAGTTCTACTACCCGACCAACATGCCGATCGCGCTCAGCCACGATGCGATCCGGCGCACGCTCGAGGACGTGATGCAGCACTACGATCCCAGCGGCAAGGCGGTGGCCTCGCATGACATGGTGCTGGTCGGGCACAGCATGGGCGGGGTGATCTCGCGGCTGATGGTGTCTTCGTCCGGCGACCACCTGGTGGATACGCTGCTGGCCACGGCCCAACTGAGCCCGGCACAGCGCGAACTGCTGCGCACCAAGGGCCCGCCGCTGCTGACCTTCCAGCCCGAACCGGAGATCTCGCGGGTGGTCTTCATCGCCACCCCGCACCGTGGCACCGACGTGGCCGGCACGCGCCTGGGCCGCTGGATCGGCCGCCTGGTGCGGCTGCCGCTGACCGTGCTGGAAGACGCGGCCAACGTCGCCAAGGACGGCCACATCGACCGCGACGATGGCAAGCACGGTTACCAGATGAACAGCATCCAGAACCTCGACAAGGACGATCCGTTCGTGAAGGCGGTGGCCGATCTGCCGTTGTCACCGCGGGTGCGTTACCACTCCATCATTGCGCGCGCCAGCGCCGACGGGCCGCTGGAAAAAACCAACGACGGGCTGGTGCCTTACTGGAGCTCGCACCTGCCCAATGCGGTATCGGAAAAGGTGATCGTGTCCGGGCACAGCGTGCAGGAAGCCACGCCGGCGATTGTCGAGCTGCGGCGCATCCTGCACGAGGACATGCAGGCGCATGATGGCGGGCAGAAATAATCCTGCCCGCACGGCCCGCCTCAGAAATCCAGGCTGTAACCCAGCGTCACCGTCCGCCCACGCCCGGCGAAGTACCGCGCCGGTTCGATCAGCGCGCTCTGCGAGTAGTAGGTGATGTACTGGCGGTCGAGCAGGTTGGCGATGCCCAGGTTCACCTTGCCCTTGGCGAGCCGGTAGTCAACGCCAAGGTCGAACAGCGCGTAGCCGCTGAATTCCTTGGCGGCCTCGTCGAAGTTGCGGCTGAAGGCGTACTGCCCCTGCACGAAGGTCGACAGCTCCGGCGTCCACTGCGCCGACCAGGTCGCGATGACGCGGTTCGGTGCGATGTTCAGGCCATCCAGCCGCGCGTCGAGCCGGCCATCTGCATTGCTGTCGTAGCGCCCGCGGGTCCAGGCATAGGACAGCCCCAGCCCGTGGGCATCATTCAACCGATAGCGCACGCTCGCATCGAGGCCCTCGATGGCGGTCTTTTCGCGGGCGAGCTGGAACGCGCCGTCGACCGCGATCACGCGCGTGCCGTACTCCGAGCGTGACTGGAATGCACTGGCCTCGGCTTCCCACGACGGCGAGCGGTAGCGCACACCGATCTCGCTGTTGCGGGTCAGCAGCGGCTGCAGCGAGCGCAGCGATTCCACGTTGGTGCCCGGCGTGTTGATCGAGCGCAGCACGCGGCCGACGTCGGGCATGCCGAAGCCTTCGGAATAGCTGGCGAAGGTGTTGAAGCGCTCGGTTGGCGCGTACACCAGGCCGATGTTGCGCAGGTTCTGCTGGAACTTCAGCTTGCCGCCCTGCACCGCCACGCGGTTGTAGCGGTACAGCGTGGTGTAGCTGTCGATGCGCAGGTCGGCCTCTTCGCGGCGCCAGCCACCCTGCACGGTCAGCTGCGGCAGCAGTTTGTAGTCGGCCTGCACGAAGCCGGCCACGCTGCTGTAGCGCGAATCGGGCACGTAGGTGCGGCCGGTGCCGTACAGGTCCTGCTTGCCGCTGTCGCGCAGCGTGTCCACGCCGGCGGTGATCTTCAGGTCGCCACCGAGCAGGTCATCGCGGCCAAGGCTGGTCTTGCTGCCCCACTTGGAAGCGGTCGAGCGCGACTGGTCGTACAACGTCCCGACCGGCGCGATGCGCGGGTCCTGGAAGGTGGACGAGTTGTCCGCGCCGAACAGGCCTTCGAACTCCTGGTTGAACACCATCGCCTTCAGCTCCATGCCGGCCAGGTCGTGGTGGGTGTAGCTGAGGCCGGTGGTCCAGGCATCGTTCCAGGCCGGCGTGCCCGGCGGCGTGCCGCGCACCGAGGTGGTGGCAATGCCCAGATCGCGGTTGCCGGCCACCGGTACGTACTCGGCCTTGGATTTGATGCGGTAGCGGTTGCTGCTGAACTGCAGCTCCTGGTTGTCGTCGATCCAGTAGCCCAGCTTGGCGTGCAGGTCGTAGGCACGGGTGGACATCAGGTCGCCCTGGGTGACGTCCACGCCGATCGGCGTGACCTCGCCATCCACCCACAGGCCCTGGTCTTCATAGCCGGCGCCGACGAGATAATCCCACTTTCCCTTGCTGCCGCTGATGCGGTAATCGGCGCGGTAACCCGTGGTTTCACCGCGCACTTCAGAGGTCGGCAGCGTCGTCTGCACGCCGAAGTGCTGGTTGACCGCACCCGGTTCCGGGCGCCGGGTGATGAGGTTGATGGTGCCGCCGGTAGCGCCCAGGCCGTTCATGGCGTTGGCGCCCTGGATCACCTCGATGCGCTCGACCAGCGCGTAGTCGATCGTATGCGCCTCGCGGCCGGTGGGGCGCAGCGGGTTCGACTGCGGGATGCCATCGACCAGGATCAGCGGCGTGCGCCCGCGCAGGGTCTCGCCACTGCCGTTCATCTTGCCGCGGCTGGGCGTGTACGACGGCAGCAGGCTGGACAGCACATCGGACGAATTGCTGCTGAGGCGCAGCTGCTGCTCGATCTGCTCCTTGCCGATGATCACCACCGTCTGCGGCGCGGTGGCGGCGTCCTGGCCGGTACGCGAGGCCGTTACGATGACCTTGTCCAGCGTCTGCGGCGCGGGCGGGGCCTGCTCGGCGTGGGCGTGGGCGCAGACCAGCAACGAAATGGCGACCGTCAGCCGCGAATATCTCAGCACGTGAACTCCTCTTGGGGGGAGGGCGTGGCGATATGGCTGGCCCGGAACAGGGGCGTATCTTTCCCGACGTGTCCGGATGCGTCAAATCGTGCCGCGGACCCGCGGCGGCCCGCTCCGCGCCAGCCACCCATCCCGGCACACCCCCTGCCCTGCGTTCCGTGGCATGCTCCGTGAAACCGTTTTCATGGAATGGAGGGATTCCACGATGTTGTCGCGTCTTCGCCGGCCCGCACTGTGCGCGCTGCTGGCCCTTGCTCTGCCTGCCGCTGCCTGGGCAGCGCAACCGCCCGCCCCGCTGAAGGTGATGTCCTTCAATGTGCGCACCCCCGCCGATACCGAACCGGGCAAGCGCTGGGACGACCGTCGCGATGTGATGGTCAAGGTCATCCTCGATGCGCACCCGGCCGTGGTCGGCACCCAAGAACTGGTGCAGGAACAGGCCACCTACCTGGCCGCCCATCTGCCCGGCTACCGCTGGTTCGGTGAAGGCCGCCGCGGTGGCGAGGGCGATGAGCACATGGGCGTGTTCTACGACAGCAAGGTGCTGGCGATCGAGGAATCCGGCAACTTCTGGCTGTCCGATACCCCGGACGTGCCCGGCAGCATCACCTGGGGCAACCTGTACCCGCGCATGGTCACCTGGGCGCTGTTCCGCCGCCTGGACGATGGCCGCCGCTTCTACTTCATGGACACCCACCTGCCCTACCGCGACGAGGACGAGCCGCGCCGGATCAAGGGCGCCGAGCTGATCGCCAAACGCCTGGATACGCTGCCCGCCGACCTGCCGGTGGTGCTGACCGGTGATTTCAACACCGAGCCGGGCAGCGAAACCTACAAGGCCTTCACCCGCGTGCTGCAGGACACCCGTACGCAGGTGAAGGCGCCGAAGGGCCCGCGCGAAACCTTCCACGATTTCACCGGCAAGGCCACCGTGCAGCTGGACTGGGTGCTGGTGCGCGGCTTCCATGCCCGCAGCTTCACCACCGATGACCGCCGCATCAGCGGCGTGCTGCCGTCGGACCACTTCCCGCTGGTGGTTGAGCTGGACTGGCCGAAGCGCTGACGGCCGCAGACAACAAGGGGACGGATGCCTGCGCATCCGTCCCCTCGTCGTTGTTGCAGTCCCGCGGTTACTGCGCCTGCGCCACGCTCGGCGCCTGCGGCGACTGCCCCCAGCCGCCCAGGGCCTTGTAGACACCCACCACGCTGACGTTGACCTCTGCCTCGGCCGCGGCCAGTGCATCGTCGGCGGCCAGCTGCGTGCGCTGCGCATCCAGCAGGGTCAGGAAGTCCTCCGAGCCCTCGCGGAAGCGGATCTGCGCCAGCGACTCGGCACGCCGTGCCGCCTGCGCCTGCTCGACCACGATGGCCAGCCGCGCCTGCTGCTTGGAGTAGCGGGTCAGCGCGTTCTCGGTGTCTTCCAGCGCCAGCAGCACGGCCTGTTCGTACTGCGCGGCCACGCCTTCGGCCTCGGCCTTGCTGGCACGCAGGCGCGCACGCACGGTGCCGAAATCGAACGCGGCCCAGCTCAGCGAGGGCGTCAGCGACCAGGCCTTGTTGTTGCCGTTGACCAGGCCGCTGGCATCGCCGCCGAGGAAGCCGACGAAACCGGACAGCGACAGCCGCGGGAACAGATCGGCCGTGGCCACGCCCACTCGCGCAGTGGCAGCGGCCAGGCGACGTTCGGCCACGCGCACGTCGGCGCGCTGGCGCAGCAGTTCGCGGGTGTCACCCAGCGGCAACGCCTTGGCGAACGCCGGCACATCCTGCGGCGCCAGCATCGCGGTCAGCACTTCCGGACGCTGGCCCAGCAGCACCGCCAGGCGGTTGCGCGACTGTGCCTCGGACACTTCCAGCAGCGGGATGTCGGCCTCGATCGCCTTCAGGCGGGCGCGGCTGCTCTGCACATCCAGCTCGCTGCCGGCGCCCAGTTCCCAGCGCGCCTCGGTCAGCTTCTGCGTATCGCGCAGGTTTTCCAGGGTGTGCTGGGCCACCGCGATGCGCTTCTGCGTGCCACGCAGCTCGAAGTAGTTGCGCGCCACTTCGGCGGCGACCAGCACCTGGGCATCGGCCAGGTTTGCCTGCTCGGCACCGAGATCGGCGCGTGCGGCTTCTGCAGCGCGGCGCTTGCGGCCGAACAGATCCAGCTCCCAGCCGGCGTCGAAGCCGAGCTGGTAGCTTTCACTGAACACCCGCTGCCCACCCAGCTGCGGATCAGGTTGCTTGCGGCGATCGTAGCTGCCGCCAGCGGTGACATGCGGGGCCTGGTCGAAGCGGCTTTCGACGAACACCGCACGGGCCTGGCTGACGCGGGCCACAGCCACGCGCAGGTCGAGGTTTTCCGACAGTGCGCCGTGCACCAGTTCTTCCAGCACCGGATCATCGAACTGCGCCCACCAGCTGGCCACCGGCGAGGCGGTGCTGAACACCGCCTGCTGTGCGCCCTGCAGGACCACCGGCTCCTGCGCCGGGGCCTTGTAGTTGGGGCCGACGCTGACACACCCTGCCAGCACCAAGCTGGAGATGGCCATCGCCAACGTGCGGATCACCATGGCAGCACCTCACCCAGGTAGGTGAAGCTGCCGCTGGCACCGGCTTCGCCGATCAGCGCCATTTCCACGCTGGAACGCGCGCCTTCGCTGATCTCGATCTCGCCGTTGCCACCGTTCATGTCGGTCTTCACGTAGCCCGGATGCACGGTGTTGACCTTGATCGGGGTGTTGCGCAGCTCGTACGCCAGCGCCAGGGTCCAGCTGTTCACGGCCGCCTTGGACGCGTTGTACGCGGGGACCTTGAAATCGTAGATGCCCGAGTTCGGATCGGCATGCAGGGTCTGCGAGCCGAGCATGCTGGACACGTTGACGATGCGGCCGGACTTGGCCTGCTTGACCAGCGGCAGGAACGCCTGGGTGACCGCAACCAGCGCGTAGACGTTGGTGTCGAAGGTGCGGTGCCAGGTCTCCAGCGACTGCTCGGACGGTGCCTGCGCCGGGTTCTCGATCATGATGCCGGCGTTGTTGACCAGGATGTCCAGGCGGCCGTGGCGCTGGCGCACCTGCTCGACCGCTTCGGCGATGCTGGCAGCATCGGTCACGTCCAGCTGGATGGCTTCCACCGGCAGGCCTTCGCCCTGCAGCAGCAGTGCCTGCTCCACCGCGGTCTCGCGCTTGCGGCCGGCCAGCAGCGTGTGCACGCCGGCCTGGGCCAGCTGGCGCACGGTTTCCAAACCGATGCCACGGGTGGCGCCGGTGACCAGTGCAATCTTGTTCTGATGGGTGTTCATGGATTCACGCCTTGGTTTGGGGGAAGCGGTCGCCAGCCAATGCCGGCGACCTCGGGGTGCATGTCAGTGGTGAATGGTGGGCTCGCCGTGCTGCACCAGCTGGCCACCGCCATTGCGGGTGACGAACTTGCGCAGGGCCACGTAGAACACCGGGGTCAGGAACAGGCCGAACAGGGTCACGCCCAGCATGCCGGCAAACACCGTGATGCCGGTGACAGAGCGCACTTCGGCGCCTGCACCATGGGACAGGACCAGCGGCACGGTGCCGGCGATGAACGCGATGGAGGTCATCACGATCGGGCGCAGGCGCAGGCGGCAGGCTTCCAGGGCCGATTCAACGATGCCCTTGCCGCCCATCTCCAGCTCTCTGGCAAATTCGACGATCAGGATCGCGTTCTTGCACGCCAGGCCCATCAGCACCACCAGGCCGACCTGCACGAACACGTTGTTGTCGCCGCCGGTCATCCACACACCGAACAGGGCCGACAGCAGGGTCATCGGCACGATCAGGATCACCGCCAGCGGCAGCGACCAGCTTTCGTACAGCGCTGCCAGCACCAGGAAGGCCAGCATGATCGCCACCGGGAACACGATGAAGGCGGCCTTGCCCTGGGTGGCCTGCTGGTAGCTCAGGTCGGTCCATTCGGTGGTCATGCCCACCGGCAGCACCTTGTCGGCGATCTCGGTCAGCTTGTTCATCGCTTCGGCCGAGGACAGCAGGCGCGGATCGGCCTCACCGGCCAGATCGGCCGCCGGGTAACCGTTGAAGCGCAGCACCGGGTCCGGGCCGAAGGTCTGCTTGATGGTGACCATCGAACCAATCGGCACCATCTCGCCGCGGTCATTGCGGGTACGCAGCTTGCCGATGTCTTCGACGCTCTCGCGGAACGGGCCGTCGGCCTGGGCGATTACCTGCCAGGTACGACCGAACTGGTTGAAGTCGTTGACGTAGGCCGAACCGAGGTAGGTCTGCAGGGTGTCGAACAGCTCGGTGAGCTGCACGCCCTGGGCCTTGGCTTTCACGCGATCCACTTCCGCATCCAGCTGCGGCACGTTGGCCTGGTAGCTGGAAATCGGGAAGGCCATGCCCGGGGTCTGCGCAACGGCACCCTGCATCGACTGCACGGCATTCTGCAGCGCGCCGTAACCCAGGTTGCCACGGTCCTCGATGAACATCTGGTAGCCGTTGCCGTTACCCAGGCCGAGGATCGGCGGCGGCATCAGGGCGAAAGCAAAGCCTTCCTGCAGGCCGGCGATCTTCTGGTTGATCTCCGCATTGATCTGCGCGGCGGTACGGCCATGACGCTCGTTGAACGGCTTGAGCGGAATGAATGCCACGCCGGTGTTGGGCGTATTGGTGAACTGCAGCGCGTTGAGGCCCGGGAAGGAAATGGTGTGGGCGACGCCATCGGTTTCCTGGGCGATCTTGGCGACCTTGCGCAGCATTTCATCGGTACGCGCGATCGACGAACCCTCCGGCAGCTTCACGCCGGCGATCAGGTACAGCTTGTCCTGGGTCGGGATGAAGCCCGGCGGCACCAGCTTGAAGATCACGCCGGTACCGACCAGCAGGATCGCGTAGACCACGAACACCGCACCGCGACGGCCGAGGATCTTCGACACGCCACGCTCGTACTTCTCCGAGCTGGACTTGAAGAAGCGGTTGAACGGACGGAACACCCAGCCGAACAGGCGGTCGATGATGCGCGTCGGCGCATCCTTGGCGGCGTCATGCGGCTTCAGCAGGCGCGCGGCCAGGGCCGGCGACAGGGTCAGCGAGTTGATGGCCGAGATCACCGTGGAGATGGCGATGGTGACGGCGAACTGCTTGTAGAACTGGCCGGTGACGCCGGACAGGAAGGCCATCGGCACGAACACGGCGCACAGCACCAGCGCGATCGCGATGATCGGGCCGGACACTTCGCGCATGGCCTGGTGGGCCGCAGCCAGCGGGGTGAGGCCTTCCTCGATGTTGCGTTCAACGTTTTCCACGACCACGATCGCGTCGTCGACCACGATGCCGATCGCCAGCACCAGGCCGAACAGGCTCAGCGTGTTGATCGAGAAGCCCAGCAGGTACAGCGCGGCAAAGGTACCCACCACCGACACCGGCACGGCGATCAGCGGAATGATCGAGGCACGCCAGGTCTGCAGGAACAGGATCACCACCAGCACCACCAGGGCGATGGCTTCGAGCAGGGTGGACACCACGGCCTTGATCGAATCGCGCACGAAGATGGTGGTGTCATACACCGCTTCGTACTTCACGTCGGCAGGCATGGTCTTCTGCATCTCGTCCATGGTGCCGATGACCGCATCACGGATCTCAAGCGCATTGGCACCCGGCGACTGGAAGATACCGATGCCGACCGCGTTCTTGCCATCCAGCTGCGAACGCAGGGTGTAGTCGCCGGCGCCCAGTTCCACGCGGGCCACATCGGACAGGCGCACGATCTCGCCATCGGTGCCGCTCTTGAGCACGATGTCGCCGAATTCCTTTTCGCTCTTCAACCGGCCCTGGGCATTGATCAGAGTCAGGAACTGGCTGTTGGGCAGCGGCTCGGCACCGAGCTGGCCCGCCGAAACCTGCACGTTCTGCTCGCGCATGGCGCGCACCACGTCGCTGGCGGTCAGGCCACGCGAGGCCACCTTGTCCGGGTCCAGCCAGGCGCGCATGGCGTAGTCACCGCCACCGAAGATCTGCGCATCGCCCACGCCCGGGATACGGGCCAGCGCGTCCTTGACGTGCAGGCGGGCGTAGTTGCGCAGGTACAGGGTGTCGTACTTGCCATTGGGCGAGGTCAGGTGCACCACCATCAGGAACGTCGGCGACTGCTTCTGGGTGGTCACACCCTGCCGGCGCACGTCCTCGGGCAGGCGCGCCTGCGCCTGCGCCACGCGGTTCTGCACCTTCACCGCCGCTGCGTCCGGGTCGGTGCCCGGGCGGAAGGTGACGGTCATCTGCAGCACGCCATCGGAGCCGGCCACCGACTTGAGGTACATCATGCCCTCGACGCCGTTGATCGCCTCTTCCAGCGGGGTGGCCACGGTTTCAGCGATGACCTTGGGGTTGGCGCCCGGGTAGACCGTGCGCACGACCACCGAGGGCGGCACCACTTCGGGGTACTCGCCGATCGGCAGCAACGGGATCGAGATCAGGCCAGCGGCGAAGATCACGATCGACAGCACCGCCGCGAAGATCGGCCTGTCGATGAAGAAACGGGAAAAGTCCATGGAGGAATTCCTGGGAAATGCCGCCGACGGGCAACAGCCGCCCTGCCCCTCGTCAAAATGACGAAGGCAGGGAAGGCTGTCGCTGGCGCCGACAGCTAAGCGGAAACTTGGATCAGGAGACGGCGGATCAGTGGTTCAGGGCGGCGGTGGCATCGCGGCCCGGTGCGGGCGCCGGCGAGGGCTGCATCGCCACCGCCTTGGCCTGCACCGGCATGCCCGGCATGAAGACCTTCTGCACGCCGTCGATGATGACCTTGTCACCGGCGGCCAGGCCGCTCTGGACGATGCGCAGGCCTTCGGCGGTGCGGCCGAGCTGGATGTCGCGGCGCTGGGCCTTGCCATCCTTGTCGACCACGTACACGTACTTGCGGTCCTGGTCGGTCAGCACGGCCTTGTCGTCGATCAGCATGGCCTGGAACTGGCCGCTGCCCAGCAGCTGCACGCGGGCGAACAGGCCCGGGGTGAACTGGCGGTCGGCGTTGTCCAGCAGTGCGCGGACGCGGATGGTGCCGGTGCTGCGGGCCACCTGGTTGTCGAGGAAATCGACCTTGCCGGTGTGCGGGTAACCCTCTTCACCGGACAGGCCGACCTTCACCGGCAGCTCGCTGTCACGCTCGCTCGGGCGCTCGCCCTTGCGGGCCATCTGGGCGTAGCGCAGGAAGGTGCTTTCGTCGGCATCGAAGTACACGAACACCGTATCCAGCGAGACCAGCGTGGTCAGCACGCTGGCGCTGTCGCCGGCGGTGACCAGGTTGCCGGCGGTGACCATCGCGCGGCCGGCACGGCCGTCGATGGGCGCGCGCACCTTGGTGAATTCCAGGTTGAGGCGCGCGGCATCCAATGCTGCCTGTGCAGCCTGCACCGCTGCACCGGACTGGTCAGCCGCAGCGCGACGCTGCTCGGCGGTCTCGGTGGAGATGGCCTGCTGCTCGGACAGGCGCTTGGCGCGCTCGGACTCGCTGCGGGCCAGGCTGGCCTGGGTGCGGGCACGGGCCAGTTCGGCGGCGGCGCGATCGTACTCGGCCTGGTAGCTGCGGGCGTCGATGGTGAACAGGACAGCGCCCTTCTTCACTTCTTCGCCTTCAACGTAATTGACCTTGTCGATGTAGCCGGACACGCGCGGGCGCAGCTCGACGCTCTGCACGGCCTCGACGCGGCCGCTGAACTCGTCCCACTGGCTGATCGGCTTGACCAGCACCGGGGCGGCACTGACCTGCGGCGGCGGCGGTGCGCCGGCCTCTTCGGCATGGCCGCCACTGCAGGCGGCCAGCACCGCGGCTGCGAGGATCGACACGCCGGCCATCGCCAGGCGATGGCTGAAACGGTGTGAGGTGGTGTTGGGGGAAGTCATGGCATGCATCCGTACGGAAGGGGTGGTACAGCGTAGGAATCGAAGATCGGTAAAGCGGCGGCGTAGCCTGCGACCTCAACGATGGTTGAGGTCAAGCAACGCCTGCGGTGTCGCGCCACAGCGGTGGCAGGTCGAGGTTCAACAGGCCGCGCGGCAGTTCCGCATCGCTGTTGTCGCAGCGGACGATGGCGCGGTTGTCGCGGCATCCATCCAGCAGGGACACCACGCGGCGGCCGACCAGCAGCGAGCTCGGCCACTCGATGCAGGCATTGGCCGCATTGGCCGGCGTGCAGACCGGGCTGCACACTTCCAGCATCTGCGCACGCACACCCAGCGCCTGCGCTTCCTGGTGCACCACCTGCGCGTACATGCGCAGCGCAGCGGTGGTGATGGAGGTTTCACCGTAGCCCGCCCAGGGCTTGGCACCGGCGGGGCTGCCGATCATCACGTAGCGGCGGGCATGCGGGTTGTCCTGCAGCAGTGGCAGCAGGTGGCGCACCGCATGGGCGTGCGGCATCAGGTCGGCCTGCATCGCACCCAGCAGCGCATCGCCGCTGCGGTCGATGACACGGCCGCGGTTGTACGGACCGCCCATCGCCGCGACCACCGCGGCCAGCGGGCGCGGACGCTGCGCCACGCGTTCGGCCAGCACCTTTGCCGAGCCGTCGTCACTGAGCGAGCCCAGCATCGTCTGCAGGCCCGGCTCATCGGCGAACTGCTCGTGCAGTGCCGCCAGTCGGCCCGGGTCGCGCCCCACCACCAGGACCGGACTGCCGGCCTCCAGCAGGGCGCCGACCACGCCCTGGCCGACGGCACCGGTGCCGCCGAGAACCAGGACTTCGGGCGTCAGAATCCCATTCACGGGACATTTCCTCCCAAATCCGGGATAGTCCCAATTCGGCGCAGTCGATCGCCCTGCTGGGCGGACAGGCGGATCGAGCTGCCGCGCTGGTTACGCATGGGCGCGGTAAACTCCCGGAAATCCTTGTGTACCAAGGAACTGGGGCGGGCTTCGACGGTCATTGCCAGGTCCAGAGCGTTCTGGCCGGCACGCCGGAAGTGGGCAAGAATGTTGCGCAGGCTCATGGGGGACGAGCTCCATTTCACGAATGGCGCCACGATAGACCTCAAACCTTTACTTGATTAGTCCGGATTAAGGGGAATAATCATCCCGTCCCCGGTCCAATCGTTCTGTCACGATTGTCCCATCCCCGCCGTCCAGGATCCCGACCATGTCCCACGATCTCAACGAGACGCTGATCTTCGTCAAGGTGGTCGAGCAAGGCAGCTTCATTGCCGCTGCCAAATCGCTCGGCCTGCCCAAGACCACGGTCAGCCGCAAAGTGCAGGAGCTGGAAACGCGCCTGGGCGCGCGCCTGCTGCACCGGACCACGCGCCGCCTCGGCCTGACCGAAGCCGGTTCGATCTATCACGAGCACTGCCAGCGCATCGCGCGCGAACTGGAAGAAGCCGAGAGCGCGGTGAGCCAGCTGCAGTCCGGCCCGCGTGGCTGGCTGCGTTTCACCGTGCCCTACTCCATCGGCATTACCTGGATCGCGCCGCTGCTGGGCCAGTTCCACGCGCAGTACCCGGAAATCCGCCTGGACATGCACCTGGGCAACGAGAAGCTGGACCTGATTGCAGGCGAGGCCGATCTTGCCCTGCGCGTGGGTGCCCTGCCCGATTCCAACCTGGTTGCGCGCAAGCTGGGCAGCCTGCGCACGCAGGTGTTTGCCAGCCCGGCCTACATCGAACGCTACGGCGAACCGCTGCACCCGGAGGAACTGCAGTTCCACCGCATCCTGGCCATGCGCAAGCCGTACCACACCGGCAACTCGCCGCGCTTCACCTGGCAGCTGGGCGAGAACGGTGGCGAGCTGCGCGATTTCCCGGTGACGCCACTGATGACCGCCAACGACATGTCGGCGTTGAACGGCGCGCTGGTGTGCGGCGAAGGCCTGCTGCTGACCGGCGACGTGATGGCCAAGCCGTTCGTCGAATCGGGCATGGTGCGCCGCGTTCTGGCCGGCTGGACCGGGCCGGAAGTGGACTTCAACGCGGTGTTTGCCGGCGGCCGCCTGGTCTCGCCGAAGGTGCGTGCCTTCGTCGATTTCCTGGTGGAGAAGCTCAACTTCGACGCCAACTACATGCTGGCGCAGTGCCCGGCGGCGAAGCTGGCACGGCAGCAGCAGGAAAAGGAAGATGCCGCGCTGGAAAACAGCGGCAAGCGCATCCTCGAGAAGGTCACTGCTGCGGCATGACCGACGCATCCACGCATGGCGTGGATCTACTGCTCGACTGCTTTTGTAGAGTCGAGCCATGCTCGACTGCTTGAAAACCCGAATGCGGGAGAGCAGGAGCAGTCGAGCATGGCTCGACGCTACAAGCCGGAGAGCACGTGCTCGACCAGCGCGCGCAGCTTTGGTTCGGCTTGGCGGCGGCTCGGGTAGTACAGGAAGAAGCCCGCGAAACGCGGGCAGTACGGCTCCAGCAGCGGCACCAGTTCGCCGCGCTGCAGCCACGGCCGCCAGGTCTCTTCCATGCCGATGGCGATGCCCGCGCCGGCCACCGCCAGGCGCGCCATCACGCCCATGTCGTTGCTGGTGATTTCCGGCTGCACATCGACACTGAACTCCCGTCCGCGCTCTTCGAATTCCCAGCGATACGGCGCCTTGCCCGGCGCACTGCGCCAACCGATGCAGCGATGATCGGCCAGCTCGCGCGGATGCGTGGGCAGCGCATGCTGATCGCGGTATGCCGGCGCGCACACCACCAGCTGCCGCTGCCGTGCCGACACCGGTACCGCCACCATGTCCTGGGCGATGACTTCGCCCAGGCGCACGCCGGCATCGAAGCCCGCACCGACGATGTCGAATTCCTCGTCGCTCACCGTGATGTCCAGCTGCAGCGCCGGATGCCGCGCCGCGAAGCTGGCCAGCATCGGCCCGCCCAGAAAGGCTTCTGCGATGGAGGACACCGCGAGCCGCAGTTGCCCGGATACGGCAGCCTGGCGCCGCTGGGTCGCCTCCAGCGCGGTATCCAGTTCTGCCAGCGCCGGCCGCACCGAGGACAGCAGCGCCTGCCCTGCATCGGTCAGGTTGACGCTGCGCGTGGTGCGCAGGACCAGGGCGATGCCCAGCGCCTGTTCCAGCTTGCTGATCGTCTGGCTGACCGCAGAACGGGTCACGCCCAGCTGCTCGGCGGCCCCGGTGAAGCTGCGGCATTCGGCCACCCGCTGGAACACCGCAAGGGCATTGAGATCGACGGACATTGGTTAGCAGTCCTTAACAGGCTGATCGGCAATAGGCATCTTATCGCGACAACGTGGGGGATCTACCGTGGCGGCACCGGGTCCAGACCGACCCTTTCCCCGTCCAGGAGTCCTGCCATGAGCCTTTCCCGAACCATCCTCATCACCGGCGCATCCAGTGGCATCGGTGCCGGCATCGCCCGCGCACTGGCCCAGCCGGGCGCGCGCCTTGTGCTCGGCGCACGCCGCCTCGACCGGCTGCAGGCACTCGCCGACGAACTGCGCGGACAAGGTGCGCAGGTGCGGGTGCAGGCGCTGGACGTGACCCAGCGCGCGCAGGTCGAAGCGTTCGCTGCGATGGCGCTGGCGGAGTTCGGCAGTATCGACGTGATCGTCAACAACGCCGGCGTCATGCCGCTCTCGCCGATGGCCTCGCTGAAGGTGGACGAGTGGGACCGGATGATCGACGTCAACATCCGCGGCGTGCTGCACGGCATCGCCGCCGTGCTGCCGCACATGCAGGCGCGTGGCCAGGGCCAGATCATCAACATCGCCTCGATCGGTGCGCTGTCGGTGGTGCCGACGGCAGCGGTGTACTGCGCGACCAAGTACGCCGTGCGCGCGATCTCCGAGGGCCTGCGCCAGGAGCATCGCGACCTGCGGGTGACCTGCATCCACCCGGGCGTGGTGGAAAGCGAGCTGGCCGACACCATCACCGACCCGGTCGCCGCGGAGGCGATGGTGCAGTACCGCGCCATCGCGCTGCAGCCTGATGCGATCGGCCGCGCAGTGCGGTTCGCGATCGAGCAGCCGGGCGACGTGGACGTGAACGAGATCGTGGTGCGGCCGACGGCAGCGGGGTGATGTGTAGACGCTCTTGTAGTGGTCGAGCTTGCTCGACCGCTTTTTGTAGAGTCGAGCCATGCTCGACTGCTTTTACGGAGTCGAGCATGGCTCGACTCTACAAAGGCCAGAGCGTGCAGAGCAAGGCTCGGCACCTACAAAAAATGCCGCCTGCAAGGGCGGCATTTTTGTTCCGGCGGTGCCGGAACAGCAGTAACGCTGCGCGTTACTGCTTGAGCGGAATCACACGGATTTCCACGCGACGATTCTGCGCGCGGCCGGCGTCGGTGCTGTTGTCGGCAATCGGATAGGCCTTGCCGGCGCCCAGGGTTTCAATGCGCACCTGCTGCACGCCCTGGCCGACCAGATACTGGGCCACCGAATCCGCGCGCTCCTTCGACAGGCGGTTGTTCACCGCGTCGCTGCCGATGCTGTCGGTGTGGCCGACCACTTCGATCATGGTCTGGTTGTACTCGTTCAGCGTGCTGGCAACACCGTTGAGCGAGCCGTAGAACTGCGGCTTCAGCGCCGACTTGCCGAAATCGAAGGTGATGCCGTCCGGCAGGTTCAGGGTGATGTTGTCGCCCTGGCGCTGCACGTCAATGCCGGTGTTGGCGGTGCGCTCACGCAGGGCGCGCTCCTGGCGATCCTGGTAGTTGCCGATGGCCGCGCCACTCAGCGCGCCGATGCCGGCGCCGACCAGTGCGTGCTGGCGACGTTCGGTGGCACTGTTGCCGCTCAGCAGGCCAGCGGCCACGCCGACGGCGGTACCGATCAGGGCGCCACGACCGGTGCGGTTCTGCTGTTCGGTCGGGTTGCCGTACTGGTCACTCTGCACATAGGAGCCGCCGGTGGCGCACGCCGTCAGCGCGGCAGCGGTCATCAGGGCCAGGGCGACGTTGCGGGTGGTGTTGCGGATCATGGTGGTCTCCTTGGATGCCGGCCGGTGCGGCGTGCGAACGACCCGGAGGATATACAGCCCGGCGCGATGCCGGGATGATGGATGTGAAGGCCGGACGTGCTGCATTCAGCTTTCTGAGCCGGCCTTCATCGGCGGCCTTTACGCGCCGCCCGTGCTCCGGTAGGCCGCCAGCGCGGCGTCGCGGCCTGCAGCCAGGTCCACCAGCGGGGTGCGCGGGTAGCCCGGCGCCTTGTCGGCAAGCAGCAGCGGATGCTGCCACGGCGCGAAGCGCGCCTTGACCGGCAGCGCCGCCAGTTCCGGCACCCAGCGGGTGATGTAACGGGCCTGCGGATCGAACTTCTCAGCCTGGGTAACCGGATTGAACACGCGGAAATACGGCGCCGCGTCGGCCCCGGTGCCCGCCACCCACTGCCAGCCCATCGTATTGTTGGCCAGGTCGGCATCGACCAGCGTGTCCCAGAACCAGCGCGCGCCGTGCAGCCAGTGCGCGCGCAGGTGCTTGCACAGGTAGCTCGCAACGATCATCCGCACCCGGTTGTGCATGTAACCGGTATGCCACAGCTCGCGCAGGCCGGCATCAACGATCGGCACGCCGGTGTTGCCACGCTGCCAGTCGCGCAGCTGCGCGCCACTGGGGTTGGCCCAGGGGAAGCGATCAAAGCGCGGGTTGAGGTTCTCGTTCGGCGTCTTCGGGAAGTGGTGCAGCAGGTGATAGGCGAAATCACGCCAGCCGAGCTGGCGCAGGTAGCCGTCGATATCGGCATCGGTGCCGGCACTGCGCAGGCCTTCCAGCGCATGGGCGATGCGCCACGGTGCGATCTCACCAAAATGCAGGTGCGGCGACATCCGCGAGGTGCCTACACGGTCCGGCAGGTCACGCTGCTCGCGGTACCCGCGCAGGGCACCATCCTCGAACACCGACAACGCCTCCAGCGCACCCGCTTCGCCGGGCTGCCAGTGCTCCCAGAAGCCGGTGTCCCAGTCCAGCGCCGGCGCCAGCTGCAGTTCCTCCAGCGCGAGGCTGGCGACGCCGTGCGATGCCAGCTTCTTCGGCGCGGGTTGCAGCGCAGGCAGGCGCCAGTGGCTGAGCACGTTGCGCCAGTAGGGGGTGAACACCTTGTACGGCTGCCCCTGCTGGGTGGCGACATCCCACGGCTCGAACAGCAGGCTGCCGTTGCAGCTCTGCGCATCAACGCCCTGCTCGCGCAGGGTGCGCTTGATGCTGGCGTCGCGCGGCTGGGTGGCCGGCTCGTACTTGCGGTTCCAGTACACCGCCTCGGCGCCGGTCTCTTCGATCAGCGCCTTCAGCGTGTCCAGGCTGTCGCCGCTGCGCAGCACCAGGGCCGAACCGCGCGCGCGCAGGTCGGCATCCAGCGCCGCCAGCGAGCGATGGCGCCAGGCATCCGACGCTGCGCCAGGCACCCATTCGCCCTCTTCCTGCGGCGCATGGATGTAGACCGGCACCACCTCGTGGCCGGCATCGAGCGCGGCCTGCAGGGCCGGATTTTCCTGCAGCCGCAGATCGCGGCGGAACCACACCAACGCTACCGACACGTGCATCGCCTTCGTTCTGGATGGCGCACATGATAGCCAGCGGCGGTGAAGGCATTGCACGCAGGACCATCTGCTAGGCTGCCGGGCCCGTTACCGGAACAACGACGCCATGGATGACCTGCACGCTGCCTTCGCCCGTTTCGGCCCGTTGCAGGCCCAGGACGGACAGGACTGGGACGGTCCCTTCCCGCTGCCGCCAGAGCTGGCGCGTTTCTACGCGCAGGTCGGGCCGCTGGGGCGCGAGATCAATACCAAGGTCGGCCATGCCGGCATCACCATTCCCGGTCTTGAGGTGTGGGTGCCGCCGCTGCAGCGTCTGTGGCGCCACCAGGCGGGGTATCGCTGGAACGGCATCAGCGGCGAGCCGATCGACAGCTGGCCGTCGAACTGGCTGGTGATTGCCGATCGCGGCGCCGATCCGTTCATCCTCGACCTGGATGACGGCCGCGTGTTGTTCAGCCACCACGGCGCCGGTCTGCTGGAGGCCGGTGAGATCGCCACGGATGTGCCGACCCTGATGGCAGCGCTGGCGGCGGCCGGCACGGCGTATATGGAGGCCGGCGACGATCTCTACAACGATGACGACGACGGCGGCATCCGCGCCGAGCACCAGGAAGCGGCCGTGCAGGCGGTGGCCCGGGTGCTGGGCGACCGCCTGCAGGCCGAGTCGTTCATCGAGACGTTACTGGGCTGAATCCACGCATGGCGTGGATCTACTTTTCGAAGCGCTTCATCGCCTCGCTGATCAGCGCGCGGGCCTCAGCGGCATTGCCCCAGCCGTTGAGCTGCACCGGGTTGCGGCCGGCCGGCAGGTCCTTGTAGACCCGGAAGAACGCTTCGATGCGCTGCCGTTCGATCTCAGGCAGATCGGACAGGTCGCGGATGTTGGCGTAGGTCGGGTCGACCTTGTCGGTGGGCACGCCGATCACCTTCTCGTCGTGCTCGCCGCCATCGATCATCTTCAGGTAGCCGATCGGACGGAAGCGCACGATCACGCCGGGGTGCAGCGGTTCGCGGGTCAACACCAGCGCATCCAGCGGATCGTTGTCACCGGCCAGCGTGCGCGGCATCGAGCCATAGTTGGCCGGATAGGCCACCGGCATCGACTGGAAGCGATCCACATGCACCAGGCCGTCTTCCTTGATCTCGTACTTGGTGAAGCTGCCGGCCGGGATCTCCACCGCCAGGTTCACTTCGGCCGGGGCCTGCTTCGGCTGCGCCGCCAGGAACGGGTGCAGCACGCTGTCGGCGGCGGTCACGGCACCGGCCACCAGCAGCAGGGCTGCGCCCAAGGCGGCCAGCGGGGCGATGCGTCGAGATGCATTCATGCGGTCACTCCTCATTCCCAGCAACGGTCGGCACGGCCCTTGGCGGTCTGCGCACGCGGGCAGTCGCGCGGGGCGATGCGATCTTCGCGCAGTTCCACCCGCTGCTTGCCGCCAGCGGCGTCGCGGCGCAGCTCGAAGGCATCGTACAACCGGCCGGTGACGGTGCGGGCTTCGTAGCGCAGGTGCTGCGGGTCGATCTTCAGCACCTGGAACAGCTGGGTGTCCTCGGCCACCGGGTCCATCGTCCGGCGTGCCTCGTCGGACAGGCGGTACTGCTTCGGGCCGGCCACCGTCACCACGTACTGCGGCGTGGCGGCCTGCCCTTCGCCGCGGCGGCCGTAGGTGTGGTCGTGGCCCTGCAGCACCAGGTCGACGTTGTGGCGGCGGATCACCGGCAGCAGCACGTCGCGGAGCGCCGCGTTCTCGCGGCCTTCGCGCGGCGAATAGAACGGCTGGTGCAGCAGCACGATGGTCCACGGGTGCGGGTTGTTGGCCAGCACCTTGTCCAGCCACTGCGCCTGCGCCTTGGCCGTACCCAGGTCGAGTGCGGACGTGCCATCGAGCACGGCCACGCGCACGTCCTGCACGTCGAACCAGTAGGTGCTGCTGGCCGCGGCGGCGGCGCCGTTGCCCGGCAGCGCGAACGTCACCGGCCAGTGCTTGCCCAGCACGCGGCGTTCCTGCGGGGTGTCCTCGAACTCTTCGAAGTACTCGTGGTTGCCGATGGCCGGGGCCACCAGGGTTTCCTGCGCCAGCCAGCTGGTAGCGGTGAACCACTCGCCCCACTCGCTGTCATCGGCGCCGTCGCCACCGCTGACCAGATCACCGGCGAACAGGCTCATGCGTGCCTCCGGTGCGGTCTTCTGCGCGGCACGAACGACGCGGCTGACATGGCTGAGGTTCTTGTTCTGGGTATCGCCGAAGTACAGCAGGGTCAGCGGCTCGCCGGCCTTGCCCAGCGTGCGCAGCTGGTTCCAGGCACTCCAGCTGCCATTGCCCTGCACGCGGTACACATACAGGGTGTCCGGCGTAAGGCCCTCGACTTCGGCGCGATGGTGGTGCGATACGCCGTTCTCGGTCTTCAGTTCCTGGGTCTTCGCGCGCACCTGGCGGATGCCCTCGATGGCCGGCGAATCACCGGCCAGAGCGATTTCCAGCAGCGGCGCCTGCACGCTGCCATCGGTACGCCAGGCCACGGCGAAGCCCTGGCTGGGGTCGACCGACGGCGAGGCGACGATGCGGTCGGGCACGGTGGTGGCCGCATAGTGATGGCTGCCCACCGGCACCTGGGTATTCGGTTCGGCGGCGGCAAAGCCCAGCGCAGGAACCGCCAGCAGCAGGCCCAGCGCGAGGGCATTCATGCAACGACGGCTCATGCGCCACACTCCAGCGGCAGCGACAGCTGTTTGGCGATGGCCTCCCAGTCGAAGGCGACCACGCCCTGGTCGTCATGCACGGCATACAGCGCGCCATGCGGGAAGCGCGGGCTCGGCTGCTGCATCATCCAGATGCCATCGGTGTTGGCCACGGTATTGCCCTGGAAGGCACCCACCGGCTTCAACGTATGGCGGTCGAACAGGTGGAACACGCTGCGCTGCTTGCCCTGCTCGGTGGTAATCCACCAGCCGTCCTTGCCGCAGGTGCGCAGCATCACGCCTTCGGCCTGCGCCTTGAACACATCGCGGCCAAAGGTGGTGCCGGTGAAACGGCCAGCCAGCGTGTAGACCTTGAACTCGCTGGCGTAGCTTTCGTCTTCCTCGGCGATCAGCAGGCGATCGTTGGCCGGGTCGCCCCAGATCGACTCGACCACGCGCAGTGCGCCGGCCTCGCTGGTATCGCCGATGCTGGCCGCCAGGGTCGCTTGAACCTTGGCGCCATCGCGGGTGACGTGGTACTGGCGCACGCGCTTGTCCAGCTCGGCCAGCGGCGGCAGGATGTCCTTGCCCTGTGCATCCTCGCCGTTGTCCCACGAATCGGTGACGTACACGCTGTAGCCATCGGCACGGCGGTCGACCCACAGGCCATACGGCTTGCGCAGGTCGTCGGCACCGAACACCGCCAGCGGGGTGAAATCGGGCAGCGAGAACACCTGCACGCGATGGTTGTCACGTTCGACGATCCACAGCAGGTCGTCGGTCACCGAGATGCCGTTGGGGCGGTCGAACTGGCCCAGCGCGGTGCCGGCGGTGCCGACGTCACGCAGGTGCTGGCCGTTGCTGCCGTCGTACACCACCAGCTTGTCGGTGGCCTTGGCGGTGGCGATCAGCCAGGTCTTGCCGTCCGGCGCCTTCCACGCAGCGGGCGAGTCGATGTTGTCGTCCGGGGTCATCGGGCTGAGGAACGCCTCGGCGATGGTCGACACCGAGCGCGCGGCCTCAGCCGGTGCCTTCGCGGCGGCGTCGGTATCGGCACCGGCCGGAGCCTCCGCAGGCGTGCAGCCGGCGGCAAGGCAGGCAGCCATCGCGGCGGCCAGCAGGGTCATGCCACGCGCCATCACAGGGCCACCTTCAGGCCGATGGCGTAGGTGCGGCCGTACTCTTCCATCTGCAGGGTGCGCGAACGGGTGCCCTGGTACAGCTCCAGCGGCTTGTCGAGCAGGTTCTGCGCTTCGAAGTACATGCTGATGCGCGGGGTGAACTTGTAATCCAGCGAGAAGTCGAGCTGGGTGTTGGGCGCGACGTAGATGTCGAACGCGCGGCCCGCACCAACGGTGTCCAGGTACTCGCTGCGGTAGACCGCGGCCAGGCGCGTGCTCAGGCCGTACTTCTCGTAGCCGATGTGCGCGCTGTACACGTGCTTGGAAGCGCGCGGCAGCATGAAGTCCTCGCCCTCGCGGCCGTCGATGCCTGCATCGAACCTGGTATCCAGCCAGGTGCCGCTGGCACCGACCAGCAGGCCGTCCAGCGCGCCGGGCAGGAATGCCAGCTGCTGCTGCCAATTGAACTCGGCACCGCGCACGGTGGCCTTGCGGCCATTGATCGGGCGGGTCACGTCGAGGCCGTCGTAGGCCGGATCATTCTGGCTCACGGTCTCCACGATGTAGCCGTCAATGGACTTGTGGAACAGGCCCAGCGAGACGATGCCGGTGGTGCCGATGTACTTCTCGACCGACAGGTCGATGTTCTTCGATTCGTAGGGATCCAGCTGCGGGTTGCCCAGGCGCAGCTCTTCGTCACCGGCGTTCAGCGCGCGGCGCGGCGAGATGTCACCGAAGGACGGGCGCGAGACCGTCTTGTTGGCCGAGGCGCGCAGCACCCAGTCGTCGGCCGCGTCGTAGCGCAGGTGCAGGCCCGGCAGCACGTTGGTGTAGCTGCGGTTGGCCTGCACCGGGTTGACGGTGTAGCCGTCATCGTCGTCCAGCTCGACACTATTGCCCGTGGCCTTGAAGCGGGTGTTTTCCACGCGCACGCCACCGATGATGCGCAGCGCACCGATGTCCCAGGTGCCCATCGCGTAGCTGGCGAAGATGTCTTCGCTGGCGGTGTAGTCCTCTTCCAGCGAGGTGGCGGCGTTGCCGGCAACGTCCTGCGGGCGGGCGGTGTAACGGCTGCCATTCTGCGCCCAGTAGCGGCGCATGGCCGCCGAGCTCATGCCCTGCCCCATCACGCCGTGGCGGTGTTCCGGGTCGGCGGCGGTCCAGGTGGTCAGGTCGATGTCCGGGCCGCGGCGCAGCTCGCTTTCGTCCACGTTGACATCACGGTCGCGCCAGCGGCCCAGCAGGCCGAACTTGATGCTGCTGCTGTCGCCGTCGAAGCGCACGTTGACCTGCGCGCTGCGCTCTTCGTCGTTGACCTGCTTGGGCGAGATCACGAAGCGGTCGAACGCGTAGTTCGCGTTGTCCATCCAGTCGTTGCTGCTGAGCGTGTAGGTCGGCAGGCGGCTGCGCTGATCCAGGGTGCCGGACATGTCGTCGGCATCCAGTTCGAAGCGCGCCTCCATCTCATCGTTGACGCGCTCTTCGGTACGGGTGTAACCGATCTTGTAATCGACCACCGCGTTGGTCAGCTTGTTCTCGCCGCCCAGGCTGGCAGCAAAGGTGTTTTCCTTCTTGGTGCGGTAGCGCATGCGCTTCTGGATCGCATCCGACGGCAGGTCGTCCAGGCGGAACTGGTCGGTGCCGGTGGCGACCATGTCGGCGTCGTCGAAGTTGTAGATCACGCGCTGGCGCGTTTCGGCATCGTCGAACTGGCTGTACAGGGTGCGCAGGTAGTACTTGCTGTCCTCGTCCGGGCGCCAGTCCATGTTGAGGTTGGCACCGATGCGCTTGCGCTCGATCTCGTACTTGCGGTTCTGCAGGTTGATCGCGGTGACATCGCCCGGAGCGGCATCCTTCTCACCGTCGTACTCGACTTCAGTGTTTTCCGACTCGAACTTGCGGTTCTGGTAGTTCACGCCCAGCGCCACGCCGAAGGTGTCGGCGAACACTTCGCTGTAGTTGAACGAGGCCTTCGGACTGGTCTCGCCGGACAGCTGCTGGTGGCTGGCTTCGATCTTGCCACGCAGGCTGCGGCCGTCGCGGTCGAAGGCCGAGGCCGATTCAACCAGCACCGCGCCGCCGATGGCATCACCGGGCATGTCCGGGGTGGGCGACTTGACCACGCGCAGGCGCTCGGTCGAATCGGAGGGAATGACGTCCAGCGGTGCAGCACGACTGGAATCTTCCGGGGTACCCACGGCGATGCCATCGATGCTGACGCTGTTGAGGTTGGCATCCAGGCCGCGGATGACCACGAAACGGCCTTCGCCCTGGTCGCGGGTCACGCTGATGCCCGGCAGGCGCTGCAGCGATTCGGCGACGTTCTTGTCCGGGTACTGGCCCAGGGCATCGGAGGACACGGCGTCTTCGATGGCGTCGCTGCTGCGCTTGAGGTCGACCGCGCGGATCTGCGATTCGAGCTGGGCGCGCACTTCGATGCGGTCCAGGTCGACGGCATCGGCGGCAACCGCGCCGGTGGCGGCCAAGGCCTGCTGCCCGGCGGCCTGCAGCGGTGCTGCGGCCCCCAGCGCCAGGGTCACGGTGATGGCCATGGCCAGCGGAGTCTTGATGTGCACGGTGGAGTCCCATACCTGTGAAGAATGGGTCTGCACGGTATGTCCGCAAGATTGCATGGCGGTGACACTGTTCAGCACATTCATTGCATGCGGCGTGGGCTTCGCAGCGCCGATCCGGCAAAATGGGGGCCTCTCTCCATTCCCCTTCCCGACCATGAAGATCGTCGAAGTGCGCCACCCGCTGGTGCAGCACAAGATCGGCCTGATGCGCAACGCCGCGCTCAGCACCAAGGATTTCCGCGAGCTGGCCAACGAACTGGGCACGCTGCTGGCCTACGAGGCCACCGCCGACCTGGAGACCGAGCCGCACACCCTGCCCGGCTGGGCCGGCCCGGTCACCGTGCAGCGCATCGCCGGTGCCAAGATCACCGTGGTGCCGATCCTGCGTGCCGGCCTGGGCATGCTCAGCGGCGTGCTGTCGCTGATCCCGGCTGCGCGCGTGAGCGTGGTCGGCCTGCAGCGCGATGAGGAAACCCTGCAGCCGGTGCCCTATTTCGAGCGCCTGACCGGCCGCCTGGAAGAGCGCGACGCGCTGATCCTGGACCCGATGCTGGCCACCGGCGGCACCCTGATCGCCACCATCGACATGCTCAAGCGCGCCGGCGCGCGCCGCATCAAGGGCATCTTCCTGGTCGCGGCGCCGGAAGGCATCGAAGCGGTCAAGGCCGCGCATCCGGACGTGGAGATCTACACCGCGGCCATCGATGCCCAGCTCAACGACAAGGGTTACATCCTGCCGGGCCTGGGCGATGCCGGCGACCGCATCTTCGGTACCCGCGTGGTGTGATCCGGTTCAAGGGGTCAGAGCCCTTTGCCCGTGCAAAGGGATCTGACCCCGGGGTCGGATCCCTTTCGCAGAAAGGGCTCCGACCCCGGCCAAGCTACAACCCGGCCGCCAGCGCTTCCAGCTGGTCGATGGCCATGTTCCAGCCCTCAAAGAATCCCATCTGTTCGTGTTGGTCACGGACTGTCTTGTCCGGGTGCATCACCTGCGCGGTGTAGCGGCAGCCCTGCCCTTCGTCTGCCAGGGTGATGATGGCGGTGAAGCCCAGCCACGGCGTCTGCGGGCGCCAGCCACCGCCCAGCATCGAGGTGAACACCAGGCGCTGCTGCGGCACCACCTCGACGAAACACCCGGGGTTATCGCTGCTGCCGCCCTCGGGGCCTTGCATGAAGGTGTGGAATGCCCCACCCGCGCGCAGTTCGAACGCGCGCACTTCAGTGGTCCACGGCCGCGGGCACCACCACTGCCGCAGCAGCTCAGGCTCGGTCCACGCCCGCCACAAGGCCGCCCGCGGCGCGGCCAGCACGCGGCTGATGACCAGGTCGGTGTCCGGATGCTGGTCGGCATCGGCAGTCATGGGCGTACTCCTGTGCGAACGGTCGGATGCCCACCGATACGCCGATCGCCCCGCCCAGGCAAGCGTTACCGGGACGATCGCGGATCTTCACGTCGTTTTCCAGCCAGCAGGCGAATGCTCCGCGCACCCGCACCGCTCGCCCTGGAGATGCCATGAACGCCTCGTTCCTGCTGGCCGCCGCCCTGCTGATCGGCCTGCCCCTGGCCGCCACCGCCGCCACCCCGCAACAGCAGCGCATGGCTGACTGCTCGGCCAAGAACAAAGGGCTGAAGGGCGACGCCTACAAGACCGCGCAGAGCGCCTGCCTGAGCGGCCACGCCACCGAAACCAAGGCCGCCACCCCGCAGGAGCGCATGAAGCAGTGCAACGCCGATGCCGCGACGAAGAAACTCGCCGGCGACGCCCGCAAGACCTTCATGAGCAGCTGCCTGAAAGCCTCGTAAGAGAGTCCATCGACTTCACCCGAGCGGGGTCAGAGCCCGTTGCGAAGCAACGGGATCCGACCCCATTTGAAAATCGATATCTGACAGATGTGCCGACCAACGGTCGGCACCCACCAACAGCCACCGGCCAACTGTCAGAGGTGGGGCGGTGTGGGTGGGCAGGACCGTTGGCGCCATGGATGGCGCCATCGAGCCCCCATGGATGGGTTTACGGCGTGTCCTGACCACCCACACCGCCCCGCCAACCCACGGAATGCCCGCTTTTGCTGTTGAGGGTGCCGGCCAGCGGCCGGCACTACCGCAGGTGCAGGGCTGCAAGCCCTGCCAAACGAACACCCCTCACCCCAGCGCGCGCGCCTTCAGCTCCCCCTGCTCATGCAGGGTCACGAAACGCCCCTTCTCATCCCGCCCCAGCTGCGCCAGCGCCACCTGCGGGTCATGGGTGAAGAACAGATGCACGTTGCGCGCCAGCTTGTCTTCCAGGAAGCGCCGCTTCTCGTCGATCAGCAGCTCGGCATTACGGTCGTAGCCCATGGTGATCGGCACGTGCACCCACGAGCGCCCCGGGATCAGGTCGGCGCAGAACACCACGCCACCATGCGCATCCTCGCCGGCATGCGCATGGCCCACGATCTCGGCCAGCATCAGGCCCGGCGTATGCCCATCGCTGTAGCTGAAGCGCACGCTGTTGCCCAGCGCCTGCGAATACTCGCCATCGACCACTTCCAGGCGCCCACTGGCCTGCAGCAGGCCCGGCAGCTCCGGAATGAAGCTGGCGCGGTCGCGCGGATGCGGCTGCAGCGCCCGCTGCCAGTGCTGCGCACCGACCACGAAGGTCGCGTTGGGAAACAGCAGCTCCGGCCCGCGCCCTTCGCTCCATGCCGCCAGCAGGCCGCCCGCGTGGTCGAAATGCAGGTGGCTGAGCACCACCACGTCGATGTCCTCGTGCTCGAAACCCGCCTCGCGCAGCGAATCGATCAGCACGTGCTGGCTTTCCTGCACGCCATAGCGGTCACGCATGCGGGGATCGAAGAACGCACCGATGCCGGTCTCGAAGAGCACGGTCTTGCCATCCAGCGGGCTGGCCAGCAGCGCACGGCACGCCAGCTCGATGCGATTGAGCTCGTCCGGTGCCGCCCACTTTTCCCACACCGCACGCGGCGCGTTGCCGAACATCGCGCCGCCATCCAGGCGCTGCGAGTTCCCACGAATCGACCATAGTTTCATTCGGCAATTATCGAGGGCACCCCGTTAAATAATCGCTAGCCGCAAAATGCAGAACCCCGCTGGGTGGCGGGGCCTGGTGATTTCTGCTTCGCCGGGCATGGCCCGGCGCTACCGCCACATCAGTGTGCCGGCACGACCTGGGCGCTGCCCACCGGGTTGCGCGGATCGCTGCCACCGTAGAGCTTGTTGGCCTTGCGGTCCCACTCCACCGTCTGCAGGTTGCCCCAGACGTGGCTGGAGCCGCGGCCGCCAGCGGCGACGTCGCCCGGCAGGTCGATCTTGTGGCCCATCGCCTGCAGCTGCTTCACGGTGCCTGCGTCGAAGGCATCGCTCTCGGCCTCGATCAGGTCCGGCAGCCACTGGTGGTGGTAGCGCGGCAGGGCGGCCACCTGCTGTGCATCCAGGCCGGCGTCATAGCCGAGGATGCCCAGCAGCACCATGGTGATGATGCGGCTGCCACCGGGGGTGCCCAGCACCACCACCTTGTCGGCGTTCTCCATGAAGGTGGGCGTCATCGAGCTGAGCATGCGCTTGCCCGGCTTCGGCGCGTTGGCCTCGTAACCCATCACGCCGAAGGCGTTGGGGGTACCCGGCTTCAGCGCGAAGTCGTCCATCTCGTTGTTCAGCAGCACGCCGGTGCCCTTGGGAATCAGGCCCGAGCCGTACAGCAGGTTGACGGTCTGGGTGGCGCCGACGCGGTTGCCATCGCGGTCGATGATCGAGAAATGCGTGGTCTCGTCATCTTCCAGCGGGGTCGGGTTGCCCGACAGCAGGTCGCTCGGGGTGGCCTTTTCCGGGTGGATCGTGGCCCGCAGGCCCTGCGCGTAGTCCTTGCTGGTCAGCACTTTCTGCGGGATCTGCACGAAGTCCGGATCGCCCAGGAAGAAGGTGCGGTCGCGGTAGGCGCGGCGCATGGCTTCCACCACCAGGTGGGTACGGTGGGCCGCATCCATCTGCTTGATGTCCCAGCCTTCAAGGATCTGCAGCATGCTGGCCAGGGCGATGCCACCGGACGACGGCGGCGGCGCGGTGGTGATCTTCCAGCCGTTGTAGTCGAACACGATCGGTTCGCGCAGCTTGACCTGGTAGCCGGCCAGCTCGTCGGCCGTCCACTTGCCGCCGGCCTGCTTCACGCCTTCCAGCAGCAGCTTGCCGGTCTGGCCCTTGTAGAAGCCATCACGGCCACCTGCGGCCAGGCGCTCCAGGGTCTGCGCCAGCTCCGGCTGCTTGAACAGATCGCCGGTGGCGATCGGCTTGCCGTTGCGCAGGTAGACCTCGCGCGTACCGGGGAAGCGTTCCATCACCTCACGGCGCGAGGCGTAGCCCTTGGCCATGCGGTCATAGACCGGGAAGCCCTCGCGGGCAATGCGGATGGCCGGCTGCAGCGAGGCCGACAGCGGCAGCTTGCCGTGCTTGGCCGACAGTTCCACCAGGGCGGCGGGCAGGCCCGGGATACCGGCCGACCACGGGCCGTTGACCGAACGGTCGCGGTCCAGGTTGCCCTGCTTGTCCAGGAACGCCTGCGGGGTCGCGGCCGTCGGGGCGGTCTCGCGCGCATCCAGCATGATGTCCTTGCCGGTGGCCGCATCGTGCAGCAGGAAGAAGCCGCCGCCGCCCAGGCCCGAGCTGATCGGCTCGACCACGGCCAGGGTGGAGGACACCGCCACGGCCGCATCGAAGGCATTGCCGCCCTGCGCCAGGATGTCGATGCCCGCCTGGGTCGCCAGCGCATGACCGCTGGCAATGGCCGCGCCATCGGGGCGCTCGGCACGGGCGGTGGTTTCAGCCCAGGCCAGCGGGCTCAGCACCAGGCCGAGCAGCAGCAGGGGACGGACGATCAGCGTCTTCATTCGGATGGGGGCTCCGCATAGAGTTCGGGGTGATCGTGCTGCAGTCGGCGCAACTTGGCCAGCAGCTGGACTTCCGTTTCCACGATCTCCGGGTCCGGGTCGATGCATTCGACCGGGCAGACGACCACGCACTGTGGTTCGTCGAAGTGACCCACGCATTCGGTGCAGCGCGCAGGGTCGATCAGGTAGATGGTTTCACCCATCGAAATGGCCTGGTTCGGGCAGGCCGGCTCACAGACGTCACAGTTGACGCAGAGCTCGTTGATTTTCAGCGACATGGCGATACTCCTCGCCCGCGCCTTGGGACAAGGACCGGCCTGCGCGGGCGCGCGGGCCGGTCAGGTCATCAGCGGCATCCTTGCGGAGCGCCGCCCGGGCCATGCCGGAGCATGGCCGCCATGGCACGGTCTTACTTGGCTTCGACGAAAATGTACTCGGCGCCGGTCGGCTGCACGACAGCCTGCACGCGGGCGTTGTCTGCGGACTGGCCGATGAAGACGACGCGCACGCCCTTCATCGAATCCGGCGAGACGTCCTTGAACACGGCCTGGATCATGTCAGCCATCTTGCCGGAGGCCGACGAACCGAAGGCCAGCATGTTGCCCGGCTGCACGCCACGGGCCACGGCCTGGGTCGCGCTCTCGGTCTGGCGCTCGTACTTGGCCTGGAAGTCCGGGTCCGATTCCGGCGAGAGGTAATACAGGAACGGGCTGTTGGTGATGGTGCCCATGTTCTGGATCGCCACTTCCTGCAGGTACTTCTTCCAGCCTGCATCGTCTTCCTTGGCCGGAGCGACCAGGGCCTGCTTGGCGTCTTCGACCGGAGCCGCTTCTTCCTTCTTGCAGGCGGTGAAGGCCAGGGCAAACGAAGCGATCAGCATCGCGCGCATGGTGGTGTTCATGGGTTTCCTCCCGAGTGGTGCGTGTGGTTTACGTAATGGGGGTGCGTGGTACTACTGGCCCTGCCGCGGCGGGCAGGATTTACGACTGCGCCGACTTCGCTTCGCGGACCTTGCGCAGCGCCTCAAGCACGGCGGCCGGCACGAAACCGGACACGTCGCCACCCAGGCGGGCGATCTCGCGGACCAGCGAGGACGAAATGAAGCTGTGCTGCTCGGCCGGGGTCAGGAACAGGGTCTCGACCTCCGGGATCAGGTGGCGGTTCATGCTCGCCATCTGGAATTCGTATTCGAAGTCGGACACCGCGCGCAGGCCGCGCAGCAGCACCCCGCCCTGGACCGAACGTACGAAATGGGCCAGCAGGGTATCGAAGCCGATGACTTCGACATTGCTGTGGTGGCCCAGGGCACCCCGGGCCAGCTGCACGCGCTGCTCCAGCGGCAGCGCCGGGCCCTTGGACGGGCTCTGCGCCACGCCCACCACGACCTTTTCGAACAGCGGCGCGGCCCGGCTCACCAGGTCGATATGACCGTTGGTGATGGGGTCGAACGTGCCGGGGTAGACGGCAATGCGGCGGTTGGCCACGGTCATGGGCGGATGCAGATGTTCAGATGAAGTCAAAGTGTAGCAGCGGCGCGGCGGTACAGGGCAAAGCGCACCTCGCGGGTGCCGCCCTCGCGGTGCAGCAGCCATTCCGGCGGCAGCACGGGCACGTGGCCGGCCGGCGATTCCAGGTACAGCCAGGCATCGGCGGCCAGGTGGCGTGGCAGCTGGGCCAGCACGTCCTGCCAGAGGCCATCGGCGAACGGCGGGTCGATGAAGACCAGATCGGCCTGCTGCGCCTGCGCGCCCTGCAGCCAGCGCAGGGCATCGGCCTGGACCACGGTGACCTGCCCGGCGGCCTGCAGCTTGGCGACGGCGGACGACAGGTTGCGGCCGAGCTGGGGATCGCGCTCGACCAGGGTGGCGTGCGCCGCACCGCGGGAGACGGCTTCCAGGCCCAGCGCGCCGCTGCCGGCGAACAGATCCAGCACCCGCGCCCCGCCCAGCCGGGGCATCAGCCAGTTGAACAGCGTTTCGCGCACGCGGTCGCTGCTGGGCCGCAGGCCCGGCAGGGTCGGCACCGGCAGGCGGGTATTGCGCCAGCGCCCGCCGATGATGCGGACCTGGCCGTCATTGCCACCACGGCCGCTCACCGGCGGCCCCGGCGGAGGTTGTTCGAGAAATTCACCATGAGCGGGATTGTAGTTCGGCCGGGCGGCGCCCGGCACCCGCCGAGGCCAGAGCAACAGCCGAAGCAACAGCGGGCATTCCGTGGCATGGCGAGGTGGGTCCGGTTGAGGGGGACGCCGTAAACCCATCCATGGGGGCTTGGTCGCGCCATCCATGGCGCTCACACCCCCTCAACCGGACCCACCCCGCCTTCGACAGTTTCCTGCGATCTGTCGGAACGGCTTTCTGCTCAGGTGGGTGCCGACCGTTGGTCGGCACTGGGTTGGATATCGATGTGTTATGGAAAAATAGTGTCGATCAAGGTCGACAGCTACCAACAGCCGCCGTTGCCAGTAGATCCACGCCATGCGTGGATGAATTCATTCGATATCTGACAGATGTGCCGACCAACGGTCGGCCCCCACCAACAGCAGGTTCCAACAGCCGCGTGAACCTGTCGAAGGCGGGGCACTGTGGGTTCGCGGGGTGTGAGCCGCATGGATGCGGCGACCAAGCCCCCATGGATGGGTTTACGGCGTCCCCGCGAACCCACAGTGCCCCGCCATCCCACGGAATGCCGCTGCTGCTGTTGCTGTTGCCTCTGCAGGTGCAGGGCTGCAAGCCCTGCCGACCAACCCCTTGATTTCGGGACAATCAGCCATACCCCTTGGCCAGGCCGCACGCGCTGGCGCGGCATTGCACACGGAGCCCTATCGATGACCGAGACCCCCCAGACCGAAACCCTTGGCTTCCAGACCGAGGTCAAGCAGCTGCTGCAGCTGATGATCCACTCGCTGTACTCCAACAAGGAAATCTTCCTCCGCGAGCTGGTCTCCAATGCCGCCGACGCCGCCGACAAGCTGCGCTTCGAAGCCCTGACCCAGCCCGCCCTGCTGGAAGGCGACAGCGAGCTGCGCGTGCGCGTCAGCTTCGACGCCGCCGCCCACACCATCACCATCGAAGACAACGGCATCGGCATGAGCCGCGCCGAAGCCATCGCCCACCTCGGCACGATTGCAAAATCCGGCACCGGCGATTTCCTGCGCCAGCTGTCCGGCGACCAGAAGAAGGATTCGCAGCTGATCGGCCAGTTCGGCGTCGGCTTCTACAGCGCCTTCATCGTCGCCGACGAAGTGGAAGTGACCTCGCGCCGCGCCGGCCTGGCTGCAGGCGAAGGCGTGCGCTGGACCTCGCGCGGCGAAGGCGACTTCGACGTGGCCACCGTCGACAAGGCCGAGCGCGGCACCCGCATCGTCCTGCACCTGAAGGACGGCGAGCATGATTTCGCCGATGGCTGGCGCCTGCGCAGCATCCTCAAGAAGTACTCCGACCACATCGGCCTGCCGATCCAGATGCCGAAGGAAGGCGAAGAAGGCGCTGCCGGTGAATGGGAGACCGTCAACCGCGCCAGCGCGCTGTGGACCCGCCCGCGCACCGAGATCAGCGACGCCGAGTACACCGAGTTCTACAAGCACGTGGCGCACGACCACAGCGACCCGCTGGCCTGGAGCCACAACAAGGTCGAAGGCAAGCTGGAGTACACCTCGCTGCTGTTCGTGCCCGGCCGCGCGCCGTTCGACCTGTACCACCGCGATGCGCCCAAGGGCCTGAAGCTGTACGTGCAGCGCGTGTTCGTGATGGACCAGGCCGAGCAGTTCCTGCCGCTCTACCTGCGCTTCATCAAGGGCGTGGTCGATTCCAACGACCTGTCGCTGAACGTCTCGCGCGAGATCCTGCAGTCCGGCCCGGTCATCGATTCGATGAAGGCAGCGCTGACCAAGCGCTCGCTGGACATGCTGGAGAAGCTGGCCGCCGACAAGCCGGAGCAGTACGCCACGTTCTGGAAGGAATTCGGCCAGGTGCTGAAGGAAGGCCCGGCCGAGGACTACAACAACCGCGAGAAGGTGGCCGGCCTGCTGCGTTTTGCCTCCACCCGTGGCGAGGCTGATGCGCAGACCGTGTCGCTGGCCGATTACATCGGCCGCATGGCCGAAGGCCAGGACAAGATCTACTACCTGACCGGCGAGAGCTACAGCCAGGTGCGCAACAGCCCGCATCTGGAAGTGTTCCGCAAGAAGGGCGTGGAAGTGCTGCTGCTGACCGACCGCATCGACGAGTGGCTGATGGGCTACCTGACCGATTTCGACGGCAAGGGCTTCGTCGACATCGCCCGCGGCGACCTCGACCTGGGCGCGCTGGAAAGCGAAGCCGACAAGCAGGAACAGGAAGCCGCGGCGAAGGACAGGCAGGGCCTGGTCGAGCGCCTGAAGTCGGTGCTGGGCGATGACGTGGCCGAAGTGCGCGTCTCGCACCGCCTGACCGATTCGCCGGCGGTGCTGGCGATCGGCGAACAGGACCTGGGGCTGCAGATGCGCCAGATCCTGGAAGCCAGCGGCCAGAAGGTGCCCGACAGCAAGCCGGTGCTGGAGATCAACCCGGGCCACCCGCTGATCGCCAAGCTCGATGCGGAAGCCGACGGCGCGCGCTTCGACGACTTGGGCCGGGTGCTGTTCGACCAGGCCGCGCTGGCCGCCGGTGACAGCCTGAAGGACCCGGGCGCCTACGTGGCACGCCTGAACAAGCTGCTGCTGGAACTGTCGGCCTGATCGACAGCGGGGCGCCGGGCATGGCCCGGCGCTACCGGGCGATGCTCTGGTAGGGGCCAACCTTGGTTGGCGCTCCAAATGCGTGTCAACCAAGGTTGACACCTACCAGGGCGGGCTTCTCAGGCCTCCCGATCCAGCAGCGAGCCCAGCATCTGGTCCTGGCGGCGTATCACCGCGGCGTTGGCGGCGAAGGCCACCACTTCAGCCTTGGCCGCCAGCAGGTCACCCAATGGCGCGGTGGGGTCTGGGTCGGCAGCAACGACCGTCGCCTCTACCCCGCCCTGCCCGGCCGCAGCGCGCTGCAGTTGCAGCCGCTGGGCATCCGGGGTGGCGGCGTTGGCCACGTTGTGTGCGGCAACCTGCACGCCCTGCTGGGCCGCGCGCATTCCGGACAGCGCAGTCTCCATCACGTTCATCGGCGGTCTCCGGGCTGCCCTGCGCAGCCCCTCGGACCGGTTAACGGCCCCGCACGCGCAACCTTGAGTCCACATCGAGCCGACAGGCCCGAGTGGTAGCATATCCCTCTGATTTCAGCGCCTTTTGCCAATGCTCAGTTTTTTCCGCCGCAAGAAGCCCCAGGACGCCGCCACGACGGACGCGCCCAAGACCCAGCATTACTCGGCTGATGAGCTGGCGGCGGCGTTCCCGTCTGCCGCTCCGGTCGAGGAGGCACCCGCCGCACCGGTAGCCGCGCCGGCCACCGTCGAGGCCGCTGCGCCCGCGCCCGTCGCCGCGCCCGAGCCGCCGGTTGCCGCTGCACCGGCAGCGCCGGTGCAGGAACGGGTCATCGCCCCGGAGGACTTCGAGGCCGAGGC
Organism: Stenotrophomonas sp. ZAC14A_NAIMI4_1; assembly: GCF_003086915.1. Lineage (NCBI taxonomy): Bacteria > Pseudomonadati > Pseudomonadota > Gammaproteobacteria > Lysobacterales > Lysobacteraceae > Stenotrophomonas > Stenotrophomonas sp. ZAC14A_NAIMI4_1. Next base: position 2,902,559 of record NZ_CP026002.1, read on the forward strand.
CCTGGCTGCCGCCGCCGTGCTCGCACCGCTGGCGCCGGTGACCCCGGCCGAGGCTCCGGCCGCGCCCGCCGCTGATCTGCCGGTGCTGGTCGATGCCGCCCCGGCCCCGGCCGGCAAGCCCGGCTGGCGCGAGCGCCTGCGCAACAGCGTCATCGCCCGCAGCTTCGGCGGCCTGTTCTCGCGCAATCCCAAGCTCGACGACGACCTGCTGGACGAACTGGAAACCGCACTGATCACCGCCGACGTCGGCGTGGGCGCCACCACCGACCTGGTCGAGGGCCTGCGCAAGCGCATGAAGTCGCGCGAGTTCGTCGATGCCAATGCCCTGCTGGCCGCACTGCGCAGCGAGCTGATCGCGATCCTGCAGCCGGTGGCCAAGCCGCTGGTGATCGACCGCAACGCCAAGCCCTTCGTGGTGCTCACCGTCGGCGTCAACGGCGTCGGCAAGACCACCACCATCGGCAAGCTGGCCAAGCGCTTCAAGGACGAGGGCCACAGCCTGATGCTGGCTGCCGGCGATACCTTCCGTGCTGCGGCCGTGGCCCAGCTGCAGGCCTGGGGCGAGCGCAACGGCGTGGCCGTGGTCGCCCAGGGGCAGAACGCCGACGCCGCTTCGGTGGCCTACGACGCGCTGCAGGCCGGCAAGGCGCGCGGCACCTCGGTGCTGATTGCCGACACCGCTGGCCGCCTGCATACCCAGTCCGGCCTGATGAACGAGCTGGGCAAGATCCGCCGCGTGCTCGGCAAGATCGACGAAACCGCGCCGCACGAAGTGCTGATGGTGATCGACGGCACCACGGGCCAGAACGCGCTGTCGCAGCTGCGTCAGTTCAATGCCGCAGTGAAGGTGACCGGCCTGGTGGTGACCAAGCTGGACGGCACCGCCAAGGGCGGCGTGGTCTTCGCCCTGGCCCGCGAGTTCGGCATTCCGATCCGCTTCGCCGGCATCGGCGAGCGCCCGGAAGACCTGCGCGTGTTCGATCCGGAAGCCTTCGTCGACGCCCTGCTGCCTGAAGCGCTGGGCGCCTGATACGCCGTGCAGCCACGCATGGCGTGGCTCTACTGAAATCTGGTAGAGCCACCCCACGGGTGGCTGCCTTCCCCGGAATACCCATGCCCCGCCAGCCGCACGCCAGCGCCGGAACCGCCCCCGCAGACGACTTCGTCGCCCACCTGCTGCACTGGTTCGACGACCACGGCCGCCACGACCTGCCCTGGCAGCACCCGCGCAGTCCCTACCGGGTCTGGCTGTCGGAGATCATGCTGCAGCAGACCCAGGTGACCACGGTCATCCCGTATTTCCAGCGTTTCCTGCAGCATTTCCCGAGCCTGCCCGACCTGGCCGCCGCCAGCAACGACGAAGTGATGGCGCAGTGGGCCGGCCTGGGCTATTACGCCCGTGCACGCAACCTGCATGCTGCGGCCAAGCGCTGCGTGGAACTGCACGACGGCGACCTGCCGCGCGATTTCGATGCGCTGCATGCCCTGCCCGGCATCGGCCGCAGCACCGCTGGCGCCATCCTCAGCCAGGCCTGGAACGACCCGTTCGCGATCCTCGATGGCAACGTCAAGCGCGTGCTGAGCCGCTATCACGGCATCGAGGGCTTTCCCGGCCTGCCGGCCATCGAGAAGCAACTCTGGGCGCTGGCCGAAGCACATGTGGCGCAGGTACCCGCCGGGCGCATGGCCGACTACACCCAGGCACAGATGGATCTGGGCGCGACCGTGTGCAGCCGCGCCAGGCCGGCCTGCGTGATCTGCCCGATGCAGGAAGACTGCGTGGCTCGCCGCGAAGGCCGCACCGCCGAACTGCCCACGCCGAAACCCGGCAAGACCCTGCCCGAGCGCGAAGCGGTGGCCCTGCTGCTGCGCGACCCGCAGCAGCGCGTGCTGCTGCAGAAGCGGCCCGATACCGGCATCTGGGCCCAGCTGTGGACCCTGCCGCAGGCCGAGGCCGGCAGTGACCTGCAGGACTGGTTCGACGCGTACGTCGACGGTTCGCTGGAAGATGCCGACGAACTACCGGTGCTGCAGCACACCTTCAGCCACTATCGGCTGCACCTGCAGGTATTGTCGCGGCAGGTACGCGGCCTGCGCGTGGAAGAACCGGCGCTGCGCTGGGTGGCCGCTGACGAACTCCCGGCGCTGGGCCTGCCCGCGCCGATCCGCAAGCTGCTGGACGGCACGCCGGTGAAGGCGCCGAAACGCAGACCCACGAAACCCCGCAACCACGAGTGAGTGCCATGCCCCGAACCGTCTTCTGCCAGTACGAACAACGCGATGCCGAGGGCCTGGACTTCGTGCCCTACCCCGGCGACCTGGGCCAGCGCGTGTTCAACCACATCGGCAAGCAGGCCTGGGCGGCCTGGCTGGCGCACCAGACCACGCTGATCAACGAAAACCGCCTGTCGCCGCGCAAGCCCGAACACCGCGCGATGCTGGAAGCGGAACTGGTGAAGTTCCTGTTCGAGAAAGACGCCGAAAAGCCGGCCGGCTTTACCCCGGAAGCCTGAGCCGGTAGCGCCGGGCCATGCCCGGCGACCAGACACCCGCCGGGCATGGCCCGGCGCTACCCGATCAGTTCGCGGATTCCTCGCGCTCCTGCACCTGCGCCTGCCGCATTTCCTTTTCCTCTGCGCGCAGCGATTTCACATCCAGCTTGCGGATCGTTTTGATGAAACACGGCACGCGCGGGCCGCCCGTCGGGTCGCGCACAAGCACCTTGTCGAAGGGCGCGCTGACGCGACCCATCCGGCTGGTCAGGCCGATGGCAGGTGCACTGGACAGATCCGTGCACGGCCCGGCCAGCTCCAGCAGATAGGCTTCGCTGGGCCGGGTCCACACCGCCAGCGCACTGTCTCCAAGCTCGGTCCAACCATTGAGCGTGCCGAAGAACTGCATGTCCCTCTGCGGCGGGCCGGCGTGTGCGCGGTACAGTTCCAGCCGGTCGGCACTGGTCAGGCCAGTGGTGGCGCAGCCGGCCAGGGCCAGGCACAGGCCGGCGATCAGCAACGGGGTTTTCATGGCGATCTCCAGCGGGGAACTGCGCACATCATGCGCCCGGCCGGGCAACGCCGGCGCAACGGCCGGCGGCCCGATTCAGCCGCCGGTCGGCGGTGCCCGCCGGGATCCGGCGCCTCAGACGTCGGCGTGGGCCAGGGCGTGCAGCCGCCCTTCGCGCAGTTCCAGCACGCGATCCAGGCGGCGCGCCAGGCTGCGGTCGTGGGTCACCAGCACCAGGCTGGTGTGGCGCGCACGGTTGAGTTCCAGCATCAGCTCGAACACGGTGGCGGCGGTGCGGTCATCCAGGTTGCCGGTCGGCTCATCGCCGAGCACGCAGGCCGGGTGGTTGACCAGCGCACGCGCTACGGCGGCACGCTGGCGCTCGCCACCGGACAGTTCGCCCGGCTTGTGATCCAGGCGATGGCCCAGGCCGACCGCTTCCAGCAGCGCGGTCGCGCGCTGGCTGGCCTCCGGCACGCCGATACCGGCCAGCATCACCGGCATCATCACGTTTTCCAGCGCGGTGAATTCCGGCAGCAGGTGGTGGAACTGGTAGACGAACCCCAGCGCCTGGTTGCGCAGCAGGCCGCGCTCGGTGTCCGACAGTGCCGACATGCGCTGGCCGGTGACGTACACCTCGCCCGCCGTCGGCACGTCCAGGCCGCCCAGCAGGTGCAGCAGGGTGCTCTTGCCGGCACCGGAGGCGCCAATGATCGCCACCGTCTCGCCGGCCGTGACCTTCAGGTCGAGGCCGTCGAACACCGGGGTCTGCATGCGGCCTTCGGCGTAGGTCTTGGCCAGCGTCTCGGCACGGATCACTTCATCGCCGCGATTGAAGACCTTATTCATAGCGCAGGGCCTCCGCCGGCTGGGTGCGTGCTGCCCGCCAGGCGGGATACAGGGTGGCCAGGAAGCTCATCAACAAGGCAACCAGGGTGATGACGACGATGTCGCGCGGCTGCATGTCGGTCGGCAGGCCGGTGATGTAGTACACGTCCTCCGGCAGCAGCTTGACGTTGAACAGCGACTCGATGGCGCCGAGGATGCGCTCCAGGTTCAAGGTCAGGGTGATGCCGCCGATCAGGCCGGCCAGCGTGCCGAAGATGCCGATCAGCGAGCCCTGCACCATGAACACCTGCATCACCCCGCCCGGGGTCAGGCCCAGCGTGCGCAGGATGGCGATGTCGGCCTGCTTGTCGGTCACCAGCATCACCTGAGAGGAGACCAGGTTGAAGGCGCCCATCGCGATGATCAGCGACAGCAGGATGCCCATCACCACCTTCTCCATGCGCAGCGAGTGGTAGAGGTTGGCGTTCTGCTGGGTCCAGTCGCTCACGCGGTACGCGCCGCCGAGGTTCTGCGCCAGGTCCACGCCCACTTCCAGCGAGCGGTCCATGTCGTGCAGTTTCAGGCGGACGCCGGTGGCGCCGTCCGAGCGCAGCACGCGCTCGAGGTCTTTCATGTTGGCGAAGCCGACGCCGCGGTCGACCTCGTTGTAGCCGGCCTCGAACAGGCCGCTGACCGTAAAGCGTTTCATCCGTGGCACCGCGCCGGCCGGCGTGCCCTGCACTTCGGCAAAGGTCACCAGCACCTGGTCGCCCACGTCCACGCCCAGCCACATGGCCAGCTCCTTGCCCAGCAGCACGTTGAAGCTGCCCGGCTTGAGGCTGTCATAGCTGCCCTTGGTGATCTTCTTGTCGATCACCGACACCTTCGGCTCCAGCGCCGGCTCGATGCCCTGGATGATCGCGCCCTGCACGCGCGGGCCGCTGATCATCGACTGGATCTCGATGTACGGCGCAGCACCGGCCACGCGCGGGTCCTTGTTGGCCACGTCGACCACGCGCATCCAGTCGGGCATGGGCTCGCCATCGCGGCTGATGGTGGTATGCGCGGTCATCTGCAGCAGGCGGCTGCGGATTTCCTTCTGGAAACCGCTCATCACCGCCAGGGTGGTGATCAGCACCGTGACGCCGAGCGCGATGCCCAGGATCGATGCCATCGAGATGAAGGAGATGAAGCCGTTGCGGCGCTTGGCGCGCAGATAGCGCAGGCCAATGGCCACGGGGATGGGTTTGAACATGCAGGCACGCCAGTCGATTCAGTCTATGGTGCCATCGTACGGGGTCGACGTGAAACGCTGCGTGCGGATACGGCCAGTCGCAGTTCACGTCGCTGCCGGTGGGCGAGCACGTCCGGCCAGAACAGCAGGCGCCCGCGCCGCCCTTCGCAGCGCCAGTGCAGCAGCAGCCAGGGGCCACGCACCACCAGCCGCGGCACCTCGAGATCGGCCCCATCCAGCCGCAGCGGCGCCGGCAGTGCCGGTAGTTCAAGCCGGCGCACCGGCCGGCGCAGCCGCCAGCCCAGCTGGATCAGGCCCAGCAGCCAGACGCCGGCAAGTACCGGCCAGTACCGGTCTTCGGGAAGGGCCGAGGCGCGCAGCAGCCAGGGCGCGGCCAGCAGCACCAGCGCCTGGGCGCCGGCCTGCAGCCGCGAGGGTCGCCACTCAAGCCTTGAGGGCGAGGATCTTCTGCATGAGAGGGATGGCGTGGGCATGCGGGCAGGCCTCGTAGCCCATGAACCAGCGCCACAACTTATCGTCCTCGCACTCGAGCAGGAACAGGAAAACCTCGCGCTCTTCGGTCGGCGCAGTGCTCCATTCGCGGTCCAGGTAGCGCCCGAACAGCTGGTCCAGCTCGCGCATGCCGCGGCGGCAGCGCCAGCGCAGCTTCTTCAGCAGGGTGTCTTCGTCCATCGTGTTTCTCCAGATACAGCAAAGCCACGCATGGCGTGGCTCTACTGGGGTCATGCAACAACGCGGCGCCGTATCAGGCGCGGCGTTCCATCATCAGCTTCTTGATCTCAGCGATCGCCAGCGCCGGGTTCAGGCCCTTCGGGCAGGTCCGGGCACAGTTCATGATGGTGTGGCAGCGGTACAGCTTGAACGGATCTTCCAGATCGTCCAGGCGCGCACCGGTGTCTTCATCGCGCGAGTCGATGATCCAGCGGTAGGCCTGCAGCAGGATCGCCGGGCCCAGGTAACGCTCGCCGTTCCACCAGTAGCTCGGGCAGCTGGTCGAGCAGCAGGCGCACAGGATGCACTCGTACAGGCCGTCGAGCTTCTTGCGGTCTTCCGGCGACTGCAGGCGCTCGCGGTCCGGCGGCGCCGGGGTCTGGGTGCGGATCCACGGCTTGATCGACGCGTACTGCGCGTAGAAGTGGGTCAGGTCCGGAACCAGATCCTTGACCACGCTCATGTGCGGCAGCGGGTAGATCGGCACTTCCTTCTTGCCGCAGTCCGCGATGGCGCGGGTGCAGGCCAGGGTGTTGGTGCCGTCGATGTTCATCGCGCACGAACCGCAGATACCTTCGCGGCAGGAGCGACGGAAGGTCAGGGTCGGATCGATCTCGTTCTTGATCTTGATCAGCGCGTCCAGGACCATCGGGCCGCAGGCGTCCAGATCGATCTCATAGGTATCGGTGCGCGGATTGCTGTCGTCGTCCGGACTCCAGCGGTAGATCTTGAAGGTGCGCAGGTTCTTGCCACCGCTCTTGGCGGGGAAGTGCTGGCCCTTCGTGACCTTGGAATTCTTGGGGAGTGAAAACTCGGCCATGGCTGCTCTCGTTGGCTCAGGCGGCCCGCGCCATCAAGGCGCGGATTGCATGGTAGGCGGGGGTCGCGATCAGTACACGCGCGGCTTCGGCGGCACCACGTCGACCTCGTCGGTCAGCGTGTACATGTGCACCGGACGGTAGTCGAAGCTGCACTTGCCCTTCTCGTCGACGGTGACCAGCGTGTGCTTGTGCCAGTTGACGTCGTCGCGGTCCGGGAAGTCCTCGTGCGCGTGCGCACCACGGCTTTCCTTGCGCTGTTCCGCCGAGTTGATCGTCGCCACCGCGTTCAGCAGCAGGTTGTTCAGCTCGTAGGTCTCGATCAGGTCCGAGTTCCAGACCAGCGAACGGTCGCTGACCTTCACGTCCTGGAACGAGTCGAACACGGTCGCCATCTTCTCGCAGCCTTCCTTCAGCGTCTGGCTGGTACGGAAGACGGCGGCGTCGGCCTGCATCGTGCGCTGCATGTTGTCGCGGATGACCGAGGTCGGCGTATCGCCATTGGCATGGCGCAGCTTGTCCAGCAGGCCCAGCGCCTTGTCGCAGGCATCGGCCGGCAGCGGCTTGTGCGCAGCGCCCGGCTTGATGGTGGCGGCGCAGCGGTTGGCCACGGCACGACCGAACACCACCAGGTCGAGCAGCGAGTTCGAGCCCAGGCGGTTGGCGCCGTGCACGGACACGCAGGCCGCTTCGCCGATGGCGTACAGGCCCGGCACCACGGCATCGGGGTTGTCGCCATCCTTGCGCACGACTTCGCCGTGGAAGTTGGTCGGGATGCCGCCCATGTTGTAGTGCACGGTCGGGATGACCGGGATCGGCTGCTTGTGCACGTCGACGCCGGCGAAGATGCGGGCGCTTTCGGCGATGCCCGGCAGCTTCTCGTCGATCACGCCCGGGCCGAGGTGGGTCAGGTCGAGCAGGATGTGATCCTTGTGCTCGCCGACGCCGCGGCCTTCGCGGATCTCGATGGTCATCGAACGGGCCACCACGTCACGCGAGGCCAGATCCTTGTAGTGCGGTGCGTAGCGCTCCATGAAGCGCTCGCCGCTGCTGTTGCGCAGGATGCCGCCTTCACCGCGGACACCCTCGGTGATCAGGCAGCCGGCGCCGTAGATGCCGGTCGGGTGGAACTGCACGAACTCCATGTCCTGCATGGCGATGCCGGCACGCATGGCCAGGCCGCCACCGTCGCCGGTGCAGGTGTGCGCCGAGGTGGCGCTGAAGTACGCACGGCCGTAGCCGCCGGTGGCCAGCACCACGCCCTGGGCGCGGAACAGGTGCAGCGTGCCGTCGGACATGTCCAGGGCCAGCACGCCACGGCACACGCCTTCGTCATCGAAGATCAGGTCGAGCGCGAAGTACTCGATCATGAAGCGCGCGTCGTGCTTGAGCGACTGCTGGTACAGGGTGTGCAGCATGGCGTGACCGGTACGGTCGGCCGCCGCGCAGGTACGCTGCGCCGCCGGGCCTTCGCCGTATTTGGTGGTCATGCCGCCGAACGGGCGCTGGTAGATCTTGCCTTCGGCGGTGCGGCTGAACGGCACGCCGTAGTGCTCGAGCTCGATGATGGCCGGGATGGCCTCACGGCACATGTACTCGATGGCGTCCTGGTCGCCCAGCCAGTCCGAGCCCTTGATGGTGTCGTAGAAGTGGTAGCGCCAATCGTCTTCGCCCATGTTGGCGAGCGCGGCGGAAATACCGCCCTGGGCAGCGACGGTGTGCGAACGGGTCGGGAAGACCTTGGTCAGGCACACGGTCTGCAGGCCCTTGGCGGCAAGGCCGAACGTGGCGCGCAGGCCGGCGCCGCCGGCGCCCACCACGACCATGTCGTACTTGTGTTCGGTGATCTTGTAAGCGGACATCTAGTCTGGATTCCTGTCTTGGTGCCTGGGCTCAGGCAACGCCGAGGGCGATGCGGCCCACCGCAAACACACTGACGATCATGCCGAGCACGGCGACGAACTTCACCGCGGTCTGCAGCACCAGGGCCAGCAGCGATTCGTGGATATAATCTTCCAGCACGACCTGCATGCCGAGCTGTGCGTGCCAGAACATGGTGATCAGCAGGCCGATCAGCGGCACGGCATTCCACGGCTTGGCGATGGTGGCCACGGCCGTGGCGTAGTCGGCGCCGGCCATGCGCACCACGAACACCAGGAACCACAGGCCCAGCACCACCAGGGCGGCGGCGGTCAGGCGCTGGTGCACGAAGTGCTCGGTGCCGGTCTTGGCCGAGCCAAGGCCGCGCACGTTCTTCAGCGGGGTACGGAACTTGCTCATGCGGCACCTCCGAACAACACGTAGGCCCAGACCAGCGCGGTGATCACCAGGCTGGCAAAGACCGAGATCCAGCTGCTGCGGACGAAGGCCGGGATGCTGAAGCCGACGGCGAAGTCCTGCACGACATGGCGGATGCCATTGCACAGGTGATAGGCGAACGACCATGTCCACGCAAACAGGAACACGCGGCCATACCAGGCCCCGGCATGACCGGTGAAGCAGTTCCAGGAATCGGGTCCCATCATCAGGGCCAGCAGGCCGGCGGCGATGATGAGGGCACCCACGGACAGAAAGACGCCAGTGGCTCGATGCAGGATCGAGGTGGCCATCTGAATCTGCCAGCGATACACCTGAAGGTGCGGGGATAGGGGGCGTTGTCTGGTCGCCATTTCGCTGGGCTCGTTGTCTCGGCTGGGCGGCACGATGCCGCGTTGGCTCAATGCTGATCAGAAATCGATGCAGCGTCCGTTTTTCTCCCAATCGCCATACCGCACCGGATCAAGTCCGCCGCGGCCGCCGAATTCTTCTTCCGCCTCTGGTTTTTCCACGGGCACAGGTGCCGCAGGAACCAGCGGGGCTTCAGTTTCGTCGTCGGGAGTGGGGGTTGTTTGGCCTATCATGTTCGGTCTCGCAACGCACAAATTTTAGACCTCGTTCACGTGCCTGACAACCTTCCCCCTGCTTTCGTCGCATATCCGCGCCTGCCCGGCCACCAGTTGCTGAGCCTGCAGGGCGTGGATGCGGCCGTTTTCGCCCATGCCCAGTTCAGCAGCGACGTCACCGCCCTGCCCCTTCAGCACTGGCAATGGAGCGCGTGGCTGAGCGCCAAGGGCCGCACCCTGGCGGTGTTCCAGCTGCTGCGGCTGGCCGAGGATCACGTGATGCTGGTGCTGGCCGATGGCGATGCAGATGCGATTGCGTCGCAACTGCAGCGTTTCGTGTTCCGCCGCAAGGTGAAGCTGCAGGTGCACGCGGATCTGGCCGTGGCCGGTGCCTTCACTGCGCCGGAAGCGGCCAGTGGCGCAGCGATCGCCGGGGGTGGCGAGGCGGGCTGGGAGCTGGACCTGGGCAGCGATGCCCTGCCGCGCACCCTGCGCATTGGTCCGGCTGAGGGATTTGCGGCGGGCAGCGAGGTCGATGAAGCCGCGTTCGCGCTGGCCTGGCGCCAGGCCGACCTGCGCTTCGGCCTGCCCCGCCTGGACGAAAGCCAGCGCGAGGTGTGGACGCCGCAGCAGCTGGGCCTGGACCGGCTGAACGGCTACAGCGTGAAGAAAGGCTGCTACCCGGGCCAGGAAATCGTGGCCCGCACCCATTTCCTCGGCAAGGCCAAGCGTGCGGTGCAGCTGCTGCATACCGCCGCCCCGGCACAGGCCGGCGATGGCGTGCAGCAGGACGGTGCGGCGCTGGGCAGCATTGCCAGCGTGGCTGGCGACCTGGCCCTGGCCGTGCTGCCGCTGGAAACCAGCGACGCCGAACTGCAGGTGGGCGGCGTGGCCGCGCAGCGCATGCCGCTGCTGGACGGCCTGGCGCGCTGAGGCCCGCAGCCGAGCGTGGGCTCGGCTCTACAGAATCGGGTGGGTGCGGACCGTTGGTCCGCACGCCTTTGATGACGCCGGGCATGGCCCGGCGCTACCGCCCCTTACAGGCGTTCGCCGGTTTCGGCATTGAAGAAATGCAGGCCCTGCGTGTGGATCGCCACGCGGATGTCCTCGCCCACGCCCGGCAGCGACTGCGGCGCCACGCGCATGGTCAGGGCATGCTTGCCGCTGCTCATGTTGACGAAGATCTCGTTGCCGACCGGCTCGATGCCCTCGATGCGTGCGGTGAACGCATGCGTATCGTCGGCACCCGCCGGCTGCAGGTGCTCCGGACGCACGCCCACGGCAATCGGCTTCTGCAGCCACGCCGGGTCGATGGTGGCCTGGCCCAGCGGCGCGCGCCACTCGCCATCGAGCACCGACACACCTGCAGCATCGCCTTGCAGCGTGCCGCGCAGCACGTTCATCGCGGGGCTGCCGAGGAAGCCGGCCACGAACAGGTTGGCGGGGCGGTCATACAGCGCCATCGGCGTGTCGATCTGCTGGATGATGCCGTCCTTCAGCACCACGATGCGCTGGCCCAGGGTCATTGCTTCCACCTGGTCATGCGTCACGTAGATCATGGTGGTGCCCAGCTTGCGGTGCAGCTGCGCGATCTCGGTACGCACGCTGTGGCGAAGCTTGGCATCCAGGTTGGACAGCGGCTCGTCCAGCAGGAACACCGCCGGTTCGCGCACCAGTGCACGGCCCAGGGCCACGCGCTGGCGCTGGCCGCCGGACATCGCCTTGGGCAGCTTGTCCATCATCTCGGTCAGGCCCAGCGTCTGCGCCGCCTCGGCGATGCGCTTGTCGATGGTCGCCTTGTCGTGGCCACGCAGCTTCAGGCCGAAGGCCAGGTTCTCGGCCACGGTCATGTGCGGGTACAGCGCATAACTCTGGAACACCATGGCGATGTCGCGGTCCTTCGGCGCCACATCGTTGACCACCCGGTCGCCGATGGTCAGCGTGCCGCCACTGATCTCCTCAAGTCCGGCCACCATCCGCAGCAGGGTCGACTTGCCACAGCCGGACGGTCCGACCAGCACCATGAGCTCGCCATCGGCGACCTCGAAGGTGGCGTCCTTCACCGCGACCTGGCCGTTGTCGTAGACCTTGCGCACACCCTGCAACTGCACTTTTGCCATATCAATCTATCCAGTCCGCCCGACGCCCGGGCTGTCATTGGGGACTGCCTCGGCCCTCCCGATGGCAGTGATGATTGCGCAGCTGCCGCATGACGGCGACCACTGCAATCGAATACAGTTGCCCATTCTGCCATGTAAACGTTTTCACGTGGCACTATCCGAACGTCGGTGCGCGCCGATCTGCTTCGACGACCAGACGAAAGGTCATCGTCGTAGTGGTTACGCATGGAACGGTCTTCCGGTTCGCCGGAAATCCGCCCCCAGCGAGCCTCGGACAGACAGTAGCGCGGATGTCCCCTGAACCCAGCCATGAAGCGATTGACAACGATGTCACCCGGATCTGAAACTCGAGCGATGCACGACACCCTCTTCCTGTTTGGTGCCACAGGTGATCTGGCCCAGCGCTACCTGTTCCCTTCGCTGCTGCGCCTGCTTGGCGACGGCCTGCTGCCGGAGGACTTCCGCATCCGTGCGCTGGCCCTGTCCGGCCATGACACCGAAGCCTTCCATGACATCCTGCGGCCGCGCCTGCAGCAGGCCATGCCGATGGCCAGCCAGGAGGACATCGCCTCCCTGCTGCGCCGCATCGACTACCGCTCGGTGGACCTGCGCGACGTCGACTCGGTCGCCGCCGCGGTGTCCGACCTGGTCGACCGCCGCTGCGTCAGCTACCTGGCCATCCCGCCGGGCCTGTACATCTCCACCTGCGAAGGCCTGGCCAAGGGCGGCGCCCTGGCAGCACCGTCGCGCCTGATGCTGGAAAAGCCGATCGGCAGCGACAGCGAAAGCGCCGAGGAGATCATCTCCACCATCGGCCAGTGGATCGACGAAGACCGCGTGTTCCGCCTGGACCATTACCTGGGCAAGGCGGCGGTGCAGAACCTGATCGCCCTGCGCTTCGGCAACACGCTGCTGGAAGCGGTGTGGAACCGCAACTACATCGAATCGGTGCACATCCTGGTGGCCGAGAGCGAAGGCGTGGACGGCCGCGATGCCTACTACGCCCGCTCCGGCGCCCTGCGCGACATGGTGCAGAGCCACATCCTGCAGCTGCTGTGCATGGTGGCGATGGAGCCGCCGGCCTCGCTCGAAGCCGACCGCATCCGCGACGAGAAGGTCAAGGTGCTGCGCGCCCTGCGCCCGCTCGATGCCAAGCACGCGGCGCGTGACAGCATCCGTGGCCGCTACACCGCCGGCAGCATCAACGGCCAGCCGGCCCAGGCCTACCAGCCGCCGGAAGGCAGCGACGTGGAAACCTTCGCCGGCGTCACCGCGCACATCGACAACTGGCGCTGGAGCGGCGTGCCGTTCCACCTGGTGACCGGCAAGCGCCTGCCCGAGCGCACCACCCGCGTGGTGGTCACGCTGAAGCCGGTCACCCACTGGCTGTTCGAGCGCCCGCAGCGTGCGCAGGCCGCGCCGAACCGCCTGGTGTTCCAGCTGCAGCCGCAGGAAAACATCGAGCTGGGCCTGATGAGCAGCCTGGCCGGCCCGGAATGGGGCGCGCTGGAACTGCACCCGCTGGAACTGGAGCTGTCCGTGCCGACCGGCCTGCACCGCCGCATCGCCTACGAACGCCTGTTCCTGGATGCCTTCAACGGCAACCACACCCTGTTCGTGCGCGATGACGAAGTGCGCGCGGCCTGGGCCTGGATCGACAGCGTGGCCGATGCCTGGAAGGCCGCCAACCTGCCGCTGGAGCCCTACCCGGCCGGCCAGTGGGGCCCAGACAACGCCACCGATTTCCTGCCGCAGGGCGTGGACGCACCGGACAGCGGAGCATCGGCATGAGTGTCGGCAGCCAGCCTGTGCTGGTCGCCGACATCGGCGGCACCAACGCCCGCTTCGCCCTGGCCGACACCTCGCTGGACGCGCCCCTGCAGAAGGACAGCATCCGCGAATACGCGGTGGCCGAGTTCCCCTCGCTGGGCGATGCCGCGCGCCACTACCTGGAACAGGCCGGCGCCACCGCGCGCCGCGGCGTGTTCGCGGTGGCCGGCCGCGTCGACGGCGATGAGGCACGCATCACCAACCACCCGTGGGTGATCTCGCGCAGCCGCACCGCCGCCATGCTCGGCTTCGACGAGCTGCACCTGATCAACGACTTCGCCGCACAGGCGATGGCCGTGGCCCTGCTGCAGCCGCAGGACGTGATCCAGATCGGCGGCGCGCACTGGACCCCGGCCGCGCCGGGCGAGCCGCGCAACTACGGCGTGATCGGTCCCGGCACCGGCCTCGGCGTCGGCGGCCTGATCGTGCGCCACGGCCGCAGCTACCCGCTGGAAACCGAAGGCGGCCACGTCAGCTTCCCGCCCGGCACGCCGGAGGAAATCCGCATCCTGGAAATCCTCTCCGAGCAGTTCGGCCGCGTCTCCAATGAGCGCCTGATCTGCGGCCCGGGCCTGGTCAACATCCATCGCGCGGTATGCGAGATGGCCGGCTTCGATCCGGGCCAGCTGCAGCCGGTCGACGTCACCGCGCGTGCTGCGCTGGGCGACCCGCAGGCGATGCGCACCGTGGATGTGTTCTGTGCCGTGTTCGGTGCCATCGCCGGTGACCTGGTGCTGGTGCAGGGCGCCTGGGATGGCGTGTTCCTGACCGGCGGCCTGGTGCCGAAGATGCTCGATTCGCTGCAGCATTCGGGTTTCCGCCAGCGCTTCGAACACAAGGGCCGGTTCTCTTCGATCATGGCGCGGGTGCCGTCGCTGGCGATCATGCACCCCTGCCCCGGGCTGCTGGGCGCCGCCGCCTATGCCGCCGACGCCGAACGTGACGCCCAAGGAGTTGCCGCATGAGCCAGACCTTCCACGACGACCGCATCGATTTCATCAGCCATGGCGATGCCGATGGCTGGATCGAAGCGGTGGCCGCCGAAATGGCCCAGGCCATCAACCACGACATCAACGAAGTCGGCCGCGCCCGCATCCTGCTCTCCGGCGGCACCACGCCAGCGCCGGTGTACCAGGCGCTGGCCGAGCTGGACGTGCATTGGGACCGGGTGGAAGTGAGCCTGGCCGATGAGCGCTGGCTCTCGCCGCAGGATCGCGACAGCAATGCCTGGCTGGTGCGCGAGCATCTGCTCAAGCGTGCCGAAGGGGCGCACTTCGATCCGCTGGTGCGCGTCGGCAAGCCGCTGGCCGAATGCGTGTACACCGCCAACCTGCAGGCCCAGCACAGCCAGGCGCCGAGCGTGGTCGCCCTGGGCATGGGCAACGATGGCCACACCGCCTCGCTGTTCCCGGGCTCGAAGGATCTGGCCCGCGCCCTGGAAAGCACCCTGCCCTATGCCGCGCTGGATGCCACCGGCTGCCCTGGCGCCAACCAGTGGCCGCTGCGCATCACCCTGACCCCGCGTGGCCTGGGCCAGTGCCGCCAGCGCCTGCTGCTGCTGCGCGGCAAGCAGAAGCTGCAGGTGCTGCGCCAGGCGTTGGACAGCAACGACGCACAGCTTTACCCGATCCTCAATGCAATCAACCTGGACGGCGCGCGCCTGCGCGTGCACTGGGCTGATTGACGTCGGCGGCGGCGCCCGCCGCCGCCAGCCTCTCGCCACCTTGAACGCTGGTAGCCAATGAGCCTCCATCCGCAACTGCAAGCCATCACCGATCGCATCATCGCCCGCAGCGCTGCTTCGCGCGCCGCCTACCTGGCCGCGATCGACGCCGCCCTGCGCGATGGCCCGTTCCGCAGCCGCCTGAGCTGCGGCAACCTCGCCCACGGCTTCGCCGCCTGTGGCACCACCGACAAGAGCCGGCTGCGCGGCGGCGTGACCCCGAACCTGGGCATCATCACCGCCTACAACGACATGCTGTCGGCGCACCAGCCGTTCGAGACCTACCCGGAGCAGATCCGTGCGGTCGCCCGCGAACTCGGCGCGACCGCACAGGTGGCCGGCGCGGTGCCGGCGATGTGCGACGGCGTGACCCAGGGCCGCGGCGGCATGGAACTGTCGCTGTTCTCGCGTGATGTGATCGCGCAGGCCACGGCCATCGGCCTCAGCCACGACATGTTCGACACCACCATCCACCTCGGTGTGTGCGACAAGATCGTGCCGGGCCTGCTGATCGGCGCACTGGCCTTCGGCCACCTGCCGGCGGTGTTCGTGCCGGCCGGCCCGATGACCCCGGGCATTCCCAACAAGCAGAAGGCCGAAGTGCGCGAGCGCTACGCCGCCGGCGAAGCCACCCGCGAGGAACTGCTGGAAGCCGAGTCCGCCTCGTACCATGGCGTCGGCACCTGCACCTTCTATGGCACCGCCAATTCCAACCAGGTGCTGCTGGAAGCGATGGGCGTGCAGCTGCCGGGCGCCTCCTTCGTCAACCCGGATACGCCGCTGCGCGATGCGCTGACCCGCGAAGCCACCGAGCGTGCGCTGGACATCACCGCACTGGGCGATGATTTCCGCCCGCTGGGCCGCATCATCGACGAGCGCGCGATCATCAACGCGGTCATCGCGCTGATGGCCACCGGCGGTTCTACCAACCACACCATCCACTGGATTGCCGTGGCCCGTGCCGCCGGCATCGTGCTGACCTGGGACGATTTCGACGAACTGTCGCAGCTGATTCCGCTGCTGGCCCGCGTCTATCCGAACGGCGAGGCCGACGTGAACCGCTTCGCCGCTGCCGGTGGCCCGGCGTTCGTGTTCGGCGAGCTGATCAAGGCCGGCCTGATGCACGGAGACCTGGTCAGCGTGGCCCGTGGCGGCATGGCCGACTACGCGCGCGAACCGCAGCTGCGCGACGGCAAGCTGGTCTATCTGCCGGGCCTGGAACGCAGCGCCGATGAAGAAGTGGTGCGCAGCGTCGACAACCCGTTCGAAAGCCAGGGCGGCCTGCGCCTGCTGCGCGGCAACCTGGGCAAGTCGCTGATCAAGCTGTCGGCGGTGAAGCCGCAGTACCGCACCATTGAAGCGCCGGCCGTGGTGGTCGATGCGCCGCAGGTGCTGAACAAGCTGCACGCCGGTGGCCTGCTGCCCGAGCATTTCGTGGCGGTGGTGCGTTACCAGGGCCCGCGTTCGAACGGCATGCCGGAACTGCATTCGCTGGCGCCGCTGCTGGGCCTGCTGCAGAACCAGGGCCGGCGCGTGGCGCTGGTCACCGATGGCCGCCTGTCCGGTGCGTCGGGCAAGATCCCGGCGGCGATCCACGTGACGCCGGAAGCGGCGCGCGGTGGCCCGCTGGCCAAGGTACGCGAGGGCGACATGATCCGCCTGGACGGTGAAGCCGGCACGCTGGAAGTGCTGGTGGATGCGGCCGAGTGGGCGGCACGGTCGCTGGCGCCGAACACGGCACCGGCAGCGCACGATCTGGGCCGCAACCTGTTCGCGATCAATCGCCGCGTGGTGGGTCCGGCGGACCAGGGTGCGATTTCGATTTCGTGCGGGCCGGCGGCGGCTGATGGTGGGCCGTGGGATTACGATTCGGAATATGAGCTGGGGCATGATGCCGCGGCGGCGGCGGCGCCGCATGAGGCAAAAGACGCCTGAAGCGAAACGCCGCGGCAGGCTTCCCGGCTTGGGCAGTAGAGCGCCCTGGCCGGGACACGCCGTAAACCCATCCATGGGGGCTCGGTCGCGGCATCCATGCCGCTCACGGTCCCGGCCAGGGCGCTCTACTGCCCTTGGACAATTCCCGGCGTGTCATTTGCGCTGCGGCCACTGAATCAAGAAGAGCAAAGGCAAAGGCAAAAGCATGGGTATCGAACAACATCAGGTGAAGGCGGCGGAACTGCTGCATGCGGCGGGCATTCTGCCGGTGGTGACGATTCATACGCTGGACCAGGCGCGTGCAGTCAGTGCGGCGCTGCTGGAAGGTGGGCTGCCGGCCATCGAGCTGACGCTGCGTACGCCGGTGGCGATGGAAGCGCTGGCGATGCTCAAGCGCGAGTTGCCCGATGTGGTGGTGGGCGCGGGCACGGTGCTGACCGTGGAGCAGATGCAGCAGTCGATCGATGCGGGTGCGGATTTCCTGGTGACGCCGGGTACGCCGCCGGTGCTGGCCGATGCGCTGGCGGCGGCACCGCTGCCGGTGGTGCCGGGTGCGGCCACGCCGACCGAGCTGCTGTCGCTCTACGCGCGCGGCTTCCGTGTCTGCAAGCTGTTCCCGGCCACGGCCGTGGGTGGCCTGGCGATGATCAAGGGCCTGGCTGGTCCGGTTGCCGACCTGAAGCTGTGCCCGACCGGTGGCATCACCGAAAACACCGCCGCCGAATACCTCGAACAGAAGAACGTGGTCTGCATCGGTGGTTCGTGGATGGTGCCGGGCAACTGGATCGCCGACGGCGAGTGGGACAAGGTGCGCGCCAGCGCCGCCGACGCCGCGAAGATCATCAAGCGCGTCCGCGGCCACTAAGCCCAAGCCGCGATTCGGCGTCATCAGGGGTCAGAGCCCTTTCCCGCCGGGAAAGGGATCCGACCCCGAAGCACCTGCAACCTGTCCTGGGTCAGATCCCTTTCCGCAGGAAAGGGCTCTGACCCAAGGTGTCCGGCCGACGCTGTTACAGCGGCCGCGCCGGATCCACCAGCCCGTACTGGCTGGCCATGCGCGCCAACGCGATGTTGTCGCTGATCCCCATCTTCTCGAACAACCGCGCCTTGTGCGTGTTCACCGTCTTCGCACTCAGGCTGAGCCGCCGTGCGATGTCTTCCTGGCGCAGGCCCTGGGTCAGCAGCAGCGCCACTTCCAGCTCGCGCGGCGAGAGCGTGTCGAACGGCGAGGCATTGCCTTCCACCGTGGACAGCGCAAGGTTCTGCGCGATGCTGGTGCCGAGGTAACGGCGGCCGGCGGCCACGTCACGAACCGCACGCAGCAGCTCCTGCGCGTCACAGCCCTTGCCGATGTAACCGGCCGCGCCCGCTTCCAGCAGGCGCTTCGGCAGCGGGCCATCTTCCAGCACGGAGACGATCACCACGCGCGTGGCACGGTGTCCACGCACGATGCGCTCGGTCACTTCCATGCCACTGACGCCCGGCAGGTGCAGGTCACACAGCACCACGTCCGGCAGCAGCTGGCGGATCTCGCGCAGGCCGTCCTCGCCGGTCTCGGCTTCGCCCACCACCTCGATGTCGGCTTCACCCGACAGGATCATCTTCATACCGGTGCGGACCAGCGCGTGGTCGTCCACCAGGTAGACTCGAATCGTCATTCACGTACCTCTTCGAATGCGGCCATTGCGGGCCACGCTAGGCAGGGCATCCGACCATCGCAAGCACGACGACTGCGCAAAAACGGCGTTCTGCCTTGCGCATCACATTCTTCGCACATCGATGTAGCCCCCTGTCCCACAGAACCCGTTACAACGAAACAACCTGCTCTTTCATGGACGTCCCCGGAGGGGCATCCACGTCACTCCCCTGTTGCGATCGCTTCGCTGGCCGCTGCTGGCGGCGAACCGCGGTGTCGCCAGGGTTGCCGGCGACTGAACATGACCAGATAGCACCCTACCACCCAAACCAGCGCCGCACACCATCCGGCGAGGATATCGGAGGGGTAATGCACCCCCAGGTAGACCCGGGAAAGGCTGACCAGCAGGCTGAACAGCGGCGCCAGCACCAGCACCGGCCAGCGCCAGCGGGTGTTCCAGGCCAGCAGCACCACGGTCGCCGCCAGGGTCATGGTGCCCATCGCATGGCCACTGGGGAAGCTGAACGTCGATTCGGGGGCGATCGATTCCCACAGGCTTGGGCGGTCACGCTGGAAGAACTGCTTGCTGCCCATGTTCAGCAGCGCCGAGCCGACGAAGCACACCGCCACGAAGGTCGCCTCGCGCCATCGCCGCCGCCACAGCAGCGCACCGACGATCAGCACGTCGGCCGGGATCAGGAACCACTCGTAACCCAGTTTCGACAGCAGCACGAAGCACCGGTCCAGCCACGGCGAATGCAACCCGTGCATCTGCCACAGCAGCGGGGCATCGAAATGGAACGACTCGAACTCGTGCACCTCGTCGGCCAGGGCGACGAAGCCGGCCAGCGGCAGCAGCACACCGGCAAACAGCAGCACCAGGCGCCACGCGTTGCGCCCCATCCAGTGTCGGAAGCCGGACGCCGGTTCCGGCGCGGCCAGGATCGCCGGCTTACCCGGCGATCCGGACATACTTCTGTTCGACGTATTCGTCGATGAGGGCAACGAATTCCTGGGCGATGTTGTCGCCGCGCAGGGTCACCTTCTTCTCGCCATCGACAAACACCGGCGCGGCCGGCGTTTCGCCGGTACCCGGCAGGGAAATGCCGATGTTGGCGTGGCGCGACTCGCCCGGCCCGTTGACGATGCAGCCCATCACCGCCAGGGTCATGTTCTCCGCACCAGGGTGCTGCACCTTCCAGACCGGCATCTTCTCGCGGACGTGGTTCTGCACGACCTTGGCCAGTTCCTGGAAGAACTCGGACGTGGTGCGGCCGCAGCCCGGGCAGGCGGTGACCAGCGGAGTAAACGCGCGCTGGCCGGTGGTCTGCAGCAGTTCCTGGGCGACGATCACTTCCTGCGTTCGCGACTGGCCCGGCTCAGGGGTCAGCGAAATGCGGATGGTGTCGCCGATGCCTTCCTGCAGCAGCACGCTCAGCGCTGCCGCCGAGGCGACGATGCCCTTGCTGCCGATGCCGGCTTCGGTCAGGCCCAGGTGCAGGGCGAAATCCGAACGCTGGGCCAGATCGCGGTAGACCGCGATCAGTTCCTGCACGCCGCTGACCTTGGCCGAGAGGATGATGCGATCGCGCGGCAGGCCGATCTCCACCGCCTGCTCGGCCGAATCCAGCGCAGAACGGATCAGCGCCTCGCGCAGCACGCGGCCGGCGTCCCAGGGCTGTTCGCGATGGTTGTTCTCGTCCATCAGCTTCGCCGCCAGGGCCTGGTCCAGCGAGCCCCAGTTGGCGCCGATGCGCACCGGCTTGTTGTAGCGGATGGCGAACTCGATCAGCTGGGCGAACTGCAGGTCCTTCTTCTTGCCGAAGCCGACGTTGCCCGGGTTGATGCGGTACTTGGCCAGCGCCTCGGCACAGGCCGGCTCGGCCGTCAGCAGCTGATGGCCGTTGTAGTGGAAGTCGCCGATCAGCGGTACGTCGATGCCCATCATCGCCAGCTTGTCGACGATGCGCGGAATGGCTGCAGCCGCTTCCACGGTGTTGACGGTCAGGCGCACCATTTCCGAACCGGCCCGCCACAACTCGGCCACCTGCTTCACGCTGGAGGCCACGTCGGAGGTGTCGGTGTTGGTCATCGACTGCACCACCACGGGCTTGCCGCCACCTACGGTGACCCCGCCGATCTGGACGGCATGGGTCTGGCGACGGGACCAGGCGGTGGCATCGGAGGGTTGGGTCGGGCGGGTGACGGCGTCGTGCATGGGCGCATTCTACCGCCCGGCCCTGCATTCCGGGCGATTGCCATTCAGCCATCGGCACGTCTGCGGCCGATTGTCGCAGGCAGGTTGCCCGGTGAACGCATACGATGGTCGGGAATGACCGGTCCCGACGCCCCCTTCCTACGCACCCTCTGCAGCCTGCGCTGGCTGGCCGTCGCCGGCCAGGCCGCGACGATCCTGGTCGCCACGTGGGTGCTGGGCCTGCCGCTGCCGCAGCTGCCGCTGTGGGCGGGCGTGGCCGTGCTGGCCGTGTTCAACCTGTATACGCAGCTGCGCCCGGAGCCGGATGACACCGCGCCACTGACTGCCTTCGGCCATATCCTGGTCGATGTGATCATCCTGACCTGGATGGTCGGCTGGAGCGGCGGCATCGCCAACCCGTTCGGCTCGCTGTTCCTGATCCTGATCGCGCTGGCCGCCTTCGCCCTGCCCCTGCGCTGGGCGCTGGCCGTGGCCACCGCCTGCCTGCTCGGCTACGCCGCCAGCGGCCTGTTCGGGCAGCCGCTGCCGACCGGCTACTTCCATACGGTGGACCTCAACCGCTGGGGCGTTGTGGCCAACTTCCTGCTGTCGGCGGCGGTGGTGCTGACCTTCTCCACCCGCTTGGCGATGGCCCTGCGCGTGCGCGAACTGGAACTTTCGGCGCTGCGCGAGCGGTTTGCCCGCAATGAAGGCATCGTCGCCCTGGCCACGCACGCCGCCTCGGTGGCGCACGAACTTAACACCCCGCTGGCGACCATGACCCTGCTGGCCGACGACGTGGCCGAGCGCAGCGAGGAGCCGGAAGTGCGCGAGGACATGGAAACCCTGCGCGAACTGCTGGTGCAATGCCGCGAACGCGTGCTGGCGCTGGCTGCGCCGGCCACCACCGATGGCCCGGGCCGCAGCCACTCCAGCGCCCAGCAGGTGCTGGAACAATGGCGGCTGGTGCGCCCGACCATCGACCTGCACCGCAACGACGACGCGCCGCTGCGCCTGCCACTCGATCCCGGCGTGGGCCACCTGCTGATGGTGCTGCTGAACAATGCTGCCGACGCCGGCGAACAGGCCGGCCGGCCACGCGTGGATCTGGAACTGCGCATCGACGGCGAGGACCTGATCGGCGAAGTACGCGACTACGGCCACGGCTTCAATGCGCGCGCCGCGGTGCTGCCGGGCAAGCTGTTCGGCAGCAGCAAGAGTGAAGGCATGGGCGTGGGCCTGGCCCTGTCCCATGCCACCATCGAACGCCTGCACGGCGAGATGTGGATGCGCCCGGCGCAAGGCGCCGGCAGCCGCGTCGGCTTCCGCCTGCCCCTGGCTCCCTACGAGGAAACCCCATGAGCGCCTCAACCCTCGGCCTGCTGGTCGACGACGACGAACTGTACCTGCGCACCCTGCAGCGCAGCCTGGCCCGCAAGGGGCTGGAAACGCAGACGGCGCAGGATGCCGCCAGCGCGCTGGCGCTGGCCCGCCAGCACCCGCCGGCGTTCGCGTTGATCGATCTGAAACTGGGCAGCGATTCGGGCCTGGCGCTGATCCAGCCGCTGCGCGCCCTGCGCGCGGATATGCGGATCCTGCTGGTCACCGGCTACGCCAGCATCGCCACTGCGGTGGAGGCGATCAAGCTGGGTGCGGATGATTACCTGCCGAAGCCGGCCACGGTGCCGATGATCCTGCGCGCACTGGGCGAGGAAGATGACGGCCCGGCCGATGACGGCGAAATGGAAGTGCCCGACGCGATGACGCCGATCAGCCGCCTGCAGTGGGAACACATCCAGCAGGCGATGCACGAGACCGGCGGAAATGTGTCGGCCGCTGCGCGCCTGCTGGGCATGCACCGGCGTTCGCTGCAGCGCAAGCTGGCCAAGCGGCCGAGCCCGGAACGCGACCCGAGCAGGTAAGACGCCGCTGCGCTCGCCGGGCATGGCCCGGCGCTACCGAATTGTAGAGTCGAGCCATGCTCGACTCCACGCACAATGCAGTCGAGCATGGCTCGACTCTACAGATACCTCAGCGCTTCAGCTGCGCCAGGATCTCGCGGGTCATCGGATCGGCAATCGCCACGTCTTCGCCCTGCAGTGCCGGCAGCAGGCCGCTGGCCAGCTGCTTGCCCAGCTCGACGCCGAACTGGTCGAAGGCGTTGATGTTCCAGATGACCGACTGCACGTACACGGCGTGTTCGTACATGGCAATCAGGGCGCCCAGCGCCTGCGGAGTCAGTGCATCCAGCAGGATCAGCGTGCTCGGGCGGCCGCCCGGGTAATCACGGTGCGGGTCGTCGCTGGCCTGGCCGTTGGCCAGCGCCTCGGTCTGCGCCAGCAGGTTGGCCAGCAGCGCCTGGTGGTTGACCGTGTACGGATCATCGTTGTGCACGCAGCCGATGAAATCGGCCGGGATGATGCTGGTGCCCTGGTGCAGCGCCTGGAAGAAGCTGTGCTGCACATCGGTGCCCGCCCCGCCCCACCACACCGGCACGGTGTCGGTGGTGACCGGCTGGCCATCGCGCTGCACGCGCTTGCCCAGGCTTTCCATCACCAGCTGCTGCAGGTAGGCCGGCAGCAGCGCCAGGCGCTGGTCGTAGGTCATCACCGCGTGCGTGGCATGGCCCAGCACGTTGCGGTTCCAGATGTCGGTCAGGCCGTGCAGCACCGGCAGGTTGCGCTCCAGCGGCGCGTCCAGCGCGTGCGCATCCATCTGCGCGGCGCCGTCCAGCAGCTGCTCGAAACGCTCGAAGCCGATTGCCAGCGCGATCGGGAAACCAACGGCCGACCACAGCGAATAGCGGCCCCCGACCCAGTCCCACATCGGCAGCACGCGATCGGCGGCGATGGCGAAGGCCTTGGCCGCGCGCTCGGGGTTGGCACTGACCGCGTACAGGCGATCGCTGCCACCCAGCCAGTCGTGCAGGATCTGCCCGTTGAGCAGGGTTTCCTGGGTACCAAAGGTCTTGGAAATGAGGATGCCAGCGGTCTTTGCCGGATCCAGCGTGGCCAGCGTGCGCTGCATGGCGGCGCCGTCCACGTTCGACACGAAATGCACGCGCAGGCGTGCACCGCTGACCGGGCGCAGCGCATCGGCCACCAGGCGCGGGCCCAGATCGGAACCGCCGATGCCGACGCTGACCACGTCGGTCACGCCGCTGTCTTCCAGCGCGCGGACCAGCACGCCCATGCGCTGGCGGATTTCGCGCGCGGTGGCATAAGCCTCGGCCGCCACCGGCGCATCGACCACATCGCCGCGCAGCGCGGTGTGCAGTGCGGCGCGGCCTTCGGTCAGGTTGACCTGCTCGCCACGGAACAGGCGGGTGATGGCACCGCCGACATCACGGTCGGCGGCCAGTGCCAGCAACGCCTGCAGCGCCGCGGCATCGTACTTCTGCCGGGCAAAATTGACGTACAACGGACCGACCCGCAGCGCCAGGTCCTGCACGCGACCGGGTTCGGCGGCGAGGAGGCTGGGGATGCTTGCGCCCTTCAGGCGCTGGGCGTGGGAATGCAGCGAGTCGAATCCGTTGTTCGTTGTCATGCGGCCTGGGTCGGGATCGTGTCGTTGGTGTGGGTGATCTGGTTGTTGCCGTCCACGTACACCAGCTTCGGCTTGAAGCTGTCGGCTTCCTGCTCGGTCATGCTGGCAAACGCCGCGATGATGATGATGTCACCGACCTGCACGTGGCGTGCAGCGCCACCGTTGAGCGACACCACGCCGCTGCCGGCTTCGGCACGGATGGCGTAGGTCGAGAAGCGCGCACCGTTGGTCACGTCCCAGATGTGCACCTGCTCGAACTCGCGGATGCCCGTGGCAGCCAGCAGGTTGTCGTCGATGGCGATCGAGCCTTCGTAGTTCAGCTCGGAATGGGTGACGGTGGCGCGGTGGATCTTGGTCTTCAGCAGGGACAGATGCATGGCACGGCACAACGCAAAGGAAAGCGGGGATTCTAGCACCCGCGCAGCGCGGGGCATCACGGCCGGCAACCCGTTCAGGTAGGCGATGAAACCGTGGTCAGATCCCTTTTCCCTTGGAAAAGCGATCTGACCCCATGCATCGCCCGGCGCGGGCGGAACTCAGAATTCCAGGTTGTCGATCAACCGGGTGCTGCCCAGGCGGGCGGCGATCAGCGCCACCCGGCCACCGCCGTCGAAGGTCGGCTCGGCCAGCTCGGGGGTGCGCAGCACCGCGTAGTCGACCTGGAAGCCGGCGGCCTGCAGCGCGGCTGTGGCATCAGCCTCGATCTGCGCGCGCGCCTGCCCGGCCACGTAACCTTCGCGCATGCCCAGCAGGGTGCGGTGGAGGGTGGTCGCCAGCGGGCGCTGGGCCGCGTCCAGGTACTGGTTGCGCGAGCTCTTGGCCAGGCCATCGTCGTCACGCACGATCTCGGCACCGACGATCTGGATCGGGAACGACAGCTCGGCCACCATCTGCTTGATCACGGCCAGCTGCTGGTAATCCTTGCGGCCGAACACGGCCACGTCCGGCTGCACCTGCAGGAACAGGCGTGCCACCACCGTGCAGACGCCATCGAAGTGCCCCGGGCGGCTGGCGCCCTCCAGCACTTCACTCACGCCCGGGGCGTGCATCTGCGTGGTCTTGTCCACGCCCAGCGGGTACATCGCCTCTACGCTGGGCAGCCATACGGCATCGCAGCCGACCTGCTCCAGCCCGGCCACGTCGGCCTCGGGCGTGCGCGGGTAGCGGCTGAAGTCCTCGTTCGGCCCGAACTGGGTCGGGTTGACGAAGATGCTGGCCACTACCTTGTCGGCATACTGGCGCGCCAGGCTCACCAGCGAATGGTGGCCGCCGTGCAGGTTGCCCATGGTCGGCACCAGTGCCACGCGCAGGCCCTGCTGCTTCCACTGCGCAATCTGTTCGCGCAGCGCACCGAGCTCGTTGAAGGTCTGGATCATTGGGCGTAGGCGTGCTGTTCGTCGGGGAAGCTGCCGTCGCGCACGGCGTCGGCGTAGGCGCGGGTGGCACCGGCCACCGAGCCGCCTTCGGCCAGGAAGTCCTTGACGAACTTCGGACGCCGGTGGCCGCTGTCCAGGCCGATGAAATCGTGCAGCACCAGCACTTGGCCATCGCAGTGCGGGCCGGCACCGATACCGATGGTCGGCACGTCGACGGCGGCGGTCACTTCCGCGGCCACCGGGGTCGGCATGCATTCGAGGACGATCAGCGCTGCACCCGCCGCGGCCACGGCCTTGGCGTCTTCCACCAGCTGGCGCGCGGCATCGCCACGGCCCTGGATCTTGAAGCCGCCCAGGCGCAGCACCGACTGCGGGGTCAGGCCCAGGTGCGAGCAGACCGGAATCTCGCGCTCGACCAGGTAGCGCACGATGTCGACCTTGAAGCCGGCACCTTCGATCTTGACCATCTCCGCACCGGCCTGCAGCAGCTGCAGCGAAGCGTCCAGCGCGCGTTCCGGGGTGGCGTCGGCGCCGAACGGCAGGTCCGCCACCAGCAGCGCACGCTGCAGCACGCGGGATACCGCGCGGGTGTGATAGACCATGTCGGCCACCGTCACCGGCAGGGTCGAATCATGGCCCTGCACGACCATGCCCAGCGAATCGCCGATCAGGATCAGGTCCACGCCGTTGGCGTCGAAAGTACGGGCGAAGCCAGCGTCGTAGGCGGTCAACATGACCAGCTTCTGGCCATTGCGCTTGGCCTCGGCCAGGGCGGGAACGGTCCAGGGCTTGCTGTCTGCGTGGGTGCTCATGTGCTGATAACCGGGGGAGATAACCCGGTCATTATCACCCTATCGGCGCGATCCCGCAGGCATCGACCCGCACCACTGCATCCTGCACGCGTCCATGGCCGGGAATCACCAGTTCCGGTGCGATTTCGGCCAGCGGCACCAGCACGAAGGCGCGCTCGTGCAGGTACGGATGCGGCACCTGCAGGCCGGGCTCGTCCAGCACCTGCGCGCCGTACAGCAGCAGGTCCAGGTCCAGCGCGCGCGGGCCCCAGTGCACGGCAGGGTCGCGCACGCGTCCGAACTGCTGCTCCAGCGCCAGCATCGCCTGCAGCAGATCGCCGGCGGCCAGGGTGGTCTCGACCGCAGCCACCGCGTTGACGAACGGTGGCTGGTCTTCATTGCCCCAGGCCGGCGTGGCGTACAGGCGCGACGCCTGGCGCAGCTGCGTGCCGGGCAGCCCATCCAGCGCGGCGATGGCCGCGCGGACGGTGCTGGCCGCGTCACCCAGGTTGGCCCCCAGGCCGATCCAGGCAAGGGTCATGGCTTACTCGGCAGCGCCGCCGGCAGCACCGGTGCGACGACGACGGCGGCGACGCTTGCGCGGTGCCCCACCCTCCTCATCGCCACCGTCGGTGTGCATGGCATCCAGCGAGGATTCCAGCTCATGCCCGGACTGCGCCTGTGCCTCGCGCCAGAACGCCACGTCGGCTTCGTGCTCGGCCGAGGCGACCTGGCGCAGGGCCAGGAAATCGAAGGCGGCGCGGAAGCGCGGGTGGGTGAGCGTGCGGAACACGCGCTTGCGCTGGCGCGAGCTGAAGCGCGCCTGCAGCAGCCAGATCTCCTGCATCGGCAGCGAGAAGCGGCGCGGCAGGGCGATGGTGCTCAGCTGCTGCACGGTGACCCGGTCGGCGGCGCGACGCTGCGCTTCTTCCGGGGCCACGCCCTGCTTGAGCAGGCTGGCCTGGGCGCGGCAGTAGGCCGGCCACAGCAGCAGCGCGAACAGGAACGCCGGCGAGACGGGTTCGTCGTTGGCCACGCGTGCATCGGTATTGGCCAGGCCTTCCACCAGCATGCGGCGCAGCGCGCCGGTGCGGTTGGACTTCAGTGCCTTGCCGCTTTCCGGGAACAGCACGTCGAACAGGCCGTAGCGTTCCAGGCCTTCGAAGCTGGCCACGCCGTGCCCGGACAGGAACAGCTTGAGCACTTCCTCGAACAGGCGCGCCGGGGCGGCCTCGTTGAGCAGGTTGGCCAGGTGCGGGATCGGTGCGGCGGTGCCTTCTTCGATCTGGAAACCGAGCTTGGCCGCCAGGCGCACCGCACGCAGCATGCGCACGGGGTCTTCCTGGTAGCGCTGCACCGGGTCGCCGATGAGCTTCATCAGGCGTGCCTGCACGTCCTCGAAGCCGCCGGTGTAATCACGCACCGAGAAATCCTCGATGGCGTAGTACAGGGCGTTGCAGGTGAAGTCGCGGCGGACGGCATCGTCTTCGATGGTGCCGTACACGTTGTCGCGCACGAGCATGCCGTTTTCCATTTCGCGGTCGCCGCTGCCGTCATCGCTGTTGGCGCGGAAGGTGGCGACTTCGATGATCTCGCGGCCGAAGACCACGTGGGCCAGGCGGAAACGGCGGCCGATCAGGCGGCAGTTGCGGAACAGCTGCTTGACCTGTTCGGGCGTGGCGTCGGTGGCCACGTCGAAATCCTTGGGTTGGCCATTGACCAGCAGGTCGCGCACCGCGCCACCGACAAGGTAGGCGCCGAAGCCGGCATCGCGCAGGCGGTACAGCACGCGCAAAGCATTGGGGCTGATGTCCTTGCGGGAGATCGTGTGCTGGTCGCGCGGGATGACGCGCAGGCTGAACGGTGATGGAGCAGAGGAAATGATGTTGGCGCTTCCGGTTGAAGTTTCGGGATTGCCCAATGGCATCGAGGTGCATATACTAGCGCTCCTGCCCCGGCAGCGACACACTGCTCCCTTCGTCTAGTGGTTAGGACGTGGCCCTCTCAAGGCTAAAACAGGGGTTCGAGTCCCCTAGGGAGCACCAGTCGCCGCAGCAGGAACCGAAAAAGCCCGCCTTTGTGCGGGCTTTTCCGTTTTCCGGGTTCACTACTGCGGGCGCTCGGTCGCTGTGGCGCCTCCCTGTTATCGGCATGAGCCGGTGGGGTCACCCAGGCCAGGACACGCCGTTAACCCATCCATGGGGGCTCGTAGGCGCCATCCATGGCGCCTGCGGTCCTGGCCTGGGTGACCCCACCGTCTCCGGACAGTTGATCGCGCACTGCGGCAGCCATCGGCAAGCAGCCCGCAGCTGCCGCACACACCATGAAACTGTCAGGAGGGGGCAGGCCGCCCTCTCCAGGACCGTTGGCGCCATGGATGGCGCCATCGAGCACCATGGAGGGGATTTTGCGTGTCCTGGAGAGGGCGGCCTGCCCCCTCCCCCACGTAACAGGGAGGCGCGAACGGATCGCCTCCGAAGCCGAAGCGCGTCAGCCTTCCATCTGCTCCAGTTCCTTGCCCTTGGTCTCGCGGACGTAGCGGACCACGAAGAAGATCGAGAGGAAGGCTGCCACGGTGTAGATGCCGTACGCACCGGCCAGGCCGATGCCGGCCAGCAGCATCGGGAAGGTGACGGTGATGGCGAAGTTGGACGTCCACTGCGCCGCGCCGGCCACCGCCAGCGCCGAGCCGCGGATCTGGTTCGGGAACATCTCGCCCAGCATCACCCACATCACCGGGCCCCACGACATGTTGAAGAAGACCACGTAGACGTTGGCGGCCACCAGCGCCAGCCGGCCCATGCCGTCGGACAGCTGCAGCCTGCCATCCACCAGGCTGCCGCTGGCAAAGGCCACCACCATCAGCGCCAGCGCAACGGCCATGCCCACCGAGCCGACCCACAGCAGCGGCTTGCGGCCGATGCGGTCGATCAGCAGCACCGTCACCAGGCAGGCACCGATGCTGAGCGCGCCGGACAGCACGTTGATCAGCAGCGCATCGTTTTCCGAGAAGCCCACCGCCTGCCACAGCACCGCGCCGTAGTAGAACACCACGTTGATGCCCACCAGCTGCTGCAGCACCGCCAGGCCGATACCCACCCAGACGATGCTGCGCAGGCGGCCGGTGGCCTTGTCCTTCAGGTCGGCAAAGCTCGGCCGGTGCTGGTCCTGGGCCAGGCTGCCCTCGATCTCGCTGCGCTTGGTCCGTGCCTCGTCCGCACCGTACAGCTTCACCAGCACCGCCTCGGCCTGCGCCTGGCGCCCCTTGGCCACCAGGAAGCGCGGGCTTTCCGGGATGGCCAGCAGCAGCACCAGGAACAGCAGCGACGGAATCGCCTGCATCCAGAACATCCAGCGCCACGCCTCCTGCCCCAGCCACAGCACCTCGGTGGAGGCACCGGCGGCGCGCGCCAGCAGGAAATTGCTGAGGAACGCCGCGAACAGGCCGCTGATGATGGCCATCTGCTGCACCGTGGCCAGCTTGCCGCGGTAGCGCGCCGAGGCCACTTCGGCGATGTAGGCCGGCGACATCACGCTGGCCGCGCCCACCGCGAAGCCGCCGACCATGCGCGCGGCCACGAACAGCCACGAGGCATGCGCCGCGCCCGCGCCCAGCGCCGACAGCAGGAACAGCACCGCCGAAATGATCAGCACGCTGCGCCGGCCCAGCAGGTCGCCCAGGCGCCCGGCCACGAATGCACCGATCGCGCAGCCCAGCAGCATCGACGCCACCTCGAAGCCCAGCGCGGCCTCGCTGGAATTGAACGCCTGGCGCAGGCCGTCGACCGTACCGTTGATCACGCCGCTGTCGAAGCCGAACAGGAAGCCCCCCAGGGTGGCCACGCAGCTGATCAGGACGATGAAGGCGGTGTTTTCGCCGCGCGTGCCGGCGTTTGCAGGAATCGCTGTGGACATTGGGTCTTCCGCGAAAGGGGTGGGCCTGCCGCTCAGCGCAGCAGGTACTGGTTCAGCAGGTTCTCATAGGCTTCCTGCCGGCCGCTACGCTGGCGCGGTTCGCCGGCCTGATGGGCATGCGCACAGAGGTCGTCCAGGCTGAGCTGGCCGGCGGCGAAGGCCTGCCCCGGGCCGTGGTCGAAGCTGGCATAGCGCTCGCGCCGCCACGTCTCCAGCGGCGAGGCCTGCAGCAGCGCATGGGCCACTTCCAGGCCGCGGGCGAAGGCATCCATGCCGCCGATATGGGCCAGGAACAGATCCTGCGGGTCGCTCGACTCGCGGCGCACCTTGGCATCGAAGTTCAGGCCGCCATGGCCCAGCCCGCCCTGCCGCAGCACCACCAGCATGGCGCCGGTGGCGTCGTACAGGTCGGTCGGGAACTGGTCGGTGTCCCAGCCGTTCTGCGGGTTGCCGCGGTTGGCGTCGATGCTGCCCAGCAGCCCGGCATCGGCAGCCACCTGCAGGTCGTGGGCGAAGGTATGCCCGGACAGGGTGGCGTGGTTGGCCTCGATGTTCAGCTTGAAATCGCCGTCCAGGCCGTGCTCGCGCAGGAAGCCGACCACGGTGGCGCTGTCGAAGTCGTACTGGTGGTGCATCGGCTCCATCGGCTTGGGCTCGATCAGGAAGGTGCCCTGGAAGCCGATGCTGCGGCCATGGTCGCGGGCCGCCGCAAGGAACCGCGCCAGATGCGCCTGCTCGCGCTTCATGTCGGTGTTGAGCAGGCAGGCATAGCCTTCGCGACCGCCCCAGAACACGTAGTTGCTGCCACCCAGCGCCACGGTGGCATCCAGCGCCGCACGCACCTGCACCGCCGCGCGCGCGACCACGGCGAAGTCCGGGTTGGTGGCCGCACCATTCATGTAGCGCGGGTGCGAGAACAGGTTGGCCGTGCCCCACAGCAGCTGCATGCCGGTCTGCTGCTGGCGCTGGCCGGCCAGCTCGACCATGTGCGCGAGGTTGGCGCGGTATTCGCCGATGTCGTCCGCATCCGGCGCCAGGTCCACGTCATGGAAGCACCAGTACGGCACGCCCAGCTTGGTGAAGAACTCGAAGGCCGCATCGCAGCGTGCCTCGGCACGGGCCAGCGCGGTAGCGCCGTGGTCCCACGGGTAAGCACGGGTGCCCGGCCCGAACGGGTCCTGGCCGGCGCCGCAGAAGCTGTGCCAGTAGGCCACGGCGAAGCGCAGGTGCTCGGCCATGCTGCGCCCGCCGATCTGCTTCTGTGCGTCGTAGACCTTGAAGGCCAGGGGATTGTCGGAATCGCGGCCCTCGAAGGGGATGCGGCCGATGCCGGGGAAGTACTCACGCTGACCAACATGGAACGGGGTTGCCATGGACGATGCTTCCTTCTTCGGGATCAGGGCAGGCGCTGCTGGAACAGCGGCGTCAACGCCTGCAGGTGGTGGACGAAACGCTGGTAGCCGGCCTCGTAGGCGGCGGCGCGCGTGGGATCGGGCTGGGCGGCCAGGGCGGCGTCGAACTGCAGGTGCTCATCAACCAGATCGGCCAGCGCCCGGCCCTGCCCTTCGCACAGCCACAGCGCCTGCAGCGCGGCACCGAAGGCTGCACCTTCGGCCTGCACCGGCACGACCACCGGCAGCTGGAACAGGTCGGCGATCAGCTGGCGCCACGCCGGGCTGTTGGCGCCACCGCCGGTCAGCACCAGGCGTTGCCCATGCAGGCCACCTTCGACCAGCGCGTCATGGCCCAGCCGCAGGCTGTAGCTGGCGCCCTCCATCGCGGCGCGGTAGAGGTTGGCCGGGGTCAGGTTGTGCAGGTCCAGCCCATGCAGGGCGCCGCGCGCCAGCGGCAGGTCTGGGCTGCGCTCGCCATTGAAGTACGGCAGCATCACCAGCCCATCGGCACCCGGCGCGCTCTGTGCCAGCAGGTCTTCGCACTGCGCGGGCGACTGGCCCAGCAGCGCGGCGACCTGGCCGGTGGCGATCGTGCAGTTCATCGTGCAGATCAACGGCAGCCAGCCACCGTCGGAAGCGCAGAACGCGGCCCAGCGCCCTTGCGCATCGACGCAGGGCGTGGCGCTCCAGGCGAACAACGTGCCGGAGGTACCCAGGCTCATGCTCAGCCGCCCCTCGCGCACCGCACCGGTGCCGATCGCCGCCATCATGTTGTCGCCACCACCGACCGCCACGCGGGTGCCGGGAGGCAGCCCCAGCAGTGCGGCGACCGCCGGCAGCAGCGTGTAGCCCTGCTCCGGGCCGACCAGCGGCGGCAGCAGCGCCGCCAGGTCACGCCGCTCGTCGGTGGCGGCCAGCATCGCCGGCGACCAGTCGCGCCGGCGCACATCCAGCCAGCCCGTGCCGGAGGCGTCACCGGCCTCCATGAAGCGCTGTCCGGTCAGCCACAGGTTCAGGTAGTCGTGCGGCAGGGCGATGCCGTCCAGGGCCGCATCCACCTCGGGCCGGTGCTGGCGGGTCCAGCGCAGTTTGGATGCGGTGTAGCCCACCCGCAGGTCGTTGCCCGCCTCGGCAATGCACGCTGCCGCCCCGCCCAGGGTGGCGGTGATGTCCTCGCATTCGGCGCTGGTGCTGGTGTCGCACCAGAGCTTGACCGGGCCCAGCGCGCGGTTGTCGCGCCCCAGCGGGACGAAGCCGTGCTGCTGGCCGGACACCGCCAGCCCTCGCACCCGTGCCCGCACCGGCCCTGGCAGGGCCTGGATCGCCTCGACCAGCGCCTTTACCCAGTCGGCGGCGTTCTGCTCGCGGCCACCGTCGGCTGTCGCCGACAGCTCCAGCGGCCGGGCCTGCTGCGCCAGCACCGCGCGCGCCGCCGCGTCGTAGGCGATCACCTTCACGCTCTGCGTGCCGGCGTCGATGCCCAGATACACGCTCATGCCCTGCCCATCCCTGCGATCCGCACCGCTTCACCGCCCGTTGTCCACCGATGGACAACGAGTCTGCCGGGGGCTTCCCCGGCTTGGCAATGTGCAGTGCCGCAAAGTGCCGCTACGCGGTGGCCGCACACCCTCGCCACCTGTGCAGAATCGTCAGCGCGCAGGCCGCTGGTGCGTCCAACGGCAGCGCGCGCGTTCAACCTGTTCTAGAATTGTCCGCTTGAAGACGGATCTGCCTCCCCCCTTATGCCCTTTGTCGTCACCGAAAACTGCATCAAGTGCAAACACACCGATTGCGTGGAAGTGTGCCCCGTGGACTGCTTCCACGAAGGCCCGAACTTCCTGGTGATCGACCCGGACGAGTGCATCGACTGCACCCTCTGTGAGCCGGAGTGCCCGGTCAACGCGATCTTCCCGGAGGACGATGTCCCAGCCGGCCAGGAAGTGTTCGTGGGCCTCAACGCCGAGCTCGCCAAGGAGTGGCCGGTGCTGACCGTGCGCAAGGATCCGCCCGCCGATGCCGGCGAGTGGGACGGCAAGCCGGACAAGCTGCCGCTGCTGGAGCGCTGACAAGCGCCTGTTGCGGCAACGAAAAAGGGCGCCTTGCGGCGCCCTTTTTTGTGGGTCGATGCCAACCAAGGTTGGCGTCTACCAGAGCGAAAGGTAGCGCCGGGCCATGCCCGGCGGAACCTCGACCGCGCTTACTGCGCCAGCTTCGCCTTCAGTGCGGCAATCAGCTTCACCGGGGCTTCGGCGGTGGCCGGCAGGCCACGCGGGTCGACCGCGGAGATGTAGGCACCGGCATCGACGGCGACCACGCGGACCAGGAAGTTGCTGCCTTCATAGGCCACGTCATACGAACCCAGCAGCTGCGCACGGCTGGCGATGGTCAGGCCTTCCACGCCTTCCAGCGCAGTGCCGACCTTGCCGAAGGCCTCTTCCTTGCTGCCCGGGATGGTGAAACCGCTGTTGCCAGCGGCCGGGGCGGCGGCGGCCGGAGCGGCCGGCTTGGTGGCCGAGCTCAGCGCCGGCACCTGGTTGCCACCGGCACCGGCCGGGACGTTCAGATCCGGCGGCACTTCCAGCGGGCGCATTTCGGGCGCCAGGGCGTAATCACCCTTGGCGCCACGCTTGAAGCAACCGGTGGTGCCGGCAGCGACGGCGATGGCAAGCAGGGCGTAGGACAGCACGCGGACAGTGGAAACGGATTGACGCATGTGGATCTCCTGGATCAGGCCACGACAACAGGTCAGTGGCTGGAAAGGGCTTCAAGGGCG
Organism: Stenotrophomonas sp. ZAC14A_NAIMI4_1; assembly: GCF_003086915.1. Taxonomy (NCBI): domain Bacteria; kingdom Pseudomonadati; phylum Pseudomonadota; class Gammaproteobacteria; order Lysobacterales; family Lysobacteraceae; genus Stenotrophomonas; species Stenotrophomonas sp. ZAC14A_NAIMI4_1. Next base: position 2,937,292 of record NZ_CP026002.1, read on the forward strand.
GCGATGTCGCCGGCGAGATGGTCGGCCGCGGGCTGGTGTGCGGCCGAGAGCGGCAGCAGCGGCAGGCGCAGGTCATGGCCGATGCCGATGCGGCGCAGCAGCGCCTTGACCGGGATCGGGTTGGGTTCGACACCGCAGAAATCATGGAACGGCTGCAGGCGCGCATCCCAGGATTCAGTGGCGTCATGTTCGTGGGCGGCAGCCAGCGCGCACATGCGACGGTAGGCACCGGGCAGCACGTTGGAACCGACCGAGATCAGCCCGGCCATGCCGGCCTGGATCGAGCGGGCGGCGGTGCCGTCATCGCCACTGAGCACGGCGAACTCCGGACCCGCCAGGGCCAGCAGGGCCTGCACGCGCCCCATGTCGCCCACCGCTTCCTTGATGGCGACGATGTTCGGGTGGCTGGCGAGCTCGGCCACGGTGTCCGGCTGCATGTCGCAGCCGGTGCGGCCGGGCACGTTGTACAGCACCACCGGCAGGCCGCCCTGGTCGGCCACGGCGCGGTAATGCGCGATCAGGCCGGCCTGGGTGGGCCGCACGTACGGCGGGGTCACCACCAGGGCGTGGGTGGCGCCGAGCGCGGCGGCGCGGCGGGTCTGTTCAATGGTCTTGGCGGTACCGGACAGGCCGGTGCCGGCCAGGACCGGGACGCGGCCGGCGATGCGCTCGACGGCGCTGGCCAGCAGCTGGTCGTACTCCGCATCGGACAGGGTGGCTGCTTCGCCGGTCGAGCCGGCAACGACGACGCCCTGGACGCCGCCCTCCAGCTGCAGGTGCAGCAGGCGCTGCCAACCGTCGGGGTCGAGGGAGCCGTCGGCCCGGAACGGGGTCGCCAGCGCGGTGATGAGGCCGGAAAGGGACAAGGACGTGCTGCTCTTGGCTGGGGAGGGAAAACGCCCGCCACGACAGGCCGGGGGCACCTGAATGTTACTTGCGGCGCGAAAGCACGGGCAAGTATGCTGGACACCGGTGGATTCCCGCCCCCGGCGGGCATTCAGACTCACCCATGCATTACCCGGAATCGCCTTGACCGACACCACCCCGCGCCCCGCGCCGAGCGAAAACCACCTCCTGATCAACGCCTACACGACGCATCCGGAGTCCCCCCTGCTGTCCGTCACCCGCCGCATTGCCGACAGTGGCTGCAATCTGGTGGACGCTCGGCTGGCCACGGTCGGCCGCGATGTCTCGGTCACCGCCCTGGCCACCGGCTCCTGGGATTCAGTCGCCAAGCTGGAAGCGATGCTGACCCGGCTTGAGCGCGAGGAAGGCCTGAAGCTGGTCTGGTACCGCACCGAGGCCAAGCAGGCGCAGTCCAACCTGCTGCCGTACATCGTCGAAGTGATCGCCGCCGACAAGCCGGGCATCCTGTTCCAGCTGGCCGATTTCTTCGACCGCCAGGGCATCACCATCGAGAGCCTGCAGAGCACGCGTTACCGCGCCATGCAGACTGGTGCTGAAATGTTCAGCGCGCAGGTCACCATCGGCGTGCCGGCCAACATGCACATCGCCGCGCTGCGCGACGATTTCCTCGAATTCTGCGACCACCTGAACCTGGACGCGATCATGGACCCGATGAAATTCTGACCGGGCGTGCGGATTTTCGCGCGCCTCTCACGGGCGCGTGGCGTTTCATGCAATTGTCGTAGAAACAACCCAGGCTCGACAGAAGGACCTCATGAACAACGGCGATACCCTGGACAGCACCACCCTTTCCCTCCCGCTGGCACTGTCCGGCGGTGACCAGACCACCCTCGGCGATTACGCAGGCCAGTGGCTGGTGCTGTACTTCTACCCCAAGGACAGCACCCCCGGCTGCACCACCGAAGGCATCGACTTCAACGCGCTGCTGCCGGAATTCAAGAAGGCCGGCGCGGTCGTGCTCGGCGTCTCCCGCGACTCGATGAAGTCGCACGACAACTTCTGCGCCAAGCAGGGCTTCAATTTCCCGCTGGTCAGCGATGCCGACGAAGCGCTGTGCACCGCCTTCGACGTCATCAAGATGAAGAACATGTACGGCAAGCAGGTACGTGGCATCGAACGCAGCACCTTCCTGATTTCTCCCGACAGCCAACTCGTGCAGTCCTGGCGCAAGGTCAAGGTCGCCGGCCATGCCGACGCCGTGCTTGCCGAACTGAAGGCCGCCCAATCCAAGTGAGTTCCAACGCCCACTGTGTCCGCCACCACCCTGCCCTGCAGCAGGTCGTGGTGGTTTTTCCCTGTCCGTAACCAGGAAATGACGATGACCCGAGGCAAGCGCATCTACGTGCTGGATACCAACGTGCTGATGCACGATCCCACCGCGCTGTTCAAGTTCGAGGAACATGACGTCTACCTGCCCATGCAGGTGATCGAGGAGCTGGACAACGGCAAGAAGGGCACCTCCGAAGCGAGCCGCAACGCCCGCCAGGTAAGCCGCTTCCTCAATGAGCTGGTGCAGGAATCGGGCCTGGACAACCTGGCCGACGGCATTCCGCTGGAGCGCCCCAACGGCCTGCAGCTGCGCGGCAAGCAGAGCGCCGGCAAGCTGCGCTTCCAGACCAGCCATTTCGATGCGGGCAAGAGCTTCGGCAAGGTCATCCCGGACAACGCCATCCTCGGCGCGATCCTGGCGCTGAAGGAAGAAACCCCCGACCTGCCGGTGGTGTTCGTTTCCAAGGACATCAACCTGCGGATCAAGGCCGCCATCGCCGGCATCGTGTCCGAGGACTACGAGAACGACCGCGCGCTGGATGATTTCAGCCTGCTCTACACCGGCGCCACCGAGCTGCCGGAAGACTTCTGGAAGCGCCACGGCGAGGACCTGCGCAGCTGGAGCGACAAGGGCCGCACGCATTACGAGATCCTCGCGCAGGATGGCGAGGAGTGGTACCCGAACCAGTACGTCTACCTGCCCGGCGAAGACGAGGTCGAACTGCGCGTGAGTCGCGTGGTCGGCGATGGCAAGGTGGTGCTGTCGCTGGTCGATGATTTCCGCCACGGCAGCCACGCCGTGTGGGGTATCAGCGCGCGCAACCGCGAGCAGAACTTCGCGCTCAACGCACTGATGGACCCGGAGATCGACTTCGTCACCCTGCTCGGCACCGCCGGCACCGGCAAGACCCTGCTGGCGCTGGCCGCCGGCCTGGCGCAGACGATGGACCAGCAGCGTTACCGCGAGATCATCATGACCCGCGCCACGGTCAGCGTGGGCGAGGACATCGGCTTCCTGCCCGGCACCGAGGAAGAAAAGATGACGCCGTGGATGGGCGCGCTGACCGACAACCTGGAAGTGCTCACCCACAACCAGGAAGGCGGCACCTGGGGCCGCCAGGCCACCAACGACCTGCTGGCCAGCCGCATCAAGATCCGCTCGATGAACTTCATGCGCGGGCGCACCTTCCTGTCGCGCTACCTGATCCTGGATGAAGCGCAGAACCTCACCCCGAAGCAGATGAAGACGCTGATCACCCGTGCCGGCCCCGGCACCAAGATCGTCTGCCTGGGCAACGTCGAGCAGATCGACACCCCGTACCTGACCGAAACCACCTCGGGCCTGACCTACGCGGTGGACCGCTTCAAGAACTGGCCGCATAGTGCGCACATCACCCTGCGCCGCGGCGAACGTTCGCGCCTGGCCGATTACGCTTCGGAGGTGTTGTGAACCGTTGCACCCGCCTGCTGCTGCCCACGGCTGCGATCACCCTCGCAGCCGCACTGGCCGCCTGCACCACCACGCGCGGCCCGGCCAGCGTGCCGACCGCCGAGCGTACCGGCCAATCGTGGGTGGTGACCCGCCCCGGCATCGCCGCGCAGGTGCTGGACACCTGCTCGCGCACCAGCCCCGGCCGCGAGGCCGGGCGGGTAAGCGGCTACTGGGCACCCAGCCGGCAGCAGGTGGACCAGATGGAAGCCAAGCTGTCCTCGCTGGAAGCCCAGGTGCCGCGCGTACTGGATTTCGACCGCCAGTACGTGGGCATCGAAAGCGGTGGCCAGCAGCTGATCTACATCAACGCTTTCCACCTGCCTGAAGGCGCCGGCAGCAACCCCGCCCGCGAAGCGATCCGCGTCTGCGATGGCGGCCGGCAGTTCTGGGGTGCGGTGTTCGATCCGGCCACCGGCACCTTCAGCGACCTGCAGTTCAACGGCGGCAAAGTGCCGTCGCCCTGAGGCGGCGGCATGGGAATACGCCTGCCCACCTGGGTCTGGATCGGCGCGGTGGCGCTGTCCAGCGTGGCCGGCATGGTCAACGTGGTGGGCTTCCTGGGCTTCGAGCACCAGGCGGTGAGCCACATGACCGGCAGCACGAGCCAGCTGGGCATGGCCATCGCCCAGGGTGACTGGCGCGCGGTCGGTCACCTGTGGGGCCTGCTGATCGCGTTCTCGCTGGGCGCGATGCTCAGCGGCCTGCTGATCCAGGACAACACGCTGCAGCTGGGCCGGCGCTACGGCGTGGCCCTGGCGATCGAATCGGCGCTGCTGCTGGTGGCCATTCCGCTGTTCGAACAGCAGCAGATCTGGGGTGCGCTGGCCGCTGCCATGGCGTGCGGCCTGCAGAACGCGATGGCCACCACCTTCAGCGGCGCCGTGGTGCGCACCACCCATCTGAGCGGCATGTTCACCGATCTCGGCATCGGCCTGGGCCACCTGCTGCGCGGCCTGCCGCTGCAGGTCCGCCGGCTGACCCTGAGCGGGCTGATCATCAGCGGCTTCCTCGGCGGCGGCATTCTCGGTGCCTGGTTGTTCATGCATTTCCGCTACGACGCCCTGCTCGCCCCCGCCCTGCTGACCGGGCTGACCGGTATCGTCTATGTGCTCTACCAGCAGTGGGCACGCTGGCGGCATTGAACCGGGGGGGCATCCACGCATGGCGTGGATCTACTTTCACAGGCGGGACCACGGCACAATCGAGGCATGAGCCCGACCACTCCCGCTTCCGCCCTCACCATCGCCGGTTCCGATTCCGGCGGTGGCGCCGGCATCCAGGCCGACCTGAAAGCCTTCGCCGCGCATCGCGTACACGGCCTGTCCGCCATCGCTGCGCTGACTGCACAGAACACCCGCGGCGTGACGGCCGTGCACGTGCCGCCGGTCGCCTTCCTGCGCGCGCAGCTCGATGCCTGCTTCGATGATTTCGACATCCACGCGGTGAAGCTCGGCATGCTGGCCAATGCGGATGTGATCCACACCGTCGCCGACGTGCTTGAACAACGCCGCCCGGCACACGTGGTGCTCGATCCGGTGATGGTCGCCACCAGCGGCGCGCGCCTGCTGGAAGACAGCGCGCTGCAGGCCATGCGCGAACGCCTGATACCGCTGGCCACGCTGATCACGCCCAACACCCCCGAAGCCGAACTGCTGGTCGGCCGCAGCATCAGCAACGCCGACCAGGCCGAACAGGCTGCCGCCGCCCTGCTGGACATGGGTGCCGGCGCCGTCCTGCTGAAGGGGGGCCACCTGCACGAAGGCAACCGGGTGATCGACCGCTACTTCGACGGCGTCAGCAGCGAGGAATTCATCCACGCACGGCTGCCGCTGGATGCACACGGCACCGGCTGCACGCTGGCCTCGGCCATCGCCGCACAGCTGTGCAACGGGCTCAGCCTGGCCAACGCCTGCGAAGCCGGCATCGACTACGTGGCACGCGGCCTGCAGCAGGGGTACGCACCCGGCCGCAGCGAGGTGCTCGTGCTGGACCACTTCGGCGCGGCACCGCACGCATGAGCGATACGCCGCGCACGATCGCCGTGGAAAGCGGCGATGGCCACCGTTACGAAATCATCGCCTGCGTGCCGCCACGGCCACTGGCCCGCCTGCTGTGGCTGCCGGCACTGGGCGTGGCCGCACGCCACTACCTGCCGCTGGCGCAGGCACTGGCCACACGCGGCATCGCCGTCTACCTGCATGAGTGGCGCGGCAACGGCAGCAGCTCCCTGCGCCCTTCGCGCACGGCGGACTGGGGTTATCGCGAAATCCTCGAACAGGATCTGCCGGCCAGCCAGGCCGTGCTGGGCCGCGAAGACGAAGCAGAGGCCGCGCTGCCATGGATCATCGGCGGGCACAGCCTGGGCGGGCAACTGGCCTGCCTGCATGCGGGCCGCACTGCGGATCGATTCCAGCGCCTGTGGCTGGCGGCCAGCGGCACGCCGTTCTGGCGCGTGTTCCCGCCGCCGCGCGGCTGGCTGCTGCCGCTGTTCTACCGCTTCCTGCCGTGGATCGCGCGCCGCCAGGGGGTACTGCACGGCCGCCGCCTCGGCTTTGGCGGCACCGAAGCACGCGGGCTGATCGCCGACTGGGCGCGCGTGGGCCTGAACAACCATTACGCCGCCGTCGGCATGCATGAAGACCTCGATGCACAACTGGCACGCATCCATGGCAGCGCGCAGGCAGTACTGATGGCCGATGACTGGTTCGCGCCCCTCGGGTCGATGCAGGCGCTGCTGGCGAAGCTGCCGAATGTGGCCTCACGCGTGCGCGTGCTTTCCGCGCAGGAACTGGGTACGCGTGCGGATCACTTCGCCTGGATGAAGGCGCCGGAGGCCGTGGCTGAGCACTTTTTCATTCAGTTGAATGAAAATTTTCACAAAAGCGTTGACGGCAGCCGCCGACATCCGCATAATTCCGCTCCTGTCGCAGGGCGCCCGTAGCTCAGTTGGATAGAGTACCTGGCTACGAACCAGGCGGTCGGGAGTTCGAATCTCTCCGGGCGCACCACTCGACAGGCTTCCAGCATCCGCCGCTGGAAGATGCAGTAAAATGTAGTAACAAAATTGATTGTGTACCGCGCGCCCGTAGCTCAGTTGGATAGAGTACCTGGCTACGAACCAGGCGGTCGGGAGTTCGAATCTCTCCGGGCGCACCACACACGATCAACACAACAAGTTTATGTAATTGGCGCCCGTAGCTCAGTTGGATAGAGTACCTGGCTACGAACCAGGCGGTCGGGAGTTCGAATCTCTCCGGGCGCACCATTACACCGAAACAGCAGGCTCCGGCCTGCTGTTTTTTTTGTGTTTTCGGCAGGGCTGCGCCCTGCACCTGCAGAGGCCGAAGCCGAAGCCGAAGCAAGATCAAAAGCGGCTCTGGTTTTCTGCTGGTTGGGCGGGGCGGTGTGGGTGGCCAGGACACGCCGTAAACCCATCCATGGGGGCTCGATGGCGCCATCCATGGCGCCAACGGTCCTGTCCACCCACACCGCCCCACCCCCGACAGTTTCCCGCGGCTGTTGGAACCTGCTGGTGGTGGGTGCCGACCGTTGGTCGGCACATCTGTCAGATATCGAATGAATCATCCACGCATGGCGTGGATCCACCGTGTCGACCAAGGTCGACACCTACCGGAGCAGAGCGCTGCTCCGACAGGCCGTTGGTGGGTGCCGACCGTTGGTCGGCACATCTGTCAGATATCGAATGAATCATCCACGCATGGCGTGGCTCTACTGTGTCGACCAAGGTCGACACCTACCAGATCCAACCCCGTGCCGACCAACGGTCGGCACCCACCAAAGCAGAACGCCGTTCCAACAGATCGCTGAAATCTGTCGAAGGCGGGGTGGGTCCGGTTGAGGGGGCGTGAGCCGCATGGATGCGGCGACCGAGCTTACATGGACGTACTTGCAGCGTCCCCCTCAACCGGACCCACCCCGCCAACCCACGGAATGCACGCATTTGACGTTGAAGTTGACGTTGCATTGAGCAGGTGCAGGGCTGCAAGCCCTGCAAACAAGACCCTCATCCACGCATGGCGTGGATCTACTCCATCGCCTGCCACCACTGCGCCAGCAGCTCCGGCCTGCGCAACCGCTCGCGCCACCAGCGCAATGCCGCACCATCCTCACCCGTGCGCCACGCCAGCCAGAATGTCTCCTCCGGCTTGGGCTCCTCCACCTCGCGGATCACCAGCTGGCCGCGCGCCACCGCCGCGCGCGCGCACGGCCCGGGCAGGAAACCGAAGCCCACGCCCTGGCACTGCAGCTTCAACTTGCTGGCCATGTCCGGCACCGTCAGCATTTCCTGGCCCATCAACAAGCCCACCGTCCGCGGCAGCAAGCGGCGCGCGGAATCGGACACCGCGATCGCGCAATGCTCGGCCAGCTGCTCGCGGCCCAGCACGCCCGGCACCTGCGCCAACGGATGATCCGGCGCTACCGCAAACACGAAATCGACGCTGCCCAGCGGCTCCACGACATAGCCACCACCACTGGGGCCTTCGCCCGCGGCACCCACCAGCAGGTCGGCACGGCGATCCAGCAGCGCCTCCCAGGTACCTGACAGCGCTTCACTGAACAGCCGCAGGCGCGTCGGCGCTTCAATCCCACGAAAGGCGGCGATGTCCGGGCCCAGCAGCCAGGTCGGGAACATCGAATCCACCGCCAGGGTCAGCTCGGCCTCCCAGCCAGAGGCCACCCGGCGCACCCGCAGCTCCAGTTCGCGGGCGGCACGCAGCAGGTGGCGGCCTTCGTCCAGCAGGGCGCGACCGGCCTCGGTCGGCTCCGCACGGGGGCCGACCCGATCGAACAGCTGCACGCCCAGGTCCTCCTCCAGCTTGGCCACGGTGTAGGAGATGGTCGAGGGCACCTTGTGCAGGGCCTTGCCGGCGCCGGCAAACGAGCCGCGGCGGTCGATGGCGTCCAGGATCTGCAGAGCGTCGAGGCTGAGCTTGAGCATTCGAAATTTTCGATGATGGCTGTCAAAACTATCCGTTTTTCAAACCCGGGGTGCAAGCGGATACTTCTCTCCAACGGGGAAACACAGCGGCCACCGGCCCACCCCGCCCCATCGAAACCATCGAACAAGGAGAATTCATCATGCTGCAGATCCGCAAGAGCGCTACCCGTGGCCTGGCCGAGCATGGCTGGCTGTCTTCCCGCCACACCTTCTCCTTCGCCGGCTACTACGACCCGCGCTACGTCAGCTTCGGCCCGCTGCGCGTCATCAACGAGGACAAGGTCATCGGTGGCCAGGGCTTCGGCACCCACAGCCACAGCAACATGGAAATCATTTCCTACGTGCTGGGCGGTGCGCTGGAGCACAAGGACTCGATGGGCACCGGCTCGGTGCTGCGCTACGGCGACGTGCAGGTGATGAGTGCCGGCAGCGGTGTCAGCCACAGCGAGTTCAACCACTCGGCCACTGATCCGGTGCACTTCCTGCAGATCTGGGTCTTCCCGGACAGCGAGAACATCGAGCCGTCGTACCGCGAGACCCACTTCGCGCCGGAGACCAAGCGCGGCCAGCTGCGCCTGATCGCCTCGCCCGATGGCGCCGACGGTTCGCTGCGCATCCAGCAGGACGCCCGCATCTACGCCACCATCCTCGATGGCAGCCAGAAGCTGCACCACGCACTGGGCAACGGCCGTGGTGCCTATGTGCAGGTCGCCCGTGGCCAGCTGCAGGTCAACGGCATCACCCTCGATGCCGGTGATGCACTGCAGGTCAGCGACGAAGCGCAGCTGACCCTGGAGAACGGCAACGACGCTGAAGTGCTGGTGTTCGACCTGCCGCTGTAAGCACCAGACAATACCGTGCAGCGAGGCCCGCGATACCCATCGGTATCGCGGGCCTTTGCGTGTGCGACGGGCGACGCTGCATTCGTATTCGCACTGGAATGACACAAATGGCACTTGCCCGGTCGATCTGAAAACGTTTTCATGACCGGGATCCTCCGGAGCCTTTCCTGCGCATGACGCCTTCTTCCCCGCGTGCCCAGCAGCACGCCACCCGCGCCGCCTTCTTCATTCCCGGCTTTGCCACCGCCGCCTGGGCACCGATGGTGCCCTATGCCAAGGCCAAGGCCGGCCTGTCCGATGCCAGCCTGGGCGCGGTGCTGCTCTGCCTGGGCCTGGGCTCGCTGCTGGCGATGCCGCTTGCCGGCGCGTTGAGTGGACGCCTGGGGTGCCGTCGCCTGATGGTCATCACCACGGCGTTGATCCTGCTGGCCCTGCCACTGCTGGCGCTGGCGCCATCGCCGCTGGCACTGGGTGCGGCCCTGTTCCTGTTCGGTGCCGGCGTTGGCGCGATGGACTGCACGATGAACATGCAGGCCGTCGCGGTCGAACGCGATGCCGGCCGCGCGATGATGTCCGGCTTCCACGCGTTCTACAGCATCGGCGGCTTCGTCGGTGCCGGCTGCATGACCGGCCTGCTGTTGCTGGGCACGCCGCTGTGGATGGCGGCCCTGCTGTCGGTGGCAGCCATGCTCGTGGTGGCATTGCTGTCGGCACCGCACTGGCGCCCGCAGCGCATCGCCCATGACGGCCCGATGCTGGCCGTTCCGCATGGCGTGGTGCTGTTCATCAGCGTGCTGGCCTTCATCGTGTTCCTCGCCGAAGGCTCGATGCTGGACTGGAGCGCGGTGTTCCTGGCCGAAGTGCGGCAGGTGCCGCGCGACCAGGCCGGCGCCGGCTTCGCGGTGTTCACCCTGGCGATGACCGCGATGCGCCTGTTCGGCGACGGCATCGTCGAGCGCCTGGGCCGTACGCGCACGATCGTGCTGGGGGGCATCACCGCAGCCACGGGCTTCGTCCTGGCCACGCTGGTGCCTTCCTTCGCGGTGGCGCTGGTGGGCTACGTGATGGTCGGCCTGGGCTGCGCCAACATCGTACCGGCGCTGTTCTCAATGGCTGGCCAGCAGCGTGCGATGCCGGAAAGCATTGCGATCACGGCCGTGACCACGCTGGGCTATGCGGGCATCCTCGCCGGCCCGGCAGCGATCGGCGGGCTGGCCCACCTCACCACCCTGGGCTTCGCCTTCCTGTGCGTGGCAGCGCTGCTGCTGGGCGTGGCCGCCTCCGCCCGGGCGCTGGCACGCCGCCTGCCGTAAGGAAGAACGTCAGCTGCGGGTGGGCGCAGCGGCAGCGGTATCGCGCACCAGCCACTCGGCCTGCGCCGGCAGCTGCGGCGCCGGGCAGGTTGCGCGGGGGTGGTGTTCGTCCTGGGCCATCCAGTCATCGACCACGCCGGCCAGCAGGTCCAGCCGCAGCGGCAGGGTGATGTGGTCTTCGCCGCGCATCTCGATGTAGTGCGCGCGCGGATTGGCCAGGGCGAGCTCGCGGCCCTGGCTGACCGGGATGTGCTGGTCGCCCTGCCCGTGCAGCAGCAGCACGCAGGCGCGGGTATCGGCCAGCGCGCGGGCGACGTCCACCTGGTCCAGGTCGACGTCGATGCGGCGGCTGGCCGCGGCGATCACCTGGTTGATGTCCTGGCCGCCATAACGCCAGCGCGCATAGGACGCCACTGCCTGCGCCTTCAGCCCCTCCGGCTGCAAGGCCATCAGGTGCGGGATCATCGTGCGGATCGCCACGCCGGCATTGGCGAACGACTCCATCGCCACCACGCCGGCCACCTGGTCGCCCAGCTTGTCTGCAGTGAACACCGCCGTCGCGGCGCCGTAGGACACGCCGAACAGATACAGCGGCCCGGCGACCTCACCACGCGCACGCAGCTCGCCGATGACATCGACCACGTCATCCGATTCGTAGGTGCCGTAGCCCGACGGGCCGCGCCCGGACTGCCCGTGGTTGCGCAGGTCCAGGGTGACCACGCGGTAGCCCGACTCGGCCAGCTGCAACGACCACGGCAGCATCGAATCACCGTTCATCATCCAGCCGTGCAGCAGCACCACGGTGCCGCGCGGCGCCTGCGCACGGAACGGCTGCGGCACCGACAGGCTCAACCCGGTATCCAACGGCTGGCCGTTTTCATGGCGCTGCGGCAGGTAGTGGTAGCGGGCGCCGTAATCGCCCGGGTCGAAGACGCGCCAGAAGATCGGCACGTTGTCGCGCCCGGGCAGGAAGCCATGGCGGTTGGGCAGCTCGGCGATGGCCGCGGCGATGCGCGGCTGGTCCAGCAGGGTGGACACGCCACCGGGCGCGACCAGCTGGTCGCTGAGCGAGGTGGACGAGGCGGTGATCGAGGATGAGCATGCAGCCAGCCACAGGCCGGCGCACGCCAGCAACAGCAGCAGCGGGCGCTTCATGGGCAATCAGGGAAAAGGTGCGACAGCGTGGCAGGTTAGCGGGCGCGGCCGGGCGCATCTATCGCAGCTCGATGACGGGTTGATGACAAGCCGGGATCGATTCAGCTTCGCGCGATGTCGCATATGGACAAAGCATTGATCCGGATCAATGAACGCGCCTGCGCGTTTGCCGACAGTGCGCCCATGCGTACCTCGTTCAAGCTTCTCCTTGTCCTGGCCGCCGCGACCGGTGCGGCCTGGGGCATTGCCCGCAGCACGCCGTACTGGTTTGCGCCGCGCCAGCCCGCCGTGGTCGACATCCACGATCCCGCGTTGATCGCCCGCGGCCAGTACCTGTCGCGCGCGGCCGACTGCGCCGCCTGCCACACGGCCCCCGGCGGCAAAGCCTTTGCCGGCGGGCTGGGCATGCAGACGCCGATGGGCACAATCTATTCCACCAACATCACCCCAGACCCGGATACCGGCATCGGCCGCTACGACTATGCCGATTTCGAGCGCGCGGTCCGCCGCGGCGTCCGCCACGACGGCCAGCCGCTGTACCCGGCCATGCCCTACGCCTCCTACGTGATCGCCAGCGATGACGAGGTCCAGGCGCTGTACGCCTACTTCATGGGCGCGGTGCAGCCGGTGCGCCAGCACAACGCCGACAGCACGATCCCCTGGCCGGCCAACATGCGCTGGCCCCTGGCATGGTGGCAACTGCTGTTTGCCCGCCCCCGCAGCTTCATTGCCGATCCTTCGCTGGATGCCGGCCAGCAGCGCGGCGCCGAACTGGTGGAGGGCCTGGCGCACTGTGGCGCCTGCCATACCCCGCGCGGCCTGGCCTTCCAGGAAACCGCCATGGCTGATGACGAGGGCCGCCGTTTCCTCTCCGGTTCGGTACTGGAAGGCTGGTATGCGAAGAACCTGCGCAACGAAGCCACTGGCCTGGCCAGCTGGAGCCAGGACGAGATCGTCGAGTTCCTGCGTACCGGCCGCACTGATCGCTCCGCCGCGTTCGGCGGCATGGCCGACGTGGTGGAACACAGCACCCAGTACCTGACCGACGCCGACCTGCTGGCCATGGCCCGTTACCTGAAGCAGTTGCCGCCGCGCGCCGGCCGCAGCACGCAGTGGATTGCCGGCCCCGACACGACCACCACCGCGCTGCGCGACGGCGACTACCGCGTGGAGGGTTCGCTGGCCTATGCCGAGCACTGCCAGGCCTGCCACCGTGCCGATGGCCGTGGCATGCCGCGCATCTACCCTGCCCTGGCCGGCAACTCCATCGTCTTCGCCGATGACCCGAGTTCGCTGGTGCAGGTCACCCTGGCTGGTGGCCGCATGCCGCACACGCCGCACGACCGGATGGCCTTCTCGATGCCCGGCTTCGAGCATCTGCCGAACGCCCAGCTGGCGCAGATCCTGACCTTCATCCGCAGCAGCTGGGGCAACCAGGCCAGCGCGGTGAGCGAAGCCGACATCGCGCGCATGCGCAGGGTGGTGCGCGACAAGCCCGTGCATGTGGTTCCGCAGGAGGTGGCACCATGAGGCGCGCACGCAAGCGCAGAAGCGCGGCCATTGTCATTGCCATCGGCGTACTGGTGGTGGCCGCAGCCGCCGCACTGCTGTACGCGTACCGCCATCCGTCGCTGGATGCCACTCCCGCCACGCTGGACATCCTCGACGCACAGGGCTCGCGGGTCGGCGCGTACCACATGCCCAGCGCCGAAGAGATCGCCAGCCTCGGCAATGGCGATGCGGTGATGTACGGCCGCCGCCTGCTCAACGAGACCGCACGCCTGCTGCCGGACAACGTGGGCAATGACCTGAACTGCAACTCCTGCCACATGGCCGAGGGCAAGCGGCCTTTCGGCAACCACTACCTCAACACCGGCGGCGGCAGCTACCCGCGCTACATGACCCGCCCCGGCAAGGAGATCGGCCTGGTCGAACGCATCAACGGCTGCCTGCAGCGTTCGATGAACGGCAAGCCGCTGGCCCGCGACGCACCACCGATGCGCGCGATGCTGGAATACATGGCCTGGCTGAGCCGCCCCGTACCCGACGGCGCGCGCGTGGCGGCGCCAAGCGAAGGGCCGATCGATTCCTCGCTGGTGCCCGACCGCATGCGCGGCCAGGCCCTGTATGCAGCGCAGTGCGCCGCCTGCCACGGCGACAACGGCGCGGGCCGCCGCGATGGCAGCGGCGATATCGCCTTCCCGCCGCTGTGGGGCGAGCGCAGCTTCAACATCGGCGCCGGCATGGCACGGCTGTACAAGGCGGCCAGCTTCGTCAAGCACAACATGCCACCGGCGGCGGGCCGCGAACCACCGCTGGGCCAGCAGGTGATGCCCGACCAGGACGCGGTGGACATCGCCGACTACTTCATCCACCAGCCGCGGCCGGATTTCGATGGCAAGGGCAAGGACTGGCCGCGCGACCCCAAGCCCAAGGATGCGCGCTACTGAGCGCAGCGCTTCACCGTGCCGGCCGTCACGCAACATGAAGCCTGCATCTGAACGTCACTCCCATGTCATCCACCCTGCTGAAACTCCCGGGCTTTCCCCCACTCAAGGTCCGGTTTCGATGCGAACGATTGCGCGTTTTCCCCGAGTCTCGCTGCTTGCCCTGCTGATCGCCCCCGCGCTGGACGCCCTGGCCGAAGCACCGCAGGGCGAAGCCGCCGAAACGCACAGCACCGACGCACGGACCCTGGACCAGGTGCAGGTGATCGGCCAGGCCACCAGCTACGCCAAGACCTCGGTGCGCGCCGAAACGCTGAACCGGCAGACCGTGCTCAGCAGCGTCAACGGCGCGCTCAACGAAGTGCCGGGCGTGGTGGTCAGCGAAGCCGACGCCACCGGTTCATCGGTGTGGGGCACGCAGATCAGCATGCGCGGCTTCGTCACCAACCGCGACACGCAGCAGATCGGCACCACCATCGATGGCCTGCCCAATGGTGGCTCGGGCTACGGTGGCGGCTCGATGGCCAACCGCTACATCGACACGCTCGACCTGGAGACGGTGGAAGTGAGCCAGGGCACGGCCGATATCTCCTCGCGTTCGAACGAGGCGCTCGGCGGCACCCTCAACTTCCTCACCAGCGATCCGCTGCAGGACAGCCGCCTGCGTTTCGTCGTCGGCGCCGGTGACAACGATGCGCGCAAGTACTACGTGCGCTACGACACCGGGCTGCTGGGCGGCCACACCCGCGCCTGGGTCAGTGCGTCCTCGGCCCGGGTGAGCGACTGGATCGACGGCAGCGGCAAGACCAGCAACGACCACATCGCCGGCAAGTTCATCACCGAACTGGACCGCTGGACGCTGACCGGCTACCTGTCCTACAACGATGCCGACGAGCCGGAGTACACCAGCGTCTCGCCGCAGGGTTTCGCCACCAACCCCGACCGCGACAACCTGGTCGGCACCCTCACCGGCATCCCCTACCTGGACCAGAACTACCGTTCGGGTTCGCGTGCGCTGCGCGAAAACACCTTCGGCTACCTGCGCGCCGCCTTCGACGCCGGCAACGGCTTCAAGACCTCGATGGCCGCCTATGGCCACCGCATGCAGGGCCGCGGCGACTGGCTGCCGCCTTACCTGGCCGATGTCACGAATGATGGCGCCGGTCGCCCGCAGTCCGAATACCTGGGCGGCAGCACCGTGTACGGCGGCAGCAACCTGGGCCAGATCTACTTCGTGAACCCCGATGGCAGCAGCGCCCAGCCGATTGCCGGCTGCACCCCGCGCGTGGGCTTCAGCGCCGAGTACGACCCCAACTGCTACGCCGGCAACGTGCTGGGTGCGCAGTCCTATCGCCACACCCACTACGACAACGACCGCATGGGCGTGACCGCCGATGTCGAATGGCGGCAGACCTTCGGCGGCGTCGACAACACGATCCGCGGCGGCCTGTGGGTGGAGAAGCTGGACCGCTCCGCCCGCCGCGACTGGCACCGCCTGCTCAACGTCGGCCAGGACATCGGCTTCGACCACCAGCCGTACTGGGTGCAGTTCGAGGACAAGTACAAGGTGGACGAGCAGATGTACTACGTCGAGGACGTGGCCCGCTTCGGCCCGTTCAGCGCGCGCGTGGGCGTCAAGCAGTTCTTCGTCGACCAGTCGCGCAACCGCGTGATCGGCGCCAGCGAACACGTCACATCTGATTCCAAGTCCGATCCGCTGCTCTCCACCGGCTTCACCTGGGCGCCGGGCGTGGAAGGCATGGAGCTGTTCGCCGGCTTCTCGCAGAACTTCGCCGCGATTCCTTCCGGCGTGCTTGGCGAGACCGATCCGCAGCGCTTCCGCAACGTCGAACCGGAAACGGCCGACAACATCGAAGTGGGCATGCGCATCAGCCGCTGGCCGCTGACCGCCTCGGTCACCCTGTACAACATCAAGTTCGACAACCGCATCGTTTACCTGCCGGCCGGCTTCGTCAGCGGCATCGACTACCTGGGCGAGACCGATGGCGTCTACGAGAACTTCGGTGGCGTGGAAAGCAACGGCCTGGAAGCCGCGTTCGGCTATGGCTGGGACAACGGCTGGCGGGTCAACGCGGCCTACACCTACAACCGTTCCAAGTACCTGGGCAGCGGCGACGCCGCGCGTGACACCCAGCTGGGCATCGTCGATGGCGCCAAGGTGATCGGCCAGCCCGAGCAGATCCTGGTGCTTTCGGCCGACTGGCAGGGCGAGAACTGGAACTTCGGACTGTCCGGCCGCTACCTCGGCACCCGCTACCTGGACGCGGCCAACGTCAACAAGCTGCCCTCGGCCACCGTCTTCAACGCCAACATCGGCTTTGACCTGCAGGGCCTGTCGACGCGCCTGAAGGGCATGGGTGCCAACCTGGTCGTGAGCAACCTCACCGACAAGCGCTATCTTGCAGGGGTCGACGGTGCCAACGCCGCCTTCATCGGCGCACCGCGCACCGTCGGCATTTCCTTCCGCGTGGATCTGTGAGGCATTCGTGACTGATATCGGCCGACGCCGGTTGTTGCAGGCCGGCGTTGCCGCCGGCCTGGCACCGCTGCTGCCCAGCATCGCCCGCGCTGCGGCCATCGCCCCGGTCGCGCAGACGCGCAGCCTGCAGGACCTGCAGCACATCGTGGTGTTCATGCAGGAAAACCGCTCGTTCGACCACTACTTCGGCACGCTGCCGGGCGTACGTGGTTTTGGCGACCGCTTTGTTGCCCCTGCCGCGCCCCTGGCCGGCGGGGACGGTGCGCGCAGCCTGTGGCTGCAGCCCGATGCGAGCGGCCAGCGTGCGATCGCGCCGTTCCCGCTGGATACGGCCGCGCACTTCGGCTACATGCGCGTGGAAGGCACCCCGCACACCTGGCCCGACGCGCAGCGCGCGTGGGACCATGGCCGCATGGGGCACTGGCCGATGGCCAAGCAGAACCACGCAATGGGCTATTTCCAGCGTGCCGACCTGCCCTTCCAGTTCGCCCTGGCCGAAGCGTTCACGATCTGCGACGCGTATCACTGCGCCATGCAGGCCGGCACCAACCCGAACCGGGTGTTCCTGTGGACCGGCCACAACGATGCCTTCGCCCGCGCCGGCGGGCCGGTGATCGCCAACTCGCATGACAATTTCCCCGAGCACGGCGGCCATCCGGATTCGTACCGCTGGGCCAGCTATGTCGAGCGCCTGCAGCAGGCGGGCGTGTCCTGGCAGATCTACCAGGACATGGCCGACAACTTCACCGACAACCCGCTGGCCGGCTTCGAGACCTTCCGCCAGGCCTACCGTGCCGCACCGGGGCACGATGCCGCGCTGCGCCAGCGCGGGGTCAGCACGCGGGGCCTGGCCCAGCTGCGCCAGGACGCCATCGAGGGGCGCCTGCCGCAGGTCAGCTTCATCATTGCCGATGCCGCTGGCAGCGAGCACCCCGGCCCGTCCAGCCCTGCGCAGGGCGCGGCCTACACCGCACACGTGCTGGATGCGCTGACCGCCGATCCGGAGGTCTGGAGCCGCACTGCCCTGCTGCTGATGTTCGACGAGAACGACGGCTTCTTCGACCACGTGCCGCCGCCGGCACCTCCATCGGCACAGCCCGGTGGCGGCTGGGCAGGCGCTTCATCGGTGAGCACCGAGGGCGAGTACCACCAGCACCCGGCACCGGGCGACGAGAAGTACGACGAGGCCGGACTGCGGGGCCGCCCGTATGGATTGGGCCCGCGCGTGCCGCTGTACGTGATTTCGCCATGGAGTCGTGGCGGCTGGGTCGATTCGCAGGTGTACGACCACACTTCGGTGCTGCGCCTCATCGAACGCCGCTTCGGCGTGGCCGCGCCGGACATTTCGCCGTGGCGCCGCGCCGTGTGTGGCGACCTGGCCAACGCCTTCGACTTCGCCCAGCGCGATACCCGCCCGTTCGTGCGCGGGCTGCCCGATGTGAGCGCCACCGCCGCGCGCGCGGCAGCCCTGCCGGGCCGCACCGTGCCTGCACTGCCCGAGGGCCTGCAGGCGGCGCGCCAGGAAGCGGGCACGCGCCCATCGCGCGCGTTGCCGTACCGGCCACACGCGCAGGTGCAGGCGGTTGCCGCGGACGGCGTGGCCCTGCACCTGGCGTGCGAAGGCGCCGCCAGCGTACTGCACGTCTACGACCGCCTGCAGCTGGCCGCCCTGCCACGCCGCTATACGGTGCTGCCCGGCGCGCCGCTGCAGGACCGCTGGGCGCTGGATGCACAGGGTCGCTATGACCTGTGGCTGCTCGGCCCCAACGGCTTCCATCGCCACTTCCGTGGCGTGGCCGGTGCACCGGTGCTGCAAGCGCAGGTAGACCCGGTCGAGGGCCAGCTGCGGTTGCAGCTGCGCAATGCAAGCAGCGCCGCGCAATCGATCCGTGTGCGCGCCGGTGCCTACGCCGGGCACATGCCGGAGCAGACGCTGATGCTGGCCGCGGGTGCGCAGACCACGCTGGCCTGGGACGCTGCACCCACCAGCGGGTGGTATGACCTGCACGTGGTGGCCGGTGACAGCGAGCTGCGCCTGGCCGGCCGCGCCGAAGACGGCCGCCCCGGCACCAGCGACCCGGCGATGGGTGGCCAGCCACTGCGCTTCGAGCACGGCTGAAGGTTTCTGTAGCACGGCTGAAGGTTTCTGTAGAGCCGAGCCGATGCTCGGCTGCGCGGTCCCGTAGAGCCGAGCCTATGCTCGGCTTAGTCGAGCATGGCTCGACTCTACAAATGCAGCCGAGCGCTGGCTCGGCTCTACAACGCCAGTCGAGCACGGCTCGAGGTCAGCCGTTCCAGCCCAGCCCGCGCGGCTCATTGCTGAACCCTGCCGCGCGCAGGGCGTCCACGGCAGGCCCGCGGTGGACCGGCGCCTCGTTGATCCGCTGCAGCGTGAAGGACAGCCTACGGCCGCGCCGCAGGCCGACTGCCAGCGCCTGCGCTGCCGCCGTCCAGCGCGCCGCAACGTCGGCTGCCGTGTCATCGATCCAACTGGACAGCTGGCGGCCACCCTGCGGCAGATACAGCTGCAGTCGGCCTCCACCGATCACCACCAGCGCACCGGCGCGACGCACCGGCCTGGCCCCGGCCATCGTCTGCGGCCAGGGCAACAGGCTGCCAAACGGGTTGGCTGGGTCCAGCGCGGACAGCGCAACCCATCCGCCAGGGCCACCCGCGCGCTCGGCACAGGCCCGCAGGCGGTCGATATCCTCGCGCTGGGCGAACTGGGCACCGCCCATGCCCTCCACGAAGCGCCCGCGCAGCAGCTGGCCGGCGTCTTCCATGCTGCGCAGCACCGGGCGCAGTGCCGGGAAGCCGCCGGCCACGGCTTCGCTCATCGCCGCGCTGCGGGTGACCACCGTGTAGCGGTCCAGCAGCGCCTCGGTCTGCGCCAGCGCGCGCAACGTGTCACTGGCCCGCTCCTGTGGCAGCAGCGACCAGCGTCCGGCCAGCGTCGGCCCCGCGCTGCTCGCCAGCTCCAGTCCTGCACTGCCCGCCGCCAGCGGCGCGAAGGCAAAGCCGCGGCGGCGGCGGGACACGGGCATCGGGCGCGCCCGTAGCGGACGCGCGCCGTCGAGCGCACGCAGCGGGGCCCACAGGTCACTGCTGATCTGCCCGCGCCAGGCCAGCTGCCACAGCGCCGTCTGGAAATCCTCGCCGGCACTGCCTGCATCCGCGAGTTGAGTCTGTACCTGCATCGCCAGTTGGCGCGCGAAGAACGCACCGCCTGCGGCGAGCACCTGCAGGATCGCCTGCTGCATCGGCGACGCGTTGGCATCCGCGTCCATGAGCGGCAGGGTTTCGGCCGCATGCTCCCGCAGGTGCAGCGACACCCATCCGTCATCGTCGCCCAGCCGGCCGTGGCCGGCCCAGAGCACCGTACCGGTGGCCAGCAGTTCATCCAGCAGCGCAGGCGTGTAACCGGGCACCCGTGCAGGCAGCACCTGCTGCTCCCACAGCGACGCTGGCAGTGGCAGCCCCGCCAGTTGTTCGATCACCTGCAGCACGCGCTCGCTGCCACGATCAGGCGCGGTCTCGTGCAATACGCCCTGCCCTTCCAGCAGCACGCCGACATAGGCGTCCACCGGCACCGGGCGCGTTGCCTCGCGGGCGGCCTGCAACGAGCGCAGCCGCAGCCGCTGCAGCACATCGACCGCCACCCATTCGTGGGCCGCGCGCGTGGTAGGCAGTGTGGCGTTGCCGGGGGGATGGCGGCGATCAAGGCCGAAGCGACCACGAATGATCCGGCCCTGCTCCTGCAACACCTGCAGCGCATCGTCCACCACCGCCACACCCACTCCGAAGCGGGCAGCCACGCTGCCGCTGCTGAAGGGCCCGTGGTGGCGCGCATGGCGGCCGAGCAGGTCACCGAGTGGATCAAGCACCGGTGCCAGGAACACCTCGGCAATGCCTGCCGGCAAGTCGATGCCGAGGGCATCCCGCAGCCGCGCGGCGTCTTCCACCGCTGCCCACTGTTCAACACCGGCAACGGTCACGCGGATGGCACGGCCCGCTGCATGCAGCGCCTGCAGCCAGGCCGCCGCCTGCGTGGGTTCGGTGATGCGCTGCGCGATGTCGCTGGCCGGCAACGGGCCAAGCTCACGCAGCAGGTCGGCCACGCCTTCGCTGCCCCGCGCGTGGCGGGGCGGATCCAACCGTTGCAGCTCACGCGCCACGGTGGCCACCACGTCATCGTCCAGCAGCTCACCGAGGTCGACCTGGCCAAGCAGCTCGGCGAGCAGGCCACTGTCGAGCGACAACACCGAGGCACGCCGTTCGGCCAGAGGCACGTCGGCTTCGTACATGAACTCGGCGACATAGCCGAACAACAGGTTCGCCGCGAAGGGCGACGGCACGGCGGTCTCCACTTCCACCACCTGCACCTGGCCCGCCTGCACGCGCAGCATCAGCGCATCCAGCGCGTCCAGATCGTAGACATCCTGCAGGCATTCGCGCGCGGTCTCGACCAGGATGGGGAAATCCTCGTGGCCGCGCGCGATCTCCAGCAACTGCCCCGCACGCAGGCGCTGCTGCCACAGCGGCGAGCGCTTGCCCGGCGTGCGCCGTGGCAGCAGCAGGGCGCGCGAGGCGCACTCACGGAAACGGGCGGCAAACAATGCGGACCCAGTGACTGACAGCGTGATGGAGTGGCGCAGGCTGGCCGCGTCAAACACGAACACCTCCGCGCCCGGCGCAGCGCCGCTGCGGTCAGGCATGCGCACGATGATGCCGTCGTCGCTGGCCACCACGGCCGGGTCGATGCCCACCTGCTCGCGCAGCCGCGCGGCCACCGCCAGGGCCCAGGGGTCGTGCACGCGGCGTCCGTACGGCGAATGCAGCATTACCCGCCAATCGCCCAGTTCGTCGCGGCAGCGCTCGACCACCAGGCGCAGGTCGGTCGGCAGCACGCCGGTCGCCTGCTGCTGCTCGCCAACAAGCGCCAGCATGTTGCCGATCGCGCTGTCGTCCAGACCACGTTCGCGCAGGCGCGCGAGCAGCGCCGGTGACGGCTCGCCAGCGCCGCCCGGATCGGCCTCCAGTCCGGCAAGGAACGCACCGGTGGCCTGCCCCAGCTCGGCCGGGCGACCGATGCCCTCGCCACGCCAGAACGGCAGCCGCGCCGAGCGCCCGGGTGCGGGCGTCACCACGACCTGGTCAAGGGTGATCTGGTCGATGCGCCAGGACGTCGCGCCGAGAGTGATCACATCGTTCACCCGCGACTCGTGCACCATCTCCTCGTCCAGCTCGCCCACCCGACGCGAACCGGCCTGCTCCTCGCCCTCAGGCAGCACCACCGCGTACATGCCGCGGTCCGGGATGGTGCCGCCACTGGTGACCGCCAACTGCCGGGCACCCGGGCGCGCAGTCAGCGTGCCCGTTTTCCGGTCCCACACCAGACGGGGGCGGAAACCAGCAAATTCGTCGGACGGATAGCGCCCGGCCAGCATTTCCAGCACCGCGTCAAAGGCACTGCGCGGCAGCGTGCGGTAAGGCGCGGCGCGGCAGACCCGTGCAAACCAGGCCTCCACATCGAGTGGCTCCATCGCCACGGCGGCAACGGTCTGCTGGGCCAGCACATCCAGCGGGTTGCGCGGTGGATCGATGGCTTCAATGCGCCCATCCAGCATGCTGTCCACCACCACGGCGGCATCGACCAGATCGCGCCGTGTCCGCGGGTAGAGCAGGCCGCGCGAGATGCCGCCGACCTGGTGTCCCGCACGCCCCACCCGCTGCAATGCACTGGACACCGACGGCGGCGGCGCCACCTGGATGACCAGATCCACCAGGCCCATGTCGATGCCCAGCTCGAGGCTGGAGGTCGCGACGACGCAGCGCAGCTCGCCCGACTTCAGCGCTTGCTCGATGGCGGCGCGCTGCTCCTTGGACACCGAGCCATGGTGTGAGCGTGCGATCACTGACTCGGGTGCAGTGACACGGTTCACCGTGCTGCCGGTGAAAGAACCGTAAGCGGTTGCGGCCGCATCGTCGGTGTCGCTCGCGTGCCCAGCGTCCGCGCGCTCGGCATGGAGCTCGTTGAGCCGCGCCGTGAGCCGTTCGGCCACGCCACGCGAATTGGCAAAGACAATCGTGGAGCGATGCTGCATCACGTTGTCGAGGATGCTGGCTTCCACATGCGGCCAGATCGAACCTGCCCGTGTGCCGGCCCCGCGCCCTTCCGCCGGGCCGTGCATGGCCAGGTCGGTCATGTCCTCCACCGGCACCACGATCTTCAGCTGCAGCTGCCGCTGCGAAGGCGGCTGCACCACCTGCACCGGGCGATCACCGCCGAGGAAGGCCGCAACGCCCTCGACCGGGCGCACCGTGGCGGACAGGCCGATGCGCTGTGCGGGCACCTGCAGCAGCGCGTCGAGCCGCTCCAGGCTCAGGGCCAGATGCGAGCCGCGCTTGCCGCCGGCCACCGCATGGATCTCATCGAGGATGACCGTATGCACATCGCGCAGGATCTCCCGCGCCTGTGACGTCAGCATCAGGTACAGCGACTCGGGCGTGGTGATCAGGATATCCGGCGGACGCCGCACCAGCCGCGCGCGCTCGCTGCTGCTGGTATCGCCAGTGCGCATGGCCACGGTCAGGGCAACGGCCGGGTCGCCGCGTTCGCTGCGGCGCGCACTGATGCCCTGCAGCGGCACCTGCAGGTTGCGCTGAACATCGCTGCCCAGCGCCTTGATCGGCGACAGGTACAGCACGCGCGTGCGTGCCACGGGCTTGGCCGCCGGGTCGCGGCGTGCATCGCCATCGCGCTCGGCGAACACCTGGTCGATCGCATGCAGGAAGGCCGCCAGCGTCTTTCCCGACCCGGTGGGCGCAACCACCAACGTGTGCTGGCCTGCGGCGATCGACGCCCATGCCTGGTCCTGCACCGGCGTCGACGCCGCGAACGCGGAATGGAACCAGTCACGGGTGGCGGGATGGAAGTGCTGCAGGGAATCCAAGGCAGGGCCGGTCGCCATCGATGATGGCTTCGATGATACGGCGAAGAAATCGTTTGTCGTTACGTATCGTTACGTTATAACATTTCACGCCATTTTTACGGAGCGTGTCATGCGTCGCCACCTGCTAGCAGCAGCCATCCCCCTCGCCCTTCAGTCCGTCGCCCTCCACTCCGCCCGCGCGGCGGACGCGCCCACCCTGCCCACCCTGCAGGTCGAAGTCAGCCAGCCCTCGCGCATCGACAGCCGGGTCACCGTCGACAACCCACAGGCACAGAACCGCACCCTCGGCGGCCTTCTCGAACACGTTTCCGGCGTGCAGAGCAGCGCCTTCGGGCCCAACGCCGGTGCCCCGGTCATCCGCAGCCTCAGCGGCAGCCGCGTGCAGATCCTGCAGGACGGCCAGTCGATCCTGGGCATGAACGCGATCAGCGGCGACATCAACATTCCGTTCGACCCGCTGTTCGTGCGCAGCGTCAGCGTCAACAAGTCCTCCGATACCGTGCGCCATGGCGGCAATGCCATCGGCGGCAGTGTCGAGGTCGATTCCGGGCTGATCTCGCGCACGATGGAGGACAAGGACCAGTCGATGGAACTGGTGCTGCGCAAGGGCTTCAACGCCGCCGATGCGCAGGGCTTCCGCATGAACTTCAACAACCAGCGCAACGTCTCCACCAACCTGCAGGTCTCGCGGCAGCGCATCTCGCACTACGACATCCCCGGCAACAGCAAGGCGGCCGCGTGCAATACGCAGCTGTTCCCGGCCGCCGGCGGGGTCAACTCGGCACTCGCCGACGCCTGCCAGAAGGAGGCGCGGGTACAGCAGGTCTACAACAAGGCATCGCAACCCTACATCGACCAGTTCATGACCGAGAACCCGGACTGGGCCGATGGCGAGTTCTCCTTCTACACCAGCAACCCGACCTCGGTCTGGCAGCGCCAGACCTACGTCAATTCGGCCAATCCGGACTATGTCGCCGGTACGCCGTCCTACGTGCAGAAGCGGATCAACAACGACGTCACCCCGGATTACCACCATCGCCTCGGCAACAGCTACTCACGCAGCTCGCAGGTGGCGCTCGGCTCGACCCTGTTCTTCGATCGCGGTTACGTGGGCATCAGCATCGACGCCAAGGACAGCGAGTACGGCGTGCCCGGCTTCTCGATGCAGAACCTGTCCTTCGGCGCCAACCATGCCGATGGCCTGCCGGTGGGCGTGGTCATCAAGCAGGAGCGCTATGCACTGGAAGCCCTGCTGCGCGACCCGGTGCCGGGCATCGAACGCGCCGAGCTGCGCGTCTCGCAGCTGGACAACACCTCCGGCGAACGCCTGGGTGCCCGCAAGGCCAACGATTACGACTTCGCAAGCACCCAGGCCGAACTGCTGCTGGCCCACCGCCGCGTGGGCCCGCTGAGCGGCCTGCTCGGCCTCAGCCAGCAGTCACGCGACGTCACCGGCAGCGGCCCGCAGCGCTACCTGCCCAACGTTGACACCCGCACCCAGGCGGTGTTCCTGAAGGAAACGCTGGACTTCGACTGGGCGTCGTTCGACGCGGGCGTGCGCCACGAACGCGTGGACCACACGCTGCGGCCCAGCAGCTTCAAGACCGCGCGCAATTCCGCCAACACCGCGCTGCAGGACCGCGACTTCCGGCTCAACAGCTACAGCATCGGCTCCTACGTTGAACTCGGCCCGCTGTTCGCCGCCAAGCTGCGCTATTCCTCCTCGCAGCGCGCACCGGAGATCAACGAGCTGTACGCCAGCAACGCGCACTACTCGGTGATGACCCAGGAAGAAGGCAACCAGAACCTGGAACCGGAACGCGCGAAGAACCTGGAGCTGGCCGGCATGTTCCACCTGGGCGGCTTCCAGCTCACCGCCACCGCCTACCGGATGCGTTACGAGAACTACCTGTACCTGGGCTACTCCGGCCTGCAGACGGCCAACCGCCTGCCGCTGAAGTACTGGAAGCAGACCGATACCACGGTGAAGGGCTTCGAGATCGATGCCTCGCAGTCGGTGGCACTCGGCCGCTTCGGCAGCCTGGAAATGTCCGCCTTTGCCGACCTGGTGAAGAACAAGGCCGACCATCCCGATGCACTGCGTGCCCACAACGACGGCGAGTATCTGCCCAACATGCCGACCAACCGCTACGGCGCGAGCCTGCAATGGCAGCGCGAAGGTTGGAAGGCGCAGCTGTCGAGCACCTACTACGACACGCAGAAGTACCTGGGCCGCAACGTCAGCGAAGAAGTGCCGCTGGATGCCTTCAACCTGGTCGACCTGCAGCTGAGCCGTGAGATTCCCCTGCGTACGACCGCTGTCTCGGGAATGGAGGTCTTCATCAATGGCAGCAACCTGCTCAACGAGGAGGCGCGCCCGCACAACTCGCCGCTGAAGTACATCGCGCCGCTGCCGGGGCGTGGCTTCCAGGTGGGCGTGACCGTGCGGCTCTGAGCTGTTTCTTTTCGACGCACACAGCGCCCGCGGAATGATTTTCCGCGGGCGCTCGTTTCTGCGTCCCGGAATGTGCAAGTGACGCGCCTGCGACTGAGGCACGCGCACAACGAAAAACGCCCGCAAATCGAAGATCTGCGGGCGCTTTCTTGTATCTGGCGGAGCGAGAGGGATTCGAACCCTCGATAGAGCTTTTGACCCTATACTCCCTTAGCAGGGGAGCCCCTTCAGCCACTCGGGCATCGCTCCGGGGTTTTCTCCGCGTCTGGTGCGGTGCACCTCAGCGGGGCGTGAATCATAACGTTAATCAGACGCGAAGGTAAAGCTTTTATTCGCCGGAATTTTCGCTTCCGGTGCTGCTGGCTTCGTCACCACGCTGGATGCGTTGGTAGATCTCTTCGCGATGCACAGCAACGTCCTTCGGCGCGGTGATACCGATACGCACCTGGTTGCCCTTGACGCCGAGCACGGTGACGCTCACCGAGTCTCCGATCATCAGGGTTTCGCCGACGCGGCGAGTCAAGATCAACATTTTTGTAAGTCTCCATGGAACCGTGTGGAAGGGTATCCCCCACCGGCTTGACGCTCCGTCAAGAAGCGTCCCCACGACAAAGGGAAAAGATTTCGCAATGGTACCGTCAGCCGTCCCGCTCCTACAAGGAGGGGGACGGCAGGGGTTCACATCACAGGCGGGGGCTGACCCATTCGACGACCGCGGCCAGAGCGGTAGCAAGGGCGGGCCCGTCCTCGCCACCACCCTGGGCGAGGTCCGGGCGTCCGCCGCCCTTGCCCCCGATCTGACTGGCGATGTGGGACAACAGTTCCCCGGCCTTGACCTTGCCCATTGCACTGCCGTTCACACCCGCGACCAGGGCAGCCTTGCCGTCCTGGGTGCCGGCCAGCACGATCACGGCATTGCCCAGCTGCTGCTTCAGGCGGTCCATGGCGTCACGCAGGGCCTTGGCATCAAAGCCTTCCAGGCGTGCGGCCAGCACCTTCACACCGGCAACCTCGACGGCCTGGCCGGAAAGGTCCGCAGTGGCGCCGGCGGCGACCTTGGCCTTCACGGCTTCCAGTTCGCGTTCCAGCTGCTTCTGGCGCAGGCCGAGGGCACGGATCTTCTCGACCACGTCGGCGGCGCTGCCGCCGAGCAGTTCGGCCGCTTCGGCCAGGCGGGCTTCCTCGGCGTCCACGTAATCCAGGGCACCCTGGCCGGTGACGGCCTCGATGCGGCGCACGCCCGCCGAGACACCGCCTTCGGAGGTGATCTTGAACAGGCCGATGTCACCGGTACGGCTGACGTGGGTACCGCCACACAGCTCGGTGGAGTAATCGCCCATCTTCAGCACACGGACGTTCTCGCCGTACTTCTCGCCAAACAGGGCCATCGCGCCGAAGTCCAGCGCTTCCTGCATGCCCATGTTGTGCACTTCAGCGGCGTTGTTGGCGCGCACCTGCTGGTTGACCTTGCGTTCGATCACGGCCAGCTCTTCGGCACTGATCGGCTGGAAGTGCGAGAAGTCGAAACGCAGGCGGTCCGGTGCGACCAGCGAACCCTTCTGCTGCACGTGGGTGCCGAGCACTTCGCGCAGGGCGGCATGCAGCAGGTGGGTGGCCGAGTGGTTGAGGATGGTGGCGCCACGGCGCTCGCCATCGACCTGGCCGGACAGCACGTCGCCGACCTTCAGCCCGCCTTCGGACAGGGTGCCGACGTGGCCATGGAACTGGCCCGCGAACTTCTGGGTGTCGCTCACCACCAGGCGCACACCGTTGCCGGTCAGCACGCCGGTGTCACCCACCTGGCCGCCGGATTCGGCGTAGAACGGGGTCTGGTTGGTGATGACGATCACCGCGTCGCCGGCGTCTGCCGACTGCGCCGGGCGGCCGTCCTTGAGCAGGGCCAGCACGGTCAGGCCGTCGGCCTGCAGGCGGTCGTAGCCCAGGAACAGGGTCGGGGTCAGCGTCGCCACCAGCTCGGCCGGCAGGGTTACGCCGCCACCGAACTTGCCGGCGGCACGCGCGGTCTCGCGCTGCTGCTCCATCGCCGCGTCGAAGCCGTCGGTATCGACCGTCAGCTCGCGCTCGCGGGCGATGTCCTGGGTCAGATCCAGCGGGAAGCCGTAGGTGTCGTACAGGCGGAAGGCGTCAACGCCGGGGATCACGCCGTTGCTTGCCTTGGCCGCCACGTCCTCGAAGATCTTCATGCCGGCATCGAGGGTTTCGGCGAAACGCTCTTCCTCGGCCTGCAGCGCACGGACGACGGTGTCGGCCTGGGCCGGCAGTTCCGGGTAAGCCTCACCCATCAGCTCGACCAGGGTCGGCACCAGCTTGCTGAAGAACGGCTGGCGCACGCCCAGCATCCAGCCGTGGCGCAGGGCGCGACGGATGATGCGGCGCAGGACATAGCCGCGGCCTTCGTTGGACGGCAGCACGCCGTCGACGATCAGGAACGAGCAGGCGCGGATGTGATCGGCGATCACGCGCAGCGACTTGTTCTCCAGGTCGGCCATGCCGGTCAGCTCGGACGCCTTGCGGATCAGCGCCTGGAACAGGTCGATCTCGTAATTGGTGTGCACGTGCTGGAGGATCGCCGCCAGGCGCTCCAGGCCCATGCCGGTATCCACGCAGGGGGCCGGCAGCGGCACCAGCGTGCCGTCGCTCTGGCGGTCGAACTGCATGAACACCAGGTTCCAGATCTCGATGAAGCGGTCGCCGTCTTCATCCGGCGAGCCCGGGGGGCCGCCCGCGATGTGGTCGCCGTGGTCGTAGAAGATCTCGGTGCACGGGCCGCAGGGGCCGGTGTCGGCCATCTGCCAGAAGTTGTCCGACGCGTACGGGGCACCCTTGTTGTCGCCGATGCGCACAATGCGCTCTTCCGGGATGCCCACCATGTCGCGCCAGAGCGCGTAGGCCTCATCGTCGGTCTGGTACACGGTGACCAGCAGGCGCTCGGCCGGCAGCTTCCAGACCTGGGTCAGCAGTTCCCATGCCCAGGCGATGGCGTCCTTCTTGAAGTAATCACCGAAGGACCAGTTGCCCAGCATTTCGAAGAAGGTGTGGTGACGCGCGGTGTAGCCGACCTGGTCGAGATCGTTGTGCTTGCCACCGGCGCGCAGGCAGCGCTGGACGTCGGCCGCGCGCACGTAGCTGCGCTTTTCCGCGCCCAGGAACACGTCCTTGAACTGGACCATGCCGGAGTTGGTGAACAGCAGGGTCGGATCATTGCCCGGCACCAGCGGCGCCGACGGCACGATGGTGTGGCCTTTGCCCTTGAAGAACTCAAGGAAGTCGCTGCGGATCTGGGAGGTCGTGAATTTGGCGGGTGCGTTCATTGAGGGGGCTGGCAGTGTGCGGGCCGGCAGCCCCGAACCGCCGGCCTCACTGGCCAGGGTCGTAACGGACCGCCGAAAACCCAAAGGGTATCAGGCCCGGCGCCGCCAGTCTCAGTCATCCGGGTCGAAGCGGGTCGCACGGCGGATGCTGTCACCGTCGAAGCCCCGCCGGGCCAGCAGATCGGCGGCCTTGCGCCGCTGCGCCAGATCCTGCGGGCCATCCTCGCCAAAGCGGCGGCGCACCAGATCGCGGGCATTTTCCTGCCAGTCGCCCTCGTAGGTCTCCATCGCGGCGGCAATCGCCGCGCTGTCCAGGCCGTGGGTCCCCAGCTCGGCACGGACGTGGATGGGCCCATAGCCGGTATTGGCGCGCATCCGGACGAGATTTTCCGCAAAGCGGGTGTCGTCCTGCCAGCCGGCCTCGGTCAGCTTGGCAACGGCAGCCTCGGCGGCCTCGCCTTCAATACCGCGTGCGGTCAGCTTGCGGGTCAGCTCCTTGCGCGAATGCTCACGCCGTACCAGCAGGCCCAGGGCACGCTGTACGGGGGTCTGTTCGCGCGGCCGGCGCTTGCGGCCGGTGGGGGCGTCGGCATCAGACATCTGCTACTCCAAGGGTGGCGCCGTCCCTGGCACCCTGCCCGTCCGTGGGCGGTTCGAACCTGCGGGACAGGGCGACGTCACTGACGGCGCCGCCCTGCCCCACAGCAAGTCTTACTCGTCGTCGCCGTCGTCGTCGCCTTCCTCGCGGGCGGCTTCGGACGGCTGGAACTTCTCGCGCAGCTCGGCCTCGAGCTTGGCGGCGACGGTCGGGTTGTCACGCAGGTAGCCGCGGGCGTTGTCCTTGCCCTGGCCGATGCGCTCTTCACCGTAGCTGTACCAGGCACCGGCCTTCTCGACCAGCTTGGCATCCACGCCCATGTCGATCAGCTCGCCCTCGCGGCTGATGCCTTCGCCGTACAGGATCTCGGTGATGACCTGCTTGAACGGAGGCGCCAGCTTGTTCTTGACGACCTTGATCTTGGTCTGGTTGCCGATGATCTCGTCGCCCTTCTTGATCGCACCGATACGGCGGATGTCCAGGCGCACCGAGGCATAGAACTTCAGCGCATTGCCGCCGGTGGTCACTTCCGGGCTCTGGCCCGGCATCATCACGCCGATCTTCATGCGCAGCTGGTTGATGAAGACCACCAGGGTGTTGGAGCGCTTGATGTTGCCGGTCAGCTTGCGCAGCGCCTGGCTCATCAGGCGGGCCTGCAGGCCCGGCAGCTGGTCACCCATTTCGCCTTCGATTTCGGCCTTGGGGGTCAGCGCGGCGACCGAGTCGACCACCAGGATGTCCACCGAGCCCGAGCGGACCAGCATGTCGGCGATTTCCAGCGCCTGCTCACCGGTATCCGGCTGCGACAGCAGCAGGTCGTCCACGTTCACGCCCAGCTTGGCGGCGTAGATCGGGTCCAGTGCGTGCTCGGCGTCGATGAACGCGGCAGTGCCGCCCATCTTCTGGCATTCGGCGATGGCCTGCAGGGTCAGGGTGGTCTTGCCCGACGACTCCGGACCGTAGATTTCAACGACACGACCCTTCGGCAGGCCACCGATGCCCAGTGCGATGTCGAGCATCAGCGAGCCGGTCGGGATCGCCTCAACGGGTTCGACCACACGGTCGCCCATGCGCATCACCGAGCCCTTGCCGAACTGCTTCTCGATCTGGCCCAGAGCAGCAGCCAATGCGCGCTTTTTGTTCTCGTCCATCGTGTTGCTCCTAGCAGAGGTCATGTCGTTGGGGGTGCTGTCTTTCGGGGTCTTCTTTGCCATGGGTTCACTTTAAGTCGGATGTATCGCACAGGCTGAGATTCTGCCCGGCGCTCAGAAAAGAATTATCGGACATCCGTACCAACCTCAGTGGAACCAGAGAATCGCCACAAAAGACCGCGGGGTAATGCTGGTGGAACGGTGCTGCCGCAGCAGGCTCAGCGGTTGGGACGCAGCAGGCCGCAGTACAGGCCCTCGATCGCGAAATCCTGGTCGGGCAGGACTTCGATCGGCTTGTAGTCCGGGTTGCGCGGCAGCAGGCGGATGCGGTCCTTGGCGATCTTCAGCAGCTTCACGGTGATCTCGTCGTCGATGCGGGCCACCACGATCTGCCCGGAATGCGCGTCGCGGGTGCGGTGCACGCCGATCAGGTCGCCGTCGAAGATGCCCTCGTCGATCATCGAATCGCCCTGCACCTTCAGCAGGTAATCCGGGGCCGGCGAGAAGAACACCCGGTCCAGCACCACGAAATCGTCCGAACCGATGTCGGCGCCGATCGGCAGGCCGGCGGCGACCCGGCCCAGCACCGGCAGGCGCAGGACGCTGTCGGGCAGCCCGGGTTCGGCCAGCTTCTCGATCGGCGGTGCCTGTACCAGGCGGATGCCGCGGGCCTGGCCGGGGATGCGACGGATTGCACCGGCCTGCTCCAGGGCCTCCAGGTGGTACTGGGCCGCGCGTACGCCCTTGAAGCCGAATGCACGTGCGATTTCAGTCTGCGACGGCGGTGCGCCTTCGCTCTCGATACGCTCGGCGATCAACTGCAGGATCGCCTGCTGGGTGTCGGTCAGGTCCATGGTTAGTAGTATTACTACTAACTGATGGGTGTGCAAGTGCCTGGGGCGGGATCTGTAGTGCCGAGCCCATGCTCGGCAGATGGGTAAAAAGCGCAGGGGCAGGAGCAAAAGCAGCCGACCAGCGGTCGGCTCTACAGGAATCGCGCAGCGATTCCGCGGTTCCCGTTGGGAACCGCTGCGGTAAGCACGCTACGCGTGCTTGCCGCTTCTCCATATCGAGAACAGGATCCAGACCCCGCAGAAACCGGCACCGACGAAGCCGCAGACGCCCAGGGCCAGCAGCCAGCGGCTGGAGATGCCGCCCACGCTGTGCATCACGATGGACGAGCCGATGATCAGCGCGGCGGTGACGATGCCCATCACCAGGCGGTTGGCGGCGCGGTTCACCTGGTCGCCGAAGCCCTGCAGCGCGCTGGTTTCCACCTTCAGCTGCAGGCGCCCGCGGCGCGCGGCCTGGACCAGCTTGCGCAGGTCGCGCGGCAGTTCGCCGGCGAAATCGATCATTCCCAGCAGGCTGCGCCGTCCGCGCTTGAGCAGCGCACGCGGCGCGTAGCGCTGCAGCACCACCCGCTCCAGGAACGGGCGCGCGGCGCTGGCCATGTCGAAATCCGGGTCAAGCTGGCGGCCCATGCCTTCCAGTGTCAGGAAGGCCTTGATCATCAGCGCCAGGTCGGCTGGCAGGGTCAGGCTGTAGCTGCGCAGCAACTGGGTGATGTCGCCCAGCATCAGGCCGATGCGCAGGTCCTTCAGCGGCACGCCGCGGTACTGGTCGACGAACTGGCTGATGTCGTGCTGCAGCCGGTTCTCGTCCACTTCCACTCCACCGGCCCAGTCCAGCAGCACGTCGGCCACGCCCTGCGGGTCCTGCTCGACCAGGCCGTGCAGCAACTGCGCGACCTGGAACCGGCGCACCTCGGAGAGCGCGCCGACCATGCCGAAATCGATCACGCCGATGCGGCCGTCGCGCAGGTAGATGATGTTGCCGGGGTGCGGGTCAGCGTGGAAGCTGCCGTCCTCCAGCACCATCTTCAGCACGATGTCGGCACCACGCCGGGCCAGCTCACGGCGGTCCAGCCCCGCCGCATCCACGCCAGCCAGGTCACGGCCTGGAATGCCGTCGACGAAATCCTGGACGTTCAGGCTCTCGCAGGTCCACTGCCAGTGCACCTCGGGAATCAGGATGTCGTCGCGGCCGTGGAAATTGCGGGCGATGCGCTCGGCATTGCGGCACTCGGCGGCGAAATCCAGCTCGCGGCGCAGCGATACGGTGAACTGCTGGACCACTTCGGCCGGGCGATAGCGACGCAGGTCGGGCAGGCGCGCCTCGACGATCTCGGCC
The DNA here is from genome assembly GCF_003086915.1 of Stenotrophomonas sp. ZAC14A_NAIMI4_1. NCBI lineage: Bacteria > Pseudomonadati > Pseudomonadota > Gammaproteobacteria > Lysobacterales > Lysobacteraceae > Stenotrophomonas > Stenotrophomonas sp. ZAC14A_NAIMI4_1. The sequence continues at coordinate 2,970,879 of NZ_CP026002.1, forward strand.
AGGCGCGCCAGCAGGCGCAGGTCGGCTTCCACCACATCGCGGATGCCGGGTCGGCGCACCTTCAACACTACTTCCCGGCCATCGTGCAGGCGCGCGCGGTGGGCCTGGGCCAGCGAAGCCGCGGCCATCGGCGTTTCATCGAGGAAGGCGAACACCTGGGACGGCGATGCCCCCAGGTCGGACTCCAACTGTTCGCGAATGGCGGCATAGGGCAGCGCCGGTACCGCGTTCTGCAGCTCGGAAAGCTCGGCGATCCATTCCGGCGGCAGCAGGTCGACACGGGTGGCCAGGACCTGGCCCAGCTTGACGAAGGTCGGGCCGAGATCCTGCAGGGCGCTGCGCACCCGCACCGGCGCGGTCATGCGCAGCATCTGCTGGCTTTCCTCGTTCCAGTGCAGCAGCCGGCCGGCGCGCTCGAGCACGGTGGCCAGGCCGATGCGCCGGACCACGTCGCCGAAGCCGTAACGGATCAGGACGGCCGCGATTTCCTGCAGCCGGCCAAGGTCACGGACGGTACCCAGCGTCTCCCACATCGATGCCTACTCCGGTTCGATACCGGGCCAGCATGTCACAGCTGGGCGTCGATACCGTGCAGGGCGGCTGCGACGGTCTGCCGCCGTATGGCTTCGCGGTCGCCGTCGAACTGGAACAGCTCGGCGCGTGCGTAACCGCCGCGGCGCTTCCAGCCGATCCAGACGCTGCCGACTGGCTTGTCCGGGCTGCCGCCGCCCGGGCCGGCGATGCCGGTCACGGCCACGGCGATACCGGCGCCGGAATTGATCAGCGCACCGGACACCATTTCCAGCACGGCCTCGCGGCTGACCGCACCGAACTGCTCCAGGGTCTGCGCGCGCACGCCCAGCAGGCGCTGCTTGGCTTCATAGCTGTAGACCACCATGCCGCAGTCGAAGAACGCCGAGGAACCGGCGATATCGGTCATGCACTTGGCGATCCAGCCACCGCTGCAGCTTTCAGCGGTGACCAGTTGCAGCGAGGCCTGCTGCAGGCGCTGCCCAAGCGCGGCGGCCTGGGCATGGAGATCGGCGTCGGAGGGGAAGGACATCGGCATGGATCGAGGTAGCAACGGTCATCTTGTACCGCAGATCGGCAGCGCTGTCCTCCCCCGCCCCTCAGTGGTCGTGGTGCAGGTAGCGGGCCTGGCGCGGCAGGCGCAGGCTGACCAGGAACGCCACCACCATCATCACCGTGACGTACCAGAAGAACAGCTGTTCATGGCCCAGGCTCTTCAGGCCCAGCGCGGCATACTCGGCGCTGCCGCCGAAGATCGCGTTGCCGATGGCATAGGCCAGGCCGACGCCGAGCGCGCGCACCTGCGGCGGGAACATCTCGGCCTTCACGATGCCGGAGATCGACGTGTAGAAGCTGACGATGGCCAGTGCCAGCACGATCAGCCCGAAGGCCGCCCACGGGCTGGTGACGTGCTGCAGGGTGATCAGGATCGGAACGGTGGTAAGCGCGCCCAGCGCACCGAACAGCATCATGCTGGTGCGGCGGCCGATGCGGTCGGACAGCATGCCGAACAGCGGCTGCATGCACATGTACAGGAACAGCGCGCCGGTCATCACGTAACTGGCGGTCTTGATGGGCAGGTGCACCGTGTTGACCAGGAACTTCTGCATGTAGGTGGTGAAGGTGTAGAAGATCAGCGAGCCGCCAGCGGTATAGCCGAGCACGGTGAAGAAGGCGGCCTTGTGGTCACGGAACAGCGCCGACAGGCTGCCGGCATCCTTGTCGCCACGGTCGGCCTCGCTCTGCGTTTCATGCAGGGTACGGCGCAGCAGCAGCGCGACCACGGCGGCGATGGCACCAAGCACGAACGGCATGCGCCAGCCCCAGGCGCGGATCTCCGCTTCGCTCAGCAGGGCTTCCATGATGACGATGACCAGCACCGCCAGCAGCTGGCCACCGATGAGGGTGACGTACTGGAACGAGGAGAAGAAGCCGCGCTGGCCGCGCAGGGCGACCTCGCTCATGTAGGTGGCCGTGGTGCCGTACTCGCCACCGACCGACAGGCCCTGGATCAGGCGCGCGACCAGCAGCAGGACCGGTGCCATCGCACCGATGCTGGCGTAGGTCGGCAGGCAGGCGACCATCAGCGAGCCGCCGCACATCATGCTGACCGAGATCAGCAGCGACTTCTTGCGGCCGAGGCGATCGGCGATGCGGCCGAACAGCCAGCCACCGATGGGCCGCATCAGGAAGCCGGCGGCGAACACGCCGGCGGTGTTGAGCAGCTGCACGGTCGGGTTGGACGCCGGGAAGAAGGCGCCGGCGAAGTAGATGGCGCAGAACGCGTAGACGTAGAAGTCGAACCACTCCACCAGGTTGCCGGACGAGGCCGACATGATGGCGAACACGCGGTGGCGTTTCTCCGCCGCGGTGTACTGGGGGAGTGCGTCGGTGCTGACGTGGGACATGGAAGGGACTCCGGGGGTGCCGTGGGGGCAGACCCTCGGATCATCCGCCCGGCGGGCGTGAGCGGATGTGCACTATCGGGCGGCTGGAGTGCGGTAATCGGCCGGTAGTGCGGGATGGAGTGTTCCAGCAGGGCTTGCAGCCCTGCACCTGCCGCAATCAACGGCAACGGCGACGTCAAATGCTGCTATCCGTGGGATGGCGGGGCACTGTGGGTCTGCGGGGACGCCGTAAACCCGTCCATGGGGGCTTGGTCGCCGCATCCATGCGGCTCACACCCCGCAAACCCACAGTGCCCCGCCTTCGACAGTTTCCCGCGATCTGTCGGAACGCACAGGGTCAGATCCCTTTGCGCAGCAAAGGGCTCCGCCCCCACCCGTCGTGGTTCACCACTCCGGCAGCTTTTCCGGCAGCAGGGCGCGGATCGGGCCGCCGTCGGCGCTGGCAGCCAGCTTTTCGGCTTCGGCGATCGGGATGTCCACCTGCAGCAGCCAGCCGTCTTCGTCAGCCGTCTCGCTGCGGATCACTTCCAGCTGGTGCAGGCGCGCGCGCAGGCGGCCGGCGCTGGGCGGCAGGCGCAGCTCGCCGGTGACGTGCTGCAGGCCCAGGCGCTTGCCCAGCACGCTCTGCAGCAGCTCCAGGCCCTGCCCGTCGCGGGCGGAAATCCAGACCCGCTCGCGGCGCGAAGGATCGGGAATACCGTCCTGGCCGTCGTGGCGGACCTCGCCGCCCTCGATGCGGTCGATCTTGTTGAACACCAGCAGCTGCGGCAGGTCACCGGCGCCGACCGCAGTGAGCACTTCGTCGACCTGGGCGATGCGCTCCTCGCGGTGCGGATCGGCGGCGTCGACCAGGTGCAGCAGGAAGTCGGCCTCGCGCGCCTCGGACAGGGTCGAGCGGAACGCGGCGACCAGGTCATGCGGCAGGTCGCGCACGAAGCCCACCGTATCGGCCAGCACGACGCTGCCGCCGGGTACGGCGATGCGACGCACCGTCGGGTCCAGAGTGGCGAACAGCTGGTCGGCGGCGTACGCCTCGGCGCCGGTCAGGGCATTGAACAGCGTCGACTTGCCGGCGTTGGTGTAGCCGACCAGGGCAACGCGCGGCAGCTCACTGCGCAGGCGCGCGCGGCGCATCTGGGTACGCTGCACCTCGACCTTCTCCAGGCGCTTCTGCAGCTGCTCCACCCGCTTCTGCAGCAGGCGGCGGTCGGTTTCCAGCTGGGTTTCACCCGGGCCTCGCAGGCCGATGGAACCGCCGCGCTGGCGCTCCAGGTGGGTCCAGCCGCGCACCAGGCGGGTGGCAAGGTGGCGCAGCTGCGCCAGCTCCACCTGCAGCTTGCCTTCGTGGCTGTGCGCACGCTGGGCGAAGATGTCCAGGATCAGGCCGGTACGGTCGATCACCCGGCGCTCCAGGAAACGTTCCAGGTTGCGTTCCTGGCCCGGACTCAGCGAGTGGTTGACCAGGATCAGGTCGGCGCCGGTTGCATCGGCCGCCGCCTTGATCTCGTCCAGCTTGCCGCTGCCGATCAGGGTCGACGGGTTGGGACGGTCAAGGCGCGCAGTGATGGTGGCGGCAATGCTGGCCCCTGCCGAGCGGGCCAGATCACCGAACTCTTCCAGCACGTCGTCTTCCAGCTTGCCGAAGTGGGGCTGGATCAACAGGGCGTTTTCGCCCTTTTTCGAGCGGTCAAACATTCACCGCTCCAGAATTACTCGTCTGCTTCATCACCCGCCTGACCGTTTTCACCCGACTGCACATAGCCACCACCCGGCCCGACCTTCACGTTACGCGCCGGCACGACGGTGGAAATGGCGTGCTTGTAGACCATCTGGCTGACGGTGTTGCGCAGCAGGACCACGAACTGATCGAACGATTCGATCGTGCCCTGCAGCTTGATGCCGTTGACCAGGTACACCGAAACCGGCACGCGTTCGCGCCGCAGTGCATTCAAGAAAGGATCCTGCAGCGATTGCCCCTTGGACATTGCTAACTCCTGATTATTGTTCTTATTGGGTTGCCGGCGGTTGCCACGGCCCCCGAGCCGCCCGCCGGCCCATGATGTTACACGGCCAGCAGCGGTTCAGCGTGCGACGAAGGTCGACACTGCGCTTGCCAGGCGCTCCTGGTCCATATGGGGATCGAACCAGCGCGCATCAAGCTCGCCACGCAGCCAGGTCAGCTGGCGCTTGGCCAGCTGCCGGGTGGCGAAGATGGCCTTGTCGCGGAAGCGGGCGGCGTCGCCCTGCCCGTCCAGGAATTCCCAGGCCTGGCGATAGCCGACCGCACGCACCGCCGGCAGGTCCAGCGGCGCGGCCACGGCCGCCATCTGCGGCAGGGCCCGCAGGGCACGCACCTCGTCGAGGAAGCCCTGGCCCAGCATCGCGTCGAAGCGGGCCTCGATGCGCTGGTGCAGCACGGCGCGGTCGCGCGGGGCCAGGATCAGCTTCAGGGTGCGCACCGGCAGGGGCGCCACGCCGGGGCGGCGCTGCCATTCACTGATCGGCGTGCCGGTCAGGCGGTAGACCTCCAGCGCACGCTGGATGCGCTGGGGATCAGTGGCGTGGATGCGCGCGGCGGCGGCCGGATCGACCTGCGCCAGTTCAGCATGCAGGGCGGCCCAGCCGCGCTCTGCAGCCTCGGCGCTCAGCACCTCGCGCATCGCCGGGTCGGCCTCGGGCATGGGCGACAGCCCCTGCAGCAGGGCGCGGAAATACAGGCCGGTGCCACCGGCCAGGATCGGGGTCTTGCCGCGGGCGACGATGTCGGCCACCACGCGGCCGGCGTCAGCGGCGAACTCGGCCGCCGAATAGGTCTGCCACGGGTCGCGCAGGTCCAGCAGGTGGTGCGGTGCCTGCGCCCGCTCGGCGGCATCGGGCTTGGCCGAACCGATATCGAGGCCGCGGTAGACCAGCGCCGAATCGACGCTGACGATCTCGCCGTCCAGCTGACGGGCCAGGGCGATCGCCGTGGCGGTCTTGCCACTGGCGGTCGGGCCCATCACCGCGATCGCCAGCGGACGCTGGTCGACGGCCATCACTCTTCGTCCGGCCAGCGGATCGACGGGGCGGCATCGGCGCGGATCGCGGGGACCGCATCCACGGCCTCCCAGATCTTCAATGCATCCACCGTGGCGGCCACGTCGTGCACGCGCACGATGCGGGCGCCACGCTGGACGGCGATCAGGTGAGCAGCCACCGATGACGCCACGCGCTCGGTCGCCACCTCGCGGCCGGTCAGCTCGCCCAGGCTGCGCTTGCGCGACAGGCCGGCCAGCATCGGCACGCCCAGTTCCAGGAAACGCTCGGACCGGGCCAGCAGGGTCATGTTGTGGGCCGTGGTCTTGCCGAAACCAAAGCCCAGGTCGATCAGCAGATTCTTCCTGGCAATGCCGGCCATTTCGGCGGCGAACAGGCGCTGCACGAGGAAGCCATGGACCTCGGCCACCACGTCGTCGTAATGCGGGTCGGCCTGCATGTGGCCGGGTTCGCCCTGCATGTGCATCAGCACCACCGGCACGCCGGTGTCGGCAGCCGCGTCGAGCGCGCCGTCCTGGCGCAGGCCGAAGATGTCGTTGATCATGCCGGCGCCGGCCGCCACGGCCGCGCGCATCACCTCCGGCTTGAAGGTGTCGATGCTGATCGGCACGGTGGTGCGGGCAGCGAGCTGTTCGATCACCGGCAGCACGCGCTGCAGCTCTTCTTCCACCGACACCGGCGCGGCGCCCGGGCGGGTGGACTCGCCGCCGATGTCGAGCAGGTCGGCGCCCTCCTCCACCAGCTTCAGGCCATGGGCTACGGCTGCGTCGGTGCTGTCATGGGCGCCACCATCGGAGAACGAATCCGGGGTGACATTGACGATGCCCATGACCCGGGCACGGTCCAGGCGCAGGATGCGACCGGCGCAGTCGAGCTGGGGGGAGATATCGAACATGGGTGATCCTGCGGGCAACGGTGTCTAGTTTAAGTCCGCAGGGCCGCGCGCTGCATCCAGGGGTGGTGCCGGCTGGGCGCCGGCACCGAAACCGGATACGGCAGCTCCGCCCCGATCAGAAGTCGCCCAGGCGCGCGTTGTCCGTCGGTGCAGCCAGCCAGGCCGCCAGATCTTCGCCGATCGCATTGACGGTGCGGTCGAGCACCGTGCAGGAGCCCTTGAAGCCAGCAAAGGCGCCCCCGCGGGAGATCCGCCTTGCGGTGACCGTCGCGACCTGGTGGCCATCCTCGAACAGGACACCGCGCACCGCGGCAGACTTGAAGTGTCCGACAAAGGCGTTGCCTGCGCTCTGCGCTTCGACCAGCTCCAGCCTCAACGAGCGCCCATTGCCGCTGTCGGCACCCACCGGCCCGGACACCAGGGTGTTGCCGTGGCGGGTGGCATTACTGGCGAGCGACTGCGCCAATGTGGCACCGATGGTGCACTCGCTCTTGATGGCGTCGGCAATGATCGCTGAATCAGCGAAAGGCACCGGCTGCACGACGCGTATCTCAGCGGCCGCAGCGGGCAGGACAACAGTCGCCAGCCCTGCCAGGGCAAGCGGAAGCAGCAGTTTCATGGTGATCCCCTGTAAACCCGGCCTCCCCCTATGGCGGCCGTGGTGGCGCATCCTGACGCGCAGCAGAGGTACCGCGCAAGGCCTTATCCACGCATGGCGTGGATCTACCGTGTCGATCAAGGTCGACACCTACCAACAGCCGCGCGGACGAGCAGTTGCAGTGACCAGCAGCCGAGTGAACCTGTCGAAGGCGGGGCGGTGTCGGATTGCGGGGTGTCCGCGGCATGGATGCCGCGGCCAAGCCCCCAGGGATGGGTTCACGGCGTCCCCGCAATCCGACACCGCCCCGCCAACCCACGGAATGCCCGCTTTTGCCTTTGACGTTGCCGGCCAGCGGCCGGCACTACCGCTTCGGCGGGTACAGGGCGCAGCCCTGCCGGGAAAACCCTCAACGCTGCCGGCGGCGCTTCCGGTCCACGTACAGCGTCTTGATGATGCTCAGCAGGATGCCGACGGCGATGCCGACGCCGCAGCCCAGCAGCAGGTTGTCCACGGCCAGGCCCACGGCAACGCCGACGATGGTGGCGATGACCATTTCGACGGTATGGGAAATCGGTTGCGGCGGGGGAACGGACATGCGGGCTCCAGCGTAAGGCGGTGAATTCAGTCGGGCAGCGGGCCCGGAAACAACGAGGCCGGGTTTCCCCGGCCTCGTCTGCAATCAGCAATGGCGGGCCGTCAGTGCGACTCGGCCGGGCCGGCGATCGGCGGCAGCGGACGGGCGTCACCGCCCTTGTCGTTGCCACCACCGTCCTTGTTGGACTTGTTCCAGCCCGCCGGCGGCGGCGGATCGCGGCCTTCCATGATGGCGTCGATCTGCGGCGCGTCGATGGTCTCGTACTGCAGCAGCAGCTGCGACATCGCATGCAGCTTGTCGATGTTGGCCGTCATCAGCTCGGTGGTGCGTGCATAGGCCTCGTCGAGGATGTTGCGCACTTCCTCGTCGATGCGGCGCGCGGTGTCGTTGGACACGCTCTTGTGCTGGGTGACCGAACGGCCCAGGAACACCTCGTCGTCCTCTTCGCCATAGGCGATCGGGCCGAGCTGGTCGGACAGGCCCCACTTGGTGACCATGTTGCGGGCCATCTTGGTGGCGCGCTCGATGTCGTTGGAAGCACCGGTGGTGACCTTGTCGGCACCGAAGATCAGTTCCTCGGCCACGCGGCCACCGTACAGCGAGCACAGCTGCGACTTGATCGCCACGCGGTTCATCGAGTACTTGTCGCCTTCCGGCAGGTACATGGTCACGCCCAGCGCACGACCGCGCGGGATGATGGTGACCTTGTAGACCGGGTCATGCTCGGGCACGAGGCGGCCGACGATGGCGTGGCCGGCTTCGTGGTAAGCGGTCAGGGTCTTCTCGTCCTCGCTCATGGCCATCGAGCGGCGCTCGGCACCCATCAGGATCTTGTCGCGGGCACGGTCGAAGTGGTCCATGCGGACCTCCTTCTCGTTGCCACGCGCGGCGAACAGGGCCGCCTCGTTGCAGAGGTTGGCCAGGTCGGCACCGGAGAAGCCCGGGGTACCACGCGCGATCACCATCGGCTCGACATCGTCGGCCAGCGGCAGCTTGCGCATGTGCACCTTCAGGATGTGCTCGCGGCCCTTCACGTCCGGCAGGCCGACCACGACCTGGCGGTCGAAGCGGCCCGGGCGCAGCAGCGCCGGGTCCAGCACGTCCGGACGGTTGGTCGCGGCGATGACGATCACGCCTTCACCACCCTCGAAGCCGTCCATTTCGACCAGCAGCTGGTTCAGCGTCTGCTCGCGCTCGTCGTGACCGCCGCCCAGGCCGGCACCACGATGGCGGCCGACGGCGTCGATTTCGTCGATGAAGATGATGCACGGCGCGTGCTTCTTGGCCTGCTCGAACATGTCGCGCACGCGGCTGGCGCCGACGCCGACGAACATTTCGACGAAGTCAGAACCGGAGATCGAGAAGAACGGCACCTTGGCCTCGCCGGCGATGGCCTTGGCCAGCAGCGTCTTGCCGGTACCCGGCGGGCCCACCATCAGCACGCCGCGCGGAATCTTGCCGCCCAGCTTGGTGAACTTGGACGGGTCGCGCAGGAAGTCGACCAGTTCGCCCACTTCTTCCTTGGCCTCGTCGCAACCGGCGACGTCGGCGAAGGTGACCTTGATCTGGTCTTCGCCCTGCAGCTTGGCGCGCGACTTGCCGAAGGACATCGCGCCCTTGGCACCGCCGCCACCGCCCTGCATCTGGCGCATGATGAACAGCCAGAAGCCGATGATCAGGATGACCGGCAGGAAGTTCATCAGGATGGCCGCGAAGGAAATGCCGCTCGACGGCTCTTCCTGCACGATGTCCACGTTCTTGGTGCGCAGCACGTTGATCAGGTCGCGATCAGCCGGCGCGGCGATGGTGGCCGTCTGGCCGCCACGGGTGGTGTAGGTGATCTGGTTGGTCAGGCCGCGCGAATCGCCACCGAAGGTGACCTTCTGCACGTTGCCGCTGTCCACCTGGTCCAGGAACTGCGAATACGTCGCGCCCTGCGCCCCGGCCCCGGAGGACTTGGGCGAGAAGCTCTGGAAGACCACCATCAGCACGACGGCGACGACCACCCATAGCAGGAGGTTCTTGGTCAAGTCGTTCATCCTCATTGGCTCCGGCGTTCCTCTTAGTGCGGGTCTTGCGTTGGGGTCGAGCGTACTCGGCGAGCTTACTTCATGTGGGCGCGTTTTCCCTGTCCCAAGGCATACACCTCGGGCGAGCGCTTGCGCGAGGCTTCCGGCTTGCGGATGGAGACCTTGTCGTACCGGCGGCGCATCTCGCGCACATAGTCGTCAAAGCCTTCGCCCTGGAACAGCTTGATCAGGAACGCCCCACCGGTTTTGAGGTGGTTGTCGGCGAAGTCCAGCGCAAGCTCGGCCAGGTGCATCATCCGCGGCTGGTCGACCGCGCCCACACCACTCTTATTGGGGGCCATGTCCGACAGCACAAGGTCTACCGGCTGATCCCCGAGCATGGCTTCAAACTGCGATAGGACGGTTTCTTCCCTGAAGTCACCGTGAAGGAACTCCACGCCGGCCAGCGGCGGCATGTCCAGGATGTCCAGCGCCAGCACGCGGCCGGTATCGCCGATCTGTCTCCGCACCTGCTGAGACCAGCCGCCCGGGGCCGCACCCAAGTCGACCACCACCATGTGCGGCTTCAGCAACCGGTCACGTTCGAGCAGCTCCTCGAGCTTGTAGGCCGCGCGCGAGCGCATGCCTTCGGCCTGCGCCTTCTTCACGAAGGGGTCGGAGAAGTGTTCCTTGAGCCAGCGCTGGCTGCTTTTGCTACGGGTGGCCATTGGAAATAGGGGCTGATGGGGTCGTCATGATACCCTGATCGTCCCATTCAACCCCCTTTTCCTGCATGTCCATCGCACTGACCGCCTCCCAGACCCGTTTCCTGCGCGGCCACGCCCACGACCTCAAGGCCCTGCTGCAGACCGGCGGCAAGGGCATCACCCCGGCCTTCATCGCCGAGCTGAACGAAGTCCTGGAACGCCACGAACTGGTCAAGGTGAAGGTTGCCGCCGAGGACCGTGACGCCCGTGACGCGATGATCGCCGAGATCGTCGAAGCCACCGAGGCGGCGCTGGTGCAGCGCATCGGCCACGTCGCCGTGCTGTACCGCCCGAGCAAGGAACAGCGCCAGATCGTGCTGCCGCGCGGCTGATCGCCCTGCCTCCATGCAGCTGAACCACGAACCGCCCGATTACGCCTACAGCCTGCGCGCCGCCGACGGCCGCTCGGCCAGGGTCAACGACCTGGTGCTGGGGCAAAGCTTCTTCCTGACCCCCGACCAGCTGGTCGCGGAGTGGCCGGTGCGCCAGGCGTCCGACCTGCAGCTGGCCGATATCGAAGCGATTCTTGCGCTGAACCCGGCGCTGATCGTGCTGGGTACCGGCGACCGCCAGGTATTTCCGCCGGCGGCCGTGATGGCGGCCTGCCTGTCGCGCGGCATCGGCCTGGAAGTGATGAACAATCCGGCCGCCGCGCGCACGTTCAACATCCTTGCCGGCGAAGGCCGCAAGGTGGCCGCCGCCTTCATTCTGGAAGGTTGAGGCCGGAGCCGCCGGGCGTGGCCCGGCGCTACCCTGGATAACAGGTTGCCTGTAGCGCCCGAGCCGATGCTCGGGCGTTTTCGTTTGGTCGCGAAGAGCCGCCGGGCGTGGCCCGGCGCTACCCGTATCTGCCTGCGCTAGCGCGCCGGCAGATACTGCTGCGGGTCGACCGGCTTGCCGTTGTAGCGAATTTCGAAGTGCAGCATGTCGCGATTGGCCCCGGTGCGGCCCATCTCGGCGATCTGTTCACCCGCCTTGACGCTCTGCCCTTCGTTGACCAGGCGCTTGCGGTTGTGGCCATAGGCCGACAGCCACTGATCGCTGTGCTTGATGATGATCAGCTCACCGTAGCCGACCAGGCCGGCACCGGAATACACCACCACGCCATTGGCGGTGGCGCGCACGGCAGCGCCGCTGGAGCCGGCGATGTCCACGCCCTGCTTGGTCGCATCACCCGCTACGTAACGACCGACGATCGCGCCGTCGGCCGGCCAGCGCCAGTCGATGTTGCTCTTCACCGGCCCGACCGGGGCCGTCGCAACCGGCGTCGGCGTCGTCGTGCCTGCGGTGCCGCGCGGCGGGGTCACCACCGTGGTCGGCGCGCGGCCGCCGGTGGCGCCGGCCGGATACAGGCGGATGACCTGCCCCGGGTAGATCTGCGAGGGATTGTCCAGCCGGTTCCAGGCGATCAGGTCGGCCGGCGTGATGTCATGGATGCGGGCCAGCGCGTAGATCGTGTCGCCCTTGCGCACGACCACGGTCTGCCCGGGCTTGGCGACCGAGGTCTTCGGCGTGCTGACAGTGGTGCCACCGCTGCTGCCGCCGGGGCGGACGACGGTGGCGGTGCCACAGGCGGCCAGGGTGGATACCAGCAACGCCAGCGCGCCGATGCGCACTCCCTTGCTCAGACAATCTGCACTCATGCGAACTTCGACCTCCATACAAGCCAGGCAACCAGCCCCACCACCAGCGCGGTGGCGATCCAGCCCAGCGGTTCAATCCAGCGGCGCAGCGCCGCTTCGGCACGCGCACCACCGATGCGGATGACCGCGGCCAGCACGTACACGCGCTTGCCGCGGCCGATCAACATGCTCAGCAGGTACTGTGGCATGGGCACGCCGACGATACCCGAAGCCCATGTGAAGACCTTCATCGGGATGGGCATGAAGCCGCCCAGCACCAGGAAGGTGAACACCGCCCACGGCGACTCGGCCATCTTGGCCTGCACGGTGGCGATGCCCTGCTCGATGGCCGGCAGCATGCCCAGCGCCTCGAACACCGGCTTGATCGCCTCGAAGGCGAAATGCCCCAGTGCATAGCCGACCACCGCGCCGACCATGGAGCCGGCCAGGCTGAGCGTGGCGAACCACCAGCCGCGCTTGGGCTGGGCCACGCACATCGGCGCCAGCATCACTTCCGGCATGACCGGGAAAATGATGGCTTCAAAGAAACTCAACACCGTCAGGTAGGTCGGCGCGCGTTCGTGCGCCGCCCACTTCATCGCCCGCTCGTACAGCGGCCCGAAAATTTTCATGCAACCCTGCTCCGTGGATTCAATCGAGCATGCCAGACAGCAGCGGCACGAACGTGACCGGTGCCAGCACGCGTTGTTCAATGCTGCCGTCTTCCCTGCGGTCCAGCTGCACCAGTGACTGCCCGCCCGGGCCACCCACCGGCGCCACCAGGCGCCCACCCACAGCCAGCTGCTCGACCAGGGCATCGACCAGGGCCGGCGCGGCCGCGGTGACCACCACCGCATCGTAGGGGCCGTGCTCGGCCCAGCCGACGCGGCCGTCATCATGCTTGGTACGGATGTTCATGCCCAGTGCGCGGAAGCGCTTGCGGGCCTGCCGCAGCAGATCGCCGATGCGCTCGACGGTGTAGACCTCCAGGCCTACGGCGCCGAGCACGGCGGCCTGGTAGCCCGAGCCGGTGCCTACTTCCAGCACCGTCTTCGGCGCGACCTGCAGCACCGCCTCGGTCATGCGGGCCACGACCCACGGCTGCGAGATGGTCTGCCCATGGCCGATCGGCAGCGCAGTGTCTTCGTAGGCACGCGAGGCCAGGGCCTCGTCGATGAACAGATGGCGCGGCACCACCCGGATCGCGTTCAGCGTGGACTCGTCGACGATGCCGGCTTCGCGCAGGCGATCAACCAGGCGGTCGCGCACGCGCTGCGAGGTCATGCCGATGCCAACCGCTTCCGGTTGCAGGCGCAGGCGCGGGCTCATGCCGGCTGGTCCAGGGCGGCGCTGAGGCCGCCGACCCAGCTGGCCACTTTCTCAAGTGCCTGGTAGCGGGTCAGGTCGACCTGGATGGGCGTGATCGAGATGTGGCCGGTGCGCACGGCATTGAAATCGGTGCCGGGGCCGGAATCCTGTTCACGACCGGCCGGCCCGATCCAGTACACGTCGTTGCCGCGCGGGTCCTTCTGCGCGATGCAGCCCTCGGCGCGATGACGGTTGCCCAGCCGGGTCACTTCGAAACCCTTGACCTCGCTCCACGGCAGGTCCGGCACGTTGACGTTGAGGATGGTGTCGGCCGGCAGCGGATCGGCCTTCAGGCGGGCGACGATCTCCACTGCGGCACGCGCGGCGGTCTCGAAGTGCTTCGGATCGTGGTTGCGGGTGACCAGGGAAACAGCCACCGCCGGCAGGCCGAGGAAGCGACCTTCCATCGCCGCCGAGACGGTGCCCGAATAGATGACGTCGTCGCCGAGGTTGGCGGCGTTGTTGATGCCGGAAACGACAATGTCGGGTTCGAATTCGAGCAGGCCGGTCAGCGCCAGATGCACGCAGTCGGTCGGGGTCCCTGCCACCGAGACGGTGTAGTGGTCGATGCGCTTGAGCCGGATCGGCAGGTCCAGCGTCAGCGAATTGCTGGCACCGGAACGATCACGGTCGGGGGCGACCACCGTCACTTCATGGCCGGCCTCGCGCAGCACGGCGGCAAGCATCCGGATGCCTGCGGCGTCGACGCCATCATCGTTACTGACCAGGATGCGCATCTTCGATTTAACCGCTTGATTTTCCAAGAATTCGATTCCGTCACCTTGTCGCGTGGGCGGGACCGCCCGCGCCCCTGTCGGGGACCGGCGATCGCGCAAGTGCGTCGGGTATTGTGCCGCAAGCGGGCCGCCGGTCCTACCCTGCCGGTGGTGATGCGCGTCATCGAATCGACATAGGCAGAGCCGCGCGGGCGGTTTACCCTGTGCGCATGTCGCACCCTGAAGATGAAGATCCGGCCGCCCTGTTCCGTGCGGCCATCGGCGAAGTGAAGCCGCTGCGCAAGGAGGTCGAGCCGGCGCCTGCGGCGCCGCGACCGAAGCCGCGCGCGCGCATGGCCGAACGCGACGAAGCCGAGGCGGCGGGTGAGTTCGCCCGCCTGCTGCGCGACAACAGCCCGCTGGAAGCCGGCGACACCGCCAGCTACCGCCGCGACAACCTGCCGCCGCGGATGTTCCAGCGCCTGAAGCGCGGCCAGTATTCGGTGCAGGACGAACTGGACCTGCACGGTGCGACCGCCGCGCAGGCCGAGATGCTGCTGCGCCAGTTCCTGCTGGAAGCGCACGCGCACGAGTACGGCTGCGTGCGCATCATCCATGGCAAGGGCCTGCAGTCCGATGGTGGCGCCCCGGTGTTGAAGAACCTGGTGGACCGACTGCTGCGGCTGCGCAACGATGTGCTTGCCTTCCACTCGGCGCCGACCGGCCAAGGTGGCACCGGTGCGGTGCTGGTGTTGCTGGCGCGCCGTTGATCCCCGCATCCACGCATGGCGTGGATCTACGACCTGCACGGCGGCCCGCATCCACGCATGGCGAGGATCTACGACCTGCACGGCGGCCCTCATCCACGCATGGCGTGGATCTACGACCCGGCGCGGCGTCTCATGCGATGCCGGTAGATCCACGCCATGCGTGGATATCCCGACCCCGCCCGGCGATCAGCCCTGCGAGGCGTCTTCCACCGGGCCCAGTTCGTGCAGCACCGCGGTGGCATAGCAGCCCGGCGGCAGCGCGAACGACAGCTCCAGCACGTCATCGGCCAGCCACTGGTGCTGCAGCAGGGCAGGACGCAGGCGCAGCGCGCGACGCTCCTGCTTCAGGCGGGCGCCTTCCAGGCCGGCACGCAGTGCCTGCGACTCCTCATCGTCCAGCGCCGCCAGCTCCAGCGTGCGGGCAGCCTCGGTGCTGCGCAGCTCACCCTCGCCCCACAGCGGTGCGCTGGGGTGGATGTCGAAGCGCGCCAGGCGCTCGGCCAGCACATCGGTGTACGGCTCCGGGCCGAACACGCTGCGGCTGCCATCAAGCATCCACACCTCGCCGTCCAGCGGCTGGTCCCAGCTACCCTGCTCCACGCGCGCGGCCAGCACGCGGTTGAACAGGGCCGAGCGGGCCGCCGACAGCAGCAGCGAACGCTGGTCCTGGCGCATGCGGCGGCCACCGAACATCGCCAGCGCGGCCGGAACATTGCCACCGTCGCGACCGAAGCGCTGCTCGCCGAACCAGTTCGGCAGGCCACGCGCGGCGATCTGCTGCAGGCGCCCATCGATGGCCGCGGCGTCGCCCTGCACGTCGCGCAGCACCAGCTTGAAGCGGTTGCCGGCCAGCGCACCGCGCTGCAGCTTGCGGTTGTGCCAGGTGGCCTCGAGCACTTCGATCTCGTCGCTGGCCAGGCTGGCCAGGTCCGGAGCGACGCGCTTGGGCAGGTGCACGCTGAAGCGCTGGGTGGTGACCGCGTTGCGGTCCTTCATGCCCGCGTAGCTGACCGCCATCTCCGGCAGGCCCGCCCACTTCGCCAGCACCTTGGCCACGTGCACCGTGTTGGCGCCGCGCTTGCGGATGTGCAGCAGCAGGTGCTCACCTTCGCCGGTGGCCTCGAAGGCCGGCAGTTCGTCCACCTGGAAGTCGTCCGGCGTGGTGCGGATGCGCGCGCTCAGCAGCGGCGCACCAAAGGCCAGCGGCAACGGAATCATGCCGCCACCAGCAGGACGACGGCCTGCGCGGCAATGCCTTCGCCACGGCCGGTGAAGCCGAGCTTCTCCGAGGTGGTGGCCTTGACGCTGACCGCGTCCAGCGGCAGCTGCAGCAGGCCGCCGATGCGCTCGCGCATCGCCAGTGCATGCGGGCCGACCTTGGGCCGCTCGCAGATGACCGTGATGTCGGTATTGCCGACGCGCCAGCCACGCTCGCGCAGCAGGCTGTCGCAATGGCGGACGAAGTCACTGCTGTCCGCGCCCTTCCAGCGATCGTCGCTGGGCGGGAAATGCTGGCCGATGTCGCCCAGCGCGATCGCGCCGAGCATGGCGTCGCACAGTGCGTGCAGGATGACGTCGCCATCGCTGTGCGCAAGCACGCCGCAGCTGTGCGCCACGCGGATGCCGCCCAACATGATGTGGTCGCCTTCACCGAAGGCATGGACGTCGTAGCCCTGGCCGATACGGACGGGCGGGAACGGAGCTGTGCTCATGGATGCAACCCTTGCAGCAGGGCCGCGCGGGCGATCAGCCGGCGCGGCGGGAAAGTACGAATTCGAAACGGTCGAGGTCGGCCGGGGTGGTGACCTTGAAATTGTCCTCGCTGCCTTCCACCAGCAGCGGTCGCTGGCCCTGGCGCTCCATGGCCATGGCTTCGTCGGTCACCTCGACACCACTGGCGGCAGCACCGGCCAGCGCGCGGACCAGCTGGTGGCGGCGGAACAGCTGCGGGGTCAACGCACGCCAGAGGCGCTCGCGCGGCTCGGTGCCATCAATGCCACCATCGTCACCGGCTCGCTTGAGGGTGTCGCGCACGGGCGCGGCGAGAATCGCGCCGACCGGGTCGGCACGCCCCACTTCCAGCAGGCGGCCCAGATCGGCCAGCGACAGGTTGGGCCGCGCGGCATCGTGCACCAGCACGAACTCGTCGGCGCGCACACTGTCGGGCAGGGCCTGCAGGCCCGCCAGCACCGAAGCGGCCCGGGTGGCGCCGCCGATGCAGGTCAGCACCGGCTTGCCGGACCACTCGGTCCAGCCCGGCCAATCGGCATCGTCCTGGCCGATCACCACCATCGCCCCGGCCACGGCCGGGTGCGCCAGCAGTGCATCCAGGGTATGGGCGAGCAGGATCTGCCCGCCCGCCTGCAGGTACTGCTTGGGCAACGGCGCGCCGAAACGGGTACCCCGCCCGGCGGCCGGAACGACCGCCCAGATGGCCGCGCTCACGGCACGTCCGCCGGGTGGTCGCCGACCTGCGCCGCGACCGGTGCAGCCTGCGCCGGGCGAACCGGCGCATCCTCCACCACGCGGTAGAACTTCTCGCCGGGCTTGATCATGCCCAGCTCGCTGCGCGCGCGCTCTTCGATGGCGGCCTGGCCTTCCTTGAGGTCCTTCACTTCGGCAGCCAGCGCATCGTTGCGCTGCTGCAGACCTTCATTGTCCCGCTCCTGGTTGGCGACCTGGGCTTCGAGCATCATCACTTCACCCGAATTGCCCGGGCCGAACCAGAAACGGTACTGCAGCCATGCCAGCAGCAGGGCCAGCAGCAACAGCAGCCAGCGCCAGTCGCGCATGGGCTCAGCGCTTCAGCGACACGAACGCGTCACGACCGGCGTAACGCGCGCTGGCGCCGAGGGCTTCCTCGATGCGCAGCAGCTGGTTGTACTTGGCCACGCGATCGCTGCGGCACAGCGAGCCGGTCTTGATCTGGGTGGCGGTGGTGGCCACCGAGATGTCGGCGATGGTGGTGTCTTCGGTTTCGCCCGAACGGTGCGAGACAACGGCGGCGTAGCCGGCACGGTCGGCCATGGCGATCGCTTCCAGGGTTTCGCTGAGGGTACCGATCTGGTTGACCTTGATCAGGATCGCGTTGGCGGTGCCCGAGTCGATGCCTTCCTGGAAGATCTTCGGGTTGGTGACGAACAGGTCGTCGCCCACCAGCTGCACCTTCTTGCCGATGCGGTCGGTCAGCAGCTTCCAGCCGGCCCAGTCGTTCTCGGCCAGGCCGTCTTCGATCGTGATGATCGGGTACTGCGCGGCCCAGTCGGCCAGGAAGTCGACGAACTGCTCGGAGGTCAGGCGCTTGTTCTCGCCCACCAGGTTGTACTTGCCGTTCTCGAAGAACTCGCTGGAGGCCACGTCCAGGCCCAGCAGCACGTCTTCACCGGCGGTGTAGCCGGCCTTGCCGATGGCTTCCAGGATGGTGTCCAGCGCTTCGACGTTGCTGCGGAAGTCCGGCGCGAAGCCGCCTTCGTCGCCCACGGCGGTGCTCAGGCCGTGGCTCTTCAGCACGGACTTCAGCGAATGGAAGATTTCGGTGCCGGCACGCAGCGCTTCGGAGAACGAGGTGAAGCCCACCGGCAGCACCATGAATTCCTGGAAGTCGACGTTGTTGTCGGCGTGTGCGCCGCCGTTGATGATGTTCATCATCGGCACCGGCAGCGACGGGGTCGCACCGGTCTTGGTGGCCAGGTACTGCCACAGGGCCTGCTTGCTGGACGCAGCGGCGGCATGCGCGGCCGCCATCGACACGGCCAGCAGCGCGTTGGCGCCCAGTCGGCCCTTGTTCTCGGTGCCATCCAGGTCGATCAGGCGACGGTCCAGGCCAGCCTGGTCGACGGCTTCGAAGCCCTTCAGTGCATTGGCGATGGCGCCATTGACGTTCTCGACGGCCTTGCGCACGCCCTTGCCCAGGTAACGGGTCTTGTCGCCGTCACGCAGCTCGACCGCTTCCTTGGTACCGGTCGAGGCGCCGGAGGGAACCGCGGCGCGACCGAACGAACCGTCCTCCAGGATGACTTCGGCTTCCAGCGTGGGGTTGCCACGGCTGTCGAGGATTTCACGGGCGTGGATGCTGCGGATCGTACTCATGAGCGGACCGGTTACCTGTCTGGAGGAGGGAATGCGACAAATGTGAAATGCCGCGTGATTATCCCCGGCTGCCCGTCGCTTGCCAAATGGTGTCGTCGGCAGTGGCCAGCGCTGGCCCTTGGGTGGCCCCCACCAAGATCAGCAGCAGCGATACCAGCAGTGTCAGCAGCACCATTGCAACGGTCGCGCAGACCGGTCCGCGCCGGCGACGCCAGGCCAGCACGACTGCAGCCACTGAACCCGCCAGGGAGCCTCCGAGCACAAGCAGAGCAGCCAGAATCCAGTACTGCATGGCCAGCATGCCGTGGTTGCCATCACCGGGCGAGCCCATGCTGGCGGCGAAGGCCAGCCCTGCACCGAGCAGCCCGGCCCAGGCGAGCATCGCCAGCAACAGCGCAATCAGGCCCCAAGGCCAGTCGCGGGGGCGCGCGCCTCCCGTATTCATCAAACAAGGTCGTGCAGCAGCGTGCCGACCCACAGCGACAGCAGCACCAGCGCCAGGGCGGCCGTCACCTTGCCCCGGTTGAAGCGCCAGGCGAGCACCGATGCGGCCACGCCCGCACTGACCGTGACCAGCTCGGCGACCGCCAACGCGATGACATACGGCTTCAGATCGGCGTGCGCACCGTCACCGGGCGGACGCATGGCTGCGCCCACCAGCATGAAGATGAAGAAGGCACCGGACAGCGACAGCAACGCCATGCCGAGCGCGATGGCCCCCCACGGCCACTGCCGCCAGGAGCGCCGGCGACGCTGGGCTTCCAGCGCCGCCCACGGGTCAAGACTCACGCGAAGCGCGAGAAGCCGTGCTTCTTGGTCACCGCGTCGAGCTCCATCAGGGTCTCGAGCAGGGCTTCCATCTGGTCCAGCGGCCACGCATTGGGGCCATCGGACAGGGCCTTGGACGGATCCGGGTGGGTCTCGGCGAACAGGCCGGAGATGCCCACCGCCACCGCGGCACGCGCCAGCACCGGCACGTGTTCGCGCTGGCCGCCGGAACTGGTGCCCTGCCCGCCCGGCAGCTGCACCGAATGGGTGGCGTCGAACACCACCGGGCAGCCGGTGTCACGCATCACCGCCAGCGAACGCATGTCGCTGACCAGGTTGTTGTAGCCGAAGCTGGCGCCACGCTCGCAGACCATGATCTGCTCGTTGCCGGTGGACTTTGCCTTCTCGACGACCGGCTTCATGTCCCACGGCGCCAGGAACTGGCCCTTCTTGATGTTGACCGGCTTGCCGGCCGCACACACCTTGCGGATGAAGTCGGTCTGGCGGACCAGGAACGCCGGGGTCTGCAGCACGTCCACCACCGAGGCCACTTCGTCCATCGGGGTGTATTCATGCACGTCGGTCAGCACCGGCACGCCGATCTGCTTCTTCACTTCGGCCAGCACCTTCAGGCCTTCTTCCATGCCCGGGCCGCGGAAGGCGGTGCCCGAGGTACGGTTGGCCTTGTCGAAGCTCGACTTGAAGATGAAGTTGACGCCGAGGCGGTCGGTGATCTCCTTCAGCTTGCCGGCGGTATCGAGCTGCAGCTGCATCGACTCGATCACGCAGGGGCCGGCGATCAGGAACAGGGGCTGGTCCAGCCCGACCTCGAATCCACACAGTTTCATGGCGTTTCCTTGTTGTCCGCTACGCCGGCAGGGCCGGCGCGCTGGGGTTGAAGCATGCAGGATGGGGGCCGAAGCCCCCCTTCACAAGTCAGGCGCGGGCTTCGGCCAGCAGCGCGCCACCGGCCTTGCGCTCGCGCGCGGCACGGATGAAGCCGATGAACAGCGGATGGCCATCGCGCGGGGTGGACAGGAATTCCGGGTGCGCCTGGCAGGCCAGGAACCACGGGTGCGCGTCACGCGGCAGCTCGACCACTTCCACCAGGGTGTCGTCCATCGACTTGCCCGAGATCACCAGGCCGGCATCTTCCAGCTGGGTGCGGTAGCGGTTGTTGAACTCGTAGCGGTGGCGGTGACGCTCGGAGACCACGTCCTTGCCGTACAGCTCGCGGGCCAGCGTGCCCGGCTTCAGGCGCTGTTCCTGCAGGCCCAGGCGCATGGTGCCGCCGAGGTCGCTCTTGTCATCGCGTTTCTCGACATCGCCGGTGGCGGTACGCCATTCGGTGATCAGGCCGATCACCGGATCCGGCGACTGGCGGTCGTTCTCGGTGCTGTTGGCGTTTTCCAGGCCCAGCACGTGGCGCGCGTAGTCCACCACCGCCGCCTGCATGCCGTAGCAGATGCCGAAGTACGGCACGCTGTTCTGGCGGGCGAACTGCGAGGTCAGCACCTTGCCTTCGAAACCGCGGTCACCGAAGCCGCCCGGCACCAGGATGCCGTCGACGTCGGCCAGCGCGGCCATGTCGGTGCCTTCCAGGTCCTGCGCTTCCAGCCACTTCAGGTTGACCTTGGTGCGCTGGCGCAGGCCGCCGTGCTTGAGGGCTTCGCCGACCGACTTGTACGCGTCCTGGTGGTCGACGTACTTGCCGACCACGGCGATGGTCACTTCGTCCAGCGGGTGCAGGGTCGCGTCGACCGCGTCCTCCCACATCGACAGGTCGACCGGGCCGACCTTGTCGGCCAGCTTCAGCTGGTTGACCACGATCTCGTCCAGGCCCTGCGCATGCAGGCCCGACGGAATGCGGTAGAGCACGTCCACGTCCGGCACGCTGATGACGGCGCGTTCGGAGACGTTGGTGAACTGGGCGATCTTGCGACGCTCCGAATCCGGCACGGCCTGCTCGGAACGGCACAGCAGCACGTCCGGCTGGATGCCGATCGAGCGCAGCTCCTTCACCGAGTGCTGGGTCGGCTTGGTCTTCAGCTCACCGGCGGCGCCGATGTACGGCACCAGGGTGAGGTGCATGAACAACGCCTTCTCCGGGCCGCGCTCGGTGCGCACCTGGCGGATCGCCTCCAGGAACGGCAGCGACTCGATGTCGCCCACGGTGCCGCCGATCTCGACCAGGGCCACGTCGTAGCCTTCGGTGGCTTCGTCGATGCAGCGGCGGATCTCGTCGGTGATGTGCGGAATGACCTGCACGGTCGCGCCCAGGTAGTCGCCGCGGCGCTCCTTGCGGATCACGTTCTCGTAGATGCGCCCGGTGGTGACGGAGTTCTTGCGGCTCAGGCGGGTACGCACGAAGCGCTCGTAGTGGCCCAGGTCGAGGTCGGTTTCGGCACCGTCGTCGGTGACGTAGACCTCACCGTGCTGGAACGGGCTCATGGTGCCCGGGTCGACGTTGATGTACGGGTCGAGCTTCATCATCGTGACCTTCAGGCCACGCGCTTCGAGGATGGCGGCCAGTGACGCAGCGGCAATACCTTTGCCGAGCGAGGACACCACGCCGCCGGTTACGAAAATCAAGGGAGTCATGGCTGCAAGCATCCTGTCTGGAAATGGAAAACGGCAGCGCCACGCCTGCCCGAGGGGCGGGCGTGGAGCAGAAAGGGGGTTTTCCGGTTCGCTGGGGCAGCGAGGGAGGCGCGGGGCCGGTCGGCGGCAGGCGCCGGACGGGGACCATCGTGCGAGGTCGGGGCGGCCGTGCCGGTCAATTCGACCGTCACCTGCGACCCGCATTGCTGGAGGCCACGCATGGCCGGTCCAGCCCATTCGCAAATGGTGGACACGCACTACTCCCGGAAAGCCATAGTTTACAGATAGATGGCCGCCAACCCAAGGGGCAGATAGCGTCATCGGCAAAAGAAAACGCCCCGCAGTGCGGGGCGTTCAGGGGCCAGCGCCTTGCGGCAGCGGCCTTGGCGGCGGAAGCCTTACTTCTTCTTCCGCGCCTCTTCCTCTTCTTCCTGCTGCGGGACCGGCTGGCCCTTGGCCTTCATTTCGGCATTGGCCTGGGCGCGGCGCTTGGCCTTGGCATCCGCCTCGGACTGCGCGGCCTTGTCGGCCTGGTCACCCTGCTGCGGGGCCGTCTGGCCTGCGTTCTGCGCCATCACCAGCGGCACCGCAACGGCGGCAGCGGCCAGGATCGCAATGGTCAGCAACTTCTTCATGGAGTCCTCCTCGCGTATGGCTTGGACATGGGGGCGCCGGCGTTCAGATTCCAGCGGCTGTCATTTTACCCCCTCCCCGGCGCCGAGGCTGAACCGCAGGCGTGCAAAATTCCCGTCCACGCCGCACACTTGCGCGTCGCTCCGCGCTTTGAAGATAGATGAACGCACGCTATAACGCCGCCGATATTGAAGTCCTGTCCGGCCTTGACCCGGTCAAGCGCCGTCCTGGCATGTACACCGACACCGCGCGCCCGAACCACCTGGCGCAGGAAGTGATCGACAACTCGGTGGACGAGGCCCTCGCCGGCCACGCCCGCTCGATCGAGATCACCCTGTACAAGGACGGCAGCGTGGAGGTCAGCGATGACGGCCGCGGCATGCCGGTCGACATCCATCCGGAAGAGAAGATTCCGGGCGTCGAGCTGATCCTGACCCGCCTGCACGCGGGCGGCAAGTTCAACAACAACAACTACACCTTCTCCGGCGGCCTGCACGGCGTCGGCGTCAGCGTGGTCAACGCGCTGTCCACCCTGGTCGAGATCCACATCAAGCGCGACGGTGCCGAGCATCGCATCACCTTCCGCGATGGCGACCGCGCCTCGCCGCTGGAAGTGGTCGGCACGGTGGGCAAGAAGAACACCGGTACGCGGCTGCGCTTCTGGCCGGACCCGAAGTACTTCGATACGCCCAAGTTCGCCGTGCGCGCGCTCAAGCACCTGCTGCGCGCCAAGGCCGTGCTGTGCCCGGGCCTGACCGTGAAGCTGACCGACGAAGCCACCGGCGAAGTCGATACCTGGTACTACGAAGACGGCCTGCGCGACTACCTGAAGATGGAGCTGGGCGACCGCGAGTCGCTGCCGGCCGATCTGTTTGTCGGCAACCTGAAGAAGGATACCGAGATCGTTGACTGGGCCGTGGCCTGGCTGCCGGAAGGCGAGCTGGTACAGGAAAGCTACGTCAACCTGATCCCCACCGCCCAGCACGGCACCCACGCCAATGGCCTGCGTACGGGCCTGACCGAGGCGCTGCGCGAGTTCTGCGACTTCCGCAACCTGCTGCCGCGCGGCGTCAAGCTGGCCCCGGAAGACGTGTGGGACCGCGTGTCGTTCGTGCTGTCGCTGAAGATGACCGACCCGCAGTTCAGCGGCCAGACCAAGGAACGCCTGTCCTCGCGCCAGGCCGCCGGCTTCGTCGAAGGCGCCGCGCACGACGCCTTCAGCCTGCTGCTGAACCAGAACGTGGAACTGGGCGAGAAGATCGCGCAGATCGCCATCGAGCGCGCCAGCGCGCGCCTGAAGACCGAGAAGCTGGTCGTCCGCAAGAAGGTCACCCAGGGCCCGGCCCTGCCCGGCAAGCTGGCCGACTGCATCAGCCAGGACCTGTCGCGCACCGAACTGTTCCTGGTGGAAGGTGACTCGGCAGGCGGCAGCGCCAAGCAGGCGCGCGACAAGGACTTCCAGGCGATCCTGCCGCTGCGCGGCAAGATCCTCAACACCTGGGAAGTGTCGTCCAACAGCGTGCTGGCCTCCGAAGAAGTGCACAACCTCGCCGTGGCCATCGGCTGCGACCCGGGCAAGGAAGACATCGCCGGCCTGCGCTACGGCAAGGTGGTCATCCTCGCCGACGCGGACTCGGACGGCCTGCACATCGCCACCCTGCTGACCGCGCTGTTCCTCAAGCACTTCCCGGCGCTGGTCGATGCCGGCCATGTGTTCGTGGCGATGCCGCCGCTGTTCCGCATCGACGTGGGCAAGCAGGTGTTCTACGCCCTGGACGAGGAAGAGAAGCGCTCGATCCTGGACAAGATCGAACGCGAGAAGATCAAGGGCGCCGTCAACGTCACCCGCTTCAAGGGCCTGGGCGAGATGAATCCGCCGCAGCTGCGCGAGTCGACCATCCACCCCGATACGCGCCGCCTGGTGCAGCTGACGGTGGATGACGGCGAGCAGACCCGTTCGCTGATGGACATGCTGCTGGCCAAGAAGCGTGCGTCTGACCGCAAGGGCTGGCTGGAGAGCAAGGGCGACCTGGCTTCGCTGGAAGCCTGATTCCCGCGCGGGGTCGGATCCCTTTCCGCAGGAAAGGGCTCTGACCTCGATGTTGGTCGTGCCGGGTTACCGGGGTCAGAGCCGTTTTCCTGCGGAAAACGGATCCGACCCCAGGCTGCCCCCTCATCTGCGTGGACCCTCGTATTGGCCAGCCATTCGCTGCTGTTCCCGGGACTGCCGTTGCACAGCGCGCGGCTGGTCCTGAGCCCGATCCGCCGTGACGATGCGGCCGCCCTGTTCGCCCTGCAATCCGATCCGGACGTGATGCGCTTCTGGAACCATCCGGCGTGGACGCGACCGACCGAAGCCCGCGCGCAGATCGACGACGACCTCGCCGCGCACACCACCGGCACCCAGCTCAAGCTGGCCGTGCGCGAATCGCTGGAAGGCCCGTTGCTGGGCATCTGCGTGGTGTTCGCGCTGGACCGTGACGCCGCACGCGCCGAGATCGGCTACCTTCTGGCCCCCGGCAAGCAGGGCCAGGGCTACATGCACGAAGCGCTGCAGCAGCTGCTTGCCTATCTGTTCGACACCCTGGGCCTGCATCGTGTGGAAGCGGAGATCGACCCGCGCAACCAGCCCTCCGCACACGTGCTCGATCGCCTGGGCTTCCACCTGGAAGGCGTGCTGCGCCAGCGCTGGCGCATCCAGGGCGAGTTGTCCGATTCGGCCGTGTACGGCCTGTTGGCCGACGACAAGGCACGGAGCGCCCTGCCCGCTTGACCGAATCTGGCCGCAACGGGCCAGCACCGGCGGCCATGCCTTTGGACACATACGGTGCGCCGGGCGGCGGCCTAGCATCGGGATCCTCTTCCGCTACCGTCCTGGTGCCATGAAGTCCCTGCTGCACATCGCCGCGCTCTGCGCCGGCCTGCTCGTTGCCCCTGCCTGCGCCTTCACCGCATCGGCCGCCGAATCCAAGCCCGACACCAAGGAGGAAAAGACCGAAGCGCCCGCGCTGCCGGCCGACGCCTCCGCCCGCCAGAGCATGCGCCTGGCCGGCCGCACCCTCGACTACACCGCCACCGTCGGCACCCTGCCGGTGCGCGACGAGAAGGGCAAGGTGATCGCCGATGTGGTGTTCACCGCCTACACGATGCCCGGCAAGGACCGCCCGGTGACCTTCGCCCTCAATGGCGGCCCCGGCGCATCGTCGGTGTATCTCAACATGGGCGCGATCGGGCCCAAGGTGGTCACCTTCGGCTCGGAAGGCGACAGCGCCTCGGCACCGGCCACCCTGCACGACAACCCCGGCACCTGGCTGGACTTCACCGACCTGGTGTTCATCGATCCGGTCGGCACGGGTTTCAGCCGCGCGCGCATCAGCGATGATGAAGCGAAGAAGCAGCTGTACAACCCCAGCGCCGACATCGAGTACCTGTCACGCTCGATCTACGACTGGCTGCTGCGCAACCAGCGCATGGGCGCGCGCAAGTACCTGACCGGCGAAAGCTACGGCGGCTACCGTGGCCCGCGCATCACCCATTACCTGCAGACACGCCTGGGCGTGGCGATGAACGGCCTGGTGCTGGTGTCGCCGTACCTGAGCCCGACCCTGGAAGACAACGCCGATGTTTCGCCGATGGCATGGATGCAGACGTTGCCGTCCATCGCGGCGGCGCACCTGGAGCGCCAGGGCAAGCTGACCGATGCGGCAATGCGCGAGGTGGTGGAATACACGCGCGGTGACTACGCGACCGCGCTGATGAAGGGCCGCAGCGATCCGCAGGCGACCGAGGCGATGCTGCGCCGGGTGACCGAGCTGACCGGGCTGGACCCGCAGTTCGTGCGCCGCGCCGGTGGCCGCCTGGAAACCCAGGCTTACCTGCGCGAGGTGTTCCGCGACAAGGGCACGCTGGGCAGCCGCTACGATTCCAACGTGACCGCGTTCGACCCGTTCCCGAACGATCCGGAACAGCGCGCCAATGATCCCCTGCTGGACAGCATCATCGCGCCGACCACCACGGCGATGGTCGACTTCGTGACGCGCGTGGTCGGGTGGAAGGTCGATGCGCGCTACCAGGCGCTGAACTACGACGTGAACCGGCTGTGGGACCGCGGTGGCGAGCTGCGCCAGGGGGCGGTGACCCAGCTGCGCCAGGCCGTGGCGATCGATCCGCACCTGCAGGTGCTGATCGTGCATGGCTGGAACGACCTGTCGTGCCCGTTCATGGGGTCGATCCTGACGGTGGACCAGATGCCGGCGATGGGCAGCAACCCGGACCGGGTGCAGGTGCGCAGCTATCCGGGCGGGCACATGTTCTACAGCCGCGCGGACAGCCAGGCGGCGTTCCGCAGGGATGTCCAGGCGCTGTTCCAGCGCAACTGATTGGTGGTGCTGGTGGCCGGGCCTGCGGCCCGGCACCCGCGGTAGTGCCGGCCGCTGGCCGGCAACCTCAAAAGCAACAGCAGGATATCCGTGGGTTGGCGGGTTTCCGGGCGCTGGCTGGTGGTGGGTGCCGACCGTTGGTCGGCACGGCATTCGTCCCTGGTTCCGCCCTGGTAGGTGTCGACCTTGGTCGACACGATGGGCACGGAAGAATCCCTTGCCCATGAAAAAAGCCCGCCGGAATCCGGCGGGCTTTTTCGTTTATCGGGCTGCTGGCCTCAGGTCCAGCCGAACAGCTCGAACAGCTTCAGGATCAGGTACGCGCAGCCGCCGGCGGCGGGGATCGTGAGGATCCAGGCCCAGACGATGCGCTCGATCACGCCGAACTTCAGCGAACGCGGGTTCTTGGCGAAGCCGACGCCCATGATGGCGGTGGAGATGCTGTGGGTGGTCGAGACCGGCATGCCGAAGTGGGCGGCCATGGTCAGGATCGTGGCCGAGCTGGTCTCCGCGGCGAAGCCGTGGATCGGGTGCAGCTTGACCATCTTGTGGCCCAGCGTCTTGATGATCTTCCAGCCGCCCGAGGCGGTACCGGCAGCCATCACCACCGCACAGGTCAGCACGATCCACATCGCGATGCCGTCACCGGCGTGCGCGTCCGGGTGCATGAAGGCCAGCCACGACGGCAGGTCGTTCAACGCACCGGTGGCTTCGGCACCGATCAGCGTCATGGCGATGATGCCCATGGTCTTCTGCGCGTCGTTGTGGCCGTGGGCAAAGCCCATGTAGGCCGCCGAAGCGATCTGGGCCTTGCCGAAGAACGCATTGACGATGCGCGGGCGGGCCAGGCGGCCGATGGCACCACCGATCTTGGCCAGGCCGGCGATCAGGCCCCACAGCAGCACCATCACCACGATGCCGAGCAGGAAACCGGCGATCGGCGAGGTGATCATCGGCACGAACACCTTCCACAGCAGGCCCTTGTTCTGCGCCCAGCTGCCCAGGCGCTCGGACCAGATCAGCGCGTCCCAGTTGTTGTGGGCCGCGGCCAGGCCGGCACCGCACAGGCCGCCGATCAGGGCGTGCGAGGAGGAGGACGGCAGGCCCTTCCACCACGTGATCAGGTTCCAGATGATGCCGCCCAGCAACGCGCAGAGGATCACCTGCGGGGTGACATCCACGACGTTGGTGTTGAGCAGGCCCGAGGCGATGGTGAGCGCGACCGCGGTGCCGGTGAGCGCGCCGAGCAGGTTCATGCCCGCCGCCAGCATCACCGCCCAGCCGGGCGAGAGCACCTTGGTCGCCACCACGGTGGCAATGGAATTGGCAGTGTCGTGGAAGCCGTTGATGAACTCGAAGACGAGCGCGGCCAGGATCACTACCAGGACAAGGGTCAACATGCGGCGGCGTCCGTCAGCTGTTCTTCAACACGATCTGGTACGCCACGACGCCAGCCTCGCGGCAGCGGTCGATGGCCTTTTCCAGGATCTCGAAGAATTCCTTCAGCAGGAACATCTGCAGGTTGTCCAGGCGGCCCGAGTAGATGTCGCGGTACAGCTCGAGCATCAGGCGGTCGGCCTCGTTCTCCAGCGAACGCAGCTTCTCGTTGAGCGCGGTCATGCGGTCCAGGTTCATGTGGCGCAGGTCGGCCACCATCTCCACCACCACGCCGGCAGCCTGTTCCAGCATCGCCGCGCGCGGCGCGAAGTCGATGTGCTCCAGGTGGGTCGTGGCCAGCGAATAGCGATCGGCGAACTTCTCGATCTGCTTCGGGATCTTGTACAGCGCCGAACCCAGCGCCTCGATGTCCTCGCGCTCGATCGGGGTCATGAAGCTGTCCACCAGGGCCTGGCTGATCTTGTCCGAGGCCGCGCGCTCGCGCAGGCGGGCCAGCTTGAAGGCGTCCAGCGCCGGCTGGCGATCGGCTTCGCGCAGCATGGAATGCAGTGCCTTGGCGGCGTCGTTGGCCGCGACGGCAGCCTCATCGAGCAGGGTGTAGAACTGTTTGCCGGAACCGAAAATGGTCTGCAGAGAGAACATTGAGAAACCTGTCAGCCGTCGCGGGAAGGACGGCACCAGGACGAATTATGACGGCTAGATGACCATTCCGGGTATCCCCGCCCCCGACAAGGGGGTGGGAACCCTCAACCTGAACAGGCAGTTGCCACCCAGCCATGGCCGTTTGCTAAGATGCCAGCGCGCCCCCGGGCGCACCTTATGGACGACGACCCTTACCCCCCTGCGCCGCGCCGGACCCTGTTCCTGAGCGCCTGCCGCCACTGCAAGCACCCGCCCTCCCTGCCACCAACCGGGGACGACGCCCGTGTTTGAAATGATCCTGATTGTTTTCGCGCTTGTTCTGCTGAACGGCTTCTTCGCCATGTCCGAGATGTCGGTCATGACCTCGCGCAAGAGCCGCCTGAAGCAGATGGCCGCCACCTCCAAGCGGGCCGCCAAGGCGCTGGAGCTCTCCGAGAAGCCGGAAAGCTTCCTGTCCACCGTGCAGATCGGCATCACGGTCATCGGCGTCCTGACCGGCTATCTGGGCGGTGAAGCGCTGGGCGAAGCCTTCGGCGGATGGATCGAGGGGCTGATGCCCGGCTTCGCCTATGCCGGCAAGATCGGCACCGTGCTGGCGGTCAGCCTGATCACCTTCATCACCCTGATCTTCGGCGAGCTGGTCCCCAAGCGCCTGGCCCTGACCCGGTCGGAAGCCATCGCCGGCCTGGTGGCCATGCCGATGAGCTGGCTGGCCAAGCTGGCCCTGCCCTTCGTCTGGCTGCTGTCCAAGACCACCCAGCTGATGTTGAAGGTGATGGGCCTGGGCCAGGACGAAGCCGCCCAGGTGACCGAAGAAGAGATCCGCATGCTGGTGGCCGAGAGCCACGAGGCCGGCGTGATCGATACCCACGAGCGCGACATGATGAACCGCGTCATGCGCCTGGGCGACCGTACCGCCGACAGCCTGATGACCCCGCGCAACCGGATCGCCTGGCTCGACACCCAGGCCGGCCTGGAGCGCAACCTGGAAATCATGGCCGAGCACGAGTTCTCGCGGTACCCGGTCCTGCGCGACAACGACATGGACGTGGTCGGCATCCTGGAACTGAAATCACTGGCCACGCGCATGGCGCGCGGTGACAACGCGCTGTTCCAGACCCTGCGCGAGCCGCTGTACGTTTCCGAATCCACCCACGCGATGAAGCTGCTGGAGATCTTCCGCGAGGAACAGCAGTCGATGGCGCTGGTGGTGGACGAGTACGGCGAGATCCAGGGCCTGGTGACCATCAGCGACCTGATGGGCGCGGTGGTCGGCCGCCTGCAGGCGGTGGAAAACGCCGACGAGGACGCCCTGGTGGTGACCCGCGAGGACGGCTCGCTGCTGGTGGACGGCTCGCTGCCGATCGAGGACCTGCGCGAGCTGATCGGCAGCAACGAACTGCCCGATGCCCAGGACGGCGACTACTACACGCTGGCCGGCATGTGCATCCATTACTTCGGCCGCATCCCGCATGCGGGCGAGTATTTCGACTGGGCCGGCTGGCGCTTCGAGGTGGTCGATCTGGACGGTGCGCGCGTGGACAAGCTGCTGCTGCGCACCCTGTCCGACGAGCAGGCCGATGAGCTCACCGCCTGATCCGAACCACGTGCCGGACGACGGATCGGGCGAGCAGCGCCCGATCTACCGCAACGAGGGCATCCGTACCCTGCTGGCGATGTTCGCTTCCGGTGACCCGGCCGAGCACATGCCCCTCGGGCAGATTCTCAAGGACCTGCAGCAGAGCGCCTTCGGCGTGTTCCTGTTCGTGGCCATCCTGCCCTCCTTCATCCCGATTCCGGGCATGGGCGGCGCGGTCAGCGGGCCGCTGGTGGTTTTGATCGGCCTGCAGATGCTGTTCTGCCGGCGCAAGCCCTGGCTGCCGGGCTTCATCGCCCGGCGCGGGCCGAAGCGCGGCACCATGCACACCTTCCTGGACCGCATCGACCGGCCGCTGCGGCGGCTGGACCGCATGCTCTCGCCGCGCATGCCGCAACTGCTGGTTCCGCTGCCGGCGCATGCATTCACCGGCCTGCTGCTGGTCCTGCTGGGCGTGCTGCTGTCGCTGCCGATCCCGTTCACCAACTTCCTGTTCGGCTTCCAGCTGCTGCTGTTCGCACTGGCGCTGCTGGAACGCGATGGCGCGCTGATGCTGTTCAACTGGATTGCCGGCGTGGTGGCCATCGCCTTCTTCGGCTTCAGCTCGGGGCAGCTGGTGGGCTATACGGTGGAGCTGTTCCAGCGCTGGTTCTGAGTACCGCCCGCTGCGCTCGCCGGGCATGGCCCGGCGCTACCCCACACACACCTCGCCCGGTAGCGCCGGGCCATGCCCGGCGGAATTACCTGCCGCGTGGTAGCGCCGGGCCATGCCCGGCGGAATTGCTCAGCGCAGGTCTATGAACCCGTTGTCGCCCAGCTGCGCCGGCTCGTCCTGCACCGCCGACAGCACGAAGCTCAGCGCCTTGCCCAGCAGCGTGCCGGGGCCATCCCAGTATTCGGCCGAATCGGCGCGCACGTGGATCAGCCGCAGGTTCGGGTCATCCTTGCCGCCGGGGAAGAACAACTTCATCGGCGGCGACCACAGCTCCTCGATCTTCGCCCGGTCATCGACGATGCGCGCGCGCCCGGCCACCGACACGTAGGTGTTCTTCGACGCCGAGGCATAGGCCACGTTGACCCGGGGATTGAGCGCGATCTCGGCCACCTTCGGGCTGTCGGCGGCGGTGGCGAACCAGAGGTCGCCATCGAAGGCGACCTGCTGGGTGCCCAGCGGGCGGCTGTACAGGCGGCCATCGACGCCGACGGTGGTGAACATCGCCACCTCCACGTCCTTGATCAGTTCGGCCAGCTGGGCAATGTGTTCGGCGCGGGTATCGGCCATGGCGGGGGCTCCGGAATGAGGAGCCCCCATCAGACCCGGCGCGGGTGCAATGCGCCGTGATGCAGATGTTCAGCCCGCGTGGCGGGCATGCCAGGCCTGCATGGCCAGCTCGAACGAGCGCAGGCGCGCGCGGTGGTCGTACAGGTTGGCGGTCAGCATCAGTTCGTCGGGCGTGTGGCGATCAACGAACGCGGCGATGCCTTCGGCCACCTGCTGCGGATCGCCCAGCACGGTGCAGGCCAGCGCGCGTTCCACGCCCAGCTTCTCGTGCGGTTCCCAGAAGGTTTCGATATCGTCGATCGGCGCCGGGATCCTGCCCGGGCGGCCGCGGCGCAGGTTGACGAAGCTCTGCTGCTGGCTGGTGAACAAGCGGCGCGATTCGGCCTCACTGTCACTGGCCACGACATTCAACGCCAGCATCGCGTGCGGCTGCTTGAGCGTGGCCGAGGGGCGGAATTCGCGGCGATAGACCGCCAGGGCTTCGTCCATCGAGTCGGGCGCGAAATGCGAGGCAAAGGCATACGGAAGGCCCATCGAGGCGGCCATGCGCGCACCGAACAGACTGGAACCGAGGATCCAGGTCGGCACCCGCAGGCCACCACCGGGCACGGCCTGCACGGCCTGGCCGGGCTGCACCGGTTCAAAGTAATGCAGCAGCTCGCGCACGTCCTGCGGGAACTGGTCGGCGCTGTCGAAATAGCGGCGCAGGGCGCGCGCAGTGGGCTGGTCGGTGCCAGGTGCACGGCCCAGGCCCAGGTCGATGCGGTCGGGGTACAGCGAGGCCAGCGTGCCGAACTGCTCGGCCACCTGCAGCGGCGCGTGGTTGGGCAGCATGATGCCGCCGGAACCGACGCGGATGCGCTTCGTGCCGCCGGCCACGTGGCCGATCAGCACGGCAGTGGCCGCGCTGGCGATGCCGGGCATGTTGTGGTGTTCGGCCAGCCAGTAGCGGCGGTAGCCCAGCGCATCGGCGTGCTGGGCCAGTTCCAGCATGTTGGCGAAGGCGGCGGTGGTATCGCTGCCCTCGCAGACCGGGGCCAGGTCGAGGATCGACAACGGGATCATCAGGCGTATTTCCGTCACAGGATGTCCCCTTGCATGGGGTCGGGACGGGGCCACGGCCAGTGACGGTGGCAGGATGCTGATTCCTGCGGGATGGGTCCAGGGCCCGCCGGGCCTTGTAGAGCCGAGCCCATGCTCGGCTGCCGTTGGGCGGTGAAAAGCAGCCGGCCAGCGGCCGGCTCTACCGAAGCGTGGTCAGCCGAAGCGCGGTCAGAACGCGCTCGGGCGCGGCTCGGCCAGCGGCTCGTCCACCATCGGCTGCAGCGCGGCATCCAGCGCCACGCGCTCATCGAACACGAAACAGCGGCCCTCGTAGCCCTCGCCGCCGACCTCCTCGAAGTAACCAAGGATCCCGCCGTCAAGCTGAAGCACGTTGTCCACGCCGTCGTTGAGCATCCACAGGGCGGCCTTCTCGCAGCGGATGCCACCGGTGCAGAAGCTGACCACGGTGCTGTCCTTCAGCGCCTCGCGGTGTGGCGCCAGGGCCTCCGGCAGATCGGTGAACTTGTGGATGGGCAGCACCAGTGCGTCCTTGAACGTGCCGTACTCCACTTCCTGCAGGTTGCGCGTGTCGAGCATCACCACCGGCTTGCCTGCATCGTCGTGGCCCTGGCGCAGCCAGCGCTGCACGGTGGCCGGGTCCACGGCCGGCGCGCGCGGGTACTCCAGCGGCTGGCCGTCATCGCGGCGGAAGCTGATGATCTCGTCCTTCACCTTCGCCTTCAGGCGCGCGAACGGCTGGTGCTCGCTGAAGCTGGTCTTGACCCGCATGCCGGCAAAGCGCGCATCGGCATGCAGGGCGGCGTAGAAATCCTCGATCGCCTCCGGCGCCCCGGCCAGGAACAGGTTCAGGCCCTCGCTCGCCACCAGGATGGTTCCGCGCAGCTCCGCCGCCTCGGCGCGCGCCAGCAGCTGGTCGCACAGGGCCTGGGGGGCGTCGATGACGGCGAAATGGTAGGCAGCGGTATTGGCGATCATCCCGCCATTTTAGCGCCTGTCGGCCGCATGGACAGATTCAGGGGGTCAGAGCCCTCCGCGCGGCGGAGGGATCCGACCCCGGCAGATACCCATAACCTGTCAGGGGCGGGGCGGTGTGGGCTGGCGGGGGCGCAGAGCGCCATGGATGGCGCTCTACGAGGCACGCAGGAGCAGTTTTTGCCGTCCCCCGCCTGCCCACACCGCCCCGCCCTCCCAGTGAAGCTGGGCTTTTGACGTTGCCGTTGACCTTGTTTCGGCGGGTGCCGGGTGCAACCCGGCAGGAAAACCCCTACCCCCGCAACAGCACGAACGGCAGCAGCACCAGCGCCGCCGCCACGATCATGCCCAGCAACACCAGCACCACGAACACCGGCCGACGCCGCAGCAGGCTGCCGAATGTCTCGGCCGTGCCCTCGCGCAGTGCCTGCTCGCGCTCGGCGCGCACGCGCACCCCGCGCGCCGCCTGGTAGTCGGCCATCAGCGCCTTCGCCCGCGGCTGGTCGCCATCCTCGCTCAGCCACAGGCCGCCGTTGGAAATGCCCCACGGGCTGGGTTCGGTGCGGTACCAGGCGATGCCATGCTGGTCCAGCAGCGTGCATACATCGGCGTATTCGTCGTCACCGACGTTGCGGAGATTGAGCAGGAGTTTGGCCATGCCACCATGATACCCGGCGCTGATGCGCTACCCTTGCCGCCCCCGACACCGCCCATCCCGGAGACGCCGATGCGCCGCCTGCTGCTTCCCCTGCTGCTGTCCCTTGTCGCCGCCGGCTGTGCCCGCGAACCGTCCGGTCCGCCGCCGGGTGGCACCCTGGCCACCTTCGAGCGCATCGACACCCAGGTCGGTACCGGCGCCGAAGCCGTGCCCGGGCAGAAGGTGAGCGTGCACTACACCGGCTGGATCTACGACCAGCGCACCGAAAGCAAGCACGGCAAGACCTTCGACAGCTCGGTCGGCCGCGGCGAACCGTTCACCTTCACCCTCGGCGCTGGCCAGGTCATCCGTGGCTGGGATGAAGGCGTGGCCGGCATGAAGGTGGGCGGCAAGCGCACCCTGATGATCCCGCCGGCCTATGGCTATGGCGACCGCAGCGTCGGCCCGATCCCGGCCGGTTCCTCGCTGGTGTTCGATGTCGAGCTGCTCGATGTCAAACCGTAATGCCGCACCGCCGCGCCGGGTCGCCGTCATCGGTGGCGGCCCGGCCGGACTGTTCGCCGCCGAGCGCCTGCGCGCGGCGGGGCTGGACGTGGACCTGTACGAAGCCAAGGGCTCGCCCGGCCGCAAGTTCCTCATTGCCGGCAAGGGCGGTCTCAACCTGACCCATTCCGACCCGCGGCCGTTGTTCGACAGCCGCTACCGCGAGCAGCCCGCCGCGGTCGGCCGCTGGCTGGACGGCTTCGACGCGCAGGCGCTGCGTGACTGGGCGGCCGGCTTCGGCGTGGAGACCTATGTGGGCAGTTCCGGCCGCGTGTTCCCGGTCGACCGCAAGGCGGCGCCGCTGCTGCGCGGCTGGGTACGGCGGCTGAAGGATCAGGGCGTGCGCCTGCACGCCAACCACCGCTGGACGGGCTGGAGCGATGATGGCGCGTTGTGCTTCAGCACCGCCGACGGCCCGGTGGACGTGCACGCCGACGCCACCGTGCTGGCGCTGGGCGGCGGCAGCTGGCCGCAACTGGGCAGCGATGGCGCCTGGGTCGCGCCGTTGCAGGCGCGCGGCGTGGACATCGCCCCGCTGCAATCGGCCAACTGCGGCTTCGACGTGGACTGGACCCCGTTCTTTGCCCAGCGCAATGCCGGTGCACCGCTGAAGGCGGTGGTCGCGCACTGGATCGACCTGCAGGGCCAACCGCAGTCGCAGCAGGGCGAATGCGTGGCCAGCGAATACGGCATCGAAGGCAGCCTGGTCTACGCCCTGGCTGCGGACCTGCGCGAGACCATCAACCGTGAGGGCCACGCCACCCTGTGGCTGGATCTGGTGCCGGGCCGCGATGAAGCGCGCCTGCTGGCCGACCTGTCGCGCCCGCGCAAGGGCCGCAGCTTCGGCGAGCACCTGCGCCGCCAGGCCGGACTGGATGCGGTGAAAGCCGCACTGGTGTTCGAGATCCTGGGCAAGGAGGCCGGCAACGATCTGCCGGCCGTGGCAACCACGCTGAAGCGCTTGCCGTTGCGCCTGCTGCGCCCGCGGCCGATGGTCGAGGTGATCAGCACCGCTGGCGGCGTGCGCCTGCAGGCGCTGGATGATGACCTGATGGTGCGCACCCTGCCCGGCGTGTTCTGTGCCGGCGAGATGCTGGACTGGGAAGCGCCGACCGGCGGTTACCTGCTGACGGCGTGCTATGCCAGTGGTTTGCGCGCGGCCGAAGGCGTCATCGCGTGGCTTGCCGGGCGCTGACCCGGGTTTTGTAGAGTCGGGCCATGCTCGACTGCAATCAACAGCAGTCGAGCATGGCTCGACTCTACAAAAGCCGAGCGTGGGCTCGGCTCTACAGTTTCCGGTGCATGCGTACCGAGGCCAGGGCTACGCCGCTGGGGTGTGGGTAGGCCTCCTCATTTCCGGCGATGAACCCCTGGCGCTGGTAGAACGGCACCGCATTGAGCGATGCCGACAGCACCACGTCGCGCGCGGGGTCAGCCAGTGCCAGCAAGCGCTGCATCAGCGCCTGGCCGATGCCCTGCCCGCCCCTGTCCGGATCGACGAACAGCGCATCGACCTCATTGCCTTCGGCATCGAACACGCCAAACCCCAGCAGGCCGCCCTGACTGTCCTCGGCCACCACGCAGCCGCCCTGCGCCAGCAGGCGCGCGTACTGCGCCGGCGGCGGCGAGGCCGACCAGGGTGCAATCACGTCGGGTGGGTAATGGCTGCTGCAGGTTTCGCGCACGCAGCGCGTGCGCAGTGCCCACAGCACCGCTACGTCATCGGCCGCGCCGGTCCTGAACTGCATGATGCATCTCCGTAGAGTCGAGCTTGCTCGACTGCTTTTCGATCAATAGAAGCAGTCGAGCATGGCTCGACTCTACAACAGCGGTTACCGTGATTTGCTCGCGCGCAACGCCTGGATGCGCGGCGGCGGCTGGAACGAATCACTGCGCGCTTCGGCCCAGAACGAGTGGAACACTGCGTGGTCCGGCACTTTATGCAGCAGCTCGCCCGGTTCCAGGTAGCGGTACAGCGAGGCCAGCGAACGGATCTCGACAGGCGAAACGCGACGCAGGATGTGCTCCGGGCCAAGCTCGGCCGGGTCGTTGAGGCCGGCGGCGCACAGCAGCTCCTTCAGCGCATGCAGCGTGTGCTCGTGGTAGCTGTGCACGCGCGTGGCCTTGTCCGGCGCATCCAGGTGCTTCCAGCGCGCCGGGTTCTGGGTGGCGATGCCGGTCGGGCACTTGTCGGTGTGGCAGCTCAGCGACTGGATGCAGCCCAGGGCGAACATGAAGCCGCGGCCGGCATTGCACCAGTCCGCACCGAGCGCGATGGTGCGGGCGATTTCAAACGCGCTGGTGATCTTGCCGGCCGCACCGATGCGGATGCGCTCGCGCAGGTCCAGGCCGACCAGGGTGTTGTGCACCAGCAGCAACGCCTCGTGCATCGGCACGCCCACATGGTCGACGAACTCGGCCGGGGCCGCACCGGTGCCACCTTCGGCGCCATCGACCACGATGAAATCAGGCAGCAGGCCGGTTTCCTGCATGGCCTTGGCGATGCCGAACCATTCCCACGGATGGCCGATGGCCAGCTTGAAGCCGACCGGCTTGCCACCGGACAGCTCGCGCAGGCGGGCCACGAACTGCAGCAGCTCCACCGGCGTGGAGAACGCCGAATGGCGCGAGGGCGACACGCAGTCCACGCCCATCGGCACGCCGCGGGTGGCAGAGATCTCGGCGGTCACCTTCGGTGCCGGCAGCACGCCGCCGTGGCCGGGCTTGGCGCCCTGCGACAACTTGATCTCGATCATCCTGACCTGATCCTGGGTGGCATTGGCGATGAAGCGCTCTTCGCTGAAACCGCCCTTCTCGTCGCGGCAGCCGAAGTAGCCCGAGCCGATTTCCCAGACCAGGTCGCCCCCCATCTCGCGGTGGTAGGGCGAAATCGAGCCCTCGCCGGTGTCATGGTAGAAGCCGCCGCGGCGCGCGCCTTCGTTCAGCGCGCGGATCGCGTTGGCCGACAGCGAACCAAAGCTCATCGCCGAGATGTTGAACACGCTGGCCGAATAGGGCTTGGCGCAGGTGGGACCGATCAGCACGCGGAAATCATGCGCGGCGATGGTGGTGGGTGCCAGCGAATGGTTGATCCACTCGTAATCCACCGCATAGGTGCTGCGCAGGGTGCCGAAGGGCACGGTGTCCATTTCGTTCTTGGAGCGCTGGTAGATCAGCGCACGCTGCTGCCGCGAGAACGGCACGTCCTCCAGGTCGCTCTGCACGAAGTACTGGCGGATTTCCGGGCCGATCGATTCCAGGCCGTAGCGGAAGTGCGCCATCACCGGATAGTTGCGGCGCAGGGTGCTGCGCTTCTGCAGCAGGTCCCAGGTGCCCAGCGCCACCATCGCGGCGGTCAGGCCGACGCCCCAGTACCAGGCCGGCCAGATCGTGGCCAGCCACAGGCACAGGGGAAACAGCAGGATGGCGAGCAGGTAGACGATATACCGGTGCATGGCGTTCCTCGGTTGCAACCGCCACAGTCTACCGCGCAGGTGTCTACAGGCGGTCGTCGACCA
Source organism: Stenotrophomonas sp. ZAC14A_NAIMI4_1 (assembly GCF_003086915.1). NCBI lineage: Bacteria > Pseudomonadati > Pseudomonadota > Gammaproteobacteria > Lysobacterales > Lysobacteraceae > Stenotrophomonas > Stenotrophomonas sp. ZAC14A_NAIMI4_1. The sequence goes on from NZ_CP026002.1 coordinate 3,009,841, forward strand.
CGCTGCGGGGCCAGGCCGACTTCACGTCGTAGACCAGCCCGCCCGGCGCCAGCAGGGCACGGATGCGCGCTTCATCCAGCGTCTTGAAGCTGGCATGGGCCACCGCCAGCACCACCGCGTCGTAAAGCCCGGCCTGCGGTTCGGCCACCCAATGCACGTCCGCATCGGCCAGCGCGGCCGGCCCCACCCACGGGTCGCTGACCTGCACCTGTGCACCGGCAGACTGCAGGCGCTGGGCCAGTTCCAGCGCACGGCTGTTGCGCAGGTCGGGGCAGTCTTCCTTGAAGGTCACGCCCAGCACCAGAATGCGCGACTGCGCCGCTTCGCGGCCACGTTCGGCCAGCATCGCCAGCACGCGCGTGGCCACGTGTTCGCCGACACGGTTGTTGACCTGCCGCGCGGTGTGGATCAGGTCCGGGTGGTAGCCCACGCTCTCGGATTTATGCAGCAGGTAGTACGGGTCAACGCCGATGCAGTGGCCGCCGACCAGGCCGGGGCGGAACGGCAGGAAATTCCACTTGCTGCCAGCAGCGTCCAGCACGTCCTGGGTGTCGATGCCAAGGCGATCGAAGATCAGCGCCAGCTCGTTGACCAGGGCGATGTTGACGTCACGCTGGATGTTCTCGACCACCTTGGCCGCTTCGGCCACGCGCATCGACGGCGCCGGGAAGGTGCCGGCGGCGATGATGCGCTGGTACAGGCCATCGACCACCGCGGCCACCGCCGGGGTCGAGCCCGAAGTGATCTTGCGGATGTCGGCCAGGCGCCGCTGGCGATCACCGGGGCTGACCCGTTCCGGGCTGTAGCCGCAGTAGAAATCTTCGTTGAAGCGCAGCCCCGAGCCCTCTTCCAGCAGCGGAACGCACACTTCCTCGGTGGTGCCGGGGTAGACGGTGGATTCGTAGATGACCAGGTCACCGGCGCGCAGGTGGCCGGCCACCAGCCGCGTGGCCGAGCGCAGCGGCTCCAGGTCCGGCTGCTCGTAGGCATCGATCGGCGTCGGCACGGTGACGATGTAGACGTTGCACGCATCCAGCTGCGCGGGGTCGCTGCTGTAGCGCAGCTGCGTGGCCTCGGCCAGCTCCTCCGGCTCCATTTCCAGGGTGTGGTCCTGGCCACTGCCCAGTTCGGCGATGCGCGCCGCGTCGATGTCGTAGCCGAGGGTAGGAATGTGCCGGCCGAAGGCTACCGCCAGCGGCAGGCCGACGTAGCCCAGCCCGATCACGGCCGGCAGCGGCCGCTGTGCAGCACCGATGGGTGCGCTCATGCGCGATGCCTCGCAGGCAGCGACAGGGTCTGGGTCATCCGGATTTCCGAAGGCAGGCAAGCAGGCCGCCAAGGTTAACCGCTCCGGCGGCGGCGGGCCACGCCCCGCTCAGGAGCCCAGGCTGACGGCAGCCGGCTCCAGTTCTCCATGGCCGCCGGTCCATGCCTGCAGCAGCAGCGCGAAACCGTGGCTGCACGATGCCGGCGCGCTGTCGAAGCCCCGCCAGGGCGCGGTCACGATGCTGTCCAGGGTGGCCGCATCGATCATGCGGTTGGCCATGGTCCAGCGCGGGAACCAGCGCGACGGCAGGTCGCCCGAGGCCAGTTCGCTGATGCTGCCATGGCGGCGCGCGTTGAGGATGCGCGCATGCACCGATGCCACGCCATCGCGCGGACCTTCGATGTACTGCAGGAAGCGGCTGCCATCGAACATCAGCACACCGGTCACGCCGGCCATGCGGTTGAAGGGCGTCGCGTCGGCCAGCAGCGCATCGAGATCGGGCACTTCCAGCCCTTCCCTGGCCGTGCTGACATAGGCAAACGCATGCAACGCCATCTCCCGCTCCCCTTCCCCCGATACGAGGGAATATGACAGGAAGCACGGGGACTTCAAGCGTGGGCTATTCCGGCGGTGCCTCGATCACGTAGCCACGCTGCGTCAGCTCTTCCAGGTAGCCCTCACCCAGCAGCTGGCTGACCGGCATCGTCGCAAACGTGGCCGCATGCTTTGCCAGCGCTGCGTCGGCTGCCTGCAGCCACCGCGCACGCACCTGCTGCGGCAGGTTGCTCCAGCCGCGGCGGCGCACGAACTCCGAGTCCTGCAGCATCTCGCGGCAGCTCTGCGCCATCGCCGAAGTGGACAGCCGCTTCAGCGCGGCGACATCGCCCAGCGCCCAGGCATTGGCGCGCTCGCGCAGCACCGGCGCCTGGAATTCCACCGTGTCGAGCGTCCGTTCGAAGCACGCACGATCATCCACTTCCGAGGCCTGCAGTTCCTTCAGCGCACCACGCAGGTCATCGATCTTCAGCTTGACCTGCACGTCCTCCGGTTCCAGGTCGCGGGCCTTGTAGGCCCGCTTGAGCGCCTCCTTGACCTGCTTGCTGTCGCGCAGGCCATTGCGCTTGAGGAACGCCTGGTAAAGCCGGCCGGAGGCCACCAGCGGGCGATCCTTCTCCACGCCACGATCGTTGCCCAGGTAGGTCTGCTTCAGCCCCGACCAGCGTGCATAGGTCGGCGCAGGCAGCACCTGGTCCAGCGTGCGTCCCTGCGGGTCACGCGCGGTCTTCTTCGCCAGCGGCAGCAGCGTCAGGCCCTTGAAGAAGCCGATCTTCGCGTCCAGGCCGAAGCCCGGATCACCCAGCACATGATCGACGCCGGCGATGGTGCGTTCGACCTCGTCCGACCGCCATTCCATGCGCGCCGGCAGCGGCGATACCGTGCCGAGGATCCACAGCACGTGGCCCTGCGGGCCGGTCACTTTCCACAGGCCGGGACCGGGTTGTTCGCCGGTCACCTGCACCGTGTCGAGGTCGACCACCGCTTCGCCCGGTGGCGGCGCCGGCTGTGCCGACAGCGGGCCGGCCACCAGACACGCGGCCAACATCAGCGCGCACCGCATCCATCGCCTGCCACGTCCGTGCATGTCGCCATTCCTGGGAGAGTTGGCGGACTGTACCCAGCGCTGCCGCCGGTTGCGTAAAGGCGGTGTTATCCGCCGGCATGGGCAGCGATTCCGTTACAATCGGCGCGCGCTGCAAGGCCCGGATGGCGAAACTGGTAGACGCATCAGACTTAAAATCTGCCGGGGGCAACCCCATGCCGGTTCGATTCCGGCTCCGGGCACCATGCGCGCGACACGCCTCAGATCGCCCGCGAATACCGCGGTTGCTCCTGCGCTGCGCGCAGATACGGATCGAAGCACATCGCCAGCAGGCGCAGCAGCGGCCGCCCGGGCTCACTGGTGCGCACCACGCCCTCGCTGTATTCAGCCAGGCCGTCCTGCTGCAGGCGCTGCACGGCCTGCAGGTCCTGCGCGAAGTACTCCTCGAACTGCACGCCATGGCGCCGGCCCAGCGCGCGCCCATCCACCTCGCCCTGGCACATCAGCTGCTGGATCAGCTCGGCGCGCAGCTGGTCATCCTCGCTTAGCGCGACGCCGCGCCAGACCGGCAGCTGGCCCTGGTCCACCGCCGCTTCCCACGATGGCAGGTCACGCGGGTTCTGGCTGTAGGTAGCGCCCACGTGGCTGATGGCGCTGACGCCCAGGCCCAGCAGGTCGGTGTCGGCATGGGTGGTATAGCCCATGAAGTTGCGATGCAGCTGGCCGGCACGCTGCGCGCGCGACAGGTCTTCCTCGGGCAGCGCGAAGTGGTCCATGCCGATGTACTGGTAGCCGGCAGCCGAGAGGCGCTCCACCGCCAGCCCGAGCAGGGCCAGCTTGTCTTCCGGCGAAGGCAGCCGGCGTTCGTCGATCTGCCGCTGCGCGCGGAACAGGTGCGGCAGATGCGCGTAGCCATACACCGCCAGGCGGTCCGGGCGCAGTGCCAGCACCAGTTCCAGGGTGCGACCGAAGCCTTCCAGGTTCTGGCCGGGCAGGCCGTAGATCAGATCGACGTTGACCGAGCGCATGCCGCTGTCCCGGCAGGCACGCAGGATGTCCAGCGTCTGTCGCACGCCCTGCACGCGGTTGATCGATTCCTGCACCTGCGGGTCGAAGTCCTGCACGCCCAAGCTGGCACGGTTGAAACCCAGCCGTGCCAGCATCGCCACGTCACCGGCGTCGATGAAACGCGGGTCCAGTTCGATGGAGAAATCGCGCTGTGACGAGTCACTGAAATCGAAGCGCCTGCGCAGCCCTTCCACCAGCGTGGTCATTGACTCGGCATCGAGGAAATTGGGCGTGCCGCCGCCCAGGTGCAGCTGGATCACTTCGCGCCCGTCATCGAACTGCGGTGCCAGCAGGTCGGCTTCAGCCAGCACCCGCGCCACATAGCTGTGGCCACGGCCGCGATCACGGGTGATCACCCGGTTGCAGCCGCAGTAGAAACATGGGCTGGAACAGAACGGCACATGCACGTACAGCGACAGCGCGCGCGCCTGCTGGTTGCTGTCGGCGATCGCCTGGCGCAGGGCCGGCGCGTCGAACCCATCGTGGAAGTGCGGCGCGGTCGGATAGGAGGTGTAGCGCGGTCCCGGCCGGTCATGCCGGCGCAGCAGATCGGGGTCGAAGGTCCAGGCCAGGCCACCGGCAGCGGGAGAGTACGTGTCCATGGCGCCAGCATCGCGCTGGCGCGACGCGACCGCCTTGACCTGGATCAATCCTGGCCGCGAACGCCCAGCACCGGCAGGCCCACCTGCGGCCAGCGCAGCATCTGGTACCGGCGCCAGAAGGTTTCAGCGATGCGCTTGGCGACATCGTCTGCCAGCGCCTGCATCGGCGGGTTGCCGCACTCGGCGGTGGTGATGTGGAACAGCACCAGCCAGCGGTCGAACAGGTCCTTGTCCAGCGCGATGGCCATGTGCTTGGACATCGGCGAACCACTGAAACGGCGGGTGCCGCGCAGCATCGCCGACCAGAAATCGACCAGCTGGGCCAGGTGCGAAGGCCAGTCATGCACATGCCCGTCGAACACCGGCCCCAGCCGCTCCTCCTCGCGCACCCGTGCATAGAAGTCGTGGACCAGGCGGGTCACCTCCTCCTCGCTGCACAGCTCAAGGGAGGCAACGGGAAGTTCGGTCGGGGTTGCTGCGTTCATCGGGTTACCCAGTACGGATCGGCAGTGTGCCGAAGGCGGCGGCTGCCGCTGTTGATCCAGATCAATGTCGAGGCGGTCAGGCACGCCTAGGCTGGCGCGCTTGCACGACGCACGCCCTGCGGATGCTGCGCCGCCCAGCGCGAAGTATACGCGCCGCCCTCTTCCTCAGACCTGGGACCGCATGAACACACCGTCTTCCAGCCGCCGCCAGCGGCTGATCCAGCACTGGGGCGCGATCCTCTGGCCCAGCTTCATCGCCGCCGGCGTGGCCAGCGTGGTGTTCTTCGCCTTCGTCGATCCGCTGCGGCTGCAGGCCATCAGCTTCCCCGCCAGCGTGATCAGCCGCGAGCTGGGTTACACCGCGGGCTTCTTCATGTTCTGGGCGGTCACGGCGCTGTCCAGCGCGGTGACCGGCTACCTGCTGCGCCCGATGGGCGACGGCGACGACGACGAGCTGCCACTGGGATGAGCTGCGCCGCGCCCTTCCTGCCCCGTCCCTGGCGCTGGCGTGGCGCCCTCTGCGCCGTCCTGCTGGCGCTGTTCTACCTGCTGCCCTGGCTACGCTGGAACGGGCGCCAGGCGTTGCTGCTGGACCTTGCCGCGCGCCGCTTCGACCTGTTCGGCTTGACCCTGTGGCCCGATGACGTCGGCGTGCTGCTGGGCCTGCTGGCGGTACTTGCGGTGAGCCTGGCGCTGCTGACCCACCTCGCCGGGCGGGTCTGGTGTGGCCATGCCTGCCCGCAGACGCTGTGGATGCGGGCCTTCGATGGCATCGCCCGCGGGCTGTCGCGACGGCTGCCCCCGCGCGTGGCCGCGGTCGCAACCCGGCTGTGCTGGATCCTGCTCTCGCTGTGGACCGGCATCACCTTCGTCGGCCTGTTCAGCCCCATCCACGGCCTGTTTGGCCTGCCTGCTGCAAGCGGCTGGACTGGCTGGAAAGCCTTCTGGGTGCTGTTCTATGCCGCAGCCACCTACGGCAATGCGGGCTTCCTGCGCGAACAGGTGTGCAGTTCGCTGTGCCCGTTCGCGCGCCTGCAGCCACTGCTGACCGATCCGCACACACCGCGCATGCTCTACGACGCCCGCCGTGGCGAACCCCGCGGCGCGCGGCCTGCCGCCCTGGGTGGCGTGCTCGGTCGCGGCCGTGGCCTGCTCGACCCGACAACGGCACAGGACTACGTATTCCGCGCCGCCCATCCGCTGCTGGCCGGGCCGATGCCCACCTTCAGTGCGGACCGGCTGGGGGATTGCACCGATTGCGCGGCGTGCGTGACGGCGTGCCCGATGCAGCTGGATATCCGCCATGGGCCGCAGGCCGATTGCCTTGCCTGCGGCGCCTGCCTGGAAGCGTGCGCGCAGCAGCAGCACCGTGCCGGCTTCGGCGAAGGGCTGGTGCGCTACTGCAGTCCGCAGTCCATGGCCGGGCAGGCGCGCCGCCGGTGGCGCACACGCACCACCGCGCTGGCATCGCTGCTGTTGGCCCTGCTGGCGTGCGGCGCCTGGCGCCTGTGCTGACTCAGCGCGGGCGCCCGCCGTCCGGCGGCACCAGCTGCGCACGGCGGACGATGCCGAGCTGCTCGATGATCAGCGCCAGATCATTGGTGACTTCGGTACGCTCGGTTCCCTGCGGAACCAGGCGGTCAAGCACCTGCTGGTAGGTATCCCAGAACGCCGGACCGCATCCGTGTTTGTGGTAACTGGCTTCCAGTTCGCGGCGTACCCGTTCAGCCAAGCCATGCATGCCGTATTCCATACGACCTCCGTTGGACTTGTCCTGCATCGTTGACGGTCAACCGATCCACTTGCGTGCTACTGAAAGACTCCCGGTCTTCACGGCCGGTTGATGCCAATTAGTCATAATTTTCACGACAGGTCAATTACAGGGCGCGACTTTTGTGATTGAAATTATTAATCGTTCATGATGCGGGAGGCGTCACTGCCTCACCCCCGGGTCGCGCCAAAGCCGACACTGGCGCCCGCTCCGCACCTGCCGTCCACCCGTCGTCCCGTTGTCCATCGAATTCGCCTATGGCGATAAGCATGCTTAACAAAATGGGTGGACCGATCCGGATGCGACATTTTCGGTCGTTAATCAGACCAATTCTGCCTGATTGCTCTTTTCCGCCGGGAACAGATCCGGATAACGCTGTTGCAGCATGTAGCGCCGCAGCGCGGGAATCGGAACGTCGCCAGGCCATTGCGAGACAGCGGATCTGCTGATTCCAAAGAGCCTGGCCAGCTCAGCGTCGGTGCCCAGGCCCAGCCGCATGCGCACGTGACGCTTGCACCACTTTTCGTCCATTTTCGATCTCTTTCGTCATCAGACTTATTTTGGTGGCAAGGATTCTTTTGAATCCACGCGTTAAGCTGGCTTGCATAGATGAATACTCTTGGACAACGACTCGCCGCCGCCATGAAGGACGCCGGGCATACCCGCCCGGCTCACCTGGCCCGCGCCGCGAAAAGCACCACGGCCACCGTCAGCAACTGGCTCAACGACAACGTCAAAGCCGACCACGTCAAAGCCGAACAGCTCTTCCGCATCGCCGATGCGGTGAAGATGGATCCACGCGAGTTGCTGTTTGGTCCGGTCGATGGCGCAGTGGGCGAACGTGGCACCGCCTACATGTACCTGCCCAGCGAGGCGTATCTGGATGTCTGGGAAACGGCCTATGAAATGGTGGCCAACATCCTGGCCCGGCGCGGGCTCGACGTTGGTTTCCGGCGGCAGGCATCGCTGGGGTTGATGGCCAACGACCTGCTGCGCGAAGGCATCAGCCGCAGCAAGGTGGCCCGCGTGGTGGCGACTGCCCTGCCCTGACCGTTCCTGCGCAGGGCAGCCTGTCGCTGGTAGCATGGACGGTGATGGGGATGGGGCTCCCCCGATAACCGCCTTTGATGGCTGATGGCTCCTGTTGTTGACGAACCCGGCGTTCGTCGATGGCAGGCCGTGCCCGCCATTGCGTACGCCGTCGATCCTGCGAACCAGCACTCGAGGCAAACGATGCAAGCACTGAACAACTATGTCCTGGTCTTCCTGGGGGGCGGCGCGGGCGCATGCCTGCGCCACGCCTGCAACCTGCTCGGCGCGCGGGTTGCGGTCGGCAGCCCGTGGCCCTGGTCCACCTTCCTCATCAACATCAGCGGCGCGCTGTTGATGGGCGTGGTGGTAGAGGCGTTCGCCCTGCGCAACGGTGCATCACCGCAACTGCGGCTGCTGCTGACCACCGGCATCCTCGGTGGCTACACGACGTTCTCCACCTACTCGCTGGAAATCGGCCTGTTGCTGCAGCGCGGCCAGCATGGGCTGGCCGCCCTGTATGCCGGCGGTTCGGTCGCACTCGGCCTGGCCGGCCTCTTCGGCGGCATGAAGCTGGCCCGGCTGGTGATGGGCTGATCGCTCAGGCGGCGCTGGCGCGATCCTGGTCGCGCCACTGCCGTGGCGACTGCCCGGTGTGCGCCTTGAATGCACGCGACAGCGCAGCCTCGCTGCCGTAGCCGACATCGTCGGCAATGCGCTTCAGCGGGCGGCCCTGGCGCAGCGCCTGCTGGGCCAGGCTGACGCGCCAGCCCTGCAGGTACTGGCCGGGCGTGGTCCCCATCGCCTCGCGGAAACTGGCGGCGAACACACTGCGCGACATCCCTGCGGTTTCGGCCAGGTCCTCCAGCGTCCAGGCCTGCGACGGCGCCTCGTGCATGGCCACCAGGGCCAGCCGCAGCCGCGGGTGGCCAAGCCCGGCGAACAGGCCGCCACGCATCTGCCCGCCTTCCATCAACTGGCGCAGCACCTGGATCATCACCACCTCGAACAGGCGGTTGACCATAACCGTGCGCCCGCAGCGCTGCTCGAAGGCTTCCTCGAACAACAGGTCCAGCGCTGCGCTGCCGCCATACAGATCGGCCAACGGCATGCAGATGAAATCCGGCAGGGCCGCGCTGATCGGATTGAGCCGGCCGCCTTCGAAATGCAGGTTGGCGCAGGCCATGTCGGCGCCGTGCTGCGGATCGGTGCTGAAGCGGTGCGGCATCGGCCGTGGGTACAGCAGCAGGCTCGGCGCATCCACCTGCACGGTCTGCTGGCCATGGCTGACCTGCACCGGCCCGCGCCGCACCAGATGCAGCTGGCCAGCCTCGTCTTCGCCCTGCAGGCTGTTGATGCCACACAGCGCGCCGGCATGGAACACCGAGGCGTTGACCGCGAAACGTTCCAGCAGGATGGCAAGGCGGTCGACCATGGCAGGACTCCAGATCAAGCAGGTGATGGCTGATGCGACCCATCGTATCGAATCCGGCCCCGCCGTGGGCAACCGCGTTGTTCAACCGGCCAGCGTGGCCTGCAGCGCCCTCAGGCCGTCGCGGTAGATGCCTTCGAACAATGCCGAGGCCACTTCGTCGCTGACGCCCACCGGGGTGAACGCGCCAGACCAGTCGATGCGCGCACCGTGGTCCAGTTCGACCACGCACAGGGTGGAGCGGTAGCCGGTGACCGGGAACGGTGCCCGCAGGATCGAGTAGGTGTAGCTGCGCCCGGCCTGGTCGAACGCCTCCAGCCGCTCGACGATGGCATCACCGTCGGGGTTGGCCAGATGGCGCACGCGACCGCCTTCGCTGAGCGTGCTGGTGGGGATGTACGGCAGCCAGTCCGGCAGCGAATCGAAGCCGCCGATCAGGTTCCAGACGCGATCGGCGCTGGCCGGTACGGTGAGTGATGCAGATGCGGTTGCCATGGCAGGTCTCCTCCGTGCTCAGCGCAGATCGATGGGCAGCGGCGCATCAGCGGACACCAGCCCCTGCGCGCGCAGTTCCTGCCAGAACGCGGGCGGAATCACTTCCTTCAGCGCGGCGTAGTCTTCGGCGATGCGCTCGGGACGGCTGGCGCCCGGGATCACCGCCGCGACGGCGGGGTTGGCCAGCGAGAACTGCAGTGCGGCGGCCTTGATGCTGATGCCATGTGCAGCGGCAATGGCCTTCATGCGTTCGACCTTGGCCAGGATCTGCGGCGAGGCCTGCTGGTATTCGAAGTGGCTGCCACCGGCCAGTACGCCGGAACTGTACGGCCCACCCACGACGATGCCGGTGTTGCGCTCGGCCGCCTTCGGCATCACCCGCTGCAGCGCGCGCTCATGGTCAAGCAGCGAGTAGCGGCCTGCCAGCAGGAAGCCATCGGGGCGCGCCTCGTCCAGGTCCAGGGTCAGTTCGATCGGCTCGACGCGGTTGACCCCCAGGCCCCAGGCCTTGATCACGCCCTCCTCGCGCAGCCGGGTCAGCACCCGGAAGGCGCCGCGGCGTGCGGTCTCGAAGTAGGACAGCCACTCATCGCCGTAGAAGTCCTGGGCGATGTCGTGCACCCAGACAATGTCCAGGCGGTCGGTCTTCAGCCGCTTCAGGCTGTCGTCGATGGAGCGCAGGGTGGCGTCGGCCGAGTAATCATTGACCAGCTTGTTGGGCCGCCCGGCGACGAACAGGCCGCCCTTCTCGCCCAGGTCGCGGGCGCTGGTGTCTTCCACTTCATCCAGGATCAGGCGGCCGATCTTGGTGCTCAGCACGAACTCATCGCGGTTGCGCCTGGCCAGCGCGTCGCCCAGGCGGATCTCGGCCAGGCCGGCGCCGTAGAACGGGGCGGTATCGAAGTAGCGCGTGCCCTGCTCCCAGGCCGCGTCCACCGTGGCCTGGGCCTCGGCTTCCGGGATGTCGCGGAACATGTTGCCCAGCGGGGCGGTACCGAAGCCGAGTGTCTTGCCGGCCAGCAGTTCATTGATGCTCATGGGGGTCCTCCTGCGGAGGTTGTTGAGGTTGAGGCACAGGCTAGGCTTGCCCTATAAGACTGTCCAAGACATAATTTTCCACTCTTAAGTCCTGGAGGGTCTTATGCTCGATCTCCGCCAACTTCGCTACTTCGTGGCTGTCGCCGAAGATGAACACGTCGGCCGTGCCGCCGAGCGCCTGCACATTTCCCAGTCCCCGCTCAGCCGCCAGATCGCCCAGCTGGAGGAGCGGCTGGAGCTGCAGCTGTTCGAGCGCTCGCAGCAGCGCATCCGCCTGACGGCCGATGGCCGCACCTTCCTGGCGGAGGCGCGGGCCCTGCTGACCCACGCCAACCGGCTGGAGTCGCTGGCCCGGCGCCTGGGCCGGGGCGACGAGGGCGGCCTGTGCATCGGCTACCTGGAATACGCCATGCACTCGGGCGTACTGCCCACCGCCCTGCGCGCGCTGCGCGGCGATCGCCCGGCCGTGCATATCGCCCTGTACAACCAGCAATCGGACGTGCAGCTGGAAGGCCTGCGCCAGCGCAGCCTGGACATCGCCTTGGTCTGTGAACCGCCCGCGTTCGACGATCCGGACCTGCAGGCCACCCAGGTGCTGAACGACCCGATGCTGCTGGCCCTGCCCGCGGGACATGCCCTCGCCAGCGCCGAGCAGATCACTCCCGATGACCTGGCCAGCCAGCAGTGGATCGGGGTGATGCACAAGGAAAGCGCGCTGCGCCACGACACCTTCATCGCCGCCTGCGCGAAGGCTGGTTTCACCCCGAGCATCGCCATGGAAGCCAGCGAGCCGCTGGCCGCGCTCGGCCTGGTGGCCGCCGGGCTGGGCCTGACCACCCTGCAGCGCAGCCTGGACCACCAGGCACCGGCCGGCGTGGTGCTGCGCGAGCTGCCGTGGTTCAGCTACCGCACGCCGTTGTGGGCCGCCTGGCACCGCATCAACCTGCGGCCGCTGGTGGAAACCTTCCGCCATACGCTCATCGAAACCGCGACCGGCCAGCCGCCGGCCTGAGCCCGGCATGCGCGTGCTGTCGCAGTGCAGCGCGCGCGCCGCAGGGGCTGCGCCTATGCTCGGCACATTCCCGTAAGGACGAACGCGATGCGCCTGCTGCTTCCACTGGCCTTGGCCATCGGCCTGTTGCTGCCCACGACCGCACTGCACGCCGCCGCCCCGCCTGCGCCACGCTCGCTCAACGGCGAACTGCGGGGCGCGCCATGGCGGCTGGATGTGCCCACGCACTGGAACGGCGAGCTGGTGATGCTGGCCCATGGCTACGAACCGGTCGGCGTGCCGCGCGCGACGCCGATGGCCGCGGCCGACAGCACCCAGGCGCTGCTGGATGCGGGTTACGCGGTCGCGCAGAGCGCCTATTCCAGCCAGGGCTGGGCGGTGGCCGACGCGGTGGCCGACATGGAACGCCTGCGCCAGCACACGCTGGCCGAACTGAAGCCGGTGCGCAGGACGTGGATGCTCGGCTTCTCGATGGGCGGCGCGGTCACCGTGGCCAGCCTGGAACAGCATCCGCAGGCCTATGACGGCGGCATTTCGCTGTGCGGGGCCAATCTGCCGGGCGAAGCGCTGGCCGAGGATCTGCTGACCACCCTGGTGGCCTTTGATTACTTCTTTCCCAAGGCCGACGGCCTGCCTGCAGGCGGCCTGGTCTCATCCCAGGCCGCTGCGCTGCCACAGATGGCGTTGTACCAGGGCATTGCCGCCGCGCTGGCAACCCGGCCGGCAGCCGCCGCACAGCTGGCAACCCGCCTGCAGGTCGCGCCCGATGCACTGGCTGATGTGATCAGCCTGCACGCACTGGTCCTGCACGAACTGGCGCAGCGCGCCGCCGGCATGCCAGCCGGCAACCTCGGCACGGTCTACAGCGGCTTCGGTGACGATGCCGCCTTCAACGCGGGCGTGCAGCGGTTGCAGGCCAGCGCGGCAGCGCAAGCCTACGTGCGCGAGCGGCTGGCCTTGAGCGGCACTCTGCAGAAGCCGCTGGTGATCCAGTTCAACCACGACGATCCAACCATCGTGCCGCGCATGCAGGCGGTGTATCCGCAACAGGCGGCGCGTGCGGGCAGCGCCGCGAAACTGCGCGTGCTGCCCCTCGCCGGCGAAGGCCATTGCGGCTTTTCCGGTGCACAGGTGCTGGATGCATTGAAGGCGGCCGCTGCACGTTGAGGCGTTCGCGCGCAGGCGAGGCGCTACGATGGCGGTACGGCGCACCGCGCGCCGCGCACCCCATTCCACTGCCCCGTGAACCGATGGCCTTCTTTGAACGACTGAGCGACACCCGCTACCTGCCCACCGCACACGTGGGTGGCGCCTGGAACACCCACGAGCAGCACATCGCACCGGCGATGGGCCTGCTCGCCCACCATCTTGAGCGTGATGCCGCCGCGCGTGGCCACGGCTTCCTGATCGGCCGCCTGTCCTACGACATCCTCGGCACCATTCCGATCGAAGCGATGGACGCACACGTGCAGGTGCTGCGCGGTGGCCGCACCATCGAACTGGTCGAAGCCACCCTCAGCCACCAGGGCCGTGCGGCCCTGCGCGTGCGTGCATGGCTGATGCGCCCGAACGATACCGCCGCCATTGCCGGCACGCCGCTGGCGCGGATCGCCGCCGCAGACACCCTGCCCGAATGGGACCCGGCGACGCTGTGGCCGGGTGGCTTCATCCAGAACGTGCAGATCCGCCGTGATGACCAGGGCCCCGGCCGTGCGACCTACTGGGCACGCGCGAAGCAGCCGCTGCTGGATGGCGAGACGGTGAGCCCGCTGGCACGTGCCGCCACGTTGTTCGACCTGTCCAACGGCATGGCCGTGCGCGCCGACCCGAAGGAGATCGCCTTCCCCAACCTCGATCTGACCGTACACCTGTTCGGCACGCCGCAGGGCGACTGGCTGGGCTTCGACACCTCAGTCTCGTTCGGCAGCGAAGGCATCGGCCTGACCAGTACGATGCTGCACGACGAACGTGGCCCGATCGGGAGCATCGGCCAGGTGCTGACCGTGCGGCCCTGAGGCAGTGGAGTGATCGCAACGGGCGGTGTCAGCCGCCCAGTGTGCCCATGGTGAAGGTGTAGCCCGAGCGCATCAGGAAATCGCGCATGCGCATTTCAGCGCGGCGCGGTGATGGCAGATCGGAAGGGCCATACAGGGCATAGACCACGCCCGAGCCTTCGATGCTTTCACGGCGCACGCCGCAATGGCGCGTTTCGGCGGCGATCACCCAGCCGTCCTTCAATTGATCCGGCCCGATCGACTGACCGTTCTTGAGCCGGAATGTCAGCCAGCGCACATCCGCGGAGGATCTGCTCATCGCTGGCCTGCCGCGTGCTGCATGCGGTATTGCATGTCCCTGCGTGCCATTGCTGCTCCCGAAGACTGAACCTCGACCATACCCCCTTCTCATGTCGTCCCGGTTTGAGATTGGTGACGCGGCCAGCTCACCCGCCTGCTGGCCCCGCAGTTCGATGCGGTGCTGGGGCTGGATTCCAGCGCCGACCAGCTTCTCAATGCCGAACCCGCACCCGGCGTCAGCTACCCGTTGGAGCAGCGGGTACCGAATGCAGGACGCCCCGGCGCAGGCTCAGTACGCGTTGGATTCTGGCGCGGCGTATTGCTGCTGCACCCGGTCCTCCTGGTCACGGCGCACGGACGCACAGCGATCGCGCGCCGTGGACATCTGCGCATCGGCAGCGACCCGCTCCGAGCTCAATGACTGCTGCAGGCTGGACATCTGCGCACGGATGCCCGACTCGAGGGTCGCATTGGGCAGCGTGCCGCCCGCATCCGGCGGCGTGCTGCCGACGGCCGCCAACTGCCGGTCCAGCTCGGCCACCTGACGGTTGACCGCCTGCGTGCGCGACTCGAGCGGACCATAGATGCGCGACTGCTCGCCCTGCAGGCAGTTGCGCTCGGCAATGCCCGCATCGCTCATGCCGGTGGTGCGATATACCGCCGCGCGGTTGGATGCTTCGCCCGCGCTCTCGGAGGCAGCGCGGTTGGAGCGCAGTTTCATCGGCTCGCTACCCGCACCGCAGGGATCCTGCGAATAGATCGTCTCGCCCGACGATCCCTTGCACTTGTAGACCTGCGCCGAAGCCAGCGGCGCCAGCAACAGCAGCGCCAGGCCAATACCCGTTTTCACGTTCATCCAGACCTCCTGTCCGTGGCCATGCCGGCCCGCTGGCGATTACGCTACGACGGATTCCCGGCAGCGGCAAAGCCCTGGCCGGCCCGTGCAACGCGGTTCCGTTCATACAACGCGTCCGCCAGCACCTGGATTTCCGCGCGCATGGCCAGCACCTGCAGCCAGTGCGCCGGGATGCCCGCAGCGCCATGGAAGGCGCCGGCCAACTGGCCGAGCACCGCGGCGGTCGTATCGGCATCGTCACCGAGGTTGGCCGCTTCCAGCACTGCAGCCGCGAAACTGTCGTGCTGATGGAAGCACCAGAGCGCCGCCTCCAGGCTGTCCACGACATAGCCACTGCCGCGGATCTGCTCACGGCTTGCGTGCTGGTAGTGTCCCGCGGCGATCTGCTGCAGGCGCTCGCCCTGCACCGGGATGTCACGCAGGTCCAGCACGGCCTGCTTCGATTGCCCGTCCAGCGCGCGCTCGATCGCAGCAGCCAGCAAGCGGCAGGCATCCAGGCATTCGCGCGCGGCATGGGTCGTGCGCGAACCCAGCTCGGCCATCGCCGGCAGTTCCGGCATTCCTGCATAGCGCAGCACCACCGGTGCCAGGCGCATGATCGAACCGTTGCCGGCACTGCGCGGGTCTTCATTGCCGGACAGCGGCTCGCCACTGAGCAGGAACTGGTCGATGGCCGCGCGCGTGGCCATGCCGATATCAAAGCACTCGCCGGTCGCGCTCCAGTAGCCATTGCGGTACCAGTTGGCATAGCGGGTCATCTGGTCGTGCGCATCGAATTCGTCACGACGCACCAGGCTTTCGGCCAAGCACATCGCCATCGACGTATCGTCGGTCCACTGCCCCAGCGCCAGGTTGAACGGGCCACCGCCAACCATGTCGGTGAGCGGGCTGAAACTGCCTCGCGGCTTGAACTCCACCGTGGTGCCGACGGCATCGCCGCAGGCCAGTCCGAGCAGTGCGCCGCGGAAGTTGTCGATCTGGTTCATGCCACGAGTGTAACCAGACACGCCATCAGGTGTTCCCGAACACCCGTCTCAGTTCCAGCGCTGCAAAGGAGTACCAGCCAAAGGCAGGCAGCAACGCGATGCGCTGGGTCAGCCCATGCCAGGGCTGCGGATCGAAGCCGGACAGCATCAGCCACAGATAGAGCATCCCCAGCAGCGAGGTCGCGCGCGCAACCCAGGCGATGCGCCGGGAGGCATCAGCCCCGAGTTCGACCAGGAACAACAGCGGCGTCAGGATGGAAAAGATGCCGATGGAGTACATGCCATGCAGCGGGCTGCCCGTGGTGAACACCCCGTTGCTGAGCATGGCCACGCCGAACAGGACGGACGTGAGCGCGGTGAGTGCGAAGCGGCGGCCCCAGCCCAGCAGCGCAAGACTGAAGACGATGATGGCCGCACCGTTGACCGCGATACAGGCCGTCAACGTGTTTGCCGGCAGGCCTGGCATCAGCCCCATTTCGCTGAGGTGCTGCGACAGCGAGCTGTAGCCGGGCACGGTGAAGCCGAATGCGATTGCGGCGAACATCGCGCCGAGGGGAAGGTAGATCGCCTGCCGGATTGCCATTGCGCGCACTGCATGCCCCTCTTCCTGAGTGTGAAGGCGGACGTTAGCAGGGGCGGCTGCGGGCCAGCAGTGTGGTTTGGCAGGGGGTCGCGCAAAGAAAAAGCCCTGACCGGAGTCAGGGCTTTTCAATTGGAGGCCTCAAGCGGAATCGAACCGCTGTAAACGGATTTGCAATCCGAATATATTCTATAAATATCAATAGTTTGAATAGATCCGCCGCCCGCCGTGCCATCCACAGCAGTGATCATGGCAGCCGCCGATGCCACTAGCTTCACCGTTCCTGGCGCCTGCTACGCCAAGCCAGCCATCGGCCAGCGAAGTGGTAGCTCCAGAATGAATGCTCTGTCAGAACTACCGGCTCCCCCTCTAAAACGCCAAATGCGGAGAACCTCCTCCGCCTAGAAGCCTCGGCGTCGATTACCTCAAAATTCAAAGACCCTAGGTCCCCCTCCGCTTTTCGAGCAGCGAGAAAATCACGCAAGCTATCTGAAGAAGCGAGACTACTTTTTGTAAGATTGAATTTCTGGAACGTTCTGAACTTGTACGAGTCAGACCGAAGCAGAATTTTTTGCGAATCACTGCCATGCGCTGATAGCTCGACGATGTACTTTACGTTCCCTCCGACTACAATCCCCTTATATTCCGACGACTGCGGATATACCACCCCCGCCAACACATTGAAGAATGAGCTCATTATGGGATCCCATCTCTTCATACGACTGGGAACCACATATCTGCCTTCGGACGTAGAGCAAACCAAACGCTTTCTTACCTTATAACTCCTCATCAATTCATTAATATTGAACCTTGAGAAATTTGCCTGGTAATGCTCAATAGGACCCAGATTCTTTGAGTAAGCCTCGAAAGGCTTGATCAGCAATGGGCTATCACCAAAGTCAACAAGACTCACATACAGTGAACGCCCAAGCTGAAGGTAGATTGCAAAAATAACACAGGACCTATCCTTGACATTTTCAATAATAAATGAATTGACATACATGTCTTCACAATCGACGTTAGACGAGACTGTGAAGCTCGCGCGCATGTCCAGGCCCCGCTTTCTCTGATAATTCCTAACGGCAACCCACAACGCCCCCAAACTTATTAAACATGCAAGCAAGGGAAACGGCACGTCGATCCCCATCTCCACCTCGCTGAAGAATGCGCCAAACAAGGGTATAGCGCAAAAACCTTGACCAGCTTCACAATAACTAGGAATTGTAGATTTCAAGCCTCGTCACGAGCCAATCAGGCACCGACAGGCAAGTCCGATAATCACGCCTCCGGCACCAGAGGACACAAAAGTTCCTATTCGGACTTGAGGGCGACGGGCGCCACGGCGTCCATTGGCGCCTGGTCATCATCTTTTGCGGGGCCCACGACGCTTTCTGCGGTCAAATTGGGCTGCCCAAGGCTGTACATAACATCAATCACATCAAGGATTGGAAAGCTTCGACGGTCCTCAAACTGCTGGGCGAGAAAGCGATCCGCGTTGCTAGGAAGAGCGACAGGCTTGGGCACTTTGGCGTCCGCCAGCAAGAACTGCTTGACAGCGAAGAACGACGAATAGAATGCCTCCATAAAACTGGCATCGTATGGCAGCGGACACAACACAAGGTTGTTGTCATCGTCCCTTCGGGGCGACTCACCAAGCTTCGTCTCAGGATAGATACCGAGCCGAATTCCAGCCGCCTTTTGGAAGTCAGACTTGTTGAGCTTCAATGAAGTGCCAATCCAGCGAGACTCGGAGGAAGAACCAAGGAACAGATCTGCCTTCCACAACCCCTTGATGCTGGACGGAAGACGATCACGGGCCTTGGTATCACGAAGTGCCTTTTGGATCGTGTCCCACTGCTTTTTCAATTTTGCTGGCTGCCCAACCTTTCCGGACAAGACTCGTGAATCGTTGGTGATAAGACTTTGCGACGTATTGATCAGCGAAATGCTTCCGGTCTTCTCAGCCCCAAAAAGAATGGACTCCGCACCCGTCTTGATGCCACAGAAGTCGTTTAAAACGTTGCTGAGAAGATTATAGACATTCTTGTCTTTTGCGACTAACGAATCGTGCACGGCGTATTCAAAGCAGATTCCACAGTCGCCACTGCCCTCCCTGTACTCACGCGCAAGATCAGCCAATGTAATTTTCTCGTAACCGCCGAGCCGTTCCACACGCTCCCGCTGCAGGGCAAACAAAACACCCTTCAGCACCGGCAATGCCAGTGCAATGCGCGCACGTGCAAGGTCAGATACGTCCGACACCTGCAGTTCCTTCTGTAGCTTCATCTGCTGACACCAGGTTCAGATTGATAAGGGCAAGAGCATACCTGAGGGTTGAGCCTTTAAGGAAAGTTGGCTCAGGGAGCCGCAGGGTTGGCATGCCCATCGCCCAGATGGCCGCAGCAGCAGAACGGGCACCTTCTCTGCTCACCAACCACGTAGATCGCGGAGCTCTTTCCGCAGCCAAGCCTTGCGTGCACCCCTTACTCGAGGCTTGGTTGCTGCCGGCGGTTTTCGCGGCTCCAGCGCGGCCTCGATGCGCTCCACCTCCTTCGCCCCAGCCATAGCCAGGCGGCGGGCCTGTTGCCGCTGCTCACGAGTCGGTGGCAAGCCGGGCACTGGCGGGAGCGGCTGGATCGGCGTGCTGTCGGTCAGCCGGGCGACGGCCTCGCGCAAAGGAAGGCTGGGATACAGTCTGGCCGCACACCATCTCTCGGCGAAACGCTTCCCCTGTCGAATGCTGGCGACCGGGGCGTTTTTTGTCTGCCACATCTTCAGGGCGTCCATATGGAGGCGGTAGCCACCCTCTCGGGTCGGGGTGACGCTGGCGACCTCTCGCCCGTTCCACCACAGAGCCCAGCGCTCACCCATTTGCACCCAGCCCGTGGGGATGGGGGCGGTACGGAAGCCTTGGTAGCCCAGCGAAGGAAGCATGGCGAGGAGCATACGCGCGGCCGTCGCAGATCCTGCGAACGCTGCGGCGACCGGCCTGAATCGTTCCGGCAGAGTCGAGTCGTAGTCGACCAAATGCCGGCGCGGCGCTGCTCAGGCGCTATCCCAGGCTGAGCGGCCTTTGGCCCTGGGACCGGCATGGCCAGAGTGCACCAGCCCGCCGTCGGCCACCTTCGGGCAACTGCGCGACGCCAGGTCAGCATGCCCTTACACGCGGCAGGCGGGACGGTCTCAACGCCACCACCCTGCCTGGCAGCGAAGTCGACCACATCGGTGACATTGATTAACGCATTCAGGTCAGATAGAGTCTGTCCCCAGAGTCGCGGCTGGTGGGTAACCGCATAGCAAACCCACCACTGGCCTTATATCCCTGGCGACTCCTTCATGGGTCAAGGGATAGCGCGTGGAGAGCCGTCATGGCACTACTTAGCGTTGAAGCCAGCTGGGGAAACCCGAAGAAGGGACGTAAGTGGATTCGCTTCCGTCTCGGCTCCGGGGCGCTTTTTGTCCTTGCGCTGGTTGGCGTATGGGGATAAGCGTCCCCACGGGAGAAGGACGCCGCAAGGCGTCCTTTTTTCGTTTTGGCGGCGGTACTGTTCGCGGGCTGAAGGCCCGTTGCTTCGAGTTACAGCAGCGCCGCCTGCCTATCGTCCCAGCTCTTGATGATCAGCTCACCGAACTTACGCCCCCGGCCCTGCCCTCCGCCAATCGAGTAGTCGAGCTGCAGCGGCACCAGGTCAAACCCAGCAAACACCTCCCGGATCTGCGGGTGGTCGTTGATCGACACGACGAACCGGCCAGCAGCACTGCGCATCAGCCCTACCATCGCCTCGTACTCGCTGAAGGGGAAGTCGACGCCGTAGCCCTCGGTCTCCCAGTACGGCGGGTCCAAGTAGAACAGCGTGCCCGGCCGATCATAGCGGCGCACGCACTCCTGCCAGGGCAGGCATTCGATGATGGTGTTCGCCAGCCGCAGATGGACTGCACTGAGCTCTTCCTCGATCCGCAGCAGGTTGAGCCTCGGACCTCCCGTGGTCACCACGCCGAACGTCTGCCCCTGCACCTTGCCGCCGAATGCCAGCTTCTGCAGGTAGTAGAAGCGGGCCGCCCGCTGGATATCGGTCAGCGTCTCGGGGCGCTCCATTTGCGCCCACTCGAACATCTGCCGCGACACCAACGACCAGCGGAACATGCGCACGAACTCGTCCAGGTGATGCCGGACGCAGCGGTACAGCCCGACCAGCTCGCCGTTGATGTCGTTGAGTACTTCCGTCGACGCCGGGTATGGGCGCATGAGGAGGGAGGCGGCGCCGCCGGCGAATGCCTCCACGTAGCAGTCGTGCTCAGGGAAATGGGGATACAGGTGCTTCAGGAGGCGGCGCTTGCCGCCCGGCCAGGAAATGATGGGCTTGGTCATTGGATCTCAGGTTCTGCGATGGGTAAGGCCGACAATCCCAGCCGCTCTCGAGAGCGACAGGGACGCGGCCAATGCCAGGTGCTGAGACCACCTGTGTTGCGGCACTGCCCGGGTGCTTGCCGGCGCCCGGGCAGTGCCCTGTTTCATTGACGCTATTTCAACTTCCGGACTCTGCGATAGCTGACCGAAGGCGCGCCTTGGGTTAGAAAACCTCGATCCCTCGATCCGCCATACGAACGTTCTTCGACCTGGCGTAGATGGCAGCCAAGTCCTCCGGGGAGACGATGTGGTCGTACGCAATGACCTCGGCTACTGACACGCCGCGATCGTATGGCGTGCCAGTGGGCGGCGCGTAGTACGCGTTGCCGATACCCAGGCCCCGGGCGGAAGCAGCATAGGCGGACGCCATCGTCCCGCTGACTGCGGTTGCGCCACCGACGGAACAACGCCAGGTCTTTGCGGGGCCGTCCACCTGCATGCAGAGGAAGATCCACTTACCCAACGCGCTGGGAATGTTACTTGCCGGCATCGCCGTGCCGGACCCATTCGGACGCAGCAGGTGCTGGATGGTGTCCGAGGTCGGCCCTCGCAGCAGGCCCCAGCCCTTGGCGTCTCCGTTTGCCGCCTGGGTCGTCCCGGCGTAGATCACGGCCTTTCCGTTCTGCACGTCGTAGCGGGTGACCATGCACACGGTAAATGCCGGCGACTCTGCGATGTTGCTGGCCAGCCCATTCAGCACGCCGTCCACCGTCGTGAGGTAGTTCTCATGGAAGACAGGAGCAGCAGCAGCTGGAGCAAACGCCGCAACTCCCTTCAGGCCGTACAGCGAGTCGTTGCTGCCGCCGAACAGGAAGTGATCCAGCGCACCATCCTCACCACGAATGGGGTAGACGGGTTTCAGGCTGGACGGGTTGAGAGGCGGAACACCCGGCCGGCGGGGAATGCCTTCGAGGGTGGGAAGAAGTACCTGAAGCATGAATCAACCTCCGATAGAAATGAGCTGGTGACACAGCGCCTTGTGCATCCGCAGACCGCCGCACTCTGGGCTCCACTGCCCGATGGATGCGACGCTCCGGATGGTTGAACGGGGGACGGTTGCAGCCTCTCGCGGTACGCCGCTGGTGTGCCCAACGACCGCGGCGCCGACCTGTGAAACTGCGGCTGCATCCGGCACCGTGATGGTGACCTGGCTGCCGCTGACCGTGACTGATTCGACCGTGCCCACATCGACGGAGATGCCGGCGTTCGCAATGTCAGGCACCGCCCACGATGCGTCCCTCACTGCAGGCTCACTCAGCTGGATCTGGATCTGGGTCGCGCTAAGCCTGGTGGCGGAGACCATGTGCAGCGGGCGCCAGTACCCAGTGCGCTCCATCACCTCCACGGCCCTGTCGAAGAACTCACCGCGCATGGCATGGCCGATGCTGGTGTTGTGGAGGAAATCGCTGTGGAAGGGATAGCAGTAGGTGGGGCCGAGGCACCAGAAGTCGCCCCACTTCTGTTCGATGGTCAGCGCCTTATCCAGCACCGACCGGGGCGACTGAGAACCTCCGATGAAACTGCTCATCTGGCTGGTCATCATGCGCAGCGGAATGGTCTGCCCGGTGATCGGATAGATGGCAGCCTGGTGGGCCTGAAGCAGACTGTAGTGCTTGTCGCCGATCAGAGCGTCGCTCGAGTTGCTCTCCATCTGCGCCATGTTCAGCCATGCGTGTGCGAAGCGCTTGCCCTGCGCGGCAAGGATCTGGGTGATGCGGGTAACGGTGGCGATGACGTTGGCGAAGTAGAAGTAGCCGGCCGGCGCGCCAGGCATCATGTTCTGGATCGACTGCCCTCCTTCACCGTTCGTCCAGACAACCACAGAAGGAGCCCAGCCGTTCAACTCCGCCGCCGCCCGACGCACGTAGCTACGTCCCGCAGCCTCTTCGGCCACGGTACCGTGCTGGTTGGTCGAGGCGATGGCACTACGCAGGCGGGCAAGGCCAGTGATTGAGGAGGGCAGCAGTTCAGTGGAAAGCCCGCCCTGGGTGGGTGTTCCCATCCAGACGTTGTTCGCAGCAGTGGCCGGCATCAGCAGCTTGCTGGGGAACTCGTAGAGCTCACCGTAGACGATGGACCTGTTGGATGATCCGGCCTGGCCAGCGGCATTGGACTGTCCCGCGCCGGAGATGCCGCGCACCACATCGACCGGGTATCGATTCGCCGATCCGAACCCAATGCGCACGGCGTGCGCCGCGCCCTGCGGATCCCGGAACACTCCCTTGCCGGTGCCGCCCTCGGTCTGCACCTGCAGCCAGAAACGCGACGCATCGGCATCCACGATTCGATCACCCAGTCCGCCCACGCTGCGCAACGTGCCGTTTTCGATGTAGGCGACGTTGTCATCCTCAGGGACCGCACCCTGGCTCCCACCACCCGGGTAGAGCCGATCCTCGCTGATGCTGTAGTAGACCAGTGGGTAGACCTTGCCATCAGTCGGATCACGGGTGGCCAGCAGCGGAACAATGTCCCCATCGACAGTGAACAGGCGCGCCGTTTCTGGAACGGCTTTGGCCAGATTGGTCAGCGCGATGCTGTTGATGCTGGGATTGTCCGGGGCGAACCAGGCGAGCAATTCGCCAGTGGACACGCGGAACGCAGCCAGCGGCACCCCGGTCACCGGGTCAATCGCGCCGATAGGCACTAGGTCATCGCTCGCAGCATAGAAACTGAACTGTTCGAACGGGACCATGACGGCATCAATCTTGGTGGCCACCAGCGAGTTGGAGGCCTTGAGCAGCAGCTCCGAGCGATCGGCCTTCTGGCTCAGCAGGTCGGCACGGGAGAATACCCAGGACGAGCCATTCCAGATGTACTGCCCAGCGCCCGAGCCGTTGTTTACAAAAGCTCCCTGACCTACATAGGTGCCCGCGATGGCCTGGAGCTGGGGCAGCGTGTCCGCGTAGATCGCGTTAGACTGCTGTCCCGCGGTCAGCGCATCGATCTGCGCCTGGGCCTGCTTGGGTGTCGGCAGCTCGCTAAGCCGGAAGGTCGCCAACACGTCGCCGGCGCGAACCACGCCGACCAGTCCATCATCCACGCCCGCATATCGCTGTGGCAGATCAGATGCAGGAATGACCTGCCGCCCATCAATCGTCGTCATCTCTCCCCCTTACAGAACAGTCGAGGCGTCCACCGCCCCGGTATTGATGTTGGCCAGCTGCAGCGCCTGGCGAATGCTTACGTCCAGCAGCACCTGGCCAGACCAGGCAACCAGCTCCGGCGGCTCGCCCAGCAGGGCCAGCAGGACATCCCTGGCCACCTCGCTGGCCTTATCCGGCCTCGGGTCGGTGTGCTGGAACTCACGCGCGATCGGCAGCCCATCGGCACCGACAACCGGCTCGCCGCCGGTGGTCACGGCGCGTGCCTTGCCGCGGAACAGGATCTGCCCGCCGAGCAGCATCCGCGTGCACACAACGGCCACCAGCTCTCCGGTGTCCAACTCGACCGCCGTCTCGCCCTCGGCAACCGGCACGCCCTCTCTCTTCACATAGCTCATCTCGGGACCTCCTCAAATGCAGGATTTCTGGATCCACCACTGCCGCCACCACCGCCGATTCCGCCCCCACCACTGCCAGAGGCACCTGCAGCCGGGAAGGTGATCTGGAGCGAGCTGATCGCCACGTTGCCGTTGGCGTTCGCGGTTTCCACGATGTTGGTGGTCAGCATCAGCTGACGGCTGCCGCCCACCAGCTGCGGATCGACGTAGTAGAGGTAGACGGTGACCTTCTGCCCGGCGGTGCCGGTCATGGTGGCGCTGCTGGCGGCATAGGACACCTGCACCGAGCCGATGATCAGCGTTCCTGCGGTCACGCTGACGGTGGCCACTGAGGCTCCCGTGGCGTCGCTGGAGGCGGCGAAGGTCACCGAGGTGGTCATGTCCCACATCGATTGCTGATTGCCGATGTTGGGCAGCGCAGCGGCGCCGATGCGGTTGGTGTCCGGGACGTCAACAGCAACATCCACCCAGGCCGATGCGCGGCCGTTGGTGCCAACCGAGCGCATCTGCATTTCGTAGGGCGTGCCACGCTGCAACTCGCGCACCACAAAAACAGTGCCCGCAACCTGGCTGCGGTACTGCCAGGCGGCGTCGGGGGCGCCGACTGCGCGGAATCGCAGTTCGTACGAGGCGATTGGAACCGACATTACAACGCCTCCGTCACTGTCGCGTAGCCGTGCCGCGGCGCCGTGCCGATGCGCACGACAGCGGTAGGAATACCCGCGTCGTCCACCTCGTCGTTGAGGGGCGACGACACAGCGACGGTCACCTGTGGCGCCGCCGGCAGGCCGTAGTTGCGCCCGCTGACCTCGCTGATGATCTCCGCCGGCGGGTTCTTCCAGTAGGGATCGACGCGGGCGTCGTAGGCCACGGCGGTGAACGAGGACGACAGGTCTTCGGAGTACCTCACCCCGGTGATGATCAGGGTGGTCATCTCGATCCCGCGCTCGCCCAGCACCACCCGATCACCGGCAGCCGTACCGGCCGGCCTGCTCTCCAGGTAGAACGTATCGGTGAACGCGCTGTGCGGCCTGCAGTTCACCTTGCGCTTGCCGCCGCTGGCCGTGCGGGTCTGGATGCCGTAGAGCTTGGCGGGGTCGCTGTAGATCTCCGTGTCGAGCTTCAGGGTGGCGCCCTCGGCCCCGACGGGGGTTCCGGTGGTCAAGCTGACCACTCGCCCCCACCCTGTGCCCCACTCGGCCACGTCATGCGCGACGTCCACCACGTCCCCACGGACGATTCCCAGCCCAGAGATGTCGGTGGTGAAGCTGTAGACGGTGCTGCGGTAGAGGCCCTGAGCGAGGTGGTAGCGCGCTAGGCGCCATGCCTGCTGGGGCAGCATGGCCTGCTCCAGCTGGAACGTCTCGAACAGCGTGGCAGCCGGATCGGTCGAGGCCTGGCCACGTGCATCGCGCCCGCGGTAGCTGTAGCCGTCCTGCACCACGATGATCTCGTCGTCCTGCCAATCCGCCTGCGGGTTCTTGAACTGCACCCGCAGCGCATGGGGCACCTTGATGAACTGCCGGCTGGCGCTGAATTCCTTGATGTCCAGAGGCGACAGCTCCGCGGTTGCCTCGCTGACGTTCCGGTCGAACACCACGCAGTAGCGGCCGTCCCGGTTGCCGATGTCGCCCAGAGCGGTGCCCAGCACCTTGCTCAGCAGATCCCTCGCGGTCAGCTGGGCATCCACCACCATTCGGCACTCCAGCTCGTTGGCATCGCAGAAGGCTGCGAAGTCGGCGAAGGAGTTGAGGTCGATGCGCGACGCCGGCACGTGCTCGGCCAGTGCCGGGCTCTGGGTCATCAGCCAGTAGGCCACCCACGCCGGGTTGCGCGACATCTGGTTCGCCCAGCTGTTCGAGCTGCGCCGGTAAACCGGGATGTGCGGCTGGGCCAGCACGCTGAACGACTGCAGCGTCCCGGACAGCTGATCGGTGCCCTTCACCCGAACGTTGAGCTTCAGGGTGCCGGTCGTGCTGGGGTTGGTGTAGCGAATGCTGCGGAACGAGGTCCAGATCGCCCCGTCGGCCCACGTCCGGTTGGTCTGGTTCTTCCGCGCCACCCGCGTGACCCGCACTTCGTACTGGCCATTGGCCACATCCCAGGCGATGCCCGAGGCGAATGGATCACGGACCTGGTCCCAGGTCAGGAAGAGGCCTGGGGCCGGCGCCGTGGTCGGGTACTCGCTCGCACCGGGCGTCCAGCTGCTGACCAGCTTCGACAGCCGCGGTGTCGGCGGAGGCAGCCAGGCCGTCGTGCCCACAGCGCGGTACTCCACCCGCCACAGCACCCACATGGGCCAGCCCTTGTCCAACGAGTCGCCGAACACCTTCAGACCATTGGAGAACAGCAGGTCCAGGCTGATGGCATCCACGCCGGGAGCAGTCGTGCGCGTCACCTGGTCGCCCTCGCTGTTCATCGTCGCGTTGACGGCCTGCTCATCGATGTCATTGGTGTAGAGCGTGGCCGCAGCGGAGCCCGGCCAGTTCAGCTCCCACCAGAACGCGTTGAAGCTCTCCACCGGGGTGTCACCGATGCGCATGTCGGACACGGTGATGACGCCGAAGCCCAGGTCGAACATGCAGCACTGGTAGGCGGTGTAGCCGACCACGTCGGTGTAGGGCATGGCCGCATGCGGCGGGAACAGGCGGTGCTCGCCCAGCACCAGCGGAATGACCCCGTACGGATTGATCTGGTTGGAGTTGCCGGTCAGTGCGTTCCACGCCTTCTGCGTCTCCGATCCGCCGCCGGCGGCGGTCGGGACGGACACGAGCGAGTTCACCGCCAGCGAAGCGGCAAGGGTGATGCCCGAGGCGATCGCGTTGCCGGCTGCCGCGCTCCAGCCCGCGCCCTTTGCCAGCGCGGCACCCCAGCCGGGTGCGAAGTACGCCACCACGATCATCGCCACCGCGGCCAGGATCTGCCGCGCACCGCCCTTGGCCAGACCCTGCCGCAGAACATCCACACGGACACCGGCCTTTGGCCTCAGCCGCGCCCAGGCGTCGCGGGGCACCTGGTAACCACCCACGCGCACCACGATGTCGGCGGAGATCTCCGCGCCGCCGGCGGCATCCCTGAGCATCTGCAGCAGCGTCTGCCCGGGCTGGGCATAGACCACGCCTCGCGCATCGAACTCGTGCCCCCGCAGGTGCAGCGGAACTTCATTCATCTTTCTTCCCCATGTAGCGATAGAAGCCGGCGATGCGCGCCTCCCACATGGGAGAGCCCAGCCGCTCGATGCGGCTGGTGCGGCCCAGCTCGACGTGCAGGAAATCGCCGCTGCCCATGCACACGCCGACGTGCCACGGCCTGCCCGCGCTGTTGAACACCACCACGTCGAAGCGCTCCGGCATCTCGACCTCGGCCCAGCCAGTTGCATCGGTCGGTGCCGACACATCAGGCATGGGGATTCCCTGCTCGGCCAGAACCATGCGGGCGAATTCGCGGCAGAACTTGTCGCCCTTGTACGGGATGCCGATCCACTTCCTCATACGAACAGCCCGGGCGAATTGGATGGCGTGTAGGTCTGAGCGGGCACGCCTTGGTTGAGGAAGTCTTCCTGGTAGCCGATCTGCACGCTCAGCTCCATGATGTCGAAGTCCACCTGCAGCACGGTGAAGTTGAACGGCCCCATCTCCACTGTGCTGGGCTGGCTCGCCAGCACGGCCTCCAGACGGACCTGCGGGCGCGGTCCCTGCAGCGCCTTGATCTGCCGGGTGATGTCACGGTCGACGTTGTCGATGCGCAGCGACACGTTCGGGGTCGCATCGTCCGTGTCGTCGGGAAACGATGCCTCGAACGGGTACGGCTGCCAGACGGTACTTCCCCGTGCCACGGGCTCGGTGTTGTTGACGATCCGGATCGTCTGCAGGTCCGGGTGGGTGATGGTCAGCAGGCACAGCCAGGTTTCGGCCGTGTCTTCTGCCAGGATTGATCTGGCGGCAGCAGCTGAGAGGACTCGGGGCATCAGGTCGTCGGCCAGTTGTTGGAGTCGTAGAAGTCGAGCAGGAACTGCCCTTCATAGCTGGCAACAATCAGGAAATTGACCTCCACTCGCCACATGTCCTCCCACTTGGCGTAGCTCGGGCGAGCCATGAACTTGTAGGTGGCGTAGTGCTGACCATCACCAGACCACCGCCAATCCCACCAGTAGAAGGGAAGCACCCGCCGGGCGCTGATGTTGTAGAAATCCATCAGCGTCTTGAGCTGCGCCGGCTCGAGATACAGCTGGCAGCGGAAGGTTTCGAGGGAATTGGTTCGGGCCGGGCGCGTCTTTGTCCCTGCCCCCATCGTGGAACGCAACACGTCCTCGCCGTAGGGCGCGAATTCCAGGCTGTCGTTGGACGGGTCAGGGATGCTCGACGGCATGTAGAGATCAACCACCTCTGTTCCCCCGGTAGGTGAGCCCGTATCGGCTGCGGAAATCGTTGTCGAAGGATCCGCCGCGGATTTCGCCACGCATCAGCTCGCGCAGAGATACCTTGATGTCCACGCCGCCGGAGCCATCGAACTCCGCCTGGACAGCACCGGAGTCATTCTTGACGCCATCGATGTAGACGCTCACATCCCCTCGGGCCGCAGTCCCGCTGCCGCCGCGCATGGAGGCGTCGTAGGCGGCCGTCTGGCGCCGGGACAGAACCCGCTCGCCGGTCTGCAGGACGGTGAGGCGCTCATCGGCACGCAGACCATGCTGGCCGCCGGTATGGAAGCGTGGGGCGGCGCCCAATGCGATCGGGCTGATCGGCAAGCTGACGCGCGGGCCACCGGTACCCACTCGACCGCCCGTGTGCCTCTTTCCGGCAACTACGGTTGATGTGCCTTGTGCGCTGCCGGACGCACCCTGCCCCCACGAACCGAACAAGGCGGAAATGCCCCTCAACGCTGCTTCCTGCGCGACCATCCGGGCGACACCAGCCACGAAGCTCTTGACCATGTCGCTGAACGACTCATTGAAAGACTTCGTGCCGGTGGTCAGGTCCGCCAGGAAGTCCCCAAACGCGCTGCCCGCGGTGTCCTCGATCTTCTGGCGCCAGATCTGCTGGGACGCGGCAATGGTGCCGATCTGCGTATCGATCTCCTGCAGCCCGGCTAGAGCGGCGGTGTGCTCTGGCGAGCCTTGCGCGTAGCCGGCCATGGCATCGACGGCAGCAACCCGAAGCGCCTGGAGATCTGCCAGGGCCTTGGCACGGGCTTGGGCGAGCTGTTCCTCACCCTCGCCATAGCCCAACATCCGGCCGCCGACCTGAGCTCCGATAGCCGTCTCACGCCCTTGCAGCTGGGAGGTGATACGCCCCATCGCCTCGCGCAGTTCATCGGTCTTGGACTTTGCCACCAGGCGATCGATCAGGCTGCGCACCAACGCCTCGCCGGTCTTATCGCCCTCTGCGCGAAGCCGCTCCAGCAGGCCTTTGTACTGCGCCTCCAGCTGCCGCCTCTCGGCCGCGCCCGTTTCGCCGTCCAGCTCAAGCAGCCGGCCCTTCACCTCGCCCAGCGATTTCGCAAGCCCTTCCTCGGCCTTCTGCTGATCCTGCGCCGCCTGCACAGCAAGCTCGGCCCGGTCGCGCTGCAGCTTGACAATCTGCTCCTCGCTACGCCTCCGCGCAGCCGCATCTGTCGCAAGGGCTTGCTCGCTTTTTGCTTGCTCGAGCTCCAGATCGATAGCCCGCTGCTGCAGGGCAAGGCGCTTGGAGAAGTAGTCCGCGATGGACACGCCATTCGCCTCGTACAGGCGATCAAGCTCCGCCAGCGAACGGCGTACCGCGTCAAGCATGGTTGCGTTGGACTTGGCAATGGCGGTAGCACCGCCCTCCGCCCCCTCCACCACCGGCTTGAGGATCTGGTCAATGCCGGTGGTCATGATGTCGAACAGAGCCGCATCGATCTCATCGAGGCTCTTCTGCGCCACATCGGCCATGGCCTTCGCACGCGTCACACGGGGATCGTTCTCACCGAGCGATACCCGCGCTCCACCAAGCGGTCCGCCGCCACCCGCAGCGAACCCGGTAGCTTGCGATTCGTACCGCGCGGCCTCCAAGTGGGCCTTCGCAGCGCGCAGGGTCTCAATGGCCTCGTTCCGCTTTGCTGCAGCGAGCTCGAAAGCCGCGTCGCGCGACTGCTTGCTCAGATCCTTAACCTGCTTGAGGACACGCGCGTGCTCCTCCGCTGCCTCCTTCGCGTCCTGGGTGCGCTGATACAGGTAGTAGAGCGCGGTCGTCAGTGCAGTGATCGCAAGCGTAACTGGACCACCAACCGTAGCCAGTGCCGCCTTGAGACCTTGTGCGGCCGTAGTCGATGCGAACAGACCGGCCCGCAGGCTCACCAGCCAGCCGATAGCGATTCGGACCCCCGCAATGAGCGCGGGCACCGCGCGCCCGGCGAGCGTGGTGCCTACCGCCACGGCAAGCAAATCAGCGTGCCTTACCACCTCGACAAACGTACTGATGATTCGACGCAGGTAGCCAACACCATCCTGCGCCATGAACTTGGCGAACGCCGCGACCGCGCCAAGCACGCCAGTCGCGATCTGCGAAAACGCCGCCTTGATCTCCGGCCCTGCCAGCGCCTGGGCAAGCTCGTTGAGCGCTTGGGTTACCCCACTGAGGTTGGCGCTTCCAGAACCGTCCAGGAGGTCACGCAGCGAGTTTCCAACAGCGGTCAGGGCGCCACCAAAGGTGTTCCTGGCCGCCGCAGCGGCACCGGCATAGCTCTCGGCCATCGCGTCCAGGACGATCTGCTGAGCCTCCGCAGTCCGACCGGTGGCCTCCATTACCTTCATCTGCTGCTTTTGCTGCTCGGTGAATTTGAAGCCCTGTTTCGTCAGCGCTGTGACGCCCTGCGACGGCTTGTCCAACGCCTTACCGATCGTTTCAGCGGACTGCTCGATGTTTTCGCCCAGGCGAGCGGATTGATCGATGGCCATCTGCAGAGCTTGGGGAAACT
This sequence comes from Stenotrophomonas sp. ZAC14A_NAIMI4_1, assembly GCF_003086915.1. Taxonomy (NCBI): domain Bacteria; kingdom Pseudomonadati; phylum Pseudomonadota; class Gammaproteobacteria; order Lysobacterales; family Lysobacteraceae; genus Stenotrophomonas; species Stenotrophomonas sp. ZAC14A_NAIMI4_1. The sequence continues at coordinate 3,041,202 of NZ_CP026002.1, forward strand.
GCTTGCCAACAATCCCGGTATAGGAGAGCAGCCGGGTCTGGGCCTTGACGATCTCACCAGCCGAATGCGTGGTGGCATCGGCCATGCCGTTGGCCATCTTCAGCAGCTGCTGCTCGGTGAATCCTGCCTGTTGCCCTGTCGACGCCAGAACCGCCCTCAGCTGGGCGACTTCGTTCGAAGCGTCACGGGTTTCGGTGATCAGCGCACTGAAGACACTGCCGACCGTCACACCAGCAAAGAGCCCACCGACCAGGTTGCGCAGCTGCCCAAAGCCATCCGTGATGCCCTTGAGGTCGATGGACTTAGCCGCCTCCTTCTTGAAGGCAGCCACCTCCGAACGCACCAACGCCAAGCCCTGCTTGATGTCGTTGATGTCGGCAGAAATGCGTACGCGGAGATTCGGGGCAGTCGTTGACATTTCAGTCCGTCAGCTTGTTCAGGTATGCCGTGTATTCGGTTGCATCGAACTGCGCGGCACGGAGGTTCATCAGCTCCTCGGCCAGCCAGCGGCGCCTCGCTTGGGCAGCCGCCTCGGTGAACGCCCTGAACTGCGCCAGGGTGTACCCCTTGATGCAGCCCAGGGCGTGACCGCTTTGGATCAGGAGCTGGATGGCGTCGGCCCAGCCCCACGAATCCGCGTGCGCAGGCCGGCCAGGAGCGGGCTGATCTGCCGAGTAAAAAAATCCCGGTTCACCTCCACCACCTTCAGGACGAGGCCGATGAACTCGGCCGCATCGCCCTTCTCCACGAACTTCACATCTCGACCCGCGCAGATTGCAGTCGCGGCGAAAATCGGCCCGGCGTGGTCAGCGATGAGATCCATCACCAGCTCGGGGCTGATTTCGATCTCCAAAGCGATATCTGCCGACCCGGCTGAGCGAAGAGCCGCCACCACCGGACGCAGCTCGCGGACCACCGAAGGGATGAGGCCAACGGCAAGCGGGGTGATCACCAGCACTTCGCCCTGGTACTGAACCGAGGTGCTGGCGGCTGCCAGCACCTCCATCTCGTCGGCGCGGCCGTCGCTCACGCGATCACCTCCTGCACCACTTCGAAGTACCGCGACAGGCCGGCGCCCTTGGTCGAGTCAGTCATCAGGGCACCGGTCACCTCGCCAGCGCCGTGTTCATCGCCGATGGCCGAGAACTGCGCCATCACACCACCCGACACGCGGTGCGCCAGGATGCGAACCGCCTTACCGCTCTGCGCCTCGTTGAGGCCCAGGAAGAGCAGCTGGTACTGCTTTGCCGCAGTGACGATGGGCTGGAGGACCGACTGCGCGCCGAACGCGTATGTGACCTTCAGGTTCGCGCCGCCTTCAACCGGATCCGCGATGGTGCTGTCGGCGGGGATGAACAGCGCGCCGTCCTGAAGGACATAGTCCTTGCCGGCTTCATAGCTGGTGGAACCGCTTGCCGGCTTGACCGCCGTGATGGTCTTCGCGATCCGCAGCAGCGGCACCAGGCCACCTTTGTAGCCGACCACGGCCTCATCCACGGCATTACCGGCGATCACGTTGGTGACGGTGCCGCGCATTGCACGTGCCAGGTTCTCAGGTGCGAAGTCGTGGAAGGTGTAGGACAGCTCGACACCGGTCAGCCGGTCCACGCGATTGCGCTCACCACCACCGGGCTGGGTGTGATCGGCGAGGGTGATGGCGTTGGTCTGGGGACTGAAGTTCAGTGCCGAGCAGTTCCCGACGTCAATGAACGGGCCCGGCACGCCGTACTCGCGTGCCAGCACCTTGCCGCTGCCCAGGTAGCTCTGGTCTTTCATGGTCATAGGTATTTCTCCGGGTAATGCCGCGGGGCGGCCGTCAACGAATAGGGATGGTCGAGGTGTAGCGGAGCAGTGCGCCGACCCAGTCGGCGCCAGCCGGCGCCCTCATGGGCTCCATCGACTGGTATTGCGGAGCGGTAAAGCCAGCCGGCCACGTGCTGGGCCGGCCATCGAGGCTCCGCTCGATGTCATCCACCACCTCATCCAGCCGGGCCTCTGCGGCGCTATGGGCGACCCGCTTCACCAGGACACCGATGGTGGTCAGACGGTGCGTTCTGGCCGTGGCCGGCTCCGGCGAGCGCTCCTGACGCTCGATGTAGACGGCCAAGCCATCGTCCACATACTCCGGATCAAGCTGGCCTGGTTCGAGCGTCACGACCAAGCCCACATCGGTCCAGTAGTCGGCGGCCTTCAATGCCTGTTCCAGATTCGCGGCGAACGCTTCGAGAAGCCTGCGGCGCGGCGTTGGGCTAGGCATTGGACACCGCCCAGCGGACCCGCGATCCGTCATCAGAGAGCTTGTCCTTCAGCCTGTAGCGATCACCATCCACCTCGACCAAGCCATCGCGCTCACCAACCACTTCCGCACGGAACAGGCTGATCACAACGTCACTGGCTGCCACCGGCATCAGGTCATCGCCGAAGGCCTGCGTGCCACGGTCGACCATCACGGAACAAGGGACGCCAGCGCCGCCCCCACGGGGCATGTAGACAGCATCAACGTCGGCGATCCCAGCGGCAGCGAACGCTGCCACCGCCTGCCGATCAAAGTCAGCCAGGAATGCTTTCTGGCTCATGAGCGCCCCCTGTACTTCGAGGTTTCCAAGGCCTTGGACAGTTCGCGATTGAAGTGGAACGGCATCAGCTTGTCCCACGCCCGCTGCGCCAAGCCGAAGATGTTGTAGCGGGGCGTGTAGTTGGCAGCTCGCGTGAAGATGAACACGCTACGGACCGCTGAACCCCACGCGGTCGCAATGCGCTCGTAGATGCCGGGACGGAGCTTCCCACGCTGCGCCTGCAGCGCGAAGTACTCGCCGCCCCGCTTGCGCTTGGATCTGCGCCGAGCCTTGCTGGTATCTGTCTGGTTCTGCAGCGCGTCCTGGCGAGCGCCCAGCTGGGAGAGAATCTGACTCACCTGGCGTGGGCGCACGTTGCCAAACTGGTCCAGATCCGCGCCGTCGCCGGCCACAGCGAACATGCCCGGGGGCATGGCGCCGCGCTGCTGCAGCAGAACCTCGAACCCCTTCTTTCGGCGCGTACCGCCATCCACCTGCGGCAGCAGGTACTTGGCAGGTGGCGTCCCGTTGCTGGCCTCATCTCGCAGATAGACCTCAGCGAAGAGCTTGGACTTCGTGGCCTTGCGGTACTGCGCGGCACGTTGCGTCATGCGCGTAGGCCGATCAAACACCCGCCCAGCCGTCGCCTCCCACTGCTGCCGGATGTCGAATGCCGTAGCGTTGCAGGCTTGCATCACAGCAAACGCCAGATTCTGCCGCTCAAGCTCGCTGAACTGGCGCCCCAGCATGTTGTCTGCGTCTACGGCGATCCTGATCTGGCTCATCATTCGACCCCGGCGCTACACAGTCGTGCATAGGCCTGCAGGGCCCTCACCTGGGCGTCGCACTGGGCGGCGGCGCCAACAGCTCGGCCCGCACTTTCGATTCGGTCGTCGGCTCGACCATCAGGCTGGCTGGCGGCAGCGGCGGCCGCGGACAGCTCTGCGGTGGCGACGGAAGCTTGCCAACGCTGGTGCAGGCGCTGGTTGCCAGCGAGAAGATCAGCGACAAGGCGATCAGATGCCGTCTGTGCATCGTTCTTTTCCTTTTCGTACTTGGAGGCCAGGGCATTCGCGGCGGCTGCGCTGCTGCGCTCTGCCTTCAGGGTTTCCGCCGCGGCATTGGCTTCGGCGCGGGCAGCGTCACGCTCAGCTTCCATAGCGTCACGGCTCGACGCGGCCTGGTCGGCCGCACGGTGTGCGATGGACACCGAGCCGCGCTGCCAGACGACGACGCCCAGCAGCAGGAGGATGGCGACGATGAGGGCGCGGATCATGCGGACACCACCGGGTCTTCGGGCGGGATGACTGCACCAAGGCCGCGCAGCGTGGATTCAAGCTGGCGAACGCGAATACGCAGCGCGCTTGCGTCCTCCTGCGCCTTGAGGCGCATCTGCATCTCGGCCTGCAGCCGCTCGTCCTGAGCAGTGACACGCTGCTCCAGAAACCCGATGCGCTCGGAAAGGCCCTTGATGAGATCGACGTTAGCGTCGGTTTCTGTGCGCTCCTTCCTGTGCGCGAGGAAAGCCGTCCACGTCTCGCGTAGCACCCACAGCGCTACCACGCTGCCCGCAGCCCACCAGGGTGCCGTGGCAGTGACACCGCCGCCGACCATCAGCGCAGCGCCTCTGCAACACCGGCATCGATCACATCCTGGCGCCAGTACATGCCCCCGTTCTCGTGCCTGGCAATAGCAGTAGCCAGACGGCTCAGGGTGACCGCGTTGTCCAGGCGGATGACTTCCGAGGGCGCGACGCCCACGGCAGTGGCAACCTGCTGTACATAGGCACCGGTATTGTTCTCCACCGGCGGGGCCCAGCGCCCGATAATCTCCTTAACCGTGCGCAGGCCATGCTTGCGCTGGTAGGTGAGCAACGTCTTCGCCAGGGCGCGGAACCCAGCCTGCGGGGTCAGGAAAACGCAGAAGCGCTGCTCACGGGCGATAGCCGCAGCGGACCGGTCCTCACCCTGCCACGGCGTGCCGGTGCGGTCGATGTTGCCAGGATTGTTGTTGCGTACGCCGCGCGGCGTGCTGGTGGTGCCCATGCGATCCCCCGTTGTCGCTGTGGAAGGACCGGCACCGCTCACGCCACCCGGGCGTATGTGAGCGGTGCCGGCCTGTTTGGTTACGCGCCTGCTGCGGCGGAGCCCGGCGTCAGCCGGACGAAAACGGTCAGGGCACCGGCCTCGGCCGGGTAGACAGCGAAGCCGATGTCGGCGACCTGGTCGGCACCGGCTGCAGCAGCGATCGCGTGATCGGCGGCGGTGTCCCAGTTGACGGCGGCACCGACACCGAACACGGCGGCCGGCAGCTTGGGAAGCTCGAACACGCCCTCGACATGCGTGGCGATGATCTCGCCGGCCTTGCCATCGGTAACGGCGACGGCAACCAGCTTGCCCTGTACCACCAGCTCGCCACTCTTGGTGTCAGCGGTCAGGGTCACGTCGAGGACGCGACCGTCCTGATGTGCGTTCTTCATAAATACTCTCCGGATGCGTGAAGGGGTTCAGGAAGCCGCCGCTATTGCGGCGATCTCCATGCCGGGCGATCAGACCTGGGCGGGTGCCGGGTTGCCGGGGTTCTTGTAGATGCCGCGGTAGTCGGCAATGGCCGGTGCCGCATCCAGGCGCACCTTCCAGGCCACGCCGTCGACGGTGAAACCCTGGTGCTGTTCCAGATACGGAGTCTGGTTACCGTCGAGATAGCCCACCACGATGCCGTCGACGTAGGCCGGGTTGGAGATGCCGTACCAGGCCTGGGCGCTCTTGGCGTCCAGACGACCGTCGTCCCAGACTTCGAAGGTTTCACGCACGATGTTAGGGTCGTTGCTGCCAACGCCCGCGCCCACGGCGAACTGGGCGGTGCGTACGGTCTTCGCCAAGCCGCTGAGGGCCACCGGCGTCAGCAGGCCACGCATCGGCACCTGGATGAGATTGCCATCAGCATCCTTCTGCAGGCGCATGGCGGCCTGCATCGCGCCGACGCTGGCGGTGCTGATCAACGCAGCCGGCAGCAGGTTGTTGTGGTCAGCATGAAAAAGGGTCTTCCCATCAGCCAGCTTGGGGTTGCTGTTGATCAGGTCGAACACCGCCTTGGCGAGCGTACGGCGTGCAGCCTGGCCCATCTTTCGCGGCACGTCGCCGAACACGCCCAGTTCATCGTTGATGATCGCCTGGCGGGTGATGGTGAACAGCTTGCCGTAGGTCACGATCTTCATGGCCTGCGACTGCTCGGAGAACGAGCCCTGCTTGTACTCGCCGCCCTCCGGGACGACATCCAGATCCGAGAAGGCACCCAGCCCCACCAGGTTGGTCGGCTTGAAGTCGCTCACGTTCACCGGACGGGTGTACTGGTCGAAGGTTTCCTCAACCTCCTGGTAGCCCTGCAGCAGCGCCCGGCGCGAGGCGTCGCCCAGCAGCTGCGGGAAATCCGAGCTGCTATGGGTGAACGCCATGCCCACCACTTCCAGGCGCTCCATCCCACGGGTGTCGACACCGGCCTGCTGGACACAAGCGCGAGCGATCTCCGTCAGGGACATGCCACGGAAGGCGTTACCGTCCGTCGCCTGGACCAGGCCGGCACGCGCCTGGATTGCATTGGACATGGCCGAGCGGGTCAGATCCCGCTGGTCGGTGCCAGCGGTAACAGCCGCGCCACCATTGAGCGGAGCAGCGTTGCTGCCCAGCAGTGCCAGAATGTGGCGGCCCACCGCATCGGCGGTGATGTTGGAGTCTGCCTGCGCCATCACGCCATCCACGTATTCACGCACCTGCGCGTTGCCCATGTGCGGCTGCGCGATGGCCTGGATCTGGGTGTTGCGCTCCCGCAGGGCGCCCAGAGCAGCCTGGACCGGATCGCCTGAAGCCGGCGCTGGAACGGGAGCTGCGGCGACAACCGGGGTAACGGGCGTGGCAGCGGTGGTTGCGACTGCCGGGCTCTGTCGACCGGCGTTCGCGAGGATGGCGCTGTACTGCTTCTTCATGGTTGGATCCTCGATATGGCCGATCACGGCCGACTGGCTGACCTCGGGAAGCGAGGCGAATATTTGCGGAGAGAGGCTGGCGACGATGCTTCGACGCAGCTGGGACAGAACGGGCGCGCCAGCACCCTCGATGGACTGCAGATAGCCGCTGATGGCGACGGTCGATGCCGACGACCACATGGCCGTGGCACCGGGGTCGGCGTCCACCACCAGGTCGGCCAGACCGGCATCGACGGCCTGCGGACCGGAGAACCAATGGTCGGCGTCGTCGGTAAGCAGTCGCTCCATCTCTTCACGTCGGCCAGAGCGCGCCGCGTAGGCCTCCAACATTGCCGACGCGTGCGCGTCCAACGCCTCTGCGTTCTGGCGGAATGCGGTAGCGCTGCCGGCAGCGACGGTACGTGGCGCATGAACCATGACCAGCGAGCTGGCATACACCCGCCGCTCATCGCCGGCCTGCAAAATCAGCGAGGCAATGGAAGCGGCCTGCCCTTCAACGGTGACGATCTTGTGCGCCGGGTGGGCCTCCAGCGCGTTGTGGATTGCCATGCCGTCAGCGACGACACCACCAACACTGTTTAGGCGCACGTGGATGGTGCCCGCAGTGATCTGGCCGATGCGCTCGACCAGGTCGGCAGCGGACACCGACTCTTCGAACAGATAGCCACCGATGGCGCCATAGATCATCACGTCGGCGACATCGGCCTCTGCCCGGACCTGATACAGGGCCGGGCCAAGCCCGCCTTCGGTTGCCGCGTCCGCGCGGATGGTGTTCTGGATCGCGCTGGCCAACAGGCGTGCACGCATGTCATTCGCTCCTGGAGAGATCGCGCGTCAGCTGGCCCAGAACCTGGGCACGCGCTTCTGCACTGGTGTTGGGCGCCGGGGGCGCAAGGGTCTGGGTCTGTTCCTGCCAGTCCTGACGCTGACGCAGGACCTCAGCGGGGTTATTGCCGTACTGAAGCGTGTTCTGCTGCGGCGACACCCAGCCGCGGTCCTCTGCCTCGCCGCGCGCGTAAGCCTCCTTCAACGGGTCAATCCACGGCATCACCGGGCGGACGTACGTAGAGGCGGCCAGGTTCCGCAGCGTCCAGCCACGCGGCAGGCGAACGCGGCCCGCGAGCACACACGCTTGGACGAATCGCACGCGCTGCGGTCGAACGCACAGGGCAATGAAGCGTTCGGCCAGCATCAGGTAGCTACCCCACTTCTCGACCAACTCCTGACGCTGTGCCGAATAGGTGCCGTTGTAGTCCAGCGACAAGCTGGAATAACTCACGCCGATTCCGCCGGCAGCGGCGCGCAACTGCTCCTTGCGCCAGGTCGCGGCGTTGGGATTCGGCCGGTCGGTGCCCAGGCTCTCAATCGACTCGCCAGGCAGCAGATCGTCGAAGATCGCACCGGGGGCGAGGCGCAGCTCACGGATCGGAACACCGTCCTGGAGGATCGCCTGCCCGCCTAGATCCGCACCATACTGCTCGCCGCCGCCCTTCTTGATCTGGAACGTCATCGACGCCGCCACCTTGGCAGCAATGCGTTCGGACTCTTCATAGTCCTTCACGTCCTCGAAGCGGGACATTGCGCTTGCAAACACGCTGAGCCCCCGCACCTGGTGCAGACGCTTCATCAGCGCGATGCAGTGCATGAACTCGGCCGAAACACGCTTGGTCTCCAGCCGAGTGCCCATCGGATCACCTGGATGACTCTTGTAGACGTGGAACGCGATAGGCCGGCCCCATGCGTTGCGCTCGACGCCTTGCAGGATGTTGCGCGCCGGATCGTTGAACTCCAGCGGAACCAGGTCGGCTTCCAACATCTCGAAGCTGTACGGCACCGCGGTGCCGTGCTCGAAGTATGGGACTGTGCCAATCAGGTCCTGGTAGAACGCATCACCGTCGCGGAACCAGCTGCGTGCCAGCAGCTGCTGGCACATTCCATAGTCGTGCGTCCGGGTGGCCTCAGGTGCGTCCCACCAATCGTCCCAGAGGTCGTCCAGCTGCAATGCCAGTTCGCGGTTGATCGGCTGCCCGGGGAGCCGAGGCGCAGAGAGCACGTCGATGCCTGCGCCAACTGTATTTTGGACCAGGACGTTCAGCGCGTTGTCCGCCAGATCTAGGTCACGTTCCAGATGGCGGGCCTGATCGCGGAGCTGGCGCGCATCCATGCCGGCGATGGTGTTGCCGCTGCCCCAGTCCCTCGCCAGCTTTCGGTTTCGCGACGGGCGCGTGACCTCGTGCGCTCGGCTGACTACCGGAGCCATCTGGGCCAGCGCCGACTGGATGGCGCGGTCGGCGCCGAGAGCGGCGCTCAATCGAGCCTTGGCGATCTGCGCGGAAGACATCAGGTCACACCACCGAAGTCGGCGTTGCCCCAGCGCGCTCGACGGGAAGCAGCTGCGCTGACCCGGAGAACAGCAGCCTGCCACTCTTTGCGACCGGAGCGGATTTCTGCGAGATCTGCACGGGTCAACTGGCGATCACCGAGACGGACGGTCTGGCCGCCAAGCACGGCGACCTCCGCGTCGATGTAGAAATCCAGCATTTCCTGAGCAGTCTTCATGACTACATAGGCTACGGATAGCGCTGTCCACGAACTCAATAAAATCGTGGACAGTGGCCTGCCTAACTAACTGATTACAAAGAAGCAGAAAACTAATTTGTCTCCACTTTCATTGAAACCGTGGACGCCCCCTGTTTTCCCTTTCTCGGAAGCCCCCCAGGGAATAGCTCATGAAGCTTTGATCTGGACACGTCAAAGTCTCGCATCACCTGTTTCACGGGAATCCCAGCCTCCAGGGAACGACGAATCTCCGTCAGGGGGTAGGTTCGAACTGCTGCAGGGAAGTAGGGCTGCTCGCCGGCAAAGCACTGCATCACCGATTCAACAAACGGCAGCGCCATGCGCTCACTGATACCAATGTCGGCCCGCATGGCGGCCAGTATCCGCTCCCTCAGCTCCTCGGCTGACTCTGTACGTTTTGCCATTACAGCGCCCACCCATCGCGCGCCAGCCCGCTGCTGCGCGGCCGGACCTGTTGCGTTCCACGCGAAACACTCTTCGCCTCGACCTCCGCAGGCGCTGCCTCTGTTTCACGGGAATCCGCGCTGCTCACGGTCAGCAGCAGGCGGGCCTCCAGAACATCCCAGTCCGCACGCGTATAGCGATGCAGGCGGACCTCCGGGTGGTGCGCGGCAGCATAGGCATACACCCAGGTATCCAGCGGCTCGTTACGTGTAACCCTCTTCTCGAATCGGTTCTTCACCGGGTTGTAGACCTCCGACACCAAACCGGGGAAGTACTCATCCGGCAACTCATCGCTGAAATGCACCAAGCGCGACTCAACGGCGCGCTCCGCATCGGCAGAGAGGCGGCTATACAGATAGTGCTTCGCAGCCACGGTGCCGACGTGGTGAATGGTGATGCCGCGCTTGTCCGTCTTGCCGTTCCAGGTCACGTCAGCCAGCTTGCCCTTCGATAGCACCGGGGCATTGTTCGGCACGGCGCCGAAGATACACATGGGTCTGGTGACACGCCGCTGGCGGACGTAGTTCTTAACCGCCTCCGTGCGGTGACCGCCGGCGTCAATAGCGACCGCCATCGGGCGCAGAAGAGCGCCGTCCGCACGCTCGATAGCGCGATTCAGGAGGTCCGTCAGCGCAACCCACACGGCATCCTCTGCGGGGTCACCCTGCAGTTCCACGTAGTCCAAGGTCCAGGCGGTCATGCCACGCCCCCAGCCGATGGTGTGCACTGCGAGGCGTCCGTCTTGGGTATCCACACCCACTGTGACAGCCAGCACGCCGAGCGGCGCCAGGCGCAGGGCATACGGCTCGGCACGATCCTTGATCACGTTGTGCTTGACCGCGCGCATCGACGGGTCTTCCCACGTCTCGGCGAGCCGGTCATTCACGAAGGTTTTGAGGGAGGCAGGGTCGCCCTGCGCGTCCAGCCACTCTTTCGCCAGATCCAGCCAGCGTGGCCCCAGGCCGAACTGGTAGTAAAGGCAATTGATGGTGTAGCCACGAATCGGCGAGTTGGGATTGGCCGCGACCCATCGCCCCTTGACGATCATGTCGGTCTTGAAATGTTCCTCGATGGCGACACCGCACTCGCAACAGGCGTACCACGCATGGCTCTTGTCGGGCGACCACACCAGGCCACTCCACTGCAGCGCCTGGTAATGGCCGCAGTGGGGGCACGGCACGTGATAGCGGCGCTGGTCGCTCTTTTCGTACAGCTTCGCTATCCGGCTAAGTCCGGCGATGCCCGGCGTGCTGATGTACTGGCGCTTGTAGGTGGTCGGGAAGGAGGACGTGCGGCCGTCCAGCATCTTCACCGGATCGTCGCCGGTGGAGAGCTGCTGCGGAGCCTCATCGATCTCATCCACCTGCAGGTACTTCACCGTCGAGGACTTCAGGCGCTGCGGGCTACCCATGTGCTCCACGAATAGCTGGCCGCCAGCGAAGTCCTTGAACGTGCGCTGGTTCGCGCTGTCACGGCTGGCGGTGCTGGTCAGCGCCTTCTTGACCGCTGCGCACACCTCGATCATCGGGTTGAGCTTCTGGGCGATCCACTTGTTCATGGATACCTCACCCGGCAGCGCATACATCATCGGGCCCGGCGCATAGTCCATCCAGTAGGCCATGGCATTGGTCGCCAGCTGACTCTTGCCGAACTGGATCGGGAACATGCAGACCTGGTCATGCACCGGGCTACGGGCGGACATGTTGTCCATCGGCTCACGCAGTGGCGGGTTGCGGTCCGTCACCCAGCGCCCGGGCTTGCTGCCGCTCTTGGTGGACAGACGCATGTGTTCGTCGCACCACTGCGAAACGCTCATGGGCCGCCGCGGCTGCAGCGAGCGCGCCAGCACCGACGCCAGGCAGCTCTGTGCCTCCATCATTCCGCAGCCTCCGCTGCCTTGGCCGCCAACGTGCGGAAGCCCTGGCTGAGTTCTTCCAGGGCGTGGCTCACCTCATCCCAGACCAGCCGCCGGCAGCCGGCCTCGTCCAGCGTTGCGGCGAGCTGCGGCGCCAGCGTGTCGGCCAGGCGCTCCATCGCACCCCGGAACGTCGTTGCATGCTCAGCGAGGAATGCCTCCACGTCCGCGCGCGGCAGCAGCAGCCCCAGCTCCTTCTGCAGCGCGATGTGCGCCATGTGCGCGTCGGTCTCTGCCTTGTCGGCCAGCGCCTTGGCCTTGCGCGCGGAATCCGGCGTCTGGGGGCGGCCCGGCCGTGCAGCCCTGGCATCGTCGTCGTCGCCGTCCTCTTCCTCATAATCGATGTCCGCCTCGACGGCACGGGCTCCCTCCCCACTCCCCACCAGCGAGCTGCCACGCTCATCCGCATGGCGCTGGGCGACACCGGCATAGACCGGGTCTGCGGTGCGAGCGTAGAGCTCCAGGGAGGCGGCCTTCAGGAATCCCTTGCTGCCCTCACCCACCACCACCCTGCCCTTCTTCCTCAGCTCTACCACGTAGGACGGCTTGCAGCCGATCAGCGAGGCCAGCTCTTTGCCAGTGATCGTCACGTCTTCCTCAGCCATTGATTCCCCCTACTCCATTTCCTTCGAAGATCGTTAAAGCGGAAAAACTCGCGCGCGCGAGCATGTGCGGGCTGTGCGGCGGCGTGTGCGGGATGCGATAGCCGCCAGATCGCTGCAGCACAAGGCGTGTGCGGGGTGTGCGGGATGTGCGGCCACCTACATACGCACGCGAGGCGCATTGCGGCGTGGGGGCGGGACAACCGTTCGCGCCCGCGCCCGCCCATGTAGGCCGATGCCCGCACGTCCCGCACACTGCTACTGCCGCAAGCGATTCACGGCAATTCGATGCCCGCACATCTGCCCGCACATCCCGCACACACCGCACATTGATAGCCGTAGTGATCACGCACGCCCCTTGTAGTCGGAATACATGCGTCGGAATGACACGACCTGGTCGCCCAGCCACGCCGCCTCTGTCTTCCCGTCAGGCACCGTGCAATCGCCGAGCATCAGGAAGCCATGAGGCCCATTCACGGACTGCTCGATCTGATACCGCTTGCGTGCCCTGTCGGGATGGGTGATCTGCCGCTTGCGGACCAGCGCGTTGATGAACTTTGGTGACGGCGCCGGGCGCGGCAGACCCTCGCGCGCGCACCAGGCCTTGTAGACCTCGTACCACTCCTTCGACAGCGCCGGCATGGGTTTCAGCCCCGGGATGTCATCGCCGTAGAGCTCGTCCAGGAAGCGCTGTGGGCTGTCTTGGCTCAGGCCAATCAGCTCTTCCTTCGCATGCGTCATCGGCGGATGCGTGCCGTTGGTGAACCCGGTCAGGTCAACCTGCAGCAGATAGTGGTGCAGCGCTGCGGTCGCGCCATTGCGGATATCGGCCAGCACCTCGGTGTAGAACTCCAGGCTCAGCTTCTCCGGGGTCCAAATCACCGCGTGGCGCCGGTCATCCTCTTCTAGCACGACCGGCATCGCCTCGTTCGAGAGGAAGACCAGGTTGGCGTGGTTGTCTTCCTCGTAGGCCTGGATGTTCTTCGGGTTGATGCGAATGCGATCGCCCGTGATCAGCGCCTTGAGCTTGTTCTTCAGGTGGTACACCTCGGTGCGTGCAACCACTTCGTCGGCCAGCAGGAACAGCTTGCGGCTCGCCCAGTCGTTGAACTTGTCTTCCAGCGCCGCCTGGTCAAGCACCCGCCCATACTCTCCGTAGAGCTTCATGTACTCATCGAAGAACATGTTCTTGCCGGTCCCCTGCGGACCATGGATGACGATGGTCGATTTCATCTTGGCGCCAGGGTGCTGCAGCGGGTAGGCCAGCCACTTGACCACCCAGTCGTACAGCGCCTTCTGGTTGGCCTCGTTGCCGCACATGTGCCAGAGCAGCTGCAGCAGCCGGTCGCAGTTGCCTTCCTGCGGCACTGTCGGCCAACCAGCAAAGAGATTGCAGGTCACCCCAGGCTTCTCGCACGACGGGTCAAAGTCGACTTCGCGCACACGTACGATCGAACGATCCGAGTGCTCCATCCATGCCCGGTGCAGTTCCTTGCGCACGCAGGCATCGCGCATGTCACCCAGCGCCACCAGCATGTGTTCCTTGTGATCGAACACCGTGCCGCCCTGCCCATAGACCAGCGCGAAGCGCTCGAGCAGCTCGGTCAGCGAATGGATGGGAGCCAAGCGATCATTCCCCTCGCCCCCGTCGTTGGTGATGGAAGGCGCGCGTTTTTCTGCAGGCACCCGCCATGAAAGCTCCGTAAGACGGGCCTCGACCTGCGCCCGCACGACATGCAGGCCCTCCTGCGCGTGCAGATCGTTGAAGTCGCTGACCTTGCGGCCGCTGTCGATGAAGCGCTCACGCCTGCTCGGCTCATCGGAAAAGACCGGGTGCAGCACTGCTCCGCCCACGTCCAGCGCTGCAGCCTCGGCACCCAGCAGGCCGGCATTCGACGCGCCATGCGGCTGCGCGCACGATGGGCAGAACTGCGGATAGTCGGCCAGCACCAGGCGGCTCTTGCAGTGCCGGCACTTCTGCAACACGTCGTCGTCGGCGCACAGCAGCATCTTGATGCCGCGATAGCGCTTCGCCAGGGCCGAGGCGACGGCCAGCATGTTGCCAGCATCGAACGCCACGGCCACCGGGTAGCCCGTCGCCATGTGCAGCGTGGCCGCCGTGGCATAGCCCTCGGCCACTAGTAGGATCCACTGCGGGCTTCCGCCGATCAGGTGGAAGTGGCCCTTCTTGACCATACCGGCCGGCCAGTACTCCTTCGCTGGCTTGCGCCCTGCCGTAGCCAGCCTGGCGCTGCGCAGCACCTGCAGGCCGTGCACTTGGCCGTTGACGTCCAGCAGCGGGACAAGTGCCGCGCCGGTAGTGCCATAGCGAAGGCCGAAGCCCTGCACGCCCTTGCTGACCAGGTAGTCGGCTTCGCCAACGGCGTTGGCCTTTGCCCAGGCAGACGACGCACGCTCTGCCGCCCGCTTTGCCTGAGTCTGGCGGGCAGATTCTGCACGGCGGCGGTCCTCGGCCAGCCTGTTGCGCAGCGCTTCGCGCTGCTCATCGGAGAAGGTCTTATCGCGCTTGCGCAGATCGACCTTCGTTGCGCCGTTTTCGTTGCCGTGCCAAACGCCGTAGGTTCCGACAACCAGCACTTCGCCGGCTGACGTATTCAGTTCGTGGAGCGCGTACCAGCCGCGGCGCTCGCGTGAGCCCTCAACACGGCAGCGAATCATGCGTCCGGTGGTGTCCAGCTCGGTGACCAGCAGGCCGGCTGACTGCAGCTGCTGCAGCACATCCCCATAGTTCTCAGACATTCAGTAGTTTCCAGCCCTGCTGTCTACCCAAAGAACGGGGTCCGAATTACCCGCGACGGGCATGTCCAGGGAGGACCCATCGCTGGAATCGAGAATCGCTCTCAATGCCGAGGCCGATTCAGTAGCGCGGCCGACACGCGGCCTTTCACGAGCCACCCGGGGGGATGGGGCCGAATCAATGCTTGCGTGGTACATCAGGATTCCCCAAAGGCAGGCTACGCTGCCGGTTGTCTTGCTGCTCTTGCCGCTGGCGGATGCGCTCGCGCTCTGCCAATGCTTCTTCACCAATCAATCCGGGCACCGCATCAGTCAGCGCCAGAGCCGCCAGTTCCATCGCCTGCCGTGCAGACGCGCTGGCTATGCCACGCCGTCGATACCGGGATCGATGGGCGTGGTGTGTGGTCACGTCAGTCCTCCATCCCCTGCTGACCAGCAGCACGGCAGGCATTGCGCTCCAGGCGGTAGCAGAGCTTGCGCACATCCCGCGACAGGTCCTGGATTCGATCCGCCTCGGGGACGGTAAGGCGCCTGTCTGCCAGTGCGTCGATACCGGCACCGGCCAGCGCGCCTGTCAGCTTGTGCAGCTCCAGCAGCTTTGCCTGGATCGCGGCCAGCTCGTCGGGCCAACCGCCCTCGGGCGGCGGCGGTACGTAGTCCACCATCAGGTTGTACTGGCCTGCGAGGGAGCACACCCAATCGGTAGCAGCCTCCTGAGTGGCCACGAACTGCTGCAGGTAGTCCGTCAGGATCTCGGCCATCTCCATGGAGACCGACTCACCATCGATGCCCCGCAGCTTCTTACGGAGCGTCTCGGCCGATATCGACTTACCTCGGCGCTTACTGATATGCGCGGCAGCATCCTGCAGGCCACCTGGGGCGCGCGCCACTGCGTTGTGCAGCGCATCCCGCCAGTACAGGTCAGAGCGGAGGCAGGTCATGCTTCCCCCTGAATTTCAGCGCATTTCATCGTGGGAGACAGCCCCCAGACTGAAGCAACATGATCCGCATGACGAAGACCGCTGAACATCCACGGCACGTGCGCTTCATCGCAATGCGCCTTTTCGATGTCAATCATGGAGTGACGGACATTGCCGCAATCTTCTTTGGATTTGACGCGGCCCCGTCGAGCCCCGCGCTGCGCATAGTCCAGTCGCTCAGCCCCACGACTTCGGACGCAGGTTGCCCCCGTCCCAGCCATCAGCTAGGCACTCCGGTTTGATCGAGCACCCCGAAAACGTCTGGGCGAAGCAGATGCCTCGACACTCCCGTGACCCTCTCAATAGCCAGCGCATGCTTCGCCGGCACCGGCCGCGATGCCTTGACCCATTGATTCAGTTGCTGGGGCGATACGCCAAGGATTCGGGCCAGTGCCACTTGCCCCCCCTGTGTCTTCTCAACCGCGGTCAGAATTGCGCTCATACCAGCAGTAAAGCACAGCTTTATCTTTACTGTAAAGCCCCGGTTTATTGGAAAGTTGTCGCCATCCGCCGATCATCAAGCAATGCTTGACAATAACGAACTAGCCAGGCGCATTCGCTTCGCCTTCGAACACTCCCCGCGCGGCACGAAAGCGCGGGTAGCCAAAGAGTGCGGAATCAATCCACAAGCCATTACAGGCTGGGAGCGGAAGGGCGCGATCGACAAAGCCTACATTCCCGCGCTCGCTCGCTATACCGGCCGCCGCGTGGAGTACTTCCTCGATGCTGGAGTGGACGACAAAGAGAGCCAGGGCGACGACGTGCGCGAAGCAATCTCACCAGGTGAGAGACATGCAGGCGAGCATGTGCGTGTCATGCAACTGGATGGGGAAGCCGACATGGGGGACGGACGGGTCAATGATGACTACCCGGAGATCATCAAATCGATGGACTTCACACCTGCATACATTCGATCGGTTGTCGGCTTTGTGCCGGCGCCTGGACGACTCGTCCTGGTGACCGGTCGAGGTGACTCTATGATTCCGGTAGTTCAGCCTGGCGAGTCGTTGATTGTCGACACCGGAATCACGTCCTTCGATGGCGACGGCATCTACCTGATCAACACCGGCAACGGCCAACAAATCAAAGCACTACAGGATCGCGGAGAAGCCGTCTATGTGGTGAGTGCAAACGCGGGCCTGTACCCGGCGTTTCCCCTACCGACAGGCGCACTTATCGGCGGGAAGGTGTACCTGCGAAACCGAATCGACCGGTTGAACTAACCGGAGCGGCGAAGGCTCATGCGACCGAACTCTGCCCTCAAGTTCAAAATTTTGGCACTGGCTGCTACTGCGTGCGCGTTCACTGCGTGCTCGCAGGTGCAGGAGTACCAGTTCAGGTCTGCTGCGCGAGCGTCGTTCGACGATGTTCTATCGGATGCAGAAAGCGCTCGTTTCCGCAAAGAACGGATCGTCTGGTCAAGCACTGAGAAGAATCGGCTCGCGCTCTGCGGCGAGGTGAACGCTAAGAACTTGCTCGGCGCCTACGTTGGATGGAAGCGCTTCGTAGTAGTTGGACATGCCTCGCCTGCATCCACACCTGGCCCTTTGATAGAGGACAGCAGCTACCTGCAGGGAAATTTCAAAGAACAGGGGCTCCAGTACTGTGGATGGCGCTGAGCTAGGCGCCAATTCATAAACCTACGCTTTACATACGAAATAAAGCTGTGGTTTACTTCGCTCGTCAGCAGTCTTGCTGACGGGCGACCGGCGGGTCGTCACCCTGCCGCTCCCCCTCTCGCGGCAGCAGCCGCCCTAGGCAGATGACCCGCCGGCGCCCTCCCTTGACCAGGAGCGCGCCATGTCTCATCGCCACGCCGATCCGAGCCCCACCCTGCTGCCACTGCTGGCCATCAAGGCCCTGCTGGCGCTGGCGGCCCGCGATCACAGCACCGCCCGGACCCTGTGGACCCGCAGCAAGGGCGAGCACAGCCGCAACCAGCTGCGCCGCTCGCGCCGCATGGGCGTGGCAAGCCTCCGCCTGGAAACCTGCTCGCGGGATATGTCGGCTGAGGTGCGGGCATGAGCGCACGATCTGAACTTCAGGCACTGACTGCGCAGTCCTATGAACTGCGCAGCCACCTGCTGACGCTACGTGCAGCACGCAGCGATAACCCATACGTCAGGGCGTGCCTTTCGGCACAGTCCACCCTTGCATCTCTTCGCTCAGTGCAAATCGCAGGTCTTCGTGCGTCATCGACCGCACCTGCGCGGGCGTCCAGTTGTGCTTCTGGATCAGAAAGTAGTGCACAGCCTCGATCCCATCAAGATCGTTTTTCCAGCCCTGGCGCGCTCCAAGCTCATCCCCAAACACCTCCAGGAAGTAGCTCAGGCTGCCCTGCACCTCATACATCTTCTTCCGCGCCTCATTGCGCTGATTCCGGATCTGTTCCTGCTGCGGATCCTTCGTGCTCATGTCGCCCTCCTTGCGGGCTGTGTTGTTGGCACATCCAGCCTACCGCAAGGGGGGCGGCACCTACCCCGCCGCCCGGGCAAATCAACGAACCAGAAGGGGGCGCGCCGTGAGCCGCCGTCTCCGCATCACCTGGCTGGCCGTTGGGCTTCTGGCCGCCGTAGTCGTGCCGCTGCGCGTCGCCGAGATCCATGACGCTCACGCCGACCGCGATGCCGCGAAGCCCCGCTGGGCAGCCAGCAGTTCGGTGAGGGGCTGACCATGCGCCAGACCTCCCGCCCAGTGCCTGCATCGGTCCCCACCTGTGGCCACGGCCACCGGCCCCAGATCGTCACCACCAGCGGCGCGCCCACAGGGCATCGCCTGGGCACGGCCTGCCCCGACCTGGTCCACATCGAGTGCCACCGCTGCGGCATCGCTACCCGGCCCGTGCCTTACGACCGCGCCGCGTTGGCCGAGCTGCGCTGGACCGACAGCACCTTGGCGCACTACCGCATTCAGATCTCCCACCTCGCCCGCCACCGCGGCGAAGTGCTGGCCGAGCTCGCTTCAGCCGCCCCTTCCACCTCCATCGCAGCCTGACCAGGAGACACGCCATGGCCGCCGCACTCAAGCCGAAAGAACGCGCAGCGCTGCTGGCAGCGCATGCCGCTTCGGACCACGCCCTTCACCGCACCCGCGCGGGCTTCGCGCCCAAGAACCGACCGGAGAAAGTCTTCACCCGTCGCGTCATGAACTGGCTGGATGAGCGAGTCCTGGTGCGCTACGACGACCCGCAGCTACCGCGCACAGCGACCTTGACCGCCGCCGGCCTTGCCGCTGCTGAGGCCGAGATTGCCAAGGCCCGCGATCTGGCGCTGTCCGCATGAGCGCTGCAGCAACCCTTCCAGTCGAGCAGCAGTTCGCCACCGGGCACCAGGGCGAATCGCTGGTGCTGATGGTGTGCCAGGGCTGGATCTGGGCCGGGCTCTACACCGCCGCGCCCCGCGAATCGCTCCTGCAGCTCGCCGCCAGCGCCAGCCGGAGCGTGGGGGTATCGCATAACTCGCTGCGCCTGGGCGGCACGACCTTTCCCCTCAACCGTCTGGCCGCTCAGGCCGCACACCGCTGGCTTGACCGGCAGGGCGTGCGCGTCCGGTCGATCTCCCCCAACCACCGCGCTACGCGCAGCACGAAAGGAATCCACGCATGAGCCGCTCTGTCGTGATCTATGGGCCGCAACGCTGCGGCAAAACAGCCAACGCGCAGGAGCTGCGTGAACACTTCGGCATGAAGGACGTGCTGGACGACTGGGATGGGCACACCGCCTACCCGTTGGACGACACCCTGGTGCTGACCAACAACGCCGATGCCGTCGCGCATCAGTCGTCGCACGTACTGCACCTGGGCAACGCCATGCGCCAGATGGTTGCAGGAGCGCGCGCATGAGTACTCGCCCCCAGCACGCCGGCCGCGCCGACCAGGTGCGCAAGGCTCTTGCGCAGTTCCCGCAGGGTGCAACCATTGAACAGCTGAGGACTGTCGGGCGCATCAATGAGTCGAGCCACGTCATCAGCCACACGCTGACCGGGCTGGCACGCAGCGGCCAGGCCACCTGCGCGCGCTCCGGCCGCATCGGCATCTGGCGCCTCGCGGGTCACGTACAGCACGCCATTGCCCCGCTGCGCGCGGCCGAGCCCCGCGAACGCCGGACGTTTCGCGCCCTGGTCACTGCGCTGCCCGAGAACGGCCGCGCGAGTGATGCGTCAACCACCGTGCGGCACAAGGATTACGAGCGCGACCAGCTGGCCGAGGATCTGGCTGCGTTCCGCGCCAACGGTGGGCGTATCGAGCAGCTGGGCACCACGCCGCTGCGCCCCACGTTGAGCCGCCATGCGGCCAACCACGGCGGCTACATGGATCGCCTGCCGACCCAAAGCGCGGACTGAGCCTGATGAGCGCCCCTTCCACAGATCGCTCCGCCGATGCTGCCACGGCCCGCAAAGTGCTTTATGCAACCGGTCCTGCTCACCAGGCATTCGGACAGTCCCGCGCCGCGTACCACGTGATTACCCGGCGGACCCTGCAGTCGATGCCCGCGGAGTGGCAGGAGCGCTACATCGACCTCATTGCGGAGGCCAGAGCCTACCTGCCGGCGGACGCGTTCCCGCAGTACCAGGTGATCCGCCTGAACGATGGCCGATACGCGGCCGATCCCCACCGCCGGTATCGCCGCGCAGGGCCGATCTCCCCTCGCCCGGCTGGCGCTGCAGCGGAGCCCAACCCCGCGCCGCTGGGCGGCGCATTCGTCAACACCGACGTCGACTTCTAGCAGGAACCCCAATGACCGCGACCCAACAGACGAAAGAGTTCCCCATCGCCTACGCGTGCCCTGAGCTGCGCGAGGCCGTCCGCACCCTTGAGGCAATCGCCGTTGAGGCGGCGTGGATTCCTAACGCTGCAAAGGTAGTTCCTCTGGCTCAGGCATCGACCGCGCTGCTCGACCTGTACGCCCGCCTGCCCCGCGTGCAGGATCTGCGCGTGTTCGAGGCACCGGTGGCGGCTTGGTACAACGCGCTCCGCAGCAGCTTCCAAGATGGCGACGCGCCGCTCTGCAATATCACCAAGGCCCGGCTGGCGCAGGCCTCGCAGCTGCTGCAGCTGGTGCGCGGCCAGACTGGTACCGGCGTCGATCCGGCAGATCCGTGGCGCGGGCTGTATGACCCTGCGCGGCTGCCGGCGCGGGACGGCCATGGCGAAGTCATGCGCCATCCGGATGTGCCTGCGTGGGCTGATGGCCGCGAATCCTCCCTCCCGCCGCTGTTCTACGCCCAAGGCTTCGACCTGGTCGTGGTGGAGGCAGAGTTCGAGGAGGAATCCATCGGTACCGGCGTGTACGCCAACACCCAGCAGATGATCGACTGGAACCCGGAAGGCCCTGGCGCTGACTGGCGCCTGGTTTGGCTGGGCGGAACGGAGGATGGCCACGCCGCGTGGTTCGTGCGGCCCTTGGCTATCGCCGCTCTCGAAACGATGGAGGCTCGCGCATGAACACCACGATGGCAGAGGGCGCTGCGCAGCGCCTGGTCGAGCAGATCGGCGAAGCTCTGTTCAGCCAGTCCGGCCTGACCCTTATGGAGCTTGCGGAGAAGGTGCGCGGGTTCTCACAGCCTTCCGTCGAACAACCTGACCGGAAGCCAGCAGCGTGGATGACCCATCATGATAAGCCGATGGTGTTTATGACAGCCGCCGAGGCGCAAGCGTACTGCGAGGATGAAGAACGGCCGATCCCGCTCTACGCCTTACCGGGCGTACTGGCCTGCAGCCTCGAGGGCGTCAAATGACCGTCTCACAGTTGCCGCCTTGCTGCTTTAGGGACCTGGCTCTAGAGGTTTGCAACTCTTTTATATTCGGAGGCGAGATCAAGAAAGAGCTGAGTTGCGCTACGCGCTTCCTTCGACCAAGCATCACGAAGAGACGGATTTTCAAATGCGGCTGCGTCACCGTTCACCAGCCTTCTGGATTGACGAACAACGTACTCAGCAAGCGATGTAGCTCTCGCGAGCAACAGGGCGTCATTCTCTTCCAGCTGAGGACCGGTACTTCTTATGGCATCCATAGCTGCTTGAACCCTCCGGATCTCGTACTCGATGTTCGGCAGGATCACTTGGATATCAGGACCAATTACCGCCCCCAAAGCCGTCACAGCAGCCTGAGCTTCGTGGACATGCGGATAAAGTGCGATCTTCGATCGCAGGGCGTCGTGCCTCGCTTTGCGACGACGAGCTCTCGTCTCTTTCAAAGCAAGAGTGAGGGCAAGCATGGTTGCCGCAGCTGTGGCGATGGCTGCCCATGCATCCCAGTCGACAACACAGGATTGGCTGATCCACCAGCACTCGCTTATTCCGTCAATGATGCCCATCCCGAACTCCTTTCGTGGTGTTGCCGGCATTTTGGCATGGCGTACTCACACATGGAGGCGACCGCATGCGTCCGATCCAACACCTAGAAAGCGTTTCCGGCGGCAAGGGGCGCCGCGAGACTCTGTCGCCGACCATGGGACTCGGCGCGCTCGAATTCTCCGCGATCGCCTCGATGCCGCCGGTGGTGAAGGTCCACAGAGGCAAGCACGACCTCGCGGGCTACGGCTACATGCGCTCGATCATGCTCTTCATGAAGTGGGCACACGAGCAGGAGAAGTTCCCAACCGTGTGTGAGGTGATTGCCAGGTTTCGTGTTAGCCGAGCGACGGCCTACCGTCTCACCAGCGCCCTGGCTGACACCTACGGCCTCGACCCTGCCGTGCGCCATAGGGGACTCCGATGAATCATCAATACCTGCAACGCGGGCCTCTCAGCATGAAGCAGAGCAATCAAGCTCAGGCCGAAAGGTTGGACGAGACACTAGGCCTCGAGGGTGCAGCGCGGATGATGCGCCTGGGGCTCGAAGCCATGAAGGAACTTGTAGACAGAGGTGAAGTGCCAGCCGTACGCCTGAATCAGAAGCACACCGTCATGCTCCGCGAGGATTTGATCGACTTCCTACGCTCAGAAGGGCGAAAACAGGCCGCAGAGCGACGGAAGTCGGCAAATTGCAAAGAGGCTGCTCAGACCAAGAACAACTCTAGCGTCACGAGAAAGGCCGCTAGGCCGCGCCGCATCAACCCACCGGACTTACGCGCATATGAAAGAGCCGATCACACGAGATGATCGGCTCAATAGCACGAGATCGGGCAGCTTCGGACTCACGTGACAGGGAACAGAACGAAGTCAGGAATCGCCAGCATTTGCGTCATTCGCTGCATCTGTCCCTGCAACGCCATCAACTGCATTGCCTAAAGCATCGCTGCGTTCTCGCTGCCGCTTTTTCGCAACTTGCTTAGTTGCCTTCTTTGCGAGCCTTCCGGCCTCAGTAGCCTCTTTGGGCAGCACCCACGTGTCCTCTTCCGGCAGGTGGAAAAGAGGAAACGCCAAGTGAACAATTTTTAAAACCTGGCCGGCACCATTTCTGGTGTCAATAGACCTAAATGATAGTGGGACAGGCCCATCAACGATCTGGGATCCCGGGATCGCCACGTCCAAAGCAGCTCTCCAGCTATTCAGAATCCCGTCGGCCCTCTCGTCCTTGCAGTAAAGCAACATACCGCCAGCGGTCTGTCCGGGCTGACCAGTTGCGTATCGGGTTGTCAGTTGCTGATAGCCGTGGAAAATCTTTGTGTTGTCGCTGGCGATCTTTGCTTCACCCAGCCACTTGTATCCGCCAAAGGCAATTACAACGTCTACATTGCCATTCACTACAGCTGCACTGCAATCCAAGACAAGGTTGTCCAGTGCGATCTGCACAACAGTGCTCAGCGCATCCTCGCTCAAGCTGTTCAAATAGTGCTTCTTCTCCGCGATCAAATTGACTTGATGCAGTAGCGCCCGCTCGATGTGCTCGACCCAAGCATCATAACCAGGTGGGTCAAAGTCCCATAGCAGAATCTGAAGACTGAGAGCTCGGACAGGACAGGTCGCTGCCCTTTGTTTGAGCTGAGCGATGGTGGGATCAGCCACGAGAGGCCTCCCTACGAACTTGGAAGTAGGGAACCAGGTGATCCTCGAAGTCGTGTAGCTCAGCTCCGGTCTGCGGGTCGACGAGATAGCCCAAGCGATAAGCGTCAGCTATTTCGCGATCCTCCATAGCCTCGCCCTCTCCGTCACCCTCAGGCGAGAAATATAGAAAATGCATATCAAGCACACGCACGGGGCTGGGAGAAGATAGAATCCTAATTGCGTCGAGTAAGGCGGGATCGTCCTGAGCAATTCCGGAGATCTTTGCCAGCCCGGCAAAGGTCCACATCTCTTCAAAGTCTAAAAGGTGTGGGCCAAGCGCGCGAGTCAATTGAACCAGCGACTCGCGTAACGAGTCGTCTGGTATTTTGCTCGCAAGCTGCAGGACTTGATCTAAGGTGCTCATACCCAATTTTTTATGTGAGGAAGCACCTTTGATAGTACGAAAGCCAAGTCTCCCGTCGTGAGACAGTCGCGGACCACGCAGTGATCGACCACGGGACTTGCCTTGTTGAGATCCCTTGCGACACCAGAGATCATCACTTCGGGGTCCACCAACACACCATCAGCGTGCTTTAGCTGCCATTGCATAGCAGCCTTAAACAGCTCCAGGGATTTGCCAGACGCAGCAATCGCTGCTGCACCGGCAGCGTCATAGACCGCTTTTCTCAGGCACACAGATGTCTTACGGCGGGCCCGATGGTGATTGACAGACTGGCCGCCGGCGGAGAATCCATAGTCAACCAGCTTTCCGTCCGGCCCTTGGTACAGTCCATCGATCGCTTGCCAGAAATTGGCTTTCTGTATCGCTCGACCAAGCATCTTACGCACGGTTGCTGTTAGGAAGGCGGCGTTCGGAAGTGGGAAGCTCTGGGTCGCCCCCTCCGGCGGATAGTCAACGCACAAGACGACCACATCGAGCTTCGGTGGTAGCCAGATGGCCTCGTACGTCTGCACAAACACGTTCTTGTAACCGACAATCTTCTCGAATCCTGCTGCTGCTGCTGGCTTAAGGTCAGATGCAGGCACAGGAACCGTCTTTACAAATGAACGCGCAGCCGTGAACAGAGCTGCGATGCCCACTTCGGTCTGAACGAAACCAGCCGCTGTCGGCTCCAGGTGGCGTAGCGGGGTGATCTTTGATTCCGGTGCCACTCCAGGAAAAACGGCAGTCAAGTCGTTTGCGTAGGTACGCTTAGACTTGATCCATTGTTCGACTTTGGAGCGTTCACCTGGCAAAAGCTTGATTACTTGGACGTACTTCTCTCCAGCAACCAAGTGCTCAATCAAGCCGCTCTCAAGAGCAGCTATCTTCTTGGCGTCTGGCTTTTGCTTTGCAAGATCTTCGACTGTAGCTGAGTAGCCTCGAGTGACGGCGTAGCCGGCACGAATCAGCATTACTCTTGCGACGTCTCTCCATGGAGCACGCGCAAGGCCATCTAGCATCGGCTTGATACTCATTCCCCCCCCTCAGGGCTCATTGTGAGCTGAATAGTAATTCAGCTTCCGGCTCGGCGCCGTAGGGAAAATCCTACATAGGCACTCACCACAACTGATGAGAGAGATCGGATGCGCGAAGGTTCGCGTAGCGCTTCAACTGCCTCGGATCTCGATGCCCTGTGATGCTCGAGATCTGAATATCTGTGAGTTTCGTACGTTCGTAAAGACGGCTAGTTGCCTCGTGCCTCAGGTCGTGGAATCCGAGATCGAGGCAGCCTGCTGCGGTGAAGATTCGCTCGTACTGCCGCGAGAGCTTGCTCGACACCCGACGCAACGCCAACGGACTATGCTCGCCCGCCCAGAAGGGCAACAGCCGCCCTCCAAAGTCCCCTTGATACGCGGCCAGCTTGCCCAGCAGCACCGACGTAATCGGCACCTGTCGCTTGCTGCCGTTCTTCGTCTTGTCAAGGAAGATCGTGCGGCGCGCAACATCTACTTGGCTGTGCTCTAGCGTGTAAATCTCCCGCATACGCATGGCCGTCTCAAGCGCGATATCGAACATCAGCACCAGCGCTTCCCGCTGCGGAAGATCCAGCGGCCGTTGGCGGCCTTCGGGCTTCGCCCCAGCCATGATCTCGCGAATGCGAACTTCCTCGCCATCTTCCAGCCGGCGATCGCGCTCCTGGTCGATCTTCGCGCGCCCTTCGATTCTCGCCACGGCCACTTTGTCGTCAGGCGTGTAAGTCGAATAGCCGCGCGGCAGAAGACGCAACGGATTCATGGGCAGCGCACCGTGAGCGGCCAACCAGTCGAGAGCCCGCGACAACGCCCCCACGTAATGCCGGATTGTGGAAGGAGCGAGGTTTTGCTCGCGCTTCATCGTGGTGACCCACTCGGTCGCCCAGGTAAAGGTGAGCTGGGGCAGCGTGATGCCGATGGGCAGTCGCGACAGGAGCACCGGCAGCAGCTGCTCATCATCCACAGAGATGTGCTGCGCCCCCCGATATTCACTCACCTGGCTACGCAGATCCTTCGCCGCCGCCTTGGTGTTGGCCAACTCTTCCGGCACGATGCCGCGGTCAAGAATCGCCTCCAGCCTTCTGACGTATTCGTCGCCCTCAGCCTCCGAGGCGAAGCTCAGGTACACAGGCTGAGGCAGCAACCCCGCCCGCTTGATCGTGTACTGCCAGGAGTCGCCCCGGCGTCGCTTGGTTGCCATTCCTGCTCAAACTCACGTAAACGCACTCGGCACATGTTAACGCGAGTTTGCCACCCGAAAACGGGTGGCAGACCGATGATTTCATGGCCGAATCAGGGGATTCTGCGGGCTGCAGCCAAACACCACGCAAAGAAAAACCCCTGATAAATCAGGGGTTTATTTGGAGGCCTCAAGCGGAATCGAACCGCTGTAAACGGATTTGCAATCCGGTGCATAGCCACTCTGCCATGAGGCCAACGTACCGCGGCCAGGAACGACGCCCCTGACATGACAAAACCCCGCGATGGGGCCTGTCGAAACATGGAGCGGGAAACGAGACTCGAACTCGCGACCTCAACCTTGGCAAGGTTGCGCTCTACCAACTGAGCTATTCCCGCGTAAGCCGCCATGGTACCGGAAATCCGGAACACACACCAGCGATTTCACCTTTCTGACTG
Organism: Stenotrophomonas sp. ZAC14A_NAIMI4_1; assembly: GCF_003086915.1. Taxonomy (NCBI): domain Bacteria; kingdom Pseudomonadati; phylum Pseudomonadota; class Gammaproteobacteria; order Lysobacterales; family Lysobacteraceae; genus Stenotrophomonas; species Stenotrophomonas sp. ZAC14A_NAIMI4_1. The sequence goes on from NZ_CP026002.1 coordinate 3,068,056, forward strand.
CGCGCAAAGCCTTGTGGCCCAACGTGCCCCGCCTTGCCATGGCGGGAGAAAAACAAGGCCCCTACCGGGGCCCTGTAGAATCTGGAGCGGGAAACGAGACTCGAACTCGCGACCTCAACCTTGGCAAGGTTGCGCTCTACCAACTGAGCTATTCCCGCAGATTCCGTTCGACCTGCGTCGAAGGAGCGCTATTGTGTCCAAATTCCTTCACGCCGTCAACAGTCTTCACACACGCTGATCCGGGCCTGGCGTGGTGGGGTACCCTGCCCCGCCCGGACGCCTGCGCCCATGTTCCTGCACGGCAAGCCTTTGCTGATCTCCCTGCTGCTGCACCTGCTGGTGGGCACGCTCTATTGGACGCTGATGCCACTGGGCATGACCTGGTATGGCAACCATGTCGGTTTCAGCTCGCACGGCAACATCGGCCTGGGCCTCGCGCAGTACTACGCGTTCGTGCTGTTCCTCGGCGCACAGCCGCTGGTCGCCATACTGCGGCCGCTTGCAGCCAAGCTGGTGGTACTGGCCATCCCGCTCGCATTCGCAGGCTGGACGCTGATGCACAACAATCCGCTGCGCATGCTGTACTTCACCGTCGGCCCGGGCGTGCTCGCACTGGCCGCGATCACCGCCAGCGCACGCTTCGCCGCGCGCGCCACGGCCTGCAGCACGAGCAAGGAGTCCATGCATGATTGATCGCAACACCCGGTGGTACTACCTGGCGGCGGCCACGATCTGGCTGGTTGTGATGGCCGCGCTGATTCACGCCGGCACGCAGACCGACTACTGGATGCAGCGCTGGCTGGAACCCGGCGAAGTGCAGCCCTACCCCATCCGCGCAGTTGCGATCTTTGCCGTGATGAGCACGGTTGAAATAGCTGTTGTCACGCTGATCGTGCGCCCATGGCGATGGCGTCGGCTCTGGCTGCGCCTGCTAATCGCCTTTGCGCTGCTGCTGGCCTGGTCGGTCCCGTTCGCGATGGGCGCGATGCATCAGTCCCCGGTCTACGGCACGCACCTGCTGTGGTTGCTGCTGCTGGATCTGAGCCTGTTCCTGGCCCTGTGCGTGGTGTCTTCGATCACCTTCTGGCAGGTGTCCCAAGCTCGCCGCATGGCCACCGCGAGGAACTGAATCAGTCCAATGAATGACTGACTGGGAAGAAGGATACGCGCAGGGACGGCCACTCATTTCAGAATAATTGCATGGACCCGTACCGTACCAATGGAAGAAAGTGCCTGATCCGAGGCCCGCAACGCCGGCAGTATTTTCGCTGACACTGCTCTGCAAATGCCTCTGCCAAATGGGGACATTTCATGCAGCAGTCGAGCCAGCACGCATCACAGCCCCTCGGCGACATGGATCCGCTTGACGCGGCATTAGCAACAATGCCTGGATTCCAACTGATCACGCCCTTGGAACTTGCCACGCAACTTTCCCCGGAGTGCCCCTTCCAGGTTGTCCGATACGGCGACATCAAGGAAGAAGTACCGCAGGACTCATCATACGCACCAGGGCACTACGTCTGGGGGGACCCCGATGAGCTGGTTCTCCTGGTTGATGGTGATCTCAAACTGGACACACTGGACCTGGTCGATCCGCTGGCCCCGTGGCGGAAAGAAGACCTGGGTGCGTACATCCGCTTCATCCTCGTCCGTGGCAGTGCAGAGATCGCCGGCTATGTTCACTGCCTTGAAACCGACGGCGCATGCGGACTACTTGTGTCGGGCGACCTGACGACGACCAATGCCATCGTCGGCGGACAGGAAATCCGCGTGGGCGGCAACCTGCTGGTCCGCGAATTGTTCTGGGGCGACTACAACCACGGGGAACTACACGTAGTCGGGAACACAGAGGCAGCGCTTCTCATTCAGACCGACTACTCCATGCAGTTCGATGGCTCGGTCCAGTGCATGCGCCGGATGGACGACGAAGCCATGACTGACGATGGAATTGAGCAGATCATCGAACTCGATTGCCTGTCACGTGAATCCGAGGACCCGGACAGCGTCTGGTCATTGGACGCGGGAGCCATGCTGGAGAGGCTGACTGCCGGAAAGCGCGTCATCCGTGCAGAGAGCCTGTCGGCGCCAGACCCGCCGTCAAGCACGGTGAACCTGTTTGGCGACGCCGCAATCAGTCCAGAGAGCATGCTGCGCGTCTGTGGAGAAGACATGCTTCCGATGGATACCCGGGCCTATGAATTCCACCACGGCGGCCTCTCACTTCTAGCAAGAGCGGACATCGCGGAGACTGGCATGCGCGCATACACCGTGCAGATGGAAGATCCATCGAAGAACATCGCGGCACGCCTCGTCATGGCGCGCACTCACGCAGCCGCCGGTACCCCGCATCATCTCGCAGGAGGAGCTGAATCTGGCTGGATCCTGTTGAAGTACATCTGCAGCGATACCGGCCAGGATCAGCGTGAATGGGATGAAGTGGAATCGCATGACATCCAGCCTCCCTTCGTCGCACTCATCCTCGACGCTTGGCGGCTACTCCAGGAAGGCGCATCGAACCGCCATAGGGCGACGGAAGTAATTTCAACGAGCGAGATACGGGATCTTCTAGCGCTGCCGATCTGCAAGCCATACGACGACTACAGCGATGGTGACCGTTGCGGATTCTGGGTCGGCCACTGCCATGCAGCGTTTCGCCAGGAGAAGCATGGATCGGGTCGCGATGAGCCCCTACTTCGGCTTTCACGGGAGCTGCAACAGACCGACGGTAGCACCGTCATCGAAAGCTACTACTACTGTATTGAAACCTGTATGGATGGACGGGAGCGCGTCCGCATCCGTTACAAGGCAGATCAGCGCACTGAAGACTCCCCGGCCCAGATAGACCCTGCTGGAGGGGATGAGCTGACCGAGGCACTACGACTGTTCAAGCGCGGCGCGAGGGAAATGCGCGGAACAAACACGGGGCTGCTGAAAGGAAGAAGACCCTACTTCGCGAAAGATCACGTGTTCGCAGTGGATTTCTGGAAGCAGCAGGGCTACCTGTCCAAGTAGATGCCAAACTCCTTTCATAAACCGACAAAACTGCAGGGCTTCTGGCTGACCGCATCGTCAGTCTGGGTCCTGCTGGTCTTCGCCCTCATACGGGCCGGCTTCCAGCCAGATCATTGGCAGATGCTCCACAACGAGTCTGAGACAAGCCCCTACCCGGCTGGCTCAGTCGTCATCTTCTCCCTGATCGTCCTTGCGGAACTCATTGCATTTGGCCTGATCACTCAACCATGGCGCATGAGACGCCTGTGGTTGCGGCTGCTGATCTGCGTCGTTCCATGGCTGGCATGGACAGGCCTGTGGGGTGCAGTAGCCATGCACCAGTCACCCATACGCGATGTGCATCTGAACTGGCTGGTTGTCGCTGCGATCCTCCAGGTACTGACGCTGCTGGTCGTCATTCCAGCCTCAATCCGTCGCGCCTGTCGCCGATGACCTACCGGCCCCGCCCCCCCCTGCTTCCGCAGTTCACCACGCACAGTCGGAAGGGCCGGCGCGCGGGACATGGTGGCGGGGCGACGCCTGAGTGCGACGCAAACGAAAAACGCCCCCTTGCGGGAGCGTTTTTCCTGATCTGGAGCGGGAAACGAGACTCGAACTCGCGACCTCAACCTTGGCAAGGTTGCGCTCTACCAACTGAGCTATTCCCGCAGATTCCGTTCGACCTGCGTCGAAGGAGCGCCATTCTGCCGAGATTGGACGGGACCGTCAACCTCTTTCTTCGCCAAACCTGAACATGGGTCCATCACGGGCGGGCCAGCCCCTGCCAGGTGTTACGGTATCGCCCCGGAGAGCGGGGCGCGGTGATGCCCGCCCCCTGTTTTATTGACCCCTGCCAAGAAGGCCTCGGTCATGCAACCCGATTTCGAGATGTACCAGACACTGCCCGACGGCGGTGCCGCATTGAAGGCTCTGATGGAAGCCGCCGAAGCCCACTTTTTCCGTGACCGCCTCGACGAGGCGCGCACTGGATTCCTGGCGGTGTGGGAACAGTTTCCTGAGAACTGGCAGCAATGGCAGATGCCTGGGCTGTTCGTCACCGATCGCCTGCGCGCCATCACGTTCCAGCAGGGCGACTACCCACTGGCGCTGGCCTGGAGCGAGCAGGTGCTCAAGGTCGGCTCGCCGAAGTCACACACGATGCTCAGCGATGTTGGCGAGGCGCACTATGAGATAGGCGACCTTGAACAGGCCTTCGAATGGTTCGCGCGCGCGGAAGCACAGGGCGGGAACCGGACGTTCAAGGAGATGGAACGCCGATATGTGACCTTCTACAAGGAAGAAAAAGCGCGGCGCAGCAGGCCTGCAGGCTGAGCGTCCGGACGATATCGATCATGACCATCATCAGATATTCCTACCCCGCCATGCTTGAGTCCAGCAAGCGCGTGAGCTACCGCCGCCAAATCACCCACATCACCGAAGTCCTGATGCGCTTCCTGGTGGACAACGAGCTCCTGCTGGAATCCCCCTACAACGCCGATGGATCGTTGAACGAGACCTTCCAGGTCACGAAAGACAACCTCACCGATGATGGCAACCGGCTGTTCCGCGAGTACTTCGATCGCTGGTCCGACCGCCTTGATCGCGGCGGTGACCCCGAGAATATCAAGTCGCTGGTCAAGGGCCTGGCAAAGATCAGGGCAACACCGCCCAGCGCCTGAGCGTCGCCCTGCACGTCAGTCAGCCCGTACCCCGCGCTGGTGGAAGTAGATCTGCTCGGCGACGCGCCGCATCGTCGCCGTGCGCAGCAGCGCGTTGACCGGCCAGTCCTGCTGCAGGTGGTCCATCGCCCAGCGCAGCAGGCGCTTGCGGCGGAAGGTGGGTGCCACCCGGCGTGCCACCTGTTCGGCGGGCGGTCCTTTGCCACGCAGGTGCCGGCCGATGGCATCACCGACCGCCCAGCCGTGCCGCCACGATGAGTGGATGCCGCCGGCCGACAGCGGCGAGACGATACCGGCCGCATCGCCGGTGAGGATCAGCCGATGGCCGGTGATCGGGCCGTCAGGCAGGCCACAGGGCACCAGTCCGGCACGGGTGGACGATGGCTTCAATGAAGGCGCGATGCCGACGGCGTCGCGCACGTGTTCGATGAAGCCATCGATCTCCGGCACCCGCGCCTGCATCGGCTGATGGCGCAGGGCGAGACCGACCTGTACGCCGGCAGGGTTCTGTGCGACCCAACCGATGTAGCCCGGTGCATAGCGCCTGCTGACGAAACAATGCAGCGCATCGCCCTGCGCCAGCTGCAGCCCGTCGAATTCACGCTCGACGCCATGGAGGTGGTCGCGCACCTGGCCCAGGCCGGTGCGCCGGGCCACGCGCGAACGGGCGCCATCGGCACCGACCAGATAGGCACACCGCCCTGCCCCCTCCACCTGCCAGCCATCGCCATCGATTTCGGCATGGCGGAAGGACTGCTGCAGGCGCAGATCGACACCACTGGCACGCAGCTCGGCGGCGAGCCAGCGCATCAGGTTCGGGGTGTCAGTGGTGAGGAAGTAGTAGCCCGGTGCCTGCAGCTGCACGCTGCGCAGGTTGGGCGCATACAGGCGCACGCGCGCGACGCGCTGCACCAGGTGCTCGGGAATGTGGCCCAGCCAGGTCTGTTCCATCGCCTCCTTCACCACGATGCCGGTGGTGTGCAGGCGCTCGCCGGGGTCTGCCTTGCGTTCAAGCACGCAGACGCGAAGACCGTACTGCGCTGCGGCCAATGCACAGGCCGCACCGGCAAAGCTTGCGCCGACGATGCCCACATCATGGTCGTAGGCGGAGGACATGTGGGGCATCGCAGCATCGACATAGGGGAAGAAGATGCAGCGTGGCCTGCGCGCGTGGCGGGGCTATGGAGCGGCGGTGAAGTGGGGATGAAGCGCACTATCGTCCCTGGCGTCAAGCGAGTTTCATACAAGTTGCATGGACGGCTTGGATATACGTACCGATAGTGCCAAGCAATCCATTCACGTCACCGGGATGCCGAGGAAAAATGAAACCGAAGTTGTTGGAAGAACATCGAAGGGAGCTGCTGAAGGCCCTCTACTCCACAGAACGTCTCGCCCATCTCTTCAGACGCACCACCTACTATTCTGAAGATCCGTCACGCGCATTTCTCGATGCGCTCTGGGTCACCGTCGAAACCGGCTCACCCCCACCTTTCGCTGTGAAGAAGTCGCTCAGAAGCTATCTCAATTCAGACAGGGTTCCGAGTGAAGCCGAATGCATCGATGCGGATCATCTTGGACAGCAGTTCATCCTCTCACTTCACCTTCTGCTTTCCTTCCTCAAGAAGCGAGAGCAGCACTATCTCGAGTACATCTGGAGTGGCGTTGAAGCCACTCATATTGATGGATTGGCAATTGATGAGGCGGCAAGTGGATCAGGCAAGAGCACAATTCTGATCACGAAAGAATTGGCCGATAAGGCGCACTCGCTTCCAGTCAGCGTGAATTTCCGCAAGCAACTGGAAACCGACCAAGAGAAGGCCCAAAGCATTCCTCTCAATCGTGCAGCCATCGAGTCATCGAAGGTAGGATCGACCGACGAGATCAGTCGGACTCCGTGAAGTGAGCCGGCAAAACATTGTCCGCAAGCCAGGGATTCCGACCAGCAGTGGATGCTGCTTGCCCATGAATTAGCCGCCGCTGCTCAGAGTGATCCAGAAGAATGGCGCCCGTTTCGCGGACACCATTCTCGAAATTACCAACCGTCAGGCAACCACGATCCGCAGCGGGTCGGCCGACGCCAGGATCTCCGCACGCTCGCCCACGGGCGGATAGATCCATTCGGTGTTGATGCGCGTCTTGAGCGCCTTGGCTTCAGCACCGGACAGCACCACTTGGCGGTCCCAACCTTCGGTGTAGACGGCACCCCACGGGCCCAGGTCCAGGCAGGTCACGTACTTGGGCTGCGCATAGTCAATCATCGCCTCTCCGAGCAGGTCAGCGGCGGCGTTGTGGCCGGCGGAGCGACCCAGGTTCATCGCGTGCTGGCAGGACATCATCGCGACGTTGCCGTCGTCGTCGGTGGCAGCATGCGCGCAGTCGCCGGTGGCGAACACCGCGTCGACGCCCTTCGCCTTCAGGGTGCGGTCCACGTGCAGGCGACCCACAGCGTCGTGCTGGCCGGGGATCTGCGCGGTCAGCGCGCTGGCACGTGCACCGGCGGTCCAGATGACGGTCGCGGCGTCGATGCGCTCACCGTCTTCCAGCGTCACGCCATCCGCATCCACGCTGGCCACGCCCGAACCCAGCCGCCAGGACACGCCCAGTTCAGTCAGGGCCTGGGTGATGACCGGCCGCGGGCCTTCACCCAGGTCAGGACCCAGCGCATCGGCACGCTCGACCATGATGACGTCCACTGCAGCATCGGCACCCAGCACGTCACGCAGGCGCGCCGGCATTTCTGCGGCGGTCTCGATGCCGGTGAAGCCTGCGCCTGCAATCACCACCGTGTTGCGCGCTGCGCTCTGCGCGCGCTCGCCGAGGCCCTGCAGGTGCGCCTGCAGGCGCGCTGCATCGGCGATCTGGTCGACGTTGAACGCGTGCTGCTGCAGGCCGGGAATCGGCGGGCAGTTCAGGCGGCTGCCGGCGGCAAGCACCAGGCGGTCGTAGTGCAGCGTCTGCGCTGCCGCATCGGCCGCCGCGCCCACCACCTGCACCTGCTGGCGGGCCACGTCGATGTGCTCGACGCGGCCGGCAAGGTAGCGCACGCCCACCGCATCGAAGATCGCCTGCAGCGGCGCCTTCATGCGCTCGGGCCCCTTCTCGTACAGGCGCGGGCGCACATGCAGTTCAGGGGACGGTGCAACCAGCACGATCTCAACATCACGGCGCGCGGCCTGGTCGAGAAGACGGGCGGCGGAGAGCGCGCTCCACATGCCGGCAAAGCCAGCGCCGATGACAAGAATGCGTTGGGACACGGAAAGAAATCCTTCTGGGAAACGACGGGTCATGCAGCCCGATGCGCAGGCGGCAGGGGCACGGGGATGTGCTGCGCCGGCGCACCACATAACGCGGATCATATGAGTCCGCGTTATGCCACGCAAGCGCGGTGGCGGCCGCCGTTCAGGACAGCGGGCAACGCCACACGCCTCTCCCGCAGGCATAACGCCAATGAAATCAATGCACTGGACGGCGCTTCGTGCGCTTGCCGCGGGTAACTCAGGCCCCTATAGTCCGCGTTATATTTTTCTGGACCGGTCCCATGGCCCACATCGGAACAGGCGTCGAGTACGCCCTGCACTGCCTGCTCTGGCTGCTTCCACCGCTGGAGCAGCGGCCCAGCAGCCGCGACCTCGCCGAACTGCAGGGCGTGCCGGCAGCCTTCATGGCCAAGATCTTTCCCAAGCTTGAAAAGGCGGGGATCGTCGAATCCACCGGAGGTATCCGCGGTGGCTACCAGCTGGCCCGCGCGCCCGAGGACATCAGCGTGCTGGATGTGGTTGATGCCGTGGAAGGCCAGAAAGCGCTCTTCGACTGCCAGGAAATCCGTGGGCGCTGCGCGCTGTTTGATGGCAGTCCGCCGCGCTGGGCCAACCGCGGGGTGTGCGGCATCCATGCGGTGATGATCAATGCGCAGAAGGCCATGCGCGAGGAACTGGCACGGTCAAGCCTGGCCTCGATTGCCGAAGGCGTGCAGGGTAAAGGGCGCCCGGCGAGCTTTGCGGGCGACGTGCAGGAGTGGTTTGCCGACCGCCAGGTGGCACGCGAGGAAGCGCGTATCACCGGCATGCGTTCGCGTGCATCGGCGCAGGACGAAGACTGATTGCCGGTGGGATGACCGCACAACGAAAAACGCTCCCTTGCGGGAGCGTTTTTCTTGAATCTGGAGCGGGAAACGAGACTCGAACTCGCGACCTCAACCTTGGCAAGGTTGCGCTCTACCAACTGAGCTATTCCCGCTTGGGAGGCGAAATTCTACCTGTTCTGGGAAGGGCGTCAAGCACTATTTTTCAGGGACTTTCGCAGCGCTTCGGCATGGCGTATCCACGCATGGCGTGGATCTACTACGGCGCGCGATGTGTCGGTGCATCACCGGTAGATCCACGCCATGCGTGGATGGGGCGACCGCCGGGTCAGAGCCCTTTCCTGCGGAAAGGGATCTGACCCCGGGCTCATCAGTTGCCCAGCTTCTTCTGCCGCGAACGCTCGCGCGCGGCACGCTCGTCTTCGCGCAGGCTCGGCCAGGCGGCATGCAGGTACTGCAGGCCCGACCACAGGGTCAGCACCGCGGCGATGGCCAGGGTCCAGTCGCCGATATGGAACACCGGCGGGCCCATCCAGATGTCGTTGACCGGCACGTTCGGTGCCACCGAATACAGCAGGCACAGCAGCGCGACCATCTGCGCGGTGGTCTTCACCTTGCCGATCATCGCCACGCGCACCTTGGCGCGCTGGCCCAGCTCGGCCATCCACTCGCGCAGCGCCGACACCGCGATCTCACGGCCGACGATCACCGCCGCCCAGAACGCCATCCACGGCGTCGGGTGGCCCTGCACGATCAGGAACAGCGCCACGGCCACCATCAGCTTGTCCGCCACCGGGTCGAGGAAGGCGCCGAACGCCGATTCCAGCTTGTACCGCCGCGCGATCCAGCCATCGAGCCAGTCGGTGATGGCGGCCAGGCCGAAGATCGCCGCGGATGCGAAATTGGTCCAGGTGTAGGGCAGGTAGAACACCAGCACCAGCACCGGGATCATCACGATCCGCAACAACGTCAGCCAGGTGGGCAGGGTCAACTTCATGCGGCTTGCTTCTCTCTCTACTCGGCCGGGTCAGGCGTGGCCAACCCGTGCAGGTTAGCGTAGATGCGTGCGGCGAGGGCATCATTGATGCCTTCGACCTTGGCGATTTCCGCTTCACCGGCGGCTTTCAGGCCGACCAGACCGCCGAAATGCTTGAGCAGGCTGGCACGCCGGCGCGGGCCGATGCCGGGGATGTCTTCCAGCTTGCTGGTCATGCGGGCCTTCTGCCGGCGGCCGCGGTGGCCGGTGATGGCAAAGCGGTGCGCTTCGTCGCGCACCTGCTGGATGAACTGCAGCGCAGGGTTGGCCGCGCCCGGCCGCAGCTCGCGGCCATCGGGCATCACCAGTGCTTCGTGGCCGGCACGGCGCTCCACGCCCTTGGCCACGCCCACCAGCAGCACCCCCTCCACGCCCAGGTCAGCCAAGGCGGCCTGCGCCTGGGCCAGCTGGCCGGCGCCACCGTCGATCAGCAGCACGTCGGGCAGCACGCCCTGCTCTTCCACCGCGCGGCGGAAACGGCGGTCGATGGCCTGGTGCATGGCGGCGTAATCATCGCCGGGCTCGATGCCGCTGATGTTGAAGCGGCGGTACTGCGCACGCACCGGGCCGGCGGCATCGAACACCACGCACGAGGCCACGGTGGCTTCGCCCATGGTGTGGCTGATATCGAAGCACTCCACGCGCTTGACCGGCTCGGCCAGGCCCAGCATCTCGCGCAGGGCCTCGCTGCGCGCGTGCTGCGCGTTGCGGCTGTTCAGTTCGGTGGCCAGGGTCAGCTGCGCGTTGCGGCTGGCCAGCTCCAGGTAGCCGGCGCGCTCGCCACGCACGTTCCACTTCAGCTGCACCTTGCGCTCGGCCGAGGCAGAGAGTGCGGCCACCAGCAGGTCGGCGTCGGGAATCTGCCGGTCCAGCAGGATCTCGCGCGGCGGCTCGAATTCGATGTAGTACTGCGACACGAACGCGGCCAGCACCTCTTCCGGGCTGTCCTCGCCATTGGTGCGCGGGAAGAACGGGCGGGTGCCGAGGTTGCGTCCATCGCGGAAGGCCAGCAGCAGCACGCAGGCCTGCGTGCCCTGCATGGCCACGGCCAGCACGTCCAGGTCGGCGGCGCGGCCATCCACGTACTGGCGGGTCTGCATGCTGCGCAGCGAAGCGATGAGGTCACGCAGGCGCGCGGCCTTCTCGAACTCCAGCGCCTCGCTGGCACCCTGCATCTGCTCGCCCAGCTCGCGGGTCAGCTCATCGCTCTTGCCTTCCAGGAACAGCGTGGCGCGGCGCACCGATTCGGCGTACTCCTGCGCCGGCACCAGGTCCACGCAGGGCGCGCTGCAGCGGCCGATCTGGTACTGCAGGCAGGGCCGCGAGCGGTTGCGGAAAACGCTGTCCTCGCAGCTGCGCAGCTTGAACAGCTTGTGCATCAGGTTCAGCGTCTCGCGCACCGCGGTAACACCCGGGTACGGCCCGAAGTAGCGGCCGGGAATGGCGCGCGGGCCGCGGTGCAGGGCGATGCGCGGCCAATCCTCGCGGGTCAGCAGCACATGCGGGTAGGTCTTGTCGTCGCGCAGGGACACGTTGTAGCGCGGCGACAGCGATTTGATCAGCTGGTTTTCCAGCAGCAGCGCTTCGCCTTCCGAGCGCGTGACGGTCACGTCCATGCGCGCGATCTGCGAGAGCATCGACATGATGCGCGCGTTCTTCGGGCTGCCGTTGAAGTAGCTGCCGACGCGGTTGCGCAGCGCGCGCGCCTTGCCCACGTACAGCAGGGTGTCATCAGCCGCATACATGCGGTAGACGCCGGGTGCGGTGCTCAACTGGGCCGCGAAGGCCTTGCCGTCGAAGGCCGGGGCGGTGACGTCGGTCATTCGCTGATCGGCACTTCGCTGAGCACGCCGCTGTCCGGGTCGAAACGCAGCACGGCGTGCGCGTCGGTCTCGGCAATCCACACCGCACCGGCGCCCACCGCCAGGCCCGCCGGGCCATGCAGGCGGCGCGGCAGGGGCTGGGTGACCAGATCGCCGCCGCCGAGGCGCAGGGTGCGCAGGCGGCCGTTGCCGGTGTCGGCGATCCACAGCACGGGTGCGTCCGGGCTCAACGCGATGGCCTGCGGGTACTGCAGGCTGGCCTGCCCGCGCGGGCCGTCCTCGGCACCGTAGCGCCAGGTGCCCTGCCCGACCAGGGTCTGCACGAGATCGCCACGCAGCTGCACCGCGCGGATCGAGGATCCCAGCGCATCGGCCACGTACAGCACCTGCTGCACCACCGCCAGGCCGGTCGGCTGGGCGAAGGCGGCCATGTGCCCGCTGCCGTCGCGCTCGTCGATGGCGCCGCTGCCGGCACGCCATTGGAGGCTGCGCAGGCCCAGGTGGAAGCTCCACAGCCGGTTGTCGCCGGCCATGGCGATATGCAGCTGGTTGTCGGCGATGGCCAGGCCCACCGGATGGTCCAGCGCCACCTGCCGCGGCTGCGCCACCGGGCCCTCGACGGGCGTGCCGGGGCGGCCATTGCCGCACAGCGTATCGACCTGGCCGGTCGCCAGGTTGATGCGCCGGACCGCGTGGTTGCCGGTGTCGGCCACGTACAGCGACTCGCGCTCGAGCACCAGCCCCTGCGGGCGGTGGAACGCGGCTTCGGCCAGGTTGCCGTCCATGAAATCGGCGGTGCCCAGCCCGAACTGGCGCAGCACGCGCCCGCCGTGGCTGCATTCCAGGATGCGATGGCGGCCACTGTCGGCGATGTACAGGCGATCACGGTTGACCGCCAGGCCCGCCGGAAAACGCAACGGATGAGGCAGTTCGGGATGCAGTTCGCTGCCGCCCCGCGACGGCGCCGGCGGTGCGCCTTCGCAGAGATCGTTCAAGGCACGCTCCAGCTCACCCGGCGCGCCCAGGCCGACCAGGCGCTGCTGCTCGCGGCCCTGCGCGTCAAGCAGGATGACGGTCGGCCAGGACGTCACGCCGAAACGGCGCCAGCCATCCCAGTCGGCATCCAGCAGTGCCGGCATCGACAGGCCCTGCCTGCGCAGCAGCTTCAAGGCCGCGCCGGCGTCACGCTCGAAATCAAAGCGCGGCACGTGCAGGACCAGTGGCTGCAGGCGCCCGGGGTTGCGTGACAGCCATTGGCCGAACTCGGCCAGCCGCTGCATGCTCCAGGCCGATGCGGCATTGACGAACAGCAGCGCGACCGGCCGGCCGCGCAGTTCGGTCAGGGTGCAGGGGGCGGCATTGAGCCAGGTGGCAAACTCGGGCAGGTCCTGGACAGGCTGTGCGTTCATGGCCTGATTATGCCGGAGTCGGCGTCATGCAACAGTCGTGCCACGGCACGCTGCGCCGCCTGGTCGACCATCGCCCAGACCTGCTCGAAATGGTCCTTGCCACCGGTATACGGATCAGGGATCGCCTGCGCGCCCTGCCCGCCCGACCATGGCAGGTACAGCGACAGGCGCCCGCGCTGGGCGGCCGTGGCCAGCCGCGCGGCGTCGCGCAGGTTGGTTTCGTCCGCACACAGGATCCAGTCGAAGCGCTCAAAATCCCCGGGCTGCAGCTGGCGGGCCCGCAGGCCGGCGATGTCCACGCCATGGCCGGCCGCGCAGGCGATGGCGCGCCGGTCAGGCGGCTCACCCACATGCCAGTCGCCGGTGCCAGCCGAATCGACCTGCACCCGGCCGGCCAGCGGCGAGGCCTGCAGGCGGGCACGCAGCGCGCCCTCGGCCATCGGCGAGCGGCAGATGTTGCCCAGGCAGACGACCAGCAGGTTCATCGCGCAGCCATGGACTGCAGCAGGGCCTCGGCACGAGCGAGGTCTTCGGGCGTGTCGATGCCCGGCGGGAAGGCTTCGGGCGAGATCGCCACGCTGATCGGGAAACCGGCTTCCAGCACGCGCAGCTGTTCCAGCGCCTCGACCTGCTCGAGCTGGCCCGGCGGCATCGCCGCGAACTGCTGCAGGAAGCCGGCGCGATAGCCGTAGATGCCGATGTGGCGCAGCCAACGATGCCCTTCCGGCAGCGCCTCGCGGCTGCGCGCGAAGCCATCGCGATGCCAGGCGATCGGCGCGCGGCTGAAATACATCGCCTCGTTGCGCACGTTGCGCACCAGCTTGACCACGTTCGGGTCGAACAGGGTGTGGGCATCCTCGACGGTCGTGGCCAAGGTCGACATCGGCGCATCACCTTCGACCAGCGCCTCGGCCACCGCCCGGATGCCAGCCGCCGGGGCGAACGGCTCATCGCCCTGGAGGTTGACCACCACCGTTTCGTCGCACCAGCCGGCGATGCGCGCGCACTCGGCCAGGCGGTCTGTACCGGACGCGTGGCTGACCGCGGTCATCGCCACGTTCACCTCGGCCAGACCATCCAGCGCATCGGCGATGCGCGTGTCATCGGTGGCCACCCAGACTTCGCGAGCACCGGCCAGCAGCGCGCGGCGCGCCACGTGCAGCACCAGCGGCTCGCCGCCCAGCAGGCGGAGCGGTTTGCCCGGCAGCCGCGAGGCAGCGTAGCGGGCCGGGATGGCAACGACGAATTCAGTCATGCGGGCGGTACTCGGCAGGCGCGATACAGCAGGAATGCGGCCGGCGGCAGGCGATTGCAAGCGCCGCGCGGCCGCTCAGTTCGGGCGCAGCTTGTCCAGGCGGTCGGTCAGCGCCACCCAGAAGGCAGCCGGCAACTCGGCGCGCAGCGGCACCGCGTAGTGCCAGTCATTGCCGAAGGCGCGGCACTTCACCGCATCCTTTTCGGTCATCAGTACCGGCAACTGGCTGCCGAAGGACAGGTCCTGCGGCTGGTAGACCTGGTGGTCGGCGAAGGCATGCGGCACCACCCCGATGCCGCGCGCGCGCAGCATGTCGAAGAAGCGCTGCGGGTTGGCGATGCCGGCCACGGCATGCACGCGCTGGCCGGCGAAGTACGCCAGCGGTCGCGGCCGGCCACCGGGCAGCGGCTGCGCGCTGTCGATGTGCAGGGCCATCGGCCACTGGCCGAAGCCGCAGGCCTGGGCGGCGGTGGCTTCATCGGCCTGGCCGAGGTTGACCACGCGGAAATCACATTCGTCGGCGCGGCTGACCGGCTCGCGCAGCGGCCCTGCGGGGATCATCCGGCCATTGCCGTAGCGACGCTGCGCATCGATGACTTCGATCTCGATGTCGCGCTGCAGGCGGTAGTGCTGCAGGCCATCATCGCAGACGATGACATCGCAGCCAGCCGCGATCAGTGCCTTGCCGGCAGCCACGCGGTCGCTGTCCACGCGCACCGGCACGCCGGTCTTCCACGCGATCAGCACCGGCTCGTCGCCGCCCAGCGCGGTCGGCGTATCGGCCTCGACCCAGCGCGCCTTGTCCGCCTCTTCGCGGCCGTAGCCGCGGCTGGCCACGCCCGGCTTCCAGCCGGCCGCGCGCAGGCGCTCGACCAGGGCGATGGTCAGCGGCGTCTTGCCGGTGCCACCGGCAGTGATGTTGCCGACCACGATGACCGGCACCGGCAGCGCATGGCGCTTGAACCAGCCCCGGCGGTACAGGCGCCGGCGCAGGGCGGCCACGCCGGCGTAGACCGGCGCCAGCAGCCGCATCGGCAATGGAACCGGGCTGCCGTCATACCAGTACGGCGGGGTCTGGGTACCCTTGCCTGCCATCAGTCCTGCCTTTCGCGGAACTGCATGCTGTGCAGGTGCTGGTACAGGCCACCCATCTCCAGCAGCTCCTTGTGGGTGCCACGCTCGACGATGCGGCCATGGTCCATCACCAGCACCTGGTCGGCGTGTTCGATGGTGGACAGGCGGTGCGCGATCACCAGCGTGGTTCGCTCGGGCATCAGGCGCTGCAGGGCGTCCTGCACCAGGCGTTCGGATTCGTTGTCCAGCGCCGCGGTGGCCTCATCCAGGATCAGGATCGGCGCATCGCGCAGGATCGCGCGGGCGATCGCCAGGCGCTGGCGCTGGCCACCGGACAGCAGCGCACCGTTCTCGCCCACCGGGGTCTGCAGCTGCTGCGGCATGCGTGCGATGAACTCCCAGGCATTGGCCGCCTCGGCCGCCGCACGGATCTGCTCCTCGGTCGCTTCCATGCCATAGGCGATGTTGGCGGCGATGGTGTCGTCGAACAGCATGACCTTCTGCCCGACCATGGCCACCTGGCGGCGCAGGTCAGCCAGGGCGTAGTCGTCCAGGGCCACGCCATCCAGGGTGATGAGGCCGCCGCTGGGCTCGTAGAAGCGCGGCACCAGGCGGATCAGGCTGGTCTTGCCGCTGCCGGAACGACCGACGATGGCGGTGACGGTGCCGGGTTTCGCGACGAAGCTGATGTCATCCAGGGCAATGCCACTGTCGGCGCGGTAGCGCAGCATGACGTGCTCGAAGGCCAGCTCACCGCGGGCGCGCTGCAGCGGCGTGCGGCCGGCGTCGCGCTCGACCGGCATGTCGATGATGCCGAACAGGCGCTCGGCGGCGGCCACGCCACGCGAGATCGAGGTCTGCACGCTGGTCAGGCGGCGCAGCGAGGGAATGATGGCCATCATCGAGGTCATCAGGCCCATGAACTGGCCGGCGTTGAGCTTGCCGGCCAGCGCTTCGCGGGTGGACACCCAGACGATGACCGCCAGCGCCAGCGCAGCCAGGAACTGGACCACGCTGGAGGCGGCCGCGCGCGTCACTTCGACCTTCATGTTCAGCGCCAGCATGCGGTTGGCCAGGCGCGAATAGCGGCTGATCTCGTGCTGCTGGGTGCCGTGCACCTTCACTTCCTGCTGCGCGGCCAGCGACTGCTCGGCGGTCTGCGCCATGGTGCCCATGCCATCCTGGATGCCGCGGCTGATGCGCCGGTAGCGCTTGCCCACGTAGGACACGATGGCGCCGATCAGCGGCACCACCAGCAGCATGGCCAGGGTCACCTTGACGCTCATCTGCAGCATCACCACCAGCATGGCGATGATGGTCAGGGTGTCGGCCACCATGGTCTTCAGTGCATCCGCACTGGCCTGGGTGACCTGCTCGGTATCGAAGTTCAGGCGGCTGACCATCACCGGCGTCGCTTCGCTGTCGAAGTGCGAGGACGGCAGGTGCAGGTACTTGTCCAGGACCTGCTCGCGCAGGTCACGCACCACGCTGCGGCCGGTCTTGGCCAGCGTGTAGTCGCTGACCCAGGTGGCCAGGCTGCGCATCAGGAACAGGCCGAGGATGGTCAGCGGCAGCACCACCGCGGCGCGCGGCTGCGGATCGACGAAGCCGTCGTTGACCAGCGGCTCCATCAGCTTGGTGAAGTGGTAGCCGGCCAGGGCCTCGACCACCATCGCGATGACGGCGGCCACCATGAACACCCAATAGGCCCGGGTGTAGCCGAGCAGGCGTTTGTAGATCGGCCACACCGGCGCGTGATTGGAACTCATGGACGCACCTCTGGCGCTGTTGCGATTGCGATACGGCGGAAGCCGAGCTGGCCCAGCGCATCCTGCGCGGTGACCACGGCCTGGTAGGGAGTACGCGCGTCGGCGCGCAGCAGCACGGTCTGCTGGCGGTCGCTGCCGGCCACCGACGCGATGGTCTGCTTGACCGATTCCACGTCGGTGCGCAGCACTTCCTGGTCGTTGACGAAGTAGCGGCCATCGGCGTTGATCAGCACGCTGAGCGAACGCGGCGCCTCGCTGGTCTGCTGGTCGCTGGCGGTCGGCAGCTGCACCTGCAGCGTCGAGCGCGCGTCGAACGTGGTGGTGACCACGAAGAAGATGATCAGCACCAGGATGACGTCGATCAGCGGAACCAGATCGATATGCGGCTCATCCTGGGATCGGTCGTTGCCGATGCGCATCGATCAGGCCTTGGCCGTGGCAGGGGCGGCGGCGCGCGGGGCCGGTGCCGGTGCCGGGTTCATCACCCCCGGGCGACCGTCCAGCGTGTCCAGCAACGCGCTGGCTTCCTGCTCCATCTCCACCACGTAGCCGTGGATCCGGCCCTTGAAGAAGCGGTGGAACATCAGCGCCGGGATGGCCACGATCATGCCGGTGGCAGTACACACCAGGGCCTTGCCGATGCCACCGGCCAGCTGGTTCACATCGCCCACGCCGTGGTCGAGGATGCCCAGGAACATCTGGATCATGCCGATGACCGTGCCCAGCAGGCCGAGCAGCGGGCCCGCCGAGGCAATGGTGCCCAGCGCATTGAGGAAGCGCTCCATGCGGTGGACCAGGTGGCGACCGGTGTCCTCGATGCGCTCGCGGATCTGGTCACGCGGGCGGTTGCGGGCTTCCAGCGCGGCGGCCAGCAGCGCGCCCAGCGGCGAATTGGCCCGCAGGGTCTGCAGGTGCGCCGGGTCGAGCTTGCCGCGTGCGGCCCAGTTGCGCACTTCCTGGCCGAGGCCAGGCGGCAGCACCTCATTGCGCCGCAGGGACCAGAAACGCTCCAGGACGATCGCCAAAGCCAGTACGCCCAACAGCAGCAGCGGCACCATCGGCCAGCCACCGGCCTTGACCAGTTCCCACACGTTTCAACCCTCCGGCCCAACGGCCGCTTGTTCGATCGGCGATAGGATAGCAGCCGACCGCGCCCGCCCAGCGGCATCCCACCACCGGGCCGCGTGGATACGCTGTTCACGCACCTGCAGCCCTTGTGCGCCAAGCCATGCGCGGATGGCGCCGGACTCGGCCGTGTTCAGCACCTCCGCCCCCACCGCCCGCCAGCGCAGCACTACGTCACGTTTCGGGTGGCCGAAGCGGTTCTGGTGGCCGGCCGAAACCACCGCCAGCCGGGGCTTCACCGCCGCCACCCAGGCCGCCGTCGAGCTGCCGCCACTGCCATGGTGCGGCACCAGCACCACATCGGCGCGCAGTGCCGCAGGTCCGGCCTGCAAGAGCTGCTGTTCGGCCCGGCGGCCGATGTCACCGGGTAGCAGGACCACCCCGTGCGCACTGGCCACCCGCAACACGCAGCTGGCCTCGTTGTCATGCTCGCTGCCATCGGGCGGCGGGTGCAGCACCTGGAAGTCCACCCCATCCCACTGCCAGCGCAGGCCCTGGGCACAGGGCCGGGCGCCCTCGACCGGGCTGCCCGGCGGGGCCAGCACCTGCAGGCCCGGCAGCGCGCCGCGCAGGGCCGGCAGAGCGCCAGCGTGGTCGAGATGATCGTGGCTGAGCAGCAGCTGCACCGGCGGCGCCTGCCCCAGTGCGCGCACGGCCGGCAGCAGGACGCGCTCCTGGCCCTCGCCGGCGGGTGGCCCGGCGTCGTACCAGAGCGCATGCGAGGCCGTGCGCAGCAGCACCGCCGCGCCCTGCCCCACGTCGTGCACCAGCAGCTCCAGTTCGCCGTGCCGCGGCCCGGGCACGGCCGGCCACAACAGGGGCAGGCACAGCAGCACGCCCGCCAGGCCCCCTCCGGCGCCGCGCGGCAGCAGCCACCAGAACACCCCCGCCAAGGCCGCTGGCAGCGCCCAGCCGGGTGCCTGCGGCAGCCACCACATCGCCTTCGGGTGCTGCGCCACGGGCTGCAGCAGCCCCCAACTGAGATCGAACAACCAGGCCGCCGCGCGCCATGGCCACGCGCCCGCCCCCTCATGCAGCGCCTGCAGGCCGGTGCCGAGCAGGGCCAGCGGCACCACCAGCAGGCTCCACCAGGGAATGACCGGCAGGTTCAGCAGTGGCCCCAGCCACGACGTGCCGCCGAACAGCACCACCGCCAGGGGCAGCAACGCCACGCTGGCCACGCCCTGCCCGGCCAGCGCCGCGCGCAGCATGCCGCCGATGCCAGCGGGCGGGCGCTGCGGCAGGCACCACAGCAGCCACAGCACACCGCCGAAACTCAGCCAGAACCCTGCCGAAAGCACCGCCAGCGGTGCCGGCAGCAGCATCACCGCCGCCGCCAACGACAGCGCCGGCGCCGTGCCCAATGGCCGCCGGCTGGCGCGCGCCAGCGCCACGACAGCGATCATCAGCGCGGTACGCACGGTGGGCAGCTCGCTGCCCGCCAGCAGCGTATAGCCCGCAGCGGCCAATGCAGCGGCGCAGGCAGCGGCCTGTGGGCGCGGCCAGGCACGTGCCAGTGCCGGGCACAGCCACCACAGGCCCGCGCACAGCAGGGCGGCAAAGCCAGCAACCAGACCGACATGGAAGCCGGAGATCGCGATCAGATGGGTCAGGCCCAGCGCGCGCAGCTGCTCCCAGTCGGTATCGGTCAGGCCACGGGTATCTCCCAGCGCCAGGGCCTGCACGAATCGCGCCGAGGGACTGCGCACCTGCACGGCAATGGCGGCGCTGCAGCGCTCGCGCCATGCGGCCAGGCCGTGCGCGGCACGCAGCTGGCGCGCGCCTCCAGGCACACGCACGCTGGCGCTGCCGGCCAGGCCCTGCAACAGCGCGTGGCGCTCGCCATCGAAGCCGCCGGGATTGATCCGCGAGCGCGGCGGCCGCACGCGCAGCGGCAACTCCCAATGCGCGCCGGCACGCAGCGTGCGCCGCAGCGGATCGACGGTCCCCGCACGGCGCGGATCATGCCAGCTGACCTGCAGGCGCCGCCCCTGCAGCGCTGGCGCCCCTTCGGCCTCGGCCACATCGAACAGGAAACGGCTGTGGTCGCTGCGCACCTGCGGCAACTCGACGATACGGCCACGCACCAGGACATCCTGCGCCTTTGTTGCGGCAGGCACCTGCTGCTGCAGGGCCACGTGCCCGTGGCAACTGGCCCAGGCCAGGCCGAACACGGCCGCGGCCAGCGCCCGTCCGCGCCATGGCCATGCCCAGCCCGGCAGGGCCAGCAGCACCAGGCTGATGCACAGCCAGCGCGGCGGCAGCGCCGGCAGCAGCACGCACACCAGCGCACCCAGCACCAGGGCGGCGGCGCAGGCGGGGCCCAGCAGGCGTGCAATCACGGCAACGGTACGCATCGGCGCAGCGTCGCCGTGCGGCGCCAGGCCTGCCTATCAGGCAAGCCCGCGCGTTGCTGTGGGCGACGTCAGCGGCGCACGGTGGCGCGGTGGAAGTTGACCCGGAAGCTGGCGCCGCCGCCGACCGCTTCGGCCACGCTGACAGTGCCCCCGTGGTGTTGCACGATTTCCTTGACCAGATGCAGGCCCAGGCCACTGCCACTGCCGGCAGCGCGCAGGCGGTGGAAGGGCTCGAAGATCGCCTCGCGGTCACCCACCGGCACGCCCGCGCCCTGGTCACTGATCTCCAGCAGGCCCTGCGCGTCCAGGCGCACGCAGATGATGCCGCGGCCGCCACCGTGGACGATGGCGTTGTGCACGAGGTTGGCCATCACCCGGCCCAGCGCCAGGCCATCCCCCTGGATCCACACCGGTTCATCCGGTGCATCCACTTCGAAGCCGTACCCCGCGCCGACCACCAGCGGCGCCAGCTCGGCCGCCGATTCGCGCACCACGTGGGCCAGGTCCACCCGCTGCAGCGCGCTGACGTTGCGGTCCAGGCGTTGCAGATCGAGCAGATGCTCGGCAACGTTGCCCAGCCGCGCGACGTCGGTCAGCAGCTGCGATTTCAGTTCGCCCTGCGGCAGCTGCGACAGCCGTGCCTGCACCACCGCGATCGGCACGCGCAGTTCATGCGCCGCATCGGCGAGGAACTTGTCACGCGCAGCGTAGCCCTGCTGCACCTTGTCGATGGCATCGTTGAAGGCCCCCACCAGCGGCGCGACCTCCGTGGACACCAGTTGTTCGTCGAGGCGCGCGCCGGGCTGGCCGATGTCCAGTTCCTTGGCCTGCTGCGCCAGCCTGCGCACACCGCGCATTGCACGATGGATGACCGTCGGCATCACCAGCAGGGTGACCACGATCAGCGGCAGGAAGAACCAGAAGCCGATCAGCCGCAGCACCATCAGCGCGCCATCCACCAGCCCGCCCTTCGGTGCGCCACCGGCCATCACGGTGATGCGGCGGCCGTCCTCGTTGCGCACCATCACCCGCGCGACATCCAGATAGGGCGGCACCAGCGATCCGACTTCAGTGGCACCCAGTGCCGGCAGTCGCGCCAGCAGCGGCGCGTGCAGCGCAGGCACCTTGCCACGCTCCAGCCAGAGGCCACGGTCATCGACGGCCACGAACCACAGGTTGCCACCGGCGCGCTCGTTCAACACCTGCCAGCGCGGCTCGTCCAGCACCAGGTGCGCGCCCTGGCTGTGCACCGCCTTGGCCACGTCCTCGGCGGTGAACATGTCCATGCCCCAGGATTCCTTGTCACCCCAGGTGAGGATCAGCGCCACCACCGCGAACAACACGGTGAATGCCTGTGCCAGGAACAGGCGCCACGCCAGGCCAAGGGTGATCGAACGGATCTGCCTGGCCATCTCAGGTCTCCGCCAGCAGGTAGCCGACGCCACGGATGACGTGGATCTCCACGCCCGCACCCGCCTGCTGCAGCGCCTTGCGCAGCTTGGAGATGTGCGCATCCAGTGCGTTGGACTGGATCTCATCATCGAAGCCGTACACCGCCGCCTCCAGCGCACTGCGGGTGACCGTTCGCCCCTGCCGCATCGCCAGCGCCTGCAGCACCAGCACCTGCCGCCTCGGCAGGGCCAGCAGCTGGCCGCCCACCTGCGCCTGCAGCGATTCGAAATCGAACTCGAAGTTTCCCAGCCGCAGGCTCGGGGTCACCATCGCCGACGGCCGCCGCGACACCGCGCGGATCCGCGCCATCAGTTCCTCGATCGCCACCGGCTTGACCAGGTAGTCGTCGGCGCCGACATCGAGTCCTTCGACCTTGTCCGACAGCGTGCCCTTGGCGGTCAGCATGATCACCGCCAGGTTCGGCCGCAGCGCACGCGCGGTGGCGACGAAACCGGCGCCATCGCCGTCAGGCAGCTGGCGGTCGAGCAGCAGCAGCTGATGTACGGGTTCGCGCAGGGCCAGCGCCGCTTCGGCCAGGCTGCCGACCACATCGGCGACCACGCCCTGGCGCTCCAGCCCGGACTGCAGGGCACGGGAGAGGTCGGGATCGTCTTCCACCAGGAGGATGCGCATCGTTGGCTCGGCTACCGGAAACGCTGCCGATGATAGTGCCTGCGGGCACCTCGGAGGCCTTTGCGCGGACATTGCCGGGGCGCAATGTTCCGACAATGTTGTGCCGTCAGGATGCAACGCGGTTCCCTGCAAAGTGCCCCTCGATGCTCCCGATGTCCCGTACCCTGCTGCGCCCCCTGCTGTGCACCGTCGTTCTCTCCACGCCGCTGCTGGCCAAGGCCCAGGAACAGGCACCGGGCGTGCAGGCCGGCATCACCTTCGGCGCGACCACCGGTGCCTATGCGCACTACGATGACAAGCCGCTGGTGGTGCCGGCACTGGCATGGCAGGGCAAGCGCTTCTACGCCAGCCCCGGTTCGCTGGGCATGTACCTGTACAAGGACGAGGGCCTGCGCGTATCCGCGGTGGTCACGCCTTATACGCTGCGCTTCAAGACCGATGACGTGAACGATGCGCAGCTGCGCCGCCTGCACAGCCGGCAGATGTCGGCGATGGCCGGCGTCAGCGCCGAGTACAGCGCCGGCTGGGGCGCACTGTCGGCCAGCGTCAAGCGCGAGGTCAGCGGCCACGGTGGCGGCCTCGAATCGAGCCTGTACTACAGCTATCCCATCCAGGCCGGCCGCTTCACCTGGGTGCCGCGCGTGGGCGTGGTGCACAGCAGTGCGCGCCTGCTCGATTACTACTACGGCATCAGCGACGAGGAAGCACTGCGGTCAGGCCTGGCCGCCTATGCCCCGGGCAGCGCCACGTCGCCAGGCCTGCAGATCGCGGTGAGCACACCGCTGGGCACGAAATGGCGTGCCAGCGGCGTGGTCGCCAGCCAGTGGTTCGGCGATGCGGTCAAGGACAGCCCGATGGCCCGCCGCGGCGCGCAGAACTCCGCTTTCATCTCCCTGATGCGCTCGTTCTGATCGAGCGCGCTGCAACGGACAAGGACACCCCCATGGCCTCCGTTTCCTTCCCCACCGATGCGCACGCGATCCTGCGGGCACCTGACCTGGACAGTGCCGAGCGCGCCTATCTCGGCCTGATGCCGGACCAGGCGCACATCGACGCACTGGTGCGCCACGCCCTTGGCCTGTCGCGCGTGGCCGACGCAGCCCGCGGTTAT
The DNA here is from genome assembly GCF_003086915.1 of Stenotrophomonas sp. ZAC14A_NAIMI4_1. Taxonomy (NCBI): domain Bacteria; kingdom Pseudomonadati; phylum Pseudomonadota; class Gammaproteobacteria; order Lysobacterales; family Lysobacteraceae; genus Stenotrophomonas; species Stenotrophomonas sp. ZAC14A_NAIMI4_1. Next base: position 3,091,851 of record NZ_CP026002.1, read on the forward strand.
GCGCTGTCGATGACCCTGGTCGGCCTGCGGCTGCAGGAACTGGAGATGGACGAGCCCTGCGCCACGGCCCATCGCCAGTCGACGCTGCGCAACCTGCGCCAGGTATACGCCGCGGCCTGAGCGTCGCGGCACGACCCACCCACGCCGCAAGACCCCTCCGGCGCGGATCAGGCCGCCAGCGCCCGGATTCATCCGCGCTGCCAGCCCTTGGCACGCGCATTTCCCGGCTTCGTCGCATGCCGGTTCCGGTCCGCCTGCCCCGGTGACACGCTGGGCTCCCCTGTCCGGAGCACCGCGCCATGCCGATGCTTGCCCTGCTGCTGTTGCACGCGGTCCTGTCCAGCGTCGGCACCGGCGGCGTGGAGGCCGGCCAGGCGCCTGCCACCGGACTGGCCCCGGCGAGCAAGGACGACCTCTGCCTGCAGCTGCGCCTGCGCCAGGACAGCGTGCTGCGCTGGGAACGCGCCGAAGGTGGAAGGTCTCACGCACTGGGCATCGCGCACCAGGTCGAGGGCCACTGGCAGCTGCGTCATCGCTTCAGTGTCGGCACACCGGCCGCACACTGATCGCCAGCCGCGATTCATCCTGACCGGCACGCCCGGTGACAGCATGGTGCCCTGTCGAAAGGATGCGCCATGAACACCCGGATCGTTGCCCGTGCACTGCTGTTGCCTGCCGTCGTGCTGCTTGCGGCCTGCTGCCCGTTCGGCAGCGAGATGCGTACCCGCCCGGTCTACGTGCACCCACAGCTGTCGCCTGCCGCATCGCGCTCCCTGGCCGCCGATTGTGATCGGCAGGGTGCGCAGCTGCGCCGCCAGTTGGATGCGGCGTATGTGGGAAGCACCCGGCAGGAATGCGCGCTGCCGCAGCCGTTCGCGGACTATCGCTTCGTCAATGCCATGGGCGAGACTGTTTCGCCGGGGCGCGCCAGCGAGGCACGCGTCGCCCACGTCGAGCGCGTCTGCACGGCAGCACAGGGCAAGGACAGCGCGCTGGCCGCGCTGTGCCCGGACTGCCGCAGCAAGGCCGAGGAGCGCGTGCGCCAGTGCCGTGCGGACAAGGGCCTGGTGCGCAGCGAACGACCGGTGCGGATGTGCAGCATGATCCAGTTCTGAGCGCCGGACGCCGCGCAACAAAAAAGCCGACCCATCGGGCCGGCTTTCCTGTTTCCACCGCTTCACCGGCAATGCCGGGAGCCAGGTGGTGGGCGGTACAGGGTTCGAACCTGTGACCCCTACCATGTCAAGGTAGTGCTCTACCGCTGAGCTAACCGCCCATCTTGTTCCTGCCGCCCGAAGGCTGGCCTTGCTACGTAAAAACCCGGCGCCAGGGCCGGGCTTTTCAGGTCACGACAGCCCCTCTGGAAGGGACTTCGTGGTGGGCGGTACAGGGTTCGAACCTGTGACCCCTACCATGTCAAGGTAGTGCTCTACCGCTGAGCTAACCGCCCGTTTTGCTTCTGCATCTCCGCGATTGCGTCGGTGCAGGCCGCGTATATTACGGATGACGACGGGCAAGCGCAACACTTTTGTGAAGATTGCTGCGCTGCCGTGTTCAGCCGAGGCTGGCCTCCTTCAGCTGCCGGATCTGGTCACGCACGCGGGCGGCATCCTCGAACTCCAGGTCCTTGGCGTGCTGGTACATCTGCTGCTCCAGCGCCTTGAGCCGGGTGGCCAGCTGGGCCGGCGACATCGACCGGTAATCGGCCGCATCCTCGGCCACCGCCCTGCCCTTGCCCTTGCCCTTGCGGGACTCCTTCTCGGCCGCGTCCGAACGCGCGCCTTCCAGCACGTCCACGATCGGCCGCGCCACCGAGCGCGGCACGATGCCGTGCTCCTCGTTGTACTCCACCTGCTTGGCACGGCGGCGGTCGGTCTCGTCGATCGCCGCCTGCATCGAGCGGGTGATCTTGTCCGCGTACAGGATGGCCTTGCCGCGCACGTTTCGCGCGGCGCGGCCGATGGTCTGGATCAGCGAACCGGTGGAGCGCAGGAAGCCCTCCTTGTCCGCATCCAGGATCGCCACCAGCGAGACCTCGGGCATGTCCAGGCCCTCGCGCAGCAGGTTGATGCCCACCAGCACGTCGAACTTGCCCAGGCGCAGGTCGCGGATGATCTCCACGCGCTCGACCGTATCCACGTCCGAGTGCAGGTAGCGCACGCGGATGCCATGTTCGGTGAGGTACTCGGTCAGGTTTTCGGCCATGCGCTTGGTCAGCGTGGTGACCAGCACGCGGTCACCGGCCTTGATGCGCTCGTTGGCCTCGCTCATCAGATCATCGACCTGGGTACCGACCGGGCGGATCTCCACCACCGGGTCGATCAGGCCGGTCGGGCGCACCACCAGTTCGGTGATGTCCTCGCCGGTTTCCCGATACTCATACGGGCCGGGTGTGGCAGACACGTAGATCGCACGCGGGCAGCGCGCTTCCCACTCCTCGAAGCGCAGCGGACGATTGTCCAGCGCCGACGGCAGGCGGAAACCGAACTCGACCAGGGTCTCCTTGCGCGAGCGGTCGCCCTTGAACATCGCGCCGATCTGCGGAATGGTCACGTGCGATTCGTCGATGACCAGCAGCGCATCCGGCGGCAGGTAATCGAACAGGGTCGGTGGTGGCTCGCCGGCGTTCTTGCCGGTCAGGTGCCGCGAGTAGTTCTCGATGCCGTTGCAGAAGCCAACCTCGGCCATCATCTCGATGTCGAACTGGGTGCGCTGGGCCAGGCGCTGCGCCTCGACCAGCTTGTTTTCCGCGTACAGCTGCTCCAGGCGCTCCTTCAGCTCCACCTTGATGGTCTCCACCGCGGCCAGCACACGCTCGCGCGTGGTGGCGTAGTGGGTCTTCGGGTAGACGGTGAAGCGCTGCATGTTGCGGATCGTCTCGCCGGTGAGCGGATCGAACATGGTGATCTTCTCGACCTCGCCATCGAACAGTTCGATGCGCAGGGCTTCGCTGTCCGATTCGGCCGGGAACACGTCGATCACCTCGCCACGCACGCGGAACGTACCGCGCTGCAGCTCGTACTCGTTGCGCGTGTACTGCAGCTGGGTCAGGTGGTTGATCAGGTCGCGCTGCTCGATGCGCTCGCCCTTGGACAGGATCAGGCGCAGCGACAGGTAGTCCTCCGGCGCGCCCAGGCCGTAGATGGCCGACACGGTGGCCACCACGATCGCGTCCGGACGCGACAGCAGCGTCTTGGTCGCCGCCAGGCGCATCTGCTCGATGTGCTCGTTGATCGAACTGTCCTTCTCGATGAAGGTGTCCGACGACGGCACGTAGGCTTCGGGCTGGTAGTAATCGTAGTAGCTGACGAAGTACTCCACCGCGTTGTGCGGGAAGAACGCCTTGAACTCACCGTACAGCTGCGCCGCCAGCGTCTTGTTCGGCGCCATGATCAGCGTCGGCTTCTGCACGTTCTGGATGACGTTGGCGATGGTGTAGGTCTTGCCCGAACCGGTCACGCCCAGCAGCGTCTGCTTGGCGATGCCCGCTTCAAAATTATCGGTCAGCTTCGCGATGGCGTTGGGCTGGTCGCCCGCCGGTGAATACGGCGAGACGAGTTGAAAACTGTCGCTCATGGTATTGCCAGGTCCCGGGAATGATGATTATAGCGGCCGGTTCGGTGACGGCCGGTTGAGGAAACCCCCTGCCCCGCACTGCGCGCGATGCTGATGGCGGGCATGGCAGGCGGAGGTTCAGGCTGAAGCAATGAAGCCCTGCCGCTCCCTGCATCGCCCGCCCCGCCCTGCGTCCGGTTTCCAGCTGATGGAACTGCTGCTGGTGGTCCTGCTGCTCGCGGTCCTGCTCGCTGTCGGCTGGAGCCCGTGGCAACGCCTTGTGGCGCGGCTGCGCGCCGATACCCTGCGCGCCGAACTCACCGCCAGCCTGGCGCTTGCGCGCAGCACGGCCATCACCCAGCGCAGGCGGGTGACGGTCTGCGGCTCGCTGGATGGCATGACCTGCAACCCGCAGTGGAGCCACGGCTGGCTGGTACGCACGGAAGATGCCCCGTGGGCTTCGGCCGCGCCGGGCAAGGTGATGAATGTCCGCGAGCGGCAGCCGGATCGCGTCCACGTCCTATCGAGCCAGTACCGTCCGCACGTGCAGTTTCTTCCGGACGGGCGCAACGCGGGAACCAACCAGTCCCTGGTGCTGTGCGTGGACGGGCGTGAGCACAGCCGCGTGGTCGTCAACGTCACCGGCCGGGTGCGCAGCGAGCGCGCCGAATCAGCTGCGGAGTGCTGAACCCGCGGCCGGCCGGCAACGAAAAAAGCCGCGATTTCTCGCGGCTTTTTCGAATCTGGCGCCCGAAGTTGGACTCGAACCAACGACCCCCTGATTAACAGTCAAGTGCTCTAACCGGCTGAGCTATTCGGGCGGGGAGGCGCATTCTAGACGGTCAACGCAGGGGATGCAACACCTTCATTTCACCAGCAGCCGGCCACCTTGCTGGCGATGGGCGTTTTCACGTTGGCCTGGTTGACCGTCAGGGTGCCGCACTTGTCCTTCGCCTGGGTGCCCTGCGGCGTGGCCGTCAGGGTGAACGCACTTTGCGAGGTGCCACTGATCGTCACCGTGTAGTACGCCGTGCCGCCTTCGCGCGGCGACTGGGTACTGGTCGTGGTGTTGCTGAAACGGAACGCGGTGTAGGTGTTGTTCACCGTATGCGACCGCTCGGCCATCTGCGCGTACTCCACCAGATCGGCCTTGGCCTGCGCCCGGCGGGACTTCCGCACCTGGTCGGTATAGGACGGGTACGCCACTGCCGCCAGGATGGCGACCACCACGAGGACGACCATCAGCTCGATCAGGGTGAAGCCACGTGACCGCAGGTGCGGGGCGCGTGCGCGGGCGATCACCTGCGTCAGGCTTGAAGACATCAGGACTCTCCGTTACTGGATCTGCCGCCAGGATTGGCGACCGCAGGGATAGGGAATGTACATCGGCGCAGCGCCAGCCACGTTCACGACCATCCAGCAGCCCGCCGTGCCAGGCACCGCAGGCGCAGTGGTGCCATCGTTGGGATTGATCGGTGACTGCAGGCGCGGCACGACCGAGACGCCAACATCCTTCACCGGCGCGGTACCACCCGTATCCAGCGGAATGCCGGCGGTACTGGCCGCCATCGCCTTGCCCGAGATCGCGCCATAGCGCACGCCGGCCAGCGCGCCTACACCGGTACGCGGGTTCAGGCCGAACAGCCAGTTGGTGCCGGAGGTGCTGCAGCCCGTGGCCTGCGTCAGGGGCGCGTAGGTGGGCATGAACAGGATGCCCGATGCCAGTTCCGGGTAGCCGACGAACCGCTCGCCGGCCGGCAGGTCGATGGACCAGCCACGCAAGGTCGTGGGACGGTTACCCGCCGTGAGCGTCCGCGACACGGTGCCATCGGAGGCGGTGATGGTGCTGACCGTGAACGGCGCAAGCGAGGTGCGGGTCAGCGTCGTGGTGATCACGCCACTGGATGTGTCGTTGAACCCGTACAGGCTCTGCACCTGGGAGTTGGATGCCGGCGTGGTGTCGTCGTAGAACGAGAAGCTGCCGGTACCGAGCATCACCAGCACGCCGCCGTTCTCGCCGGATGCGACCTGCAGGCCACCGGTGATCGGCTGCCGATAGGTGGAACCGGATTCAACGTAGGTCCCGGTGGTGAATGCGGGCACAGTAACCGACGTCGCCGTCGAGGTGAGGTCGAACTTCCACACCGCACCCTTCAGGTCGGCGGCATAGACCGTATCGGCGAACCCATCGCGGACGGGCAGCGGCTTGCCCTGGGCGTCGAGCGTTCCGTTGTTGAACCGGTCGACCACGACGATGTTGCCCAGGCCATTGCGGCCGGTGATGACAGGATTGCTGGCCGCCTCGACCGCCTCGATCATGCGCACGCTGCCAGTGCCGATGTCGACCACGAACAGCACCGCCTTGCCGCTGGAGCTCGAGTAACCGTTGCCGAAGACTGCCTTCCAGCTGACTGCGCCAGCGGATGTGCGCACCGGCACGATCACCGGCTTGCCCAGGACGTAACCGATGTTCGCCTTGACGGTGTCATCGCTGCTGAAGTCGTTGATCTCCCACAGGCGGTTGGTGGCGGTGAAGCTGTCGGGCGAGGTCACATCGAGTGCGAACACGCCACGACCACCCGCACCGGTGGTACCTACCAGCGTGGTGTGCCATGCGCTGCTGTAGTACGTATCACCGACGGCCAGCGGGCCATCGACGAAATACTTGTGGACGAAGGTCTGCGCGTTGTCCCGCGGATCGTACGGAAGCAGCAGGTTGCCCATGTGCTGGTACGACGTGGCCGGGATGTAGGCGAAACTCTCGCGCCCGCCATTGCCGCCGACCGTGCCCGCACCGTTCATGCCGCCGTCGAAGGCGTGCAGCATGCCGTCATTGGCGCCTGCATAGACCATGTACCGCTTGTCGGTCCGCTTGGAGTTCAGGTATGCGGTATAGCTGGTGTTGTAGGGATCACCGAGAGCGCGGTAGCCGAAATCATCGATCGGCGAACTGATGACGGGCGTGGAATTGATGATGTCGCCCAGGGTCGTCGTGCGGTCGCGCAGCTTGCCGCCGTTGCGGACCTCACCCGAGGTTTCACCCAGGAGGTACTTGGCTGCACTGTCGGCCGTGGCGCCGAGCCCCGTCAGGCGCGACTCGGTGCACAGCGACTGCTGCGGGTAGAGGGTATTGGAAAGGCCGCACAGGCCCGCCAGGGAGATGGTCGTGCCACCAAACTTCTTCACCGTGCCGGCGTCGTCGAAGTAGACGTTGCGCGCTGTCGCGGCAGGCAGCTGCGTGCTGGCTTCCCAGATCGGGGTGAAGACCGCGCTGCGGGCGGCATCCACCGTCACCCGGCTCGCCGTCAGCTTGCTGGACCAGTCGGTACCGTTGTTCTTCACGTCGTAGTGCGGAGACACCGTCAGCGAGCCGGTACCGATGCGTGCGCCGGTCAGTGCGAAGGTGCCCGAAGGCGAGCCGCCCGCACTCACCGCTTCCAGCACGCGCCGCATGGCCAGCGTCACATCATTGGGAGTCTTGGCATTGATGAACTCGCCACGAGTGTTGACGGCAGCGTGCCACAGCTCATCGATGACGCGGCCGTCGTCGCCCTGCAGCGGATCCCCATTGGCATTCCAGTTCGGCGGATTGGCATAGGGATCGTCGGTGGCGGCGGTATTGACGTCGTAGATCAAGCCCTCGGCGCCCAGCGTCACGCCGTAGAAATTCATGTGCAGGTCTTTCTGGCAGTCAAGACGCTTCCAGTCCGGGGTGCTCTTGTTGAGCGTCGCGCACTGGTCCGGAACCGGCACCAGCCCCTGGGCGAAGCCCGTATCCTGACGCAGCGGGGTATTGCTGCCGGCGTAGTAGCTGGCCGCGATGTCGGCAATGGTGCCGCTGTACTGGTCGGCAAACGGCAGCGTCGGCAGCAGCGTGCTGCCTGTCGAGTCGGCATTGCCGTAGCCATCGGCCGAATTGCCGACGTTGGTATAGCCATCGGTGAACAGCATGCCGCCGTTCTTCTGGCATGCACGCAGCACCGGCGCACCCGTGCCCGTACGCTTGAACTGCTCACCGAGGTACGCGACGGCCTGTCGGTTGGGCGTACCACCGTTCGGCTTGAGGCCGTAGATCTGGGTGAACAACGACGCACGCTGGGTCGCGACGTCGTACATCGTCACGTCGGTGCGGTTGTTGATGGTGAAGTAACCGACGCGCATGTTCTCCACCCCGCCCATGGCGTGCGAGGAGGAACCAACCATCGCCAGGATGCGGTTGCGGTGGTACTGGAACCAGTTGGCGTAGTTGCGGATGGCGTCGGCGTAACCGGTGTCGTAGTTGCTCGAGCGGATTTCATACCGGCGCATGTCGCAGCCGGGCCCACAGGCGTTGGCGATCACCGGCCGGTTGGTGTCTGCGGTCTTGTAGCCGGCCGGCGCCGGACTGGCGGAGGGGAGGTAGAAGGTGGCCGGGAAGTAGCGGATGGCAACCTGGCAGTCCGCCTGGATGGTGAAGTTGGCCGGCATCTCCACGAACAGACCGAGGGTCGTGAACAGGCCGTCGTTGTTGGAGACATCCACTCGACCCACGCGGCGGGTGGTGTTGCAGACCTCGGACGAAGTCGCATAGAACGTCCCCTTGGGGATGACCATGCCCTTCATGAAGCCGAACGTTTCGGTGTTGACCGCGCGGCCGTTGGCCGCTTCCAGGTTGTAGGTCACGTTGTAGGCAGTGCTGAACGAAGTGCCATACGTGCTGCTGCGCGGATCGGCACGCGCCGCCGTGGTGCTGGCAGGCGCCCACAGGTTGGTGGTGGAGGTGTCGGTGGTCGGCAGGCGCCACGGATCATAGGTGACCGCCGGATTGAAGTAGCCGGCGTTGTAGGTCGGCGAACGTGCGAAGCCGAACACATCCAGCGGCGGGATGGCACGACCCGGCGAGTAGGAGCTGTTGAAGCCCGAATGCGGGAACAGGTAGACGAAGCAATCGGTGGAGGCATTGGCGCAGCCTTCACCCACGTTGTAGAACTGGCCCGCAGAGCTGAAGAAACTGCTGCCGGTCCACTGCATGCGCCCGTCGCCGCCACGGAAGATGCGCTCGAACGTCATCGAGTTCGAGTCGTCCACCGCCATGATGAAGGCCGGCTGCACCGACGCGGTATTGTTCAGCGGCGCCTGCGCCAGCGCGCCCTGTCCCTGGGCGGCGAAAATGTTGTAGACGAAATAGCCACCAACCGCGAGGACGGCCGTTGCGGCTGCAGCGATGAACCTGGAAGTGCGTCGGGACATGCCGGCGGGCCTCAGAGCTTGAAGACGGTATCGATCGCCGCGGTGGACGTGGGGTCCGTCACGGCATCGTTGGCGAAGGTGGTGATCTGGTAGACGGGCGTGACAGGGTCAAGCGGATCACCCATGGCCAGCGAGCCGCCACCGATGATGCAGGCATCAATACGGCGGACATTCACCGATTCATGCGTCGCCGTGGTCTTGCCGCGCCCCCAGCCAACCGGATCGAAGGCCACGTCGCAGTTCTGCTGGATGTCGGTGCTCACCAGCGGCGCGCCGGTCGGCGCCGTCGTCCGGTTCGCAATGGCTTCGATGGCCTGCTCGCTGCGCCGGGTCATGCCTTCGGCATTCTGGAATGCAACGTTGGTGGCGTAGTAGTTGGACGCCATCCTTTCCTGCATGCCTGCCACCTGCATTCCGGCGATGCCGATCAATGCCAGAAGGATCAGCATGATCAGCGAGACGTACAGCACCGCGCCACGCTGGCTGCGGGGCATCGGGCGCATTGGGCGCATTGGGGCGCGTGCGTGCATGGCTCAGTTCCCGAAAAGACGGTTGCGCAGGGCGATGGTGGATTCGTAGGTGGTCCGGAAGCGCCCATCAGGGGTGGTGGCCGGAGCGAACGAGACGCCGAGCGCCGAGGGGTAGTTCAACGCCGCTGACGGGGCCGGGGCGGTGGTCGAAAGCGGGCTGCGGGCCAGGATGCCCACCTGCACCAGCCCGACCCGGCGCCACTGCGCCGCACCTGTGGCATCGGCGTCGGACGTCACGCCCGTGGCCGTGACCTGGGTGCTGATGTGGCCCAGTGGCGGAGTCACGCTGGAAATGTTGGTGGTCTGGTCCAGGCCATACAGCACCTGCAGGTTCTCGATGCCCTCGACCAGCTCCTCCGGGGCAGCATAGTCATTGCCGCCATCGGCCCGGGCCCGCATCAGCGCCGGTTCGCCCGTGGTCGCCGACGTGCCAACGAAATACACCACCGACTCGGCGCGGTAGATCATGGTCTGCCCACTGGGCTGGGTCACGTAGCGCCCCAGGTCGAGCCCGGTCACCTTGACGCTGCCGGCAGCATAGGTTCCCTTGAAAACGTCCGCATGGCTGCAGTCGGCAACGCCGAACAGGAGAGGCGTGGCGACGCCATTCTCAGTCAGGCGGCTCCCCAGGGTCGAATCGAAGCCCACCGTGCTGTCCGAGCCCGTTGCAAGCGTGGCGACCGGCACGCCTTCCGGCGCAAGGTAGCGCAGCACCAGCACGTCACTGCCGGCCCGCGGGTTGAGCTTGGTGATCGACGCCGGCAGCTTCTCCGCGCCGCTCCAGGTACCACCCAGGGTCAGGCTGGTGCCCGGCCCGGTCGAGGTCGCTTCATAGCCCTGCACGCTGACGCTGAAATCCAGGGGGTGGCCCGAGCCCGTCGCAGCGCCGGTACTGACGCGAGGATCGCCCTCTCCCTTGATGAAATGGGCCTGGTCGTTGACGCAACCGAAATGCCCGGCCATGCGGATGTCACGCTGCAGGAACTCCAGCGCGAAGCGACCGTTCTCCTGCGCGCGCGCATTGCCTTCGGCCAGCATCGAGGCCGTGCGCGAGGCCACGAAGACCTGGATGACGCCCAGCATCAGCACCAGGCCGATGACCATGGCCACCATCATTTCGATCAGCGACATGCCGGCGATCGCACGCCGGAAGGGAATGGAGCGGCTCACAGTTGCGACTCCAGGGTGAAGGTGGTCTTGGTGTCGGGATTGCTTGCATCCCAACGCTGGTCACCCCAGCTGATACCCACGGTCACCCGGCCATTGTTGTTGAGCACGGTGGCACTTGCGCCCTCGCCCAGGGCCTGCACGACCTGGCACTGCCAGCGCGCGATGTTCTTGGCCACGGTGACGGCATCGCCGGTCGGACGGCTGCACTGCGCGGTCTTCACCGAATCTGCCGCGAACGACGCGCTGGTGTACCAGCCGGACTGGTACCGGTTGCTGCGCATCTGGTCCAGCAGGTCGTACGCGAGGTTGGTGGCCTCGGTACGGTAGTTGGAGCTTTGCACGAAGCGCACGTTCATCGTCTGCAGCATGGCGAAGCCCAGCAGCCCGAAGCCCAGCACCAGGATGGCGATCAGCACTTCCAGCAGGCTGAAGCCGGCCTGGCGCCGCGGGAAGGAAGGGAGACGACGGCTCATTGGCAGGCGGCCTTGGTGGAATTGATCTGGCCCGCCGCATTGACGGTCAGGGTACGGCGCAGCACCGCCTTGCCGCATTTGACGGGCTGCATGGTGACCGTCCGGCTGGGGGCGGCGACGAGGCGGCCGCGGTTGTCGAAGGCGATCTCGGCGGCGGGACCGCTGAGGGTGACCGAATCGGAGGAGATCGCGACGAAGCGCAGGACGGTCTCGCCGGAGTCGAGGGTGCCATTGCCGTTCACGTCGGACCAGGCAAGCATGCCTGCGCTCCAGGTACCATCGCAGCTGGAACCGTCGGAACTGCCGCAGACCCCGCCACCCCGCTTGTTGCGGACGCCCTCGCTGCGCGCAAGCGACAGCAGGCCGGTAACCTCGTTGCCCGCCGAGGCAATGCGGTTGGAGCGGAGCGTGCTCTGGAAGCTTGGCAGCGCCATGGTGCCCAGGATGGCGACCACGGCAAGCGTGACCATCAACTCGACCAGCGTGAAGCCCTTGGACCGGCGTAGTGACATGGAACGCTCCCCAGCGTGTTGGTGGCCACGATGGCGCACCCGGCTGCCGCCGGCAAGCGGCGGCAGGATGAACGGTCAGAACGGGGCGACGGGCGTCAAAGCGTTGACACGCCGTGCCCTTCCGGCGGCCCCCGGAAGGGGGCGGAGCCCCTTCGGGGATCCGACCCCGGGCAGTCGGTCAGGCCAGCACCTGGTAGCAGGGCTGGTACTCGCCGGAGATCTTCATCCGGCGCTGCTCGACGAAGGCGCGCAGCAGCGCGTCCAGGGCCTGCATCATGTCCGCGTCGCCATGGATCTGGAACGGCCCGAACTCTTCGATGCGGCGCATGCCGTCTTCCTTCACGTTGCCGGCCACGATGCCGGAGAACGCCCGGCGCAGGTCGGCCGCCAGCGCGTGCGGGGCGCGGCCGTGGTGCAGGTCCAGCGCGGCCATCGCCTCGTGGGTCGGCACGAACGGCTGCTGGTACTCCCACGGGATCTCGATGGACCAGTTGAAGAAGAACGAATCCTTCTGCGCCAGGCGGTGCTCGCGCACCTGCTTGATGCCGCTGGCCATCTTGCGGGCGACCGCCACCGGGTCACCGATGATGATCTCGTAGCGCTCGGCCGCCGCGTCGCCCAGGGTCAGGCGGATGAAACGGTCGATCTGCTCGAAGTACGGCGCAGCCACGGTCGGGCCGGTCAGGATCAGCGGGAACGGCAGGTCCTTGTTTTCCTCGCGCAGCAGGATGCCGAGCAGGTACAGGATCTCTTCGGCGGTGCCGACGCCACCGGCGAACACGATGATGCCGTGGCCGATGCGGACGAAGGCCTCAAGGCGCTTCTCGATGTCCGGCATGATGACCAAGTGGTTGACGATCGGGTTCGGCGACTCGGCCGCGATGATGCCCGGCTCGGTCAGACCGATGTAGCGGGTGACCGTCTTGCGCTGCTTGGCATGGGCGATGGTGGCGCCCTTCATCGGGCCCTTCATGGCGCCCGGGCCGCAGCCGGTGCAGATGTCCAGGCCACGCAGGCCCAGCTCGTAACCGACCTGCTTGGTGTACAGGTACTCGTCGCGGCCGATCGAGTGGCCGCCCCAGCAGACCACCAGGTTCGGATCGCCCGGGTTGAGGATGCGCGCGTTGCGCAGCAGGCCGAACACCGCGTTGGTGATGCCTTCCGAAGATTCCAGCTCGGCCGCGTAGGCCGGGCCCATCTCGATGGCCATGTAGGCCAGGTCGCGGACCACGGCGAACAGCAGTTCGGCCACGCCGCGGATGATCTCGCCATCGACGAAGGCCATCGCCGGGGCATTGACCAGGTCGATGCGCACGCCGCGATCCTGCTGCGCCACCTGGATGTCGAAATCAGGGTAGAGATCACGCGCCGCGCGCGGATCATCCGAAGCACTGCCACTGGTCAGCACCGCCAGCGCACAGCGGCGCAGCAGTTCGTGCATGCCACCACCGGAGGCATCGCGCAGGCGCGCGACCTCGGCCCGCGACAGCACATCCAGCCCACCGCGCGGGTAGATCCGCGCATCCTGCACCGGCAGCGCGCGGGCTGCTTTTTCGTTCGTCGTCATATCCAACTTTTCGCTTCCTTCAAGGTTTCCGACTGTACTGCCGCCCCCTTAAAAAGCAAAACGGCCGGGAAACCCGACCGTTGGATATGTGCTGCCCGCGTTCGCCTTTCCGGGACCGCCAAGCGGCGTATTGCGCCGCGCACGAGAGCGCATGCTACGCCCCTGCCTGCACCACCGCAAGGACTTTCGCCTGAACGGAAAACGGCCGGGTTTCCCCGGCCGTTTCCATGTACAGCAACTACCTCAGTTCATCAGAACTGGTAGCGGAAGCCCAGCTGCACCGACCACTGCGAGACACCGACGTCGAAGCCGTCTGCGTCGTTGTTGGCCACCGCCGGCGCGTCCGCGCCACGGTAGTTGTACACGTACTTGCCGTCCTTGATGCCCTGCAGGGTGGCGACGCGTGCATCAGCAAAGAAGCCGTAGTCGTAGATGTTGCCCCACTTCTTGTTCAGCATGTTGCCGACGTTCTGGATGTCGACCCACACTTCCGACTTGTGGCCCTTCATGAAGCCCGGCAGCTGCTGGCTGACGCGGATATCGAAGGTGTTGATCCAGCCGGTACGGAAGCCGTTGGCCGGAGCATAGCTGCCTGCGTACTTCGCCAGCTGCGGGTTGTTGGCCAGCCATTCGTAGAACGACTTCTCCATTTCGGCATTCGCGGTGAACTTGCCGGTGTTCCTGTCGATGTCGCCGAACAGCACGTCACCCGGGTTCGGGACGTAGAACAGGTCGTTCGCGGAACGGCTGTCGCCGTTGGCGTCGTTCACGTAGACGTAGCTGTACGGACGGCCGCTGCGGCCTTCGTACACCAGGCCCACCTTGGTTTCGTAGTCGCCGAAGAACTTGTGCTTCCAGTTCAGCGAGCCCGACACGCGGTCACGGATCTGGTAACGCGAGGTGTTCTCGGTTTCGCTGTTGGCGTTGAAGGCGTACTGGTAGCCCCAGCCCGAGCTGGCGGTGGAGCTGGTCAGCGAACCGACTTCGGTCGCGTCGGTGTAGGTGTAGCCCAGGTTCCAGGACCAGTCACTGGCTTCCGACCACGGCTTGCTCAGCGACACGGTGAACTGCGAAGTGCGGCCCTTGTCGGTATTGGCAATTTCGTACACGGAGTCGTAGCTGCGGTTACGGCCGGCGCGTGCGTCGTCGTTGATCCACAGATTGCCGTTGCGCGCGGTCGCGTAGTACAGATCACGGCCATCCGGACCCACCTGCTGCACCGCACCCAGGTTCAGGTTCTTGTAGTACAGCGCGTCCTTGACCTTGGTGACCAGCAGTTCGGCCGAGGCCACGATGCCATTCCACGGCAGCTCGTGGTCGAAGGCCAGGTTGGCCTTGTAGACCGACGGCATGTTGAAGTCACTGCCGACGAAGTTGACGTTCTGGCGGTTCGAGCCGGGGGTGGTCGGGACCGGCTGACCATCCTTGTTCGGGCTGAACTGCAGCGTCGGGTCGTTGCGGTTGAAGGTGTAGACCGAGTTGTTGAAGCCGGTCGCCGAGTAGCTGTTGCTCAGCCACACCTGCGGGGCGTCACCCTGGAACAGGCCCACGCCGCCGCGCAGCTGGGTCGGACGCTCGGTGTCGAAGGTGTAGTTGAAGCCGAAGCGCGGCTGCACCAGGAACTTGTTGCTCAGGACCTTGCTGTTGTCGTTGCCGAAGAAGGCCGACGCCGTGGCGTTGTAGGCCGGGGCCGGGCTGGTGTCAGCACGGTCGGCACGCACGCCCATGGTCAGGGTCAGGTTGCTGTTGACATACCAGGTGTCCTGCACGAACAGGGCCAGGTTGCTGAACTTGTAGTCAGCCGGAATCGAACCCGGGGTGCGTTCCGGGTTGTAGTTGTAGCTGCTCCAGCGGCCAGCGGCGAAATTGTCCAGGCCGTAGAAGGTGTAGGCACCCCACGAGTTGGAACCGAAGTAGTTGTAGATGTCGTTGGTGTCGTACGACGCACCGAACTTGACGTCGTGGTCACCCAGGGTCAGGGTGCCGGCGGCGTAGTAGTTCCATGCCTTGGTCTGCAGGATGTTGTCCTGCGAGTTGACTTCGGTACCGAGGTACAGCGAGTCACCCGTCGGCGCAGTCTCGGTGCCCTGGAAATAGATGCGGATGCTCGGCGCGTCGGTCGGCACGTTGCGGATCGCCGAGTACTCGCGGTACGAAGCCTTCAACTCGGTCGAGAAGTTGTCGGACCAGTCACTGAACAGCTGGGCGACGTAGCTCTCGTTGGTCTTGTCATGCTGGTACCAGTACGAGCTCAGCGAGGCCGTGCTGGTGCTCATGCCGTTGATGCGCAGCTTGCTCTGGTCGATCTTGCTGTAACGGAAGTTGGCGCGGTGGTTGTCGCTGATGTTCCAGTCGAGCTTCAGCGCGTACTCTTCCATCTCGGTGTCGCCGTTGCTTTCCAGGCCACCGGCGTTGATGCCGTAGCCCTGGGCGATCTGCTGCGCGCGGGTCACGTCGGCCATGGTGAACTGCGGGTTGGCCTTGCCCAGCGCGGTGCCGCTCAGGTCGGCGCCCGGTGCGGCCTGCTTGAACTTCTCGTAGTTGGCGAAGAAGAACAGCTTGTCCTTGACGATCGGGCCGCCCACGGTCATGCCGTAGGTTTCTTCCTTGGTGAAGCCCTTGAACGGCTGGCCTTCCGGGTTGTCACCGAACCAGTCGCCGTCACGGTAGGTGCCGTAGACCGAACCGTGGAATTCGTTGGTACCCGACTTGGTCACCGCGTTGACGGTGGCACCGGCGGCGGCAGCGATGCTGACGTCGTAGTTGGACAGGTTGATGTCCAGCGCTTCGATGGCTTCCATCGCGACCGGCTGGCGGCGGGTCGGCATGTTGTTGCCTTCCAGGCCGAAGGTGTCGCTGGCCGAGACGCCGTCGATGTTGATCGAGTTGAAGCGCGGGTTCTGGCCACCGGCCGAGATCGAGCCCGAGGCGCGGTCGATGAAGGTCACGCGCGGGTCAAGGCGCATCAGATCCTGGATGTTGCCGCCGATGGACGGTGCAACTTCGATCTGCTGCTGGCTGAGGTTGGTGCCCGAGCCCATCTTGGTGGCGCTGAAGACTTCCGAGCCAGCGGCCACGGCGGTGACCTGCACGGCGTCCAGGTTGGTGGCAGCGGCCAGGTCACCGGTCAGGGTGGCGTTGATGGTGCCGGTCTGGTTCACGCCCAGGTAGACGCCATCTTCGGTCTTGGTGCCTTCACCCGGCTTGGTGATGGTGATCGAGTACGGACCGCCAACGCGCAGGCCGCGGGCGTTGTAACGACCGGCCGCATCGGTGGTGGCACGAGAAATAGTGCCCGACTCGGTGTGGGTGATGGTGACTTCGGCGCCGGCGACGGGCTGGCCGGCGCGGGAGATGACCTGGCCGCCGACACCGGCAGAGGTGCTCTGGGCGAAGGCGGGGGCGGCGGCGAGTGCAGCCACGAGACCAAGGGTGAGCTTGGACATCCGGAGTGGGTGGGTCATTTTTCGGTAGCCTCGATGCGAGTTGGCGATGGCGGAAAAAAAGCGCATCCAACCAGCCTTGCGGGCGGCTGACTGGACATTTATCTGGGGTTCCCTACCGTGAACGGCAGCTGCCGCAACGGTTAACACTAGATTAACACGCTACGCCTTCATTGTGACGGTTGTGCGACAAACGGCACGGGATCGCAACGAGTTCGTGACGGAACCTTCATTCCGTCTTATCGTCCACTTAACTCGCGTCAGTAGTGTGACTGGCGTCAAGTACCTGCCCGCGCCAAGCGGCACCGCCGGCGGAAAGCAGCGCAACGGCCGCTGCGGCGGCCTTTTCCGGGCCTTGGGCGGCCGGATCCTGGTCAACTGAATAGGCACGGGCGCGCAGGGCGGTACGCAATGGGCCCGGATACAGGCCGCTGACCCGGACCGGGCTGCGGCCCAGTTCATCATGCAGGCTGGCGATCAGCCCGCGCAGCCCGTGTTGGGCTGCGCCGTAGCCGCCCCAATAGGCCTGCCCCACCCTTTCAGGTGCATCGACGGCGAACACCAGGGCCGCGTCGTCGCGCTGCTTCAGCAGCGGCAGGCAGGCCTGGGCCAGCCACGCCGGGGCGGTCAGGGTGACGTGCACGGCGCGGGCGAAACTGGCCGGGTCGGCCAGCTCGAAAGGGGTCAGGCCGGGGAAATGCGCGGCACAGACCAGCAGGCCATCCAGCCGCCCCAGCTCACGCTGCAGGGCCTGGGCCAGCTCGACATAGTCATCGGGGCCGGCGCCTTCCAGGTCCAGCGGATACAGCAGGGGCTCGGGGCCCACGGCCTGCACCTGGGCATAGACCCGGTCCAGCCGCCGCGGCTTGCGGCCCATCAGCACCACGGTGGCCCCGGCTTCGGCGGCCGCGACGGCTGCGGCACTGCCCAGCCCGCCACCGGCACCGGCGATGAGCACCACGCGGTCCTGCAACGGACGGCCATCGAGCGCCGCATCGGTCGCCGACGTCGATGGCCAGGCACTCATCCCTGGGTGGCCTCTTCGACGATGCGCTTGAGCTCGCCGGCTTCGAACAGCTCCATGACGATGTCGCAGCCGCCGATCAACTCCCCGTTGATGAACAGCTGCGGGAACGTCGGCAGGTTGGAGAAGCGCGGCAGGTTGGCGCGGATCTCCGGTTCCTCCAGCACGTTGACCGTACGCAGGGCGACGGCACCGGCAGCCATCAACGCCTGCACGGCACGGCTGGAAAAGCCGCACATCGGGTATTGCGGGGTGCCCTTCATGAACAGCACGAGCGGGTAACGATCCACCTCGGCCTGGATTTGCTGCATTACCGCCACACCTCACTCCTTGCTTCGCCGGACAAACCGACCGCAGTGGTCGGCTAGACTGCCCACGGTAGCCGCCATTGTAAGCCGATGGAACCGGCTGCCGCCGTCCCCTGGCCACGAACCTGTCCATGCCCGTCGAATTGCCTGCCCTGCCCTACCTTCCCGGCTCCCTGCAGCCGCACCTGTCCGCGCTGACCGTGGAGCTGCACCACGGCCGCCACCATCGCGCCTATGTGGATGCGGTCAATGCCGCCATCGTCGGCACGGAATGGGAAGAAGCGACATTGGAGGACATCGTCCGCCAGGCCCAGGGCAAGCTGTTCGATGCGGCCGCGCAGGCCTGGAACCACAGCTTCTACTGGCAATGCCTGCGCCCGCGCGGCGGCGGCGAGCCGCAGGGCCGGCTGGGCGAACTGGTCAAGCGCCAGTTTGGCGACGGCCAGCGCCTACGCGAGGAGTTCAACCGCGCGGCGCTGGGCCTGTTCGGTTCCGGCTGGGTCTGGCTGGTGCAGCACCCCGGCGGCCAGCTCGGCATCCAGGCGACCCGCAACGCGGGCACGCCGCTGACCGGCGACAGCACGCCGCTGCTGTGCTGTGACGTGTGGGAACACGCTTACTACACCGACTACCAGAATGAGCGCGCGCGCTATCTGGAAGCGTTCTGGCAACTGGTCAACTGGGAATTCGCGGAGAGCCAGCTGCGCTGAGGCAGCTGCCGGCATTGCGGGCCGCCGGGCATGGCCCGGCGCTACCGTAGATGCCCACCTTGGCGGGCGTTGCCGGCCAGCGGCCGGCACTACCGGGGGTGCGTGCCGCCGGGTATCCCGGCGCCGGCATTACCGGGATCAGCCGTTGCGCAACGCGTGTACGGCCGGGGCCACCTGGTCCTGGCGGTCCAGCTCCAGGCCGACCTGCAGCAGTGCATCGGCCAGCGCGTTGGCATCATCGTCGCGCAGGGTCGCGTGACCGACCTTGCGGCCGTCGCGCGGCTGCTTGCCGTAGTCGTGCCAGTGGCCGCTGGCCTGGCCCAGCACCGGTGCCGCATCGGGCATGGCGCCCAGCCAGTTCAGCATGCAGGCATGGCCGAGCATGCGGGTGCTGCCCAGCGGCAGGCCCAGCACGGCCCGCAGGTGGTTCTCGAACTGCGAGGTCTCGCTGCCTTCGATGGTCCAGTGGCCGGAGTTGTGCACGCGCGGCGCCATCTCATTGGCCAGCAGCTCGCCATCGCGGCAGAACAGCTCCAGCGCGAACACACCCACGTATTGCAGGTGCTCGGCCACGCGGCGCGCATAACCAATCGCCGCCTCATGCTCGGCGTCGGACAGCACGGCCGGGGCCACGCTGGCCGAGAGCACGCCATCGACATGCCAGTTGCCGGTAACCGGCCAGGCCTGGAAGCTGCCGTCGCGGCCGCGCACGGCGACCACGCTGACTTCGCGCTCGAAGGCGACGAAACCCTCCAGTATCAGGCCGGTGCGCTCGACCTGGGCACCCAGCGCGTCCCATGCCGCGTCGATGTCGGCCTCGCTGCGCAGGCGGAACTGGCCCTTGCCGTCGTAGCCCAGGCGGCGGGTCTTGAGGATGCACGGCAGGCCGAATTCGGCGGCCTTGGCAGCCAGCTCATCGCGGCTGCGGATGTCGGCGAAGGCCGGCAGCGGAATCCCCAGCTGCTGGAACAGCGTCTTCTCGCTCAACCGGTCCTGCGCAACGGCCAGCGCCGACGGCGGCGGATAGACCGGCACCTGCCCGGCCAGCCACTGCGCACTGTCGGCAGGCACGTTCTCGAAATCGAAGGTGACCACGTCGACCTTGGCGGCAAACGCCGCCAGTGCCTCGCGGTCATCGAAGGCGGCCATGGTGAGCGGCGCCAGCGGGCCGCTGCAGGCGTCGGCCGCCGGGTCGTACAGCTCGAAGCGCAGCCCCAGCGGTGCACCCGCCAGTACCATCATGCGGGCGAGCTGGCCGCCGCCCAGGATGCCGACGGTCAGGCTCATTGGCGCGGATCGTCGTGGGCCATGACATCTTCGGTCTGGCGCGTCCGGAACGCTTCCAGCGCCTGGCCGATGGCCGGCTGGTCGCTGGCCAGCATCGCCGCAGCGAACAGCGCCGCATTGGATGCGCCGGCGTTGCCGATGGCGAAGGTGGCGACCGGGATGCCGGCCGGCATCTGCACGATCGACAGCAGCGAATCCATGCCGTTGAGGGCCTTGGACTGCACCGGCACGCCCAGCACCGGCACGGCGGTCTTGGCGGCGATCATGCCCGGCAGGTGCGCAGCCCCGCCGGCACCGGCGATGATCGCGCGCAGGCCGCGCGGGCCCGCTTCTTCTGCGTAGCTGAACAACACGTCCGGGGTGCGGTGGGCGGAGACCACCTTCACTTCGAACGGAACACCCAGGGCTTCAAGCTTCTGGGCGGCGTGCTGCATGGTTTCCCAGTCGGAGCGGGAACCCATGACGATGCCGACAAGCGGCGCGATCGGGTTGGGGGTCATTGGCCGTCACCTGCCTTAAAGACGTATTCTAGCCGTCTTCCACGCAAGACGAAGAACCATGGATCGCAAGCTGCTTGACCTGCTGGTGTCGCCGGACACCCGCCAGCCCCTGTCCCTGCTGGATGGCAAGGGCCTGGAAGCCCTCAACAAGGCCATTTCCGCCGGCTCGGTGAACAAGGCCGATGGCAACCCGCTGGCCCAGCCGCTGCGCGAGGCGCTGGTGACCCGCGACCGCAAGCAGGTGTTCCGCGTGGACGACGGCATTCCGGTGCTGCTGGCCGAAGAGGCCATCCCGACCGCGCAGATCGCCGACTTCCCCGCCGCATGACCGCCCTGCCGACGCCGGATGCGGCCCTCGTCGCGGCCGATGTCGCCCGGGCGTTGGCCGAGGACCTGGGCAGCGGTGACGTCACCGCCGCCCTGCTGCCCGACCAGGCCGACAGCGCCTACCTGCTGTGCAAGCAGGATGCGGTGATCGCTGGCCGCCCCTGGTTCGACGCGACGCACCGCGCCCTGGATCCGCAGGTGCGCATCGAATGGCGCGTGGCCGAGGGCGACCGCGTCGCCGCCGGCACGGTGCTGGCCCTGCTGCACGGCCGCAGCCGCAGCCTGGTCAGCGCCGAACGCACCTCGCTCAATTTCCTGCAGACGCTGTCCGGCACCGCCACCACCACCGCCCGCTACGTGGCTGCGGTGGCCGGCACCGGCACGCGCATTCTCGATACCCGCAAGACCCTGCCCGGCCTGCGCCTGGCGCAGAAGTACGCCGTGCGCTGTGGTGGCGGCGACAACCACCGCTTCGGCCTGTACGACACGGTGATGCTGAAGGAAAACCACATCCGCGCGGCCGGCTCGCTGCCCGCCGCCGTGGCCGCCGCGCGCCAGCAGTGGCCGTCGCTGCCGCTGGTGGTGGAAGTGGAAGACCTCGACCAGCTGCAGCAGGCACTGGAGGCGGGCTGCGAGCGCATCCTGCTGGACGACTTCGATGCATCGCTGCGCCGCGACGCGGTACGCATCGCCGCCGGCCGCATTCCGCTGGAAGTATCCGGCAGCGTCGGCCTGGACGGGCTGCGCGCGATTGCCGAGGACGGCGTGGACTGCATTTCCATCGGCGGACTGACCAAGCACGTGCAGGCCATCGACCTGTCGCTGAAGCTGGGGCCGCCGCCGGGCTGAGGGTAGATCCGGGGTCAGATCCCTTTTCCGTTGGAAAAGGGATCTGACCCCATGTTCAATTCCGTTCTCACACCCTGCGTTCACGACGTCACTGCGACGCTGCGGCCATCCCCCACAGGAGCCGCGCATGCGCCGGATGCTGTTGCCTGCCTGCCTGCTGCTGGCCGCCGCGCCGCTGTCAGCCGCCGCCGCCGAAGCCTGCGACGTACCTCCGCGCTTCGGCCTGAGTCCGTTGGCCATCTCCATCCGCAACGCCGCCTGCAACGAACACCGGCTGTGGTACCGCCCCTTCATCGATCGCGACGGGCGCGCGGCCAGCCTCAGCGTCACCGAAGCGGAAAGCGAGCACCTGGCCGACAACGGCCTGATCGCCTGGCAACGCGTGGCCAGCTACTGGCGCGACAGCGGCACGCTCAATGCCATGGGCAACATTCCCGGCGCCTGCAGTTGCCTGGCGCCGCTGGGCACGCGCTACACCGACAGCGACTGCCGCGCCTTCCTCGTGGACAACCCGTGGTCGGCCGCCTTCATTTCCTGGGTGATGACCCGCGCTGGCGTGCCCGGCTTCACCACCTCGCCGCGGCATATCGACTACATCCGCGCGGCCTACCAGGCCGGGCCGTCCGGCGTGCCGTACCGGTTGGTGGACCCGGCCACGGCCAAGCCGGCACCCGGCGACCTGCTGTGCTTCCTGCGCGACCGCAGCAGCACGCTGAGCTACAGCGGGCTGGTGCAGGCGCTGGCCAACGGCTCGGTCGGGCACTGGAAATCACACTGCGAAGTGGTGGTGGCAGCCAACCTCGGCGGCGACCAGACCCTGTACCTGGTGGGTGGCAACGTGATGAACACCGTGGCCATGCGCCTGCTGCAGCTGGACCGCACGGGCCTGATCCAGCTGCCGCCGGCACGCGACCGCAGCAGCACCGGCGTCGAACCCGCCTGCACGCCAGGCCGCGAGGATGAGTGCAGCTTCAACCGCCAGGACTGGGCCGCGCTGCTGCAGCTGACCGCACCTGCGTCGCGGGTCGCACCGCTGCCGGTCGCACCGCCCCCGAATGGACAATGAGGGGGGTGGCTTGATCCGCTGCACGTTCGCCGCCATCTTTGCGGGATCGAACCTGCACGCGTGACGCCATGCCTACCCTGTTGTTGCTGCTGATCGCCGGCGGCATCGTCTACTTCTTCTGGAACGCCGCGCGGTCGGCGGCCGAACGTGCCGTTGAGCTGGGCCGCAATGCGTGCCGCGCCGCCGATGTGCAGTGGCTCGACCAGGCGGTGCACGCCACCGGCATGCGCCTGTCGCGTGGCGAGGATGGCCGGCTCGGCTTCGAGCGCACCTTCAAGTTCGAGTATTCCTACGACGGCATTGATCGCCATGTCGGCCGCATGGTGCTGCGCGGCGACCAGCTGATCTCGTTCACCGGCCCGGGCGCGGCGCGGATCAGCCAGATCCGCGCGGATGTCGAGGATGCAGAGGATGTCTAAGCGGTAAAGGCGTGCCGACCAACGGTCGGCACCCACCGTTGCATGAGGAAGTGCCGACCAACGGTCGGCACCTGCCGTTACTTCACTACGCGCAGGGTCGGGCGACCCTTCGGCGGCGGGCTGGTCGGCGGCCGGTCGTCCGGCGGCGTGTCGCCTGACGGCGTTTCGCCCTCATGCAGCAGCTCGTCGCTGGCCGGTGCCGGCTCGGTGCCCGGAATATCGTCCGGCAGCGCCATGCCCTGCCCGGTCTCGCGCGCGTACACGGCCAGCACCGCGCTGATCGGCACCTGCACCGGATAACTGGTGCCGGAGAAGCGCGCCGAGAAGCTCACCATCTCGTTGTTGATCATCAACTGCACCACCGCGCGCTCGGCGATGTTGAGCACCACCCGGCCATCCTTCACCGCCGAAGGCGGGACCTGGACGCCGGGAACGCCGGCGTCGACCAGGATGTGCGGGGTCAGCTGGTTGTCGTTGATCCATTCCACCAGCGCCCGCAGCAGGTACGGGCGGTGGCTGGTCATGTGGAAGAAGTCGTCGGTCATGCGTGAAGTGTACGCGCCCGACGCCCCTGCCGGGGCGGATCGCCTGCACGCCGGTGGGCATGCAGACGGGATGCGGCCGCCAGGCTCAGCCCGGCAGGTCGCGCAGCTTCTTTTCCTGGTCGGTCAGGCTGCGGACGAAACCGGGGTGGCGGAAGATGCGGTTGCCGTAATCCTCGATGGCCTTGCCATCCTTGGGCAGCGGCACGTCCAGCGACTGCAGGCGCCAGATGATCGGCGCCATGGCGCAGTCCGCCAGGCTCATTTCCGGGTTGAGGAAGAACTTGCTGGCCTTGAACAGCGGCAGCGAGGCGGTCAGCAGCTCCTTCAGCCGCTTGCGGCCGGCCTCGGCCTGGGTCTTGTTGCCCAGCTGGATGGCCTGCACCTGCGGCACCCAGTCGTGTTCGATGCGCAGCATGGCCAGGCGGATGCGCGCACGCGAGAGCGGATCGACCGGCATCAGCGGCGGATGCGGGTAGCGCTCGTCGAGGTACTCGCTGACCACCGAGGCGGCATACAACACCAGCTCGCGCTCGACCAGGGTCGGCACCGAGTGGTAGGGGTTGAGGTCGATCAGATCTTCAGGCGGATTCTGCGGGTCGACAGGAACGAAGTCATAGCTGACCCCTTTGGCCGCCAGGACCAGGCGTACCCGGTGGCACAGGACATCATCGTTCGAGGAAAACAGCGTCAGTGTATTGCGCATGCGTACGCTCGCCGCCATCAAAGGCTCTCCTACGACAGGAGACCGCCTGCCGCATCGGCGCCGCCAGCACCGTGCCGGCGGTCGACTCCTCCCCGAGTGTGCAACCGACCATCACAAAAGCCAATAGGCTTTGCGCATGGCCGGCCGCAGAATCAGTGCACGTCCTTCCAGTATTCCTTCTTCAGCAGGTACAGCAGGAAGGTCAGCAGGGCCAGGAACAGGATCACCCACACGCCCAGCTGCTGGCGCTTCAGTGCGGCCGGTTCACCGGCGTATTCAAGGAAGTTGGTGATGTCCCGCACGGCCTGGTCGTACTGCCCGGCATCGACGTTGCCCGGCGATTCCAGGCGCAGGCCGGTGACCGGCGGGTCCATGCCCGGCGCTTCGGGCTTGCCGTGCACCGCGTGCTGCAGGCCCTGCATCTCCCACAACGGGTTGGGCATGGACGCGTTGGCGAACAGGGCGTTGTTCCAGCCCAGCGGACGGCTGCTGTCCAGGTAGAACGACTTGAGGTAGGTGTAGATCCAGTCGCTGCCGCGTACCCGCGAGATCAGGCTGAGATCCGGCGGCATCTTGCCGAACCATTTCTCGGCCTGTTCCTTGGGCATCGCCACCGGGATCGGGTCACCGATCGCCGAGCCGGTGAAGTTGAGGTTGGCCATCACCTCTTCCTCGCTCAGGCCCAGGTCCTGGGCCATGCGCGAATAGCGCAGGTACTTCAGCGCGTGGCAGCCGGAACAGTAGTTCATGTACAGCTGCGCGCCGCGCTGCAGCGATGCGCGGTCACCCAGGTCGTTGCCGGACTGCAGCAGCTTGGTGCCACCCTCGGCGGCGGAGGCCAGGAAACTGCCCAGCATCAGGGTGGCCATCAGGGCCAACCGGACCATCCAGCGATCAGTCATGGGTGGTCACCCTCTCCGGTACCGGCTTGGTCCTGTCCAACCTGGTCCATAGCGGCATGGTGATGAAGAACGCGAAGTACAGGAAGGTCAGCACCCGCCCGACGTAGGTTTCGTGCGCATCGGTGCCCGGGCCGGAGCCGATCACGCCCAGCCAGACGAAGCACACCGCGAACACCCCCAGCAGCACCTTCGACAGCAGGCCGCGGTAGCGGTAGGACTTGACCCGCGCGCGGTCCAGCCACGGCACCAGGAACAGGATGGCGATGGCCGAGAACATCACCAGCACGCCGCCCAGCTTGTTGGGCACCACCCGCAACATCGCGTAGTACGGCGTGTAGTACCAGACCGGCTTGATGTGCTCGGGCGTCACCAGGCGGTTGGCCTCGGTAAAGTTGTCATGCTCCAGGAACAGGCCACCAAAGGCCGGCGCGAAGAAGATGATGAAGGCCGCGATGATCAGCAGGAAGCCGGCACCGACGCCATCCTTGAGCGTGTAGTACGGGTGGAAGGGAATGCCGTCGGCCGGGGCGTTCGGCGACCAGCGGTTGCCCTTCGGCCCCTTCTTGATCTCCACCCCATCAGGGTTGTTCGACCCCACTTCGTGCAGTGCCCCCAGGTGCAGCACCACCAGCAGCAGCAGCACCAGCGGCAGGGCGATGACGTGCAGGGCGAAGAAGCGGTTGAGCGTGGCGTCACTGGGCAGGTAGTCGCCCATGATCCACTCGGTCAGGCCGTTGCCGATGACCGGTATGGCGCCGAACAGCGAGATGATGACCTTCGCGCCCCAGAACGACATCTGGCCCCACGGCAGCACGTAGCCCATGAAGGCTTCGGCCATCAGCACCAGGTAGATCAGCATGCCGAGGATCCACACCAGTTCGCGCGGTTTCTGGTAACTGCCGTACAGCAGCCCGCGGAACATGTGCAGGTAGACCACGATGAAGAACAGCGAGGCCCCGGTGGAGTGCATGTAGCGGATGAGCCAGCCCCACTCCACGTCCCGCATGATGTATTCGATGGAACCGAACGCCTCGACGGCGTTGGTCTTGTAGTGCATCGTCAGGAAGATGCCGGTGACGATCTGGTTGACCAGCACCAGCAGCGCCAGGGAACCGAAGTAGTACCAGATGTTGAAGTTCTTCGGCGCGTAGTACTCGCTGACATGCTTGCGGTAGACCGGCATCAGCCCCGGCGCGCGGGCGTTGACCCAGTCGGCCACGCCGCTGGCGGTACGGGCGAGGATATTGGCCATCAGGCTGCCCCCTGCGGATCGACACCGATGATGATGGTGTTGTCGTCCTGGTAATGGTGCGCGGGCACCTTCAGGTTGATCGGCGCCGGCACGTCCTTGAAGACGCGGCCGGACATGTCGAAGCGCGACTTGTGGCAGGGGCAGAAGTAGCCGCCCTTCCACTGCGGGTCGTAGGGCTCGGGCCGGATCTCGGCGACCATTTCAGGCGAACAGCCCAGGTGCGTGCACAGGCCGACCAGCACGGAGATGTCCGGCTTGATCGAGCGCAGCTCGGGGTTCTGCTTGAGCACGTAGTCCGGCTGCTGGTCCTTCTCGCCGGACTCGGGGTCCTTGAGACGGCCATCCAGCCCATGCAGTGCATCCAGGATCGCCTTGGACCGTTTGACGATCCAGATCGGCTGGCCACGCCATTCCACGATCAGGCGTTGGCCTTCCTGCAGGGCGCTGATGTCGGCCACCACCGGTGCGCCGGCAAGCTTGGCGCGGGCACTGGGGTTCCAGGATTTGATGAAAGGAACTGCGGTGAATCCGACGCCGACGGCGCCCACCACGGCTGTGGTGGCAGAAAGAAAACGCCGACGTCCGGTGTTGACTGGATCGTGTACCCCATCGTTGGCCATCCGGCACTCCGATATTGATTAGGTAGCTTTAAGGCTGCCAGCGGATCCGGTGGGGGCCAGAGCCGCATTGAATCATGGGCGAGTGTAGCGGAACCGTCTCGCGCCACACAACGCATTGCAACAATCTTTGTAAGGCGTGCCGACTAACAGTCGGCACCTACCAACAGTCGGCACCTACCGACGGTCGGCACCTACTGCTTGCTCAATTCGGTGCGGTAGCGATCGACCAGCTGGCCGACGCGGCGCACGTAGTACTGGGTTTCACTGTAAGGCGGTACGCCACCGTGGCGGTCGACCGCGCCTTCGCCGGCGTTGTAGCCCGCCGCGGCCAGGGTCAGATCGCCATTGAAGCGCTTCAACAACCATGCAAGATACTGCACGCCGCCACGGATGTTCTGGCTGGCGTCGTAGGAATCACTGACCCCGAAGCGTGCGGCGGTCGGTGGCATCAACTGCATCAGGCCCTGCGCGCCGGCGCGGCTGAGCGCGGTCGGGTTGTAGGCCGACTCGGCATGGATGATCGCGCGCACGATCGCTTCTTCCACGCCGAACTCGCGCGCAGCCGAGGCGATCTCGGTCTGGAACGCGGTGGTGTTGAGGCGCACGCTGCCGAAGTCCACGCGCGGGTTGACCCCGCAGGCGTAGCAGCGCTCCATGAAGCTGTAGCGGATGGTGCGCACCGGGCCCAGGTTGGCCACCTGGGTGGGGCGCGCACTGGTGTAGTGGCGCACCCCGTCCTGCATGTACGAATAGACCTGGCCACTGACCATGCGGCCACCGCGCGGCGTGGCGGCGGCCTTGGCCGCGGGTGCAGCGGCGGGCGTGGCGGCGACGACGGGGCTGGCAGCGCTGGCGGCTACCGCGACCGGATTGCGCTCGGCACTGGCCACCTGGCTCGGGGTCGGGGCCGGGGCCGTGCTGGCGGTCTGCACGGGCGCGGCGGCCGGTACCGCGCGCGGCGCAGCCGGGCGGCGGGTATCGCGGGTGTAGCTGATGCTGCTGCAGCGCGCGCCGGGCACTCGCTTGCTGACATAGCTGGTGACGCCGTCGGCGCCCTGGCACTTGAACAGGGTGCCGGCGCTGGCCGGCGCAGCGGTCAGCGCAGCGATGATGATCGCCGTTGTCCCCAGTATCCCCTTCATGGCGGCGAGTGTCCCAGCTTCGCCCGGGCTTGCCAAGCGGCCGCGCTCAGTCCGTGACCGCCGGCACAGCCAGCAGCTGGCCCAGGCCGGCCAGGCGCTGGGCCAGTTCATCCCGCAGTTCCGGCGGGGAGGTCCACAGGGCCAGCGGCAGCCGGTCCAGGCTGAGGATCTGGGCCAGCATCATGCCGCGGCTCTCAGCCCCCATCCGCAGCAGGCAATGGTCGGCGCCATCGGGCTCCAGCACCCCGCACCAGGGCGGAATGCGACCCTCCAGCTCGGCCTGGCTGCCCGCCAGGCGAAGGATGGCCTGCAGGGTGAAAGGCGCCTGGCTGACTGCCTGCCGAACCATCACGTCCGGCGGGGCTGGGGTGCGCCGATGCAGGCCCGGCTGCGGCTGCGGCTGCACCGCGCCCATCCGGTCCACGCGCAGGGTGCGCCAGTCCTCACGCACCAGATCCCACGCCAGCAGGTACCAGCGCCGGCCGTAATTGACCAGGTGCTGGGCCTCGACCTGGCGCTGGGTCACCACGTCCTGCGCGCTGCGGTATTCAAAGGCCAGCCGTGCCGCCTGCCGGCAGTGCTGGGCCAGCCGCCCGAGCAGGCGCGCATCGGTGGCCGGCAGGTCGGACAGGGTGGCGGTGGCCGCGTGCACCTCGCCGGCCTGCTGGCGGCGCCGTGCCGGTACCAACGGGTCGAGCTTGGACAGCAGGCCACGCGCGGTGTCGTCGATGCCGGACACGGTGGCCGAGGCGGCCCGCAGGGCGATGGCCAGAGTGGTCGCCTCGTCCTCGTCCAGCAGCATCGGCAGGACCGGCGCACCGGCGCCGAGCCGGTAGCCACCCCCTACCCCGGCCGAGGCCTGGACCGGATAGCCGAGCTCGCGCAGGCGTTCGATGTCGCGGCGGATGCTGCGCCGGTCCACGCCCATGCGCTCGGCCAGCTCGGCCCCGGACCAGTGCCGGCGGGCCTGCAGCAGGGCGATCAGTCGCAGCAGTCGGTGGGCGGTATGGCGCATGCGCTATCGAGGACAGAAGTCGTCCGCGATTGTGCCCCAGCATGGCCTCCCGGTTCACCACCCCTCGCAAGGAGCCCTGCCATGACCGCACGCCAGATCACCCTCTACCACGCCGCCCGTTCACGCTCGAGCGGCGCGGTCGCCCTGCTCGAAGCCCTGGACGCCGACTACCGCCTTCAGGTGCTGGACCTGAAGGCTGGCGCCAACCTGGCCCCGGCCTACCTGGCCATCAACCCGATGGGCAAGGTGCCAGCCATCATCCACAACGGCGCGCTGGTGACCGAGCAGGTGGCCATCTACCTGTACCTGGCCGACCTGTACCCGGAAGCCGGGCTGGCGCCGCCGATCGGTGACGGGCAGCGCGGGCCCTACCTGCGCTGGATGGCCTTCTACGGTGCCTGCTTCGAGCCGGCCATGACCGACAAGGCCATGCATCGCGAGCCGCCGCCGCGGATGATGTCGCCCTACAACGATGCCGAGACCGTGCTGCAGGTGATCGAGGCGCAGCTGGCGCAGGGGCCGTACCTGCTGGGCGAGACTCTGAGCGCGGCCGACATACTGTGGGGCAATGCGCTGGGCTGGATGCGCGAGTTCGGACTGGTGCAGCCGGCCCCGGCCACCGCGGCCTACATCGACCGGATGAGCACGCTGGCCGCATTCGACCGGTCCCGCCAGATCGACGCGGAGCTGGTGGCCGCGTAAGGGCCCGCCAGGCTGCACGGGATGCGGGTAGCGCGGGGCCATGCCCCGCGAGCGCGCAGCGCGGCGCTCATGGCCTTCCGCCGGGCGTGGCCCGGCGCTACCCACCGCTTGGCATGCGGTCCAACCGGCCACGGCGGGCGGCGCGGGATGCGGGTAGAATTGCCCGCTTTCCCGCCACCCGAATGGATTAAGCGCCATGACCGGGACGCCAGACGTCTTCCCGCCCGCCCCGGGCGGCACCCCGCTCGTTGCCCTGCCCGCCGGTCCGCGCAAGCCCGACCAGGTGAAAGGCAAGCTGTACATCAAGACCCACGGTTGCCAGATGAACGAGTACGACTCGGCCAAGATGGCCGACGTGCTTGCCGCCAGCGATGGCCTGGAACTGACCGATACCCCGGACGACGCAGACGTCATCCTGGTCAACACCTGCTCCATCCGCGAGAAGGCGCAGGAAAAGGTGTTCAGCCAGCTCGGCGTGTGGAAGAGCCTGAAGAACAAGGGCCGTGAAGTCATCATCGGCGTGGGCGGCTGCGTGGCCTCGCAGGAAGGCGAAGCGATCATCAAGCGCGCGCCGTTCGTGGACCTGGTGTTTGGCCCGCAGACCCTGCACCGCCTGCCGGAACTGATCCGCGCCCGCCGCGAGCAGAAGCGCCCGCAGGTGGACATCAGCTTCCCCGAGATCGAGAAATTCGACCGCCTGCCGGAACCGCGCGCCGAAGGCGCCTCGGCGTTCGTCTCGATCATGGAAGGCTGCTCCAAGTACTGCTCGTTCTGCGTGGTGCCCTACACCCGCGGCACCGAAGTCAGCCGCCCGTTCGAGGACGTGGTGGTGGAGGTGGCGCAGCTTGCCGCACAGGGCGTGCGCGAGATCAACCTGCTCGGGCAGAACGTCAACGCATACCGCGGTCCCTACGGTGATGGCGAGTTCGCCGACCTGGGCCTGCTGATCCGCACCATCGCCGAGATCGACGGCGTGGGCCGCATCCGCTTCACCACCTCGCATCCGCTGGAGTTCAGCGATTCGCTGATCGACGCGTTCCGCGATGTGCCGCAGCTGGCCAACTTCCTGCACCTGCCGGTGCAGGCCGGCAGCGACCGCGTGCTGTCGGCGATGAAGCGCGGCTACACCGCGCTGGAATTCAAGTCGAAGATCCGGAAACTGCGTGCGGTGCGCCCGGACATCTCGATCAGCTCGGATTTCATCGTCGGCTTCCCCGGCGAGACCGATGCCGATTTCGAGAAGACCATGAAGCTGATCGAGGACATCGGCTTCGACCACAGCTTCTCCTTCATCTACTCGCGCCGCCCGGGCACGCCGGCCGCCGATCTGGAGGACACGATCAGCGATGCGGAGAAGCATGCGCGCCTGTCGCGCCTGCAGGAACGCATCAACGCGCATGCGGCCGGCATCTCTGAAAAGATGGTCGGCACCGTGCAGACCGTGCTGGTGGAAGGCCCCTCGCGCAAGAACCCGAATGAGCTGACCGGTAAGACCGAGAACATGCGTTCGGTGAACTTCCCGGCGCCGGCGCGCCTGATCGGCCAGTTCGTCGACGTGGTGATCACCGAGGCACTGACCAATTCGCTGCGAGCACGCGTGGTGGCGGAGTAAGGCGTGCCGGCCAATGGCCGGCCCTGCCGGTCGGATCCCTGCAGGGGCGCCGACCTCGCCAGCACGGCAGGCGTGGTGTTTTTTTCACCACGCCATGCAGAGCCTTTTGGTACAAGGCTCTGCGCCACCTATCCACAGGTTGATTGGACTTCGTTCCACAGCGGATGTGGAGAAGCCGGGCGTTAGAGCGGAGAGCCTGCAGCCAGAGGCCGGTCGCGCCATCCATAGGTGTCCGTCAGGAAACCACTGACCCCGTTGTTCTGGTAGACGACAACGCTACGGTCACCTTTGCCGCAGTGCATCTCATCGCGTGATTCCGCGCCCCCTACAATTTTTCCGCACACAAGCTCGCGCTTGGGACGGCCCCGCCGGTCAAAGCGGAACACTCTGTAGCCTTGGCCCGACCCCTGGAGCACGCGCGCATCGATTCCATCTGCGGCAATGGCGTCTTCCGGCATGGGTACGTCAGGATTTTCCCAGGCATTGATGACCTGCACCAGGCGCCCATCCTCATCGTAATCCTCCTGGCGATAGATCGGCCCGGACTCGTTGGCCCAGACCCGCCGGCGCATTTCGTGGGAACCTGCATCAAAGACTTCGTGAACCCGCATCTTCTCCGCAACGCGATGACTTCGGATCCGGGGATAGGTCGACAGTTTCGAGAACCCGTTCATTCCCACTTCGGCGGGAATGGTGACGTTTACGAAGTCGTACCGCAGGTCTGCACCCTTCACGCCCAGCCGGGTGACGGCGTCTTGATAGAGAGGCTGCGCATCGGCCGGCAACAGATCCCCTTCAATGCTGTTGATCGTGTAGACCCCCAACTGCTGATCCAGCCGGGCCATCGCATAGGTCCCATATCCGTAGACGCTCCGCTCGGACGGCCGTCTGTACTCCGCAACGCCGGTCCAGCCGTGCGTGCCTCTGACGGACGCCATCACGTTCTGCCCCGTCGATGCCGCCGGTGGCTTGGTGGCGATAGAACCATAGAAATGGCCCTCCTGGTCGAGCAGAAGGCGTTGCACCAGCGCATTACCCTGATCCATCTGGTCACAGGACGGGGCATCTGCCCGGCGCAGATAAAGGGGCGATGGTTCTGCAGACCACGTCGGGCGACCCTGCTGGTCATATCTTATGCAACTCACCGGCTGGCTGAACAATCTGCCATCCGATCCACGCCCATGGTTGCGGATCTCGACGAGGCGTTCCTGGTCGTCGTAGAGATAATCACGCGCCTCCACGAGCACGAATTCGCTGGAAATCTGCCGGAGCAGCTCGGCAACCGCTGTTTTCGCTGAAGGATCAATGTCGACGGCGACTGGAGGGGATAAAGGCAGTTCGCGCGGCACCAGGCCGGCTGCTGCCGAGTCCCAGCTACCGTACTTGCGGCTCTGCCACAGTTCCTCGCGACAAATACGCTCACCGGCCCCGCCTTCCGACCGGACATAGACAATGCTCCCACCCAACCGCGAGAAGGGAAGCGTGCGTGCCGCCGAACTCGAACTCCTGAGACTGATCTGCGGAACCGTGAGGCTGCCATCAGCCGAGGGCCATGCTCCCACCAGCTCCGTTGCGTATTGTTCGATCAGCGGGGACGTCAGAACGCTGACGTCCTCCATCTTCCAAGGGGAAACCCAAGGATCGCCTGCCACACCGCCCCCACAGGCCCAGGCCGAGGAACTGAGCACGGCATACGCCAGCATCACGCCCCCCGCCAGCTTCCCCAGGCGCTGCTGGCGCTTGTGAGTACTTCTCGCATCCATCGACTTCATATGACTGCCTCCTTGCATGCATCGCTTTACGTAGAGAGTCCTACTCGCCCGGCAAACCGAGCTTCGTGGTCCCAAAACCGTACTTGGTTTCCATCAGCTTCTTCACCGGACCCATGCCCTCCACGATCATCTTGCCGTCAGGCGTGCCGCACCGCGTGCCCACCTGCGTCCTGCCGTACTGCAGTTCGGCTTCACGACTGCGCTTGGGGCGGGGGTCGGGCTCCCACCAGGGGAAATGGGCGTAGGGCTTGTTGGTCGAGACTTCGTAGCGCCAGCACACGAACGAGAGGGTCTCTTTGCCGGCCGCGTCGTAGTCGTACACGCGGTAAGAGCTGTAGCCGCTGGTGAGAGGCGTAAGCTTCAAAACGCCCTTCTCGGCGTAGGCGCGCAGGTTTTCGGTGTAGGCGTCACCAGAGACAGGGCCGGACAGAATCACGCGCGTGAGTTTACCCTTTGCGTCGTAGTTTTCCTGCCGATTCAGATCCAGCGTGCGCCACTGGCGTTCCCGAGGGTGCTTTGCGCCCGGAGCAAAAATCTCGAAGATGCGCTGTCCGGTGCGGTGGAAATACTCACGAACACGCGTATATGCGGTTACGCCGTCAAATTGCCCCTTCAGCACATCTGGCGACACACGCTCTCCAGGGAAGGTGTAGTTCAACTCCCTACCTTCATCCCGACTGCGTTGCTCAAAGACGGGCGTCGCGTCGGATGACGCGATGGCAAAGGATTCACTCTGTATACCAGTAAGCCCTCGCTTATCGCTCATCTGAAACGATGCACCAACGCGGCGGTGGACGTTGCCATCATTGAAGTAAAAATCTCCTTGCGCGTACCAGGCACCATCCGTGACCTCGGTTCCAAAACCGACATCTTCTTGCCCCGCGCCCTCCCCAGGCTTGCGCGTAGCCATCTTGGTCATATCCGAAGCCAAGAATCCATCAGCTCGATAGGCGAAATACCTAGTAACCTTCTTTACAGGCCCATCGCGAAGCTGCGAACACTGAAAGCCCGGACTACCTGAAACATCCGTCTCAGAGCTTTCATTTGCCACTTCAATTCTGCCTTCCTTATCATAGAGCGCACAAAAAATTGTACTACCACGCGCATTCGCATCAATCTTTCGACTGGATACAAGTAGACCAGACGGATCATAGTGAATGGTGCGAACTTGCCGAAGTTCGAAGTACGGGAGAATCCGCTGGATTGCAGGAAGCGAGCTCGCATCATCGCTACTCACCTTTTGTACTCTTCGCTTCCACTCCTCCACCCGGCAGAGCCTCGGCCCTTGAGGGCCCGGCTCTAGATAGAAGATCGTTCCACCTTCGGAACTGAAAGGCTTGTTCTCCAGTCTTGTGACCTCCGGATAGACACCAATGCGGATGAATGGTGCGACCTCGTTCGCTCGACTCAGACTTATGTGGAATCGATCAATGGGTTCCGGACTGAAGCGGATCTCTACATTTCTATCCGGCGACGCACTCAGGTCGCCATTCATCGGCGCACAGTCAGCAAAGGCGGCGCTCGCGCAGGATACTGCACCGAAAAAGGCCATGACTCTAGGGACAGTAAATCTATTCAAACCTGCTCTCCATGTCCTTCGTCGACACTTTGTCTCGCCAGCATCGTACCTCCTCGCAGGTCAGTGCCGAGGGGCAGCGCTGCGATGATCTCGTTAGGCATTGTTGCGGCGGGGTCATCCATGCCGTTGCCCCACAAAAGCGGCATCGCCACCCAAAAGCCTCTGACGCGTGATTCGCCCGCCTTCAGCGCCTCCACAGCTTTTCCCACATTGTGCCGTCCCACCGCGCTGGTCACATAGTCGTTCACGACACTATGTTCCTGCATGAAGTCTGGCTGCAGGTCAGGTGGTTGTGCATACAACATGCGCTTGACATGTCCCTTGTCACTCAGACCCGCAGACGGAAACCCTCCGAATACGGCATCGTACCGCCGAAACGAATCGCGAGGGACGTTGGTAAAAACGCGCTCGTACGTGGTCGCGTTGGAATCCGCTCGCACCCTAATCCCCTTCCACGTAGCGGGACTCGCCGGGTTCTCGATCCTGATACTGGGGCTCTGAGTATCGAACCAAGGCAGATACAATGCCGCAGATTCAACAGCGCTGTAGGGCTTGTCCTTCTTTTCCGGCAACGGTTGGATTTCCTCCCCCAGGAACTTCCTCCAAAGCTTCATCCGCAGATCCCGCGCAAACTTCCGGGTTATCACCTGCACGCCATTACCCAGGTCCAGCGACTGGGCCGCACCATCCACGATCACCGCGGCGATCTCGGTATCGCCCGTGCCCAGCAGGCTGCGGTCGTTGCAGTTCGCACTTCCAATGATGGCCACGGCGTCGTCCACGATCAGCAGCTTGGAGTGTACGTAACACTGCTCGGTCACCACATACAAGGGTGTGGCCTGGTCCGCGCCGATCGTATGCGGTGCGTAGTGGTTCTTGTGGTTGATGTCGGCAAGAACCCCATAACTTCTCAGGTTCATTACCGACAGATACTCCTTCCACCGACCTGCCTTCACCTCCGCCTGCAGGTCGGCCTCTTCCACGCTCACCTCGCGGATGTCCTTGTCGCGTGCGATCAGTGAACGGCAGATGCGGCGGATGAGGCTGTCGTCGCCGCGCAGCAGCGTCTGCTGCACCCAGTACTGCTGCTTCAGCACGGCACCGTCGAACAGGCTGCCCTCCGGATGCACGGGCAACGTGATGTAGACGTGGAACCCCTGCCTGGCCACGATGGCGCGGCGGATGCGCGCGGCGATGGCCGCCACCAAGGGGTTGCTGGCGGCTGACTTCACGCCCTGCTTCCGCGTGACCATGTTCTGGACCACGCCGGCCTTTCCAAGAGGACCACTCATGCCCACGCCCTTGTCGACGTAGCCTGCCTTTTTCTTCTCGGGATCGGTCATTTCCCGGCGCTCGCCCCCCTTGATCGCGGTCTCCACCGCACTTCCTGGCCCAGCATCGGACCATCCGCAGTCGGAAATCAGGAACTGCGTCTCCAGGTAGACGAAGGCACTGGCGGAGGCGATGCAGTTGACCATCGCATCAAGGATGGAATGCATCGGCTGGTTGCGCTCCCAGTAGGGCTGCAGGCAACTGGCATCATCCAGCTTCAGCCCGAGCTCCTTGCACCCCTTCTTCTCCAAGGCGTGCAGTGCCGTACCCGAAGATCGCACGATCTGCACGCTGGCTTTCCCGGCCTTGCCCGGACGGGTCAGGTCGCCAAAGAGTTCCTGCATGCCGCCCATGGACTGCAGCCACTGATCACTCAAGGGCGTCAGTTCCATCCCGCGCGCCAGCGTGGTCTGCTCGGGCACATCCATCCCGACCAGGCCGTTCGCCCCCCGGATTCCCCAGTTCAAGCTTTCGCGCACCACCGTGCCGATCTCGCGGTCACCGCGCTGGTTCTGCCAGACCATGGCATTCCAGCGGTGCATGAAATTGCGGCAGATATCGAACACCGCCGGCCCCTGCAGCCGCGCGTGCACGTCCTGCCATGGCATGCGTGGCTGGCGCCCGCTGTCGAGCAGCCGCTGGATGCGATCCACCGGCTCGTTGATCCACTTCACCAGCGATTCCCAGGCCTGCTTCGCCTTGACGATCTTGCTCTCGATCTCGGCATATTTGGCTTCGGCGTCCTTGACCAGCGAGGCGGGATCGCGCACATATCCCACAACGGTGGTGGCCGTGTTGACCGGGCCCAGAATGGCGTCCTTGAACGCGGCCTTCCGCTCATCGAACCATTCACCGAATTTCTTCGCCGGGATCCTGGCGAAAGCTTCCGCCGCACGCGCGGCAGCCGCAGCTGCCTCGCCGACATTGAGCTTGACCGCCTCGTCGGCGGCTCTGTTCGATGCGGCAGTGACCTCGGCGTACTCCTTCTCGATTTCTGTCAGCCAGTCCTTGATGGCAAGGAAGGTCTTGGCGACCGTACGCTGCACCTTTGTTGCTTCTTCCATGCCTGGGATGACCCATTCTGCGAGCTTGCGGATGCCCTCGCGTTCCAGCGCCTCCGGCACACCCAGCTTGTCCGCGTAGTCCTGCAGTTCGGCCAGCGCAGCGCCTGCGTCCCACTGCGCCTTCATCCGGTCCAGTGCGATGGCCAGGCCCGGCACGTACGCTTGGGCAAAGCCGGGGCGCACACGGCCAGCCGCGTCCGGGCTGGTATCGGGCTTGTCCAGGGTCAGCTCCTGCTCCGTGCTCGTCATGCCGCGGAACTTGCTCAGGCAGTTGTTGTAGTGGTCATTGAGCACGTGCAGCGCCGGGTCGCAGACCACGTCGAAGTTGCCGTCATCCCATCGCCCATGCGCGATGTCCAGGCCCCCAACGAAGCCGATGTGCCCATCCACGACCAGGATCTTCTGGTGGTGCGAGAAGGCGATATTGAAGGCATCGGTGCGGCCGGTGGCCGGGTTGTGCAGGCCAACCTGCACCTGCCCCGGCGTGTTGGCATCCTGCATCTTGTACAAGGCCGTACGCGCCTCGTTTTCGTGGGTATAGGCCGCCGCCTCGACACTGTCGTAGAGCAGCACCCGCACATCCACGCCGCGCTGGTTGATGGCGTCGAACAACAATTCACTGAGGCGACTGGCGTGGGCGCCTCCGCGTTCGTCCATCTCGGTGTCGAAATTCATCTGCCAGTCGGCGATGAAAATGAATTTCTGCGCGCCACGGATGGCGTCCGCCATTGCCTTCATCGCCGAACGCCCGTCGGTGAACGCATCGACCTTGTTGCCTTGCCGGACAGGCGCGAACTGGCGATCGGGCGGTGCGTAGTAATCACCGCTGGTGGTGCCCTTCTGCCCGTCCAGGCAGGTCAGGGCGGTATGCGGGACGCTGCCCAGTGTGGTGCCATCTGCCATGACTAGATCTCCTTGCGCTGGGCCGGGTTGGCGTCGATATGCGACTGGAACTCGTACTCGGCGCGCTGCCGGTAGGCGTACAGGGCCGCATCGTCGGGCAGGTCGGCCAGCGTCTTGCCGTAGTTGATCGCCTCGAGCGTGTCCATCGTGGCGCGTACACCGGGCGAGCTGCTGTACGGCCGCGGTCGCTGCAGTGGAATGACGTCGATGCCATGCACCAGGAACAGGCGCCCCGGGAACCGGCCAGCGTCGTTCCAGATTTTCGCGCACAGTGCATCGTCCAGGCTCACATCACCCTGCGCATCCGCCTCGCCCTCGGCAAGCGTCTCGGCCCAGCTTTCTGGCACCAGCGCGCCGTCACGCAGTTCAGCGTCCAAGGCCTTCCGGGTGCGCACGATCTTCCAGGCCTGGCCTGCCAGTGGCAGGCCCTGGGGCCCTGGGATGTCCTGCAGCCGGAAGGCCAACTTTGGAATCTGTTCGCTGAGCGCGCTGGTGGGCATGTCCGGCAGGGGATACGTCAGCTGTGCCGGGCCTACGAATGACTTCTGCCCCGCATGGACGGTCACGGTGCCGGGACAGTTGACCACCAGATTGCCGCCTTCCAGGGTGAGGCTGGCGCCACCGGCCGTGGCGATGTGCAGGGTGCGCGGCGCGGCCATTTCCAGCGCCCCCTGCGCACTGGCAGCACGTTGCGAGGCACGCGAGATGAGGTTGACCCGGTCTGACTGGGCCCGGATGTCCAGCATGGCCTGTCCGGCCACGATGCTCAGCGCCGCATCGCCTGCAAAGTTGCGGCTGCCGGCAGCCAGCATGCCGATTGCCTGCCGCGCATGCAGGCGCGCATGGCCCGCCACGCTGGCGTCGCTGTGCTGGCCACTGGCCAGCGCCACATGCTGGGCACTGCTCCAGTGCAGGGACTGCCCGGCGACCATGACAAGGCCGGCATGGCCGTGCAGCGCCAGGGTGGGCGCATCGGTATGTGGCACCCCGGCGGCTGAAGGCTCTCCCGCGCCATCCGCGGAGGCCTGTGCGTAGGTCTGGCCGGAAACGCTGGCACGGGCGACACGCTGCAGGCCGGCCAGACCCGCGCTGTCGTCGGGTGGCGCGTGGCTGGCCAGGCCAACCGTGCGGTGCGTGGCGCTCGTTGCATGGCTGACCTGGGCCAGGGTGGCAGCCTGCTGCAGCAACGCGCCGGCCGCAACCACCTCCCCGGCTGGCGACGACGCGCCATGGGGCCTGGCAGTCAGCCACACGCCACGCTCCGCGCGCAGCGTGCCCCACGCATCGGTACGCAGTTCCAGACCCTCACCGCGCAGTGAGCCGCGATGGTTGTCGGCCGTGTGCAGCAGATGGCCAAGATTCAATTCACTGCTGGCCTGGCTGCTGGCCAGCTGCAGGCGCAGCTGTGCATCGGAATCGTCGAACACCAGGCGGTTGTAGCCGGTGCCGGACCACTCGCGCGACTGGATGCCCCACAACGCCCCGGCGTGACGGTGCTGCCCCTCGCCTGGCGCCATCGCATGCCAGGCCGGCGCGTGACCGCCCGCAGCATTGCCCTGCGCGCTGGCACCGGTGTCGGTAGCTTGCCCGAACAGCCCGGAATCACCGGTTCCCGCCGCTGTACCGGCGGGGGTGGGTACGATGCCTGCGTCGCCACGACCGTTGTAGAGCGCGCCGAGCACCAGCGGCCGGTCGATGTCACCTTCGATGAAACCGACCAGCACCTCCTGGCCGACACGCGGCAGGAACTGCGACCCGACACCCGGCCCGGCATAGCGCTGCGCCACGCGCATCCAGCATGTCGCGTCCGCATCGGCAGCCCCTTGCAGATGCAGGCGCACGCGGACCCGGCCCTGGCTGTCTGCATGCAGGTCCGCATCGTCGCGGCCGCCACCGCTGATGACCGTGGCCGACTGGTAGCCCGGTGCAAGCGGGCGCGGATTGAGGCGCTCCCCCGTGCCATCGGGCAGCACGGGCCGCCACGGTTTCTGCTGGTCGACAGCGCGGAACCGATTGACGCAGCCGGTGGCGGAGGCGGCGTCCAACGGAGCACCCGGCAGCGCCTGGCTGGCATCACGCCAAGTGGCGGGTGCCTCGGCGCGCGACGGTGCAGATGCCTTGGTCAGTGGCGATGGATTGCACCCGTGGTGCAGCACTTCGATCGGCAGGATCACCGGCGCGGAACCCGAGCCGGAGCCCAGGACGCGGATGAAGCGACCGGCCTGCAGGCTGCGGATACTCCCCGCCCCCATCCAACCGGCCAGGCCCGCTTCATGCGCCTCCGCCGCGCGGCGGGCCCGGCGCTGCCCGTCATCTGCCTGGGCGAAGGCATGGGCGCCGACGGGCTCGTAGATCTCGCGCGGACTGCTGCCTGCGCCCTGCAATGGCAGCTGGACATGGCGCACCACCGGCCCCTGATAGTCGCTGGTGGAAAGGGACAGGCGGTTGCTGCCCAGCAAGCGATGCGGACCCAGTTGCTGCAGCGTGTCCGTTGCCTCGGTGCCGTCGTTGCGATGGAAGCGGATGCCGCCATCGCGGGCCGACTGTGGGTTTTCCGGCTGCACGGTGCTGTCGAACGACATCACCAGGGTCAGTCCGTCGCCGCTGTCACCGTCGAAGGCGCAGGCAATTCCCTCTTCGGCGAGCAGGCGCAGCACGAATGCCAGATCCGGCTCCCGGTACTGCACGCAGTAGCTGCGCACGGGCGCGGTGGCCAGGGCAGCCACGGCATCGTCGCTCCAGCGCCAACGGGCCAGATCGCCATGGCCGCCCAGCACGTCCTCGACGATGTCGCGCACGGGGCGCTCCTGGTACACCCGGCTGTGCCGGGCATGACCCAGAAACCACGTCCATGGCACAAGATGCAGGCGGTAGCGGGCCAGCCCGCCGTCGCTGCCGAGCAGGCAGGCCTCGGCGACATGCCCCCAGCGGTGATGGTCCTGCCCGTCGTCGAGGCGGGTGAGCAGCGCCCCGCTTCGGCCCAGCCAGGCGTCGAGCGGCAGATTGGCATCCGGGTGCAGCACATCCACCCAGTAATCGAATCCGCTGGCCAGGTGTTCATGGCCCCACCACTGTTCGACGAACAACGGCGGCAGGCCCTCGGCCTGCAGGCGGTGCATCTGTTGATCGGGCTCCAGCCCGACCAGCGAAGCAAGCGCGGAATGCGCACGTGAAGCGTCCATGACTTCTCCTGTGCCAGGCGCTCCTGCGCTGGCGATGGCCTGCTGCCACCTTCCACGCGGACCTGACCAGGCCCGGCCGCCGACTTCCCTTGGCGGTCGCGTCTGACCCGGCGCCCTGCGCCGATCCTCGCGGAAGACCCTGTTCCATTGGGACTCTGGGCCGATATTCATCCCCGGACCGGCCGCCGTCAAGTTCCCGTCACATCCGCCAACGCCGGTCATGACGGTTTTTTCACCACCGGCTCATGAGGCTTGTGGCACAAGCGATACAGGCGTCTATCCACAGGTTTCCTGCGGTCCGGTCCACACGGGGTGTGGAAAACGCCCGACGCTGGCCGTGCGGCCCTGCCGCGCGCTACCCTTGCTGCTTGAATCCACTGTGGTGCAAGGCTTCCGCCCTACCCGATCAATGAAAAGCATCGAGCATCGAGATTTCACCCTGTCGCCGGAAGACAACGAGCGACTGGCCAACCTGTGCGGCCCCTTTGATGGGCATTTGCGACAGATCGAGCTGAAGCTCGGTGTGGAGATCGCCAACCGCGGCTTCGTGTTCCGCATCAGCGGGCCGGACGAGGCGATCATCGAGGCGCAGAAGCTGATCGAAGCGCTGTATGTCGAAGCCGCCGAAACCACCTTTGACAGCCACGCCATCCACCTGCGCTTGGCGCAGGCCAATGTCGAGCAGATCGCCGAGCGTTCCTACGAAGCTCAGGATGTGGCGATCAAGGTCAAGCGCGGCACCGTGCGCGGCCGCGGCGCCAACCAGGGCCGCTACCTGCACCAGATCGCGACCCATGACATCAACTTCGGCATCGGCCCGGCCGGTACCGGCAAGACCTTCCTGGCCGTGGCCAGCGCCGTCGAGGCTCTCAACGAGTCACGCGTGCAGCGGCTGATCCTGGTGCGCCCGGCGGTGGAAGCCGGCGAGAAGCTGGGCTTCCTGCCCGGCGACCTGAGCCAGAAGGTCGACCCCTACCTGCGCCCGCTGTACGACGCCCTGTACGAAATGATGGGCGTGGAGAAGGTGGTCAAGCTGCTGGAAAAGAACGTCATCGAGATCGCGCCGCTGGCCTATATGCGCGGCCGCACGCTCAACGATGCGTTCGTGATCCTGGACGAAGCGCAGAACACCACCATCGAACAGATGAAGATGTTCCTGACCCGCCTGGGCTACGGCTCCACTGCAGTGGTCACCGGCGACCTGACCCAGACCGACCTGCCCAAGCACGTGAAGTCGGGCCTGCGCGATGCCATCGACGTGCTGCGCGATGTGGAGGGCGTGACCTTCACGTTCTTCGAAGCACGCGACGTCGTGCGCCACCCGCTGGTGGCGCGCATCGTCAATGCCTACGACCGCCGCGACCTGCATCAGCTCAAGCCGGGCGCCGAATAACCGTACGC
This sequence comes from Stenotrophomonas sp. ZAC14A_NAIMI4_1, assembly GCF_003086915.1. NCBI lineage: Bacteria > Pseudomonadati > Pseudomonadota > Gammaproteobacteria > Lysobacterales > Lysobacteraceae > Stenotrophomonas > Stenotrophomonas sp. ZAC14A_NAIMI4_1. The sequence goes on from NZ_CP026002.1 coordinate 3,134,546, forward strand.
TGCCGTCGCGAGGCGGCCCGGGCTCCGCTGGAAGGTACCGAAAGGATGAGGATCGACTACGACGCCGACGACTGGACGTCGCAGTAGGACGCCACACGCGCGATACTGTCGCCTCTCAGATCTGAATGCCGGAATTGTCATGACCAAGGGCCCCGTCCGCCTCGATGTCGCCATCAGCTACGCCCTGCCCCGCGCCGGGCTGCCGGCGGCGGTGAGCTTCCGCAAGTGGGTGGCCGCCGCCCTGAAGGGGCGCATCCGCGAGGCCGACCTGGCCATCCGCGTGGTCGATGCCAAGGAAGGCCAGTCGCTGAACCGGCATTACCGTGGCAAGGATTACGCCACCAACGTGCTCAGCTTCCCGGCCGATGTGCCCGAAGGCCTGCCCAAGGGCGTGAAGTTCCCGCTGCTGGGTGACCTGGTGATCTGCGCGCCGGTGGTCGCCCGCGAGGCCGACGAGCAGGGCAAGGCCCTGAACGCCCACTACGCGCACCTGACCGTGCACGGCGTGCTGCACCTGCTGGGCTGGGACCACGAGGACGACAAGGAAGCCGAGGCGATGGAACAGCTCGAGCGCGAGATCCTGGCCGAGCTCGGTATCGAAGACCCCTACGCCGGCGAGCGCTGAGCCGCGTACGGCGCTATCCTCAGCTGCAACCTCCCCGGAGACACGGACGATGATGGGTGACATGGGGCCAATGCTGGCCAAAACGGCGATCTTTGCCCTGCTGCTGGTCGTGGCCGCCAACCTGCTGCACCGCCTCAGCGCCCGCCACCCTGATGGCCGGCATTGGCTGCTGCGCACGCTGGCCGTGCTGTCGCCGTCCAGCCTGCTGGCCGCGCTGGCGGTAGGCGTGGTCGGCCCGCACCTGCTGGAGGGCCCTGGGCCGGTGAGCAGCAACGGCACGCTGTGGATGACGTCGATGGTGCTGATCCTGATCGGCGCGTTCTCCGCGCCGGTATGCTGGCGCGTGGTCCTGCAGAAGCGCCTGGGCCGCGACAGCAGCAGCCTGCCGTTCTTCCATGCAAGCCGTGCGCAGCTGTGGGCGCTGTTCGTACTGGCCGCGGTGTACATGAGCGTCATTCCTCGTTCGGTCGCGGATGTACCGGACTGGCTGCTGGAATCGGGCCCCCTGCAGTTTGCATTGCGTGCGGTGCTGCAATTGGTGCACGTGGCACTGTTCTCGGCGATGCTGACCCTGCCGGTGATGGCGCTGCGCGCCGTGGCCCGTCGTTCGCTGGGGCGCATGCGGTCCCTGTTGGGCCGCACCTCGCAGGGCTGAGCATGCCCCGCGGGTGCGCCCGACCTGTCCGGTCGCAGGCGCCCCCCTCCGCCGCTACCATGTCCAGGCACCCTTCATCGCGGATCCCATGCCTGTGCTGCTGCGTACTGCCCTGCCCCTGCTGCTTGCCTCTTTCGCCTCCACCGCATCGGCCGCCCCGCTGGACCTGCCGGCCCTGATCGAATGCCGCCAGGGCGTGGCCGAGCATGCCGCGCTGGCGCCGCTGCTGGCCGACCCGCTGAAGGCCGTGGCCCAAGGCCTGCAGCCGCTGCCGCAGGGCAACCAGTTCATGAGCGAATTCCGCCTGGCCAACCCCATCACCGTGTTCGGCCAGCAGACCGAACGGGTGGCCCTGGCCGGCGCCAGCGTGATGGCCGTGCTGGACCAGGCCGACCCGCACCCGCTGGCCAAGCGCCTGGAACTGGAAACCGGCTACGACCAGGACGGCAAGTTCATGGCCGGCCGCGAGGTGGTCAGCCGCGACGTGACCAACCCCAGGACCGGCGAGGCCCAGATCGAATCGATCATCCTCAGCGTCTCGACGGTGGCCAGCCACCCCGGCAAGACCCTGGCCGGCTGCACCTACAGCCTGGATCTGCCGGCCGAGGACGAGGTTCCGGCCGCCGCCGGCGGCGGTCACTGAAAGGCCCCAACATCCTGCTAGACTTGGGACAACGCCCGGCTTGCCGGGTGCCCTTTTTCCAGAGATGTCAGAAGACGACAGTAGTAGCTCCTCCCTGGAGCCCCATGAAAAGAAGCGCGGCTGGCTTGAACGCCTGACGTCCGCCTTCTCCGGCGAACCCCATACCCGCGACGAGCTGGTCGCTGTCCTGCACACCGCGCAGGAGGAGGGTCTGATCGCCGCCGATACCCTGAAGATGATGGAAGGCGCCATTTCGGTGGCCGAGCTGACCGTGGGCGACGTGATGATCTCGCGCTCGCAGATGGTCTCTCTGCCGGTCGAGGCGCCGTTCCTGGACCTGATGAAACAGGTCGTCGAATCGGGCCACTCACGCTTCCCGGTGCACGGCGAGAACAAGGACGACATCCTTGGCATCCTGCTGGCCAAGGACCTGCTGCGCGGCGTTGTAGCCGACAACGGGCCGGCCAACGTGCGCGAGCTGCTGCGCCCGGCGGTGCTGATCCCCGAGGCGAAGAAGCTCAACGTGCTGCTGAAGGAGTTCCGCCTGTCGCGCAACCACATGGCCATGGTGGTGGACGAGTACGGCGGTGTCGCCGGCCTGGTCACCATCGAGGACGTGCTGGAACAGATCGTCGGCGAGATCGACGACGAGCATGACGAGGCCGAGGACCAGTCGGCGCAGATCGCCATCCAGGCCGACGGCCGTTACGTGGTCGATGCACTGACCGCGATCGGTGATTTCAACGAGCGTTTCGGTGCCACGTTCTCCGACGAGGACTACGACACCATCGGCGGCCTGGTGACCGAAGCGATCGGCCACCTGCCGGAGGTGGGCGACGAACTGGCGCTGGACCGCTTCATGTTCCGTGTGGCGCGTGCTGATGCGCGCCGGGTGCAGGCCTTCCATGTGACGGTGCTGCCGCCGGACGAGCAGGACGACGCTTGAAGCGCCGGGGCCCGTTCTCGCCAATGCGCCTGACCGCGCGCCTGACCCTGTGGCTGGCACTGTGCGTGCTGGCCATGGCCCTGCCGCAGGCCGCCTTCGCACAGGCGGCTTCGGCCGCCCCGGCGGCCGGCGTCGCCAGCCCGCAGGAGGCACCGGCGCCGCGCATCGGCGTGGTGACCATGCAGCCGGGCACGGTGTTCTTCGAGCGCTTCGGCCACGACGCCATCGTGGTCCTCGACCCGGTCAGCGGCGAGGCGATCTCGTACAACTTCGGTTATTTCGATCCGTCCGAGGATGATTTCATCAGCCGCTTCGCACGCGGCGACATGATGTATTACCTGGTGGCGCTGCCGCTGCAGCAGGACCTGTCGTACTACGACGAGACCGGCCGCGGCGCCAGCGTGCAGTGGCTGGACCTGCGCCCGGACCAGGCCCGTGCCCTGGCCGCGGGCCTGGCCGAACGGGCGAAGCCGGAAAACGCGCGCTACCACTACGACTACTACACCGCCAACTGCGCCACCATGGTGCGCGACACCTTGAACGAAGCACTGGATGGCGGCCTGCATGCGCAGCTGTCCGGGCGTTCGCGCGGCAACACCTACCGCAGCGAATCGGTGCGCCTGGCCTCGCCGGCACCGTGGATGTGGCTGGGCTTCGACGTCGGCCTCGGGCCCTTCGCCGACCAGCCGCTGTCGCGCTGGCAGGAAGCCTTCGTGCCGATGCGCCTGGCCGATGCGCTGCGCCAGGTGCGCAACAGCGATGGCCGGCCACTGGTGCAGAGCGAGCAGGAACTGCTGCCGCACCGCATCGCGGCCGAACCGAAGGAGTTCGCCCGGCGCTGGTGGCCGTGGCTGCTGTGCGGGCTGGTGATCGCCGCCGGCGTGCTGGCCCTGCGCAGCCGCCCGCGCCTGCTGGCCGGGCTGGCCCTGCCGTTCTGGCTGCTGTGTGCGCTGTTCGGTGGCGTGCTGGTGTTCCTGTGGGGCTTCAGCATCCACTACGCCGCCTGGGCCAACCGCAACCTGCTGCTGCTCTCGCCCCTGGCGGTGCTGCTGCTGCCGGGCGCCATCGCCCTGCTGCGCCGGCGCGTGCCCGGGCGCATGTTCAGCATCGTCCTGTGGCTGCTGGCCGCGCAGTCGGTGGCCGCCCTCGTGCTGCACTGGCTGAGCCTGCAGGCGCAGTACAACGTGCAGTGGATCGTGCTGCTGCTGCCGGTGCACGTGGCACTGGCCTGGGTGCTGGCGCGTCGTCCTCACTTGTCCGAAACACCCCGCTGACGCAGGATGGCGGGCATGTCATTGCCCGCCTCCGCTTCCGCCCCCGCATCGAACAACCCCGCCTGCGTCATCAACTGCGTCCACTACGATGACCAGGGCAAGCGCCACGACATCAGCCTGGATGCCATCAGCGACGTGATCGCCAGTGGCAACGGTTTCGTCTGGGTCGGCCTGTTCGACCCCAACGACGACGTGCTGCTGAAACTGCAGGAAGAATTCTGCCTGCATGACCTGGCCATCGAGGACGCGCGCAACGCGCACCAGCGGCCCAAGGCCGAGGCCTACGGCAACTCGCTGTTCGTGGTGATGACCACCGCGCAGATGGTCGACGAGCGCATCCAGTATGGCGAAACGCACGCCTTCCTCGGGCCACGCTTCCTGGTGACGGTACGCCACGGCGCATCGCTGTCGTATGCACCGGTGCGCGCGCGGGTGGAACGCGAACCGCAGCTGCTGAAGATGGGCGCGTCCTACTGCCTGTACGCGGTGGCCGATTTCGTGGTGGACAACTACCTGCCGATCACCACCCGCTTCCGCGACACGCTGGACCTGCTGGAGAAGGACATCTTCGCCGAGACCTACAAGCGCAGCACGGTGACGCGCCTGTACGAACTCAAGCGCGAACTGAACAAGATGCGCATGGCGGTGGCGCCGCTGCAGGACGTGCTGGCGCAGCTGCGCCGCTACCAGGGCGACCTGATTCCCGACGAAGTGAAGCTGTACGTGCGTGACGTGCACGACCACGCCGCGCGCATCAGCGATGTGATCGACACGCTGCGCGAGATGCTGGGCACGGCCCTGAGCGTGAACCTGTCGCTGGTGACGCTGGCACAGGGTGAGACGGTGAAGCGACTGGGTGCGTGGGCGGCACTGCTGGCCGCGCCGACGCTGATCACCAGCTGGTACGGCATGAATTTCAGCCACATGCCCGAGCTCAACCAGCCGTGGTCCTACCCGTTGATGATCGTCGGCGTGGCCGCGGTGTGCGTGGGCCTGTACCGGTTGTTCAAGCGCGCCAGATGGCTGTAGGGCGCTTTTTGTAGAGTCGAGCCATGCTCGACTACTGTACGAGGCGTTGCGTAGAGTCGAGCTTGCTCGACTGATGCCTGCCAAAGCAGTCGAGCAAGCTCGACTCTACGAGAGCGTAGAGCAGTCGAGCCGCGCCGACGCTGATCACCAGCTGGTACGGCATGAATTTCAGCCACATGCCCGAGCTCAACCAGCCGTGGTCCTACCCGTTGATGATCGTAGGCGTGGCCGCGGTGTGCGTGGGGTTGTACCGGTTGTTCAAGCGCGCCAGATGGCTGTAGGGCGCTTTTTGTAGAGTCGAGCCATGCTCGACTGCTGTACGAGGCGTTGCGTAGAGTCGAGCTTGCTCGACTGATGCCTGCCAAAGCAGTCGAGCAAGCTCGACTCTACGAGAGCGTAGAGCAGTCGAGCATGGCTCGACTCTACAGAAGCGGGATCAGGCGACGTAGACGGTCTTGATGTTCATGAACTCATGGATGCCGTGGTCGGCCAGTTCGCGGCCGAAGCCCGACTCCTTGCTGCCGCCGAACGGCAGGCGCGCATCACTCTTGACGATGGCGTTGACGAACGCCGCGCCGCATTCCATGCGCTGGGCGAAGCGCTCGCCGCGCACCACGTCGGCGGTCCACACGCTGCCGCCCAGGCCGAAGCGGGTGTCGTTGGCCACGCGCAGGGCCTCGGCTTCGTCCTTGACCCGGATCACCGCGGCCACCGGCCCGAACAGTTCCTCGTCATAGGCCGGCATGCCCGGCCCGACCTGGTCGAGCACCGTAGCCGGGTAGCCCGCGTGCGTGCCGGCAATCGGTTCGCCACCCACCCGCACGCGCGCGCCCTTGGCCACGCTGGCCTGTACCTGCTTGTGCAGTTCATCGCGCAGGTCGGCACGCGCCATCGGCGCCAGCGTGGTGCCACGCTCGTTCGGATCACCATACTGGCGCTGGCCGGCGGCCTCGACGAAGCGGTCGGTGAAGGCATCGGCCACGGCATCGACCACGATGAAGCGCTTGGCCGCGATGCAGGTCTGCCCGCTGTTGTCGAAGCGCGACTTCACCGCGGCGGTGACGGTCTTGTCCAGGTCGGCATCGTCGAGCACGACGAAGGCATCGCTGCCGCCCAGCTCCATCACTGATTTCTTCAGCTGGCTGCCGGCGTTGGAGGCAATCGAACGCCCTGCCCGCTCGCTGCCGGTCAGGGTCACCGCCTTCACCCGCGCATCGCGCAGCACATCGGCCGCCTGGTCGTTGTTGATATGCAGCACATCGAACACACCCGCCGGCAGGCCGCCGTCACGACACACGGCCAGGATCAGGTCGGCGCACTGCGGCACGTTGCTGGCGTGCTTGAGCAGGGCGACGTTGCCGGCCATGAACGCCGGCGCGAGGAAACGGAACACCTGCCAGATCGGGAAATTCCACGGCATCACCGCGAACACGCAGCCGATCGGCTCATAGCGCACATAGCTGCGCTGCGCCTCGGTGTCGATGATCTGCGGCTTCAGGTAATCGGCAGCGTGGCCGGCATAGAACTCGCAGGCGGCCGCGCACTTGTCGACCTCGGCCAGCGCCTCGGCCTTCAGCTTGCCCATCTCGCCGGTCATCGCCTGCTGCAGATCGTCGCGGCGTGCGCGCAGCTGGGCGGCGATGCTTTTGAGGATGGCGCCGCGATCCTGCAGCGAGCGCTCTGCCCACGCCGGGAACGCGTCGGCAGCGGCCTGCAGGCGCTGCTCGATGTCGGCCGCGCCGAGCAGTTCATGGCGGTAGGTGACCAGGCCGGTGGCCGGGTTGACGATTTCGACGGTCATGGGGGATCTCCATCAGGCAGATCCCCAGTGTGCGCCCGATCCCGTGAGCCGGGTGTTGCCGCCGCATGGCGGCGGCGTGCGGGCCTCAGCCGTTGTCCTGGCGGGCCAGCTGCAGGTCGCGCTGGCGGCGCTTTTCGGCGCGCGCGTTGATGTACCAGCCGATCACCGCGGCCACCGACACCGCCGACACCAGCAGGGTTGCCAGCGCGTTGATCTTCGGGCTGATGCCCATGCGCACCGAGGCGAACACCTTCATCGGCAACGTGGTCGAGCCCGGGGTGGCGACGAAACTGGCGACCACCACGTCATCCAGCGACAGGGTAAAGGCCAGCAGCCAGCCGGCCACCAGTGCCGGGGCGATGATCGGCAGGGTGATGCGGCCGAACACCGTCAGCCGGCTGGCGCCGAGATCCATCGCCGCTTCTTCCAGCGAGAGATCCATTTCCTGCAGGCGCGAGGACACCACCACGGTGACGAAGCACAGGGTGAAGGTGACGTGGGCGATCCAGATGGTGGCCAGGCCGCGCGCGGGGAAGCCGGGAATGGCGCCCATCGAGGCCAGCAGGGCCATCAGCGAGAAGCCCAGGATGACATCGGGCATGACCAGTGGCGCGGTGACCAGCGCACCGAACACCTGCTTGCCACGGAAGCGGCGGAAGCGGGTCATCACCATCGCCGCCAGCGTGCCCAGCACGGTGGCGGTGCAGGCGGTCCAGAACGCCACGACCAGGCTGGTCCACATCGCATCCATCAACGCGCGGTCGGCGAACAGATCGCTGTAGGCGCGGGTGGAGAACCCGGCCCAGACCATCGCCAGCCGCGAGCTGTTGAACGAATAGAACATCAACAACAGGATCGGCAGGTACAGGAAGGCGAAGCCGAGCACCAGCACGCCCAGGCCCAGGCCTTTTGCGCTACGCGGGCTCATGCCTGCTTCCCTTCCAGCAGGCGCTGCTGGGATCGGTTGAACCAGAGGATGGGCACCAGCAGCAGCAGGATCATCGCCACCGCCATGGCCGAAGCGCCCGGCCAGTTGCGGTTGTTGAAGAACTCGTTCCACAGCTGGCGGCCGACCATCAGCGTCTCCGAGCCACCGAGCATTTCCGGGATCACGAATTCACCCACCGCCGGGATCATCACCAGCATGCAGCCGGCGATGATGCCGGCCTTGGACAACGGCAGGGTGATGCGCAGGAAGGCCTGCCAGGGCTTGGCGCCGAGATCGTAGGCCGCTTCCAGCAGGCGGTTGTCATGCTTGACCAGGTTGGCGTACAGCGGCAGCACCATGAAGGGCAGATAGCAGTAAACGATGCCGATGTAGGCCGCGGTCGGGGTGTCGATCAGCTGCAGCTTGGGCAGGCCCATGCTGGTCATCAGCGATTGCAGGCCGGTGAACTGCAGGAACTGGTCGAGCAGGCCGTTGCGGTCCAGGATCGCCTTCCACGCATACACGCGGATCAGGAACGAGGTCCACGACGGCAGCACCACCAGCATCATCGCCACGTTGCGCGCGGCCGGCGACAGGCGGGCGATGGCATAGGCCATCGGGTAGCCGATCAGCAGGGTGAGGAAGGTGGAGATGGCCGCGATCTTGATCGAGCTGAGGAACGCCTGGGCGTAGATCGAATCGCGGAACAGCGCAAGGTAGTTCTCGAGGTTGAGCTTCAGCGAGAACGCGCCATCGACGTACTGCAGCAGCCAGGTGTACGGCGGCGAGCCGACCCGGCTGTGCGAGAAGCTGATCATCAGCACGATCAGGAACGGCACCGCGAAGAACAGCAGCAGCCACAGGTAGGGAATGCCGATGACCGTGGCACGCGTGCCCGGCAGCCAGCGCTTCAGGCCCGCCGCGCTCATGAGGTCAGCACCACGCCGTCGTTGTCACGCCAGTGCACCCACACCTGGTCGCCCCAGGTCAGGCCATCACTGGCCCAGCGCTGCGAGTTGGCGAAGTTGGCCAGTACCTTGGCACCGCTGGGCAGGCGCACGTGGTAGACCGAATGGCTGCCGAAATAGGCGATGTCCTCGATCACGCCCTGCGCCTTGTTGGTCGGCGCGTCCGGCTCGTCCTTGCCGATCATGACCTTTTCCGGGCGCAGCGCGAACGCGACCGGCTGCCCTTCGTAGCAGGTGATGCCGTGGGCGATGTAGACCGGCGCCGGGAACAGCGGCGAGCGCACGGTCACGTACTCGGGCAGGTCCTCGTCGATGACCCCTTCAAACAGGTTGACCGAGCCGATGAAGCCGGCAACGAAACGGTTGGCGGGCTGCTCGTAGACCTCATCGGGCTTGCCGACCTGCTGGATCCAGCCGGCATCCATCACCGCGATGCGGGTGGCCATGGTCATGGCCTCTTCCTGGTCGTGGGTGACCATCACGCAGGTCACGCCGGAGGATTCGATGATGCTGACCAGTTCCAGCTGCATCTGCGAGCGCAGCTTCTTGTCCAGCGCGCCCATCGGTTCGTCCAGCAGCAGCAGCTTGGGGCCCTTGGCCAGCGACCGTGCCAGCGCCACGCGCTGCTGCTGGCCGCCGGACAGCTGGTGCGGCTTGCGCTTGCCCAGGTGCGCCATCTGCACGAGGTCCAGCATTTCGCCCACGCGACGGCTGATTGCATCCTTGGCCAGGCCATCCTGCTTCAGGCCGAAGGCGATGTTCTGCTCGACCGTCATGTGCGGGAACAGGGCGTAGGACTGGAACATCATGTTGACCGGCCGCTGGTACGGCGGCAGCGCGTCCAGGCGCTGGCCATCGAGGGTGATGCTGCCCTTGGTGGGCGTCTCGAAGCCACCCAGGCAGCGCAGCAGGGTCGATTTGCCGCTGCCCGAGCCACCGAGCAGGGCAAAGATCTCGCCCTTGCGCACGTCCAGGTTGACGTCGTCGACGGCGACGAAACCGTCGAATTCCTTGCGCAGGTCACGAATGGAAAGATAGCCGGGCGCACCGTTCGCATCGACGACGGCGGCTTCCGGCTGGGCTTCAACGGGCATGGGGGCTCCGGGAGCGGGCGGTGGACAGCGGCGGCCATTCTACCGGCCGGGGGGCGCAAATGCGTGCCGACCAACGGTCGGCACCTACCGGGCCGGAGGGCCCGTGGGGGCATGGCCCGGCGGAACGCATCACCGCGCGGCCACCGGCGGGGCGTCCTGCCAGCCCAGGCCCAGGCTCTTCTGCAGGCCCACGTAGCGCACCAACAGCTGCAGGCGCGCCTGGGCGGCGGCATCCTGCGCCTGCAGGCGCTGGCGTTGCACGTCCAGCAGGTCGATCTGCGAGGTGGCACCCGCCTGCCGGCGCTGGTTCATCAGCGCCAGCGAGCGGTCCGCCGAGGCCTCGGCCCGGACGCTGGCCTGCAGCTGCTGACGGGCGGCACCGAAGCGTGCCAAGGCGGTGTTGGCGTCCTGCAGCGCGGCCAGCACCGTGCCTTCGTAGGCCGCCAGCCGCGCCTCGTTGCCGGCCCGGGCCTGGGCTACGCGCGCCTTGTTCACCCCGAAATCGAACAGCGACCAGCGCAGGAAGGGGGCGACGATGGTGGCCGCCGAATCCGGCCCCAGATCGGACACCGACGTGGCCCCGGCACCGATGGTGCCCAGCAGGGTCACCTGCGGGAAGTAGGCTGAAATCGCCTGGCCGATCTGCGCCGAGGAGGCCGCCAGCTCGCGCTCGGCTTTGCGTACATCCGGGCGTCGCTGGATCAGCGCACCGGCATCATCCACCGGCACGCTGGCCGGCAACGCCGGCAGCGCCTGGTCCGCGGCCAGCCGCGCATCCAGCGCGCCCGGCTCGCGGCCGATCATCAGGGCCAGCACATCGCGGGCCTCATCCGCCTGCGCCTGCAGCGGTGGCAGCGCGGCCTGCTGCTGTTGCAGCTGGGCCTGCGCGCGCTCGACCTGCAGGTCCGAATCGGCCCCGCGCTGGCGGCGCTGGCGGGTCAGCTGCAGGCTGTCATCGGCCGCGCGCAGGTTGTCCTCTGCCAGCGCGATGCGCTCGCGGCTGCTGCGGTAGCCCAGGTAGACCTGCGCCAGCTCGGCCGCCAACTGCACCTGCGCATCGGCCAGCGCCGCCGCATTGGCCTCGGCTTCGGCGGCGGCCTGTTCGGCCGCGCGACGACGGCGGCCGAACAGATCCAGCTCCCAGCTGGCATCGAAGCCGGCCACGTACAGCTCGGTATCCAGATCGATATCGGCAAACTGCTGGCGCAGCTGCGCCGCCTCCTGCGGGCGACCGTTGGCCTCGGCCACGCCCGCGATGTTCTCGCCGAGGCCACGCACGCTGTTTGCCAGGGAATCAGGCGCCTTGACGTTGGCATAGCCCGCGGCCGCGCCCACGCTGGGCAGCTGCTCGGCGCGGCGCTGGCGCTGCAGCGCGCGCGAGGCCAGCAGCTTGGCCTGCGCCGCGCGCAGGTTGGGGCTGTTGCGCAGCGCCTCGTCCACCAGCTGGTCCAGCAGCGGATCGTTCAGTGCGCGCCACCACTGGCTGGGCGGCGTGGCTGGCTGCACGCCGGCCTGCGCTGCTCGCGGCAGCCGGGCCTGCGCGGTGGCGCCGGTGGCCACGTCCGGCTTCACGTAATCCGGCCCGAGCATGCAACCGGCCAGCAGCAGCGGCAGCGTGGCCGGCCACAGCCGGTGCAGGCGGAGGGAAGCGGTGAGCGTCGTCGAAGTCATCAGTGCATCGCCAATGGAACGCCCTTGGGCAGGGGCTTGAGCAGGAAGACCAGGGGCAGGGTCGCCACCACGATCAGGCCAAAGATCCAGAACAGGTCGTTGTAGGCCATCACCATCGCCTGCAGCTGCACGGTCTGCGCCAGCACCGCCATTGCCTGCGTCGCGTCGCCCAGCTGCTGGCCATAGGCGTGCAGCGCATCCTGGGCCACGGTCGAGTTGGCGGTGACGCTGCTGCCGATCGCATCGATGTGCAGGGTGGCGCGGCGTTCCTGGAAGGTGGAAATGATGGCCAGCCCGATCGAGCCGCCGAGGTTGCGCGCGGCGTTGAACAGGCCCGAGGCATCGCTGGTGTATTCGCGCGGCACCGAGGTGATGGCCGCCTGGTTCAGGGCCATCATCGCCAGCGCCAGGCCGCAGCCCTGCAGCAGCTGGCCGATGACGAAGTGCGGGCCGATGCTGTCCGGCGTCAGCCCCAGGTTGACGAAGCAGGCGGCGGCGAAGCACAGCATGCCGCCGAACACCATGATGCGCACGTCCACCGTTTCCAGCATCTTCGGCATCAACGGCATCAGCAGGATGGTTGGCAGGCCTGCCAGCAGCAGCACGTAGCCGGCCTGCTCGGTGTTGTAGCCGGCGATGATCGCCAGGAACTGCGGGATCATGTACATGACCCCGAACAGGATCATGCCCACCGCCATCACCATCACGAACACCGCGCCGAAACTGCGCTGGAACAGGATGTTGAGGCGGATGACCGGCGCCTTGCTGGTGAACTGCGAAAGCGCCAGCAGGGCGAAACCCAGCAGCGAGACGAGGCTGAGCACCACGATCATGGTCGATTCGAACCAGCGCTCGCGCTGGCCGTCTTCCAGCACCACGGTCAGCGCGGACAGCCCGGCGGTCATGCCGAGGATGCCCAGCCAGTCGGCGCGCAGCAGCCCGCCCCAGTTCGATTTCTCATGCGGCAGGCCGAGCAGCAGCAGGGCGACCAGGCCGGCGCAGATCGGCACGTTGATGAAAAACGCGTAGTGCCAGCTGACGTTCTCGGTCAGCCAGCCGCCCAGCAGCGGGCCGATCACCGGGCCGAGGATGACGGTCATGCCGAACAGCGCGGTGCCCAGCGGCTGCTGCTTCGGTGGCAGCCGCGTGCCGACGATGGTCAGCGCCGTGGGGATCAGCGCACCACCGGCAAAGCCCTGCCCTACCCGGCCAGCGATCATCATCGGCAGCGAATCGGCCAGGCCGCACATCACCGAAAACGCGGTGAACAGCGTGGCGCAGATCAGCAGGAAGGTGCGCAGGCCCAGCGTGCGCACGAACCAGCCGGTCAGCGGAATCATCACGATTTCCGAGACCAGGAAGGCGGTGGAGATCCAGGTGCCCTCGGTGCCGCTGGCGCCGACTTCGCCCTGGATGGTGGGCAGCGCCGCGTTGACGATGGAGATGTCCAGCGTGGCCATGAACGAGCCGATGGTGCCGGCCGCCACGGCCAGCCACGCACCGGCATCGGCCTTGCCTCCGGCGGCGGGTGCTGCGGGAGCGGTGGTGGCGTTCATCGCGCCGGTGCGGCCGTGGCCTCGGCCTCGTCGCGGGTGCGCTCGCGCGCGTCCTTGGCATTGCGCGTATCGACCGTCACTTCCACCGACATGCCCGGCACCAGCACCTTGCGCGCCTCGGCTCCGGCATCGACACGGATGCGTACCGGCACGCGCTGCACGACCTTGGTGAAGTTACCGGTGGCGTTCTGCGGCGGCAGCAGCGCGAACTGCGAGCCGGTGCCCGGCGAGATGCTTTCCACCGTGCCGTGCAGGGTGGTGCCCGGCAGCGCATCGACCTTGATCTCGGCGGGCTGTCCGGCGCGCATCAACCCCACCTGGGTTTCCTTGAAATTGGCGCTGAGGTACAGCGATTCGACCGGCACGATGGTCATGGTGCGGGTGCCGGCAGCAACGAACTGGCCCACCTGCACGGTCTTGTTGCCAACGCGCCCGTCGATGCGCGCGCGCAGCTCGGTGTCCTCGAAGGCGACCCGTGCCTGCGCCGCATCAGCCTGCGCCTGCTTGAGCCCGGCCTGGGCCTGTTCCAGCTGCGCCTGGCTGGCCTCGATCTGGCTCTGCGCGCCCTGGATCTGCGCCTTCGCCGCGTCGTACTGGGCCTGCGCGCGTTCGACGTCGTGGCGCAGGCTTTCCACGTGTTCGTGGGTGTCGGCGCCACTGGCGGCCAGCGGGGTGAAACGGGCCAGCTCGGCCTTGCCGAAGCGCAGCGAGGCCGTGGCGGCGGTGAGCTGGGTGCGCGCCTGCAGCAGGCTGGACTGCTGGCCCTGCACGCCGGCGGCGGCGGCGGCGATATCGGCTTCGCGCACGGCGATCACCGCCTCGGCCTGGTCCAGGGTGGCGCGGTAAGTGCGCGGGTCGATGCGCAGCAGCGGTTCGCCGGCCTTGACCCACTGGTTGTCCTGCACCAGCACTTCGGTGACGTAGCCGTTGATGCGCGGTGCGACGGCCACGGCGTCGGCCTGCAGGTAGGCGTTGTTGGTGTCCTGCAGGTAGCGGCCGACCAGCAGGTGGTAGACGAGCCAGGCGACCAGCGCGATGACCACGACGATGCCGATGAGGGCCAGGGTCCAGCGGACCTTGGGGTTCTTCAGCGGCGAAGGCTTGTCCTCTTTGGTGGAGGCGTCTTCGTCGGTGGGGGCGTCGGTGCGCTGGGGGTGGTCGGTCATTGTCTCGTCGTGGCGGTGGTCGGTGCCATACGGGACGGTAGGGGAAGGGGTGCGGAGGTGAGGTGAAAGCGTTTGTCGCTCTGCGGTGTGGCGTATCCGTGCGGCAGGGAGGCCGGGTGGGGCGTCAGGACACGCCGTAAACCCATCCTTGGGGGCTCGTAGGCGCCATCCATGGCGCCTGCGGTCCTGCCGCCCCACCCGGCCTCCCTGCCCTTCAGCTCCCCGGCGGCGGACAGGAGGTCAACGGCAGAGCGGAAGCAAAAGCAAAAAAAAAACGGAGGCCGTTGGCCTCCGTTTTTCTGCTTGGTGGAGGCCGACCGTTGGTCGGCCCTCACTTACTTGCCGGTCTTCACTTCGGTCCACAGGCGGGTGTAGAGCTTGTCGGTTTCCGGGGTGTTGATCGAGTAGGTGAACATCTTTTCAGCCACGTCGGCCGGCGGGTAGATGGTCGGGTCGGTGCGGATGGCTTCGTCCACCAGCGGGGTCGCGGTCGGCACCGGGTTGGCGTAGTGGATGAAATTGGTGTTGGCCGCGGCGACCTTCGGTTCCAGCAGGTAGTTGATGAACTTGTAGGCCGCTTCCGGGTGCTTGGCGTCCTTCGGAATCGCCAGCATGTCGAACCACTGCGGTGCGCCTTCCTTCGGGATCGAGTAGGCCACGTGCACGCCGTTGCTGGCTTCCTCGGCGCGGTCGCGGGCCTGGATGATGTCACCCGACCAGCCCACCACCAGGCAGGTGCCGCCGTTGGCCAGCGAACCCACGTACTGCGAGGAGTGGAAATTCTGCACGTACGGACGGATCGACTTCAGCAGGTCGGCGGCCTTCTGCAGCTCGGCCGGGTCGCCGCTGTGCGGGTCCAGGCCCAGGTAATGCAGGGCGATCGGGATCATGTCCGCCGGCGTGTCCAGGATGGTCACGCCGCAGTCCTTCATCTTACTGATGTTTTCCGGCTTGAAAATCAGGTCCCAGCTGTTGGCGATGTCGGCGCTGCCGCCGAAACGCTCCTTCAGCATGTCCACGTTGTAGCCGATGCCGGTGGTGCCGATCATGTACGGCACGCCGTACTTGTTGTCCGGGTCCTGGGTGGCGATGCGCTTCATCACCGACGGGTCCAGGTTGGCCAGGTTCGGGATCTTGCTCTTGTCCAGCGGCAGGAACACGCCGGCCTGGATCTGGCGGCCGAAGAAGTTCAGCGTCGGCACCACCACGTCGTAGCCGCTGTTGCCGGCCAGCAGCTTGGTCTCGACCATCTCGTCGCTGTCGAACACATCGTAGGTCACCTTGATCCCGCTCTCCTTCTCGAAGGTCGGGATGGTGTCCTCGGCAATGTAATCGCTGTAGTTGTAGACGTTCAGGACCTGGCTGTCCTGCGCGCCACCGTTGCCACCGCCACAGGCGGCAAGCATGGCGGAGGCCAGGCCGAGCGTGAGGATACGCAGCTTCATCGGGTGCTCCAGAATGCGGAATGGGGGGAGGCCGGCGGGGCCGGCGACGGGTGCCAGCCTACCCCCCGGCGGCTCGTTCATCAATTGCAGCCCTTCACACGTTCAACAGCAGGAACTCGCGCTCCCAGGAGCTGATGACGCGGAAGAAGGTCTCGTATTCCTTGCGCTTGACCGAGATATAGGCCCGGCAGAAGCGTTCGCCCAGCAGGGCCTGCAGTTCGGCGCACTGTTCCAGCCCGTCCAGCGCCTCGCCCAGCGAGCGCGGCAGGTTGTAGCCCAGTTCCTTGGCGCTGCCGGTCACCGGAGCGTCCGGGGCCAGCCGCTCGCGGATGCCCAGCAGGCCGCAGGCCAGGGTCGCGGCCATCGCCAGGTAGGGGTTGGCATCGGAGCCGGCGAAGCGGCTTTCCACCCGCATGTTCTCCGGCGTGTCCAGCGGCACGCGCAGGCCACAGGTACGGTTGTCGTAGCCCCAGTGCACGTTGCTGGGCGAGACCTCGCCGAACACCAGGCGCCGGTAGGAATTGACGTTCGGCGCGAAGAAGGCCATCGCCTGCGGCACGTACTTCTGCAGCCCGCCCAGGTAATGGCCGAACACCGGGCTGAACTCGCCCTCGCCATGGGTCTCGCCGGTGAACACGTTGCTGCCGTCGCTCACCCGCACCAGGCTCTGGTGGATGTGCATGGCGCTGCCCGGCTCGTTCTCCATCGGCTTGGCCAGGAAAGTGGCGTACACGCCGTGGCGCATCGCCGCCTCGCGCATGGTGCGCTTGAACAGGAACACCTGGTCGGCCAGGTCCATCGCATCGGCGTGGGTGAAGTTCACTTCCAGCTGCGCCGCGCCGGATTCGTGGATCAGCGTGTCCACGTCCAGCTTCATCGCATCGGCGTAGTCGTACATCAGGTCGAGGATGGGATCGAATTCGTTGACCGCATCGATCGAATACGACTGCCGCGCCGTCTCCGGGCGCCCCGAGCGGCCGGCCGGCGGCAGCAGCGGGAAATCCGGGTCGGTGTTCTTCTGTACCAGGAAGAATTCCAGCTCCGGCGCCACCACCGGGCGCAGGCCCAGTTCGGCGTACGCGGCCAGCACGCGGCGCAGGACGTTGCGCGGGGCCAGTTCATGCGGCTCGCCGGTCTTGGTGTAGCAGTCATGGATGACCTGCGCGGTGGCATCGGCCGCCCACGGCACCATGCGCACCGTGTCCGGGTCGGGCCGCAGCATCATGTCCGAGTCCGACGGCGAGGTCAGGTCGTAGTAATCGTCAGGGAATTCGCCGGTGACCGTGGTCGCGAAGATGCCTTCGGGCAGGCGCGTGCCGTAGTCATGCGAGAACTTGTCGGCGGGGATGATCTTGCCGCGCGCGTTGCCGGTGATGTCCGGCACCAGGCATTCGACCTCGGTGATGCGCCGCTCCTTCAGCCAGCGCAGCAGGCTGCTTTCCTGCGGTGCGGGGGGCGTGGCCGTCTTGCGCGGGCGAGGTCGGGAACTCATCGGGAATCCAGTCGGTTCTGTTGGTACTGCCGGCAAGCTTGGCCGAAAGCACGGAAAATAGCGTGATAGAACGGCGCCTGCATGACACGCCACTCCGGGTGCCACTGTACGCCGAGCACGAAGCAATGGTCGCTGCTGCGTGCAGCTTCAACGAGGCCATCAGCGGCCCACGCCTCCACCTGCAGGCCATCGGCCAGCCGTGCGATGCCCTGCCCATGCACGGAATTGACCTGTGCCCGTTCGCTGCCCTGCCACTGTGCGAGCCAGCCACCCCGGGCCAGGCTGACGGCGTGCGCCGGGCCATACTGCACCTCGACCGGCGCCTGCGGGTCCTCGCGATGGTCGGCCAGCCCGGGTACTGCATGTACCTGCTGATGCAGGCTGCCGCCGAGGGCCACGTTCAATTCCTGGAAACCGCGGCAGATCGCCAGCACCGGCAGGTCCCGCGCCAGCGCGGCCTGCAGCAGGGCAAAGGCGTTGCCATCGCGCGCGGGGTCGTGCAGGTTGCCCGGCCAGCTGCGGCCGCCGTCATAGTGCTGCGGTTCGATATTGCTGACCGCCCCGGTCAACAGCAGGCCATCCAGCCCCTGCAGCCAGTCGTCGGCCGGCAGCGGCGGCTGCAGGCTGGGCAGCACCAGCGGAGTGACCGCCGCCGCATCGACCAGCGCGCGCACGTACTTTTCCCCAGCCACCGCGAAACGGTGATGGCCGAGCACGGTGCTGTCGGTGGGCAGGCCCACCCAAGGCAGGCGGCGCATGGGGAAACTCCTTGGCGTGGAGCCAAAATACCCGTCGGCGCGCGCAGGCGGCAAGTCGTCGCCGTCACACCCCAGCGCGCGCGTATCGGCCAGACTATACGGGTGAACAGTGATCGCCCTCCCCCGCCCTCTCCCTGCATCGCGCGCCCGCGAGGCCTGCCGTGAGCGCGGATTTCCCGCCGAGCTGGTACGCCAGCAGCCTGCCCGAGCCGGCCGCGCTGCCGCCGTTGCGGGGAGACGTGCAGGCCGACGTGGCCGTGCTCGGCGCCGGTTACACCGGCCTGACCGCCGCACTGGAGCTGGCCCTGCGCGGCTACCGCGTGGTGCTGCTGGAAGCCCAGCGCATCGGCTGGGGAGCCTCAGGGCGCAACGGCGGCCAGGCGCTGGTGGGCTACGGCTGCGAGGTGGATGAGCTGGAACGCCAGCTCGGCCGCGACGACGCCCGCCACCTGTTCGACTGGTCGCGCGAGGCGGTGCAGTCGATGCGCCAGCGCATCACGCGGCACGGCATCGACTGCCACTGGGTGGAAGGCCATGCCAGCGTGGCGATCCGTGCGCGCCACGAACGCGACCTGCGCGCCGGCTGCGAACACCTGCAGCGCCACTACGATTACCCCATGCAATGGTGGGAGCGCGACGTCCTGCACGCCCAGCTGGACAGCCCGCGTTACCGCGCCGCGATGTTCGACCCGCTCAGCGCGCACCTGCATCCGCTGGCCTACGCCCGCGGCCTGGCCGATGCCGCCCGCGCAGCCGGCGTAGCCATCCACGAACACTCACCGGTCACCCGCGTGCAGCGCGGCGCACAGGCCACCCTGCATACCGCGCAGGGCAGCGTACGTGCCGCGCACCTGGTGGTGGCTGGCAACGCCTTGCTGCTGGGGCTGCTGCCGGAACTGGAGTGCCGCGTCATGCCGGTCGGCACCTACGTCGGCGCCAGCGCGCCGCTGGGCGCCGAGCGCGCGCGGCAGCTGATCCGCAACGACATGGCGGTCGCCGACACCGCCTGGGCCCTGGATTACTTCCGCCTCAGCCATGACCACCGGCTGCTGTTCGGTGGCCGTGCCAGCTATTCAGCGCTGCCGCCGCCGGGGCTGCGCGGGGTGATGCAGCGGCGCATGCACGAGGTCTTCCCGCAGCTGGCCGACGTGGCCCTCGAGCAGGTCTGGGGCGGCTATGTGGACATCACCCGCAACCGTGCCCCGCACTGGGGCCGGCTGGACGGCAACCTTTATTTTGCCCAGGGTTTCTCCGGGCACGGCGTGGCCGCCGCCGGCCTGGCGGGCGAAGTG
This sequence comes from Stenotrophomonas sp. ZAC14A_NAIMI4_1, assembly GCF_003086915.1. NCBI lineage: Bacteria > Pseudomonadati > Pseudomonadota > Gammaproteobacteria > Lysobacterales > Lysobacteraceae > Stenotrophomonas > Stenotrophomonas sp. ZAC14A_NAIMI4_1. Next base: position 3,153,889 of record NZ_CP026002.1, read on the forward strand.
ATTGCTGCCGCCATCGACGGACAGAGCGCACGCCTGGATGTGTTCCAGCGCCTGCAGCACGCGCCGTTCCCGGGCGGCCGGCTGCTGCGCATGCCACTGCTGGTGGCGGCGATGTCCTGGTACAAGCTGCGCGACGCACTGTGGTAGCACGGCCGCGGCCGGATTATCCCGGCACACGCACCAATCAGAACGGCCTCATTATCAAAGGGCTGCCGCGTTCCCGCTGAAGGGTAATTCAGGTAAATCACACCAATGGTGTGATGACTTTCTCACTTGTGGAATTCAGGCGTGCGGCGATTGCATATTCGGACGCCTGCCGATACCGTCGGTCCAACCGGGGCCCGCGGCGAATGGAAGCTGACAGGGTACGTAGACAGGAAGGGGAAGTACGATTGAACTGGTGGAATGAAGGCCTGCAGTTGAAGTTGCGCATCCATCCGGCAGGTCTTGCCCTGGCTGCGCTGTATGCGATTGCATGCTGGGGCGCACGGCAGCTGTCGTTTGACCAGTTCTACCTGCCCGCCGGCATCCGGGTTGCCGCCCTGCTCCTGTGTCCACCGCGACTGTGGCCTTATCTTCTGCTGGGCGAATACGCCTACTTCGCCCAGATCCGTTATCCGCTGATCGAGAAATACGGCATTGCCTGGGTCATCCTGGCCTCTACGCTGTTGATGCCCGCGGTGATGCTGATCGTCCATCGATCACGACAGCTGATGTCGCGATCGACCAACGCCGGGCTGCTGGTCATCGCTGCCGCCGCGTCGGTCGTGGTCACACTGACCAACCTCGGGCTCTCCCATGCGCTGTGGCCATCACCTCCCAGCGACACACTGACAGCGTTCCTCACCCGCGCCGGACGCTTCACGACAGGTGATTTCCTGGGCATCCTCACCGTCGCACCGCTGGCGCTGGTCTGGGCGGCAAGGCACGCCGAGCCGACGTTGAAGCGTGAGTACCTTGGCACCACGACCCTGGCGCTTGTATCGATGATCGTGCTGGGAATCATGGCCGCCTGGATGCCGGATGAGTCGGCAGCGGCCCGCACGTCCATACAACTGCTGCTTGCCCTGCCGGCCGTCGTCCTGACCGGCCTGCACGGCTGGAAAGGTGCAGCCGTCGGCGTACCACTGCTCAACCTGATGATCGGCCTGAGCATGCCCAAGCCCTTCCCTGCCACGTTTGACGCGACAGTCCTTGCCACCCAGCAGGTCATGGCCATTACCGGCATTGCATTGCTGCTGCTGGGCGCGCGCATTTCCCAGTACCACCGCCGCTATCGCCAGCGTGAAACCAGCGAGAAAAAGGCGATCTCGCTTGCCCGCAGTTCCCACGTCGCCAGTGAAATGGAACTGCGCGAACGTGCGATCAGCCTGCGCAGGCTCGGCGATGGCATCGATCTTTCACTGACGGAAGTCGTGAACTGGCTGACGTCGCAAGGCCACCAGTCCATTGCCAACAGCCTGCTGCACACCGCCACGGTGCACTCGCGCCTGTTCCGCGAACAGGCAAGCATGGTCTACCCGACGGCACTCGAGCAGCTCGGCCTCTATGTCGCCCTGCAGGCCGGTGGCGTGCGCGCTGCATGGAACGGGACGCATCGGGTGGTTGACCCGCGCTTGAGTGGTGATCCCTGCAACCTCAGCCTCGACCTGCAACTCCTGGCCTACCGCACGCTCATCGACGCCGTTTCACTGATGCTCAAGCACGAGACGGGCCAGATGGTCGTCCGCACGCGCTGTGTCCGTGGCCGCGGGCAGCGCGGCATCGTAATGACCGTTGCGTTGCTGGACCCGCACCGCGCCCTTTCCTCCGACACGGGCGAATTGGCTGCAGACCGGCTGGCCGGACGCATGCTGGCATTCGGCGGAACGGTCCGAACGCGTCACAACCGCATCAGGATGCTGCTGGTCGAGCCAAGCAACGAACGATCATCCGCGCCCGGCCACGGACCTGCCGGGCTGCAGTCTGCATCGTCGTCCGCATGGAGCCAGACCCGCGCGTAGTCGCAGGCCGGAAGCCAGCAGGTGCCGAAGCAGCCTGCTGGCCCGTGGCTTACGGCGTTTCCACCGACCACAGCGCGTCCACACCGGCGCCGTAGCGAACGAGCGTGAACTCGCTGCCGCGGTACACCACCGTTCGCACCGCACCGCCCGGCAAGGGCAGCTCACGGCCCGGCAGGGACACCCGCGCCAGGCTTTCACCGGCGGGAAGAACCCAGAATTCATCCCCGGCATTGCCGATGATCAACTCCACGCGGCCCGCCAGATCATTCACCTGGAAATAGCTGATGCCGTCGCGCTGGAAGCCATAGAGCAACCAGTTGGCGTCCTGGCTCAGGTTGACCGCAACGGGATTGGCCTGGCCAAGACCGCGCTTTGCCAACCGGATGCCATGGTCATCCGACTGAGCGGACGCTACCACGGGAAGGACTGCCAGCAGCGCCAGAACAAGCGCCCGAACGTATGAGATTCGCACATCCACCTCCTCATCTGGGACAGCAGGATCGCTGTCCGGAAAATGTAAATTGATTCCCCCCAGGGTGCCGCAGGAGGGCCCGCATTCGTGCATGCGACAGACACCCGCTCGATACTATAAGTCAGCCCCTGCTGCAGGCAGATCACATCCTCGGGCTAAAGTTTCTTCCGCAACCGCCGCTATCCATCCCGAGCGCCCCTCCCTCACGTGAGCCTCCGCACCATGCCCGTCCTCCCGCAGGTCGTTGTCGATGGCGACCTGGCCGACCCCCTTCCGCAGCGGATCCTGCTGGTGGAGAACTCACGCGCGTTCACTGGAATGCTGCGCGAAGCCATTGAACAACGCCTGGAACTGCCGGTGGTGGTGGCCTCCACCCTGGCCGAGGCGGGCCGCCTGCTGAGCGACGAAGGTGGCTGGTTCCTGGTCCTGACCGGGCTGGTGCTGGCCGACGGTGACCGCGATGCGGTCGTCGAGTTCTTCCTCAAGCGCGACCTGCCCACCGTGGTGGTCAGCAGCGTGTATGACGAAGACCTGCGCAAGCGCGTGCTGCAGCAGCAGATCATCGATTACGTGCTGAAGAACACGCCCGGCAGCGTCGACTACCTGGTGTGGCTGGTACAGCGGCTCGAACGCAACCGTCGCATCGCCGCGCTGGTGGTGGATGATTCACCGTCGGCCCGCGGCTACGCCGCCGCACTGCTGCGCATGTACGGCCATGAGGTGTTCGAGGCCGCCGATGGCGCCGAAGGCCTTGCGGCCATCGAGGCACACCCGGCGATCCGCCTGGCCGTGGTCGACCAGGAAATGCCGGGCATGCAGGGCGTGGAGTTCACCCGCCGCCTGCGTACCCTGCGTTCGCGCGACAAGGTGGCGGTGATCGGCATCTCCGGCAACACCGACGCCTCGCTGATCCCGCGCTTCCTGAAGAACGGCGCCAACGATTTCCTGCGGAAACCTTTTTCGCGCGAGGAGTTCTTCTGCCGCGTGTCGCAGAACGTCGACCAGCTGGAGCTGATCGGCACCCTGCAGGACCTGGCCACCCGCGATTTCCTCACCGGCCTGCCCAACCGCCGCTGCTTCCTGGAACAGAGCCAGCGCCAACTGCCGCAGTTGCAGCTGCATGGCCAGTGCGTCGCGGTGGCGATGATCGACATCGACCACTTCAAGCACATCAACGACACCCATGGCCATGAGGCCGGCGACGATGCGCTGCGCGCAGTGGCACGTGCGGTGGGCGACCACGCACGCAGCCAGGACCTGATCGCACGCTTCGGCGGCGAAGAGTTCTGCCTGCTGGTGCCGGAGATGGAGCAGGATGAAGCCATCGTCTACTTCGAGGAGCTGCGCCAGCGCATCGCCGCGCTGGAAGTGGACATCGGCACCGCCACCCTGCGCATGACCGTCAGCATCGGGCTGTGCTGCCTGCGCCCGCAGCGCGATGCGCTGCACCGGCTGATCTCCGAAGCCGACCGCCAGCTCTACCTGGCCAAGGCCGCCGGCCGCAACCGGGTCAGCTGCACCACCGTGGCCAGCCCGCTGCGCCCACGCGAAGCGGCGATGGCCGGCGCGCTTTGATCCAGATCAACGCCGCCTGAGCGCGGCCACCCTACAGTCGGCCCCGACATGAAAATGAAGGGGAGCCGGGGATGGCACTACTGGTATGGCAGGACGATCTGAACATCGGCATCGATGTGATCGATCAGCAACATCGGCGCATCGTGGAGATGCTCAACCACCTGCATGTGGCGCAGGCCGGGCTGCAGACGGCGGTGGTGGCCGAGGTGATCGACGAAGTGGTGGACTACACCATGTCCCACTTCGCGTTCGAGGAAGAGTTGATGGAGGAAGCGGGCTACCCGTTCTGTGCCGCGCACAAGCGCGTGCATGAGATCTTCATCAAGCGCGTGGCCGAGTACCGGCTGCGCTTCAAGGCGGGCGAGGACATCACCGACGAGCTGCGCACGATGCTCTCGCGTTGGCTGTTCAACCATATCCGCGGCGATGACCAGGCCTACGCCGAGCAGGTCAAGGCGCACCTGAACCAGTTCGCACGCGAGCACCAGAGCGGCGGCTGGCTGGGCCGCACGCTCAAGCGTGTCTTTGGTTGAGGTGGGCGCGCCGCTGCAGCGCCAGCAGCGCACACAACGTGGCCACCGCGGTCAGGCACAGGTAGTAGCCGACCGCGACCAGGCCGAAGCGTTCGGCCAGCCACGTGGCCAGGTAAGGCGCCGGCGCCGCGCCCAGGATGCCGGCCAGGTTGAATGACAGTGAGGCGCCGGTGTAGCGCACTTCCACCGGGTAGATCTCGGCCAGGAAGGTGCCGCACGGGCCGTAGGTCAGGCCCATCAGGAACAGGCCCAGGCACAGGAAGGTAAACACCAGCCACGGGCTGTGCGCCTGGAACAGCGGCGCGAACAGCACGCCGAAGCCGAGGATCAGCAGGCTGGCGAACACCATCGTGCGGCGCGTGCCCCAGCGGTCGCCGTAGCGCGCCGACAGCGGGATGCCCGCCGCGAAGAACAGCATCGCACCCATCTGCATCAGCAGGAACTGCTCGCGGCTGTAGCCCAGCACCGCCGTACCGTGGCCCAGGCTGAACACCGTCATCAGGTAGAACAGCACGAAGGTGGCGAACGCACCCAGCGTGCCCAGCAGCATGGGCAGCCAGTGGTCACGCAGCACCGTCCACATCGGCAACCGCACCGGTGCCTTGCGCTCCAGCGCCTGCTGGAAATCGGGGGTCTCGTGGATGTTCAGGCGCACCCACAGGCCCAGGCCGACCAGCAGTGCGCTGGCCACGAACGGAATGCGCCAGCCCCACTGCAGGAAATCCTGCTGGCCCAGGCAGCGGCCCAGCAGCAGGAAGATGCCGGCCGACAGCAGGAACCCCAACGGCGCGCCCAGCTGCGGGAACATGCCGTACCAGGCGCGCTTGCCCGGCGGCGCGTTCTCGGTGGCCAGCAGCACCGCCCCACCCCATTCCCCGCCCAGGCCCAGCCCCTGGCCGAAGCGGCACAGTGCCAGCAGTGCCGGCGCCCACAGCCCGATCTGCGCGTGCGTGGGCAGCAGGCCGATGGCCACGGTGGACAGCCCCATGGTCAGCAGTGCCGCCACCAGCGTGGCCTTGCGGCCGATGCGGTCGCCGAAGTGGCCGAACACCGCCGAGCCCACCGGGCGCGCGATGAAGGCCACCGCGAACGTCGCCAGCGATTGCAGCAGGGCCGCCTTGTCGCTGCTTTCCGGGAAGAACAGGTGCGGGAACACCAGCACCGCCGCGGTGGCGTAGATGTAGAAATCGAAGAACTCGATGGTGGTGCCGATGAGGCTGGCCAGCAGGACACGGCTGGGGGAATTCACGGGCGGCGCGGCAGCGGTGATCGAGGACATCGGCAAGGCGTGGAAGGTGGATCGACCGATTCTGCCACGCGCGGGCGGCCGGACGGGACGATGGTTACAGGCGACACCGATGCCAACGGAATTTTTCCGTGCAGTGGTTACGCTACGCCACCGGTCCCTGCATGGATGCTTGCCGATGGCCCCTGTGGTTGCGTTGCGCTGGTCCGACTCACCGCAACTGCCGCGCACGGTGGCCTGCCTGTTCGTGGTGCTGCTGCATGCCCTGCTTGGCGCGTGGCTGTGGCAGGGCAGCCATCCCGGCGCGGCGCCCGGCGATGATGAACGGATCAGCCTGCGTTGGCTGCCGGCGTTGCTGCAACCGCCCTCGCCGCGCGACGTGCCCACCGAGGTATCGGCGGCACCGACGCCTGCCCGCCCCGCGCGGCGGCTCGCGCCTGTACCGCTGCCGCCGGCAGATGTGGAAAGCGACAGCACGCCGACACAGGCACCTCTCATGTTGGGCCTGCCGGCCGGCAGCATCGATGGCGGTGATGGCATCACAGCGGCGGGCGTGGCGCCACGCCTGACCGGCCGCCGCGAGGTGCACCCGGCCTTTGCGCCGCGACGGAACTACTTCCGCATCCGCAGGACGATGACGCCCGAACAGATCGTGCACGGCGTGGCACAGCTGCTGGGCCTGTGGCCGCCGGGGTACATCGTCGACCCGTGCCAGCTGGGGAAGCAGGACATGGACTATTTCCAGGGTGCGGTGGAGGAGATGGACCGTGAAATGCTGCGCGAGGCGGTGCTCGTGGTGAGCGCGCGGTGCCCGTAGAGTCGAGCTTGCTCGACTGCCTTTCGGGCAGCGCAGCCGAGCGTGAGCAGCCGAGCATCGCTCGCTTCCAACAAGCCGGTAGCGCCGGGCCATGCCCGGCGGCGCGACGCTACAACTGGATCCAGGTCGCCTTGATCTCGCTGTACTTGTCGAACGCGTGCAGCGATTTGTCGCGACCATTGCCCGACTGCTTGTAGCCACCAAACGGCGCGGTCATGTCACCGCCATCCCAGCCGTTCACCCACACGCTGCCCGCGCGCAGCTGCCGCGATACGCGGTGCGCGCGGCCCAGGTCCCGCGTCCACAGGCCGGCTGCCAGCCCGTATCGGCTGTCGTTGGCCAGCCGCACTGCCTCGGCTTCGCTGTCAAACCCAAGCACCGCCAGCACCGGTCCGAACACTTCTTCGCGGGCCAGCGCCTGCTCCGGCCGCACCTGGTCGAACACGGTGGGCTGCACATAGCAGCCACCCGCTTCCACCTCGGCACGCTGCCCGCCCAGCAGCAGGCGTGCGCCGTCGCCTTCGGCGCGGGCAATATCGGCCAGCACCTTGTCCATGTGCGCGGCATCGACCAGCGCCCCCATCGGCGCATCGGCGTCCAGCGGATGGCGCGGTTGCATGCGCCGGCCATAGGCCACCACCTGGTGTACGAAATCGTCACGGATCGAACGCTCCACCAGCAGCCGCGAACCGGCCGTGCAGACCTCGCCCTGGTTGAAGAAGATGCCCTGCGCCACGCCCTTGGCTGCTGCATCCAGATCCGGCGCATCGGCAAACACCAGGTGCGGGCTCTTGCCGCCGCACTCGAGCCAGACCCGCTTCAGGTTGGAACGGCCGGCGTACTGCAGCAGCTTCGCGCCGGTGGCGGTGGAGCCGGTGAAGGCCAGCACGTCCACGTCCATGTGCAGCGCCAGCGGTTCGCCCACGTACATGCCCTGCCCGGGCAGCACGTTGAGCACGCCGTCGGGCAACCCGGCTTCGGCGGCCAGTGCGGCCAGCCGCAGCGCGCTCAGCGGTGAGCGCTCCGACGGCTTGAGCACCACCGAATTGCCCATCGCCAGCGCCGGCGCGATTTTCCAGCAGGCCATCAGCAGCGGGAAATTCCACGGCACGATGGCCGCCACCACGCCGGCCGGCTCGCGACTGACCAGGCCCAGTTCGTGCGGGCCGGTCGGCGCGATATCGCCATACAACTTGTCCACTGCCTCGGCGGTCCAGCGCAGGCAACGCACCACGCCGGGCAGGTCGACGCGCCGCGCATCGCGCACCGGCTTGCCCATGTCCAGGGTTTCCAGCAGGGCCAGTTCATCGGCATGGTGTTCCACCAGCGCGGCCAGTGCCAGCAGCACGCGCTTGCGCTGCGCCGGGCTGGCCTGCGACCAGTGGCCGGCATCGAAGGCACGACGCGCCCCTGCCACCGCGCGCTCCACGTCCTGCGCATCGCAGTCGGCCACCTGGCCGAGTACGCGGCCATCAATGGGACTGATGCAGTCGAAACGGGCGCCGCTGGCCGCGTCCACGTAGCGGCCATCGATGAAGGCCTGCGTGGGAATGGCCAGCTGGCCAGCCAGCGCCTGCCAGTGGGTGCGGTCGGGGAAGTCAGCCATGTCCGGCTCCAGGCAGCAATTGCCCCGTTTATACCGCCGCGGCCGTGATGCGACCGTCCTCCTGCGGCACTGTCACCGCGATGACGCGGCTGCGCTACAGTCGCTGCATCGGAACCGACGGAGGCGGCATGAAGAACCCCGCGATCGACCCGCATGCGCTGGCCACCCAGCGTCCCGATTCACTGGACGCGTACTGGATGCCGTTCACCGCCAACCGCCAGTACAAGGGCGCCCCCCGCATGCTGGTGCGCGCCGAGGGCATGCACTACGAGGACATCGACGGCCGCAGCATCCTCGATGGCGCCGCCGGCCTGTGGTGCTGCAACGCCGGCCACGCGCGCCCGCGCATCGTCCAGGCCATTGCCGAACAGGCGGCCACCCTGGATTATTCGCCCGCCTTCCAGATGGGCTCCCCCCCGGCCTTTGCCCTGGCCCAGCGGCTGGCCGCACTGGCCCCGGCCGGGCTCAACCATGTGTTCTTCACCAGCTCCGGCTCGGAGGCGGTGGATACCGCGATGAAGATCGTGCTGGCCCACCATCGCCTGCGTGGCGAGGGCCAGCGCACCCGCTTCATCAGCCGCGAGAAGGCCTACCACGGGGTGGGCTTCGGCGGCATGGCGCTGGGCGGGTTGCCCAACAACCGCAGGCAGTTCGGCCTGCAGCTGGGCGGCGTGGACTTCCTGCGCCACACCCTGGACCTGGAGCGCAACGCGTTCAGCAAGGGCCTGCCGCGCCACGGCGCCGAGCTGGCCGACGACCTCGAGCGGCTGATCGCCCTGCACGATGCGTCGACCATTGCCGCCGTGTTCGTCGAGCCGGTGGCTGGCTCGGCCGGGGTGATCCTGCCCGCCCCCGGCTACCTGCAGCGGCTGCGCGAGATCTGCGACCAGCACGGCATCCTGCTGGTGTTCGACGAGGTCATCACCGGCTTCGGCCGGGTGGGCATGCCCTTCGCCGCACAGCGCTTCGGGGTCACCCCGGACCTGCTGACCTTCGCCAAGGGTGTCAGCAACGGCGCCGTGCCGCTGGGCGGGGTACTGGTCGGCGATGCGGTGCATGCCAGCTTCATGCAGGGCCCGGCGCAGGCCATCGAGCTGTTCCATGGCTATACCTATTCCGGCCACCCGCTGGCCTGCGCGGCGGCCCTGGCCACCTTGGACATCCACGCCGAAGAACGCCTGTTCGAGCGCGCCATCGAGCTGGGCGAGTACTGGCAGGAGCGCCTGCATGCCCTGCAGGGGCTTCCCAACGTGGTGGACATCCGCAACTTCGGCCTGGTCGGCGCGGTCGAGCTGGCGCCGCGCAGGGATGCCGCCGGTGCCCGTGGCTACGAGGTGTACCGGCGCTGCTTCCACGATGGCCGCCTGCTGGTGCGCTGCACCGGTGACATCATTGCCCTGTCGCCGCCGCTGATCATGGACAAGGCACAGATCGACCAGATCACCGGCACCCTGGGCGAGATGATCCGGGCCACCGCCTGAGGCCGGGCCGGCGGCGATGAGCGGGTACAATGGTCGGTTCCGCTCCTGACTGTTGCCGTGCCCATGGACATCGTCGTCAAAGAAGAACTGAAGGCCTACATCGACCCGCTGACCGCGGACGAACACGACGCGCTGGAGCGCAGCATCCTGGCCGAGGGCTGCCGCGACGCGCTGGTGCTGTGGGGAGATGTGCTGGTGGACGGCCACAACCGCTTCGGCATCTGCCAGAAGCACGGCCTGCCCTTCAACACCGTGCAGAACACCCGCTTCCAGAGCATGGAAGACGTGCACCTGTGGATGATCGAGCAGCACCTGGGCCGCCGCAGCGTCTCCGACTTCCAGCGCGGCGTGCTGGCCCTGCGCAAGCGCGACATCCTGTCTGCGCGCAAGCAGGTGGAACAGGCGCAGCTGCAGCGTGAGAGCGACGGCACCGCCGATCCGGCCGACGACGCGGGCGAAGACAGCCCGCCGTGGGAACCGGCACCGAAGGTCAGCCGCGCCGAGCTGGCCCGCGAGGCCAAGTTGAGCACCAGCCAGGTGGGCATGATCGAGCGTATCCATGCCCAGGCCGCGGCCGAGGTGGTGGAGGCGGTGAAAGCCGGCGTGATCTCGATCAGCGCCGCTGCCGCCGTGGCCGACCTGCCGGAAGAGGAGCAGCGTGCGGCTGCCGCCGGCGGCAAGGACGAACTGAAGCAGGCCGCCAAGCGCGTGCGCGATTCCAAGCGCAAGCCGCGCGCACCCAAGCCTGAAGCGGCCGAGATGGATTTCGAGGAGCCGAGCGAGGATGAGGTCGCCAGCCGCGATGCCGAGGTGCTGTCCGCGCTGGAGCAGCTGGGCGAGGACGCCCCGGCGCTGCGTCGTCGCGTGGTCGCCCTGACCCGCGAGAACGACACCCTGCGCGCGCAGCTGGCCGCGCTGCGGAAGCAGCTCGAAGCGCTGTAAGCAGGTGGTAGCGCCGGGCCATGCCCGGCGAGCGCAGCGGGTTCTGGAGAACCGCCGGGCATGGCCCGGCGCTACCGATGCATTGACATCATCCAACGGCAGGTAGACTGCCCCCATGACGTCTGCCATCGATCCGCGCCGCGCCCAGCTGCGCCGCCTGAAAGCCATTGCCCTCGGCCTGCTGCTGTTGATGCTGGCCGGGTTTGCGGTCAGCCACTGGCAAGGCGAACGCGGCGCCTGGGCCTGGGTGTCGGCCTTCTGCGAGGCCGCTGCGGTCGGCGCGCTGGCCGACTGGTTCGCGGTGGTGGCGCTGTTCCGGCGACCGATGGGCCTGCCCATTCCGCATACCGCGATCATCCCGCGCAGCAAGGAACGCATCGGCGACAGCCTGGCCGTGTTCGTGCGTGACCAGTTCCTCGAGCCTGGCGTGCTGCTGGCCAAGCTGCAGGTGTTCGATCCGGCCAGCCGCCTCGGCAGCTGGCTGGCCGATCCGGCGCGTTCGCGCATGCTGGCCGACATGGCCCGCGGCTGGGCGCTGCAGGCATTGGATTTCTTCGACGAAGGTGCCGTGCGCCGGCAGCTGCACAGTTTCGTGGTGCAGCAGTTGCGGCAGTGGAACGCCGCGTCCACCGCCGGCGAACTGCTGGCGCTGCTGACCGCCGATGGCCGCCACCAGCGCGTGCTGGACGAAGGCCTGCAGCGGCTTGGCCGCTGGCTCGAGCAGCCGGAAGTGAAAGAGCGTGCCTCGCAGTTGATCGTGCGCTACATCCAGCGCGAGTGGCCGACGCTGTCGAGCACGGTGAACTGGGTCAAGCCGATCGACGAGATCGGTGACAGCCTGGCCGCACGGCTGGCGCGGGCGGTGCTGGAGGAACTGCAGCAGGTCCTGGCCGAGCCGCAGCATCCATTGCGGCAGGACTACGAGACCTGGCTGGGCAACTACGTGCAGCGCCTGCGCGAAGACCCGGCGCTGGCCGAACGCATCGAGCAGCTGAAGCAGGAAATGATCGACCACCCCGCGCTGCAGGATTACGTGCAGGGGCTGTGGGCGCGCATCCATGCCAGCCTGCGCGCTGACCTGCAGCGCGAGGATTCGGCGCTGGTCGGCCACCTGCAGCGCAGCCTGGCATCGCTGGGGTCGACGCTGCAGGCCGATCCGGCGCTGCGCGATGCCCTCAACCAGCATCTGCTGGAGGGTGCGCAACGACTGACCGAGCGCCTGCGCGAGGGCGTGACCACGCATATCGCGCAGACGGTGAAGGGCTGGGACGAGCGGCACCTGGTGGAGCAGCTGGAACTGAGCGTGGGGCGTGACCTGCAGTTCATCCGGTTCAACGGCACGCTGGTGGGTGGGTTGATCGGGCTGCTGCTGCATGCGGCGGCGGTGGTGTTCAGATTCTGATGATTGCTTGGCAGGGCTGCGCCCTGCACCCGCAGAGGCAACGTCAACGTCAACGTCAAAAGCCTGCATTCCGACGGTTGGCGGGGTGGGTCCGGTTGAGGGGGACGCCATAAACCCATCCTTGGGGGCTTGGTCGCGGCATCCATGCCGCTCACACCCCCTCAACCAGACCCACCCCGCCTTCGACAGTTTCCCGCGAGCTGTTGGAACGGCACGGGGTCGGATCCCGTTGCGACGCAACGGGCTCTGACCCCATGCCTGGCGGAAGGCGACGGCATATTGCGCGACCGGGGTCACACTCCTTATGCTCCCGCGCCATGCGGGCCAGGGTGGCCCGTGGGGGGATCCATGCGAAGGATATGGGTGTTGCTGCCACTGCTGGCGGCGGCCGCTGATGCGTGCGCGCAGCGTGTGTACAAGTGCAACGACGGTGGTCGTACCGTCTACCAGACCGTGCCGTGCCCGAGTGGCCAGGACACGGGCGTGACGCGGCCGATCGTGTGTGATCCCAAGCTGAGCTGGCAGGAATCGGAACGCGTGGACCGCGAGCTGCGCGATGCACGTCGCCAGCTGCAGGCCAATGCCGGCCGCAGTGCGCCGCAGGGCACTGGCGCCGTGATCGAGGCCGCCAGCAACGCCGAGGCCTGCGACAAGGCCCGCACGCGCAGGGAAATGGCCGAGTGGTTCGGCACGCGGACGCCGCAACGGCAACTCAACGACGAGGTCACCCGCGCCTGCGCATCACGCTGAAGGCTGGGGCACCTGCCACGGCCAGGCCATGCTTGATTAACGAAATGCGAATGCCTATCATTTACTGATCGGTTGTACGCTCAGCCACCTGGCGCCCCCACCGCGCTTCCGCCCGTGTACATCCCCGGCTCCTCGTGCGCCGACGGTCCAGGCCGTCAGCGCGTGGCGATGGGAGATGCCTCGGGTCGCGCGATTCCGCGCAGGCGCCCGCACGCATGGATTCCATCGCTGATGTTTTTCTCCTGCATGGAATCGCACTGTATGGCCCGATCGAACATCCCCGCCGTTTCACCCTTGGCGCTGGCCCTGGCCACGCTGTTGTGTGCCCCGCTGGCCCACGCCGATGCACCGTCCGCTGCCGATGCGCGCACGCTGGACACGGTAAAGGTGACCGCCGACGGCGAGATCCAGAACGGCTACACGGTGAAGAACACCCGCAGCGCGACCAAGCTGGACCTGTCGCTGCGCGAGACGCCGCAGTCGGTCACCGTCATCACCCGCCAGCGCCTGGATGACATGGGCCTGTTCTCGCTGTCCGATGTGATGGGCCAGGTGACCGGCGTGCATGTGGCAGTCACCGACAGCGAGCGCATCAACTATGTGTCGCGCGGCTACAACATCACCAATTTCCAGATCGACGGCATGCTCAACACCTTCGGTGGGTCGATCAAGACCAACACCGACAACGTGATCTACGAGCGCATCGAAGTGATCCGCGGTGCCACCGGCCTGACCACCGGTGCCGGCGATCCCTCGGGCACCATCAGCATGGTGCGCAAGCGCCCCACCGATACGTTCCAGATGGGCGCCAACCTGACCCTGGGCCGCTGGGGCAACCAGCGCCTGGAAGCCGACCTGGGCGGCCCGATCGCCTGGGACGGCCGCATCCGCGCGCGCGTGGTCGCCGCCAAGCAGCAGAGCGATTCGTTCCGCGATGTCTACAAGCTCGACAAGGATGTGTTCTACGGCATCGTCCAGGCCGACCTGACCGACAGCACGCTGTTCGAAGTGGGCTATGAGTATCAGTCGCCGCACACTACCGGCGTGACCTGGGGCGTGGTGCCGTACTGGGGCCCGGATGGGACGCCGGCCAACCTGCCGCGCTCGACCAACCTGTCTGCGTCCTGGAGCAGCTGGCCGATCGTGGAAAAGACCACCTTCGCACGGCTGGAACAGCAGCTGGGCAGCCACTGGTCGGTGAAGGCCGCGATCAGCCACGCCAAGCGCAACACCGATGGCGCGGTCTGGTATGGCGCGCAGGGCTACCCGCGTGCCGATGGCACCGGCGTGCTCGCCTACATCGGCAACTTCGTGGAAGACAGCACGATGGATGTGGTGGACGTCAACGCCACCGGCAGCTTCGACCTGTTCGGCCACACCCAGGAAGTGGTGTTCGGCGCGGGCCAGTCGGTGCGCAAGGGCGAGTATCCCTCGGCCTCCATCGATCCGTACCCCGCCAGTTACGCCCAGGTTCCCGACTGGCGCCACTGGACCGGCGATGTCGCGCCGCTGTCGGTGACCCGCCCGGGCTACCTCGGTTCGCAGGATGAGCTGCGCCAGCAGGCGGCCTACGTGGCCACCCGCCTGCGCCTGGCCGACCCGCTGCTGGTCGTGGCCGGCGTGCGCTACGGCAACTGGGAAACCAAGACCTGGCGCTACAGCTACGACAGCAGCGGCAACCGCACGGGGACCACGCGCACCGGCTACAAGCCCAAGGACCAGACCACGCCGTACGCCGGCGTGGTGTACGACTTCAACCGCGTGCTCAGCGCGTATGCCAGCTACACCGACATCTTTGCGCCGCAGAACTATCGCGACAGGAACGGCAGCTACCTGGAGCCGGTGGTCGGCAAGATGTACGAAGGCGGCCTGAAGGCCGAGTTCTTTGGCGGCCTGCTGAACGCCTCGGCGGCGATCTTCGAAGGCGAGAAGGACAACGTGGCCGAGGTCGATGATTCGGTGCCGCCGAACTCGCTTCCGGATGGCACCCAGGCCTACCGCTCCACCGGCAAGGGCAACAAGGTGCACGGCTGGGAAGTGGAAGCACAGGGCAGCCTGGGTGAAAGCTGGAACCTGTCGACCGGCTTCGCCCATGCCGTCAGCCGCAGCCAGGCCGGTGTGCTGCAGAACACCCCTACCCCGCAGGACACCTTCCGCCTCAACGCCAGCTGGCGCCCCGGCGGCATTGATGGCCGCTTCTGGCTGGGCGGCGGTGCCACCTGGCAGAGCCGCATCTGGCGCACCAGCACCAAGGCCGATGGCAGCAGGGCCGACATCACCCAGGACGCGTTCTACCTGCTGAACCTGGCCGGCGGCTACCGCTTCAACGAGAACTTCAGCGCCCAGCTCAACATCAGCAACCTGCTGGACAAGAAGTATTACAACAACGTCGGCTTCTACAACGGCGTGTACTGGGGCGAACCGCGCAACGTCAGCGTGACGCTGCGCTGGAAGCTCTGATGCCCTGATGGATGGCGCCGGTTCTGCGACCGGTGCCCGGCCACGGATGGCCACCCCCGGCGCACTTCGGTGCGCCGGCCTTTCTTCCTACGAACCTGCAGGACCGCCGTGGACCGCTCGCCCGAACTTGCCAGCTCCCGCCTCAGCACCTTCTTCGCCAGCGAACGCTGGGGAGTGCTGTCCCGTTCCCTGGCCGCGATCTTCGGTGGCTACGCGCTGGCCTCGATGACCAGCGTGTTCTGTGCCGTGGCCCTGCCCGCCGCGCGTGGCCAGGCCGTGCTGACCGGCATGCTGCTGGCCATCGTGGTGGCCGCCTGCGCCGCACTGTGGGCCTTCGCTACCCGCAGTGCGTTGCGCGCCTGGGTCGGCATCGTCGGCCCCACCCTGCTGCTGGCCGCCGCATCGCGCCTGCTGGGGGCCTGGGCATGAAGAACGGATTCCGCCAATCAATGGCCTGGCTGCACACCTGGACCGGCCTGCTGGTCGGCTGGCTGCTGCTGCTGATCTTCATGGCCGGCACCGCCAGCTACTACCGCGAAGAGATCAGCCGCTGGATGCGCCCGGAACTGCCCAGCGCGAAGGTCAGCACCGACGTGGCCGCGCAGCGCGCGATCGACTTCCTGCAGGACAAGGCCGGCAATGCCGAGATGTGGTACGTGACGCTGCCGCAGCCGCGCAACCCGGCCATGAGCACGTTCTGGCGCGTACCGGCCGACCAGGCCGATCCCTCCAAGGGCCGGCGCGGTGCGTTCGGCGATGCCACCCTGGACCCCAACACCGGCGGCGAACTGAAGGCGCGCGACACCCGTGGCGGTGACTTCTTCTACCGCCTGCATTTTGACCTGCACTACATCCCGGTGTATTGGGCACGCTACCTGGTGGGCTTCTGCGCGATGTTCATGCTGGTGGCGATCATCACCGGCGTCATCACCCACAAGAAAATCTTCAAGGACTTCTTCACCTTCCGCAAGGACAAGGGCCTGCGTTCGTGGCTGGATTTCCACAACGTCAGCGCGGTGATGGCCCTGCCCTACCACGCGATGATCACTTACACCGGCATCGTCACCCTGATGATCATGTACCTGCCGTGGGGCGTAAAAGTGGCCTACCCGCAGGACGAGGACAAGTTCTTTGCCGAGGCCTTCGGTGGCATGCCCGAAGTGAGTGCACCGGCCGAAGGCCGCGCGGCACCGCTGCCGATCGCGCAGCTGCTGGACAGCGCGCGCGCGCACTGGAAGGGCGTGGAGGTGGCCGGCTTCACCGTGACCAATCCGGGCGCCGCCAACGCGGTCATCGACATCCGCCAGCGCGACGGCAAGCGCCTGTCCACCGATACCCCGGCGCTGCGCTATGACATGGCCAGTGGCGCCCTGCTGGAAGAGAGCCCGCCCTCCGGCGGCGCCACCGCGACCCGTGGCGTGATGTACGGCCTGCACCTGGCCCGCTTCGCCGATTGGGGCCTGCGCGCGTTGTTCTTCCTGTCCGGCCTGACCGGCTGCCTGATGGTGGCCAGCGGCGTGGTGCTGTGGGCGGTGAAGGAACGGCCCAAGCATGCCAAGAGCGGGCGCATCGGCTTCGGCCTGCGCCTGGTGGATGCGCTCAACATCGGCGCCGTGGCCGGCCTGCCGATCGCGTTTGCCGCCTACTTCTGGGGCAACCGCCTGCTGCCGCTGGAGATGGCCGAGCGCTCGAACGCCGAGGCCAACGTGTTCTTCTACGCCTGGGGCGCCGCCCTGCTGGCCGCCTTCCTCTGGCCCAAGCGGATGATGTGGGCCTGGCAGCTGTACCTCGGCGCGGCCGCGTTCGCGCTGGTGCCGGTGGTCAATGCCCTGACCACCCACGCGCACCTGGGCGTGACGCTGGTCAACGGTGACTGGGTACTGGCCGGCTTTGACCTGTCGATGCTGGCCTTCGGCGCGATGCTGGCGATGTGCGGCTGGCGCATGCAGCGCTGGACGCCGCCGCTGAGCGCGGCCGAGAAGAAGAAGCGCGCGGCAGCCGCTGCTGCAGCGGCCAAGGCACCGGCTGCGCCTGCGGCAACCGAAGCGGAGGCCAGCGCATGATGCTGCTGGCCCTGGCACTGTCCTTCTCCGCGTTCACCGCGCTGTCGCTGGCGATGGAAAAGCACCAGCAGGACCTGCACGGCAAGGCGGCGGCCACGCCGGCACGGCGCACGCAGTGGCGCGTGCTGGGCTGGGCATTGCTGACGGTTGCGTTCGCGCTGTGCGTGGTCGACCACGGTTGGGCGTTGGGCCCGGTGCTGTGGCTGGGTGCGCTGACCCTGGCCGGCGTGCCGCTGGCGTTCGGCCTGTACCCGTACCGCCCGGCGTGGATCGCACCGCTGGCGGTTGTGCTGCCGGTAGCCGGGCTGGTCGTGGCGTTGCTGTAGCCGGGTCGCGGGGTCGGATCCCTTGCGCACAGCGCAAGGGCTCTGACCCCACCTTGCACCGCGCATCCATGCAACGCGTAGGTCCACGCCGGGCATGGCCCGGCGCTACCGGGGTCAGATCCCTTGCGCACAGCGCAAGGGCTCTGACCCCACCTTGCACCGCGCATCCACGCATGGCGTGGATCTACTGGGTAGCGGGGTCGGATCCCTTGCGCACAGCGCAAGGGCTCTGACCCCATCCATGCACCGCGCATCCACGCATGGCGTGGATCTACTACGGGCATGGCCCGGCGCTACCGGCCTACAATTGCCTGCATGGAATCAACTGCGCTGCTGCAACGGATCGCTGGAATCCGCTTCTTCTCCCGCCTGGGCGAGACACTGCCCACGACTGCGGGTGTCGCATCCGTTGGGTCATTGGCCGAAGCGTTGCAGGTCATTGAGACTGACGACTTCGAGTGGATGCCCAGCGTGCTGGGCGATCCGGATCCGTTCCATGGCGCACTGCCGCGCCCCGCCGAGCTGGCCGAACCCCGCCGCGAACTCAACCGCACCCTGATGCGCGTGCTGTCTGCCTTCGATCTGCCGGCCCTGCGCTGCGGTGCACATGACCTGCATCTGGTTGCGCGCGATACGACGATGTTCGCCGCGCGGCAGCGATTGCTGGAAGTACACCTCGGCCTGCCGGCGCAGTGGGAACCGGTGATCGCGCTGTACGAACAGGGGCATTGGCCGTTGGCCCATGCCCCGGGTCGGTTGCTGGTGTTGTAGGGCCATCCACGCATGGCGTGGATCTACCGCCCAGGGCCAGATCCAGGCACCGAGCATCCAGGCGGCGGTAACGGGGGTCAGAGTCCCTGCGCTGCGCGCAGGGAATCCGACCCCAGCAACCCGGTCAGCCCAGCCGCTTCAACTCCCACGCGCGGTGGATGCGGGCGTTGCGCTCGAAGTCCGGGCCGATGGTGCGTGCGGTGATCTCGCGGCACTGGGCGAACTCGGCGATGGCGTTCTCTTCCAGCTTGAAGCGGCGGAAGTTGTTGGAGAAGTACAGTACGCCGCCCGGCGCCAAGCGCGCCACGGCCGCACGCAGCATCTTCAGCTGCTCGCGCTGCACGTCGAAGTCGTCGGCGCGGGCCGAGTTCGAGAACGTCGGCGGATCGCAGAAGATCACGTCGTACTGGCCGCGGTCGCCTTCCAGCCACGCCATTGCATCGGCCTGCACCAGCAGATGCTGGTTGCCGCCCTGCCCGTTCAACGCCAGGTTGTCGTAGCACCACTGCAGGTAGGTGGCCGACAGGTCGACGCTGGTGGTGCTGGCCGCACCGGCCACCGCCGCCTGCACGCTGGCCACGCCGGTGTAGCAGAACAGGTTGAGGAAGCGCTTGCCACGCACCTGCTCGGCCATCATCCGGCGCAGCGGGCGGTGGTCGAGGAACAGGCCGGTGTCGAGGTAATCGAACAGGTTCACCTGCAGCAGCGCATTGTTTTCGCGCACCACGATGAACTCGTCGCGCTGTTCGAAGCGGCCGTACTTGCTGCCGCCCTTGCCGCGCTCGCGCGACTTCATCGAGACCTGCTCCGGCGGCACGCCGAACACTTCACGCGCGGCCGCCAGCAGTTCGTTGCGGCGGCGGCGCACGTCGTTTTCCGGGATCGCGGCCGGGGCGGCGTATTCCTGCACGTGCAGGAAGGTACGGCGCTGGCCACCGTCTTCTTCATAGACGTCGATGGCCGCCGCATATTCCGGCAGGTCGGCATCGTAGGCGCGGAAGCAGGTGATGTCCTCGCGCGCGCGCCAGCTCTTGAACTTCTTCAGGTTCTTGCGCAGGCGGTTGGCCACCATCTGCGCGCCTTCGCTCAGCTCGCGCGGCTGCGCCGGGTCGCGGCCCGGCACGGCGATCGGGTCGCAGACGATCAGCGCGCATTCCAGCGCACCATTGAACATCTGGTACTTCTTGCCCGCGCGCAGGCCGGTGGCGAAGGCCAGTTCATCGTTGCCGCACAGCAGGCTGGCGCGCCACTGCGGCACGGCCTTCTGCAGGGCATTGCCCAGCGCGCGGTACAGCGCCGGATCGGCGGCCAGGCGCTCGTCATACGGCGGGTTGCAGACCACCGCGCCGATCTCCTGCTCCGGCGCGGCCAGGTCGGCCACGTCGGCGCGGGTGAAGCGGATGGCGTGGGCCACGCCGGCCACTTCGGCATTCTCGCGGGCGGCCTGGATCGCGGTCGGGTCGATGTCGCTGCCGTGGATGACCGGCTTCAGCGCGGCCAGGCCGGCGGCTTCGCGATCACGTGCTTCGCTCTGGATCGCCTTCCAGGCGGCCTTGTCGAAGCCCAGCCAGCGGCTCGGCGGCAGGCTGCCGTGGCGCATCAGGCCCGGGGCGACGTCAGCGGCCATCAGCGCGCCTTCGATCAGCAGCGTGCCGCTGCCGCACATCGGGTCCAGCAGGCCACCACCGGCGGCGTGCAGGCGCGGCCACTGCGCGCGCATGAGCAGCGCGGCGGCCAGGTTTTCCTTCAGCGGCGCCTCGTGGGCGGCACCGCGCCAGCCACGGCGGTGCAGCGGGCCACCGCCGAGGTCGATCGACAGCGAGGCACGGCCCTTGCGCAGCGACAGGTTCACGCGCACGTCGGGCAGGTCGGTGTTGACCGAGGGGCGTTCAAGGCCCTCGTCACGCATGCGGTCGACGATGGCGTCCTTGATCCGCTGCGCCGCGAAGCGGGCATGGGTGATCTTGTCGCCGGACACGTGCGCATCCACCGCCAGGGTCATTTCCGGCTTGATGTGCTCGTGCCACGGCAGGGCACGCACGCCGTCGTACAGGGCCTGCTCGTCCGGGCACTCGAATTCGTCGATCGGCCACAGCACGCGGCTGGCCAGGCGCGACCACATCACGATCCGCAGCGCCTGCTCCAGTTCGCCATCGGCGTTGACGCCGGCAATGGTGGCGGTGGCCTTGCCAAGGCCCAGGGCCGACAGTTCATCGGCAAGCAGGTATTCCAGGCCCTTGGCGCAGGAGACGAAGAATTTCACGGGATCAGTTCGCAGGTGGTCGGGCGCGGCATGGGGGCCGGGCCAGTCGGAAAGGAGGGCCGTAGTCACGGCCGGCAGGCCCGCGCCGGAGGCGGCGGGGCTGCCATTGTAGTCAAAGCGGGCGGGCGCGCCGTGCGCCCGGGCTTCACAGCTGGCGCAGCAGGCGCTCGAAGGCCTGCGCGGAGGCCTCTACATGGCGTTCCAGGCGGTGGCCGTCGTCCACCAGCAGCAGCTGCGCCGAGCGCGCCTGCGCCCAGGCGATGACCCCGGCGGCGGGCACCACCTCGTCATGCCAGGCCTGGACCACGGTGGTCGGCACGGCGGCGGCATCCAGCGCCGGCATCGGGCCCATGGTGGTGGGCGGCACCATCAGGAACAGGCCGGCGACCGGCACCTGCAGCGAGGCGATGCCGGAAATATAGGCCCCCAGGCTGGACCCGGCGAGCACCACCGGCCCCTGCGCGGCGGCAGCGGCAGCGCGCTCGACCAGCCGCTGCAGGCGGGTGCGCACGTCGCCGACGCGGCTGATCTCGCTCATCGCGTCCAGGTCGGTGTAGTCGGGGCGCTCATGGGTCCAGCCCAGGCGCTGCGCGACTTCGGCCAGTGCGGTGACCTTGGTGGCCTCCGGGCCGCTCTCGAAGCCGTGGGACAGGATGCAGTGGCCGCGGCTCATGCATGCGCTCCCAGGGAGCGGTTCAACGTCGATCGGGAAGGCAGGTTCATCCTGCAATGCTAGCATCGCCGGATGCCCACCCCGCTCCTGCCCGGCCTGCAGCTGCAGCCCCTGCCCTACCACGACCGCCTGCCCCAGCGTGACGCCGACAGCCTGCGGATGGTGGTGATCCACTGCACCGAGCTGCCCAACCTGGCCATGGCCCGCGAATACGGCGAGCGCGTGCTGTACGACAGCGGCGCCGGCAACAGCGGCCACTTCTACATCGACCGCGACGGCAGCGTGGTGCAGTACGTGGCACCGGAGCGCATCGCCCACCACGTGCGCGGCATGAACGCCGATACGGTGGGCATCGAGCTGGTCAACACCGGCCGCTACCCGCACTGGTTCGACAGCCGCCACCAGGCGATGGACGAGCCGTACACGGAGGCGCAGCTGCTGGCGCTGGAGGCGCTGCTGCTGGCGCTGGTGGCGCGCTACCCCTCGCTGCAGCGGATTGCCGGGCACGACCAGCTGGACCTGGAACAGGTGCCGGCCAGTGATGATGCGGCGCTGATGGTGGCGCGCAAGCGGGATCCGGGGCCGTTGTTCCCGTGGGCGCGGGTGCTGGCGAAGGTGCCGTTGCAACCGGTGGGGTGAGGGTCTGCAGGGCTGCGCCCTGCACCTGCAGAGGCCAAGGCAAGATCAAAAGCCTGCTTTCCGTGGGATGGCGGGGTGGGTCCGGTTGCGGGGGACGCCGTAAACCCCCAGTCCGGCCCAGCCGCTGGCGGCTGTGCGTTCGGGCGCTTGCGAAGCAGTGCTTCGCAAGCAAAGCGCCCTCACCCATGGGGGCTTGGTCGCGGCATGCATGCCGCTCACACCCCCTCAACCGGACCCACCCCGCCTTCGACAGCTTTCTGCGATCTGACGGTACGGCACGGGGTCGGATCCCGTTGCTGCGCAACGGGCTCTGACCCCAATCTGGAATTCGATACCTGATGGATTTCATCCACGCGTGGCGTGGATCTACTGGCTTCTATCTGTCGGAACCTGCCGCTGATGGTAGGTGCCGACCGTTGGTCGGCACGGGGTCCAATCAATCGGAATGAGGTTTTTGTAAAGTCGAGCCAGGCTCGACTGCGCCCTGCGCGACGACCCGGCCGATTGGGGTCAGAGCCGTTTCCCGTTGGAAACGGATCCGACCCCGTGCGACTCAGGCGCCGGTCGCCACCGGGCGGGTGCTGTCGCTGATCCAGCCGCTCCAGGAATCGGCATAGATGCGGGCGCCGCTCAGGCCGGCGCTTTCCATGGCCAGCAGCAGGTGGCAGGCGGTCACGCCCGAGCCGCACATCAGCACGACACGCTGCGGGTCCTGGTTGCCAATCACGCCCTGCAGCTCTGCACGCAGTTCCTGCGGGTCGCGCAGGCGGCCGTCGAGGACGTTGAGGGCGAACGGGCGGTTGACCGCGCCGGGAACGTGGCCGGCCACCGGGTCCAGCGGCTCCACTTCGCCACGGAACCGCTCGCCGGCGCGGGCGTCGACCAGCCAGCCGGGGGCGTGCTTGAGGCGCGCGGCAATCTCGTCGGCGGAGGCCACCTGGGTGGTGTCGAAACGGCCCGGATACGGCGGCTGCGCAGACACCTCGCTGTGGCCGGTGGCCAGTGCATGGCCGGCGGCCTGCCAGGCAGCGATGCCGCCGTCGAGCACGGCCACGCGGGTGTGGCCGATCAGGCGCAGCAGCCACCACAGGCGTGCTGCGGCCATGCTGCCGTCGCTGCCGTCGTAGACCACCACCTGCGTGTCCTGGCCGATGCCCCACTGGCCCACGCGCGCGGCAAACGCGTCGCTGTCGGGCAGCGGATGGCGGCCATGGCCGCTGCGGCGCAGGTCGGAAAGATCCTGGTTGAGATCGGCATGTACCGCGCCCGGGATATGCCCGGCTGCGTACTGCCCTGCCCCGGCCTGCGGATCGGCCAGGGCCGCGCGGGCATCCACCACGCGCACGGCCGTGCTGGCGGTGGCGCGCGCATCAACCACGCGCACGCCTTCGCCCAGGGCGGCGGCCAGCGTGGCGACATCGACCAGGGTGGTCCACGGCGGATCGATCGGCTTCATTGCACTTGCTCCAGGCGGCGACGCAGGTTGTAGAGGATGGCCGCGGTGGCGCCCCAGATGCGCTGGCCAGGCCAGCCGTATTCCAGGACATGGCGCACGCGGCCGCGATGGTTGATTTCGACCTGGCGCAGGTTGTCGGCGGCCATCAGGTAATCCAGCGGCACCTCGAACACTTCGGCCACTTCACTGGGCTGCGGCACCGGCACGAAATCCGGATCGACCACCGCCACCACCGGGGTCACCCGGTAGCCGGTGATGGTCACGAAAGGATCGAGGTAGCCCAGCGCCTGCACCTGGCCCGGTGCCAGTGCGATTTCTTCCTGGCTCTCGCGCAGTGCAGCGGCGAGCGCGTCGCGGTCGTCGGGTTCGGTGCGGCCGCCGGGAAAGCCGACCTGGCCACCGTGGGTGCGCAGGGTTTCGGTGCGGCGGGTGAGGATGACCTGGGCGCCACCGGCACGCGGCACGATACCGGCCAGCACGGCGGCTTCCACCGGCGGGCCGGGTGGCAGCAGGTCACTCAGTTCGCTGCGGTTCCAGCCGTCGCCCTGCGGCGGTTCGGCCAGCGGATGCAGCGCGCGCAGCAGGCGCTCATGGTCGGCCAGTGAGCCACGCAGCGATTGCTGCAGTTGTTCGCGCAGGGGTTGCACGCGGTGCAGGATGCGGCTGCGTTCGCGATCGCTCATCGACGACCACCCTGCGATTTCATCGATATGCCGCCCGCACCCGGCGCACAGCCGGTTGTGATCCAGCTTGCACACTCCAATGCAGGGGCTTGCAACAACACGCGCCGGTTCTTCCGTAGTTTGCACCCTGCAACAGTAGCGCGAATGGCTGCGGTTGGGGACGATCGCGACACGCGAATGGGCGCGGTAGAGTCGACTGTCAGTCGACTATCGCGCGCAGCGCGGTAAGAGCAGTCGACCAACGGTCGACTCTACCGGGTTGGCGCACGCGTCCCGCAGCGGAAACAGAAACGCGCCGGTGGAAGCCACCGGCGCGTTGTCTGCACTGCTTCGTTTTTTACTTGACGCTGACCAGCTTGACTTCGAACTGCACCGCCACGTTCGGCGGGAAGCCGGTACGCGGGTCGGCACCGTAAGCCTGGTCCGGCGGCAGGGTGATTTCCCACTTCGAGCCAGCCGGCATCTGCAGCAGGGTCTCGCGCATGGCCTTCATTTCGACTTCGCTGACCTTGATCGACGGAATCTGCTGGGCCGGGCGGGCTTCAGCCGGGCGCTGGCCGAACGGATACGGACCGGCCACTTCCAGCTGCACGGTGTTGGCCTGGGTCGGCTTGGCACCCTTGCCGGCTTCGATCACGCGGTACTGCACGCCGCTCGGCAGGGACTGCACGCCCGCCTTGGACTTGTTGGCCGCAATGAACTGGTCGCTCTTGGTCTTGTTTTCGGCAGCAGCCTTTTCGTACTCGGCCTTGGCGGCCTGGGCACGGCCCTGCTCGCGCTTCTGGAACGCCTCAACGGCCGGCTTCAGCTGATCGGCGGTGATCGCCGGCTGCTTCTTGGCGTAGGCGTCCTGCAGGCCCTTCACCACCGAGTTGATGTCCAGCTGCTCACCACGGGCGGTCAGCTCAGCCAGGTTGTTGCCGTAGTCGTAACCGAAGTAATAGCTCAGCTTGCCCTTTTCGGACGCGACGTCCTGGGCGAGGGCATTGCCCGTCAGGGCCAGGGCCGCGACGGCGACCGCGATAGAACGCAACTTCATCAAACAGTTCTCCAGGGGTGGTAACTCAGGGACGTTCTGCGCCGCCCTGAGGCGACGGGTTAGGATACCGGCCACAACGTGTAACCGCTACTGACCACGCAGGCTTTGACCCGCCTGCGTTTCAAGAGTTCAATCTCACTTTTTTTTAACGTTCCAGGAGTTTTCCGTGGCCTCAGCCCCCGCCGACCACCCCGTCGCCGTGACCGATGACGGTGCCATCCGCACCCTCACCGTGCAGCGCCCGGAAAAGCTCAACGCCCTCAACGCGGCCACCCTGCAGGCCCTGGCCGAGGCGTTCAGCGCCGCGGCGGCCGACCCGGACGTCCGCGTGGTGGTGCTGACCGGCGCCGGCCCCAAGGCCTTCGTGGCCGGCGCCGACATCGCCGAAATGAACATCCTCAGCGCGGTTCAGGGACGTGATTTCTCACTCCTGGGCCAGGCCCTGATGCGGCAGATCGAGCGCATGCCCAAGCCGGTCATCGCCCGCGTCAACGGCTTTGCCCTGGGCGGCGGGCTGGAGCTGGCCATGGCCTGCCACCTGCGCATCGCGGCCGATACCGCCAAGGTCGGCCAACCGGAGATCAACCTGGGGCTGATCCCGGGCTTCGGTGGCAGCCAGCGCCTGCTGCGCCTGTGCGGCCGCGCGGCCACCCTGGAACTGTGCCTGCTGGGCGCACCGATCGACGCCGGGCGCGCCCTCGCGCTGGGCATCGTCAACCAGGTGGTGCCGGCAGCCGAACTGGACAACCGCGTGCAGGACGTCGCCAGGCAGCTGACCCGCTCTGCACCGCTGGCCCTGCGTGGCCTGCTGGACGCCGTGCACGTGGGCGGCGAATGCAGCCTGGAAGCGGGCCTGGAATACGAAAGCGCGCAGTTCGGCCTGCTGTTCGCCACCGAAGACATGCGCGAAGGCACCAGCGCGTTCCTGCAGCGTCGCCCGCCGGCCTTCCAGAACCGCTGACCCCATGGCATCCCGACCCAACCCCGCGCAGCTGTTCGCCCGGGTCCAGGCAGACGATCTCGATGGCGCCCTGCAGGCCGGCCTGATGGACTACGTCGCCGGCGAGGCCGACGCACGCCTGGTACCCGGCCACCCGGAACTTCCGCAGCGCCTGCTGCAGGTACAGCACGACCTGCAGAACGCCTGGGCCGCACGTGAGCGCTATCGTGCGCGTGCCGTGCGCCTGGCGCGCCGCGAAGCCGAACGTGATGCACGTCGCACACCAGCGCCGGCACCAGATGTGAAGCCTGCGCTGCCCGCTGCGGCGGCCGCGATCCTCGCCCGGGCCAAGGCCCGCGCCGCAGGCAAGGAACAGTAATGGCCACTGCAAAGAAGACCACGCGCACACCCGCGCGTCGTGGCAGCGTGATGCCGCGTGCCGACGTGGTGGAAATGTTCACCCGCCTGCGCGAACTCAACCCGCACCCGAAGACGGAACTGGAATACAGCTCGCCGTTCGAGCTGCTGGTGGCTGTGGCACTGTCGGCGCAGGCCACGGACGTGGGCGTCAACAAAGCGACGCGGCGGTTGTTCCCGGTGGCCAATACACCGGCCAAGATCCTCGCGCTCGGTGAGGACGGCCTGAAGAAATACATCGCCACCATCGGCCTGTTCAACGCGAAGGCGAAGAACGTGATCGCCACCTGCGCGATCCTGCTGGAGAAGTACGACGGCGAAGTGCCGCGCGATCGCGAAGCGCTGGAAGCGCTGCCCGGGGTCGGCCGCAAGACGGCCAACGTGGTGCTCAACACCGCGTTCGGCGAACCGGTGATGGCAGTCGATACGCACATCTTCCGCGTGGCCAACCGCACCGGGCTGGCGCCGGGCAAAAACGTGCGCGAAGTGGAGGACCGCCTGGTCAAGGCGATCCCGGCCGAGTTCCTGCTCGATGCGCATCACTGGCTGATCCTGCACGGGCGTTACGTGTGCAAGGCGCGCAAGCCGGATTGCCCGGGGTGCGTGATTGCCGACCTGTGCCGGTTCAAGGAAAAGACCGCCGCGTAGGGCGCACGACAGGCATCCCCGCGTGGCGTGGATCTACTGCAATCCGTGCGCAACCGCAGCGTCACATGCAAGCGTTTACATCGTCAGCCCCTGACGCGACGGGGCCTGCGGCGGATGCCTGCCGCGCGCGAACTGTCACATTTACGCAATCTTTACCTTTTAGCCTGCGCGCATCTTCCCACCTGCCTGCAAGGCTCCTCTCCATGAAACTGCATCACCAACTCCTGACGGTGGCCGTGGCTGCTGCGCTGTACGTGCCGGCTGCTCACGCTGAAGTCGCCATCGATGTGATCGGCGGTTCGGAAATCACCTTCGAAGGCCTGGTCCAGGCCGACGGCAACTGGTTCGACAATGACGTCGTGGACCTCAACGGCGGTGACGCCGGCAATGGCAAGGACAGCGAATTCGAACTGCGTCGCGCCGAGCTGGTGCTGAAGGGCAAGGGCCCGGGCAACGTGGAGTGGGTGGTCGGCTATGACGCCAAGGCCGACAAGTTCCTCGACACCAACGTGAAGTACAAGCTGCTGGGCAACGCCAACCACTTCATCCAGGCCGGCCAGTTCAAGCAGCCCAACAGCCTGGAAGAGCTGTCCAGCACCAAGAACAACGACTTCATCTCCAAGGCTGCGGTCACCAACACCTACGCGGTCGCCCGCCGCCTCGGTGGCGCCTACAGCTACGGCCAGGACAACTGGTCGGTCACCGCCAGCGCCTTCGGCCGCGAACTGACCCGCAACCTGGCCCACGGCAGCGGCTACGGCGCACGCGGCACCTTCGCCCCGATCAACGAGAAGGGCCAGGTCCTGCACTTCGGCCTGAGCTACGTCGACTACGACGCCGACGCCGACACCCTGCGCGTGCGTGCCCGCCCGAACGCCGACCTGGCCACCGCCCGCCTGGTCGACAGCGGCAACATGACCGACACCGACCGCGTCAGCACCCTCGGCGCTGAAGCCATGTACTTCCAGGGCCCGTTCAAGGCCCAGGCCGAGTACTACAGCAGCAAGGCCAAGCGCTACGACCACGACAACTACACCAGCGACGGCTACTACGTCAGCGGCGTGTGGAACGTGACCGGCGAAACCTGGAGCTACAAGGGCGGCACCCCGGGCACCGGCCTGCCGAACAATCCGGCCGGCGGCCAGTGGCAGCTGGGCGTGCGTTACGACCACATGGACCTGAACGACGGCAACCTGGCGGCCAACCCGGTCGCCGGTCGTCCGCCGATCGTCGATGGCGTGCTGGGCGGCAAGATGGACATCTGGACCGTCGGCGCCAACTGGTACTGGCGTTCGAACTTCAAGTTCATGGTCAACTACGTGATGGTGGACAGCAAGAAGTACAGCTCCACCGCCCGCGGCTTCGTCAACGACGATCCGAACATCCTGGAAGCCCGCGCGCAGTTCTTCTGGTAAGACCTGAAGCACGCGTTGCAACGAAGGCACGGCTCCGGCCGTGCCTTCGTCGTTGTGGGACCCGCCGCCCTGCCCTGCGAGCGGTGGCGCCTGCGCAGCACCGGCGCCCGGGCAGTGCCCACGGCTGCTGCAAGGCTCGCTTTACGACCGTGCCGCGAAGGGCCCACAGGCCCTCTGGCGCGGGTTCCGAGACATTCATGACGAGTGTCACGGTTGCGTCATATGACAGACGCGGGCGTGTCACGTAACCGTTATGGAATGTGCACCGAAACGTTGGGCAGCCGCCCTTCGACCACCCCAGGAGTCTCTCCCGTGATCCACGCCTTCAAGTCGCGCGCCGCTGTCGCCATCCTGGCTGCATCGTCCGTGTTTGCCGCCAACGCCGCCGATGTCACCGGCGCGGGCGCTTCGTTCATCTACCCGGTCATGTCCAAGTGGTCGGCGGACTACAGCACCGCGACCGACAAGAAGGTCAACTACCAGTCCATCGGTTCCGGTGGTGGTATCGCCCAGATCAAGGCGGCGACCGTGGACTTCGGTTCGTCCGATGCCCCGCTGAAGCCGGAAGAGCTGGCTGCTGCCGGCCTGGCCCAGTTCCCGTCGGTCATCGGCGGCGTGGTGCCGGTCATCAACGTGGCCGGCGTTGCCCCGGGCGCGCTGAAGCTGGACGGCCCGACCCTGGCCAACATCTTCCTGGGCAAGATCAAGACCTGGAACGACCCGGCCATCGCTGCCCTGAACAGCGGCCTGACCCTGCCGAACGCCAAGATCACCATCGTCCACCGTTCGGACGGTTCGGGCACCACCTTCAACTTCGTCAACTACCTGTCCAAGGTCAGCCCGGAGTGGAAGACCAAGGTCGGTGAAGGCACCTCGGTCCAGTGGCCGGCCGGCATCGGCGGCAAGGGCAACGAAGGCGTCGCTGCCTACGTGAAGCAGATCAAGGGCGGCATCGGCTACGTCGAACTGTCCTACGCCCTGCAGAACAAGATGTCCTACGCGGCGATGAAGAATGCTGCCGGCAAGATCGTGCAGCCGTCGGACGCCTCGTTCTCGGCCGCGGCCGCCAGCGCTGACTGGGCCAATGCCAAGGACTTCTACCTGGTCATGACCAACGCCCCGGGCGAGCAGGCGTGGCCGATCACCGCCACCAACTTCATCCTGGTGCGCAAGCAGCCGAAGAACGTGGCCGGCGCCAAGGCGACCCAGGAGTTCTTCCGCTGGATCTACAAGAACGGTGATGCGCAGGCCAAGCAGCTGGACTACGTGCCGCTGCCGGACACCCTGGTCAAGCAGATCGAGACCTACTGGACCCAGAACCTGAAGTACTGAGCAAAGCGTTCCCCCGCAGGAACGGGGATCGGCGGGTCCTCTCTCCCCCGCCGATCCCAACCGGGCGCTGGACCTTCGGGTCTGGCGCCTTTCTTTTTTGGGGGATCCTGGCCCGGCCCCTGCCCTTGCAGAGCCGAGCCCATGCTCGGCTGCTTTTCGCCTTTGTAGAGTCGAGCCATGCTCGACTACGGCCCGCCAGCCGCGCGCATTCCAGCGCCCCGGACGGCGCCGGGCAGCCCCGCCACGGGGCCGCTGACCCCGTGAAACCCTTGTCAGAACGTGATGTCCGACACCTCTGTCATGGACGTCATACGGCTGTAACAAAAACATCATTTCATAGCCGCATCCGCCGACGACGTCGGCTCTTCCCCGCTATGGAGTGAACATGAAACTGCACTCGGCCGGCCTCGCCGCCCTTTCCCTGGCCATCGCCCTGGGCCTGTCGGCCTGCGGTGGCGACAAGCAGGCTGCACAGCAGCCGGCTGCCGACGCAGCCGCCGCCCCGGCCGCTGCCGGCGACAAGGTGACCGCCGAGGTCTCCGGCGCTGGCGCTTCCTTCATCTTCCCGCTGGTGTCCAAGTGGTCGGCCGACTACAACACCGCCACCGGCGCCAAGATCAACTACCAGTCGATCGGTTCGGGCGGCGGTATCGCCCAGATCAAGGCCGGCACCGTTGATTTCGGTTCCTCGGACAAGCCGCTGAGCAGCGACGAGCTGGCCCAGGCCGGCCTGGCCCAGTTCCCGTCGGCCATCGGCGGCGTGGTGCCGGTCGTCAACATCGAAGGCCTGGAAGCCGGCAAGCTGCGCCTGACCGGCGCCCTGCTCGCCGACATCTTCCTGGGCAAGGTCAAGACCTGGAACGACCCGGCCATCGCCGCGGCCAACCCGGGCGTGACCCTGCCGGACGGCAAGATCACCATCGTCCACCGTTCGGACGGTTCGGGCACCACCTTCAACTTCTCCAACTACCTGTCCAAGGTCAGCCCGGAGTGGAAGACCAAGGTCGGCGAAGGCACCTCGGTGCAGTGGCCGGACGGCGTCGGTGGCAAGGGCAACGAAGGCGTTGCCTCCTACGTGAAGCAGATCAAGGGTTCCATCGGCTACGTCGAGCTGGCCTACGCCCTGCAGAACGCCATGCCGTACACCGCCCTGCAGAACGCCGCAGGCACCTGGGTGCAGCCGAACGCTGAAACCTTCGCCGCCGCTGCTGCCAGCGCCGACTGGGCCAGCGCCAAGGACTTCAACCTGGTCATCACCAACGCCCCGGGCGAGCAGGCGTGGCCGATCACCGCCACCAACTTCATGCTGATGCAGAAGAAGCCGAAGGACGCCAAGCGCAACCAGGACACCCTGGCCTTCTTCAAGTGGGCCTTCGAAAACGGCCAGACCCAGGCCAACGAGCTGCACTACGTGCCGCTGCCGGCCGAACTGACCAAGCAGATCGAGGCCTACTGGGGCACCGAGCTGAAGTGATGGACCCGACGGTGCCCGCCCCGCGCGGGCACCGTCACTTCCACGTCGTGCCGCCCCCTTTCCTGGCCCTGCCGTCCCCATGAATGCCATCGCCCAGCCTGTAGCAGCCCCGTCCACGCGCGATGCGCGTGATGCCCGCAACGACAAACTGTTCCGATGGGTGCTGGTCGGCACCGTCATCTTCGTCCTGATCGCCCTGGCCTGCGCCGCGCTGTCCATGCTGTGGGGCGGCCGCCATGCCCTGCAGATGCAGGGCCTGAGCTTCTTCTTCTCCTCCGACTGGAATCCGGTCGAAAACAAGTTCGGCGCCCTCGCCCCGATCTACGGCACCCTGGTCACCGCGTTCATCGCGATGGTCATCGCCGTGCCGGTCAGCTTCGGCATCGCCTTCTTCCTCACCGAAGTCGCGCCGCGCTGGCTGCGTGGCCCGGTCGGTACCGCCATCGAACTGCTGGCAGGCATCCCCTCGATCATCTACGGCATGTGGGGCCTGTTCGTGCTGGTGCCGGTGATGACCGAGTACGTCACTCCGTTCCTCAACGAAACCCTGGGCGAATGGCCGATCATCGGGCCGATGTTCCAGGGCCCGCCGCTGGGCATCGGCATGCTCACCGCCGGCTTCGTGCTGGCCATCATGGTCATCCCGTTCATCTCCTCGGTGATGCGCGAAGTGTTCCTGACCGTGCCGACCCGCCTGAAGGAATCGGCCTACGCGCTGGGTTCGACCAAGTGGGAAGTGAGCTGGGACATCGTCCTGCCCTACACCCGCTCGGCCGTCATCGGCGGCGTCTTCCTCGGCCTCGGCCGTGCGCTGGGCGAAACCATGGCCGTGGCCTTCGTGATCGGCAACAGCGTGCGCCTGTCGCCGTCGCTGCTGGAACCGGGCACCACCATCGCCGCGCTGATCGCCAACGATTTCGGCGAAGCCACTGAAACCTACCGCTCGGCGCTGCTGCTGCTCGGCTTCGTCCTGTTCATCGTCACCTTCGTCGTGCTGGCCATCGCCCGCCTGATGCTGATGCGCCTGTCCCGCAAGGAGGGCAACTGATGTCCACCACCGCTGACTCCCTGTACCTGCGCCGCCGCATCGGCAACGTCATTGCCATCGCGCTGTCCTGCGCCACCGCCCTGTTCGGCCTGTTCTTCCTGGGCTGGATCCTGTTCACCCTGGCCTCCAAGGGCCTGGCCGGCATCAATCTGAATCTTTTCATCAAGATGACGCCGCCGCCGATGCAGGAAGGCGGCCTGGCCAATGCCTTCTTCGGCAGCGCGGTGATGTGTGCGCTGGCGATCGGCATCGGCACCCCGCTGGGCGTGCTGGCCGGTACCTGGCTGGCCGAGTACGGCAACGCCCGCAAGGCCGGCACCGTGGTCCGCTTCGTCAACGACATCCTGCTGTCGGCGCCGTCCATCGTGCTGGGCCTGTTCGTCTACACCCTGTACGTGATGCAGACCGGCGGCAACTTCTCCGCCTTCGCAGGTGCGCTGTCGCTGGCCTTCATCGTGCTGCCGGTGGTGGTGCGCACCACCGACGAGATGCTGCGCCTGGTGCCTTCGCAGATGCGCGAAGCCGCCCTGTCGCTCGGCATCCCGCAGTGGAAGGTGATCGTGCAGGTGCTGTACCGCAGTGCGTCGGCCGGCATCATCACCGGCATCCTGCTGGCGCTGGCCCGCATTTCCGGTGAAACCGCCCCGCTGCTGTTCACCGCCTTCGGCAACCAGTACTGGAACAACAACATCTTCCAGCCGATGGCCTCGGTGCCGGTGGTGATGAACCAGTTCGCCGGCAGCCCGTATGAATCCTGGCAGACCCTGGCCTGGGCCGGTGCCCTGGTGCTGACTGTCTTCGTGTTGCTGGTCAGCCTCGGCGCCCGCGCCGTCCTGCTGCGCAACCGTATCTCCCATGACTGACCTTTCCGTGGATAACGCCATGAACGACCTCTCCAACGCCGTGCCCATGCAGCGCATCGCGGTGCCGGCCTCGCACGAGAACCTGCACGCGCCGTCGCCGGTCAAGCTGGCCGCGCGTGGTCTGGACTTCTACTACGACAAGTTCCACGCCCTGAAGGGCATCAACCTGGAGATCCCGGAAAAGCGCGTGACCGCGCTGATCGGTCCCTCCGGTTGCGGCAAGTCGACCCTGCTGCGCATCTTCAACCGCATCTACGCCCTGTACCCGAAGCTGGAAGCGCGTGGCGAGGTGATGCTGGATGGCGAGAACATCCTTTCGCCGAAGTACCCGATGAACCGCCTGCGCAGCAAGGTGGGCATGGTGTTCCAGAAGCCGGTTCCGTTCCCGATGACCATTTTCGAGAACGTGGCTTACGGCATCCGCCACCACGAGAAGCTGAGCAAGGCCGACATGGCCGACCGCGTCGAGCAGGCCCTGCGCCAGGGCGCGCTGTGGGACGAAGTGAAGGACAAGCTCAACCAGAGCGCTCTGGGCCTGTCCGGTGGCCAGCAGCAGCGCCTGTGCATCGCCCGTGCCGTGGCGCTGCGCCCGTCGGTGCTGCTGCTGGACGAGCCGACCTCGGCGCTGGACCCGATCTCCACCAGCCGCATCGAGCAGCTGGTGGAAGAGCTCAAGCACGAGTACACCATCGTCATCGTTACCCACAACATGCAGCAGGCTGCGCGCGTGTCCGACTACACCGCCTTCATGTACCTGGGCGACCTGATCGAGCACGACCGTACTGAAGTGATCTTCTCGCAGCCCTCGCAGCGGCAGACCGAGGACTACATCACCGGTCGCTTCGGCTGAAACGGCAGTCGAGCATGGCTCGACTCTACAGACAACGTCAGTCGAGCATGGCTCGACTCTACAGAGTGGAACAACCATGAATCTTCCCAACGACCACATCGTCAAGAGCTACGACGAAGAGCAGCAGCGCCTGGTGGCCGAAATCGTGCGCATGGGCGAGATGGCTGTCGCCCAGCTGGAGGCGTCGATGGACGTCATCGAGAAGCGCGACGAGAACGCCGCCCACCGCATCATCGCCAACGATGAAGCCATCGACCAGCTGGAGCAGCAGATCAGCCACGACGTGATGCGCCTGGCCCTGCGTGGCCCGATGGCCCGCGACCTGCGCGAGATCCTGGCCGGCCTGCGCATTCCGGCCGACATCGAACGCATCGGTGACTACGCCGCCAACGTCGCCAAGCGCTCCATCGCGCTGGGCAAGGTGCCGCCGCTGCCGCAGATCCAGGGCCTGCGTGCCCTCGGCCGCCTGGCCGCGCAGCAGGTGCGCCGCGCCATCGCCGCCTACCGCGACAACGACGCCGAAGCCGCCATCGCCCTGCGCCAGGACGACGCCCGACTGGACGCGCAGTACACCGCGCTGTTCCGCGAGCTGCTGACCTACATGATGGAAGACCCGCGCAACATCACCCCGTGCACCCACCTGCTGTTCATGGCCAAGAACCTGGAACGCGTGGGCGACCACGCCACCAACATCGCCGAGAACGTGTGGTTCCTGGTGCACGGCGAGCAGCCGCTGCCGCCGCGCGAGAAGCGCGACGAGACGTCCAGCACCGACCACGTCTGATACTGCGCTGCAACAGCGCAAGCGCCTCCGGAGGCCTCTGTCGGCATGACAGGGGCCTTTTTTGTACGCGCGATCCGGGCATTCATCCACGCATGGCGTGGATCTACTGGATACCGTGCTCCTGCCCCCTTCCCGCCTGCGGCAATCCTCACGCCAGCAGTAGATCCACGCCATGCGTGGATGCCGTGCGCGGCCCCCCCCTTCCCGCCAGCGGCAATCCTCACGAAAATTTGAGGTCTCGGCGAGGATTCCTTGAGTAGGATCGCTGCACCATCGTTTCACCCCGGGCGCCCGCCCACCACCCAAGGAGTACGACCGATGAGCAGTTCCAACAAGACCCTGTCCCTGCTGACCGCCACCGCCCTGGCTGCAGGGCTGGGCGTGACTGCCAGTGCTTCGGCCCTGAGCATGACCGACCTCGCCCAGGGCTACCTGGTGGCTGGCCAGGCGGCCAAGGCCGGCGATGCCAAGGCAACCGACGCCAAGACCGGTGACGCCGCCAAGCATGCCGAGGGCAAGTGTGGTGCCGACGGCAAGAGCGCCGAAGGCAAGTGCGGCGCCGACAAGGGCAAGGCCAAGGCCGGCGCGGGCGCCGATGCCAAGGCAAAGACCGCCGGCGACAAGAAGGCCGCCGAAGGCAAGTGTGGCGAAGGCAAGTGCGGTGCCAAGCACTGACGCTGCCGCCAGCGTCGTTTCCCCGCGGCTGCCGCTTCCAGCGGCGGCCGTCGGGCTGGGCCTGCGGCGGGCACTGCTGCAGGACCTGCACGACGCGCCGGCCGGCGATTTCGATTTCCTGGAGTGCGCGCCGGAGAACTGGATCAACGTCGGTGGGCCGGCCGGCGATGCGCTGGACGAACTGGCCCGGCGCCATCCGCTGAGCTGCCACGGCCTGTCGCTGTCGCTGGGCGGCAGCGCACCGCTGGATACCCAGCTGCTGCAGCAGGTCGGCCGCTTCCTCGAGCGCTACCGCGTGCCGCTGTACAGCGAGCACCTGAGCTACTGCAGCGACGAAGGCCAGCTCTACGACCTGCTGCCGATTCCGTTCACCGATGAAGCGGTGCGCCACACCGCCGCCCGCATCGCCCGCGTGCAGGACCTGCTTGGCCGCCGCATCGCGGTGGAGAACGTGTCGTACTACCTGGCGCCGCAGCCGGCGATGGACGAACTTGCCTTCACCAACGCGGTGCTTGCCGAGGCCGACTGCAACCTGCTGCTGGACGTCAACAACGTGTACGTCAATGCCTGCAATCACGGCTACGATGCCGACGCCTTCATCGCCGGGCTGCCGGCCCAGCGCATCGTCTGCCTGCACGTGGCCGGCCACCTGGACGAGGCACCGGACCTGAAGATCGATACCCACGGCAGCCCGGTGATCGACCCCGTGTGGGCGCTGCTGGAACGCAGCTACGACCGCTTCGGTCCGCGCCCCACGCTGCTGGAACGCGATTTCAACTTCCCGCCCTATGCCGAGCTGCAGGGCGAACTGCGTACCATCCGCCGCCTGCAGGGCACGTTGCGCGAGGCTGCCCATGGCTGATGCACCCGAGCGCCTGCGCGCGCAGCAGCACGCGTTCACTGCGCACCTGCGCGACCCGCAACAGGTGCCGGCCCCGGCCGACCTGGACCCGCGGCGGGTGGCGGTCTACCAGCGGCTGCTGTTCAACAACCTGCTGGGGCTGCTCGGCACGGGATTCCCGGTCTGCGTGCGCCTGCTCGGCGAACCTGCGTGGGCCGACCTGGTGCGCCATTACTTCGCCCACCATCGCGCGCGCGCGCCGCTGTTCACCGCCGTGGCGGCCGAGTTCGTGCAATGGCTGCAGGCACAGCCCGAGCTGCCGCACCCGGCACTGGCCGAGCTGGCCCACTATGAGTGGGTGGAAACCGACCTGTACCAGCGCGCGGCCCAGCCGCTGCCATCGTCACCCGGCGTCGACCCGCTGCAGGCCCCGCTGCGCTGCTCACCGCTGGCCTGGCCGCTGCTGTACGCGTGGCCGGTACACCGCCTGGGCGCCGACGATGCACCGGCCGCCCCGCCCGCCGAACCCACCGCCCTGCTGGTCCGCCGCGATGCCGATGGCGTGGTGCGCTTCGCCCAGCTCAGCCCGCTGGCCGCGCACCTGCTGATCCTGATCGACGAAGCACCCGGCGCCAGCGGCCAGCAGCAGTTGCAGCAGCTGGCCACCCTGCACCACCTCGACGCCGACGCATTGGCCGAACCTGGCACCCAGCTGCTGCTGCAGTTCCTGCAGGCCGGCGTGATCGGCCCGCTGCCCGCCGTGGCCTGATACCCCCCAACGAGGAGTTCCCCCCTGATGAACACCCTGCCCCTGGCCGCCGTGCGCGGCCAGCTGGATCGCTGCGGCCCGTGGCTGGCCCCCCTGGGCCTGCGCCTGCTGCTGGCCTGGGAATACTTCGAGTCCGGTCGCGAAAAGCTGCAGGGCCAGAACTGGTTTGCCGAACTGCAGGGCGCGTTTCCGTTTCCGTTCGACCAGTTGCCGGCCAGCGTGAACTGGCAGCTGGCGACCTGGTTCGAACTGCTCGGCGCGGCCTGCCTGCTGTTCGGCCTGGGCACGCGTTTCGCGGCTGCCAGCCTGCTGATACTGACCGTGGTGGCCACCTATGCGGTGCATTGGCCCATGCATTGGGATTCGCTGGGTGAACTGGCGATGGGCTATGCGATCAGCGACCAGGGGTTTGGCAATTTCAAGCTGCCGGCGTTGTTCATGGCGATGCTGCTGCCGTTGCTGTTCAACGGCGCCGGGCGCCTGAGCGTGGACGCGTGGGTGGCCGGCCGGGCCGTCGCGCCTGCCCGTTACACGCCGATACGCACCGAAACTGCGGAATAGCCCGATTTAATCACCTATTAATAAAAAAAATCCGATGCTGGATCCGTGGCCCTGATGACCACTTCCCTCCCCCGGAGTCGCCCCATGAAGCGTCTGATTGCTGCCACCCTTTCCCTGGCCCTGCTGGCCACCGCCGTCTCGCCCGCGATGGCGGCTCCGTATGGCGCCGGTGGGCGCGACGACCATCACGGCCACAAGGACCGCCACGACGACCGCCGTGATCCGCCCCGTCGCGGCCACAGGCTGGCCCACGACCACCGGGGCGAGTACGTGCGCGATTACCGCCACCATGGCCTGCATGCCCCCGCCCGCGGCCAGGAATGGCGCAAGGTCGACGGCCGTTACGTGCTGGTTGCCGTGGCCACCGGCATCATCGCCGACGTGGTGCTCGCGCGCCGCTGATCCTCCTGCAGCGTCCCGGCCATGCAAGCCCTGGCCGGGCGCTCAGGGTCGCTCTGCTAGAATCCGCGCATGAATGACCCCACCCCCGCAGCTGAAGCTGCCCCTGTTTCCGTAGTTCCGATGGCGCAGCGCGCGATGTCGCAACGCTTCCGCGGCTTCCTGCCGGTGGTGGTGGACGTGGAAACCGGCGGTTTCGACAGCCAGCGCAACGCGCTGCTGGAAATCGCCGCGGTGCCGATCGAGATGGACGAGAACGGCCTGCTCTACCCGGGCCAGACCGCCAGCGCCCACGTGGTGCCCGCCGAAGGGCTGGAGATCGACCCGAAATCGCTGGAAGTGACCGGCATCATCCTCGACCACCCGTTCCGGCTGGCCAAGGAAGAAAAAGCCGCGCTGGACCACATCTTCACCCCGGTGCGCGCGGCAATGAAGAAGTACGGCTGCCAGCGCGCGATCCTGGTCGGGCACAACGCCCATTTCGACCTGGGGTTCGTCAATGCGGCGGTGGCACGCACCGGCCACAAGCGCAACCCGTTCCACCCCTTCAGCGTGTTCGACACGGTCACCCTGGCGGGTATCGCCTACGGGCAGACGGTGCTGGCGCGTGCGGCCAATGCCGCAGGGCTGGGCTGGGATGCCAACGAGGCACACAGCGCGGTGTACGACACCGAGCAGACCGCGCGGCTGTTCTGCACCATCGCCAACGCCTGGCCGCGGTAGATCCACGCCATGCGTGGATGAAACGCATCGGCCGTGCGGACCAACGGTCCGCACCCACCCTCCAAGCTCCCCGGTAGATCCACGCCATGCGTGGATAGGCATCAACCGATGCTGGTGCGGTCGCGGCCATCGCTCTTGGCGCGGTACAGCGCGCGGTCGGCGCGCTGGTACAGCAGCGCCGGGGTGCGGTCGTCGGCCGCCAGTTCCACCAGGCCCGCGCTGAAGGTCACCCGCAGGCCCTTCACCCCGGCCCAGTCCGGATGGTCATGGAACAGGCCGCGCAGGCGCGCGCAGACCTGGGCTGCTTCTTCCAGCCGCGTATCGTTGAGCAGCAGCGCGAACTCTTCGCCGCCGGTACGTGCCGGCAGGTCCGAATCGCGGCACGCCGCGGCGATCACTTCCGCCACTTCCTTCAGCACCAGGTCGCCGATGCTGTGGCTGTAGGTGTCGTTGACGTCCTTGAAGTGGTCGATATCCAGCACCACCAGGCTCAGCGGGTGGCCGCTGCGCTGCGAGCGGGCGAAATCACGGGCCAGCGTCTCGTCGAAGCCACGGCGGTTGGCCAGGCCGGTCAGCGCATCCTCGCGGGCCTGCCGTTCGAACGCTTCGGCCTGCCGTGCCAGGCGCTCGGCCAGCTCGGTCTTCTCCTGGTTCAACGCCTGCAGGTGCACGGTCTGCGCCTGCAGGTCGAAGGTCGCCTCATCCACGCGGCGCGCCAGGCGCAGGTTGTTGGCCTTGTACTGCTGCAGCAGGAACCGGTACAGCGCCACCAGCGCGCCCAGCAGCAGCAGCCCGATCATCGCCTGCACGCTGTGCCGCTGCCACCAGAACGGTTCGACGGTGAAACTCCACACCGCCTCCTGCTGGCCCCAGGCACCGCCCGGGTGCGAGGCCGCCACGTGCAGGGTGTAATCGCCCGGCGGCAGGCCGACGAACTCGACGCTGCGCTGCGGGCCGCGCTCGACCCAGCTGGTGTCCAGCCCGTCCAGGCGCGTGCGGTAGCGGATGCGGTCGGACATCAGGTAGCTGAGGCCGACGAAGCTCACTGCCAGCCGGCGCCCGCCGGGAATCCGATTGCGCTCGGGGCCTTCCCAATGCACCTGCGCGCCATCGACCTGCACGTTCTCGATCGCCGCCGGCGGTGCCGGGCGCTCGCGGAAGCGCTGCAGGCGCTGCGGGTCCACCGTGCTCAGGCCACCGGCGGTCACCACCCAGAAGGTGCCGTCCTGGCGCAGGATCGCCGAGGGCGCCGAGCTGCCGTTGGCCTGTGCATTGGCCATCCCGTCGATCTCGTTGTAGCGCTCCACCGTCACCCGCGGCGCGCGGCCGTCAGCCACCGCGTTCAAGGTCGCCATGTCGGTGCGCAGCACGCCCCGGTTGCTGCTGATCCACACATTGCCCAGCCGGTCGGGCACCAGCTGGAACACCGCATCGACCGGCATGCCCTGCTCCAGGCCAACCCGCGACAGGCGGTTCCTGTACCAGCGGTACAGCCCGCGGTCGCTGCTGATCCACATCGCTTCGCCGATCTGGTGGAAGCCGAACACACTGCGGCCGCCGCCCATCGGTGCCAGATCGATGGACTGCACATGGTCGCCGCGCAGCACGCGGATGCCCTCGATGGTGCCGATCCACAGGTTGCCCTGGTGGTCGTGTTCCAGCGCGGTGATCAGGCCGGTGGGCATGCCCGGCGTGTTCGCCACCCGCACGCGGTCACCATCGATGCGCACCACGCCCTTCTGGGTGCCGGCCCAGACCACACCGGACGGATCGACGCTGATCGCACGGATGTTGCCACCCGGCATGCCATCGGCCGCATCGTAGTTGTGGCGCAGGCTGCCATCGGCGCGCAGGCGGTAGACGCCGTCGCCGAAGGTGCCCACCCAGAGGTCGCCGCCGGGGTCCTGGGCCAGGCTGAGCACCGACGCCGCCTTGCCGCCACGGTTGTGCAAGACCATCGGCCGGAAGCGGCCGTCGGCGGTCTGCTGGTCCAGGCCGCTGGCGCTGCCCACCCACAGCCGGCGATCGCGGTCCTCGAACACGGTGCGCACGTAGTCACCGCTCAGCCCATCGCGTTCGGTGTAGCTGCTGAACAGCGTTTCGCGCAGGCGGTACAGGCCGCCGTTGGCGCCGACCCAGATGCTGCCTTCGGCATCCTCGCGCAGGCTCACCACGCGCCCGCCGGGCAGGTTCAGGCCGGCCGGCAGGCGTTCCACGCCGTGGCTGGAAATACGCAGCAGGCCCTGGTTCTCGGTACCCAGCCAGATATCGCCGTGGCGGTCCTGCAGCATCGCGGTCATGTGCAGCTGGCCCGGCAGGCTGTGGACCAGCACCAGGCG
This sequence comes from Stenotrophomonas sp. ZAC14A_NAIMI4_1, assembly GCF_003086915.1. Classification (NCBI taxonomy): domain Bacteria; kingdom Pseudomonadati; phylum Pseudomonadota; class Gammaproteobacteria; order Lysobacterales; family Lysobacteraceae; genus Stenotrophomonas; species Stenotrophomonas sp. ZAC14A_NAIMI4_1. The sequence goes on from NZ_CP026002.1 coordinate 3,195,167, forward strand.
GTCATCCTCGACCCGGTACAGGCGCTCGCCGGCCACGATCCACAACGCGCCATCGGGTGCCCGATAGGGCCAGGTGAGCCCCTTGCCCACGCCCCATTCGGCCGGTGCACGCTTGAGTTCGCCATCGTTGTCGCGCAGGACCAGGCCATCGAGGGTGCCGATCCAGACCCGGTCCTGGGCATCGACCACCAGCTTGGTGAAGCTCATCGCCAGCGGCAGGTCCGGCGGCGGCGGCTGGTAGACGATGCCGGTTTCGGGCGTCAGGTACGCGATGCCCTTGCCTTCGTACAGCAGCCACAGGCGCCCCTGGCTGTCCATCTGCATCGACTGGATCAGCACTTCCGGGGTGTTGGCCCCGTGCTCCCAGACCCGCCACTGGCCAGCGCTGCTGCGGTAGGTCACGTTGCCACGCGAATCCGTGATCCACAGCCCGCCCTGGCGGTCCACCAGCAGGGCACCGATGCCGTTGTCGCGCAGCCCGGGCCGCGTGCTGCGGTCGAACACGGTGAAATCCAGGCCGTTGTAGCGCACCAGGCCCTCCCAGGTGGCGAACCACAGGTGGCCTTCGGGGGTCTGGGCGATGTCACGCAGCGAGTTGTGCGGCAGGCCGTTGCGCGACGTCCACACGTCGATGGCGTAATCGCGCAGCGGCGGCGCGGCGGTCTGCGCCGCCAGCGGCGAGGCCAGCCACAGCAACAGCCACAGCACACCGAGCCGCAGCAGGCGACCAATGTGATGTTCCGGGTGGCGCCCCGCCAGGCGCCTGCCAGCCCCCTGCCCGCCCATTACTGCAGCGGCGGCGGCCAGGTGCGATTGCCGCGCACGGCAACAGGCAGGAACAGGAACAACCGGGCGGCACGGGGCCGCGCGCCGGTGCGAACAGGCTGGCTCATCGCGTGAACTGTGGGGAGATGGGCGAATGATAGGCCAAACACCCCTTCCGGCGTCACCGCAGCGTGAAGGCACTGTCCAGGATGGGGTCAGAGCCTTTGCGCCTGCGGCGGAAGGGATCTGACCCGGGGTCGGATCCCGCTGCGTACGCAGAGGGCTCTGACCCCACCTATCCGGACGCCCGACTCAGCGCGCGGCCACCGGGCTGCCCGCCGGCCACTGCTGCGGCGGAAGGGGCCTGACCCGGGGTCGGATCCCGCTGCGTACGCAGAGGGCTCTGACCCCACCTATCCGGACGCCCGACTCAGCGCGCGGCCACCGGGCTGCCGGCCGGCCACTGCACCACCGCTTCCAGGCCGCCCTCGGGCCGGTTGCGCAGCCACAGGCGTGCGCCATCCTTCTCGGCCAGCGCGCGGGCGATGGTCAGGCCCAGGCCGGCGCCACCGGTCTGCCGCGAACGCGAGGTCTCCACCCGCACGAACGGGTCGAACACGGCTTCGAGCTGGTCATCGGCCAGGCCCGGGCCATCGTCGGCCACGACCACGGTGATCGCACCGCCGCTGCGGTCCACCCGCACCCGCACGCGCTCGGCGTACATCACCGCGTTGTCCACCAGGTTGGAGAACAGCCGGTGCATGGCCAGCGGCCGCAGCATCAGCACCGCGCCGCTGCCACCTTCAAAGGCCACGTCGGCACCCGCTTCGGCGGTGTCCTCGACGATGCTTTCCAGCAGCGAATCCAGATCGAGCGCAGCGCGCTGTTCAGCGCTCTCGGCGCTGCGCGCCAGTTCCAGGCCTTCGCGCACCAGTGCCTGCATCGCCGCCAGGTCGCCGATCAGGCGCTCGCGCAGGATCTCGTCGGTCACGTTTTCCAGGCGCAGGCGCAGCCGGGTGAGCGGGGTCTGCAGGTCATGGGTGATCGCCGCCAGCATCTGCGTGCGTTCGGCCAGGTGCCGCTGCAGGCGATGCTGCATGGCATTGAAGGCCTCGGCGGCGCGCTGCACTTCGCGCGGACCGCGCAGGGGCAGCGGATCGCGCTGCAGGTCGTCACCCAGTTCTTCAGCGGCCGAGGCCAGTTCCTGCAGCGGCGCACTGGCCATGCGCGAAACGATATAGGCCAGCACCGCGATGGCCAGCACCAGCAGGGTCAGGAACAGCGGGTCCACGGCCAGCACGCCGTTGTGCGCCACTGCCGGCGAATCCAATGCCAGCTTCAGCGCGGTGCCATCGCTGAGGACCACGTCCACGGCGCGGCACTTGGGCGGAATGAAGGACGGATCGCGTTCGCGCGGCGGGCGGCGGTGGCCCGGCGGCGGGGGTGGCAGCAGCTCCTGCAGCTTGGGGATGCACGAGCGGAACGAGGTGAAATGCACGTGCGCGCGTGCCACCGGTCCGGGACGGTCATCCAGCACTTCCATCAGCGCGGTGTCGATGCGCCCCACGCGCGCACCGGACGGCAGCGCGCGCACGCTCGGCCCGCCCATCTCCAGCAGGCGATCGCGCAGTTCCGGGTTGCCGTCGAGCAGGTTGACGTAGCCCTGCAGCCGGTCGGCAATGCGGTTCAGGTTCTGCCGTTCGAAATCCTGCTGGCGCTTGGACGTGGCCAGCATGGTCGCGCCGATCGCGGCCACCGCCATGCCCAGCAGCAGGATCACGAACAGCCGCCCCACCATCGAGGACAGGAAGTGGCGCAGGCGCTTCATCACGGCTTATTCCAGGTTGACGGCCGAGGCCAGCACATAGCCTTCGTTGCGCACGGTCTTGATCAGCCCATCGGGGCCGCCATCGTCGGCCAGCTTGTTGCGCAGCCGGCTGACCTGCAGGTCGATCGCCCGGTCCTGCGCTTCGTAGTTGCGGCCACTGCTGAGCGCGACCAGCTGCTCGCGCGAGAGCACCTTGTTGGCGTGCGCGATGAACACCCGCAGCAGGCGGAACTCGGCGCCGGACAGCACCACCACGCGGCCATCGGGGTCCACCAGGTGGCGGTGTTCCAGATCGAAGATCCAGCGCGAGAAGCGCGCGCGGCGCACGGCCAGCGGTTCCAGGTTGGCCGGCAGCGCCTCGGTCCGGCGCAGCACGTTGCGGATGCGCGCCAGCAGCTCGCGCGGTTCGAACGGCTTGGCCAGGTAATCGTCGGCGCCCATTTCCAGGCCCAGCACGCGGTCGATCGGCTCGGCACGCGCGGTGAGCATGATCACCGGCGTGTTCGAGCGCGCGCGCAGGTCACGGCACAGGGTCAGGCCATCCTCGCGCGGCAGGTTGAGGTCGAGCACGATCAGGTCCACGTGCTCGCGTTCCAGCAGCTGGCGCATGCTGGTGCCATCGGCCGCGGTGCTGACCAGGTAGCCGGCGCGGCCGAGCTGTTCGGCCAGCAGGGTGCGGATGTCATTGTCGTCGTCGACGATCAACAGGCGATGCATCGGGTTTTCGGTCTCCATGTCGCGATTTTCCCGTGTCGGGAGCTGAACCGCATCCTGTCCGGTGCGTACCACTGTATCGACGCCGGGGCGGGATACCTGCAGTTACGCGTTTTGGCCGCCAGTGTTACACATGGACACACCTCGAGGATTGAGCCCGCCCGCGCCCGATCTTCACAATGCCCACCAATGCCGCTGCGGCGGCCTGCCTGAGTGAAGCCCGCACGTGATCTCCCGCCTGTTGCCCGCGACCCGCCGGGGTCGTCTGATCGTGATTGTCCTGCTTGTGGTGATTGCCGCCGCGTGCGTCTGGTGGCTGCTGCGCAAGCCCGCCGCCCCGGCCCTGGCCACCAGCCCGGTCAGCCGCGGCGACATCGAACAGACGGTGGAAGCCACCGGCGTGATCGACGCCTACAAGCTGGTCAGCGTCGGCGCGCAGGCCTCGGGCCAGATCAAGTCGCTGAAGGTGCAGCTGGGCGATACGGTGAAGGAAGGCGACCTGATCGCCGAGATCGACGCCACCACCCAGCAGAACCAGGTGCTCAACGCGCAGGCTTCGCTGGACCAGGTGATCGCCCAGCGCGCCGTGCAGCAGGCCAGCCTGCGCCAGGCCGAGCTGGACTTCGCCCGGCAGAAGGAAATGCTGGCCGCCGAGGCCACCTCGAAGCAGGAATACGATGCCGCCGAGGCCACGCTGAAGACCGCCCGTGCCCAGTTGCAGTCCTACGAGGCGCAGATCAAGGGCCGCGAAACCGAGCTGGGCACCGCGCGCGCCAACCTGGCCTACACCCGCATCACCGCGCCGATGGACGGCACGGTGGTGGCCGTGGTGGCCGAAGAAGGCCGCACGGTGAACGCCAACCAGACCGCGCCGACCATCGTCATGCTCGCGCGCCTGGACGTGGTCACCGTCAATGCCGAGGTGTCCGAGGCCGACGTGGTCAAGATCAAGGCCGGCATGCCGGTGTACTTCACCACCCTGGGCGACCCGGACCGCAAGTACCACGCCACGCTGCGCCAGATCAATCCGGCGCCGTCGTCCATCGCCAACGAAAGCTCGTCCAGTTCCAGCAGTTCCTCCAGCTCCAGTTCCAGCAGCGCGGTCTACTACAACGCACTGTTCGACGTGGAAAACCCGGATGGCACCCTGCGCATCGACATGACCGCGCAGGTCTCGGTGCTGCTGCAGCAGGCCAAGGGCGCGCTGCTGGTGCCGGCGGTGGCGCTGGGCCCGAAGACCCGTGACGGCGAGCGCGTGGTGCGCGTGGTCGACGCGCAGGGCCAGCCGCAACCGCGCAAGGTCAAGGTCGGCATCAACAACGGCGCCTCCGCGCAGATCCTGTCCGGGCTGAAGGAAGGCGAGCGCGTGGTGGTCGGCGAAGGCGGTGCGGCCACTTCCAGCAGCGGCAGCGGCAGCGGCAACCGCGGCGGTGGTGCCATGCGCATGGGCGGGCCCGGTGGCATGGGCCCGCGCCGATGAGCACGACGGCGCCCCTGCTGCGCCTGCGTGACCTGCGCCGCGAATTCCCGGCGGGCGACGATGTCATCGCCGTGCTGCGCGACGTCAACCTGGACATCCACGCCGGTGAGATGGTGGCCATCGTCGGCCAGTCCGGCTCGGGCAAGTCCACGCTGATGAACATCCTCGGCTGCCTGGACCGCCCCACCCGCGGCAGCTACCAGGTGGCCGGCCGCGAGACCGGCAAGATGGAGCCGGACGAGCTGGCCGAGCTGCGCCGCGGGCATTTCGGTTTCATCTTCCAGCGCTACCACCTGCTGGGCGACCTCGATGCGCGCGGCAACGTGGAAGTGCCGGCGGTGTACGCCGGCAGCCCCGGGCCGACCCGCAACGCGCGCGCCGAGCAGCTGCTGCAGCGGCTGGGCCTGGGCGACCGCTTGCACCACAAGCCGGGCCAGCTGTCCGGCGGCCAGCAGCAGCGCGTGTCCATCGCCCGTGCCCTGATGAACGGCGGCGAGGTGATCCTGGCCGACGAGCCGACCGGTGCGCTGGACACCCGCTCCGGCGAGGAAGTGATGGGCATCCTCGGCGAGCTGCATGCCGAAGGCCACACCATCATCATCGTCACCCACGACATGAGCGTGGCCGAACACGCCCAGCGCATCATTGAAATCCGCGACGGCGAGATCATCGCCGACCGCGCCAACCCGAAGGCGCCCAGCTACCGCGCGCAGCGCCAGCCAAGCACCGACGTGGCCCATGGCAGCAGCTGGCGCGCGGCGCGCGACCGCTTCACCGAAGCGTTCCGGATGGCACTGCTGGCGATGAACGCACACCGCCTGCGCACCTTCCTGACCATGCTCGGCATCATCATCGGCATCGCCTCGGTGGTCTCGGTGGTGGCGCTGGGCAACGGCTCGCAGCAGCAGATCCTGCAGAACATCAGCGCGCTGGGCACCAACACGATCGACGTCTATCCCGGCCGCGGCTTCGGTGACATGCGCTCGGCGCGCGTGCAGACGCTCAAGGCCAGCGACGCCGATGCATTGTCAAAGCAGAGCTACGTGGACAGCGCCACGCCCAGCGTGTCGACCTCGGTCACGGCGCGCTACCGCAACCAGTCGGCCACCGCCCAGGTCAGCGGCGTGGGCGAGCAGTACTTCCGGGTGAAGGGCGTGACCCTGCTCGCGGGCAGTTTCTTCGACAGTGATTCGGTGCGTGGCCTGGCCCAGGAAGGCGTCATCGATGAGAACACGAAGACCCAGTTCTTCCCTGACAGCGATCCGATCGGCCAGGTGATCCTGCTCGGCAACGTGCCGGTACGCGTGGTCGGCGTGGCCAAGAAGCAGAGCTTCGGTTTCGGCGGCAGCACCAGCCTGGGCGTGTTCGTGCCCTACACCACGGTGATGTCGCGCATGCTGGGGCAGAGCCATGTCTCCAGCATCACCGTGCGCGTCAACGATGAAACACCGATGGATGCGGCGCAGGAGGCCATCACCCGCCTCCTGACCCTTCGCCACGGCACCGAGGATTTCTTCCTCAGCAACAGTGCCGAGATCCGCGAGACCATCGAGCAGACCACGCGCACGATGACCCTGCTGATCGGCGCCATCGCCGCCATCGCGCTGCTGGTCGGCGGCATCGGCGTGATGAACATCATGCTGGTGTCGGTGACCGAGCGTACCCGCGAGATCGGCGTGCGCATGGCGGTGGGGGCGCGGCAGAGTGACATCCGCCAGCAGTTCCTGATCGAAGCCGTGCTGGTCTGCCTGATCGGTGGCGTGCTCGGCATCGGCCTGGCCCTGCTGGTGGGCGCGCTGATCGGCCACTTCTCCAGCAACTTCCAGGTGGTGTTCTCGACCGCCTCGATCATCGCCGCGTTTGCCTGCTCGACCCTGATCGGCGTGGCGTTTGGATTCCTGCCGGCACGCAATGCCGCCCAGCTCGACCCGGTGGAGGCCCTGGCCCGCGAATGAAGATGATGACCCGACTGACCTCCCCTGCCCCCTCGCGCCTGCTGCTGGCTGGCGCCGTGCTGCTCGCCCTGTCCGGCTGCGCCTCGGTGGGCCGCTATCCCACTGCGGACCCCGCCGTGGCCGCGACCTATGGCCGTGGCGATGCCACCCTCAATGCGCCGGCCGACGACCCGCGCAGCAGCCTGGATACCCCGGGCCGCGATATCCGCCAGGACACCTGGTGGACCGGCTTCGGCGATGAGCGCCTGGACCGCCTGGTCGCGCAGGCCCTGGCCGCCAACAGCGACCTCGGTGCCGCCGGCCTGGCCGTGCAACGCGCCCGCCTGCAGGCCGGCCTGGCCAGCAACGCCCTGTTGCCGCAGCCCTCCTCGTCCGGCGTCAGCGCCAGCGGCAGCCGCCCCACCGACCAGGCCGCCGACTGGAGCCGTGGCTATTCCACCGGCGTGTCGCTGTCGTGGGAGGTGGACCTGTGGGGCCGCCTGCGCACCGAGCGCGACATCGCCCGCTGGGAAGCCCAGGCCAGCGAGGAAGACCGGCAGAACACCGCCCTGCTGGTGATCGGCGACACGATCAGCCAGTACTGGTCGCTGGCCTACCTCAACCAGTCGATCGCCAGTGGCGAAGCCAACCTGCAGCGGCTGGAGCGCACCCGCGACCTGGTGCAGGCGCGCTTCGACGCCGGTGCGGTATCGCGGCTGGAAGTGCGCCAGGCGCTGCAGAACCTGGAATCGCAGCGTTCGGCGCAGAGCGCGCTGGAGCAGCAGCGGGTGGAAGTGCGCAACGCATTGACCGTGCTGCTGGATGGCACGCCGTGGCCACAGCAGGACGAGCCGCAGGACCTGCAGGCCGCGCGCAGCCCGGGCATCGACGAAGGCCTGCCGGCCGACCTGCTGGGCCGCCGCCCCGACCTGCGCGCGGCCGAACTGCGCCTGCGCAACAGCCTGAAGACCATCAAGGTGACCGCCACCCAGTACTATCCGGCGCTGAGCCTGACCGGCAGCCTCGGCTCCAGTGCGACCTCGCTGGGGGATGTGCTGCGCAACCCGGTGGCCACGCTCGGCGCCGGGCTGTCGCTGCCCTTCCTCAACCTGCAGCGTGCACAGCTGGACACCGACATCGCCGGCACCGCCTACCAGATCGCCGCGACCAACTTCCGCAAGACGCTGTACACCGCGCTTTCGGAAGTGGACAACGCACTCTCCGCGCGCGGACAGCTGGCCCGCCAGGTGGCGGCCTCGCAGGCGTCCTATGACCAGGCGGTGGAAGTGGAGCGCGCGCAGGAAGTGCGTTACCGCGTGGGCGCCACCGACCTGCGCACCTGGCTGGAAGCGCAGCAGACCCGCCGCGATGCCGAACTGTCACTTGCCCGCGTGCGGCAGAGCCAGCTGAGCAACGACGTGACCCTGTTCAAGGCCCTGGGTGGCAGCGCGGGGTGAGGCAATGCGGGGCTGCGCCCCGCACCCGCCGAAGCAACGTCAACGTCAACGTCAACGTCAAAAGCTGGCTCCCTGTGGGATGGCGGGGTGGGTCCGGTGGCAGGGGACGCCGTGAACCCATCCCTGGGGGCTTGGTCGCGGCATCCATGCCGCTCACACCCCTGCCACCGGACCCACCCCGCCCTCGACAGGCTTCCGCGATCTGTCGGAATCTGCTGCTGATGGTGGGTGCCGACCGTTGGTCGGCACGGGCCCTGACCCCGGTTCTGCCCTGGTAGGTGTCGACCTTGGTCGACACGATCCTTCCGATCACAAAAAAGGGTCAGATCCCTTCTCCCGTTGGGGAGGGATCTGACCCCGATCACGCCAGGTCAGCCGATCAACCGCGCTGGCGCACGGCCTCGAACCCACGAGCTGTCGGAATCTGCTGCTGATGGTGGGTGCCGACCGTTGGTCGGCACGGGCCCAGACCCTGGGTCTGCTCTGGTAGGTGTCGACCTTGGTCGACACGATCCTTCCGATAAAAAAAAGGGTCAGATCCCTTCTCCCGTTGGGGAGGGATCTGACCCCGATCACGACAGCCGAGCGTGGGCTCGGCTCTACAGAAGCTGCCGGCCGATCAACCGCGCTGGCGCACGGCCTCGAACAGGCTGACACCCGCGGCGACGGAGACGTTCAGGCTCTCGATCTCGCCCGGCATCGGGATCTTGACCAGGCCATCGCAGTTCTCGCGGGTCAGGCGGCGCAGGCCATCGGCTTCACCGCCCAGCACCAGCGCGATGTTGCCCTTAAGATCCAGCTGGTAGAGCGAAGTGGTGGCCTCACCGGCCAGGCCGTAGATCCAGACGCCCTGCTTCTGCAGGTCCTTCAGGCAACGCGACAGGTTGGTCACCGCCACCACGGGGATGAGGTCGGCGGCGCCGGCCGAGGTCTTGCGCACCGTCGCATTGACCGTGGCCGACTTGTCCTTGGGAATGATCACGGCGGTGGCACCGGCCGCGGCGGCCGAGCGCAGGCAGGCGCCCAGGTTGTGCGGGTCCTGCACCTCGTCCAGCACCAGCAGCAGGGCCTTGCCCTCGGCGGCGGTGACCAGGCCTTCCAGCTCGTTCTCGCTGTAGGTGCGGGCGGCGGCATAGCGCGCAGCCACGCCCTGATGGCGCACCGAGCCGCCGACACCGTCCAGCGCCTGGCTGTTGACCTTGCGCACGTCGATGCCCTTGCGGCGGGCGTTTTCCTCGATTTCGACCAGGCGCGGGTTCTTCGCACCGGCCTCGACCAGCACTTCGCGCACGTTGTCAGCGTCGTTCTCGATGGAGGAGGCGACGGCGTTGACGCCGACGATCCACTGGCTGTTCTTGCTCATGCGGGGGCCGAACCGGAAAGGGGGTGGCTATGGTAGAGCATCGGCGTCGGCTGCGCTGCGCCTTCGCCGGGCATGGCCCGGCGCTACCGGGTGTGGCCCCTTCGTGGGTGGGTGCGGACCGTTGGTCCGCACGCCTTCGCCGGGCATGGCCCGGCGCTACCCGCCGTTCATCCTTCGGCTGAACGGCTGCGCGCCGGCCAATGGGGGGTGTCGTGGTCGGGGTGCTGGTGGGACACGACCGTGGCCAGGAACTCTAGGGCCTCCACATCCTCCTCGGTACGGGTGCCAGGCAGCTGGCCCAGTGCGTCCACGAACGGCAGCTTGCGCTCCATGCCGTACTGCCGGGTGGGCGGCAGGCGCTCGGGTTCGTCGAAGGCACCCGCAGCCACGGCCATGCCGTCCGGGGCCTCGTAGGTCAGCGGGGTGCCGCAGTCGCCGCAGAAACCGCGCCTGACCACGTTGGAGGACTGGAAATAGCGCGGCTGGCCACGGGTCCAGCTGAACTGCACGCCGCGCACCGAAACCAGGGGCGCGTAGTACCCGCCGAAGGCCTTCTGGCACATCCGGCAGTGGCAGATCGAGCTGTCGGTGAGGGCGCCACGCGCCTCGAAGCGGATGGCGCCGCACTGGCAGCCGCCGTGGTACTCGGGTTGGCCTTGCATAGTGCTTTCCTCCGAAACGTCGTGCCAACCAACGGTTGGCACCTACCGGGTGAGGAATCTGCCAACCAACGGTTGGCACCTACCGGGTGAGGAATCTGCCAACCAAGGTTGGCACCTACCGGGTGCGGTAGGTGCCGACCGTTGGTCGGCACGCCTTTCAATACTGCTTTTTCGTGCGCTTGGCCGGCTTGCCGCGTTCCGGCAGCGGCGGCAGGCCATCACCCTCGTCCTCGCCCTTGTGCTCGACCAGGCGGAAGTCGATCTTGCGCTCTTCCATGCTGGCCTTCAGCACCAGGATGCGCACGCGGTCGCCCAGCCGGTAGCTGCCGCCGCGGCGTTCGCCGGTCAGCGTCTTGCGGGTGGCGTCGAACTTGTAATAGTCCTGCGGCAGCTGGGTCACGTGGACCAGGCCCTGCACCTTGGAATCATCCAGTTCCACGAACAGGCCGAAGCTGGTCACGCCGCTGATCACGCCGTCGAACTGGCCACCGACATGCTTCTCCATCCATGCCGCGCGGTAGCGCTCGTCGACCTCGCGCTCGGCCTCGTCGGCACGACGCTCGCGCTCGGAACACTGCAGCGCCAGCGCAGCCATCTCGCGGGCGTTGTAGGTGAACTTGTCCAGCGGCTTGCCGGACAGCGCGTGCTTGATCGCACGGTGTACCAGCAGGTCGGGGTAACGACGGATCGGCGAGGTGAAGTGCGCGTACGCCTCCAGCGCCAGGCCGAAGTGACCGTGATTGTCCGGGCTGTAGACCGCCAGGCTCTGGCTGCGCAGCAGCACCGATTCCAGCAGCGTGGCATCGGGGCGGTCGCGGATCTTCTTCAGCAGCTTGGTGTAGTCGCCCGGGCGCACCTTCGACCACGGCGGCAGGCTCAGCTTGAACTCCTTGAGGAATTCCAGCAGGTCGGCGAACTTGGTCTCCGGCGGCTTCTCGTGGACGCGGTACGGGGCCGGCACGTGGCGCGACAGCAGGTACTTGGCCGCCTCCACGTTGGCCGCGATCATGCATTCCTCGATCAGCTTGTGCGCATCGTTGCGCACCAGCATACCGGCCTGGGTCACCTCGCCGCGGTTGTCCAGCACGAAGCGCACTTCGCTGCTTTCAAACTCGATGGCGCCGCGCTTGGCACGCGCCTTGGACAGCACCTTGTACAGCTGGTGCAGGCGCTGCACCTGCGGCAGCAGCCCGCCCATCCACGCCTTGGTATCGGCATCGTCCTCGCCCACCGCCTTCCACACCTGGGTGTAGGTCAGGCGCGCGTGCGAGTTCATCACCGCTTCGTAGAAGCGCGAATGGGTGACCACGCCATCACGGTCGATCTGCATGTCACAGACGAAGCACATGCGGTCGACCTTGGGCATCAGCGAGCAGATGCCGTTGGACAGCGTCTCCGGCAGCATCGGCACCACGAAGCCCGGGAAGTACACCGACGTGGCGCGCTTCTGCGCTTCCTCGTCCAGCGGTGTGCCGGGGCGCACGTAGTTGGAGACATCGGCAATGGCCACCACCAGGCGGAAACCATCGGCATTCGGTTCGCAGTAGACCGCGTCATCGAAGTCCTTGGCATCCTCGCCGTCGATGGTCACCAGCGGCGTGCTGCGCAGGTCGACGCGGTCGCCGATCATCGCCGGCTCGACCACCATCGGCACCGAGGCGGCCTCGTCCAGCACCTCCTGCGGGAACTCGAACGGCAGTTCGTGGCCGTGGATGGCGGTCTCCACCACCAGCGACGCCGTCAGCTTGTCGCCAAGCACGGCGATGATGCGGCCGATCGGCGGGCGGCGGCTGTCCGGTGCCTGGGTCAGTTCGCAGACCACCAGCTGGCCATCGCGCGCGCCACCGGTCTGGTCCGGCGGCACCTGCACGTTGCGCTGGATGCGCTTGTCATCGGGCACCACGTAATTGATGCCCATTTCAATGCTGAAGCGGCCGATCAGGCGGGTCATGCCGCGCTCGAGCACGCGGGCGATGCTGCCTTCGCGGCGGCCACGGTGATCGATGCCGGTCACGCGGGCCAGCACCTTGTCGCCGTGCATCACCTTGCGCATTTCATAAGGCGGCAGGAACAGATCGTCGCCACCCTCGACCGGGCGCAGGAAGCCGAACCCTTCCGGATTGGCGATCACCACGCCGGTGACGAGGTTCAAGGTCTGGATCGGCGCGAAGCCGCCGCGGCGGTTCTGCACCAGCTGGCCGTCACGGACCATCGCGCCCAGCCGGCGCGACAGCGCCTCGGCACGGTCGGCCGCGGTCAGGCCCAGGCGCGCGCCCAGTTCCTCGGCGGTCTGCGGCCCTTCGCAGCGTTCCAGCAGGGCCAGGATGGCCTCGCGGCTGGCGATGGGCTGTTCGTACTTCTCGGCTTCGCGCGCGGCATAGGGATCGTCGATCACCTTGCCGGTGGGCGGCAGCTTGCGGCCCGGGGCCGGGCCCGGTGCGGCGGCATCCGTGCCGCGACCCTTGCGGCCGCGTGGCGGTGCACCGCCTTCATTCAATTCGGGGAACCAGCCCGGCAACGGATTGCCCGGCTTGGTGGTGCGGGCTGCGCCCGCCTTGGCGCCCTTGGTCGGGGCCTGGCTGCGGGACTTGCTCCCGCCCTTGCTTGGTTTTTTGGTAGTCATCGCCCTACATGGTAGCCGCTGCAGGCGTGCAGAGCGGGTCAGAGGCGGAGTTGAAAGCATCGCGTGAAATATTTGTTGGAAATCGTTGACAGCCTGCGGATTCATCTTCACAATTGCGCCTCTGGAACGCCCAGGTGGCGGAATTGGTAGACGCACTAGTTTCAGGTACTAGCGGGTAAAACCGTGGAGGTTCGAGTCCTCTCCTGGGCACCAACGAAAAAACTCCTCGCTTCGGCGGGGATTTTTTTTGCCTGTCATCCAGCAACAGGGGTCGGATCCCTTTCCGAAGGAAAGGGCTCTGACCCCGAGCGGGCAGGATGGGGTCAGAGCCCGTTACGCACGCGAAACGGGATCCGACCCCGGATTCAGAAAGGGTGTTGACACCCCGGTAAAAACACCCCATAATCTCGCTCCTCGACGCCCAGGTGGCGGAATTGGTAGACGCACTAGCTTCAGGTGCTAGCGGGGGCAACTTCGTGGAGGTTCGAGTCCTCTCCTGGGCACCATGTCGAGAAAGAAAACAACCCGCGCAAGCGGGTTTTTTCTTGCCTGCAATTTGGGTCTTTGTAGAGTCGAGCCATGCTCGACTGATCCTCACAGCAGTCGAGCATGGCTCGACGCTACAAACGCCGGGCGCGGACGCCCTCAGAACAACGGCCGCAGCATCAGCTCCAGCCCGAGCAGCAGCAGGAACCCAAGGAAGCACGCGCGGAATACCCGTGCACTGATGCGCTGCCGGATCACCTGCCCCAGCCACATCCCCAGCAATGCCGGCAGCACCGCCAACGCACTCAGCCCCAGCTTCTGCACGCCAAAGGCGCCGTGGATCACCAAGCCGGTGGTCAACGAAATGGTCGACACGGTGAACGCCAGGCCCAGCGCCTGCACCAGCTCCTCGCGCTGCATGCCCAGCGACTGCAGGTACGGCACCGCCGGCATCACGAACACACCGGTGGCACCGGTCACCACGCCGGATATCGCACCCACCAGCGGCCCCAGCCAGCGCTCGCGCCGCTGCGGCACGCGGAACACCGGTGCCAGCAGCGCGTACAGCGCGTACACCACCAGCGCCACGCCCAGTGCAACGCGCGACCAGGTGTGATCCACCCGCACCAGCAGCGCGGCCGAACCCAGCGTCACCACCACCACCGCCAGCATCATCGGCCACAGCCGCCGCACGGTATGCCCCAGCGAAGGGCCGGACAGCAGCTGCCAGGCATTGGTGACGAAGGTGGGAATGAACAGCATCGACGCCGCCGCCACCGGTGACAGCGCGCCACCGAGCAACCCCATCGCTACCGTCGGCAGGCCCATGCCGGTCACGCCCTTGACCACGCCGGCCAGCACGAACACCACCACCAGCAACCCATAGAAGTACAAATTCTCGTTCATGCCGCCATTGGAGCGGGCGCCGTGCGGGCGCACAATGCGGTCTTCCCGCCCCTGCCTTCGGACCAGCCGAAGGCAGCCCCGACCGGAGCACCCCACATGCGGATGGACATCGCCGACCTGCGCCTGTTCCTGGCCGTGGCTGACGCCGGCAGCATCACCGCTGGCGCCGCCCAGGCCAATCTTGCACTAGGCTCGGCCAGCGAGCGCCTGCGCGCGATCGAGGCAGACGCCGGTACCGCACTGCTGAACCGGCATCCACGCGGCGTCAGCCTGACCGAGGCCGGCGCTGCCCTCGCCCACCACGCACGGCTGATCCTGCAGCAGCAGGCGCAGCTGCGCGGCGAGATGGAAGCCTTCGCCCAGGGTGCGCGCGGCACCCTGCACCTGTATGCCAACACCGCGGCACTGACCAACTACCTGCCTTCGAGGCTTGCGCCCTGGCTGGCACAGCGCCCGCGCCTGCACGTGGAGCTGCACGAACGCACCAGCACCGAGGTCGTGCGCGCGCTCGGCGCCGGCCAGGCCGAAGCAGGCATCATCAGCGACGCGGTGCCTGCCGAGGGCCTGCAACGGCACGTCGTGTCCGAAGATCCGCTGGTGATGCTGCTGCCTGCCGACCACCGCTTCGCGGCCCGGCGCTCGCTCGACTTTGTCGACGTGCTGGGCGAAACCTTCGTCGCACTCGCCGATGGCAACGCGCTGCAGACCTATGTGGAAGAACTCGCGGGCGAGGCAGGCCGACGCCTGGACGTGCGCATCCGCATGAAGACCTTCGAAGGCCTGTGCACGATGGTGGGCCACGGCATCGGCGTCGGCATCGTGCCGCGCACGATCGCACGGCAGCATCGGCGCAGCACGCAGACGGTATGCGTGCCACTTGCAGATGCGTGGGCGCAGCGCCGCCTGTGCGCCTGCTTCGCCGATGGGACGCGCCTGTCGCCAGCGATGCGCAGCCTGCTGCAACACCTCGGCGTACCGCCGCAGAAAAAAGCGTGAAATGTTGTTGACACATCCTCAGTCGTTCCCCATAATTCGTCTCCTGAGTCGCCCAGGTGGCGGAATTGGTAGACGCACTAGCTTCAGGTGCTAGCGGGGGCAACTTCGTGGAGGTTCGAGTCCTCTCCTGGGCACCATGACTCAGTAAATGATCAAACCCGCGAAAGCGGGTTTTTTCATGTCCGGCGTTCGGGCATATCCACGCAACGCGTGCATGTATCGCGATGGCGCCGCAAACAAAAACCCCGCCTTCCGGCGGGGTTTTGTTTTTCCATCAACACCGATCGATCAATGCCCGCCGGCGGAGGCCGCGCCTGCACCGGCACCGAACGGCGGCTTGGCCAGCCACAGGAACGCGATGATCGCCAGGAACGTCCAGCCCAGCAGGTAGAAGATGTCGTTGAACGCCATCTGCGATGCCTGGTGGTTGATCATGTTGTTGAGCACCGCCGCGCCATGCTGCAGGTCACCCTGCCCCATCGCGGCCACCTGGTCCTGCATGCCCGGCTGGTAGGCCGAGATGTGTTCGGTCAGGTCGGCGTGGTGCACCTGGGTACGACGTGCCCACAGCCAGGTGGTCAGCGATGCCGCGAAACTGCCGCCCAGCGTACGCAGGAACGTGGCCAGGCCCGAACCCGCGGCGATCTCGCGACCGTCCAGGTCCGACAGCAGGATCTGCAGCACCGGCATGAAGAACAGCGCCACGCCAATACCCATGATCAGCTGCACGCCGGCCACGTGCGCGTAGTCCACCTGCAGGTTGAAGTCCGAGCGCATGAAGCTGGTGAAGGACAGGAACACGAAGGCGAACGAGGCGATCATGCGCATGTCGAAGCGCGAGGCGTACTTGCCCACGAACGGCGTCATGATCACCGGCAGGATGCCGATCGGCGCCGTCGCCAGGCCCGCCCAGATGGCGGTGTAGCCCATGTCACGCTGCAGCCACTGCGGGATCAGCAGCGACACGCTGAAGAACGCCGCATAGGCCACCACCATCGCCAGCGTACCGGCGCGGAAGTTGCGGTGGCGGAACAGCTTCAGGTCGACGATGGGATCCTTGTCGGTCAGTTCCCAGATCAGGAACACCGTCAGCGCCACCACCGCCACGCAGGCCAGCACCACGATCTTCATCGAGGAGAACCAGTCTTCGTCGTTGCCCAGGTCGAGCACAAGCTGCAGCGCGCCCACGCCGATCACCAGGGTGATCAGGCCGACGTAGTCCATCTTCGGCTTTTCAATCTGCTCCGGGCGCCCCTTCAACTGGTTGCCCACCACCAGCGCGGCGAAGATGCCCAGCGGCACGTTGATCAGGAAGATCCATTCCCAGCTGTAGTTGTCGGTGATCCAGCCACCGAGGATGGGCCCGCAGATCGGCGCCACCACGGTGATCATCGCCAGCAGCGCCAGCGCCTGCCCTCGTTTCTCGCGTGGGTAGATCGACACCAGCAGCGACTGGGTGATCGGGTACATCGGCCCGGCCACGAAGCCCTGCAGTGCACGCGACAGCACCAGCATGCCCATGCTCTGGGCCAGGCCACACAGCAGCGAGGTGATGACGAAGGCCAGGGTGGCCCAGATGAACAGCTTGCGTTCGCCGAAGCGACGGCTGAGCCAGCCGGTCAGCGGCAGCGCGATGGCCGTGCTGACCGCGAACGAGGTGATGACCCAGGTCGCCTGCTGCGAACTGGCGCCGAGGTTGCCGGCGATGGTCGGCAGCGAGACGTTGGCGATGGTGGTGTCGAGCACCTGCATGAACGAGGCCATCGCCAGGCCGACGGTGCACAGGGCCACGCTGGGCGGCAGGAACCCGGAGGCCGCACCCGGCGCCGCCGGTGCGCCCGGAGTGCCGGGCGCCGCTGGAGCTTGTGCGGACATGTCGACCTCAGCCCGCGTTGGCCTGCTGCGGCAGGTTGCCTTCGATGATCGTGTGGATCACCTCATCGGCATCATGCAGCTGCTTGGCATACACATCGGTGTCGAACACCGTGCCCTTGGCGGCGGCGGTCGGCAGCACTTCGCCCTTCTGGTCGCGCAGGCTCACTTCAGCCTTCATCGACAGGCCGATGCGCAGCGGGTGTTCGGCCAGCTGCTTGGCATCGATGGCGATGCGCACCGGCACGCGCTGCACGATCTTGATCCAGTTGCCGCTGGCGTTCTGCGCCGGCAGCAGCGAGAACGCCGAACCGGTGCCCAGGCCCAGGCTTTCGATGCGGCCCTTGTACTTCACGTCACCGGCATACAGGTCCGACTTCAGCTCCACTTCCTGGCCCAGGCGCATGTGGCGCAGCTGGGTTTCCTTGAAGTTGGCCTCCACCCACATCTGCTCGGTCGGCACCACGGCCATCAGGGCATTGCCCGGCTGCACGCGCTGGCCGACCTGCACCGAACGACGGGCGACGAAACCGGTGACCGGCGCGACGATGCCGGCGCGGGCATTGTTCAGGAAGGCCTGGCGCAGCTGCGCGGCAGCGGCCAGCACGTCCGGCTGGGTGGCGATGACGGTGTCATCGACCAGCGCACGGTTGCGCTCGACGGTCTCGCGCGAACCGGCCACGGCGGCTTCGGCTGCGGCCAGCTCGTCGCGGGCGTGGGCCAGTTCTTCGTTGGAAATGGCGCCGGTGGCGGCCAGGTCCTTGCGGCGGGCGAAATCTTCGCGCACGCGCTTCAGGCTGACCTGGCGGGCGTTCAGGTCCGCCTGCGCGCCCTCCACGCTGCGGTACAGGCCGCGGGTCTGGCGCACGGTCTTGGCCAGATTGGCTTCGGCCTGCTGCAGGGCGACGGAGGTGTCGGCCGGGTCCAGCTGCACCAGCAGCTGGCCGCGCTCGACGCGCATGCCGTCATCAACGTTGATGGCAACCACGGTGCCGGCCACCAGCGGGGTGATCTGCACCTGGTTGCCCTGCACGTAGGCATCGTCGGTTTCTTCGAACCAACGGCCGAACATGAAGTACCACAGCGCCAGTGCGGCAAGCAGCAGCACGACGATGACGAACAGGCCGCGCAGCAGCTTGCCGCGGCGGTTGGGGGCGGCCGGTGCCGCGGTGTCTTGGGTCTGGCTCATGGCGTGGGTCTTCAGGAATGCGAGGAATCGGAATGGGAGGCGATCGGTGCGGCGTCGGCGTCACTGGGCTGGAAACCACCGCCCAATGCCTTGCTCAGGCGCACCGAGGTCTGCACCTGCTGCGACTGCAGGCCGGCCAGCTGCTGCTGCGACTGCAGCAGGATGGACTGCGCGCTGAGCACGTCCAGGTAGCTGCCGATGCCGGCGCGGTAGCGCTGCTGGGCCAGGCCGAAGGCGGCGCGGGAGGTATCCACCGCCTGCTGCTGTGCCTGCGCCTGCTGGGCCAGCGAACGCACCGCGTTGACCTGGTCGGCCACGTCGCGCAGCGCATCCAGCACGGCCTGGTTGTAGTTGGCCACCGCCAGGTCGTACTGCGCGTCGGTGTTGTCCAGGTTGGCGCGCAGCTTGCCGCCTTCGAAGATCGGCAGGCTCAGCGCCGGGCCGATGTAGGCGAAGGTCGAGCTGCTCTTCAGCAGGTCGCCCACGTTCGGGGCGACCACGCCGGCCAGCGCGGTCAGGTTGAAGCTCGGATAGAACTTGGTCTTGGCGACCTTGATCTGCTTCTCGGCCGCTTCCACGCGCCAGCGCGCGGCGACGATATCCGGGCGACGGCCCAGCAGTTCGCTGGGCAGCACGCCCGGCAGCTGCAGGGCCAGCGGGTTCAGCGCCTGCGGGCGTTCGATCGACAGGCCGCGGTCCGGGCCCTTGCCGACCAGCGCGGCCAGCGCGGTGCGGCCGGCGTCGATGCGCTGCTGCGCGGCCAGCAGCTGCTGCTGCGCGGCCGGCACGCGGGCTTCGGCCTGGCGCACCTGCAGGTCGCTGTCGATGCCAGCGCTGCGGCGCTGGCGGGTCAGTTCCAGCGACTTCTGCGAACGCGCCAGTTCCTCCTCGGCCACGTCGTTGAGCTGCCAGGCATAGGCCAGCTCGGCGTAGGCCTGGGCAATGCCGGTGGACAGGTTCAGGCGCGCGGCCTGGGCGTCCACGGTGGCGGCATGGGCGCCATCGACGGCAGCTTCCCAGGCGGCGCGCTTGCCGCCCCACAGGTCGATGCCGTAGCTGAAATCGAAGGCGACCTGGCTGCTGCCGCCATAGCGGCCGCCCAGTTCGTCACCCAGCATGGATTCGGGCAGGCGCAGGCCGGTGTAGCCGCCGGACACGGACAGGCTGGGCAGGCGGTCGGCACGGGCCGTACCTACCTGCGACTGTGCCTGGCGCAGGCGCGCGTCGGCCGCGTCCAGGCTGGGGTGGCCGGCCAGGCCTTCGCTGATGAGGGCGTCGAGCTGGGCGTCGCCCAGTGCCTTCCACCAGTCCTGGGCCGGGAAGCCGGTGGCGCTCAGGTCGCTGTCGGCCAGGGTGCGCTCGCTGTGCAGGCTGTCCACGTCGAGCACGTGGCCCTGCGGGTTCAGGCCACGGCTGCTGGCGCAGGCGGCCAGGGCCAGGGCCAGCGCTGAAACCAGCAGCGCGCGCCCGGACCGGCGGAGAGTGGGATGCGGGATCGGGTTCATGGGGTCGTCAGGGAATCGCGGATTCGGGTCAGGAGGGACAACAGCAGCGTGCGTTCGTCGGCAGACAGATCGCGCAGGGCGAAGTCCATCACCGCGTCGCCGCGCTTCTGCAGCCGCGCCCACAGGGCACGGCCTTCATCGGTCAGAACGATCTGCAGGGCCCGCCGGTCCTGGCTGTGCGGCTCGCGGCGCACGCATCCCAGGGCTTCCAGCTTGTCCAGCAGGCGGGTCACCGCGCTGGGCACCTGGTCGATGGCCTGGGCCAGTTCGTTGGCGGTGCACGGGGCCATGCGGGCCAGCAGCTTCAGGCCGATGTAATGGGTGAAGCCGATGCCGAGGTCTTCTTCGGCCATGGAGGCATCGAGCTGGCGGACCAGGCCGTCGCGCACCTGGCGCAGCAGCAGGCCGAAGCTGGGGGGGTTGGAGGACGGACAGATCATGGGGGAGCATTTTCTTCCAAAAAAAATATTTCTCAATGGAAATATTCGATCTGGCATCGAATGCTGTGTTGCAGCAACGGGCTCGATCAGTGAAGGCGCTACCTTAATGGCGCCCGGAACTGGCCCGGTAGTACAATCCAGCCAATGAATGTCACATTCCAGCCACCCCCGCCGGTCATGACGGCAGGTGAACCGGGCCCGCCCACCCTCCTCCGCGAGGTGGCGATGGACTGGTTCGAGCGCAACGATGGCCCGCCGGTCATCGGTTTCCGCTTCGACAGCCCGCAGGGCCTGGCCCGTGAAGTGGACTGGCACCACCACGCCCGGGCGCAGCTGATCTACGTCGAGCGCGGCCTGCTGACCACCCGCACCTCGCACGGCACCTGGTCGCTGGCACCGGGTTCGGCCGGCTGGATGCCGCCGCTGGAACCGCATACGGTCAGCCTGGACGGGCCGATGCGCGGCTGGGGCATGGCCCTGGCGGCGCCGACCTGCACCGAGCTGCCCTCAGACCCCTGCGTGCTGGGCCTGTCCAAGCTTGCGCAGGCAGTGGCCGAACGCATCTGCGAATGGCCGCTGGACTACGTCCTCAGCGACGACCGCGAGCACATCCTCAGCGTCATGCGCGATGAGATCCGCACCGCGCCGCGCCAGCGCATGCACCTGCCGATGCCGCGCGACCGCCGCCTGCTGAAGATCGCCTCGCAGCTGCTGGCCGAGCCCTCCGACGAGCGCAGCCTGGCCGAATGGGCGCACTGGGCCGGCCTGTCGCCGCGCAGCCTGACCCGCCACTTCCGCGACGAGACCACACTCAGCTTCGCCCAGTGGCGGCAACAGGCCCGCCTGGCCGAGGCGCTGCGCCAGCTCAGCGAGGGCCGCAGCGTGGCCGATATCGCCCACGCGCTGGGCTTCAGCAGCGCCAGCGCCTTCGTCACCGTGTTCCGCCGCCACTTCGGCCTGCCGCCCGGGCGCTACCTGGCGCGGGTCGGCCATGGCCTCGAACCGGGGCTGGATCCGGCGCGTGGCTTGGCATCCCCCGCCGCATCCGGATAATCAGTGCATTGAGAGCGCCGACCGCCGTCTTCGCCTCCCGACATAGGTAACAACGCCGCATGACCGAACCTGCCCGCCCCGTATTCCACGGTTTCGAACAACTGCCGCTGCGCGAGTACGCCGAACGCGCCTACCTCGACTATTCGATGTACGTGGTGCTCGACCGTGCCCTGCCGTTCATCGGCGACGGCCTGAAGCCGGTGCAGCGCCGCATCATCTATTCGATGAGCGAGCTGGGCCTGAATGCCGCGTCCAAGCCGAAGAAGTCCGCGCGCACCGTCGGTGACGTGATCGGTAAATACCACCCGCATGGCGACAGCGCGTGCTACGAGGCGCTGGTGCTGATGGCGCAGCCGTTCTCCTACCGCTACCCGCTGATCGAGGGCCAGGGCAACTTCGGCTCCAGCGACGACCCGAAGTCGTTCGCGGCGATGCGCTACACCGAATCCAAGCTGACCCCGATCGCCGAAGTGCTGCTGGGCGAACTGGGCCAGGGCACCACCGACTGGGCGCCGAACTTCGACGGCACCCTGCAGGAACCGACCTGGATGCCGGCGCGCCTGCCGCACCTGCTGCTGAACGGCACCACCGGCATCGCCGTGGGCATGGCCACCGACGTGCCGCCGCACAACCTCAACGAGATCGTCAGCGCGCTGCTGCACCTGCTGGACGATCCCGATGCCAGCGTGCGCGACCTGTGCGAGCACGTGAAGGGCCCGGACTACCCGTCGACCGCCGAGATCATCACCCCGGCCAACGACCTGCGCACGATGTACGAGACCGGCAACGGCAGCGTGCGTGCGCGTGCGACCTTCACCAAGGAAGCGCACAACGTGGTGGTCACCGCGCTGCCGTTCCAGGTGTCGCCGTCGAAGGTGATCGAGCAGATCGCCGCGCAGATGCGCGCCAAGAAGCTGCCGTGGCTGGAAGACGTGCGCGATGAATCCGACCACGCCAACCCGGTGCGCGTGGTGCTGGTGCCGCGTTCCAACCGCGTCGACGCCGACCAGCTGATGGGCCACCTGTTCGCCACCACGGACATGGAGCGCAGCTACCGCGTCAACCTCAACGTGATCGGGCTGGACGGCCGTCCGCAGGTGAAGAACCTGAAGATGCTGCTCAGCGAATGGCTGGCGTTCCGCAGCACCACCGTCACCCGCCGCCTGCAGCACCGCCTTCAGAAGGTCGAGCGCCGCCTGCACCTGTTGGAAGGCCTGCTGGTGGCCTTCCTCAACCTGGACGAGGTGATCCACATCATCCGTACCGAGGACGAACCGAAGGCGGCGCTGATCGCGCGCTTCGGCCTGTCCGAAGACCAGGCCGAGTACATCCTGGAAACCAAGCTGAAGCAGCTGGCCCGCCTGGAAGAGATGAAGATCCGCGGCGAGCAGGACGAGCTGGCCAAGGAGCGCGAGAAGATCCTCGGCATCCTCGACAGCAAGGCCAAGCTGAAGAAGCTGATCCGCGACGAACTGACCGCCGACGCCAAGAAGTTCGGCGACGCACGCCGTTCGCCGCTGGTGCAGCGCCAGGCCGCGCAGGCCATCGACGAGACCGAGCTGGTGCCCAGCGAGCCGATGACCGTCGTGCTGTCGGAGAAGGGCTGGATCCGCGCGGCCAAGGGCCACGACATCGATGCGTCCACCCTGTCCTACCGCGATGGTGATGCCCTGCAGGGTTCGGTGCGCGCGCGCAGCACCCAGCAGGTCGCTTTCCTGGACAGCGAAGGCCGCGCCTACTCGACGCCGGTGCACACCCTGCCCTCGGCACGTGGCAATGGTGAACCGTTGACCGGCCGCTTCTCGCCGGCACCGGGCACCAGCTTCGTCACCCTGGCCAGCGCCGAGCCGGATGCCCGCTTCGTGCTGGCCTCCAGCCACGGCTACGGCTTCGTCACCCGCTTCGAGAACCTGATCGGCCGCAACAAGGCCGGCAAGGCGATGCTGAACCTGTCGTCCGGTTCCTCGGTGCTGACCCCGTCGGCCGTGGCCAACGTGGCCACCGACCGCATCGTGGCGGTGACCAGCTCGGGCAACCTGCTGGCGATCGCCGCCAACGACCTGCCGGAACTGGACAAGGGCAAGGGCAACAAGATCATCGAGATCCCCAAGGCCAAGCTCGCCACCGAGCGGGTGGTGGCGATCGTGGCGATCAGCCCGGGCCAGACCCTGCAGGTGCGCAGCGGCCAGCGCACGATGGGCCTGAAGTTCAACGAGCTCGACACCTACCTCGGCGCCCGCGCCACCCGCGGCCACCTGCTGCCGCGCGGCTGGCAGAAGGTGGAAGGGTTGTCGGTGGAGTGACGGGGAACGGGGGTCAGAGCCGTTTTCGTTGAAAACGGATCTGACCCCGGACACGACGTCAGACACGAAAAAGCCGGGGATTCCCCGGCTTTTTCGTTTGTCGGCTGGCGGGCGGTGGAGCAGCTGGCGGGCGAAGGCTGGCTGGCGGTGCTCCGGTGCTGGCGGGCGACGTTGCTTTGTGCGCCTGGTAGAGCCGACTGTTAGTCGGCTGCCCTGCAAAAGCAGCCGACTAACTGTGTAAACCCACCACGTTGTTCAGCGGCACTCTGGAGATAGGTGGCTGGCCACCAATGGCCATATGGGGACGGTGCCAGTTGTAGTGGTGCAGCCATTGGTTCAACACGGAATTGCGCTGGTCCGAGGATGCGTACTCGCAGGCGTAAGCCCACTCGCGCAGGCTGGTCTGGATGAATCGCTCGGCTTTGCCATTGGTCCGCGGCGTGTAGGGCTTGGTTCTGATGTGCTTGATCCCAAGGGATCTGAGCAGCTTGGCAAAGGCGGTGGAGCGATAGCAGGCACCGTTGTCGGTCAGGATCCGCTTGAAGGTGATTCCCAGGCTGGCGTAGTACTGCAGGGCGCCCAGTAACGCCTGGCAGGCGGTTTCGCCCTGTTCGTTGGGGTGGACGCTGCTGAAGGCGACCCGGGAGTGATCGTCGATGGCCACGTGGACATAGCCCCAGCCACCGCCAGCGGCGTTTCCCCTGCGCTTGGCATCGGTTCTGTGCCCTGGCCGCTGGAAGTTGCCCAGCTTTTTGATGTCCAGGTGCAGCAGCCCTCCGGGCTGATCGTATTCGTATCGGATGACCTCCTTGGGCGGATCAAGCCGACACAGCCGATTGAGGCCGTGGGCGCGCATCAGCCTTGAAATCGTACTGTGGCCGACCCCCAGCGCCTTGGAGATGGTCAGGTAGGTCTGCCGTTTACGGCGCTGCTCCTTGATTTGCTCGACTACGGGAGCAGGTGTGGAATGCGGCGTCTGGTGAGGCCGTGAGCTGCGGTTTTCCAGCCCCGGTGCCCCGAACTGGCGGAATCGGGCCAGCCACTTGTAGGCCGTACGCACACTTACGCCGCACGCTTGAGCTGCTTCTTCCGGGCGTAGGCCCTCGTGGAGGATACGGCGGACCAGAAGCGCTCGACTAAAGGGCGTCAAACGGGCATTTTTATGATTGTTCATCCGGGCTCTTTGGGGGCTGGAACGGTGTGGTAACCACCATTTTCCAAAGATGTCCCGGATGAACAACGTACAGAGAGATCACACTCAGCGCGATCGTGGTCAGCGATGGCGACCCGCTGCTGTCCGACCGCGATCACCGCATCAAGGTGCAGTTTCCGTGGCAGCGCGGTGGCAACGCCAGCAACGGTTTGGCCCACCCGGGTGGGGACGACAACGCCCCGGCCAACGGCGGTGCCTGGACCTGGGTGCGGGTGATGACCCCATGGGCCGGCGACAACTGGGGCGGCGTGGTGCTGCCACGGCGCGGGCAGGAAGTGCTGGTGGCGTTCCTGGAAGGCGACATCGATCGCCCGGTGGTGGTCGGCGCGGTCTACAACGGCCGTGGCCAGCAGGATGCGCAGCACAACCAGATCAACGGCGGTGGCGGCAACGCCACCGGCAACGCGGCGGCGTGGTTCGAGGGCAATGACCACGCGGCGGTGTATACCGGCTTCAAGAGCCAGGCGCTGGCCGACAGCCAGGGCGGCACCGGCGGCTACCAGCAGCTGCGCTTCGACGACACGCCCGGGCAGGGCCGAGCCCAGCTGTCCACCACCCAGCACGAGACCACGCTGACGCTGGGCCACCTGAAGGGCGGCCAGGACAACGTGCGCGACGGCGAGCGTGGCTTTGGCGTGGAGCTGGCCACGCAGGCACAGGGCGCACTGCGCGCTGGCCGCGGCCTGCTGCTGACCACCGAGCAGGGCACGCCGCAGATGGCCGCGCCGCAGGCGCTGGCCCAGCTACAGGAAGGACAGCAGCTGCTGCAGCAGCTGGCCGAATCGGCAGCCAACCAGCAGGCGCAGTTGCCGAGCGACCCGGCCGAGCTGCCCGCGGACACCACGCTGGGCGAGCTGCAGGAACACCTGCGTGCGACCCACAGCGGCAGCACGGCCGGCAGCATCACCGGGGGCGATGGCGAAGCACCCGGCTGGAGCGCCCCGATTCTGTTGGGCAGTGGCGTGGCCGGCGTACTGAGCCTGACCCCAGCCGACCAGGTCTGGGTGAGCGGCACGCACACCACCCTGGCCAGCGGCGTGGCACTGAACTGGATGACGCAGGGCTCGCTGACGCTGGCGGTTGCCGGCGGCCTGGTGCTGTACACCGCCGGTGTGCAGCCCAGCGGCGAGAGCCCGAACCAGGAGCGCGGCATCGCGCTGCACGCCGCGCAGGGCAAGGTCAGCGCACGCGCGCACAAGAACCAGGCGATCGTCGCGGCCAAGACCCAGGTGCGCATTGCCAGCACCGAAGCAGACGTGATGCTGTCGGCGCCGAGCAAGCACCTGCTGGCGACGGCGGCAGGGGCCTACATCCGGATCGAGGGCGACAACATCGAGCTGGGCGCGCCGGGGAAGGTGGAGTTCAAGGCGAGCCAGCGGGAGTGGGTGGGGCCAGCGAGTGTGCCGGGGGAGGCGAAGATGCCGACTGGTACACACAAGGCATGTGAGTTCCGGGTGCGTGCCGCCGAAAAGTCTGGCGCGGGCCTGGTTCCGCTCGGTGGCTGACTGATGCAACTCGACCATCGCCTGTTCGAGGCCCACCAGTACGCGTTGATCAACCCACTACAGATTGATCGCCGAATTGCCCAACTGTGGCCGTGCGAACCAATCGTGCCCAAAGAACTACAAGGGCAGGAGCATCTGTTCCCGTATCTGCTGCGACTAGGCGAAATGTCTGCCGATACCCGCCTTGCTGCTCTGGATGAAACTGTCCACTACGCCCGGGAGCATGACAGGGTTCCATTCTCCGCCCTGCTGGTCAGCGATGCGGGACCGGAGCACGTCCGAAATCAACTCGCGCGTGGACTAGTGAGGAAGGTAGATGGCGAGCGCATGTTGTTCAGGTACTACGACCCTCGCGTCTGGTGTGCGTTGACTTGGATTCTATCCACCTCGCAATTGGATGCCCTCTTGGGACCTGTTCAGTCTTGGACAGCTCCAAGCGCAAAAAGAGACATCTGGCGTACTTATGAAAGCAAAGGCACGGGCAGTGATGAATTGCCTCTGGCGCCAGGCCAGGTGCATGCCATTTCCTCGTTGGCATCTATCAATAGAGTGATTGATAGGCTGCTCCGCGTAGACAATGGGATCGATGATCACAGTGTCTCCAAGCAGGTATACGACGAAATGTTGAGTGCCGACGCACTCGGATTGGCCGATGCCGATGACCAGGAGGCATTTGCATTCGTCTCGATCACCCAGCCGCCAGGAATTCATGAAGCGCCTATGTATCAGGAAGCCATCCGCATAGCTCGTCTTGAGCCCGGTGCATACAGAAGCATCGTCACAGCCGCGCTTGAAGATGATGAGAGCGAGCCACCGTTGAAGCAGCAGGATCAAGGAGTTTGGCAGCATGGATAAGAAGCCGACGCAGTCGTGCGACCCTGCAAAAAAATGTGAAATCTGTGATCAGGTCGGCCTGCCGATTCTCCCGCTGCGATACGCGATCAGCCGTACCGATGTGAAGGAGGTTTGGCAGGGTCCTGCTCTGGGGGGAGCCTTTGGCAAAGACGTTACAAATATTGCCCTGCCTGCGAGTGAAGCTCGCTATACCCTCCGGCTCGCTCGCCAAGGCTATCTCTACGTGTTCAACGAGGTTCGTGGGGAGTGGAAGGGCTACCAGATCACCAGCGACTCCTACCTGCTGGAGTTCGACCCGCATGCTGCGCCCCCGCCTCTTGAAGAATTCGAGCCCTCGTGCGCACGCATGGCTGACTCCCAGGTTGCGCGCTTCGTAACCGTGCCAGATCCCAAGCGCGCGGGGAAAGTATGGTTCGGTTTTACTGAAGCGCCGTGGCCCAAGGAAGTTCTGGAGCGCAATCGGCGATCAAGCGAGCGCAAGAAGCATATGCGCTGCGTTGACGTACAGGCATGGCTCAAGGGCAAGATGTTGGACCATGCAGGAAACGTCGAAGACGCCCCAGCGTTGGTCAGCGAATTCAAGTTCGGTAGAAGGGTCCGCGAGCAGCAGGAGGTGACCATTCCGCTGTTGCCGCCGATCCCCCCCACACCCCCGGTCAAAGCGCAGTCCAATGGCGTCGATGACATAATTACGAGAACCATCGAGTCGGTTGAGGTGTATGCCAATCCGGGCTTTTCCTTCTCATTTGTGCCATTTGTAAGGTGCAAGCAGGATGTTCCTGGAATGGAAGCCTGGCTTGAGAAGAGTGCGGTTGGCTCTCGTCCGATGATGCTTGCCTTGAATGATCCGGCCGGACTCACCCAGGAGCTCTCAGCACTGATCCGGCAGAAGACCAGAGAGTTTGAGGAACAGGATGACCGGGCCTGGAAGCACGCGACATCTGTCGCCATTCGCGGGATCCGGCAGGCGATCGAGGATCAGGCGGCTGCCGATAAACTAAGCAAGGTTCGCGCCAGCGCCTACACTGGCCGTGCGGCAATGGAGCTCTATGCTGCGGGGGTCACGAAGATGCGCGAGGAGTTGACTGCTGAAGAAGATAAAGATGCCAGGGACTCCGCGTGGGACCGGTATCGGGATGATTACAGCCAGGACAAGCTTGACCAGTTCGATACCAACTTGGGCCCGCAAATGGAGCGCTTTACCGCCACCCATTTGACCCCGATCGCCCAAAGCCTAGTGCTCTGGTACAAGGATGATGATTTTAGAACATGGCTGGCATGCAACCACCATGACGAACTGTCTTACAGTTCAATGAGGTTAACTGAAATCGTAGACAGCACGCTTGATGGCGTCGTTGGCTTCGAGTGTGTGCAAGGTGCGGTCCTTGCAGACCTGGCTGGGCGTTTTCAGGACATCAAAAACTGTACGGTTCGAGCGTTGACCTTGAATGACAAGATCGCCGCAGAAGTGATCGAAAGGGAGTCAAAAACCTTTCTGAGCAATGCAGACAATGCTGGGGCGTGGTCAAATATCTTCAAGGCCTACGGACATGTTTTGGACCGCGGAGGCAACCGGCCTCAGGAGCTGCAGCACGGTTTGGGATTGGTTGCGGGACTTGTCTTCAAGGCTTCTGGAGTGATCGTCACGGCGCTGTCAAAAGCCGGATCGGCCGTCGTGAAGGCCGGTTTGAACATATCCATCTCTGCCGCTACCAGGAACAATTTGGTTGGCCTCCTCGGGGTGCTTTCCGGAAAGCGCATTCAGAGGGTTGGTATTCGTGCGTCTGAGCGTGAAATGGCGCACTTCCTGGTAGAAGCGCTTAGTGAGGGCCAGGTCGGAGTAAACAAGCGCGAGCTGAGGGCGCGTGTCGATCAGCATCTCCGTCAGGAGCTCAGCGAGCGTAGCGGCGCACGCGTAGCCACAGGTGATCGCAACGCACGGGGTAGGAAGGTCTTTGAGTGGGCCGTTTTCTGGGACAAGGAGGCGATGGCGGCCGTGCGGAATGGACAGCCGGGCGCCATGGCAAATATGCTGATGAGCGAAGAGCAGGTGAGGGTGCTGGTGAGAAATCGCGCCGCGCAGTATACCGCTCCGCATGTCAGCTTGGACGTACGCTTGGGCGTTGTCGGACTGATTCTGGATGCTTGGAACGTTGCGGATTCGTACGGCAAGCTGGATGTCGAAAAGGAGGGCCCGGCTGGTCGTAGACAGTTGAGTCTCGCCTCCGCACTGGTCGGATTTGCGGGTACAAGTGTTGAACTGACGGGCATGGCCTTAGCCAAGACCACGTGGGGAAGAACGGCCTTGGCGGCCGAGATCAGATTTGGTGCAATTGAAGTCGCAAGCACGGGCGCATTTGTGGGCTTTCTCGGAAAATTGTTAGGTACAGTCGGCGGATTGCTAGGTGCTGTTGTTGATGGGTGGAAGGCGTATGAAGCATACAAACGAGATGACGTTCCGATGATGGCGTTCTACACCGTAACTGCGGTGTCCGGGGCTGTTGTCGCGATATTAATGCTGGCCGGCGTCATGACGGCTGGCGTCGGCTTCATTGTGCTTTTGGTTCTGGGGCTTATCAGCATGCTTGGAGAGTGGCTTATTAATTTGATTCGAGATGACAAGATCGAGAGGTGGCTTGATATGACGCCGTTTGGAGTGCATGAGCACGGTAGGTTCGAGTCGCTAGAGGCGCAGGGTGAGGCGTACAATGCAATGCTTCCTGCGGGAGCCTGAACAGTGAGTCAGTTTGCAGGCTGGCTTGCCCAGCGGTATCGCAACAATCGTCCATTGACCGAGTATGAAAAGCGCGCCGATGTGCGCCAGTTTGACTCATCTACGTTCACTCCAATCGATAAGGGGGTCATCGCCATTGATGATGATTATCTGGAGTATGTTGATCGTCACTTCCGATATCGAGGGTGGGCCGCGATGTGGGCGTGTGTAATTCTGGGGCTTGTACTTGCATTCGTCCTGGCGATCGCATACGCAACCTTGGAGATTCATGCCGAAGGGAAGTCCGTAAGTCAGGAGATGGCAATCACGGTCGGTGTGCTCGGCGTAATTATTCTCGGTCTCGGTGCCTTTACTTATTGGATGCTTCTCAGTAGAGATATCTTCAGGTATCAGTACTACCCGGTCCGTTTCGATCGGCGTGAGATGAAGATTCACATCTTCACTGGTGGACGCGATAAGGCGATGTCAGTTCCATGGGAAGACGTAAAGTTCGTCATCGGAAGAGACAAGCCGACGGGGCCTGGTGAAGGCTATACCTATGACCTCCGAGGGTTGGTGTTGCGAGGCAATCAAGTCGTTCACACCTTTGCCGTTGGGTCAGACAGTGGTCCTAATCCCGCCATCACGCTCGCCCAATGGGAAATGATCCGGCGCTTCATGGAGGAGGGACGTTCCGCACTGCCGTTTCCGCCGCTGCAGCTCTACACCTCGGTTGAGCCCAGTTTCCGCAATGCGTTCATCATCCACGTGTCATCTGCAGGTGAAGGTTTGATGTTGATTGCGCTGCCGCTGACCTTGCCCTGGGCGCTATTCCGCTTCCTTGCGATGAAACTGTGCCGTAAGCCGGTTTGGCCTGCGGCAGTGCTAGGACATGGAGCCTCTACAAATTCAGGAACACCCCCGCTCCGCGCGCCTGCTGTCTATGGTCGCGTGAATCGAGAAGGGGGGCGGGCGGATGAGATGGAGCGCTTCTGGAAGGAGTCGATTGCGGCGGCCAAGGCTCGCAATGACGAGGTGCGTGAGCAACTTCAGAATGGCTCAATCAGCGTTTGATGTAGCGAGCGGGTGCGCCTGGAACTGGTAGGGAGCTTGCAGGCAGCGTGATCGTCGTGCGCGCCTGCGGCCCGGAAGGAGCGCAGGCCGCGCGGCAGCGGGAAGCGCAGGCAGTCGATGCGGATGTCGCATGCAGACCATGTAGAAGCTCGGGGCGTCCGGGAAGCGCCATGGAACAGGCAGGCATCCGGTGGGCACTGAATATTGGATTTTGGAATCTACGCTCGTCGATGGCGAATGATGCGCTGATATTCGCGAATTTAACCGGTCTTGAAAAAATTGACGCTGATTTCCGGATGCACGATACAGCATGATTTAACTTCGCCTTCAACTGCGCTGAAGCTTCCGGAGAAGAGTCACCAAGCATCACCGCGATCCTTCACCCATGGTAGCGTGATGGATGTGTATGAACATGGGATCTCATTTGTCGATCAAATGAGTGCCATGCGCGGGTATGCCGGTAGCGCAGGTTGGGTTGGTCTATTCACCGTGGGATTTGGTCTTTACATCTCCATTTTTGTGATGGGCTTCAGTTGGGTGGCGGTTCTTGAGTTGGTTTTGTTGGTAATTGTTCTGGTCCCGTCTGGACGCCCGGTGAGATGCGGTATCAGGACTTCGCGGTGACCCTTGGCGAAGCGTTGACCATTGCGCAGCCTCTCATTGGTCCAGGTTTCCATCAGTACTGGAAAAAGGGCCCAGCGATGTGGCTGCTCGGTACTCTCGGCCTGATCGCGCTACCCTTGACCGCGTTCATTGGACTCAATCGCTACGTTAGTTATCGATTGCAGCGGAAGCCACGATGGCCAGCCGAGATCCTGCGATCGGTGGGGGCCGGTCCGTTCACCGATGCAATTCTGAGAGAGCGGCTCAGCCTGGAGAAGCCGGCTGCGACTGGAAAGAAGCGATCCAAGCCTTCGTCGCCCATCTGAATGTAAAGGTGCTGAGATGAGCCAAGAGATACCGAATGGGGTTGACCGCTTGCCGACACGGTCCTGTCCTGCCTGCACGCTGATGGGTAACTAAGCAATGAGCCAATTCGCCGGCTGGCTCGCTCAGCGATATCGCAACAATCGTCCATTGACCGAGTATGAGAGGCGCGCCGATGTGCGCCAGTTTGACTCGTCCACGTTCACCCCGATCGATAAGGGAATCATCGCTATTGATGATGATTACATTGAGTATGTTGATCGTCACTTTCGATATCGAGGGTGGGCGCTCATGGGGGCGAGCGTGTTCATTGGGCTGGGGCTTACATTCCTTGTCGCGATATTGCATGCGACCGTCTCGCTGGTTGATCGAGTGGGTGCGCTCGAAACGGGCGATGCGTATGCAATCGGAGGCCTGATCGCTCTCATTCTTGGACTCCTGGCATTCATCGTCTGGAAGTTGCTCCTGCGAGATGTCCTGCGCTATCAGTACTACCCGGTCCGTTTCGATCGGCGTGAGATGAAGATTCACATCTTCACTGGTGGACGCGATAAGGCGATGTCGGTTCCATGGAAAGACGTGAAGTTTGTCATCGGAAGAGACAAGCCAATAGGGCCTGATGAAGGCTTTACCTATGACCTCAGAGGCTTGGTGATGCGCGGCGATCAAGTCGTTCACACCTTTGCCGTTGGGTCAGACAGTGGTCCAGATCCGGCGATTACGCTTGCACACTGGGAAATGATCCGGCGCTTCATGGAGGAGGGTCGTTCAGCACTGCCGTTCCCGCCGCTGCAGCTCTACACCTCGGTTGAGCCCAGTTTTCGCAATGCGTTCATCATCCACGTGTCATCTGCAGGTGAAGGTCTGATGTTGATCGCGCTGCCGTTGACATTGCCATGGGCGCTGTTCCGCTTCCTTGCAATGAAGCTGTGCCGTAAGCCGGTATGGCCGGCGTCCATCGTAGGCAGTGCGGTGCATGGCCTATCTGATCTGCCGGCACTACGTGCGCCGGCTGTGTACGGTCGGGTGAATCATGCGGATGGGCGTGCCGATGAGATGGAGCGCTTCTGGAGAGAGTCGATTGCAGCGGCGAAGGCCCGTAATGACGAAGTTCGTCAGCAGCTGACAGCGGCCACGACGAAGGCCTGACGCCGGAGGCGAGGCCCGATCATGTCGGGAAGCATGGGCTGTCGCCCTCCTTCGCGCTGCCTTTCGTGCCTGATACTCTCCTGCCAGAGGTCGACAAGGATAGCGTCATGTACACCGGATGGATGCGTGAGTTTGCCGTAGGAAAGCCGCTCTCTCCGGAGGAGAGCCGCGCTCGTTTCGATGTCCATACAGCCCAGACGGCGGCGCCCGAAGAACGCGCCTCACTGGTCCGCTTCAACTCAACCTACATCGAACTGATCGACCGGCGTTTCAGGCTGCGCGGCATGGTGTCGACCACCGTGGTGCTGCTGGGCACGCTGGGCTTGTTCCTGCTTGGCTTCTTCCTTCTCTTCACGCTGGTAATCCCCAACCTTGAGGGCGACGTGTGGGATTGGGTGATGTACGCGATGGTGGCGGGGTGCGTGATCGGCGCGCCGGTCTTGTTCTGGCAAACGACACTCAAGTACGAGTTCTTTACGTACGTCTGGTATCCGACCCGATTCAATCGTCGCAACCGGATGGTCTATTTCTTCACCGGCGGCAAGGAAGGGGCCGTGGCAGTGCCTTGGGATGAGGCCGCGTTCTATATCGGACGAGGCACCAGCCAGGCGTTCCTGCGTGATCTCCGGTGCAGCCTCATCGATGAGCGCGTGGTTCAGCGCACCTTTGCCGTGGGCCATTACTTCGATGACGAGCAGGCGATCAAGGGACTCTGGGAATTCGTCAGGCGCTACATGCAGCAAGGGCCGGCGGACGTGGTCGACACGATCGAGGGCCGGCAGATGAACCTTTCGGTCAATCCTTCCCTGCGCAACTGCTACCTGTTCGTGGTCGCCAGCCTTGGCCCAGCCATGCTGGGCGCCCGGTTCGTGCTGATGCCGCTGCTGCTGCCCCTGGTGCTGTGCCGCTGGCTGGTCCTGCGGTCCTGCCGCATGCCGGAATGGCCCCAATGGGTGGAGGATGCCTGCAAGGTCGACCCGAATGACCCGCTGAGACTGGCCGAGCCCGAGGTCATGGCGCAATCGCAGGCGGGTCGTCAGTCCATCTGACCGTGAGAGCCGAGCAGGGCTCGACTCTACGGTCCTGGCTTACATCGCCGGGCAGGCCGGATCCTTCCCGCTCACCGCCGCGCAGATGCGGCGGCGGCAGTCCACGCCCTTCAGCGAGGTCGGGCTGGGGCAGCTGCGAAGCTGTGCCTGGATGCTCGACTCGGTCGATGCGGACTTCTTGCTGGCCACACGCTCGAATGCGGCACGCTCGTCCTCGGTGCGCTTGCGCTGATCCGCTTCAATCTGCGCAATCAGCTCATCCATGCTCTGCGGTTGGGCGTTGGCCTTCGCCTTGGCCTTCGCTTTGTCCTTGTCTTCTTCCTTGATGATGCCAAGCAGGGTGCCGAGCAGGTTCTCATCGCCCTGGCCCTTGCTGCCGGGCTGGGTTCCTGCGCGAGCGCTGCGCGCGGCCTGCGACGTGCCTCGTGCGCCGGCGGCCGGTGCAGCCGATGCAGCTGCCGGTGCGGTGGTCGCCGCATCGGTCGGTGCAGCGGCGGCATTCTCCAATGGCGTACCCGTGGCGGCGCCATCGCTGCCTGCAGGTGCATCAACAATCGTGGCGGCGCCGTCATGCGGCGCGCCGACAGGGACGTCCGGATGCCCGGTGGGTCCGCTGGACTGCGCCGGATCCGGGGTCAGCGAGTACTCGCCGGATTCGCTGTAACCGCCGCTGCCTGAAAGGCCCCAGGCGGCCAGGCCGGCAATGGCGGCGATCGCCACGGCGACCCCCAGCCACAGGCCGATGCGGCGGTTGCCGCCAGACGGTGTGCGCGCAGCACGCGTGGACGTGGTGGTCTGTCGACCTTCCATGTCTGCGAGAATTCGGCCCGATGTCGGTGCCTGGCCCTTCGCCTGCGCTCCCCCTGAGAGCAGACTTGGCCGGTTTATTCCGCCATTATTCAAGTGCATCCAGCCCTTGGTGTGAGTCGGCAGTTGCCGAAGCGAATTTCCGCATTCTTAGTGAAAGCGGATGGGGCGTCAACCAGAGCGCATGTCAGGGAGGACCGGTGGTACCAATCGTGGTTATGGCCATTGCCGTTGTAATGCTGGTGGCCGGCGTGTGCTGGGTTTTGCTGTTCCCCGAAAGCGTCGAGTCGCTGCGCGCGGTGCTGGCTGCGACGCTGGGCCGTTTCCGCCGCAGGGCGGGCCGCGTCGGGGGCCGGGTCGGTGATGGTGTGACGCGGGTCCGCAGTGGGGTTCGTGAAGAAGCGGGCGCCGCGCACAGCGCGATTCGTCGCCATTGGCCAATCATGGCGATTGCCGCAGCGGCGCTGCTGATTCCTCCAACTGTGATATTGGTCACACGAAAGACGGTGGTGCTGGAAGATTTTCGGGGCGATGATTTCGCAGAGTCGGGTTCGATGGTCGCGCAGCTGTTGCGTGGGGAGCGCCTGGCGCCGCCACCGCCACCGCCGCCGGAGGTTTTCACCACGGCAGAAGTGCGGCGGCTGCGGCCGGAAATCGTCACGGCCGACCGCAAGTGGGACCAGATCGACCCCGACCTGCAGCAGCGCGTGCTGGCCATCTACGAAGTCATGCGGCGCCAATATGGCTATGAGATGGTGCTGATTGAAGGCTATCGCAGCCCGCAGCGGCAGGCCGAGCTGATGGCGGGCGGCAAGGCGACGCGGGCAGGGGCCTGGCAGAGCTGCCATCAGTACGGGCTGGGCGTGGACAGCGCTCCCATGCGTGATGGCAAGCTGCAGTGGGACATGAACGACGCTTGGACCAAGCGCGGGTACTTCCTCTACGGCGAGCTTGCCGAGCAGGCCGGGCTGGACTGGGGTGGCAACTGGCGCAGCATCAAGGATTACGTTCACGTGGAAATGACAGGGCGCTGCCGGGCCGCACGCGCCGCCAAGCGCGAGGAGCTTTCACGCCAAGGGTGATAACGCTTCTGTGATACTGGTATCGTTGCGGGGATGATCCAGGTCGCCGCGTCCGCGGCGATGGAAGGCTGGATTACATGGAATCAAGGAGTGTGATGGATGGCACGACCGTTTATCGTCGTCGGGGACAAGCTCAGCCACGGCGGCAGCGTGGTCGCTGGCACCGGCCAGACCGACATCAATGGAAAGGCCGTGGCGCGTGTGGGTGACCGCGCCGCGTGTGCCATGCACGGTTCAACGACCATCGTCAGCGGCGATGCCACTGTCATCATCGACGGACAACCGGTAGCGCGCGACGGCGACCGCACGGCGTGTGGGGCGACGCTGGTCGCTTCGCAGGCCGTGACGGGCCTGCGCTGAGCGGCGGTTGAGGGAGCATCGCATGGAGCACGGCAACTGATGGCAGGATGGCTGGGCAGGGCGGCGTCGGTGGTGATGGTCTTCATCGCCACCTGGGGCGCGACGATCCTCTATTGGCGCAACAGCGGCACGGTGCCTACTGGCATGCAGATGCTGGCCTACCTCGGGCTGCTGCCGGTGGGCCTGAGCGGTGCAGGCTTCATGGTGCGCGGTGCGCTGCGGCGTGGTGTCGACAGTGCGCTTGAAGCGCCGGCGGCCACGGATGCGACGACCCCGCAGGGCGATGCAGTGAAGGAACCCGGCGTAGTGGCGCCGGCGTCGGTGGCTCTGCTGGCCGGCAGCCTGAAGCTGGGAATCGACCTGGAACCGCGGGCACTGCTGGAGGTGGCCGCCGCGCCCCCCCGGCCGTCGCTGGACGGGCGTTTCCGCGACAACCACAACCTGCCTGTGCGGATGAGCGCAGCGCCTGACCTGGACGAGCTGGAAGTGCTGCAGGTGCGGCAGGATGGCATCGATACGGCTGCGCACGAGCGCCGCGCGATGACCCTGCTGCAGCCGGTGCTGGAGCAGCTGCTGGAAGCAGTCTATGCAGCGCTGCCGGAGATCGTCGCATCCGAGGAAGTGGTGGTGGCCGGCCTGCGCCGCCGCGACGAACAGCGCGTGGAGAACGTGCTGACGATCGAACTGCTGGTGCCGGGCCGCTGGTCCGATGCGCTGCGGCCGTGGGTGCAGGAGTGGCTGCTTGGGCAGGCGCGCAAGGCCGGTATCGACGCGCGGCGGTTCGATGTGCGCGTCACGACGCTGGACGCGGCGCGCGAGGTCTGGCCGCACGCGCAGCGGGTGATCGATGCCCTTTCTGCATCCCCCGTGCCGCGTTGGCACCTTCTGCTGGCCGCGTCGTCGTGCATCGATCCCGATATCGTTTCTTCGTGGCAGTCTGCGGGCGTACTCGCTACGGCGCAGAATCCCGACGGCCGCGTACCCGGCGAGGGTGCAGCCGGCGTTCTGCTGGCGACCCTGGCCCAGGGGCGTGAAGGCGATGGACGCCTGTGGCGGCCCCAGCTGGTGCGTGCCGAACAGATCGAAGGGCAGCGCCCGGCGGAACAGCGGCGCCAGCTTGCCGCCCTGGCGACGCAGTGGCAGTCCGGCCTCAGCGCGGGCCGCGCACCCGTGCAGTTCGTGCTGCATGATGCCGACCATCGTGGCGATCTGATGGTGGATGCGGCAGCGATCACTGCTTCGCTGTCGCCCGACCTGGATTTCAGCCCGCAGAGCCTGGCCGTGGCGGTCAGTGCCGGTGAGCTCGGCCCCGCCCTGCCGCTGGCGCAGTTGGCGCTGGCCCATGCGCAGCTTCAACGCAATGCCGAGCCCGTGCTGCTGCTGGGCGTGGCCGACAACCAGCAGCGCCTGTTCGGCGCGGTTGATCCTCTTTCTTCCCCCATGCCTGCGGCCGATGCGTCGCTGGCTTCCTGACCCCTGGACCCCTGCATGAGTTTGAGCAATTTCAGCTACTACCTGCGTGACTACCGCCTCTGGCTGGTGGTCGGCCTGGTTGGTGCCGCGGCGCTGGCGCACTACGGTGAGGCCGAAGCCCGGCAGATCGGGATCTGGGTGGCGATCGTGCTGGCAGGCCTGCTGGTGCTGGCGCTGCTGGTGTGGATCATCAAGCGGATCCTGGCCCGCCGCGCTGCCAAGCGCGTGGAGGCGATGGTCAAGGACGAGGCGGACAAGGCGGTGGCCGGTGCGCAACCCGCGCAGCGTGCCGACACCGAGGCCCTGCGCACGCGCATGATGGACGCGGTCAAGCAGATCAAGTCCTCGCGGATGGGCGTGCTGAAGGGGAGCGCGGCGCTGTACGAGCTGCCCTGGTACGTGATCATCGGCAACCCGGCGGCGGGCAAGAGCACGGCGATCCTCAATTCCGGCCTGCAGTTCCCGTTCGAGGACAACCGCGGCAACGTGGTGCAGGGCATCGGTGGCACGCGCAACTGCGACTGGTACTTCACCACCAACGGCATCGTGCTGGATACCGCCGGCCGTTACTCGGTCAGCGTTGAAGACCGCATGGAGTGGCTGACCTTCCTGGGCCTGCTGAAGAAGAACCGTCCGCGCGCGCCCATCAACGGCGTGATCATCGCCGCCAGCCTGGCCGAGCTGTCCGGCAGCAAGCCGGAGTTCGCCATCGAGCTGGCCAAGAACCTGCGCCAGCGCGTGCAGGAAATCACCGAGCGGCTGGAAGTGTTCGCGCCGGTGTATGTGCTGTTCACCAAGGCCGACCTGGTGGCCGGCTTCAGCGAGTTCTTCCATAACCTGGATCCGGCCGAGCGCGAGCATGTGTGGGGCGCGACGCTGCCCTTCGACGTGCAGCAGCAGGGCGACGCGCTGAATGCGTTCGACAGCCATTTCGATGAGCTGGCCGAAGGCATCAAGGAAATGAGCCTGACCCACATGGCGATGCAGCGCGGCCGCGACGTCTCGCCGGGCCTGCTGTCGCTGCCGTTGGAGTTCGTGGGCATCAAGCCGGCGCTGCGCACCTTCATCGCCACCCTGTTCGAAGACAACCCCTACCAGTTCAAGCCGGTGTTCCGTGGCTTCTACTTCTCCAGCGCGCTGCAGGAGGGCCGTTCGGTGCACCATGCATCCGAGCGCGTCGGTCGCCAGTTCGCGCTGCAGCGCGGCTCGAACGTGGACGAAGCACCCACCGGGCACACCGCGTTCTTCCTCAAGGATCTGTTCCGCAAGGTCATCTTTGCCGACAAGGAACTGGTCCGGCAGTATTCGAGCCCGCACCAGAACCGCCTGCGCTATGGCGTGTTCCTCGGTGCCGTGGGCGTGCTGGCGCTGGCGCTGGGCCTGTGGACCTGGTCCTACACCACCAATGCGCAGCTGGTGGCCAACGCCACCAAGGATCTGGACCAGGCCGTGCGCGTGCAGAAGGACCGCATGGACCTGAAGTCACGCATCGATGCGCTGCTGCTGCTGCAGGACCGCATGGAGCAGCTGGACCGCTACGGCAAGGAGGGCGGCATCACCACCCACCTGGGCCTGTACCAGGGCACGGCGATCCGCGAAAAGCTGCTGCGTGAATACAACCACGGCATGCAGCAGGTGATGCTGGCGCCGACCGTCTCCAACCTGGAGAACTACCTGGGCCAGGTGGTCGCCGAGCGCGACAAGCTGGGGCAGGGCACGGGTGCCGCCGCCGACAGCGAGGTGCTGTACCAGAACGCATCGCCGACCAGCACCAACGACGCCTACAACGCGCTCAAGACCTACCTGATGCTGGGTAACCCGAAGTATGTGGAAGGCGCCCACCTGTCGCAGCAGTTGACCCTGTTCTGGCGCACCTGGCTGGAAGCCAACCGTGGGCAGATGAGCCGCGAAGAGATGGTGCGTGCTGCCGAGAAGCTGATGACCTTCTACGTGGCGCAGTCGGGCAAGCCCAGCTGGCCGCAGGTGCAGAACAAGGTCACGCTGGTGTCCGATACCCGCCAGGCGCTGGGCCAGGTGATGAAGGGCCAGCCGGCGATGGAGCGCGTGTATGCGCAGATCAAGGCGCGCGCCGGTGCCCGTTTCGGCACCACCACCGTCGACAACCTGATCGGCGTGGAGCGCAACGGCCGCCTGATCAATGGCAGCTACGCCATTTCCGGCGCGTTCTCCCGCAAGGCCTGGGAAGACTATGTGCAGGACGCGATCAAGGAAGCGGCCAACACGCAGCTGAGCACCACCGACTGGGTGCTGGGCACCACCGAGCAGAGCGATCTTTCGCTGGCGGGCAGCCCGGAGCATGTGTCGCGCGAGCTGGTCAACCTGTACAAGAACGACTACGCACGCGAGTGGAGCAAGTTCGTGCAGGGCCTCAGCGTGGCTGAATTCAGCACCTTCGACGAGGCCGTGGCGCGCATCAACAAGCTGGGTGATGCGTCCAATTCGCCGCTGCGCATCCTGCTGGAGCGCATCAACGAGGAGACCGTGTGGGACAACCCGGCGGCACTGGCGCGTTCAACGAAGGCACGCAAGGGCTTCGTGGCGTGGTTCCAGCGCACCGTGCTGCGCAAGGATCCGGCCGCGACGGCCGCAGCGCAGCCGGTCGGCCCGATCGGCAAGGCGTTCGAGGGCATCGCGCGGCTGACCAGCGAGCGCGGTGACCAGCCGGCCATCATGACGGCCTACTTCGAAACGCTGGCCAAGCTGCGCGCCCGCCTCAATGCCATCAAGAGCCAGGGTGAGATCGGCGTGGGCACCCGCAAGCTGATGCAGGACACCTTCAGCAACGAGGGGTCCGAGTTGAGCG
The DNA here is from genome assembly GCF_003086915.1 of Stenotrophomonas sp. ZAC14A_NAIMI4_1. NCBI lineage: Bacteria > Pseudomonadati > Pseudomonadota > Gammaproteobacteria > Lysobacterales > Lysobacteraceae > Stenotrophomonas > Stenotrophomonas sp. ZAC14A_NAIMI4_1. Next base: position 3,235,774 of record NZ_CP026002.1, read on the forward strand.
TGGGCCTGGCCCTGGTCGACGAGCAGGTGCTGACCGGCCTGGACGAGAAGCAGCGCGCCGCCCTGCGGCCGCTGTTGCTGCGCCCGCTCACCCAGACCTTCAGCGCGCTCATCACGCCGACCGAGGATGAGGTGAACAAGACCTGGAAGGCCCAGGTGTACGACCCGTTCAAGGCGCGCATCGGCCAGCAGTATCCGTTCAACCTGAACTCCGACGTCGATGCTGCACCGAGCGACGTGGCGGCTGTGTTCGGCGCCAGTGGCAGCATCGCGGCGTTCAACAAGGAAGCCCTGGGTTCGCTGGTGATCCAGCGCGGACCGCTGCTGGAGACCCGGCGCTGGGCAGGGCAGGGCGTGAACCTGTCGGCCGACCTGGTCGCCAACTACGGCAACTGGGTCAGCGGCGCCGCAGCGGGTGCGGCGCAGGACACCACGATCTTCGAGATCCTCCCAGCGCCTGCGGCCGGCGCGCTCGAATACACGATCGAGATCGACGGCCAGGTGCTGCGCTACCGCAATACGCCGCCGCAATGGACCACCATGCAGTACCCGAACGCCGGCCAGGTGCCGGGCGTGAAGATCACCGCGGTGACCGGCGATGGCCGTACGGTAGAGGTATTCAGCGCGCCGGGGACCAACGGCTTCAACCGCCTGATGGCCGAGGGTCAGTACGAGCGCCTGGATGATTCCAGCCGCATTACCTGGACCGGCAGTGGCGTAGGGGTGACCGTGGAAATGCGCATCGTGCGCCGAGCCGGTGGTAGCGATGAAGGTGGCGGCGACTGGCAGCGTGGCCTGCAGTTGCCCGAACGCGTGGCAGGTGGAACCCCTGCAGCACCGGCGCCGGCTGCGCCGGCTTCGACGCCGGCTCCGGCCGCAGGAGGCGCACAATGAGCCGGGTGGTCAGTGCAGGCGTGTCCTATTTCGGCAAGGTGCCCTCGCGCGGCGATTTCGTCCGCGCGGCCGACAACCACCAGTTGCTCGGCTGGCTCGACCGCTGGGCCGGGGAAAGCCTGGAGCTGCTGAGCCAGAGCCCGGACTGGAAGCAGCGCTACGACGAAGCGCCCGAGATCCACTATGCCTTCCTCGGCTCGCGCAGCAAGATGGTGCTGTGCGGCCACTTCCTGCCCAGCCGCGACGCGTCCGAACGACGCTTCCCACTGTTGTCGGCACTGCGCCTGGACGCGCCGGAACCGCTGCCCTTCATCGGCCGCAGCCCGCTGGCGATGTCCAACGCCTGGTCGGGCCTGGCCCGCCTTGCACGCCAGGCCTGCCAGGACAGCGATGCGGCACAGGCGCTGGCGCAGCTGGCTGATGCGCGTTTCAGCATCAGCACCGATCCCAGTGACTACAACGGCAGCTTCCAGGATTTCCTGGAAAGCACCACGGTCGCCGACCTCGAACAGCGGCTGCGTGATTCCGGCCACGGTGACGTGGCGCTGCGGCAGGTGCTGCCGGCATTGGGGCTGCTGCTGCAGCCGGTGCTGAGCGGTGGCGACGTCAACATCGACAAGGCGCTGGTGTTCCCGCTGGTGCGCGACCCGGCCTATCGCCCGCTGGTGGCGGCCTTCTGGCTCGACCTGCTGTCCAGCTTCGTCGCCCGCGGCGACTTTGAACTGGCGGTGCTGATCCGCAACGACGCGGCACCCAGCATGATCGTCGGCTTCAACGGTGCCGACCGCCAGGTGCTGCGCGCGGTGCTGGACCCGGCAGAGGCCGGCGATTTCCTGATCCGCACCCAGCATTCGGAATGGGTCGACGACTACATGCGTGGCGACTACAACCTCAATCGCTTTGGCAGCTTCCTTGACCGTGACGATCTGGCCCTGGCCACCGCACGCAAGCTGTTTGGCGAGACTTTCCTGGGAACCTGATGATGCGCGTGTGCAACCCTCTCCACTTCCTGCTGCCGCTCCTGTTGGCGGCTGCACCGTTGGCCGCGCAGAACACCGCCGCGGGCGCGCCTGCGGCAACCGAGCGGCCGGTGGTCATCGAAGGTGTGGTGCCTGACCAGGCAACCAAGGCCAAGCTGTTGAACAACCTGCGTGCGGTGTACGGCGCCGACCGCGTGGTCGACCGGATCCAGGTGGAGACGATCGCAACCCCGCCGAACTGGGGCGACTACGTCTCGGGCATGATCAACCCGGGCCTGAAGCGTGTCTCGCCCGGCAAGCTGGAAGTCAACGGGCAGTCCGTGCGCATCACCGGCGAGGTCGGCAACGAGGCGTTGCGCCAGCAGGTCGCCAGCGACCTCAGCCTGGCCAGCAATACCAGCTACACGGTGACGAACGCACTGAAGGTGGGCTCCCAGCAGAACGTGCTGGATCAGACGCTGGCCAACCGCATCATCGAGTTCCAGAGTGGCAGTGCCCGCCTGACCCCGTTCGGCATGGGCATCCTGGACGAGATGGTGGCCAAGATGGCGCAGATGCCGGACAGCCGGTTCCTCATCATCGGCCACACCGACAACGTGGGCCAGCGCGAATCGAACCTGGCACTGAGCCACGGGCGCGCGCTTGCGGTGAAGAACTACATGATGGCCAAGGGCATCCCGGGCAGCCACATGGACGTGCTGGGCAAGGGGCCGGACGAGCCGGTGGCCGACAACACCAGCAACGACGGCCGCGCCCGCAACCGTCGCATCGAATTCAAGATCCAGTAAACACAGAAGGATCGGGTATCACCCGATCCTTCCGTTGCGGCAGTGCCCGGAGTGGAGGTCAATCCTCCGGGTTCACATCCAGCATTTCTTCCATCTGCTCCAGCGTGCTGTGGTCCTTGATGACCCGCTTGAGCCAGACGTGCAGTGGCATTTCGCCCCAGCGTGCGGCTTTCTCGGCCAGATAGGCGACCGGACTGTGCGGTTCGGTCCGGCGGAAGAACTCGGCCACCTGCCGCAGCTGCTGCAGCGCCTCCTTGCGTGAGGCCGGAGCGCCGGCCGGGCCGCGGCTCGGTGCGATGGGAGCCGTGTCGAACGACGGGCCATCATCGGCAAATGCGGTCTCGCTGAACGCGTCGTCTGCAGGCAGGGTTTCGCCATCGAGCAGGACGCCTGCCTCGCGCGCGAAGCGCAGCACGGTGCGCTGCAGGTGCTCCAGCTGTTCGCGGACGGCGCTGAAGCTGGGGCCATCCAGCCCGAGCCGGTTGTCGACGGCGGCCTGCAGCTCGGCCAGGGCCTGGCTGCAGTCCGGCAGGTCATCGGCCATCTGCCGATAGAACCCGTGCTGGGTATCGCGGCGCGCTGCATTGAGGATGTCCAGCCCCGGGCGACCGTCCTCGTCCTCGCCACTGTTGGCGCGGGCGTGGGCGTGTTCGAAATCGGCCAGGCTGAAGCGGCCCTGCGGTGCCGCAATGATCGGGACGGCGCGCAGCCACTGCAGGGAATTGGTCAGCAGCCAGCTCAGGTTGCCGATGCGTTCTTCGAAATCGCCGTCCGGCGCCTGCGGGTGCACGTCGTCCCAGAAGCGGTCGCAAAGACCGGCGGTGACCCGGTAGCCGGCCGCCAGGCCCTGGAAGCCTTCCAGCTGGGTGGCTGACTCGCTCAGCCAGCCTGCCAGCCGCAGGTCCTTGGTTCGCGTCTGCAGCAGGTCGCTGGCGTCGCGCAGGACGCTGCTCCAGTCGGCGTATTTGATGTCGGTCTGCCACGCGCCCTGATCCAGGGTCGGGTCGTCGGCACGACGGTTTTCGATGATCCGGTCAAACTCGGCGGAGAACGACAGGTCTTCACCGGTCGGGGCGTTGTCAGAAATCGGGGCCAGCAGGGCTTCCTGATCCAGCATGGCAGGTCTCGTTGAGGACTGGGATCGATTCTAGCCCGCGCGTGTGAACAGCGCGCCGGTGTCCGCTGCAACCGAAGCGGCCTTGAGTGCCCGTGCCGTCAATTATGTGACGAAATTCCCAGTTTCGCGGAGGTCATCACGCCGTGATATTGACGCTTCTATCGATCTGCTAGCATCGCCGGCTGGAAACCGACGTCCTGCGATGAGTGGGTCGACGTCTTTTACTCTGGAATTGGCATGGATCAGCTGAATTACGTGATGACGCCAGTCGCCGGGCTCGGTGATGCGCAGCGTTTGTATCGACTGGAGAACGAGGCGCTGGCCGCCTGCACGGTCGAACGCTGGCGGGGGCGTGATGCACTCTGCGAGCACGCCTGGACCGAGGTGACCCTGCTGGGCACCGATGCGGGCATCGACCTGGCGGAACTGCCAGGCACCCGCGCCACCCTGGTGACCCGCTGCGCCGATGGTGGTGAATGGCGACGCAGTGGCCTGGTTGCGGACGCGTCCTGCCTGGGCAGCGATGGCGGCCTGGCCCGTTTCCACCTGCAGCTGGTCTCGTGGACCTGGTGGCTGCAGTACGCGCGGCACAGCCGGGTGTTCCAGGAGCAGGGCATCCGTGAGATCGTCGATGCGGTGCTCGGCGGCCATGCCGCGGTCGCCCGCTGGCGGTGGGCCGAGGGCATGGACGCATTCCTGGAGCAACGCGTGCGCAGCTACTGCGTGCAATACCGCGAGAGCGACCTGGATTTCCTGCAGCGCCTGCTGGCCGAAGAGGGGCTTGGCTGGCGGCTGTACGCGGATGACGAAGCGCCCTGCGGCAATGGCATGGAAATCTTCGCCGACAGCGTCGACCTGCCGGAAGATGCGGCCAGTTCGGGTGCCGGTGTGCGTTTCCACCGCAGTGATGCGACCGAGTCCAGCGACAGCGTGCAGGCCATCGGCCTGCATCGCCGCCTTGGCAGCACCGTCGTCAACCTGCAGAGCGACGACTACCGCCAGGTCCGTGCGCTGGCCGGTCAGGGGCCGATGGACGGTGGCGGCAGCCAGTCGCCGCGCGAGGATTTCGATGCAGTCGGTGCCTATGCCTTCAGCGATGCGGCTTCGGCCTCGCGGCAGGCCCGCTTGCAGGCCCAGGCCCGTGAGGCCCACAGCCGCAGCTGGCAGGGTCGCGGCACGGTCCGTGGACTGCACTCCGGGTGCTGGCTGCGCCTGCAGCAGGCGCCGGGCGCCACCCCGCCCGAGCTTCTGCTCGTCGCGGTGGACCATGCAGGCATCAACAACCTGCCGACCGATCTGCGACGCAGCCTGGAGGACGCGCTTGGCGTTGCACCGGGCGATGCGCAGGATGCACCGCTGTGGGCACAGGCCGAAGCAGTGGGATATGGCAACACCTTCCAGGCCGTGGAGCGCACCACGCCGTGGCGTCCGCAGCTGATCGACGGCACCGGCGCGCGCCTGAATCCACGTCCCACGGTGCCGGGTTACCAGACCGCGGTGGTGGTGGCCGGCCAGGGCGCGGGTAGCCGCGACCTGCATGCCGACAGCCACGGCCGTGTACGCGTGCGCTTCCATTTCCAGCAGGCGCAGGGCGCCGGCGTGCAGGACAGCGCATGGTTGCGCGTCGCGCAGCGCTATGCGGGCCCGGGCGTGGGCAGCCAGTTCCTGCCGCGCATCGGCCAGGAAGTGCTGGTCGGGTTCCTGGATGGCGACATTGATCGCCCGCTGGTGCTCGGGGCGCTGTACAACGGGCGCGGCGAAGCGGGCGTGGCGCCGACGCCTGCAGGTGCCAATGGCGAAGGCGACCTGTCCGCCTACGGGCAGGCGGCCGATGCACGCAACAGTGCGCAGGCCAACCTCAGTGGTGGCCAGGCGCCGGCGTGGCATGCCGCGGGTGCCGGTGACCAGGCGCATCGCCACGGCGGCGCCCTCTGGGGTATCCGCTCGCGCGAGTGGGACGGTGGCGAAGGCAGCAACCACCTGCTGTTCGATGATTCCAACCAGCAGCTGCGGGCCCAGCTGGCCAGCAGCCAGGAAGTTTCGCAGCTGACGCTTGGCCATCTGCGGCACCAGGCCGACAACTACGTTGGCAGCCTGCGCGGCACGGGTTTCGAACTGCGCAGCGATGCGTGGGGTGCGGTGCGTGGTACTGCCGGGGCGTGGTTCACCGCCTATGACCATGGCGGCACCACCCCCGCTGGCGAGGCCGTTCAGCCCTCGGCGCTGCTGGCGCAGCTGCAGACGCTGGGCGAGCGCTTTACCCAGGCGGCCCGCACGCATGTGACCAGCCCACTGGCGATGCAGGAAGGGGCAGGTTCGGCGAAGCGCTCGACGCTCATTACCGACCAGTCTCCGCTGCCGGGTCTGCTTGCAAGCGTGCGAACGACAATGACCGGCGAAGCCTTCGATCCCGCTGCTGAGGAAGCGCCACGCCGCGAGGCCGCTCCCGGAGAATCGCGTGTTCCGCATAGTGGCGACCCGCTGCTGGGCCTGGCCGCGCCTGCTGGCGTCGTCCAGCTGGCCGGGCAGTCGATGCAATGGTCCACGGGTGAGGGGTTGCTGCTGTCCAGTGGCGGCCACAGCGATGTGGTCGTGATGGAGAAGGCGCGCCTGCATGCATCTCAAGCAGTGGGCATGCTGGCTGCGGCGAGCAGCGGCGCAGCAGTCAATACTGCGATGACGATCGCCAGTGGTGAAGGCGAACTGGATGTGCAGGCACAGGGTGATGCCGTCCGCGTACAGGCGCGGCAAGCGCTGCGCGGTGCCAGCGCTCAGGGAGTGGTGGAGCTGGAGGCTGGCAAGATCCTGCACGTCGCCACAAGTGGCGGAGCCAGCATTACCGTGGCGGGCGGCAACATCACCTTCAACTGTCCCGGCGTGATCACGGTCCATGCTGCCACCAAGTCGTTCCTTGGGCCGGCACAGTTCAAGACCGAGCTGCCGAACTGGAGCCAGAGCGAAACCTCAAGCTGGCGTCTTACCGGCTTTTCGGGATAGGCCAGCGCGCTATCTGCAACAGAGTGAAGACAATGACTCGGATCAATTTTTTCACGTCCAGTGTCTGGGCATCGCGCAGGCCAGCACATCTGGCTCTGGCGCTCGCCGCGCTGCTGCCAATGGCGGCTTGTGGCCAGGTGACTTCAGTCCCTGACGGACGTGGGCAGGCCGCGACACAGGGACAAGCCTCGAGCGAGGCAGAGGCGATCAGGGCACAGGCGCACGCCGATGAGCAGGCTGCGCGTGGCGAGCCCGCGCTCGAAGGGGACCCTGACAGCACCTCGACGCTGTTTGAGGGCCTGCTCGATTGCAGCCCGAAGGGCTGGTATATCGATGCGGAATCCGGCCGTCCGGCGAACCCGTACCTGGCCAGGAATGCGCCGCAGCCCTGTGAGCGCGACGCAGAATTCGGAATCGCATACTTCTGTGTGAACGCCGATTTCCATGGGGTGCCGGTCTATCGGGTCGTGGCACATCTGGGTACCGCGCCGACGCCCATTGGCGTCCTCATCGACCTGCCGCTGGATCAGGCGCGTTCGCGCCTGCAGAAGGCGTTGGGTACGGAGCTGCGCGGCGGCCCAGATGGCCAGCAGGGGCGGAAGCCGGTACTGGGCCCCCACGGTGATGACACGCAGAAGTCGCAGTTGATGTGTACGCCCGACTGGGCTTGATCAAGGATAGAGAAACGCACGATGCCGACGTATAACCCTGGCCCGCCGTTCCGCGTGAGCAGCAACTGGTCGCAGGCCCGCAAACATCCGACGCTGGGTACGGTGAAACGCCACGAAGGACAGGACTGGGCCGCGCCCGCGGGCACCCCGATCCCGGCCGCGGCTGATGGCCACGTGGTCTATGCCGGATCGATGAATGGCTACGGCAATACGATTGCTGTCGAGCATCTGATTCGCGGCCAGGTGGTGCATACCATGTATGCACACATGTCCGCGCCGTCCCCCTTGAAAGTTGGCGACAAGGTCAAGAAGGGTGATCCCCTCGGCCCGGTGGGCATGACCGGTGGCGTCAGCTCGGGCAATCACCTCCATTTTGAAGTGCATCCGTACGCAAAGTCGGGCGTGCTCGGCCTGCACAAAACGGTGGACCCGGCGACCTTCGACTTTCCCGGCACGGAGGCCGTTTCAGGAGCGTTCGGCTATCCGTTTGCCCTCAAGGACGGGCAAGCCCCGCGCAGCGTAGCGGCCTATATGCACGCCATGCGCGGCGCAGAGGATGGGTTCTACCCAGTGGGCGGGAACAGCCTGTGGCATGGCGGCATCCACTTTGGTGATGGCACCGCGAGCGAGCTGGCGCAGGGGCCGACCCAACTGGCGGAGAAAAGTGGTGTGCGCTGCATCGCCGATGGCGAAATCGTGGCCTACAAGCTGGATTCCACCTATCCGGCGGTTCAGTTCCGCGAGAAGCAGCTGAAAGCGCTTTATTCCACCGGCTTCACACTGGTGAGGCACACCCTGGTGCTGCCGGAAAGTACGCAGCTGAAGGCCTGCCAGCCCGAAGCTGAAACCAGGGATCTTGAAGAGCAGACCCGTGCCGCGCAGATGCGCTCTGCAGTGGCGGTGAAGATGCAGGCGGAGGATAAAAAGGCCGCAGCAGACGCGAAAGAGGCGCAGAAGACGGCAGCGGCCGAGGCTGCCAAGAACGCCAAGAAGGGCGAGAAGGCTGAAGTGCCGAAGGTCGCGGCAACGCCGGAGCGTACCGAAAGCAAGCCGGAAACCCTGGTGTTGTTCAGCCTCTACATGCATCTGATGGACTGGCGGGGCTACCGCCAGGACCAGGCAATTCCGCGGGCGAAGTACTGGAAGGGCGACAGCACCTATCGAGTGAGCGCCTCAGCGGCCGAAGACACCCAGAAAGTTCCGCCCCCGCCTCCACCGCCTCCTGCGCCAGTCCAGGAGATGGCCGATCCGTTCGCGCCGGCGGCGCGCTCGCCGTTTGCCAACGACCGTGCGTTCGGCCTTGGCCAATCGCCGCTGGGCGGAGGGTGGGGCCAGGGTGGCGCGGGCGCGCAGGAAAGCATGGGCCAGAGAGGCTTTGGCCTTGAGGCCGCCGTGGAACAGGCGACGCCACAACGCGTCCCTTACGGCAGCCTGCCGACGCCGGGTGCCCCTGCGCCCCATCCTGAGGCCGAACCGGCCCCGGCGGCCGCGCCGGAACCGGTCGCGCCTGCCATCAAGGGGCGCAAGGGGCTGAACATCCGCTCCGAGCCCAATGGCAAGCTGCTGGGAATGCTGGCGCAGGGAGCCCGCGTGCGCTTCACCGAAACCAAGGCGGTGGGCAAGGGCGTATGGGGCCATATTGGAGAAGTGCTGGAGGGCGAGATCATTCCTTCCGAGGCCGTGGACGGCCAGATCAAGCCCGGTGCGGAGAGCGGTTGGGTGTACCTGTCCCGCATGGAGGCCGTGTTTGACAAGGCCGATCCGGTGGACCAGGTCGTGGTGCTGGACAAGCCGTACCCGGTCAAGGCTGGCGATATCATCGGCCAGATCGGCGAATACCAGACCTTTGGCGTGGCGCGTGCATCGCCGTCGCCAGGAATGCGCAGCATGCTGCACCTGGAAATGTTCAGCGGCGGCGACGTTCCCGGCTTCATCGGTCGCTGCAGAGCCTACGCGGCAACGCGACCGGCCAATGAGCGCAACATGCTGGTACTGGACGTGGGCGTGAAGCTGGCCACCCCGGTGGCCAGCGATGCAACGCTGGCGGCCGGTTCGTTGGTGGTGGCTGCAGCAGATAGTCCCAAGGGACCGTGGGTGAAAGTGCACAAGTGCGTGACACGGCAGGCGTCACGCACGTCGCTGGGCAAGTTCAACGAAAAGACCAAGCGCTATGCGGGTGGCGAGCAGTTCACCGGCTGGTACATCAGCAGCAAGGGCGAGCGTACGCAGGACGCCAAGACCGGTGGCAAGTGGCCTGACCGCGAAGTGCTTGTGCAGCTCGCCGAGGAGCTGTGGATCGAGCGCGCGCGGCTGGCGACGGCTGCGGCAGGAACGCCGTTGGCCAGCGACGTGCCCGCCTGGAATGCTTATCCGTTGCGGGCAGGCAACCTGACGACGGCTTCCAGCAAGCTGCCGCGCGTGATCGCCCGGGTTGAGCTGGACGCGCTTGAGAGCAAGTCGATCGCAACCGACGACAAGGGTGATCGCTGGTGGTGGGTATCCACCGATCAGGCCTCCGGATGGGTTGCGCAGAAGGACCATCCGCTGACCCATTGGGAATCGCCCTGGGCATGGCCGGGATTCGAATATGTCGAGGAAGGTCAGCTGACGCCGCTGGACCTGATGGCCTGGAAGGTATTCCAGATGGCCAAGTCGCAACCTTCGGAAAAAGCCGAGCACAGCATGCGCGCGGATCGTGTGCGGGGCAGTTCCCTGCATCGCAAGATCTACCAGTTGTTGGATACCGACAACGATGGCGATCTGAGCCCGGAAGAGCTGAAGCGAGCACAGCAGAATCCGCTGCTGGCCCGCTATCTGCAACGGATGATCGCCCGCTATGAGAGCGAGTGGGGCGGTGGCATGCAGAAGTGGGATGAACTGGACGCCATGATGATGCGCGCCCAAGGCAACGAGTGGGCGGGCGAAAAGGTGCGCATCCGCAATCTGCAGTGGTGGGATTCGGTGAAATCCGTAAAGGACTTCCCCACCTCGCTGGACGTGTTCCACTTCCATCCACTGGCCATGATCAGCAACTTCATGGGGCTGGGCACCAAGATCAGTGGCGGTGACTTCGTGCGCCGGGTGGGTGACATCATTGCCCACGGCGAAGGTGGCTACGAGTCCTACAACACGGGTACGAAGAACGTGCCGGGCGACAAGGTTGGCTTCAGCTTCGTGCATGCTCCAGCGGGCACGGTCACCGGCAAGACCATTGATCAGATCCTGGCGACGGACGCGCTGGACGGAACAGACCGCAACCGCATGTTCGCTACGGGCAAGTATCAGACCATCATCAAGACGCTGCGCGCTGCGAAGGAGTCCATGGGGCTGACCGGCAGCGAAAAATATGATGCGGACCTGCAGGAGCGCGTTTTCGCTGAATACCTGCTGTCGAAGGCCGGAGGTGGCGCACTGGCCAGCTTCGTGCGCGACGGTGTTGGAAGCGTGGACGATGCGCAGTACGCGGCAGCAAAGGAGTGGGCGTCCATCGCCGCGCCGAACGGGTACAAGACGAAGAAGGACAACGTTTCCGATGGCAACCTGTCCTACCATGAGGGGGCGGCCAACAGCGCCAACGCCGGATCGACGCGGGGGCTGAGGGAAGTGTTGATGGAAATTGCGGAGAGCCGGAAATGATCCCGATGAACATGCGCGGATTTGCGTTGGCGGCGGCTTGGTTCGGAGTGGCCTGCCTACCTGCGGCATGCAGCGGTGCTGGCCCGTCCGGGGCAGCGCCTGTGCCCGAATCGCGGGAAAACGCTGCTCCCACAGCCGCGCCTGCCGCTGCTGCGGGTACTGCATCGGGCAATGCGCCGTACGCGGGCGTGGTGATGAGCTATCCGCATTCAGGGTGCTCTTACCAATACAGTCCGGTTGATTTCTGCGATGCGGCGCATCGCGCGCAGATCAATGAGGCGATCCGTACGCAGGTCCCCAACTTCAACACGCACTACATCCTGGCCCAGTTGGATGAGCGCAAGGAGTACTTCCAGCGCTCGATCGTGCTGATCGACAGCCGCGACGGGACGGTATACCCGCTGCCGATCGATGCCTTCAGCGGGCCGCTGGTGGACAAGGAGGGTGCGCGCGAGTACGGCAAGGTGGAAACCTCGCGGGAAGCTGACACGTTCTGCGTCAGCAGTGCACTGCTGGTCTACCGGGCGTTTGAAGAAGGTCGGTTCTGTTTCGGATTCGATGGGGTTCGCTTTACTGGCCACACGACGCAGTACATGCAGTGACGCATCATCTCGAATGCGTGGCCATCTGTGCATCGAAAGCCGATCCGGATCCGATTGTTTCCCCTGCTGCAGGAGGCGGGCCTGATGATGGCGGGTTTCACCATTCGCGCGCTGGTCGCAATAGCAGGTTTACTGATCTCAGCCGGCTGTCTTGCACAGGACTCTGATGTGGGAGCCTGGCGCAAGGTGTCCGACAGCCGCTTGGAGAGGCAGTTCCATTTTTCAATGCTGCCTCGTGCTGCAGCGGTAGGAAGCCGATGGGCTGCCTATGATGCGGCAACAGGAAAGGTCGTCTGCTGCCTGTCGGTGGCAAGTGCTGAGATAAGTGAGAGCGAGCTGGAGCGTCGCTTCGACATCCCCGGCCCATGGGTGACCGACCTCACCAACGGCTGGAATCTCGATGCCGTGCCGTATCGACCGCACGTGCAGATGCTGGAAGTGCAGGGTGCGTTGGGCAGCCATGTATTCGAGGCGACAGGCGGAGCCAACGGCGGACTGCTGCTGCCGGCCGGCGCGCATGGCGTCGGGGTGAATGCGCTGGAGATGTCGGGCAAGCGTTACTCGCTCCAGCGAAGCGAGCACGCTTTGGCGGACGATGATGGCGGCGTACTGACGTACGTCCTGACGCCACTGGGTGGCGGCACAGTCCTGAAGGTTGAAGTTCCTTTCGGGACGTATTGAAGGCCCCGCTGCCATTCGCACTTCTGCGGTAAACATCTGCCTGCAGGCAAGGCCGAGCGTCCTGCAGGAATGTTGATTCCGCGTGAAGGCGTTGACGTGCGCTGTCGTTTTCCATCTGTTACCGTCGGCTGGCAGGGGGAGGAACCGCGCGCCGGGGAGCGGTGCGCGGCAACAGTGGGAACGCCATGGAAGCGATGCGCAATCTCATGGTGCAGGCGGCCGGTCTGGATGCTGGCAGTCGCCTGTTCCGCTTGGATCTACCGGATCTGCCAGCGGTGGTGGTGGATGCGTGGCAAGGGCACGATGCGTTGTCCACGGGTCGGCACCTGCAGGTGGATGTGCTGTCGCTGGACGTTGCACTGCCGCTGGCCGATTGGCTGGGGCAGCCGGCCAGCCTGTACGTGCGCCAGGCCGACGGCCAGGACTGGCCACGCCACGGGGTAATTGCCGCTGCGCAGTGCCTGCAGGCCGATGGCGGTCTGGTGCGCTACCGCATCACCCTGCGCGACTGGACATGGTGGCTGGACCAGGCAGTGTGCAGCCGGGTGTTCCAGGACCAGGACGTGCGCGCGATCGTCGATGCCGTGCTGCAGACGCACGCGCCGCATGCGCACTGGCGCTGGAGCGATGACGTGGATGCGCTGCTGGCGGCCTCGCGGCCGCGCAGTTTCTGCGTGCAGTACCGGGAATCGGACCTGGCCTTCGTGCAGCGCCTGCTGGCCGAGGAGGGCGTGGGCTGGTGCGTGGAGGACGTGGCCGATGCACCGGCCGGGCACGGCGTGCTCTTGTTTGCCGACTCGACGCTGCTGCCGGAATCGGCGGCCTCGCAGGCGCGGGGCGGGATCCGTTTCCATCGTGCCGATGCCACCGAGGACGATGATGGCGTGCAGCAGCTGGGGCAGCAACGGCGGCTGCAGAGCACGCGCGTGCAGCTGCACAGCAGTGACTATCGCAGCGTGAGCTCGCTGACCGGGCAGCTGCCGCTGGAGGGCGCCGGCGAGGGCCTTCGCGAGGACTACGATGCGGTGGGTGCCTATGCATTCGGCGATGCGGCGGAGCTGCAGCACCATGCGCGGCTGATGGCCGAGGCGCGGGAAGCGCAGGCGCTGCAGTGGCAGGGGCGCGGCAGCGTGCGCAGCGCGGATGCCGGCCATGCCTGGGCGCTGACCGGCCTGCCGGGTGATCTGCCGGCCGAGCTGCTGCTGGTGGAGGTGACCCACGCCGGGGTCAACAACCTGCCGGTCGACCTGCGCGAGTGCGTGCAAGCGCTGCTGGGTGAGGCGGCAGAGCCCGACCCCCTGCAGGACGCAGCGAAGCGGCACGGCTACGTGAATGCGTTCAGCGCCGTGGCGCGCGACCGGCGCTGGCGCCCGGTCCTGGAGGATGGCACCGGTGCGCGACGCAATGCGCGGCCGCTGGCGCCGGGCTACCAGACCGCGATCGTGGTGGCTGGCGCTTCAGCATCCAACGACCTGCACGCCGACGCGCTGGGACGGATCCGGGTGCGGTTCCATTTCCAGGGCGATGATGGCGGTGCCGACAGTGCCTGGCTGCGCGTGGCGCAGCGCTATGCGGGGCCGGGCGTGGGCAGCCAGTTCCTGCCGCGGATCGGCCAGGAAGTGCTGGTGGGCTTCCTGGAGGGCGACATCGACCGCCCGGTGGTGCTGGGCACGCTGTACAACGGGCGCGGCGAAGCGGGCGTGGCGCCGACCACGGCCGGTTCCAGCGCCGAGGATGATCTGTCGGCCTACGGCCAGGCGGCCGATGCACGCAACAGTGCGCAGGCCAACCTCAGTGGTGGCCAGGCGCCGGCGTGGCACGCGGCGGGCAGCGGCGACCAGGCGCACCGCCACGGCGGCGCGCTGTGGGGTATCCGCTCACGCGAGTGGGAGGGCGGCGAGGGCAGCAACCACCTGCTGTTTGATGATTCGAACCAGCAGCTGCGCACGCAGCTGGCCAGCAGCCAGCAGGTGTCGCAGCTGACGCTGGGCCATCTACGGCATCAGGCCGACAACTATGTGGGCAGCCTGCGCGGACAGGGCTTTGAGCTGCGCAGTGACGCATGGGGTGCGGTGCGCGGCACGGCCGGCGCGTGGTTCAGTGCGTATGCCCACGCCGGTGCGTCGCCTGCGGGCGAGGCCGCGCAGCCGGCAGCGCTGCTGCAGCAGCTGGTGGCGCTGGCGAAAAGCTACAGCGTTGCGGCCGGAACACACCGGACGGTGCTGCCCGCGGCGGAGGCCGGGGTGCAGTCGGTGCATCGATCACGCCTGGATGGTGCGCAGTCGCCCTTGCCTGTGCTGTTGGCCAGCGTCCGCAGTACCGTGCCCGCCGAGACGCTTGCAGAGGCCTCCGCGGCCGCCAGCCAGCGCAGCAGTGGGGCGGGGGAAGGCGTGGTGCCACATACGGGCGATGCCGTGCTGGGCCTGTCGTCACCGGAGGGCGCGGTGATGGTGGCCGGCCAGGGGTTGCACTGGGGGCAGGGCGAGACACTGGTGCTGGGTAGTGGCCAGCACAGCGATGCCGTGGTGATGGGGGATGCGCGCTGGCATGGCCGGCAGGCGATCGGCGTGCTGGCTGCGGCGGCCAGTGGCGCCGATACGCAGGCACCGACGCTGACCCTGGCCAGCGGTGAGGCGGTGCTGGATTTCAAGGCACAGCAGGATCAGGTAGACGTGCAGTCGCGGCAGGCGCTGCGCGCGGCAAGTGCGCAGGCGTCGGTGGAAGTGGCCGCTGGTCGTACCGTCCAGGTTGCTACGTCCGGTGGTGCCAGCATCACCATCAGCGCGGGCAACATCGTGGTCAACGCACCCGGTCGCATCGCCGTGCACGCCGGGCGCAAGTCGTTCCTGCCGGGCGGCAGCGGACGCTATCCGTTGCCGGTGTTTCCGCAGTCGGTCTGCAAGGAATGCCTGCTGCTGGCTGCACAGCGGGCAGCGCCGCTGACGCCCAAAGGGGGGCCGGCGTGATTCCCGACTGGCATTTCCCGCCGCTTGATCTGCCGCCGCTGGAGGAGGGCCTGCAGCGCTTCGTCCTGCTGGACGGCGCGCAGTGCAACCAGCCGGTGCAGCTGCTGCGCACGTTGCCGTGGGCACCGCTCCCACTGTTCGATGGCCTGCTGGCCGATGGTGCCGACGATGCCAGTGTGTTCCTGGCCCGATTGCCGCGCGGTTTCGAGCATGACCGGTTCCTGCAGCGGGCCGCCTCGCAGGGGCGTTCGCCCGGCATGCTCAGCATCATCGAGACGAGCCTGGACGCCCAGCAGCTGCAGCAGCGCCTGCAGCGGCGCCTGGATGCCAGCTATCCCAACGGCAAGCTGTTCCTTGCGCGCTTTTTCGATGCGCGCGTCCTGCCCTGGTGGGTGCAGGTACTGGACGAGGCGCAGTGCCGCGCGTTCCTCGCAATGGGAGAGCGTTGGTGGTACCTGCGCCATGACCTGCAATGGGCGCACCTCGAACTGGAAGACGTGGCCCTGGACCCGCACGACCCGCCCTGGGTGCTGGAGGCACCGCAGCGGCGTGCGCTGATCGACGCCAGCTACCCCTACACGCTGATCGACCATTTCCAGCTGACCGATCCCGAACTGCTGGCGCGGCTGCCACGGGCGCGCTGGTACACGTTCTTCCGGCGCGTGGTGGCGACGGCTGCGGCGGCCGGCAACGAGGACAGCCGCCGCGTGGTGATGGTGGCGACCTGGGCACTGCTGGCCGGCAGCGATCTCGGCGAGGATCCGGCCTGGCAGCAGCGCCTGCAGGATTTCGCCAGTGGCCGGCGCAGTGCGGCCGATATCGGCGATGAAGTGTGGCCCCTGGAAGAAAGCTGGGATTGAACGGAGCGAGACGGCGATGATGAGCAACAAGTACCTGTGGTGGAGCGCGCTGGCGGTGATCGCGCTGCTGGTGGTGGGCGTCGGCTGCAGCCGGGCGATGGCGCGCGGCAAGACGCCCATCATGTCGTTGTTCGCGTTCAACTACAGCCCGCATTACCTGGCCGATGTGCGGGTCGATGGGCAGTTTCTGGGTGGCTTGGACGGCTACACCAATGGCGGCTCCGGGATGGGGCCGCGCGCGCCCCGCGGCAAGGGGCCGGACAGCGTGCGGGTGCGTTGGATCGAGGCCAACCGCTACGATCTGGCCACCAACCGCTACCTGAGCGAGGGGCATCGCGTGCCGCGCGAGGCGGTGGTGCCGCTGAAGACACCGTATCCGCCCAACCCGGCGACTTTGCTGCTGCATTTCTACGCCGACGGCCATGTCGAGGCGGAGCTGCTGGACAAGGGCGTGAACAAATGGGATGTGCGACGCATGCCGGTGCCGAAGGAGCACAAGGACCATGACCAGTACTGATCCGACCGCGATTCCGGGGCAGGTGGATCTCGAACCCGGTACCCCCGATCCCATCGCGCAGGCCGAGGGCACGGCACGCACGGCGCGGCTGGCGCGCGGAACGCGTCCGTTGAGTGATGCCGAGCGTCGCCGTCGCCAGGAAGCGATGTGCGGCACGGTGCCCGACAAGGAAGCGGCGACCACCGGCTGCACGCAGAGCCTGCACCTGAGCGTGTTCTTCGACGGCACGGGTAACAATCGCGAAGAGGAGCTGGGCAAGGATGCGGGGGAGCGGGCGCTTTCCAACATCGCCCGGCTCTACGACGCGCATGTAAAGGATCGTCGCAACAGCACACGCCAGTATCTGGCAGGCGTCGGCACGCCTTGCCCGGAAGTCGGCGACAGCGGCGGCCTGCTCGGGCTGTCGATCGGCAAGGGTGGGCGCGAGCGCATCGACTTCGCGCTGCAGGCGCTGGACGAGCTGATCGATACCCAACCCGAGCCGATGCGCATTCTGGTGGTCAGCGTGTCGGTGCTGGGCTTCTCGCGGGGCGCTGCGTCGGCGCGGGCGTTCGCGCGGGATCTGGCGGCGCGCTGCAAGCGCCAGGCCGATGGTACCTGGTTGTACCGCGAACGCATCCCGCTGCGAATCGGCTTCATGGGCGTGTTCGATACGGTGTGCTCGGTGTGGCCGAACCTGGCTGCGGCGGGGATCAATTACCGCAATGGGCATACCGGCTGGGCCGAAGGCATGGTGGTTCCGGAAATCGTGGAACAGTCGGTGCACATGACCGCCGCCCATGAGCTGCGTGGCCAGTTCCCGCTGGATTCAACACGGGAGCACGCGGTTTACCCGGCCAACACGGTGGAAATCTGGTTCCCCGGCGTGCACTCGGATGTGGGCGGTGGCTATGACCCCCAACACCAAGGGCGGCAGAACAGCATCGCGCGCTTTGCCCTCAACGAGATGTACGACATGGCGCAGGCCGGTGGCGTGCTGCTCAACCCGATCAGCCTTCTGGAAGATCACGTCAAGGCCGAGTTCGACAAGCAGGATCCGGAGCTGCAGGCCGTGTTCAACGCCTACCTGCAGGCGGTGCGGGTCAAGCGCGGGCGCATGGAGGACGTGCAGGCCGCGCACATGCAGCTGCTGTACCGCTGGATGCGGGTGCGCGTGGCCCGCGGCGATAAGTTGCCATCGATGCAGCGCCTGGCGGCGCGCGAGGAGGCGCTGCGCGAACAGGTACGGACCCTGCGCCGGCGGCAGTCGCAGCTGCCCGCGCCCTGGGACAACGACAACCTGCACCTGGCCGACCAGGGCAATGCAGACAAGACCGCCGAGTGGAACCGCGTGTCCGACGAACTCAAGGCGCGTGACGACGAGCTGTCGGCCGTGCGCAAGCAGCGGCGTGGGCTGGAGAAAGAAAACGACACGATGGTCGGCAAGATCGTCGGCCTGCGGCGTCGTCGCGAGCGGGGCGCATCGTTGACCATGGCCGAGCGGGTGAGCCTCGAGTCGTGGGATGACACGACCCTGCTGCCGGCGGAGGTGGAATCCTTCTTCGATGGCTACGGCCACGATTCGGTGGCGCACTGGTTCATCGGCAACCTCAGCCAGTGGCGCGTGCTGTACTTCGGTGCCACCAAGTACACGCCGGGCAAGGTTGAAGAGGCCCAGGTGGAGGCGGCCGTGCCGGGCTGAGGGCCGCGTTACAATGGCGCGCTGGCCCAACCGTTGAATGTGAGTGTCGTGCCCCGTCTGCTTCCGTTGTTCCTGTTCCTGTCCCTGTTCCTGTTCCTGTCCCTGTCCGTGCTGGCCGGTTGTGCCAGCACCCCGGCACCTCCGGCCCATTCCGATGCGTTGTGGCGCCTGATCGAGCGCGACTGCCGAAGCGCGCAGGGACCGCAGGGCAGCTGCCTGCAGATGGAAGAAGCGGCTGACCGGCGCGATGTGCTGGTGAAGGACTCCCATGGCGACTTCCAGTTCCTGCTGATGCCGCTGGACAAGGTCAGTGGCATCGAGAGCCCGGGGCTCTACCGCAAGGGCGTACCCAATTATTTTGCCGCGGCCTGGCGGGCCCGTTCCCACACCCAGCAGGCCTTGGCCCAGCCGCTGCCGCGCGAGGTGGCCAGCCTGGCGTTGAACTCGCCGCATGGCCGCTCGCAGCACCAGCTGCACATCCACGTGGACTGCCTGCGTGCCGATGTGGTGCAGGCGCTGGACGCGCAGCAGGCGGCGCTGGGGATGCGCTGGGCACCGTTGCCGGTGCTGCTGCGTGGCCACCAGTACCAGGCGCGCCTGCTGGCCGGTGCGGAGCTGACCGCCAACCCGCTGAACCTGCTGGCGTTCGACCTGAGCGGCCCGGCTGACGTCGGCAACTGGAGCCTGCTGGTGGCGGGCCACCGCGATGTGCACGGTGCGCCCGGTTTCGTGCTGCTGGCCACCCGGCTCGACCCCGCCACCGGCAACGACGCCAGTGCCGAGGAGCTGCAGGACCATGCCTGCAGCGTGCTGACGGGCGCCGGCTCTGCGCTGGAGCGCGTGCGCTAACCCATCGCGGCCTGCTGGGGGCGCCAGGTCGACGCGGTCAGTGCATGCAGGCTGCGATCTTCCCAGCCGTCCGCGCCCAGATGATGGTCGCGCAGCAGGCCCTCCTTCTGGAAGCCGGCCGCGCGTAGCACGTCCGAGAGCCCGGCGCTGTCGTCGGGCGGCAGCATCACGTAGACGCGGTGCAGCCCGACCTGTTCAAACAGGAAGGGGCACAGTGCATGCAGCGTGTGTGCAAAGCGTTGCGCATCGCCCCAGTCGGCCTGGCAGAAGCGCTGCAGCTCGGCACTGCGACCGCGTGCCGACTGCAGCCGCACGGTGATCTGGTCGACCAGGGCGTGGCTGGCCTGGTCGAACACGCCCAGCAGCAGGCGGTCATTGTCTTCCTGCAGCCGCGAGCGCTGGATGCCGATGAACAGCTGCACCTCGGCATCGGTGCGGCAGGCCAGGTGGCAGCCGCCGCGGCGCTGTCCGCACAGCGTGCGCCAGCCGGCCAGATCGGTGCGCTGCAGCGAGCGCAGGTTGATGGAGCCGTGGCCCAGGTGCAGCAGGTGGCGGCGCAGTACCGGGTGCAGGGCAAGGTGGGAAGCGGAGTTCGGTTCGATGCACATGTGGGCACGATTACGCCTTTGCGCGCCGATGCCCATGAAATTTGTTGCAAAGTGAGCTGCCCTGCGCGCGGGAGGCCTGCGTTGGTTCAGGCGCAGGCCGATCCGCGGGCATTGCGACGAAAACGAAAGGTCCGATGGCGACGGCCTTGCCTTGATGCGGTGCAGATGGTGGAAGGCGTGCGAACTGGCATGATGTGGGACTTCGACGCAGGGAGCGCAGGGATGGGAATACGAGGGCTATGGATGGCCGGGCTGTTGCTGGCGGTGCTGCCAGGCTGCAACAGGGACGATGCTGGAACGACGAACCGCGCCGCTGCGTCCGGACCAGGCGAGCGAGCGACGGCCACGGCGCAGGCAGCGGGTGACATCGTGCTGCCCGACGACGCTGCGCGCGCACCTGTCGCGGCGCCCGCGCCGGTGGTTGCGCCTGTGCCGCCTGCGCCCCCTGTACAGCGCGTGGCGGCTTCAAATCAGGATTACCTGGCTGGGGAGTCCCGGTTGCTGAGCGGGAATGCGCTGTCGATGGCGCAGGCCGAAACCGTCTTGCGGTCCCGTGCCGGGTTCGAAACGGCCCTGCAGCAGTTCGAGCAGGATGCCGCACGCCATCAGGATGCGCAGGATCTGAGCACGCTGTACCGGGCGGCGGCCACCCGGGCACTGGGCGGCGATGTGGCCCTTGCTTCGCTGTCATGTGGCTACAGCCTGTGCATGGGCGAGATCCGCAGCCGCAGCGACACTGGATTCCGGGACTGGGTTCGCGCTTTTGGCAAGGACGGCGACGCGCCGCACTACGCGTTGATCACGGCCGAGTACGCGCTGGGCAAGGGACAATCCGTGGGGCGCTTCGTGTTTTCCATCGATCCGGCGGCCAACGGCATCAGCCAGTAGCGTCAAGCCTGACTGATCAGGCCGCGCCGGCGGTTACGGCAGTGCCTGCACGCTGTACGACTCGATGACGTAGCTG
Source organism: Stenotrophomonas sp. ZAC14A_NAIMI4_1 (assembly GCF_003086915.1). Classification (NCBI taxonomy): domain Bacteria; kingdom Pseudomonadati; phylum Pseudomonadota; class Gammaproteobacteria; order Lysobacterales; family Lysobacteraceae; genus Stenotrophomonas; species Stenotrophomonas sp. ZAC14A_NAIMI4_1. The sequence continues at coordinate 3,256,584 of NZ_CP026002.1, forward strand.
AAGGGCTGCTGCTGGCGGTCGCGCAGCAGGGCGCGTACTTCCAGGATCACGCCGTGGTCGCCTTCGCCGCGCGGCGGCCAGAAGGTCTGGTCGGCCAGGGTCTGGCGCTGGAAACCGAGCGGACCCACCACGCGGCCGAAGGGTTCGTCGCTGCTGTCCAGCACCTGGTTCATGGCGGTGCTGAGGCGGTCCGGCAGGTACCAGTTGTCGGCTTCGGAGAGCACGCGGTTGCCGCAGACCAGCTGCACCCGCCGATAACGCAGCGGTGTACCGGCGCCTGCGCCGAGCGCCTTCAGTACATCGGCCGGTGCCGCCTTGTCCTGGCCATGTACGCGGACGGCGCGCACGCGCGCCTGTTCAGCCAGACCGTGCTCTGCGCACCAGCTTTCGAGGGTTCCGGTTGCGCTGGGGCCGGCCAGCACGCGCTGGTGCAGCAGCTCGACCAGGGCGGATGGCGCGACGCGCTGCTGTCCGGGCGGTGCCTGCAGGGGTGCGGTGGCACCGGCATCGGCGGCGGACAGGCTGGCGATCGGCGCAGCGGCCAGCAGGGACGCGGCCTGCCAGCGGCGGAGACGATCGTGGCGGTCGGACGGGCCCATGCGGCATCACAGCGGAAACAGGTGTCTATGGTACCCGTTCAGGCGTGCACCGGGCGTGCCGATCACGTCGGCACCGGTGGCCATTCATTGCGCTGGCGAATACGAGACATGCAGATATTTCGTTGGCCGATGCCGGGGGGCGGCGCACGATGGGCCCCTTGATGGCTTTACGGGAGTTCCCCCCATGACCCTGCAGTTCGTCCAGGGCGGCGTCGATCGCGATGGTGCGCCGGTGCATTTCCACATCCGCGACGGCCGTTTCGAGGGGCTCAACCGCGCGGCGGCCCCGGCCGAAGGTGCCAGGATCATCGACCTGGAGGGCTTCACCTTGCTGCCCGGGCTGGTCGATGGCCATATCCACCTGGACAAGAGCTTCGTCGGTGACCGCTGGCATCCGCATCAACCGGTGGCCAGCCTGCGCGAGCGCCTGGCAGTGGAGAAGGCTGCCGTCGCCGGGGCCGCACCGATGGTGGACCGCGCCGAAGCGCTGATCCGCCAGTGCAGTGGCTTCGGCACCGTGGCCATGCGCTGCCACGTGGATATCGACGCCAGCACCGGCCTGCGCCACCTGGAGGCGGTACGCGAAGCCGCGCAACGCTGTGCGGACATCATGAAGATCCAGCTGGTGGCGTTTCCCCAGGCGGGCGTGATGTCCTGCGCGGGCACGGCCGCGGTGCTGGAACAGGCCCTGGCCGAGGGCGTGGAGGTGCTGGGCGGCATCGACCCGACCACGCTGGATGGTGATGCCGAAGGGCAGCTGGCCCTGCTGTTCGGCCTGGCCGAACGTTATGGCGTGCGCCTGGACATCCACCTGCATGAGCCGGGTGAAACCGGCCTGGCCCAGCTGCTGCGCATTGCCGCGCGGACGCGGGCGGCCGGGCTGCAGGGCAGGGTGGCGGTCAGCCACGCGTATGCCCTGGGAGAGGTGCCGCTGGCGCGCGCGCTGCAGGTGGGCGAGGCATTGGCCGCTGCCGGCGTGGCGATCATGAGCAACGCGCCGGGCGACCACCCGTTCCCGCCGCTGCGGGCGCTGCACGATGCGGGAGTGCGGGTGTTCGCCGGCAACGACAACATCCGCGACTGCTGGTGGCCCTATGGCAATGGCGACCTGCTGCAGCGTGCGATGTTGCTGGGCTACCGCTCGGGGTTCTACACGGATGCGGATCTGATGTTGGCGCTGGAGATGGTGACCACCCATGCGGCGGCGGTGATCGGGTTGCCGGAGCATGGGATGGGCGAGGGGATGCCGGCCACGTTCGTGGCAGTGCGGGCGGATCACGGTCCCGCGGCGGTGGCAGGCGTGCCGGCCGAGCGGCGCGTCGTTGTTGGCGGGCGGTGGGTGTAGTCGGCAGGGCTTGCAGCCCTGCACCTGCTTAAAGCAACGGCAAAGGCAACGGCCAGAGCCAGAGCGGCATTCCGTGGGATGGTGGGGCGGTGTGGGTGGTCAGGACACGCCGTAAACCCATCCATGGGGGCTCGATGGCGCCATCCATGGCGCCAACGGTCCTGCCCACCCACACCGCCCCACCTCTGACAGGTTCACGCGGCTGTTGGTAGGTGTCGACCGTTGGTCGGCACATCTGTCAGATATCGAATGAATTCATCCACGCATGGCGTGGCTCTACTGGGACGACTCCGACAGGCTGTTGGTAGGTGTCGACCGTTGGTCGACACATCTGTCAAATATCGAGTGAATTCACCGGTGCCGACCAACGGTCGGCACCCACCAACAGCAGCAGCAGGTTCCGACAGCTCGCGGAAGACTGTCGAAGGCGGGGTGGGTCCGGTTGAGGGGGCGTGAGCCGCATGGATGCGGCGACCGAGCTTACATGGACGTACTTGCAGCGTCCCCCTCAACCGGACCCACCCCGCCATCCCACGGATAGCCCGCTGTTGCTGTTGCTTCGGCTTCGGCAGGTGCAGGGCGCAGCCCTGCCGAAGACTACTCCGCCTCGCGCTGGACCTGGCGCCAGAGTTCGGCCGCGAGCGCTCGCACTGCATCATCCGCATCCGGGCGATGCAGCAGCCCGATCTCGTAGTTGTCCACCACCGCCAGGCCACGCTCGCCATCGATGACCCGGTGTTCGCGGCCCACCGCGCGCCGCGGCAGCAGGCTGATGCCGATGCCATCGGCCACTGCGCCCTGGATGCCACTCAGCGAGGAACTGGTGAACGCGATGCGCCAGCGCAGGCCCAGGGCCTCCACCGCCTGGATCATCTCGTCGCGGTACAGGCCGCGTGGCGGGAAGGTCACCAGTGGCAATGGATCCTGCAGCAGGCTGCTGCTGCGCAGGCTGTCGATCCAGTGCATCGGCTCGCGCCGGCAATGCACCGCCTGGCGGGTGTTGCGGCGCTGCTTGACCAGCACCAGGTCCAACTCGCCGTGGTCGAAGCCATGCGCCAGATCGCGGCTCAGGCCGCTGCTGATCTCCAGCTTTACCTGCGGGTGGCGGCGGCTGAAGGCGGCCAGCATGCGCGTGGTCTGCGCGTTGACGAAATCCTCCGGCACGCCGATGCGCACCGCGGTTTCCACCGTGGCGCCAGCCAGGGCCTGGGCCATTTCCTCGTTCAGGTCGAGCATGCGCCGTGCGTAGCCCAGCAGGGTGTGCCCCGCATCGGTGGGGTGCACGTCGCGGTGGCCGCGCTCGAGCAGGCGGTGCCCGGCCAGCTCCTCCAGCCGCCGGACCTTCTGGCTGACCGTGGACTGGGTGGAATGCAGGCGGGTGGCGGCGGTGGTGAAACTGCCGCAGTCGGCCACCATCACCAGCGCACGCAGCAGGTCCAGTTCGAACAGCGTTCTATTCGATTTGGCACTGTCTTGCATTTGAACATTTCACTTCTGGATGCACGTGGCGACTTCTACCATGCAGGGCAGGGGGCGGCAAGCATGGCGCCCCGTTGCACCGGAGAACCGCAGATGCGAATCCATCGTTTCCGTCGCTGGCCCCGTCCGCTGGGTCGCTTGTTGCTGCTGTGCCTGCTGGCGGTGGTGGTGCCGGCCTGTTCTGCCACCGCCGGTCCGGCCGATGTGCGACTGCATGATGCCGCCACGCGTGGTGATGCCGATGCCGTGCGTTCGGCGCTGGAAGACGGTGCCGACCTGGAGTCGCGCGATGGGCAGGGCCGCACCGCACTGCTGTTGGCGACCCACGGCAACAACGTCGATGCGGCGCGCGAACTGATCGAAGCCGGTGCCGACGTCAACGCCAAGGATGCGATGCAGGACAGTGCCTATCTGTATGCCGGCGCGCGCGGCCTGGATGACATCCTCGCGTTGACCCTCGCCCACGGTGCGGATCTGCGCAGCACCAACCGCTACGGCGGCACTGCCTTGATTCCCGCTGCCGAGCGCGGCCATGTCGCTACGGTCCGCACGCTGCTGCGTGCAGGCGTGGCGGTGGACCATGTCAACCGCCTGCACTGGACCGCGCTGCTGGAAGCGATCCTGCTGGGCGACGGTGGTCCGCGCCATGTGCAGATCGTGCAGTTGCTGCTCGACGCCGGCGCGAATCCCGAACTGGCCGATGGCGATGGCGTAACGCCGCTGGCGCATGCACGCCAGCGTGGCTACACGCAGATGGAAACCCTGCTGCGCCGCGCCGGCGCCAGCCGCTGAACCCCGACCCCTTCCACCCCGCGCGCCACGCGCGCCCACCAGGATGCTGTCCATGTTCCGTTCCCGTCCGTTGTCCCTCGCTATCCTTCTTGCCGTCGCGCCGCTGTCGGTGTCCGCCGCCGAGCGTGCCGACCTGCTGATCCGCAACGCCACCGTGGTTGATGTCGAGCACGCACGCAGCGTGCCGGGGCAGAGCGTGGTGATCCGTGGCGATGACATCGTCGCGGTGGGCCCCGATGCGCAGCTGCGCAGCCAGTGGAACGCCAGCCGCCAGGTCGACGCCAAGGGCAAGTACCTCATCCCCGGCTTGTGGGACATGCACGTGCACTTCGGCGGCGGCCCGGCGTTGATCGAAGAGAACAAGGCGCTGCTGCCGCTGTACATCGCCCACGGCATCACCACCGTGCGTGACTGCTCCGGCGACCTGCCCGAGCAGGTACTGCAGTGGCGTGGCGAGATCGCCAACGGCACGCTGTTCGGGCCGCGGCTGCTCAGTTCGGGCGCGAAGATCGAAGGCATCAAGCCGGTCTGGAAGGGCACGATCGAGGTGGGCAGCGAGGCGGACGCCGACAAGGCGATCGCCCGCCTGCAGCACGACAAGGTCGATTTCGTGAAGATCACCGACAGCACGCTGAAGCCGGAGCTGTTCCTGTACTCGGCCAGCGCCGCGCGCAAGGCCGGCTTCAAGGCATCGGGCCATATCCCGATGGCGCTGACCGTCGAACAGGCCGTCGACGCCGGCCTCGCCTCGATCGAACATCTCGATTACGCGTTCAAGGCCGGCAGCAAGGATGAAGCGAAGATCGCCGCTGATTTCGGTGCCGGGCGCATCGATCGCGCCGAGGCCAACCGCCGCCTGGATGCCAGCTTCGACCACGATACGGCGATGCACGCCTACCGCGATTTCGCCAGGCGCGGCGTGTTCGTCACCCCGACCCTCAATGGTGGCCGCATCCTCGATTTCCTCGACCAGGATGACCACGCCAACGATCCGTACCTGGCCTACATCGGCCCGGGCCTGCGCGCGACCTACCAGTGGCGCGTGGACCGCGCGGCCAAGGCCAGCCCGGCGCAGATCGAGGCGCGCCATGCGCAGTACCACCAGGTGGCATCGGTGCTGCCGCTGCTGCAGGAAGCGGGCGTGACGATCATTGCCGGTACCGATGCCGGCTTCCTCAACTCGTACAACTTCCCGGGCATTGCCCTGCACCAGGAACTGCAGCTGTTCGTGAAGGAAGGCCTGAGCGCGCCGCAGGCACTCTCGGCCGCCACCCGTTCCGGCCCGGCCTGGTTCGGGCAGATGGATCGCTATGGTGGCGTGGCCACCGGCAAGGCAGCCGATCTGGTGCTGCTGACCGCGAATCCGCTGCAGGACATCGCCGCGACGGAGAAGATCGACAGCGTGATCCTGCGCGGCACCGTGTATGACCGTGCGGCGCTGGACAAGATGCTGGCCGACACCAAGGCCAAGGTGGCTGCGTGGAATGCCGAGGCTGCGAAGGCGAAGTGATCGCTTGTGGGGTCAGAGCCCTTTCCGGTGGAAAGGGATCCGACCCCGGATACCGTGGAAAGGGCTCTGACCCTTCCAGCGGTTCAGCGCACTGCCGGCCGCATGCCGTGCAGCTGCGGCAGCGCTTCCTTCATCGCATCGATGAAGGCGCGCAGCCGCAGCGGCTGCTGGCGCGCGGCCGGGAAGACCAGATGCACCGGCAGCGGCGGAGCCTGCCACTGCGGCAGCAGCTGCACCAGGCGCCCTTCGGCCAGATCCTCAGCCACCAGCCATGCCGAAACCACCGCCGCGCCCAGGCCGGCCACGGCGGCACGCTGCACCACGAACAGGTTGTCAGTGAGCAGGCGAGGCGCGATCGACAGCGTGTGCGCGCGCCCCTGCGCGTCGTGCAGCAGCAGGCGTTCGCGGTAGTAGGTCGCCAGTGCGATCCATGGCAGGGCCTGCGCCTGTTCGGGGGTGCGGATGTGCGACGGATCGGCCAGGGTGGGCGCGGCCACCACGATGCGCGGCACCTCGGCCAGTGGCAGGGCCACCATGCGCGGCTCGTCCACCGGGCCGACGCGCACGGCGCAGTCGATGCCGTCGGCGACGAAGTCCGGGCGATGGTCTTCGAGTATCCATTCCAGGCTCAGCTGAGGATGCCGGGCGAGGAAGTCCAGCATGGTCGGCAGCAGCTGCGCCTGGCCGAACGCGTGCGGCACCATCACCCGCAGGCGCCCACGCAGGACCTGCGCTTCGCCATGCAGCTCGGCCTGCAGCGCTTCCCATTCGTCGATGACGCGCTGTGCGTGGCGCTGGCAACGCTGGCCGTCCTCGGTCAGCTGCAGGCCGTGGGTGGAGCGCTGCAGCAGGCGCAGGCCCAGTTGCCGTTCCAGTGCCTGCAGGCGCCGGCTCACCGTGGGCTGGGTGGTGCCCAGCTGGGTGGCAGCGGCGGAGAGGCTGCCGGCATCGACGATGCGCAGGAAGGTTCTCAGCAGGTCCAGGCGGTCGGCGCCGGCGGGCAGGTCGTTCATGCGTGTGGCGTATGGAGGATATGTGTATGAGCCTACTACAGACGCGCGGCGAATATCGGCAGGCTATGCACCATTCCTCCCCCGGAGTTGCCGAATGTCCACCTCCTCTGTTTCCGTGACCGCCACGCCGACGGCCGCTCCTTCGGCCCCGTTGGTACTGGCGATGGCCGCCGGTGCCGGTTTCTCGGTTGCATCGCTGTACTACAGCCAGCCGATGCTGGGCCTGATCGCCCAGGACCTGGGTGCCAGCGAGCGTGGCGTCGGCCTGGTGCCGACCCTGACCCAGCTTGGCTATGCGCTGGGCATCCTGCTGCTGGCCCCGCTGGGTGACCGCTTTGATCGTCGCCACCTGATCCTGCTGAAGTCGGTGCTGCTGTCCGTGGCGCTGGCCGCCGCCGCGTGGGCCGGGCAACTGCCGGGGCTGCTGGTGGCCAGCCTGCTGGTGGGCCTGATGGCCACGCTGGCCCAGGACATCGTGCCGGCGGCTGCGGTGCTGGCCCCGGACGCGCACCGCGGGCAGATCGTCGGCCGGGTGATGACCGGTCTGCTGCTGGGCATCCTGTTGTCGCGCGTGGTCAGTGGCGTGGTGGCCGAAGCCTGGGGCTGGCGCACGCAGTTCGTGCTGGCTGCGGTGTCGGTGGCAGCGATGGGCGCGGTGATGGCCAAGGCGCTGCCGCGCTTCGCACCGACCAGCACGCTGCGCTATCCCGCGCTGCTGGGGTCGCTGTTGCAGTTGTGGCGCGAGCAGCCGCAGTTGCGGCGCGCGGTGGCCAGCCAGTCGCTGCTGGCGGTAGGTTTCAGTGCGTTCTGGTCGACCCTGGCGCTGATGCTGCACGCGACGCTGGGGCTGGGCAGCGCCGCGGCCGGTGCGTTCGGTATTGCCGGTGCGGCGGGTGCATTGGCGGCACCGTTCGCCGGTCGTTACGCCGACCGGCTGGGCAGCCATGCGGTGGCGCGCCTGGCGATTGCCGTGGCGCTGGTGGGTTTTGGCCTGCTGCTGGCCGACAGCTGGCTGCCGGCTGCGGCGCTGCTGCCGCTGCTGGTGGTGAGCGCGCTGCTGTTCGACTTCGGTTTCCAGTCTGCGCTGGTGGCGCACCAGACCCTGGTCTACGGCCTGGTACCGCCGGCGCGCAGCCGCCTCAACGCGCTGTTGTTCACGGGCATGTTCATCGGCATGGCCGCGGGCGGCGCGCTGGGCAGCCTTGCGCTGGCGCAGTGGGGTTGGCACGGCGTGGCGTGGCTGGCGGTGGTGTGTGCGGGCAGCAGCCTGCTGGTGCGGTTGAGGTAGGTTTGTTTGTTTTGCAGGGCTTGCAGCCCTGCACCTGCAGGAGCCAGAGCAACGGCAGAAGCTGGGTTCCTTTGGGTTGGCGGGGTGGGTCCGGTTGAGGGGGACGCCGTAAACCCATCCATGGGGGCTTGGTCGCGCCATCCATGGCGCTCACACCCCCTCAACCGGACCCACCCCGCCTTCGACAGTTCTCCGCGATCTGTCAGAACATGCTGCTGCTGTTGGTGGGTGCCGACCGTTGGTCGGCACGGGGTCGGATATCGATGTCTGACAGATGTGCCGACCAACGGTCGACACCTACCAACAGCCGGCCGGGGTAGATCCACGCCATGCGTGGATGAATTCATTCGATATCTGACAGATGTACCGACCAACGGTCGGCACCTACCAACAGCCGAGTGAAATTGTCGGGGTGGGGCGGTGTGGGTGGGCAGGACCGTTGGCGCCATGGATGGCGCCATCGAGCCCCCATGGATGGGTTTACGGCGTGTCCTGACCATCCACACCGGCCCGCCCAACCAGCAGAAATCCAGAGCTGTTTTTGATCTTGCTTCGGCTTCGGCTTGAAGCAGGTGCAGGGCTGCAAGCCCTGCAGAAAACCCCCGCGTTCAATCGTGGCCGGTGTCATCCAGGCTGATGATCCCGCGACGCAGCGCCTGCGTCACCGCATGCGTGCGATCACCCACGCCCAGCTTATCCATCAGGCTCTTCATGTGCGCCTTCACCGTCTGCTCGGATATCTGCATCCGCTCGCCAATGCGCTTGTTCGACAGGCCGCCGGCCACGTGCCGCAGCACCTCCGTCTCGCGCGGCGACAGCCGGTCCTCCACCACGTGCGCGGCAATGCTCGCTGCCACGGCCGGCGGAATCGCGGCGCGCCGGCCGCCAGCCACCGTGCGGATCGTGTCCACCAGCTCGTGGCGCAGCATGTCCTTGAGCAGGTAGGCGCTGGCACCGGCCTGCAACGCACGTACCGCGCGCACATCGCCGCGGTAGGTGGTCAGCACGATGATGCGTGCGCGCGGATCCAGCGCACGGATCCGCACGATCGCTTCCACGCCGTCCAGGCGCGGCATCTGCAGGTCCATCAGCACCACGTCCGGCTGCAGTTCCTGATAGCGCGCGATCGCTTCTTCGCCATCGGCGGCTTCGCCCAGCAGGCGCAGGTCCGGTTGCGCGCCGAGCAGGGCGGCCAGGCCGTCGCGCAGCAGGGGGTGGTCATCAACCACCAGCACGCCGATCGGGGAAGGGGATTCAGTCATCGCGTTTTCTGCTCCAGGGCCAGCGCCAAGGCGGCGGCCGGCGGTGATACAGGCGCCGTGCGGGGACCGCCAGCGCCACTTCGGTGCCCAGTCCCGGGCGGGTCCACAGCTGCAGTTCGGCACCCAGGCGTTGCGCGCGTTCGCGCATGCCCTGCAGGCCCCAGTGGCCATGGCCGGCATCGTCGTCGGCGATGCCCACGCCGTCATCGCGCACGTGCAGCAGGAAACAACGGCTGCCGTAGGACAGCTCCACTTCGATGGCGCTGGCCTCGGCATGGCGCAGTGCGTTGCGGATCGCTTCGCGGCCGATCAGGAACACCTCTTCCACCGCGTCGGGTTGCAGTGGCGGCGGTGTGCCCTCCACGGTCAGCCGCAGCGGGTTGGTGCCTTGGCCGGCGTATTCGGCGTGCACGTCGGCCAGCGCGGTGGCCAGGTCACGGCCGGCGAACGGACCATCCCGCAGGGCGTTGACCCGTTCGCGGCCCTCGGCGAGGTTGCGCTCTGCCAGCTGCATTGCCGATTCCAGCTGGGTGCGCACGCTGTCCGGCGTCTGCGCCGATTGGCTGATGGCGTGCAGGCGCAGGATCAGTCCCTGGCTGCCCTGCAGCAGGGTGTCGTGCAGGTCGCGCGCAATGCGTTCGCGCTCGCCATGGCGTTCCTGCAGGCGGGCACGGAACAGCGCGGCCAACTGGCCACTGCGGATGCGCACGGCCAGTACCAGCGCCGCCAGCACCAGCGCAGCGCACAGCAGCTTGAACCAGACCGTCTGCACGAACGTGGCGGCGATGCTGAAGGTGCGGCTGGCCGGGGCTGTGCTCCAGACGCCGTCTTCGTTGGCCGCCTCCACATCGAAGCGGTACGTGCCCGGGGCCAGGTTGGTGTAATAGGCACGGGTACTGCTGCCGGCGTCCTGCCAGCCCTCGTCCACGCCGGTCAGCCGGTAGCGGTAGCGGTTGCGTTCGGGGCGGGCCAGCGACAGCGCCACATAGTCGATCTGCAGCTGGGTGGTGCCGGCTGGCAGGCGCAGTCCTTCCCGCAGCGGTGCCTGGGTGGCGCCGTACAGCACATCGCCGATGCGGACGCCGGGTGCCAGGGTGTTGCGGTGCGCGGCGTTGGTGTCCAGCCATGCCAACCCCTGGTTGGTGGCCAGCCAGAGCAGGCCGTCGGCGGCCTGGACGGCCGTGGGGATCGGGCCGCTCTGCAGGGCGATGCCAGGCATGCCGTCCACGGCATCGAACAGCCGCGGTGCCACCGGTTGATGACTGCGCACGGCATCGCGCAGGGCCGCGCGGTCCAGTCGCACAAGCCCGCGGCTGCCATTGAGCCAGAGCCGCCCGTGCGCATCGGCGACCATGCCGGTGATGCCTTCCAGCACGCCCGCCATATCCGTACGCACTTCGCTGAAGGGGGCCTCGTCGATGCGCGCGGCCAGCCCGGCTTCGCCGGCCACCAGCAGCATGTCCTGGTCCTGCAGCAGGGCGGTCACCGGCCCGACGGCGAGGCCCTGGCGCGCATCGAAGGTCGCCACGCTGCTGGCATCCATGCGCCGCAGGCGGCCATCGGCATAGCCCAGCAGCAGGGCACCATCGCTGCCCATCGCCATCGTCGAACATGCCTGCTCGGGCAGGCGCGCCTGGTCGTACCACTGCGAACGCTGGTAGTGCAGGACGCCGCGCTCGCCGACACAGGCCCAGGCCTCCTCATCGTTTGGGAACAGCACCGCCTGCAGGGATTGACCGGTGTACGGGGCTGGCGACGGAATGCGGGTTGGGTGGCCGTTGACGGTGCGGACCAGGTTGATCCAGTCGAACTGCCACAGCGGTGTCGGCGCCTGGCGCGCGGCCTCCTGCAGCTGCGCGGCGCGCTCGCCCAGCAGTGAGCGGCGCAGGTCGTAGGGTTTCAGATCCTCGCCATAGCCGTACACGCGGCCGTCGCTGGCGCGTAACAGCGAGCGGTAGGGATCGGTGGGGCCGGCCGCCAGGGCCTGTACGCTGCGCGCGCGGAAGCGGTTGAGGCCGAGGTTGGTGCCGACCCAGAGATTGCCTTCGCGGTCGAGGAGGACCGGCACCGCCGACGTCGCGGTCAGGCCCTGCGGCGTATCGAAGCGCTCCATGTGCGTGGCCTGGTCACCTTCGAAAGTGACCCTTGCTACGCCGCCGTGCGGGCTCATGGTGGCCCACAGCGCGCCATCGGCAGTGAACTGCAGGCGCGCTGCGACCAGCTCGGGCAGGCGCCGCGCCTCGCGCTCGGCGGCAGGCAGCAGGCCCTGCGCGTTGCCCAGTGGCGAGGTACCCCGGTTGCGGTCGGCCAGCCAGATCTCGCCGCGCGGGCTTTCGGCCAGCGAGGCCATCTGCGAGACGGCGATCCCGGTGTCCTCGAACGTGCTGGCACCGGCTGGCCGTCGCCAGACCTTCAGATCGGCCAGCACCCAGAACGTGCCGTGGCGATCATGCAGCAGCCACTGCACGCGGCGCTCGGGAACGCCGCTGCCGACGGGCAACGCACGCCAGTGCACGCCGTCGAACCAGCGCAGGCCACCGTTGATGGCCGCCCACAGGTGGCCATCGCGGTCACGGCTGAAGTGCGGCACCACGCCCGTTGGCACGCCCTGGCCACGGCCGAAGCTGTGCAGGTGCGCCGCAGAGAGCTGGCTGATGCCGGCCTGGAAGTAGCCGATCCACAGGCTGTCGTCGGCATCCACGGCCAGGCTGACCATGTTGGTGGACGGGAACGCGGAACCGGCCGGTGCCGACTGTCGTTCGAAGCGACGGCCGTCGAAGCGGTACAGCCCCGAACCGGTCGCAAGCCACAGCATGCCCTGGTGGTCCTGGGCGATGTCCCAGATATCGCCGGGCGCCCCCTGGCCCACCCGCCATGCCGTGTGCTGGTAGCCGGGCATGCCGTTGGCCACGGCCGGGCGCTGCTCGGCGAAGGCGGGCAGGGCGATCAGCAGCAGGCACGTCAGCAACGCCGGCAGGCGACGCAGGAAGGGGAAGGGGCGGCCACGCATGGGCAGCATTCTGGCAGGTGCGGGGCAGGCCAGGGTGACCCGAACGGGGTAGGCGCGGTGGCCGCCGGATCAGCTATCACGCCGGCAATGGAGTGGCGGAGGCTGAGGATGCAGCGGCTGTTCGTGATGTTCCCCGATCGCGGGCCCGGGCTGGGCCTGCTCTGGCTGCGCCTGTGCCTGGCCGGTGCATTGTGCGCGCCAGGCCTGCATGACGGCGGGCTGGTGGTGCTGTGCGCGCTCGGCGTGGCACTGCTGGTACTGGGCTGGCTGACCCCGCTGTCGGCCGTGCTGGCCTGTGCCGGGCTGTGGCTGCAGGGCGCGGCATTGCCGCTGCTGGCGCTGCCGCTGGCCTTGCTGCTGCTGGGGCCGGGCGCCTATTCGCTGGATGCGCGGCAGTTCGGCCGGCGCCGGCTGGGCCGGCGGCCTCCCCCGAATGGGTGAGTGGCAGCCACGACCGACGGGGGTACGGCGCCGGCGCCGGCCATCGCACCATGGGACACCCCGTCGCGGTGCTCTGTCATGGCCGAAGCTACACCGCCCGTCGTCCTTGCCGCCGCGCTGGCGCCGCACCAGGCTGCCGCCCTGCAGCGCGCACTGCATTACATCGACGCGCACCTGTCGCAGCCGCTGCGGGTGACCGAGCTGGCCGAAGTCGCGTGCGTGAGCCGTTTCCACCTGGTGCGGCTGTTCCGCACCGGCACCGGTGCGAGCCCGCTGCGCTATCTGCGCCGCCGCCGCATCGAACGCGCGCGGCAGCTGCTGTCGGCCGCGGACCAGCCGATGTCCCGCCTGGCCCAGCACCTGGGCTTCTTCGACCAGAGCCATTTCGTCCGCAGCTTCCGTGCCGAGACCGGGTGCAGCCCCGGGCAGTACCTCGCCGGTGATGCCGCGCTGCACCTGCCCGCTGTCCATCCCTCTTCTGTTGCCCCGCCCACTACTGGAACCCACCCATGACCACCGCTACCGCCACGCCTGCCAAGGGCCTGCTTTCCCCGACCGACCACGCCCTGGTGCTGATCGACTTCCAGTCGCAGATGGCGTTCGCCACCCACACCATCGATATCTCCGCGCTGCGCAACAACGTGTCGCTGATCAGCAAGGGTGCCAAGGGCTTCAACGTGCCGGTGGTGCTGACCACGGTTGCCGAGCAGTCGTTCTCCGGCCCGATGTTCCCGGAACTGCCGCAGATCTTCCCCGGCCAGGCCGTATTCGACCGCACCTCGATGAACACCTGGGAAGACCAGCCGGTGATCGATGAGATCAACCGCATCGGCAAGCAGCGCCTGGTGCTGGCAGGCCTGTGGACCAGCGTGTGCATCGTCGGCCCGACCCTGTCGGCGCTGGAGCAGGGCTTCGAGGTCTACGTGATCACCGATGCCTGCGGTGATGTCAGCGACGAAGCACACGAGCGTGCCATCACCCGCATGGTGCAGGCCGGCGCGCGCCCGATCACCAGCGTGCAGTACCTGCTGGAACTGCAGCGCGACTGGGCACGCGGCGAGACCTATGGCCTGACCACCGGCATCGCCCGCGACCACGCCGGCGGCTACGGCATCGGCATCCAGTACGCCAAGACCATGTTCGGCGCGCAGGAAGGCGGCCACTGAACATGGACAGCGGGCACGGCCTGGACCTTGCCCTGCTGATCCTGCGCGTGGCAGCGGGAGGTTTCCTGCTGCCACATGCGCTGGGCAAACTGTTCGGCTGGTTCGGTGGCCCTGGCCTGGCCGGGTTTGCCGGCGAGCTGCGCGGCTTTGGCCTGCCAGCGGTGGCCCCGCTGCCGCTGTTGCTGGCCTTGCTGCAGGTCGCGTCCGGGCTGGCTGTGCTGCTGGGCTGGCAGACCCGTGGTGCGGCGCTGCTCGCGGCCGCGTTCATTGCCTTCACCGCGCTGCTGGCCCTGCCCAAGGGCTGGTTCTGGATGCGCGGCGGCACCGAGTACCCGTTGATGTGGACGCTGGCACTGCTGGCGATCGCCTTGGCCGGTCCGGGCGCCTGGGCGCTCGATGGCCTGGCGCGTGCTGGAGACATTGCATGAGTTCTTCCCCCCTCGACCCTGGCCGACGCAACGTCGTGCTGGCCAGCGGCGCCGCGATGGCGCTGGGGCTGGCCGGCGGTGCCGCTGCGGCCATTGATTCCACACCGAAGGAGCGTCGCATGAGCACGCTGGTCATCAGAAACGCCCGCATCACCACCCTTGACCCGCAGCAGCCGCATGCGCAGGCGTTGGCCGTGCAGAACGGCCGCATTGCCGCTGTCGGCAGCGACGAGCAGATCATGCGCGAGTGGGGCAACGAGGCCACCATCCTCGACGCGCAGGGCCGCCGCATTGTGCCGGGCCTCAATGACAGCCACACCCACCTGATCCGCGGTGGCCTGAACTACAACCTGGAGCTGCGCTGGGACGGCCTGCGCTCGCTGGCCGATGCCATGGCCATGCTGAAGGCCCAGGTCGACCGCACCCCGGCGCCGCAATGGGTGCGCGTGGTCGGTGGTTTCACCGCCGCGCAGTTCACCGAGAAGCGCCTGCCGACGCTGCAGGAGCTCAATGACATCGCACCGGATACGCCGGTGTTCCTGCTGCACCTGTATGACCGCGCGCTGCTCAACCGCGCGGCGCTGCGTGCCTGTGGCTACACCAAGGAAACACCGGACCCGCCGGGCGGCCAGATCGTGCGTGACTCGCTGGGCAACCCGACCGGCCTGCTGCTGGCCAAGCCCAACGCGCTTATCCTGTACGCGACGCTGGCCAAGGGCCCGCGCCTGCCGATCGAGTACCAGGCCAATTCCACCCGCCACTTCATGCGCGAGTTGAACCGGCTGGGCATCACCTCGGTGATCGATGCTGGTGGCGGCTTCCAGAATTACCCCGAGGACTACCAGGTCATCGAGCAGCTGCATCGCGATGACCAGCTGACCGTGCGCATCGCCTACAACCTGTTCACCCAGAACAAGGGCAACGAGGTCAACGATTTTCGCGGATGGAGCGAAATCCTGCAGCCGCGCCAGGGCGATGATCTGCTGCGCCACAACGGCGCAGGCGAAATGCTGGTGTTTTCGGCGGCCGACTTCGAGCTGTTCAGCGAACCACGCCCCGAACTGCCGCCGGAGCTGGAGCCCGAGCTGCACGATGTGGTCAAGCTGCTGGTCGAGAAGCGCTGGCCGTTCCGCATCCACGCGACCTATGACGAGAGCATCACCCGCATCCTGGATGTGTATGAGCAGGTGAACCGCGAGGTGCCGTTCGATGGCCTGCACTGGTTCATCGACCACGCCGAAACCATCACCCCGCGCAACATCGAGCGCATCCGTGCGCTGGGCGGCGGCATCGCCGTGCAGCACCGCATGGCCTACCAGGGCGAGGCGTTCGTCGAGCGCTACGGCGTGCAGGCCGCGCGGCACACACCGCCGGTCAAGCGCATGCTGGCCGAAGGCGTGCCGGTCGGTGCCGGTACCGATGCGACCCGCGTGGCCAGCTACAACCCGTGGGTGGCGCTGTCGTGGCTGGTGACCGGACGCACCGTGGGTGGGTTGGCGCTGTATGGCGACGAGAACCTGCTGGAGCGCGAACAGGCCCTGCGCCTGTGGACGCAGGGCAGCGCGTGGTTCTCCGGCGACGAAGCCGTGAAGGGCACGCTGAAGGAAGGCCAGCTGGCCGACTTCATCCTGCTGTCGGCCGATTTCTTCCGTGTCGATGATGCGCAGATCGCCGACATCACCAGCCTGCTGACCGTGGTCGGTGGCCGCATCGTGCATGCCGATGGTGACTACGCTGGCCTGGCCCCACAGCTGCCGCCGGCGATGCCGGACTGGTCGCCGGTCAACAGATTCGGTGGCTACCACGTCGGCGGCACCGCCACCGGCCTGGCCGCCGCCCACCGTCATCATCACGGCGTGGCCTGCAGCACCCACGGCGCCCACGGCCATGCCGCGCAGCACGCAGCCCCTACCGATGACCTGACCGCGTTCTGGGGTGCGATGGGATGCTCATGTTTCGCGTTCTGAACCACGCCGGTGCCGCGGGCACGGTGGGCGCATCGATCGTTGGAGCAAGGCCATGGTGAACGCAACCCCGCCGCAGGCACCCGCACAGACTGCCGGTGCCTGGTCCCCGCTGAAGATCAGCATGTTCCGCGCACTGTGGCTGGCCATCCTCGCCAGCAACATCGGCACGTGGGTCAATGATGTTGCCGCCGCCTGGGTGATGGCCGAACGTACCGGTTCGCCGCTGATGGTGGCCCTGGTGCAGTCGGCCACCACGGTGCCCATCGTGCTGCTGGCGCTGGTTGCCGGCACGCTGGCCGACATCGTCGACCGCCGCAGGTACCTGTTGTTCACCCAGGGCTGGATGCTGCTGGTGGCGGCGGTGATGGCAGCGCTGACCGCCAGCGGCCACCTGAGCCCGAACCTGCTGGTGGTGCTGACCTTCTGCATGGGCTGCGGCGCGGCGATGGCGATGCCCGCACAGGCCGCCATCGTCTCCGAGCTGGTGCCGCAACCGATGCTGGCCTCGGCGGTGGCGCTGAACTCGATCGGCATCAACATCGCCCGGTCGATCGGCCCGGCCATCGGTGGTGTCATCGTGGCGCAGCTGGGCGCGGTCTGGGCATTCGGCTTCAATGCCATCACGTTCGCGGCGATGTTGTTCGTGGTGTGGGGCTGGAAGCGCGATCCGAAGGCTTCGAGCCTGCCGCCTGAAGGGTTCGGCGCGGGCCTGAAGGCCGGCCTGCGCTATGCCAGCCGTGCCGGGCGCCTGCAGGCAGTGCTGATCAAATCGGTTGGCTTCTTCTTCTTTGCTGCAGCGATGAACGCGATGCTGCCGGTGGTGGTCCGTGGCCAGATGCACGGCGGGGCAGGGCAGTACGGCATCCTGCTGGGCTGCATCGGCATTGGTGCAGTGGGCGGCGCGCTGCTGCTGCCCAAGCTGCGTGCGAAGCTCGACCGCGACCTGCTGGTGCTGTTGGCGACCCTGGCGCTGGCGGCAAGCCTGGTCGGCCTGGCGTTGACCCGCAGCTGGTACGTGCTGCCGCTGGTGATGCTGGTCAATGGCTTTGCCTGGATCACCGTGCTGTCCTCGCTGCAGATTGCTGCGCAGACCGCGGTGCCGGCATGGGTGCGCGCGCGTGCATTGGCCCTTTACATCATGGTGTTCTCGGCTGGCATGGCCGCCGGTGGCCTGAGCTGGGGCGCGCTGGCGCAGCGCACCTCGCCGGAGCTTGCGCTGCTGGTGGCTGCTGCGGGTGCGGTGATCGGTGGCCTGCTGGTCTGGCGCGTGCGCATTGCCGGTACCGAGGAACTGAACCTGCGCCCGGCCGGGCACTGGCCCGCACCCGAGCTGTCGGTGCCGGTGTCGCATGACCGTGGACCGGTGCTGGTGACGGTGGAATACCGCATCGATGCAACTGACCGCGCCGCCTTCCAGGCACAGATGCGCGCGCTGGGCACGATCCGCCGCCGCGATGGTGCAGTGGTCTGGGGCGTGGTGGAGGACGTGGCGACGCCGGGCATCCACCTGGAGTATTTCGTGACTGCCTCGTGGCTGGAGCACCTGCGCCAGCACGAACGCATCACCGCCGATGACAAGGCGATCCAGGAAGTGTTGCGCGGCCTGCATCGCGGCGAACGTGCGCCAGTGGTGCGGCACTTCGTGGGCGGGCATGACCCGCTGCCGGCAGCCGGCGTTCCGCACCACCACAGCGATATCTGAAGGGTAGCGCCGGGCCGTGCCCGGCGGATTCGGTGTTCGGCCGCCGGGCATGGCCCGGCGCTACAATGCATCAGCGGCGGCGCCATTGCGGCGCCGCCGCCACGCGTCACTTGCGTGCGAACGCCAACAGGTCGGCGTTGAACTGGTCGGCGTGGGTGATGGTCAGGCCGTGCGGGGCGCCGGCGTAGACCTTAAGTTCGGCATCCTTGATGATCTGCGAGGACAGCTTGGCCGAGGCATCGAACGGCACGATCTGGTCGTCATCGCCATGCACGACCAGGGCCGGCACGTCGATCTTCTTCAGGTCTTCGGTGTAATCCACTTCCGAGAATTCGTGCACGCAGTCGTACTGGCCCTTGACGCCGCCCAGCATGCCCTGCAGCCAGAACGAATCACGCATGCCCTGGGTGACGCTGTTGCCATCGCGGTTGGCGCCGAAGAACGGCGTGGTCAGGTCCTTGAAGAACTGCGAACGGTCACCGCCGGTGCCCTGGCGGATGCCGTCGAAGACGTCCAGCGGGGTGCCGGCCGGGTTGGCATCGGTCTTCAGCATCAGCGGCGGCACGGCGCCGACCAGCACCACCTTGGCCACGCGCTTGCTGCCGTGGCGGCCGATGTAGTGCGCCACTTCGCCACCGCCGGTGGAGTGGCCGACCAGGATCGCGTCCTTCAGGTCGAGGGCTTCGATCACCGCCGCCAGGTCATCGGCGTAGGTGTCCATGTTGTTGCCGTCCCAGGTCTGGCTGGAACGGCCGTGGCTGCGGCGGTCATGGGCGATGACGCGGTAGCCGTTCTGGCCCATGAACAGCATCTGCGGGTCCCACGCGTCGGACGACAGCGGCCAGCCATGCGCGAACACGATCGGCTGGCCGGTGCCCCAGTCCTTGTAGAAGATGCGGGCGCCGTCTTTGACGGTTACGAAGTTGCTCATTGCAGGTTCCTTTGGCGGTAGGGGAAAGACACCGGCGGTCGCGCTGCCGGCGTACCGGCAGTACAGCGCAGGATCCACCGCGTGGCTTGCACGCCTGTGTCCGATGGATGGCAGGCGGTCACAGGCCGCGATGACGCGCTTCGCTCTGGCGGAACCGGGTCGATGCTGGCCACGATGTCAGCCAGGCCAGGGAGGAGGCGGCATGCAGAGGACACTGTGGGGAATGATCGTGGGGTGGCTGCTGGCCGGTGCGGTGCAGGCCCAGCCCCATGTCTACAAATGCGTGGACGGGCCGCACCCGGTCTACCAGCAGACGCCCTGCCAGGGGCGTGCGGAATGGCGCTGGGACGTGCCGGCGGAGGCGGCGCAGCCGCGTGGCAGTGGCGAGGTGGCACCGTCGCGTGTGGCGCGGCCGACGCAGCCTGGCCGCGCCTCAGGCAGAACCACGCGTGGCCGCAGTGGCCGCAGCGAAGGTGCGCTGATCACGCTGGAACGCGATCCCGCCGGCTGTCAGCAGGCGCGTCGCGAGCAGGCGCGGAGGATGACGCGGGCGCGTCGGCTGGATTACCAGCAGCGGCGGCAGCTGGATGACGCGCTGCGCCTGGCCTGCCAGCAACCCTGAAACAACAACGGCACCCGAAGGTGCCGTTGCGTGCGTGCGGTGCCGGTGACTCAGTTGCCGTCGCTGGCGGCCGCCGGTGCGCCCGAAGCGCTGGCCTTCGGCAGGCTCAGTTCCGGGTTGCCCTGTTCGGCCTGCAGGATCTGGATGCGGCGCTGCAGGGCATCCAGCTGGTTGTTGGTGCTCTGCACGTCGGTGCTCAGGCTGACCGCCTGCTGCTGGGCCTGCTGCAGGGAGGCGCTGACCTGGGCCGACTGTGCCTGCTGCTGCTCCATTTCCAGCTGCAGGGTACGCAGGCGCTCTTCGTTGTAGGACACCAGGCGCTCGGTGTAGCGCTTGCCTGCTTCGAGGCGGGTGGTGTCGATGTAGACCTGGGCCAGCTGCTCGGTCTGCTGCACGAAGGTGCGGTAGACGCGTTCGGCGTTGTCGACCGCATCGGTCTTGATGACGCGCCAGAAGTTCTTTTCCTGGAACAGCGCCACGTAGTAGGTCAGGGTGCTGGCATTGAACAGCAGGCTGGCGCCGTAGTTGCCGTTGTAGGTGGTGCGCAGCTCGGTGAGCTGGTTCGCATCCATCAACTGCTTGAGTTCGTCAACCGTGTTGCGCACCACCGGCCCGCTGCGGACCGGTTCGGCCGCCGCTTCGCGATCGCCGCGTGCTGCCAGTGCCGGCGGTGCCACCACGATCATGGCCATGGCCAGCAGTGCCGCGCCGCGCGGATACCGGGCGAAGACGGTGCCCCCTGAAGTTTCTCGCATGTCTAGACCATCCACGAACGAAGTGTGGTTGAAATGAATGTGGTTCCCCGCCGCGAGTCTAGCATGGGTGCAGCAGCCGCCAACCGCACCGGACAGGGGTCAATACACCAGCTGGGCGGCATTGCACTGGATCGACTGCATGCTGACGTCGGTACGGCCCAGTTCCAGGCCCAGCAGGTCGGCCAGGACCTGGGTCAGCAGTGCGCCGACGCTGTTGAGCACGGGCTTGAGCGCGGACAGGATCGGCGTAAGCACGGTACACAGCAGGCCCGAGCAGCTGACCGCGTTGCCGGGACCGGTGATCCCATCGCCGCCGGTGGGGTCGTTGAAACCGCCGGGCTTGGTCTGGATGTAGGAGGCCAGGTTGTCACGCACGCAGTTGTTGTAGCTGATCAGGTTGGTGACGAGGCTGTCGCAGCGGTTGATCAGCAGGCCGCCCAGCAGCGCGCCGAGCGCACCATCGAGCAGGCCCAGGCCCTGGCCGGTGACCGCCGTGCGGTAGCCGGTCCACACCGATCCGTCTTCCCAGCACGTGGTGAGGCCCAGTACGCAGAGCCGGGGCACGCCTTTGGTGACGGTCCAGTCGCCCAGGGGGGCGAGGTTCTGCGCCGGACTGCCATCGCGCAGCAGTGGGATGACGTTGTCGACGTTGTAGCGGCCACCGGCAGGATGCGCGGCGGCCAGGTAGCGTTCGGCGAGGGCAGTGGCGGCCTGCTTGGGGTCGCTCTTTGGGCCGCTGAGCATGCCGGACAGCACGCGCAGCAGCTCGTTGACCAGGGTGGACACCGTATCGCCCACTGCCAGCGGATTGATGCGCGTGGAAGCGGTCTGGCCCGCGGACAGGGTCAGGTTCTGGCTGTCGGTCAACGCCGGCAGGGTAATCTTGTTGTTGATGAGTGGCTGGCCGAGCAGGGTGAGCAGCTGCGCGTTCTGCAGCGTCGCGTCGCACACGTTGTTCTTCGAGAAGACATCGGCCGCGTTGACGTTGCCGACGCAGGCCCGCAGCACCGACGAGTCCACCTTGACCGTGGCGGTGGGCGGCGTGGCGCCGCACTGGATCGACGACAGCGTGCCCATCGCATTGGTCACGTCCACTTGCAGCGGCAGGTGCAGGCGCGTGCCCAGCAGCGACAGCAGCGCGCCGACCGCAGGCACGCGGTTGCTGTCGACGTCCACCATCAGCCGCACCTGGGCGTTGTACGCACGCGCGCCGACGCCACCGATGGCGATCGACGGCGGCTCGATCACGCCGGCCTTGACGTCGATGCCGAGCAGGTTGAGGCCGCGCACCTGCACGCCGTTGTTGTCGTTGGCGATGGAAATGCCGGTATTGAGCAGGTCCAGCACGTTGATCTTTGATTCCAGCGCACTGCCGATGCTGCCATCCGGCGCGATC
This sequence comes from Stenotrophomonas sp. ZAC14A_NAIMI4_1, assembly GCF_003086915.1. NCBI lineage: Bacteria > Pseudomonadati > Pseudomonadota > Gammaproteobacteria > Lysobacterales > Lysobacteraceae > Stenotrophomonas > Stenotrophomonas sp. ZAC14A_NAIMI4_1. The sequence continues at coordinate 3,278,290 of NZ_CP026002.1, forward strand.
ACCTCGGCGAACAGGCCGCCGCCGCCGTTCTGGCTGCCCAGGGTGATGTTGGCCTGGTTGATGTCCAGCCCGGTCGACACCAGGCTGCCAAGCGCGCGCAGCTGCGCGGCCACGGCGCTGTCACGGCCAAGCACGACCGCGGTGGCATCGACCAGCTGCGCCAACGAGATCTTGTTGACCGACAGCAGGCGGTTGAAGTCGGCCACGCTCAGGTTGGCCTCCACCGGGATGCCCAGGGCCTTCAGCAGGCCCGAAGGCGTGACGCTCACCTGGGCCAGGCCGTCGTAGGACAGCACCGTGGCGTTGCTCACATCCAGGCCGACCAGGCGCAGGGTGGCCATCAACGGCGAGTTGCCGTTGGTGCGCAGCAGCTGCGATCCGACGCTGAACACCGCCGACGGTGCCGTGCGCTTGGCCACCGCCTGGGCGCTGACCGTGGGCAGCTGTGCGTGGGCGCCGAAGAACGGCAGCACGCTGCGTTGCGCCACCACCTTCACCGCATTGCGCGGATTCTCCACGCTGACGGTACCGATGAAGTGATCGGCAGTGGGATGGTTGGCATTCCAGTTGCCGCAGCGCACATCCAGTTGGCCGCCGAACCGGTTCTCCTGCAGCGCGTTCTGCCGCGCGGCGGTATTGTCGCTGTTGCCGGAGGTGCACAGGTCCAGGCGCTGCGCGCCTGCCAGCGCGGCCAGGTCGGCCACCTTCTGCGCGTCCCGCTTGGCCCAGAGCAGGTAGCCCACTTCGACCAGGCCGAGCATCGTCACCAGCCCGGCCATCACCAGCATCATGGTGACCGACATGCCACCGCGCTGGTGGAAGGTGAGGGTGCGTGGCGGACGGCGCATGGTCGAGTCCTCAGCGGCTGGAGCCGGACGTGCCGGAGCCGCGCGTCACGTCGGTTTCGAAGAAGTCCGGGATTTCGTGTTCGAAGCTCTTGAGGTAGCGCGCATAGCTGGCCGTGGCCTGGTCGCCGAGCATCGGCAGGCGGGCGCCCGCCTGGGTGCCGGAGGCCTGCAGCTGGAACAGGTGGCGCACGGTGGCGCCATTGCCGGACAGTGCCAGCGCGGCGGTGCTGCTGGTGGCAACCGGCGCGGCCTGCATGCTGGCGGTACTGGCTGCAGACGCAACCGCGGGCGCCGTCAGATCGACGGTGGGCAGGGGCTCGGCCGCTGCTGGCGTGTGCACGGGCACAGGCGGCGCTGGCGCTGGCACGGCCACGGCGGGCAGCGGGCCGCCCATCATCTGCCCGGTAAGCGGCGGCTGCGGCGACTGCGCGTTGCTTGCTGACGCCCAGAGCAGGCAGCTGGCGGCCAGGGCCATGCGGGGGCGGGACAGGAAAGGAGAGGCGGTCATGGCGTGTTCCCGGTGGGGTGGTCGGCGCTGCCGAAGCGTTCAAGCATGGAGGGGGCGAGGCGTGGGACAAGCCGGTCATCGCGTTCGCTGCGCGTGGCTTCGGCGGCGATCCGGCCCGGCACGGCAACGCGGGTGGGCATGCTGCTGCGCGCTGCTGCGACGGGCGCGGTGGCCTGCGTGCTGCGCGCGGCGTCACGTTGCTGCCAGCGCGCGCGTATCTGCTGCGCCTGTTCACTGATGTTGCGCTGTACGTCCGGGCTGAGCTGTGCCTGCGCCGCAAGGCGCTCGGCGGTGGCGGCATCGCCGCGCAGTACGGCCCACAGCGCCAGGTTGGCGGTGGCCTTGGCATTGCCCGGCTGCAGCTCCAGTGCCTTGGCCAGTGGTTCGCGCGCCTGGTCCAGCTGGCCGGCACGCAGGCGTGCGTAGCCCAGGTCACCGAGGTAGTCGGTGTTCAATGGCTGCAGGCGGGTGGCCCGTGCCAAGGCCTGTTCGCTGGCGGCATCATCGTTGCGGCGCGCGGCGATCAGCCCCAGGCCGTGCGCGGCCGCGGCCGCCTGTGGGCCGGAATCCAGGCTGCGGTAGATGTCGGCCGCGGCGTCGGCCTGGCCCGTTTCGCGCAGGGCATCGGCCTGCAGCAGGCGCAGGGCGGGCGCATCGCCGAAGCGCTGGCGATAGGCATCCACGTGGGCCAGCGAGGCGAACCATGCACCCTGCTGCTGCATGCGTGCGATCAGTTCCAGGTAGGTGTTGCGGCTGTCCTGCGGCGCTGGCGTGGGTTCGGCCAGGCTCGGCGCCTGCCGGTAGGCCGGCGTGGTCGAGGCGCAACCGGCCAGCGCGGCCAGGGCACACAGCAGGTAGGCAGGGCGAAGTGCGGGCATGGTGTTCATCCCATCTTGGTCAAGGTATTGGCCAGCGCCACCAGCGCAGGGCCGGCCAGCACCAGCATCAGCGCCGGCAGCAGGGTCAGCATCATCACCACGGTCATCTTCACCGAGAGCTTTCCGACCTTTTCCTTCAGCGTGTTGCGGCGCTGTTCGCGCAGGCGCACGCTGAACTGGCGCAGCGGCTCCTGCACGGCACCGCCATGTGCGTGCACCTGCAGGATCAGCTGCACGAGGCTGGACAGGTCATCGTCGCCATAGACGTCGCTGAGGCGGCGCAGCGACTGGGCGCGCGTACGGCCCAGCGAATAGGCGGTGTTGGCTTCATGGATCTCGCCGCCCAGCACCGGGAGTGCATCGCGCAGCTTCTCGCCCAGCGTCTGCAGGCTCTGGTCCATGCTGAAGCCCACGCCCTGCAGCAGGCGCAGCAGGTCGATCAGCAGCGGCAGTTCGTTGGATACCGCGCGGCGCCGGCGTGCCACCCAGCTGGACAGTGCGAACTTGGGCAGCAGCAGGCCCGCTGCCAGTGCACCGATGACCACCATGAAGCGTGACGCCCCGGTAGCATCACTCAGCGCCAGTGCAGCCACCAGTACCAGCATGGCCAGCAGCAGCCGCAGCGCAAGATAGATGGCGGTGCCGCGACGCGTGTTCCAGCCGGCCAGATCCAGCAGCAGCCGGTCTTCGCTGGCCAGCAGGGCGGCCTCCAGCCGGCCGCCGGTGAACAGTTGGCCGAGCTGCTGCAGCCAGCCGAAGGAATCGCGGGCCGGCGCGGCGTCCGGCGGCGCGGCGTCACGCGGGCGCAGGGCGGTCTGCAGGGTGGCACTGGTGCGTGCTTCACGGCTGCCGCGCACCCAGCCGCCCAGGCCGAGCAGGGCCACGCCCGCGGCCAGCACCAGCAGGGCCAGCATCCACCAGGTCGCGGCGCTCATTGCAGGTCTCCCGGGAACAGGCGTGCGCTCATAGCGAGCGCGCCAGGCGATACAGCAGGAAGCCACCGACCAGTTCCAGGCCGAGGGCGATCAACAGCACCTTGTGGCCCAGCGGGTCGTGCAGCACGGGCTGGAAGAAATCGGGGCTGCTGATGGCCATGATCACCGCGCTGATGGGTGGCAGCAGCCCCAGCACCCAGGCCGACATGCGGGTTTCCGAGGTGGTGGCGGCCAGTTCCTGCTGTGCCTGTTCCAGGTCACGCATGAAGTCGCCCATGCGCTGCAGGATCTGGTCGGAGCGGCCACCAATGCGCACGCTGACGCCGATCACCACGGCGAGCACCTTCAGCACGTCCATCTGGTAGGGCTGGGCGGCCATGCCCAGCGCCCGGTCCAGGTCCATGCCGCTGCGCGCATAGCGCACGGTGGTGTCGAGCATGTCGCGCAACGGCGCGGTGGTCTGTACCGATGCGGTCTGGAACGCCATCTGCAGGCTGTTGCCCAGCGCGGTCAGCCGCACCAGGTTGTCGAGGAAGTCGGGCAGCTGGTGCAGCAGGCGCGCCCGCAGCCGGGTGGTACGGCGGACGATCCACAGTACGCAGGCAAGCAGGTACAGGCCCAGGGTCAGCGGGAACATCCACAGCGTGCCCAGGCGCAGTACGGCCACGGCGGACAGCGCGATGCCGGGCACGATCAGCAGCAGCGGCAGTTTCCAGCCCGGGCTCAGCCCGGCGCGCTGCAGGAAGGCATCCCAGGGCAGGCTGCGCTTGGCTGTTGCCGGTGCCCCCCGGCTCGGGTCGCTGGCCGCAGCGGGCGCGTTGCCGCCGCGGCCCAGCTGCTGCTCGGCATGCTGCAGGGAGGCCTGGCGCTGTTCGCGGCCGTGCGCGGCGCCCCACAGCCACACGGCGGCGGCCAGCAGCACGGCGACGATGCTCAGCAGCAGGAGTGCGCCGATGCCCATGCTCAGAAGTCTCCGTACAGCGATTCGCGCAGCAGCTGGCGGAAAGGCTCCAGCTTGCGCGAATGCGGCTGGAAGCCGAGGCCGATCCAGCGGTTGACCTCGGCCCCGCTCGCGTCCACCTGCACTTCGTGCCGGAACATTTCCTGGGTGGTGATCAGGTTGTCGCTGACGCCGGTGATTTCGGTGATCGATACCAACACGCGGCGGCCACTGGGCAGCCGTGCGATCTGCACGATGAAGTCGATCGCGCTGGCGATCTGCCGGCGCAGGCTGTCCTCGCTGCCCTGGAAGCCGGCAAAGCCGGCCAGCATCTCGATGCGGTAGAGGCAGTCACGCGGCGAGTTGGCGTGGATGGTGGCCATCGAGCCGTCGTGGCCGGTGTTCATGGCCTGCAGCATCTCCAGCACTTCCGCGCCACGTACTTCGCCGACCACGATGCGGTCCGGGCGCATGCGCAGGCTGTTGCGGACCAGGTCGCGGATGCCGACGGCACCATGTCCATCGGCGCCCCCCACGCGGCTTTCCAGGCGCACCACGTGCGGATGGTTCAGCGACAGCTCGGCGGTGTCCTCCACGGTGATGACGCGCTCGGTTTCGGGCACGTAGCTGGTCAGTGCGTTCAGCAGCGAGGTCTTGCCCGAGCTGGTGCCGCCGGAGACCAGGATGTTGCAGCGGCCCAGCACCATGGCCTTGATGAGCGCCTGCATCGGTGCGTCGAAGGTGCCCTTGGCCAGCAGCTCGTCGGGGGTGAAGGGATCCTTGCGGAACTTGCGGATGGACACCATCGGCCCGTCCACGGCCAGTGGCGAGATGATGGCGTTGAGCCGGCCGCCGTTGGGCAGGCGCGCGTCCACCATCGGATTGGAGTCGTCCAGGCGGCGCCCGATCGGGGCCAGGATGCGGCGCAGGATGCGCAGCAGATGGGTATCGTCGGTGAAGCGCTGGGTCGCGCGCCGCAGCATGCCGCCCTGCGAGACGTGCACGTCCTTGAAGCCGTTGATCAGGATGTCCTCGATCGTCGGATCATGCAGCAGGTCATCCAGCGGGCCGAAACCGGTGAGCTCCTTCACCAGCCCCTGGGCAACAGCCTGCATCTCCTCCTCGTTGATCGGGATGCGCCATTCCTGGATGAAGCTGACGGTCTGCACCTGCACCCAGCGTGCGATGGTGTCCGGCGCCCACGAATCGATGTCGATCCGCTCATCCTCGATGCTGTTGAGCAGATGCTCATGCGCGGCCGACAGCACCTTCTGGTACTGCTCGGTCTGCGCGAACGGTGGGCTGGCCGGTGCGCTTTCAGGCAGCACGGCACGCGCCATGGCGTTGGGAAACAGGGTCACTTTGTCTTCCATGGCGTTCCACCCAGGGCAAGGGCAAGTCTTTCCCGCAGGCCGGGCGGCAGGGCCGGGCCGGCGGCCGGGTCCAGTCGCGCCACCAGCGGGGCGAGGGCGCGCAGGTACGGATCGCGCGGGGCATCCTGCAGCAGCAGGTGGCCGTGGCTGGCCGCGGCCCGCACGCGCGGGCGCTCGGGCAGGGTGGCCAGCAGGGGCAGTTCGAAGCGTCGTGCGATCTGTTCCGGGGTCAGGCCGCTGTGTTCGTCATGGCGGTTGACCACCAGCTGCAGGCGGCTTTCGCGTTCGCGCTGCCCGCTCAGATGCTTGAGGGCGTGGTCGAGCGACACCAGGGTGGCGATGGCGGTGTCGGCGACCAGCCAGATCTCATCGGCCTGTTCCAGCAGCAGCGGCGGCAGTTGGCGCAGCGGGCAGCCGCCGGCATCGCACAGCACGCTGGTGAACACCCCGCGCAGGCGCTGCAGCAGGGCGCCGGGGTCGGACGGCGGCACGGCATCACTGCCGCTGGCGCGGTCGAGCAGGACCAGGCCACTGGTGTGCCGGGCCATCGCCGTGCGCGCCAGCGTGGCATCGATACGGCTGGCGTTGCGCAGTGCGTCCTCGTAGTGGAAGCGGCTGTCCAGGTTGAGGTACAGCGCGAGGTCGCCCGCTGGCTGGGCCAGTTCCATCAGCAGGCCATCGGTGCCGGCGGCATCGTCGGCGGCGTCGACTCGCTGCTGCTGCGCGAGCACCGCCAGATGGGCCGCCAGGGTGCTGGTGCCGACGCCGGCACGCACGCCCAGCAGCAGGATGAAGCGCGCCCGGTGCGAGGGCTGGGCGGCGGCTGCGGCACGCGGCGAGAGTGCACGGCGCAGCGCGGCTTCGATGCCGGCGTTGTCACTGTCCAGGTCAAGCACGTCGCGCAGGCCGGCACGCAGGGCCATCACCACGCCTTCCACCTGGCTGTTGCCGGTCGCCCCCACCGCCACCAGGTTCAGGTCGGGCTGGGTCTGCTGCAGTTGCGCGGCCAGCACCATGGACGAGGCCGCGTACTCGGGACGGAAGTCGAGCAGGACCAGGCCATTGGCACCGCGCTGCAGGTCCTGCGCGGAGGTGGGCTGCGCGCTGTCCTGCCAGTGCAGCACTGCCGATGCCGGCAGCCGTGCCGCCAGCCGGGGCAGCAGTTCACGATCGACGCCGTACAGGACCAGATTCATCGGTGGTCCCGAGGCATGCAATGGCTGGGCGGTGGCGTAGGGCATGGGCGTGGGGTCCGCAGCATCGGGTCAGCGCGAGAATCCGGGTACCGGGTCCTGGCTGACCGGACCCAGCAGCCATGCACCCCATTCGGGCAGGTGCGGGCGGGATTCGCGGTCGCCGGGCAGCGGCAGTTCGGTGTTGCGGGCCAGCGGCTGCACCAGGCGCGGGGTGACGATGATCACCAGCTCCTTGTCCTGACGCTTGTAATCCAGGTTGCGGAAGAACGAGCCGATGATCGGCAGGTCACCGAGCATCGGGATCTTGTTCACCGTGGAAGCGACGGTGGAACTGACCAGGCCGCCGATGACGAAGCTCTCGCCGTCGCCCAGTTCGACCGTGGTATCGGCACGGCGCGTGCTGATGGAGGGAATCTGCACGCCGTTGAGGGCGATCGCGTTGGTGTAGTCCAGGTCGCTCGCTTCCGGTGCGACCTTCAGGGCGATGCGGTTGGCCGACAGCACGGTGGGGGTGACGGTCAGGCCGATGCCGAACGGCTTGTAGGTGACGGTGGTGGTGCCCAGGCCCTGTGGCTCGAGGATCGGCAGCTCGCCGCCGGCCAGGAAGCTCGCGCTCTGGCCGGACAGGGCGACCAGGGTCGGCTCGGCCAGCACGCGTGCCATGCCGTTGCTCTGCAGCAGGTCGACGTCGGCATTCCACAACCCGTTGGTGGAACCGAACACCAGCCGGAACGCCGAGGAAATCGGTGATTCGGCTTCGTTGCTGCTGTTGCCTTCCTGCATGCCGGGCAGGATGCCGGTGTTGCCCGGCAGGATGCCGCCGGGGCGGGCGAAGCCGTAGGCAAAGCCACCGTTGCGGTTCTGGAAGCTGATGCCGATCTGCTTCAGCGCGGTCTTGTTGAACTCGACCACCTTCACTTCCACCTGCACCACGCCGCCACTGGCGATGGTGGAGGCGTCGGCCAGCATGCCTTCCTTGCCCAGTGCCATGGCAGCGGTCTTCTGCTCCTGCATGTGGGACAGCATGCTGTCGCTGCTTCCCTGCAGCAGGCCCTGCTGGTCCTGCTGGGTGAACACCAGGCCGTTGCGGCCGGCATCGGCGGCACCCTGCACGGCGCTCTGCACGCGGACCTGCAGTCGCTGCGGCTCGCTCTGCTTGCGGTGCCACAGCAGCAGGGTGGTGGTGCCGGGCGCCTTGCCCACCAGCAATGCCTGGCGCTGGCCGCGCAGCATCACCACATCGGCCACGCCCGGATCGGCGATGGCGACCCGTTCCAGGTCGGCCGGCAGGGTCCACGGACGCTGTTCGCGGGCCTGCAGCACCAGCTCATCTGCCGCCACGCCCGTGCCGGGCGCCAGCAGCACCAGCAGCAGGGCCAGCCAGCGTTGGCGGGCGGTCGGGCGAGGATGCGAGCGATGTACGGTCATGGAAGGTCTCGGGGGCAGGTCAAAGGGAACCGCGGGGGGCTGCACTGTCGCCACGGATGATCTCGATGCCGGCAGGGCGCGCGGCTGCACGACGCGGTGCGGCCGCGCGCGGCGCTGCGTCGGCCACCGGCCGCGGTCGCGCGGAAGCGCCTGCCAGACCGTCGCCGTCGATGCCGGCATAGGCGTTGTTTTCGGGGCGCTGCAGTGCCTGCTGCTGTTCGGTGTCCAGGCCGCGCAGCGGATCCAGCACGCCGCGTGCCTGCGGGAACAGGGCGACGTCGGGCAGGCCCGCGTCGGCCGGGTTGCGCAGCGCCAGGTAGAGCTTGCCCTGCTGGGCGCCCAGCAACAGGCGGTTGGCCTCGTTCACCGGCACTGCCAGCACCGCGCTGCGCGCCGGTTGGGTGGCATCGTTGTGGCTGCTGGCGCTCGAGCTGCCGGTAATGTCGGCGGCGCGCGGGTCGTCGCCCTGCGCACTGCCGCCGTTGTCAGCACTGGTCTGGCCCGGGTCCACGGCGATGTCCTGCTGGCCGTAGCTCAACACCCGCAGTCGGGACAGCAGCAGGCGGGTCTGGGCCAGTTCCGGCTGGCCGTTCGCGCTGTTGCTGGTGCTGCGCAGGTTGAGGAACACATCGACGAAATCGCCGGGCAGGATCCGGTTGCCCGCGCCCACCAGCTCATCGACCGGCACCGCCAGTGCGCGCTCGCCGGGACGAAGCTGCAGCGAGAAACCCTGGGCAAGCAGGCTGCGGTTGACCGTAGTGCCCTCGGCGATGTCCTGCACCGGCACCTTGCCCAGCACCGAGCCCAGGTCGGACGACGCGCCGGGCTCGGCCGCAGTGCGCTGGGCCAGGCGCACGCCATCGGCGCGGATCGGTTCGCCGGCCGGCAGGCGGGCCACGGCTTCCACCACGGTGACGGTGCGCGCATCGCTGGTGGAGGCTGCCATGGGCGCGGTCGCCGTGGTGGCGGGCTTGCGGCCCACCATGAACGCCACTACGGCAAGCAGCAGGGCCAGCGCGATCAGTGCGATGGCGGCGATGCGGGTCAACTTGAGCATGGAACCATCTCCTGAAACCGGTCGTCAGTTGCTGCCGAGGTCGAGCTGGGCGACCGCGACGCTGCGGATGGGGGCCTTCATCACCCAGCCGTACAGCGTGCCGGTGCCAGGAAGGAAGGGGTGGCTGGAATAGTCGTAGCTGACCGTGACGGTCACGCACTGCGCGCTGGCCAGGCCGCTGCAGGCGGCAGGCGGCGATACCACGATGGCGCCGGCGCCGCTGCCCGTGCTGCTGGCCGAACCGCAATCGGGATCCTGGCCCGAGAACTGCAGCAGCCACTGCATCGAGCGGCGCGCGGCCGAGCACGCGGCGACGCGGCGCTCGGCGGTGCTGCCGAAACGCAGCGATGCGCGCGCACCCTCTGCCGATGCGGTGGCCAGGGTCTGCTGCGCGGCCATGATCATCACGCCCGAGAAAGTGAGCATCAGCAGCGGGATGAAGCCGAGCATCATCATCAGCGCGTACTCGACGGTGATGACGCCGCGTTGGCGATGGCGTCCGATCATCCTCATGGCATGACTCCCTGGGTCGAGGCCAGGACCCAGCCGATGGCGGCGAAGGCCAGATAGGCGGCGTAGGGGATGCCCTTGCGTCCCTGGCGGGCGAGGTGCATGTCCTGGATGGCCGGGCGCGCCTGCCAGTGCGCGCTCAGCCGCGCGCAGTGCAGGTGCAGGCGTGGCGGCACCCAGGGCACTACTCGTCGTGCGCTGATCACCAGTACCGAATGCAGGCCTGCCACCAGGCTTGCGGCGATCCAGATCGGCAGCAGGGCGGTCCAGCCCAGCAGCAGGCCCAGCACGGCGAAGAACTTGACGTCACCTGCGCCCATCCAGCCGAGCGCGTAGAAGGGCAGCAGCGATGCCAGCCCCAGCGCGGCGCCCAGCAGGTGCCCCCACCATGGCAGGTGCGGGCCGGAAAACTGGCCGGCGACGATCAACGGGAGGGCAAGCGCGCACGCTCCGGCCAGCCAGGCGTTGGGGACACGGCGGGCATACAGATCGCTGATCGCGATGCGCAGGCTCAATCCCATGGCCAACAGCCCCAGTAGCGTCATCCCACACCCTCAGCGTCCTTCAATGGACACGTACGTGAAACTGAAACCGCCATCGAGGTTGCGCGGAGGCAACCCTCGACGGCATGGCGACTCACTGCGCGGCAGTGGTGGCGTCCTTGGCGGTATTGGTGAGCGCGGTAAACAGCGAGGTGAAGAATGCGGTGATCTGCGCCTTGCCGACCACGACCAGGATGCCGGCGATGACCGCCGCCAACAGGCCATATTCCAGCGCGGTCACGCCGTCTTCTTCGTTGAGGAATTTGCGGATGGATGCGTTCATGACGGTTGTCTCCCTATACCAGTCAGGTTTAGCTGTATTACCCGGTTTGAATGGGCGCCCGGCTCCGCCGGGTCCATCCATGGACCCCCGCCTTCCTGGCAGGGGGACAGGGCGGGACATTCCCCTCCCTGCTTATTCGTCGTGATCCAGAACCCGGGGAGCAGCTGCCACGCGACCACCATGGCGCGGCGTCCGGCCGCGGGTCGAGTGTCTGCTGGTGGCGTGCTTTCGCATGTTTCCCCCTGGGTGAGGCCGCTGTCGCCTGGCCGGATCACCATGGCTTCGACTCTTGCCCGAATGGCGCGGTGCCGCAAGCCAAATCAATATGCAAATTCGGCACAAAGCCATTTTCACGTGAAGAAAAGCGGCCGTTTGCGTGAAGAAAAAACGTTGCCCGACAAATCCGTTCATTTGGATCGAGAAAATCGCCGGGAGGCTTTGCCGCATGCGAATTCCGTGCCATTCGGCGACCTGTTTGGAAACAGGAAAAATTAATGGTTAACGTAATGCGTCACTGTTTACGGGCGCTGATTTACACGCAATACTCAGGTGCATTCGACAAGCAAGCGTGGCAGCCGACCTGCATTGAAAGCCGGGACGGTGAATGGACTACGGCGCGCGCCCTGTCAGGCAGTGGGGGCGGCGGATACGGACTCATGGGGGACGACACTGTCATGGAAGGTGGGGTGGGCGATATCGAAGGCGGCCAGCTCGACGACGGCGAACTCCGGTCGATCGACCTGGCGACGCTGAGCGGTGTGCTTCGCGTCTGCGATGTGGAGCTGCTGCTGCTCGACGGCAACGGCCCCAGGGCTGCCTTCTCTTCGCGTGTGCACGACGAAGCGCTGTTCTGCAGCATCACCTGCGGCTTCCATTGCCGCGGGCGCTTCATGCTGCCCCCGGACTGGGCGATGCTCGGGTTCGTGCATGCCACCGATGAGGTGCAGAGCTGGTGCCACGGCGTGCCGATGGTGGCGGGCATGTCATTCACTGTGCTGCCGGAAGGCATCAGTGAATTCACGCTCAGCGCCGGCACCCGGATCACGGCCATGCTGCTGCCGGTGGCGCGGGTGCAGCGCAAGCTCACCGAACTGAGCCTGCGCAGCACGCCGCCGGCCGGCCAGGCCCTGAGCCTGGTGCAGCTGCCCGTCGACAGCCAGGCGCTGGCCAGCCACTACCTGCAGCTGCACGCGCAGCTGGGGCAGGGCACCGCCCTGCAGCCGGAAGAGACCGACCGCCTGCTGCATGAACACATCCAGGCGCTGCTGGCGGCGGGGCCCGGCGATCGGCCCGGCTTCACCCGGGCGCGGCGGACGCACTACCTGATCGCGCAGCGGGCCGAGAACTTCATGCGGCTCAACCTGCGGCGCAATATATACATGAATGAAATCTGCGATGCGGCCGGGGTCAGCGAGCGCGGCCTGCGCTATGCGTTCGAGGACCTGTTCGGCGTGTCGCCCAACCGCTACCTGTCGATGCTGCGGTTGTGCGCGGCGTGCCGCAGCTTGTCGATGGCCGATTCCAGCCGCCGCTCGGTCAAGGCCATCGCGCTCAGCTGCGGCCTGTGGGATCTGTCCCGGTTTGCCGACAACTACCGCAAGGTGTTCGGCGAACTGCCACGCGATACCCTGATGCGTTCGCCCGCGCAGATCGGCCAACCGGCCTGAAACCGGCGCGCTGCCGAATCTGCATATCCGCCTGCCGAATCCGCCCGTGGCTTTGCCGGAATGCGCGATTGCCGTGCCGGAATGAAGTGCCCCGCCAACGTTGAAACCGCTGAAATGTCAGTCACGTGCCGACCGGCATGCCCACTGGATTTCAAGTCGTTCGTCAACGGGGGAAGTGCTCATGAACCGCATTTACCGGCGTGTATGGAACCGCCAGCTCAATGCTCTTGTCGTGGCCTCGGAACTGGCCACCGGCGATGGCGGGGCGACCACGCTCCGCGATCCGCAATCGAAACTGCTGGTGCCCAGCGCACTGGCCCTGGCACTGCTCAGTGTCCTCGCCAGCGGCACAGCGGCCGCCACTGAAGCCAATCAGTCACTGCGTGACCTGCAGGCACTGGCGGCCAAGTACACCCAGACCATGCCGGTGAAGGTCGATGCCGAAGTGGCACTGGCCGCCGCCGCACGCCAGGCGCAGACCAGCCCGGCCATCAGCACCGATGCGCGCATCGGGCTGCAGCTGAGCACCACCGGCCTGCCGGTGGTACGCGATGTACTGCCGGCCACGGTCAAGGTTTCACTGGGCACCGGCAAGGCGCCGCAGCAGGTGGCCGCGCCGGGCGTGGCGGCCGATGTGCGTGCGTCGGTCGGGCTGGGCAGCAGCACCCGCGTCGAAGCCGCCGTGGCGGCGCAGCTGGCCCCGCAGTCGCAGGCACCGCTCGCCGTGGCCACCACGGCCGCTGCCAAGGCCCATGTGGGCGTAGCGGGCACGCCGGTTGCGGCTCTCGATACCAAGGCCGCGGTCGCCGCAACCGTGGCGGCAACGCCGACCACGTCGCTGTCCGGCCTGAAGGCCGCGGTCGATGGCCAGGTCGATGCAAAGCTGGCGCTGGCCGGCCATGCCATCGAAGGCCAGGGCAAGGTAGGCGCTGCGGCGTCGGCCACGCTGCCGGCCAAGGAGGAACTGCCGGGCGACACCGATGATCGTGCACTGACTGCCGGGCTCGATGGCACCGTCGCCGGCAAGGTGCGCGTGCTGGGTCCGGATGGCGAGCCGGTCATCGCCGACCGCAACCTGAAACTGGCCGGCAGCACGGTGGTGGGCGCGCAGACCAGTTCGCTGGGCCTGGGTGGCCTGCTCACCGGCGTCGGCAGTGCGCTGAACGGTGTCGGCGGTGCCGTCGGCAGCCTGGTCAACGGCGATCTCAACGGCACGGTCGGCAACCTCGGCGGTGCCGTGGGTGGCCTGCTCGGCAACACCCTCGATGGCCTGGGCCTGACCCAGCCGTCGGCCATCCCGCCGAACAGCCCGAAGGCACCCGCAGCGGCCGATCCGAATGCCGGCCTGATCGTCGGCACCGGCGGCCTGGTCGGTGGTGTCAGCGCGTTGATCGGCCCGACCACCGCCAGCCTGTTCGGCGGCACCGGCTACCTCTCCAACGGCAACCTGAAGGTCAGCACGGCCAACGTGATGCAGACCTATTCCACGGTCAACGTGCTGGGCATTCCGGTGGTCAACGCCACACCGGTCGGCACCACCCTCAACGGCCTGGGCGGTGCAGTCACCGGTGGGAATTCCCACCTCACGCTGATCGGCGGCGTCACCTCGGACAGCTACATCTACAACATCAACAACGGCAACCCGGGCGGGCTGCTCGGCCTGCTGCTGCCGGGCCAGTCGCCGGACTGGGCGGCCAAGTGCCTGGATATCGGCCTGGCCGATATCTCCTGCTGGGCGGTCAATCCGGCGCAGGATTACCAGGTGCTGATGGGTGACGGCGCCTTCGCCAACGGTTCCAGGGAAGTGGTGATCGGCGCCAACGCACGCCACGAACTGCCCAAGGTCGATGCCAACGTCGCCTTCCCCGGCAACGGCACCAACGATCCGACCAACCCCACCGGCGTGCCCACCGCGGACTATGCCGCGCGCATGGGCCATTCGGTGATCGTCGGCGACAGCGCCTCCGGCACCGCCAACGGGCAGACCCTGCTCGGCGCCGAGGCAACCTCCGACAAGGCCAATTCGGTGGCGCTGGGCTACCGCTCGGCTGCACTGCGCGGCGCGCAGGCCAGCTACAGCGCATACGGCCTGACCGCAGCGCAGGTGTCCGCCGGCGAAGTGTCCGTGGGCAGCGCCAACGGCGGCGAGCGGCAGATCACCAACCTGGCCGCGGGTAGTGCCAACACCGATGCGGTCAACGTCGCCCAGTTGAGGGGCGCGATCAGCCAGATCGATGCACTGGGTGACGTCGCCGTGACCTACGACCTGGACGCCAACGGTGACCCGGACTACCGCCGTGTCACGCTGGGCAATGGCACCGGCACCACCACCCTGGGCAACCTGGCCGCAGGTGCGATCAGCGCCACCAGCACCGAAGCGGTCAACGGCAGCCAGCTGTTCACCAGCAATGATGCGATCACGCGCTTCTTCGGCGGCCGCACGGCCTTCGACCCGGCCACCGGTGCCTTCACCGCACCGCTGTTCGAGATCAGCACCATCTCCGGAGACGGCGCGATCGCGCAGGGCGCGTACGAGAACGCCACCGATGCCTTCGACGCCGTCGATGGCTCGCTGGTGAACCTCAACACGCAGATCAACGACATCCGCAACGGCGGCACCAAGTACCTGCGGGTGAACTCCACCGGCGTGGAAGCCGTGGCCACCGGCAGCGACTCCATCGCCGTCGGCAGCAACGCGCAGGCCACCGCCGCCAACAGCATCGCCGTCGGCGCAGGCAGCCTGGCCGACCGTGACAACACCGTCTCCGTCGGCGCCGCCGGTGCCGAACGCCAGATCGCCCACGTCGCCGCAGCAACCGAGGCGACCGATGCGGTCAACCTGGGCCAGCTGCAGGCATCGGAGGAGGGCGCGCTGCGATACGACCTCAACGCCGATGGCAGCGTGGACTACGCCAGCGCCACGCTGGGCCAGGGCGGCACCGCCACCACCCTGCGCAACCTGGGCCCGGGCGAAGTCAGCGCGCTCAGCAGCGAAGCCATCAATGGCGCCCAGCTGTTTGCCGCCAACCAGACCGTGGCCACCCACCTGGGCGGCGGTTCGACGGTGGATGGCAACGGGGTGGTCACCGCGCCGACCTACAACATCAACAACGTCGCCGCCAACGGCACCATCAGCCAGGGCAGCTACAACGACGTGGGCAGTGCCTTCGATGCGGTGAGCAATTCGCTGGCCAACGTGGTCGACCAGACCGACGACCTGGACAAGCGTGCGGTGAAATACGATGTGGATGGCACCGGTGACCTGATGGATTCGGTCACCCTCAGCGGTACCGGTGGCGCTGCGGTGACGCTGACCAACGTGGCCGCTGGCAGCATCCAGGCCGGCAGCAGCGATGCCATCACCGGCGACCAGCTGTTCGCCACCCACGCCACCATCGCCAACTACTTCGGTGGCAGCACCACCTACGACGGCACCACCTCGCAGTGGACCGCACCGTCCTTCAGCATTTCCAGCATCGCCACCGACGGCAGCATCTCGCTCAACGACTACAGCAACGTCACCGCCGCCTTCTCGGCGGTCGACGGTTCGCTGCGCACGCTCAACCAGCGCATCCTCAATGGCAGCGCCAGTCCCTACCTGGCGGTCAATTCGGCTGCCGCCGCAGCGACCGCGACCGGCGACGAGGCGGTGGCGGTGGGTCCGCAGGCCAGCGCGGCCGGTGCCTCCAGCGTGGCCGTCGGCAACGGCGCCAGCGCCAGCGCTGACAACAGCGTGGCCTTGGGCAGTGGTTCGGTCGCCAGCGTCGGCGCACAGACCGGTTACACCGGCGCCTACGGCGAAGCCGGCGCCAGCAACTCGGCCGGTGAAGTCTCGGTGGGCAGCAGTGGTGCCGAGCGCAAGATCACCAACGTGGCCGATGGTTCCGATGACCACGACGCCACCAACGTGGGCCAACTGAACAACGGCGTGAACTACGCCATCGACCAGTCCAAGGCCTACACCGACCAGAAGATCCAGAACATCACCAACGTGGCGGGCAGCTTCCGCGCCAACAACAGCAACAACCTGGCCGACCCGGCCGCGACCGGCGCCAACTCCGCCGCCGGTGGTGCCGGCTCCACCGCCGCTGGGGCCAACTCCACTGCGCTGGGCAATGGCGCGCAGGCGCAGGCCGACAACTCGGTGGCGCTGGGCGCCGGCTCCGTCGCCAACCGCGCCAACACGGTGTCGGTGGGCGCTGCCGGTGCCGAACGCCAGGTGGTCAACGTGGCCGACGGCACCCAGGCCACCGATGCGGTCAACGTGCGCCAGCTGCAGGCATCGCAGCAGGGCACGCTGCGCTACGACACCACCGTCAACGGCGACACCAACTTCAACAGCGTCACCCTCGGCAGCACCACCGGTGGCCCGACCACCGTGCGCAACGTGGCGGCCGGTACCGCCGGTACCGATGCGGTCAACGTCGACCAGCTGAGGGCCGGCATGTCGCAGACCCTGGACTGGTCCAAGGCCTACACCGACGAGCGCATGGGCGGCTTCGAGCGCGAACTGCGCAAGACCGACAACCGCGCTTCGGCCGGCATCGCCTCGGCCATGGCCACCGCCGCACTGCCGCAGCCCAGTGAAGCGGGTCGCAGCATGGCCTCGTTCGCGGCGGGCAGCTACAACGGCGAATCGGGCATGGCGCTGGGCATCTCCGGTGTCTCCGAAGGCGGCCGCTGGATCTACAAGTTCAGCGGTTCCACCAACACCCGTGGCGAAGCCGGCGTAGCCGTCGGCGCCGGCATCCAGTGGTAAGCGCGCGGGCCGGGCTGCGCGACAGCCCGGCCCTGCCCACCACATCGACAGGGGGAATCCCAATGACGTTCCAACGCACCTCGCGCCCCGGCCCGTTCGCCGCGTCGCTCATCCTGGTCCTGGCCGCCGGCCTGCTGGCCGGTTGCCGCAGCACCGCACCCGCCGGGGAATCGCCGGCTGCGGACACCCTGGTCAGCTTTCCCGATGCCAGCAAGGCATCACTGAAGGAAGGCACCTATCCCGACGTGGCCGACCTGCGCCGCTTCGCCCCTGGCATGAGCAAGCGCCAACTGTACGCGCTGCTGGGCACGCCGCACTTCAACGAAGGCATGTGGGGCGTGCGCAGGTGGAATTACCTGTTCAACTTCCGCACCGCACAGGGCGCGGAATACTTCACGTGCCAGTTCCAGGTGGAATTCGACGGCAAGGGCATCGCCCAGGCCGGGCACTGGAAGCCGCAGGCCTGCGCGGCCGTGCTTGACCCGCCGCCGCCGCCGCCGGTTGCAGCCGCGCCTGCGCCGCTGCCGGCCCAGCCGCTGCGCTTGTCCGCCGATGCGTTGTTCGGCTTCGACAGCGACGTGCTGAGCCAGGAAGGCCAGACGGCGGTGCAGGGCGTGCTCGCACAGGTGCGTGAAGCCAGCCAGGTGCAGTCGATCCAGGTGGTCGGCTACACCGATCGTATCGGCGGCGCCGACTACAACCAGCGGCTGTCGCAGCGGCGTGCCGAGTCGGTGCGGGTGGCACTGGTGCAGGGCGGGGTACCTGCACAGGCCATCAGCGCGGAAGGACGCGGCGCCGCCGACCCCCTCGTGGAGTGCACGCAGCGAAGCCAGCGCGAGCTGATCGCCTGCCTGGCGCCGAACCGCCGCGTGCAGATCGCCGGTACCGCCCGGCTCGACTGAGCGCCCCCGCCGGCCCTGCCGGCGCCCGTGTTTCCCCCCTGATCCGCCGGCCGGCGTGGATGCGTCTCCCCCGTCATCTCCGCTTGCCGGCGGGCCAGGTCTTTCCATGGTGCACGCGATGAATGCCCAATTCCTGCCCTTGTCCATGAAGACGGAAACCACAGTCAGCGTGTATGGCCAGCTTGGCAA
The DNA here is from genome assembly GCF_003086915.1 of Stenotrophomonas sp. ZAC14A_NAIMI4_1. Taxonomy (NCBI): domain Bacteria; kingdom Pseudomonadati; phylum Pseudomonadota; class Gammaproteobacteria; order Lysobacterales; family Lysobacteraceae; genus Stenotrophomonas; species Stenotrophomonas sp. ZAC14A_NAIMI4_1. The sequence goes on from NZ_CP026002.1 coordinate 3,296,305, forward strand.
CCACTCGGTGGTGCGCCTTCCCGGCCGGCGCCTTCCCGGCCTGATCCTGCAGGCCGACACCGTGGCCGGGTTCCTCACCCAGCTGCAGGACGCGCAGGCCTGCCTGCGCAGCGGGCGCGCGCAACGTGCCGATGCCGAGATGGACATGCTGATCGACACGCTGCAGCAGTGGTACGCGCTGATCGAATCACGCCTGGCCGACGCCGGCGAGGCGCTGTAGCGGCCGCAGGTTCTGCCATCCACGCATGGCGTGGATCTACTGAATCAACCGGATCCGTGGCAGTAGATACACGCCATGCGTGGATGAACGTCAATCGCTGTCTTCGACGCGTTCGCCCATCAACTCGCGCTGGCGCTTGTCCAGCTCTTCGGCGTAGCGCTTGCGCACGAACGCTTCGGAGACCACGCCCAGCACCTGGCCATCACTGGCCACCACCGCCAGTTCGTCGGCCTGGGTCTGGTCGAAGCGCTGCATCACCGCCACCACGTTGGCGTTGGCGGCCAGGGCAACGTCGCGGTTCTCGGCATAGTCGCCCACCACCGCGTCCGGCTTCACGCCATCGCCGTACATGCGCGGAATCTGCACGATGCCGGCGTAGTGGCCTTCGCTGTCCACCAGGATCACGCGGCCGCCCGAACCCAGCGGGAAGCGCTGGCGGAACGAGGCCGTATCCAGGTCGGCCGGTGCGGTGGCCACGCCCTTGCGCATCATCCGCCCGGCATTGAGGTTCTGCACCCAGCCCACGTCGCGCGCGCTCTTGATGGTTTCCCCGCGCAGATGCATGCGCCAGGTGGAGAACGAATAGCCGAACCACTGCCGCACCAGCGTGCTGGACACCAGCACCGCGCTCATCACCACGCTGGTCAGCAGGAAGTCGTGGGTGCCTTCCAGCACCAGCATGGCCATGGTCATCGGTGCGCCGACCACGGCGGCCGCCAGCGCGGCCATGCCAGCCAATGCGGCCGAAGTGGCATCGATCACCGGCACGCCGGTGGCCATCGCCAGCAGGCCGGCAAACAGCGCACCGACCAGCGTGCCCATGAACAGCGAGGCAAAGAACAGGCCGCCGCGGAAGCCGAAGCCCAGCGAGATGCCCGAGGCCAGGCACTTGAGGGTCAGCAGCGCGCCGATCCAGATCAGCGGCAGGTGGGTGGTCAGGTCCAGGTGCAGCGCGCCGTGGCCGGAAGACAGCACCTGCGGGCTGGCCATCGCCAGCGGAATCAGCAGCAGGCCGCCGAGCACCGGGCGGCCCCACAGCGGTAGCGGGCTGCGCTTGACCGTGCCTTCGATCGAAGCGATCAGGCGCATCACCAGGATGCCGACCATGGCGCAGCAGCAGCCGAGCAGGCCGTAGATGGCGTAGTCGGCGGCGCGCACGTCGATGGTGGATGCGGCCGGCAGCAGATAGGCGTCGATGCCGGCCTGGTCGGCCACGAAGGCACCGGCCAGTGCAGCCACGGCCACCGGCGCCAGGGCGGCGGGCGTGTAGGCACCGATCACGATCTCGAAGGCGTAGAACGCACCGGCCAGCGGCGCACCGAAGGCGGCGGCGATGGCACCGGCCGAACCGGCACCGACCAGGATGCGCACGTCATTGCGGCGCAGGCGCATCACCCGGCCCAGCTGCGAGCCGCTGCCGGCGCCCATCTGCGTGTACGACGCCTCCAGGCCCACCGATGCGCCGCAGCCGTTGGAGATCAGGGTCTGGGTCAGCACGATCAGGTTGTCGCGCATCGACATGCGGCCGCCGTGCAGGGCGTTGGCTTCCACCGCATCGAGCAGCGGGCGCTTGAGGCGGGTGGCGGCCAGCGCGACCAGGCCGACCAGCAGGCCGCCCAGCGGCAGCACCAGCAGGGCGGTCCACGGCAGCGAGGGCAGGGAACTCAGGCGGATGCCTTCATCCAGGCCGTACAGCGCGGCCTGCAGCCAGCGCGCGATGCCCGATTGCAGCAGGGTCAGGCCGCCGGCGAGCAGGCCGACCACCAGGGCCAGGGCGATGAACCACAGGTCGCTGCCGCGCAGGCGCAGGCGCAGGCCCTGGAAGGCCAGATGCAGGCGGGAAGGCGAAGCGTGGGAGGACATGGTGGCGGCATGATACGCCGCCACCGTGATTGCTGCCCTCACCGCATCGGGCGGCTACGGGCTCAGAAGCGGTAGCGGCCCTGCACGTAGAAGGTGCGCGGCGCGGCCACCATGCGCCCGGCGTTGCCGTCGACGTTGCGGGTGTACCAGCGCTTGTCGGCCAGGTTGTTCACGCCCAGCGCGATCTCGCTGTCAGCCAGGCCCGGCACCTGCCAGGCCACCTGCGCGTTCAACAGGCGCACGCCCGGCACCCGGCCCACGCGCGCATCAGCGCTCTCGGCCCAGGTGTTGGCCGCATCGGAGAACTGCCCGGTCTGGTGCGTGCTGGAGACGTTGAAGGTCCAGGCGGCGAGGGCGTAGCGGGCGCCGACGCTGTCGGTGTCACGCGAGTAGAAGGGCACGTCCAGGCCGCGGTTGTCGCCGGACTGCTGGATCGCCTTGGTCCAGGTGTAGTTCGCGTACAGCTCGAGCCCGGCCAGTGCGCTGTCCTCGGCGAAACGGTATTCCAGCGCGCTCTCCACGCCCTTGTGGTCGGTGGCACCGATGTTCTGGAAGGTCGGCGGGGTGATGCCCGGCACCTGCTGGATCTGGTTGTCGAAGCGCATCTTGAACACGGTCACTTCCGCGCGCAGGGCGCCGTCCTGCCAGCGCGCGCCCAGTTCGGTGGTCTTGGCCACTTCCGGGTTCAGCGGGTTGCTGGCGGTCTGCGAATTCAGCTGGATGTTCTGCACCGGCCCGAACGAGGTCGTGTAGTTGCCGAATACGGTCAGCTGCGGGGTCAGCAGGTAGGCGATGTTGATCGACGGCAGTGCCTTGTCGTTGCGGCTGCTGAAGGTGGTGCCGCCGCCGGCCTGGCGGCGGTCCATGTCGATCCACTCCATGCGCACGCCCGGGGTGATGCGCCACTGGCCCACGGCGATGCGGTCGTCGACGTAGAACGCATGCGCATCGGTGGCGTTGTCGAAGCGGGTGATGGCGCTTTCCACGCCGGTGCGGCGGACCACGGTGTAGCTGCGGTCGTTGCCGCGCTCGCGCAGGAAGCGGTAGCCGGCGGTGATGTCATGCACCGTGCTGCCCCAGCGCAGGCGCTGGGTGTAGCGCGGCTCGATGCCCAGCACGCGGTAGTCGCGCGGCTGCACGGTCAGCTGGGTGTTGGCGGCATTGATCAGCGAGCTGGCGCGGTTGCTTTCGTTGTAATACGCCAGCACTTCGAATTCGCTGTTGGCCGACAGGGTATTGGTGTAGCCCAGGTCGATGCCGGTGCGGTGGCCTTTCCAGAAATCGGTGGGGCGGGTGTTCTGGAACGGATCGGCCTCGTACTGGGCGCGGGTCAGGCCGCCCGGGGTCAGCGAGCGCACATCGTAGTACGACAGCTTCGCGCGCAGCTCCTGCTGCTCGTCGATGGCATAGGCGAACTTCAGCGCGAGGTCGTCGAAGCGGTCATCGCTGCCCTGGCGCCAGCCGCGGCCGTCCTGGCCCGAGTACAGCAGGGCCAGGCCCAGGCCGTTGTCGGCGGTACCGCCCAGGAAGGCGTTGTACTGGGTGCTGTCACCACCGCCGTGGTCGTTGGCGGTGTAGCGCACGCCGGCTTCGCCGTGCAGGCCGGCCTCGGTGGGGATGGCACGGGTGCTGAAATTGATGATGCCGCCGACGTTCTGCGGCCCGTAGCGCACCGCGCCGCCGCCGCGCACCACATCGATGGACTCGATGTTGGACAGGCTGGTCGGGGCAAACGAGAGCTGCGGCTGGCCGTAGGGCGCCACTGCCAGCGGCACACCGTCCAGCAGCACGGTCGAGCGCGGCGAGTAGCGGCCGGTCAGGCCACGCACGCCGATGTTGAGCGAGACCGAGCTGCCCGCCGTGCCCGAGTTGTCGGTGACCTGCACGCCGGGAATGCGGCGCATGGCATCGCCGATGCTGGCTGCGCCGCTGGCGTCGATGCGCTGGCGGTCGACCACGGTGCGGGCACCGGCGAAGCTTTTCACGCTGTCGTGCAGGCCGGTGCCCAGCCAGCTGCCGGAGACCTGGATGCTGTCCAGGGTGGTGGCGCTGTCCTGCGCAAAGGCGGTGGCGGACAGGCACAGGGTCAGGGCGGCGGCCAGGGGAAGGCGGGCCGGGGGCAGGATTCGGAAGGGCATGGAGGCGGGCGCGGAAGGGTCGTAAATGAGAATTATTGCTGATTCCATTCGCCAATGGAATGCGTCTTCCGGGGGAGGCGCGGCCGTGGCCTGAATGGCCCGGTGGTAAAGTGGAAGATTGTTTCCTGACTGCCGAGATCTGCCATGTCCACTGCCGCTTTCTATCCCGTCGGAACCCCTGGCCAGCCGTGGGGCACGGCGGAACGGGAGCAGTGGCGCGGCCGCCAGCAGCGCCTGCGCCGCTATGACCAGGAAGTGCTGCCGCGCATCGAAGCGCTGGCCGGCCGCTTCGAGAAGGTGGCCTATGGCCAGCTCGACTATGCCGGTGAGACCTACACCCTGTTCGCCCTGCGCAGCCACGACTGGAACCCGGCCCTGCCGGCGGCGCTGGTCACCGGTGGCGTGCACGGCTACGAGACCAGCGGCGTGATGGGGGCGCTGGATTTCCTGGAACAGCACGCGGCCGACTACGCCGGCAAGGCCAACCTGCTGGTGGCGCCGTGCGTGAACCCGTGGGGCTTCGAGCGCATCAACCGCTGGAACTACGATGCGATCGACCCGAACCGCAATTTCCGCGTTGATGGCCCGGCCCGTGAATCGACCGCCGTCATCGCGCTGATCGCCCCGTACCAGGGCCAGTTCGCGCTGCACATCGACCTGCACGAGACCACCGACAGCGACGAGAGCGAGTTCCGCCCGGCGCTGGCCGCGCGCGATGGCAAGCCGTTCGAGCCGGGCCTGATTCCCGATGGCTTCTATCTGGTCGATGACAGCGAGAACCCGCAGCCGGCGTTCCAGCAGGCAGTGATCGCTGCGGTCGAGCAGGTGACCCACATCGCTCCGGCGGATGAGAAGAACGAGATCATCGGTTCGCCGGTGGTCGCCCACGGCGTCATCGAGTACCCGCTGGTGAAGCTGGCGCTGTGCGCGGGCATCACCGGTGCGAAGTACACCACCACCACCGAGGTCTACCCGGACAGCCCGCGGGCGACGCCGGAGCAGTGCAACGACGCGCAGGTGGCGGCGGTGCGCTCGGCGCTGGAGTACGCGCTGGCCCACCGTTGACCGGTTGAAATCCTTCGCATCCATGCATGGCGTGGATCTACTGATGGGGAGTGCCGGCCGCTGGCCGGCAATCGCGGGACAACCTCCTCGCGATCACCCCAATGCGTCGGCCCACCACAACGCGGCCGGCCCTGGCGGGCTGTCGCGGCTGCGCACCAGGTCGCTGTGGATGCGCCGCGGCCAGCCGGGCAGGCGCAGCTCCAGCAGCCGCCCGCGGTCGTAGCGCTGCACCAGTGCCCGCGGCAGTTCAGCCCAGCCGATGCCGTCCTCGGCCATCTCCATCACCATCAGGTAGTCCGAGGCCGTCCACACCCGGCCAGCGGCGGCGCGTGCGTGGTCGGCCTGCGCGCTCAGCCGCACCTGCCGGTGCCGGGCCAGCTGCTGCGAAGCACGCGTGCCGGCCCGTGCCAGCGGATGCTCGAGGGCCACGTAGATCGCCAGCTCGCTGTGGTGGGCCAGCGGCTGCGCCAGCAGCGCATCGGGATAGCGGTCCTGTCGTGGCAGCAGGCCCAGGTCGGCGCGCGCGCTGGCGACGATCTCCAGCACATCGCGGCCTTCGGCATCCAGCCATTCCAGCTCCACCTCGGGAAACGCCTCAGCAAAACGCTGCAGCACGCGTTGCGCCGGGTCGAGCTGGTAGACATCGGAGAACACCACGGTCAGCCGCGGCTCGATGGGCGCGGCCAGGCGTACGCTCAACTGCTGCAGGCGCTGGTCGGCGGCGAGGATCTCCTGCGCGTGTCCGAGCACCTCGCGCCCGGCTTCGGTCAGCTGCGGGTAGCGCGCGCTGCGGTCGAACAGGGCCACGCCCAGGTCGGCTTCCAGATGGGCGATGGCGGTGCTGACGGTGGACTGGGTCTTGCGCAGGCGACGTGCCGCTGCGGAGAACGAACCAAGCGCAGCGGCCTCGACGAAGGCCTGCAGGGATTCGGGAGAGTAGGGCATCGATCCATCGCTCCTGTCGATGGAATCCATCTTGGGGCCAACGTAAAAGGCGATGATACTGCCTCCCGTGCCTACCGCCCTCCTGCGGCAGGCAGCGCGCTTCCACGCACGGCGTGGATCTACCCTCCGGCTCCGGCGCGGCCACAAGGAGTTCCCCATGTCCCGCATTGTTCCTGCCCGTGGCGCGCTGGTCGCCTGGGCCTGCCTGACCGTGGCAATCGTCGCCGAAGTGGTCGGCACGTCGTTCATGGCCCACGCCGCCCGCGATGGCGGCTGGGTCGGCTATGCGGTGATGGCGGCCGCACTGGCCCTGTCGTATTACTTCCTGGCGTTGTCGGTGCGCCGCATCGCGGTGGGCGTGGCCTATGCCGTGTGGGAAGGCCTGGGCCTGACCCTGCTGACCGTGGTCGGTGTGTGGGTGTTCGGCGAGCACCTGTCGCTGCAGCAGCTGGCCGGCCTGGGGCTGGCGGTGGTCGGCATCGTCTGCGTCACCCTGGGGGAGGCGCACGCATGAACATGACCGCACTGTTTTTCGTGATCTGTTCGGCCCTGATCGACGTGGCCGCCAACATGATGGTGGCCCGATCCGATGGCTTCCGCCGCTGGCGCTGGGGTGCCGGGGCCATCGTGCTGGTCTGGATCGCTTTCGCGATGCTGGGCCAGGCAGTGCGCCACATCGACCTCGCCACGGCCTATGCGTTGTGGGGTGCCATCGGTGTGATCGGCACGGCCACCTGCGGCCGCCTGCTGTTCGGCAACCGGCTGCGCCCCATCGGCTGGGTGGGCATCGCCCTGGTCACCGCTGCGGTCCTGCTGCTCAGCACCGCCTGAGCGGCGGCGATTGCGGCGCGCGATGGGGGGGCCGACACTGCAGGCATCCCGCAATGGAGTGCCCGCCATGTTCAGCCACATCACCGTCGGTTCCAACGATCTTGCGATCTCGCGCCGTTTCTACGACGCCCTGTTCGTCGCCATGGGCGGGCGCCCGGGCATGACTGACGAGGACGGCAAACTGGTCTACATCAAGGAGGGGCGGATGTTCATCGTCACCCCACCCATCGATGGCCAGCCGGCCTGCCACGCCAACGGCGGCACCATTGGTTTCGCGCTGCAGTCCCCGCAGGCGGTGCATGCCTGGCAGGATGCCGGCGTGGCCCAGGGCGGCAGCGCCATTGAAGCGCCGGCCGGTGTGCGCCACAAGGCGGGGCGCCAGCTGTACCTGGCCTACCTGCGCGATCCGGATGGCAACAAGCTGTGCGGTGTACACGTGATGGGCTGAGCGGCGCGGCGCGCGCGTGATAGCACGCGGCACCTGTCGGCGGGCTGTCGTTGCAACCCCGCACTTCATCCTGCGTCCACTGCCGTTCATGCAGACTCGGTCGGCTAATCCCTGATCGACCGGAGAAGGCTGCCGATGGAAGCACTGGAGCCTCAACACACCCCGGTGCGCACTCTCCGGCCTGTCTTCGCCTTCGCGGCGATCGTTGTCGTTGCCTTCGCACTGTTCGTCAGCCTGTTCCCGCTGGGGGCCGGCCGCCTGCTGCTGAAGGCGCAGGACTGGGCCGCACTCAACGTCGGCTGGTACTACCTGCTGGCGATGACCCTGTACCTGGTGTTCGTGGTGGGCGTGGCGCTGTCCAAGTACGGCGGCATCAAGCTCGGTGCCGACCACGATGAGCCGGAATTCAGCTATCTCTCGTGGGCCGGCATGCTGTTCGCCGCCGGCATCAGCATCACCCTGTTCTTCTTCTGCGTTTCCGAGCCGCTGACCCATTACCTGCAGCCGCCGCAGGGCGAGGCCGCCGCCGGCGAGGCAGGCGCGCGGCAGGCCATGCAGCTGCTGTTCCTGCACTGGGGCCTGCATGGCTGGGGCGTGTTCGCGCTGGCGGCCATGGCGATGGCCTATTTCGCCTACCGCCACAACCTGCCGCTGGCGCTGCGCTCGGCACTGTACCCGCTCATCGGCAAGCGCATCAACGGCCCCATCGGCTACACCGTGGATGCACTGGGCATCGTCGCCACCGTGTTCGGCATCGGTGCCGACATGGGTTTCGGCGTGCTGCACCTCAACGCCGGCCTGACCCACCTGTTCAACGTGCCGCACTCCAACCTGGTGCAGATCCTGCTGGTGGCGAGCATGATGGGCGCCGCCGTGGCGGTGGCCGTGTCCGGGGTGGAGAAGGGCGTGCGCTGGATGGCCAACATCAACATGCTGCTGGCCATCGCGCTGGTGCTGTTCATGCTGTGCGCCGGCCCCACCCAGTACCTGCTCAGCACGCTCATGCAGAACCTGGGCGATTACCTGGGCAGCGTGGTCGGCAAAAGCTTCGACGTGTATGCCTATGGCGGCCGCCCGCAGTGGCTGGGTGGCTGGACGGTGTTCTACTGGGCCTGGTGGATCGGCTGGGCGCCGTTCGTGGGCCTGTTCATCGCGCGCATCTCGCGTGGCCGCACCATCCGCGAATTCGTGTTCGGCGTGCTGCTGATACCGCTCGGTTTCACCCTGGCGTGGCTGTCGATCTTCGGCAACAGTGCGCTGGACCAGGTGCTGCACCATGGCCAGCAGCAGCTGGCACAGCTGGCGGTGGATGATCCGCCCACGGTGCTGTACGCGCTGCTGGATGGCTACCCATGGAGCCGGGTGGTGATTGCGGTGACCGTGCTGGTGAGCTTCATCTTCTTCGTCACCTCGGCCGATTCGGGCGCGGTGGTGCTGTCCACGCTGTCCTCGCACGGCGGTGCGCCCGAGGACGACGGCCCGCGCTGGCTGCGCGTGTTCTGGGGCACGGTCATCGCGGTGCTCACCGCAGGCCTGCTGCTGGCCGGCAGCATCGATGCGCTGAAATCGGCGGTGGTGCTGGCCTCGCTGCCGTTCTCGGCGGTGCTGCTGCTGATGATGTGGGGCCTGACCCGCGCCTTCAGTGACGAATCGCACCGCGAGCGCGCGCAGCAGTTCCGGCCCTCACCGCTGATCGGCGATGACCGCCACCACCAGGGCTGGCGCCAGCGCCTGAGCCAGGCCATGCACTTCCCGGTGCGCGACCAGGTCTACCGCTTCATGGACGATACGGTGAAGCCGGCGATGGAAGCGGTGGCCGAGCAGCTGCGCGGGCAGGGCTGGGATGTGGCCACGCGCTTCGAGGCGGGCGACATGGAACTGTCGGTCAACCACGGCGAGCAGCAGGATTTCCTGTACCGGGTGATCCTCAGCGGCTACCTGACGCCATCGTTCGCTGCCCAGCAGCTGCGCAACCAGCGCTACTACCGCGCCGAAGTGCACCTGTTCGAAGGCAGCCAGGACTACGACCTGGTCGGCTACAGCCGCAAGCAGATCATCAACGACATCATCAGCCAGTACGAACGGCACCTGCAGTTCCTGCATCTGAGCCGTTGATGCACGACCGCCGGGCATGGCCCGGCGCTACGTAGAGTCGAGCTTGCTCGACTGCCGTTGCCAGAAGCCGTCGAGCAAGCTCGACTCTACGAAAGCGGGTGCGGACGGCGGGTCTGTCAGACCCGCAGCAGCACCTTGCCGCCGCGCCCCGGCTGCGCGCTTGCAGTGGCCGCGGCCTGGATGTCATCCAGCGCGAAGATGCCGTCCACCGGCAGGGTCAGCTCGCCGCTGGCCGCGCGCTGCAGCAGTTCGCCCACCAGCCGGCGCTTGTCTTCCACCGGCATCGCCTGGCTGACCTTGCTGCCCCAGAAGCCCTTCACCGTGGCTTCCTTGTAGATCAGGCCGCTGGCGGGAATGCGCATCGCCTCGCCACTCATCACGCCGAACGAGACCAGGGTGCCGTGCAGGCCAAGCAGCTCGACCAGATCGGCGCTGGCATCGCCACCGATGGAATCGACCGCAGCGGCCGCCTGCGCTTCGCCCGTGGCCGCGCGCACGCGGTCCTTCCAGCCGTCCTGCGACGTATCAAACACGTGGTCGATACCGAGCGCCTGCAGCTGCGCGACCGCCTTGGCATTGCGCACCAGGTTGGCCACGTTGACCCCGCGTGCGCGCGCCAGCATCGCCAGCGATTTGCCGACGGCGCCGTTGGCGGTGTTCTGCACGATCCACTGGCCGGCCTCGACGTGCAGGAATTCCAGCAGCATCAGGGCGCTCAGCGGCATTGCGATCAACTGTGCCGCGGTTTCATCGGCGATGGCGTCCGGCATCGGGATGACCATGCGCGCCGGCGCGATGAACGCCTCGGCCCAGGTGGCATGCACCGACGCAGCGGCAACGCGCTGGCCGACCTGCAGGCCCTGCACGCCTTCGCCGAGGGCATCGACCACGCCCAGTGCTTCGCTGCCGCCGACTGCAGGCAAGGTCGGCTTGTAGCCATACAGGCCGCGCACCGTCAGCAGGTCGTGGTTGTGGATGGAGGCAAGCGTGGTGCGGATGCGTACCTCGCCGGGGCCGGGCTCGGGCAGGGCGACATCGGCGATGGCAAGGACGGTGGCGGGATCGCCGAAGGCGGTGTACTGGGCAGCACGCATGGGGGACTTCCGGTTGAAAAGGAGGTTGTAACCAACTGGGGATGGCGGCGCCGTGGACAAGGCGCCGGTGGTGCAACACGGCATCCTGCGACGGATCGTCGCGGCATGTCGTGATTACCGCATCTTGTGTTGACGGTTCGACCCATCCCCACTATGTTGTGGCCGTCACCCCCGGTCAGCCGCCGCCGCCGGACATGCAGCAAACGTCCCGCGGCCCGCCCCTGAAGGCTTGCCGTGTCGACGCGGCCGCCATCGTGCGGACACAGGTCGCCCCCACGGCCCGGATACCGGCCGCAGGCGCAGGCTATCGCCGACGACCTCGTGTTCCCGCGCTTTGGCTTACATCCCCGATCGCCCCGTGCGCCGGTATCGCGTGCTGGGCCGCCATGGCATCGACCGCCACCGCGCGTGCGAGCCTGGAGTTCCACCACCATGACCGACAACACCTACCGCACGGCCGATCTGGCCGGCGCCGGCGACGCTTTGCGCGCTGCAGGCGAGCACGTGCCGACCTGGATCACCAAGGAAGCGGGCAACCGCCGGCTGCCGTTCGACGCCGGACGCCTGCAGCGCAGCATCGACAGCGTGCACGCCGAGTTCCCGCAGCTGGACGTGGGCGACTACCGCCGCGTGGTGCAGGCGATGGTCGAGCGCAAGCCCAGCATCAGCGCCGATGACCTGGTGGACCTGCTGATCCGCGAGGCCGAATCGCGCGTGGACCTGGTGGCGCCGGAGTGGGAGCAGTTCGCCGCGCGGCTGTACCTGCGCCGGCTGTACAAGCGTGCCAGCCGCAACCGCTTCTACGATGTCAGCCTGAAATACGGTTCCTACGTGGGCCTGCAGGAAAGCCTGGCCGACCGCGGCGTGTACAGCAACGACATCCTGCGCTGCTATTCGAAGGACGAACTGCAGCAGGCCGGCCAGATGATCGAGCCCGAGCGCGACCGCCTGTTCGCCTACAACGGCCTGTACCTGCTGGCCACGCGCTATCTGGCCAGCGATCGCAGCCGCGAGGTGTACGAACTGCCGCAGGAGCGTTGGCTGACCATCGCGCTGTACCTGATGCAGGACGAGAAGCCCAGGGAACGCCGCATGCAGCTGGTGGGCGAGGCCTACTGGGCGCTGTCCAACCTGTACATGACGGTGGCCACGCCGACCCTGGCCAACGCCGGGAAGGTCGGCGGGCAGCTGTCCAGCTGCTTCATCGATACGGTGGATGACAGCCTGCAGGGCATCTATGACTCCAACACCGATATCGCCCGGGTGTCCAAGCACGGTGGCGGCGTGGGTGCTTACCTCGGCTATGTGCGCAGCAGCGGCGCGCCGATCCGCGGCGTGCCCAATTCCTCCGGCGGCGTGGTGCCGTGGATCAAGCAGCTCAACAACACCGCCGTGTCGGTCGATCAGCTCGGCCAGCGCAAGGGCGCGGTGGCGGTGTATCTGGACATCTGGCATCGCGACATCGAGGCGTTCCTCGATCTGCGCCTGAACAATGGCGACCAGCGGCTGCGCGCGCATGACGTGTTCACTGCGGTCTGCGTGCCCGATCTGTTCATGGAGGCGGTGGAGCGCCGGGCCGACTGGTACCTGTTCGACCCGCACGAGGTGAAGCAGGCCAAGGGCTGGTACCTGCAGGACTTCTACGATGAGACGCGGGGTGCGGGCAGCTTCCGCGACCGCTATGCCGAACTGGTGGGCGACGAACGCATCAGCCGCCGCACGGTGCGTGCCATCGACCTGTTCAAGCGGATCATGGTCAGCCAGCTGGAGACCGGCAACCCGTTCCTGTTCTACCGCGATGAAGTGAACCGCAAAAACCCGAACAAGCACGCGGGCATGGTCTATTCCAGCAACCTGTGCACCGAGATCCTGCAGAACATGAGCCCGACGCGGATGATCCAGGAGATCGTCAGCGGCGACCAGATCGTCACCACGCGCCGCGCCGGCGATTTCGTGGTCTGCAACCTGTCCTCGATCAACCTCGGACGGGCCATCACCGCACCGGACGATCTGCTGGCCAAGGATGTGCTGGAGCGGCTGATTCCCATCCAGGTGCGCATGCTCGACAACGTCATCGACCTCAATGCACTGCCGGTACCGCAGGCCACCATCACCAACCGCAAGTACCGCGCCATCGGGCTGGGCACCTTCGGCTGGCATCACCTGCTCGCGCAGCAGGGCATCCAGTGGGAGACGGCAGAGGCCGAGACGCTGTCGGACACGCTGTTCGAGCGCATCAATTTCCTGACCATCCAGGCCAGCCTGCAGCTGGCGCGCGAAAAGGGCAGCTACCCGATGTTCGCGGGCAGCGACTGGCAGACCGGTGCCTATTTCCGTGACCGCCGCTACGAAGGCGCCGCCTGGGACAGCCTGGCCCGCGACGTGGCCACGCATGGCCTGCGCAACGGCTGGCTGCTGGCGGTGGCGCCGAACATGAGTACCGCGCAGATCGCCGGATCCACCGCGTCGATCGATCCGATCTACAGCGCGTTCTACTACGAGGAAAAGAAGGACTTCCGCCGGCCCGTGGCCGCACCGGGGTTGTCGCTGGAGACGTGGCCCTACTACGAGAAGGGCGCCTACAAGGTCGACCAGTTCGCCAGCGTGCGGCAGAACGCCCGCCGCCAGCGCCACGTCGACCAGGCCATCAGCTTCAACCTGTACGTGCCCAGCACCATCCGCGCAAGCACCCTGCTGGAGCTGCACCTGAGCGCGTGGCGCGAGGGCCTGAAAACTACCTACTACGTGCGCTCCAACGACATCGACATCAGCGAATGCGAGTGGTGCTCCAGCTGACGACCCACGGTAGCGCCGGGCCACGCCCGGCGAGCGCATCGCGCGACCGTCATTCATTCCGCCGGGCATGGCCCGGCGCTACCCCCTGCAGGTAAGACCATGGCAACCCCCCTCGACCGCATCAAGATCCTCGAACCACGCCATCCCAACCGCAGCACCGGCATCATCAACGGACGCACCAGTGGCATCCTCAACTGGAACGACATTCCGTACCCGTCGTTCTATCGGGCCTACAAGGAGCTGTCGACCAACTTCTGGATCCCCGACGAGGTCGACATGAAGCTGGACGCGCGCCAGTACGGCGAGCTGTCCGGGCGCGAGAAGAACGCTTACGACTCGATCATCGGCCTGCTGGCCACGCTCGATTCGCCGCAGACCCGCTTCATCTACAACGTGGCCGAGTACATCACCGACCCGGCGGCACATGCCAACGCGGCGATCATCGGCCAGCAGGAAGTGATCCACAACGAGAGCTACAGCTACGTGCTGGCCTCGATCACCGACCTGCCCAACCAGAACCGCGTGTTCGAACTGGCGCGCACCCATCCGACCATCATCAAGCGCAATGCGCCGATCATGGGGGCGTATGACGATTTCATGCGCGAGAAGACCGCCGAGACCCTGCTGAAGTCGCTGATCCAGTCGTCGATCCTGGAAGGCATCAACTTCTATTCCGGTTTTGCGTACTTCTACAACATGGTCCGGCAGAACCGCATGACCGGTACCGGCAAGATCATCAGCTTCATCAACCGCGACGAGCTGGCCCACACCAAGTTCATCAGCGAGCTGATCCGCGCCATCATCGGCGAGAACCCGGAGCTGCAGACCAACGAACTGACGGCGTACGTGCACCAGGCCTTCGAGCACGCCATCGAGCTGGAAACCCAGTGGTCGTCGGAAGTGCTGGACGGCATCGACGGCATCGACGTCGAGGAGATGACCCGCTACGTGAAGTACCGCGCCAACAAGATGGCCGGCATGCTGGGCATCGAGCGCCTGTACAGCGACACCACCGACAACGTGATGCCGTGGATCAAGGCCTACGCCGACAACTTCACCGAAACCAAGACCGACTTCTTCGAGATGCGCAATGCAAGTTACAAGAAGACCAACGTCGACAACGGCTTCGACGACCTCTGAGCCGGGCGCGGCGCTGCGCATCCTGTTGGTGGTGGCCTCGTTGAGTGGCAACACCCGCGAGCTGGGCCGGCACATCCAGGCGCGCTGCCAGGCGGCCGGGCATGTGGTGCACTGGCAGGAGGCCGATGACCTGCGCGCGGCCGCGCCGCTGGCCGCCGATGAAGCCGACCTGGTGCTGCTGGGCTGCTGGACCGACAACGCCGGGCGGACGCCTTCGGAGATGAAGGCCTGGGTGGCCGGCATCGCCGAGCGCGGCCAGCGCCCACGCCAGCTGGCGGTGTTCGGGACCGGCGAAACGCAGTGGGGGCAGGAGTACTACTGCGGCGCCGTGCACCGGTTGATCCGCTACTTCAACAGCAGCTACCCGCCGCTGGAAATCGAACAGATGCCGCATGGCGAACGCCACGCCGCGGCCATCGACGCCTGGACCGATACGGTCCTGGCCCACTACAGGAGCACCTGCGATGCAGATCATCGACGCCACCACGCCTGAGCAGTTCCAGCAGCTGCTGGCCGAGCACCCGCGGGTGCTGGTGGATTTCCACAAGGACCAGTGCCCGGGCTGCCGGATGCTGGAGATGTCGCTGCACCGCGTGGCCAACAGCGTGGCAGGGCAGGGCACGACGCTGCTGCGCGTGCAGCTGGAGGTGCTGGGCGAAGCGTTCTTCCGCGAACTGGGGCTGCGGCAGACGCCGACGCTGTCGTTGTTCCGAGATGGTGACGAGCGGCAGCGCCTGCCAGGATTCCAGTCGCCGCAGCAGATAGAAGCCGCGATCGCGCTGCATCTGTAGCGCTTGCGCGGTGCAGGATGGGCATCCACGCATGGCGTGGATCTACTGTAGAGCCGAGCCCATGCTCGGCTGCCGTTCGCGCGATGCGTGATGAAAGGCTGGGGCCAGAGCCCTTGCCTGCGGCAAGGGATCCGACCCCTGCGGGTTACGCGCCGGCGAAGGTATCCACCAGCAGCTTCACGTTCAACGTGACGATCACCACGGCGATCACCCAGGCGATGCTGCCCAGCCAGCGCGGGGCCACCAGCGCGCCCATCGTGGCCTTGTCGGTCACGAGACGTACCAGCGGAATGATCGCAAATGGCAACTGCATCGACAGCACCACCTGGCTCAGCACCAGCAGCTTCACCGCGCCCTGGTCGCCGAACAGCAGGATCACCACCACCACCGGGATGATCGCCAGCGCCCGGGTGATCAACCGGCGCAGCCACGGGGGCAGGCGCAGGTGCAGGAACCCTTCCATCACGATCTGTCCGGCCAGGGTGGCGGTCACTGTGGAATTCAGGCCTGAAGCGAGCAGGGCCACCGCGAACAGGGTCGAGGCCAGGCCTACGCCCAGCATCGGTGCCAGCAGTTGATGCGCCTGCTCGATGTCCTCCACGTCGAACCGGCCGTTGGCATGGAAGACGGCAGCCGCCAGGATCAGGATGCTGGCATTGATGAACAGGGCAAGGGTCAGGGCGATGGTGCTGTCGGTCACCGCCCAGCGCAGTGCGCTGCGGCGCCCTTCATCGGTGCGTGGATACGCGCGCGTCTGCACGATGGACGAGTGCAGATAGAGGTTGTGCGGCATCACCGTGGCACCAATGATGCCGATGGCGATGTACAGCGCATGCGGATCGGTGACCACCTGCGTGCGCGGGATGAAGCCGCCCAGCACCTCCATCACCGGCGGTGCGGCCAGTGCGATCTGCACCAGGAAGCAGCCGAAGATGATCATCAGCAGGGCGATGACGAAGGCTTCCAGCGCGCGGAAGCCGCGGTTCATCAGCAGCAGCACCAGCAGCGTGTCCAGTGCGGTGATCACCGCGCCCCACAGCAGTGGCAGGTCGAACAGCAGCTTCAGTGCGATGGCGGTGCCGATCACCTCGGCCAGGTCGCAGGCGATGATCGCTGCTTCGCACAGGCCCCACAGCGCAAGGTTTACCGGTTTGGGGTAGCGCGCGCGGCAGGCCTGGGCCAGGTCCATGCCGGTGGCGATGCCCAGCCGGGCCGACAAGGCCTGCAGGATCACCGCCATCAGGTTGGAGATGAGGATGACCGACAGCAGCAGGTAGCCGAAGCGCGAGCCGCCGGCCAGGTCGGTGGCCCAGTTGCCCGGGTCCATGTAGCCGACCGAGACCATGTAGCCGGGGCCGATGAAGGCCAGCAGGCGGAACCACCAGTGGCCCTTTTCGGGTACGGCCACCGAGGCGTTGAGCGCGCCGAGACTGGCTGCAGGGGCGGCCGGGGAGTCGGTGGGCGCGACGGTGTTCATGGTTGCAATATAGCCACTGCTATATCCATTAGCAATGTGAAACAATCGTCTTTGCTGCGTCACTGGTCCAGAATTCAGGTTCAGATCCGGAATACCTCGGCAGGACAGGCACACGCGTGGGCAAGACAGGCGCTTCGACATCGGCAAAGAACCCCCCCTTGATCGAGGCCGAGCGCCAGGTCGAGAGCTTCCGGCAGGTGCGCGAGGCACACCGGATGGAGCTGGTCGAGGACTACGTGGAGCTGATCTCCGACCTGCTGGCCGATGGCGGCGAGGCGCGCCAGGTTGACATCGCCACCCGCCTGGGCGTGGCGCAGCCAACGGTGGCGAAGATGCTGCGGCGCCTGGCCCGTGATGGTTGGGTGGTGCAGCGGCCGTACCGGGGCGTGTTCCTGACCCCGGAAGGCGAGGCGCTGGCCCACGCCAGCCGCGAGCGGCACCAGACCGTGGAGCGCTTCCTGCTGGCGCTGGGCGTCGACCCGGACACGGCGCGGCGCGATGCCGAGGGCATCGAGCACCATGTGAGCGAGCAGACGCTGGCGCTGTTTGAAGCGTTCGTGCGCAAGGCCGAGGGCGGGGCGGGCTGAGGCTTTGGGGCAGGGCTTGCTGCCCTGCACCCGCACAATCAACGTCCACGTCCACGTCCACGTCAAAAGCGGGCTATCCGTGGGATGGCGGGGTGGGTCCGGTTGAGGGGGACGCTGCAAGTACGTCCATGTAAGCTCGGTCGCCGCATCCATGCGGCTCACGCCCCCTCAACCGGACCCACCCCGCCTTCGACAATTGGCCGCGAGCTGTCGGAACGGCATGACGCTCCTGTTGGTCGGCACGGGGTCGGATCCCGTTGCGACGCAACGGGCTCTGACCCCTCCAGGAAGCGGAATTTGTAGAGTCGAGCTTGCTCGACTATCGATTTCCGGCGCGCCAGTTGGTCACTGCTGTTGGTGGGTGCCGACCGTTGGTCGGCATGGGGTCAGAGCCGTTTCCCGTGGAAACGGATCCGACCCCGGTGCTTAGCGGCCGCGGCGGAACGCGGCCGGGCTGCGGGCGCCGACGATGATCATGCGGATCATCGTGGAAATCTGTTCGATCAGCTCCGGGTCTTTCTCCGGCGGCTGGTCCATCGCGGTGGCGCCCATGGCAAACACCAGGCGGGTGATGGCGGTGGCCACCAGTTCCGGCTTGTAGAGCTTGGCGCCGTCCAGCGCGGCCAGGCGAACCAGGTCGTGCTGCAGCTCTTCTTCGAAATAGTGCAGTTCGCGTTCAACCGCGTGCTTGAAATCATCCGAGCCCACCGCGCCTTCGCGCAGCAGCACGTGCAGCAGCTTGTCGTCTGCGCGCAGCTGCTCCATGAAGGTTTCCACCGATACGCGCACGACGCTGGTCGCACTGGACGTGGCGCGCTGGCGCGCTTCGCCGATGATCGTGCGCAGTGAGCGGCCGGCCACGTCGATGAGCGCCACGGCCAGTTCGTCCATGTCGCGGAACTGCCGGTAGAAGCTGTTCGGGGCAATGCCAGCTTCGCGCGCGACTTCGCGCAGGCTCAGCGTGGACAGGCTGCGGTGCGGGCCGATCAGTTTCAGCGCGGCGGCCAACAGATCCTCGCGGCTCACCGTACGGCGGGCCGGGCTGTTGGCATCTTCGGGCGGCGACAGAACTGTGGCGGCGGCCATGGCACTTCCGGAGGGGCAAGGCTGAATCATACCCAATCCGGAGCAATATACACATGTATACACAGGTGTATGTGCGGCCGTATAGTGCGCCCATGAGCGCTGTGATCCGTCCCTCCCTGTTTTCCCCGTACCGCTGGCTGTCGCCGTCGCTGTTCGATTTCTGGGCGGGCCAGCTGAATCCGTTGTGGACCCTGCGCGAGCCCCTGGCCCGCCTGGTCCGGCGCGAGCCGGCCGGCGAGGGCGCCGCCACCCTGGTCCTGCGCTGCAACCGGCACTGGGCCGGCATGCGCGCCGGCCAGCACATCACCTTGGGCGTGGAGCTTGAAGGACGCGTGTTGCGCCGCAGCTACAGCCCGACCGCGCTGGGTCGCCGCGAGCTGGCCATCACCGTCAAGGCGGTCGAGGGCGGCGCCATCAGCCAGCACCTGGTCCACCACGCCAAGCCGGGCGATCTGTTCCGCCTGGACGCGGCCTTTGGTGACTTCCACATGCCCGCCGCCGCCCCGGTGCTGCTGCTGGCCGCCGGCAGCGGCATCACGCCCATGCGCAGCCTGCTGCGCGAGGCCTGCCGCCGCCCGCTGGCCGCGCCGGTGGACCTGTTCTACTGGGAACGCAACGCCGCCGCGTTCCAGTTCCGTGAGGAACTGCAGGCGCTGGCCGCGGCCACCCCGAACCTGCGCGTGCACCTGCTGACCACCCGCGAAGGCGAGGTCCCGGCTGCGCGCATCACCACCCATTCGCTGGCCGTGCCCGGCGACGACACCCCGCTGGCCCAGCGCCACGTGCTGGCGTGTGGCCCGGATGGTTTCGTGGCGGCTGCACGGCAACGCCTGGTGCACCAGGTGGCCGGTTTCCAGGCCGAGGCCTTCACCCCGCCGGCACCGCTCAGCGATGCCGACAGTGCCGGCGAGATCGCCCTGACCCTGGCCCGCAGTGGCCGCCAGCTGAAGGTCGCGCGCGGCCGTTCGCTGCTGGAAAGCCTGGAAGCGCAGGGCATCAAGCCCAAGCACGGCTGCCGCATGGGTATCTGCAACAGCTGCACCTGCGACCGCGTCAGTGGCACCACCCGCCACCTGCGCACCGGTGAAATGCAGTCCGAAACGGCGCAGCCGGTGCGGATCTGCGTGAGCGCACCGACCACCGACCTGACTTTGGATCTCTGAGGACCTGCTGCCATGACCCGCGCTTCCGACCGTGCCCTGAGCCCCGCCGAGATGAACGCCTTCGGTGCCGAGCTCGACGCGATCCGTGACCGTATCCTGGGCAGCCTCGGCGCCTCCGACACCCGCTACATCCGCCGCGTGGCCGCCGCCGTGCGCTGGTCGGGCGTGCTGGGCCGTGGCCTGCTGTTCCTGGGCGCGTTCTCGCCCCTGTTCTGGGCGCCGCTGCTGTGGCCGGCCTGCATCGCCGGCACCCTGCTGCTGGCGCTGGCCAAGATCCTGGAGAACATGGAGCTGGGCCATAACGTGATGCACGGCCAGTACGACTGGACCGGCGACCCCAAGCTCAGCGGCAACACCTACGAGTGGGACATCGTTGCCACCGCCGACAACTGGCGCAAGACCCACAATTTCCGCCACCACACCTACACCAACGTGCGTGGCATGGACGATGACATCGGCTACGGCCTGCTGCGCATCTTCCCGGAACAGCGCTGGTCGCCGTTCTACCTGCTGCAACCGATCATCGCACCGATCTTCGCGCTGCTGTTCCAGTGGGGCGTGGCTGCACAGGACCTGCGCCTGGGCCGCTGGTTCAAGGGCCGCATCAGCAGCCGTGCGATGTGGCTGCAGACCCGCCCGGTGGCACGCAAGATGCTGCGCCAGGTGCTGAAGGACTACGTGTTCTTCCCGCTGCTGGCCGGCCCGTTCTTCCTGCCGGTGATGCTGGGCAACCTGGTCGCCAACGGCATGCGCAACGTCTGGACCTACGTGATCATCTTCTGCGGCCACTTCACCGCCGAATCGGAAACCTTCCCGAAGGAATGCCTGCGCAATGAATCGCGCGGCCACTGGTACCTGCGCCAGTTGCGTGGTTCGTCCAACATCAGCGGTGGCTTCATCATCAACGTGCTGTCGGGCAACCTCAGCCACCAGATCGAACACCACTTCTACCCGGACCTGCCGGCCAACCGCTATGCGGCCATTGCCAAGGAAGTGAAGGACATCTGCCGCCGCTACGGCCAGCATTACAACAACGGCTCGCTGCCGCGCCAGTTCGCCCAGGTGGTCTGGCGCATCCTGCGCCACGCCTTCCCGAGCAAGCCGCGCCGGCTGCCGATGCCGGACATCATGCCGGCACCGGCGCCCGCCAACGCGGGCTGAGGCCTTCAGCTGGCCTTGGCCAGCGCTGCCGGTGGGCCGCCGTCCTTCGGGGCGCGGTCCAGCCGGCGCAGGAACACCTGCATTTCCTTGCGCGCCTGCTGGTCGCCCTTGCTGCCAGCCACGCTGAGCCCGCGCTGCCACGCTTCGCGCGCCGCCTGCGGCTGGCCACTGGCCAGCCAGGCCTTGCCGAGCAGCTTCCACGCCGCCGAATAGTGCGGATCCAGCGCTACGCACCGGGCCAGGTGCGTGGCCGCATGCACCGGCTGTCCGGCATCCAGCCAGCTCTGGCCCAGGCCGAAACGCAGCAGCGCGCTGTCCTTGCCGCTGGCCAGCAGGCTCTCCAGTGCTTCGATGTTCATGGCTTTACCTCGTGCAGGTGCTCAAGCGGCCCGGGGAGGAAGCGGCCGCGGTGGAACAGCAGGGGGGCGCCGCCGGCGTCGTGTGCCCTGATGATGCGTCCAGCCAGCAGCAGGTGGTCACCCACCGGCCACTGCGCATGGCGGTTGCAGTGCAGGTGGGCGACGGCACCGGCGATGCGCGGGGGTTCATCGTGTTCGCCATCGAGCAACGCCACATCCGTGAAGCGATCACGCACGGCCGGATCGGCGAAGCGCCGGGCCAGGGCTTCCTGGTGTGCACCGAGGATGCTGAGCGTGAAGCGCGTGGCACGCTGGAACACCCGCAGGCTCTGCGCGTGCAGGGCCAGGTTCCACAGCACCAGCGGTGGCTGAAGCGATACCGGCACGAACGAGTTGATGGTCAGTCCGTGCGGCGTGCCCCGTGCGTCGCGCGCGGTGACGATGGCCACGCCGGTCGGGTAGTGGCCCAGCAGCCGGCGCAGCGCGCGCGGCGGCAGGTCCACCGATGGAGCCGGTGCCGGGGCAGGGAAGACCCCTGCCCACGGCCCGGCATAGGCAGGGCCGCCGGCGTCCATCAGCCGCGTGCCTGGCGGTAGCGACGGCCAACCTCTGCCCAGTCGATGATGTTGAAGAACGCGCCGATGTAGTCGGGACGGCGGTTCTGGTAGTGCAGGTAGTAGGCGTGTTCCCAGACGTCCAGGCCGAGGATGGGGGTGTTGCCGGACAGGCCCGCGGCGGCGCCCATCAGCGGGCTGTCCTGGTTGGCGCTGCTCTCGACCTGCAGGTGACCTTCGCGATCGCTGGTCAGCCACGCCCAGCCGCTGCCGAAGCGGGTCTGTGCAGCCTTGCTGAAGGCGTCCTTGAAGGCGTCGAAACCACCGAGATCACGCTCGATGGCTGCCGCCAGCCCGGCGTCCGGCGTGCCGCCGCTGGGGCTGAGCACGGTCCAGAACAGGCTGTGGTTGGCATGGCCGCCGCCGTTGTTGCGTACCGCGCCGCGCACGGACTCGGGCAACGCATCCAGATCGGCGATCAGCGCTTCCACCGGCGTGTCGGCGATGCCGGCCTGTTCCAGTGCGGCGTTGAGGTTGTTGATGTAGGTCTGGTGGTGCTTGCCGTGGTGGATCTCCATGGTGCGCGCATCGAAGTGCGGTTCCAGGGCGTCGTAGGCGTAGGGGAGGGCGGGAAGCGAGTAAGGCATTGCAACAGTCTCCGTGGGGAAGGCCGGGGGCCTCGGGAGAACTGTTATCGCACCTCAACTTTGGTTGAGGTCAAGGGGGATGTGGAAAGCGTGCGCTGATGGCGCTTTGATTCTTTTCGTGGTGCAGGGGCGGATGGGGCAGCGCAGGACACGCCGTAAACCCATCCATGGGGGCTCGATGGCGCCATCCATGGCGCCAACGGTCCTGCGCTGACCCATCCGCCCCTGCCGGACAGTTTCACGCGCCGGCGCGGAGGCGGATTCAAAGGCAAATGCAAAAGCAAAGCGGCTTGGTAGTGCCGGCCGCTGGCCGGCAACTCAGCCATCCGTGATTGCCGGCCAGCGGCCGGCACTACCCGAATCCTCACCGGCGCGGTGATGCGCTGCCCGCGCTCGCGGAAAACTGTCCGGCGGAGACGGGAGGGGCTGGCCAGGACCGCAGGCGCCATGGATGGCGCCTACGAGCCCCCATGGATGGGTTCACGGCGTGTCCTGGCCAGCCCCTCCCGCCTCCGCAAGCACGTATCAACAAAAGCGCCGGGCATCGCAAAACCCGCCAGCGCTTTCAAACAAAACTCAGCTCAACCAACCGCGGCACGCGCTGTCGATCTGCTCGCCACAGGCCTGCTGCATGCGCTGCTGCAACCGCGCCAGTGTGTCCGCACCCTGGTGCTTGCTGCCCCAGGCTTTCAGCTGCACCGCCAGCCGTTCGAAACGCTGCTTCGTGCGCTGGTGGTAGCCCGACGGCTGTGCCTGCAGCTCGGCAATCAACGCGTCGGTGGCCCGCTCGATGCGCGGTGCATCGTCGGGGGCCAGGCGCAGCAGGCCTTCCACGTACAGCACGCCCCACTGCACGCGCGTGGCTGGGCCCTGTGCGCCTTCGTAGGCACGCTTCAACCACTCCAGTGCCCCCGCCGTGTCGCCGCGCTTCTCGGCCAGTTCAGCCAGCTCGGGCATGTAGTAGTAGGGCTGCTCGCTGCGCTTCAACTCGGCCAGCAGCAGGGTCTCGGCACCGGCGTCGTCGCCGACTTCGCGCAGGGCATAGACCGCGCTGCTGATCGTCGCCTGCCGCGCGTGCGCATCGGTGGCCGCAGCATCGGCAGCAGCCACGCGCTGCTTCACGCGCTGCACCAGCGCTGCGGGCAGCGCGCCTTCGGGCTGCTGCTGGCGGGCCAGCGACACTTCGGTCAACGCACGCGACAGTGCATCGTCCGCACGATTGCCACGCTCGGCGTCGGCGCGGTCCAGCGCCAGCAGCAACTGCTGGCCCAGCGTGTTGCTGCTGGCCGGGCCTGCGCTCGCCTGCTTCACCAGCGCAGCGCCGGCATAGCCCAGCAGGTCGCGGTTGCGCCGTACCTCAGTGGGCTGTGCCAGCACCGCCTGCAGCAGCTCGCGCACTTCGGTCGGCGGCGTGGCCGGCCTTTCCGCGGTGGCCAGCGCCAACAGGGCGAAGCGACGCTGCAGGGCGGCATCGGGTGCGGCCTTGGCCAGCTGGCGCAGCACGTCGTCGGCCTTGCGCTGGCCGGCCAGACGGTTGGCATCCACCTCCCAGCCGTAGTCACCCAGCACCTGCCAGTCCTCGGCGCCGAGCTTGCCCGGCGTGGACAAGGCCGTGGCCAAGGTCTCGGCCACCGCGCTGCGGCGGCTGGCGGCCACGGTGAGCGTACGGGTCAGCTCGGCCGCGTCGTTGCCGCCGGCCACGCGGGTGATCTCGTTGCGCTGCGGGTCCAGCACGATCAGGGTCGGGTAGCCGCGCACGCCGAAGCGCTCGCCCCAGGCCTGCGCACCTTCCTCGTCACCATCCAGGTAGACCGGCACGAATTTGCCGGTGAGGGCGATGAAGGGGGGATCCTTGAACAGGCCGGCCTTCAGCTGGTTGCAGGGCGGGCACCACACTGCGCCCCAGTACAGCAGGACCGGCTTGCCGGTTTCGGCGGCCTCGTTGAACGCATCGTCGACATCGCCCTGGCGCCAGGCAATGGCCGTGGCCGGTGCGGCCTCGGCCATTGCGCTCGCTACCGGTGCCTGCGCGGGGGAACAGGCGCTCAGCGCGGTGGCCAGCAGCAACAAGGGAAGGGCAGCGCGCATCGGCAGCATCTCGAAGGAACGGGAGTGAAGCGCCATTGTAGGAACGCCACCCGCCATCACTGATGCAGTTTGCTTATGTCCGGCTTGCCACGTGGTATATGCCGCGGCTCAGTGCGACGCGTGTACCTCCGCCGCCAGCAGCCCGGCCAGCCACGTCATGAAGGCCTCGACCCGCCGCGGCAGGTGGCGGCGTTGCGCGTAGACCAGGTTCACCGGCATCGGTTCGGCCAGGCAGTCGGGCAGTACTTCCACCAGGCGACCGTCACGCAGCGCCTCGCGTGCGCCCATTTCCGGCACCTGGATGATGCCGAGGCCGGCCAGGGCGGCGGCACTGTAGCCGTCGGCGCTGTTGACCGTGAGCGCGCCGCGCATCGGCCAGGTCTGGTAGCGCTGGCCATCGAAATACTCGAAGCCGGGCGAACGCTGGCCCAGCGTGCCCACGTAATGCACCAGCCGATGCTGGTCGAGGTCGGCCAGTTCGCGCGGCGTACCGTGGGCGGCCAGGTAGCCCGGGCTGGCCACGTTGACGATGCGCATCTGCCCCAGGGGGCGCGCGATCAGGCTGCTGTCGTCCAGCGTGCCGACCCGCAGCACGCAGTCGAAGCCTTCGCGCACCACGTCCACGCGGCGGTCAGTGGCGCTCAGTTCAACCTCCAGCCCCGGGTGCAGGGCCAGGAAGGCCGGCAACTGCGGGATGACCAGGTTGCGGGCCATGCCACCGGGCATGTCCACCCGCAGGCGGCCGCTGAGCTCGCTGGTTTCGCGCCGGAACAGGTTCTGCAGTTCGTCCATGTCGTCGAGCAGGTCGTGCGCGCGCTGCTGCAGCTGGGCACCGTCTGCGGTGAGATGCACGCGGCGGGTGGTCCGGTGCAGCAGCTGCGTGCCCAGTTCGGCTTCGAGCCGGGCGATGGCCTGGGAGACGCTGGCCTTGGGCAGGCCCAGGCTGTCAGCGGTGCGGGTGAACGAACCCAGTTCGGTGACGCGCAGGAAGACGCGCAGGGTGTCGAGGCGGTCCATCGATTGTTCGCCTGGCTTGAACAGTAAAATCAGGATCGCGCGATTTATGCGCGCAGGCAATCCCAATAGTCTGGCCACACTTCCTCCCAGACAGGTGCCCGCCATGACTTCTCCTTCCCGCGTCGTCCTCATCACCGGCGGCAGCCGCGGCCTTGGCCGCAATGCGGCACTGGCCCTGGCGGCCGATGGTGCCGATATCGTGATCACCTATCGCTCGCAGGCCGACGCCGCTGCGCAGGTCGTGCAGCAGGTGCAGGCGCTGGGCCGCCGTGCGCTGGCGCTGCCGCTGGACATGGCCGACAGTTCGGCGTTCCCGGACTTCGCCGCGCAGCTGCGTGACGCGTTGCAGGCGTGGGGTGTCACCGCACTGCAGGGCCTGCTCAACAATGCCGGTGAAGCGCTGTACGCGCCGATCGCCGAGACCACCGAAGCGCAGTTCGACCACGCCGTGGCGGTGCACCTGAAGGGGCCGTACTTCCTGACCCAGGCACTGCTGCCGCTGATCGCCGATGGCGGCCGCATCCTCAACGTCTCCAGCGGCCTGGCCCGTTTCTCGCTGCCGGGCAGCTCGGCCTACGCGATGATGAAGGGTGGTATCGAAGTGTTCACCCGTTACCTGGCCAAGGAGCTGGGTGCGCGCGGCATCAGCGCCAACACGCTGGCGCCGGGCGCGATCGAAACCGATTTCGGTGGCGGCCACGTGCGTGACAACGCGCAGGTGAACGCCATGGTCTCGTCGATCACGGCGCTGGGTCGCCCCGGCGTGCCCGACGACATCGGTCCGGTGGTGGTGGCGCTGCTGTCGCCGTCCACGGCCTGGGTCAACGGCCAGCGCGTGGAAGCCTCTGGCGGCATGTTCGTCTGACCGCCCGCGGGCGGCGCGTCATGGGGCGGCGAGGCTCAGCGGCTGGTAGACCAGGCCGTTGAACTCGCCGGCCTCGCCGTCGATCACGAAGCCGTAGCGCTGGTAGGTCGGCACCGCATTCAACGAGGCGCGCACGCTCATCGCCGGTGCGCGCAGCAGCGGCAGGACGGCGCGGAACAGGGCATGGCCGATGCCCTGGCCCTGGCAGCGAGGATCAACGAACAGCATCGCCAGGTGGCGGCCTTCCTTCAGTTCGACCACGCCGACCAGCCTGCCGTCCTGCTCGGCCACCAGGATGTGGTTGTCACCCTGCAGCCGCTCGGCAAATTCGCCGGTGGCAGCCACCTGCATGAAGGTCTGCACGCCCTGTGCGCTGAGCGACGGGGCGACGGCAGCGTCGAAGGCGGCGATGCAGATCGCGCTGATGGCGGGCAGATCGTCGGGGCGGGCGGGGCGGATGGCGTGCATGCAGTGTTCTTTCCATGATGACGTGCGGGTGCATTGCACACGATAAGCTCGCCGCATGAACCACTTCAATGCGGCCCATGCCCGGGTATTCCCACCACGCGGCCTGAGCCTGGGGCTGATGACGCCGGTCGCCGCGAACGGGCTCGCCGACGTGGCGCACGCGCAACGCATCGCGCGCCTGGCCGACGATCTCGGCTTTGCTGCGCTGTGGACCCGCGATGTGCCGCTGATGGTGCCGCAGGGGCCTGATGCCACCGCGAGCGCACTGGATGATCCGTTCCTCTGGCTTGCGCTGCTGGCCGGTGCCACCACGCGCATTGCGTTGGGCAGCGCGGCCATCGTGTTGCCGCTGCGGCATCCACTGCACGTGGCCAAGGCGGCATTGAGCCTGGACCGGATCAGCGGCGGTCGCTTCGTGCTGGGCCTGGGCTCGGGTGATCGGCCGGAGGAGTTCGCGGCGTTCGGTGAAGACCTGGAGGGCAGGGCAGCCACGTTCCGCGAGCGCTGGGCAGTGCTGCGTGCAGCGTTGTCGCCGGACGACGCCGAGCGGGCGCGCGTGCGCGACGTGAGCGGTGGATTCGACGTGCTGCCAGCGCCGCACGCGCGCATCCCGATGCTGGTGGTCGGCACGGCGCGGCAGAGCCTGCAGTGGATCGCCCGCGAAGCGGAGGGCTGGGCCACCTATCACCGCGAAGAAGCGGCGCAGGAAGGGCGCATCGGGCTGTGGCAGCAGGCGCTGGCGCAGGGCGGTGGTGCTGCCAAGCCGTTCGTGCAGTCGATGCTGCTGGACCTGCAGGCCGATCCGCGCGCCCCGGCAGAAGCGCTGCCGCTGGGCCTGAAGGTCGGCCGCGATGGGCTGCGGGCTTACCTGCAGCGCGTGCATGCCCAGGGCGTGGGCCATGTGATGTTCAACCTGGTCAGCAATGGGCGGCCGGTGGACGAGGTGCTGCGGGAGATCGCTGCGGTGGGTGTCGACCTCGGCGGACACGCTGCCTGATCGCGCATTCGCCGGGCGTGGCCCGGCGCTACCGGTAAACGCGTGCATCTGCGTATCATTCGCGTTTGATCCTGCTGCCGGAGCTGCGCGTGACCCGACGTAATCCCATGCATCCGACCGGGCGTGTCTTCGCCGTGGTCGCCTTCATCGAAGCGCTCACCTGGGCCGGGCTGCTGGCCGGCATGTGGCTCAAGTACGGGCCCTATGAAAACGTCGCCCTGGTCAAAGTGTTCGGTCCGCTGCATGGCGCGGCCTTCCTGGTCTACGTGGCGGTGACGTTGTTTGCCGCCGTCCGCCTGCGTTGGCCGTGGTGGGCCAGTGCGCTGGCGCTGCTGGCGGCCATTCCGCCGCTGGTCACCCTGCCGCTGGAATGGTGGTTCCGCCGCCGCGGCCTGCTGTCACTGCGCTCCCTGCGCTGAGACGCTGCGTTACCCATGCGTTCAAGCGAATGGGTATCAAATGCAAATACGAGCCGTTATCATTTGAGGGTGCCATCACCCCTGCCGGGGCGGCGCCTTCTTTAGAAACGGCTGGTGTCCCATGCATGCACGTCCCGTCGTCGCCGGTCTGCCGGCCCTGGTCCTTGCCGCCCTGATCGGCACCATGGCGATGATGTCGTTCGTGGCGGTGATCGGGCCGGTGGTGCGCCTGCTCGGCCTGTCCGAATGGCATGCCGGCCTGTCGGTCACCGCCGCTGGCGTGTTGTGGATGCTGGCCGCCCGTCCCTGGGGACGGCTGAGTGACCGCATCGGCCGCAAGCGCGTGCTGCTGCTGGCCATGGCTGCCTACACGGTGATCTACATCGGCCTGGCGGTGTTCATCGACGTCGCCCTGCAGGTGGTTCCGCCCGTGCTGGTCTCGGTACTGGTGCTGGTCGGCGCACGTGGGTTGATCGGCCTGTTCTATGCAGCTGTCCCGCCCACGGCGGCGGCGTTGATCGCCGACCAGGCCCCCACCGGCCAGCGAGCGCAGTTCATGGCGCGGCTGGGCAGCGCCAATGCGCTGGGCATGGTGCTGGGCCCGGCTGCTGCGGGTTGGCTGGCCTACCGCAACCTTTCCCTGGCGCTGTACGTGGCGGCGCTGCTGCCGCTGCTGTCGCTGGCGCTGATTGCCTGGCGGCTGCCGGCCACGCCGCCCGTGGCCGCTGCACAGGCGGGTGCGCGCGCACCGATGTCGCGGCTCGATGCACGCCTGCGCCTGCCGCAGCTGGCGGCCTTCCTGGCAATGGTGTCGGTGACCATCGCGCAGGTCACCGTGGGGTTCTTCGCCATTGATCGTTTCGTGCTGGATGCCGCTGCGGGCGCGCGCATGGCCGGCATCGCACTCACCGCCGTCGGCGTGGGCCTGATCCTGGCGCAGGTGCTGGTAATGAAGCTGGAGGTGCATCCGCGCCGCTGGATCATCATCGGCGCCCTGATTGCGGGGCTGGGTTTTGCCGCGGTGGCGGCGGTGCAGCAGCCCTGGCAGCTGCCGGCCACCTACGCAGTGGCGGCGTTCGGCATGGGGTTCGTGTTCCCGTCCTTCCAGGCACTGGCCGCCGATGCGGTAGAGCCGCACGAACAGGGCGCAGCCGCCGGCACCGTCGCCGCCGCGCAGGGGCTGGGCATGGTGGCCGGCCCGATGCTGGGCACGGTCTTGTACCGCGCAGGCGCCAGCCTGCCGTATCTGCTGGTGGGCGTGCTGCTGTTGCTGCTGTGCGGCCTGGCCATGGCCCATCGCGCGAAGGAGACCGCATGAACGATTCCCTGATGCAGGGCGCGTGGCCGGACGCTGCGCCGACGCCTGCCCATCACACTGACGAAGCTGCGCTGTTCCTGCTGCAGCACGCCGACCAGCAGATCCACGCACGCGGCTGCCGCGCCAGCCTGCCGACCGGCGCGCTGGCCAGCCTGGCCGAACGCGTGCAGGCCTTCTTCGCCCAGCAGCGGGGTGGCCCGGGGCTGTTGGTGGGCGCCGTGCCGTTCGAGCCGCGTGCGGACGATGCGCTGTACCAGCCCGAACGCGTACTGCCGGGGCTGCACATGGCGCCTCTGCACGCGCCCGCCCTGCGCGGGGCATTGACAGCCGAGCCGACTGCGCAGGCCTACGCCGCTGCCGTGGCGACGGCCGTGGAGGCGATGCGCGCACCGTCGGCCACGCTGCGCAAAGTGGTGCTGGCGCGCAGCCTGGTGGCGCACACCGAGCAGCCACTGGCGCCGGACACGCTGCTGGCGCGCCTGGGTGCCGATCCCTCGGTGGCGACCTATGCCGTGCCGCTGCCGGTCGAACCCGGGCAGGCGCCGGCGTGGCTGGTCGGCGCGACACCGGAACTGCTGCTGCGCAAGCGCGGCGCCCAGGTGCTGTCGCATCCGCTGGCCGGCTCTGCCCGCCGCAGCAGCGATCCGGCCGAGGACCAGCGCGTGGCCCAGGCGTTGCTGGCTTCGCGCAAGGACCACGATGAACACCGCCACGTGGTCGAGGCCATCGTCGACGGCCTGGCCCCCTGGTGCCGTCGTGTCGAGGCACAGGCGCAGCCGGTGCTGCACGCTACCGCCAGCATGTGGCACCTGGGCACGCGCATCCATGCAACGCTGAAGGATGGATCGACGCCCGCCGCCACACTGCTGGCCGAACTGCACCCGACGCCTGCGGTCTGCGGAACCCCGCGACAGGCCGCGCTGCAGCGCATCCGCGAACTGGAGCCGGTGCCACGCGGCTTCTACGCCGGCGCTGTCGGCTGGCTGGACGCGCAGGGTGACGGCGACTGGTACGTGGCCATCCGCTGCGCACGCCTGCAGGGCACGCAGCTGCGGCTGTTCGCCGGTGCCGGCATCGTCGCCGACTCGCAGCCGCAGGCTGAAGCAGCCGAGACCGGCGCGAAATTCACTGCCTTGTTGAACGCCCTGGGTGTGCACGACCTGGCGGCCCTGATCGAGCCCCAGCCATGAACCCCATTGAATCCCCTCGGCTGCCGCTGCAGCAGGCCTGGCCCGAAGGGCGCGTTGCACGCTATCGCGCCGCCGGCCACTGGCGCGGCGAGACCTTCCCGGCCTTCCTGCGCGAGCGCGCAGAGCAGTACGCCGATGACATCGCGGTGGTGGCCGGTGACGTACGCCTGAGCTACGCACAGCTGTGGCACGAAGCCGGGCGTATCGGCGCCGGCCTGCTGGGGCAGGGTCTGCAGCCGGGTGACCGGGTGCTGGTGCAGCTGGGCAACACCGCCGGTTTCATCACCACCGTATGCGGGCTGTTCCGTGCCGGACTGGTGCCGGTGTATGTGCTGCCGGCCCACCGCCTCACCGAGCTGGTCCACTTCGCCCGCAAGGCCGAAGCCAGCGCCTACATCACCACCGATGTGCACGAGGGCTTCGACCATCGTGGCCTGGCGCGCGCGCTGCAGGCGGAAGTGCCCGCCGTCTCGCGCGTGGTGATCGATGGCGAGGCGGAAGGGTTCATCGCACTGGACGCGCTGCAGGGTGACCGCAGCCTGCTGCCGTCCGAACCGGACCCGCAATCGGTGGCGTTCCTGCAGATTTCCGGTGGCAGCACCGGGCTGTCCAAGCTGATCCCGCGCACCCACGACGACTACATCTATTCGTTCCGCGCCAGCAACGCGATCTGTGGCATCGACCGCGACAGCGTCTACCTGGTGGCGCTGCCGGCGGCGCACAACTTCCCGATGAGCTCGCCGGGGTTCTTCGGCGCGCTGTACGCCGGCGCCCGCGTGGTACTCAGCCCCGGCCCGGGCCCGGATGCGGCGTTTCCGCTGATCGCCCGTGAGCGCGTGACCTGCTGTGGCCTGGTGCCGCCGCTGGCGCTGCTGTGGGCGCAGGCGGCGGCGACCAGCGCGCACGATCTGTCCAGCCTGCAGGTGCTGCAGGTGGGCGGGGCCAAGCTGGTGCCTGAGGCGGCCCGAAGGGTGATCGATGGCCTGGGCTGCACCCTGCAGCAGGTGTTCGGCATGGCCGAGGGCCTGGTGAACTACACGCGGCTGGATGACCCTGAAGAACTGATCGTGGCCTGCCAGGGCCGGCCGATCAGCCCGGATGACGAGGTGCGCGTGGTCGATGACCACGACCAGCCCGTGGCCGAGGGCGAGGTGGGGCATCTGCTGACCCGCGGCCCATACACCATCGGCGCGTACCACAACGATGAAGTGGCCAACGCACGGGCCTTCACCGACGATGGCTTCTATCGCACCGGTGATCGCGTGCAGCAGCTCCCGGGCGGCTACCTGGTGGTGCAGGGCCGGGCGGGTGACCACATCAACCGTGCCGGCGAGAAGATCTCCGCCGAGGAGATCGAGGACCACCTGCTGGCCCATCCCGCCGTGTTCGACGCGGCGGTGGTGTCCATTCCCGATGACTACCTGGGCGAGCGCAGCTGCGCCTTCGTCATCCAGCAGGGCGAGCCGATCAAGGGTCCGGCGCTGAAGGCGTGGATGCGCGGCCGCGGCCTGGCGGCATTCAAGGTGCCCGACCAGGTGGTGTTCGTGGACAGTTTCGATACCACGGCGGTCGGCAAGATCAGCCGCCGTGAACTGCGTGCGCAGCTGCGCGCGCGTCATCTGCAACAGACAGGAGGAACGCGCTGATGGCGCTGCCCCGCATTACCCCGTACGCCTTGCCGACCGCCGCCGAACTGCCGGCACCGCGCGGCCCGTGGCGCCCGCAGCGTGATCGCATCGCGTTGCTGGTGCATGACATGCAGCGCTACTTCCTCGCCGCGTTCGACGCCGACGCCGCGCCGCTGCAGCCAGCGGTGGCCAACATCGCGCGCCTGCTGGCGCACTGCCGTGCACATGGCATCCCGGTGTTCTACACCGCCCAGCATGGCGACCAGGACCGGCGCGACCGCGGCCTGCAGGCGGACCTGTGGGGCCCGGGCATGCGCCGCAGCGACGAGCATGAGCCGATCATCGATGCGCTGGCCCCGCAGGCTGGCGAACACGTGCTGGTCAAGCACCGTTACAGCGCGTTCCAGCGCAGCAACCTGGAAACCCTGATGCGCGTGCGTGGCCGCGACCAGCTGCTGGTCACCGGCGTGTATGCGCATATCGGCTGCACGGCCACGGTGGCCGAAGCCTTCCAGCGCGACATCGAAGCCTTCATCGCCGCTGATGCGGTGGCCGACTTCTCGCGCGCCGACCATGACCAGGCCTTGCACTGGATCGCGCGCACCAGTGGCGTGCCGATGACCACCGATCAGCTGCTGGAGGTGCTGTGATGACCACGACGAACGACGTGCTGGACCTTGAACGCATGCGGGCCGACGTGGCCCGCGTGCTCGACTGTGCGCCGGCCGACATCGGCGACGACGACAACCTGATCGACCTGGACCTGGATTCGATGCGCATGCTCGGCCTGGTCCTGGCCTGGAGCAACACCGGCCTGCCGCTGGAATTCTCGCAGTTGGCCGAGCACAGCACGCTGCGCCAGTGGTGGGCGGTGGTGCAGACGCTGCAGGCGGCGCAGCGGGCATGACCGCTGCGGGGCTGGCCACGCCGGTGGCGCTGACCGAGGCGCAGTCGGGCCTGTGGTTCGCCCAGCGCCTTGCGCCGGACAATCCCGCGTTCAATACGGCCCACGCCGTGTGGATCGAGGGCGCGCTGGACGTGGCCGCCTTCGTGGCCGCCGCCAACCAGGCCGCCGCCGAAGCGCAGGCCCTGGCGCTGCGCTTTGCCGAGGGCGAGGATGGACAGCCCCTGCAATGGCATGACGCTGCCCACGTGCCGCTGCTGGCACTGCACGATCTCTCTGCGGACGCCGATCCCGCCGCCTCGGCGCGGGCGGCGATGCAGGCCGACCGGCTGGCGCCGGTGGACCCGACCCGCGACCGCATCAGCCAGCAGGTGCTGTTTGATCTGGGTGGACAGCGTTGGGTCTGGTACCTGCGCGTGCACCACCTGGCTGCCGATGGCTATGGCATGGCGTTGTTCAGTGATCGCGTG
This sequence comes from Stenotrophomonas sp. ZAC14A_NAIMI4_1, assembly GCF_003086915.1. Classification (NCBI taxonomy): domain Bacteria; kingdom Pseudomonadati; phylum Pseudomonadota; class Gammaproteobacteria; order Lysobacterales; family Lysobacteraceae; genus Stenotrophomonas; species Stenotrophomonas sp. ZAC14A_NAIMI4_1. The sequence goes on from NZ_CP026002.1 coordinate 3,330,149, forward strand.
TGTGCGCTGCACGCAGGCCGCGGCGGTGAACCGTTGCCGCCGCTGGCAGGCGTACTGGCCGATGATGCCGCCTACCGTGGTGATGCGCGTCGCGAGCAGGCGGGCCAGTGGTGGCGCGAGCAGTTGCGGGGCGCACCGGCCGCTGCGGGCCTGGCCGGTACGGCGGCGGCGGGCAGCGATGCGCTGCGCTGGGTGCAGCCACTCGATGCCGCGTTCCGTGACCTGCTGCTGCAGACGTCGGTGCGCTGGCTGCAACCGTGGCCGGACGTACTGGCCGCGCTGTCGGCCGAATACCTGCGGCGGATGAGTGCCGCCGAGGAAGTCGTGCTGGGCGTGCCCTACATGGGGCGGCTGGGCAATGCCTCGGCGCGGGTGCCGGCCATGGTGATGAACGTACTGCCGCTGCGGGTGGCGGCGGGCGAGGGCAGCGTCGAGGCGTTCGCGCGCGGCATCGGCCGGCAACTGAGCCAAGGGCGCAGGCAGGGTCGCTACCGGGGCGAGCAGATGCGCCGCGATCTCGGCCTGGTGGGCGTGCAGCAGCGCCTGCACGGCCCGCTGGTGAACGTGCAGCCGTTCTACAAGCCGCTGGCGTTGCCCGGCGTTGAGACCACGCTGGAGGTGCTGTGCACCGGCCCGGTCGATGACCTGACCCTGGGTTTCCGTGGCGACGGACAGGCGCTGCTGGATCTGGAGATCGAAGCCAATCCCGCGCTCTACAGCCTGGATGACGTGCAGGCGCACGCCGTGCGGCTGCAGCATTTCGTGTCAGCGGCACTGCAGGCGGACGACATCTGCCAGGTGCCGCTGGCGACGCCGGACGAGGCGCAGCGCACCGTCCATGGCTTCAATGCCACCGACCACGCGTTGCCTGCGACCACCCTGGTGCAGCTGCTGCAGCAGGGCTTGGATCGCGATCCGCAGGCGACGGCCCTGGTGTTCGGCGATACCACGATGGACCACGGCACGCTGGAAGCACGCAGCTTCGCCTTGGCCGCGCAGCTGCACGCGATGGGCATAGGCCCTGGCGACATTGTCGCGGTAGCGCTGCCGCGATCGATTGAACTGGTCGTCGCGTTGCTGGGCGTACTTCGCGCCGGTGCCGCCTACCTGCCGCTGGACCTTGCCCACCCGGATGAACGGCTGGCGCGCATCCTCGCATCGGCGCAGCCAGCCTGCGTGCTGGCTGAGGCCGACGTGCAGGCGCGGCTGGGCGATGTCACGCTGCTGCCACCCTCGCAGTGGACCGCACTGAGCTTCGCCGCGCCATGGGCCGATCCGGCGCCGGGCGATGCGGCCTATGTCATCTACACCTCCGGTTCGACCGGTGAACCCAAGGGCGTAGTGATCGAACACCAGGCCATCGTCAACCGCCTGCTGTGGATGCGCGAGCACTACGGGTTCGCCGCGGATGATCGCGTGCTGCAGAAGACCCCGGCCACCTTCGACGTGTCGGTGTGGGAATTCTTCCTGCCGCTGCTCTGCGGTGCCACCCTGGTGCTGGCCGGTCCGGACGCGCACCGCGACCCGAGCGAGCTGGCGCGGCTGATCCGCAGCCACGACATCACCACCGCGCACTTCGTGCCGTCGATGCTGGACGCCTTCCTCGCGGCACCGGCTTCCGAGGGCTTGCGCCTGCGCCGCGTGTTCACCAGCGGCGAGGCCTTGGATGCCACGCTGCGCGACCGTTTCCACGGCCGGGTGCATGCGGAACTGCACAATCTGTACGGGCCGACCGAGGCGGCGGTGGATGTGAGCTGGTGGCCGGCCAGTGCCGGCGATCGCTCGCGGCCGGTGCCGATCGGCTTCCCGGTATGGAACACGCGCCTGTACGTGCTGGATGCACGCATGCAGCCGCTGCCGGTCGGCGTGGCCGGTGATCTGTACCTGGGCGGTGTGCAGCTGGCACGCGGCTATCTGGGCCGCGACGACCTGACCAACGAGCGCTTTCTGGCCGACCCCTTCCTGCCCGGGCAGCGCATCTACCGCACCGGTGACGTCGCGCGTTGGCGCGGCGATGGCGCGGTGGAGTACCTGGGCCGCAGCGACCACCAGGTGAAGCTGCGCGGCCTGCGCATCGAGCTGGGCGAGATCGAGGCTGCGCTGCGCGAACTGCCTGGCATGGACCGGGTGGAAGTGCTGCTGCGGCAGGATGCGCCGGGCGACGCGCGGCTTGTTGCCTACGTGCCCTCTGCATCTGCCGACGCAGCGGTGCTGCGGAGCCATCTGGCCACGCGCGTGCCGGACTACATGCTGCCCTCTGCATTCGTCGGCGTGGATCATTGGCCGGTGACGGCCAACGGCAAGCTGGATCGCGGTGCATTGCCGAAGCCGCCGGACGAGCACGTCGGCGGACTGGCGCCGCGCACGCCGCTGGAGCATGAACTGGCAACGCTGTTCGCACAGGCGCTCGGTCGCGCGACGCCGGTTGCCGTGGACGCGGACTTCTTCAGCCTGGGCGGCGATTCGCTCTCGGCGGTGCATCTGCTGCTGGCCATTGAACAGCGCTGGCGCTGCGACCTTGGCCTGGGCGCGCTGTTCGCGCAGCCGACGGTGGCCGCATTGGCCACGCGTATCGCCGAGCCACCAGCGTCGGCCGACCACGCGCTGGGGCCGGTGATCGCACTGGCGACGGCGGAAAGCGCCGCGCCGCCGCTGTTCGTGGTGCATCCCGCGGGCGGCATCGCCTGGAACTACCGGACGCTGGCGCGTGCGCTGCAGCCGGCGCGCACGGTCCATGGCCTGCAGTCGCCGGCCTTGGACCCACGGCAGGCCATGCCGTCGAGCATCGAGGTGATGGCCAATGACTACGTGCAGCGCATCGCCGCCCTGCAGCCGCAGGGGCCGGTACACCTGCTGGGCTGGTCGGTGGGTGGCATCCTCGCCCAGGCCATGGCGGTGCGCCTGCACGAGATCGGCCGCGAAGTGGGTGAGCTGGTGCTGCTCGATGCGTATCCGAGTGAATGCTGGCGGGCCGAGCCTGAGCCCGATGCCATCGCCGCGCTGCGTGCGTTGTTGGCCATCGCCGGCCATGACCCCGACGCACATCCGGAACTGGACAGCCGCGAGCGCATCCTCGCCTTCCTGCGCCGTGGTGGCAGCGCGCTGGGCAGCCTGCCGGATGTGGTACTCGATGGCGTGGTGCGTGCGGTGACCGGCACCAATCGCTTGATCCGCGAACATCAGCATCGGCCCTTCGACGGCACGCTGGTGCATGTGCGGGCAGGGCGCGACCACCAGGCACGACCGCAGCTGCAGTCGGCGTTGTGGATGGCCCATGCACGCAGGGTGCAGGCACTGGAGCTGCCGTTCCTGCACGCCGAACTGACGGGCCGCGATGCGGTGGCGCAGCTGGCGCCCTGGTTGTCGACGCGGTTGCGGCAGTGGGATGAACAACAGGAGATCGCAACATGCAGCTGAGCGGCTTTGAAGGACGCGTGGCGCTGGTGACCGGCGCGACCGGTGGCATCGGCGCGGCCCTGGTACGGCTGCTGGCCGATGCGGGGTGCACGGTGGTGGCGACGGACTACCAGCGTCCAGCCGTGCAGGATGCACGGGTACGGGCATTCGCGCTGGACGTGACCGACAGTGCGGCGGTGGATGCGCTGGTGCAGCAGGTGGAGTCGGGCGTGGGCCCAATCGCGCTGGCCGCCAGCGTGGCCGGCGTGCTGCATGTGGGCGAAGTGGCTACGACCGGCGATGAGGACTGGCGGCGCGTGTTCGCGGTCAACGCCGATGGCGTGTTCCATGTTGGCCGCGCGTTGGCGCGGGTGATGTCCCCGCGGCGCCAGGGCGCGATCGTTACCGTCAGTTCCAATGCGGCCGGCGTGCCCCGCCACGGCATGGCCGCCTATGCGGCGTCGAAGGCCGCCGCCACCATGTTCAGCCGCTGCCTGGGGCTGGAGCTGGCACCGCTGGGCATCCGCTGCAACATCGTCGCGCCCGGTTCCACGCTGACGCCGATGCAGACCGGCATGTGGGAAGACGCGCACGGCGCCGAGCGGGTGATTGCAGGCAACCTGGACACCTACAAGGCGGGCATCCCGCTGCGCAAGCTGGCCACGCCGGAGGACATCGCCCACTCGGTGATGTTCCTGCTGTCCGAACAGGCCGGTCACGTGGCGATGAGTGACCTGTACGTGGATGGCGGCGCAACCCTGCGCGGTTGAGCGCCTGTAGAGCCGGCCGCTGGCCGGCAATCGCGATCCGGTAGTGCCGGCCGCTGGCCGGCAACCCCGATCAGTTCCAGACAATTCCGAACCTCCGTCACGGCAGACCCCGACGTTCATCCCTCAACTGCCTGGCCCATGATGCGCCATGAGCAGCCATCGCCTCCGCCTCGGCCGCCGCTCGATCACTGGCCAGGTCTACGTTCTGACAACGACCACCCATCAGCGCCGCCGCCTCTTTGAAAGCGCGGCGGCGGCAGCCTGCGTCATCGAGCAGTTCCGATACATTGAAGAGAAGGGGCTGGTGCGGTCGTTCGCCTGGGTCGTCATGCCGGATCACGTGCACTGGATGTTCCAGCTGCAGGCGTCGGAGCTTGCTGACATCGCCCGCCGGTTGAAGTCATCCAGTGCGCTGGCGCTGAATCGACTGGCCGACCGGCGCAGTACGGTATGGCAGTCAGGCTATTTCGATCACGCGGTGAGAGCCGAGGAGTCGCTGGTGAAGCAGGCGCTGTACATCCTGGGGAACCCGATCCGGGCCGGTCTCGCCAGGCAGGTCGGCGAGTATCCGCACGCGTGGTCGATGTGGACGTAATGCCGGCCAGCGGCCGGCACTACCGCGGCGCTCACTGTTGCAGCGCGGGGCGGGGTAGTGCCGGCCGCTGGCCGGCAACCACAGCGATGCGCGTGATAGTGAGCTGCTGCCGGCCAGCGGCCGGCACTACCGAGGCAACGCCCTAGACGCCGGTGCGGGGCTTGCGTGTGCGCTTGGGCTTTGCGGCATCGCCGCCGCTGGCGGCACCGTCCTGCAGCGCCTGCAGCCAGGACAGCGTGTCGATGTAGTCGATGAAGTGCCGCAGGTAGCCGGGGCTGGTGGCCTGCATCGTGTCCAGCATGCGCTGCACCAGCACGGCCGAGTTCAACGGGCCGCCATCAGCGGGTGCTTCGGCACGCAGCGAGCGGCGCACCTGCAGTTCGCTGCGCAGCTCGGACCACTCGCGGCGCACCTGGTCCAGCATCGGCACCTGCGGGTAGTGCGGCAGGCTGCGCGAGCCGGTATCGAGGTCGCGCACCAGGCCGCGCAGGCCTTCCAGCGGCGAGGATGGCTTACGTGCCATCAGCAGCCTTCGGCTTGGGGATCGGCGCAATTTCCACGCGACGGTTGCGCGCGCGGCCGGCTTCATCGGCATTGGAACTGACCGGCTGCTCGCTGCCGAATGCGGCGGCAAACACGGCATCGGCCGGTACGCCGTCGGCAATCAACGTGCGGGTCACGGTCAGCGAACGTTGCGCGGACAATTCCCAGTTGTCGGCGAAGCGGCGGTTGCCATCGCGGATCGGCGCGTCATCGGTGAAGCCGCTGACCATCAGGATTTCTTCGCGCGAGCCCAGGTACGCCGCCAGCGGTGCCGCCAGGCTGCGCAGCAGCTCCTGGCCTTCCGGCTGCAGCTGGTCCGAGTTGAGCGCGAACAGCACGCTGCCGCTGATGCCGATGCGGCCGTCCACCAGGGTCACCCGGCCGGCAGCCAAGGGGCCGGCCAGCGCCTGTTCCAGCGTCTGCAGGCGCTTGGCTTCGGCCTGGCGCTGCTTTACTTCCTGGTCCAGCCGCTGCGACAGCTCCAGCTGCACCGCCACCACGCCGACCAGGATCAGCACGAAGGCGCCCAGCAGCACCGACATCAGATCGCCGAATGCGGCCCAGATCGGGGCGTGCGAGCCGCCGTCGACCTCCAGTTCGTCACTCATGCGCTACCGGCCTTGCCACGGCGCGTGGCCAGCTGCTGCAGTTCTTCCATCACCTGCTTCTGCGACAGCAGGCTGAGGTCGACCACCTCGCGTGCTTGCGCCACGTAGTAGGCCAGCTGTTCGTCGCTGCGGGCCAGCGAGGCGTCCAGGGCGCCGCCGATCTGTTCCAGGCGCCCGGACAGTTCGGTCGATGCGGCGCCGAACTGTTCGACGGCGGCGCCGAAGGTGCCGGCCAGCTGGCCGACCTCCGCTGCGCTGCCACTGAGGTGCCCGGCGATGCCGTCGAGCTTGCCGGTCTCGGCAGCAATATGGTCGGTAAAGCGGCTGCCGACGCGTTCCAGCAGCTCGGCCGAGCCGCCCACCAGTGCGTCCACCGCAGTGCGCTGTTCGTGCGAAGCGTGGTTGATCGCTTCCAGCAGGGTCTGCACGGTGGCCAGCAGGTGGCCGCGCTCTTCCAGCATGGCATTGTCGCGCACCAGGCTTTCGGACAGGGTGCTGCGCAGTTCGTTGATGACCTCGGCTGCGGCCTTGGGGGCGTCGGCGGCGGTCTGCAGCAGGGTGGAGACCTCTGCCAGAGTGGCGCTGGCCTGCGCGCGGCCGTTCTCGCCGATCTGCTGCGCCGTGCTGGCCAGGGTCGCGCAGACCTGCTGCTGGCGCTCGGTCAGGCCCTGCGCGATGGCTTCCAGTGCGCTGCTCCACTGCTGCAGGCGCTGCTCATCACCAGCCTGCAACTGCGACTGCAGGGCCACGTGCGCCTGCTGCAGTTCCGTGGCGACTGCATCCCAGCGCGCCTGGCGCTGCTGCTCGCGCGCATCCAGGCCCGCCTGCAGTTCTGCATGAGCGCTGGCGGCGGCAGCCTGTGCCGCCTGCCAGTCCTGCGAGCGCTGCGTTTCGTGATCCTGCAGCAGCGACTGGCCAGCAGCGTGGCGCTCGTCCAGTGCCAGCAGCAGTGCCTGTGCCTGCGTGTCCAGCTGTGCGCCCACCGCCTGCAGCGACTGTTGCTGGCGTTCCAGCAGCGTGGTGTTCAATGTGTGCTGCTGCTCGGCCGCGCTGCGCCATGCGTCGGCCGTGCCAGCGGCATCGGCCTGCAGGCGATCGCTGAAACGCGTGATCAGCATTTCGGCCTGTGTGCCCTGGCCATCACTGAACGCCTGCAGGTGCTGGCGCAGATCGGCCACCAGCGCCTCCTGCGCCCGGGCCTGCTCGGCCACGACCTTGGCCCAGCTCGCCTCGGTGGCAATGCGGCTGCGCTCGAAGCCATCATTGAGACCGGCCAGCTGCTGCTGCACGGCCTGCTCGACACGCGCATGCAGGGCCTGCCCATGGGTCGCCAGGCCGGCCAGCGTGGTTTCGGCCATCGGCTGCAGCGCGCCACCAATAGCGGCCGCACTGGCTTCGGCACCTTCGCGCAGCGACTGCTGCAGCGAAACCGCCAGGCGTTCCTGCAGGGCCTGGCTCTGGGTGAGGAACTCGGACTGTCCGGCCAGCAGCCGCTCGTTGGCCGTCGTGCTGTGCAGTTCGAAGGCGCTGGTCATCGCCTGCAGGCGGTCCACCAGCGCGGGCAGGGCGGACGACTGCGCCTGCAGCAGGCGCAGCGACTCGGCGCGCTGCCAGGCCTGCGAATACGGATGCAGCTCACCGGCGATGGCGCGGTCCAGCTGCTGTACCACCTGCAGCCGGTCGCGGCGCAGCAGTGCCGACAGCAGGCCGAGCATGGCCGAGCTGGCCACGCCGGCAATGGAGGTGCCAAACGCTACGGCCAGGCCCTGCACCGGCGAGGCCAGCGAGCCGCGGATGGCGGCCATGTCGGTCGCGCTCTGCAGCGCAAGGCCGGTGCCGCGCAGCGTGTCCATCATGCCCAGCAGGGTGCCGAGCATGCCCAGCAGCACCAGCAGGCCCACCAGGTAAGGGGTCAGCACTGGGCCGGGCAGGGCGATGCGCTCGCCTTCCACGCGCAGGCGCACGGCATTGCGCAGGCCCACCGGCACGCGCTCCAGCCACGGCGCCAGCGATTCCTTCGCCGTGCCCAGGTCGCTCAGTGCAGCGCGCAGCCCGTTGCTGGCCTGGCGGTAGCGGTACAGCTCCATGCCGCCGGCGATGTAGCAGGCCGCGATGATCGCCGCCACGGCCGCGCCCAGCGGGTGCACCGCCACGTAGCCGATGCCGATCCAGCACACGGCCAGCAGGCCGACAAGGAATACAACGACATGGAAAGCAGTTCTGGACATGGTGTTCCGGTCAGTGGGAGCGCAGGGCTGCAAGCAGCCCATGGATCGGGTGGAAACGCAGTTCGAGCTCGGCCAGCAGCAGGCTGCGCATGTCATTGCGGAATGCCGCGCGCCAGCCGGGCTGGCCGTGCACGCGTTCGAAACGGGCGCCCAGCACCGTGGGCACCGTCGCCAGCAGGCTGTGTTCGCGCGGGGTCAGGGTCTGTTCCATCACCGCATCGACCTCGGCCAGCCGTGCCAGTTCGGGCGAGGCCTGCACCAGCTGGTCGCGCAGGCGGCCGCGCAGGCGCCCGGTGGCGGTCTGGATGGCCTGCTGCAACACGCGGTAGCGCTGGCGCAGCGAGGCGAAGTTGGCCTGTGCGGCGGCCTCGGCCAGGTCCAGCAGGCGCTCGGCCTCGGCATCCTCGCCGATGGAGGCCAGCAGGCTGGCTTCGGCCTGTGCGCAGTCGGCCAGCAGGTCGTCCACCGCCTCGGCGGCCTCCCCCGGCTCGGGCAGGCGGCCGTCCAGCGCCCCGGACAGGGCCACGGCACGGCTCCAGTCCACCCACTGGCCGAGGCGATCGGTCAGGGCGGGACTGCTGGCCGGCATCGCACCGTCGCTGAGACGGGCAAGCAGGCGGAGGAAGTCCGGTCCACCGAGGACCGGCTGCGCGGCGTTCGCCATCAAGTAGCCAGGGGCCAAAAACCGTTGATTTTACAACCAGATGACCGCCGCTGGATGAAGGGGCCGGGCCATCCCCCGTGGTCAGGCACGGGGAGGGTCTCGGCCCGCGCCGGCAGACGGCTTAGAATGGTCGGCTGCACTAACGCAACTGGACCCTCTGGAGCTTCTGCATGACCCTCGCGCCGTTCTATCCCATCGGTACCCCCGGCCAGCCCTGGGGCGATGCTGAACGCGCACAGTGGCGGGCCGCCCAGCAACGCCAGCGCAGCTACCACGACGACGTGGTGGCCGCGCTTGAGCGCCTGGACGACGGTTTCGACGTGATCCAGTACGGCCAGCTCGACTATGCCCCGGATCACTACCCGCTGTTTGCCGTGGTCAACCACGACTGGAACCCGGCGCTGCCGACCGCCCTGGTCACCGGCGGCGTGCACGGCTATGAAACCAGCGGCGTGCACGGTGCGCTGCAGTTCCTCGAACAGCAGGCCGAGCGCTACCTGGGCCGGATGAACCTGATCGTGGCGCCGTGCGTCAGCCCGTGGGGCTACGAGCGCATCCAGCGCTGGAACCCGAATGCGATCGACCCCAACCGCAGCTTCCGTGACGGGGGCCTGATCGAGGAAGCCGCCTCGCTGATGCGCTGGGTGGCCGAGCGCAAGGCTGACATCCGCGTGCACCTGGACCTGCACGAGACCACCGACAGCGACCTGCACGAGTTCGATCCGGCACGCTGTGCCCGCGATGGCAAGCCGTTCGAGCGTGACACCATCCCCGATGGCTTCTACGTGATCGGCAACAGCGAGGATCCGCAGCACGGCTTCCAGAAGGCACTGATCGAGGCCGTGGCCCCGATCACCCATATCGCCCCGGCCGATGCCGAGGGCAACCTGGTGGGCCTGCCGTTGCAGTCGCCGGGCGTGGTCTGGGGCGAGTCGCGCTCGATCGGCGCGTGCGCCGGTTTCACCGACGCGCGCTATGCCACCACCACCGAGGTGTACCCGGACAGCCCGCGCACCAACCCGCAGGAATGCAACGACGCCCAGGTGGCGGCGGTGTGCGCGGGCCTGGATTACGCGCTGGCCCAATGACGTAACGCCGGGCTCGCTCGACTGCTGTTGGAGAAGCAGTCGAGCAAGCTCGACTCTACCCAAGCAGAGCCATGCCCGGCGACGCTGCGGATCATCCCTTCTGGCGCTGCTCCTGGATGGCCTTGTCCAGTGCATCCAGGTCATCGGTGGACGACTGCAGCCACTGCGCATACGCGGGGGTTTCGACGAAACCTTCGCCGCGCAGCACGGTGTCCAGGTCCGGGTTGTCATTGCTGGCGTGCTGCAGGAAGCCCGCCATCAGGCCCGACAGGCGGTGCGCGGCCTGGAAAGCAGCCTGCGGCGATCCCGCCGGCTCCACGATGGTGCCGAGGAAGGCTGCGTAGGCGGCGTGATCGACGTCGAAGTCATCGCGGTTCTTGAAAGCCTCTGCACTCAGCTGTGCTTCGCCCGAGCTGTGGCGGGCGAAGCCCCAGGTCCAGATATCGAGGAAATGCAGCGCTTCCAGCTTCTGGCGTTCTTCCGTGCTCAGATCGATCGCGCCGGACAGGGCGTACTCCATGGTGGCGGCCGAGAAGGCTTCGGTGCCGGAGTTGGCGTGGAAATCGCTGAGGCTGCGCAGCGCATCGGGTTCATGCGGGTCGAGCTGCAGCGCACGGTAGATCACGCGCGCGCCTTCGATGTGGCGGCCCTCGGCGATGAAGATGTTGAGGGCGTGGGTGGCCAGCTGGGCAGCGTTGAGTTCGGCGAAGGTCGTCATCGGGGTGGGAAAGGGAAAGGGCGGTCCGATGGTAGGTGCAGTGTTCCCCCGCAACAAGGGCCATACCCGGCCGCGCAGTAGATCCACGCCATGCGTGGATGCCCCCGCGTCCCGTCGAAATCGAAGACTTCACAACCCACAAGCACGCCAACCGCGACCATGGGCCGCCCCACGCCCACGAGTTTCACCGAGGATGCTGCAGAACCTGCTCCATTTCGCGCCGCTGCTGACGGCAGTGATGACCTGCGTGACCGCCCTGATCTGGGTGGTCTACCTCAGTTTCTTTCTGCGCAGCTACCGCCGCCAGCAGCGCCCGTCGATCCTCATCACCTCCGGTGCCGGCCGCAACCTGGACGCGCACTGTTTCGTGACCAACCTGGGCCTGGAGCCGGTGTACCTGCTGGACGTGGTGATCGATCTGATCGAACCCGACGGCACCGTGGTGCGCGCGGTCATCCCCGAGCGCACCGAGCACTGGAGCAAGGGCGCGCCCTGCGAGGACGAGGACATCCGCCGCGCCACCAACGTCGGCCCGCTCAGCAGCGGCGGTGAGCGCGACCTGGGCCGGTTCCGCACGCTCATCGACCGCGCCGGTACCGAGAACCCGGACATCAAGACCGGCAACGCCTTCACCAGCCTGGAAGTGACAGTGGTCATCGTCACCGCCAGCCAGGCCGAACTCTGTGGTGCCTCGCGCTGCTACCGCATCGAATACGGCGCCGACGGCACGCCGCGATTGAAGGCGCGGACGATCAAGGCCGCGCAGCTGCAGGGGTACTTCGCGCGCCGGAACCTGACGCGGTTGTTGACCCACCAGCTGGAAAGCGCGCGTCTGTAGGGCCGAGCCATGCTCGGCTGCTTTGTTCTTGTAGAGTCGAGCCATGCTCGACTGGTTCGCGCAGACCGCAGCCGAGCATGGCTCGGCTCTACAGAAGAGCAAAACGCAGCCGAGCATGGCTCGGCTCTACAGATCACTCGGCGGCCGGGCTGCGCTCGTCACGTACCGAATAGATCACCGAGAAGATCTTCCAGCCCTGTTCGGTGCGGATGAGCTGCCACATCTCCTTGCCCCAGTTCTGCTTCACACCATCGGACAGGAACGTGTAATCGAAGGTCAGCGAGGCGGCGTCGCCATCGGTTTCGATCCTGGGGTTGGAGAAAACTTCTTCCTTCGGCGTGGACGATGCAACCGCATTGTCGATGAGCGAGATGAAATTGTTCGAGGGAATCTGCCGCGCTTTGATCGCGTCGGGCTTGGTCCTGCGGATGTCCTGCAGGCGCACGTCCTCGGAAACGAATTGCCAGCCGATGTCCTCAGCCTTGTCCGAGAAGAACAGGCTCATGTAGGTGGGCTTATCCTTGTTGACCAGTGCGGTGCGGAAGGTTTCCAGGACCTGTTCGATGGCCTTGACGTCCTCCGCGTGCGTGCTCGGCTGCGCACTGGCATGGCTGGCGGTGATCAGGCCCGCACAGAGAATCAGCCCCGCTGGACGCGGCAGGATCCTTGCAGGGAAGCGCGCGCTGATCGGGGAGCGGGGAGTGCGGTCATCCATGGTGTCATGTTCCCAGGTGCCTCGTGGCACGCCGGAGAATCTACCATGCGGCGTTGCGCAAGCGCCTCGCGAGATGCAGCCGAGCGTGGCTCGGCTCTACAGGCGGCTGCGGCCACGGTTGGTGTCCCGCGCCCGGTGATTCACCGTTCGCCGTCCATCACGCTCTCGATCCAGCCGGCGTAGCGCGAGATGCGCACGTTGTGCACCACCTGCCCGTAATACCCGGCTTCCAGCGCATGTTCGGGTACGGCCGTGATCCATGAGCCCAGGCCGATCACCTGCCAGCCCTGCGGGTCGCGGATCAGCAACGGGCCGCCGCTGTCACCGCTGCCGATCACGCCTTCCAGCGGCAGGCCACTGCCCGGGCCGTCGAAGCGATACCAGAGATAGCGGTCGTTGCCGCCGGTCACCGCGTTTTCCGCGCGGCGCAGCTCACCCCGGTGAGGAGCACCTGGCGCCAGCCCGGTCAAGCCGTTGCCTGTTGCACCTTTACCCACGAGCGTGGCGATCCTGCCCGCTTCGTCATGCCCTCGATAGAGGCGGACCGGCGCAACGTCGTTGACCGGCGTGGCGAGCTGGATCATCGCGATGTCATCGGAAGCGGCGAGGAAGGCGTGGATGGGGCCCGGGTTGCCCGATGCCAATGCCGCCTGGCCCAAGGCATCGGGCATGCGCCGATAGCCCGGATGCACGAACACCCGTTCGACGCGGTAGGCCTGACCATTGATCTGCACCTCGGCGTTCATGCCCTCCATCGGCGCGGCGTGCGCGGCGGTCACCACCCAGCGCGGCGCGATGAGCACGCCATGGCCCTCGCCGGGCAGGTCGGCCAGGGCCTGGAATGCGGATGCCGGAACGCGGTAGGCGCTGTCATCCACATCGCTGCGGATGACGATGGCGCCAGCGGCGAAGGGCAGGGTGGCGAGTACGAGAAGAAGCCAGCGGCGCATGGGCAGGTGAAGTCGTGTGCGTGGTCAATCCGCACCGTATCCCGGTTCTGGCCCGCTGAGAACCCGCATGCGATGAAGCGGCCCGCACGCGCGACGAACACGCGCGGATCCGCGACGGAACGGCCCGCTCAGTGCGTGCGCAGCACCGCGTCGAACGTGGCCGGGTTGCCATCGTTGGCTGCCGCCGGCACGTCCAGCAGGCGGGCGAGCAGCGGATAGACATCCACGTTGTCGAAGCCTTCAACGGTCCTGCCGGCCTCGAATGAGGGCCCCGTGGCCACGAACACCGCGCGCATCGACGGCAGGGTGTTGTCGTAGCCGTGGGTGCCACGGTACGCATGGGCGTGGCGGGCCAGCATGCCGGGCGTCAGTGCATCCCAGCCTTCATCCATCTCGCAGATGATCGGCGGCGTGCGGGGGTGCTGGCCGTACTGCCAGCGCGGCGGCAGGTCGGCGCGCTTCCGGCACTGGTAGTGGTCGTGCCGGCCCAGCAGCGCCCGCTCGGCCTCGCGTTCGCGCCCGGGCATGGCCTGGAAGCCGACCGGCTGGCCCACACTGGTGGCCACCGCAATGGCCGGATCGACCATGCGCTCGGTGTCCAGTACCTGGCCCTCGGGCAGCTCGGCCATGCCGTGGTCGGACACCAGCACGATGTTGGTGGCGGTGGCCAGGCCTCGTGCGTCCAGGCCTTCCAGCACCTGGCCGACGATGGCATCGGCGCGCTGGATCGCCTGGCGGTACTCAGCCGAATCCGGCCCGTAGGTGTGGCCGGCCTTGTCGACGTTTTCCATGTACAGCGTGGCCAGGCGCGGCGCCTGCGGGCCGGTCTGCGCCAGCCAGCCCAGCACGGTCTGCACGCGGTCCTCCAGCGCGATGGAGCGGTCATAGACCTGCCACTGGCTTGGCCGCACGCCCTGGATGGCGGCCTCGCTGCCGGGCCACGACCAGGTGGCCGTGCGTACGCCGGCCTTCTCGGCGCTCACCCAGATCGGCTCGCCGCCCCACCAGCGCGCGTCGGTGACGGCGGCCGGGTTGCTGATCTCGAAACCGCCCAGCTGCGGGTCGTGCATGCTGTTGTGGATGATGCCGTGGTGGCCGGGACGCAGGCCGGTGACCAGGGTGTAGTGGTTGGGGAAGGTCAGCGACGGATAGGACGGCGTCATCCAGCGTGCGCGCACGCCACCGTCGATCATCCGCTGGATGTTGGGGGTCAGGCCGCGATCAAGGGCATCGGCGCGCAGGCCGTCGATGGAGACCAGCAGCAGGCGCGGTGACGGCTGAACCGTGGTCGGGGGCGTTGCAGAGGCCTGGCGGGGCGATGGCGTGCTGCACGCCATCAGGAAGAGGGCGGCGATCGAGCCGCAGACAAGGCGCATGTTCATGGCCCATCCTAGCCCTGTGCGATGACAGGTCTAGGACGGATGTGGCGATGGGGGCGGGGCGGAGCGGTGCAGTGCAGTCGAGCATGGCTCGACTCTACAACCGGGCCAGGGCCTGCCAATCGCGTTCCGGCTGCATGCCGAGGCTTTCGATGAAGGGATGCAGCCCCGCGTAGAACGCCTGCGGCACCGGATTCTTCGTGCCATCCCACCGCAGTTCGCCGCACTGGAAGCAGACCTCCAGCGTATGGGTGCGCTTCTTCCCCTTGTAGAACTCGAAGCGATGATGTGGCTCGAAGATGCAGGCGGTGGTCCAGTCGCTCACATAAGGGTCGATGCCCTCCAGCGTGGCCAGGAACGGCTGCTTGCGAGTGCCGGTCAGCACCGCTTCGCGATACCTGCGCTCCGCTGGCGGCGTGGCACTGTTGCTGCTGTTGTTGGTGTCATACGGGGAGGAATGTTCAACGACCACGATGCGGTCGGCGTCGCGGGCCACGCGGGCAAGATCATCCAGCATGGGTTGGCCCTCGGCGTTGGGTGGCTTGTCTTCGATGGCCAGCGGGTCTTCGCTGGCGGCGGTCGGTGGTGGTGGCGTCGCCTGTTGGGAGCACCCGCAGACCACGCCCAGCACGATCGGAATCATCATTCGACGCAGCAGGCGCATCAGTGGTTACTCCTTGCGGGTCGCGGGGTAGGTGGTGCCGCCACGCTTCAGTTCGAAGCCGGGCACCTTGCCTGCGGTTGATGCCGCAAACGCGATGGTCATGTCCTGTGCGGTCATGAAGTAGCCGCGGCTGGACTGCCGGAACAGCTCCATCGGCCGCGCCCCGAAGAGATCGCACTGGAAATAGAGGCGATCCCCTTCGCGGGTGACACGGGCGGGCGCGTCCATCAGCACGTAGTCACCGGCCACCTCGGCATCCAGTGCGGGGTCCGGGGCCAGCGCGGACTTCTCGATGATCTGGAATTCCGGCCAACCGTATTCGGCGGCCACGCTCACCAGGATTTCGTCGACCAGGGCGGCGCCACTGTCGCTGCTGGTCAGCACGACAATGCCTTGGCCGGTATGGGTGTAGCCCTGGATCTGGGCACGGAAGCCGTGGGTGCCTCCGGTGTGGGCGAAGCTGGTACCGGTGCCGATGGGTGCGACATACAGCCCAAGCCCGTAGTCACCCTTGATGCGGGTCAGCATCTGCCTGGCCATCGCGCTGGACAGGACCTTTCCCGGCGCGCCCTGGCCGCCGTGTTGCACCTCCAGCACGACCTTGGCCAGATCGCTGGCCGTGGTCCACAGGCCGGCCGCGGCGGCTTCGGGGTAGACGCGCCAGCCCCCCGGCACCGGCTGGCCATCGCTGGGGTGGGCATGGGCGGCACGCGCGCGCAGTGCCGGCGGCAGGTCGGTGGCATAGCTGCTGTCGCGCATCTGCAGGGGCTCCAGTACAAGCTGCTGGATCAGCTGCGGGTAGGGCTGCGCGGCTGCGTCGGCCATCATCTGCTGGACAACGGTGTAGCCGCCACCGGAGTAGCTCCACGCGCTGCCGGGCGTGGCCTCCACGCGCACCGGATCGGAGTTTGCCGGGGGGGCGCCCTGCAGGATCTGCAGCAGGGTGGGCAGCGGCTCACCCTGCGCGTAACCGAAGAAGCCGTGCACGTTGGTGCCGGCGCTGTGGTTGAGCAGGCTGCGCAGGGTGACCGGCTGCTGCGAGGTGAAGGTGTCGTCCGGAATCTTCCAGTGCCGCAGCAGCGTGTTGGCGGGCGCGTCGAGGGAAAGTCGGCCCTGTTCGACCAGCCGCAGTGCACCGAGCGCGGCCACCGTCTTGCTGACCGAGCCGGCCTGGAACAGGCTGCCCGGCGTGGCCGCGCGGGTGCTGCCGGGTTCCAGCACGCCGTAGGCGCGCGCCCATTCGATGCGCTGGTTGTTGATGAGGGCGATGCTGACGGCGGGCACATCGTGGAAGGCCATGCGCTCGGCCAGAGTCATTTTCTGCTGGGCCTGGCCCTTGACCTTGATGGGGCTGGACAGACCGTGCTCGACGCGGGCGATGCGCGATTCAACGTCGGTCGGCTGCGGCTGCGCAAGCGCGGCGGGGGCGAGCAGGAGCAGGGTGATGAGCGGGGTGCAGCGCCGGGTAGCAGGCAATCCGTTGCAGGTGCTGGGCATGGTCGTGGAGTCGAGGTAGTCGAGCAGGCTCGACTCTACAGTAGGGCGGCGGTGGTTGACGCTGGCCGCGGCGGGGCGCAGGCTGGATGGGCCTGCTTCCTGCTTAGAAGGGAGACTTATGACCGCAAGCGCGTCCCTCCACCCCTCGCCTGGCACGCACGGCCACACGCGCCTGTGGAGCGTGTTCTGGCTGCAGGGGGTCATTCCCAGCAATCTGCTGTGGGCGGCAGCCCTGTGGGCCCTGGCCAACCAGCGCACCACGCTGCTGCTGGCCCTGTTTGCCGCGCTGCTGCTCTATACCGGCTGGATCATCCCGGCGGTGTGGCGGGCCGCGCCTACCGCGCGCACCCCCAACCTGGGCGTGGCCGCACGCGGGCTGACCGTGGCCTGGGGGCTGAACACCGTGCTGGTGATCTTTTTCCTGACCCTGCAGCTGCTGGCCTAGTAGAACTGGATCGGCTCGCCAGCGCGGTCGAAGGCGGCGAAGCGGCCGATCTGGCCGTCATGGATGGCATTGACCATCAGCTGCAGCGGGCGGGCGGCTTCATCGCTGTTGGGCGCAAAGCCGGCGCGCCCGTCCATGGCGGCCACGAACACCAGGTCCCAGTTGATGCCGGTGGTGGTCGATTCGGCGGCCAAAGCCTGGAAGCTGGGTACTTCCGCAGGCAGCTTGTCCACGCACAGCACCGGTGACAGGGTGCCGCCCTCGCGGCGGTCGTGCCGGTCGCGCTGGTCGGTGGTGGGCGATTCGGGCAGGTCGGCACGCACGAACACGAACAGCAGGCGCTGCGGCTCGGCCTGTTCAGCGGCGGCGTGCAGGAGTTGCTGGAAATCGTTCATCATCATGAGGGTTGTCACACATCCGCTGCACGGAAAGCCGCATGCTGCCACAACGCGTGCGCGGCCGGGCCAGCGGCGATTGATTTAAGTCATGCCCATGGAACTGAAGGACGCGTACTCTGGCAATCGTTCCAGCAGGCGAGGGTATCCGGACCATTCCGGGCATAGGCAATACGGTGGAGCAACAAGGTGGACCAGCCATGAGCCAACTCACCGACGGTTTCGGGCGCAGCTTTCCGTACCTGCGCCTGTCGCTGACCGAAGCCTGCAACTTCCGTTGCAGTTATTGCCTGCCCGATGGCTACCAGGGTGAGGGCCGGCCGCGCTTCCTGCAGGTGGACGAGATTGCCCGGCTGGTGCGCGCGTTTGCGGCGCTGGGCATGAGCAAGATCCGCCTGACCGGTGGCGAGCCGAGCCTGCGCAAGGACCTGGAACAGATCATCGGCACCGTGGCTGCGGTGCCCGGCATCCGCAAGGTGGCCATCACCACCAACGGCACCTTGCTGCCGCGGCGCCTGCCGGGCTGGCATCGTGCCGGCCTCACGGCCTTGAACGTGAGCATGGACAGCCTGCAGCGCGAGCGCTTCCACGCCATTACCGGGCATGACAGGTTGCCGGAGATCGAGCAGGGCCTGGCCCTGGCCCAGGCGCTGGGCCTGCAGACGATCAAGCTCAACGCGGTGCTGCTGCGCGGGCTGAACGATGACGAGCTGCCGCAGTGGATGGAGTACCTGCGCGACCGGCCCTTCAGCGTGCGCTTCATCGAACTGATGCGCACCGGCGACAACGAAGCCTATTTCCAGCGCCACCACCTG
Source organism: Stenotrophomonas sp. ZAC14A_NAIMI4_1 (assembly GCF_003086915.1). Taxonomy (NCBI): domain Bacteria; kingdom Pseudomonadati; phylum Pseudomonadota; class Gammaproteobacteria; order Lysobacterales; family Lysobacteraceae; genus Stenotrophomonas; species Stenotrophomonas sp. ZAC14A_NAIMI4_1. Next base: position 3,348,457 of record NZ_CP026002.1, read on the forward strand.
CGCGCTGACGTGGTGATCGAACAGCTGCTGGCGGCTGGCTGGCAGGAGCGCCCGCGTGCGGCCGATGCCGGCCCGGCCCGCGAGTTCGGCCACCCGCAGCACCGCGGCACGGTGGGCATCATCGCGCCGTACTCGCGCGATTTCTGCAAGGGCTGCAACCGCCTGCGGGTGACCGCCAAGGGCGACCTGCGGCTGTGCCTGTTCGGCGAATTCGGCGTGCCGCTGCGCCCGTTGCTGCAGAGCGACGACGACCACGACGCACTGCTGGCACGCATCACCACCCAGCTCGGCCTGAAAGCGGCCGGGCACGGATTGCACCAGGGCCAGACCGGGCTGACCCCGCACCTGGCCTCGATCGGAGGATGAGCAACACCATGACCGGGGAATTGAACGCGGCCTTCCACATGGCCGATGTCCGCGACAAACGCATTACCCGCCGCCGCGCGGTGGCCGTGGGCGAACTGCATGCCGGGCCGGTGGCCTACCCGCTGATCGTCGAGCGCCGCCTGCCCAAGGGCGATGCGCTGGTGATGGCTGAGATTGCCGGCCTGCAGGGCGCAAAGATGGCGTCGATGCTGATGCCGCTGTGCCACCCGCTGCCGCTGGAACTGGTGCAGGTGTTCTGCGCACCGGTGCCGGAACGGCAGGCGATCCGCGTCTGGTGCGAGTGCGCCAGCGAGGCGCGCACCGGCGTGGAGATGGAGGCGCTGGCAGGGGTGAACGCGGCCCTGCTGACCCTGTACGACCTGAGCAAGCCGGTGGAACCGGCGCTGCGCATCGAAGGCATCCGCCTGCTGTTCAAGGAAGGTGGCAAGCGCGGTGTCTGGCTGCATCCCGATGGCATGGACGAGGCCGAGCGCGCCCGTTTCAAGCCACGTGCGCCGAAGGGCCTGGAGGGCGCGGCGTGCGCGGTGATCACCCTCAGCGACCGGGCCAGTGATGGCACCTATGCCGATGCGTCCGGGCCGAAGCTGGTGGCGGGCCTGCAGGCGCTGGGCGGCGAGGTGGTGGCGGCCGAGGTGCTGGCCGATGGCATCGAGCCGCTGGCCAGCCGCCTGCGCGCGCTGGCCGACAGCGGCGTGCGCCTGTGCCTGTGCACCGGCGGTACGGGCCTGGGCCCGCGCGACCTGACCCCGGAGGCGCTGCGTTCGCTGGACGCGCGCCCGGTGCATGGGCTGGCGCAGATGGTGCGCGCGCTGAGTGCGCAGCACACGCCGATGGCCTGGCTGAGCCGGGCCGAAGTGGTGCAGCTGGGCAACCTGCTGGTGTTTGCCCTGCCGGGCAGCCCGCGCGCCGCCGCGCAGTGCCTGGACATCCTGGCGCCGGTACTTGGACATGCCCTGGCGATGGTCGATGGCGGTGGCCACGGCCAGGGGGGCGCCGCATGATTGCCTACAGCGAAGCACTACAGCACCTGCTGGAGGCGGCCTCGGCGCTGCCGGCCGAACGCCTGCGCCTGCACGATGCGGGCGGGCGCACTCTGGCCAGCGACATCATCAGCGCACAGTCGCTGCCGCCGTTCGACAACTCGGCGATGGATGGATTCGCGCTGCGGGCCGATGGCACGGCCTTCGCCAGTGGTACCGAATTTGCAGTGCAGGGCTGGCAGGCCGCCGGCGATGACGGCGCCGTGGGCGGCGAGGGCGCCTGGGAAATCATGACCGGTGCGCGCATGCCGACCGGCCTGGATACGGTGGTGCCGGTGGAGCAGGTGGAGATCCTGCAGCGCCACGAAGGCCGCCCGACCCGGATCGCGCTGCGTGCGGATGTCAGCCCCGGCCAGCATGTGCGCCTGCGCGGCCAGGACGTCAGCGAGGGCGAGCGCGTGCTGCGTGCCGGCGACGTGCTGGATATCAACGCCCGCACCCTGCTGCACGCCATCGGCGTCGGCGAGGTGGCGGTGGTTGCGCGGCCGAAGGCTGCAGTGATCGCCACCGGCAAGGAACTGGTGACCGAGGCCGCGCAGTCGCTGCAGTCCGGGCAGATCCGTGACAGCAACCGGCCCTACCTGGTGGGGCGCCTGCAGGCAGCCGGCGCCGAGGTGGTCTGGCAGGGCACGGTGGGCGACGAGGTGGCCGCCTTCAACGCTGTGCTCGACCAGGCACTGGACGCCGGGGCGCAGCTGCTGATCAGCACTGGTGCCGTGTCGGCCGGGCGCTACGATTTCGTGCCAGACGCGCTGCGTGAGCGCGGCGCCCGCATCATCTTCCACAAGGTGGCGATCCGCCCGGGCAAGCCGCTGCTGTTCGCGGTACTGCCTGGCGGCGCGTTGTATTTCGGCCTGCCGGGCAACCCGGTGTCGGCGGCGGTGGGACAGCGCTTCTTCGTCGAGCCGGTGCTGCGTCGTTTGTTGGGGCTGGCCCCGGAGACGCCGCTGCAGCTGCCGCTGCAGGCCGACGTGCGCAAGCCCGAAGGGCTGCGCTTCCATGCCCGTGCGCGGGTGGAGGTGGACGCGCAGGGACGGTTGAGCGCGCGCGTGCTGTCCGGCCAGGAGTCGTTCCGCCTGATGTCCATGCTGCGGGCCAACGCCTGGGTGGTGCTGGAGGCCGAGGGCAACCTCGCGCCGGCCGGGACCTATGTGCGGGTGCAGGGCTGGGGTCACCACGAACCGGTGCAGCTGGTAAGCGAGGAATCATGATGAAACAGGTGAACCTGCAGTTGTTTGGTGCGTTTTCCGAGCTGGATGCGAGCCGCGAGATCGCGGTTGACGTTGCCGGGGCGACCATTGCCGATCTGCGCCAGGCGCTGCGCGAGCTGCTGCCGGTGCGCTGGCCGGATTTCCGTGCCGGCCTGCTGGACTACTCGGCGTTCGCCGACCAGCAACGGGTGCTGCGCGACCACGATGCGCTGCCGGCCGATGGCCGCGTGGCGATTCTGCCGCCGGTCAGTGGGGGTTGAGATGAGCCATCCCACGATCGCGAAGGTGGTCGACCGCGCACAGGCGGCGATTGATCCGGGCGAAGGCATTGCGGCGGTATCCGATCCCGGCTTCGGCGGCATCGACGTATTCATCGGCAAGGTGCGCGACCTCAACCAGGGCCGGCCGGTGCTGGGCATCAGCTATGACCTGTTCGAGCCGCTGGTGCTGAACGAGGTGCAGCGGCTGGCGGCCGAGGTGCAGGCCGCTTTCGGGCCGAAGCTGAAGCTGTACGTGGCCCACGCCAAGGGTCGCCTGGCGGTGGGCGAGGTGGCGGTGGTGGTGGCCGCAGGAAGCCCGCACCGCGACGAAGCCTTCCGTGCATGCCGGCAGCTGATCGAGGCGGTCAAGCACCAGTGCCCGATCTGGAAGCAGGAGCATTACCAGGACGGTGACAGCGAGTGGACCGAGGGTTGCAGCCTGTGCCACGCCGACGACACCCCGGTGCATGACCATGACCACGCCCACCACCCGTGATGGGCGCGTGCCCGGAGCGCGCAGGTGAACGCGCCGATGGCCGGCATCGTGCTGGCTGGCGGGCTGTCCAGCCGCATGGGGCGCGACAAGGCCATGCTGCCATGGCAGGGGCGCACGCTGCTCGAACACATGCGCGGCCTGCTGATGCTCGCAGGCGCGGACCGGGTCTGGGTGAGTGGCCACTACCCGGCGTTTGATGGCATCCCCGACCGGGTGGCCCGCTGCGGTCCGCTGGGCGGGCTGTACAGCGTCGCCCTGCAGATGCCTGACGGCCCGGCGTGGGTGGCGCCGGTGGATACGCCACGCCTCACCCCCCGGCTGCTCCAGCAGTTGCGTGATGCCCATCCTGGCCGCTGCACGATCTATGACGGCCATCCGCTCCCAATGCTGTTTAATGTGGACAATGAAAGCCGTACAGTCCTTGAAAGCATGATCCACGACCCCCTTGGCCCGCGTTCCCTGCAGGCCCTGCAACATCGCCTGGGCGCACACACCGTACGCCTGGCCCACGCCGACGAAAGCGCCCTGGTCAACTGCAACACGCCCGCCCAATGGGAGGATGTCGCCTCATGAAGGTGCAGCTGCAGGATCAAGCCATGCGACTACGCCTGGACGAGGCCGAACTAACCCAGCTGCGGGCCGGCGAATCAGTCGAGAACCTGACCCGGTTCGGCGGCAATGGGGGTTGGGGCACGGCGGTGTCCCTGCATGGCGGCGACCAGGCCGTGCTGCTCGACGGTGGCACCTACTGCCGGCTGGTACTGCCGCGCGAGGCGGTCGAAGCGCTGGCCGGGCGCCTGCCGTGCCGTGACGGGCTGGCCTTCCCGCTGTACCTTGATGACGGCACCACGCTGCAGCTGCAGTTCGATGTGGATGTGCGCGACAGCGTGCGCCAGCGCGGCGTGAGCCGCCGCAGCAGTTCCGGGTCACCGGTTTGACATTTGTCAGGGGCAGGGTGGATACCGGCCCCTGATTGATCCAGATCAACCCCGTCGAGGGCAATGCCCGGCCTAATGGCTGCGTGACGACGGGTTACAACTTGAAAGCAGTACCCACGTCATTCCACAGCCTTGGAGCCATGTATGACCGTCGGTAGCGATCCTGTTGTCCCCAGCACTGCCCGATCCGGCCGCGTCATCAGCGACTGGATGCCGGAAGACGCCGGTTACTGGGAACGCACCGGCAAGCGGGTCGCCACCCGCAACCTGGTCATCTCCATCCCCTCGCTGCTGCTGGCCTTCGCGGTCTGGGTGCTGTTCTCGGCGGTGACCATCAGCCTGCCGAAGATCGGCTTCCCCTTCAGCACCGACCAGCTGTTCTGGCTGGTGGCGCTGCCCAGCCTGTCCGGCGCCACGCTGCGCATCTTCTATTCCTTCGTCATCCCGATCTTCGGTGGCCGCCGCTGGACGGCGCTGTCCACCGCCTCGCTGCTGGCGCCCACGATCTGGCTGGGGTTTGCCGTGCAGAACCCGGCCACCCCGTACTGGGTGTTCGTGGTCATCGCCATCCTCTGCGGCTTCGGCGGGGCGAACTTCTCGTCCTCGATGTCCAACATCTCCTTCTTCTACCCCAAGCAGAAGCAGGGCCTGGCACTCGGGCTGAACGCCGGGCTGGGCAACGTGGGCGTGTCGGTGGCGCAGGCGGTCGTGCCGCTGGTCATCACCGTGGGCGTGTTTGGTGCGCTGGGTGGCGCACCGCAGCCGGTGGTGGACGGGGGCGCGGCGCTGTACCTGCAGAACGCCGGTTTCATCTGGGTGCCTGCCATCATCGTCTGCGCGGTCGCGGCCTGGTTCGGCATGAACGACCTGACCAGTGCGCGCTCCTCCTTCGCCGAGCAGGCGGTGATCTTCCGCCGCAAGCACAACTGGCTGATGTGCTGGCTGTACATCGGCACCTTCGGTTCCTACATCGGCTTCTCGGCCGGCTTCCCGATGCTGGTCAAGAGCCAGTTCCCGGAGGTGAATCCGCTGGCCTACGCCTTCATCGGCCCGCTGCTGGGCGCGCTGATGCGCTCGGTCGGCGGCAGCATGGCCGACCGCTGGGGCGGCGCACGCCTGACCTTCTGGGTGTTCGCGCTGATGATCGCTGCGGTGTTCGGCGTGCTGCACTTCCTGCCCAGCGACGGCCAGGGCGGCAGCTTCAACGGCTTCCTGCTCAGCTTCATGGCGCTGTTCGTGCTCAGTGGCATCGGCAACGGCACCGCCTTCCGCATGATCCCGGTGATCTTCCGCACCCTGCACGAGCGCTGGGCGGCCAACGACAGCGCCGAGGGCAAGGCCGCTGCCGGGCACCAGGCCAGCATCGAGTCAGCCGCCGTGGTCGGCTTCTCCGGCGCAATCGGTGCCTACGGCGGCTTCTTCATTCCCAAGAGCTACGGCTCGTCCATCACGTTGACCGGCAGCCCGGACATGGCGCTGTACGGATTCATCGCTTTCTACTTCACCTGCCTGGCCGTGACCTGGTGGTGGTACTACCGGCACGGTGCTGAAACCCCCTGCTAGGGGCAGCCACGCTGACAACCCGAGCAATGCACCGAAGCCAATGAACACCCCAGCCACGATGCCGATGTCCGCAAAGGGAGATCCACGATGAGTTATTTCCTCGATCGCTTGCAGTTCTTCAAGCGTGAACCCCAGACCTTTGCCGATGGCCATGGTTTTGCCAAGAGCGAGGGCCGTGACTGGGAAAACAGTTACCGCCAGCGCTGGCAGTACGACAAGATCGTCCGCTCCACCCACGGGGTGAACTGCACCGGTTCGTGCAGCTGGAAGATCTACGTCAAGAACGGCCTGGTCACCTGGGAAACCCAGCAGACCGACTACCCGCGCACGCGCCCGGACCTGCCCAACCATGAACCGCGTGGCTGCCCGCGTGGCGCCAGCTATTCCTGGTACCTGTACAGCGCCAACCGCCTGAAGTACCCACTGATCCGCGGCACGCTGCTGCGCCTGTGGCGCGAAGCCCGCAGGAGCATGGCTCCGGTGGATGCCTGGGCGAGCATCGTCGAGGACAAGGAAAAGGCGCGCTCGTACAAGACCCGCCGCGGCATGGGCGGCTTCGTGCGCCTGCAGTGGGAAGAAGCCAACGAGATCATCGCCGCCTCCAACCTGTACACGGTGAAGCAGTACGGGCCGGACCGCGTGGTCGGCTTCTCGCCCATTCCGGCGATGTCGATGGTGTCCTATGCGGCCGGCGCGCGTTACCTGTCATTGCTGGGCGGCGCCTGCCTGTCCTTCTATGACTGGTACTGTGACCTGCCGCCGGCCTCGCCGCAGATCTGGGGCGAGCAGACCGACGTGCCTGAATCGGCCGACTGGTACAACAGCCGCTACATCATCGCCTGGGGCTCGAACGTGCCGCAGACGCGCACGCCCGATGCGCATTTCTTCACCGAGGCGCGCTACAACGGCACCAAGACGGTGGCGATCTGCCCGGACTATTCCGAGCTGGCCAAGCTGACCGACCACTGGCTGCACCCCAAGCAGGGCACCGATGCGGCGCTGGCGTTTGCCTTCGGCCATGTGATCCTGCGCGAGTTCCACGTCGATTCGCCCTCGCAGTACTTCCAGGACTACTGCCGCCAGTACTCGGACATGCCGATGCTGGTGCGCCTGGAGCGCCGCGAGGATGGCCGGCTGGTGCCGGGCCGCTTCCTGCGCGCCAGCGAACTGGGTGGCCTGGGCGAGGCCAACAATCCTGACTGGAAGACCCTGGCCTATGACGAGAGCAGCGGCCAGATCGTGGTGCCCAACGGCTCTATCGGCTTCCGCTGGGGCGAGAAGGGCAAGTGGAACATCGAGGAAAAGGAAAGCAACGGCAGCGATACGCGCCTGCGGCTGAGCCTGGCCGAGGGCCACGAGGGTATCGAAGCGGTCAGCTTCCCGTACTTCGGCGGCATCGAGACCGACGGCTGGACCGCGGCCCCGGCCGAGGACGTGCTTGAACGCAACATCCCGGTGCGTCGCCTGGCCCTGGCCGATGGTGGCGATACTCTGGTGGCCACGGTCTACGACCTGCTGCTGGCCCAGTATGGCGTGGACCGTGGCTTCGGCGGCGGCAACGTGGCCATCAGTTTCGACGACATGGTGCCGGGCACGCCGGCCTGGCAGGAGCGCATCACCGGCGTGTCGCGTGCCGAGGTGATTGAAATCGCCCGTGAATTCGCCCGCACCGCCGACAAGACCCACGGCCGTTCGATGATCATCGTCGGCGCGGGCATGAACCACTGGTTCCACAACGACATGAACTACCGCGGCCTGATCAACATGCTGATCATGTGCGGCTGCGTGGGCCAGACCGGTGGCGGCTGGGCGCATTACGTGGGCCAGGAAAAGCTGCGCCCGCAGACCGGCTGGCAGCCGCTGGCCTTTGGCCTGGACTGGAGCCGCCCGCCGCGGCACATGAACGGCACGTCGTTCTTCTACTTCAACACCGGGCAGTGGCGCTACGAGAAGCTGCAGGTGGATGAGCTGCTCTCGCCGCTGGCCGATGCCAGCAAGTACAGCGGCAGCCTGGCCGACCTCAACCTGCGCGCGGTGCGCATGGGCTGGCTGCCCAGTACCCCGCAGCTGGACCGCAACCCGCTGCAGCTGGTGCGCGAGGCCGAGGCGGCCGGCGTGGCCCCGGCCGACTACGCGCTGGGCAAGTTCAAGGACGGCTCGCTGGACTTCGCCTTCGCCGATCCGGATGCGCAGCAGAACCACCCGCGCATGATGTTCATCTGGCGCTCGAACCTGCTCGGTTCCTCGGGCAAGGGCCATGAATACATGCTGCGCCACCTGCTGGGCACGCGTCACGGCCTGCAGGGCAAGGATCTGGGCGAGATGGGCGCGATCAAGCCGCAGGAAGTGAAGTGGCACGACGAGGCGCCGGAAGGCAAGCTCGACCTGCTGGTCACGCTCGACTTCCGCATGTGCACCACGGCGCTGTACTCGGACATCGTGCTGCCGACGGCGACGTGGTACGAGAAGGACGACCTCAATACCTCGGACATGCACCCGTTCATCCACCCGCTGTCCAAGGCGGTGGACCCGGCCTGGGAATCGCGCAGCGACTGGGACATCTTCAAGGGCGTAGCGCGTACCGTCAGCGACATGGCACCGGGCGTGCTGGGCGTTGAGAAGGACCTGGTGCTGGTGCCGACCCTGCACGACACGCCCAACGAACTGGGCATGCCGTTCGGCGTGGCCGACTGGAAGAAGGGCGAGTGCGAGGCCATCCCGGGGCAGACCATGCCGTCGATGACGGTGGTCGAGCGCGATTACCCCAACCTGTACCGCAAGTTCACCTCGCTGGGTCCGCTGCTGGACAAGCTGGGCAACGGCGGCAAGGGCATGAACTGGGATACGAAGCACGAGATCGAATTCCTCGGCAAGCTCAACCATACCGTGCTCGACGAGGGCGTCAGCCAGGGCCGTCCGGCCATTTCCACCGCCATCGACGCAGCCGAAGTCATCCTGCACCTGGCGCCTGAAACCAACGGCCACGTAGCAGTGAAGGCCTGGGAATCGCTGGGCAGCTTCACCGGCCGCGAGCACACCCACCTGGCGGTCGGCAAGGAACACGAGGCGATCCGCTTCCGTGACATCCAGGCGCAGCCGCGCAAGATCATCTCCTCGCCGATCTGGTCGGGCCTGGAGGACGACAACGTCAGCTACAACGCGGGCTATACCAACGTGCACGAGCTGATCCCGTGGCGCACGGTGACCGGCCGCCAGCAGTTCTACCAGGACCATGAGTGGATGATCGACTTCGGCGAGGCGTTCATGAGCTATCGCCCGCCGGTCAACACGCGCACGGTGGAGCCGCTGCTGAACCAGCGCCCGAACGGCAACAAGGAGATCGTGCTGAACTGGATCACCCCGCACCAGAAGTGGGGCATCCACAGCACCTACAGCGACAACCTGATCATGCAGACGCTGTCGCGCGGCGGCCCGATCGTGTGGCTGAGCGAGGATGACGCGCGCAGTGCCGGCATCGTCGACAACGACTGGATCGAGCTGTTCAACGTCAATGGTGCGATTGCGGCGCGCGCGGTGGTCAGCCAGCGCGTGATGCCGGGCATGGCGATGATGTATCACGCCCAGGAACGCATCATCAATGTGCCCGGTTCGCAGATCACCGGCACCCGTGGCGGCATCCACAACTCGGTGACCCGCATCGTGCTCAAGCCCACCCACATGATCGGCGGCTACGCGCAGCTGGCCTACGGCTTCAATTACTACGGCACCTGCGGCACCAACCGCGACGAGTTCGTGATCGTACGCAAGATGGACAAGATCGATTGGCTGGACGATGAACAGCCCGCGGGCGCTTCCGTGTCGGCCAGCAAGGAGGTGGTGTGATGAAAGTCCGTGCACAGATCGCGATGGTGCTGAACCTGGACAAGTGCATCGGCTGCCATACCTGCTCGATCACCTGCAAGAACGTCTGGACCTCGCGCGAGGGCGTCGAGTACGCCTGGTTCAACAACGTGGAAACCAAGCCGGGCATCGGCTACCCGAAGGAGTGGGAGAACCAGGACAAGTGGAACGGCGGTTGGGTGCGCACGCGCGCTGGCAAGCTGGTGCCGCGTGCCGGCGGGCGCTGGCGGATGCTGGCCAAGATCTTCGCCAACCCGGACCTGCCGCAGATCGACGACTACTACGAGCCGTTCGATTTCGACTACCAGAACCTGCACACCGCCAAGGACAGCCAGCACCAGCCCACCGCGCGGCCGCGTTCGCTGATCAGCGGCGAGCGCATGCAGAAGATCGAGTGGGGCCCGAACTGGGAGGAGATCCTCGGTTCGGAATTCAGCAAGCGCTCGCGCGACTACAACTTCAACGAGGTGCAGAAGGAGATCTACGGCGCCTTCGAGAAGACCTTCATGATGTACCTGCCGCGCCTGTGCGAGCACTGCCTGAACCCGGCGTGCGTGTCGGCGTGCCCGTCCGGTGCGATCTACAAGCGCGAGGAAGACGGCATCGTGCTGATCGACCAGGACAAGTGCCGTGGCTGGCGCATGTGCGTGTCGGCCTGCCCGTACAAGAAGATCTACTACAACTGGAAGAGCGGCAAATCCGAGAAGTGCATCTTCTGCTACCCGCGCATCGAGATGGGTGAGCCGACGGTGTGCTCGGAAACCTGCGTGGGCCGCATCCGCTACCTGGGCGTGATGCTGTACGACGCCGACCGCATCGCCGAGGCCGCCTCGGTGGCTGCGGAGAAGGACCTGTACCAGGCCCACCTGGACATTTTCCTGGACCCGGAAGACCCGGCGGTGATCGCCGCTGCGCGCCAGGAAGGCATCCCGGACAGCTGGCTGGAAGCGGCCAGGCAGTCGCCGGTGTACAAGCTGGCCATCGACTGGAAGCTGGCCCTGCCGCTGCACCCGGAATACCGCACGCTGCCGATGGTCTGGTACGTGCCACCGCTGTCGCCCATCCAGTCCGCCGCCGAGCGTGGTCGTATCGGCATGAGTGGCGAGCTGCCGGACGTGGCTTCGCTGCGCATTCCGGTGCGCTACCTGGCCAACATGCTCACGGCAGGCGACGAAGCGCCGGTGGTGCGTGCGCTGGAACGGCTGATGGCGATGCGCGCCTGGCGCCGGGCCAAGAACGTGGACGGCGTGGAGGACACCGCCGTGCTGGACCAGGCGGGGCTGAGCATCGCCCAGGTGGAGGAGATGTACCGCTACCTGGCCATCGCCAACTACGAGGATCGTTTCGTGATTCCCACCGGGCACCGCGAGTATGCCAACGACGCCTTCGGTGAGCGCGGTGGCTGCGGCTTCACCTTCGGCAACGGCTGCAACGGTGACAGCCCGGCCGACCTGTTCGGGCAGCGCAAGGCCACCACCTTCGTGGTCAACAACGGGCCCAACCACCGGCGTCGCAAGGAGGTGGTGGAATGAGCGTCCTCAAGCTGGTCGGGGTACTGCTGGACTACCCCCGTGATGAACTCTGGCAGCACGGCGACGAACTGCTGGCTGCCTGTGACCAGGCGGCACTCCCCGCCGCCCGTCGCCAGCAGCTGCGCGGCTTCGTGCAGCAGCTGCTGGACAGTGACCCGCTGGACGCGCAGGCGGCCTGGCTGGCGACCTTCGACCGGGGCCGTTCGATGAGCCTGCTGCTGTTCGAACACATCCATGGCGAATCGCGCGACCGCGGCCAGGCCATGGTCGATCTGGTGGAAACCTACCGCCGTGCCGGCTTCGAACTGGATGCGCGCGAGCTGCCGGATTACCTGCCGCTGCTGCTGGAATTCCTGGCCCACCGGCCACAGGAGGAGGCCCGCGAATGGCTGCACCATATCGGCCATATCGCCGGCATGCTGGCCGCGCGCGCGGCCGAACGCACGCTGCCGCACGTACCGCTGCTGGAGATCCTGGTGGAGGCCGGCGACGGCAAGGTCAACCTGGAGGCGCTGCGGCAGCGCGCCAGCGAAGAACCCCGCGACGACACGGCCGAGGCGATGGACCGGTTGTGGGAAGAGGAGGCGGTGCGCTTCGGCGCCGAAGCCCCTGCCGAAGACTGCAAGCCACCGACGCGCTCGCCCGGGCGTCCCGTGCACCGTGAGGTCCAGCCATGAACTACTACCTTCATCAATTCGCCTTCCAGTACTACCCGTACATCGCCGTGGCGGTGCTGCTGATCGGCAGCTGGGCCCGCTACGACAAGGCCATGTACACCTGGCGCACCGGCTCCAGCCAGATGCTGTCGGACAAGGGCATGCGGATCGGCAGCAACTGCTTCCACATCGGCATCCTGGCCATCCTCGGTGGCCACCTGGTGGGCCTGCTGACCCCGCATGCGGTGTACGAGCACTTCATCACCTCCTCGCAGAAGCAGATGCTGGCGATGGTGGTGGGCGGCGTGTTCGGTGCGCTGTGCTTCATCGGCATCAGCATCCTGCTGGTGCGCCGCCTGTTCAACGCGCGCGTGCGGGCCACCGGCAGCTTCGGTGACACGTTGGTGCTGGTGCTGCTGTTCGCCCAGCTGTGCCTGGGCCTGTACAGCATCCGCATCTCGTCCGGCCACCTGGACGGTGGCGTGATGGTGCAGCTGGCCGAATGGGCGCAGCACATCGTCACCTTCCGTGCCGGCGCCGCCGATTACATCGAGGGCGTCAGCTGGGTCTACAAGATGCACATCTTCCTGGGCCTGACCCTGTTCCTGATCGCGCCGTTCACCCGCCTGGTGCACGTGTGGAGCATTCCGATCAGCTACCTGTGGCGGCCGTACCAGGTGGTGCGCCGCCGCCAGGCCCCGCTGCGCTACGGTCCGCGGGAGTAAGCCATGGGCAGCCTGCCGAAGTTCCTGCCGATCACCGTGATCGACTCCAATGCCCCGGTTCCGGCCGAGGCCCATTCGCACCACCACGACGCAGCGGAGCAGGGGCCGCGCTCGCTCGGGCAGCCGGCGCCGTGCCGGCTGTACGTGGACGAGACCGCGATCAGCGAGGCCGACATCGCCCGCGAGATGCAGCACCACCGGGCGATGCGCCCGGAGCAGTCGCGGGCCGAGGCGGCGCGTGCGCTGGTGGTGCGCGAGCTGCTGCGCCTGGAGGTGCGGCGGCTGGGCCTGCAGGCGCAGGAGGGCGGCCGGGTGAGTGACGAGGAAGTGCTGATCCAGCAGCTGATCGAGGACGCGATCGAAGACCGCGTGCCCACCGACGAGGACTGCCAGCGCTATTTCGAACAGAACCCGGAACGCTTCCGCTCGCCCGACCGCGTGCGCCTGCGCCATATCCTGCTGGCGGCACCGGCCGATGACGTGGCCGGGCGGCTGGACGCGCGCAACGAAGGCGAGCGGCTGGTGGCCGAGTTGAAGCAGGCCCCGCACCTGTTTGCTGATTTCGCCCTGCGCCACTCGCGGTGCCCCTCCAGCAGCGACGGTGGCGACCTCGGTTGGCTGCAGCGCGGGCAGACCACGCCGGAGTTCGACCGCCAGGTGTTCCGCCTGCGCGAGGGCCTGGCGGGGTTCCCGGTGGAATCACGCTGGGGCTACCACGTGGTCTGCATCGACGCCCGTGAGGACGGCCAGCCGCAGCCTTTCGAAGCGGTGCTGCCGCAGATCCGCGACTACCTGGAACTGCAGGTGCGCCAGCGCGAGGTGCAGGCCTACCTGCTGCAGCTGCAGGAACGTTACCCGGTGCGCGGGCTGGACGAGATCGAAGCCGAAGCCGAAGCCGGGAACGGCTGACCGACCCTTGAGAAAGGAGATTGCATGAACCAGGTCCTCGCCCCCGCCAGTGCCGGGCAGCAGCAGCGTGCGCTGTGGCTGAGCACGTTCGCCTTCACCGTGTGTTTCGCGGTATGGATGATCTTCTCCATCATCGGCATCCAGATCAGCGAGCAGCTGGGACTGAGCGACACCCAGTTCGGCCTGCTGATCGCCACCCCGGTGCTGACCGGTTCCATCAGCCGGGTCTTCCTCGGCATCTGGTCCGACCAGTTCGGCGGCCGCAAGGTGATGGTGCTGGTGATGCTGTGTGGCGCGGTGGCGACCTGGATGCTGACCTACGCGCAGACCTACACCCAGTTCCTGTTCGCGGCGCTGTGCGTGGGCATCGCCGGCGGCAACTTCTCGGTGGGCGTGGCCTATGTCTCGCGCTTCTTCCCGGCCAGCAAGCAGGGTACGGCGCTGGGCATCTTCGGCGCCGGCAACATCGGCGCCGCGGTGACCAAGCTGCTGGCGCCGCTGGTGATGGTGGCGGCCGGCTGGACCATGGTGGCCAAGGTCTGGGCGGTGGCCCTGGCGGTCACCGCCATTCTGTTCTTCCTGTTCAGCAAGGAGGATCCTTCGCTCGAGCAGCGCCGCCGCGACGGCGTCAAGCCGGTGCCGTTCGCCGAGCAGATGGCTCCGCTGAAGAACCTGCAGGTCTGGCGGTTCTCGCTGTACTACTTCTTCGTGTTCGGTGGCTTCGTGGCGCTGGCGTTGTGGCTGCCGCACTACCTGGTGGGTGCCTACGGCATGGACGTGGGCCATGCGGGCATGCTGGCGGCCTGCTACTCCATCCCGGCCAGCCTGTTCCGCGTGGTCGGTGGCTGGATGTCGGACCGGATCGGCGCACGGCGGGTGATGTACTGGACCTTCGGCGTATCGGCCATCTGCACCTTCCTGCTGGCCTACCCGGATACCGAGTACGTGGTGAAGGGCATCCATGGCCCGATCCATTTCCACCTGGCCATCGGCGTGGTGATGTTCACCGTGCTGGTGTTCGTGCTGGGCTTCTTCATGTCGCTGGGCAAGGCAGCGGTCTACAAGCACATCCCGGTCTATTACCCGCACCATGTGGGCGCGGTAGGCGGTGTGGTGGGCATGATCGGTGGGCTGGGCGGCTTCATCCTGCCGATCGTGTTCGGCGCGCTCAACGATGCGCTGGGTATCTGGAGCAGCTGCTTCATGCTGCTGTTCGTGCTGGTGGCCACGGCGCTGGCATGGATGCACTTCGCGATCCGCCGGATGGAGCGTCGCCACTTCCCGCAGATCGACCGCGAGACCGATCTGCCCGAAGCGATCGATGCGGCTGCGGCCGATCGTGCGCGTGGCAGGTAACTGGGTTTGCCGGCCGGCGGCCGGCACTACCGGGTGCGCGTGCCGGCCGCTGGCACGCATGTATCTCGCCGATGCACCACGCTTGATTTCAATCAGGGCAACGCGAAGAGGGACGCCCGAAGATGTCTGCCATGAGCTTCCACGTCGACCCGAGTGAGGACACCGCGCTGCAGGCAGCATTGCTGCGGCAACCCCGCCACGTGCTGTTCCCGGCGGCCGACCAGTTCAGTGCCGGCTTCGGCGAAAGTGGATGGCGCGGCGCCCTGCGCGCCAGCAATGAGCACCTGATCCCGCGCGGGCTGACCCTGGGCTTCCAGGCCGGCCGGGCAGGGCAGGCGGCAGCCGCGTCCGGCTACCTGGATACCCTGCTGACCGCATTGCGGCGCCAGGCCGATGCACTGGCCGATGATCGCGAGGTGGTGGCCATGGTGCTGCAGCTCGGCCTGGCCGAGGTGCTGGCGCCGGTGGCGTTGGGCCAGTTGCTGGATGCGGTGCCACAGCAGCTGCGCACCGTGGCGCGGCCGCAGGTGGAAGTCCGGGTGGATGCCGGCAGCACGCTGCCACCGTCGCAGCTCCGCGCCGTGGGCTGCACCCGTTTCAATGTGATCGACCGTGCTGATGCGCCGGGCCCGACCCTGCTGGCGCAGTCGCGCCAGGTCGGGTTCACTGCACGCTACTACCAGTTCCGCGTGCCGTCGGCGGAGGATGGTGGCTTCATCGAGCGCGTGCATGAAGTCCTGGCCGAGGCACCGGAACGCATCCTGTTGCCGGCACCGTGTGCCGTGCCCGAACGGCCCGCTGCGGATACGTGGCTGCAGACCTGGCGGCTGCTGCGCGACGCCGGCTACGTGGCCATCGGCGGTGACCACTACCAGCGCGGCGACCTGCCGGACCCGAACGGGCCGGGCGATGGGCAGCGCCATTGCGACCTGGCCGGCGTGCCACGCCGTGACCGCAGCGACTTCGTCGGCCTGGGCCTGGCGGCCTGCAGCCAGATCGGCGAGGTGTTCTACCGGCTGGAAGACGACCTGCAGGCCTGGCAGGCGCGCCTGCAGTCCGGACAGATCGGGGTGACGGCTGGCCTGATCCTGTCTGAACAGGAGCGACTGTCATCCGAGGTGGCACAGAGCATCGCCTGCGATCATTCCGTCGATGCCGCGGCGTTTGAATGGCGCAATGGCGTCGCGTTTGATGCGTGCTTCGCCGATGCACTGCCGGCCCTGGATCCGCTGCTGGCGCGCGGCTGGGCCCACTGGGACGGGCGCGTGCTCCGCCTGGCCGAAGAAGGGCACCTGCTGTGGCGTATGATGGCGGCATGTTTCCGGCCGGCGGCCGCCATCGCTTGAGTGTCGCTTCGATGTCCTTGACTCCGCCTTCCCGCGGCCGCCTCGGCCAGGCCACGCCGAACCCCGCCGCCGCCGATGATGGCGACGCCCTGCATTTCTGCAGCACCTGCGCGTTTTCCGATGCCTGCATGTCGCAGGGCTACGACAAGACCGCGCTGGGTGACCTGCACGTGCTGGTGGATCATGTCGGCCCGTTCCATGCGGGTGATTACATCTTCCGTGCCGGTGAACAGTTCGATTCGATCGCCGCGGTGCGCGCGGGCATGGTCAAGACCTTCGTCGATGACAGCCAGGGCAACGAGCAGGTGCTCGGTTTCAGCCTGCCCGGCGAAGTGATCGGCCTCAATGCCATCCATGGTTCGCGCTTCCCCTGCAATGCGGTAGCGCTGGACACGGTGCACCTGTGCCGCATCTCCTTCCCGAAGCTGAGCCTGCTGGCCACGCGCATGCCCGGGCTGCAGGCCAAGCTGTTCAGCCTGCTCAGCGCGGAGATCGGCAAGGTCGCCACGCTGGCCGCCAACCACCGCACCGAGGAACGCATGGCCGCGTTCCTGCTGGACATGTCCGAGCGTTACGCGCGCCGTGGTTTTTCCGCCACGCGCTTCAACCTGACCATGGCCCGCACCGAGATCGCCAACTACCTGCGCATGGCGCCGGAGACCGCCAGCCGCGTGCTGCGTCGCCTGAGCGATGATGGTGTGATCGCGGTCAAACAGCGCGAGATCCTGCTGCTGCAACCTGAGCGTCTGGCCGCCCTGGCGGTGGCCGACGAATCCGAACCAGACTGAATCCTGACGGGAGCCGATGATGAAACGTGCTGGACTATTGTTGCTGGGCCTGCTGGCCGCACTGCCGGCATGGGCCGCCGACCTGACGGTGTCGGCGGCGTCGAGCCTGACCGAGAGTTTCCGCGAACTGGGCGCGGCCTACGAGAAGGCGCACCCGGGCACCAAGGTTGATTTCAACTTCGCTGCGTCCGGGGTGCTGCTGCAGCAGATCAGCCGTGGTGCACCGGTGGATGTGTTTGCGTCGGCCGACGAGACCACGATGGACCAGGCCGAACAGCAGAAGCTGCTGGCGCCCGGCACCCGCGAGGTGTTCGCGGTGAACGCGCTGTGGGTGGTGGTGCCGCCGCAGGCCAAGGCCGCCCCGCGTGCCCTGAAGGATCTGGCGGGCGGCAGCGTGCAGCGCATCGCGCTGGGCAACCCTGACAGCGTGCCGGTGGGCCGCTATGCCAAGGGTGCGCTGGAAAAGGCGGGGCTGTGGCCGGCGGTGCAGGGCAAGGCCATCACCACCCAGAACGTGCGCCAGTCGCTCGATTACGTGGCGCGCGGTGAAGTGGATGCGGGCTTCGTCTACGCCACCGATGCGCAGGCCATGCCCGACCGCGTGCGCCGCGCGTTTGAAGTGCCGGTCGCCGGTCGCATCGCTTATCCGCTGGCAGTGGTGCAGGCCAGCACGCAGCCGGCCGAAGCCAAGCGCTTCACGGCCTTCGTGCGCTCGCCGCAGGGCCAGGCGATCCTGGTCAAGCACGGATTCGGCAAGCCCTGAGGCATGGATCTGGATTGGAGCGCCCTGGGCCTGTCGCTGAAGGTGGCCGGCTGGGCCACGGCGATCAACCTGGTGCTGGGCGTTGCGCTGGGTGCGCTGCTGGCGCGCAGGCGCTTCCCTGGCCGTGAGCTGCTGGATTCGATACTGACCCTGCCGATGGTGCTGCCGCCCACGGTGCTGGGCTACTACCTGCTGGTGCTGATCGGCCGCAACGGTCCGATAGGCGTGTGGCTGCAGTCGTGGTTCGGCATCAACCTGGTGTTTACCTGGCAGGCGGCGGTGATTGCCGCAGCGGTGGCCTCGCTGCCGCTGGTGTTCAAGCCGGCGCGCGCCGCGTTCGAAGGCGTGGATGGCCAGCTCGAGAATGCGGCACGCACACTGGGCGTGTCCGAGGCCGCGGTGTTCTTCCGCATCACCCTGCCGCTGGCCTGGCGCGGCATCCTGGCCGGCCTGCTGCTGGCGTTCGCGCGGGCGATGGGCGAGTTCGGTGCGACGTTGATGGTGGCGGGCAGCATTCCCGGCCGCACGCAGACGCTCTCGATTGCGATCTATGAAGCGGTGCAG
Source organism: Stenotrophomonas sp. ZAC14A_NAIMI4_1 (assembly GCF_003086915.1). Lineage (NCBI taxonomy): Bacteria > Pseudomonadati > Pseudomonadota > Gammaproteobacteria > Lysobacterales > Lysobacteraceae > Stenotrophomonas > Stenotrophomonas sp. ZAC14A_NAIMI4_1. Next base: position 3,366,852 of record NZ_CP026002.1, read on the forward strand.
GCCGGGCAGGATGGCAAGGCCAATGCGCTGGTGATCCTGACCTCGGTGGTGTGCATCGTGATCCTGCTGCTGGCCGCGCGGCTGGTAGGCGGGCGCCGGCAGGAGCTGCGCGATGTGGCTTGATCTGCAGGTTCACCGGCCGATGCAGGCGGCCAGCACGCAGTTCGTGCTGGACGTGGCGCTGCAGTGCCGGCAGCGGCAGGTGGTGCTGTTCGGCCCGTCCGGTGCGGGCAAGAGCCTGACCCTGAAGGCCGTGGCAGGCCTGCTGCGGCCTTGGCACGGCCACGTGCGGCTGCAGGGCCAGGTGTTGTTCGACAGTGCCGCGGGGGTGAACCTGCCACCGCAGCAACGCCGGCTGGGCTATGTATTCCAGGATTACGCGCTGTTCCCGCACCTGAGCGTGCGGCAGAACGTGGCGTTCGGGCTGCACCGCGGCTGGCTCAATCCTCGCCGCGCCGTGCGCAATGATGCGGTGGAGCGCTGGCTGCAGGCCTTCCGCATCGACCACGTGGCCGATCTGCTGCCGTCGCAGGTGTCTGGCGGCCAGCGCCAGCGTACGGCGCTGGCACGGGCGCTGGTGACCCAGCCGCAGGCGCTGCTGCTGGACGAACCGTTCGCTGCACTGGACCACGATCTGCGCCAGCACCTGCGCCAGGAGCTGGAAGCGGTGCTGGATGAAACGGGCATCCCGCTGCTGCTGATCAGCCACGACCCGCGCGATGTCGAAGTATTCGGCCAGCAGGTGGCCCGCGTCGTGGACGGCCGCATCGTCAGCGATTGAGGTAGTGCCGGCCAGGTGCCATGCCAAAGCGATCAGGCGGCCCGCAAGGTGGGCGGCAGGAGGCGCCAGGGTAGTGCCGGCCGCTGGCCGGCAACCGCGCAGAGCAGAGCAGCCGGCCAGCGGCCGGCGCTACCCGGTCAGCAGTCCGTCGCCCACTGGATGAAGGCCCAGCGCCGTGTCGGTGCCATGCCAAAGCGATGCTGCGGCGAGCGGGCATGCCAGGCGCGCACGCGTTCCTGCTCGTCCTCATCCAGTGCACCGAACAGGTCCACCGCTTGGCGCAACAGGCCTTCGGCGTCCTGGTCCACGTCGCGCACCGATTCGGGCAGGTAGTCGACCTGCGGGTCGCGGCCCATGTCCAGCAGCATGTTGATCGGGTAACGGTGGTCGGGCATCGGCACCCACTCGCGGCCCAGCAGCTCAGCCAGTTCCGTGACACCGGCACGCGGGCCGGTGGCGAAGGTGATGCAGGCGCGCTGCCGTGCATGTGCATCCAGCCTGCGCAGTGCGGCTTCCAGGTCCGGCACCATCAGCGAGCGCGAGGCAATGGCCAGGTCGCAGCGCGGCACGGCCTGCCAGTCATCGGTCCAGGAGAGCGGCCACGGGGTGACATTGCCCACGCCGTCGCGAGCGATGGCCGCACGCAGTCCATCGAGCATGCCGCTGCTGTAGTCCAGTGCATGCACCTGCTCCACCTGCGCGGCGATGGGCAGGCTGAGCAGGCCGGGACCGCAGCCCACGTCCAGCACGGTGGCAATGCCAGTGAGATCGAGCCGGGCGAGGAAGGCCTCGCTGTAGTCATCATGCCGGCGCTTCCAGCTGGACTGTGCCGCCCGCGCGTCCCAGGCGCTGGCGGGCTTGGGCTGGAAGCCGCAGGCCAGCAGGTGCTGGCGGTAGCGGGCACTGTGGTCGATGGGCGGGGGAAGCGGGGTGTTCACGATCGTGCTCCAGATGCGGGAAGTGCGGCGGCGACGCGGGCAGCATCGACGCCATAGAGGGCGGCCAGCCGCGCGGGCGTGGCGATCTCCTGCGCGCGACCGAGCGCCGTCAGGCTGCCCGCCGACATCAGCGCGATGCGATCGGCCACCTGCAGCGCGTGCTGCGGTTGATGGGTGGACAGCAGCACGCCGATGCCGCGCCCGGCCAAGCGGCGCACGGTATCGAGGATGTGCAGCTGGTTGCCGAAATCGAGACTGGCGGTGGGTTCGTCCATCACCAGCAGCTGCGCCTGCTGGGCCAGGGCGCGGGCGATCAGCACCAGCTGCCGTTCGCCCCCGCTGAGGGTGGTCACGGTGCGGTCGGCCAGCGCCTGCAGGCCCAGTTCGCGCAGGCAGTCTTCGGCGATCGCTTCATCGGCGCGGCCGGGTGCGGCCAGCAGGCCCAGGTGCGCAGCGCGACCCATCGCCACCACGTCGCGCACGCGCCAGGCGAACGGCAGTGGCGCGGCCTGGGGCACGTAACCCATTCGCCGCGCGCGCGTGGCGCGGTCAAGCCCGCGCAGCGGCTGGCCCAGCAGGCGTACCTCGCCGGCCACCGGTGGCAGCAGCCCGAGCAGGGTACGGAACAGGGTGGTCTTGCCGCAGCCGTTGGGGCCGAGCAGGCACATCACTTCGCCCGGCTGCACCGACAGCGCGAACGGTGCGCCCAGTGACACCCCGGCATGGCCGATCACCAGGGCGTCTGCATCCAGCAGCAACGGGGGCGGGCTCATGCACGACGCTCGCTGCGCGCCAGCACCAGCAGGAAGCAGGGCACGCCGACAAAGGCGGTGAGGATGCCCAGCGGCAGTTCGATCGGCGCCACGATGCGTGCCAGCGTGTCGGCCGCCAGCAGGAAGCTGGCGCCCAGCAGCAGGCTGGCCGGCAGCAGGCGGCGGAAATCCGCGCCGACCATCAGGCGGGCGATGTGCGGGACTACCAGCCCGACCCAGCCGATGATGCCCGCCAGTGAAACCGCGGCGGCGGTGCACAGCGTGGCCGCTGCGATCAAGGTCCAGCGCAGCGGCGTCACCGCCACGCCCAGTGCGCTGGCTTCCTCGTCGCCCAGGCTGAGCAGGTTGACCCGCCAGCGCAGCAATACCAGCGGCAGCAGGCCGATCAGCAGCAGCGGCGCGGTTACCCGCAGATCATCGGTGACCACCGAGTTGAGGCCGCCGAGCAGCCAGAACGTGATGGATGGCAGCTGGGTGTACGGATCGGCCAGCAGCTTCAGCAGCGAAATGCCCGCGCCCAGCAGTGCGGAAACCGCTACGCCGGCCAGCACGAGCACCAGCACCGGATCATGCCGGCGCACCAGCGCGGCCACCATGCAGACCAGGCCGACCGCACCCAGCCCACCCGCAAAGGCAATGCCCTGTACCAGCAGCATCGGCAGGCCGAGGAACAGGCCCAGCGAAGCGCCGAGGCCGGCGCCGGCGGAGACGCCAAGAATGTCCGGCGAGACCAGCGGGTTGCGGAACATGGCCTGGTAAGCCGCGCCGGCAGCAGAGAGCACCGCGCCGATCAGCACCGCGGCCAGCACGCGCGGCAGGCGGATATGCCAGAGCGCGGCCTGCACTGCCGGAGGGCTGGGCTCGCCGATGCCGAACAGCTGCCAGCCGATGGCCTGCAGCAGCGCGCCGGGCCGCACGGGGAACTGGCCGACCGAGAACGCCGCCAGCACCATCGCCAACAACAATGCCCAGCCACCCACATGCCAGGCCCAACCAGGAAGCGGACGCCGCATCAGCTGCGCGGGTCCAGGTGGCGTGCGATGTCGGCGGGCAACGGCTGGCCCCACAACAGCAGATGCAGTGCCGCCAGCCTTGCGTGCAGTGCGGCCGGTGCCAGTGCCGGCGCTGCGCCGGGGTGCAGCTTGGACAGCAGCCAGGGCAAGCCTGGCAGGCGGTTGATGCCCGGCGGGCCGTCCAGCCAGCCGAACGGCAGCACCGGCGCGCAGTGGAGGCGGCCCTCGCGTACCGCGCGCAGGGCGCGCCAGCGCGGATCCTGCACGGCGCGTGCGGCAAAGCCGGCATCCTGGGTCAGGATCACGTCCGGGTCCCAGGCCAGCAGCTGCTCGAACGATACGCGCGCCAGGCCACCGCTGCCGGCACTCGCTGCGACGTTGCGGCCGCCACAGAATTCGATCACCTCGGTATTGATGGAGCCGGACAAGCCGCTCTCCAGGCCATCGCTGCCGCGGCCGTAGTAGACAGTGGGGCGGGATGCGGGCGGACGCGTGGCCAGCACCTCGCGCACCAGTGCCAGTTGTGCTTCTGCGGCCTTGGCCAGCGCTTCGCCGCGCGCAGGTACGCCCAGCAATCTGCCGACGTGGCGCAACTGCGCGGGATGGTCGGGCAGCCGGCCTGCGATCAGCTCGAAGGGGATGGCGGTCTGCTTCCAGACGCGCTCGGCGCCGTCGCGATAGTTGGCATCGAAATCCCCGGCGTCCAGCACCAGGTCCGGCTGCATCGACAACAGGCGTTCCAGGCTGACGGTGCTGCCACGGCCGGCGAGGCGGCCGACGACGGGCAGGGTGCGCAGCGATGCCGGCAACTGGGCCAGGGCATCCGGCGAAACCTTCATCGGCCAGCCGAGCAGGCGGTCCGGCGCCACGGCGGCGATCAGCACGGCGGCCGGCGGACCGGCCGCGAACACGCGCCTGGGCGTGGCCTTCGGCGCACCCAGGCGCAGCACGCGCTGGGCGGGCATGGCCAGCAGTTCTGCACTGGCGGCCAGCAAGGGTGCCAGCGCGAAGGCCTGCAGCAGCGCACGCCGCCTCATGCCGCCGCCACCGGTGCGCTGCGGCAGGCATTCCACCAGCGCTCCAGTGCATCGGCGTCGGCGGGCAGTTCGGCGGCCAGCCCGCCAGTGAATTCGCGCCAGGCCTGCAGGTAGGGAAGCTTCACCGCGGTCAACACGGGAATGTCGGCCATCATCAGCGCCAGCAGTTCGTCGGCCATGCCGCCGCCTTCCGATTCCAGCGTGCCGAAGCGGTTGGCGATGGCCAGCTCGGCGGGTTCCTGCAAGGCGCGGCGCAGCACGACGCTGGCATCGGCGATGCCGCCCGGGTCCAGGTTGCAGCCGCAGGACGCCGGGCCGAGCGCCTGGCTGATGGGGTAGCGTGAGCCGGGGTCGGTCACGTCCATCAGCGCCATGCGCTTGCCGTTGGCAGTGGGTTCGTGTGGCAGGTGCACCAGCCCGCGCACGCGTACCCCGGCAGCCAGCTGGCGCGCGGCGAACGCGGCCAGCAGTCCGTCGGGCTCGCCGCTGTGGTCATGCACGATCGCGGCGATGCGCGGTGTCGGGGTGGTGCCCATGCTCAGAACCTCCAGTTGGCGTTGGCGAACCAGGTGCGGCCGGGCATCGGGTAGCCATCGGCCAGCTCATACCACTTGTCGCCGATATTGCGCACGCCGACGTCGAAATCCAAGGCGTCGCGCGGGGCCCAGCTGGCCTTCAGGCCGACGATGCCGTAGCCGGGCAGGGCACGTACCGGGCGCGCGGTGTCGGCGTAGCTGACCTTGCGCCCCTGTTCGGCTTCCACCGTGGCCTGCAGCTTCACCTGCGGCAGCATCTGCCAGCCAACCGCCATGAACAGGCGTTGCCGCGGGCTGTCGAGCAGGGCGACGTCGCGGTTCTGCAGGTTGGTGCGGCGCAGCCAGGTGTAGCTGCCCTGCAGGTTCCAGTCATCGCCGAAGCGCTGCTGCAGGCCCAGTTCCACGCCCTGGTGGCGGGCCTTGCCGATGTTCTGCGCCTGGTTGCAGGTGCTGCCGCCGCAGTCGGTCGAGGCCACGATGGCGGTCTGGATCAGGTCGTCGATGCGGCTCTGGAACAGCGCGGCCTGCAGCTGGCCGCCTTCCCACCAGCGCCCGCGCAGGCCCAGTTCGAAGTGGGTGGCGTGTTCGGGGGCGAGGTCCGGGTTGGGCAGGGCCGCACCCATGCGCGCCGAATAGCGGTCCTTGATGGTCGGGAAGCGCGTGCGCCGCGCGACGCTGGCGTACCACTGCTGGTCCGGCGCCATCTGCTGCACGTACTCGACCACGCCGTTGGTGGCGTCGGTGCTGCCGGTCGGCCAAAAGTACACGCGCTTGGCCTCGCGGCGGTCGTGGCCGATGCCCACGCGCAGGTGCGAGGTATCGGTGAGCGCGATGCGGTCTTCGATGGCCACCGAGGTGGTGACATCGCGGTAGTCCTTGGTCGGCGAATGCGGGTTGCTCTCGCTGTGCTTGTCTTCCTTGTAGTGCACCGCCAGCTGCAGTTCCTGGCGCGGCAGCACGGTGGTGGCCAGGGTGATCGAGCCGCCGACGGTGCGGTCGTCGTAGATGCTGGGGAAGTTGGCGTTGTCCATGGCCACCTGGTAGGTGCCATCGGTATAGGCATCCAGGCCGTTGCCGTAGGTATCGCGGTAGACGCGCGTGCGCAGGGTGGTGTGTTCGCCCAGGGCGGTGTTGCCGATGAAGTACAGGCTGTCCTTGTCCCACCAGGGCCAGCGCCAGTAGCGGATGCCGCTGCGCGCAGTGCCGGTGTAGACCGGGTTGCCCTTCTCGCCGTCCTGGCGTGCATAGCCGATGGCGTACTCGTCGCCTTCGCGCGGCGTGTAGCCGAGCTTGAACGACAGGCGACGGTCTTCGCGCTGGGCATTCTGGCGCTCGCTGCCGGTGTCTGTGGGCACGCGCTTGTAATCGACGAAGCCGTCGGGCAGTGGGAATTCATCGGCTTTCAGGATCGATGCGCCCAGCTGGTAGTACCAGTCGCCCTGGCGGCCGCCAAGGTTGAAGGCCGCCTTGCGCTCGCCGCCATCGGCGATGCCCAGGCGCACATCGCCTTCGAAGGGGCGATCAGGGCGGCGGCTGACCAGGTTGATCGCACCGCCGAGGATGTTGGGGCCATACAGCAGCGAGGCGCCACCGCTGGCGACCTGGATCTCGGCGAGATCGAAGGTGGTGAAGCGGCCGAAATCCACATAGCCGTCGTAGGGCACGTACAACGGGATGCCATCCAGGAACACCGGTACCTGGCGCGCATCGAAGCCGCGCAGGTAGACCATGTCCTCGTTGCGCGAGTTGTGGGCGAGGCTGACGCCGGGCAGCACGCTGACGGCCTCGCCGACGGTATTGCGGTCCAGCTGCTGGATGCGTTCGGCATCCAGGCGGCGCTCGGCCACGGTGGCCGACGTGCCGCGGGTGGCGTGCACGTCAACCGTGCCCAGGGTGAATACCGGGGGCGGCGCGGCCGCCTCGAGGGCGTGTGCGGAGAGAGGGAGCAGCAGGGCCGACAGGGGTAGAACGAAACGACAGGTACGCATCCTCGCGAGTCCTCGGGTTCGTTATATCCACGATGATATAACGGTTGGCAGAGGTCAACTTGATGACCGACCGGGGTAGTGTCGGCGGTGCGGTGAATGGGCACCTTGATTCATATCAAGGCCGGTGCGGTGCAGCGACGCCTTACACTGGGGGCCCGCACGCGCGGCATGGAACGGAGCACGATGAGCGAGGCCGACCCCACCCTGGAACTGCAGGGCAACCTGTGGCTGAGCATTGCCGGGCAGAACCTGGGCGGACGCGGGCGCTTCGCCCTGCTGGGTTTGATCGACGCCTGCGGTTCGATCAGCCAGGCCGCCAAGCGCATGGGCATGACCTACAAGAACGCCTGGGATGCGGTGGACGCGATGAACACCGCGGCCGGCGAACCGCTGGTCGCGCGAAGCGTGGGCGGTCGCGGTGGTGGCGGTGCGCGCCTGACCGAGCGTGGCCGGCAGCTGATCGCGCGCTTTGAACAGGTCGAGCGTGCGCACCGCGCATTCCTGCAGTCGCTGCAGGCCACCCCTGGGCTGGACGAGGATCTGGCCCTGATCCGGAGAATCGGCATGATCACCAGTGCACGCAACCAGTTCGACGGGCGCGTCAGCGCGCTGGCCAACGGCGCCGTCAATGACGAAGTGCAGATTGAAGTCGCGCCCGGCGTGGCGGTGGTCGCCACCATCACCCACGGCAGCGTGGAATCGCTGGGCTTGGCTGTGGGGGTGCCGGCGTATGCGCTGGTCAAGGCGTCCTCGGTGATCGTGGCGCAGGGCGATGGCACGCGGTATTCGGCACGCAACCAGTTCAGTGGCACGGTCGAGCGCATCACCGAAGGCGCGGTGAATGATGAGATCGTGGTGGATATCGGCCATGGCTGTACCGTGGTGGCCATCATCACCCGCACCAGCACCCGCGCACTGGAGCTGCAGGAAGGCGGCCCGGCCACGGTGCTGTTCAAGGCATCGAGCGTGATTGTCGGCGTGCCGATGTAACGGCGAAGGGCAGCAGCGCCCCACGGTTGGTAGCGCCGGGCCATGCCCGGCGGAATCGATCCAGCCGTCAATACAGCTCGCAGTGGGTGCGGCCTTCACCGCGCAGCGTCTCCCAGCGCCCCTCGCCACCGATCGCATCGATGGCCTCACGCACCGCTGCTTCCAGGTGCCGCTTGTTGCCGCACAGGTACAGGTGGCCACCACGTGCCAGCAGATCACGCACTTCATCGGCGCGCTGCTGCAGCACATGCTGCACGTAGACCTTTCCGGTGCCGTCACGCGAGAAGGCGGTATGCAGGCCGGCCAGCAGCCCCCGTGCGTGCCAGTCCTGCAATTGTTCGCGGTACAGGTAATCGTGTTGCCGGTGCTTCTCGCCAAACACCAGGTGCACGTCGCGCGCGCGCGTGCCGGCCTGCAGTTCCTGCATCAGGCCCATCAGCGGCGCGATGCCGGTACCGGTGCCGACCATCAGCAGCGGCACATCGGCGGCGTCGGGCAGGTGGAAGCCCGGGTTGGACCGGCAGTACACGCGTGCATGGCCGGCACCGTGCAGCAGGCTGCCGGTGGCGGTGCCGCAACGCTCGCGGCCGCGAAGGTGGTATCGCACCTCGCGCACGCACAGGCTGACCTGGTCGTCGCCGGGGTGCGAGGCAATGGAGTAGGCGCGGGGCAGGCGCGGCGAAAGGATGTTGCACAGCCGGTCCAGCGGAACGCTGTCCGGCGTGGCATGGTCCTGCAGCAGGTCCAGCACATCCAGGCCGTGCAGGTAGGCGTCCAGTTCGCGCTTCTGGCTGACCTTGAGCAGGCCTTTCAGCGTTTCGCTGCCGCCAAGGCGGGCCAGTTCGCGCAGCACGCTCTTGCTGGGCAGGCGCAGCTCGCGGTCCTGCAGCACCGTCACTGCAGCGGGATCGCCGTACCACGTTGCGAGTGCCTGCAGCAGCGACGGATCGTTGTCCGGCACCACGTGCAGGGTGTCGCCAGCCCGGTAGGCCATGCCGCTGCCGGCAATGTCGAGCTGCACGTGCCAGGCAGCGGGGTCGCTGCTGTTCAAGCGGCGGCGCTCAAGGATGGGCGCGGCAAAGGCGTTGTCTTCGCCGTAGGCGGTGACCTGCAGGCGCAGGTCCTGGCCGGCGACCAGGTCCCCCTGCAACACCTGGCCCAGCACCGGCTGCCATTGCTGGAAGAACTGCTCGTAGCCGAGATCGGCATCCACGCGGTGCAGCAGCGGCTGCGCCTGGCGCTCGCTCAGTGCGGCGTCCAGCGCCTTGGTGAAGCCACAGAAACTGGGGTAGCCGGTATCGCCCAGGCCGAACACGGCGTAGCGCAGCCCGCTCAGCATCGGGGTCTGGCGCAGCGTTTCAAAGAACTGCTCGCCATTGGCGGGCGGTTCGCCGTCGCCGAACGAGCTGGAAATGGCCAGCAGCACGTCGCCGTGGCCGAGGCTGGCCACGTCGATGTCGTTGAACGGAAGGACCTGCGGCGCGTGCGGCTGCAGCTCCGCGCCCAGGCGCTGGGCCAGGGCGCGGGCATTGCCCGACTCGGACGCGAAGCCCACCAGCAGGCGGCTGAAGGACGTACTGGTCGGGAGGGCGTTCACGCGGCCTCGTAGAAATCGTCGAACTTTTCCTTGCTGAACTCGACCAGGTCGTAGTTCTGCATCAGGTCATTCACCACGCGGCGGATGCTGATGTACGAGGTGATGTTGCCTTCGGCATCGAACAGCGGCTGCACGGTGGTGTCGACCACGTAGAGCACGCCGCCCTTGCCCAGGTTCGGCACGATGCCGGTCCAGGTCTTGCCGGCCTTGATGGTGTCCCACATGTCCTTGTAGACGGCCTTGGGCACGTCAGGGTGGCGCACGATGCTGTGCGGCTGGCCGATCAGCTCCTCGCGCGCGAACCCGGTGAGCGTGCAGAACAGGTCATTGGCATAGGTGATGTTGCCCTGCAGGTCGGTGGTGGAGATCACCATGACGTTCTGCATGGCGTTCAGCAGCTGGGCGTTGTCGGGGGAGTAGCTCATCGCAGGTCCTTTGGATGCCGGTGACGCCGGCGTTGGGGTTCCTGCATAGAGATACGCGCACGGCACGCGGCGCGGATTGATATTGGTCAAGTGTGCCCGCGCCGGACCCTGCGACCGGGTGACGCAGGGGATGCCTCACCCCATCACGTGGCGCAGTACTCCCGCCGAAACGACACCGATCAGCACCGTCGGCAGCATCGACCACCGCGTGGCAGCCAGCAGGGTGATCGCCAGCGCGGCAAGATCGGCCGGATGGCTGGAAACAAAGTCCGGTGCGATCACCGAGATCAGCACGCAGCCCGGCGCCGCTTCCATCACCGTGACCGCGCGCTTGCTGAGGGTGCGGTTGCGCAGGGCCAGGTAGCCAAGGATGCGGGTGAGGTAGGTCACGGCCGCCATCAGCACGATGGTCAGCAAGGAGGTCCAGTGGATCACTCCGCCGAGGATCATGCCGCGTCCTCCGCCAGCAGCCACGCGGCGGCAAGCCCGGCCAGCGCACCGCTGGCCACGTACCACGCGCCGGGCACCAGCAGGTAGGTGCCTGCGGCCACCAGCAGGCTGGCCAGCCAGGGGCGAGCGGCCTTCATGCCCTGCCACATGCCGCGCAGCAGCACCAGGAACACGGCCGGGAAGGCCATGTCGAACCCATAGGCGTGGATGTCGCCCAGCAGCGGCCCGACCAGCGCGCCCAGCGTGGTGAACACCACCCAGACCGTGTACAGGCCCGCCGATACGCCCAGGTAATAGGCCAGGCTGAAGCCGCGCCCACGGTGCCGTGCATCGGCCACGCCCAGCGCCCAGCTTTCATCGCACATGAAGAACAGCGCGGGCAGGACCCGGCGCCGCGGCAGCTGCTGCAGCAATGGGGCGATGCTGGCGCCCATCAGCAGGTGGCGGCTGTTGACCAGGGCGGTGATGGCCACGATCAGGGCAATGTGCGGCGGCGAGGTCCACAGTTCCACCGCGGCGAATTCGGAGCCGCCAGCGAAATTGAGGCCGGTCATCAGCGGCACTTCCAGCGCGGTCAGGCCCTTCTGCGCGGCCTGGGCACCCAGCACCAGGGCAAAGGGAAGGAACCCGATCATCACCGGGATGGCGGCGCGCAGGCCGCGCAGGAATTCGGCGCGGGGTGCGGTGTCGCAGGCGGGGGCGGGCAGGGGCAGGGTGGTGCGGGCGTCCATGGAGCGATCGCAGGTGGGGGGACGACCATGCTAACGGCCAGCCCCTCGAATCGGGTTGCGTTGATGCCGTGTTGATCCGAATATCTGCAATCCTGTGCGCGCCTTCGCCATTCCAGTGAAATCCCATGCAGAACGAGCTCGACAGCCTGGACCGCCGCATCCTTGATGCCCTGCAACGTGACGGGCGGCTGCAGAACCTGGAGCTCGCCCGGCAGGTGGGGCTGTCTCCATCGGCCTGCCTGCGCCGGGTGCGGCTGCTGGAGGAGGGGGGCTACATCGACCGCTACGTGGCGCTGCTGAACCCGGCCAAGGTCGGGCGCGGCTTCACGGTGTTCGTGCGGGTGTGGCTGCGCGGGCAGGACGAGGACACCACCAACCACTTCATCAACAGCATCAAGTCTTTCCCTGAGGTGCTCGAGTGCCACCTGATGGCGGGTGACTGCGACTTCCTGCTGCGGGTGGCCGTGGCGGACCTGGATGCGTACCGGCAGTTCCAGATCCGGCACCTGAACCGCATCGCGGGCGTGCAGAACACCAAGACCGAGATCCCGATGCAGCGGATCAAGCAGACCACCGAGTTGCCGCTCTAGGGCACCCCCGGGCATGGGCCGACGCTGCTGGCAGGGAACGAGGTAGCGCACCGGCTGCCCGCAGGGCAGCGGCCGCGCCGGTCATCGCAATGAAACGTGCAGCCAGTACGGTTTGGGTCCGCTTGCCGACCGTGCGCAGGCCGACCCCGGGGTCGGGCCGCGTGCCGTTGTTGCAGCTGCTGTCGCTGCCGAGGGTCATGTGTTCGACGTCAGGGGGCTGAATGGACACCGTGCGGTCAGAACCTGGAAAGTGGCCATCGCCGCATGGTTGCTGCTGGCTTTCGTCGCTGTCGCGCAGGAACCGGCACAGCGCTTCGATATTCCCTCGCAGCCGCTGGAACAGGCGGTCGAACGCTTCAGCGTCGCCAGTGGGTGGTCGGTGATGTACGCCGGCGATCTGGCGGCGGGCCGTCGCAGCCATCCGGTGCAGGGCACCCTGGCACCGGCCCAGGCCCTGCGCGAGCTGTTGCGCGATACCGGCGTCGACGCCGAGACCATTGATACGCAGCGCGTGGTGCTGCGGCTGGCCGCTGTCGAGGCTGCGGCGGGCCCGATGTTGCCCGTGCTCTCCGACACGGAGCGTCGCCGCCGGTTGGGTGGCGTGCAGCAGCGCCTGCGCAGCGCGTTCTGCGGCGACCTCGACCTGCACCCCGGCCAGTACACCGCCACGCTGCAGTTCCGCATCGATGCCCGCGGCCAGGTGCACGACCCCGATCTGGTGAGCGGTACCGGCAACCCGCGCCGTGACGCGCGATTGCTGCAGGCGCTGCGTTCGCTGGTGCTGGCACCGGAAACGGCCGCGCTGCCGCAGCCGGTGGTGCTGCAGATCCAACCCTCCGCCGGCAACCACGACTGTGGTGGCCGCGCCCCCCTTCCATGAATTCAAGGACGCGAAAATGAGCAACGGTACCGCCGGGGCGGCAGACCTGATGGATCACCTGCTGGGGGGCTACGACGAACTCAAGCGGCGGCTGGTACGCAAGCTGGGCTCGGAGGAGCTGGCCGGCGACGCGCTGCAGGACACGTGGATGCGCCTGAGCGCGCGCCGCGACCGGCTCGACCCGGTGCAGAATCCTGCGGCCTACCTGCTGCGCATGGCGATGAACACCGTCATCGATCGGCAGCGTGCCGACTACAGGCTGCTGAGCCTGGAAGAAGTGGATGCGCTGATGGACATGGCCGACCCGGGCCCGGGACCGGCGCAGGCGGCCGAGCAGGAAATGGCGCTGGAAGACATGGTGGGGCTGCTGCAGCGCATGCCGGAACGCCGTCGCCGCATCCTCCTCACGATCCGCGTCGATGGCCTGCAGCAGCGCGAAGTGGCCGAGCAGCTCGGTGTTTCGCTGCGCCTGGTGCAGCGCGAGCTGAAGGCCGCACAGGACTATCTGGCCGAACGCAGCGGGCAGGGGCGCCAGGTGCGGTTCTGAGCCGCGCCGTCCGTCTACACTTTGACGCCGAGCAGAACCCCGCAGTGTGCGGGGACGGCATGAGCCCCCATGGACGCTGACGACCGCCCGCACCGCACCCTGGACGCCATCGAGCGCCAGGCGCACGCGTGGGTGGTGCGGCTGACGTCCGGCGAAGCGACGGCCGCCGATGGCCGCGCGTTCCGTGACTGGTGCGATGCAGACCCGTCCCATCGCCAAGCCTTTGCCCAGGCACGACGCCAGTGGGAGCAGGTACGCGTGGCGGGCGGGCAGGTGCCCGCGGCGGCACGCCAGCCACAGGTGGCCACGCCTGCCCAGCGATGGAGCCGGCGCGCCTTCCTCGGGGCTGCGGTCGCCGCCCCGGCGTGCCTGGTCGTGGCCGCCGCAGTGCGGCCGCCGATGGGGCTGTGGCCATCGGCGAGTGCGCTGGCCTCCGATTACCACACCGGCACCGGCGAGCGCCTGCGCATCACGCCCAGCGTTGACGTGGCCATAGAACTGGATACCCAGAGCAGCCTGCGCCGGCGCAGCGACGGCCGTGGTGAAGGCTACGAGCTGGTGCAGGGCCAGGCAGCGTTGCAGACTCTTGCCGGCGCACGGCTGGCGGTGTTCGCCGGGCAGGGCTGCGTGCTCGCCGATGAGGGGCCGGTGCGGCTGGATATCCGCAATACCGATGACCAGGTGCGGGTGACCTGCCTGCGCGGCAGCGTCCGCATCGAACATCCCCAGGGCCGCCTGCAGCTGCAGGCCGGCCAGCAAACCCGCTATGACGAACGCCTCAGTGGCGTGGTAGCCGAAGCAGTGGCGGCCGAGGTCGGCGCCTGGACCGACGGCATGCTGGTGTTCCGCCGCGCGCCACTGCACGAGGTGGTGGCAGAGATCAATCGCTACCGCCGCGGCAAGGTGATGCTGGGCGAGCGCGCACTGGCCCGGGCGCCGGTCAGTGGCCGTTTCCGCATCGACGACCCGGACGCAGCGCTCGAGCAGCTGCGGCTGACGATGTCGCTGGGCCTGCGTCGCTTTCCCGGTGGCATCGCCGTCCTTGGGTAAAGGGTGGCGCGTACCGTCGGGGTACGGGCGGTCAATACTCAACGGGGGAGCCACGGATGCGCAACGAGACCATTGGCGTGCTGGATCTGCGCCGCAACCTGTCTGCGCTGCTGGAAACCACGCAGCGGCAACCGCTGATGGTGCATCGCTATGGCTCGCCCTGGGTGTGCGTGCTGTCCGATGCGCGCTGGCAGCAGCAGGCCGTGCTGCTGGAGTTTGATCCGCAGTCTCACCCACTGTCGATGCTGTTGCGCCTGCAGCGGCAGGCGCTGCCGCTGCCCGAAGGCGGCACGCTGCCACCGGCCGCCATCGCCCGCGCGCTGCTGTTGCTGGCCATGCATGACATTGCCGACCTGGTCGAGCTGCACGACCAGGTGCTGCATCACCGCCTCTGGCACTGGTTCGTGGCGGGTACCCACGGGGTGATGGACGGCTGGAGGTTGCCCGCGCTGCGCACGGCCGTCGCGGCGTGGACGGACGATGCCGGCCTGAGCGAAGCACTGGCGGCATTCGCACGGCGCAATGACGTGGCGGTGCTGGCCCGGCGCTGCGGTGGCGAGGCGCCGCGCATCGATCGCGATGCCTGCAGGATGATGACGCTGCAGTGACGCAATGAATGAAGCAGGGTGCAGCGCACAGAGTTGCACATGCACTGTCGCTTCGCGGGCGCTGGCGGCGTCTCTTCCAGCAGACGACGCACATCGCGTCACAGTGCACGGGCGACGCCGATGGCAGAAAGTCGCAGGGTCAGCATGCTGGAGCTTGATCGCCACCTGAGCCAGTCGCTGGAACAGGCACGGCATGCGCCATTGAACGTGCAGCGCTACGGGCATTCGTGGGTGTGGATGCTGTGCAGCGATGCCTGGGCGGACGCCATGCGCTGGGGCGCGCTGGATTGCAGCGCGCATCCGCTGATGCTGCTGCGGCGCGAGCTGGACCCGCTGCTGCAGCCATGGCCGGATGCAGTGGCACCGCTGTTGCCACTGGAGGCCGTGGACATGCGCATACTGCAACGTGCGGCGCTGCTGGTGGCAATGCGCGGCCTGCACAGCCCGCAGCGGCTGCATGATGACCTGCGGCATCAGCAGGCCTATCGCCGCTTCATCGGCCTCGGCCATGGCCTGGCGTGGACGCCAACGGACTGCGTGCGCCTGCTGCACGCCTGCGCGCACCCGCTGCTCGTGACGTGGACCGACGCAACGCTGGCCGGGATGCCGGCAGTGCTGCGCGATGCGGCGTGCGCACCCCGCGTACGCGCAAGGTTTGCAGAGGATCCGCCGCAGCGCACTGCAGGCGGATGTTTATCGTACTGACACATGCATCGCTGAGCATGGCGCAGCGGTCTCTTCCAGGATGACGAGGGCGGAACAATGGCAATGCAGTTTCGTGGTCGCAGGGCTCGGCAGCAGGGCTTCAGCCTGATCGAGATCATGGTGGTGGTGGTCATCATCGGCATCCTCGCCGCACTGATCGTGCCGCGGTTGATGGATCGGCCGGACCAGGCGCGCGTGGTCGCGGCGCGGCAGGACATCGCCGCACTGATGCAGGCGCTGAAGCTCTACAAGCTGGACAACGGCCGCTACCCGGACGCCGGGCAGGGCCTGCAGGCACTGGCGAAACCCCCGCAGGGCAGTGGCGCCCTGCCGGCCACGCCGTACCTTGACCGCTTGCCCAATGATCCGTGGGGCCATCCCTACCAGTACCAGGTGCCTGGCACGCACGGCGATATCGACGTGTTCTCGCTGGGTGCAGACAGCAAGCCCGGCGGCGATGCCGGGAATGCGGACATCGGCTCCTGGCAACTGTGAGGCGGCGCAATGGCACTCCGGATGCGTTCGGCCCCGTGCGCCCGCCAGCGTGGCATGGCCGTGATCGTGGCGATGCTGGTGGTGGCGCTTGTGGCGGTGATCGCCACCGCACTGCTGACCCGGCAATCGGCGCAGCTGCGTGCACTGCGTGGCGAGCAGCTGCGCGCGCAGGTGCGGATGGCGGTGGATGCTGCGCTGGAGCGCGGCGCACTGCAGCTGCGTGAGGACGCGCAGGAACAGCTGACCACGGTGCGCAACGGTCGATGGGCCCGCCCGGTGCAGCTGCAGGTGCCATTGGCAGTGCACCTGCAGATGATCGACGCGCAGTCGATGTTCAACCTGCGCAACCTGCTGGCCGAGGGTGGGCCGGACGTGGAGGCGCGGCGCGCATTCGTCGCCCTGTGCGGCAGCCAAGGCCTTGCACGAAGTGCGTGCGCCGGTGCCGCAGACCGCATCCAGTCGCGCCTGCGCGACGGCGCACTGCAGGCACAGGCGCCGCTGCCGCGCGAAGCCCTGGTCGAGCAGGTACTGGCGGGTGCGGATGCCGCGGCGGTGCAGGCACTTGCGAAGCGTACCGTGGTGCTGCCGGCGAAGACCCTGGTCAACGCAAACACTGCAGACATGGGCGTGCTGCAGGCGGTCTCCCCCGGCATCGATGGCGCCCGGCTGCAGGCTTTGCTGGGCGAGCGCGACGCTGGGCACTGGCTGCTCAACCGGGGCGACATCGGCAACCGCCTGCAGTTGACCCAGGAACAGATGGCCGGCTTTCCGCTGGGTATCCACAGCGAGTGGTTCCTTGCCGTGGGCCAGGTGCAGGCCGATGACACTGCCGTGGAGTTTCGTGCGCTGATCTGGCGCGAGTACCGTGACGAGGGCGTTCGCGTGCAGCGTGTCTGGACGAGGATCGGCGCATGACCACGCAGCTGCGGGTACGCCTGCCGATGCTGGAGCGGCTGCATGCCGGGAGCACGGTGCAGTGGGTGCAGCTGCGCAGGGGCGAGCTGCACGCGCAGGGCAGCGACACGCTGGCGGTGCTGGGGCAGCGTCATCCGCAGGCAGCGTTGCTGGCCTGCCTCGATCCGCAGGATCTGATCCTGCTGGAACTGCCGTTGCCGCCGTTGTCGGGCCGCCGCCTGCAGGCGGCCATCCAGGGCGAGGTGGAAGCGATGCTGCTGGATGACCTGCAGGACGTCGCACTGGGCCATGGCAGACAGGCAGCCGATCGCACGGTGGCCGTGGCGTGGCTGGGGCAACAGGCCATCGTCCAGGCCCAGCAGGTCATCGCCGGTTGTGGCCTGCACCTGCAGGGCCTGTATCCCACGCCGCTGCTGCTGCCCTGGCAGCCAGGCAGCGCCACGCTGCAGGCCAGCGGCGAACACCTGCTGGTACGCAGCGGGCTGGACCGCGGGTTCGTGCACTGGTGCGGCGGCAGGGATCGCGGCGCCGTGCTTCTGGCCTTGAAGGCACGCCTGCAGCAGTGCGGCGTGCAGCAGGTGCAGTGGCTGGGCGACGTACCGCCCGACTGGCCGCATGACCTGCCTGCCTCGGCCCTGCCGGAGCAGGCGCATGCCTGCGGACCGCTGCCGGGCTGGTCGTTGCCGCTGCCCGGTCGCCGTCAAGCGGCACCCCGCCTGGCGATTGCCCTGGCAGTGGCGGCCGTGCTGCTGGCCGCAGTGGGCCTGCAGTTGCAGGTCATGCGCTGGCGCACGGCGGGCGAAGCGCTGCAGCAGCACACCACCCGCCAACTGGCCGCGCAGTTTCCGGAAATCACAGAGGTCGTGGATCCGGTCGTGCAGGCCCGCCGCGCGTTGGCGGTACCGCCGGCACCCGCGCCGTTGCCGGCCGTGCAGCAGCAGGTGGCCACGGTGCTGCAGGCCATCCCCGCGCTGGCTGGCCAGGTGCGCAGCGTGGGCTACCAGCCGGACGCGCTGACGCTGGACCTCGATGATGCTGCGCGGGCGCTGGCGGATGATCCGCAGCGGCTTGAACAGTGGCAGCAGGCAACACAGGCGCATGGCCTGCAGCTGCGGCGGAATGAGGATGGCCTCCTGCGTATCACGGGAGCGAGGCGATGAGCGCTGCGGTGCCGGCGCGGGCTGCGCCTGGAGCCGACCTGCAGGGGCGCTGGCGGCGCCTGCCCGTGCGTGACCGGCGGATGCTGCTGCTGATGGTGGTGGCGCTGCTGGGCGCCGGGCTGTGGTCATTCTGGCTGGAACCGCTGTTGAAGCAGCACAGCTACTGGCAGGCCGAACTGCCGCGGCTGCAGGCGCAGGCGGATGCCCTCCGGCCGCTGCTGCGTGCGCGCGAACAGCGCAACCAGGCCCAGCAGCAGCGGCCGTCGCTGGCCGCGCTGCGCATGCAGATCGCAGCCGCTGGCCTGGCCGGCGGCCTGCACATCGAGGCGCGCAACGGCCGCTGGCACCTGCAGGTGCAGGATGTGCCGGCCGACGCGTTGTGGAACTGGCTGCTGCCGGTGCTGGCTGATCCGGCCGTTGAACTGCAGCAACTGCAACTGACACGCACAGGGGATGCGAACATGCCGGCGGCACGGATTTCCGGAAACATCGTGATGGCCGCGCCGGGCGGCCGTCCATGAGGGCGATGCAGCCTCTGCTCTGCAGCCTGGCGCTGGCACTGGTGGTGGGCATGGCGCACCTGCCGGCAGAGGCCGTGGCCCAGAGTGCCCGCGATGAGCCGGTGCAGTTGAACCTGGTCGATACCGATATCGGCGGGGTGCTGCGCATGGCGGCGCGTTTCACTGGCCGCCAGTTCCTGGTCGATCCGCGGGTGACGGGCAAGATGACCGTGGTCTCCGATGGCCCGGTCAGCCCGGCGCAGGCCTACCAGCTGTTGCTGGGCGCATTGCGCATGCGCGGTTTTGCCGTGGTGGAGAGTGCTGGCGTCAGCCGGGTGGTGCCGCAGGCCGATGCCAGGCTGATGGCGGGGCAGGTGGGTGCTGGCGGTGCCGGTGGCGAAGTGGCCACGCGGACCTTCGCCCTGCGCTATGAGAGTGCGGCCGCCCTGGTGCCGGTGCTGCGGCCGATGATCAGCCCCGACAATCCGATCACCGCCAACCCGGGCAACAACACGCTGGTCATCACCGACTACGCCGACAACCTGGAGCGGATCGCCCGGGTGATTGCCAGTGTCGATACGCCGGCCGGCATGGATACCGATGTCGTGAAGCTGCAGCAGGGCATCGCCGTGGATGTGGCGGCCATGGTTGCACCCCTGCTGGATGTGCAGGGCAGCGAGACGCTGCAGAAGGTCGTGGTGATGGCCGACCCGCGCAGCAACAGCGTGCTGCTGCGATCCAGCAGCCCGGGCCGCACGCGGCTGGCGCGACAGCTGGTGGAGAAGCTGGACCAGGCGCAGGACGAATCCGGGAACCTGCATGTGGTGTACTTGCGCAACGCGCAGGCCACCCAGCTGGCCGGCGTGCTGCGCGGGGTCGTGGCTGGGCAGAGCGATGCACCTGCCGTGGGCAGCAGCGCGGGCATCACCGCGCAACCGGGGGGCAGCCCGGCCGCCATGGCGGCCCAGCCGGCCCCGCCGCAGCAGGCCGCGGGCAGCGGCAACGCACTGCAATCGCAGCGGCTGGATCCGAACCGCCGCGACCCGATCGACGCAGGCAGCACCGGCTTCAGCAGCAATGGCATTTCGGTGCAGGCCGATGTGGCCACCAACACCCTGCTGATCTCGGCCCCCGAGCCGGTGTACCGCAACCTGCGCCGGGTGATCGACCAGCTGGACCAGCGTCGTGCACAGGTGCTGGTGGAGAGCCTGATCGTGGAGGTGAACCAGAGCGATGCGGCCGAACTGGGTGTGCAGTGGATGCTCGGCAACGGCCGCACGTTCGGCGGCACCCACTTCGGCGGCGCCGCGGGTGGCAGCGGGCTGGACACCGGTGCGCGCACCACGCTGGACGTGCTGCCGCGCGATGGCCTGAACATCGGCGTGATCGACGGGACCATCAACCTGCCCGGCGTCGGCCAGATCCTCAACATGAAGGCGCTGGCCAATGCGCTGCAGAGCAAGGGCGGGGCCAACATCCTGTCCACGCCCAACCTGATGACCCTGGACAACGAGGCGGCCAGCATCATGGTCGGCCAGACCGTGCCCTTCGTCAGCGGGCGCTACGTCACCGATGGCGGGGGTGGCAGCAACAACCCGTTCCAGACCATCGAACGCGAGGACGTTGGCCTGAAGCTGCGCGTGCGCCCGCAGATCTCCGAAGGCGGCACGGTGAAGCTGGACATCTACCAGGAAGTCAGCAGCATCGACGGCCAGAGCTCCAGCGCCAGTGCCGGCATCATCACCAACAAGCGGGCGCTGGATACCAGCGTGCTGCTGGACGACGGGCAGATCATGGTGCTTGGCGGCCTGCTGGAAGACAGCGTCAGCCATGGCCGCGACGCGGTGCCCGGGCTGGGAAAGATTCCCGTGCTGGGGGCGCTGTTCCGCAGCGATACCCGCAATCGCACCAAGACCAACCTGATGGTGTTCCTGCGCCCGCACGTGGTGCGTGATCCCGCCGCCGGCCAACGCCTGACGCGCGACCGTTACGACTACATGCGTAACGCCCAGGCCAGCGCGCAGCCGGTGCAGAGCTGGGCCCTGCCGGCGCTGGCGGCACCACAGCTGCCACCGCAGGACCTGAGCGTACTGGGCCAGGGCAGCGCTCGTGATGGCCAGAGCCAGCCGGTTGCGGGCGGCAGCCTGGCTGCGCTGTACCCGGCGGGCGAGGGCACGGTGCAGCTGGTGCAGTTCGCGCAGGGGCTGGACCCGGCACGGGCCAGCCAAGCGGTGGCGCAGGTGCGTGCGCTGGGCTTGCCGGCCTACGCCGAAGCGACGCCCGGCGAGAGCATGCAGCGGCTGCGCGTGCGCCTGCCGCGCGAGCCGGCCGCGCTGGACCCGGCGCTGCAGCAGCTGCGGGGGCTGGGCTACACGCCGGAACTGGTGATTGCCCCATGAGCAGTGTCCTGCCCGCGTTGCCCTATGCCTGGGTACGCAGCCATGGCGTGCTGGTGGCCGAGTCCGGCGGCGAGCCGGTGCTGCTGGGAACCGCCGATACCGCCGCATGGGCCGTGGCCGAACTGCGGCGACGGCACGGGTCGCTGCCGTTCCAGGTGCTCGATGCAGCCGAGTGGCAGGCGCGCCTTGGCGAGCGGTATCGCGACGGCGGTGATGCGGCCGCCGTGGTGGGCGCGGCTGAGAGCGAGGTCGATCTTGACCGGCTGATGCAGGACATGCCGGAGGTGACCGACCTGCTGGATGCACAGGACGATGCACCGGTGATCCGCATGATCAACGCACTGCTGGCGCAGGCCGCGCGCGATGGTGCAAGCGATCTGCACATCGAACCATTCGAGACCCATTCGGTGGTGCGCTACCGGGTCGATGGCACGCTGCGCGACATGGTGCAGCCACGGCGGGCGCTGCATGCCGCGCTGGTGTCGCGCATCAAGATCATGGCGCATCTGGATATCGCCGAGAAGCGCCTGCCTCAGGATGGGCGCATCGCGCTGCGGGTGGGCGGGCGGCCGCTGGACATCCGCGTGTCGACCGTGCCCACCGGCCATGGTGAGCGCGCCGTGCTGCGCCTGCTGGAAAAGGACGCCGGTCGCCTGCAGCTGCAACGGCTGGGCATGGCCGACGATACGCTGGCCAGCTTTACCGGCCTCATCCGCCAGCCGCACGGCATCGTGCTGGTGACCGGGCCGACCGGCAGCGGCAAAACCACCTCGCTCTACGCGGCACTGGGCCAGCTGGACAGCAGCGCCAGCAACATCCTCACCGTCGAAGACCCGGTGGAATATGACTTTGCGGGCATCGGCCAGATCCAGGTCAACGCGCGCATCGGCATGACCTTCGGCACCGCGCTGCGCGCGATCCTGCGCCAGGACCCGGACACGATCATGATCGGCGAAATCCGTGACCTCGAGACCGCGCAGATCGCCGTGCAGTCTTCGTTGACCGGCCACGGCGTGCTGGCATCGCTGCATACCAACGATGCCATTTCAGCAGTGACCCGCCTGGCCGACATGGGCGTGGAGCCGTTCCTGCTCGCGTCATCGTTGCGCGGCGTGCTCGCGCAGCGGCTGGTGCGGCGGCTGTGCGTGGCCTGCCGGCGTGCCGAGGTGGATGCCGATGGGCGCACCGTGTGGCGGGCGGTAGGCTGCCCGGCCTGCGCGCACAGCGGCTATCGCGGGCGCACGGGCATCCACGAACTGTTTGTGGTGGATGATCGCGTGCGCGCCCTGATCCATGAAGGCCAGGGCGAGCCCGCGCTGCGCGAGGCGGCGCGCCTGGCCGGCATGCGCAGCCTGCGCGGTGATGGGCAACGCTGGGTGGACAGCGGGGTGACCACCCAGGAAGAGATCCTGCGCGTGACCGGCGACGAGTGATCTGGCCATGGCTCTGTTCGACTACCAGGCCGCCAATGCCCAGGGCCAGATCGAGAAAGGCCAGCTGGACGCGGACAGCCCGCGTGGCGCGCGGCAGCTGCTGCGCGGCCGCGGCCTGACGCCGGTACAGGTCAGCACGGCACGCAGTGCCGGCAGCGGCTTGGGAACGCGCAGGCTGTCGGCCAGCGAACTGGCCTGGGCCACGCGCCAGCTGGCCAGCCTGCTGGCTGCCAGCCTGCCGCTGGAAAGCGCATTGAGCGCGGTGATCGAGCAGGCCGAGCGGCCGCACATCGCCCAGGCCTTGACGGCCGTGCGCGCCGATGTGCGCGCCGGCCAGCGCCTGACGGTGGCACTCGCCGCGCGGCCGCGTGATTTTCCGCCGATCTACCGGGCGCTGGTCGGCGCGGGCGAGGACTCGGGTGACCTCGCACGGGTGATGGAGCGGCTGGCCGACTACATCGAGAAGCGCAATGCGCTGCAGGCCAAGGTGCTGACCGCCTTCATCTACCCGGCGGCCATCAGCCTGGTGTCGGTGGCGATCGTGATCTTCCTGCTCAGCTACGTGGTGCCACAGGTGGTGACGGCGTTCGTGCAGGCGCGGCAGACCCTGCCGATGCTGACCCAGGTGATGCTGGCGGCCAGTGCGTTCGTGCGCAGCTGGGGCATCTGGCTGGGGGCGGGCAGCGTTGCCCTCGGGGTCGCATGGCGGCTGGCCCTGCGCCGGCCGGAACTTCGCCTGCGCTGGGACGCGATACTGCTGCGGGTGCCGATGGTGGGCCGGTTCGTGCGCGGCGTGAACAGTGCGCGGTTCGCCTCGACGCTGGCGATCCTGCTGGATGCCGGCGTGCCGTTGCTGCGCGCACTGGAAGCCGCACGACAGACCCTGGGCAACGCGCTGCTGGGCCGCTGCGCCGACGATGTCGCGGCGCGGGTGCGGGAAGGTGCGGCGTTCGGCGCGGCCTTGAAAGTGCAGGATGTGTACCCGCCCATCCTCGTGCACCTGGTGGCCAGCGGCGAGAAGACCGGTGCGCTGGCACCGCTGCTGGACCGCGCCGCGCAGACCATCTCGCGCGACATCGAACGCCGTGCGATGGCGCTGACCGCGCTGCTGGAGCCAACCATGATCCTGGTGATGGGCGGCGTGGTGCTGACCATCGTGCTGGCTGTGCTGATGCCCATCATGGAAATGAACCAGCTGGTGCAATGAAGCACGACACGCGGGAATCCTCCACACAATCCTCCACACCTTTTTGCGGTCTTCCACAGGTTTCTTAAGCGACCTGTCATCGGCCGCGACGAGCATGGCACCGTCGTCGCAGAGCGGGCTGGGAGGCCCCCGGCGACAGCAGCCGTGAAATGACCGTTCCTCCCTTGGCGTTTCCCTTCGCAGTAAACCCTTCAGGAGAAGAGCATGAACACGTACAAGACCCTGGCCGCGCTGGTTGCCACCGCGCTGCTCGCCACCGCCGGTGCCGCATCGGCCCAGTCCCTGGTGCAGGGCGGCGGCGCTTCGCTGCCGGCCAAGCTGTACAAGGGCTCCTCGGACAGCATCCTGCCGTCCACTTTCAGCTACGAAGTGACCGGTTCGGGCACCGGCAAGCAGGCCTTCCTGGAAAACAAGCCGGCCCTGTTCAACACCACCGGCACCGTGCACTTCGCCGGCAGCGACTCGGTGCTGTCCGATGCTGAAGTCCTGGCCTACAACCAGAACTTCGCCCCGACCTATGGCCCGCTCATCCAGATTCCGTCGGTGGGTACCTCGGTCACCGTGCCGTACAACAACGGCAGCAGCAACCTCGACCTGAGCGTGACCCAGCTGTGCGGCGTGTTCTCGGGCAAGATCACCCAGTGGAACCAGATCAGCTCCAGCCGTACCGGTGCGATCACCGTGGTCTACCGCAACGAGAAGAGCGGCACCACCGAGCTGCTGACCCGCTTCCTGGAAAACGCCTGCTCGGCCAGTGACACCGCCGGCACCACCCTGGTCGGTGGCAAGTTCACCACCACGCAGGAATTCTGGAAGCAGTTCACCACCCTGCCGACCAACTTCACCACCGCCTCGGCGCTGGGCAGCCAGCCGCTGTACGACAAGGTGTACGCCACCGCCGGTGCCATCGGCTACATCGGCCCGGACGTCGTGCCGGACCTGGACAATGCAACCAAGATCGCCAAGGTGCGCGGCTACTCGCCGAACGACCCGAGCGTGCAGGCCACCCTGAACACCATCGCCCCGCCGACCGGCACTGCCGCCAATGACCCGCGCAACTGGGTGCCGGTGTTCACCAACCCGCCGGCCGTGGGTTACCCGATCGTGGGTTACACCAACTTCGACCTGGGCCAGTGCTACAAGACCGTTGCCGTGGCCACCGCGCTGCGCACGTTCCTGCTGGGTCACTACAACGGCAACAATGATGCCGCCTCGCGCGCCCACGGCTTCGTTCCGCTGACCGCCACCTGGCGCGATGCCATCCGTACCCGCTTCGTGGTCGCCAGCAGCACCGCCGGCCTGAACAACCCGAGCACCTGCGCCGGCCTCGGCCGTCCGTAACGCGCAGCACGCAGTCGCAATCGTCTGAACAGGCGCCGGCAGCAATGCCGGCGCCTTCTGCGTTGGCGGCCGCGGGCCCGGCGATTTGATGTCGGCTTCACGGCCTCGCTCCCGTCTAACAGGTGCAGGGCGTGAACCCTCCGTTTCCGCCAGAACGTTCCGACCAGACAGCGCTGCGGCCGATGCCGCCCAACCAGTTTGACGAGGTTCCGATGTCGCACCCGCTTACGACTGCTTCCCGCCTGCCTCCGGCGCGCCAGAACCACCCGATGGCCTGGGCCATTGCCGTGGCGCTGGGAACGATGGTGGCACCGGCCAGCCAGGCCCAGCAGGCCTTCAGCCCAGGCTGGTTCGCAGACCGCGGCGCGGCGCAGGGCGCGGCGGCACAGAGCGGGCGCATGCCCAACGGGGTCCCGATCCAGTTTGCGCTACCTGCCCAGCAGCAGGATGCGGCGCGGCAGAAGCTGCAGCAGTCCATCGACAATCTGGGCACCGCCGCGCAGGCGATCGCCCTGCAGCAGCGGCTGCAGGAGCAGGCACGCACGGCGCGCCGCGAAGCGGGGTTCGTGGTGGCTGATGGGCTGGGCAAGGATGGCCTGAAGGTGGATGAGAATCCGCTGACGAAGGGCTGGCTCAACGCACGCGATGCGATCCAGTCGCAGAGCGGCGATGGCCGCGTACAGGTGAGTATCGAACAGACGGCCGACAAGGCCATCCTGAACTGGGAAACCTTCAACATCGGTGGCAACACCACGTTGAACTTCGTGCAGAACGCCGACTGGGCGGTGCTGAACCGGGTGAATGACCCGAACGCACGCCCCAGCCAGATCCTGGGCCAGCTGAAAGCCGACGGCACCGTGTTCGTGGCCAACCGCAACGGCGTGGTGTTCGGCAATACCGGCCAGGTGAACGTACGCAACCTGGTGGCCGCCGCCGCGCGCATCAGCGATACGCAGTTCCGTGACAACGGGCTGTACAGCAGCGACAACAACAGCACGGCGCTGACCGATGCGCTGGGCAGCGTGATTGTCGAGCAGGGCGCGCGCATCACCACCCGCGAGCCGACCACCGCCACCCGCGGCGGTGGCTATGTGCTGCTGGCCGGGCACAGCGTGGACAACGCCGGGCAGATCGAGACGCGCAAGGGACAGACCCAGCTGGCCGCGGGCGATGCGTTCGTGATCCGGCGTGGCGTGGGTACGGCGCAGAACACCGCTTCGACCACGCGCGGCAACGAAATCGCACCCCGCTTCATCGCCGGCAGCACGGCAGGCAGCGTGCGCAACAGCGGGCTGATCCAGGCCCGCGAGGGCGACATCACCCTGGCCGGGCGCACGCTGGAGCAGGCCGGCGTGGCGGTGGCCACCAGCACCCTGAACCAGCGCGGCACGGTGCACCTGCTCAGCGCGTCCAGCGATGCGACGGGCAGCGTGACCCTGTCACGGGATTCCACCACGGCCATCCTGATCGAAGACGATGGCAAGACGACGGCGCTGGACAGCCAGCGGCAGGCATTGCTGGCCGAGTCGACCGCGCAGGACAAGGTCCGTGCCGTGGCGGTTGCCGGTGCCTTCGACAATCTTTCGCGGCTGCAGGATCGCCGCGACCAGTCGCGGGTGGAGATCGTGTCGGGTGGTACGGTGGAAGCGCAGGCAGGCTCGTTGACGCTGGCGACCGGAGGCCAGGTGGTAGTGGACGCCCAGCAGCGCACCCTGCTGGCCGATGGGGCGCGCGTGGACGTCTCCGGCGCCACCGGCGTGAAAGTGGCGATGGACAGCAACCAGCTGGAAATCAACGTGCAGGGCAACGAGCTGCGCGACGCCCTTGGCAACCGTGATACCGGCGCGCTGAACAGCGCGAAGATCTGGGTGGATCGCCGTGGGCTGATCCATGTGCCGGCCGGCACCGGTGGTTACGAAGGCGAGCGCTGGTACACCGCCGGTGGCCTGCTGGAAGTGGGCGGCTACCTCGGCAACCAGGGCCATTCGATCGGCGAATGGGCGGCGCAGGGCGGCACCGTGCAGCTGTCCGGCAACGAGGTGGTCACCAGTGGTGGCTCGCGCATCAATCTGGCCGGTGGCAGCTTGGACGTGGCCGGCGGCACGATGCGGCAGAGTTGGCTGCGCGGCACCGATGGCCAGCTCTACCGCATGGACGATGCCCCGGCCGAGGTCGTGTTTGCCGGGCTGTACCGCGGCTATGAGGTCGAGCAGTCGCGCTGGGGCGTGACCGACGCCTGGCGCAACCCGATCATCGCCAGCGAATCGCGTGTCGAGAACGGGTACACCGTCGGCCGCGATGCGGGTCGCCTGCTGGTGTCGGCGCCGACGGCAGTACTCGAGGGGCAGGTGGATACGGCGGTGTTCAATGGCGTGCGCCAGACCCGCACGCCCGCCGCCGCCGCCGAGGGCTACGCGCAGTCGCAGACCGCGGTGGCCCGTGGCGCCCAGCTGTGGCTGGGCCGCTACGATGGAACCGGCCGAACCTCGGTGTTCAATTCGCAGGTCCGCGTTGGCGATGCCGCGCCGTCGGGTGCGGGCTGGACGCTGCAGCAGTCGCTGGACGAGAGCCGACGCAACACGGTGTGGTTGGATGGCAGCCAGCTCAGTGCCCAGCAGTGGGGCCGGCTGGACCTGGCCACCCGCGGTGACATCACGCTGGATGGCGCGCTGTCGATGGCCGACGGTGGCCAGCTGAACCTGGTAGGGCACCAGGTACAGATCGATGGCCAGCTGCGCATTGCCGGCGGCAGCCTGACCGCCAGCAACCTGCTGGCCGACGCCAACGGCACATTGCATGTGGTGCAGGCCGACGGGCGCGGTGTGGTCTCGCTTGGCTCGGGTGCGGTGGTGGACCTGCAGGGGCGTTGGGCCAACCAGCGCCTGGACGCAGCCGCGGGCAACAGCCAGGCCTGGCGCGACGGTGGCCGGGTGGCGCTGGAAAGCAGCCACGATGTGATCGTCGCCAGCGGCAGCCGCATCTCGGTCGATGCCGGCGGCAGTGTCGATCTGAAGGGGCGTGCCAGCGGCGGCAAGGGCGGCGACATCAGCCTGCTGGCTGACAGCACCCAGGTCACCAGCGACGGCAGCGGGCGACTGAGCCTGCAGGGTGAATTGAGCGGGCTGGGTGTTTCCGGCGCGGGCCGCCTGCAGCTGGCCAGCGGTGGCAGCATCGTGGTGGCCGACAGCGCGACCGATCACAGCCGCCTGTGGCTGGCCCCTGGTCTATTGGGCAGCGGCTTCGACCGCTATGACATCAACGGTCATGGTGGCTTGGACGTGGCCGACGGTACGACGCTGACCGTGCGCGCCCCGCGCCTGCGCCTGCGTGATCGCGCCGGTGACGCCGCATCGGCAACTGAGGCAATGGAAACCTGGCTGCCGCCGCTGTACGCCGCTGACGTCGGCAGTGGCGCCATCCAGCAACGCGGAGGTGCCAGCGTACTGCTGCGCTCGCAGCGCACTACCGATGGCGGTGACGTACGCATTGGCCGCAACGCATCGGTCACGGTCGATCCCGGCCAGTCCATCGAGCTGCGCGGGGCGGGCAACATCACCGTGGAAGGCCGGCTGACCGCACGTGGCGGCAGTATCCTGCTCGATGACGTGCGCACTGCGACGCAGACCTACCAGGCGACCGGCAGTGACCTGCAATACCGCATCGGCAAGGATGCAGTGCTGGACGTCTCCGCCGACAGCCATGTGGAGCGCGATGCGTCCGGCCGGCGCCAGGGCATCCTGCGCGACGGTGGCAGCATCGGCATCGGAGGCACGCTGGACTGGGAAGAGCGTGATGATCTGGGCAACCGCCCGCCGGATGCCTTCGTGGTGATCGAGCGCGGCGCCGTGCTGGATGCTTCCGGCGCGACGGCGGTGCTGGACGTGCAGGGCCAGGGCGAGACCACGCTGGCCAGCAACGGTGGCACCATCGCGCTGCGCTCGGCCAATGCCCTGTACATGGACGGCACGCTGCGTGCGGCGGCCGGTGGTGCGGGCGCGCAGGGCGGCACGCTGGGCGTGGCGTTCGGCGGTGGCCTGTACGACACCGGCTCCATCAGCAGCGAGGTGGGCGGTGCACGTGCGATCACCCTGACCCAGGCGACGGTGCGCGAAGGTGACGCCCAGGCGCCCCGATACGGTCATGCCGTGCTTTCGGCACAGCTGGTGCAGGAGGGCGGCTTCGATCATCTCTCGCTGTTCGCCGACCTGCGAGCGCAGGGCGATGTCGACCTGCGCCTGGGCCAGAGCCTGCGCCTGTATGGCAACAGAGAGGCCGCCCTGGCGATGGCCACCGGCAGCGCGCAGGGTAGCGGCCTGCATGTGCAGGCGCCCTACCTGCGCCTGGCGCAGGCACGCTGGCAGCGTGTCACCAGCAACGCCCTTTTCGTGGCACCGGAGGCGGCGCGGGATGTCTCGGCTGACCACGTGTTCAGCGCGCAGGGCGAGCTGATCGATCTGCGCGATTCCGTGTCACTGGCCGGCTTCGAGCGCAGTGAACTGATCAGCCGTGGCGACCTGCGCCTGCTGGCCGGGGTCAGCGGCATGAACGCTCACTATTCAACCCAGCTGCTGGCACCGTCGCGGCTGGACATCACCGCGGCACAGGTCTATCCCACCACCGGTACCCGTGCCCGTATCGGCATCGGCCTGTACGACAGCGGCCTCGGCAACAACATCTGGGCGGACAGCGATGGCCTGCTGCGCATCCACGCCTCTGGCGCAGGCGCCAGCGTGCCGCATTCGGTGTTCGGCAGCCTGGCGCTGGTGGCGGCCACGGTGGAGCAGGGCGGCGTAGTGCGTGCTCCGCTGGGCCAGCTGCAGCTGGGTGGCACCAGTACCACCGGAACCGCGTCCACGCTGGCCCTGCTGCCCGGAAGCATCACCTCCAGCAGCGCGGCCGGCCTGAAGCTTCCCTATGGCGGCACCGTTGATGGCCTGGTCTGGCAGCTGGGCGGCGTGGCCGTCACCCCGGGCGCGATCGGCCGGGTGAGCGAGGCCAGCGACATCGGCGTCAGCCTGGTCGGCAACCGGATCGATATTGCCGAGGGCGCGTTGCTGGATCTGTCCGGCGGCGGCGAGCTGACCGGTGCCGGTTTCGTCAGCGGCCGTGGTGGCTCGGTCGATGTGCGCAGCCATGCGTTGGCCGATGCCAATCCGGCCTTCAGCTTCAGCAGCAGCGGCAATGCCGTGTATGCCATCGTGCCGGGCTATGCCAGCGAGGTGGCGCCGGCGAACCTGGCACAGGGAACGGCTGATCCGCGCATCGGCCAGCGCATCACCGTGCCAGCCGGTGTGCCGGGGCTGGCTGCAGGGACCTACACCCTGCTGCCGGCGTCGTATGCACTGCAGCCCGGCGCGTTCCGGGTGGAGCTGGGCGCGCAGGGCGCGTCGATGGCGGCGCCCACCGCGACCGGCACGGGTTCGTGGCGCACCAGCGGGCAGCAGGCCCAAGGCCTGGGCGCATCCACGGCAGGGCTGTGGACCGATGTGATCCTGACCCCGGCCGATGTGGTGCGGCGCCATTCGGGCTACAACGAAACCTCCTGGAACCAGTTCGTCGCCGATGATGCGACACGGCGTGGCATTCCGCGCGGTGCGCAGACCGTGGATGCGGGCACCCTGCTGCTGCAACTGGGCAACGGTGCAGGCCTGGGCGGCGATGTGGCGCTGCGCATGGCGGGCAGTACCCGCTTCGGTGCCGCTGCGGGCAGCAATGGCTTCGGCGGCACGGTGGCGGTGCTGGGCAACGGCGGCGGTCTGGAAATCCTGGCGGGCGGGCAGAGCGCCAGCCGCATGTCGGGCGCCGCGGTGTTTGCCGATGCGCTCACCGCGCTGCAGCCGTCGCGCCTGCTGGTGGGCGTCAGCGCACGCCCGGACAGCACAGAACCGGGCTCGCTGCTGCTTCGCGCCAGCGATTCAAGCGTGCTGGTGCGGTCCGGCGCCAGCCTGCGCGCGGCCGAGGTGGTGCTCGGCGCAGGCAGTGGTGGCGAAGGCGTGGTTGTGGAACAGGGCGCGACCGTCAGCACGCTGGGGCTGGGCCGGCCGGCCTACGATGCCACCGACGGCTATCTGTACAAGGGGGATGCCAGCACCGGCCTGCTGGTGGTGTCCAACGGGCAGACGAACCTGCTGCCGGCCGGAAGCACGGCGAAGGTGGCGATCGACATCGGCGCATGCGTGGCCTCCGATTGCGCGGGCCAGACCCGCCTGCTGTCGGAAGGCAGCATCAACGCGGCCACGGAAGGCAGCTTCCAGCTGCGCGACACGGTCAGCTACGGAACCCGCCGGCTGGGCCTGAGCATGTCGGCGATCAACATGGGCGAGGCTGCGGCACTGCAGGCAGCGGCGGCCACGGGCGGCCTGCCGCAGGGCCTGGTGCTGAACCAGCAGACCCTGCAGCAGCTGTTGCGTGGCAACACCGCCACCGGCACGCCTGCCCTGGAAACGCTGAGCCTGAGCGCGCGTGATGCGATCAACGTGTTCGGCAACGTGGATCTGGATACGCGCAATCCCGCCACCGGCCACAGCAGCCTGCGCGAGCTGGTGCTGGGCGCGCCGGCCATCCATGGCTATGGCAAGGCGGGCGAACAGGCCCGCATCTTCGCGGACACGCTGGTCTGGGACGGCACGTTGGCGGCCTCGCCGGAGTTCATCAGCAGCACGCCGCAGCAGCCGGGCGCGGCGATGGTCGATCGCCTCGGCCATGGCCAGCTGGAAATCAGCACGCGCAGCCTGATCCTGGGGCGCGCACCCTATACCCGGCCGAGTTCGGAAGTACCGGCCAACCGCCAGGTGCTGGGCTTCGACGGGGTTACCCTGCGCGCCAGCGAACAGGTGCAGTTCTCCGGCAAGGGCAGCCTGGACGTGTACCAGGCACAGGGCGAGTACGTGGCCGGGAGCGGCTGGCAGTACAGCGGCGGTGCGCTGGATATCCAGGCGCCGCTGCTGACCGGCAGCGCCGGCAGCCAGCTGCAGGTGCGTACCGGTGGTGACCTGCGCGTTGCGGGTGGCGGCACGGGCGCCAGCAGTGATGCGCTGGGCGCCGAACTGTCCCTGCAGGCGCGCAACATCCTGCTGGACAGTACCGTCGCCCTGGCATCTGGTCGCCTGCAGGCAGCGGCGGAGGACACCCTGACCCTGGGCAACGCCGCGCAGCTGGATCTGGCCGGGCGCCGGATCCGCATGGACGACCTGGACAAATACAGCTGGGGCGGCGACGTCGAGCTGAGCGCCGCCCAAGGCGACGTGATCGCGCTGGATGGATCGCGCATCGATGTGTCGGCGGTGAACAACCGTGCCGGCAGGATCAGCGCAACCGCGCTCGGCGAAGGGTCCGGCCGCATCGACCTGTCCGGCACGCTGCTCGGCTCGGCCAGTGGCACGCAGCAGATGGGCGGCAACCGCGTGCCCTACGACAGCGGCGAGCTGTTCGTCCGCGCCCAGCAGCTGGGTGACTTCAATGGGTTGAACACGCAGCTGGATGCGGGCGGCTTCTTCGGCACCCGCAGTTTCCAGCTCAAGCAGGGCGACCTGGTGGTGGCCGACACACTGAAGGCGCGCAACGTTGCGATCAGCGTCGATGGCGGCAGCTTGACCATCAACGGCCGCATCGATGCCAGTGGTGAACAGGTGGGCAGCATCCGCCTGGCCGCACGCGACCTGCTGCAGGTGGATGGCGTGCTGGACGCGCACGGCACGGCGCTGCGCGTGGACAGCTACGGCAAGATCATCAACAGTTCGAACCGCGCGCAGGTGGAGCTGAACAGCCGCGATGGCGAGGTGGTACTGGGCACCACCGCGCGCGTGGACCTGCGCAGCGGCACCGAGGTGGCCGTGGGCACGGCGGCGGGCCAGAACGACGGCGTAGCGCGTGGCACGTTCACCATCAACGTGCCGCGCCGCAGTGCCGATGATGCCGCCATACGCGCTGAATCCGGCCTGCAGGTGCTGGGCGCGCGCGACGTGCTGGTCAACGCCTTCAGGCGCTATACCGATGCGCCGCTGGCGGCGACGCCGGATGTCAACGGCACCCGCCCGCAGCTGATCACCCAGCAGTGGCTGGACAGCGTGGTCGACCCGGACAACCAGGCCTGGATGAATGCCGCAGTGGGCAATGCCGACCTGGGCGCGCGCCTGGCGGCACTGGGTACGCCGCGCCTGCGGCCCGGCGTGGAGATCGTCGGCGTGGTCTCGGCCGATAATCCCACCGGCAGCCTGACCGTGCGCGGCGACCTGGACCTGTCCGGTTACCGCTACGGCCCGGACGCCAACCGCAGCGATGCAGCCCGCCGCGGCTTCGGTGAATCGGCAGCGATGGTGCTGCGTGCCGCCGGTGACATCAACATCTACGGCAGCATCAACGACGGCTTCGCGCCGCCGCCGGACAACCCCGACGAATCGGGCTGGCTGCTGGGTGAGACCCTTGATGCCAACGGCACGCGCATCACGCCGCTGGGCGGTGACATCGTGGTGCCCATCGATGGCGTCACCCTGCAGGCACGCACGCGCTTCCCCAAGGGCGCCGTGCTGAATTACGCGATCCCGTTCGCCGCCATCGACGTGCCTGCCGGTACGGTGCTGCCTGCGGAAATGCGCCTTGGCGCCAACCTGCTGCTGCCGGCTGGCATGGTGCTGCCGGCAGCGGTCACCACCGCCGATGGCACCGTACTGCGGGCGGGCACCGTGTTGCAGCAGGCCATGCAGCTGGCCGCCGGTGACCGCCTGGGCGCCGGCTTCCGGCTGGCCGGCACCGCCACCCTGGCCGCGCAGCTCTGGCCGGCCGGTGTGGCACTGCCGGAGGCCATGGACCTGTCCAGCGCGCTGGTGCTTGCGCCGGGCTCGCTCATTCCCTCGATGACCGGCGTGCGCCTGGCCGATGGCAAGCCGGTGAACCTGCGGCCCGCCGACGGCGAGGGCAGGCAGGGGCGCAACTGGGCGCTGGCGGCCATGCTGCCGGAGGGCACCACTTCCTGGGACCTGACGGCCGTGGCCGGCGCCGATACCGTGGCCGCGGATCCGCGCCAGCGCCGCTTCGGTGCGGACGGCGACGTGGTGCTGGCCGACAGCCACTACGGCACCATCGGCACCATCAAGACCAGCACCGAATGGGTGGGTGACAAAGTATTGACCGAGCAGGGCTCGCTGGACCTGTGGGGCGACAGTTCGCTGGCCGGCCTGCTGCTGAAGGACGCGGCCGCCCAGCTGGGCTTGAGCGAGGAAGACCTCTGCGCGTTCGGCTATTGCGAGGCCGCGCCGCGCCTGGTCGACACGCAGGGCTCGCTGGACATGTGGGGCGACGAATCGTGGGTCGGCAAGTCCGCCCGTGAGTTCGGCGAACTGATCGGCATGAGCGAAGAGGATTTCTGCGCGACCACCGGCTACTGCTATGGCGGTGGCACGATGACCGAAGTCACTACCTACGGATCGAAGCCGGCCATCCCGCTGTGGAGCGTGCTGCGCACCGGCAAGGGCGACCTGCAGCTGCTGGCCGCACGCGATGTGCGGATGATGTCCGGCTATGGCGTGTACACCGCCGGTGCGCCGACCGCACTGGGCAATGGCGAGGATGCAGCGTTCAACCCGGACAGGGCACCTGCGCCGGGGCAGTCGTCCCTGCTGGGCCCGATCCAGGCCAGCGGCCGCTACGATGCAGCGCTGACCGCATGGCAGGCCTGGTATCCCGACGAGGGCGGCAACCTGACCGTGGCCGCCGGTCGCGATATCCGCGGTGACCTGTGGGATGCCAACGGTGATGTCGGCTTTGAGGACATCCTCGGCACGACCCGCGAAAGCGCAGGCTACGCAGCCAGCGCCATCGGCAACTGGCTGTGGCGGCAGGGCAATGGCGCGGTCGGCGGTGCGGCGGCATCGCCGAGCAGCTGGTGGATCAACTTCGGCACCTACAGCGCACGCGACAGCCTGCAGCTGACCGGGCCGCGCATGGTGGGCTTCGTTGGCTTCGGCACGCTGGGCGGCGGCAATCTGGCCCTGGACGCCGGGCGCAATGCCGGTGCGCTGAGCGTGATGGGCGGTGTGGCCACGGCCAGCGATCGCGCGCGCCATTCATCCGGCCTGGTCGCGGCGGTCGGCTCCACCGGCCGCGTGAGCGCCGACGGCACGCTGCACCTGACCGGTGGTGGCGACCTGGATGTGCGCCTCGGCGGCGCCTTCAATCCGCAGTTGGCCGCGACATCGACGTCGCCCACGTCCAACGTGCCACACCTGGGCCTCAACGGCGTGCTGGTGAACCTGCGCGGGCACGTGCAGCTGGATGCCGCGCGCATCGGTGGCGTGGCGATCGGTGCCTCCCATTACGTGGCGCCCTACGCGGGCCTGCGCCAGGAAGATCCGTACAGTGCGCAGATGGGCCAGCCGATGGGCGGCCCCGTGCTGGTGCTCGGCGATGCGGCGGCCTCCCTGCAGGCACGTGGCGACGTGGTGCTGGCCGGCGTGGCCGATGCCGGCCGCGTACCGGTCGCCAACTTCAACGCGGTTGCGCTGGGCGACGGACGGACGGCGGCAGCCAACAGCTGGTTCTCGCTGTGGACGGCCAACACGGCCATCGACCTGGTGTCCATTGGTGGCGATCTGGCACCCGCGCAGCTGCGCGGCAGCCTGCTTGCCGAACCCTCTGCAGGCGATGTCTTCGCCGAGGGTACGAGCCTGGCCGATGGCAGCCAGCTGCGTTACTGGCTGTATCCCTCGCAGCTGCGCATGCTTGCCGCCAGTGGCAGCATCCGTCTCGCCCGGGCCGGCTCGAGCGGTGGCCGCGACGTGCTGCTGACCGCACCGTCGGCCGATGGCGCACTGGAAGTGCTGGCAATGGATTCGATCCTGCTGCAGCAGGGCGCGGCGGGCATCAGCAGTTCCGGTGCCGACACGCCGCTGCCCACGCCGTCCGCTCCTGCGTTCATGGCCGTGGCAGGGGCGACCACGGTGGGCAATGTCTCCGCCGATGCGGTGCAGGCCGGCAGTGCCAACGCGGGCCTGCCGCTGTTCGCCTTCGGCGCGAACGTGCCGGGTGCCGGCGGCGTGCGCCGGGCAGGCGCGACGCCCAACCTGTTCCAGGCCGTGCAGGGCGACATCATCGGCCTGAAGACCGGTGAACAGTGGACGCTGGACAACACCGCGGGCGCCCGCACGCTGTTGGCCTGGAGCGACCTGGCCGCGCCGGTACGGGTCACTGCGGGCCGCGACATCCTGGTGTCCGACATCGGTGCGTTGAATATCTTGTCCACCGACGTGACGTCGGTGGTGGCCGGGCGCGATGTGGTCCACAGCCGTATCCACGTGGCCGGGCCAGGCAATGTTGAAGTCAGTGCCGGGCGCCAGCTGCGGCTGGAAGACAAGGGCCGCGTGGTCACCACCGGTGGCCTGGTGCAGGGCGATACCCGGCCGGGCGCCAGCGTGGCCGTCACCGCCGGCAACCAGCAGATCGATTTTGATGCACTGCGCGCCCGGTATCTGGACCCGGCCAGGCTGGCCGATCCCTCGCAGTCGCTGTCCGCTCAACCAGGCAAGGCCGTCAAGGTCTACGACAAGGAGTTGAAGCAGTGGCTGCTGCAGCGCTTCGGCGTCGATGCCGATGGCGCGGTGGCACTGGCGACCTTCGATGCGTTGCCGAAGGAGCAGCAGCGCATCTTCCTTCGCCAGGTCTACTACGCTGAACTGCGCGAGGGCGGGCGCGAGTACAACGATGCCGAGGGACCGCGCTTCGGCTCGTACCTGCGTGGCCGCGAAGCGATCGCCACCCTGATGCCCGACAAGGATGCCAGCGGTGCGGATATCAAGCGCACGGGCGATATCGTGATGTTCGGCGGCAGCGGCATCCGCACCGAAGCCGGTGGCAACATCGAGTTGATGGCACCGGGCGGGCAGATCGTGGTGGGCGTGCAGGGCGTCGTGCCGCCGTCCAGCTCGGGTCTGGTGACGCAGGGCCAGGGTGACATCCGCCTGTTCAGCCAGGACAGCGTGCTGCTCGGGTTGTCGCGGGTGATGACCACCTTCGGCGGTGACATCCTGGCCTGGTCGGAACAGGGCGACATCAACGCCGGCCGGGGTTCGCGCACTACGTTGCTGTATACGCCGCCGCGCCGGCTGTACGACGGCTGGGGCAACGTCAGCCTGTCGCCGCAGGCGCCTGCCAGCGGTGCCGGCATTGCAACCCTGAACCCGATCGCCGAGATTGCTCCGGGCGACGTGGACCTGATCGCACCGCTGGGCACCATTGACGCGGGCGAGGCCGGCATCCGCGTGTCGGGCAACATCAACCTGGCGGCGCTGCAGGTGCTCAACGCCGCCAACATCCAGGTGCAGGGCGAGAGCAAGGGCCTGCCGGTGCTGGCCACGGTGAACGTCAATGCACTGGCGTCAGCGAGTGCGGCGGCCAGCAGTGCCAGCCAGGCGGCGCAGGACGTGATCCGCAAGGGCCAGGACGATGCGCGGCGCAACCAGCCTTCGGTGATCAGCGTACAGATCCTGGGGTTTGGCAGTGGCACCAGCAGCATCAGCGCGCCGACGCGTGGTGACACGGCGGCAGGCGGGTATGACAGCAACAGCGCCTTCCAGTTTCCGCAGGCCCGCACCGAGGGCGGTACGCCACGCACGCAGTAACGTGCCCAACGGGTAGCGCCGGGCCATGCCCGGCGGCATTTCAACCAACCCGCCGGGCATGGCCCGGCGCTACCTCGGGCGGAATCACGATGTCTCAATCGGCGGGCAAGGCACCTTGGTTGTCAGTAGATCCACGCCACGCGTGGATGAAACCCCGCCGCCGGGCACGGCCCGGCGCTACAACGCCAGCACCCGCCGGTAGCTCAATGCGCCTCGCCCGTCGCGCAGCACCAGTTGCAGCTCCAGCCCGGTAGCCGGCAGCACATCGGCCTGGCTGGGCAGTACCGCCCAGCCGGTTCCCGGCTGCCACGCACGCACGTCGAAACGCTGCACCTGGCGTGCCACCACGATGCCCTTCGACAGTTCGGGCGTCGGCAGCGGATACCGGTCAGTCGCCGCACCACTGGCGCGCCACAGCGTGTCTCCCCGGCGCCACCAGCGCACCCGCTGCCAGTGCAGCCCATCGCTGCCCACGCTGCGGGTGATCTCCAGCGCGAAGCTGCCATCGGCATGCCGTTCGCTCACCAGCGACGGCGGCAGCAGGCGCTGCGGCGCATCGGCCGGGCGCACCGCACCGTTCATCAGCGCATCATCGGCACGCATCTCGATATCACGCTGGAACTGCTGCAGCATGCGCAGTGCGGTGGCGCTCTCGGCATCGGCCTGGCGCAACCGCTGGTCAGTGCTGGCCACGCTGTCCAGGGCCCGCCAGGAGATAAGCGCGAGCACGCCCATGATGGTGATCGCGATCATCACCTCGATAAGGGTGAAACCCCCTGCGCGTCGCTTCATGGTGCCGCTGTCCATGGCAGCTGCATCCGTGCCAGCGCCTGTTGCGGTGCGTGCTCGGCCACCACCGCCAGATCGATCTGCGGCCGGCCATCGGTGCCGGTACCCACGTGCTGGATGACCAGGAAACGGCTGCGTCCCTGCACGCAGGGCTGCCGCCCCTCCTGCGGTGGCTGGGCGGACAGGCGCAGTTCCTGCCATCGATCCTGCGCGCACATCAACGCCAGCCGGCGGTCGCGCAGGCGCGACTGGTCATCGGTGGCCACAGCCACCGAGCGCATCACTGCGGCCAGTGCGATGGCCACGATGGCCAGCGCAACCAGCACTTCGATCAGGGTGAATCCACGCGTCCTCTGCTTCATTGAACGACCTGCAATTGTCCGCTGCCATCGTCACGAAGACGCACGCGGCGCCCTTCCAGCGACAGCACCAGGTCCCACGGCACGCCGATCCATTCCGGGCTCAACTCGATGGCTGCAGCGGGTTGCACGCTGATGCCGGTGACCTGCCAGTGCTGTGGGCGCAGCAGATCGTCGCGTGCCAGGTCCACCCAGCGGCTACCTTCGCGCCTGCTGAAGCGGTAACCGGTGGCGTCGGCCTGCCAGCGCAGCGGGCGGCCGTCGATGCGCGCCTCGTCACGTGCCACCTGCAGGTGCTGCGCGAGGCGCTCGGCATCCTGCCGCAGCTGCCGGCCGGGATCGAGCAGGCTGCCCAGGCCGAGCCCGATGCCCGCGGTGCAGATGCCGATGATGACCAGCACCACCATCAGCTCAATCAGGGTGAAGCCGCGGGAACGACGCTGCATCGACAGGGCCTCCTGTGCGAGCCGATGCGGTGAGCGTAGGCCTGCATGATGAAACAAAAGCGTCAGCGGGCGCTGCTAGCGTGGTCGCACACAGGGCGGGTGACGGTAGCGGACATGGAAGGCAGGCGCTGGGATCGCAATCGGTTGCTGACACTGCTGGCAGCCCTGCTGCTGTCGGCCGTGCTGGGCTACTGGGCAACGGCGCTGACTGCACCGCTTGGCGCAGCGCCAGCGCGGGTGCAGGGTGCCGCGCCCGCAGTGCCGAGCTTCGACTCTGCCGCCAGCGTGCCGATGGTGCGCCTGCTGTCCCCCGGCGCGGTGCAGAGCGAGGTGGTGGTCGTGGGCGTGCTTGCGGGAGGGCGTGTTCCGCTGGCCCTGCTGTCAGTGGATGGGGGCCAGGCCGAAGCCTATGCACCGGGCCAGCGCCTGGGGCCTTCCACGGTCCTTGCTGCCATCCGTGCGGATGCGGTCGAACTGCGCGAGGCAGGACGGTTGCGCAGCCTGCCGGTTCCCGCGTTGCCACTGCTCTCGATGGATGGCTTCGTGCCGGCCACGCGATAGCGCCGGACCTGGGCAATGCTCAGCGCGCCGGTCGCTGCGGCACAACCGAGCGTCCGAACGCATCGCCCATGCGCTGCCGCGTGCCTCCCAGGTTGTACTGCTGCAGCTGGTTGCCCGGCTGGCGCATCAACCGCTCGGCTTCGGGCAACGCGGGCCGGCGGGGCGCGCCGGGTGCCGGTGCCAGTTTCTGCTGCAGGCACTCCCATGCGGGAACGCGCTCTCCATTGACCTGCACTTCGATGCACGGGGCCGCTTCCTTCGGCTTGGCAGGCTCGGCGAGCGCCCAGGCAGACGCCAGCAACATCGTGCACGCCAGCGCGTGGCGGAACAGCGACATCACTCGAATGTGCATCACGAACCTCCTGCTGCGGAAAGCATCCTCCATTGAAGACGGTGCTCGCGCGCAGTGTCCGCCGGACCCCGTTGCTGGCTCGTCAAAAGATGACAGTGCTGTCACAAAACTGTTGGCGGCTTTGACGCGCCGTGCACGTCCTGTTGGTAGATCCACGCGCCGCTGTCCGGCCACTCCCTTCGTAACGACGCGATGCCTTCGATGACTCCTGTTCCGTGCCGAGCCGTCCGCCTTCCGTTGTGCCTGCATCCGCTGGTGCTGGCGCTTGCCGCCGTACCTCTGCCTGCATTCGCGCAGGACGCCACGCCTGCGGCCAGCGTCAACATCAACGAGTACATCGTGCGCGGCAACACCGTGCTCGACCCTCGGCAGATCGAGCGCGCGGTGGAGCCGTATCTCGGTCCCGGCAAGACCCTGGCCGATGTCGAGCAGGCGCGTGATGCCGTGAATGCGCTCTACCAGCAGGCCGGCTACCAGTCGGTGTATGTCGAACTGCCCGAGCAGCAGGTGAGCGGTGGTGTTGTGCTGCTGAAGGTGCAGCAGACCCCCATCGGTCAACTGCGCGTGGTCGGCACCCGCAATGAATCGCCTGAGCGCATCCGCGAGCGCGTGCCGGCGCTGGCCGAAGGCCGGGTGCCGGACTTCAACCAGGCGCAGAAGGAACTGACCGCGCTCAACGAGGGCGGTCGCCGCCAGGTGATGCCGCTGGTGCGCGAGGGTGCCACGCCCGGCACCATGGACGTGGACCTGCAGGTGGACGAAAAATCACCGTGGCGAGCCAGTGCCGCACTGAACAACGACCACAGTGCGGACACTGAGAGGCTGCGCCTGAGCGCCTCGCTGGCCCATGACAACCTGTGGCGCCGCGGCCACAGCGCCACCCTCGGCGTCTATCTGGCGCCGGAGGACACCGACCAGGCCAAGGTGTTTTCCGCTTCGTACACGCTGCCCTTCGAGGGCACGCCGTGGAGCCTGGAGGCCGCCGGCTACACCTCCGACAGCCGCGTGCTCAATGCGGGCGGGCAGGGCGGGGTGGGCACGGGCACCAATGTCATCGGCAATGGCCACTCGGTGGGCCTGAAGCTGAACTACCGCGTCCCCGGCAGCAGCCTGTGGTGGCGCCAGCTCAGCGTAGGCGTGGATTTCAAGGACACCGAAGAAGACACTCAGCTGGCGGGCGAAAGCCTGAAGACGCCGCTGAAGTACGCGCCCATTACCCTGGCTTTCGTCGGCGTGCGCCAGGGCGAAAGCAACCAGACCAGCATCAGCACGCAGCTGGTGGCCGGTACCCGCCGCCTGCTGGGCTATGGCAGCGGTG
The DNA here is from genome assembly GCF_003086915.1 of Stenotrophomonas sp. ZAC14A_NAIMI4_1. Lineage (NCBI taxonomy): Bacteria > Pseudomonadati > Pseudomonadota > Gammaproteobacteria > Lysobacterales > Lysobacteraceae > Stenotrophomonas > Stenotrophomonas sp. ZAC14A_NAIMI4_1. Next base: position 3,408,377 of record NZ_CP026002.1, read on the forward strand.
CCGATGATTTCGGCCAGAAACGGTACTGGGCCGATCCCAGCTTCGTCGCGTTCAAGGCCGATGTCTCCAATACGCACAGCTTTGCCAGTGACTGGCAGTGGTATGCGCGCGGCTCGGTGCAGTTGACCGACGCGCCGCTGGTGTCGGCCGAACAGTTCGCCGCCGGTGGCATGTACACCGTGCGCGGCTACCTGTCGGCCGAGGCGATCGGTGACTACGGCGCGCTGGCCAACCTGGAGTGGCGCACGCCGGCCTGGTCACTGTGGAAGGGGACCGACCTGCGCCTGTACGGCTTCGCCGATGCGGCCTACCTGCGACTGCGCCAGCCGCTGCCCGAACAGATCGACAAGTACAACCTGGCCTCGGCCGGCCTGGGTGCGCAGATGCGCCTGGGCGACCACCTGCAGCTTCGGCTGGATTACGCCTGGCCCTTCAGTGACGGTCCGGTCACGTCCAAGGACGACCCGCGCCTGCATTTCAACATCAGCACCAGTTACTGACCTTTCCTTGTTGTGCGATCCCCGGAGACCTTTCGCATGGACCGTTTGCTTTCGCGTGTGTTGCTGCTGCTGGCCGCGTTCGTCGCGCTGCCTGCCGTGGCGGCCGATACCAACTGGTGGCAGGCCGAATGGAAGTACCGCAAGCCGATCACCGTCGATGCCGGCCCGCAGGGCGCCGGCCTGGCAGGCGACCCCGGCCGTACGCCGCTGCTGCTGCGCCTGCATACAGGCAACTTCGGCTTTGATGGCACCCAGGACGGCGGCGCCGACCTGCGCTTCGTGTCCGGCGACGGCCGCACGGTGCTGTCGCACCAGATCGAGCAGTTCGATGCAAAGGCCGGCCTGGCCCTGGTCTGGGTGGACGTGCCGGCGGTGACCGCCGCTGCCCCGCAGACGATCTGGATGTACTACGGCAACGGCAAGGCCCCGGCCAGCGGCAACGGCCAGCAGGTGTTCGATCCGGACTACACGCTGGTCTACCACTTCGCCGAGGCCAACGCCCCGGCGCGCGACACCACCGCCTACGGCAACAACGCCGGCGCCGTGGTGCCGGCCGCCGAAGGCACGGTGATCGGACGTGGTGTGCAGCTGGGCACGGCACCGCTGCCGCTGCCGGCAAGCGCTTCGCTGGCACAGGAAGCGGGCGCTCCGTTCACCTTCTCCGCGTGGATCAAGCCCGGCGCCCAGGAGGCGGCACAGGCAATCTACGCTCGCCGCGACGGCGCGGGCGAGCTGGTGGTGGGCATCGAGAACCGCGTACCGTTCGTGCAGCTCAATGGCCAGCGCAGCACGCAGGCCCAGCCCATCCCCGAAGGCCAGTGGGCGCATGTGGCAGTGACTGCAGCAAAAGGCGAGGTGCAGCTGTACCTCAACGGCCGCGTGGTGGCCCAGCTGGCGGGTGAGCTGCCGGCACTGGCGACCGCGCCGGTCGTGGGTGCCGATGCACCGGGCAGCGAAACACCGCTGGCCGCGTTCGAGGGTGCGCTGGATGAACTGCGCATCTCGCGGGTGGCGCGCCCGGCAGCGCTGCTGCTGGCCGATGCCACGGCACAGGGCGCCGATTCGCGCCTGGTCAGCTACGGTGCCGATGAACAATCGGCAGGGCAGAGCCACTTCGGCTTCATCCTCAAGGCGATGCCGTTCGACGCCTGGGTGGTGGTGGCCATCCTCGGCCTGATGATGCTGATGTCGTGGGCGATCATGATCGCCAAGGGCCGCCATTTCAGCCGTACCAGCAAGGCCAATGCGGTGTTCACCGCAAGCTTCGGCAAGCTGGCCGGCGCGCCGCTGCGCACGCTGGGCGAGATGGACCGCCAGGGCAAGGCGCCCACCGACATGCACGACGGTTCGCTGTGGCGCATCTACCAGGTGGCCATCGACGAAATGCAGCAGCGCCACCTGCGCGATGGCAACAGCGGCTACCTCAGCGCCGCCACGATCGCCGCCATCCGTGCATCGATGGATGCGGTGATGGTGCGCGAGCAGGAAGGCATGGCCAAGCGCATGAACTGGCTGTCCACCACCATCGAAGGCGCGCCGTACGTGGGCCTGTTCGGCACGGTCATCGGCATCATGCTGGTGTTCGTGGTGGCGGCGATGGCCGGCGCGGTGGACATCAACTCGGTGGCCCCGGGCATGGCCGCAGCGCTGCTGTGTACCGCTGCCGGCCTGGGCGTCGCGATCCCGGCGCTGTTCGGCTACAACTACCTGGGTGCGCGTGCCGAAGCGATCGGCGCGGACATGGCGGTGTTCATCGACGAGTTCGCCGCGCGCCTGGCCGAAGAGCAGGACGGGCGCGGCCCGGCTGCGGTGCAGGGCTGAGGGGCGCGCCATGGGCCAGAAGGCGACGTTCGGCATCAAGAAGCGTGAGAAGGGCATCAACGTGACGCCCTTCGTGGACGTGCTGCTGGTGGTGCTGGTGATCTTCATCCTGACCAGCAACGCCTCCATTCCCGGCATCGAGGTGAACCTGCCGAAGGCGAGCAACAGCATCGCCCTGGAGAAACCGAAGACCAAGGCGATCACCGTCGATCCCAGCGGGCAGGTGTTCCTGGACGCCTACCCGGTGTCGATGGCGGAGCTGGAAGACCGCCTGCGCACGGAGCGCGCGACCACGCCGGATTTCCCGGTGATCGTGCGCGGCGACGCGCAGGTGCAGTACGCCCGCGTGGTCGAAGTGCTGGACCTGCTGCGGCGGCTGGAGCTGGCCCAGGTCGGCCTGGTCACCGGCAAGGCGCAGGGCTGAGGCATGACGGCCCATCAACCACCCCGTCCCGAACCCGGCATGCGCGGCCGCCAGCTGCTGGTGACCGTAGCGCTGGTCATCGCCGCGCTGCTGGTGCTGGGCGTGGCGCTGTGGTGGCTGCTGTTCAAGGACACGGCCAGCACGCGCCGGCCCGTGGTACAGCCGCCGATGCTGGCCCTGCCACCGCCGCCACCTCCACCGCCGCCGCCGCCGGAAAAACCGCCCGAGCCGGAAACTCCGCCGGAAGAGACGATGCCCGAGCCGGAGCCACTGGATACCCCGACGCCTGCGGAGGAACCGACGCCGGCACCGGAGGCGGCCGACCCGGTCACCATGAACGCCGACGCCCAGGCCGGCGGTGACAACTTCGGCATCCAGGCTGGCAGTGGCGGAGGCGCCTCGGGCGTGGGCCGTGGTGGCGCCGGCAATGCGACCTACGGCCGCTATCTCGGCTACCTCATGCAGCAGGCCATTTCCCGCGACGAACGCGTCAAGCGCCTGGCCTTCCAGCTGCAGGTGAATGTCTGGCTGGCCGCCGATGGGCGCCTGGAGAAGGTCGAGCTGGTCCGTGGCAGCGGCAACGAGGAGGCCGACATGGCCGTGCTCGATGCCCTGCGGCAGATCGGCAAGGTCGACCAGGCACCGCCGCCATCCCTTGATTTCCCCGCCCGCGTGCTGGTGCAGGGGCGCCGCCCGGGCGCCTGACCACATGCGTGCCGACCCTTTCTTCTTGACGAGAACCGTGATGAACGACCACCACCGCGCTGGAACCCCATCCCGCCGCCCGCGCACGGCCCGACGTGCGCTGTTGTGCTGCGCCGTGCTGCTGGGCCTTGCAGCCCCCGCTGGTGCGATGGCGGCCGAGACCACCATGGTCAAGCTGATCAAGGGCCTGATCGCCAGTGGTGCCCTCAAGCCCGAGGATGGCCAGGCGCTGCTGGTGCAGGCCGAGGCCGAGGCGGCGGCAGCCGGGCGTGGCGCGGCGGCAGCAACGGCAGGCAGCAGCGGTGGCATCGCCCTGGAGGCCGGTGACGTGCGCGTGCCGTACGTGCCGCAGAGCGTGCGCGATGGCATTCGTGACGAAGTGCGCCAGGACGTGATGGCGCAGGCGAAATCCGAGGGCTGGGCCGCGCCGAACGAAGTGGCTGAGTGGACCAAGCGCATCACGGTCAGTGGTGACATGCGCGTGCGCAGCGAGTCGCGCTTCTATTCCGAGCGCAACAGCGATATCGAGACGAACTGGGCCTCGGTCAACGCTGGCAGTGGTTTCGACACCAACAACAACACCAACCTGCAGCTGCCGCCGCTGCTCAACACGCGTCAGGACCGCCGCAACCTGTGGCGCATCCGCGCAAGGGTGGGCATCGACGCGCAGATCGGCGAACACACCACTGCTGGCGTACGCCTGGCCAGCGGCAGCAGCAATGGCCCGGTTTCGACCACCGAACAGCTCGGCGGCGGCCTCAGCAAGAAGGACGTATGGCTGGACCAGGCGTGGCTGGCCTATGCCCCGGCGGAGTGGATCAGCGTGCGCGGCGGCCGCTTCGGCAACCCGTTCTGGACCAGCGACACGCTGTTCTCCAATGACCTGAACTTCGACGGCCTGGCGGCCAACCTCAACTACGACCTCGCAGATGGGGATGTAGGCCTGTTCGGCAACCTGGCCGTGGTTCCGCTGGAGTACACCTCCGACAGTTCACCGAGCCAGAGCCGGGTCAAGACCCCGAACGAGAACAAGTGGCTGTCGGGCGCGCAGGTGGGCATCAACTGGCGCTTCAACGAAGACAATGCCCTGCGCGCCGCGCTGGGCTACTACGACTTCAAGAACATCAGCGGCCGCCTGTCTTCGCCGTGTGCGCTGTATGCCGGCGCGGTCGGCTGCGATACCGACTGGTCGCGCCCGGCGTTCATGCAGAAGGGCAACACGCTGATGCTGATCCGTGACATCGCGTTGAACCCGCTCGACCCGGCCAACACGCCCACGCCGCAGTACGTGGGCCTGGCCTCGGCATTCCGCCTGGCCACCCTCAACCTGCGATGGGACACCCAGCTGGCCGATGGCATCGGCCTGCGCCTGGATGGCGACTACATCCGCAACCTGGCGTATGACAAGCAGGGCATGTTCGCCCGCGCCAACAACGGCATCGTCAACAACTATGGTGCGGGCGGCAGCGCGAGCATCGCCACCTTCCGCAGCGGTGACACGGCCTGGATGCTGCAGGCGATCGTCGGTGCCACCGATCTGAAGGAGAAGGGGCAGTGGCAGGCGCTGCTGGGCTACAAGCGCATCGAGGCCGATGCGCTGCCTGACGCCTACAACGATCCGAACTTCCACCTGGGTGGCACCAACGCGCGTGGCTACTACGTTGGGGGTGCCTACGCGCTGGATGCGCGCAGCTGGATCAGCGGCAAGTGGCTGGCGGCCAAGGAAGTGTCCGGCCCGCCGCTGTCGATCGATGTATTCCAGCTGGAGTTCAACACCGGCTTCTGACCGCAGGCGATGGCGGCTGCAGGCCGATGCAGCCGTCAAGGGAAAGGGACACCCGATTCGCAGACAGGAGACATGCATGAGCCGCCGCAAACTGTTCGAGAGCCCCGAGGCATCCCCGCACCTGATCGGTGCGGGTCCGGCCTATGTTTCGGTGGAAGGGCTTCGCCAGCACCTGGCCGAATTCCTGCTGTATGCCGGCCGGCCGGTGGTCATCATGCGCGGGCGCAGCGAGGTCGGCTACTTCCTGCCGGCGCGCTGCTGGCGCCAGCGCGAGGACGATCCGCTGGCCGCCGCAGCGGCCAACCAGCTGCTGGATGCGTCCGGCTTCCAGGCCGAGGACATCCAGCAGGCGGAGCAGCAGTTTGCCGCCATGCGCCAGCGTACCGTGCTGCACCGGCGGCGCTAGGCCGCGTTACTGCCCGCGCTCGCTGGTGATGCGGGCACCCTCGCGCATCACCAGGGTCACCGGGGTCTTTTCCACCACCTCCAGCAGCCGCGACCACTGCGCATCGCTCAGTTCCGCGCTGGCGTGCAGCACCCGGTGCACATGCAGGCGACCGCCCGCGTCGCGCTCCGAGCGCAGTTCAGCGTGGAACTCGCCCAGCTCCCAGCCCTTGCGCTGGGCATACATGCGCAGGGTGATGGCCGTACACGAGGCCAGCGAGGCCAGGTACAGGTCGAAGGGGGCGAAGCCGCGGCCCTGGCCGCCCAGCGACGCAGGTTCGTCGGCCTCAACGGAATACGTGCCGTTGCTGACGTGGTGCAGGTAGTTGTCGGCGGTGGAGGTGATGCGTGCGTAGGCCATTGGGGGCACAGGAAAGTGGAGGCCGGGGAATGGTACCGCCGCCGGCCCGGCACCGGTACGTGGCACTGTCGTCACGCGATCTTGTAGGCCGATTGGCCACCCTTTGCCTGTAACAGACGGAGGTACCGCCTGGACAGGAGCGTTGTACGTGTTGGGAGCCGTTGATAACCCGGGCCTGCAAGGGGTGCGTGTGCTGGTGGCGGAAGATGAATTCGCCATTGCCATGTTCCTGGTCGACTATCTGGAACTGAAGGGCGTGCACATCGTCGGCCCCGCCGGCGACCTCGCCGCGCTGAACAGGCTGTTCGACGAGCAGCCTATCGATGTCGCCCTCCTGGATATCAACCTGGGGGGCGAGCAGGTCTACCCGCTGGCGGATCGGCTGGCCGCCGCCGGCATCCCGTTCCTGCTGACCTCCGGCTATGACGACAATGTGCCCAGCCGGTTCGCCGATGCGCCTCGCTGCGCCAAGCCCTACCACATCCAGGCGCTGGCCCAGCAGCTGGAGACCCTTGTGCATGCCCGCCGAGCCACCGCAGGTGGCAGTTGAAGGCGCCGCATGGCTAGTCGGATGGAGCTGAGCGCTCCTGTTGCGACGACGCCGGTGCTGCCGACGTCGCCGCCGCTGCACGCGCTGCGCGGTGGCATGGCTGAACGGATCGCCGGGCACGACTGGTCGGCCACCCCGCTGGGCGACCGTAACGATTGGGCGCCGCACCTGCGGGCGACCGTGGACCTGATGCTGGCCCACGGCTTCCCGATGATCGTGCTGTGGGGCGAAGAACTGGTCCAGCTGTACAACGACGGTTATGCCGAGATCCTGGCCGACAAGCACCCGCACGGCCTGGGCCAGGCGACCCGCATCTGCTGGCCCGAGGTGTGGCACATCAACGGGCCCATCTATGCACGGATATGGCAGGGCGAAACCATCACCTACGAGGACAAGTTGTATCCGCTTGCCCGGCAGGGGGTGCTGGAAGACATCTGGTTCACCATTACCTACAGCCCCATCCGTGATGCGTGCGGGCGCATCGATGGCGTGCTCGTCACGATGTTCGAGACGACCGCCGCGCATGCCGCGCACGCCGCACGCGACGATGAGCAGCGACGCAGGCGGCAGAGTGACGAGCGCTTGTCACTGGCCTTCCAGATGCTTCCGGTGGGGCTGTGCATCGTCGACACCGAAGGCCGGGTGCTGCAGTCCAACGAGCAGATGCGCGCCTACCTGCCCAGCGGCGAGCTGCCGTCGCGGGACAGCGGCAACATGCCGCGTTGGCAGGGCTGGCATGAGGATGGCAGCCTGATCGGCCCGGAAGACTTCGCTGTAGCGCGCGCGCTTCGCGGCGACACGGTCGTGCCGGGGCTGGAATTCCAGTTCACCCACGAGGATGGACAGGTGCGGTGGACACGCATCGCGGCAGCGCCGCTGCGGGATGCGCAGGGCGAAGTCACCGGTGTGTTCGCCATCGCCATCGACATCGATACGCTGAAGCGTGCCACCGAGCGCCAGGCCGTGCTGCTGGCCGAGCTGCAGCACCGGGTGCGCAACATCATGGCGATGATCCACGCCATCGCGTGGCGCACGCAGGAAACCGTAGGCAGCGTCGAGGAGTATGCCGAGCGCTTGTGCGGGCGGTTGATGTCACTGGCCCGCACGCAGGCGCTGCTGACCCGCGCGGACAACGCGGGGGTCTGCCTGCGCGGCATGCTGGACGAGGAAATATCGGTGCAGGTGCACCGTAACGAGCAGTATCTGCTGGATGGCCCTGACGTGCTGCTGCCGCCGAAGGCGGCCGAAGTGCTGTCGCTGGCCGTGCACGAACTGGCGACCAACGCGCTCAAGTACGGGGCCATCCGCAGCGATGGCCGCATCGACGTTTCGTGGTCCGTGCAGGCGCAGGAGGGGAGCAGCCCCTGGCTGGCCCTGCACTGGTGCGAACGGCATTCGCCCGTGGATGGTTGGTCTGCACCGCAGCGACGCGGGCTCGGCTGCTCGCTCATCGAGAAGCGGGTGCCCTACGAGCTGGCCGGCAGCGGGCAGCTGCTGTTCCGTGCCGACGGCGTGGATGCCCACATCCGTTTCCCGCTGCGGGACCGGGACAGCCTGCTGCAGACCGACGCGCCAGCAACGGGCTGACGCGGCATGGGTCGTGTTCACGACCCATGCGCATAGCGGCCCTGTCCTGTCAGGCCGGCCGGGGTGCCTCGCCGTCACCGGCTTCCGGCAGCGGCGGCAGGGTCGGGTCCACGGTCACGGGCCCATCGCTCTTGAGCAGCGCAGCGGCTTCCTTGTCGCTGGCCACGGCCGGCGGTGAACCGCGCAGCGGCATGTTCGCCGTCTCCTTCACGAACATCATGGTGACCAGGCCGACCACCGCCGCAACCATCAGGTAGTAGGCCGGCACCAGCGGGTCACCCGTGCGCTCGACCAGCCAGGCGGTGACCAGCGGCGTGGTGCCGCCGAACAGCGAGACCGACACGTTGAAGGCGATCGACAGCGCGCTGTAGCGCACCGGCGTGTAGAACAGCGCCGGCAGCGTGGAGGGCATCGAGCTGGTGAAGCACACCAGGGCCAGGCCGAGCAGCATCAGGCCGAGGAAGATCAGCCAGTCATTGCCGCTGCCGATCAGCAGCAGGCAGGGCACGGCCAGCACCAGCAGCGCGATGCAGGCGCCGATGATCATCGGCCGGCGGCCCAGCTTGTCGCTGAAAAGCCCGCCAACGATGTTCAACGGCATCATCACCAGCATCACGATGATGATCAGCAGCAGGCCCTTGCTCTCGGCATACCCCATGGTCACGCTCAGGTAGCTGGGCATGTAGGTCAGCAGCATGTAGTCGGTGACGTTGAACACCAGCACCAGGCCCATGCACACCAGCAGCTGGCGACCATGCACGCGGAACAGGTCACCCAGGCCCGGGCGGTCGTGCTCGCGCTTCTCGGCTTCTTCGGCAAAGGCGCGGAAGGCCGGGGTTTCTTCCAGCTTCATGCGCATGTACAGGCCGAGCAGGCCCAGCGGGCCGGCCACCAGGAACGGAATGCGCCAGCCCCAGTCCAGCATGTCCTCGCTGCTCAACAGCATGTGCAGCGCGGTGACAGTGCCTGCACCGGCGATGTAGCCGCCCAGCGTGCCGAACTCCAGCCAGCTGCCCATCAGGCCGCGGTTGCGGTCGGTGGAATATTCGGCGATGAACGTCGCGGCGCCGCCGTACTCGCCGCCGGTGGAGAAGCCCTGCACGACGCGCGCGAGCAGCAGCAGGACCGGCGCCCAGATGCCGATGCGTTCGTAGGAGGGGATCAGGCCGATGGCAAACGTGCCCAGCGCCATCAGGATCATGGTGAACGCCAACACTTTCTGCCGCCCGTAGCGGTCACCCAGCGGGCCGAACACCAGGCCGCCCAGCGGGCGCACCAGGAACGCCACGGTGAAGGTGGCAAAGGCGGCGATGACCTGCGCGGTGGGGTTGCTGGAGGGGAAGAAGACCTGCCCAATGGTCACGGCAAGGTAGCCGTAGACGCCGAAGTCGAACCATTCCATCGCGTTGCCCAGTGCAGCGGCTCCGACGGCGCGCTTGAGCATGGGCTTGTCGACGACGGTGATCTCGTCAACCTTCAGGTGGCGGCGGCGTTTGAACCAGCCGAAATGGGCATGGGCATCGGGGTTGTCCTGCATGGGACGTCCTTTCTGTTCTTGGATTGGAGTGCGGAATAGGCGGTGTGGTGTGTCCCGAGAATCGGAAACGGCGATGCTGGCGCAACTGGCGCAGGGGCATCGGTGCGGGCGGTCCACGCTGGACCAGGACGTACGGGAAAAGACCACGCACGGGAAACTACGCCGTGGATCGGCGAGGGCTGGTGAAGATCGAAGATCCGGGCCAGCCGCGATGGCAGCTGCTGCCAATCAGCACAGGCTGATCAGTTCAGGCGGGCAGGGGGCACATCGGGAGAAGCAGCGAAGAACTACGCCTGAGCGGTGTCATCCACCCGGATCCTGCGCGCGGCGGAGGAATGGCGGGGTGGGAGCGGGTGTGGCAAGCGGTACGCCGGTCGGCCGTGCTTCCCACGTAACAGGCGTGCCTGTCACGTAGTACGTCGTGTCGATCATCCGTTCATGATAACGGTTACGGCGTGAACATGCAGCGAAGCGGTGACGCGCGGACGCAGTGTTCCAGCGTGCCTGTTCATGTGCGAGCCGTGATGACATGCTGTGGACGCAGTGTGGCCGCATCGCTCACAACGCAGCCTTTACGGTGGTGGCGAACCAACGCAACCGGAGCATCGCATGACCCGTCGCATTCCCGAAGGTACCCTTGTCGTCGTCACCGATGGTGGCTCGGCGCGCGTGTTCATCAACGTCGGCACCGATCATCAGCTGACGCTGAAGCAGGAGGGCGAGCTGCGCCTGCAGGACATCAGCGAGCAGGGCGTGTCGGGCCAGGGCCCTTCCGGTGCCGTGCCGAAGGACATGTCCATTTCGCAGCTCAACGAAGCCACGTTCGCCAAGCAGGTGGCCGAACAGTTGAATGAGGATGCGCTGAAGAACCGCTATGCGCACCTGATCCTGGTGGCCGACCCGATCACCCTGGGCCGCATCCGCCCGCTGCTGCACAAGGAAGCGCAGGCGCGCCTGCTGGATGATCTCGCCAAGAACTTCACCAACGCACCGCTGGAAGACATCCAGCGCGCACTGGCGGCGTAACCGCATGCCGTTCATGCGCGACCACCAGGCCGTTGAGCCGGCCCGCAGCGATGTCGATGCGCAGGCGGGTTGGCTGCTGATCGAGTTCGGCGCGCCCTGGTGCGGCCACTGCCAGGCCGCGCAGCCGGCGCTGCAGGCCTTCGTGGACGCGCATGACCTGCCGCACTGGAAAATTGAAGATGGCAAGGGCAAGCCGTTGGGCCGCTCATTCCAGGTGAAGCTGTGGCCCACTGTCGTGCTGCTGCGCGACGGCCAGGAAGTAGCCCGCGTAGTGCGGCCGGTGGACAGCGCGGATCTGTCCACGCTGGTGGCGGCGCTGCCGACGTAGCTTCGGGCGTGCTCGACTGCTGTTGCGTCCGCCTCTCGCTCTGGTAGGCGTCGAGCTTGCGCGACGGAACGGCAAAAGGCGGTCAAGCAAGCTTGACCACTACCAAAGCAAAGCCGAAGCACGACCCCGCCGCAGCGCTATACTCCGCGCGTGCTGTCGCTCTGCTTGAATCCTGATGACCTCTCCGCTTTCCGTTGAATCCCCGCGGCGTCGTGCCGCGCCCGCGATCTGGGATGACCTGCTCGCCCATCGCTTCGAGGCCATCCAGTCCGCCTTGCCTGAACTTCTCGCGCCGCAGGACGCCGATGGCGGTGCGCGCGTGCTCACCCTGCTGGCGCCTCCGCAGGCGCTGCCGATCAACACGTTGTGGCAGGCATTGGCTGCCTGGCAGCAGGCCTCGCCGCAGGCCGACGCGCCGCTGCTGCTGGCAGCGCTGGTCTGGGACCGCATTGCCGTCGATGCGCGTGGCTCGGGCTGGACAGCGTCAGTGGGCGAGGGCGCCTGGTCGAGCGTGCATGCCGCGCAGACCGCGCTGTTCGTGCATGCCATCGCCCTGGCCGATCGTGGACCGCTGTGCTGGCCGCTGCTGCACCAGCTGATGCGCAGCGTGGCGGCCTTCGGCGTTCCCGTGTGGATGAGCGACTGGATGCATGATGGCTTTCATCCCGCCGATGGCGCCGGTCCCTGGCGCGACATGCAGGCGCTGCTGGGTGCGTGGATGGCCGAGTCACCCCGCCTGCCGGCGCTGCCTGCAGCGTTGCCCGCTTCCTGGGCGACCGCCATTCCGCTGCCGCCGGAGCTGGACGAGGACGGCGACCCGATCGAGGGGGTCGGCAGTTCGCCGGAGCCGGCGCTGGCCTGGCTGCAGATGGGCCTGCAGGCCGCCGGCCATGGCCTGCCGTTGCTGGACACCTACGCGCGGCTGCGCACGCCACGTTGGGGTGGCAGCCATGACGAGATCCTGGCGCTGGCCGATGGCCCCTTGGCTGAAGGCCTCGACGCATCGCAGCGCAACCAGCTGCGGATGGTCGCCTGGCTGGACGCCATCGACGTGGACAGCATCGATACCGGCAACCGCGGCGCGGTGCAGCAGGCGTTCGCGCGCGGCATGGAACTGCTGGCGCAGCCGCAGTCGGCACTGGAGCGCACGGGCATCCACCTGCAGCTCGCCGAGCTTGCATCGCGGGTGGACAACACTGATATGGCCGCGGCGCATTACGCGCAGGCGGCCGACCCCAGCGTGCCGCGCGGGTTTGACGACCCCCAGTTGATGCGCATGCTGCACGCGGCCGCCGCCACCGGCATGGGCGAGTGGCTGGCGCCGGTCGTAGCGCGGCAGTGGCGCAACTCAGCCTGGGCGGCGGTGATGCAGGGCGCACTGCGCGACACCGGCTGGTGCGGCGTGACGCCGGATGCAGCACAGGCCGAGGCGGCCTATCGCCATGCGGCGGCGCTGATGGCGGTGCCTGCGCCTGGCGCGGACTGCCCGTTCAACGACGTCTATTACGCCTTCGACGAAACGCAGCAGCACACCGCGCTGCTGCACATGGCGCAGGCCGGTGCCGAGCTGGGCTTCCCGGAAATGCAGGCCGCGCTGGGCTACCACTACTTCGAGCATGTGCCGGCCTACGATCCGGCGCTGGCCATCCAGTGGTACCGCCGCGCAGCGGAGCAGGACAGTGGCCGCGCGCTCTACAACCTCAGCCTGGTCTACGACCGCGGGCTGGAGGAGGGCGGCATTGCGGGCATGGGTGTGGACGAACTGGTGCACCTGTCCAACGCCTGCGAGCTGCGCTGCCTGGAACTGGCGGCGACCGAAGAAGAATGGGGCGAGCGCCTGCAGCGTAGGGTGCGCAGCTGCGTGGCCGGCGTCGGCCATTACCTGCGCACGCAGGAGCCTGCCGAAGGTCGCCTGCCACGCCTGCTGGAGACCCTCGAATTCTGGGGTGGGCAGGCGTGGACCCAGGCCGCCTGGATGCTGGCGCAGTACTACGCCGCGCGCAGCGATCACGACTTCCACCGGGCGGTGTTCTGGGCCGAGCGCGCCTGCGCGCAGCAGCCGGACGATGAGGACGTGCAGGCGCTGCGCACGACCCTGCAGCGGGGCCTGTTCGGCAGCCGGCGCTACCGGCAGGCGCTGGAGCGCGTCAGCGGCGGCCTGCAGTAGAGTCGAGCTTGCTCGACTGCTGTTGTAGAGTCGAGCCATGCTCGACTGCTTTTGTAGTCGAGCCATGCTCGACTGCTTTTGTAGAGTCGAGCCATGCTCGACTGCTTTTGTAGAGCCGAGCCCATGCTCGACTGCTTTTGTAGAGTCGAGCCATGCTCGACTGCGCTCTCAGCCGAGCATGGGCTAGGCTCTACAGAAGGCGCCACCCCGGCCTCAATGCAACGTAATGGGGCCGTGGTGTGCACGCAGTTCACCCAGCAACCGGCGGCCACGCTGGCTGACGGCAATGATGGCCGAGCTGACCTTGTGCACGTTGTAGCCCGGCCGGCCATGCGCCGCCGGGTCCGGCGGTTCGTTCTCGTTGATCATCGTCGCCATGCCTTCGGCGGTGTACAGCGCGTGTTCCAACCGGAAAAACAGCGATTCCACTTCGGGGGTAATGGTGGGTGCTTCAGATGACATGCGATGGCTCCTGCAAGAGTGGGCCACCCGTAGGTGGCGGGCGATACGCGGGTGGAACTTCGGCTGAGCTGTGAGAAAAAGCCGGTGGGCCATGCGGCCGCCGCGCACCGCCCGCCGTAGTCACGGCAAGCAGCTCTCACAACTCATTTCGGGGTTCCACGCCCGGCAGCGGTTACGCCACTGCGCCGCCATCCTGCACTCCGCCATCGCAGCGGATCCAGTTTCTTTTTCATCATCGCGTTGCCTCTTCTGCGGCGCTGCCAAGAGCGCTTTAACGCGCAGCCCTGCAAGTGGTCCGAATGCGTCACTACATGGCGCAATGCACCCAACGGAAAGCACTCTGCTTACCTGCGGGCGCTCAGCCCCAACAGAGCGGAAGGCCGTCGGCACCCGCATTGGCGCCACGAAACAACGCCAAAAACGTCGCAAGCGCGCCAGCACATCAGCAGGCGGTTCTCGTTGTAGAGGTGCAGTGCACCGCTACCGATCCAGTCTGTCCGCCGGGGCAGAGGTGGTGAATACAAAAAGTTGCATATGAAAGCGACACTTTTCGTCGCGTCTCCATCTGTTCAGTTGCAACGCAGCATGTGCAGGCCTTGGCCCGGTGCTACGATCCGGTCACCACCTGAATCGATCCAAATGCCGATGCCCCTGCTGGACCGTCGCCTCCTGATCGCCGTCGCCGCCACCGCCATGCTCGCCTCCGGCGTGGGCACGGCCGCCACGCCGAAGTCCGCCGCCGACAAGGCCTATGCCTCGGTCGACCCCTTCATCGGCACCGGCGGGGAAGGGCATACCTACCCGGGTGCCACTGTGCCCTTCGGCATGGTCCAGCTCAGCCCGGACACGCGCATCCAGCCGCGCGAGAAGGCCTATGGCTGGGCAGCGGGCTACCGCTACGACGACAGCAGCATCGTCGGCTTCTCGCACACGCATTTCTCAGGTACCGGCCATTCCGACCTGGGCGACATCCTGGTGATGCCGTTCACCGGCGAACCGGGCCTGGAGCGCGGTGACCCGGAAAAGCCGCGCAGTGGCTACGCCTCGCGCTTCCGTCATGACGACGAGAAGGCCGAGCCCGGCTACTACGCCGTGACTCTGGACGACTACAAGGTGCGCGCCGAGCTGACCACCAGCGCCCGCGTGGGCGTGCATCGCTATACCTTCCCCAAGGGCACCGACGCGAAGATGCTGCTGGACATGCGCACCAGCATGTACGACTACCCGGGCAAGATCCTGTGGTCGCGGGTGCGCGTGCGCGACGATGGCACCGTGACCGGCTTCCGCGAAACGCGGGGCTGGGCGGCGGGCCGCCAGTTGTACTTCGCCATGCGCTTCTCGCGGCCGCTGGCCAGCCACGAGCTGCACAACACCGAGAAGGACATCGTCTACAAGGGCTTCGCGCCCCCGGGCGAGAAGGACCCGGCGCAGCGGGCGCAGATCGAGGGCCGCCAGCTGGTCGGCACGTTCGACTTCGGCAAGCTGGATGCGCCGCTGATCGTCAAGGTCGCGATCTCGCCGGTCAGCGAGGCCGGTGCGATCGCCAACCTCGATGCGGAGGTGGCCGACTTCAATTTCGACCGCGTGCGCGCACAGGCGAAGCAGGAGTGGACGCAGGCGCTGTCGGTGCTGGACATCGACGCGCCCGAGCATGCACGGCGCAGCGCCTACACCGCGCTGTACCACACCATGCTGGGCCCGACGCTGTTCATGGATGCCGACGGCCAGTACCGTGGCGCCGACAATGCGGTGCACAAGGCCGAGGGCTACACCAACTACTCGACGTTCTCGCTGTGGGATACCTATCGCGCCCTGCATCCCCTGCTGACCCT
The DNA here is from genome assembly GCF_003086915.1 of Stenotrophomonas sp. ZAC14A_NAIMI4_1. Lineage (NCBI taxonomy): Bacteria > Pseudomonadati > Pseudomonadota > Gammaproteobacteria > Lysobacterales > Lysobacteraceae > Stenotrophomonas > Stenotrophomonas sp. ZAC14A_NAIMI4_1. The sequence continues at coordinate 3,423,907 of NZ_CP026002.1, forward strand.
GGTGCAGCCGGAAAAGCGCAACAGCGATTTCATCAACTCGATGCTGGCCCACCACGACCACAGCCCGTACGGCATGCTTCCGGTGTGGTCGTTCCACGGCCTGGAAGACTGGTGCATGATCGGCTACCACGCCGTGCCGGTGATCGCCGATGCCTACGTGAAGGGCATCCGTGGCTTCGATGCCGACAAGGCGCTGAAGGCGATGGTCGAGACGGCGAACTACGGCCCTTACGATGGCATCGCGCAGTACCGCGAGCTGGGTTACGTACCCATCGATGAGGAAGGCGAGGCGGCCAGCAAGACCCTGGAGTACGCCTTCGACGACTGGACCATCGCGCGCATGGCGCAGGCGATGGGCAAGGCCGACGTGGCCAGCACTTTCGACAAGCGCGCCGGCAACTGGCGCAATGCGTTCGACAAGGACACCGGCTTCATGCGCGCGCGCAAGCGTGACGGCAGCTTCCGCACGCCGTTCGACCCCAGCGCCAGCGGTTACGGCACCGACTACACCGAAGGCAACGCCTGGCAGTATTCCTGGTACGTGCCGCAGGACGTGGCCGGCCTGGCTGCAGCGCATGGTGGCAGCGACAAGCTGCTGGCGCGGCTGGACGAGGTGTTCAACGCCAAGGTCGATCCGTCCATCTTCGAGCACATGGAAGACATCACCGGCCTGATCGGCTGGTATGCGCATGGCAACGAACCCAGCCACCACGTGGCGTACCTGTACTCGTATGCCGGCCAGCCCTGGCGCAGCCAGGCACGCCTGAAGCAGATCATGGACACGCAGTACGCCGATCGCCCCGATGGCCTGGCCGGCAACGATGACGTTGGCCAGATGTCGGCGTGGTACGTGTTCACTGCATTGGGCTTCTACCCGGTGGCACCGGGTTCGGGCGAATACATCCTGGGCCGCCCGTTCCTGCCGAAGACCGCGATGCGCCTGCCGAACGGCAAGACCTTCACCATCGTGGCCAACGGCCTGGACGACAAGCACACCTACGTGGGCAGCGTCAGCCTCAACGGGAAGCCGCTGCAGCGCACCTTCCTGCGCCATGACGAGATCCTGGCCGGTGGCGAGCTGACCTTCACCATGCAGGCCGAGCCGAACAAGGCATGGCCGGGGCAGGGTGCGCAGGCGCCGTATTCGATGAGTCGTTGATGCGGCGCGCTTGATGCTGCTCTGGTAGGTGCCAACCTTGGTTGGCGTCTACCGGGATCTACGAACTTCGTGTGCAGTGCGTGCTGTGTCAACGAAGTAACGACGGTAGCGCCGGGCCACGCCCGGCGACGGAACCTGTAGAGCCGAGCCGATGCTCGGCTCAGACACCGCGCCAGGAGCAGCCGAGCATGGGCTCGGCTCTACCAATGCGGTGCGCGCTGCGCAGGCGCCACCTTCCGTGTCGCAATCAGCACCTTCTGTTGCCTGCACGTTGCGTCTCGGCCATACAACTCGCTGGCGAATCCGTGATGCAGTGATGTTCTTCAGCCGTCCGTGGGCATTTTCGTAATCGTCTGATTTTTCCTCGGCCAACCCCTTGCTAGGTTCCTGCGCACAGAAGTGCGCCAGGGTGGTGCACAGGGCGTAAGCCATATGCACACGTTGCAAGCGCATGAGGATGCAGCGCTGCTGCACCGGTTTGAACTGCCCGGCGCAGGGCTTTTGCTGGTCGAACGCTGGCGCGGACGCGAAGCGTTGTCCGAAGGACTGGATTACCACGTCGACGTACTCGCTTCGCACACGGACCCGGCCTGCGAAACGTGGCCGGGCCGGCCTGCGACGCTGTCCACCCGCGATGCGCAGGGGCGCGACATCCGGCGGGCCGGCCTGGTACGCGAGGTGTGCCGGCTGGACTGCGATCGCGGCCTTACCCGCTACCGCATTCGCCTGGCGGCATGGACGTGGTGGCTGGCGCAGCAACGGAACAGTCGTGTTTTCCGTGATGCAACCGTTCGCCAGATCGTGGATGCCGTGTTCGCCGGCCATCCAGCGCTCGCCTGCTGGCGCTGGAGCGACGATGCGCGGGCCTGCCTGGACGCGCTGCCGCCGCGTCACTACTGCGTGCAGTATCGCCAGTCCGATATGGATTTTGTCGCCGGCCTGCTGGCCGAAGAGGGCATTGGCTGGCGTGTCGAGGCAGATGCGGAGGCGCCCGCACTGCATCGAATCGAACTGTTCTTCGATAGCGTGGCCTTGCCACAGCACGCGGCTTCGGCACGTGGCGGTGCCCTTCGCTTCCACCGCGGCGACGCGGCGGAGCAGGAGGACAGCGTGCTGCACCTGGCCCGGCGCGTGCGGCTGGGCCCGCACCGGTTGAGCATGGTCAGCGATGACTATCGGCAGGATCGCACGCTGGCCGTGCAGTTGCCGGTGGATGGCGGTGGCAGTTCGTCTGTCGAGGAGTATCTGGCGTGCGGCTCGCTGGGCTTCGAATCGCACGCAGAAGGCGAGCGGCGCGCCGTCCTTTCGGTTGAGCGCCACGAAGCGGATCGGCATGGGTGGCAGGGCATTGCGACAGTGCGAGGGCTGGCCGCAGGCAGGTGGTCGGCCATCAGCCAATGGTCGCCGCAACACACGCCCGAACTGCTGATCACTTCGCTGGAGCATGCCGGCGCCAATACCTTGCCAGATCGGCTGCTCCCGCATCGTTGGGTGGAGGCGCTGCAAAGTGACGGGTTCCTGCCTACCGAACTGCAGCGCCGTGCCCAGCAGCTCGGCTATGCCGCCGCCTTCCATGCTGTTGACCGCCAGCGCCCCTGGCGTCCATCCACGACAGACCCGGCGGGCGAAGCCCAGGTGGTGGGTCGGCAGACGGCCATCGTGGTCGGTGCCGATGAGGGCGGCGGAGCAGCCGAAGGCGGTCGCGTGTACGCCGACGCCCTCGGGCGGATCCGCGTGCGCTTTCCGCTGATGGATGCAGCGGGCAAGCCTGCGCACAGCGCATGGTTGCGCGTTGCACAGCGGTTTGCAGGCCCGGGCGTGGGCAGCCAGTTCCTGCCGCGCGTGGGCCAGGAGGTGCTGGTGGGCTTCCTGGAGGGGGATGTGCAACGCCCGATCGTACTGGGCGCGCTGTACAACGGGCGCGGCGAGAACGATCCATCGCTGCATGCGCAGGCGAGCGATACGCGCGTCGGCGGCACCGGCAACCTTGCCGGTGGCAACGCACCGGCCTGGCACGCAGCGGGTGATGGCCCGCAGGCGCATCGCCATCCCGGGGCGCTCTGGGGTTTCAGCTCCCGCGAATGGGGCGGTGAGGGTGGCTCCACCCTGCAGTTCGACGACACGGACAACCAGCTCCGCCTGCAATTGGCGACGACACAGGCGGCCACCCAGTTGAACCTCGGCCACGTCATCCACCAGCGCGGCAATCATCGCGGCAGCCTGCGTGGGCAGGGCTTCGAGCTGCGCAGCGATGCAGCGGGCGTGGTGCGCAGCGAGCGTGGGCTGTGGCTCGGTGCCCATCCGTCAGGGCCTGGCCAACCGGCGGGTACGGCAGCGCAGGCAGGCGCGCTGCTGGCCCAGTGTGGGGCGATGGCCGCTGCGTCTGGGCAGGGCGCTGTGCTGCACGGCACCGGAGGGTTGCATGCCTCGCCTGCGTTGGCACCGCTGCGGCAAGCGGCAGCGGGCGTGGTTGCGGCCGATGGCTTCGCCCGTGCGTGCGCGGCCGCCGGCGACACAGCTGGTGGCGTCCCCCACAGCACGGCACCGCTGCTGGGCATGGTTGCGCCGCTGCAGGCGGTGGTTTCGGGGCAGGGGCTGTTCTGGCAGGCAGGGCAGAGCCTGGTCCTGGGTGCCGGTGGTGCTGCACACGCGGTAGTCATGGGCCACGCGCGCCTGCACGCGGCACAGTCGGTCGGCGTCCTGGCGTCGGCCGCCACTTCGGCATCGGGGCTTGCGTCCGGCCTGACCCTCGCTGCCGGTGAGCAACCGATCGAGATCCAGGCGCAGGGCGACGCGGTGAAGCTGCAGTCTCGGCAGAAACAGCGCCTGTCCAGCGCGCATGCGGCGGTCGAACTGGCCGCTGGAGGTGCACTGGTCGTACAGGTGGAGGGCGGCGCCAGCCTGCGCTTGGAAGGGGGCAACCTGCAGTTCAGCTGCCCGGGAACCCTCACCGTGCATGCGGGCCAGCACAGCTTCGTCGGCCCGGCGTCCCTTGCTTATCCGCTACGCACGCTGGGTATTGCACCCTGCCGCGCCCGCTTCCTTGTGCGCGATCACGCAGGCGTCCCGCTGGCGGGGGCGGCCTATTCGATGCAGCTGCCGGATGGCCGCTGGTTGAGCGGAACGACCGATGGCAACGGGTTTACCGAGGAAGTTGTCACCGACGGACCGGAGAAGGTTGGCCTGTTCGTGGATGACGAACGGCACGAGGGCTACCTGCGCGACGCAGGCGATAGCTGATCACGTTGGAAGAAAGGAATCTGGAACATGAGCTCTGGAAAATTCACGCTGTTTCGCCATGACGGGCATGGCAACGTCGTGCCCTGTGCGGGCGTCACCTATCGCATCCGCGATGTGCTGCATGGCTTCACGATCGTGGCGTCCGGCAGGACCGACACCCACGGCGACACGGATCGCGTGACACTACCCGAGCGCGCACCCACCCCGGCGCCACCGGTCCTCCCTGACTGGCGCAAAGGCTGGCCGCACCCCGGCGCCGGGCCAGTCGGCCTGAAGCTGCCCTGGCCACGGCGCAACGGGCAGGACGCCGCTGCGGGTCCCGGGCAGGGCGTGCTACTGCCGCAGAGTGAACATCGATACCAACTACAGGTCCGCGATGATGCCAGCGGCGAGTGGACCGATCCGCTGCAGCACCCGGACTGCCGTGAGCCCGCGCAGCTGGGGCCGTGGAGCGAGGATCCACGGGCCGACGCGACGATGCGGCCTGCGCTGCAGGTGCGGCGGCTGCGGCTACGGCCGTTCCACCAGCTGCAGCTGCAGCGGCAGGGTCCGCCAACACCGGTGCCGGGGGCCGCGTTCGTGGGTTACCGCCGCGACAGCAAGGGTGTGGAGGTCATCGCCCGCGACGTGCACGGTCAGGTGGTGCGTGGCGTAACGGACCTGCAGGGGATGACGCCGCGCATCTTCTGCGAATCAGATCTGCGGCTGGTGTTCACGCTGCCGGGCAGCCGGAGCGAGCTGCGCAGCGGCCTGTCGGAGCCACGGGTCGTCGGGCAGCCCCGCCTGGTGCCGGTGGTGCCGGTGAAGATGCATGCCGTTGTGAGCGGGCCCGGCGAAGGTGCCACGCTGGAGCTGGCCGGGAAGATCAGCGCGCCGGCGCTGCTGAATGCGGCTGACGAAGAACTTCTGTTGCTGACACCCGAGGTCTGGGAGGAGTTCCGCGAGGTCGCGCGATCCATCGAAGGCAGCCTCTCCGCCGTGCCGCGCGCCCGCTGGCAGCTGGAGGAGGCCCTTGCTGGGCGCAGCCTCGAAGCGATTGCCCAGGCCGAGAAGAACCTGGGCATGGCCGAGGACCGTGCAGCGGCGATGCTCAACGGGAACTTTGCCCGGAAGACCGATCTTGTTGAGGTGATCACGTTTGAAAGCTACAGCCGCAAGGATGATGGCGAGCCACAGCAGGAGGTAGGCCTTCGCCGGAACTACCTGCCGCGGTTCAAATACGATGAATTCAAAGGCCGCCGGCTGATGGGCGTGCCCACCCACGTGGATGTGGGCGTGACGACGCGGGCGGGTGACAGCACAATGTCCGTGGGCAGCGCCGCCCGCCAGAAAGGCTCGGCCTTCGAGAACTTCGATTCACGCAAGTTCAAGGAGTCGCTGATGACGATCAAGGGCCAGATCGGCCGGAACGTCAAGGCGCCGAACATCCAGTTCGATCTGATCGAGCTGGGTGGGAATCAGTTCTCCGACCTTGTGCGCGAGTCGGAGACCTATTCGCTGGAGACCTCTGCGCAGTGGTTGCGGTTTGTGGCAGGCGCCGGGGCCAGTGCCCAAGCGGAGTGGGATCCCCTGCACCGCAAGGCCAGCGCCAAGGTCGAAGCGAGCGCGCATTACAAACTGGCGCTGTTTGAAGCAAAGGCCGTGCATACGTGGTCGATTCCTTCGCGCACGGGGTGGATGCAGCGCTACGGCGATATCGACCTGGGTGCGATCGTGTTCCAGATGTCACTGGAGCTGCATGGCTTTGCCGGAATGAAGCGTGCCTTGATGGGTGCTGTTGGCGTGACCATTGATCGCGGCGCTGTAAAGGTTGAGGCGCAGCCGCGCGATCGTGACGACAGTTTTGTGCCCAGCTTCGACATTGTGCGCGGCATGCCCCGCGCTGACATGGGCGATCCCCCGGACAAGGATGGCAAGCCGTCGGGGCGCTTTGTGATGGCGGCGGTGGGCGAGAAGCCGCCAAAGAGCCTGAATGGCATGCAAGTGAACGCCGAGGCGTTCGTGGGTGTTGAAGCGGGGCTGACGCCTGCGGGGGAGTTGCAGTGGCTGCCGCCGCAGCAGGGAAAGCCGGTGACGCTTGCGAAGTTGAGCCAAGGTCTGGCCGGTTCTGCAGGGGCGGGCGTCAAGGCGCAGCTGTATGTGTATTACGCGGACGGGAGGTTCAGGATCAAGGTCAGTGCGCGGTTGTGCCTGGGCATTGGCTGCAGAGGGTCGCTGGATTTTGTGGTGGGGGTGGAAGGGATGCTGGAGTTCGCCAAGTGGGTGTATTACCAGTTGGCGCATGCTGGGTTCAGGAAGTTGCTGTTCATTGCGGGGGAGGCTTTGGAGTACCTTTCCAAAATCGCATTCTTGGAGAATTCCACTGAAGGATCTGTGGAACGACTTCTCTTCCAAAGCATTGATCGCGCGAAGGTGGCTGTTAAAGACCAGATCCGCAAAGTTCAGACTGCGCAGAATCGTATTGGACTAGTTCGAAGGATCAACTCTGCTCCCGGAAATGCGGGTCTCAGTAACGGATGGCTTTTATACGCCACACCAATGACTCGTGGGATGCTCCTTTACACCATTACCCGGCACAACTGGATGACGCACATGCAAAATCCAATCGATGTCGAGGGGGTTCTTGATCCCCAAGTGCACTATCTGCCTGATCATAAGCAGGCCATTCTTCGTGTGATAAAGGGAGTTACTCTTGTAAGTGAGTGGGAGTCCATGTTCCGGCACATGACTGCAGAAGGTGAGCCTGCCAGCCAACCACCGGGCGATCTTGAGGGGGATGTAGTAAGATTCCTTGATTACGGTCGATCATTGTCCGGTGATCTCAAAGGAAAGGTGATTGATCCAGTCAATACTGGAGGTGATGTGCCTCTAGAGGGGCTCGGAAGCAGTTACTTAGAGCAATTCCTTGCACATCGCAGCAGACTAATAGGAAGCTTTCCGAAAGGGTATGAAGTGGCTCAGTTACAGATGATGGGTGTCGATGCACTTTTAGCGCTTGACGGGAAGGACGCGCCTACATTTGCGAGTATTGAAGACAGCTACTTTCGCTCGCATGAGTGGGGGCAACGGGCAGTTGCGATACTTGGTCGCGGTAGCTCGCCTGCAAACGGATCTTAGTTTGCAGGCTCTAGGTTTCCAGTGATGAACATAGACGCCATGCCGTTGCTGAGGCGCGTCAATTATCCTTCGAGCGGGAAGAAGCGGCGCCCGCGCACCGGAATCGGTTGAAGCCGTTGGGGTTGTATAGCTTCCTTCCTTCCTCCGACAGAAGGGGGTCGGGGCCAGGGGCAGGTTCGCTTTTGAAACGAGTGAACGTCATCGACACGATGAATAGCGAATCTCCACCACGGTTGCTGTGACTGCGCTGGACCTTCTCATTGCCATTTGGAGGTCCGCGAGGATCCTGTATGTCGGAAGCATTATAGGGATCTTGATACCAGTCGTAGACCCACTCAAATCCATGGTCGATCATGTCGTACAGACCCAGCGGGGTGGGTGGGTACTGACCCAACGGGGTTGGGCCGATTGTGTAGCCATGCTGTGATGCATAGCGACCGATTGTCTCGAAGTCCCCGACGTTCCTTCCATCATCGACGCTTCCATCATCGGTGGGCCAGATAACAAACTGACCTCGGTTACGCGCTGCGTATTCCCACTGCGCCTCTGTTGGCAGCTCCATCTTCCTGCCGATCAATTTCCCCACCCATCCGCAGTATTGCTGTGCAGCCTCCCAGCTCACGCCGACCGGTAGGTCGTCCGGTATGTTCCTGTACTCCAGATCCATCGGATACTGCGCGGTGCGGGGCTGTCCTGTGGCATCGGTGTAGGCGTCGAAGTCGGCGTAGGTGATCTTCTTGGCACCAATTGCGTAGCTGCTCAGCGTTACCTCGCGCAGCACGTCGTCGTTGCGGTCACTGCTGTACGGCATCTTTGCGCGGGGATCGATGGGACCGAAGTCGCCCATGATGAAGGTGCCGCCTTCCACCTCCACGAGGTCTTTTTGGGTCTTTTGCGACAGCGCTTGGATGCGCGCGGTGAGTTCAGGAGAGAACGTCTGGGGCTTTTTCGGCGCGGGGCCTTGGCACGCGGCAAGTAGAAACGCTGTTGGCACAAGGGATTTCAGAAGCGCGGATCGAAGTGGTCGCATAGATAGCACCGATCAGTTCTGGAAGGACTGAATCAGCCTAGCAACCACAGGTATGGGTGCGACACTCATGACGTGTGAGGGGCGTAAGCCAAAGCCGCTGATTGGGCGGGGGATTCGCTATGCAGTGCATCGAAGCTTGTAGGTGCCACGCTGGCCCAAACCGAGAAGAACCTGGGCATGGCCGAGGACCGTGCAGCCGCCATGCTCAACGGGAACTTTGCCCGGAAGACCGATCTTGTTGAGGTGATCACGTTTGAAAGCTACAGCCGCAAGGCTGACGGCGAGCCGGAGCAGGAGGTGGGCCTTCGCCGCAACTACCTGCCGCGTTTCAAATACGATGAATTCAAAGGCCGCCGGTTGATGGGCGTGCCCACTCACGTGGATGTGGGCGCGACGACGCGGGCGGGTGACAGCACAATGTCCGTGGGCAGCGCCGCCCGCCAGAAAGGCTCGGCCTTCGAGAACTTCGATTCACGCAAGTTCAAGGAGTCGCTGATGACGATCAAGGGCCAGATCGGCCGGAACGTCAAGGCGCCGAACATCCAGTTCGATCTGATCGAGCTGGGTGGGAATCAGTTCTCCGACTTTGTGCGCGAGTCGGAGACCTATTCGCTGGAGACCTCTGCGCAGTGGTTGCGGTTTGTGGCAGGCGCCGGGGCCAGTGCCCAGGCCGAGTGGGATCCCCTGCACCGCAAGGCCAGCGCCAAGGTCGAAGCAAGCGCGCATTACAAACTGGCGCTGTTTGAAGCGAAGGCCGTGCATACGTGGTCGATTCCTTCGCGCACGGGGTGGATGCAGCGCTACGGCGATATCGACCTGGGCGCGATCGTATTCCAGATGTCACTGGAGTTGCATGGCTTTGCCGGAGTGAAGCGTGCCTTGATGGGTGCTGTTGGCGTGACCATTGATCGCGGCGCTGTGAAGGTCGAGGCGCAGCCACGCGATCGTGACGACAGTTTCGTGCCCAGCTTCGACATCGTGCGGGGCATGCCTCGGGCTGACATGGGCGATCCGCCGGACAAGGATGGCAAGCCGTCCGGGCGCTTTGTGATGGCGGCGGTGGGCGAGAAGCCGCCGAAGAGCCTGAATGGCATGCAGGTGAACGCCGAGGCGTTTGTGGGTGTTGAAGCGGGGCTGACGCCTGCGGGGGAGCTGCAGTGGCTGCCGCCGCAGCAGGGAAAGCCGGTGACGCTTGCGAAGTTGAGCCAGGGTCTGGCCGGTTCTGCAGGGGCGGGTGTCAAGGCGCAGCTGTATGTGTACTACGCGGACGGGAGGTTCAGGATCAAGGTCAGTGCGCGGTTGTGCGTGGGCATTGGCTGTAGAGGGTCGCTGGATTTTGTCGTGGGCGTGGAGGGGATGCTGGAGTTCGCCAAGTGGGTGTATTACCAGTTGGCGCATGCTGGGTTTAAAGAGCTGTTGTTCTTTGCAGATGGAGTTCTAGAGCATCTCTCGCAAGTGGTGTTCTTGGTCTTCTCCCGTAATGGCGCGATAGCGGAGTATCTGGCCGGGAGCATTGATGAGGCCCATGAAAAAGTGAAAGCGATGACCCAAGGAGTTAACGTGGCGAGAAGTAGAATTGAGCTGGTGCGGCGCATCAACTCTGTCGCAGCGAGTCCATCCAACGGTAGCGGGACATGGCTTCTGTATGCGACTCCTATGACTCGTGGGTTGCTTCTCTACGCGATCACTCGCCACAACTGGATGACGCACACGCAGAATCCAGCCAATATCGATGGAGTGCTCGATCCCCAGTTGCACTACCTTCCTGAACACAAGAAGGCAGTGATCCATGTGATAAAGGGCATCACTCTTGCTAGTGAGTGGGAAGCCATGTTTCAGCACATGACCGCTGAAGGCGAGCCCAGCGATGAAAAGCCAGGCAAGCTTGAGGGCGATGTAATTAGATTCTTGAACTACGGTGTTTCGTTGTCCGATGATCTAAAAGGCCAGGTGATTGATCCAATCAATGCGGAGGGTGAAGCGCCTTCGGGCCAACTTGGAAATAGCTACCTTGAGCAGTTCCTTGCCCATCGCAACAGACTGCTGGGTAGCTTTCCCAAGGGGTATGAGCTGGCGGACCTGCAGATGATGGATGTCGATACACTTCTAGCGCTTGACGGGAAGGACGCCCCTACCTTCGCGAGCCTCGATGGAAGCTACCTCAATCCACTGAATCAGGAAGGACGAGGCATCGCTACGGCCACTAGAACTAGCATATCCAGAAGTCGATCCTAACCAGAGCGCATCTGTTCCTAGCTGAGGCTGTGATGGTAAGCAGCCGTTGGATCACCTCGTCGAATCTGGAGATGAGGGAGATGCACATCGGAACCTGTTTCGGCTGTTGGGGTTAAAGAGGTGCTTATCTTCATCGTCCAGAAGTGGATTCGGCCCCGGATCGGGTTTTCGCTTGTATCGCGTGAAAGTCATCGACACGATGAAAAGTGAGTCTCCGCCACGGTTATCGTGACTCCGCTGCACCTTCTCCTCACCATGCGCAGGTCCGCGCGGATCTCGTAGGTCGTAACTGTCGTAGGGATCCTGATACCAGTCAAACATCCACTCAAACCCATGGTCGATCATGTCGTACAGGCCTAGCGGGGTGGGCGGGTATTGACCAAGGGGGGTTGGACCGATCGTGTACCCGTGCTGTGAAGCGTAGCGTGAGATTGTCTCGTTGTCGCCGACATTCCTTCCATCGTCGACGCTGCCATCATCGGTGGGCCAAATAACAAATTCGCCCCGGTTTCGCGCTGCGTACTCCCACTGCGCCTCTGTCGGCAGCTCCATCTTCCGCCCGATCAGTTTTCCCACCCAGCCACAGTACTGTTGCGCGGCCTCCCAGCTCACGCCGACCGGGAGGTCGTCCGGTATGTTTCTGTACTCCAGGTCGATCGGGTACTGTGCCGTTCGGGGTTGCCCCGTGGCGTCGGTATAGACGTCGAAGTCGGCGTAGGTGATCTTCCTTGCACCAATTGCGTAGCTGCTCAACGTTACCTCGCGCAGCACGTCATCGTTGCGGTCACTGCTGTACGGCATCTCTGCGCGCGGATCGATGGGGCCGAAGTCACCCATAATGAAGGTGCCGCCTTCAACTTCTACCAGGTCTTTTTTGGTCTTTTGCGACAACGCTTCGACGCGCGCGGTGAGCTCAGGAGAGAGCGCTTGGGGCTTTTTCGGCGTAGGGCCTTGGCAACCGGTCAGTAGAAGCGCTGTTGGCACAAGGGATTTCAGAAGCGCGGATCGAAGTGGTCGCATTGAAAGCACCGATCAGTTCTGGAGGGACTGAATCAGCGTAGCAACAGCATTAAAGGTGAGGGACACTCATGCCAAAGGAGGCGGAAGCGCAGCTCCTGCACAGCGGAATCGGTTGAAGGCGTTGGGATTGAACAGCCGCCTTCCTTCCTCAGAGAGAAGGGGGTCGGGACCAGGGGCTGGTTCGTGCTTGAAGCGAGTGAACGTCATCGATACGATGAAAAGTGAACTTCCACCCTGGTTGCTGTGGCTTCGCTGGACTTTTTCATTGCCATGTGTGGGTCCGCGGGGATCGTGTGTGTTGGAAACATCGTAAGGGTCTCGATACCAGTCGAAGACCCACTCAAACCCATGGTCGATCATGTCGTACATACCCAGCGGGGGGGCGGGTAGTGACCCAGCGGAGTTGGGCCTATTGTGTACCCATGCTTGGAGGCATACGCTCGAACCGTCTTGTAATCACCGACATTCCGGCCGTTGTCGACTGTGCCATCATCGGTTGGCCATATGACGAACTGGCCCCGGTTACGCGCCGCATACTCCCACTGCGCCTCTGTCGGCAGCTCCATCTTCCGCCCGATCAGTTTTCCAACCCATCCACAGTACTGCTGTGCAGCCTCCCAGCTCACGCCGACCGGCAGGTCGTCTGGCAGGTTTCTGTACTCCAGATCCATCGGGTACTGCGCCGTTCGTGGCTGCCCCGTGGCGTCGGTGTAGACGTCGAAGTCGGCATAGGTGATCTTCTTCGCACCAATTGCGTAGCTGCTCAGCGTTACCTCGCGCAGCACGTCATCGTTGCGGTCACTGCTGTACGGCATCTTTGCGCGCGGATCGATGGGGCCGAAGTCACCCATGATGAAGGTGCCGCCCTCCACCTCAACCAGGTCTTTTTTGGTCTTTTGCGACAATGCTTCGATGCGCGCGGTGAGCTCAGGAGAGAGCGTTTGGGGCTTTTTCGGCGCGGGACCTTGGCAGGCGGTCAGTAGAAACGCTGTTGGCACAAGGCATTTCAGAAGCGAGGATCGAAGAGGCGGCATTGAAAGCACCGATCAGTTCTGGAGGGACTGAATCAGCGTAGCAATGTGGGGGCATGGCACGTGGCGGCTGAGGCTGTCCGCTGCCGGATCTGCAGGGCGTAACCCATGCTCGGCTCAGACACCGCGCAAGAAGCAGCCGAGCATGGGCTCGGCTCTACAGAGTCCACCTGCAGTCGAGCAAGCTCGACTCTACGGTCAGGTAGAAAACCGCAATCCCACCCGCGCGCCGCCCATCGGGGCGCTGCCGATCTCCAACGCGGCGCCATGCCGCTGCGCGATCTCGGCCACGATGGCCAAGCCCAGGCCACAGCCATCGCCTTGGCTGCTGGCGCGATAGAAGCGTTCCGTGACGCGACCGCGCTCAGTCGCGTCGATGCCGGCACCATCATCATCCACCCACAGCTGCACGCCGTCATCCCGGCGCTGCACTGCCAGCGTGATCACCCCTTGCTCGGCGCCGTACCGCAGCGCGTTGTCCAGCAGGTTGCCCAGTGCTTCACGCAGCAACGGCGCATCGCCTTCAACCGGCACCCCGTCATCCGGCCCTTCGTAACCCAGGTCCACGCCCGCCGCCAGCGCACGGTCGGCGTAGCGCTCGACCACGCCACGTGCCAGCACGGCGACGTCCAGCGTCTGCAACGGCAGGGCACTGCCCTGTGCATCCTCCGAACGGCTGAGCAGCAATAGCTGGTTGACCAGATGCTGCAGCCGCGACAAGCCGGCCAGCGTGCCGGACAACGCCAGTTGCTGTGCCTGTGGATCCCGCTGCCGCAACGAACTTTCCAACTCCACCTGCATCGCGGCCAAGGGCGTGCGCAACTGGTGTGCAGCGTTGCTGACAAAGCGCCGCTGTGCCGCCTGCATCGCATCCAGCCGCTGCAGCAACGCGTTGTAGGCCTCTACCGCCGGCCATAGTTCACGCGGTGCTTCCTGCGCGGGGTCCAACGGCGCCAAGGGGTCCGGGCGCGGGCTGGCCAGGCGCCGTGCGACCTGGTTGGCATGCCGCGCTGCGGCGCCGGTACCGGACCAGGCCAGCCATGCGGCCAGCGCGAGAATCGCGGCCTGGAAGGGCACGCTGGTCATCAGCAGCTTGCGCTCCAGCCGGTGCCGCTTGCGCAGGGTCTCGGCCACGCGCAAGCGCACGTCGTGGCCGCCTGCCACAGGCACCACCACGTCCACCATGCGCACGGGTTGCCCGCGCAGCCGCGCATCGTAATAGGTCGCATCGTCGTCCGCGGCCTGCGCGGGACGCGGCAGCGCTTCGGGCAGATCGCCGTAGAGACGTGCACCGGCGGCGTCGACCACCTCGCCATGCACCTCGTCCACGGTGTCCCAGGTGAACATGCGCGACATCGCCGGCGTCACGTCCATCACGGCGCGTCCGCCCTGGTCCTTCACCAGCTCGGACAGCGACATCGCTGAATCCAGCAGCCAGCGGTCGTAGACCTGGCCGGCAAAGTAGCGCGCCAGTGCGAAGGATCCCACCGCACTGCACAGCAGCAGGACCAGCAGCGGCAGCCACAGGCGCCGCAGCAGCAGCCCGCGCAGGCTGTGCACGCGCTCAACCATCGATGGCCTCCAGCCGGTAGCCGAGACCGCGCAGCATGCGGATGCCAACGCCCGCGCCGGCCTGCTCGAACTTGCGGCGCAGGCGGCTGACATGCACCTCGATCACCGACAGGTTGGCGTCGTGGTCCCAGCTGTACAGCGTGTCGAACAGCCGCTGTTTGGTGACCGTGCGCCCGGGTTGCTGCATCAGTGCATCCACCAGGGCGAGTTCGCGCGCGGTCAATTCGATGCGCTGGCCGTCCACCTGTACTTCCTGGCGGATGCTGTCCAGGCACAGCCGGCCCAGCCGCTTCTGTGCCGGGGCATCGCTGCGGCGACGCGACAGGGCGCGCAGGCGTGCCTCCAGCTCGCCCAGTGCAAAGGGTTTGGCCAGGTAATCATCGCCACCGCGGTCCAGGCCGAGGATGCGATCCTCAACACCGTCGCGCGCGGTGAGGATCAGTACGGGCAGCGTGATGCTCTGGTCGCGCAGGCGCGAGAGCAGTTCCAGACCATCCACATCGGGCAGCGACAGGTCCAGCACCATCACGTCATAGGGTGCGGCGGCCAGTGCCGCGGGTGCCAGCAGACCCTGCGCAAGGTGGTCACACAAATGGCCGGCGCCCAGCAGGGCGCGCACCAGGCCGTCGGCCAGGGCCGCGTCGTCTTCGATCAACAGGATTCGCATTGCAAGCTTCGCGCAAGGTTCGGGAAAGTTTGGCGCAAGTGCGCCACCTTACCGTGGCGCGCATGAATTTCCTCCCTCGTTCGGCGGCCCTGCTGGCCGCACTGGCGTGCGCACCGGCGGCGTGGGCGATCAGCCTGCAGGACGCACAACGCGCCATGGATGCACACAACCCCGACCTTCGCGCGGCGGCACTGGAACTGCGTGGGGCACAGGGTGATGCACTCACTGCCGCACTGCGGCCGGCGCCGGAACTGTCGCTGGGCAGCAGCAAGATCAGCCCAAAGCACGGCGTCGGCAGCGGCCGCTGGCAGGACAAGCGCGTGGACAGCACCGTTGGCCTTGGCTGGACCTGGGAGCGCGGTGGCAAGCGCAGCCTGCGCATGCGCCAGGCCGATGCATTGGTGGAGGCCGCCGGACTGGACATGCTGGATGCCAAGCGTCGCCAGCAGTTGGCGCTGCACGAGGCGTACTTCGGCTTGAAGGCCGCGCAGGACAACTTTGATGTTGCCGAGGCGAACCGGCGCAGCTCCACCGAGCAGATGGCGGCGGCCGAGCGCCAGGTCGCGTCCGGGGCGATGGCGCCGGTGGATCGTGCGCGCCTTGCGGTGGATGACCTGGCGGTGGCCGACGCGGCGCGTGACGCGGCGCTTGATCTGCGCGATGCGCGGCATGGGCTGGCCCTGCTGCTGGGCATGGATGAAAGCGCGTCGCTCAGTGCCGACGATGACTGGCCGGATGCCACCCTCGAACCCGCAAGCAGCGCTGCCGATCCGCAGCAGCGTGTCGACCTTCGCGCCGCCCGTTCGCGGCTGGCCGCCGCCGATGCGGGCGTGTCGCTGGCGCGCAGCGAGCGCCGCCGCGACATCCAGTGGGGCGTGGAAGCCGAGCGCGAGCCGACCGATATCAACGGCGTTACCTGGGGCGTTTCGGTGACGATTCCGCTGGGTGCGCCCTCACGTGCGCATGGCGGCATCCAGCGTGCCGAGGCTGACCGCGATACCGCCGCGCTTGAACTTCATGCGCTGCAGCGCCAGGCCTGGGCCGAGCTGGACCAGTTGCAGGCCAGCGCCGCAAGCGCCGCGCAGCGCCGGCAGGCGTACGAAGGCCTGCAGGCCGACAGCGCGCGCAAGGCCGTTGAAGGCATCGAGCTGGCCTACCGACGCGGTGCGGCCAGCCTGACCGACCTGCTGGATGCGCGCCGCAGCTGGCGCGACTTCGAGGCCGCACTGATCCAGGCGCGTGCCGACCATGCCGTTGCGTTGGCGCGTTGGAACGCGGCCACGTCTGTAGCCCAAGGAGATACCCCATGATGCCGCGTGACGTCACCCAACCGCGTGCGCGCCGCGCATTGCTGCCTGCGCTGGTCGCGCTGGCCCTGCTGTCCGGCTGCGGGCGTGAGCCGGCGACCCATGACGATCCTGCGCCGGCCGTCAGTGCCGGCCAGATCCAGTTCCCGGCCGACAGCCGCCAGCTGGAGGTATTGCGCAGCGAAGCCGTGGGCGAGGGGGCCAGCGCATCGCTGCGGCTGCCTGGCCGCATCGTGTGGGACGAAACCCGCTCCAGCGCCCTGCGGTCCCCGATGCCGGGGCAGGTGTCGCGCATCGAGGCGCAGCCGGGGCAGAGGGTCAAGGCCGGGCAGGTCATCGCCTGGATCACCTCGCCGGAGTTCGGCCAGGCGCAGGCGGAGGGTGTGCGTGGGCAGGCTGAACTGCAGCAGGCCCGGCGTGAGCTGGAGCGTACCCGGGAGCTGCATGCCGCCGGCGTGGCCTCGGGCCGCGAGCTGGACGAGGCGGAAGCGCATTTTGCCGGCAGCCAGGCCGACCATGCCCGCGCCGCCGCCTTTGCTACCGCCTACGGCAATGGCAACCGCGTTGACCAGCGATTGCCGCTGCGCGCGCCCATCGACGGCGTGCTGGTGGAACGGCGCATGAGCCCCGGCATGAACGTCGGCCCGGACAGCGAGCAGCCGCTGGCGGTCATCGGCGATCCGGATCGCCTGTGGTTGCTGCTGGACATCCCGGAAAGCCTGGCTGGTCGCCTGCAGCCCGGCATGCAGGTACGTGTGCCGGCCGCCGATGGCGGCACGCTGCAGGCCACGCTGCAGCACGTTGATGACTTCGTCGACAGCGAGCGCCGCGTGGTGCAGGCCCGCGCCGAGCTGGACAACCGCAGCCGCAGCCTCAAGGCGGGGCAGTACGTACGGGCCCAGGTCGCGCTGCCGGGGCAGGGCGGCGTATCGCTGCCGGATGCGGCGGTGCTGCTGATCGACGGCAAGCAGGTCGTGTTCGTGGAGGAAGGCAAGGGGCACTACGCCCGCCGTGCCGTGCAGGCCGAAGAGCTGGGCGATGGCCGCCTGTGGGTACGCGAGGGCCTGCCCGTCGGCAGCCGCGTGGTGGTTGAAGGTGGCCTGCTGCTGCAGCAGCTGGTGGATACCGCGCCGGCCACGTCCACCTCCGGCACGGGGCGCGCCGCACCATGATCGACCGTTTGATTGCGTACTGCCTGCGCCAGCCGCTGATGGTGATGCTGGCGCTGCTGCTGTTCATCGGCGGCGGCGTTGCGGCGTTCCGCGTGCTGCCGGTCGAGGCCTTCCCCGATGTGTCCGACACCCAGGTAACGGTGGTGTCGCTGCACCCGGGCCGCGCGGCCGAGGAGGTCGAGCGCGAGGTGACCATGCCACTGGAAGTGGCGTTGTCGGGCATTCCGCACTCGGTGCGGGTGTTCTCGCACACGCAGTTCGGCCTGTCGATGATCATCCTGACCTTCGATGACAAGGCCGATGACTACTTCGCCCGGCAACAGGTGCTGGAGCGCCTGCAGGGCGTGGACCTGCCCGAAGGCGTGACCCCGGAGCTGGAAGCGATGAGCTCGGCGGTGGGCGAGATCTACCGCTACGTGCTGAAGGCACCGCACATGAGCCCCACCGAGCTGCGCACGGTGCAGGAATGGGTGATGGAGCGTGGCCTGCGCACCGTGCCCGGCGTGGCCGATGTGATCAGCTTTGGCGGCTACGCGCGTACCTTCCAGGTCAAGCCGGACCTGGACAAGCTGCGCGACCGTGGCATCAGCCTGGGGGAGTTCTCCGAAGCGCTGGAGAAGGGCAGCTCCAATGCCGGCGGTGGCTATGTCGAACGCGGCCAGCAGCAGTTCCTGATCCGCGGCGTCGGCCTGATGCGCTCGCCCGCCGACATCGGCAGCGTGGTGGTGGCGCAGAAGGGCGGCACGCCTGTGCTGGTGCGTGACCTGGCCAGCATCGTCGACACCGGCCTGCCACGGCAGGGCCTGGTCGGCCAGGACGACAACGATGACGCGGTGTTCGGCATGGTGCTGATGCGCAAGGGCGAAAATCCGTCCGATGTGCTTGATGCCCTGCATGCGCGCGTGGCCGAGATCGAGGCCGGCCAGCTGCCGGCCGGGGTCAGCATCGAGCCGTTCTATGACCGCTCCTGGCTGGTGTCGACCACGTTGAAGACGGTGTTCCGCAACCTGCTGGAAGGTGCGGTGCTGGTGTTCCTGGTGCTCTGGCTGTTCCTGTACAACGCCCGCGCGGCGCTGATCGTGGCGGCGATGATGCCGCTGGCGCTGCTGTCCACCTTCCTCGGCCTGCACCTGTGGGGCGTGCCAGCCAACCTGCTGTCGCTGGGGGCGATGGACTTCGGCATCATCATCGACGGTGCGGTGATCGTCACCGAGCACATCGTCTCGCGCCTGTCCGCGCTGCCGCGTACGGCGGACCGGAAGACACGGTTCTCTACCGTACTTTCGGCGGCCTCGGAGGTCGGGCGGCCGACGTTCTTCTCGATGCTCATCATCATCGCCGCGCATATTCCGATCTTCACCCTGCAGCGGCAGGAAGGCCGGATGTTCGCACCGATGGCCTACTCGGTGACCTCGGCATTGATCGGCGCACTGATCCTGGCGCTCACCGTGGTGCCGCTGTTCTGCTACTGGTGGCTGCGCCGCGACCGCATGCGCGGCGAAAACCCGCTGATGGACCGGCTGACCGGCTGGTACCAGCCGGTGCTGGAACGCGCCCTGGCCCGGCCGCGGGCAGTGGTGCTGACCGCCGTGGCGCTGCTGGTCGGCACCTTGGCGCTGGGCACGCGGCTGGGTTCGGAGTTCCTGCCCGAGCTGGATGAGGGGTCGATCTGGCTCACCGCCACCCTCGACCCCAGCACCAGCCTGGCCGAAGCGCAGCAGCAGTCGCGGCGCATCCGCGAACTGGTGAACACCTATCCGCAGGTGTCGACGGTGGTGGCCAAGCTTGGGCGGCCCGAAGACGGCTCCGATGCCAAGGGCGCGAACCAGATCGAAGCGCTTGTGGCGCTGAAGCCGGAGAAGGAATGGCCCAAGGGCGTGGACAAGCGGCAGCTGATCGCCGATCTGCAGCGCACGCTCGAACAGCGCATTCCCGGGCCGGAGTTCTCGATCTCGCAGCCGGTGCGCGACAACATCCTGGAGAGCATCTCGCAGATCAAGGGCCAGGTCGTCATCAAGGTCAGCGGTGCCGACCTGGACGTGCTGAATCGGCAGGCCCAGGCCATCCTCGGTCAGGTGCGTGGCGTGGACGGGGTGGAGAGCGCCTTCATCGACCGCGATGGTTCGCTGCCGCAGCTGCAGATCGAGATCGACCGCGACCGTGCCGCGCGCTACGGGCTGAATGTGCGCGACATCGACGAAGTGATCGAGACGGCCCTGGGGGGCCGCGAAATGGGCGAGCTGTGGGAAGGCGACCGCAGGTTCCCGATCACCCTGCGCCTGGACGATGCCGACCGTGACCTGCAGCGCCTGCGCATGGTGCCGGTGGGGATCGGCGATGGGCATACGGTGACGTTGTCCGATGTGGCCGATTTCCGCATGGCCAGCGGTGCGATCAACATTTCCCGCGAAAACGCGCAGCGGGTGAAGGCCGTGAGCATCTTCATCGCCGGCCGCGACATGGGCAGCGTGGTGGCCGACATGCGCTCGCGGGTGGATGCCAGTGTGGCACTGCCCGACGGCTACCGTCTGGAATGGTCGGGCGAGTTCGAGAACCAGCAGCGCGCGATGAAGCGGCTGGGCTGGGTGATCCCGCTGTCGGTGCTGATCATCTTCGTGCTGCTGTTCGATGCGTTCAAGGACATCAGCAGTGCGGCACTGATCCTGGCCAACGTGCCGCTGGCGATGATCGGCGGCATCCTGGCCCTGTGGGTGACCGGCATTCCGCTCTCGGTGTCGGCCGCGATCGGCTTCATTGCATTGTTCGGCCAGGCGGTGCTGAACGGCGTGGTGATGCTCAGCCGCTTCGCTCAGCTGCGCGAGCAGGGCATGGATCTGCTGCAGTCGGTGGTGCAGGGCTCGCTGCAGCGCCTGCGCACGGTGCTGATGACCGCGTTGCTGGCGATGTTCGGCCTGCTGCCGATGGCCACCTCGCATGCCATCGGTGCGGAGACGCAGAAGCCGCTGGCGGTGGTGGTGATCGGCGGCCTGCTGTCGGCGATGCTGCTGACGCTGCTGGTGCTGCCGACGTTGTACTACTGGGTGCACCGCCGGCGGGAGGCGGCCCGGTAGGTGCCAACCTTGGTTGGCACGTTGGGACCGTCCACTACGGTGGACGACTACCGGTGCCGCCGCCAGGCATGGCCCGGCGCTACCGGTTACACCATCCCGCCGTTGGCGCGCAGTACCTGGCCGTTGATCCATCCGCCATCTGCGCCAGCCAGGAACGCCACCGCGCCTGCGATGTCTTCCGGCGTACCCAGTCGCTCGAGCGGATTCATCTTCGCAAGGCGATCAATCAGTTCCGGCGACTTGCCATCCAGGAACAGATCGGTGGCGGTCGGGCCCGGTGCCACCGCATTGACCGTGATGCCGCGCCCGCGCAGCTCTTTGCTGAGGATCGCACCGAGCGTCTCCACCGCTGCCTTGCTGGCCGCATAGACGCTGTAGTTCTCCAGCTTGATGCCGACCACGCTGGTGGACAGGGTGACGATGCGGCCGCCGTCGCGGACCCGTCGCGCGCTTTCGCGCAGAACGTTGAACGCGCCCTTCAGGTTGATGCCCATCACCCGCTCAAACAGTGCGTCGTCGCTGTCGGCCAGCGCGGCCAGCTGCAGGACGCCGGCACTGTTGACCACCACGTCGACGCCACCGAAGCGCGCCTCGATGGCATCGAACAGCTGGCGGACGGCCTGTGGGTCGGCGACGTCGGCCTGCAGTGCGATGGCCTGGCCCCCGGCGGCGGTCAGTTCGGCCGCCAGCGCTTCAGCGTCATCGCGTCGCCCGGCGTAGTTGATGGCCACGGCATGGCCATCGGCAGCCAGGCGACGCGAGATGGCCGCGCCGATACCGCGCGAGCCGCCCGTGACCAGGGCGACGGAAGGGGAGGAGGCAACGGTCATGTTCGGTTCCAGCAGGACACGCCCGATCGGCGCAGGGTCATCTTCGCGCAGTCGCGCATCCGGATAATCTGGCATGATCCGCCAACATCATCCGGCACACCGAACAATGGATCGCTTCACCGCCATGCGTGCCTTCGTCCGCATCGTCGAACGCCGCAGCTTCACCCGCGCGTCTGAAGACCTGGGTCTGCCACGGGCCACGGTGACCGATGCGATCAAGGCGCTGGAACAGCGCCTGGGCGTGCGCCTGCTGCACCGGACCACGCGGCTGGTGGTGCCGACCCTGGAAGGCGAGGCGTTCTACGGCCGCTGCCTGCGCCTGATCGCTGACATGGACGATGCCGAGGCCGCCTTCCGTGACGCGCCGCCACGCGGCCCGCTGCGCATCGAGGTACACGGCACGCTGGGCCGCCACCTGTTGTTTCCGCACCTGCCGGACTTCCTGCAGCGCTACCCGGAGATTGAACTGGATGTCAGCGAAGGCGACCGCTACGTGGACCTGCTGCGGGAAGGCGTGGACGCGGCGCTGCGGGTCGGCAGCCTGGCCGACAGCGATCTGGCCGCGCGAAGGCTGGCCTTGCTGCGCGAAGTCACGGTGGCCTCGCCTGGCTACCTGCAGGCCCGGGGCGTGCCGGGCAGCATCGATGCCCTGCAGGACGGCCACGAAATGGTCGGCTATCGATCCAGCGCCACCGGGCAGCTGATTCCGCTGGAATTCCAGCTCGGTGGGCAGGTCCGCTACCTGCCGCTGCCGGCACGGGTGCGCGTGTCCGGCGCGGATGCGTTTCTTGGCGCCGCGCTGGCGGGGCTGGGCATCATCCAGGCGCCTCGCTACCGCATGGATCCGTACATTGCGCGCGGGCAGCTGGTCGAGCTGCTGCCGGAGGCGCCGCCCACGCCCAGTCCGCTCAGCGTGGTCTACCCGCGCAACCGCACGCCGTCACCCCGCCTGCGGGTGTTCATCGACTGGGTGGCCGGGGTATTCGACCAGGACGGGTAGTGCCGGCCGCTGGCCGGCACCTCTGCCACGCGGGCGCAACGCAGTTGCCGGCCAGCGGCCGGCACTACCTGGCATCACTGGCCGGCGTCTGGCTCAGACAGCCATCGCAGGAGCGTGCGCCGCGAAGTGCGGCAGCACATGCTCGGCGATCTCGTGGAGGGTTTCGGCCAAGGGCCGTTCGTTGCGCCGGAACTGCAGCCCGATGTGGTCCACGCCAGCGGCTTGCATGGCCTGCAGTTCGGCCAGCAGGGCGTTGCGGCCGCCACGCAGGCCGAAGCGCCAGCGTTGCAACGGCGCGTCCGCCTGGGCCAGCAGGTCCAGGTGGATGAAGCTGGCATAGGGCTTGTCACCCGCGACCGCACGCCACGCCGCCACACGCTGCGCATGGTCCTGCGGCGTGCCGGGGTAGGCCAGGCAACCGTCCATGTGCTGGCCGATCCACGCCGGCTGCTGCTGGGCCAGGCCGGCCACGAACAGCGGCAGCGCCGGCCCGCCCGCGGGCAGTACGTCCAATCCCTGCGGCAGATGCGCGGCGCCGCCCTCGCGCAGCAGCGCGACCTGGTCGCGGAAGCGGCTGCCCCGGGTGTCGAAGTCACGACCGAACAGCGGGTACTCCACGGGCCGGTCGCCGCTGGCCACGCCCAGCAGCAGGCGGTCACCGCTGAGCTGCTGCACGCTGCGCGCCGACTTCAGGGTCAGCAGCGGCTCGCGGATCGGCAGGACCACCGCGCCGGTACCCAGCAGGATGTTGTCGGTGATGCCGGCCAGGTAGCCCAGGTAGGTGAACACCTCGAACACCTGCGCGGCATCGCCGAAGGCGGGGTCGTACACAGGCACGTCGCGCACCCACAGCGCGCGGAAGCCGAGGCGGTCGGCCAGCCGCGCGAGTTCGGCATGCCGCTGCAGGTCGGGTTCGCCGGGCAGGCGCCGCGCGGCGCGGCGCACCTGTTCGCCCAGCGGCGTCCAGTCATTGTCCAGGGGGGCTTCGATGCCGATGCTGAAGCCACCGGCACGCAGCCGCGTCAACGCACTGCCCATGTCGATGCGCCTCAGTCCCAGGCCGGGGCCAGGCCCGGCGGGTCGACCTCGCGGCCGTTGCGTTCCAGCGCGGCGATCGCGGCCATGTCCTCGGCCTCCAGATGCAGGTCCTGGGCGAGCAGGTTGCTGGCCAGGTTCTCGCGCTTGGTCGACGAGGGGATGACGGCGTAGCCCAGCTGCAGCGCCCAGGCCAGCGCAACCTGGGCCACCGTGGCCTGGTGCTTGTCGGCGATGCGGGCCAGCACCGGGTCTTTCAGCACCTTGCCGTAGGCCAGCGTCATGTACGAGGTCACGGTGATGCCCTGGTCCTTCAGGTACGCGGTCAGCGCCGGGCTCTGCAGGTACGGGCTCAGTTCGATCTGGTTGGTGGCGATCTGGCCGGCGCCGACGACCTCGATGGCCTGGCGGGTCAGCTCGATGTTGAAGTTGGAGACACCGATCTGCCGGGCCAGGCCCAGCGTCTTCGCTTCAGCCAGCGCGGTCATGTATTCGCGCAGCTCGACGGCGCTGCCGGGGGCGGGCCAGTGGATCAGCAGCAGGTCGACATGGTCGGTGCGCAGCTTGGCCAGGCTGTCGCGCAGGCTGGGGATCAGCGCGTCGGCGGCATGGTTGTCGACCCAGATCTTGGTGGTCAGGAACAGCTGCTCGCGCGGCACGCCGGATTCAGCGATGGCCTGGCCGACCTCGGCCTCGTTGCCGTAGATCTGCGCGGTGTCGATGGCGCGGTAGCCGACGTCGAGCGCGTTGCGCACCGAGTCGATGACGGTCTGGCCGGTCAGGCGGAAGGTGCCGACGCCAAAGGAAGGAATGCTCATGGATGGCTCCAGGCTGGAAGGGGAGCGGAGTGCTCCGACGGGGGCCAGTCTGGCGGCTTTACATTTGCCGATTAAGCCGTGTATACGGGAAACGCTTTTGCGCCGGAGTAAAGAATGAAGACCACCCTGGATGAGATGAAGGCCTTCGTGGCGGTGGTCGACAGCGGCTCGATCACCGCAGCGGCCGAGGCACTGGAGCTGACCATCTCGGCTACCAGCCGTACGCTGGCGCGGCTGGAGGACAAGCTGCAGACCACGCTGCTGCGGCGGACCACCCGGCGCCTTGAACTGACCGAAGAAGGCGCGGCCTTCCTCGAGTACGCGCGTACCATCCTGGCCACGGTGGACGAGGCCGAGGAACAGATGGCCGCCCGCCGCCTGCAGCCGGTGGGACGCCTGCGCGTGGATGCCGCCACGCCCTTCATGCTGCACGTGATCGTGCCGTTGCTAGCGGGCTTTCGCGAACGCTACCCGCAGGTCGAGCTGGAACTGAACTCCAACGAGGGCATCACCGACCTGATCGAAAAGCGCACCGATGTGGCGTTCCGCATCGGCGTGCTGCGTGATTCCACCCTGCACGCGCGGCCGATCGGCCACAGCCGCATCCGCGTGGTGGCCAGCCCGGACTACCTGCAGCGGCGGGGCACGCCCAGCCGCATCGCCCAGTTGCGCGACCATGATCTGCTGGGCTTCACCCAGCCCAGCTCGCTCAACGAATGGCCGCTGCGTGACGCCGACGGCGGCCCGTTCGTCATCCAGCCGGCCATCGCGTCGTCCAGTGGTGAAACGCTGCGGCAGATGGCGGTGGCCGGGCTGGGCATTGCCTGCCTATCCGACTTCCTCACCCGTGAGGATCGCCGCGCAGGGCGGCTGGTGCAGCTGTTCGCGCGGCAGACCCAGGACGTGCTGCAGCCGATCAACGCGGTCTACTACCGCAACACCGCCCTGGCGGCACGCATCACCTGTTTCGTGGACCATGTGACGCAGACGCTGGGGCAACGGCCGTTCGACGAGTGATGGCGTGCGTGGGTCAGCCAACCACCAGCGTCTGTGCCTCCAGGAACGCTTCCAGCCCCCACGCGCCACTCTCGCGGCCGATGCCCGACTGCTTCATGCCGCCGAAGGGGGCCATCGGCTCATGCCGCAGGGTATTCACCAGCACGCGGCCGGACTGGATCTGCCGCGCCACCGCCGTCGCCCGCGCTTCATCGCTGCCGATCACCAGCGCACTCAATCCGTAGGCGGTGTCGTTGGCGATGGCGACCGCCTCTTCCTCGTCGCGGTAGCCGATCACGCACAGCACCGGCCCGAAGATTTCCTCGCGCGCAATGGTCATGTCGTTGCGCACGCCGGTGAAAAGGGTAGGGCGCACGAACCAGCCCTTCTGCAGCCCCTCGGGGCGCCCTTCGCCACCGGCCAGCAGCCGCGCGCCTTCTGCGATGCCGGTCGTGATGTAGCCCTGCACGCGCTGCCACTGCCGTTCGCTGACCATCGGCCCAACCGTGGTCGCGGCATCGCGCGGGTCGCCACTGCGCACGGCCCGTACGGCAGCCGCGAGGGCATCCTCGAACGCCGAACGGCGCGATTCGGGCACCAGGATGCGGGTTCCCGCAATGCAGGCCTGGCCACTGTTGATGAAACCGGCCTGCACGGCCAGCGCTGCGGCCGCCTGCGGGTCGGCATCGTCGAGGATCACCGTGGGCGACTTGCCGCCCAGCTCGAGGGTGACACGCTTGAAGGTGTCCGCACTGGAGCGCAGGATCGCGCGGCCGGTGGCGGTGGACCCGGTGAAGGAGATCTTGGCCACGTCGGGCGATGCGCTGAGCACGGCGCCGACGTCCTGGCCCAGGCCGTTGACGATGTTGGCAACGCCGGCCGGCAGCTGCGCCGCGTGCAGCGCCTCCATCACCACCTGGGTCTGCAGCGCGGACATCTCGCTGGGCTTGACCACGGAGGTACAGCCGGCCGCCAGCGCGGTCGCAAGCTTGCCGCAGATGAAGGACGCATTGCTGTTCCAGGGCGTGATCAGGCCGGCCACGCCCACGGGCAGCAGATGCACCTGGGCCTGGCCGACGCTGCGCTGGAACGGGAAATCGGCCAGCACGCGCATCGCCTCGTCGATCACCTGCACGGGGTGCTCGACCATCCAGCGCGAACGTGCTGAGGGCGCACCGTACTCGGCCAGCACCGCCGCGTGCAGGGCATCCTGGCGCTCGGCCATCGCATCGCGGAAGCGGCCGAGCATGGCCAGGCGCTCGGCCACGCTGCGTGCGGCCTGTGCGGGAAGGGCCGCCTTGGCCGCGGCCACTGCACGTTCGGCATCGACCGCGTCGCCCAGCCGTACCGTGCCGATGACTGCTTCGGTGGCGGGGTTGTGCAGGTTGGCGTCGTGCTGGCCGTGGGACGCCACGAAAGCGCCGTTGATGAAATGCTGGTCGATGCGTTGCATGGCCGGTTCCTGGGGAGTGAGAGGGTGTGGGCAGAGTCTGGCGCTGCTCGACCGTGCGGGGAATCCGGTCTATCGTGGATAGCGTGTCCCGAGTTTCGGGATGATTGGAGGCGTGCCATGCATCGTTCCGGCCTGGTTGAACTTGATGCCGTGCTGGCCGTGGCCCGCCGCGGCAGCTTCCGTGCGGCTGCGCGCGAACTGGGCATGTCCACCTCGGCGCTGAGCCATGCCGTGGCGAACCTGGAGGCTCGCCTGCAGGTTCGTCTGTTCCACCGCACCACGCGCAGCGTGGCCCTGACCGAAGCCGGCGCACGCTACGTCGCGCGCATCGGCCCTGCGCTGGCCGAGATCCAGGCGGCGGCCGAAGAACTGCACGGCGATGCGCAGCACCCCAGTGGCGCGTTGCGCATCAGCGTGCCGCCGGAAAGCACGCGCATGCTGGCCGGGTTGGTGGCGGCCTTCGTGCAGCGCTACCCGCAGGTGCGGCTGGAGCTGTCCGCCGAGGCCCGGCTGGTGGACATCGTCGCCGATGGCTTCGATGCCGGCGTGCGCCTGCATGAGCAGGTGCCACAGGACATGGTGGCCTTGCCGCTTTATCGGCAGCAGCGCATGCGCGTGGTCGCGTCGCCTGCGTACCTGGCCGCGCACGGTACGCCGGATACGCCCGATGCGCTGGCCGGGCACGGCGCGATCCGCATGCGCCTGTCGCACGGCGGCGTGTATCGCTGGGAACTGGAGCACCGCGGCCAGGTGCTGCAGGTTGATCCACCGGCGCGCCTGGTGGTGGGTGAACTGCAGGCGGCTCGGGCGGCGGCGCTGGCCGGGGTTGGCCTGGCCTTCCTGTCCGAATGGCATATCCGCGATGACCTGGACAGCGGCGCGCTGGTGCCGGTGCTGGATGCCTGGTGCCCGCCGTTCCCCGGCCTGTACCTGTACTTCCCAGGCCACCGGCACCTGCCGCCGCCGTTGAAGGCCTTCGCCGACCTGCTGCGCGAACGCGATGCGCAGGGATTGGCCCCCGACGCCGTGTAGAGGCCAACCTTGGTTGGCCCGTTGGGAACGTCCACCAAGGTGGACGCCTACCGGGGGCGGTGCAGCGCCCCGCGTTGAAGGCCTTCGCCGACCTGCTGCGCGAACGCGATGCGCAGGGATTGGCCCCCGACGCCATGTAGAGGCCAACCTTGGTTGGCACGTTGGGAACGTCCACCAAGGTGGACGCCTACCGGGGGCGGTGCAGCGCCCGGCGGTTGCGGATATGCGCGGCGGCCAGCAGCACGCCGCCACAGGCGGTCGCCACGCCATGCCACACCAGCGATTCCTTCAGTGGCAGGTACAGCGAGGACGACAGCAGCGCGAACGCACCGCACGCGGCCAGGCGCGGCGGACCGGTCCGGCCATGCCGGCGCCAGCCGGAGGCGGTGCTCGCGGCTGCCACGCTGGATGCCACCAGGGCGAACACCCATTCCCAGCGTGACATCACCAGCAGCGCGGTCATCGCGCCGTGGGCCGGGTGCTGGAACGAACGCAGCGCCATCATCGCCGCAGGCACGAAGGCCAACAGCAGGGGCAGGGTGACGCAGTGCGCGGCGCAGGCCAGGGACAGCCAGGCGCCGGCCAGATCGAGACGGGGGTGCCAGCGTGCCGAAACAGGCGGCTGGGGCAGTGCCCTTGCGGGCGGTGTGGGGATGTGGTCCATAATGTTACATAGTAACAAAGTGAGGCTCCCCCATGAAGCGTTCTGTTTTGCTGTTCCTGTTGTTTGCCGCCCCCGCCGTGCATGCCCATGACGTTCGCCAGCTCGGTGCTCACGTGCATGGCCAGGCCACCGTCGACCTCGCCCTGGACCAGGGCAGGCTTGAGCTCGCCCTGCAGGCACCGGGCATCGGCATCCTCGATTTCGAACGGCCGCCGGCCAACGCGGGCGAACAGGCCGCGCTGGACTCGGCACTGGCTGCGTTGAAGCGCGCCGACTGGCTGACCCTGCCCAGCGCAGCGCAGTGCACGCCGCTGCACCGTGACGCGCACGCC
The DNA here is from genome assembly GCF_003086915.1 of Stenotrophomonas sp. ZAC14A_NAIMI4_1. Lineage (NCBI taxonomy): Bacteria > Pseudomonadati > Pseudomonadota > Gammaproteobacteria > Lysobacterales > Lysobacteraceae > Stenotrophomonas > Stenotrophomonas sp. ZAC14A_NAIMI4_1. The sequence continues at coordinate 3,452,688 of NZ_CP026002.1, forward strand.
GACGGATTCGCTGCCGCAGCAGCGACGCCGGCCACAGCAGCGGGCAAGCATGCGCACGCAGGCTTCACTGCCGAGCTGAGCTACCAGTGCGCCAACCCCGCTGCATTGCGCGTGCTGGTGCTGTCGCTGCCCAAGGCCTTCCCGAACCTGCACGAGGTCATCGTCAACACGGCCACCCCGGCCGGCCAGGGCCGCACCGTGCTGAGCGCCGACAACCTGCGCGTGGTGCTGGCGCCATGACGTCCGCCGCGGTGATCGCACTGGACCAGGTGCGTTTCAGCTACGGCGGGCGCGCCGTGCTGGATATTCCGCAGCTGCAGATTGCCCCGGGCAGCAGTGTGCTGCTGCGGGGTGCCAGCGGTTCGGGCAAGAGCACACTGCTGGGCCTGCTGGCGGGCGTGCTGACGCCGGAGCAGGGCGAGGTGAGGGTCGCCGGTACGCCGCTGCACGCACTCAGGCCGTCGGCCCGCGACCGTTTCCGTGCCGATCAGCTGGGCGTGATCTTTCAGCAGTTCAACCTGCTGCCGTTCCTCAGCGTGCGCGACAACATCGCGCTGGGGCTGCGCTTCTCGCCGCTGCGCAGCGGGCGGGTGGGCCGGCCGGTCGATGATGAGATCAAGCGCCTGCTGCAGGCCCTGCAGCTGCCGCCGGACCTGCTGCTGCGCCGGGCCGGCACGCTCAGCGTGGGCCAGCAGCAGCGGGTGGCCGCCGCGCGTGCGCTGATCGGCCGCCCTGCGGTGCTGCTGGCCGATGAGCCGACCTCGGCCCTCGACCGTGGCGCCGCCACCGCCTTCCTGCAACTCATGGCGGCGCAATGTGCAGCCGCCGGCACCACGGCGGTAGTGGTCAGCCATGACGACAGCCTGCAGCCGCTGTTCGACCGCGTGGTGCAACTGCAGGACATCAACCACGCCGGAGCCGTCCATGCTTGAACTTGCCTGGGCCAGCCTGCGCAGCCGTGCGCTGAGCGTGGCCCTTACCGTCCTGGTCATCACCCTCAGCGTGACGCTGCTGCTGGGCGTGGAGCGCGTCCGCGTGCAGGCCCACGAGGGGTTTGCCAGCACCGTTTCCGGCACCGATCTGATTGTCGGCGCGCGCTCGGGGCCGGTGAACCTGCTGCTGTATTCGGTGTTCCACATCGGCGACCCGACCAACAACGTGTCCTGGCAGTCCTACCAGGAACTGTCCACGCTGCCGCAGGTGAAGTGGGCGGTGCCGCTGTCGCTGGGTGATTCCTGGCGTGGCTACCGGGTCATCGGCACGACCGCCGGCTACTTCCAGCATTACCGCTACGGGGCCGGGCACCCGCTCGCCTTCGCCGAAGGCACGCCGTTCGATGATCTCTATGATGCGGTCATCGGCGCCGACGTCGCCCGCGCGCAGGGCGTACGGGTGGGCGATGAAATGATCCTGGCACATGGCACTGCCGCGGTGACCCTGGCCAGGCATGCCGACAAGCCGTTCCGCATCCGCGGCGTGCTGCAGCGTACCGGCACGCCGGTGGATTCTTCGGTGCTGGTGTCGTTGCCGGCGATCGAGGCCATCCACGTGGACTGGCGCTCGGGCGTGCAGCTGCGCGGGCACGCGGTGAGCGCCGAGGAGGCACGGCACCTGGACCTGACGCCGACCAGCATCACCGCCTTCATGCTCGGCCTCAACTCGCGCATTGCCACGTTCTCGGTACAGCGCGCCATCAATGACTATCCCGATGAGGCCCTGCTGGCGATCCTGCCCGGTGTCACCCTGCAGCAGTTGTGGCAGTCGCTCGGGACCGCCGAGCGGGCGCTGCAGCTGATCAGCGCGATGGTGGTGCTGCTGGGCCTGGTCTCGCTGGTGGCGCTGCTGGTGTCGACCCTGCAGGAGCGCCGCCGCGAAATGGCCGTGCTGCGCGCCACCGGTGCACGGCCGCGCTACATCGCCAGCCTGCTGGTGCTGGAAGCGGTGGCGACCAGTGGCATGGCCTGCGTGCTGGCGCTGGCCGTGCTGGTCAGCGCCAGCCTGGCCGGGCGTGGCTGGGCGCTGGCGAATTTCGGGCTGTCGATCACCCATGTCTGGCCGGATCTGCGCGAGCTGGCCTGGGTGGGTGGGGTGCTGCTGCTGAGTACATTGGCCGGTCTGGTGCCGGCGCTGCTGGCCTACCGCCGCACCGTGGCCGACGGCCTCTCGGCGGGGGGCTGAACCATGCGCACCTGGATCGCCCTTGCGTTGATGCTGGTGCTGGCCGGCTGCGAGCGGCCGGTGGATACCGGTGTGCAGGCCCTGCCACCTGCGCCGGTGCAGGAGGGCACGGCGACCGCTGCCGTCGCCGAGCAGGAACTGGACTGGCTGCAGATGATGCCTGCCGATGAGCTGGCCGCGCTGGAGCGTGGCGATGGCCCGGAGGTGAAGCACAGCGGTAACCGGCGCATGGCCCAGTTCGGCACCTTCCGCACGGTGGATGCGGTGCTGGACCGCGTCGTGCGCCTGCCCGGCTACGTGGTGCCGCTGGCCAATGCCGCCGACGGACGCCTGTCCGAGTTCCTGTTCGTGCCGTACTACGGCGCCTGCATCCACGTGCCGCCGCCGCCACCGAACCAGATCGTGCACGTGCGGCTGTCGCGCCCGATCGACATGCCGGACATGTATTCGCCGTTCTTCCTGGCCGGCACCCTGCGCGGCGAACGCGTGGACGATGATCTGGCCGGTTCGGCCTACACCATGGTTGACCCGCAGTTGAGGCCCTATGAACCGTAATGCCTGCGTGCTGGTGGTGATGCTGCTGGCTGCCTGCAGCCGGCCCGGTGGGGATGTGCCTGCCGCGGCGGCAGAAACTCCTGTGGCCACGACGCGGCCGGAGGCAGCAGCCACGGCGGACACGGCCGCGCCCAGCGATGCCGCGATCACCGCGTGGAGCGACCTGATGCCCGAGGACGACGCCTTCCTGCGCCCGCCGCCGCAGATCGGCATCGACCGCAGCGGTGGCATGGGGGCGATGTCCGGCATCGGTGGGCTGATCGATGACACGGGTTCGGGCACGCCGCCGGGCGCGGCCATCGACCATTCCAGCCCCGACCGCGCCCAGCAGTTCGGCTCGGCCGCCGTGGTCGATGGCGTGGACGGTCGCGCGGTCGACCTGGATGGCTACGTGGTGCCGCTGGCCATGGACGATGCCGGTGCCGTGAACGAACTGCTGTTCGTGCCGTTCTACGGTGCCTGCATCCATGTGCCGCCACCGCCGCCGAACCAGATCATCCACGTGACCCTGGAACGGCCCATCGCACTGGGCAACCTGTGGGATGCCTATCGGCTGTCGGGCCACCTGCGCATCAAGCGTTTCGAGGCCGACATCGCAAGTGCGTCCTATGACGCGGACGCGGCCACGCTGACGGCGATCGACCGTTGATGCCGCGTGCGCGCTGGCTGTGCATCGGCGCAGCCCTGCTGCTTGGCGCTGCGCTGCTGGTCTGGCAGCGGTGGACGCCGCAGGTGCGGCCGCCGCCAGTGGCGTTCCCTGCGCCCATTCCCGCGCTGCAGGCCGACATCGAACGGCACCTGCTCGAGGATCGCGCCTTTCGTGATGACGTGGTGTTCCTGCTGGTGGCCACCGTGCGTGACCGGTGTGTACCGGCCGAGGCGGGCGTGCTGGCGCGCATGGCCAACCGCGCGGCGCTGCCGGTGCTGGGTGCGATCAGTGCGGTGACCGCGCAGGACCGCCGGCTCGACCGGCCGATCTACCAGTACATCCAGCATCGCGCCGACAGCACGGCCTGCGGCGAGCCGCTGCAGCTGCCGGACGCAGGCCCAGAGCGCCTGCAGGTGGATGTCGAGCAGTACGCGCGCAGCTTCCCCGACAGTTACTACGATCCCACGCACAGCAGCCCGCCGCGCGACTTCGCCGGCCACAGCCTGGTCGAGCGCGCCGGCGATGCCTGCAACAGCGTGGTGTATTCAGTGCTGCCACTGGGGCCGGGCGACTGGCGCTGCAGCATGCTGCGTGCCACGGCGCGCCGCCATGTGCGCGAACTCTGCGAAGGCGAACTGCAGCGGCAGCATGGCAGCACCGGCGGCGAACTCGACATGGCCGTGGGGCAGGGCATGCAGGGCGCGGTGGTGGCGACCATCGCCGCGTTGCCGGAAGGCTGCCGGTGACCGGGTTTGTAGAGGCGAGCTTGCTCGACTGCCGTCGCGTCAGTAGAGCCGGGCCATGCTCGGCTGCTCCAGAACAGTCGAGCATGGCTCGACTCTACAGAGTCGAAAGCTGAACCACGCCATCGTTCGCGCTGATAACTATACAGGACGTCCTGTATAGTTACGAACCTCAACCCGTTCCTGCAGGTCTGTTCCATGGCGCTTTCCCAGCCCCTGGCCGGTGCTCCGGCCCTGTCCCGTGCCCGTCGCTGGGCGCTGCTGTTCACCGTGGCTGCCGGCCTGCTGCTGGTCACGCTGGACAACTCGGTGCTGTACACCGCGCTGCCCACCCTGACCGAGGAGCTGTCCGCCAGCGCCGGGCAGGCGCTGTGGATCATCAACGCCTACCCGCTGGTGATGGCCGGCCTGCTGCTGGGCGCAGGTACCCTGGGTGACCGGTTGGGCCACCGCCGGATGTTCCTGATCGGCCTGGTCGTGTTCGGTATCGCCTCGCTGGCGGCCGCGTTCTCGGCCACGCCCGCGCAGTTGATCGCGGCGCGTGCCTTCCTGGCCGTCGGTGCGGCGGCCATGATGCCGGCCACCCTGGCCCTGATCGGCCTCAGCTTCCACGAGGAGCGCGAACGCAACATCGCCATCGCCCTCTGGGGTTCGGTGGCCATCGTTGGCGCAGCGCTCGGCCCGATCATCGGCGGCCTGCTGCTGCAGCATTTCTGGTGGGGTTCGGTGTTCCTGATCAACGTGCCGGTGGTGGTGGTGGCGTTCATTGCGACCCTGCTGCTGGCGCCGGAAGGCCAGCGCGACACCTCGCGCCCCTGGGACATGCCGTCCTCGCTGCTGGCGCTGGCGGCACTGTCCGGGCTGGTACTGGCCATCAAGTCGCTGATCGCCACACCGCCCTCGTATGCCCTGGGTGCGGGTGCACTGCTGCTGGCGGGTGTCAGCGGCGCTGCGTTCGCGCGTCGCCAGCAGCGCCTTGCCTATCCGCTGCTGGATTTCGCCATCTTCCGCAATCCCGCCTTTCTCGCCGGCACGCTGTCGGCGGTGTTCACCCTGTTCGCGCTGGCGGGCCTGCAGCTGGTCACCACGCAGCGCTTCCAGCTGGTGGCCGGCTTCAGCCCGCTGCAGGCCGGCCTGCTGGTTTCGGTCGCGGCGTTGGGCAGCCTGCCCAGTGCGCTCCTGGGTGGCAGCATCCTGCACCGTGTCGGCCTGCGTCCGCTGATCTGTGGCGGCCTGGCGACCGGCGCGGTGGGTGTCGCCGTGGTGGCGTTCGGTTTCCCGCATGGCGTGGGCTGGGTGGTGGCGGGCATGGCGCTGACCGGCGTGGGCATGGGCGCGGCGATCTCGGTGGCGTCCACCGCCATCCTCAACAACGTGCCGGCACACCGCGCCGGCATGGCGTCGTCGGTGGAAGAAGTCTCCTATGAATTCGGCGGCCTGCTGGCAGTGGCGCTGCTGGGCAGCCTGGGGGCGGCGATGTATGGCGCGTTCCTGCCCGATGCGGCGGACATGCCCGCGGCGGCGCGCGAAGGCTTCACCCAGGCACTGCACCTGGCGCGCGAAGGCCGGCAGGGGGCGTGGTTCGCGCAGGCGGTGGCCGCCTATGACCGCGGCTACCAGATCGTGCTGCTGGTCATCATGGCGGTGCTCGCCGCAGGTGCCGCGGTGCTGGCGCGCCTGCTGCGCGGGCGCGTCGGTGGCCGCGACGGCGCAGGCGATCGCGTAAAGTAACGGCGATGAGAACCAGCAAGCGCGACCGCATCCTCGACGCCGCCGTGAGCGTCATCAACCGTGACGGTCTCGGCGCGGTCACCTTTGAATCGGTGGCGGCCGAAGCGCAGCTGACCCGCGGCGGCCTGCTGTACCACTTCCCCTCGCGCGAAGCGCTGCTGCGCGGCATCGACGAACACCTGGTAAAGGCCTGGGAGGCGTCGATGGAGGCGTTGCTCGGCAAGCGCGCCGACGACGCGACGGCGCTGGAGCGGTACCAGACCTTCGTGCGGGTGTCGGCACAGAGCGCCACCCGTGCCGAGTTGATGTTCATGCTCGAATCGATGGACCCGGACGCCGGCGAACGCCCCTGGGGCCCGGTGGTGAAGCGCTGGGCGCCATCGCCGCCGGCCAGGGCGGTGGCGGACCCGGCGGCGCTGGATGATTTCGTGGCACGGCTGGCCGCCGATGGTCTGTGGATCTACGAGGCGATGTACGAAGGCCAGCTGGATGCCGAGGTGCGTACGCAGCTGACCGAGCGGATTGCCGGGTTGTTGTCGGCCGGCAAGGCGTAACGCCGTTGTAGAGTCGAGCCATGCTCGACTGGCTCTTGTAGAGTCGAGCCATGCTCGACTGCCTTTTGCCGAAACAGTCGAGCATGGCTCGACTCTACATAAGCGGTCGTCGAGCAAGCTCGACGCTACGGGGCCGCGGCCTGCGCCAGCCACGCCCGCGGCGAGACGCCCATCCGCTTGCGGAAGGCCTTGGACAGCGAGGCGGTATCGGCAAAGCCGACGTCCACCGCGACCTGCTTCACCGGCGCGCCCGCCCGCAGCTGCGCGCAGGCCAGGCTCAACCGCCAGGCCCTGCTGGGCCAGGTACACGCCGCCTTCGGCGCCACTCCGGCCATGTTCCGCGCCGTTGCCAACTAGCCGGCGGCGCTGGCCAGCATGTGGGGCTCGTTCGGCGCCCTTGGCGGCGGCCGCCTGTCGCCGCTGCTGGGTGAGCAGATCGCTGTCGCCATCGCCAACCGCAATGCCTGCGAGTACTGCCTGGCCGCGCACACCGTGCTGGGCCGCAAGGCCGGTGCCAGCGGCGAGCAGATGGCCGCCGCCCAGGTTGGCCAGTCCAGCGACCCGGCCACGGCCGCCGCGCTTACATTCGTCCTGAAGGTGGTGGAGAACCGGGCGCAGATCAGCGACGCCGATGTGCAGGCACTACGTGATGCCGGTTTCGATGATGAGCTGATCGTCGAGATCCTCGCCCACGTCGCCCTCAACCTGTTCACCAACTACGTCAACGTGGCGTTCGACGTGCCGGTTGATTTCCCGAAGATCGCGCTGCGCTGAGGCCTGCGCGGGCAACCAGGCAAGACCGACGGGTAGAGTCGACTGTCAGTCGACTATCGCGCGAAGCGCGGGGTTTTCGGGCGGTCCGTGGAAGAGCAGTCGACTGACAGTCGACTCTACCCTGCCTGCAACCGCTCGGGGTGGGTATACACATTGAATCCACCCTCGCGCGCGAATCCCACCAGGCAGAGGCCGGCGCTGCGGGCCAGGTCGATGGCGAGTGCCGTGGGCGCCGACACCGCCGCCAGCACGCTCGCGCCGGCGCGCGCCGCCTTGCTGACCATTTCGTAACTTGCCCGGCTGGAAATCACCAGCAGGCCACCCTCGCTGCCATGCTCGTTGTGGTGCAGTGCCCCGATCAGCTTGTCCAGGGCGTTGTGGCGGCCGACATCCTCACGCACCCAGCCGATGCGACCACGGGCATCGGCCCAGGCGGCGGCATGGGTGGAACCGCTGGCAACATTCATCGGCTGGTGCTGCGCCAGCGCAGCCAGTGCGCGCTGCAGCGCCACGGGCGAATAGCTGCGGCGATCACGTATCGGTGGCAGGGGCCGCAGGACGTCCTCCAACTGCCGCGTGCCGCACAAACCGCAGCCGCCCCGGCCCGGCAGCAGGCGCCCGTTGGCCGGGTCCAGCGCTGCACCGGGCGCGTCCTCGGCCACGGTCATCTTCAGCTCGATGCCTTCCAGCTGCGGCTGCACGTCGATCGACAGCACCTGCTGCGGCCGCGTGACCAGGCCTTCGCTGAGCGAGAAGCCCAGGGCGAAATCCTCCAGGTCGCAGGGCGTGGCCATCATCACCGCGAAGGCGGTGCCGTTGTAGCGCATCGCCACCGGTACTTCTTCGGCGATGAGGTCGACCCGTTCGTCCTGCTCCGTTTCCCGCCAGCGCTGCAAGGTGCGCAGCGCGGTACCGGCCGGCGGTGGGGAAAGCGGTGTCGGTGCGGGCATGCAGTACGTCCTGGGTGGAGCACGAAGGCCATCTACCGCCGCAGGATAGCGCAGCGATCACGGGAAGACGCCGTTGTAACCGTTGCCGTGGCAGGCTGGCACCCCTCCTCCGGGTAATGGCACGACGGCCGCGGTCGTGCTTGACTGGACCCGGTCCCTTGCGCGCCACCAGGTTGCCGAGCCATGTCCGAACAGAAACCGCCGCGATACACGTCCTACAACCAGCCGGCCGGTGGCTGGGGTGCTGCCGGGGCAACGGCCAAGGTGCTGCTGCAGCAGAGCGTGGTCGGCAAGGGCTCGAAGGCACTGCTGGCGATGAACCAGCCGGGTGGCTTCAAGTGCCCCAGCTGCGCCTTCCCGGACGCGGACCACCGGCGCAAGTTCGAGTTCTGCGAGAACGGCGCCAAGGCCCTGGCCTGGGAAGCGACCGAGCACCGCGTCACCCGCGAATTCTTCGCCGCCCACAGCGTCAGCGAGCTGATGGAACAGAGTGACTACTGGCTGGAGATGCAGGGCCGGTTGACCGAGCCGATGCGCTACGACGCGGCCAGCGACCACTACATGCCCTGCGCCTGGGACGAGGCGTTTGCCTTGATCGGCGAACATCTGCGCGCCCTGGACCACCCCGACCAGGCCGAGTTCTACACCTCCGGGCGCACGCCGAACGAAGCGGCGTTCCTGTACTCGATCTTCGTGCGTGAGTTCGGCACCAACAATTTCCCGGATTGTTCCAACATGTGCCACGAGCCCACCAGCCGCGGCCTGCCGCCGGTGATCGGGGTGGGCAAGGGCACCATCGTGCTGGACGATTTCGAACACGCCGAGGCCATCTTCGTGATGGGCCAGAACACCGGCACCAATTCGCCGCGGATGATGACCAACCTGGTGGAGGCGCGCAAACGCGGCATCCCCATCGTGGCGGTGAACCCGATGCCCGAGCGCGCGCTGATCCGTTTCACCGAGCCGCAGGACATCGTGCAGATGGCCACGCTGGGATCGACCGAGATCACCAGCGAGTTCGTGCACATCCGCATCGGCGGTGACCTGGCCTTCCTCAAGGGCATCATGAAGGTGATGTTCGAGCGCGAAGCGCAGGGCGAGGCGGTGCTCGACCACGCCTTCCTGGCCGAGCACACCCTGGGCGTGGATGCCCTGCGCGAGGACGCGCTGGCGCAGGAGTGGGACGAGATCGTGCGGGTGTCCGGCATCGCCGAGGTGCAGATCCGGCGATGCGCGGATATCTACATCCGTTCGCAGGCCACGGTGATCTGCTACGGCATGGGCCTGACCCAGCACCAGTACGGTTCACGCCTGCTGCAGCAGGTCGCGAACCTGCTGTTGCTGCGTGGCAACTTCGGCAAGCGCGGCGCGGGGATCGGCCCCATCCGCGGACACTCCAACGTGCAGGGCGACCGCACCGTGGGCATCGACGAGAAGCCCAAGCCGGCCTACCTGGACCGGGTGCGCGAGGTGTTCGGCTTCGAGCCGCCGCGCGCGCATGGCCATCATGTGGTCGAGTCGATCCAGGCGATGCTTGATGGACAGGCCCGGGTGTTCATCGGCCTGGGCGGCAACTTCATCCATGCCGTGCCCGATACGCCGCGCGCCTACGAGGCGATGCAGCGGCTGGAGCTGACCGTGGGCATCGCCACCAAGCTCAACCGCGGCCACCTGGTGCATGGCCGTGATGCACTGATCCTGCCGGTGGTGGCGCGCTCGGAGTGGATCCGCACGCCGACCGGCGAGCAGTTCGTGACCATCGAAGATGCGATGTCCAATGTCAGCGCCTCGCGCGGCGTGCTCGAGCCGGTCAGCGAGCACGTGCTGCCGGAGGTCGAGATCGTCTGCCGCATGGCGATGGCCACGCTGCCGGACAGCCGTGTGGACTGGGCGGCCTGCATGCACGATTACGCGCCGATCCGCGAGCTGATCGCAGCCGTCTACCCGGAGATCTATGCCGGCTTCAACGAGCGCATCCAGCAACCGCATGGCTTCCACCTGGACATCCCGCCGCGCCGCCGGGTGTGGCCGACCGACACCGGCAAGGCCAACATCCTGGTGATGCCCGGCCTGGAGGTGAACGACGTGGTGGACGACCCGGAGATGCTGCGCCTGGCCACGGTGCGTTCGCACGACCAGTACAACACCACCATCTACAGCTACAGCGATCGCTACCGGGGCGTGTACAACGACCGCAACGTGGTGTTCATGAACATCGAGGACCGGCTGGCACGCGGGCTGGGCAAGGAAGCGCGGGTAAGCCTGGAAACGATCGCCGACGATGGCGTCGTGCGGCGCATCGATGGCCTGACCGTGCTGGACTACCCGATGCCGCGCGGCGCGCTGGCCGGCTACTACCCGGAACTGAATCCGCTGTTGCCGCTGGACTACTACGATCGCATCAGCGGCACGCCCGCAGCGAAGTCGATCCCGGTGCGGGTGCGCGCGCTGGTCGAGGCGCCGTAGCGGCCCGTGCATTCTGTAGAGCCGAGCCATGCTCGGCTGCTCCAGAGCAGTCGAGCAAGCTCGACTCTACCGGGTCAGGGCTGCGTCGAGCTTCTGTTCGGCGGCATCGGCATACGCGCCGCAGGTCATGGCCTTGTCACCGGCCTTGCTGCCGGCCGCGTAGTCCCAGCCACTGGCACCCGGATGCGGGGTCAACAGCACGTCGCAGGGCAGGGCGCGCACGGTGGCGAAACTGCGGCGGAAGTCCTCGACCAGGTGCGGATAGCGCGGGTTGTCCTTCAGCGTGTAACCCGGCGCACTCAGGCTGTCCGCATACGCGATGCGCACCGGCGTGCCGTTGCGGGTGTCGGTCCAGGTCCACGCGGTGCTGCCGGGTGTGTGGCCGGGCGTGAAGTGGGCGGTGAAACGCATGCCGCCGACGTCCACCGTCTCGCCGTCCATGATGATGCGATCCACCTGTGCCGGCGCAAAGGTGAACCGGTCGCCGAAGTGCAGGTCGTCGGTGCCGCCGCGGGCCAGCAGTACCGCCGATTCGGCATTGGCCAGCACGCGCGCGCCCGTGCGGCGCTTGAGTTCGGCCACCGGGCCGGCATGGTCGGCGTGGGCGTGGCTGAGCAGGATCACCCGCAGGTCAGCCGGGGCCACGCCACGCAGCTGCAGGTTGTGCAGCAGGTGGTCGGCCATCTGCGGCATGCCGCCGTCCAGCAGCACCGCGCCCTGCGGGGTCTGCACCAGCAGGGCGGTGAGGTCCGCGGTGCCGATCTGCCAGGTGTGGTCGGCGATCTGCAGCGGCGCGATGGGCTGCAGCCACGACGCATCGACGGTGTACGCGCGCAGTTGCGGCAGCGCCGGTCCGGCAGCGTGGGCCGCCAGCGGCAGGGCGGTGGCCAAGGCGAAGGCAAGGGGCAGGATGCGCATTCGGAGGGATCGGTCGGGAAGGTGCGAAGACGCTATCACGGCCGGTTTTTGCCGCGTTGCGCGAATTCTTCATGGCTCCTATAAGAAAAGCAGTCGAGCATGGCTCGACTCTACAAAGGCGTGAGCAGTCGAGCACGGCTCGGCGCTACAGGTGAGGCTTCATGGCGCAGCAGCCTGCAGGCGGTCGTACATGCGCACGAGGTCAACCAGGGTGCGCGCTTCCATCTTGCGCATCACCTGCGCGCGCCGCACTTTCACCGTGATCTCGCTGACGCCGAGGTCGGCGGCGATCTGCTTGTTGAGGCGGCCGCGCACCACGCCGTCCACCACCTCGCGCTCACCGGCGCTGAGGGTCTGCCAGCGTGCCTGCAGCTCGCCCAGCGCCTCGCCCTCGCGGCGCCGCTCGCGGTCCAGGGCGATGCCCTTGTGGATGGCGTCCAGCAGTTCCTGGTCGCGGAAGGGCTTGGTCAGGAATTCGATGGCGCCGGCCTTGATCGCATTGACGCCCATGGCGATGTCGCCGTGGCCGGTGATGAACACCACCGGCACCTGCAGGCCCAGATCCGCCATGCTGCGGTGGAAGTCCAGGCCACTCTGTCCGGGCATGCGCACGTCCAGCACCAGGCAGGCCGGCGCATCGTCGCGGGGATGATCGAGGAAGGCCTGGGTGGAGGCGAATGCCCGCACCTGCAGGCCCATCGACGCCAGCAGGTCTTCCAGCGCGGCGCGCACGGATGCATCGTCATCGATCACATAGACGATGGGGGCCGCGTCGGCCGGAGGTGTCAACGGCTTACGCATGATCATCCTTGCCCGCGGTGGGCAGTTCGAACACGAAACAGGCGCCACCCCCGGCCGGTCGTTCGGCGCGGATGCGGCCACCATTGGCCTCGATCATCGAACGGCTCAGGCTGAGGCCCAGGCCGAGGCCATGGGCCTTGGTGGTCCAGAAGGCATCAAAGACGCGGTCCGGCTGATCCGTGGGCAGGCCGATGCCGCGGTCACGCACGCTCAGGCTGGCCTGGCCGCGGCCATCGCGTGCTGTCACCAGGGCCACGCGGCGCTCGCCCGGGGGCAGCCGGGCCATCGCATCGACCGCGTTCAGCAGCAGGTTGCCGATCACCTGCTGTACCTGCACCGGGTCGGCGAAGACCGGCGGCAGCTCGGTATCCAGCAGCAGTGACACGTCTACGTGGTGCTGGTCGAGTTCGCTGCGCGACAGCGCGAGCATGTCCTGTACGGCCTGGTTCAGATCGAAGGCGCGGCGTTCCGGTGCCGCGCCCTGGGTCAGGCCACGGATACGGGCAATCACGTCACTGGCACGATGTGCATCGGACAGGATGCGGGCTATGGCCTGCAGCGCCTTGTCAACGTTGGGGGGCGATTGCGCCAACCAGCGCTGGCCGGCCTCGGCACTGCTGGCAATGGCCGCCAGCGGCTGGTTCACTTCGTGGGCGATCGACGTCGTCAGCTCACCCACCGTGGAGGCCCGCGCGACCCGCAGCAGGCGCGCCTGTGCTTCCTGCACGGCGGCCTTGGCAGCTTCCATCTTCAGCACCAGCCAGGTGGTGATGCCGATGACCAGCATGCCGATAGTCGAGTTGACCAGGCCGATGCGATAGGTGCCGAAGCGGGTCAGGAAGAAGCTGAGGCCCGTCAGGGCGATGCAGGCCGCCGCCAGGAAGAGCAGGCCGCGCGCCGACATCAGCCGCGACGCGGCGAGGATGACGGCCGCGTAGAAGCAGGCAGCGGCCACCGCGTAGTCGGTGAGGGTGTCCAGCAGGAAGATCGCCCCCATCACCACGATCAGGGCGAACAGCGCCAGCGGGCGGCGGGGCGACAGCGACGGCATCGGGTGGGGCTCCCTGGCGGGTGGTGGGGGGATGATAAGCGGCTGGGTGACGCTGGGTCATGCACGGTGGGCCCGGCGGTCGGCCGCGCTGCGCGCTCGCCGGGCATGGCCCGGCGCTACCGGGGCGGGTGTCACTCTTCCAGGCTGGCGTTCCAGAATCCCTGCAGCACACCGGGTGTACCGGCCAGGTTCTCCAGCACCGCATCCAGTTCGGCTGCATCGACCGAGGTGGCATACAGCACCGCCTCGATCTCCACGTCGCGTTCGCCGAACGGCCGCTGGTCCACCGCCCGTACTGGGTATTGCGCCTGTTCCAGCAGCAACAACAGGCGGTCCAGCACTTCGGCCTGCTGCTCGCGCTGGCAGACGACGTTGATCGCATAGGTCGCCTCGCCGAAGCCCTCTGCCAGCGGTTGCCGCTGGATGCGGTTCACCACTGGCCGCAGCAGGGTGTTGGCGGCCAGCACGAACACGGCTGCCATCATCGCTTCCGGCAGCAGCTTGACGCCGGCACAGGCCCCGACCGCGGCCGAACCCCACAGGGTCGCGGCGGTGTTCAGGCCCGAAACCTGCGCACCATCCTTCATGATCGCGCCGGCGCCGAGGAAGCCGACGCCGGAGATGACGTAGGCCACCACGTGCAGCGGCGAGGGCGGGCCGCCGTACAGATCATGGAAGCGCACCGCCAGATCGACGAAGACGGCGGCGCCGACCGCCACCAGCGTGTTGGTGCGCAGCCCGGCCGTGCGTTGCCGCAGCTGCCGTTCCAGGCCGATGGCCGCACCCAGCACGAACGCAACGGTCAGGCTGAGCAGCGAGCCGAGCGTCGCGCCTGCGTCGAACGGCGGCAGGTTCACCTGCAACGCGATCATCACTGCCACCCGTAGCGGCGGATGTAGAGCTGCTTCATTGCCGTGGTCAGCACCGCATAGCCGAACAGGATCGCCACCAGGAACGGCCAGTAACCCAGCGGCAGGGCCTGCAGCTTGAAGTAACCGGCCAGCGGGCTCATCGGCAGCAGCACGCCGATGGCCATGATCGCGCCGGTCATCAGCAGCAGCGCCGGTGCGGCGATGCTCTGCAGGAACGGCACCTTGGGCGTGCGGATCATGTGCACGATCAGGGTCTGGGTCAGCAGGCCGACGACGAACCAGCCGGACTGGAACAGGCTCTGGTCGGCGGCCGTGCGCGCATCGAACACATGCCACATCAGCGCGAAGCAGCACAGGTCGAAGATCGAACTGATCGGCCCGAAGAACACCATGAAGCGGCCGATGTCCGCCGGATTCCACTTCAGCGGCTGCCGCACCAGTTCCTCGTCGACGTTGTCGAATGGAATGGCGATCTGCGAGATGTCATACAGCAGGTTCTGCACCAGCAGCTGCAGCGGCAGCATCGGCAGGAAGGGAAGGAAGGCCGAAGCGACCAGTACCGAGAACACGTTGCCGAAATTGGAGCTGGCGGTCATGCGGATGTACTTGAGCATGTTGCAGAACGTGCGGCGGCCCTGCACGACGCCGTCCTCCAGCACCATCAGGCTCTTTTCCAGCAGGATGATGTCGGCGGCCTCCTTGGCGATGTCCACCGCGCTGTCCACGCTGATGCCGATGTCGGCCGCGCGCAGGGCCGGTGCGTCGTTGATGCCGTCGCCCAGGAAGCCCACCACCTTGCCCTGTGCGCGCAGGCCGCGCACCAGGCGTTCCTTGTGCAGCGGCGTGAGGCGGGCGAAGACGCGGTGCTGCTGCAGTGCCTGCGAGAGCGCGGCATCCTCCATGCGTTCGATCTGAGGGCCGGTCAGAATGGCATCGACGTCCAGCCCGACCTGGGCGCAGACACGCGCGGTCACCAGCTCGTTGTCGCCGGTGAAGACCTTGACCTCCACGCCATGCGCGGCCAGTGCCTGCAGGGCTTGAGCGGCCGACTCCTTGGGCGGGTCGAGGAAGGCCACGTAGCCGAGCAGGGTCAGCCCGCACTCGTCGGCCTGCGAGTACACCGACTGGCTGGCCGCAGTTTCCTTCATCGCCACGGCCACCACGCGCAGCCCCTGTTCGTTCAGTTCCTCGGTGGTCTGCCGCACCCGCGCCAGCCGCGCCGCGTCCAGCGGCTGGTCGTGCCCGCCCTCGCGCACGGTGCTGCACACCGCCAGCATTTCCTCCACCGCACCCTTGCAGATCAACTCGTGGTGGTCATCGCGCTCGGCCACTACCACCGACATGCGGCGGCGCTGGAAGTCGAACGGAATCTCGTCGACCTTGCGGTAATCCTGCGACAGGCGCAGCGAGCTCTGCAGCTCGACGTGCTCCAATACGGCGCGATCGAGCAGGTTGATCAGCCCGGTCTGGAAATGGCTGTTGAGGTAGGCGAACTTCAGCACGTCCTCCGAGTCCTGCCCGAATACATCGGTGTGGCGCTCCAGGGCGATGCGGTCCTGGGTGAGGGTGCCGGTCTTGTCGGTGCACAGCACCTCCATCGCGCCGAAATTCTGGATGGCATCCAGGCGCTTGACGATCACCCGCTTGCGCGACAGCAGCACGGCGCCCTTGGCGAGGGTTGAGGTGACGATCATGGGCAGCATTTCCGGGGTAAGGCCCACCGCCACCGACAGTGCAAACAGGAAGGCTTCGGTCCAGTCGCCCTTGGTCCAGCCGTTGATGAGCAGCACGAACGGCACCATGACCAGGGCGAAGCGGATCAGCAGCCAGCTGACACTGTTGACCCCGGCCTGGAACGCGGTCGGCGCGCGCTCGGTAGCGGTGCTTCGCTGGGCCAAGGTGCCGAAGTAGGTGCGGTTGCCGGTGGCCAGCACCACCGCCGTCGCCGTGCCGGACACCACGTTCGTGCCCATGAACAGCAGGTTGGCCTGTTCCATCAGGCCGGCGTCAGCGGCACCCGGGCTGGTGAACTTCTCCACCGGCAGCGACTCGCCGGTCATCGCCGCCTGCGCGACGAACAGATCCTTCGCGGTCAGCACGCGGCAGTCGGCCGGGATCATGTCGCCGGCGGAGAGCACGATGTGGTCGCCCGGCACCAGCTCGCGGATCGGCAGGTCGAGCAGGCGCGCCGGACGGCGGCTGTGCAGGTGCGCGCCGAAGTACTGGCCGGCCAGCTCCGCGGCCTCGGTGCCCGCGCTGCGCCGCAGTACCCGCGAGGTGTTGCCGACCAGCGCCTTCAGCCGCTCGGCGGCGCGGTTGGAGCGTCCTTCCTGCACGAAGCGGATGAGGGTGGACAGCAGGACCATCGCACCGATCACCACCGTGGCCTTGGCGTCCTCGGTCAGCCAGGAAACAGCGGCCAGCACGCTCAGCAGCAGGTTGAACGGATTGCGGTAGCACTGCCACAGGTGGCGCCACCACGGCAGCGGCTTTTCGTGATCGACTTCATTGGGGCCGAGCCGGGCAAAGCGCTCGCTGGCCTCCTGCGGGCTGAGGCCATCGGCGTGCGAATCTAGTGCGGCCAGCAGGCGGGCATCGTCGAGCTGGGCCAGGCGGAGCAGGCCCTCGGTAAGCGTGGAAGGCGCCGCTTCCGCTGCGCCGCGGCCGAAGCCGGACTCGGGCAGGGCGCGGCGGCGGAACAGGCTGCCCGCGCGACGGCTGCGCAGGAAGGCATTGAACCAGGCGTTGAGCAGGCTCATGGGGTCATCCTCGGAGGTGCCGACCCGGGTGCGCCGGGTCGTGGAGTGGCGTGGGTCAGGCGCGGCGCAGGGTGGGCACCGGGGGTGACCACGGCTGCAGGTGCAGGCGCTGGCTGCCGCCGATGCACAGCGGCTTCATGGCATCGCGCAGGGGTTGGGGCAGGTGGCGCAGCGCCGTCATGCGCTCGCTGATCGGCAGCAGCGACAACGCATCGGCGACGACGCGCGGCGAACCGAGCGCCAGCGCATGGGCGAACAGGACGGGGCCGTGCTGCAGCAGGCGGCTGCGCAGGCCTGCGCGGTCGCGCTCAGCGATCAGGCGGCGCAGGGTGATGTAGAGGATCGTGCAGGACATGGGGATACTCCGGGCAGGCGACGCCCGGGGCCCCCATCACGCGTGCGGACGGGGACCGGCGATGGGCGCCAGCAGGGAAGGGGGGTTACTGATCCAGGGCGCGGCGCGCCCGGCAGGGTCGGGGTCCATCAGCGTCTCCGTGGGCAAGGCCGTCGTGGCCCAGTGCCGCTATTGTCCGCGCAGGGCTGCGCCGGGCCTAGATGCCCGTGGGTAAGCGCGGCTATACGTTGGTATAGGCAACACGCGCGATGTGCGATGAATGGCATCCACGCGTGGCGTGGATCTACAACTACGCGGAACGATCCGCGAATGCGTCCGTCGCGCGCACCAGTGCATCGGTCGTGGCCGTTTCGGTGGCGCTGTGCCCGGACAACACCATCTCCAGCCGGGCTTCCGGCCAGGCGCAGGCGAGGTCCCAGGCGCTGCGCGCCGGGCAGATGATGTCGTAGCGCCCCTGCACGATCACCCCGGGCAGGTGGCGGATGCGATCGACGCCACGCAGCAGTTGCCCATGTTCGAGAAACGCGTTGTGGCGGAAGTAATGGGCCTCGATGCGTGCCTTGGCCAGCGTGTCGAGCGGATCGGCGTCGGAGACCGCTTCGACGTCATGCACCAGGGTGGCGGCGTTGTCCTCCCAGCCCAGCCAGGCCAGGGCGGCGGCGATCTGCGTCTGTGGGTCAGGGCTGTCCAGCCGCTTCCAGTACGCAGCAATCAGGTCGCCACGCTCTTCTTCAGGAATATGCGCCTCGTAGCGCGCCCAGCGCTCGGGGAAGATCCAGCGCGCACCGCCGTCGGCCTGGTTGAACCACGCGTTCTCTTCGGCGCGGCCCAGGTATACGCCGCGCACGATCACGCCGCTCGCGCGCTCGGGATGGGCCTGCGCATAGGCCAGCGCCAGGGTGGACCCCCAGGAGCCGCCGAACACCAGCCAGCGCTCGATGCCCAGGTTCACGCGCACACGCTCGATGTCCTGCACCAGGTGCGCGGTGGTGTTGTCGCGCAGCTCGCCGAAGGGAGTGGAGCGTCCGCAGCCGCGCTGGTCGATCAGCACGATGCGATAGCGCGCCGGGTCGAAGAAGCGTCGATGCGTAGGCGAGACGCCCGCTCCGGGTCCGCCATGCAGGAATACGACGG
This sequence comes from Stenotrophomonas sp. ZAC14A_NAIMI4_1, assembly GCF_003086915.1. Taxonomy (NCBI): domain Bacteria; kingdom Pseudomonadati; phylum Pseudomonadota; class Gammaproteobacteria; order Lysobacterales; family Lysobacteraceae; genus Stenotrophomonas; species Stenotrophomonas sp. ZAC14A_NAIMI4_1. The sequence goes on from NZ_CP026002.1 coordinate 3,471,178, forward strand.
GGATGCCATCGGGATTGCCACACTCCTCGAGATGCAGCGTGTGCAGCGCATCCACGGCGAGGCGGTGCTCGCGGTAGGGCGTGACCGAGGGATAGAGCGTGCGCATGGCGTTGCCTCACTTGCGGGAATGGCAAGCATAGTTGGCTTTTTCAATGCCAGTCGAGCGCGCGCGACCCTACAATGCGCTATGCCTGCCATGCCCAGCCTTGATGAACTGCGCCGCCATGCAGTGGCGCGCACGCTGTTCACGCCGACCACCCTGCTGGCGGCGATCCGTCGCCTCGGGTTCGTGCAGGCGGATCCCATACGGGCACCGGCCCGCGCCCAGGATCTGATCCTGCGCCACCGGGTGAAGGGCTACCGGGCCGGTGACCTGGAGCGGCGCTATGCGCGGCTGCCGGTGGAAGAAGACTGCCTGGTCAATTATGGGTTCCTGCCGCGCGAGCACCTGGCGTTGATGCACCCGCGGGTGTCCAAGCGGGTATGGGACACCGCCACCCGGCGCCGGGCGGCCGAAGTGCTGGAATTCGTGCAGGCGCGTGGCAGTGTCCACCCGCGCGAGGTGGACCAGGCCTTTGCCCATGGGCGGGTGACCAACTATTGGGGCGGCACCAGCAATGCCAGCACGCACCTGCTCGATGGCATGCACTACCGCGGCATGTTGCGCGTGCAGCGGCGTGACAGTGGTACCCGCATCTACAGCATCGCCGACCACCCGCTGGCGGATGCCGGGGCCGCTGCGCAGGCGCTACGGGCAGCCGCGCTCATCGACCTGGTGGTGCGCACCTACGCGCCATTGCCAGCCGCCAGCCTGACCTATCTCGTGCGGCTGCTCGGTTATGGCGCGCCACACTTGGCTGCGCCGCTGCAGCAGGCATTGCGTGATGCCCGGCAGGCACTGGCCAGTGCCGTTGTCGATGGCACCACCTGGTACTGGCCGGTCGAAGAAAACCCGCGTTCGCGGCGCTTCCAGGTGGATGAGCAGGTGCGCCTGCTCGCGCCCTTCGATCCGGTGACCTGGGATCGCCGGCGCTTCGAGCTGCTGTGGGGGTGGGTGTACAAGTTCGAGGCCTATACGCCTGCGCCAAAGCGCCGCTTCGGCTACTACGCATTGCCGTTGCTGTGGCGCGACCAGGTGATCGGCTGGGCCAACATCAGCGTGCGCGACGGCGGCCTGCAGCCGACGTTTGGCTACGCCAGCGGCAAGGCGCCGCGCGAGGTCGCATTCCGCAATGCGCTGGATGACGAACTGCAGCGCATGGGTGACTTCCTGCTCGGGCCCAGCTGCGCGGCCTGAGCGGCGCCGCGGGCGTCAGCCGCGCCCTCGGCCGGGCAGGGGGCGAGGGCTGGCCGTGGCAGTGGCAGGTGATGCGACTGTCACTACGTGATCACATTCTTCCAGCCGCGCATTGGCCACGGCCTGCGTGGCTCCGCAGTGGGCACAGGCAAGCACGGTGCCCCCGCTCAGGCGCGCGATCTGCGTGCCCTCGGTGCGGGTGACTTCACCGCAGGCTTCGCAGCGCAGCGCCATCGAACGGATCTGCGCGATGGCGCCTGCCGTATCCCTGTCTGCATCGAGGGCCAATACGAAAAATCGACCGGTATTGGGCATGGCAGCATCTCCGTAGAACGTGCTGACAGAGTGATCGCAATGCTGGCTGCAGAGCGTGACGGGAGGCTCAATCGGATGTGGACGTGGATCCCGCAGGCATCACGGGATCATCCTCCCGCTTGCGCCGACGCACCCGCTTTCGGGTGCTGTAAAGGGTGTTGTCGGCGCGATGGATGGTATCGGCCACCACCTCGCCGAGGGCATGCGTGGCCGCGCCCATCGAGAACGCGATCGGGGCAAGCCCGGCATTGACCTCATACCAGTCAAGCAAGGCCTGCAGGCGCTCGCGACCCGGCTGGATCAACACCACCATGAACTCGTCGCCGCCGAGCCGGACCTCACTTTCGCCTGCCCCCAGCGGCGAGCGCAGGAACGCAGCGAACTCCACCAGGATGGCGTCGCCGCGGCGATGGCCCTGGGTGTCGTTGACCTGCTTGAAATGGTCCAGGTCGAACACCACGCAGGCCCAGGATTCGGTTTCCAGCTGTTCCAGCCGGTGCAGGTAGCGGCGGTTGTGGCACAGGGTCAGCGGGTCGCGCTGGGACAGTTCGCGCAGGCGCTCTTCCTGCTGCCGCAGCGCGGTGACGTCCTGCGCGTGGCCGAGCACGAACGGTGGATGCGCCTCGCTGTCCAGCACGTTGTTGTAGGCCCAGTAGCGGCGGCTGCCATCGGCCGCGATCAGCTCGATGACACCGGCATCGGTATGGTTGCTTTCGATCCGCGCGAGGTAGGCCTTGAAGGCATCGCGCTTCTCCGGTGGCATCAGATCGCACAGGCTGCGGCCGACCATCTGGCTTTCGGGGAAGCCCAGCGACTGCACCGCCGCTGGATTTACCGAGGTGACCGTACCGTCCAGCGTGTGCGTGCAGATCAGGCCCAGGCTGTAGTGGAACAGGCGCCGGTAGCGCACTTCGCTGGCTTCCAGCGCATCCAGCACCGCGCGTTCCTCGGTGATGTCCTGGATGGCGCCGACCAGGCGTGGCCGTCCCTCCACCTGCTGGCGGCTGCCGACCACGCGGGTCCAGATCGCACGGCCATCGGCGGTGGTCATCGGCAACTGCACTTCCCAGGGCGTGCCGGCCTCGACGCAGCGCTTGACCGACGCCTCGATGATGGCGCGGCTGTCATCGCGGTAGAAGGACAGGGCGCTGTCCAGGGTTGGCTGGTAGCTGGAGCGCACGCCGTGGATCTGCTTGGTCTCGCGGGTCCAGCGCACCTCGTTGCTGGTCAGGTCCAGTTCCCAGCCGCCCACCCTGGCGGCGGTGTTGGTGCGTTCGAGGAAATCCTCGCTGCGCTTGAGGTCGCTGTGCAGGTGCTGGGCCTGGTCGACCTTCTGCAGCAGCGCGGCGCGCTGTTCCAGCACCTGGGTGGTCACCCGGCCCAGGTGCACCATCAGTTCGCGCTGCGAGGGCGAGAGCACGCCGGGCATCGTATCGAGCAGGCACAGGGTGCCGATGCGGGCGCCATGCGCGGTGCCCAGCGGGATGCCCGCGTAGTGACGTATGCGTGGGCCGCCGGTGACCAGCGGATTGGCCGCGAACAGCGGGTCCTGGCGCGCATCAGGAATCTCCATCAGCGCGTCGCGCTCGATGGCATGCGTGCAGAACGAAATGTCGCGCGGGGTTTCGCTGGTGCCGGGCAGGCCGATGTTGGCCTTGAACCATTGCCGGTGCTCGGCAACGATGGAAATCAGCCCCATCGGCATGCCGGTCGCAGCTTGGGCGGCCGCGACGATGGCATCAAAGACGGGTTCGGAGGGCGTGTCGAGCAGGCCCAGGCGGTCGATCTCACAGAGTCTGAAAGCTTCATCCATAACTGGCGCGCTGGCTTCTGTCGGGAAGGGCGGGGCAGGCCCCGCGCTACCGGGGCAAGGGTTAGCATCGTGCGTTCCCGGGTGATGCCTGCGTGATGCCGGCTGCCGCTGTCTCAGTTGTTCTGCTTCAGCGCGGCCTGGCGTGCAGCAAAGACTTCCGGGGTCTGCGGCTTGACGAACAGTGCCACCAGTTCGGGAAATTCGTCCTTGACCGCCGTCTCGATACGGGTGATGCAGGCTTCGATCTGTGGCGTACGCCGGTCGTCCTCGAACTCCGCGCTGAGCATCGCCACCACCTGCTCGGGACCCATCTGCATGGTGGTCACGCCGTTGGCACGCAGCAGGTCAGGATCGGTGACCGCCACGGCCATGATCCGCTGCGCCACCGCCGGGTGGGCCGGCTCGCCTACCAGCAGGCCCTTGGTTTCCCGCGCCAGCAGGAAAGCGGTCACGGCGAGCACGGCCGCGATGCACAGGGAGGCCACGCCATCGAGCACGGGCATCTCCAGCAGCTGCGCGGCCAGCAGGCCGGCCAGGGCGAAACCCAGGCCCAGCAGCGCGGCGCTGTCTTCCAGCAGCACGGTGAACGTGGAGGGATCCTTGCTGCGCCGGAAGGCTTCGAAGTAGCCCATGCGCCCCTTGCTGCGGCGGAACTCGCGCAGGGCGATGTACCACGACGTGCCCTCGAACAGCAGCGATACGCCCAGTACCGTGTAGCTGAGGCCATGGTTCGTGGCCGGCTGCGGGTGGCGGATGTGCTGGATCCCTTCGTACGCCGATACGCCCGCACCGGCGGCAAACACCAGCAGGGCGACGATGAAGCTCCAGAAATACAGCTCACGCCCGTAACCGAAGGGGTGCAGCGTGTCGGGAGACTTCTCTGCACGGTGCAGGCCGTACAGCAGCAGGACTTCGTTCAGCGTGTCGACCAGGGAATGGACGCCTTCGCTCAGCATGGCCGAGCTGCCGGAAATGCCGGCAGCGATGAACTTGGCGATGGCGATGGCGAGGTTGCCGAACAGCGCGGCGTAGACGACCAGGCGTGAGCCCGTGGGAGCGGCCATGTGAGGGGGCAGAGGGAACGGACACCCCATGGTGCGATGCGGGGTGTCCGTGCCGCGTATACGGCTCGCTCAGCGCTGCCTCGGGTTGAGGTAGATGCGGGTTCCATCCGATTCGCGGCGGCCCGACCAGCGTCCGCCACCGCTGGGACGGAAGCGCGCGATGACCTGGTTGTTGGTGTCGGTCAGCAGCAACTGGTTGCCGGACAGCAGCCAGCGGTTGACCGAGAAGAAGCCATCGGGGCAGCCGGCCGGCACCCACGCGCCATAGCCGCCGAACCATTGGCTGTCCTTCAGCGTGATGGTGCAGCTGGAGCCGTTTTCCTGGCCCAGGGTCCAGTCACCAAACAGATCGCTGTCACGCACCGACCAGCCGCCATGGTGGCGATCGCTGCCCCAGTCGTCGTGGTTGTCGTCGTGGTAGCCGATGTCCACCTCGCCGCCGGAACTGCGGCTGCGCGACTCCGAGTGCGAGTTTCCGGTCGTCGTGGTCTCGGTGGTCATCGAGCCCATGTTGCCGAAGTCCGTATTGGACTGGGTCGGGTCGCCGCTGTCGTCCTGGCCCGTGCCGTTGTTCGACTGGGTGGTCGTCGTGGTCTGCGAGCTGCTGGTGGTCTGCGTGCTGGTCGTGTCCTGGCCAAAGCCGAACGATGCGTCCTGGGCCATGGCGGAGGCGGGGAGGGCAAGGCTGCACAGCGCCAGCAGCCCGTAGTGCGGGAAGAGCTTGGCCATCGTCGAATCCTCGTTGGAGAACGCTGGAACCGCTGATCTGCGTGTGGGGCGGCAGCCTGCCGCGCCGGCGGAGCATAGCGCCGGCCTGACTGGGGCGGCGTGAGGGCCGTGTGCAGATGCAGTCCTGGCGGGGCGGCGGCCAGCGCATCGTGAACAGGGCTGCCCGTGGCGGGGGATACACTGCATGCCCACCCCAGCGGGGCAGGCCCCGATGTCCGCAGCAGAACCAGGCCAGGCCGTGCGGCAACGGGCACTGCAGGAGTGCCGGTCGATCACCGCGGCCCTGTCGTCCATGGATGATCCGCACGCCTCGATCCACGCGGCGCGCAAGGCGATCCGCCGCCTGCGGGCGCTGCTTGGCCTGGTGCAGCATCCGGCGCTGGACCTGGAGGACGCGGACCGCCGCCTGCAGCGCCTCGGCGACAGCCTGTCGGACCTGCGCGATGCCCAGGTGGTGGTGCAGGCTGCGGTCTACCTGCAGGACAGCCATGCCGCAGACGCGTGGCGGGCCATCATCGCCCGGCTCACCCAGCGCCGCGACCGGCTGCTGCAGCAGAGCCTGCAGCGCGATCCCGGCTTCAAGCGGCGGTTGCGTCGCGTGGGGATCGTGCAGGAGCAGCTTGCGGCGCAGCCTTGGGCGAAGCTGCGGCGATCGGCGCTGCGCAGCAACCTGGAGCGCAGCCAACGGCGGGCCGAAAAGGCCGCGCAGCGTGCGAGCGACGATGGCGGAGCCGATGCGATTCATCGCTGGCGGCGTAAGGTCCGCCGCCTGCGCATGCAGCTGGACGTTGCCCACGTATTGCATCTGCGCGCGGGGAAACGGCAAGGGTCCGCTGGCGATGCGAAGGCCCTGCACCGGCTCAGTGATGCACTGGGGCAGCAGCAGGACCTGCAGCTGCTGCACAATCTGGTCAGGGCGATGCCGGCCGCTCATGGCAAGGCGCGGGTGCTCGAGCAGCTGCGCAACGCGCAGCAGGCAGGGTAATGGAGGGATCCACGCAGCCGAGGTAGCGCCAGGCCATGCCTGGCGGATGCCATCAGGGGCCGCTGCGTTCGCCGGGCGTGGCCTGGCGCTACGGGTCGTCCTTGCGTCAGTAGCAAGGAGATCCACGCAGCCTTGGTAGCGCCAGGCCATGCCTGGCGGATGCCATCAGGGGCCGCTGCGCTCGCCGGGCATGGCCCGGCGCTACCGGTCGTCATTGCGCCGGTAGTGAAGGGATCGACGCAGCCTTGAGCCTTGGTAGCGCCAGGCCATGCCTAGCGGATGCCATCAGGTGCCGCTGCGCTCGCCGGGCATGGCCCGGCGCTACCGATCATCATTGCGGCGGTGGCCAAGGGATCGACGAAGCCGTGGTAGCGCCAGGCCATGCCTGGCGAAGGCCTCCGGGGGCCGCTGCGCTCGCCGGGCGTGGCCCGGCGCTACCGGTCGTCATTGCGGCGGCGTGTCGATCCATCCTGCGGCGAGCGCGGCGCGCAGATCGTCCGCGTCGTCGATGTCACGGAGGGACGCGTCGCTGATGCAGAGGGCGACGCCCGGGGTCTGCCGCAGGCGGCGACCGAAACCGCGGTCACCACCGCTTTCCGGCAGGCCCCTGAACCATGCGGCCGGGACAACAGCCGGCGAGCCCGGCACGCCGCCTTCCAGCGTGGCAGCGCAGTGGCACGGCGTGCTGGCCGCAGCCGCGAGCAGGGCGCGAAGATGTGCTGCATGGAGGCGGGGCTGGTCACAGACCAGGACCAGCACGTGGCGGGCGGTGCCGAGGTGCGGCGCTGCCAGCCGGAGACTGCTGCCGATGCCCAGCGCGGGCAAGGGATTCTCCACCTGGACGGCGCGCAGTCCGCGCAGTTCCGAACCGAAAGCGGAGCCCTGCGGCGTCACGACGATCAGGACATCCGGATTGGTTTCAGAGGCCAGCCGCGCCGCACGCCGCAGCAATGATTCGCCATCGACCTGCAACCACTGCTTGGGCCGGCCCAGGCGACTGCTCAGCCCGGCGGCGAGCACCACGGCCGCATGGCCGCTCACGTATTACCCAGTGCGCTGCCATGACGCCATGCCTGCAGCTGGGCGGTGATGCTCAGGGCGATTGCTTCAGGCCCCCGTCCGCCCAGTGCCAGGCCGATGGGTGAGCGCAGACGGGAGTGCAGTGCGGCGCGCGTATCTGCGTCCAGCACCTTGAACAGATCCTCCCTGCGCTGGTGAGGGCCCAGCAATCCGATGAAAGGGATTCTTGATCGGGAAAGCAATCGCAACGCATCCAGGTCCAGCTCGAAGTTGTGGTGCATGACCAGCGCTGCATCCACCGGGTGATCTGCTTGTGCCTCGTTCTTCTGCTGCAGCGATGGCAGGCGCGCCTGCCACGCACTGCGGGGCTCCACGATCTGTATCAGCCAGCCCTGGTCTTCCAGCATTGGCACCAGCGTCGCGGCCTCAGGTCCGGCGCCATGCAGCTGTACCAGCGGTGGCCGGTGCCACTGCAGGCGCCATGCGCGGGTGTCGATGGCCTCGTCGCTCTCGAGCACCGGCAGTTGGATGCTGAACGAAGATCCAGCACAGCGACCGTCGATACGACCCGCGGTTGCCAGGGACAGGTGCAGGCTGTCACGGCCCTGCAGCCAGACATCCAGGCAGCCTGCCAGGCCGGGCAACCGGTGCAACGGCAGCAGTGCGATCCACTGGCAGCCGCGACAGCCCACGGCGTTGCCGGAGAACAGCGCCCCATCATCGCGGGTATCAATCTTCACCCAGGTGACGCGTCCTTCCGCTGCAACCCTGCAGGCCGCACGTGCGAGTTCCGGCTCGAGGCAGCCGCCACTGAGCCAGCCGATCTGTTTATCGTCGGCAAACAACACGCAGGTCCCCGCACGGCTGTAGGTCGAGCCCTCGGTCTGCACCACGATGGCCAGCACCGCCGGAGAGCGTATGCGTGCGGCATCGGCAGCAGCACGCAGCACGGGCCGTGCATTGCCCGTTTCAAGGTCCAGGGGTGCGGGAAAAAGCGCCGTTGTCATGCGAGGTCCGGCAGGCCTGCCAGCAGCTTGTCCAGCGTCAGTGGGTAGTTCCTGACCCTTACACCGGTTGCGTTGTAGACGGCGTTGGCGATGGCGGCACTGACACCACACAGACCCAGCTCGCCGACGCCCTTGGCTTTCATCGGGGATGACACCGCATCTGCCTCGTCCAGGAACACGACCTCCTGGTGCGGCACATCGGCATGCACGGGAACCTCGTAGCCTGCAAGGTCATGGTTGACGAAGAAGCCCAGGCGCGGGTCGACGATCAGTTCCTCCGACAGCGCAGCGCCGATGCCCATCGTCATCGCGCCGATGACCTGGCTGCGTGCCGTCGTGGGATTCAGGATGCGTCCTGCAGCGCAGACGGCCAGCATCCGCCGGATGCGCGTTTCGCCCGTCGCGACATCAACGCCGACCTCGACGAAATGCGCAGCGAAGGTGGATTGCTGGAATTTCTCCTGCAGGGTGTCAAATTCGATGCTGTCCTCGGCAACCAGTTCGCCGCTGCGGGTCGCCTCCGTCAAGGCAGCCCGTCGTCGCCCATCGATGACGTGACCATCCTCGAACCGTGCCACGGACGGATCCATTTCCAGCGCGCTGGCAACCTTGGTCCGCAATGCCATGCAGGCCGCGTAGACACCGGCAGTAGAACTGTTCGCACCCCATTGGCCGCCAGAGCCGGCGGCAACCGGAAAGCGCGAGTCGCCCAGCTTCACCGTGACCTGGTCCAGGGGCACGCCCAGCATTTCGGCGGCGGTCTGGCCGATGATGGTGTAACTGCCTGTACCGATATCGGTCATGTCGGTCTCGACGGTCACGCGGCCATCAGTGGACAGGCGCACGCGCGCGCCGGACTTCATCACCAGGTTGTTGCGGAAGCCGGCCGCCACACCCATGCCGACCAGCCAGCGTCCATCGCGGCTGCTGGCAGGGGCAGCGTTGCGACGCTCCCAGCCGAAGCGTGAGGCACCGGATTGCAGGCACTGCACCAGCTGGCGCTGCGAAAATGGCCGTGACGGATCGCTGGGGTCGACCTGGGTGTCGTTGCGGATGCGGAACTCGATCGGATCCAGCCCGACCTTCTCTGCCATCTCATCCATGGCGATTTCCAGGGCCATCAGTCCGGGCGTCTCGCCGGGCGCGCGCATCGCGTTGCCTTCGGGCAGATCCAGTGCGGCCAATCGCATGGCGGCCAGCCGGTGCGCGCCGGCGTACAGGAAGCGGGTCTGCTGCACGGCTTCCTCGGGCGAGCCCCCCGCCAGGTTGCCTGACCACGATTCGTGTCCGATGGCGGTCAACGTTCCGTTCGGGGACGCGCCCAGCCGGATGCGCTGGATGGTGGCCGGGCGATGGGTGGTGTTGTTGGCGACCAGCGGGCGTTGCAGCGCCACCTTGACCGGACGCTTCGCCGCGCGTGCCGCGAGCGCCGCGAGCAGGGCATCGGAGCGCAGGAACAGCTTTCCGCCAAAGCCTCCGCCGATGTACGGCGATACCAGGCGGACGTTGTCCTTGGGGATGCCCAAGGTCCTGGCCAGGTCCGTACGGCCCCAGTCGATCATCTGGTTGGACGTCCACACGGTCAGGTGGTCACCGTCCCACGCCGCCAGCGTTGCATGCGGCTCCATCATGGCGTGTGACTGGTCAGGGGTGTGATACGTCGCATCCAGGGTGATGTCGGCCTGCTGGAACGCCTTTTCGAAGTCGCCTACCCGGGCATCGGGCTCGGGAGTCTTCAATGACGACTCATCCTTGCGGGCCGCAGCCAGGTCGAATGAACCGTGCCGCGGTGCGTAGCGCACGCGGACTTTGGCGGCCGCCGCGCGTGCCTGCTCGAAGGTCTCGGCAACCACCACCGCCAGCGCCTGGTGGTAGTGGCTGATCGTTGGGCCGCCAAGCAGCGGCGCGGCGTTGCGCTTCACGCGCTGCAGCGGCCCGGCATTGTCGGCGGTGACGATGGCCAGCACGCCCGGCGAGCGGTGGGCGGGCTCGAGGTCCAGCGACGCGACGGCTCCGGCGGCGATTCCTGCACCGACCACCACACCGTAGGCCGGCGTTTCGGGCAGTGCGTCATGCCATTCGTAAGCGTAGGTCGCCTTTCCGGAGACCTTCAATGGACCGTCGATGCGCGGGTGCGGTTGCCCGACGATCTTCTTCGCATCGATGGGATTGGTGCCAGCAGGCGTATTGAACTTCATGCGCGCGCCCTCAGGTCCTGCAGGATGGATGCCAGCGTGCGTTCTGCCAGTACCGCCTTGAAGTGGTTCTGGCCGGTCGGTGCCGCACCCAGCAACAGCGACGACATGACGGCCGAGGCTCCCTGCGGCAGTGCGGCGTCGGCGGCGTCGCTGCGCCATGGCTTGTAGGCCACGCCGCCCAGCGCGACCCGTCCGCTGCCATCGGCCTGCACGATGGCAGCAACCGAAACAAGCGCGAACGCGTAGGAGGCGCGGTCACGCACTTTCCGATAGACATGGGTGCCACCCGCCGGGGGTGGCAGGATCACCGCCTGGATCAGCTCGCCTCGCAGCAGCGTTGTCTCCAGGTGCGGCGTTGCTCCCGGTGGGCGGTACAGGGCATCCAGCGCAATGAGCCGACGGGTGCCGTCGGCACGCAGTGTTTCCACCGACGCGCCCAATGCCATCATCGCCACGGCCATGTCGCTGGGATGCGTGGCGATGCAGTCTGCGCTGCCACCGATGATCGCCAGCTGCCGGCTTGCGCCTTCCACTGCGGCACAGCCGCTGCCCGGCAGGCGCTTGTTGCAGGCCTGGGCCGTATCATAGAAGTAGGGGCAGCGCGTGCGCTGCAGCAGATTGCCTGCCGTGGTTGCCTTGTTGCGCAGCTGCCCCGAGGCACCCGACACCAGCGCCCGGGTCAGCAACGCGTAATCGCGGCGGACGCGTGCGTCTGCGGCCAGGTCGGTATTGCGCACGAGTGCACCGATCCTAAGGCCGCCATCCGCCGTCGCTTCGATGCCGTCCATGCCCAGCCCGTTCACATCGATCAGATGCGTCGGTGTTTCCACCTCCAGCTTCATCAGGTCGAGCAGGTTGGTGCCCCCTGCGATGAATCGTGCGCCCGGTGCGCGCGCGGCGGCGGCAATGGCGTCGGCAGCGCTGGTGGGCCGTTCATAGGTGAAGGCCCTCATGATCGCTTCCCTGCCGCATCCTGGATCGCGTCGATGATGTTGGAGTACGCGCCGCAGCGGCAGATATTGCCGCTCATCCGCTCGCGGATCTCTTCAGGTGTCAGTGCCGCAGGCTCGTCCAGGCGTGCAGTGACGTGGCTGGGGACACCGCGCTCGATTTCGTCCAGCACCGCAACGGCCGAGCAGATCTGGCCCGGCGTGCAGTACCCGCACTGGAACCCATCATGCTTGACGAAGGCGGCCTGCATGTCGCTGAGGTTGCCGGGTGATCCCATGCCCTCGATGGTGGTGATGCTGGCGCCCTCATGCATCACGGCCAGAGTCAGGCATGCATTGATGCGGCGGCCGTCCACCAGCACCGTGCAAGCACCGCACTGCCCGTGGTCGCAGCCTTTCTTCGTGCCCGTCAGCTGCAGGTGCTCACGCAGCGCATCCAGCAGGGTGACGCGGGTATCGAGCAGCAGTGATCGGTTCGCACCGTTCACCTTGAACGTTACCTGCGAGGTGACCGGGGCACGTGCCGCGGAACGATCGGGCTCGGCGGCGGCAGCAACAGCGGCCGGCATGGCCATGGTCGTGGCCGAGCCCGCACTGAGCTTGAGCATGTCGCGCCGCGTGAGCGGAAGCTTGGAAGGGGGATTCATCGTGACTCCGCTGGCTGCAGTCGGCTGACGGGATTGCGTGTCAGCATGGCTGTGCTGCGGTAGGCAGGTGGTGAAGCTTCGCCCTGTTACCCGTTCATCTTGCTTGCTGTGATGCCGGATGGTCCGATGATGACAGCACCGCGCGCACCCGCGTGGCCAGTTCACCGATGGTGAAGGGCTTGCCGATCAACTGCACGTTCGCGTCGAGCACGCCATCGTCAACGAGCGCATTGCGGCTGTTGCCGGTGGCGAACAGCACCTTCAGGTGCGGATGCCGCGCCAGTGCCTGGTCGGCCAGCTGCCGCCCGTTGACCCCGGGCATCACCACGTCGGTGAACAGCAGGGCGATGTTGGGATGCGCCTGCAGCAGGGGCAGGGCACTGGTGGCGCCATCGGCCGACAGCACCTGGTAGCCCAGTTCGGACAGCGCATCGACCGAGAACGCGCGCACCGCCGCGTCGTCGTCCACGACCAGGATCTGCTCCGCGCCACCGCCCGACAGCGGGGCTGCAACGGTTGCGGCCGGTGGCAGTGCGTCCACTTCGGCCAGCAGGCGCGGCAGGTAGATGACCACGGTGGTGCCCGCGCCCGGCGTGGACTGCAGGCGGACGTGGCCGTTGGACTGCTGCACGAAGCCGTAGACCTGCGACAGCCCCAGGCCGGTACCTTGGCCGACGGGCTTGGTGGTGAAGAACGGATCGAACGCGCGCGCCATCACGTCCGCCGGCATGCCACTGCCGGTGTCGGTCACCGCGATGCGCACATAGTCGCCAGTGGGAATGCCACCGTGCTCGGCCACGGCTGCCAGGTCGATCTGGCAGTTGCTGGTCTGCAGCTGCAGGCGGCCGCCGCCCGGCATGGCATCACGCGCGTTCACGGCCAGGTTGAGGATGACGTTCTCAAGCTGGTTGGCATCGGCGTGCGTCCACCACTGGCCGCCGCCCAGCACGGTTTCCAGGATGACGCTGCTGCCGAGCGAGTGGACCAGCAGGTCGGTCATGCCGGCCACCAGGTGATTCACGTCCAGGGCAACCGGCTGCAGCGGCTGCTGCCGGGAGAAGGCGAGCAGCCGCTGGGTCAGCTGGGCGGCGCGCTGGGCGCCATCCAGGGCCATTTCGATGTAGCGCACTGCGCGGGCATCGCTGTCGCCGATGCGCAGGGCCAGCAGGTCCAGCGGGCCGATCACCGTGGCCAGCATGTTGTTGAAATCATGCGCGATGCCGCCGCTGAGCTGGCCGACGGCTTCCATCTTGCGGCTCTGCCGCAGCGCGTCTTCAACCCGCATGCGCTCGGCCACTTCGGCACGCACCCGCGCTTCGAGCTGCTCGTTGAGCTCGCGCAGGCGCGCGTCGGCGGCCTTGCGCGCGGTGATGTCGATGGCCACGCCCAGCATGCGCACGCAGCGCCCGGCCTCGAAGATGCCCCGGCCCTTGGCCGCGACCCAGCGCACGATCCCATCTTCCTTGCCGACCGTGCGGTACTCCACGTCGTAGCTGGCGCGCCGCTGTGGATCAGCGGAGGCCTCGAGCGCCGCCAGCGTTGCCGCACGGTCATCGGGGTGCAGCCCGGTGCGGAAGTCATCGAAGGTCACCTCCGCATCGGAGGAAATGCCGAACATCGCCTTCGTGCGCGCGGGCCAGAGCAGGATGTTCTGCACCAGGTCGAGATCCCAGAGGCCCAGTTCGCCCGCTTCGGTGGCAAGGCGCAGGCGTTCCTCGCCTTCGGCCAGTGCCGCTTCGGCGGCCTTGCGCCCGGACAGGTCGAGCATGGCACCGATCATCCGCAGCGGCCGCCCATCGGCATCGCGCAGCACCGCGCCACGGTCGAGCACGGCGGCATAGCTGCCGTCGGCGCGGCGGAAGCGGTATTCGCCGTTCCAGGTCGTGCCATCGCCGTCGATGACGGCATGGATGTTGCGGTCGATGCGATCGCGGTCTTCGGGGTGGATGTGGTCCAGCCACCACTGCGCGCTGGTCGCCATCACCGGGTGCCCGAACAGGCTGGACAGTGCTTCGTTCCAGACCACGTGGCCGTCGACCATGCGCCAGTCCCACACCGCATCGTTGGTGGCCTGTGCCGCCAGGCGGTAGCGTTCCTCGAGGTCGAGGCGGTCGGCCTCGGCGGACTTGCGGTCGGTGATGTCCAGCGAGGTGCCGACCAGGCCGATGACCTCGCCATTGCCGTTGCGCAGCGGCGCCTTGGTGGACAGCCACCACGCGCGGCGCCCGTCTGGAAAGCTGACTTCTTCCTCCAGCTGCTCGCTGCGGCCACTGGCCATCACGCGCTCGTCGGTCGCCATGACCGCCGCGGCCTGCGCCGGGTCGGCCAGCAGCTCGGCATCGGTGCGCCCGACATACTCCGCTGGGGTACGCCCGATCAGTTCAGTGGTGCCGCTGTTGCCGATCAGCAGGCGGCCCTGGCGGTCCTTGGCGTACATCACGCCTGGCGCGGCCTCCACGAAGGAACGCAGCAGGGCCTGGGCCTGGTCGCGCTCGGCCTGCACCCGCAGGCGCTCATCGATATCGATCAGGACGCCGGGAAAGCTTTTCGCCCGCCCGTGCTCGTCCAGATCGACGCGGCCGATGCTTTCCAGCCAGTGGTATCGGCCATCGGGCCCCTGCGTGCGGTACTGGTGGGCGAAGCGGCCACCGTGGCGCACCGCGTGCTCGATGGCGGCCACGAGGCCGGGCAGGTCATCGGGATGGACCGCACCCAGCACGTCGTGCAGCTGCAGCTTGCGCTGGGCCAGCGCCGGGTCCAGGCCGAACGCACGCGCCAGCGCTTCGTCCACGGTCAGCTGGTCGCGCGGAACATCCCAGAACCAAGTGCCGACGATGGCGCCTGCAGCCAGCGCCATGTTCACGCTCTCGGTGGCATGGGCGGCTTGGGGCAAGGAAGCGGGAGGCTGGTTCACGGACGATCTCGAGCGACGGGACACTGCCTGCCGCAGTCAGCGGCAGGCAGATCAAGGGCCGCCAGTCTAGATCAACAGCGCGTCATGGCCGCGTGGTGCCGGTTTGGATGCAGGAAGTTGATGAGCTTACATATCCTATGGCCACTTCCCTCCTGCGCCTTTGTAGGAATTCATAATGTCAAGCTTGATTCTTCCCAGCATCTCGTTGTGATAGTCAGCTGGATTGAACTGGAGCAGCGCTGCTTCCCAGGCATCTCTCGAGGCGCCATACTTTGCAATGAACTCCGAAAAATCCTTGGAGCTTAGTTGCTGTAAGGCGTCAACCCATCGAGTGATTTCGTAATCGTTGAAGTCGTAGCGCTCCTTGAGCCTGAATGTCTCGCATGAACGGTTCGCCTCCGGGCTCATTACTGGCGCGACCTGCACTGCAATGAGGCCACGGCCATCCTTCTTCCGCGCGTGATGGGTTCTTGCATTAACTTCGAACTTGATTTCTTCGGCGTCTTCAAATGGGTTTAGGTGTTTGTCCTCATGAAAGTCAATGTTACCTTTTAGTGAACTGTTGCAGGTCTGGCAGCTCGGAACCAGGTTGTAAAGAGACAGTCCAAGGTAGGGGTAGATTGCTTTTGCGTAAAAATGGTCCAGCGGTGGGCGGAAGCCGCTGCCATCCTTGCTTTCCTGGAGGGTGAATGCAAACGCCTGCTGGCAGTATGGGCAGAGTCGATAGGGGAATTTTCCGCAGAGAGCGTAGGCGTTCCAAGGGACGTTGCCTTTCTTTGAAAATGAGCTGTAACTAAGTACATCCCGTGCCGTTTTCAAGAAATCCCATGCGGTGCGCTCTTCTCCCTTGAGGGAGGCGCCGTCGTCCTTCTTCTTTGCAGCGGCGAGCGTTTTTTGAAGACTGCTTCGACTGAAGGATTTTCCGATGCCAAGTTTGCAATCCACCTCGTTGATAATCGCCTGCAAGGCGCTGGGAGAGCCGACAGCGATTTGCTCCGCCCTGTCCTTCAGCATCTCCAGAAAGAGCTTGCGACCACCCACGGTTCCGACTGTGGAAACACCTGAGACAAGAGTCATGAAGTACGCGAGGTGCTGGGTCTTGGCGGCATCCCATGCCCTGTGCATTGAAATGATCATGAATTGCTTTATCTGCTCACGTATCTTTCAAAAAAAGAGCGAAGTATAGGATCGTCAATCATGCGGATTCGCCATTCCGGTATGCTTTGTGCGCGGTCAATTTTCTCAAAGAGTTCGTCGATGCACGCCGCTGCAAGGGCCCCAATAGTCCCTGTTCCTGCTGCCGTTCTGACGATTGCTTCCAGCGGCGCTGCGAAGGAGTGAATTTCCTCCTGCTCCGTGGCCCCCTGTAACTGGAGAGATGCCGGATCTGACGGAAAACGATGAATGAGATCTCGTGGAAAGTCAGACATCAAAATCGGTGAATGTGTTGCAATTATGACCTGGATTGATTCAAATCCATCGATCACTGTGCCAACGTAGTCATCGATGAATTTTACATATCGTCGCTGCCACTCGATATGGAGAAAGCTATCCCCCTCATCAATGAGAACAATGAGTCGACGATGACCCGTGCGCCTCGCCCTCTCTACAGCAGAGTTGATTTGAGATATCTGATTTATCAGCGCAGCGAGGCCAGAGCTCGAATGTAGATAGTCTATATCCGCAACGTCGCTGACTTCACCGTCATCAATGCTTCCATGGTTGATCTGGTAGGAGTCTTGGGCGAGCGCGGGGTCGCGAACCCTGTCCGCCAAAATCTCAAGCTGTGCTTTTGACTTCTTGAATAGCTTCATTGCTGTTGGGCGAGACTTGGTCGATATCGGAATTCCAAATTCGCCCATCAGGTGTAGGGTTGCGTCTGCGCGATCCCGCTTGACATGCTTGATCGTTTGGGCGAGTGCTCGCAGCAGCAGTGGGTAAGCATCTCCTGCGCGCGACCTCACGAGCTCCTCGACGTCCCGCCTCAACTCCAAGCCATTAGCGCGTAGCTGTCTCCACGCATCGGATTCCAGCCAACTGTTCGCGCTGACGCCACTGGCGGTCCACTGTGAGCGATTCGCCACGGCCTCATCGTCGTGCCTGCGGATCTTGTCGACAAGCGTCCGTACGGGCTGGTCTATCTGGCTTGGGTCTGTGCTCCGTGATAGCTTGCGTAGAGCGCTTACGATGAGCGTCAGTCCGCTAAAACCGTTTGATCTGGATGAAAACTTCAGTTTTACGTGAAGGCTGTTGCTGAACCCAAATGAATCCTTGAGCATCGTCAGGATTTTTGATCTTGGATTTAGGCGGGCGGGGCGCCTGCTGTTGTCCAAAACATCAAGTCTATCGGTGCCGGCGATCTGGGCCGCGCCGAAGTGACTCGGGCTGAAATAGATCGCATGGTAGTCGGCAAGAGGTGCGTCGCTCAATGCGGCTTCACCATCTTCTGAAACGACCGCGTTGGCGATGGCGCGTAGTGTCTCGGTCTTTCCGGAGCCATTGGGTCCCACCAGCAGCTTGATGGCACTCGCTTTGAAGAGTGTGGAACTCAAGCAATCCGGCTCGTTGTCAGCCAAGAGCACATCTGCGTTCATCGCGCGAATCGATCGGATCATTTGATATCTTCAGCTTGCTGCGGGTCGGCCCGATTCAATGGGGTGCCTTTTGTATGGTTTGACTGTCTGTATAAGGGAAACTGCACATACAGCCCCTATAGCGGACGCTCAATCTTCTGAGGGCTTCACCCGCATCACCCGTTTGCGGTACTCGTAGACGTTGTCACCGCGCACGCGCCGTTCCTGCGTGCCGGTGATCGAATCCACGCGGCGGTCCGAGCCGGTGACCGGCTTGGCGTCGATCGCGGTTTCGCGTTCGAACGAATGCGATTTGTCGGTGTTGCGGTAATAGCGGTACAGCGCCCAATACAGCGCCGTAGCACCGGCCGGGCCGGCCGCCAGCAACCAGAGACCACTGTCGTCACTCATGTTGTCGCCACCAGGAAGGCAATTGCGAGGGCTTCGATGACCGTGCCGGTGGCCAGGGCGGCCAGCAGCATCTTCCACTGCTGCACCGGCACGCTGCCCATGGTTTCGCCGGTACGGCCGTTCACCGCGATGTAGTGCAGCATGCCGCCGTTGGCGCCGGGCTGGTGGTAGGAATACAGCCATACCGGCAGGTACATCGACACCCAGCGGGTGCCATGCACGTCCAGCTGTTCCTGTTCCCAGCGCACGCCGCGGTCGTAGCGGCGCACGCTGGCCTGGACCTCGGCACGGGCGATCGACAGCAGCTGGTCCTCCAGCCGCGGGCGCAGCTTCTCCACATCCAGGTTGCGCTTCTCCGAGGTGAAGCCCGCCAGGTAGGACGCGTTCCATTTGACCGCGTTCTTGGTGTCGAACGGCAGGATGGTGTTGATGATGTTGTTGGTGTTGGTCTGCGTGTCGAGGTTGCCGCGCTCGGCCGACGATTCCAGCGGCAGGTCGTCGACGGTGAAATCGACCTGGCGCTCGACCTGGTAGATGTCCGCGTCGTAGTAGGTCTGCTTGTTCTTCTCGGTACCGCGGGTGTATTCGCGGGTCTTGATCTCGCCCTTTCCGGCCACGGCCGCGCTGACGTTGCTGTCCACGATCATGTAGGGCAGGTACACGCCCACCACGTTTTCCGGGGTGAACTGGTCCTTGAACGCCTTCAGCGCGAACATCCGCCGCTTGTCGACGAACTGGCGGATCCGCGCGACGGCGTCGTCCTTCTTGATGTGGAAGGGCAACACGGCATCGGGCACGGCACCGTTGCTGATCTGCTCGTTCACGCCGAACACATGGCGGCACCAGTGGCAGCGTGCGGTCATCGTGCTCTCGGTGTTGACGGTGACCTCGGCGCCGCAGCCGCTGCACTTGAAGGTCATCAACGCAGAGGTGTCGGCGTCGATGTTGCGTGCGCCGGAGGCGATGACGGTGCCCTGCAGCTGGTCCAGCGCTTCACCCAGCCCGAATTCCTCCTCCACCCGCGCACCGTGCCACTCGTGGCGGCAGTAGAGGCAGACCAGGATATCGGTGCCAAGTTTGGGGCGGATGTCGGTGGCGCCGCACTTCGGGCAGCGGTTCAGGCCGTCCTTCAGTTCGCTGGCGGAGGTGTCGATGGCCAGCGGATCGGGGGCCTCGACGTCATCACGGATGGCCTGCGGCAGCGTGCTGGTATCCAGCGGGAAGCTGCCGGGCAGGGGCGGGACGTCCTGCGGCGAACCCGGACCGTCCAGCTTCGCCGCCGGCAGCGGCGGGGGCGAAGCGGGATCGGCCTGGGGCAGCGGCGGAGGGCCGTTTCTGGGATCGGACATGGTGTCTGCGCGCCCGGCGTCTTACAGGCCCAGCGCCTTGGTCTTCAGCGCGTCGTAGTCGTCCTGCGTGATCAGGCCCAGGTCCAGCATTTCCTTGGCCTTCTTCAGCTTGGCCACCGGATCATCGGCCGCCGGTGCCGCCGGCTGCTGCAGGTTGCCCGCGCCGAACATGCCCGACGCCATGCCGACACCTACCAGGCCTGCCGCGCCGCCGTTCTCGCCGGCCGACTGGATGCCCTGGGCGACGCTGGCCTGCAGGTTGGAATTGCCGCGCGAACCGGACAGCGCGTCGGCGCGCTGCACGGTCTTCAGCAGTTCACGGGTGTTGGCGTCGTACTCGATCGAAATGATGGCGGTCTTGACGATGGCCAGGCCACGGTCGGACTGCCACTGGTAGGCCTGCTCGACCGCGGCCGACAGGCTGTGGGCGAAGCCGATCGAATCCTGCTGCAGCTTGGTGATGCGGTTGCCCTTGGCCGGGTCGTTCGTGTACAGGCTGAACGCCGGTGCCAGCGAACCCACCACTTCGTTGAACAGCTGGGTCGCAGCGGCATTGTCCATGTCGGTGAAGTCGAACACCTGGCCCGGACGCAGGTAGGTGGCCGGCACGAAGTTCTTCACGAACAGGATCGGGTCGACGATCTTCAGCGTGTACGAGCCACGGGTGACTGCGCCGACCTGGGTGTTGAGGAAGCCATCGTCCCAGTAGATTTCCGACTGGGTGCCGAAGCGGTTGTCCGGCAGTTCCTTCAGCGAGACGAAGAACGCGGCCTGCTGCGAGCCCGGCTGGCCACCGAACTTGAAGCGTTCCCAGCTCTGCTTGATGAAGGTGCTGACCAGGCCATCGCCGGCGAAGATCGACTGCGAATTGAGGTCGTCCGAACGCCATTCGTAACCACCGGCTTCGGCCACGAAGGCGGTGATAGCACCGTCCTGGAACAGCAGCAGGCCGTAGCCTTCGGGCACGATGATCTTCGAGCCGTTGCTGATGATGTTGGACGAGCCGCTGGTGTTGGAGCCGCGCCCGGCGTTGGTGCCGTTCGGCACGGCCGCGAACAGCGCCGCCGTCGACGGCAGGCCCGTCGGCACGGTGTAGAAGTCCTTCCACTGGTCGGCCAGAACACCGCCCACTGCACCCTTGACCGCCTGTACCAGACCCATGACCTGCTCCCTGTGGTTACCGGACAGGCACCGTGCCTGTCGTGCTCGGCTGACTATAGAGGAGCGGGGCGGTGCCTCGCTAGCGGTACCGGAGAGGCCCATTCATGTGGCGGGATCAACGCACGGACTGCGGAACCTTCCTAAGCTTCGAGGTGTCATAGCCCATGGCAGCGATGCGCTCGACGGCGGCCTGGTACTCCTGTGGCGACACTTGAGGCGTGCGCGCCATGTACCAGACGTAATCGCGCTTGCTGCGGCCGACGATGGTCTGCTGATAGCCCTCGTCCAGCCAGGCGATGATGTACTCGGCCTGGATGGGCCAGACGAACTGCATGCCCCAGACCGCACCGGCACCCTCCTTCTCGACCCGGCCAACCGGATGCATACTCTTCAGGGGCGCATCGAAGCTGCCCTTGCGGTAGGTGAACGTGGTGCGGATGCGCCCGTCGGGCTGCAGGGCGTAGCTTTCCACCGCATCAAAGGCTTCGCGCTCCGGCCAGGACGGGATGTGGGCGATCACGTACCAGTCACCCATGAAGCGCGGCACGTCCACCGATGCCGCACGTGGCAGCGGCCGGGTGTCCTGGCTGCTGCAGCCGGCACCGAACAGGGCCACGGCCAGAAGCGTGAACAATGGGGGGATGCGCATGTCCGTATCTCCTTCAGCGTGGGCGGAACAGGTAATGGGCGACCAGCCATTGCTGGCCATCGTCATAGCCGAACAGTTCGGCGCACGCCATCCAGAACATGCGCCAGCGCTGCCACCAGATGCGCGCCGCGGCCTCGCCGTAGGTGGCCTGCAGGATGGGCATCAGCGATCCGCGCGCCGCGTCCTGGTTGTCCAGCCAGTGGTTGGCCGTACGCTCGTAATGGGTGCCATCCAGCAGCCAGCGCTGGTCAAGCTGCAGGTGCTGCTGGAAGTGCAGCAGGGTGTCGGCGGCCGGCATCAGGCCGCCGGTGAAGAAGTGCCGCCCCATCCAGTTGTCATCGCCTTCCGTCTCGAACGGATACATCAGCGTGCGGTGGGCGAAGATGTGCACGAACAGCGCCCCGTCCGGGCGCAGCCAGCCGGCGATGCGCTGCAGCAGCTGCTGGTAGTTGCGCACGTGCTCGAACATCTCCACCGACACGCAGCGGTCGAATCGCGCTGCCGGCAGTTCCAGCAGGTTGACGTCGCGGGTGAGCACCTCGACGTTGCGCAGGCCGCGCGCCTGGCACTGGCCGAGGATGTGCTCGCGCTGGCTGTGCGAATTGGAAACGGCGGTGATGCGCGCATTGGGATAGCGTTCGGCCATCCACAGGGTCAGCGAGCCCCAGCCACACCCCAGCTCGAGGATGTCCTGCCCGTCGCGCAGGCCGGCGCGCTGCGCGTACAGCTCCAGCATTTCGTCTTCGGCCTGGTCCAGGGTTTCGTGACCGGTGCGGTAATAGCAGCTGCTGTACTTCAGGCGCTTGCCGAGGCAGGCCTGGAAGAACGCGGCAGGCACCTCGTAATGCTGGCGGTTGGCCGCATCGACGTGCAGGGCCAGCGGACTGCCGGCGAGGTCGGCAATGCGGCGCTGGAAGCGCACGGACTGCGCGGCAAGGCCGCCCTCGGTTTCCTCCTGCAGGCGCTGCGCGCACTGGCGGCGGATGCCGGCCCGCAGGGCGACATCCGGGATCCAGCCGCGCTCGGCCCAGCCGGTCAGGCCGCCTTCGATCTGGACGGGTGGGTGCAGCGTGCTGGCAGCGTTCATGGCGTGCGGTCCTGGGAAGGGGAGGTGCGGGGGAACCACGGGAAGAACATCGACGTGCTGCGTTGGTAGTCGCGGTAGTCCTCGCCGCGGCTGCGCAGGGCCTGCTTCTCGGTGAAGGGCACGCCGCTGAGGAAACGCAGGAACAGGTACATCACCACCGGGCCGGACCAGGCCAGCCACCACAGCGGCGAGCCGACCGCGAGCAGCACGTAGGTAAACCAGTGCAGCCATTCGAAGAAGTAGTTCGGGTGGCGCGAGTAACGCCACAGCCCCTGCCGGCAGGTGCGGCCCTTGTTGGCCGGGTTGGCGCGGAAGCGCGCGAGCTGGCGATCGGCCAGTGCTTCGCCGCCGACACTGAGCAGCCACACCGCCACGGCGGCCGCAATCCACGCGTCGTGACCGGTGGACGGGTTGCGCGCAACCGCCAGGAAGGGCAGCGCGAACAGCACCACCAGCAGGGCCTGGGCCATGAAGAACCCGAAGATCTTTCCCTGGTGGCCGTTCCAGTGCCCGCGCAGGTAGCGGTAGCGGCCATCTTCGTCTTCACTGCGCACGCGGTGCCAGAGGTGCAGGGCGAGCCGGCTGCCCCACAGGCCACCCAGCACGGCCAGTGCGATGCGCGGCTGCAGCGCGCCATCGCCCAGCCACGCCAGCAGCAGTGCGCCGGCCGCCACGCCCTTGGCCCACAGCACGTCGACCACGCCGATGTTGTGGTGCCGGCGCTGCCAGGCCCAGCCCCAGCACATCACCAGCACCGCGTAGAGCAGCACCCAGCCAAGCAGGTTCATGCGCGTGCTCCCTTGTGAGCGTTCCCGTGTGCATTCATGCCGGTGTTGCCGGTGCCGCGCCGTGCCAGTGCGCACAGCAGCGGCAGCGCGATGCTCCAGCCCACCCCCAGCAGCAGCGCGCCGTGCCAGGCGGGTGCAGCAAAGTGCACCGCCTGGAAACCGCGCGCCGCCGAGAGGTAGGCCAGCGGAGCCAGCAGCAGGCCGAAGGCCACCGGCAGCAGGCGATAGCGTTGCAGGAAGGCCATTGAACACGTCAACGTCATGGCGAAGGCCGCCCACAGCGCCATGATCCAGGGCGGTGGCGCCCAGCCCAGGGGCGCGGCGGCATAGCGCACGGCGCCGCTGGCGGCGGCAACGCCATCCACCAGCCAGGCGCAGGCGAGGGCAAGCAGCAGCAGGCGCAGTTCCAGGCGTGGCACGGGGCTGGTCAGCACCTGGCTGGCGATGTACAGCGACGCCGCCACCAGGGCCGGCCATTGCCAGCCCCGGCCCGCGCCCGCAACCGCGCACAGCCAGACCAGCTGGTTGCCGAGCAGGTTGGCCCACGTCCGTTTCATGTCAGGCCTCCCATCTCAGCCCTCGCCGCCAGCGGGCACGTCCGTGCAGTAGCCCGGGCGCGCCAGCAGCAGGTGCGATACGCCGATGGATCGCTCCAGGAAGCCGCCCTCGCAGTAGGCCAGGTAGAACTCCCACAGCCGGCAGAAGCGCTCATCGAAGCCCTGTGCCTGCACGGCGGCGCGCTGGGCCAGGAAGCGCTGCCGCCAGGCGCGCAGGGTGAGGGCGTAGGAGTGGCCGAAATCCTGTTGCGCCACCAGCTGCAGGTCACTGGCCCGCGTCTTGGCGGCCATGATCGCGTTGATCGAGGGAATGAAGCTGCCGGGGAAGACGAAGCGCTTGATGTAGTCGACGCTGCGCCGGGCCTGCTCGTAACGGTGGTCTTCAATGGTGATCGCCTGCAGCAGGGCCACGCCCTCGGGCTTCAGCAGGCGCTGCAGGGTGCCCATGTAGGTGTCGAGGAACTCGGCGCCGATGGCCTCGATCATCTCGATGGAGACCAGCTTGTCGAACTGTCCCTGCAGGTCGCGGTAGTCCTGCATCAGCACGCTGACGCGGTCCTGCAGGCCGGCGTCCTGTACGCGCTGCACGGCCAGCGCATGCTGTTCGGCGGAAATGGTGGTGGTGGTGACATGGCAGCCGTAGTGGCGGGCCGCATGCACGGCGAAGCCGCCCCAGCCGGTGCCGATCTCGACCACGCGGTCGCCCGGCTGCAGGCGCAGCTGCTGGCAGATGCGGTCCAGCTTGCGGGTCGAGGCCACCTCCAGCGGCTCGTCGGCCTGCGCGTACAACGCCGAGGAGTACATCAGGTCCGGCGACAGGAACAGGGCGAAGAAATCATTGCCCAGGTCGTAGTGCGCGGCGATGTTGCGACGGCTGCCCTCGCGGCTGTTGCGGCGCAGGCGGTTCCAGCCCCGCAGCAGCCAGCCGGCAGCGCGTGCCGGGCCGCGCTCCATGCCATCGAGCAGATCGCGGTTGCGCACCAGCAGGCGCACCAGTGCCACCAGGTCGTCGCAGCGCCAGTCACCATGGATGTAGCTCTCGCCGGCACCGACGCTGCCCTGCGCGGCCACCTTGCGGTAAAACGCCGGGTCGTCGATGGTCACCGTGGCCTGCAGCGGGCCGTGGCCATTGCCCAGCAGCACCTCGCCGAAGGCATCGCGCACGCGCAGCTGGCCGTCCCGCAACGGGGCGAGCTGCGCCAGCAGGCGGCGGCGCAGGAAGGCATCCAGTGCGCCGGCGCGGGGCAGGGCCACCGAAGGCGTCAGGTTGTTCATCGCGGTTTCTCGGCAAGGGAAGGGTGGTCGTGCACGGGGTTGCGCTTCATCCACAGGCGCAGTGCATGCCAGTGGATGGCCGCCACCACCTGCACGGTCATCAACGGGTAGGCCAGCAGCACCCGGGCCAGGCCGCGACCATCCAGCGGGCGGCGCTGCATCGACTGGGTGGCATCAAACTGGCGGACCCCGTCGCGCCAGACCTGCATGTGCACGCGCAGCGCGTCGCCCGGCGCGCTGAAGCGCCAGTCGTAGCGGCAGTCCATCGGCATGAAGGGCGAGACGTGGAAGCACTTGTCGAACTGCCAGCGCAGGCTGCCGCCTTCGTGCTGGGCCTGCTCGACCGGCAGCACGTAGGCATGCCGTTCCTTCCACGGGGTGTTGGTGATGTCGGCCACAATGCAGTCCAGCGTGCTGCCGTCTGCCTGGTAGCAGTAGTAGAAGCTGACCGGATTGAACACGTGGCCGCCGAAGCGCAGGTGCGCCAGCAGGCGCACCGGGCCGGCGGGACGGCGGCCCAGCACGGTGGCGGCGTGGTCGCGCACGGCATCGGCCAGCGGCACCCCGGCGGCGCCCAGGTAATCACTGCGGCGGAATTCGGCCAGGTTGCGGCGGTTGACCGACCACAGCCAGCGGCCGGCGAAGACCTGGTCCAGCTCGTCCAGGTCAAGCAGCAGCTGCGCGACGGGATAGCGGAACGCGTGCGCATGCGGGTGGTGCCGCCGGTGCTGCACATGGCCGAAGTAGAGCGCACTGGCGGTCATGCGGTGATCTCGGTCGGGCGCAGCGGCGATGCGATGCCGGTGCGGGAGCGCAGCGCGTCGACCGTGCGCCGCGCACTGGCGATGCCGTCTTCATGGAAGCCCCAGCCCCAGTAGGCGCCGGCGAACCAGGTATGGCGATGGCCCTGGATCTCGCCCCAGCGCTGCTGCGCGCGTACCGCGGCATGGTCGTGCACCGGGTGCGCGTAATGCAGGCGGCGCAGCACCTTCGAGGGGTCGATGGCATCGCTGCGGTTGAGGGTCACCACCAGCGGCGTGTCGCCGGGCAGGCCCTGCAGCAGGTTCATGCAGTAGCTGACCGTGCACGGCGCGCCCGGATCGGCAGGTACGTGCGCGTTCCAGGCGGCCCAGGCCTTGCGGTTGCGTGGCAGCAGCGAGGCGTCGGTGTGCAGCACCGCCTCGTTGGCCTGGTAGCGGATGGCGTCCAGCACGGCGTGCTCAACCGGGTCGGCATCGGCCAGCAGGGCCAGCGCCTGGTCGCTGTGGCAGGCCAGGATCACCTCGTCGAAGCCTTCGATGCCGGCGGCGCTGTGCACGCGCGCGCCCCAGGGCATGCGCTCGATCGCCCGGACCGGGGTTTCCAGCCGCTCATGGACGCGCCAGCGGCTGCGCAGGGCATCCACATAGCGTGCCGAGCCACCCTTGACCACGCGCCACGGCGGGCGGCCGGTCATCTGCAGCATCTGGTGGTTGGCCATGAACTGGACCAGGTAGCGTGCCGGGAAGTCCAGCACGGTGGCCGTTGGCGAAGACCACAGGGCCGACGCCATCGGCAGCAGATGTTCCTCTACGAACGCATCGCCGTAACGCTGCTGCCGCAGGTACTGGCCCAGCGTCGGGCCCTCGGCGTCGGCCAGCAGCAGTGGCGCATCGCGGTAGAAGCGCCGGAGGTCGGCCAGCATGCCCCAGAACCGCGGCGACACCAGGTTGCGGCGCTGGCAGAACAGCCCATCCAGCGAGGTGGCGTTGTACTCCACGCCGCTGCGCTCGCTGTGCATCGAGAAGCTCATCGTGGTCGGCTGTGACGCCACGCCCAGTTCGTCGAACAGGGCAGTCAGCAGCGGATAGTGCTGGGGATTGAACACGATGAAGCCGGTATCCACCGACAGTGGGCGCCCGTCCACGTCCACCCGATGGGTGTGGGTATGGCCGCCCAGGTAGTCGTTGGCTTCGTACAGGGTGACTTCGTGCTCGCCGTCCAGCCAGTATGCGCTGGCCAGCCCTGCAATGCCCGAACCGATGACCGCGATGCGCATGCTCAGTCCTTCGCCTTGGCCAGCACCCACTCGGGAATCGGCTTGAGGCCACTGACCAGGCCCACCGCGGCCAGCAGCCGCAGCCCGTACCAGGTCAGGTCCACTTCCCACCAGCGGAAGCCCTGGCGGGCCGTTCCCGGGAAGAAGTGGTGGTTGTTGTGCCAGCCTTCGCCAAAGGTCAGCAGGGCCAGCCACAGGTTGTTGCGGCTGTCATCGCGGGTGTCGAAGCGGCGGCTGCCGAAGCGGTGGGCCAGCGAATTGATGGTGACCGTGGCATGGAACAGCACCACGGTGGAGATGAAGAAGCCCCACACCAGCAGCTGTGGGCCGGTGGTGTGCAGGCCAGGGGCCACGCGTTCCAGCAAGGCGCCGATGGCGTAGAGGGCCGCGGCCAGCAGCACCGGTACCGCGATATCGAAGCGGTCCAGCCAGCGCAGTTCGGGATAGCGGGCCAGATCGGGCACGCGGGACAGGTCGGTGGCGAAGGCCTCGCGGGTCAGGAACCAGCCCATGTGGCTGCGCCAGAAACCGGCCTGGAGTGGCGAATGCGGGTCCTGCGGCTGGTCGGCGTGGCGATGGTGGTGGCGATGGTGGGCGGCCCACCACAGCGGGCCGCGCTGCACGCTGGCCGCGCCGATCACCGCGAACACGAACTGCACCGGGCGCGACGCGTGGAACGTGCGATGCGAGAAGTAGCGATGGTAGAACCCGGTAATGGCGAACATGCGTACCGCATACAGCGCCAGCGCTACCGCGACTGCGGCCCACGACACCCCCACCCAGATCACGCCCAGGCACGCCACGTGCAGCAGCACGAAGGGCACAGCGCGCAGCCAGTCAATCCGGCCGCGCTGCACCGGCTCGGCCTGCGCTGCAGCGGCCTCGGTATCGAACCAGCGTCGCAGGGTGCGCAGCAGTCGCTCACGTCGGCGTGGAAGGGGCGCGGCTGCGGACATGGGCGAGGTCTCGAGGGCGTGTCTGTCTACCTCTACGCGGCAGGGCGTCAATTGGATGCAGTGAATGCGGATCGCGCGCGGCTTCACCTGCTGCTCACGGTGCAGCTCGCCACCAGCGGCTGCGACCAGGCCTGCTGCCATTGCGCCAGCGGCTGCGGCGACGCGGGCGCGGAGAAGCGGACAATGACGGCCGGGTAGGCGCCGCGCGCATCGCGGAGATTGCTGGTGCCGCGGAACTCGAGCAGGCGGCGGTCATCATCGGCATACACCAGCGACAGCCGGGGTGCGACCACGCCGTACCACGCAGCCAGGCGCACCTCGATGGCCTGCGCGGGGATGCCCTGCCAGTGCAGTGCGCCGGTCCGGCGCACGCTGACCGGGTAGAAGCGTTGCCGCCCCGGGACCAGGAAGGGCAGCTGGACCTGCTCGCCCTTCATCAACGCCGGCCAATGCGCGCGCACCGCCGCGTCGAAACCGGTGTCGATCACCGCGTCGGCGGGCAGTGGCACACGGGCCTGGCGCTCGGCCTCCGCCGCGCTTTCCTTCCAGTCGATGCTGACCTGTGTGCCGGCCACCACCACGCGTGCGGCCTGGCCGCTGCGCCCGTCCTGCAGCAGGTAGCCTCGTGCCAGCGGCTGCGCGGTGCCCGGCAATTCCTTGCGGGCGAACGGGCGGCCATCCGGGCACAGGTACTGCACCCAGCGCTGCGCGCCCTCGGGCGCCCCGCGCCGCCAGTGCACTTCGCGGTAGGCGGGGGTGCCGTCGGCCAGGCTGGCAATGCCTTCGGTACGCAGCAGGGGCGTGGCGCTGGCCACGGTGGACAGGTACAGCAGCAGCCCGGCGGTGTGCATGAGGGGTCCTGGCGGTTGGCCTGCAGGAGATACGCATGGCAGCCCGGGTTGGATGCACGGCAGCGGGCTGCATCCAAACCGGCCTCTGGTGCGTACAGCACACAGACCTCCTTCACCTGCCTGATCGCCGCCCGGATGTACCCTGACGCAGCCAGCCCTTCCTTTGACTTCGACACCGCGCGCATCGTGTCCAGTTCCCAGCAGCCGAGCAACGAGCCGACGAACTGGACCGGTGACATGGACGGTGTGGCGCGCCTGCGCGACCGCGCCTGTTTCATGCGCATCTATGACCACTTCATGCCGCGCCTGTGTGTGTACCTGCGTGGCCTGGGGGCGCCGGACGCGGTGGCCGAGGAACTGGCCCAGGAGTGCCTGCTGCGTCTGTGGTTGCGCGCCGCCGATTACGATGCGGCGCAGGGGGCGCTGAGCACCTGGCTGTACCGCATCGCGCGCAACCTGCAGATCGACCGGGTGCGCCATGAGCGCAGCTGGATGCAGGTGCAGGCCGCGGTGGAGGAGGCGTCCAGCAGTGATGCGCAGTCGCACAGCAGTGCCGAGCACTATGCTGACCAGGCCAGGCTGCGCCAGCGCATCAACGAACTGCCGGCGGTGCAGGCACGGCTGGTGCGCATGTCCTATTTCGAAGCCAAGAGCCACGGTGAAATTTCCGAGGCGCTGGGGATGCCGCTGGGCACGGTGAAATCGCACCTGCGCCGGGCATTCCTGCAGCTGCAGTCGAAGGTGGGGGGCATGCCATGAACCCGCACCACCACCTGCATGAATCGACCCTGCTGAGCTACGCCGCCGGCGCGTTGCCCGCGCCGCTCAGCGTGGTGGCCGGTACCCATCTGGAGCAGTGCCCGCACTGCCGCCAGCGCCTGCGCGAGGCCGAGGCCATCGGCGCGGCGCTGATTGAACAGACCCAGCCGATGGTGGTCGGCGGGCGCGGCCCGGCACTGCGTGCAGCCATGCTGGCCGAGCTGGAGCGTAGTGAGCCTGCCGTGGCTGCCGTCGCCGTCGCCAGGCCGGCCGCGCCGCCGGTGGAGCGGCCTGAAGTGAATGCGGACCACCTGCCGGCCTCGCTGCATCCGTACTTCGGGCGCTCGCTGGGGGGCCTGCGCTGGCGCTGGATCGCCCCGGGCGTGCATTGCATCCGCTCCGCTGAAATGCCGTCGCTGATCATGCTGAAGATCGCGCCGGGCAAGTGCCTGCCGATGCACAGCCACGGCCGCAGCGAGCTTACCCAGATCCTGCGCGGTTCCTACAATGATGCGCTGGGCCTGTTCGCGCCGGGCGATGTGGCCGACCTGGATGAAGATGTGGAGCACCAGCCGGTGACCGCACCCGGCGTGCCCTGCATCTGTGTGTCGGCGCTGGATGCCCCGCTGGTGTTCAGTGGCTGGCTGGCGCGCAAGATCCAGCGGTTCGTCAAGCTGTAGCACGCTGGGAGGAGGACCCATGGACAACGGCAATACGCTGCGGGTGCTGGTGGTAGGCGCCACCGGGCTGGTGGGCCAGGGCGTGCTGCAAGCGTGCCTGCAATCGGCCGATGTGGCCCGGGTAGCCGCGCTGGTGCGGCGGCCGGGCAGCGTGGCGGGCGACGTCGATGAGATCGTGCTGCCGGACTTCCAGAGAGCCGCCACCCTGGGCGATGCGCTTGCGGGATTCGATGCCTGCTTCTATTGCGCCGGTGCTCCGCCCGTGGGTACGCCCGAGGCCGAGTACCGCGAAGTGACGCTGCAGGTGACCCGCGCCGTCGCTGACGCGTGGGCGGCGGCGAACCCTGAAGGATGCTTTCTGTATGTGTCCGGTGCCCATGCCAACCCGGGCAGCCGGATCATGCCGCTGCGGGTGAAGGGCGAGACCGAGCGGGCGCTGGCGCAACTTCCGGTGCGCACGGTGATGCTGCGACCGGCCGGCGTGCGGCCGGTATCCGGCACGGGCACGCGACACGCTCTGCTCAAGCCGTTCTATCTGCTGGCCCGCCCGCTGATGGCGGTGGCCGAAGGGCTGCTGCCCGCGCTGACCACCAGCAACCGGGCCATCGGCCAGGCAATGATCGCGCTGGCCGGGATGCCGGCACCGCCGGCGGTCGTGGAATGCGCGCTGATCAACCGGCTGGCGCGTGGGCCTTCAGGACGCTGACCACCGACTCCGCCAGATCGCTGCGGGTGAATGGCTTTGACAGCAGGGGCGCCGAGCGGCCCTTGCTGCCGACCGCATCGTGGTCACGCGGGTAGCCGGAGGTGAACAGCACGGCCACGCTGGGCCAGCGTTCGCGTACCTGGCGGCCCAGTTCCCAGCCTGACATTCCCGGCATCACGATGTCGGAGAACAGCAGATCGATCTTCGCGTCCGGGCGTTCCAGCAGGCGCAGCGCGGACGGACCGTCGTGCGCTTCCAGCACCCGGTAGCCCAGCTGGCGCAGCGCCTCGACGGTGTAGGCACGCACGTCGTCGTTGTCTTCGGCGACCAGGATGGTTTCTTCGCGCGGCTCGTAACCGGCCAGCCCGGTGGCCGCCACGGCGGTTTCACAGGGCAGCGCCAGCGACGAGCGCGGGAACATCATGGTGATGCTGGTGCCGCCGCCCTCCACCGAATCGATGAGGACGTGGCCACCGGACTGCTTGACGAAGCCATGCACCATCGACAGGCCCAGGCCGGTGCCACGGCCCACCTGCTTGGTAGTGAAGAAGGGCTCGAAGACCTTGGCAAGCGTATCGGCCGACATGCCGTGGCCGTTGTCGCGCACGCGCAGCATCACATACTCGCCGGGGGTTGCATCGGGGAACAGCGAGGCATAGTCGTGGTCGAGGTGGCTGTTGTCCACTTCCACCACCAGGCGACCACCGTGGGACATCGCGTCGCGCGCGTTCACCGCCAGGTTGAGCACCGAGGCTTCGAGCTGGCTGAGGTCCAGTTCGACACACCAGAGGCCCTCGGCGGTGCGGATGTCGAGCTGGACCAGCTCGCCCAGTGCCCGCTGCAGCATGTCATGCATGCCCAGCAGGGCATCGTTGAGATTGACGGCCTGGCTGCGCAGCGGCTGCTTGCGGGCGAAGGCCAGCAGGCGCTGGGTGAGGCTCGCCGCACGGCCCACGCCCTTCAGCGCGTTGTCCAGCGCACGCGCACTCATGTTGCCGGGCTGGCCGTCACGCTGGTTCAGCAGCATCGCGTGTTCAACGTTGCCGGCGATCACGGTCAGGATGTTGTTGAAGTCATGGGCGATGCCACCGGTGAGCTGGCCCACCGCCTCGATCTTCTGTGCCTGCCGCAGCGCATGCTCGGCGTGGATGCGGGCCGTGGTCTCCACGGCCTCGGAAACCACTGCGTTCACCGCACCCTCGGCACCCTGCAGCGGGCGGAACGAGAAATCAAAGCTGCGGCGGCCGGTCGGCAGTTCAAGGTCCATCGCCTGCAGGGCGCTGCGCCCCTGCGCGGCATCGCCCACGGCCTGCTCGACCATGCGCGCAAGCTCGGGGGTGCCGGCAAACCACGGCGACTCCCAGAAGGGCAGGCCGATGACATCGTCCTTTTCGGCCAATACCGCAGCGAGCGAGGCAACATTGGCATCGACGATGCGGCCAGACGTGCCAAGCAGGACCTGATGCTGGAAGCTGGATTCGAAGATGGCCTGCAGGCGCCGCTTGCTGCCCTGCAGTTCGGCGGTACGCGCCTGCACCTGTCGCTCCAGCGATTCGTTGTCCTCGCGCAGCGCCAGCTCGGCACGCTTCAGCGAGGACACGTCGCTGCCCAGGCAGGTATAGCCGGTGACGCTGCCATCGGCCGCGCGCTCGGGCACGCAGTCCATCTGCACGAAACGTGACTCGCCGCTGCGATGGACCAGGGTGGTCTGGAAGCTGGCCCGCTCGCCGGCCAGTACCCGCTGCAGGCTGGGCAGGGCGTTGGCAAAGGCCTCTTCTCCGCCGATCTCGGCAGCGGTGCGGCCGAGGATGCCCTGCAGTTCGGCGCCGTGCCAGTCAAGGAACGCCTTGTTGGCAAAGCGGTAGCGGTGGTCGGTGTCGAGGTGGGCGATCAGCGCCGGCACCGCATCGGTGATCTGTTGCAGCTGCGCCTGGCTCTCGTCCAGCGCGGCGCGGGCATGGGCCAGCTGGCTGCGCTCGCTGGCCTCCTGGCGGGCGCGGCGGATCGCATCGGGCAGCCGTTGCAGGCGCTGCTTGACCACGTAGTCGCGCGCGCCGCGGGTGAGCGCCTGCACCGCCAGTTCTTCGGTCAGGGTGCCGGAGACGAAGATGAAGGGAATCTGCGGCGCGCGCTCGCGCGCCAGGTCGAGCGCGGCATCGCCGTCGAAGCCCGGCAGCACGTGGTCGGCGAGGATGACGTCGAAACGATCACTCTCGATCGCTTCGATGAAGGCATCGCGGGTCCACAGGCGCTCGATCTCGAAATCCAGCCCGGCCCGCTGCAGTTGCGCCGTGATCAGCTCCGCATCCAGCGCGCTGTCCTCCAGCATGAGGATGCGCAGGTGCGACGCGCGGCGCGTGGCATCACGCATCGCGGGGGGCTGTGCCAAGCGAAGGGTGGGGCGGCGGCTGGTTGGTGATGCCCCAGAACATGCCCAGGCCCTGGATGGCGTCGAAGAATTCCTTGAAGTCCACCGGCTTGACCACGAAGGCATTCACGCCCAGCTGGTAGCTGCGCACCAGGTCCTGCTCCTCGCGCGACGAGGTGAGCATGACCACCGGCGTACTGCTCAGCGTCGCGTCGTTGCGCACCTGCTCCAGCACTTCCAGGCCATTGATCTTCGGCAGTTTCAGGTCAAGCAGCACCACCACGGGGCCGCCATGCTGCGTGCCGGCATAGGCGCCCTCGCAGCGCAGGTAGTCCAGCGCTTCAGCGCCGTCGCGCACGTGGATGACGTCGTTCAGCAGCTGGCAGCGCGCCAGCGCAGCCATCGTCAGCTCGGCATCCTTGGGGCTGTCTTCAACCAGAAGGATGGGCCGCAGATCCCTCATGGGTGTTCTCCGTTTTGATGGGGCAGGGTGAAATACAGCGTGGCGCCCTTGCCAGGCACGCCCTCGGCCCAGGTGCGGCCGCCATGGCGGCCGACGATGCGGCGCACATTGGCCAGGCCGATGCCGGTGCCTTCGAATTCCTCGACGTGGTGCAGGCGCTGGAACACGCCGAACAGCTTGTCGACGTAGCGCATGTCGAAACCGCAGCCATTGTCGCGGACGAAGAAGATGTCTTCCTCGTCGGTGCGTTCGCAGCCGACCTCGATGATGGCGTGCTCGCGTTCGCGGGTGAACTTGACCGCGTTGGACAGCAGGTTCTGCCAGACCAGGCGCATCATCGTCGGGTCGGCCTCGATGACCGGCAGCGCGCCGACCTTCCACTCGACATCGCGCCCGGCATGGTCGAAGGCCAGGGTGCGGCGTACATCACTGACCAGGGCGCCCATGTCCAGGCGCATGCGCCCCAGCGTCGAGCGGCCCATCTGCGAGAAGCTCAGCAGGTCATCGACCAGCGTGCCGGCCGACTTCGCCGATTCGACGATGGTGTCCAGGAAGCGGCGCTCGGTGGCGTTCAAGCGCTCGGCGGCGGAACTGCCGAGCAGCTCGGAATAGCCCACGATATGGCGGAACGGTGCGCGCAGGTCATGGCTGACCGAATACGAGAAGGCCTCCAGCTCCTTGTTGCTGCGCAGGAGCTGTTCGTTGAGTTCGGCCATCTCTTCGGCCTTGCGCAGCACGATGTCGACGATGGCGGTGCGCATTTCATGCGCGGCATCGCGGTCGGCATCGGTCCAGGGCAGGCTGCGCTGCTGCACGGTTTCCTTCCACGCTTCGAAGGAATGTCGTGGCGACAGGACCGTCCCCGGTGCCGCGGTCTTGCGCGGGTCGCCGCCCCAGCGCACGGTGCGCACCACTTCGGGGCGGAACCACATCAGGAAACTGTCGTGCAGCTGCGAGATCGAAACCGCAAGCAGTCCACTTGCTGTGTCGGTGAGGGCCTCGCCCGCTGCCCACGCGCTGGCCAGGTGGTCGGTCGCATAGACTTCATCGCCGGCGTGCTCGGTCGCCAGCCAGCGGGCGATGTCCAGCACTTCATGGCGGCTGGGGCACTGGCCCACCAGCAGGCAATCACCCTTGTGCACGATCGCCGCGCCGGCCGCGTTGGTCAGCGACATCAGGCTGGTCGGATCCTGGCGCAGCGCGGCCATGAACTCCTCGTCGCCAGCCATGCGCCCCAGCAGCCGCACCAGCACCGAGCGCCGGTTGATGCGTTCTTCCACCGCGCGTGCCCGTTCCTTCAAGGCAATCTGCAGCGAGACGATCTGGCCCATGAACTCGCACGCCGTGCGTACCGGGTAGGGCAGGCGGCGGGCGTCCGCGCTGTGGCAGGACACCAGGCCCCAGAGCTGGCCCTCGTGGATCAGCGAGACCGACATGGATGAGCCGGTGCCCATGTTGCGCATGTACTGCAGGTGCACCGGCGAAACGCTGCGCAGCACCGACAGGCTCAGGTCGGTCGGCGCTGCATCGGCCTGCCGTGCGGCGCGTACCAGCGGCACCGCGCTGTAATTGGCATCGGCGATCAGGCGTACGCGGTTGCGGCGGTAGAGCTCGCGCGCCTGTGCGGGAATGTCCGACTCCGGGAAGCGCAGGTCGAGGTAGGAGGGCAGGACACCGTTGCCGTCCTCGGCGATGACGATGCCGTTCCAGCCGCTGTCGAACTGGTACACCAGGGTGCGGTCGAAGCCGGTCATCGCGCGCATGTGCTCGGCGGCGATCTGGCACAGCGCCTCCACCGAGCTGGCCGTCTCGATGGCCGCCATCAGTTGCCGGATGGCGGGATACAGCGCTTCAAGCGAGGTCGGCTGGCCGGCAACCGGCGATTCCAGTTCCAGCAACACGGCCTGCGCCGAGCGGTGGGCCAGTACCTGGTGGCGGCCATGCTCCGCAAGATCGATGGAACCCAGATGAAGCGAACTGTCTGTCGACAATTGGCTGACCGGTTCGACGCAGGCTGCCAATGCGCCGCCCAGGACCGCCTCGAGCGTCTGCCCCAGCGGATCGCCGAAGCGCTCGAGCAGCGCGGGTTCGCTCACTGCGCGCTCAAGTACCTCCAGAGATGCCGGATCGATCACCAGCAGCACACCGTAAGGCTGGATCGCCCCGGGCGTGTGGATGGGCTCCCGCGCGCAGAGATCCAGCGCGACGTCCTGCGCGATCTCAGTAGAGGCCATCAGCAACGCTCGCAATTCGGGGCAGGTTGGCAGCGCCGCAATGCACGCCACGACGCACGTCTGGGTCGGGAGAAAAAGCCATCGCTACATGGTGAAGCAAAAACCGTGATTCGCATACCACTCTTTCATGTGAAGACGAAGGGGCAACGCACTGAACAATTCAGGATCAGCGTTGCATTGACGGGAGGGCTTTCGCGGAACCTGCATCAGGGCTGCACACGTGCTGCACGCGTGCTTGCCTAGATTGCACTGCATCCCTTTCCTGGCGACGCCGCGTGGACCTGCAGCCTTCCGTTCCGTTCTCCTTCCCTCGTCGACCGATGCCGGACAGTGGCCACTTCGAGCTGCTCGATGTCAGTGCCCTGCAGGATCCGTGCAGTGGCCGCATCGTGCACCTGTATGCCCTGGTGGCGCGCTGCACGGCGTGCGAAACGGTGTTCAAGGCCGAAGAAGGTGCTGGCCTGGTCAGCACGTCGTCCGCCCGCGTGGTGCGGTGCCCCGCTGGCTGTGGCCAGCAGGCTTTCAGCGGTGCCGCGCTGCGGCAGTGGCGTGCGGCTGCAGCGCCAGCGGCCTGATAGGCGATTACAGCTGCGCTGGATTGAGCTGCCACACCGCATGGTTGAGTGCGGTGGCAAAGCTGACCCAGGCCAGGTAGGGCAGCAGCAGCCAGGCAGCCAACGCGCGACGGCGTGCAAACGCCAACATGGTCGCTACGATCAGCACCAGCAACAGCAGGATGTCGGCGAATGCCGCCGCACCGAGCTTCCAGCCGAAGAACAGCCAGCTCCAGAGCACGTTGGCGACCAGTTGCGCGACATAGAGCCCAAGCGCGGTCCGGTTGGCGCGCCAGCCGCCGTGCCGCCAGACCAGCCACGCACTGATCGCCATCAGCACATATAAAAAGGTCCAGACCGGCCCGAACACGCTCGCCGGTGGTGCCCACGAGGGCTGCGCCAGCTGGCCATAGAAGGTGGCGGCCGAGATCGACGCGCGGGCACCCAGTGCCGCAGCCACCAGGGTCACGGCAAGCCAGCCCACCAAGCCGAACAGCTGTCGTCTGTGATTCATCGTTGGTCCTTCAGATCTGTATGCAGTGCTGTGTGTCTACGCATGTGCCGCTGTATTGGATGCAGGCGCCGCCAGGGTCAGTCCGCGGCGCCGGGGCCGCCGTCAGCAGGGAGCAGGGCAGGGCGCGCGTCAAACCATTCACGTGCGCCCGCCAGGTGCCACTGGCGTTGCTTGCCATCCAGTTCAATGCCAGCGCCGAGCAGGCCCCAGCGCAGGTAGAGATCACCGCGCTTGTTCTGATCGAGCAGATCCAGGCGTGCACGCAGTGACAGGCGCTCGTTTTCCGCCTGCAGGCCATCCAGCACGATGTGTCCTGCCTGCCAGCGCAGGCGGGTCGAGGCATTCACCTCCCCGGCATCCAGCAGCGACAGCACCCAGCGTGGATAATCGCCGCGCTCGGCGAACACCGCCAGCAAGGGGCCGGCATCACTCATCGTCAGATCGGCGTTGGCATCGACCCGGAACGGCGCCTGGGCATCGATGCGGCCCTGCTTGAACTGCACGCGGCCCTGCCACGGAGCCTTGCGGTCCTGCTGGCCGACCTGCACGTTGCGCAGCTGCACCGAGGTGCCGGACAGGTCGAAGTAGCGCTGCTTGAAGTCGCCGCGCCGCAGGGTGGCGTCCACCTGGGCATTGCCCAGCAGGTCCAGCCCGGCCACCCGCATCCGTGCCCCGCTGCCCAGCAGCGTGGCCGTGCCGTGGCCGACGCGGCCATCGGTATCTAGCTCCACATCGCCGGTGAGTGTGCCGGTGCCGCCCAGCAGCCTCACCTGCTCCTTGCCGAGGTAGCGGTTGTAGGCGGTCAGGTCGGGAATGGTGGCGTTGTTGAAGCGCAGCCGCGCGCGCATGTCCTTGCGGAACTCGCGCAGCCGGCCATCACCACTGAGCTGCAGGGCCAGGTCGCGGCCGTCGAACAGGGTGTCCCCCTTGTCACCACCGGCGCGGGCATTGAAGCGCGGCACGCGTACATCCAGCACCGCGCGGGTGGGCGTACCGGGCTTCAGCTCGCCATGTGCGCTGGCCGTACCGGCCATGCGTACGCCTGCAACCTCGGCTACAGCTGCAGCCTCTGGAATGTCCACCGTACTGCCAGCGGCAAGCTCGCCCTGCTGCAGCTGCAGGTCGGCACGCACGGTGCCGCCGCCGTCCAGTTGCAGCCACGGCTTGCGCAGGAACAGCGCGGGTATCCAGTTGAGCGAGGTAAACGTCCACTCGCCCTGGACGCGGCCGGAGGTCCGTTCAATTAGCTGGGCGGGCTCGCGGAAGGGAATCTTCCGTCCGCTGATGCGCAGGTCGGCATCCAGCGAGGCAGCCGTGCCCTCGCGTGCCGGCAGGCGTGCCTGCAGGCGGATGTCCTGTGCGGCATCCATCTGCAGGGCCAGCGTGCCGCGATCGGGCGCGCCCGCACCGGCCTGCAGCGGCACGCGCCACACGGCACGGCTGCCCGGCTGCAGGGTGCCGCCATCGAGTGTGATGTCGGCCTGCAGCTGCCCGGTGCTGGGTGAGCTGGAGACGGCCAGCGTCCGTGCATCGGTGTCCACGCGGATGCCATGGCTGCGCGCATCCACCTTCAAGGCGCCGTGGATGATTTCGAACTTGGCGATGCCCGGTGCCTGGTCGCGGTAGTGCCAGGGGTAGCCGAAGCGGGCCTCCACCTTCATCGCGTCCAGCAGCTGCACGCCGTCGTAGCTGGCGCTGGCATCGGCGAAGGCCACCTGCGAGTCATACAGTTCAGAGGGGCCGCCGCGCAGCTGCTTGCGGAACCCTACGGTGCCGCTGCCCGTGCCGATGATGAGCAGCTTGCCGAAACGGGCGTGCTGGATGGAATCGCTATGGATGGCGTCGAAGCGCAGCGTCCACCCCTGGTTGCCGCGGGGCGGCGGTGGCACCACGTCCTCGACACGGGTGACCTCGGCCGACACCCCCGTGGCCTGCAGGCGCGGCACGCGCACTTCGCGGCGGAACAGCGGCCACAGCGCCAGCCGGGCGCTGGCACGCTCGGCATGCAGGACATACACCGTATGGTTCACGTGCCCGCGCATGTGCACGTTCCAGGCAATGACATGGCCCGGCAGCAGGGTGATTGCCGGGCCGGTGCGCATCACGAACTTCTGCGGCTTGTGGTTGGTGACCCGGTCGAACAGGGGCGTGTTGAGGAACAGGTTGCCCGCCAGCAGGTAGGCGGCGTAGACCCCGGCAATGCTCCATGCCAACACCCGCCAGGGGCGCGACCATTGCTTGAAACGTACTGGAAATGCGGGCATCCGGGCTCAAGGGCGGGTGGGGCGTGCGCCACTATCGCGAAGATGACTGCGTGGCGATGTGAACGCCTGCCGATCCTGCACGCACGCGTTGTGACCAGCCAAGCGCTCTTGATTGAGAAATTTCACGTGCCGGAAACGTCTTCACAGTGCTTAATAGGCTTCCTGACGAGTGGGGGCTCGTCCTCTGAGGACGGACCCAGCGTTTTCATCTACCTGGACCGTACCCATGGCGGCATTGCAGCAGCGCACCATCGATCTCATCCGCGAGCATCAGTCGACCCTGATCGCGCAGTGGCGGGACAACCTCAACGCCGCCGGGCAGAACGACGACAGCCGCATCGGCGCGCGCGACCTGGACATCCAGGTCAACGAATTCTGGCAACTGCTGCTGCCCGCCCTGTCGGCGGCCGATGCAGCGAACCTGCATGGCGGCGAATGGCAGGGCATCCGCCATTTCCTCGAAGATCTCTCGCGCGACCGCGCGATCAAGGGTTTCAGCTCGTCGGAGACAGCCACCTTCATCTTTTCGCTGAAGCGGCCGCTGTTCCAGCTGCTGCAGCAGCACCACAGCGGTGACCCGCAGTCGCTGGGCGAGCAGCTGTGGTCGATCTCCGAGCTGCTGGACGTACTGGGCCTGCACACGGTAAAGGCGTTCCAGCGCACCCGCGAAGATGTCATCCAGCGCCAGCAGGAAGAAATGCTGGAACTCTCCACCCCGGTGGTGAAGCTGTGGGATGGGGTGCTGGCGCTGCCGATGATCGGCACGCTGGATTCGCAGCGGACCCAGGTGGTGATGGAATCACTGCTGCAGCGGATCGTCGATACCGGCTCGGAAATCGCCATCATCGACATCACCGGCGTGCCGACCGTGGATACGCTGGTGGCACAGCACCTGCTGAAGACCGTCACCGCCATCCGCCTGATGGGTGCCGACGCCATCATCAGCGGCGTGCGTCCGCAGATCGCGCAGACCATCGTGCACCTGGGCCTGGACCTGCAGGGCATCGTGACCAAGGCCAACCTGGCCGACGCACTGGCCCTGGCGCTGAAGCGGAACGGCGTGACCGTCAGCCAGGCCAGCCGCTGATGGACCGCATCCCGATCCTGCAGATGGGCGACCTTCTGCTGGTCACCATCCAGGTGGACATGCACGACCAGCTGGCGCTGAACCTGCAGGACGACCTCAGCGAGCGCATCCGCCGCACATCCGCGCGTGGCGTGCTGATCGACATCTCCTCGCTCGACATCGTCGATTCCTTCATCGGCCGGATGATCGCCACCATTTCCGCGCTGTCGCGGGTCATGGATGCGACCACCGTCGTGGTGGGCATGCAGCCGGCCGTCGCCATTACCCTGGTCGAGCTGGGCCTGGACCTGAGCGGCGTACGCACGGCACTGAACGTGGAGCGCGGCATGAAGCTGCTGCGCCTGAGTGATAAAGCGCCATGACCGCACGCCAGGGGACCTTACCGGTGCGGGTCGAGCAGGACGTCGTGCTGGCCCGCCAGGCCGTGCGCCAGGCTGCGGTGGCCTGCGGGCTGCGCCTGATCGACCAGACCAAGCTGGTGACCGCGGCCAGTGAGCTGGCGCGCAACACGGTCATCTACGGCGGTGGCGGGCAGATGGACTGGGAACTGCTGGATGAAGGGCTGCGCCGTGGCGTGCGCCTGGTGTTCTCCGACCAGGGCCCCGGCATTGCCAACATCGAGCAGGCGTTGACCGATGGCTGGTCGTCGGGCAAGGGCATGGGCCTGGGCCTGTCCGGCTCACGGCGGCTGGTGGATGTCTTTGAACTGGACAGTGCAGCGGGCCAGGGCACGCGCATCACCATCACCAAATGGACGTGAATTTCTCCGGCCACGTCACCCGCGTCGTGGCTGTGGAGGAATCGACCCAGGTCGGGCAGGTGCGCCGTGAGGCGCTGGCCCTGGCGGCGCGGATCGGTTTCGATGAAACGGACAGCGGCCGGGTTGCGCTGGCGGCCAGCGAGCTTGCCAGCAACCTGCTGCGCCATGGCGGTGGCGGCAAGGTCCATCTTTCGGTCGTGCAGGGGCGCGACGCCCGCGGTATCGAGCTGTACACCGTGGACGCTGGTCCCGGCTTCGTGCTTTCGCAGGCGCTGGTGGAAGGCTATTCCACCGGCGGCAGCCAGGGACTTGGGCTGGGCGTGGTCAAGCGCCAAGCGGCGTTGCTGGACAGCTGGTCGGATTCGCGTGGCACGATCGTCGTCGCCCGCATCTACCCGGATCGTGCCGGCCCACGCGTTGACCTCGCCTATGGCGCCCTGCGCCTTGCCATGCGGGGCGAAGAAGCCTGCGGCGATGCCTGGCACCTGTCGGTGCGCGAAGGCCAGGCCACGCTGACCGTGATCGACGGCCTGGGCCACGGCCTGCCTGCGACCGATGCGGCGCAGGCCGGCACACGCGCGGCCGCGCAGGCGGGCGCGGAGTCACCGAAGCCGCTGATTGAAGCGTTGCACCGGGCCATGTCGGGCACCCGCGGCGGCGCCGTCGCCGTGGCGACCCTGCCGCTGGCCGGGGGCGAGCTGCAGTTTTCCGGGATCGGCAACATCAATGCCGGCATTGCCGACGCCGCGACCTACCGCGGCCTGGCCTCGATGCCCGGCATCGTCGGCGTGCAGTACCGCAAGGCACAGGCATTCAACGTTCACGCCGCGCACGGCACCCTGCTGCTGATGCACAGCGATGGGCTGCAGGGGCGCTGGCGATTGCAGGACTATCCGGGCCTGGTGCATCGCCACCCGGCCCTGGTGGTGGCCGTGCTGCAGCGTGATTTCGACCGTGGGCGTGACGATGCCAGCATCGTTGCCCTGCGCATGGGAGCGTGGTGATGGGGCAGGAACAGATGCAGGACGAAAACGCGCGCCTGGCGGCCGAGAATGCCGCGCTGCGCGCGGAGCTGGAAGAAACCAACCAGGGCGTGCTGGCGCTGTATGCCGAGCTGGACCAGCAGGCGGTGCAGCTGCGTGAGGTGTCCGATCTCAAGAGCCGGTTCCTGTCCTACATGAGCCATGAGTTCCGCACGCCGCTGGGCTCCATCCTCAGCATGACCCGGTTACTGGAGGACGGCTTCGACGGCCCGCTCAACGATGAGCAGCTGCGCCAGGTGCGCTTCGTCAGCGCATCGGCGTCGGAGCTGCGCGAGATGGTGGACGACCTGCTGGACCTGGCCAAGATCGAGGCGGGCCGCATCACGATCTCGCCGGGCTGGTTCGACCTGATGGACCTGTTCGCAGCGCTGCGCGGCATGTTCAGGCCACTGGTGGAGAGCAACCAGCGCATCGAGCTGGTGTTCGAGGACCCGCCGCCGTTGCCGATGCTCTACACCGACGACAAGAAGCTGGCGCAGATCCTGCGCAACTATATTTCCAACGCCATCAAGTTCACCCCGGAAGGGCAGGTGGTGGTGTCGGCGAGGATGGAAAGCGAGGTGGAAGTTCGCTTCACCGTGCGCGATACCGGTATCGGCATCGCGCAGGAGCTGCTGCCGGCGCTGTTCGAAGACTTCGTGCAGGTGGATTCGCCGTTGCAGAAGCGCCTGCGCGGCACCGGCCTGGGCCTGTCGCTGTGCAAGCGCTTCGCTGAACTGCTTGGTGGCCGCGTCGCGGTGGAAAGCCTGCCTGGCAGCGGCTCGGCCTTCCATGTCATCCTGCCGGTAGCACTGGACGAGGCGACGGAGAACGCCAATGCCCCACTCTGATCGTGTTCTGGTAGTGGACGACAACGCAGCCACGCGGTATTCCGTGCGGCGCGTGCTCGAACACCATGGCTACAGCGTAAGTGAAGCGGCCACCGGGCAGGAGGGGCTCGACCGGTTGGCTGACGCGGAGTTCGGCGCGGTGGTGCTGGACGTCAATCTGCCGGACATGAGCGGCTTCGACGTGGTGCGCCAGCTGCGTTCGCACCCGCGCACCCAGCTGCTGCCGGTGGTGCACGTTTCGGCCGCCTCCATCGCCACCGGTGACATGATCACCGGCCTGGACAACGGTGCCGATGCCTACCTGATCCACCCGGTGGACCCCGACGTCCTGCTGGCGACCCTGCGCAGCCTGCTGCGCGCGCGCCGGGCCGAAGAAGCATTGCGTGAGGCGGACGCGCGCTTCCAGGAGATCTTCAGCCAGGTCAATGCGCCCATCGCCGTGCTCGATGAGCAGCTGCAGGTCCGCGAGAGCAATCCCGCATTCGCACGCCTGCTCAGCGACGCCGATGCCAATGGCTCCCTGTTTGCCTTGATGGGCAGCAACAAGGAATTCGTGCTCGACCTGCAGGACGCGCTGGCCCGGCAGGAGCGATGGCAGGGTGTGCTGGCCATTGCGGGCCGCCAGGGCGTGCGCAACACGCAGTGGCGGCTGACGCCGGACCGCCGCACCGGCCATGGGCTGGTGGTGGTAGAAGATGTGACCGAGCACCACGTGCGCGCCCTTGAACAGCGCGCCGAGCTGGAAACGGCCACCTCCGAGCTGGCCCTCCAGATCGCCGAGCGCACGCGCACCGAAGGCGAGCTGCTGCAGGCACAGAAGATGGATTCGCTGGGCCAGTTGACCGGCGGCATCGCCCATGATTTCAACAACCTGCTGACCACCATCATCTCCGGCCTGGACATGATCGAGCTGGCGGTTGCCTCTTCCCGGCTGGAAAAGGTGCCCCAGTACAGCAGCATCGCAGCAGCATCGGCCCAGCGCGCCGCCGCCCTGACCCAGCGCATGCTGGCGTTCGCGCGCAAACAGCCGCTGGATTCGCGTCCCTTCGACCTGGTCGCGCGCACGCGCTCGCTGGAAGACCTGCTGCGCCGCTCGATCGGCGAGAACATCGAGCTGGAATTCGAGCTGGGCGAGGAACCGCTGGTGGCCATCGCCGATGTCAACCAGTTCGAGAACGTGGTGTTGAACCTGGTCATCAACGCACGCGACGCACTTGCGGGCCGCGGCCTGATCCGCCTGCGCGCCGAGGCCTCTGAAATCCAGCGCGAGAACGAGTTGACGCCCGGCCGCTATGTCAGCCTCAAGGTGATCGACAACGGGCCGGGCATCCCGCTGGACCTGCTGGACAAGGTCTTCGAACCCTTCTTCACCACCAAACCGCAGGGCGAGGGCACCGGACTGGGCCTGTCGATGACCTATGGTTTCGCGCGGCAGTCAGGCGGGGTGGCGCGCATCGCCAGCGAGCCGGGCGAGGGGACCGAGATCGAATTGCTGCTGCCTGCCGGTGAACCAGTGCAGAGCGATGCCAGCATCGACCAGACAGCCCCACCACGTGGCCAGTCCGAGCGCATCCTGCTGGTGGATGACACCGATTCGGTGCGGATGATGGTCGGCGAGATGCTGTCCGAGGCCGGCTACCAGGTCACGCTGGCGGCGGATGCCCGCCAGGCGCTGCGACAGCTGAGGCATGACCCCGCATTCGACCTGCTGCTGTCCGACGTCGGCCTGCCGGGCATGGACGGGCGCGAACTGGCCGATGCTGCGCGCGAGATCAATCCGGTACTGCCGGTGCTGTTCATCACCGGCTACACCGAGCGCGCCGCGGTGCGCGAGACCTTCCTCGGGACCGGCATGAGCCTGCTGCCCAAGCCGTTCAGCCTGCTGGAACTGATGGCCGCCGTGCGCGCGGCGCTGTAGCCGTATGGGCTACGCTTGACGCATGTCCCAGAGCCCTGAACTGCTGCGTCGCCTGCTGCGTGCCAAGGACCAGATCGACCGGGCCAGCCACGAAGACTGGCCGGTGCTGCGCCTCGCGGAAGTCAGCGCGGTTT
The DNA here is from genome assembly GCF_003086915.1 of Stenotrophomonas sp. ZAC14A_NAIMI4_1. Classification (NCBI taxonomy): domain Bacteria; kingdom Pseudomonadati; phylum Pseudomonadota; class Gammaproteobacteria; order Lysobacterales; family Lysobacteraceae; genus Stenotrophomonas; species Stenotrophomonas sp. ZAC14A_NAIMI4_1. The sequence goes on from NZ_CP026002.1 coordinate 3,516,126, forward strand.
CGCCGGCCCACTTTGCACGCGCGTTCAAGCAGGCCTTCGGCGTACCTCCTCACCGCTACCTGCTCAGCCGCCGCATCGAGCGCGCGGTCGCCCTGTTGCGGGAGACAGATCTTCCTGTCACCGAGATTGCTGCACTGACCGGCTGGGTCAGCCTCGGCACGTTCGGGCGCATCTTTCGCGACATTGCCGGCGACAGCCCACGGGCGGTCCGCGACCGCGAGCGCAGCAAGCTGGATGCCCGTGCGCCGATGCCGGAATGCCATGTGCGTGCCGCGCAGCGCCCCGACCTGAAGACCGCAGTTTTGGAGAAGCGACGCCGCGCCGCGCTTGTTAGCGTGAGCCCCACTACAGAGGAGGGGTTATGACCGGTACCGTGAACGTGGTGGGCCTTTATGTGCGTGACCAGGACGAAGCACTCGATTTCTACGTCAGGATCCTGGGCTTCAGGGTGCATACCGATGTCGGCAGCGGTGAGTATCGTTGGCTTACCGTGCAGGCTGCAGGTGATGAGGGCTTCCAGCTCGGGTTGTTCAAGCCAGGGCCGCCGGTGCACGACACGGCGACCGCACAGGCATTGCAGCAATTGGTCGCCAAGGGCGCGATGCCGCCCCTGGTGCTGGCTGTCGAGGATTGTCGCGCCAGCCATGCGCAACTGCTGGCCAAAGGCGTTGAATTCACCCAGGAGCCGGTCGAGCGCTACGGCGCGGTCGACGCTGGATTCCGTGATCCATCCGGCAATGGCTGGAAAATGATCGAGCGACCAGCGAAGGAGCGGGTGGCGCACTGAGATGGCGTGCGCACAGCGGCTGCGTGGATGGGGTGGCTGCGGCCACCCCGGGTGCAATGATCTGCGAAGCCGACAGGCGTCTCAGCCTGGCAGTTCGCACTGCATCTTGCCGTCCACGTAATAGGGCTTCGGTACGTTCGGGTTCTCGCTGGTCTTCTCGAAGACCACCTCGAACGAGTCCGACTTTGGCGTTCCCTTGCGGTCGGTGCAGGCGTCGCTGAGTTTCTTCTTCACTGCGTTGATGCCGGCATCGCGGTTGGCGCCGTCGGCGCTGTTGGTCAGGTTCACCGTTTCGGCCAGGGCCAGCGGGCTGATGGCCAGCAGGCTGGCGGTGACGATCAGGCTGTGCAGACGGGTCATGCAATCTCCTCGTGCGTTCCATTGCGGGCGCGCCGCAGGCGTGCGACGCGCAGACAGCATAGGCAACGCCGGTTAAGGCACCGTGCTCGGCCATCGATGCAGCGCTGCTGCGACCGATTGTCGCGCCGTTGCTAGTGGGAACCATTCGCATCTGCTATGATTTAACGCGCCCTTAACCAGCGCCGCTGCCGCCGCCCAGGCGCGCCTCCTATCAGCAGGTCCCCCATGTCCCATACCCGTTCCCTTGCCCGCGAGCCGATGCGCTCGCTGCTGTCCGTGTCCGTTGCCACGCTGCTGGCGCTGCCGATCGCCGCACAGGCCCAGTCGGCGATGCCGGACGGTGCCACGCCCACCGATCTGGATGCAGTGCACGTCAACGCCTACCGCACGATCACCCACACCTCGGGTGCAACCAAGACCGATACCCCGGTGGCGGAGATGGCCAAGTCCGTCTCGGTCATCGCCCGTGAGGAGCTGGACGCACGCGGCGTGCAGAACCTCAATGAGGCGATGCGCTACGTGGCCGGTGTCTCGCTGGAAAGCACCGGCATCGACAACCGTGTTGACGACTTCCGCATCCGCGGCTTCGATGCCGGCAGCTGGAGCAACAACGTCACCGTCGATGGCATGCGCGCCCCGCAGGGTGGGCAGTGGAACCGGACCATGGTCGACAGCTGGAACCTGGACCGCGTGGAAGTCCTCAAGGGCCCTTCGGCCGTGATGTACGGCCAGGTGGCACCGGGCGGCATGGTCAACCAGGTCAGCAAGACGCCCACCCCGGACCAGCAGCAGGTGCTGCAGCTGGGCGTGGATGGCAACGGCCAGTACAGCACCGCCTTCGACGTCGGCGCCGGCAGCGCTGACAGTCGGCATCTCGGGCGCCTGGTTGGCCTGTACCGTGACGGTGACACGCAGATCAAGCACACCGACCAGGAGCACTGGTTCCTCGCCCCCAGCTATACCTGGCAGATGGCCGAACGCACCCGCCTGACCGTGCTGGGCCTGTACCAGCGCGACGATGGCGGCTCGACCTACCAGTTCCTGCCGATGGCGGGCACCCTGGTGGCCACGCCCCATGGCCACATGAAGAACAGCACCTTCATTGGTGAGCCGACCTGGAACACCTACGACCGCACCATCTGGTCCGGTGGCTGGCTGTTCGAACACGCCTTCAACGACCATTGGACGCTGAGCCAGAGCGCGCGCCGCTTGAACGTGGAATCGACCTTCCGCAGCGTGGTGACCAATGGCGCGCTGAACGCCGATGGCCGCACGCAGAAGCGTCGTTCCACCTGGGGCGAGGGCGATTCGCGTGGCGATACCGCCGATACCAGGCTGACCGGCAAGTTCAGCACTGGCGCCGCCGAGCACACCCTGCTGCTGGGCGTGGACTGGCAGAAGGCCGACTGGACCGCCGCGCGCGGCGCGATGGGCACGGCCACCGATACGCCCACCGCCATCGACATCTTCAACCCTGTCTACAGCGGCTACATCCCGGCCACCACGTCGATCAGCTACTCCGGTGGCATCAACCGCCAGACCGGTGCCTACCTGCAGGACCAGATCGCGCTGGACAAGTGGCGCTTCACCGTCGGGGGCCGCTATGACTGGACCAAGGATGACGCCTGGACCCAGGCCTACACCGTGGCCAGCGACCGTTACGGCGCACGCACGCCGAGCCACATCAAGAACGATGCCTTCAGCGGCAACGCCGGCATCCTGTACGTGGCCGACAACGGCCTGACCCCGTATCTGAGCTATGCCGAATCCTTCCAGCCGGCCGGCAGCACGGCCACGCAGTCGTTTGAGCGCACGGCGTTCGATCCCATCACCGGCAAGCAGTGGGAAGTGGGCCTGAAGTACCAGCCCGCCAGCTTCGACGGCCTGATCACCGTGTCGGCCTACGACCTGCGCCAACAGAACGTGCTGACCGATGATCCGGACAGCAGCCACAACACCTGCGGCACCACGGGCACCAGCCAGTGCCAGGTGCAGGATGGCGAAGGCCGCGTGCGCGGTGTCGAACTGGAAGGGCGCGTCACCCCGCTGCAGGGCTTCAGCGTGATCGGCGCTGCGTCGTGGATGGAATCGGAAGTCACCCGCAGCAACAACGGCTACCGCGGCAAGGAACTGGCGATGGTGCCCGACTGGACCGCCTCGCTGTGGGGGGATTACACCTTCCAGGCCGGTGCCCTGGAGGGCCTGAGTCTGGCGGCGGGCGTGCGCTACAACGGCACGAGCTACGGTGACAGTGCCAACCTGTACCGCATTCCGTCCTACACCCTGTGGGATGCGGCCATCCGCTATGACGCCGGCCTGCATGGCGCAGTGGGCACGCTGCTGTCGTTGAACCTGAGCAACCTGGCCGACAAGCGCTTCGTGTCGACCTGCACCGGCGTGTCGTCGTGCTACTACGGCACCGGCCGCACGGTGACGGCGACGGCGCGGTTTACCTGGTGATGCGCACCTGGTGTTGAGCACCTGGTGATGCAAGGCTGCCGCCGCACCCGGAAGGGGCGGCGGCAGCGCCGATCACGCGGCTGCGTTGGCGGCGTACGCGGCCAGCACGGCCGGCAGCTCGTGCATCGACTCGAAGATCACATGGGCACCGGCTGCACGCAGGGCTTCGGGCGTGCTGTGGTACTGGCCGCCCGGGCTGTAGCCGAACACCGTGGCGCCGGCAGCAACGCCCGCGGTGGCGCCGGTCACGGTGTCTTCGATGACCGCGCAGCGGGTCGGATCGACGCCCAGCGACGCGGCGGCGGCAAGGTACACATCCGGGTGCGGCTTGGTCCGCGGCTGGTCCTGGCCACTGAAGATCTGCCCGCCGAAGGCATCGAGGATGCCGATCTTGCCCAGCTGCAGGCGCACCTTCAGCAGATCGGCGCCGGAGGCGCAGGCGATCCTGCCGCCGGTGGCCGCCTGCAGGGCACGCACGGCGGACGGCGCGCCGGGAATCTCAACCAGGTCGCGCTCCAGCGCCACGTTGCGCTGGCGGCGGAACTCGTCCAGCCACGCCTCGGTGAAGGGCTTGCCGGTGCGCTCCTCGATCAGGCCAGCCAGGCCCGCCACGGATTTGCCGAGGAAGATCTCACCGGCCTGCTGCTGGGTCAGTGGCCAGCCGCGCTCGGTCAGCATTTCCGAAAGCACGCGGGCCACCAGCGGCTCGGAATCGACGAGGACGCCATCGCAGTCAAACAGCACGGCATCGAAGGGGAAGGGGGACATCAGGAACTCCTTGCAACAACCAACGGGGGAAGCTGCCCGTCATTTTCCCACAGGCGGCGGCGGGGTGCGCCGCGCCTCGATGAACGCCGCGATCCGCTGCAGCGTGGCCGCGTTGCCGGCGGTGTAGACGATCATCGACAGGTCCGGGCGTGCCTCCACCGCGAACGTCGAAAATTCCAGCTCCAGCGGGCCCAGCTCCGGGTGCTTGAGCCGCTTGCTGCCATCGCCTTCGCTGGCCACATCGTTGCTGCGCCAGAGCGCCGCGAACTCGGGGCTGCTGGCCGAAAGCTCGGCCGCCAGCTGCGCCACCTCGGCCTCGGCACCGGCGCGGATCGCGTCGGCCCGCAGCGACGCCACCACGAAGCGGGCGACGCTGCTCCAATCCTCCTGCGCCGCGCGTACCCGGCTGTTGCTGAAGATGAAGCGCAGGATGTTGCGCTCGCTGGGCGGCACCTGCGCGTAGTCGGTCAGCAGTACCGTGGCGGCGTGGTTCCAGGCGACCACGTCCCAGGTCTGGGTACGGATCAACGCCGGGCTGTAGGGCAGGGCATCGAGCACCCGCTGCAGGCGCGGCGAGATGCTGTCACCGCTGCGGTATTTCACTTCCGGCGGGCGGCCCAGCCCCAGCATGTAGACGTGTTCGCGTTCTGCATCGGTCAGGCGCAGGGCGGAGGCGATGCGGTCCAGCACCTCGGCCGACGGCGCGCCGCCGCGGCCCTGTTCCAGCCAGGTGTACCAGGTCGGGCTGATACTGGCCCGTTGCGCCACCTCCTCGCGACGCAGGCCTGGCGTGCGTCGGCGGCCGGTGGCGAAACCGAAGCTGGCCGGATCCAGCCGTGCGCGACGGCTCTTGAGAAATTCCCCGAGCGAATGCTGGTTCATGCCGTTCCCTGCCTGTCAGTCGCTATACCTGTATAACGTCACTACTTTAACAGGATGCGCGGAGCCGGATACTGGTCCCACTTTCCAGCAGAGCAGCATCCCATGCGTGTATTCCTGACCGGCGCCACCGGCTTCATTGGCCGCCGCGTATGCGAGCAGTTGCAGGCGGCAGGCCATGAGGTCATCGGCCTGACCCGCTCGGACGCGGGCGCGGAGGCCCTGCGTGCCGCAGGCGCCCACGTGCAGCGTGGCGAGCTGGGCGACCTGGCCAGCCTGCGCGCAGGCGCGGCGGCAGCCGATGCGGTGATCCACACCGCGTTCGACCACGATTTCAGCCGCTTCGCCGCCAACTGCGAGCAGGACGCGGCCGTGATCGGCGCACTGGGCGAGGTACTGAAGGGCTCGCCGCGCCCGCTGCTGATCACCTCCGGCGTCGGCATGGGTGAGGCCGCGCCCGGCCAGCCGGCGCTGGAGACCGTGTTCAATCCTGGCCATGGCAACCCACGCATCGCCTCCGAACGCGCGGGCAACGCGTTGCTCGACGCGGGCATCGACGTGCGGGTGATGCGCCTGCCGCAGGTGCACGATGCCTTCCGCCAGGGCCTGATCAGCTACTTCATCGACAACGCGCGCAAACAGGCCGTAGCCGCTTACGTGGGCGAGGGCGGCAACCGCTGGTCTGCGGCCCATGTGGATGATGTGGCCCGTGCCTACGTCCTGGCCCTGGAGCGCGGCCGCGCTGGTGAGCGCTACCACGCCGTGGCCGAGGAGGGCATCAGTGCCCGCCGCATCGCCGAGGTGGTGGGCGCGGGGCTGGGCGTGCCGGTGCGCGGCATCGCTGCGGTAGACGCGGACGCGATGTTCGGCTGGTTCGGCCTGTTCGCCGGCATGGACCTGCCGGCATCGAGTGCACTGACGCGGCAGCGCCTTGGCTGGCAGCCGGTCGGCCCGACGCTGCTGCAGGATCTGCAGGACATGGATTACCGCGAGGGGCGCTGACTACGGATGAATGGCCCTGCACCGCGCCTGCATCTGCAGGCGCGGATACTGCAGGCCATCGATCCCCGCACGGGGTTGCCGGGGTTACCCTTCATGCCACGCCGGAAGACGCTGCGCATCGCCACCTTCAACGTCAACGGCATCGGCCCGCGCCTGCCGCATCTGCTGGCATGGCTGGATCGCGAGGCACCCGATGTGGTGGCCCTGCAGGAGTTGAAAGCCACCGATGCTGCCTTCCCGGCAGCCGAGCTGGAGCAGGCGGGCTATGGCGCGATCTGGTGCGGCGAGGCGCGCTGGAACGGCGTCGCGCTGCTGGCGCGGGATGCGATGCCGATCGAAAGCCGTCGCCGGCTGCCGGGGGATCCCAAGGACAGCCAGAGCCGCTATCTGGAAGCGGCCGTGCATGGCATCGTCGTTGGCGCGCTGTACCTGCCCAACGGCAATCCGCAGCCCGGCCCGAAGTTCGATTACAAGCTGCGCTGGATGCAGCGGCTGCTGCGCCATGCCCGCTCGCTGGTCGATCTGCCCCACCCGGCGGTGCTGATGGGCGACTTCAATGTCATCCCCACCGACCTAGACGTGTATGACCCCAAGGCCTGGAAGCGTGACGCGCTGTTCCAGCCCGACGTCCGCGAGGCATTCGAGCAGCTGCTCGCGCAGGGCTGGCGCGATGCGCTGCGCGAAGTGCACGGGGAAACCGTCATCTACACATTCTGGGATTACTTCCGCCAGCACGCCGAGCGCGACCGCGGCCTGCGCATCGATCACCTGCTGCTGAACCCGGCATTGGCGCCGCGCCTGCAGGACGCAGGCGTCGACCGCTGGGTGCGGCTGCAGGAGAAAGCCAGCGACCACGCGCCGACATGGCTCACCGTCAGCATCTGAATCCTTCATCGTGGCTGTCGGCGCAGGTCGTGAGGATGCACTGCCAAAGCATTCATCCATCGGACACGCCGGCAAGACAGCAACGTGATCGGGCAGCGCCTACGTTGCAGGTCTGTCCCTAGCGATATACACCAGATGCTTGCTCCAGTGCTGCCTCCCCCGTTGTCCAATCTCGCCCGGCAACGCCTGCTGCAGCTGCCTGATCTTCCCCTTCCAGGCCAGGGCCGCACATTGGAACGCTGGCGTGCGCTGGCTGCCCTGGGCCATGAGGATCTGTGCCTGGCCAAGGTGCTGGAGGCGCATCATGATGCAATCGCGATCCTGCATGAACTACGTGTGCCCGTTCCTGCGGAGCAACTGTTCGCGGTGTGGGCAGCTGAAGGCCCCGCCAGTACGCTACGGGCCGAGCACACTGGCCGCCTGCGCGGTGACAAGCCCTGGTGTTCCGGAAGCAACCTGGTCGACACCGCGTTGGTGACCGTGCGCGGTGAGTCGGGCGTCCAGTTGTACAAGGTGGACGCGTCGCAGTGGCACTGCATGGAGAGCGAGCCGTGGCCGGCCGCCGGCATGGCCGGGGTGCCATCGACCACGGTGCGCTTCGATGACGCTGAGGCCGAAGCGGTCGGGCCCGTCAACGGTTACCTGGAACGTCCCGGCTTCTGGCACGGTGGTGCTGGCATCGCCGCGGTGTGGTTTGGTGCGGCGACCGCGCTGGCCGAGCGCATGCAGCACGCCTGCAGTGAGGGCTTGCGTGCACGCCTGCTGGGCAAGGCTGACCTCGCGCTGGCCCCGGCGGCAGCGCTGCTGCGCGAACTGGCCCATGCCGTCGATGCTGCTCCGCAGCTAACCCATCGGGTGCAGGTGGTGCGCGTACGCAGCGTGGTCGAACGCGCTGCCACGCAGGTGCTGGACCTGGCGGGCCGCGCGCTTGGCCCGGCGCCGATGTGCATGGAAGATGCCCATGCGCGACGCTGGGCTGATCTGACCGTGTTCATGCGGCAGAGCCATGCCGACAAGGATTGGGAATGGCTGGGCGAACAATGCGCCCGGCAGGTGATGCCATGGGCGCTGTAGCCACCATCCACGGGCAGGGCTCGGAGGAGTGCGCGTGGGAGCACTGCGATTGGCTCTGGCAGCAGCCCGAGACGGCCTTGGCCGAACTCATTGGCGGAGCCGGGCGCATCGTGGTGGTCGCGCCGCATCCGGATGACGAGGTATTGGCCTGTGGCGGATTGCTGTGTGCGGCGGCAGCCATTGGCGTGCCGGTGCAGGTGGTAGCGGTGACCGACGGCGAGGCATGCTATCCGGGCGAGGCCTGGTGGACACCGCAGCGGCTGCGCCAGGCACGCCGAGAGGAACTGCGCGACGCTCTCGGTGCGCTGGCCATCGATGCTGGGGCCATCGTCCACCTCGGCATTGCCGACGGCGGGGTCAGCGATCACGAAACGGGCCTGGAAGACTGGCTGTGGCAGACGTTGCGCGAGGACGACCTGGTGTTGGCACCGTGGCGCTTTGATGGCCACCCCGACCATGAAGCAGCGGGCCGCGCTGCCTGGCGTGCCGCGCGTATGGCCGGATGCCAGCGCCTGGAATATCCGGTATGGGGCTGGCACTGGCTGGATCCCGGTTGCGCCCACATGGCTTGGGAGGCGCCACGCCTTCTAGACATCTCTGCGGTTGCCGCGCGCAAGCGTGAGGCCATCGCCCAGTTCCGCACCCAGACCGGCAATGTTCCCCGGCTGCAGGCCGAGCCCATCCTTCCGGACCACGTGCTCACCCGCTTCTACCGTACCCACGAGGTTTACTTTGCATGAGCGCCCAGCCTTACTTTGACGAAATCCACGCCAATGACGATCCCTTCGGCTACCGCACTCGCTGGTACGAAGAGCGCAAGCGCGACCTGCTGATGGCCAGTCTGACCCAGTCCACCTTCCAGCGCGGCTGGGAACTGGGCTGCTCCAACGGGGTGCTCACAGAGCGCCTGGCCGGCCGCTGTGAGCGCCTGCTGGCCACGGACATCAGCCCACGCGCCGCCTTCCAGGCGCGCCGCGGCCTCGCCCACCTGCCGCACGTGCAGGTGCACTGTGCGCAGCATCCGCAGCAATGGCCCGCTGGTCGCTTCGATCTGATCGTGTGTGGCGAAATGGGTTATTACCTGGGCCCGGAAGCGCTGGTTGAACTGCGCGATGGGCTGCATGCGGCCATGAAGGAGGATGGCCTGCTGGTGGCCTGTCACTGGCTGCCGTCATTCCCGGGCCGCGCCTGTCGCAGTGCCCTGGTGCATGAGCGGCTGGGGCATGGCCTGCAGGAGGCGTTCTGCTACCGCGACAGCGACTTCATCCTGCAGGGCTGGACCCGCGCACCGCTCTCGCTGGCCAGCAACGAGGGGCTGAGATGATCGGCGTGCTGGTGCCGGCACACAACGAGGCCGAGCACCTGGCGGCATGCCTGCGCTCGCTGGCCATCGCTGCAGCGCATCCGGGGTTGGCTGGCGAGCCGGTGCAGATCATCGTTGCGCTGGACGGCTGCACGGACGGCAGCGCCGAGGTCTGTGCGCGGATGGCGACGGAAACCCTCAGCCTGCAGGCACGGTGCGTCGGCGCTGCGCGCGCGGCCGCGGCGGGGGTGCTGGTCGAGCGTGGCGCCACCTGGCTGGCGAGCACCGACGCAGACAGCGAGGTCCCTGGCGACTGGCTGGTCGCCCAACGGGCTGCGGGGACCGACGTGTTCTGTGGCGTCGTCGATCTTGGCGAGCTGGCGCCGCAGCAGGCGTGGCTGCGCAGCTGCTTCCAGCGCAGCGAGCGCTGGGGTGAGGGGCATGGTCGCGTGCACGGGGCCAACCTCGGGGTCTCGGCCGCTGCCTATCGGCGGGCGGGCGGGTTCGCGGCGAAGCGATGCTCCGAAGATGTGGATCTGGTGCATCGATTGGAGGCGGCAGGCGCGTCGATCCGTTGGGCCAGCGCGCCAGTGGTGACCACCAGTGGCCGGTTGTCAGGCCGCGCCGTCGGTGGCTTTGCCGATCATCTGGCAAGCCTGGCTGCCGTTGAGGCGTTGCCGACTCCCCAGCTGGCCTTGGCCAGCTGAGGACTCCTTCAGCGCAGATCTAGTGGCCGTCCACCGCAAACGCGGCATGGATCAGCGCCAGATGACTCAAGCCCTGCGGCGTGTTGCCCAGTCCCTGCCCGGTGGATGGATCCCACATCTCCGGCATCAGCCCGACATCGTTGCGTACCCGCCCCAGCAATGAATGGAACAGGCGCTCGGCCTCGTCCCGCTCGTCCAGCAGGCCATACGCCTCCACCATCCAGAACGCGCAGCTGATGAAGGTGCCTTCGCAGTCCTGCATGCCGCTGTAGCGCCACAGCAGATCGCCGCTGGCATCGCACAGCTCGCGTCGCATGGCGTCACGGGTAGCGATGAAGCGTTCCCGCCGTACCTCGGCGAGGCCGAATCGCGAGGCCAGCAACAGGCTGGCATCCAACCGGTCACTGCCGGCGTGCATCACATAGGTCTGCCTGCCCTCATCCCAGCAGTGCGCATCGATCCAGTCCAGGATGCGCTCTTTCTCCCGCTGCCAGCGTGGCAGACGCGCGCGGGTGATGTGGCCCTTTTCAGCGAGCTCGCAGGCGCGTCGAAGGGCCATCCAGCATTCCACCTTGGACATGGTGTAGTGCTGCAGATCCTCCAGCTCCCAGAATCCGCAGTCCTTGCGCATCCATTGGTCGGCGCATTCGTCTGCCAGCTCGAACAACAGGCGCGCGGTAGCGGGATCCAGTATGTGTCCGGCCTCGATCATCCGGCTGGCCATCTCCAGCACATCGCCGTAGACGCAGGTCTGCAGCTGGTCGGTGGCGGTGTTGCCGACCCGCACCGGCTGGCTGCCCTGGTAGCCAGGGATGTCGATGTAGCGCTCCTGCTCCACACGTTCTCCGTGCAGGGTGTAGCACGGCGGAATACCGGGACGATGGCGACCGATGGTGGTCATCAGCCAGCTGAAGCCTGCCTTCGCGTCGGGCAGGGCGCCCACACGCAGGAACGCCTTGATGACATATGCGGCATCGCGCACCCAGGCGTATCGATAGTCCCAGTTCTTGTCGCCCCCCAGGCGTTCGGGCAGCGAGGCACTCACCGCTGCGGCGATCGCCCCGGTGGGTGCAAACCAGAGGAACTTCAACGCCAGCGCCGAGCACATGACGTCGCTGCGCTGGCGGCTCTCACAATGCAGATCGGCAACCCATTGCCGCCATTCACGGTCGGAACGGTCAATGCGGGTATCGATGTCCTGCAGGGGCGGTACCGGCAGCACCTCGTCCTGCGAGGCCAGCAGGGCGATGATCGCCCGCTCGCCTGATGCAACCCGGATGCTGCCCCTCACCTCGCGATCGTCACACTGCTCGATGCGGGTCTGCTCGGGAAAGCGCAGCATGGTCATCACCGGGCCGACGTGGTGCACGCAGCCGTTGGGCGTGTCGCTCATCCAGGGCGTGCAGCTGCCGGCGCGGGTACCGGGTAAATAGTGCAGATCGAAGGTGACCTCTCCCTCCAGTCCCTCGATACGACGCGCCAGTTCGGACCACGGCAGGCGTCCGGCCGGGCCGCTGTTCAGCGATTCGGTCACCCGCGCAAGGCCGGAAGCGGTGCGGATCGCGGTTTCCAGTACATTGCTGTCTGGCCGATAGCGGCGGGAGACGTTCTCGATGTTGCGCGCCTGCAGCACGAAACGGCCGCCGTCCGCCGCATCCAGCAAGCGGTCAAACAGAGGTGGTGCATCCAAGCAGGGTGCGCACCACCAGTCGATGCTGCCATCGGGCGCGATCAGTGCGGCAGACCGCCCGTCACCGATGGCCGCGTATGCGTTGATCGGCGCGTGACCCTCAGGGTCACGCGCGATGCTCACTCCTTCAACTACGTCCTGGGTCACGGCAGCAGCATGCCGCCAGTGGCGCCGATCACCTCACCGGTGATGTAGCTCGATTCCTGGGTGGCCAGCAGCACATAGGCCGACGCCATCTCCACCGGCTGGCCCGCGCGCTTCAACGGTGTCTGCGAACCGAAATCGGGAATCGCCTCCGGCGGCTGGCCACCTGCGGGCTGCAGCGGCGTCCAGATCGGGCCCGGCGCAACCGCATTCACGCGGATGCCACGCTCGGCCACCTGCTGCGCCAGCGACTTGGTGAAGTTGACGATGGCGGCCTTGGTGGGCGCGTAATCGAGCAGGTTCGGCGAGGGCTGGTAGGCCTGGATGGAAGCGGTGTTGATGATCGTCGCGCCGGCCGGCAGATGGGGCAGGGCGGCCTTGCAGACCCAGAACAGCGCGTGCACATTGGTGCGGAAGGTCGCCTCGAACTGCTCGGTGTCCAGATCCTCGATCTTCTCCACGGCCAACTGCTTGCCAGCGATGTTGGCCAGCACATCCAGTCCGCCCAGCCCGTCCACGGCCTGCTTCACCAGGTCCCGGCAGAACACCTCGTCCTGCAGATCGCCGGGCAGGGCAATGGCCTTGCGGCCTTCCGCTTCGATCAGGGCGACGACTTCCGCCGCGTCCTTCTCTTCCTCGGGCAGATAGTTGAGCGCGACATCCGCGCCTTCCCGCGCGAAGGCGATGGCCACCGCGCGGCCGATCCCGGAGTCAGCGCCGGTGATCAGCGCTTTGCGCCCTTTCATCCGCCCCAGGCCGACGTAGCTCTTCTCGCCGTGATCTGCCTTGGGATTCAATTCGTGCACCGTACCCGGTGGCGTCTGCACCTGGGCCGGGTAGGTCGGTTGCGGGAATTGGGTGAGGGGGTTCTGCATGTCGTACTGGTTGCGGCTCATGGGGTTTCCTTGGGAGAGGTGAGTAGCGGGTTACAGGGTGACGGCGCCACCGGAGATGGTGAGCAGCGCGCCCGACGTATAGCTGGCACTGTCAGCGGCCAGCATCACGTAGGCGGACGCGAGTTCAGCGGGCTGGCCGGGGCGGCCGAAGGGGGTCTGGCTGCCGAAATTTTCGACCTTGTCCGCGGCCATGCCGGCGGGAATGAACGGCGTCCAGATCGGGCCCGGCAGGACCGCGTTGACACGGATGCCCTTCTCGGCCAGCAGGCCGGCCAGGCCGATGGTGAGGTTGGCGACCGCACCCTTGGTGGTGGAGTACGGCAGGATGTTCGGCGTCGGTTTTTTTGAATTCACCGACGCGGTATTGATGACCGAACCGCCGTCCTTCAGGTGCGGAACGCTGAGTCGGGTCAGGTTGAACAGCGCATGGACATTGGTATCGAACGTCTTGCGCCAGTCGTCCATCGTGATCTCGTCGAACGACTCGTAGTAGCGCTGGTAGGCGGCGTTGTTGACCAGGATGTCCAAGCCGCCCAGTTCGTGCACGACGCGCTCGATCAACTGCTCGGCCTGCGCCTCGTCGCTGATATCGCAGGGGACCAGCACCGCCTTCTGGCCGGCCTCCTGGATGAGCTTGCCGATGTCAGCCGCGTCATCCTTTTCGCTCTCCAGGAAGGCGATCGCCACATCTGCCCCTTCGCGTGCGTAGGCAATGGCGACCGCTGCGCCGATGCCACTGTCGCCACCGGTGATGAGTGCCTTCTTGCCCTCAAGCTGGCGGTGACCCTTGTAGCTCGTTTCTCCGTGGTCCGGCTTCGGGTCGAGTTTGCTGGTCTTGCCGGGGAAGGACTGCTGCTGCGCCTTGAACGGCGGCTTCGGGTAATTGAGCACTGGCATGCGTGCGTCCTCTGCGGGGAAAGGAGCTGGCAGTCTGGATGCATCGCAGTAAACGCCTTGGCCCAGCAATGTCGGCGCCGCGTGCACGGCGCGGGTCACAGCGGGTAGGCGATGGTGGTCATGATGCTGTTCTCTGCCTGGCGCGAGTCCAGGCGCGTGTGCTGCACCACCACCGGCACGTCGGACTCGATGACGCAGGAGAAGCCGACGCCCCGCGGTACCGGGGCGGGTTCCTGCAGGTCGTTGAAGCGCTTGTGGCAGGTCCGCTGGGCGGGGACGGTGAAGGCATAGGGACCCTGCGGCTCGCGGTCTTCGAAGTACAGCATCAGGCTGATCCGGGCATCGGTGCTGCCGGCATTGAGGATGCAGCACGTCTCGTGACTCTGCAGCTCGGGCTCCGGCCCATGGCTCCAACCGGGAATGTAGCCCTCGGCAATGGCCCATCGCTTGCGCCCGAGGGCGCCGGGGTTGTCCTGCGTCATGGTTATTCTCCGTACGGCGGTCCCACAGCTTCATCCAGGGGCCCGCGTCGCAGGCGTGCACGGCGGGTGTCCGCGGCATCAACGTGAAGCGTTCAGTGCCGTGAGCAGCCCTGCGTTGGCGGTCCTGCAGCGCATGCCTATCATGTGTCGCTGGCCCCACTGCACCTCACTGCTGCCCTTCATGCCTTCCAATGCGCAGGCCGCGCGACGTTCCGCCCGCGCCGCCGGGTATGTGTTTCCCGAGCATCTGCGTGCGCAGGCGCAGGCGCTCCCTGCACGACCGGGTGTCTACACCTTCCATGGCCGCGAGTGCGGCCTGCCGCTCTACATCGGCAAGAGCATCAACCTGCGCACGCGGGTCATGGATCATCTACGGACGGCCGAAGAAGCGGCGATGCTGCGCCAGTCGGAGCGCATCAGCCATCTGCCGATGGCCGGGGACCTGGGCGCGCAGCTGCTGGAGGCGTCGATGGTGAAAGCGCAGCGCCCGCTGTACAACCGCCTGCTGCGGCGTTTGCCGCGCCAGTTCAGCCTGCGCCTGTATCGCGGCGAGACCAGCGTGGTGAACTCGGCAGAGGTGGATCTGACGTCCACGCCGATGCTGTACGGCATCTATTCGAGTGCCCGCGGGGCACGTGAGGCGCTGCGCCGCGTGGCCGATGAAAATCGCCTTTGCTATTCGCTGCTGGGCCTTGAGCGGCTGCCGTCCGGGCGCCCGTGCTTCCGCTCGATGCTGCGCCAGTGCGCCGGCGCCTGCTGCGGCCGCGAGACCTTGGCCGAGCATCAGACACGGCTCGCCGACGCGTTGAGGCTGCTGGAGATTGCCGAATGGCCCTACGCAGGACCCGTGGCCATCGAGGAACGCGGTGAAGCGATGCGGCAGTTTCATGTCGTCGATGGATGGTTCTATCACGGCAGCGCGAAGACCTTGGCCGCTGCCCGGCGCGTGCGCCGCAGTGATCCGGTGTTCGACCGCGACGCGTACCGCATCCTTCGCAGGGGGCTCTCCTTGGGCCAATGGGCCCTGCACCCGCTGTAACAGGCCGCGCAGACGGAGTCACGCGGCGTGGACGACCTGTTCTGTATCCCTCCGGGCAGGCCATGCAGGGAGAAAACCGTGACCGATCTGTTCGAGCTGGGCATGCCGTGGTTCGAGTTCGTACTACGGGCCACCGCCGTCTACGTCGTGGTGCTTCTGCTGACGCGCCTCAGTGGCAAGCGATCGATCGGGCAGTCCGCACCGTTCGACATGCTGGTCATCGTCCTGCTGGGCACGGCGGTGCAGAACTCGCTGATCGGCGAGGACACCTCGCTGCTTGGCGGGCTCATCCTTGCCGCCACGCTGCTGGGTCTGAACTGGCTGGTCGGCTACGTGACCGCGCGCAATCGTCGGCTGCACCGTTGGGTGGAGGGCGCGCCGGTCGTGCTGGTGCGCAACGGCAAGGTGTTCTGGGATCAGTTGCGCCGCTGCAACGTGGCGCCGGAGGACCTGGACGTGGCCATGCGCAAGGCAGGCTGCGGTGGCCATCACCAGATCGAACTGGCCATGCTGGAGACCTCGGGAGAGATCACCGTGGATGCCGAAGACCGCTGACGCCGCAGCAGCGGAATGCACGCGCCGCACACGGCAATGTCACCGCAGCCACAGCGGTGACCATGCAACCCTGCAGTCCCCAACGGCAGGAGAACGATGATGCAGGCGCTGACCTATCACGGCCGCAAGGATGTGCGCGTTGAGACCGTACCCGATCCGGTACTCGCTGCCGAGGACGACCTCATCCTGCGGGTTACTGCCACCGCCATCTGTGGCTCTGACCTGCACCTGTACCGGGGCAAGATTCCCGACCTGCACAGCGGCGACGTGCTGGGCCACGAGTTCATGGGTATCGTGGAAGAGGTTGGCAGGGGCGTGACCCAGGTACGCCCTGGTGACCGCGTGGTCATCCCGTTCGTGATTGCCTGTGGTGAATGCTTCCATTGCCAGCTGGCGGAGTACGCCGCGTGCGAGACCACCAACCCCGGCAAAGGGGCGGCGCTCAATGCGAAGGGATTGATGCCGCCGGCCGCGTTGTTTGGGTATAGCCACCTCTACGGTGGAGTCGCTGGTGGCCAGGCGGAGTTTGTGCGGGTGCCCAAAGCCAACGTCGGTCCACTGCGCATTCCCGAAGGCGTAGCAGATGAGCAGGTACTGTTTCTGTCCGACATCCTGCCGACCGGCTATCAGGCAGCGCTCAACGCCGGGGTGAAGGCGGGCTCGACGGTTGCTGTCTTCGGTGCAGGACCAGTAGGGTTGATGAGCGCTGCCTGCTGCCGCCTGCTGGGTGCGGAAACCATCTTCATGGTCGATCATCTGCCGTATCGGCTGGATTTCGCGCAACGCACCTATGGCATCACGCCCATCGATTTCAGCAAGGTGGACGATCCCGCCGACTACATCGTCAGCCAGACCAGTGGGCGAGGCGTGGATGCCTGCATTGAGGCGGTCGGGTTCGAGGCGGAGGGCAGTTCGCTTGAAACTGCGTTGACCGCAGTCAAGCTCGAAGGCAGCAGCGGCGTGGCGATCCGGCAGTGCATCGCTGCCGCGCGGCGCGGCGGCGTGGTCAGCATTCCGGGCGTCTACGCCGGTTTCATCCACGGTTTCCTGTTGGGCGATGCGTTCGACAAAGGGCTGACGTTCAAGATGGGCCAGACCCATGTGCAGGGCCTGATGCCTGAGCTGCTGACCGCCATCCTGGAAGGCCGGCTTGACCCCGGCAACATCATCTCGCATCGGATGCGCCTGGCCGACGCAGCGCAGGGCTACGCGATGTTCGACGCCAAGGATGACGACTGCCGGAAGATCGTCCTGACACCATGAGTGCAGATGGCGACACCTCGGACTGCAGGGTCAAGGGCGGCGCTGGCATGCCGCCACTGACCCCCGATCGTCGCTACCTGGTGGTGCGGGGGCGTCTGTGGCGGGCAACCAACCCCGGCCTGACAGCCGCCGAGCGCGCGCGGTGGGTTGCAGCACTGATGGATGCGCGGCGCGCCGTCCATGCGGCAATGAGAAGCGGGGATGGTGAAGCACTGCGTTCGGCGCGGCGGGCGGTGGACGCGGCCAAACGTGGCCTGGGCGAACGGGGGCCGGCATGGTGGCTGGATGGCAGCAAGGACTACAACCGGTTTCTGGTAAAGAACACGCCCTACGCGGAGTGGTTTGATTCCCTCTGATCGTCATGCAGGGCGCACGGGGGCCGGAGGCCAGCTGCATGGGCCGCCATCCCGCTCAGGGCTGCGGCTCCCCGCGTGTGGGATCGACGGGTGGGCGTTCGTAATCGTCCGGATGCGCGGTTTCATCCTGCTCCGGCATGTCCTTTCCCTTCTTCCAGCTGTGGTCGCTTCGCACCTTGTCCGGTGTGTGCGCCTTGTCCTGGTCGCTGGCGTCGCCTGTCGGATTGAATGGCAGCTTGTTGCTCATGGGATCTCTCTCCTTCGGGCCAGGGTGAATCAAGGGTGCCTGCCAGCGCGGGACTGCGCCAGCGTTGCACTCACGGCTTCCTGCAGTTGCGGGATGTGGAAAGGCTTGGCGATGAAGCGTGCTTTCTGGTGCCGCGCAGGAACGACCTGGTCGTAGACGGCCGATGCGAACACGAATGGCACGCCCAGCTCGGCCAGGCGATCGGCGACCGGGAAGACCACACCATCACCGAGCTCGATATCGAGGATTGCGGCATCGAACATACCTTCCCGGAGCAGGGACAATGCCTCGAAAACACTTTCGGCGTGAGTGACCGTGTTGCCTTCGTCGGCAAGCGCATCCTCGACCAGTTCAGCAAGGTCCAGCTGATCTTCCACCAGCAGTAGACAATGTTCCCGCGATCGATCATTACCGTGCTTCTGCATGCCAGGTCGTGCTCTTCCTTTTCTGTTGTGGATACTGTCCTCCCGCAGGCATCAAGGCAGCGGATGCCTCCTGTGTGCAGGATGCGAAGGAGCAGCCACAGCCGTTTCGGCACGCCGAGCATGCAGGTCTTCACGCGGAACCGGGCCTTGGTTCACCGTGGCGGTACGGGGTGCGAGCGAGAGTAGCCGCATGAGGCCTGACATCGACATCCTGGAAATGGCGCCTGTTCTCGTAGGCTGCGCTGGCTGGTCAGTTCCCACCGCTCACGCCGATGCGTTCGGCGATGGAAACAGCGCGCTGCAGCGCTACGCAACGCAGTTCACATGCGCGGAAATCAACTCATCGTTCTACCGATCCCACAAACCCGGGACCTACGCCCGATGGGCCGACGCTGTGCCGGGCGGTTTTCGCTTTTCGGTGAAGATGCCGCAGGCCATCAGCCATGAGTGCGGGTTGCGGGGCGCGGCGCCGTTGCTTGACCCGTTCCTGCATGCCGTCCATCACCTGGGCGAGCGGCTGGGTGCGCTGCTGTTGCAGCTTCCACCGCGCCTGGTCTTTGATGCCCGCGTGGCCTCCACGTTCTTCCGCGCACTGCGACATCGTACGGAGGTCGCGGTTGCCTGCGAGCCCAGGCATGAAAGCTGGTTCACAGCGCCGGCAGATGCACTGCTGGCGAGGCACGATATTGCGCGCGCAGCAGTGGATCCGGCGCCCGCTCCCCCGGCGCGCGAGCCCGGGGGTGCACGCCATCTGAGCTACTGGCGCTGGCATGGCAGGCCCCGGATGTATTACAGCAGTTACCAGGAGGGCGATCTGCAGGTGCTGGCCAAGGCCGCAGAGGCGGCAGCACGGCGCGGACCTGCCTGGGTCATCCTGGACAATACCGCGCAGGGTCATGCCGTACCCAATGCCCTGCGCCTGCAGGCAATGATGAAGGAGAGCCGGGGTGCCTGAGGGTCCTTCCATCGTCCTGCTGCGCGAGGCCGCTGCACAGTTCAAGGGCCGGACCGTGCGCGGCGTCGGTGGTAGCAGCCGCGTGGATCTGGATCCCCTGCTCGGCCGTCGCGTCAAAGCAGTCCGCAGCTGGGGCAAGCATTTCCTGCTGGAGTTCAGCCAGGCCACCCCGTATCCATCTGATGATGTTCGGCAGCTACCGCATCAATGAGCGCAAGGACGCCGTGCCGAGGGTGTCGCTGCAGTTCAGCAAGGGCGAAATGAACTTCTACGCCTGCTCGGTCAAGCTGATCGACCAGCCGCTGGAGGCGGTCTACGACTGGCGTGCAGATGTGATGAGCGATGCCTGGGACGCAAGCCTCGCGCGCCGGAAGTTGAAGTCCAGTCCAGACATGCTGGTGTGCGATGCGTTGCTGGATCAATCCGTCTTTTCCGGCGTCGGCAACATCATCAAGAACGAGGTTCTGTTCCGGGTGGGCGTGCACCCCGCAAGCAGGGTAGGTGACCTGCCGCCGCGCGTGCTGACCCGGCTGATCGAGCAGACACGCGGGTACAGCTTCGATTTCCTGCGCTGGAAGCGGGCAGGTGAGCTGAAGAAGCGCTGGCAGGTGCATACCCGCACGACCTGTCCGCAATGCAGCGGGCCGGTCAGCAAGCATTACCTGGGCCTCACCCATCGGCGAACCTTCTTCTGCCCCAACTGCCAGGTCCTGTACCGGCCCGGCGCGACCGGGGGCGCGCCGGCAGGAGAGCGGCCTTCACGGCTGCGCCCGCGCGCAAAGACCCGGCGTTGACAACGGATTCGTAAGGTAGGGAGTCAGGCAAACCCAACCCTACGTCCATGGCAAACCGCGCAATCGCCTACGCAAGCGAAGCAGTTCCCGACCTTTCTGAAGACCGCCTCGCCGCCTTGGTCGAGGACGCCGCCCGCTTCAACCGGGATGTAGGCATCACCGGCATCCTGCTCTTTGATGGACAGCGCTTCCTGCAGTACATCGAGGGGCCCGAGGATGCATTGCAGATCGCCTATAACCGGATCCTCGACGCCAGCAGCCATCGCGAAATCGTCGAGCTTGCACGCGGCCGGGTCGGGCGCCGCATGTGCCCTTACTGGTCCATGCGGCTGCTGCCGACCGGCTCCGCGGAGCTCAGCCAGGCGGCCTACGCCGATTGGCGGGGTTTCGTGCGCAGGGCTGACCGGGGAGGCAGCGCCCCTGCGGCGATGGACCTGATGAGCGCCGTGGTTGCCCCGCACCTGAGCTGATCAGGGTGAAGGGCGGTGCAGGCCGGCATCGAGCAGCGCGATGATCTGCCGGTTGTCCAGGACCTTCGCGGCTGCCGAGCGCTTCAATACCTGCAGTGCAGGTTCCCGGCGGCCGGGCAGGGCGGCCGTCGCCTCCCATGCCACGACGGTTTCGTACTCGCGTGAATTGGCATCCAGCGCTGTGGCCAGCACGCACGAATCGAGCGCCATGCCTGCCAGAACCACCCGCGAAGCACCGAGCGATGCCAGCAGCACCGGCAGCGGCGTTGCCAGGAAAGCGGAGTGTTTGGGCTTGAGGATGAAATAGTGATGCGACTGCGGCGCCATGATCGAGGCGATCCGGGCGGATGCTCCGCCGTGGTCACGGCATGCGTCCACCAGCGCGGGGAAGTCCCGCTTCCAGTCGCCGAAGTTGTCGTTGGCGTGGATGACGGGCAGGCCACGCTTGTCGAAGGCGTCGCGCAGCGCTGCTGCCCGCTCCGCCGCGTGCACCGCAAGCGCAGCCAAGCGTTGACCGCCAGGGAAATCGAACAGGCTGAACAGGTCGATGATGATCAGGGCCGCAGATGCTTCCATGATCGTGCTCCATGAGGGGCTGCAGGCTCAGCACGGCGGAGGCGCGGCGCACCGGCGACGTCGGCACAACGCCAGCACCTGGCCGACAACCGCAGTGAGCAGCAACAACACATTGGTGACGACAAACACGGTCGAAGCCAGCAGGGCGCTGTAGACGGTGAACAGGATCGAGGCGGTCATCTGCCCCAGGAACAACCACTTCGACACCGTTTCCGGATGCGGTGCCTGCCATTGCTTGACCATCTGCCGTATCAGCGTCGCCATCAGGACCGCCGTGGCAACCCAGCCGAGGACATCGGGATGCATGTCTGCTCCTGTCTGCGGATCGCACGACGCCGTCAGTGCGGACGGCGTCGTGCGGATGAAGCCTTGGATCACGCAGCCTGCGCCGCCTTTGCATTGCCACCACTCTTGGCGAGCAGGGTCAGCTTCTCGTCGGTCGCCTTTTCCTCATCCAGGGTTTCCAGCAACAAAGGCAGGGCGTCCTTGTAGCCTAGCTGCTTGGCCAGTGCCGCGATGGTGCCGTATGAGGCGATTTCGTAATGCTCCACTTTCTGCGCACCGCCGATGAGCGCGGCATCGCGCACGGCACCCTTGTCGATGGCATCGATCACTTCCTTGCCTTCCTCCACCAACCCTTCCATGGCCGCGCACTTGATCCGCTTCAGGCGGATGCCCAGGACCTCCACTATCTGGTCGATCCGTTCGATCTGGCCTTGGGTCTCTTCCAGATGGGTTTCGAAGGCGGCCGCCAGCTCAGCGTTCTGCGCAGCGCGGGCCAGTCGTGGCAGGGCCTTGGTCAACTGTTTCTCGGCACTGTAGATGTCCGACAATTCGTGGATGAACAGGTCTTCCGCTGTTTTGATGGCCATGGGGCACTCCAAGTATCGAGGGAGCCATCACGTTATGCTGCAGGCCGTTGGCCGGACGGGGATGGGAGGTGAACAGTCCATGCAGGAGGTGCCGCAGTTCGGGCACGGCAACATCACGGCTGTCTGTCACGCTGCGTTGGAGCACTGCGCGGCACACTGGAATCCGCCCCCAGTACAGGATCCAGAATGAGCCAAGTATTCATTGTCGGCGCCGCCGGTAAAGTCGGCCGTGCATTGGTCCAGCAGGCCAGCGCACGTGGTCACCGCGTGCTGGCGCTGCACCGCGCGCCGGAACAGGCGGACGAACTGGCCACGCTCGGCGCACGCCCGGTCCAGGGCGACCTGCTGCAGCTGGACGCCACCGCGCTGGCGGCATTGATGAAGGGTTGCGACGTGATGGTGTTCTCGGCCGGTGCCGGCGGCAAGGGCGGTGCGTCGATGACCGATGCCATCGATGGACGCGGGCTCGAGCTGGCCGTTGCCGCGGCGCAGGCGGCAGCGGTGCCGCGCTTCCTGCTGGTATCCGCCTTCCCCGAGGCAGGCCGCGGCAAGCACCTGTCGGACACCTTCGAGAACTACATGGTGGTGAAGAAGCGCGCCGATGTGCACCTGGCCGACAGTCCGCTGGACTGGGTGATCCTGCGCCCCGGCACGCTCACCGACGAACCTGGTACCGGCCGGGTGCGCGCAGGCCTGGCCATTCCCTACGGCAACATCCCCCGCGCCGACGTCGCGGCCACGTTGCTGGGGTTGATCGAACATCCGCAGGTACGCCGCCGCATCATCGAGCTCACCGAGGGTGAAACCCCGGTGTTCGAGGCATTGCAGGCGCTGACGTGACGTTGCCCGCACTGCCACGCCGCGCCCTGCTGGTCATCGACATGCAGCAGGGCCTGTTCAATGGCGCGCGCCGCCCCTATCGCGGTGACGAGGTGCTGGCCAACATCAACGCACTGATCGCCCGCGCCCATGCGGCCGGTGTTCCGGTCTTCGCTGCACGCCATGTCGGCCCGGCGGGATCGCCGCTGGCCCGTGACAACCCGCTGTCGCAGCTGCTGCCCGAGCTGACCATCGACCCGGCACGTGACACCGTGTTCGAGAAGACGCGGCCAAGCTGCTTCTTCGGTACGGGCCTGGCCGAACGGCTGGCCGGGGCCGGCATCGAGGAGCTGGTCATCGTCGGCATGAAGACCGACTACTGCGTGGATACCACCTGCCGTGCCGCCCGTGATCTCGGTTTCCCGGCGGTGCTGGTGGCCGACGCGCACACCACCAGCGATTCGCCGGTGCTGGCTGCGGACATGATCATCGAGCACCACAACAGCACGCTGGGCGGGGCGTTCGTTACCCTTGTTGCCAGCGCAGACTGCACGTTCGCGGCGGCATAGTTGTTGCGCTACGTGTAGTTGCCCACCAAGGTTGGCGTCTACGGTGAGCACGTTTCCGTCGGTCAGCGCTGGGCGTCCTTCCGCGCGCTCAGCTCACGGTCAGCGCGCAGGAACACGGCGCTGGTGCTTTCCTCGCCGGTGCCACCGGCGGCGCCCAGCAGCAGCGGCCGGGCCAGCCGCGAGGAGGCATCGTCGGCCACCGCCTGCAGCGCCGCCAGGGTGTCGCTGGCCTGGTCGCTGCCCAGCACCGCGATGAACTCGCCGCTGCCGGTGACCCGGTTGATGCTGTCGCCGCGCGTGGCATCCAGGCACTGTTCCAGCGCCGCATCCAGCTGCTGCAGCTGGCGCTCCAGGCTGCGCTCGCCCATCTGCTCGGCCAGGGCCGCCAGGTCCTGCAGCTCGAGGATGACCACGGTGCAGGCGGTGCCGGTGGTGGCGTGCGCGGCTTCCACCAGCGGGCTCTGTTCGAGGATGGTCGCCACTTCCTGCTCGCGCTCGCGGCTGCGCGCTTCCATCAGGTTCATGGTCAGCCGGGCCAGGGCCTGCAGGGCGTCGCGCTGCTCGGCGCTGAGCGTACGCGGCGTCAGGTCCACCACGCAGACGCTGCCCACCGCCGCGCCCTCGCGGGTGACCAGCGGCATGCCCGCATAGAAGCGCGCGCCCATCTCGTTCAGCACCGGGTTGTCGACGAAGCGGCTGTCCTGCTTCAGGTCGCCCACTTCCAGCAATTGATCGGGCTGGCGGATCGCGTGGTCGCACACCGCCACGTCGCGGTCGGTTTCGCTGCCCTCCACGCCGATGCGCGCCTTGAACCATTGGCGGTCACGATCGATCAGGGTCACCAGCGCCATCGGCGTGCCGCAGACGGCGGCGGCCACCTTCACGATGTCATCGTAGGCCGGCTCGGGCAGGCTGCCGACCACGTGCAGCGCATCCAGCGCGTGCTGGCGTTCGGTTTCAGTGAATGCGGCAGAGGAATGATCCGTCATGGTGATCCTGGGCAGTCAAAGGGCGTGGTCCATGCTGGAACAGGCCGGCGTCCAATCGATGAACCACCCCCGCAGCGGCTCGGGTTTCGGGCAGAATCGTCGGCATGGACCGGCCGGAAGCGTGATGCGTCACGCCGCAGGGCCTTCGCACTGCCCACTCATGGAACGAGGAGACGCCATGGTTGTTCGCCCCTTGCTGCTGTCGGGTTGGCTGCTGGCTGCAGCGTTGCCTGCGGCAGCACAGCAGATCCGTTCGGCCACCGGACCCGCGCCCAGGCCGCTGCCTGCGGCACCACGGCCGGCGCACAACTCGATGGCCAAGAGCACGACGCCGTTCAACTGCGAGCAGTACGCCTGGCCGAACCACCCGCATCCCGGCATGAAGGCGTACTGCGCCAGCGTTGAAGCCGGCACCCTGCAGAACGAAGCGCGCCAGGCCGGTCGTCCCGGTCCGTCCGCCGAGGTGGGCGTGCTGCCGGCGCTCGGTTCGGCCGAGGCCAAGCGCACCGGCACGGCCTGCATTGGCGGGCAGGCCTTCCGCCGGCTGGCCAACGGGTGGGAACAGATCTCTGCCCCTGCGGGTGGCTGGCTGCGCTGCCGCGAGCGCTAGCCGCCCTTTGCCGCCGGCGGCGGCAGCGACAGCGACTGCAGGTCCACGCCGCTGCGCAGGATCTGCAGCGCCCCCAGCGCCAATGCATGCATGCCCTGGGCGAACTCGCGGTCGACCTCGCTGGCGTCGCGCGCACGCGTTCCTGCGGGCACCGCGTCCTTGCCCGCGCCGGCATACAGCGTGTCGGCCACGGCGATGCAATGGAACGCCACGGTCGACATCAGCCAGCGTGCCTGCTCCACCGGCAGGGCATACGCCGCTGCAACCTCGCTCTGGTGCCCGGCGATGCGCGCACTCATCGTGGGTGACGCCACCGAGCGGCGCAGCAGGTAAGGGGTCAGCCCGGGGTGTGCGATCACCAGATCGCGCAGCGAAGCGATGAAGTCGATCAGATAGTCCGGCAGCGCCTGCCCATCACCCCGCTCGACAGGTGGCATCTGCCAGCGCTCGAAGATGGCTTCGGCCACCGCGACTTTCAGCGCCTCCAGGCTGGCGATGTGGTTGTAGAGCGTCATGTGGGTCACCCCGAGTGCCCCTGCAAGCCCGACGAAGGTCAGGTCGCGCAGCCCCATGGCCATGCCGGCCTCGACGATGCGTGCATGGCTGAGCTTCTTCGGGCGTCCGCGCGTCGGTGCCTGTTCGCTGTCTTTCATCGGCGGCTTGACCATTTATTTTATAGTAATGATAATTAATCGCACCACGCAGCGCACCACCTGCGCGCGGCGTGATCGTAGCAATTGCGCCTCACCGCTCCCAGCCAGGCATCGGCCCAGCCAGCAACCCCGCCTGCACCCGTCCATCCCGCATCCGCCGGACCCATGACCAGGGCGCAGGCCTCGTCATACCCAGGTACACCCATGACGCCCGATGTCCGTTGCCATGCTCCCTTGTCCTGCCTGCGTGCAGGCCGAGCCACCCCGCTGCTGCTTGCGCTGGGCGGCGTTCTCATCCTTCCCGCGCCTTCGGCGCTGGCCCAGGCCATCGGCGCCGCCACCGACCGCGCGCCGCAGGTGTCCACCCTCGATTCGGTGAACGTGCACGAGCGCCGCACCGTCACCGCCCCCTATGCCGGCGGGCAAGTGGCGTCGGGCGGGCGCGTGGGCCTGCTCGGCAACCGCGATTTCATGGATACGCCGTTCAATACCATCAGCTACACCGAGGCGTACATCGCCGATCGGCAGGCACGTGACATCACCTCGGTCATCGCGGCGGCAGATCCGACGCTGTTCACCAACAATGCCTCCGGCGCGTGGAGCGAGAACTACGCCATCCGCGGGTTCGCCTCCAGCACCACCGACATGACCGTGGACGGACTGTTCGGCATGGCGCCTTTCTATCGCACATCGCCGGAAATGTTCGAGCGGATCGACGTGTTGAAGGGACCGTCGGCGCTGCTCAACGGCATGCCGCCGGGCGGCTCGGTAGGCGGCACCATCAACCTGGTTCCCAAGCGTGCGGCCGATGCGCCGCTGACCCGGCTGAGCGTGGACCATGGCTCCGACGCGCAGTTCGGCGGCCATGTGGATGTCGGCCGCCGCTTCGGCAACCGCAATCAGTGGGGCGTGCGCTTCAACGGCGTGCACCGCGAAGGCGAGGGCGCCATCCGCCACCAGGACAAGGCCTACCAGCTGGGCTCGCTGGCCCTGGACTGGCGCGGTGAGCGCAGCCGCGCGTCGCTGGACCTCTACTGTGCCGAGGATCTCATCCATGGCCCAACCCGCGGCGTCAGCCTGGATGCGGGCGTGGCGGTACCGAAGCCGCCGCGTGCCGATCTGCTCATCAACCCCGAATGGGGCAGGGTGGAGAGCCGTGACAAGGGCGCGATCCTGCGCGGTGAAGTCGACTTCAACGATCACCTGATGGGCTATGCGGCCTTCGGTGCCAGCGAGACCAACTACAGTTACAACGGTGCCATCAGTGCGTTGGTGCTCAACAACGCCGGTGACTTCCGCACCACCGTGGCCCAGCTGGCCTTCCACACCCGCAAGCAGTCAGCCGATGTCGGCGTGCGCGGCAGCTTCCAGACCGGCCCGGTCAGCCACCAGGTGGCCGCCAATGCGACCGCCTACCAGCACAAACAGGACGACTACGGCCGCCGCAGCGTGCCCGAGGCCAGCTGGGTGACCAACCTCTACGCGCCCACCTGGAACGAGGCGCCGACGTTCATCACCCCGCACATCATGCATACCGAGGTGAAGCTGCGCAGCGTGGGCGTGGCCGATACCTTGGGGTTTGCCGACGATCGCGTGCAGGTCACGCTGGGCGTGCGTCGCCAGCAGGTGCAGAGTGATGCGTTCGACATCAGCACCGGTGCACTGTCTTCGCGCTACAAGCAGAGCGCCACTACCCCGGCCGCCGCGGTGCTGTTCAAGCTGGGCGGCAAGGTATCGCTGTATGCCAACAGCATCGAGGGCCTCAGCCAGGGCGCGACTGCGCCGACCACCGCCGCCAATGCAGGCGAAGTGTTCGCGCCGTTCAAGACCCGGCAGAAAGAACTTGGCCTGAAGCTCGATGCGGGCCGCTTCGCACATTCCTTCAGCCTGTTCGAGATCAAGCGGCCCAATGGCTACACCGATCCGGTCTCGAACATCTATTCGTTCGGCGGCGAACAGCGCAACCGCGGCGCGGACTGGAGCTTCTTCGGTTCACCGCTGGACGGTGTACGCCTGATGGGCGGCGTGGCCTACGTGCAGCCCAAGCTCACCCGTACCCAGAGTGGCATCAACGAAGGAAAGCTGGCCACCGGGCTGCCGAAGGTGCAGGGCAAGATCACCGCCGAATGGGATCTGCCGATGCTGGAAGGCCTCAGCCTCAATGCGGGCATCACCTCCATGTCCCGGCAGTTCATCAGTGCCGACAACACGCAGTGGGTGGCCGGGCACACCGTGTACGACCTGGGGGCGCGCTACGCGACCCGGCTCTCCGGTCGCCCGCTGACCCTGCGCGGCACGATCAACAACCTGACCAACACGGCCTACTGGGGCCAGCCCTTGCTGTCCAGCCTGGCGCTGGGTGCACCGCGGACCTTCACGGTGTCGGCCACCGTCGATTTCTGATGGGAGGGAGCGCAGGCTTCAGAGCCTGCCTTCGGCCACGTAACGCGCGGCGCCCTGGTCGACCAGCGCCTGCAGTTGCTGCAGCAACGCGTCGTCCCAGTGCTCGAAGTTGAAGCAGGATTTGCCCTGCATGCGTTGCTTCAGCGCGGGGCTGATGCCTGCCAGCAGCTCGGGAAAGTCGTAGACGGGCATCAGGTGGAAGGCGTGCCTGCGACCGGACACCTTCACTGCAGCGAAGAACTGCGCCTTGCCGTTGGCGCCCGGCCTGCGGCAATTGGCGTAGAAATGCTGGTCTGTATCGTGGACGACGAGCAGGCCGTCGCCATGGCGCAGCAGCATCTGCCGCAGGGCGCCGAAGAGGTCGGGCGGGACCGTGCCGGTTGCCGACGTGGGTGTCGCCTGGGTGCGCGTCATGGAAACCTCCCGGCCTGGGACTCTGCAGGTTGCCGCTGCGCGCACCGTAGCATGGGGGAGGGATGCGATCCGGACATGCCTGCCGGATCGCCACTTCATCGGGTTCAGGCCTTGGCCACAGCCTGGATCAGTACTGCAGCCGCTTCGGCCGACGAGCCCGGGTTCTGGCCGGTGACCAGCAGGCCATCGCGCAGCACATACGAGCCCCAGTCCGGGCCCTTGCTGTAGTCACCGCCCAGGTCCTTCAGCATGTCCTCCACCAGGAAGGGCACGACGTTGGTCAGGCCGACGGCGTCTTCTTCGGTGTTGGCGAAGCCGGTGACCTGCTTGCCGGCGACCAGCGGCTTGCCATCGGGTGCCTTGACCTGGCGCAGCACGCCCGGCGCATGGCAGACCAGGCCGACCGGCTTGCCGCTGGCAACGAACGCTTCGATCAGCGCGATGGAATGGGTGTCGTTGGCCAGATCCCACAGCGGACCGTGGCCGCCCGGGTAGAACACCGTGTCGAAGTCGGCGGCATTGACGCTGTCCAGGCGGACGGTGGCGGCCAGCTGCGCCTTGGCGGCGGCGTCGGCTTCAAAGCGATGGGTCAGCTCGGTCTGGAAGGCCGGCTCATTGCTCTTGGGGTCCAGCGGCGGCTGGCCACCCTTGGGCGAGGCCAGCACGATCTCCGCACCCGCATCCTTGAAGGCGTAGTAGGGCGCAGCCAGTTCTTCCAGCCAGAACCCGGTCTTGTGCCCGGTATCACCCAGCTGGTCGTGCGATGTCAGAACAATGAGGACTTTCATGGTGGTGCTCCTGTTGGGAGAGTGACGCAGTAGACCGGTCGTCTAGCGTCCGGCCGCAAAAAAACACTTCGCGGGAAGTGTGGCGTACGCACCCCTCGCTCAGCGTGAGGGATGCAGGATCTGTCGGGTGGCGCGCTGCGCGTTGTCGAAGGGCTGCGGCCCGCGCACGATCTTGACCATGATGCTGGCACCCAGCCACAGCTGGTAGAGGCTCTGCGCCAGCGCGGACGCATCGCCGCTGCAGGCCAGCGAGCCCTCGGCCTGGCCGTCCTCGATCGCCCGTGCCAGCCGCTCGATGATGCCGGCGGTGCCGCTGTGCAGCGCCGCACGCATCGCCGGCGACAGGTCCGCAACTTCCGCACCCAGCTTCACCGCAAGGCACTTGCCCTGGCAGTCCTCGAAGGACTGGCTGGCCATCCATGCGGCGAAGTAGCTGTCCAGCTGCTGGGCGCGGGTCTGGCCGCCGGCGCGGAAAATCTGGTCCATTTCGGCCAGGTACTCGTCGAAGTAGTCCTGCAGCAGGGCCTCGCCGAAGGCTTCCTTGGAGCCGAAGTAGTGGTAGAACGAGCCCTTGGGCACGCCGGCGGCGGTCAGCACCTCGTTCAGGCCGACCGCCGAGAAGCCCTTGCCGCCCATGGTACGGCGGCCGCTGGCCAGGATCTTCTGGCGGACGTCGGTGCCTGCGGTGTCGGTGGCGGTGTTCATGGGAGCGACGATACGCTCGATTAGACCGGTCGTCTAGTTAGCTGTGCGGTATGCGCATTTTCTGTTCAGCATCGCCAGACCCGACTTTCGCGGCATGGCCTGGGTACCAATGCCGGTGCTAGGTTCCAGCAACGCAGGCAGCCGCTACGGAACACGATGACCTTCGATGGAAGTGCGACCCATGACACGCCGCACCGGGTGATCTTCGCTGGCATCTGCGCACTCGTCCTCACCGTGGGCCTCGCCCGTTTCGCCTATACGCCCATGCTGCCGATCATGAAGGCGCAGGCGGGACTGGGGTATGTCGCCGCAGGTTGGCTGGCCGCCATCAACTATGCCGGCTACATGTCCGGAACCGTGCTGGCCGCGATGGCCGGCGATCTGCGCCGGCGATACGTGCTCTATCGCATCGGCCTGGCGGTGGCGGTGGCCAGTACCGCGGCCATGGGTCTGACCAGCAACCCCGTGGCCTGGGGCGTGCTGCGCTTCCTGTCGGGCCTGTCCAGCGTGGCCGGGCTGTTGCTGGCCTCGGGCCTGGTGCTGAACTGGCTGTTGCAGCACGGGCGCCGCCCGGACCTGGGCCTGCACTTCACCGGCATGGGGCTGGGCATCGTGGTGTCCGGTGCGGCGGTGGTCCTGACCCTGCCGGCACTGCCCTGGTCCGGGCAGTGGATCGCGCTCGGCGTGCTCGGCCTGCTGTTCTTCGTGCCCGCCTGGTTGTGGATGCCCGCTCCGGCATCTGCATCGCCCACCGCCGCTGCGCAGGCCGCGCCACCGCCCTCGACGCCGCGCAACTGGATGCGCCTGCTCAATGCGGCCTATGTGTGTGCGGGCTTCGGGTTCGTCATCGGCGCCACCTTCATCGTTGCCATCCTCGAACGATTGCCCCTGCTGCAGGGCAGGGGCGGCTGGGTCTGGGTCATCGTCGGCGTGGCTGCATTGCCGTCCACCTTCATCTGGGACCGCGTCGCCCGCCGCTTCGGCGCAACCCGGGCGCTGCTTCTGGCCTATGTGCTGCAGGGCGCGGGCATGCTGCTGCCTGCCGTATCCTCCAGCACGCCGGTCAACCTGCTGTCGGCGGCCCTGTTTGGCGCTACGTTCGTGGGCATCGTCAGCCTCACCCTGGCCCTGGTTGGCCGCCATGTGCCGTCCGACCCCTCCAGGGCGATGGCGCGCATCACGCTTGGGTATGGCATGGCACAGATCATCGGGCCGATCATCGCCGGGTACATGGCCAGGGCGACCGGCAGCTACCAGGGCGCACTGCTGGCGACGGCGGTGTTGATGGGCTGCGGCGCACTGCTGCTGTATGTGGCGGATCGGCAGGATCGCGGGAGCAGTGGAGGAGTACGCGCGCTCACACTTGACGCCCCGCCGAGCCGACGATGAAGATAGGCACCACGCGCCGACGCTCAAGGATTGACCATGTCGGGCCGCGAGGCAGTTGGGCAAGTAGATCCACGCCATGCGTGGATGAGCGCCCGCACAACAGCATCCACGAACGGCGTGGATCTACAGCTGCCGCTCGTACTGCAGCTTGATTCCCATTGCGGTGTCGCTGCCGTAGTGGCGCGACACCGCGCCATCTGCATCCCGATACACCGTGCGCGAGCCCTGCCGCTGCTGCAGCACGTTGGACAGCGACAGGTTCAACCGGCTGGCGTCGTCCAGCCTCCAGTCCGCAGCAACATCCAGCGTGCGGTCGGGCGTCGATGCCCGCGTCCACTCTGCGCTGAGACGGTTCGTGCCGCCGCCACTGTAGCTGTAGTCCACGCTGCTGGAGAACCGCTTCGATGCCTGCCAGTGCAGCCCCACGTTCCCGCTCAGCGGCGTCTGGTCGGCCAGCCGGTTGTCCGGCCCCGGCACGGACGCCACGCGTGACACGTTGCGGGTCAGGTTCGCCGTGAACTGGACATCGGCCTCGGTCGGCAGCAGGTCGGCCAGTGCGAAGCGCGCATCGAGGGTCAGCCCATGGGTATGTGCCCTGCCAGCGTTGTAGGGCGTGGTGGTCCACAGCCCGTCCTGCACGTACAGCGAGCGCAGGATCACATCATCGATGCGACGCGCATACGCCCCCAGGCTGACCAAGCCGTCCTTGCCGATGTAATGCTCGTAGCTGGCATCCAGGCCCCAGGCGATTTCCGGGCGCAGCGCGGGGTTGCCCTGCTGGTCAGGGTTGGTCGGGCCATTGCTGTTGTTGACCGAATACCGGCGCGGCAGCAGTTGCCACGGTTGCGGCGCGCTGAACGTGCGCGCCAGGCCCAGGCGGAACTGGTCCTTGCTGGAAAGCGAGGGCTTGAACACCCATTGTGCGATGGGGCTGAGCACGCTCGAGCGGTTGTGCAGGGTGCCCGTGATGCGGCTGCCTACTGCGGTTTGCAGACCCTCCCAGCGCAGGCCGAGGTAGGTCTGCAGGCGTGGCGAGGTCCGCCACTGGTCCTGGGCGAACAGCGCGAGGCGGCGGATGTCGGCCTGGTAGTCGTCGTCGATCAGCCCCAGCGGACGTCCATCGGCGGACTGGTCGCGTTGCACGCGATGCTCGTTGCGCCTGGTGTAGCCGCCGTCCCAGCCGAAGGCCAGGTCATGCCGTTCACTGACGCCGCTGATGTACTTGCCGGTGCTGGAGTAGGCCGTGTGGGTTGCGCGCGTGCGCACGCTGCGGTCCAGTGCGAGGTCGCCTGCGGGCGCAAAGCCGAGAAAGGCAAAGTCGATGTCACGGCTGAAGTGCATCACCCCCAGTTTCAGCTCCAACGTATCGTCATCACCGATCCGGCGCTTCCATTGGCCATCGGTCTTGGCCGTCCACGTGCGCGCGTCGTTGATCCAGCGGTTGCGCGGGTAGTCGCTCGGGCCACCCTCACGCACGGCTTCGTTGCGATCGCGGGTCCAGGCTTCCTTCCTGTATTGCAGCAGGCTCTGCCAGCTGACCTCGTCGCGCTCGCCAAGCGTCCACGTCAGCTTCGGCGCAACATTGAAGGTGCTGGTCTGGCCGCCGTAGCGCTCGCGCGTACGGCGCTGGTACAGCACCGCCCCCAGGGCGTCGCTGGCCTGGTCATCGATCGTCGCAGCGCGGCGCTCCTTCGGGGCCGACGCCGTACCGCTCACCGACCACGCCAGGCCCTGTTGCTTGCCCGACAGCAGCAGGGTGGCCGCGGGCGCCATGCCGCCGCCCAGTTGTGCCGCACTGAGCTTGAGCGTGCGCTGGCGCGCTTCCCCTGTGCGGCGCAGGACGATGTTGATGGTGCCGGCAATCGACCGCGTGCTGTACTCGGCGACCGCCGTCGGCAGGATCTCGATGCGCTCGACCAGCTCCGGTGAGATCGAATCGATCGAGAACCCCGCGGGCGCCGGGTCGCCATCGATCAGGATCTGCACGTAGTCGCCACCGAGCCCGCGCATGCGGATGCCATCGGCAGTGACCGTGACGCCGGGAAGGCGGCGCAGCACGCTGCCGAGCCGGTCATCGTGGTGGCGCAGGATGTCCTCGCGGCCAATGCTGACGCGCAGGGTGGGGTCGTCGCGGCGCAGGTCCGCCGCAGAGGGGCCGGTGACCTTGACCGCCTGCAGGTCGGTCGCGCGGGGATCCCGTGCAGGCGGTTCAGCAGGCTGGGCGTGTCCGGTGTCGGCCAACAGGCTGATACCCAGTGCCAGGCTCGCGGCCAGGGTCCGCCGTGGCGGGGCGGCGGGGTGGGTTTGCACGCTTGCA
Organism: Stenotrophomonas sp. ZAC14A_NAIMI4_1; assembly: GCF_003086915.1. Classification (NCBI taxonomy): domain Bacteria; kingdom Pseudomonadati; phylum Pseudomonadota; class Gammaproteobacteria; order Lysobacterales; family Lysobacteraceae; genus Stenotrophomonas; species Stenotrophomonas sp. ZAC14A_NAIMI4_1. The sequence goes on from NZ_CP026002.1 coordinate 3,549,668, forward strand.
TTCCTTCAGAGGTCGAGGGGCGTCCTGCCCGAGCAACTCTATCGACCCCGGCCCGCGCGTAGCAGCGGAATGTTGTTGCAGCAGCCATGAGCAGGATTCATGGCGGGACCACCTGTCCTTGCCAACCAAGGTTGGCGTCTGCCACTGCATCAAACGATGCTCGGGTCATGCATGCCCCGTAGCTTTTTCTTGTTGATCTTGCCCACGCTGGTACGTTCCAGCGAATCCACGAACGCCACCCGCTCGGGAATCGCATAGCGCGACAGGTCCCCGGCACGGCTGCGCGCAGCGATCAGCTCGATGATCTCCGCCTCGTCCACTTCACTGCCTGCATGGCGCACCACCAGCGGCAGGGGACGCTCGCCCCATTTCGTGTCGGCGATCCCGATCACCGCCACCTCGTTCACTGCCGGGTGCAGGGCGATGATGTCCTCCAGCGCCAGCGAAGAGATCCATTCGCCGCCGGTCTTGATCACATCCTTGATGCGGTCGGTCACCCGCAGGTAGCCGCCGGCATCGATGTTGCCGATGTCGCCGGTGTGCAGGTAACCACCCGCCCACAGGGCCGCCGATGCATCGGGGTTGTGCAGGTAACCCTGGGTCAGCCAGGGCGCCCGCACCACGACCTCGCCGGTGGCGACGCCGTCGTGGGCCACATCCTGCAGGTCCGGATCGACGATGCGCAGGTCGACCAGCGGCACCGGAATGCCCGCCTTGGTGCGCAGCGACAGCGCCTCGCCAGCATCGTCCAGTGCATCAACGTTGATCTGCGCCAGGGTCAACAACGGGCAGGTCTCGGACATGCCGTAACCGCCGAAGATATCGACGCCCAGCGCCAGCGCACGCTGCGCCAGTGCCCGCGGCAGTGCCGCGCCGCCGATGATGACTTTCCAGTGGCTCAGATCGGTCTGCGCCGCGCTGGGATGTTCCAGCAGCATGTGCAGGATGGTGGGCACGCAGTGCGAGAAGGTCACCTTTTCGCGGGCGATCAGTGCCAGCAGGTTGCCGGGCAGGTAGCGGCCGGGATAGACCTGCTTGATGCCCATCAGCGTCGCCACGTAGGGCACGCCCCAGGCATGCACATGGAACATCGGGGTGATCGGCATGTAGACATCACCCCGGTGCATCCGGCCCTGGCTGGCGGCACTGCCCAGCGCGGCCATCGCGGCCAGCGAGTGCAGCACCAGCTGGCGGTGGCTGAAGTACACGCCCTTGGGCAGGCCGGTGGTGCCGGTGGTGTAGAACATCGTCGCACGCGTGTTCTCGTCGAAATCCGGGAATGCGGTGACAGGAGCAGCGTCTCGCAGGCCGGCCTCGTACTCGGTCACGAAACCCGCCGGCAGCGCGCCGCCGGCATCATCCAGCAGGATGCGCGTGCGCAGGTCGGGCAGATGTTCCTCGATGCCGTCCAGCACCGGCAGGAACTCGCGGTTGGCCAGGATCACGCGCGCGCCGCTGTGGTTGAGGGTGTAGGCGATCTGCTCCGGCGCCAGGCGGATGTTCACCATCATCAGCACCGCGCCGATCATCGGCACCGCGAAGTAGGCCTCCAGGTAGCGGTTGCTGTCCCAGTCCATCACCGCCACGGTGTCACCGGGCTTCACTCCGAGCGAAGTCAACAGACCCGCCAGCTGGCCGATGCGCGACTGCAGGGTGCGGTAGTCGAAGCGCACGTTGTCGCCGTAGACGATTTCCTGCCCCGGGTTCACCGCCAACGGGGTGAGCAGCAGCTGTTTGATCAACAACGGGTAGGCATGTGCTTCGGGTGCAGCGGTGGTGGAGGGCATGGACGGTCCTTGTGGGCGGCGCATCAGTCGCCGTTCTTCATGCAGCCACACTAGCAACCCGGCACGCACGCACCAGCGTACCTAGGTACCCGTGCCCAGCTGCGGATGTTTTGCTAATCTCGCTTGAACATGCCAACCCTGCTGATCGCCGACGACCATCCCTTGTTCCGCGCCGCACTGCATCGCGCGGCGGAAGAGGCCGTCGCCGATCTGCAGATCAGCGAGGCGGACTCGCTGGACAGCGTGCTGGAGACCCTCGAACGCCAGTCGATCGACCTGATGCTGCTGGACCTGCACATGCCGGGCAACCACGGCCTGGCCGGGCTGGCCACCATCCGCGCCCTGCAGCCGGGGCTGGCCATCATCATCGTCTCGGCCAACGAGGAACCGCAGGTGATCCGCCGTGCCATCGATCTGGGTGCGGCTGGTTACCTGCCCAAGAGTTCGGGCTTGAGCGAGCTGCAGCTGGCCCTGCAATCCGTGCTGGAAGGCGAGCGCTGGATCCCTGCGATCCTGCGCGAGCCGGTGGCGCGGGTCGCGCCCTTCAGCAAGGATGCGGACCTGGCCGCGCGCCTGGCCAGCCTGTCCGCGCACCAGTACAAGGTACTGGGACTGGTGGCGGAGGGGCTGCTCAACAAGCAGATTGCCGACCGGCTGGGCGTGCAGCTGCGCACGGTGAAGGCGCACATGACCCGCATCATGGAACGGCTGGGTGTGCGCAACCGCGCCCAGGCCATCCGTGTGCTTCACGAGATGGGCCTGAGCGACCCCTCACGGCAGATCGAAGGCGCGCAGGACGCCTGATTCCTCAGGCGGGCAGGGTACCCGGCGCTGCCAGCAGGTGGTTGATCGCCCAGCGCAGCGCCAATGGCTTGAACGGCTTGTTCAACAGCGAGAGCCCGGCGCCGCGCACGGCGTCGCGCGTCTCGCCACCGGTGTCGGCGCTGAGAATCACCGTCGGCCGTGGCCCATGGCGCGCCACCAGGCGCTGCCAGAGCGCTACGCCGGTGTCGCCGTCATCGAGGTGGTAGTCGAACAGCCACAGCGCAGCGTCCTCCGCAGATGTATCCACCGAACCGGCGTCGGCCACCGCAACCACGTCACAGCCCCAGGCCAGCAGCATCTGCCGCATCGCTTCCAGCGCGTCGGCATCGTTGTCGACCACCAGCACGCGCAGGCCCTTGATGGTGCTGCTGCCGCTGGCCGCCGGCATGGGGCGTGGCGCCACCGGCGGCGCTGCCCGCACCACGCTGATCGAGAACGCCGAGCCGCGCCCCGGCACGCTGCGCAACTGCAGCGGCGCATGCAGCAGGCCAGCAATGCGGTGGGCGATGGTCAGGCCCAGGCCGAGGCCTTGGCCGTTGCTGCGGTCGAGGCGGTGGAATTCTTCGAAGACCACGGCCTGCTGCTCGGGCGCGATGCCTGGGCCACTGTCGTGCACGCCAATCGACAGCCGGTCGCCCTGGCGGCGCACGCCCAGCAGCACGCCGCCACTGCGCGTGTAGCGGATGGCATTGGCCAGGAAATTCTGCAGCACCCGGCGCAGCAGCAGCGGATCGCTGTGCACCCAGGTTCGGGTGCCGACGTAACCGAAGTGCAGGCCGCGCGCCGCCGCCAGGACCGCAAACTCCTGCGCCAGCGGATCGAGCACGCTGGACAGCGCGAAGGGTCGCGGATCGGCCACCAGGCCGCCGGCCTCCAGTCGCGAAATATCCAGCAGCCCCGAGAGCAGGTCGTCGGTGGAATCCAGCGCGCCACGGATCTGCCGGAGGAAGCTGTCGAGGAACTCCGATTCGATGTGCTGCGACATCGCATCGGTCAGCAGCTGGGCCGCATGCAGCGGCTGGATCAGGTCGTGGCCGACGGCCGTCAGGAAGCGGGTCTTGGCCATGTTGGCCCGTTCGGCCTGGTGTACCGCCTGCTCCAGGCGCGCAGTGCGGTCCTGCACGCGCCGCTCCAGCGTTTCATTGCTGCGCTTCAGTGCATCTTCGGCGCGGCGGAACGCGGTGACGTCGGTGAAGGTGGCCACGTAGCCACCGCCGGGCATCGGGTTGCCGCGGATTTCGACGATGGTGTTGTCCGGGAAGATGCGTTCGGACAGATGCGGGGTGCCTCGGCGCATATGCACCACGCGGCGTTGCAGGGCCTTGTCCGGGCTGTCGCCGGGTACATGGCCGATGCGCAGCTGGCCCAGCGCCCACGCAGTGAGGTTGGCCACCGGCTGCCCCACCTGCAGCAGCTCGGGCGGGAACTTGAACAGCGCCGCGTAACGGCTGTTCCAGGCCACCAGCTGCAGCTGCGCATCGACCACGCTGATGCCCTGGCTCATGTTCTCCAGCGCCGCTTCCAGCAGGCGCTGGTTGAAGCGCAGCACCTGGGTGGCTTCGCCGACGGCGCGGGTAACCGCATCCAGTGGAGCCGCGCCGCCATCACGTGCGGCCTCCACCAGCAGCCGCGCCATGCCCGCACCGACCACGGCCGTCAGTTCGCGCTCGATGGCGGTGACCCGCTCGTCATCCAGCACCTGCCCGGCGTGGCCATCCATCAGCTGCCGTGCGCGCTCCGGGCCGAGGAATCGCACCGCGGTCTTGCGCAGGGAGACGGCGGCAACCGCATCGCGCTGGCGTGGCAGCGGCGGGCGCACCGCGCGTGCCACCAGCAGCACCGCCAGCAGGTTGGCCGCCAGGCTGGCACCCATGCTGATGGCGATATGCCCCGGCTGCAGCCGCATCGACAGCAATGCCAGCCAATGCACGCCGTCCGTGCCCGCGCCGTGCGGTACGGCCGGGACGATCATCGGCAGCAGCACCAGCCACAGCCACACCAGCGAACCCACCACGATGCCGGCAATGATCGCCGGCGAAGGCGTGCGTGGCCGGTACACCGCCAGCAGCACCGCCGGTGCCAGCTGCGAGAGCGCAGTGAAAGACATCAGGCCGAAGTCACTGAGCGCTTCCGTGTCGCTCATCGCGCGGCTGTACAGCCACGCCATCAGGAAAACGGCGAGGATGCCGGCGCGACGGAAGGCCAGCACGCGGGGGCGCAGGTCACCCGCGGACAGGCCACCATCGATGCCGCCCAGCAAGCGCGTGCCCACGCCATGGTTGCCCAGCATGATCGACAGGGTCAGGCCGGACAGGATCATCATGCCGGTGGCCGCGCTCAGGCTGCCCAGATAGGCCACCAGGGCCAGCAGGTGGTGGCCGCCAGCCAGCGGCAGGGCCAGCACGTACAGGTCCGGCGACACGGAAGCCGGCAGCTGCGAGGCACCGTACAGCGCCATCGGCACCGACGGCAGGCCGATCAGCAGCAGGTACACCGGGAACAGCCAGCGCGCTGTCTTCAGGTCCGATGGCTGGCGCAGCTCGACCACGCCCACATGGAACTGGTGGGGCAGGGTGAAGGCGGAAATCGCGCCCAGCGCCACCATGGTCAGGTAGTCAGGCACCACCGCCGGCGGCGGCAGCGTGGCCATCTTTTCCAGCAGCGGCGCACCGGCCTGCTGCACCGACAGCCCGGCATACAGGCCGATGGCCAGCAGGGCCACCAGTTTCAACACCGATTCCAGGCCCAGCGCCACCACGATGCCGCGATTGTGTTCGGTGGCCGATGCCTTGCGCGCACCGAACAGCAGGGTGAACGCCGCCATCGTCAGCGCGAACCAGAACGACATGTCCAGCTGCCAGCCGGCCGGGGTGAAGCGGTCGCCGAGCAGCGCGCCCAGCCCTTGGCTGACGGCCTTCAACTGCAGGGCGATGTAGGGAATGATGCCGAACAGGGCAACCACGGTAATGGTGATGCCCAGCCCCTGGTCGGCACGCAGGCGTGCCACCACCAGGTCGGCAATGGTGGCGCTGTTGTGCTGCTTGGCCAGGCGCCCCAGCCGGGCCAGGAAAGGCAGGCCGAAGGCGAAGATCAGTGCCATGCCCACCAGCGTCGGCGGAATCGGGAAGCCCCATTGCACGCCCTGCGAAGCCGCACCGTAATAGGTCCAGGCCGTGCAGTGCACCGCCAGCGACAGCGCGTAGATGGCCGGCCACACGCGCGCAAGCCGGTGCCCCTGGCGTTCGCCCCAGAGGGCCACGCCAAACAGCAGAACGGTCCACGCAATACAGGCGAACAGGACGATGGAAGGCGTCAACATCGCTCCAGTGTAGAGAGAACCGCCGCCAGCGTGCAGCGGGGCAGGGCCCGGTCAGCCGGCCAGCACCACCAGCGCGAGCTGCTCGGCCACCAGTGCCACCTCGCCATCGGGCAGGCGTTCAACGGTCTTGCGCTGGGTCAGCAGCCACTGCCCGGGCCCGCGCGGTTCCAGCGAGACGAGCTGCGATCGCACCCGCACCTGGCTGCCACTGGGCACGGGTGCCAGGAAGCGCACCTTGTTCAAGCCGTAATTCAGCACGTGGGCGATGCCTGCAAAGCCGGTCAGCGCGGCCACATCGTCGTCCACGGTCATCGACAGCAACAGGAAGCCGTGGGCGATGGTCTGCCCGCCCGGCAACTGCGCCTGTGCCCGCGCCGGATCGACATGGATCCAGTTGTGGTCGCCCGTGGCCTCGGCGAAGGCATCGATGCGTGCCTGCGAGATGCGCGTGGGCGCACCCAGCCGCTCGCCGGCCGCCCAGTGCTGGAGAGGGCGCAGGGCGGCGGGCAGCGCTTCAGCGGCGTCCGTCGCACTCACCGCACGGCCGCCAGCAGGCCGAGGATCGCGCCGCGCGCCTCCGGCTCGGACAGCATCGGCGCGTGGCCCACATCGGGCACTTCCACCAGGCGGGCGCTGGGTGAGGTCGCAGCCATCTGCCGCGCCACGTCGGCCGGCAGGATGTCCGACAGCGCACCACGCACCACCAGCACCGGTGCCCGTGCGGTCAGCTTGCGCACCGCACGCCACAGCACCGGGCGCAGCAGCCACAGCACCCACGGCCGCGTGGTGCGGATGATCGCCGGGTCGTAGTCCAGCTCCATCAGCCCATCGCTGCGGTGGCGGAAGGTGCGCAGCGCCATCGCCCGCCAGTCTTCCTGGGTGTAGCGCGGGAATGCGGCCTGGCCGATGCTGCCCATGTAGGCTGCCGCCTGCTGCAGGTCCATCGGCGGCACCGGCTTGCCCGCGTACTTGCCAATGCGCGCCAGCGCTTCGCGTGGTACCCGCGGACCGGCATCGTTGAGGACCGCGGCGGCCACCAGGTCCGGCGCGCGCGAGGCCACGGTAAGGGTGACCAGCACGCCCAGCGACGTGCCCACGAACACCGCCCTGGCGATGCTCTGCGAGCGCAGCAGCGCGACCATGTCATCGGCGTAGGTGCGGGCGTTGTAGCTGGTCGGGTCATGCGCGCGTTCCGAACCGGCACGCCCACGCAGGTCGACCGCGATCACCCGCCAGCCCTCATCGGTCAGCGTCTGGGCGAGCGCATCGAAATCGGCGGCATTGCGGGTCAGGCCCGGGATGCAGACCACCGTACCGCGGGGCGCGAGCCCCACGGCCGGTGCATGGTCGCGCGCGTGCAGGCGCAGGCCGTCATCACTGTTCCAGTACAGATCGTCGTAAGACTGCGTCATGCAGAAGCTTCCTAGAAATCGTAACGGGCGCTGAGACTATACTGGCGTGGCGCACCGTAGAACCCGATCAGCGTGCCTACCGCCGGGATGTTGTAGCCGGTGGTGCGGTATTCCTTGTCGGCCAGGTTGGTGCCCTGCAGCGAGAGCGTCCAGGTGTCATCCACGCGCCAGACCACGCCGGCATTCACCAGCCCGTAGCCGCCCTGGCGGATCACCGGGCTCAGGTCGGTGGTCGGCCACACTTCGCTCTGGTAGCTGTAGCTTACCCGTGCGGACAGGTTGCCGCCGTTGGCCAGGTCGGTGCGGTACTCCACGTTCAACGCACCCGAATATTCCGGCGCATTGGTGAACTTCATCTGTTTGGCCACGTTGACGCCGCGGTCCATGTACTCGTCGTACTTCGCATCCAGCCAGGCCAGGTTGCCCGAGATCAGCCAGTGCTGGGTGGGCAGGTACTGGTACTCGATCTCCAGGCCGTTCACCGTGCCCTTGCCGGCATTGGTGAAATCACCGAAGAAGGAATCGTCGATGCCGTCGCCGTTGGTGTCGATGCCGGTGAACACCGAGAGCTGGATGTCCTTGTACTTGTTGTGGAATGCCGACAGGTTTAGGAACAGGCGCTGGTCGAGGAAGGCCATCTTGCTGCCGATCTCGAAGCTGTCGACCGTCTCGTCATCGAACGGTTCGGCCGAGCGCGGCACCGCCACCGCATTGGCGCGGATGTTGTAGCCGCCCGATTTGAAGCCGCGCGTGGCCAACCCGTACACCATGATGTCCGGGGTGATCTGGTAATCCAGCGAGACCTTGGGCGAGACGTTGCTGAAGTTGGTCTTCTTGTCGAAGCCCGCAGTCACCGCCACCGGCCGGACAAAGCCGGGATCGGCGTACAGGCGGTTCAACACGATCGCGCGCTTGTCCTCGTCGGTGTAGCGGGCGCCGACGTCCAGCTTCAGCTTGTTGGTGAGGTCGAAGGTCCAATCCGCATACAGCGCAATGCTGTCGGTGAGTACCTTGCCCTGGTTGTCGGCGAACTGTGCACTGAAGTAGTTGTTCTGGATCTGGCCGCCGGCCTCGCCCTTGAACTGGTACAGGCCCACCACGCCGCGCACGCGGCCGCCGGCATCGTAGTTCAGCTGCAGCTCGTTGCTCACCTGGTTGTCGTCGTAGGTGCCACTGACGTCGGCCAGCTTCACCGGGGTGGTATCGAAATCGACGTTGCCCTGGCTGTCCGATTCACGCTTTGCAATCACGTACTTCAGCGCGACATCCTCGTTCGGTCGCCAGTTCACCGTGGCCGAAGCGCCTTTGCTCTCCACATTGTTGAGGTTGCGCATGCCCGAGCGGATGTCATAGCGGCTGTCCATCGGCGGGTAGCCGGGCAGGAACGGGTTCGGCGCGAGCATCTTCGAACCGCGCATGCCCGACGTATCGTCGGTGTAGTCCAGCGCGAACTGCACGTCGAAGTCATCACCGGCATAGGCGCCCAGGTTGAAGCGCGCCGCCTTGATCTGCTTGTCGCTTACCGGCTGGCCGTTGAAGGTGTTCTCGCCGAAGCCATCGTTGTTGAGGCTGGCCACCGCCACGCGGGCGCGCAGGCCGCTGTCGGCGCCACCGATCGGGCCGCCGATGGCGGCCTTGGCATCCAGCTGGCTGTAGTTGCCCACCGTGATCTGGGCAAAGCCCTCGGTTTCGGTAGGCAGGCCGCGCGAGATGTACTTGATGGCGCCACCGATGGTGTTCTTGCCGTACAGCGTGCCCTGCGGGCCGCGCAGCACTTCGATGCGGGAGACATCGAACACGTCCAGCAGCGCACCCTGCGGTCGCGCGATGTACACGTCATCCAGGTAGATGCCCACGCCCGGGTCGGAACCCCAGGTGGGATCGGACTGGCCGACGCCACGGATATACGCGGTGACCGTGCTGCTGGCGCCACGCGCCGCATAGATGGTCATGTTCGGCACCTGGGGGCCCAGCGCGCTGATGTCCTGCACGTTCAACTTGTCCAGCGCCTCGGAGGTGAACGCCGTGACGGCCACCGGCACTTCCTGCAGGGTTTCCTCACGCTTGCGTGCGGTCACCATGATGCTGTCCAGGTTGGTGGCCGAGGCGGCCTTGCCGGCCGTCGATGCGGGCTGCGGCGCGTCCTGTGCCAGAACCGGCCCGGAGGCCAGCAGCACGCCGATCATCAGGCTCAAGCAATTCCGTTTCATTCATTCCCCCCAGAGGGCATGTCCATTGCAGATGGCCCATTGCCACCCATGGCCCCAAGGCTAGCCGTGCCTTGGTGCCGGGCGCGAGTGGACCTAGGTCCAGTCGGCACGGCCGTGCAGATGCGGATACTGGCCCCATCCCCACACGACGGTGCCGTATGGCACCGCCTCCCGGTACCACTTCATCCACGACTCACGCATGAGGATCTGGGCATGAACTCTGGAATCGATTCGATCAGGACGCTGTTGCTGGGGGTGTGCACCTGGCTGGCGATGAGCGCCACGGCGTCCGCGGCAGACACCCCGGGGCATTGGGATTTCGGCCTGTACGGCAACGCGTATGGTGCCCGCGAGTACCAGGTCTGGGTACCCGCCAACTACCAGCCCAGCCAACCATTGCCCGTGCTGCTGGTGCTGCACGGCTGCGTGACCGGCCCGAACCTGATGGGCGAGGCGTCCGGCTTCAACGATGTGGCCGACACCGAGGGTTTCATCGTGGTGTACCCGCGGCAGAACGTCACCGCCAACCCCACGCGTTGCTGGAACTGGCAGCTGCCGGTGAACCAGGCGCGCGGCAGCGGTGAAGCCTCCATCCTGGCCGGCATCGTGGATGAAGTGAAAGCGGACTACGCGGTCGATCCTCACCGGGTCTACGTCACCGGCATTTCTGCCGGCGGGGCGATGACCTCGATCATGCTGGCGTGCTACTCGGATGTGTTCGCCGCCGGCGCCATCCATTCCGGGGGCATGTACAAGGGCGCCACCACGATTTCAGGCAGTGCGTATGCGCTGCTGGCCGGCAGCATCTATTCGCCGGACAGCAACGGCCGACTGGCGTGGCAGTGCTCGGGTTCGCCGAAGCCCCGGCCGCTGCCGGTGCTGGTGTTCCATGGCACGGCCGATTCCACGGTCAACCCGATCAATGGCCAGCAGGCCGTGCGCCAGTTCCTGCAGACCAACGACCTCGCCGACGATGGCATCGACAACGACTCGGTGAAGTACGTGCCGACCAGCACCTACCACGGGCAGGTGCCGGGCGGCCGCGCGTACACGGTGGACACCTACGCCTACAACGGCAGGATCCTGGCCCAGCATTACGTGGTGCAGGGCATGGGCCACGCCTGGAGCGGCAGCCAGTCCGGCCTGCCGTTCACCGACCCGCAGGGGCCGGACGCCACCCTGATCACCTGGCTGTTCCTCAAGGACAACCAGCGCTGACATTTGTTTGTAGAGTCGAGCCATGCTCGACTGAAGGCTGGGGGACCATCGCCAGTGCGGCGACCATAGGCTTCCGCACTGGCGCATGGTTTTGGTGGTGGTCCAGCCCATGCTAGCCTCCCCACCAGGACGCACACGCCTGACAGGGGGAGGGCATGGATTTCCGTACCCACGCACCTGGCGTGCTGATCGCACTCGCACTCGGCACTCTTGCGGCACCGATGACCTGCAGCGCCCACAGCGGCGGACTGGACAAGAACGGCTGCCACACCAATCGCAAGACTGGCGACTACCACTGCCATCGCGGCGCATCCATCGCGCCGCGCAGCATCGAACCACCCCGCAACAATCTGGCCCCCGGGCCTGCAGGCACAAACCGCCCATTCGCCAACTGTGCTGAAGCGCGCGCCGCAGGCGCAGCCCCTGTGCGCCGGGGCGAACCGGGCTACGGCCCACACCTGGACCGCGATAACGATGGGGTAGGGTGCGAGCCCTATCGGGGCCGCAGATAGCGCCCGCTCAGCGCGCCCGCTCCAGTTCCTTCATCCTCGCCTTGCTGCGGTCCAGCCACAGCGCGTTGTGGCTGCGGGCGTGGCGTGACCAGTGCCGGGCATCGTCCAGGATGCTGGCAAACAGGCTGTGGCTCCGCTCACGGTCCGCATCGTCAGGCTGGGTCAGCAGCCACTCCGCGTACACGCAGCGTGCTTCGGCATCGTTGCCGCACTCCACGGCGCGCTCGAAGGCGGCCTGGGCGCCAGGCGAACGGGCACCAGCCAGCGCCTGCGCATACAGCAGGGTCTGCTCGGGCTTGCGGCGCACGTCCGGATGGCGGGCAAACAGGCCTTCCAGCGTCTCCACCGCAAGCGCGGCCTGCCCGGATTCAAAACGCGCGCGGGCAAGGCCCGTCAGGATGTACGGGTCATCCCCCAACGGCGAACTGGCGGCCAGTTCAAGCAGTTCCCGGGCTTCCTCGGCCTGGCCCGCGCCCAGCAGCTGCATGCCCAGGCGCACGCGATTCTGCACAGTCGGCGTGCGGGAAAGTTCGGCCCGCGCATTGCGCAGGTCCTTGCCTGGGTCGATGAACTGCTTTGCCGAACTGACCACCTGGCGTGCGCCGCGCGAATGGCGGATTTCCGGCAGGTAGATCGCCAGGCCGTAGACCACGCTGCCCAGCAGCGGGAACGAGAACAGCAGCAGGAGCCAGTACAGGCTCTGGCCTGAGCGGATGGCGTGCACCGCGAAATAGATCGCGGCAATGAAGTGGAGTCCTATTCCAAGGTAGGGCATGGTGCGCCAGCAGTTCCGTCTGAGGGAGGGAACTATACGGGATCGCACCGTTCACCTTCGCGGGATGACATGGATCGGGGTTTCCCTACATTGCGGCAAGCGCTTTCCCTATGCTGCGGCACGTAGCGATCTGCCGACCGGATTGATTTGCAGGTGCTACCCAGGTGGGTCAGTGCGGATCGAGGCCGTCCTCGCCCAGGCTGAGGATCCCGCGCTGCAGTGACAACGTCACAGCATGCGTCCGATCGCGCGCGCCCAGCTTGCCCATCGAATTCTTCATGTGCGCCTTCACCGTCTGCTCGGAAATGCCCAGCTGGTCGCCAATGCGCTTGTTGGAACAGCCGGCGGCAACCAGCACCAGGATTTCGATCTCCCGGGGCGACAGCGCGTCGTGGGTGACATGTGCAGCGATGTTGGTGGCCACTTCGGCCGGCAACGGCACGCGCCGGCCGGAATGCACCAGGCGGATGGTCGACAGCAGGTCGTGGCGCAGCATGTCCTTCAGCAGGTAGGCGCTAGCACCGGCGTGCAGTGCCTTCACCGCCTTCGCATCGCCGCTGTAGGTGGTCAGCACGATGATGCGTGCTTCCGGCGCGGTGGCACGTATCCGTGCAATCGCCTCGATGCCATCCATGCGCGGCATCTGCAGGTCCATCAGCACCACGTCCGGGCGATGTTCGAAGTAGGCGCTGACGGCCTGCACGCCATCGCCGGCCTCGGCCACCAGCTCCATGTCGGGGCTGCTCTGCAGCAGGGCCAGCAGGCCTTCGCGCAGCAGGGGGTGATCGTCCACGACCAGGATGCGGATCCGAAGGTTCATGTCAGCTCCTCAGCCGTTTCAGCAGCCGCGACCACGGCGCGGCTGCCTGGGAATAGTTCAATCGGTGCGTGGAAATGGACAGCGCAACCTCGGTACCCAGCCCAGGACGCGACCAGATCTTCAGCTCCGCGCCCAGGCGCAAGGCACGTTCGCGCATGCCCTGCAGGCCCCAGTGGCCTTCCCGCACCCGGTCCGGCGCCATGCCCTGGCCATCGTCACGCACATGCAGGCGGAACGTCGTGCCGTAGGCAATCTCCACCTCGATGGCCGAGGCGCCCGAGTGCTCGATGGCGTTGCGGATGGCCTCGCGGCCGATCAGGTAGATCTCTTCCAGTGCCTCGGTACGGATCCGGGTCGGCTCACCCTCCACGGTCACGCGCAGCCGGCGGTCATCGGGCTGCGTGTCCTGGCGGAACACGTCCGACAGGGCAGCGGCAAGATCGGCGCGGTGGTCCGCTTCCTGGCGCAGCGCGGTGACGCGGTCGCGGCCCTCGCGCAGGCTGTCTTCGGCGGCCTGCATGGCCGATTCCAGGCGCTCCTGCGCACCGGGGGGCAGGGCAGGCATCACGCTGATCGCATGCAGCCGCAGCAACAGCCCCTGGCTGCCCTGCAGCAGGGTGTCATGCAGGTCGCGCGCGATGCGTTCGCGCTCGTGCAGGCGCTCCTCGTAGCGCGCCTTCACCAGCGCGGTGATGTTTTTCGCGCGCATGCGGGCGGCCGCTGCAATCAGCAGGATGATGGCAATGGCCACCAGGCTGCGGAACCAGAACGTCTGCGTCAGCAGCGGCTCGATGGTGAAGCTCGCCGTGGTCGGCGCAGTGCCCCAGACGCCATCCTCGCTGGCCGCGATGACCTCGAAGGTGTAGGTGCCGGGCCCAAGGTTGGTGTAGTACGCGGTGGTGGCACTGCCGGCATCGCGCCAGCCGGCATCGACGCGGGACAGGCGGTAGCGGTAGCGATTGCGTTCCGGCCGGGCGAGGGACTGGGCGATGAAATCGATCTGCAGCTGGGTGATGCCAGCCGGAATCGTCGCACCGTCCGCCAGCGGCTCCTGCTCATCGCCATAGTGGATGTTGCCGATGCTGGTGACCGGTGCGGATCGGCTGCGGTTGGGCTTCAGGGTGTCCAGCCACGCCAGGCCCTGGTTGGTGCCCAGCCACAGCAGGCCATCCGGCGAGAGCTGCGCGGTGGGCAGCGGCCCGCTCTGCAGTGCGACGCCCGGCATGCCATCGACATCATCGAACAAGCGCGGGGAGACCACGATGCCCTGGGTCGCGCTCTCAAGGGCGGTGGAAAGATCGAGCCGCACCAGGCCGCGGCCGCCGTTGAGCCAGAGCTGCCGTGAGCGATCGACCACGATGCCGGTGATGCCTTCCAGCACGCCAGCGATATCGGTCCTGACCTCGCCGAACGCCTTCGCGCCACGGCGAATGGCCAGGCCCTTCTCACCGGCAACCAGCAGCAGGTCGCCCGCCGCCAGGATCGAGGTGATCGGCCCGACGTCCAGCCCATCGGCCTTTCCCAGCGTGTGCAGCCGCTTGCCGTCGTAAAGCGCAACGGCACCATCGGCGAACCCGGCGATCAGGCCGCCCCGGCCATCCGCGGCCAGCGCGCTGCAGCTGTTGCGCTGCAGGTCCACCGGGCTGCGCCACGCACCATGGTCGTAATGGCTGAGGAAGGTTCCCTGCACGCAGGCCCAGGCTTCGTGGGCATTGGGAAAGTACAGCGCCTGCGGCTGCAGGCCTTCAGCCGAGCCGGGAAACTGGATGCGCTGCAGTTCGCGCCCGCGCCGCATGACCAGGTTGGTCCATTCAAACTGCCAGAACGGCGTGCTGTTGCTGAGGGCCACCGCCTGCAGGCCGGCACGCGGAAGGTCGAGCGTCTGACGCTGCAGGGCGTAGGGAACGGAATCCTCGCCATAGCCGAGCAGTTTGCCCGCGGTATTGCGCCCGAGCACGCGGTACGGATCGGTTGGCCCCTCGCTGAGCGTGCGTACGCTCTGCGCGCGGAAGCGGCTGAGGCCAAGATTGGTTCCGATCCAGATGTTGCCTTCGCGATCCTCGAACACGGGTACCGCCGCCGGGGAAGTCAGGCCCTGGGCGACGTTGAAGGTTTCCATCGACACCGCTGTCTTGCCGTCGAAGATCACCCGCGCAGCGCCACCGACACCATCGATGCCGCGCATCGGCGCCCACATGACACCATCGGCGGTGAAATGCAGGCGGCTGGCGATGATGCCGGGCAGGCGGCGCGCCTCGCGCTCGGCCTCGGGCAGCATGCCGTGCGCATCGGCGATCGGCATCGTGCCGCGACCGCGATCCGCCAGCCAGATTTCGCCCGAAGGGCTCTCGGCCAGCGTGGACATCTGTGCGACGCCGATGCCGGTCGCAATGAACGTCGCGCCGCCCTTGGGGATGTACCAGACCTGCTGGCCAACCAGTGCCCAGAAGGTGCCGCGCGAATCCTTCAGCAGCCAGTGGCCGCGCCGTTCGGGCACGCCCATCGAGGCCGGCAGCTTCTCCCAGCGCCCATTCCTGAAGCGCCGAAGGCCTTGCTCTACGGCCGCCCACAGCACGCCCTGGTCGTCATAGGCAAAGCTGGACACCACGCCGGGCGGCACGCCTTCGCTGCGCTGGTAGGTCTTCAGCGTGCGGCCCTCGGTGAAGTGCCCGATGCCTGCGTGGTAGTAGCCGATCCACATGCTGCCGGGGTGATCGGCAAACAACGTGATCATGTTCAGCGAGGGCGCGCCAGCGCCGGCCACGCTTTCCTGGCGCTCGAAGCGCTGGCCATCGAAGGTATAGAGGCCCGAACCCGTGGCCAACCACAGCCGGCCGGTTTCGTCCTGCTGGATATCCCAGATATCACCAGGTGCGCCCTGGCCCGCCCGCCATGCCGTGTGGTTGTAACCACTGAAACCGGCGTGCACCGGCGGGTTCTGCGTGGCCCAGGCAACCGGACACACCGCCAGCAACGCGCTCAGCAGGAGCCCGCGGAGCGAGCGGCGGGGAAAGGCGCGGCAGAGAATCATGCGGGAAATACGGCGGGATACTGCGGGGTAGGGGATGGCCCCGAGGGCGCGGACAGCGGCCAGCCAGCAGGGAGCGGGCCGAGCTTAGCACTCGTTCACGCCGCGCAGCCATAACGAAATGGCAGTAGTCGCCCGCGCTGCGCAGGTGCCCAACATACCCCGTTCGGGGCAGGTGGAAACCGATTACATCGGCTACTAATGCGCTTCATGGCTCAGGGGGAGCGATCTTGCAGCGGCTCTACGTAATGTTCCCTGACAGGGCGCCCGGCATCGGGCTGCTCTGGATGCGCCTGTGCCTGGCAGCATCGCTGTGCCTGTCGATCGGCGATGACCCCTGGCACACCGCGGCATCGCTTCTGGTCTCGGCCCTCGTCGCGGCCGGATGGCTGACGTTGTTCGCGGTGCTGCTGGCGACCGGCCTGATGCTCTGGACCGGACCACTGACCGCGCTGGTGCTGCTTCCACTGGGCTTGCTGCTGCTCGGGCCAGGTGCGTATTCGCTGGATGCGTGCTCCTTCGGCCGCCGCGTGATCGATCTGGTAGGCGCGGGTCGTAACCCGAAAGAGTAACCAACGCGGCCAACCAACAGGGCTACGCCGTTGGGCAGGGCACCGGCAAGCTGTGCTGCCCCCACGAATCCCTGCGGTCGATGGCCCACACCGTCCCCTCCGATGCCGCGCGGCCAGCGAAGGCACACAGCCAGGGCGCGGCACTGGATCGCGCCCTGCGCTACATCGCGTGCCACCTGGACACGCCACTGCGCATCGAGGACGTGGCGGCCGCCGCCTGCGTGAGCCGCTTCCACCTTTCGCGCCTGTTCCGCACCGGGCTGGGAACCACGCCATCCCGGTACGTCCGCCGCACGCGCATCCAGCAGGCCAGCCTGGCGCTGCACCGGCGCCGCCAGCCCATCGCCCAGATCGCAGCCCAGTTCGGCTTCTTCGACCAGAGCCATTTCGTGCGGTGTTTCCGCGAAGAAATGGGCTGCACCCCCACGCTCTATTCCGCACGAAGCACCTGAACCCCCAAAGGACATCCACATGACCACCGCTACCGCCACGCCTGCCAAGGGCCTGCTTTCCCCGACCGACCACGCCCTGGTGCTGATCGACTTCCAGTCGCAGATGGCGTTCGCCACCCACACCATCGATATCTCCGCGCTGCGCAACAACGTGTCGCTGATCAGCAAGGGCGCCAAGGGCTTCAACGTGCCGGTGGTGCTGACCACGGTTGCCGAGCAGTCGTTCTCCGGCCCGATGTTCCCGGAACTGCCGCAGATCTTCCCCGGCCAGGCCGTGTTCGACCGTACCTCGATGAACACCTGGGAAGACCTGTCGGTGATCGATGAGATCAACCGCATCGGCAAGCAGCGCCTGGTGCTGGCGGGCCTGTGGACCAGCGTGTGCATCGTCGGCCCGACCCTGTCGGCGCTGGAGCAGGGTTTCGAGGTCTACGTGATCACCGATGCCTGCGGCGATGTCAGCGACGAAGCGCACGAGCGTGCCATCACCCGCATGGTGCAGGCCGGCGCGCGCCCGATCACCAGCGTGCAGTACCTGCTGGAACTGCAGCGCGACTGGGCACGCGGCGAGACCTATGGCCTGACCACCGGCATCGCCCGCGACCACGCCGGCGGCTACGGCATCGGCATCCAGTACGCCAAGGCCATGTTCGGCGCGCAGGAAGGCGGCCACTGATGGAAAAGGCCGCGGAAGTGAACCTTCAACGTGATGCTGCCGTGCTCCTTCTGCGGCTCAGTGCGGGCGGCTTCCTGCTGCCGCACGGCCTGGGCAAGCTGTTCGGCTGGTTCGGCGGCCCGGGCCTGGGCGGCTTCGTGCAGGAGCTGGCCCAGTTCGGCCTGCCGGCCACGCCGGCCGTCGCCCTGGTGCTGGCCGTGGTGCAGAGCCTGTT
>NZ_CP026002.1:3567497-3688963 GCF_003086915.1 Stenotrophomonas sp. ZAC14A_NAIMI4_1
CCAGGCAACCGGACACACCGCCAGCAACGCGCTCAGCAGGAGCCCGCGGAGCGAGCGGCGGGGAAAGGCGCGGCAGAGAATCATGCGGGAAATACGGCGGGATACTGCGGGGTAGGGGATGGCCCCGAGGGCGCGGACAGCGGCCAGCCAGCAGGGAGCGGGCCGAGCTTAGCACTCGTTCACGCCGCGCAGCCATAACGAAATGGCAGTAGTCGCCCGCGCTGCGCAGGTGCCCAACATACCCCGTTCGGGGCAGGTGGAAACCGATTACATCGGCTACTAATGCGCTTCATGGCTCAGGGGGAGCGATCTTGCAGCGGCTCTACGTAATGTTCCCTGACAGGGCGCCCGGCATCGGGCTGCTCTGGATGCGCCTGTGCCTGGCAGCATCGCTGTGCCTGTCGATCGGCGATGACCCCTGGCACACCGCGGCATCGCTTCTGGTCTCGGCCCTCGTCGCGGCCGGATGGCTGACGTTGTTCGCGGTGCTGCTGGCGACCGGCCTGATGCTCTGGACCGGACCACTGACCGCGCTGGTGCTGCTTCCACTGGGCTTGCTGCTGCTCGGGCCAGGTGCGTATTCGCTGGATGCGTGCTCCTTCGGCCGCCGCGTGATCGATCTGGTAGGCGCGGGTCGTAACCCGAAAGAGTAACCAACGCGGCCAACCAACAGGGCTACGCCGTTGGGCAGGGCACCGGCAAGCTGTGCTGCCCCCACGAATCCCTGCGGTCGATGGCCCACACCGTCCCCTCCGATGCCGCGCGGCCAGCGAAGGCACACAGCCAGGGCGCGGCACTGGATCGCGCCCTGCGCTACATCGCGTGCCACCTGGACACGCCACTGCGCATCGAGGACGTGGCGGCCGCCGCCTGCGTGAGCCGCTTCCACCTTTCGCGCCTGTTCCGCACCGGGCTGGGAACCACGCCATCCCGGTACGTCCGCCGCACGCGCATCCAGCAGGCCAGCCTGGCGCTGCACCGGCGCCGCCAGCCCATCGCCCAGATCGCAGCCCAGTTCGGCTTCTTCGACCAGAGCCATTTCGTGCGGTGTTTCCGCGAAGAAATGGGCTGCACCCCCACGCTCTATTCCGCACGAAGCACCTGAACCCCCAAAGGACATCCACATGACCACCGCTACCGCCACGCCTGCCAAGGGCCTGCTTTCCCCGACCGACCACGCCCTGGTGCTGATCGACTTCCAGTCGCAGATGGCGTTCGCCACCCACACCATCGATATCTCCGCGCTGCGCAACAACGTGTCGCTGATCAGCAAGGGCGCCAAGGGCTTCAACGTGCCGGTGGTGCTGACCACGGTTGCCGAGCAGTCGTTCTCCGGCCCGATGTTCCCGGAACTGCCGCAGATCTTCCCCGGCCAGGCCGTGTTCGACCGTACCTCGATGAACACCTGGGAAGACCTGTCGGTGATCGATGAGATCAACCGCATCGGCAAGCAGCGCCTGGTGCTGGCGGGCCTGTGGACCAGCGTGTGCATCGTCGGCCCGACCCTGTCGGCGCTGGAGCAGGGTTTCGAGGTCTACGTGATCACCGATGCCTGCGGCGATGTCAGCGACGAAGCGCACGAGCGTGCCATCACCCGCATGGTGCAGGCCGGCGCGCGCCCGATCACCAGCGTGCAGTACCTGCTGGAACTGCAGCGCGACTGGGCACGCGGCGAGACCTATGGCCTGACCACCGGCATCGCCCGCGACCACGCCGGCGGCTACGGCATCGGCATCCAGTACGCCAAGGCCACCGCTACCGCCACGCCTGCCAAGGGCCTGCTTTCCCCGACCGACCACGCCCTGGTGCTGATCGACTTCCAGTCGCAGATGGCGTTCGCCACCCACACCATCGATATCTCCGCGCTGCGCAACAACGTGTCGCTGATCAGCAAGGGCGCCAAGGGCTTCAACGTGCCGGTGGTGCTGACCACGGTTGCCGAGCAGTCGTTCTCCGGCCCGATGTTCCCGGAACTGCCGCAGATCTTCCCCGGCCAGGCCGTGTTCGACCGTACCTCGATGAACACCTGGGAAGACCTGTCGGTGATCGATGAGATCAACCGCATCGGCAAGCAGCGCCTGGTGCTGGCGGGCCTGTGGACCAGCGTGTGCATCGTCGGCCCGACCCTGTCGGCGCTGGAGCAGGGTTTCGAGGTCTACGTGATCACCGATGCCTGCGGCGATGTCAGCGACGAAGCGCACGAGCGTGCCATCACCCGCATGGTGCAGGCCGGCGCGCGCCCGATCACCAGCGTGCAGTACCTGCTGGAACTGCAGCGCGACTGGGCACGCGGCGAGACCTATGGCCTGACCACCGGCATCGCCCGCGACCACGCCGGCGGCTACGGCATCGGCATCCAGTACGCCAAGGCCATGTTCGGCGCGCAGGAAGGCGGCCACTGATGGAAAAGGCCGCGGAAGTGAACCTTCAACGTGATGCTGCCGTGCTCCTTCTGCGGCTCAGTGCGGGCGGCTTCCTGCTGCCGCACGGCCTGGGCAAGCTGTTCGGCTGGTTCGGCGGCCCGGGCCTGGGCGGCTTCGTGCAGGAGCTGGCCCAGTTCGGCCTGCCGGCCACGCCGGCCGTCGCCCTGGTGCTGGCCGTGGTGCAGAGCCTGTTCGGCCTGACCGTGCTGCTTGGCGCCTGGACCCGCATCTCCGCGATCGTTGCCGCCGGCTTCATCGCCACCACGGTGTGGATCGCGCTGCCGCACGGCTGGTTCTGGATGGGCACGGGCGTGGAATACCCGCTGATGTGGCTGGCGGCACTGCTCTCGGTCGCGCTGCTCGGCGGCGGTCGTTTCTCCATTGATGGCCTGCGGGCCGCGAACCTGGATGCCGGATCATGAGTGACGAACCGATTCTCCCGTCGCGCCGCAACGTCATCGTCGGTGCAGGCGCCGCCCTGGCCATGGGCTTCGTCGGCCGCAGCTTCGCCAAGGTGTTCTCGCCCGAGCAGAGCAAGCGGATGAGCACCCTGGTCATCCGCAACGCCCGCATCACCACCCTCGACCCGGCCATGCCGCATGCAGAGGCGCTGGCCGTGCAGGATGGCCGGATCGTGGCCGTGGGCACCAACGAAGACGTCATGCGGGGCTGGGCCGCAGAGGCGACCATCCTCGACGGGCAGGGGCGCCGGCTCATCCCCGGGCTCAACGACAGCCACACCCACCTGATCCGCGGTGGCCTGAACTACAACCTGGAACTGCGCTGGGACGGCCTGCGCTCGCTGGCCGATGCCATGGCCATGCTGAAGGCCCAGGTCGACCGCACCCCCGCACCGCAATGGGTTCGCGTGGTCGGCGGCTTCACCGCCACCCAGTTCCAGGAGAAGCGCCTGCCGACGCTGCAGGAACTCAACGACATCGCACCGGATACGCCGGTGTTCCTGCTGCACCTGTACGACCGCGCACTGCTCAATCGCGCGGCGCTGCGCGCGGCGGGCTACACCAAGGATACGAAAGATCCCCCGGGTGGCCAGATCGTGCGCGACTCGCTGGGCAACCCGACCGGCCTGCTGCTGGCCAAGCCCAACGCGCTCATCCTGTATGCAACCCTGGCCAAGGGCCCGCGCCTGCCGATCGAGTACCAGGCCAATTCCACCCGCCACTTCATGCGCGAGTTGAACCGGCTGGGCATCACCTCGGTGATCGACGCCGGCGGTGGCTTCCAGAATTACCCCGAGGACTACCAGGTCATCGAGCAGCTGCACCGCGATGACCAGCTGACCGTCCGCATTGCCTACAACCTGTTCACCCAGAAGCAGGGCCAGGAGATGGCCGACTTCGAGCGCTGGACGGACATGCTCACGCCGCGCCAGGGCGATGACCTGCTGCGCCACAACGGGGCCGGCGAAATGCTGGTGTTCTCGGCAGCCGATTTCGAGCTGTTCAACGAACCGCGCCCGGAACTGCCGCCGGAGCTGGAGCCCGAACTGCACGACGTGGTCAAGCTGCTGGTGCAGAAACGCTGGCCATTCCGCATCCACGCCACGTATGACGAGAGCATCACCCGCATCCTCGACGTCTACGAGCAGGTGAACCGCGAAATCCCGTTCGACGGCCTGCGCTGGTTCATCGACCACGCCGAAACCATCACCCCGCGCAACATCGAGCGCATCCGTGCGCTGGGCGGCGGCATCGCCGTGCAGCACCGCATGGCCTACCAGGGCGAGGCGTTCGTCGAGCGCTACGGCGTGCAGGCCGCGCGGCACACACCGCCGGTCAAGCGCATGCTGGCCGAAGGCGTGCCGGTGGGTGCCGGTACCGATGCGACCCGCGTGGCCAGCTACAACCCGTGGGTGGCGCTGTCGTGGCTGGTGACCGGACGCACCGTGGGTGGGTTGGCGCTGTATGGCGAAGAGAACCTGCTGGAGCGCGAACAGGCGCTGCGCCTGTGGACGCAGGGCAGCGCGTGGTTCTCGGGTGACGAGAACACCAAGGGCACCCTGAAGGTCGGCCAGCTGGCGGACTTCAGCATCCTGTCCTCGGATTTCTTCCGCGTCGACGACAGCCAGATTGCCGATATCACCAGCCTGCTCACCGTGGTCGGCGGCAGGATCGTGCACTCCGATGGCGATTTCGAAGGCCTCGCTGCACCGCTGCCGCCAGCGATGCCGGACTGGTCGCCGGTGAACAAGTTCGGTGGCTACCACGTCGGCGGCACCGCCACCGGCCTGGCCATGGCCCATCACCACCACCACGGCGCGCCCTGCGGTACCCACGGTGCGCACGGCCATGCGGCGCTGCACGCCGCGCCGACCAATGAACTGACCTCGTTCTGGGGTGCAATGGGATGCTCATGCTTCGCATTCTGACCCTGGCCCTGCTGGCCACGCCGTCGCTGGCCGTGGCCTGCGGCGGTGGCGCCTGCACCGACGTAGGCGATGGCCAGCTGCAGCTGGATGCCTCGCTGCGCCTGCGCGGCATGTACTACGACCCGACCCGGTTCGGCATCGGCGAAAGCGAGGACGGCTACGGGCTGCTGCGCGCCCTTGCATCGGCGCGGTACCGCCAGGACAACTGGCAGGCCATGCTGCAGCTGGGCGCCCATGCCGAGGAAGGCAAGGCCGGCGGCCCGGGCAAGACCGATCGTGGCGCGCTCGACATCCAGCAGGCGTACTGGCGCTGGGAAAACAACGGCATGCACGTGCAGCTGGGGCGGCAGGAAGCCGGCTACGGCAGCTCGCGGCTGCTGTCCGTGCGAGACGGACCGAACATCCGCCTGGCGTTCGACGGTGCACGCGTCGGCTGGAACGGTCGCCTCGGCACGCTGGACCTGATGGCACTGCGCGCGGTCGAGAACCGCCCGGGCGCGTTTGATGACCGTGGCGAACGGGGCGCGCACCTGTGGGGTGCCTATGCCACCACCGCCCGTGGCCACGGGCCCGGCCAGTGGGACCTGTACCTGCTCGACTACCGCAGGGAGGCGGGTCGCTTTGCCGCCGGCAGCGGCATCGAGCGCCGCCAGACCCTCGGTGCGCGCTGGTTCGGCCGCGCGGGCGGCTTGGACTGGAACACCGAGCTGGTCGCCCAGGGAGGCGAACTGCGCACCGCAGCGGCCGACCTGGACATCCGCGCCTGGACGGTGGCCACGGACACCGGCTGGCAATGGCAGAACGTGCCGCTGCAGCCGCGGCTGGGCGTCAAGGCAGACATCGCCAGTGGCGATGGCAACCTGCACGATGGTCGCCTCGGCACGTTCAATGCGTTGTACCCGAAGTCGGCCTACTTCAGTGAAGCCAGCCTGCTGGCGCCGGCCAACCTGATGGACATCCAGCCCACGCTGGCCCTGCGCCTGCATGAAAAGGTGACCACCGAACTGGGCGTGCAGCTGGCCTGGAAGCACCGCCGCGCCGATGCGGTCTACACCACGCCGGCGCCGCTGGTGGCCCTGCCAGGTACGGCAGGCGGCCCCCGCCGCATCGGCAATCAATACAAATCCGAAACACGCTGGCAGGCCAGCGAACACTGGCAATGGCAGCTGCAGCTGGCCTGGATGGATGCGGGTCCTGCACTGAGGCAGGCCGGCGGCCAGGACACGCTGTTCGCCTCGATCGTTGGAGCATGGCAATGGTGAATGCAGCCGCATCACAGAACTCTTCCCGGGCCGGTGCCTGGTCCCCGTTGAAGATCGGCATGTTCCGATCGCTGTGGCTGGCCATCCTGGCCAGCAACATCGGCACCTGGGTCAATGACGTGGCCGCGGCCTGGGTCATGGCCGAGCGCACCGGCTCGCCGCTGATGGTGGCCCTGGTGCAGTCGGCCACCACGGTGCCGATCGTGCTGCTGGCACTGGCCGCCGGCACGCTGGCCGACATCGTCGACCGCCGCAGGTACCTGGTGTTCACCCAGGGCTGGATGCTGCTGGTGGCGCTGGTGATGGCCGTGCTGACACATCTGCAGATGCTCACCCCGGAACTGCTGGTGCTGCTGACGTTCTGCATGGGCTGTGGCGCGGCCATGGCGATGCCGGCACAGGCCGCAATCGTGTCCGAACTGGTGCCGCAGCCGATGCTGGCTTCGGCGGTTGCACTCAACTCGATCGGCATCAACATCGCGCGTTCGATTGGTCCAGCCATCGGTGGCGTCATCGTGTCCCAGCTCGGCGCAATGTACGCGTTTGCCTTCAACGCCATCACCTTTGCCGCCATGCTGGTGGTGGTGTTGGCCTGGAAGCGCGACGCAACCGCATCCAGCCTGCCGCCGGAAGGCTTCGGCGCCGGCCTCAAGGCCGGTATCCGCTACGCCACGAAGGCGGGCAAGCTGCAGGCGGTGCTGATCAAGTCGGTCGGCTTCTTCTTCTTTGCTGCCGCCGCCAACGCGCTGCTGCCGGTCGTCGTCCGCGGCCAGATGCACGGCGGGGCAGGGCAGTACGGCATGTTGCTGGGCTGCATCGGCATCGGTGCCGTCGGTGGCGCACTGCTGCTGCCCAAGCTGCGTGCGAAGCTCGACCGCGACCTCCTGGTGCTGCTGGCCACGCTCTCCTTGGCCGCCAGCCTGATGGGCCTGGCACTGCTGCGCAGCTGGTACCTGCTGCCGCCGGTGATGATGATCAATGGCTTTGCCTGGATCACCGTGCTGTCCTCACTGCAGATCGCAGCGCAGACCGCGGTGCCGGCGTGGGTGCGTGCGCGTGCCCTGGCGCTGTACATCATGATCTTCTCGGCCGGCATGGCCGCCGGTGGCCTGAGCTGGGGCGCGCTGGCGCAGCAGACCTCGCCGGAGCTGGCCCTGATGGTGGCCGCCATCGGTGCGGCGGTCGGTGGCCTGCTGGTCTGGCGCGTGCGTATTGCCGGTACCGAAGAACTGAACCTGCGTCCGGCCGGGCACTGGCCCGCACCGGAGCTGTCAGTGGCCGTCTCGCATGATCGCGGCCCGGTGCTGGTCACGCTCGAATACCGCATCGACGACGCAGACCGCGCGGCCTTCCACGCACACATGCATCAGCTGGGCATCATCCGCCGCCGCGACGGTGCCGTGGTCTGGGGTGTTGTCGAGGACGTGGCCAGCCCAGGCATCCACCTGGAGTACTTCGTCGCCGCGTCCTGGCTGGAACACCTGCGCCAGCACGAACGCATCACCACCGACGACAAGCAGATCCAGGAAGCGCTGCGGGCGCTGCACAGGGGTGAGCGCGCCCCGGTTGTCCGCCACTTCGTGGGCGGCGGCGATACGACGGTGGCTCCGCCTGCACACCACCACCAGGACATCTGACAACGCCGTTGTCTGTCGCTCGATGCTACACCGCAGGGCGCCCTACAAGGCGCCCTGCGCATATCAGGCCTTTCCGGAAACCCCCGATGCAGTACCTGGCACCACAGACATCCGCAGGCCTCATGGGCCTGGTCGACGAGGCGCTGCGCTCGAAGTCACTGCCCGAGCTGCATCGCTGGGGCCTGCACCGGGGGCTGACCTGCAGTGGATCGGTGCACCACGAGGCGGCGGGCACGATCCGCGGCCGCGTCGGCGAGGGCTACTTCGAGTTGCTCTGGGAAAAGCAGAAGCAACCTGCGCGCTGTGACTGCATCGCCATGTCCTGCGCGCTGTGGGCCGCCAACCGGATCCTGGTGCTGGAGAAGGGCCGCATCGCTGCCGGCGGCTGCGACGCCATCGCCTGCGTGCGGCCGTGATCCGCACAACGGTGCAAGACGATCCATCAAGTATTCCGGACCATACATCACCGATGCGCCTGAAATCGGGCGCACAGTACGTCCCACACCACCCACCCAAGCGAGTTCATCCATGAACACCTTCACCCGTACCCTCGCCGCCGCCGCGCTGGCCCTCTCTGTCCAGGCTGGCCTGTCTGCACAGGCCGCCGAACCGGCCAAGCCGGCTGCCATCACCAGCATCGCGCGCACCGCCAGCTACATCACCACCGCCGATGGCGTGCAGCTGTACTACAAGGATTGGGGCCCGAAGGACGGCCCGGTCGTCACCTTCAGCCACGGCTGGCCGCTGAACTCGGACAGCTGGGAATCGCAGATGATCTTCCTGGCCAACCACGGTTACCGGGTGATCGCGCATGACCGTCGTGGCCACGGCCGTTCCAGCCAGCCCTGGGATGGCAACGACATGGACCACTACGCCGATGACCTGGCCACAGTCATCAACACCCTGGACCTGCACGACGTGACACTGGTCGGCTTCTCCACCGGTGGCGGCGAAGTGGCGCGCTACATCGGCCGCCATGGCACCAGCCGGGTCAAGAAGGCCGTGCTGATCAGCTCGGTGCCGCCCTTCATGCTGAAGACCGCCGACAACCCCAACGGCCTGCCGATCGAAGTGTTCGATGGCATCCGCAAGGCGCAGATGGACAACCGCGCGCAGCTGTACAAGGACATTCCGTCCGGCCCGTTCTACGGCTTCAACCGCCCGGGCGCGAAAGTCTCGCAGGGCCTGATCGACGCCTGGTGGGCGCAGGGCATGCAGGGTGGCCACAAGAACACCTACGACTCCATTGCCGCGTTCTCGGCCACTGACTTCCGCGCCGACCTGAAGAAGTTCGACGTGCCGACCCTGGTCATCCACGGTGATGACGACCAGATCGTGCCGATCGACATCTCCGGCCGCCAGTCGGCCAAGCTCATCAAGGGCGCAAAGCTGATCGTGTACGCAGGTGCACCGCACGGCCTGACCGACACCCACAAGGACAAGGTCAACCAGGACCTGCTGACCTTCCTGCAGGAAAAGTGAGTGACGGGGCCCCGGCGTGTGCCGGGGCCCTGTTCCGGATGTCATCCGGCCTGGGTGCGCAGCGCCTCGATGACCAGCGCGAAGGCAGGGGAGTGCTGTTTCCTGCTCGGGTAGTACAGGTGGTAGCCGGAGAAGGGCGGGCACCAGTCCTGCAGCGTGCGGACCAGCCGCCCTTCCTGCAGATGCGGCGCGAACTCCTCTTCGGGCAGGAAGGCGATGCCGAGGCCTTGCAGTGCTGCCAGCACGATGTGCGGCGAACTGTTGAAGGTCGCCTGTCCATCCACCCGCACATTCACCTGCCGGCCGCGTCGCTCGAATTCCCAGACGTACAGGCCGCCAGTGGTGGGAAAGCGCATGTTGATGCAGTTGTGCGCGGTCAGATCGGCCGGCACCTTCGGTGCCGGGTGCCGGCTGAAGTAGTCCGGTGTTGCCACGGCGGCCATCCGCAGCCGGGGGCCGATCGGCAGCGCGACCATGTCGCGGTCGATGCTTTCGCCCAGGCGAACCCCGGCATCGAAGCGGTCGGCGACGATGTCGCGCAGGCCATAGTTCACGTCAAACTCGATGTTCACGTCGGGGTAGTGCTGCATCACAGGCAACAACCGCGGCAGCAGCACGGTTCGCAGTACGTGATCGCCGCAGGTCAGGCGCACCGTACCCGCAGGCTTCTCGCGCAGTTCGGTCAATGCATCAAGCTCGGCCTCGATTTCATCAAAGCGATTTCCGATCGCTTCCAGCAGGCGCTCGCCAGCGGGCGTGGCCGAGACGCTGCGCGTGGTGCGGGTCAGCAGCCGGATCTGCAGCCGCTCCTCCAGCGCCTTGATGGCCTGGCTCAGCGCCGACTGGGAGACACCCAGCACGGCGCCCGCGCGGGTGAAACTACCTTCCCGGGCGACCGTGACGAAGGCAAGGAGATCGTTGAGGTTGCGTCTGGCCATGGGGCGAAGTGTGGCACGGCGGATTGATTAGCAGAGCTAATAGACCCTAAAAGGTTCAATTGGCTAATCAAGCCAATAGGGGCTCGGCACAATGGCCGCAACCTCCCACCCCAGGATGCATCGGCCATGTCCCTGACCGTCAAAGCCTACGGCGCCCATGCCGGCGACCGCCCCCTTGAAGCCATCGACATCACCCGCCGCGCGCCCGGCGCGGACGACGTGCAGATCGCCATTGCCTACTGCGGCATCTGCCATTCAGACCTGCACCAGGCCCGCGCGGAATGGGCCGGCACCCTGTTTCCCTGCGTGCCCGGGCACGAGATCGTCGGCCGCGTAGTCGCCGTGGGCGCCCAGGTGCAGGGCTTCAACGCCGGCGACCTGGTGGGTGTCGGCTGCATCGTCGACAGCTGCCGTCATTGCCAGGACTGCGGCGATGGCCTGGAAAACTACTGCGACGGCATGGTGGGTACCTACAACGGCCCCACCAGCGATGCGCCGGGCCATACCCTCGGCGGCTACTCCGAGCAGATCGTCGTGCACCAGCGCTACGTGCTGCACGTCCGCCACCCGGAAGACCAGCTGGCCGCCGTCGCGCCCCTGCTGTGCGCCGGCATCACCACCTGGTCGCCGCTGAAGCACTGGAACGCCGGCCCGGGCAGCAAGGTCGGCATCGTCGGCATCGGCGGCCTGGGCCACATGGGCGTGAAGCTGGCCCATGCGCTGGGCGCACACGTGGTGGCATTCACCACCTCGGAAAGCAAGCGCAAAGCGGCTCTGGCGCTGGGTGCCAATGAAGTGGTCGTGTCCCGTTCGGCGGACGAAATGGCCGCGCATGCGAAATCGTTCGATCTGATCATCAACACCGTGGCGGCCCCGCACGATCTCGACGCCTACCTGGTCCTGCTCAAGCGCGATGGCGGCATGGTGCTGGTCGGTGCACCGGCAACGCCGCATCCGTCGCCGGCGGTATTCAACCTCATCATGAAGCGCCGCACGCTGGCCGGGTCGATGATCGGCGGCATCGCCGAAACACAGGAAATGCTCGACTTCTGCGCCGCGCACAGCGTGGTGGCCGACATCGAGCTGATCCGCGCCGATGAGATCAACGACGCCTACGAACGCATGCTCAAGGGCGACGTGAAGTACCGCTTCGTGATGGACACCGCCACGCTTTCGGCCTGAAGAGACCCCCGACCATGAAGCACTTCCTCCTCCTTGCCGGCCTGCTGGCCGGTTCGATGACGGCGTCCGCGCAGGATCTCTCCCGCGGAGCCGACAATTTCTACCGCAGCGAGCGCGTCACCTCGCAAAAGGTGACGTTCCACAACCAGTACCAGATGAAGGTAGCCGGCAACCTGTTCCTGCCCAAGGACCGCACACCCGGCACGAAGTACCCGGCCATCGTGGTCGGCCACCCGATGGGGGCGGTGAAGGAGCAGAGTTCCAATCTCTATGCGCAGAAACTGGCCGAGCAGGGTTTCGTCACCCTGGCCATCGACCTTTCCTTCTGGGGCGAGAGTGAAGGAACGCCTGGCCACATGGTCGCACCGGAGATCTACGCCGATGACATCAGTGCCGCCGTGGATTTCCTGGCGACCCAGTCGATCGTCGATGGTAGCCGCATCGGCGCGCTCGGCATCTGCGGCAGCGGCAGCTTCGTGATCAGCGCGGCGAAGATTGATCCGCGCATCAAGGCTCTCGCCACCGTCAGCATGTACGACATGGGGGCAGCCATGCGCAACGGCCTCAATGCCTCGCAGAGCCTTGCCCAACGCCAGGCGATGATCCAGTCCGCCATCGAGCAGCGCCAGGCGGAATTCAATGGTGCCGCACCACGCTATGTGCCGGGCACGGTCACCGAACTCAGCGCGGACACGCCCGAAGTACAGCGCGAGTTCTTCGATTTCTACCGTACCCCGCGCGGCGCCTACACCCCATCCGGGCAGCAGGCGGACCAGACCACCATGCCGCTGTTCAGCAGCCTGGTGAAGTTCCTCAACTTCTATCCGTTCAACGACATCGAGACCATCGCGCCGCGCCCGATGCTGTTCATCAGTGGCGACCACGCCCATTCGCGCGAGTTCAGCGAAGATGCCTATCGCCGCGCCGGCCAGCCGAAGGAACTGTACTGGGTGAAAGGGGCAGGGCATGTGGATCTCTACGATCGCACCCAGCAGATTCCCTTCAGCCGGCTGGCGGCGTTCTTCCAGAAGGGACTGGCGGCGCCGTGATGACCGACGACCAGAACGCACCGGCGCGCGCACATTGGGGCGGCGTCTTCGCCATGACCCTGTGCGTGTTTGCGCTGATCGCCTCGGAGTTCATGCCGGTCAGCCTGCTTACCCCGCTCGCTGCCGACCTGCAGGTGAGCGAGGGATTGGCGGGCTACGGCATCGCCATCTCCGGTGCGTTTGCCGTGCTCACCAGCCTGTCCATTGCGCGCCTGGCAGGGCGGCTGGACAGGCGAACGGTCCTGTTGCTGCTCACCGCGCTGATGGCGGTGTCCGGCGTGGTCGTGGCCACCGCGCACAGCTACGCGGTGTACATGGCCGGGCGCGCGCTCATCGGTGTGGTCGTCGGCGGCTTCTGGTCACTGTCGGCGGCGACCGCCATGCGCCTGGTGCCACCCTCGCAGGTCCCGCGTGCCCTGGCCATCTTCAACGGCGGCAACGCGCTGGCCACGGTGGTCGCGGCGCCGCTGGGCAGCTATCTCGGTGGGATCATCGGCTGGCGCGGTGCGTTCCTGTGCCTGCTTCCGGTCGCGGCGCTGGCGTTCGCCTGGCAGTGGGCAAGCCTGCCACGCATGCCTGCGCGCGCCACCGCCGCGCCAGGCAAGGTGCTGGCCCTGCTGCGACGGCGGCCGGTGCGATGGGGCATGGCTGCCTGCGGTGCCTTCTTCATGGGCCAGTTCGCACTGTTCACCTATGTCCGCCCGTTCCTCGAAAGCGTGACACACGCGGGTGCCACCGCGCTTTCCATGGTGCTGCTGGCTATCGGGTTTTCCGGCTTCATCGGCACCGTACTGGTCGGCCGCGCACTCGCGCACGGGCTGTACCGCACGCTGGTGGGCATCCCGATGCTGATGGCAGCCATCGCCCTGCTGCTGGTGCCGTTCGGCACCCAGCTCTGGCCGGTCGCGGCGCTGCTCTCGGTGTGGGGCCTGCTCGCCACCGCCGCCCCCGTGGGCTGGTGGAGCTGGCTGGCGGACACCTTCAAGGACGACGCCGAGGCCGGCGGCGGCCTGATGGTGGCGGTCGTGCAGTGCTCCATCGCCGTGGGCTCCACCCTGGGTGGCGCGCTGTACGACCAAGGTGGCCACGGCAGCACCTTCATCGCCAGCGCCGCCGTCCTTGGCCTGGCCGCCGTCCTTGCCTGGCGCACCGCGGCGGGCCAACGCCCGCTGGCGCCGCGTGTAACCCGCAGCCAATCCGAACCCACCTGGACACATCAGCCCGAATCCTCCACGCAGGAGCCAACACCATGAACACTTCCTTCCTCATGCTCGCCCTTGGCGCCACTGCGCTGCCTACCGCGACTGCTGCCGCAGCCGACACAGGCCAGCAGACCATCGCCCGCGCTGGCGAGCAGGCATCGCAGCCCGGGCCGGAGGCGTACTTCACCGGCCGCGTGCGGATCGACCCGGTCTGGCCGGCCGAGGGCGGCATTCCAGCCTCCGGCGGCCTGGTCACCTTCGAACCGGGCGCGCGCTCGGCCTGGCACACCCATCCGGCCGGTCAGCGCCTGCTGGTCACCAGTGGGGTGGGGCTGGTGCAGGAATGGGGCAAGCCAGTCCAGGTCATCCGCCCGGGCGACGTGGTCTGGTGCCCACCAGGCGTAAAGCACTGGCACGGCGCCGCCCCCGAGACTGCCATGACCCACCTTGCCGTGACCGGGACGATCGATGGCCGCAACGTGGAGTGGATGGAGAAGGTGGACGATGCGCAGTACCACGCCCGCTAGAACGAAGTCGTGGCTGCTGCTGGCCACACTCATCCTGGCGGGACTGCCCGCCACGAACGCACGGGAAACCTTGCCCATGAGCACTTCACCCCGTAACGAAATGCCGCCGCTCGCGTCGCTGAGCCAACGGCAGCAGGCGCTGGTTCCGATTGCGGCGTTCGCGGCCTCAGGCAACCTCGAGCGCCTGAAGCCAGCGCTGGAAGCAGGACTGGATGCGGGCCTCAGCATCAGCGACGTACGCGAGGTCCTGCTGCAGCTCTACGCCTATGCCGGCTTTCCGCGCAGCCTCAACGCGCTGGGCCAGTTGATGGAGGTCGTGCAAACGCGCGCGGCCCGGGGCCTGCATGACGACCCCGGGCGCCAACCCAGCACACCTGCTCCGCAGGGCGAGGCCTTGTTGAAAATCGGTACGGACAACCAGACGGTGCTCGCTGGCGCTCCGGTGGCGGGTCCACTGTTTGATTTCGCACCCGTGGCCAACACGTACCTGCGCACCCATCTTTTCGGCGACATCTTCGAGCGCGACAACCTGGATTGGCAGAGCCGTGAACTGGCCACGCTCAGCATGTTGTCCATGATCGAGGGGGCGGATGCACAGGTAATCGCCCACATCGGGATGAGCATGAACATCGGCGTAGGGAAGGACGCGCTGGCCGAGCTGGCGGATACCCTGGAGACCTGCGTGGATGCCGTTCCGGCGCAGCGGGTCCGACAGGCACTGCAGCGGAAAACCCAGCCATAGCCCCGACGTCGCAGGCCATGAGACCGCCCTCCGTATCCTCTGGGCCATGCTTACGCCCTCCGCACATCAAGACGTCAATCGCGCACGCATCGTCTCCGGCTGGGTGCAGACCGGTGAGCGCTGGGCGCTGTGGTGGAACGCACGCGAAATCGCTGCGGTCGCCCCGGACGGGCGGCCGGGCGTTCGTCTCTGGATGAAGGGGCAGAAGATGTGGCAGACCAAGGATGTGCGTGCTGCCAGCATCCGCCAGGGCAGACGCTTTGCCGAGCGCTGGTGCGCAGCACGTCTCTACCCGGAACTGCGGCTGCGCGATGCCGTGGCACGGCTGGTCAATGCAACACCGCCTCCCCAGGTAGCGCCACCACCGCCGCCGCTGCCACCCATCGAACGACAGCAGGTGCGTCGCCTGGCCGACGCGGGCGGCCGCGATATTGCACGCATCAAGGAAGCGCTGGATGCGCGCCGCCAGCCGCAGGTGCACTGAACCCTTGTCGGGCTACCTGCGGCCGAAAGCGCTGGCAAGCAGCCCGACGCCAGCAACCAGGCATGCGAAGAGCGTTGCGATGGACAGCGGCAGATGGAACTCATCCCGTCCAGCCACAGCAAACAGCACGTGGATAATGGCCGTCGCCACCCCGGTCATTCCACACACACCCGCATAGGTTCGTGCAGACGAGGTGCGCAGGACCACATGCTGATAGCCGTGAAGCAGCACGCCAACGGCGAGGAGATTGAAGACCAGGAAACCCTGGATCCCACCAGGAACATGGAACATGGTCCATTCGTGCCAGAAAGCAGCATCAATCTGGTGCACGATCAACGACAGCAGCGTTGCCTGATACCAACGATCCATGGAGACTCCATCCCTGTTCAGGACGCGAGTCTAGCAGTGGCCGGGCGCTGGCATATAGCAGCGGCGGGGCCCGTGCGTGAGCAGGAGCCCCGCCGGGAATTTCTACTTCGGCATCAGCACACTGTCCACCACATGCACCACGCCGTTGGACTGCATCACATCGGCAGTCGTCACCGACGCCTTGCCGCCCTTGGCATCGATCACCCAGACTTTGCCGTCCTGCAGCTTCACCGTCAGCGGCTCACCCTGCACGGTCTTCAAGGTACTGGTGCCACCATGGCTGCGGGCGGCCGCCGTCAGCTGGGTGGAGGTGTAGGTGCCTGACACCACGTGGTAGGTCAGCAGCTTGCTCAGCTTGGCCTTGTTTTCAGGCTTCAGCAGGGTGTCCACCGTACCGGCGGGCAGCTTCTGGAAGGCCTGGTTGGTGGGCGCGAATACCGTGAACGGGCCCTTGCCGCTCAACGTGTCCACCAGGCCGGCCGCCTTTACCGCGGCCACCAGGGTGCTGAGGTCCTTGGCCGTCGAGGCATTTTCCACGATGGTCTTGTTGGCATACATCGGCACGCCGCCCACCATGGGGTTGTCGGCGGCAAACGCTGCGGGTGCGGCACAAGCAACCGCGATGCCCGCGGCAATGGCAAGACGCTGGATCTGGCTACGCATGTTCGTGTCCTCGCTGGACGAGGCCCTTCGGCCTCTTCATGAATGCAGGAATGCCTGCGGATAACGCGCCCATGGGAGCCTTGCCAGCGCGTTGTGCCTATCTCTACGTGCCATGCAGGGCAGTTGGATGCGGCGGATTGCAACCGTCTTTTGAATGGTTCAACGACGTTGACGAGGCGTGACGAAGGGCAGGCGCCGTAGACCCGGCACGCGCCAGAAAAACGACGCTATTTGGCCCGCGCGCGGGCTTTGCTACCCTTCGTCCGGGGCGCGGCCACGCGCGTCCCGGACGCCAAGAGGACGCTTCGGCCGATGCCCAACAGAGCAGCACGGAAATGGCAGGGTCTGCCGAAATTCCAGGAGGCACCGCGCCGCAGGAAGATCGGCACCATCCTGTCACTGGCAGGCATTTCCTCGATCCTGCTGGGCCTGGGCTGGACGGCGTGCTACCTGTACGTCGACCGTGCCGAGCTGGCCGCGCCTTTCCTCGGGGTGATGGCGGTGGGCGTGCTGGCCGTTGTCCGCAGCCGCCGCGCCGATGGCACGTCCCTGCTGATCGTTGCCCATGGCGTTTTCCTGTCGGTAGTGGGCGTGGCCATCATCGACGCTCCCATCGCCTGGGTACCGCGTTCGGGGCACCTGTTCCTGCTGCCGCTGGCCGCCGGTGCCGCCTTTACCTTCGATGCGCGCGAGCGCTACGGATCACTGGTCTTCCCGCTGGCCTGCCTGGCCACGTTCGCCGCGTTTGCCATCGGCGCGCTGGACTTCCTCGCGCCCGGCACGTCGCCACCCATCGAAGTGCGCGTGTGGGGCGCCCGTTCCAATACGGTCATCTCGATGATCCTGCTGGCCGCGATCTTTGCGATCTACCGCAAGGACATAGGCAACCGGCTGCGGCTGGAGCGCGAGCTCGGCCGTGCGGTGCGCAATGGTGAGATCGAAGTGCACTACCAGCCGCAGGTACACGGCAACGGCGTGGTCACCGGGGTGGAAGCCCTGGCGCGCTGGCGGCGACCCTCCGGCGATCTGCTGCCGCCCGGTGCGTTCATCGCGCAGGCGGAGGAGAGCGGCGCCATCCGGGACATCGGCCTGGAAGTACTGCGGCAGGCCTGCCAAACACTCGAGCAATGGTCCAGCAAAGCGCATGCACGCCACCTGCGCGTGGCGGTCAACATCAGCCCGGTGCAGGTGCTCGACGATGCGTTCGTGCCCTCGGTGGCTGCAGTCATCGCCCAGGCCGAGATCGATCCCGCGCTGATCGAACTGGAACTGACCGAATCCGCGCTGTCGCACGATGCTGGCATGGTGATCGAGAAGATGAAGGCGCTCGAGTCCCTGGGGCTGACCTGGGCGCTGGATGATTTCGGCACCGGCTACTCTTCGCTGGCAACCCTGCGCACGCTGCCGGTGCGCAAGCTGAAGATCGACCGGCAGTTTGTCGTCGAAGCCGTGAGCCAGGAGAACGCGCAGCGCCTGCTCGGCAAGATCCTGGAAATTTCGCAGGTGATGGGCATGAGCGCCCTGGCCGAGGGCGTGGAAACAACGGCGCAGTGGGAGCTGCTGGTGGGCCTGGGCTGCGACCACTTCCAGGGCTATCTGTTCGCCCCGCCGATGCCGAAGGACGCATTGGAGCAGTGGCTCGACGCGCGGGTAGCGTCGAGTTTGCTCGACTGATCAGCTGGTAGAGCCGAGCCCGTGCTCGGCTGCATTTGGCGGAGAGCAGCCGAGCGTTGGCTCGGCGCTACACCTGGGCGCTGGACGACTTCGGCACCCGCTTTTCCCGGCCCAGCCGCCGCATGCCGCAAGGTGGGCCGCCACGGTGGCTGCTTTCGCAGGCCCGCCAGACTGACCATACTGGTGCCCATGAAACCGTTCCGCCGCATCCAGGCCTCTCTGGCCGGCCACCTGCGCAGCGAGGCCTGGCGTCGCCGCGCCGCGCTGTGGATCGGCGCCGTGGCCGTCGCGCTGGTCGCCATCCTGTTCGCCAAGGCCAGCGACGCAGCGTTCGGCCTGTTCCAGCGCGCCATCAACCACTCGCCGTGGTGGGCGCTGCTGCTCACGCCGGGTATCTTCGCCTTGCTCGCCTGGCTGACCAGCGGGGCCCTGCGCCCGACCCGGGGCAGCGGCATTCCCCAGGTCATCGCCGCGCTGGAAAAGCCCGATGAAACCTTCCGGCAGGTCAATCTCTCGCCCGGGGTTTCCGCCGGCAAACTCCTGTTGACTTCGCTCTCGCTGCTCGGGGGCGCATCAGTCGGCCGCGAGGGCCCCACCGTCCACGTCGGCGCCAGCCTGATGTATCTGTTCGGGCGCTGGTTCGGCTTCAAGGATCCCAAAGAGCTGTCGCACTTCCTGCTGGCAGGCGGTGCCGCCGGTATCGCGGCGGCGTTCAACACGCCCCTGGCCGGCATCGTGTTCGCCATTGAGGAGTTGAGCGGGCGCTTCGAGCATCGGTTCTCGGGCACGCTGTTGACCGCGGTCATCGTGGGCGGCGTAGTCTCG
Source organism: Stenotrophomonas sp. ZAC14A_NAIMI4_1 (assembly GCF_003086915.1). Lineage (NCBI taxonomy): Bacteria > Pseudomonadati > Pseudomonadota > Gammaproteobacteria > Lysobacterales > Lysobacteraceae > Stenotrophomonas > Stenotrophomonas sp. ZAC14A_NAIMI4_1. Next base: position 3,586,346 of record NZ_CP026002.1, read on the forward strand.
CTGGGGCTGCTCGGCAACTACACCTACTTCGGCCACGTGACCGCGCGCATGCCGCTCGGCCAGGCCTGGTTGGCCATCCTGATGTGCGGGGTGGTCGCCGGCCTGCTGGGCGGGGTATTCGCACGCATGGTGCTGGCCAGTGTTGCCGGCCGGCCGCGCTGGTTGGGCACGCTGCGGCAACGGCACCCTGTGCTGCTCGCCGCAGGGTGCGGCCTGGTGGTGGTCGGCCTGGCCGCCGCATTCGGGGATGGGGCGTACGGCACCGGTTATGAGCAGGCACGCAGCCTGGTGCAGGGCCACGCCGAGGTGGGGCACGAGTTCGGCTTAATGAAACTGCTCGCCAACCTGGCCTCGTACATTGCGGGCATTCCCGGCGGCCTGTTCTCGCCGGCACTGGCCGTGGGCGCTGGCATCGGCCACAACCTTGCCGCATTGATGCCCGCCGTCGACCCGCGCGCCTTCGTGCTGCTGGGCATGTGCGCCTACCTCACCGGGGTGACCCAGGCGCCGCTGACATCGGCGGTGATCTCGCTTGAGCTGACCGACAGCGGCGACCTGCTGTTGCCCATCCTGGCTACGGTGTTGATCGCCCGCGCGGTGTCCGGGCTGGTCTGCCCGGTGCCGATCTATCGCGGCCTGGCCGAGCAGCTGCTTGTGAAGTGAAGCCCCGCTGCCGGATCTGCGTCGGCATTCTTTCCGGCCGATGCTCGGTAGTGCCGGCCGCTGGCCGGCAAACCATCAACACACGTCGGCCAGAAGCACGCGATTGCGCGGTTTGTTCAATCCCACCCCGGGGCGGCGGGAAGGGCGCTCCGCGCCGCAGCAGCAGCCAGATACGATCACCTTCGCATCGTTGTCTTCGTTTCGGTTCACCGTGGTCCTGGACTGAGGCCTTGGCCCCGCTTCTCAGGTGGCGCTGCCTCGGGCCAAGCGCTCGGGCAACGCGATGTCCGACGCTGGTATGTCAACCACATACCGGGTGCTACGGCCGCCACCTGGCAGACGATGCATGCAGCCCTTTTCCAGCAGGTCCGCCAAGTGGCGGGTAGCTGTGGCCTTGGAAACTTTGGCAGCTGATTGGTATTGAGCCGCACTGATGCCGTGCTCGAAGCCTCGCTCGCCGCCGTCGAGCATGCGGTTGAGCACCTTGACCTGCTCGCTGGACAGCGGCTGATGCCGATGGCGCTGCCAGAACCGCGCCTTGCCCAGTACACGATCGATCCGATGAAGGGCCTGCACCAGACTGTCGTGCAGCGTAAACAGGAACCACTGCAACCAGGCAGTAATGTCGAGGCCGTCCTTCTGGCTGCGCTCGAGGACCCGGTAATAACCTGCACGATCAGCGAGGATGCTCGCCGACATGGCGTGAAAGCGGATTGCCTGCGGCTGTGCCTGTGCCAGAGCCAGATCGGTCAAGGCACGCGTCAGGCGGCCGTTGCCATCGTCAAACGGGTGCAGCGTGATGAACCAGAAGTGGGCGACGCCAGCGCGGAGAACGGGGTCGAGGCCAGCATCACTGCGGCTGGCCTGGAACCAGTCAAGAAACGCATCGAGCTGGACCTCCAGTCCATCACGTGGCGGCGCCTCGAAATGCACGGTCGGGCGGTCTATCCGGCCGGATACCACCTGCATCGGCTCAGGGCCGCGAAGCCCGCCCACCCTGATACGGTGGGGCAGGAGATCATCGTTGGCCGCGAACAACCATCGATGCCATTGCAGCAGCCGCGGCGTGTCCAGAGGCGCCTCTGCGTGACGCGTTGCATCCAGCATCAGGTCGGCCAGGCCTTCGGCGCGGGCACTGATCCGCCGCTCACCGCCATCGGCAACGCCCAGCCTGCGAGCCAGGGATGAGCGGACAGAGCCGACGTCAAGGCGTTCGCCCTCGATGGCCGATGACGTGACGATATTGGACAACAACGTGTCCAGAGCATCCTCGGCTTGAAGCTCGCCCGTAGCAGCCCCAGCCATGCCGAGCAGCTGGCCCTGGACCTGCTGGCATTCGCGCAGCAGTTCCGCAACTGCCGTTGTCTCCCATGTGAAAGCAGGCCAGCCGGGGTGTTGCCAGATCCAACGAGGTGCAGACATGTGCCATTTCTCCACCGAGCCGCAAAAGGCGGCTATTCGGCTCATTGAATGAGCCGAATAGTACCAGCTATTCGGCTCATCGGCTCGATGCAACGGGCGCCCTGTGTGCCTTTTACCGGTACAGTCGGCGTTCTGCGCATTCAGATTCCGTCACACCATGAGCCGACTGGCCGCCCTGCTGCTTCTTCCAACGCTTCTGCTTTCCAGCGCGATCAACGCCGCCCCCGCCGCACCGCAGGGCATGCGTGCAGAGCGGCTCGACGCGTTTCTCAGCCAGATGGAAGACAGCAACGCGGGCATCGGCAGCGTGTCCATCTTCAGGAATGGCGAGGAGGTCTACGCTCGCCGCTTCGGCCAGAAACAGCTGGCCGGCGTCAGCTACAACGCGGATACGAAGTACCAGATCGCCTCCGTCACCAAGATGGTCACCGCCATCCTTGCCTTCAAACTCATCGAGGAAGGGCGCCTCAGCCTGGACGACACGCTGTCCCAGTGGTTCCCGGACCTGCCGTCCGCCCAGGCGATCACGGTCGGCAATCTGCTCGGCCACACCAGCGGCCTGGGCAACTTCGCCATCAAGGATGGCACTGTGTGGGTGGTGGACAAGGTCAGCGAACCGGCGATCCTGGATGAAATCAGGACGCAGGGCATCTCGTTCGCGCCGGGGCAGGGCACCGCTTACTCCAACTCGGCCTACCTGCTGTTGAGGATGATCCTGGAGAAGGTATCCGGCCGCAGCTATGCCGAAATGGTGGCCCAGGACATTGCGGCGCCGTTGGGCCTCAGGAACTTCGTTTCAGCCGGCGTTCCGCAGCCCGACACGTTCCTCTCCTACACGTATGCGGGGAAATGGACCCCGATCAAGGACATCGACTACGCCAATGTCGTCGGGGTCGGCGACATCGCCGGCACGCCGCACGACCTGAACCTGCTCATCACCGGCCTGTTCCAGCAGCGGCTCCTGCGCAGCATGTCCCTGCAGCAGATGATCCCAGCGACGGGCGAAGGCTGGGGCAGGGGACTGGCAGCGTTTCCCTATGGCCAACGCCGCTTCCTTGGTCATGGCGGGGATGTGCTGGGCTCGCACTCGCGGGTCATCTACAATCCGCAGGATGGAACGGCCATTGCCTATTCCACCAATGGCGAGCGCATCCCGACCAACGACGTTCTGGCAACGCTGGTGGGCATCGTGTACGGCGAGAACGTCACGTTTCCCACGGTACCGAACCCATGACGCCCCACATCGCGACCGCCGCTGACTGGAAGACCGAGCCGCTGCCGGCCCGTCACATAACCCTGGCGCTGGACTTCAGCCTCGATGCCGCTGAAGCCGCATGCGTGCGGCACGGGCTCATCCCCCTGGAAATGGAAGACAAGTGGTTCCTCTACTACGCAGGCGGGACACTGCATCTGCACCGCAGCTGGACCGGCTTCTGCATTGCAGAGGTGCACTTCATCGCCGATGGGGAAGGGCTGCGCGCCATCAGCGCCGAGGTCAATCGAGACCCCGCGCAGTACACGGCCAGCGATGACGCCGCGGATATCGCGCTCATCGAGCGCATGGTGCGTGGACTGCAGGCCTCACAGCGGTACCTGGCGGAGCGGCAGGCATGGCTCAGCAGGCCGAGCCAGCCGCAATGAACACAGCAACCGAATCGCAATGACGTAGCGCCGCCACGCATCAGTCGGGCAGGGAAGACCGCTCTGTCATCCCCGAACTCTGCGGCAGCATCCGTTCCGCGATCTCCAACAATGCCCGCAGCCGATCCATATGGCGCAGATCCTGGTGGTAGCCCACCCAGACATCACGCCCGGGCGGTTGCCCGAATGCGTCGATGCGATGCAGCCCGTCCACCTGCTCACCCAACGGACGCGGCAGGACGGCAACGCCCCCGCCACGCGCGCACATCTGCGCCTGGACGCTGCGACTGGTGCTGCTGAAGGCCGGCTTCGACTCCGGGAAGGTCTCGATCAGCCAGGTCACGTCGGGAAAGTGGGCCTGCGCCGCGTTCATCAGGATGAGCTTGGCCGAGCGCGGATCATCCGTTACAGCGCGTACCGTCGCCTCCGATCCATACAGACCGTAAGGCATGGCCATCAGGCGGCGCTGCACGATATCCGGCTCGCTGAAGGGAACGATGCGGAACGCTACATCCGCCTCGCGCCGGGACAGATCGAGCAGGCGGTAGCTGGCAATGATTTCCGGTACCACCCCTGGGTGCTGCCGCCCGAGCTCGGCCAGACTGGGTGCCAGCACGTGGGCGGCAAACCAGTCCGCCGAGGAAATCCGCAGGATGCCTTCCAATCGATCCTGGCTGCCCGCCAGCCGTCGTTCCATGGCGAGTGCGGATGCCTCCATCGATTCTGCCAGCGACAACACTGCATCGCCGGCATCGGTCAGTACCAGGCCGTCCTTCGTTCTGCGGAACAGCGGCTGCTCGGCCTCGTCCTCCAAGGCCTTCACCCGTCGCCCCACCGTGGGATGGCTCAGGCCAAGGCTGCGGGCGGCTTCCCCGAGGGAGCGGCCGCGGACCACCGCCAGAAAAACGCGGATGTCACTCCATTCCACGGCCAGGCCCACCCGTTCAAAATTGAACGTGAACTATGCAGCAGTGTCAGTGCCCAAACAATCATGCAAGGCCCACCATGCACTCCCCGCCCCACACCGGGGCAGCCAGATCCGGAATTGCACGCAATGGGCACACTGAACGGGAAAGTCGCGCTGGTCACCGGCGCTTCAAAGGGCATCGGCGCAGGCATTGCCCGCCGCCTCGCCAGCGATGGCGCACGCGTCGTGGTCAACTACGCCTCCGCTGAAGATGCGGCCACGGCCCTTGTCGCGGAGATCGAGGCCAACGGCGGAACGGCAGTGGCGGTACGCGCCGACGTCCGCAGCAAGACCGACGTGGACGCGCTGGTCGCGGCGGCCCTGGACCACTTCGGCAGGCTGGACATCGTGGTCAACAACGCCGGCATGTACCAGTTTGCGAAAATCGAGGACACCACCGAGGAACGGTATCGCCAACAGTTCGACCTCAACGTCCTGGGCACCCTGCTGGTCACCGGCGCCGCCGCGCCGCTGCTTGGCGAAGGCAGCAGCATCGTCAATGTCAGCTCCTTCGTCACCCGCGTACTGCCTGCCGAGAGCGCCATCTACACCGGTACCAAGGGTGCCATCGACGCGATCACCGGCGTGCTGTCCCGTGAACTGGGCCCACGCGGCATCCGCGTCAATTCGGTCAACCCCGGCCTGATCGAGACCGAAGGCACACACGCCAATGGCGTCATGGGCTCGGACTTCCAGGCCTGGAATGAGCAGCAGACACCGCTGGGCCGCATCGGCCAAGCGGCCGACATCGCCTCGATCGTGGCTTTCCTCGTCTCTGCGGATGCGGGCTGGGTGACCGGCGAGAACATGCTCGGCTCGGGCGGCATGCGCTGAGACGCGCTTGCACCCCAATGAATGCTCCAGGAGAGGACGATGAAACCCGATCAGAACCCAGGCGGGCATGATGCGCGCCGCTGGCCGGCACTGGCGGTGCTGCTGACCGGCACGCTGTTGCCACCCCTGGACTTCTTCATCGTGAACGTCGCGCTGCCCGCCATCCGCAGCGATCTGCAGGCATCCGCAGACGTCACCCAGCTGGTCGTGTCGGTCTATGCCATGGCCTACGCGGTAACGCTCATCCTCGGCGGGCGCCTGGGCGACATCCATGGGCGGCGGCGCGCCTTTGTCGGCGGCATGCTGGGGTTTGGCCTGGCATCGGCCATCTGCGGCCTGGCGGGTTCTGCCGGCACGCTGGTGGCCGGCAGGCTGCTGCAGGGCATTTCCGCCGCCGTCATGGCACCGCAGTCCCTGGCGTCCATCCATGCGCTGTTTCCGCCGGCCGAGAAGGGGCGCGCATTGGGCCTGTATGGCGCCACCTTCGGCATCGCCGCGGTGGGCGGGCAGTTGCTGGGCGGGTGGCTGGTCTCGGTGAACGTGCTGGACCTGGGTTGGCGCAGCGTCTTCCTCATCAACCTGCCCGTCATTGCGCTTGCGCTTCCCGCTGCCTTGCTGCTGGTTCGTGAGACACGGGCAGCGCACGCGAGGGCGATGGACTACCGGGGTGCCGCACTGCTGGCAGCGGGTGTGCTTGCGCTGGTGGTGCCGCTCATTGAAGGTCGCGAGCGTGGCTGGCCCTGGTGGAGCCTGGCACTGATGGTGGCGAGCCCCGCGCTGCTCACCGCCTTCTGGCGCTATCAGAGGTATCTGGAGGACTCGGGCCGGTCACCCCTGGTGCCGCCCTCGGCGCTCACGCTTTCCTCGGGCCTGCCCCGCGGCCTTCTGGCCGCCGTGTGCTTCTACGCCCTGGCCGCCTTCTTCCTGGTCTTTGCCGTGTATCAGCAGGCAGGCCTGCAGCACGATGCACTTGCCGCAGGGCTGGCCATCCTGCCGCTGGGCGTTGGCCAACTGCTTGGTCCAAGCTGCGGGCTGTACCTGTCGCGTTGGCTGGGCGCACGCGTTGCAGCGCTAGGCATGGGCCTGGAAGCACTTGCACTCCTTTCCGCTGCTGGCCTCGCTGCGGCCGGCAAACCCGGCGGACTGGCTGCGCCGTTGCTGTTGCTCGGTATCGGGCAGGGCATTGCCTTGCCCGCGCTGGTACGGCTCAACGTCGACCGGGTGGCGCCGCACTGGGCAGGGCTCGCCGCCGGCATGGTCACCGCAGCCATGCAGATGGGTGCTGCGCTTTCGGTCGCACTGGTGGGCGGGGTGTTCTTTGCGCTTGCGCCGGATGGGGCAGGGGCCAAGCAGGTCAGCACGGCCTTCGTGGTGGCGTGCGTGATGATCGCCATCGCGATGGCCGCCGCCGCGCTTCTGAGCGCCCCACGCCCGGCGCTGGCATCAAACGCGCTTGAATGAGTGCCGCAGCGCCGTCGCGTTGTGCCTTGCCAAAACGCCCTCTTCATCGCAGCAATGCCACAATGTCGCGCTTTCCCCGCAGAACAGGGAGGCGTGCGACGCCCTCGTGAGACCCATTTCCTTTGTTGTTGCCACGGTGTTGGCAGGCGTGACGCTGCATGCCAGCGCAGCAGAGCGCGGCCGGGATGCCGCGCCGTACTTCGAGCCCGGCGGCGCCGTGCGCTTCAACTACGGCTGGCTGGACTACGCGCCCACCAGCCGCCTGCAGCTGGAACTGCTGCGTGCAGACCTGGATGCCGGGGCAGGGCCCTTTTCATTCTCTGCGCAGTACCGCTGGTACGACGGCTTCCACGCCGTGCATCACGCCTATGCAGGCTGGCAGTTTACTGACCAGACCCAGCTGAAGGCCGGCATCCAGCAGGTGCCGTTCGGGCTGCTGCCTACGGTCTCGCAGAGCTTCTGGTTCGGGTCCGGCTATTACCTGGGCATCGAGGATGACTACGATCCTGGCCTGGTGCTGGTACATAACAGCGGTGGTACCACCTGGCATGTCGGCGGGTTCTCCGGCGACGAGTACGGCTCCGGGGCGCGCTACGACCGCTACTCGTTCGACGTGGCGCAGACCGACGCGCTGCCATACCGAGAGCGGCAGCGGCTGCATGCACGGGTAGAGCAGGCCCATGCCTGGGCGGGCGGCGAGCTGCTGCTGGGCGCATCGGCCTTCGCGGGCAAGGTGCAGAACACGCAGACCCGCCGCCATCATGGCCATCAGGGCGCCGCCGTGCATGCACAGTGGAAGCGCGATGGCTGGACGACGCAGCTGCAGTGGGCGCGCTATCGCTATGACATCCCTGGCGGGCGCATCGCCATGTCCGCTTTCCAGGCGCCGTTCGAAATTGCGGCGCAGGCCGATGTGCCGAGTGCCAACATCGCCTATTCGTTTGCGCGGAAGGGCAGGCTGGATGACCTGACCTGCTACAACAACCTCAGCATGACGCGCCCGGTGGGGCATGGCGCCGGCACCCGCAACTCATGGCAGAACGTCACCGGCTGCAGCCTGCAAAAGGGCATCATGACCACGTACGTCGACTGGATTGCAGGCCGTGACATGTGGTTTGCCGGCGGCGAAGGCATCGGTATCGATGATGGCGGACCCGCGCGTTGGCATTCCCGGTTGAACGTGAATGTCGGGTTCTACTTCTGACCTCGCGCGCCATCCACGTCCACGCGTGTGTCAACTGTGAAACAGGCGCCCGTGCCAGGCGGGCGCGGCGCCAGCGCGATGCGCCAGCCATGTGACTGGCAGATCTCCTGGCAGATCGCCAGGCCCAGCCCCGCACCTTCGCCATCCTCACCCCCTCCGCGCCAGAACCGCACGAACAGCAGAGGAGCGTCCACATCCGTGACGCCGGGGCCTTCATCGCGCACATCGAATCCGCCTGAATGAACGTGGACGCGCACCGTGCTGCCGCGAGGCGAGTGGTGGATCGCGTTCTCCAGCAGGTTCTTCGCCAACACGAATACGGCTGACGCGTCTGCCTCCACCGGCGGAATCTCGTCATCGGGCACTTCAACCACGATGACAACGCCATGCTGGGCAGAGAGGCGGGCCATGTAGTCCACTGCGTCCTGCACGACTGCGCTCACCTGCACGGGGGCAAACGTATAGTTGTGCCCCTCGCTGACCTCGGCCAGATGCAGCAGCTGGTGAACCTGGCGCGCCATCTGCGCGGTGTCCCTCAGCAACATCGCCTTGTTGGGCGCGTTGCTGAGTTCGATCTCAGCCTGCAGCAGCGCCAACGGCGTCTTCAACTCGTGCGCGGCCGATGCCAGGAACTGCTGCTGCACCGTGTATCCGTGCTGCAACCTTTCCAGCGCGGCATTGAAGGCATCGATCAGCGGCACCACTTCGGAGGGCAGCCCCGCGCTCCGCAGGCGCGCCCCCAGATTGCGCGGCCCGACCGCTGCCGCTACGCGGGAGGCCCTGCTCAGGGGCCGCAACATGTGAGTCACCGTCAGGTAGATCACTGCGGCGAACGTAAGCAGCGCCACTGCCACCATCGCCGAACCCGCACGCAGGTACAGCTTCTCTGCATGGTTCTTCAGCGTGACCACCAGCCGATCGCTGCGCGCGATCCGCGCGGTATAGGCTGCCTGCCCGAGTTGCAGAGGCCTTTCGGTGGTCTGCAACTGGATGGGGCCTGCCGCATTGGGAACCACCACGGTTGCGTATCCCGGTTGCGAGGGCAGCATCATCAGTGCATCAAATGCCGGGCCGGCGCGGCTGCTGAGCACCACGCGCCCGCCGGCGTCCATGATCGCGAACGCCGCATCACGGGGCATGGCGTCATATACATTGCCCACTTCCGGGCGCAGATGCAGCTGCACCCGCCCGCTGGAATCAACGTGCATCCCGGCCTGCAGCTCGTCCAGTTCCTCAACCAGATCCTGGCGCACCAGGTCTTCGGTGGAGGCGTGGCGCACCAGCAGCATCACCCCAGCGGCCACCGCTGCAGCGACCAGCAGCGCCAGCAGGTTGGCCAGCAGCAGCCTGGCACGCAGGCTAGCCGGCAGCATCGGCGGGGCGCAGGGCAAAGCCCAGGTTGCGGACATTGACCAGGGCAAGGGTCGAATCAACCGCCGCCAGCTTTCGCCGCAGGCGATGAAGCGCGACGTCCAGGGCGTTCGGCGTCACGGGACATCCCACGCCCCAGGCCGCGCCCTCAAGGGCACTGCGCCGCACTACCGCCCCGGCGGCGTGCACCAGGGAGATGATGATCTGCAGCTCAGCGGGCGCCAGGCTGACTTCGCTGTCACCACAGCGCATGGCACCCGCAGCGGCCAGCACCTGAAGATCGTGAAGCGCCAGCTCGGGTTCGCGCAGCTCCAACGGGCGACGCATCAGCGCCCGCACGCGCGCGGCCAACTCTTCCATCGCGAAGGGCTTGACCAGGTAATCGTCTGCCCCCGCGTCCAGGCCATCCACGCGGTCGTGCAAGGCGTCCCGCGCGGTCAGCATCAGGCACGGCATCTGGTTGCCGGCCGACCGCATGCGGCGGACCAGAGCCAGGCCATCGCCATCCGGCAGCCCGCGATCAATCACCGCCAGTGCATACCCTTGCTGGGTGATCCCGTGCCACGCCGCCTCGACGCCGGGAAAGGTATCGACCGCGATGCCGGCCGCAGCCAGCCCACGCTCCACCAGCCCGGCCAGGCGGGCATGGTCTTCAACCAGCACGATCCGGTTGGGCAGGGCAGTGGGGTGGGGGGCAGGCATAGTGGCCAACTGTAGCGGAGGGCGGGTTCAGAAGCTGCGCGTGATACCGATTCTCAGGCCCGCAGAACCGTCGCTGTCAGGCTCACTGAGCGGGCTCTCGGTAATCCTGTTGGGCAGGAATCTGTAATCCAGCCCGCCCAGCAGCTTCCACTTTTCACCCAGCGGGCGCGAGAAGGCGATGCTGACCTGCGGCACGACGGCCGAGCCCGGCGCGTAGCGGGCAACCCCGCGCGCCACTTCCTCATCGAGCGTGCCGTAGTAGTACCGCACCAGATCTGCGGACATCCAGCGGACGCCAGCGCCAGGAATGAGGGTGGTGCGCCCCCACTTGAACGCGCGGGCATACTCGGCCGCAATCTCATAGCCACCACTGGCATCGGTCACATCCGCCAGGGCACTGAGCTTGAACTCGCCTGCGCGACCTCTCACGCTGGCTGCCAGCCCGACATCCAGACCGTCGTCGCGATCCTCAAGTCGTGCCGCGTCGATGCCATTGGCAAGCAGCTCCCGACGGCCCAGGTCCTTGATCTTGAAACCATCGAAGCGCCCCGCGGCCACGGCATCCACGGTCACGCTGTCACCACGGAACAGATGGACCCCGCCGGAGACCCCACGCCAGAAGATGCGATCCCCCTCGTAGGTGACCAGTGGCAGGGGACGCACCCGCGTCCCTTCGCCGGCATACGGGCTCTGCCGTGCCGCAACGGCAACGCCGATCGACCAGCGGTCATCATCAAGCCGGGTCAGCAGATCGCTGGTCGGCGAAGCACTCTGGGCCTGCGCGACGGCGGGCAGAAGCAGTGTTGCGAAAAGCGTAGTCCTGAACATTGGGCGATCTGGTCTGGGGAGGGCCCGGCAAGTCTTGTTGGTGCCGACTTACACGCGACTTACCGCCCGTGACGGCGAGGGGCTTGGTTCAGAAGCAGCAGTGGCAACCGGCCTGCGCTTCCTGGCGCTGGTATTGGCCTGCCCCATGATGTATACGCTGGCAGGACCAGAATCCCTCAAAAAGGCCACGGATAGCCATGAGTCGATTTACTCCTCTGAGCGCAGCAGCCGCCTTGGCAGTGGCGCTCGCTGCACCGCTGGCAGCCCGGTCAGGCGAACCTTCGGCGGGCTGGAAAGCGGTCAGTATTGTAGACCTCAAGAAGCAGGACGAATGGCGACGAACGTCGCCCACCGCATTCGCCAAAGTAAGCCTCGACATGAATGGCGACGGCTTGAAGGACGAGGCGGCGCTGGTCGTTGACCGCGCCAGGCACCACTCAGGGCTGAGGGTCTGCTTTGGCAGGAAGGATCCGAACTCGCCGTCCCAGTGCCACATTCTTGTCGATGACAATCTGGAAGACGGCTACGACATCATGGGGCTGGACGTGCGCGCTCCAGGCTGCCACATCTATAACACCGTGAATGACCTTGTTGACGCCAGCGGAAGGATCTGCAGCCGCGCACAGGCACTTGAGTATTTCCGTGTCGGCAGCGCTTCCTCGTTCTATCTCTACGATCAGAAGACAGAGCGCTTCAATCGCTACTGGGATTCGGATTGAGGTCGAAGCCACCATCGGCATCAGCCTCAGCGCCGAGATCAAAACCGGGAAACGCTGAGTTATCGACTACCTGCTGAGTCCATTGCGCCAGCATGCAGGCGAGGCGATGCGCGAGCGCTGACCTCGCTGGCAACTGCGGCGCCTGCTCACACCACTCAATCAATGAGGCCATTCGTGCAAATGCTGCGTTTCCTGCTGCTTCCGCTTCTGGCGGTCCTGGCCGCATGCCAGAACCCGCCACCCCAGCGCCCGGTGCATGTGATGCTCAGCCCTTACCTGCTGCGGCCCGGCGTTGACCCGGCTGGCGGCAACGCCGTGGTGGTCTACCTGAACCGCGACGACGGCCGCGTAAGGGAAGGACCGGGCAGAGCGGCAGGGACGCCATGGACAACCCTCCGCGTGCTTGTGGGCGTCGGCGCCACGCTGCCTTCTTCATTGTCACTTCGAGGCGATGAGCGCGTCACTGATGAAGGCGATGGGTTCGAGCGACTGGAACGCGCCAGCGGGTCCCAGGTGCTCAGCATGCTTCGCTTCATGGGTCCCTGCGGACACGAGGTGCTTGCCACCGCATGGTCGAACGACTCACCGAGCAGGGGTATCTACCGTGCAGAAATGCAGATGGATGGATTGCACCTGCAGTACTCATATGGCGCGGAGAGCCACGCCGACCATCTGCGCTTCGCGGCTTGGGCATATGCCTGGAACATGGGGCGGCCTTGCTCACAGCAGCCGCAGGACTCCGAGAGAGTCCCGAGCACGGGAACGCGCATTGTACCCGGCGGGCATGTCCCCTGATGCATCTGCAGTGCACTTCGTAATGGCCCTGCTTACCCCTCAACCTTCACCATGCCGCTACCTGGACGGATGCTTCATATGATCAGCAGACATGCTCTTTCAACCGCGGCCGTCGTCCTTGTAGTCGCGCTCACTGCTCCGCTGGCAGCAAAATCCGGCGAACAGCCGGGCAATTGGGAGACAGTCAGTATTGAGGGCCTCAAAAAGCAGGACGAATGGCGGCGAGCGTCGCCTACCGCATTTGCCAAAGTAAGCCTCGACATGAACGGCGATGGCTTGAAGGACGAAGCAACACTGGTCATCGATCGCGCCAGGCACCACTCAGGGCTGAAAGTCTGCTTTGGCAGAAAGGATCCAAGCGCGCCGTCCAACTGCCACATTCTTGTCGATGACGATCTGGAAGACTCCTATGACGACATGGGGCTGGTGGTGCGCGCGCCCGGCTGTCACGACTACAACACCGTGAACGACCTTGTAGATGCCAGCGGAAAGATCTGCAGCCGCACACAGGCACTCAACTACTTCCGCGAGGGCAGCAGCACTTCGTTCTTCCTCTACGACCAGAAGACAGGGCGCTTCAATCGCTACTGGGATTCCGACTGAGTAGAGTCGAGCTTGCTCGACTGTCGTTCGGCAGCTCCTGCAACGGCTAAGATGCCGTGGAAATAATAGACGCCTCTCGGGACGAGAAACGCAATGGAAATGCAGATGAGCAGCGGCAGACCGCAGCCAGAGCAGGCACGCGATGATGCCCTGACGTTCCACGGGCTCCATACCCGGATACAGGAACTGTCGGGCCAATCGATCTACGCCAAGGCGGGCCAGGCTGAGAAATGGTCATTTCTCGTCGGCTTTGCCGCGGCGGCGGTGGGGCTCATCTGCGGCCTTTTTCTTGACCGCTGGATACCTGAGCGTGTGTTGCTGCTCGTGGCGCTTGCCTGTCTCGTTGTCGAGATTGGCGGCTTCCTGCTCGGCGGCTTCCTGACGCTGCGCCGGGAGTACCGCCAGTACTTCCAGCCCAGGCTCTCCCACGCATTGGAAATGGACAGCGAGTTTCTGCAGTGGCAGGACGTCATTGCCGATCTCCGAGCGTATCCGCGCGCCGATCGCGAGCAGCGCCTCCGGTACGTCAGCATCCGACAAGCCCGCATGGTCGACCGTATGGGCCTCATGTACGGGGGGCTGCAGCGCCTTGGCCCGTTCCCGCTGCTGGTCGCGCTATACCTGCAGTTCCGAAACTGGCATTGGGGCGACTGGACAGGAGTCTTCGACATCGGCTGGGCAGGCGTCATCCTGATCTTCGCCATGGTGATGCTGTACCTGGTCGGGTGGATCCTGATCGCCCAGCGAACCCGCCTGGACACCTACGTCTCGCTTCTTGAAGCCTCGCTGCAGGAGCCGACCAAGTAGAGTCGAGCTCGCTCGACTGCTCCGCCAGCCGGACCTACGCGAGCGTAGGCCCAGCCAGATCGGATGCCCCGGTCAGGTCGCGGGCCGCACCCGTTCCTGGATGAATACCGTCAGGGCGAGGCAGGCCATCGCGAGGCCTTCCATCACGCGGTCGCCCACGTACTGGTCCGGATCGCCGTTCTGGCGAGCGCGCTCAGCCGCCAGCAGGATTTCCTGGATGACGCGCTGGCCCGCCAACGCGCAATCCGCATCGGCAAGAGCGATCCTGCGCCAGGGCAGGGGATGGCGCTCAGGCCAGGGCTGGCCATCGGACGCACCACCGGCGCCGATGCTGTGGAGGAGGGCGACAAGGTTGTTGGGATCTTGCGCCGGCTCTGAAGCGGGAGCTTCCGGAGTGGGCTTGGGGGCAGGGGAGTAGGACTTGGTCATGGCATAGCTCCTTGCGTGCAGACAGAAGCCGCCACCGATAAAGGTGGCGGACGATGCGTGGCTCGAAATCCGGTGTGCAATCATCCCGGCAGGCACAAGGCCTCCACGCACCGCCCGCCATAGCCGGCCGACGGATTGCCAGCCGACATCACGCAGAGTGATGCCGGCTGGCAAGCGCTTTTCACAATTGCACAACCGGGGATTTCGAGGCCCCGGCCACCCTTTTTCGGTGGCCCGGCTAGGATTACGCCCGGTTACGCGACATGCCAAGGGGTAGGGGTCAGATCCGCCAATTACCCTGACGCTTTTGGCATTGTCGCATAGGAGTGGAGAGCGGCAAGACGCAGGCCGCACAAAGGATGGCGGCCACCAGCCCGCAACGCCTCAGCTGCCACATTCACTTGCGAACCGTCTCGCTGAGTGCGCCAAATACGACACACTACCGTTGTCGGCCGCCAGCAACGGGTCGTGGTCATGACTCAATGACTCCGTGCGTCGGCGGAAAAGTAGCGCTTGCCCAGCCGCAGCGCGACATGGACCAACAAAATCAGTACCGGCACCTCCACCAGCGGACCGATGACCGCAGCAAAGGCGACCGGCGAGGCCAGACCAAAAGCGGCGATGGCCACGGCAATAGCCAACTCGAAGTTGTTGCCTGCCGCAGTGAAGGCGATCGCGGTCGTGCGCGGATAGTCCTTGGCAATGAACCTGCCCATGAAGAAGCTCAGCACGAACTGAATGATGAAGTAGAGCGTCAGCGGGATTGCGATGCGCACTGCATCCATCGGGATGCGCAGTACATCACCTCCCTTCAGGCTGAACATCGCCACGATCGTAAACAGCAGCGCCCCAAGGGTGATCGGACTGATCGCCGGCAGGAACCTCTCCTCATACCAACGCACGCCCTTGCGCGCCTTGAGCCAGCGACTGGTGAGGAACCCGGCGAGGAAGGGGATGCCCAGATAGATCAGTACGGCCTCAGCAATGGTCCAGAAGCTGACGTCGATCACGCTGCCCTGCAAGCCAAACATCGGCGGCAGCCACGACAGGAAGAACCAAGCATACACACTGAACAGCGCGATCTGGAAGATCGAGTTGAAGGCCACCAAGCCCGCCACATACTGCCCATCGCCACGGGCGAGCTGGTTCCAGACCAGCACCATGGCGATGCAGCGTGCCAGGCCGATCAGGATCAGGCCGGTCATGTACTCGGGGTAATCGCGCAGGAACAGCACCGCCAGACCGAACATCAGGAACGGGCCGATGATCCAGTTCTGCAGCAGAGAGAGCATCAGGACACGCTTGTCGGCGAATACCTTGGGCAGATCTTCGTACTTCACCTTCGCCAGTGGCGGATACATCATCAGGATCAGGCCAATGGCGATCGGGATGTTGGTCGAACCAATCGACAGGCTGTGGAGCGCGTTGGGCACGCCTTCGAACATCGCGCCCAAGCCGACGCCCAAGGCCATCGCCAAGAAAATCCAGAGCGTGAGGTACCGGTCCAGGAAGGACAGGCGGGGGGAATCGGTGGTCATGACAGGTCTCGGAGAGCGGTTAGTCGATCTGCGCAGAGGTCAGCAGCCGGCGGGACGTTCGCACGCCTGATCGTCGGCGCAGCAGTTCTCAGTCAGGTATGCCAGCAGCGCACTCATGGCCTCGAACTCGGCCCGATAGCAGATGGAGCGGCCGCGCTGCTCGGCCGTAATCAGGCCAGCGGCCAGCAACTCCTTCAGATGGAAGGAGAGGGTGGCACCGGGCAGGGAGAGGGACTGAGCGATGTCGCCGGCCAGCTTGCCGCCATTTCCGGCCTGGACCAGCAGGCGGAAGATGGAAAGCCGGGTGGCGTGCCCCAGGGCGGCCAAGGCGTGGGTTGCGGTCTTATGTTCCATGATTCTAGAATAGTCGAATCGAATTGGCGGAACAACCCCATGCAAGAACTCCCGAATGTCACCCCCGGCGCCCTGAACCCTCCGGCGGCTGAAAAACTGGGCGAGCCGAATGCCGCGCCACATCGGCCTCGCATCCTGATCCTGTACGGCTCCCTGCGCCCTCAGTCATTCAGCCGCAAGCTGGCGTTGGAAGCACAGCGGCTGCTGGAGCATCTGGGCGCAGAGACCCGACTGTTCGATCCGCATGAGCTGCCGATGCTCGATTCGGCACCTGCCTCGCACCCCAAGGTGCAGGAGCTGCGCCAAGCCTCGTTGTGGTCCGAGGGGCACGTGTGGGTCAGCCCGGAACGCCATGGCACCTTGACCGCCGTGTTCAAGAACCAGATTGACTGGCTGCCGCTGGAGGAGGGGAGCGTACGCCCGACCCAAGGCCGCACCTTGGCCGTGATGCAGGTTTGTGGCGGCTCCCAGTCATTCAACGTAGTCAATGCGTTGCGTGTTCTGGGCCGCTGGATGCGGATGGTCACGATTCCCAACCAATCCTCGGTTGCCAAGGCCTGGCAGGAGTTCGATGACGAGGGGCGAATGAAGCCGTCGGCCTACTACGATCGCGTCGTGGATGTGATGGAAGAACTGGTCAAGTTCACCCTTTTGATCCGTGGGCGCAGCGATTATCTGGTTGATCGCTACAGCGAGCGAAAGGGCGCTGTCGAAGCCGCCGCCCTGACCGCCGCGGCGGGCGTCATCGAGACTGCATTGAATGAAAAGGAAAACGCATGAACGCTGTGATCTATCACAACCCCAAGTGCGGCACCTCGCGAAACACATTGACGTTGATACGCCACGCCGGCATTGAGCCGGAAGTGATCGAGTACCTGGTCGACCCGCCCAGCCGAGCGCGGCTTGTTGAGCTGATTGCCGCCGCTGGATTGGATGTTCGCGGCGCGATCCGCCAGAAAGGAACACCCTATCTGGAATTGGGCTTGGACGATGCCGCGTTGAGCGAGGAGGCACTGCTGGATGCGATGCTGGCCAATCCTATTCTGATCAATCGCCCCTTCGTCCAGACCACCATGGGCACCCGCCTGTGCCGGCCCTCCGAGGTGGTCCTGGACATCCTGCCAGCGGTGAACAAGCCCTTCACCAAGGAAGATGGCGAAGTGGTGATCGACCAGAACGGCAAGCGCGTCCGCTGATAGGCGAACGCCAGGGAGAGCTCGAGAGCATGCAGAGCGTGTCCAGGCAGCCGCAAAAGCTGCCACGCCTGATCGTTACCATCGACAGGCGGGGATGCGCAGGCAAAATCGCTGCACGAACCCGGCCACACGACTGGGCGGGATCGTGCGCAGCAACAACGGGGCTGATGTCGGGCAAAGGCGACAAACGCCACAGCACTGGTCATCTATGATTTCGCATAATGTATATTATGTTCTAGCGAACTCCACCCCAACCAGGCTCTACAGCCTCCTGATCCCCTCCACATAGATGATGCTCTCCGAGCACCCGAACCCCTCCACCTTCCGGTCCTTGATGTCGAACCACATCACCCCTTCGATGAGGCCCTGTGGCCGGTACATCAGCGGACCGCTGACAACGACGCGCTTTCCGTCCCAACGTCGCGGCTGCTTCAACACGTCCCTAGGCAACGCCAGATCAAAGCAACGTCCGTCATCCAGCCGGATGGATCCCAGCGTTCGGCCACCCGGGATGATCTCCATGACGCCGGCAGCCTCGATCTGATCTTCAGCCGACGCCTCCTGGGCACGCCCGGGCACACCCCAGCCATTCGCAAGCACCAGCACACACGCCGCCACGCACCAACGGATTGGAACAGACATGCTGCCTCCTCGTGAGCCTTCCAGTCGCTCGACCGTGATGCGTCACGTTAATAGGCGAAAATCTCTTGAAATCTGAGCGGCCAACCAGGGCCTTGGCCCTCAGAATTCAACGCCCACGCCGCATCACCAACGCCAGCGCGCTTGGCGATGATCGCAAAATCCGTACAGATCCGTTTGCCGTTGTGCCAGGCATCGCCCAGCACGCTGTCGGCCCGCGAATCGCAGCCGATGCGTATTTGCTTGAGTGGCCAGGCGGCACAACACACGCCCTGCGCCATCAGGATCGCCGCGCACCACGTGGATGCGCGACGGTGCCGAAGCACTATCCGGCGCGGCAGGCGGGCTGCCGCGCCAGAGGCCCAGCTCAGGCGGCGTCGCGCTCGGCCTGGCGGCGGGTCAGATCGTTGAAGCGACCCAGCGACATCAGGTGCTGGTGGATCAGCGCCAGCCAGCCGCTGCGGTGCCATTCAACCACCGTGGCTTCCGGCAGTGCGACGAACTTCTCCACGTCCACCACGAAGAAGCCGTTGAGGTTGAACTCACGGCCATCAGGCAGGCGGATGGTAGCGTTGCGCTCGACCAGCAGGTCAGCGTCCAGCAGTGCCTTGGAGAAGGTCTGGGTCTGCGCGTGCTCGCGGGTGTACTGGCCACAGAAATCCAGGGCCTGCTGGACGATGTCGGCAGCCTTGCCGTCCACGAACAGCGGCTGGCCTTCATCGCCACCACGCGCAATGCGCGGACTGTCTTCGTCGATGCCCAGCAGGAAATCGTTGCCCTCGCCCGTATCGATGAAGATGAAGGGATGGCGACGCAGGTAGGCCGGGATGTAGGTGTCGTCCGCCCACAGGCCATCGGTGATGAACAGGTTGTCGGTGGTCACGCCCACGGCCGCCATCGGCACGGCGGTCGGGCCAGCGAACAGAATCGGGAAATGGTGCAGTGCCAGCGAGAATTCGCCGAGCACCAGCGGGATCGAGTTGCTGCTGGCAGCGAACTCCAGCTTGCCCGGCAGGATGCGCACGTCAGCGTGCCGGTCGGCCTGCAGCGGCACCGGACGGGTGTAGAACAGGGGTGCGCCGCTCGGTGCAGCTTCGGTGGTGGTGTCGCTGGTGGTGGTCATCGTCAAAGCCATGTCGAACATGCACGCCTGCCATCCCGGGCGCGCCAGCGGGAACAACCTGAACCCCGCATTATCAACAAGCCGGGTGACAAGAGCCACCCCGACGAAGATTTATTTCAGCTGCAGCGGATAGCGCTGCCACAGCACATGGACCAGGAAGCCGGCCAGTTCAGTGTCGCGGGCGCTGACCGCCGCGCGGATCTTGTCCAGCAGCACCATGTCGCTGCACGAGCGGACATCGGCGTGGTTGGCCTGCCCTGCCCTGCGCGCACGGTAACGCGCAGCGCGCTGCGCATCGCTCATCGCGTACCCGAACTTGGGCGGCCGGCCGCGCTTGCGCGGCAAGGTCAGCTCCAGGGTTCCGGGGTCATTGTCATCACGCATGGCGGGTGCGGTCGGCGGCAAATCAACTGGGGGTGCGCAATTTATCGTGAGGCATCACTTTAATCCAGCTTTTTCTGCACTTTTGTTGCAGTGCAGGACGCCATTCCGCGTCTATTGTAGATCCACACCGTGCGTGGATGCGCACGACACCTGCAGACAAAAAAAGGGAGCCCGCGAACGGGCTCCCTCCTCCACTCATCATGCAGCGCGCACGGGCTCGTAGCCGTGCAGATGTGCTTCGCTGCTGGCGCGGCCCTGGCTGAGCGAGCGCAGCGAGGTGGTGTAACCCACCAGGTTGGCCAGCGGTGCAAAACCACTGACTTCGGCGCGACCGTCCTGGTCGTCGATGCGCGCGATGCGGCCATGGCGACGGTTGAGGTCGCTTACCACATCACCCACCGAGGCCGACGGCGAATGCACCGTCACTGCCATCACCGGTTCCAGCAGCTGCGTACCGCCCGCCGCCAGCGCCGCCTTGATCGCCTCACCACCGGCGCGATGGAAGGCCATTTCCGAAGAATCCTTGGCGTGGGTTTCCCCATCCACCAGGCTTACCTCGATGCCCACTACCGGATGTCCCTGCGGCCCGGTCGTCAGCGCCGCACGCACACCCTTTTCCACCGCAGCGATGAAGCTGCGCGGCACCACGCCGCCGACGATGCGGTCGTTGAACACGACCTGGTCGTCCTCGCGCGGCACCACGTCCAGCACCACATGGGCAAACTGGCCCTGCCCGCCGTTCTGCTTGGACACCCGGCCAACCGCACCGGACACCGCGCGCAACGGCGTTTCCTGGTAGGCCACGCGCGGCGCGCCAACGCCGACGTCGACCTTCCACTCGCTGCGCAGGCGCTCGACCATCACCTCCAGGTGCAGCTCGCCCATGCCCCAGACCAGGGTTTCACCACTGTCGCGCTCGGTTTCCACCTTGAACGACGGGTCTTCCTGGGCCAGGCTGGCCAGGCCCTGCGCCATGCGGATCAGGTCGGCCGCGCGTGCCGGCTCCAGCCGCCAGGCCAGCACCGGCGCCTGCGACTGGATGCTTTCCAGGCGCAACGGCTGCCCTCGCCCGCTCAGCGTTTCACCGCTGACGGCATCCTTCCAGCCCAGTACCGCGACAATGTCACCGGCCACGGCCTGTTCAATGTCGTGGGTCTGGTCGGCCTGCACCCGCACCAGGCGGCTGACGCGGCGCCCTTGCGGGTGCTGCGAACTGGCAATGGCATCACCTACCTTCAAGGTGCCCGAGTACAACCGCACGAAACTCAGCGCACCGTGCTGCTGATGGGTGATCTTGAACAGCAGACCCGCCAGCGGACCTTCCGGATCCGGCGGCAGCGACACCTCGCCCTGTTCCGCTTCGGCAGTGACGGCCGGGCGGTCCAGCGGCGACGGCAGGTAATCGACCACTGCATCCAGCAGCGTTTCGATGCCTTTGTCCTTGAACGCTGCGCCCGCCAGCACCGGCACGCCGGCGCCCGCCAGCGTGGCCCGACGGATGGCCGCACGCAGCATCGCCGCATCGATCACGCCGCCTTCCAGCCACGCCGTGGCCAGCACGTCGTCATGGTCGGCCACCGCCTCGATGAGCGCCTGCCGCTGCACCTGCCATTGCCCGCGCTCGTCCTCGCCCCAGGGGGTGATGGACGCCGCAGCGCCGTCCTGCCAACGCAGCACGCGTTCGTCGACCAGGTCGACCCAGCCATGGAAGTCGCTTTCGCTGCCCAGCGGCACGCCCAGCGCCCACGGTCGCGCCTGCAGCTTGTCCTGCAGCTGCTCCAGCACGCGATCAAACGACGCGCCGACGCGGTCCATCTTGTTGACGAAGGCGATAAGCGGCACGCGATGCCGGCGGGCTTGGCGCCACACGGCCTCCGACTGCGGCTGCACGCCATCCACGGCCGAGAACACGGCCACGGCGCCGTCGAGCACGCGCAGCGAACGCTCGACTTCAATAGCGAAGTCGATGTGGCCAGGGGTGTCGATCAGGGTCAGCCGATGCGGCGGCAGGTCGCGCGGCGCCCATTGCGCCTGCACGGCCGCAGCGCCGATGGTGATGCCGCGTTCGCGCTCGATCGCCGAGAAATCGGTGGTCGCGTTGCCGTCGTGTACTTCGCCGACGCGATGGATCTCGCCGCTTTTCCACAGTAGGCGTTCGGTCAGCGTGGTTTTGCCGGCGTCGATGTGGGCAATGATGCCGAGGTTGCGACGGCGGGAAAGGACTTGGGTGTTCATGAGATAGGTTCCTGCAAAGCCAACTTCAGGGGCCGCGCACCCCGGTTGGCGACAGGGCGCGCGGCTAGCGTTCGGTCTCGGCGATCTGGTGCATGGCACGTTCTCCTTGGTGTATCTGGTGAAAACAATGGGATGGGTAGAGTCGACCGTTGGTCGACTGCCAGGGCAGGAATCAGTCGACCAACGGTCGACTCTACCGAGGCCGCAACGCCCCAAACGAAAAGAGCGCCCCGACGGGCGCTCTGTGGATGGTCCATCGATGGCCGTATCAACGGCCCCGTGGCACTCCAGGCAGACACGCCCGTTCCGCGCTAGCGCGGGTCAGGGTGAAAAACTTCAGGAGCGGCATCCGGTTCATGGGGCGCATTCTAGACCTGTCATTCTGGCGCGCAAGTGAATTTTGCGCGCACAGGTGGAACGATGAGGCTTGCTGGGGTCAGAGCCTTTCGCTACGCGAAAGGATCCGACCCCGGGCGGCCAAGGGGTCGGATCCCTTGGCGCAGCCAAGGGCTCTGACCCCTGCAGCGAAAATCACTCGCAGCCGTTGATCCGCCGCGCCTCGCCCACCGTCGCGGCATGATCGCCGGTCACCGACACCCAATCCTTCAGCGAGTAATCGGCATCCACCTCGCCACGCTTGGGCGTGTCGTGGATCGTGATTTCCGTCCAGCTGCCCACCGCACCCAGCTCGGCCAGGCGCGCCGCCTGGTCCTCATCGGTGCTGAAGGTGGCACCCGGCTTGGACGGCTTGGCGTTGTTCACCGTTGCGGTCTTCAGCGCCCGCACGCGCAGTGCGCCATTGGGCATGCGCTGGCTGATCACATCGTAGCGTTCAATGCCGTAGGCCCAGCTGCGTTCGGCCTGGCGACGCACTTCGCTGCCATCATCGGCCACGTCAATCGAGCCATCCACCAGCCCGCCAACCGCGGCAATGCCGCCGTAGCCGGCCATCATCGCCTGGTAGCCGACCATCTGCCGCTTCTCCAGCGGCAGCTCGCTGGCCGCAGGCTTCATGCCCGGCAGCTTGAGGTACGCCGACTTTTTGCAGAGCAGCAGCACGCGCTGGTCCGCCCAGGCCATCATCATCGCGCCACCTGCGTAGTAGTGCGTGGTGAACAGGTCAGCGGCGGCACCCGGGCCTTGTGCATGACGCGTTTCGATCGACGTGGCCTGGTCGGCCGCCTTCTCGATCGACACCGTACGCGTGGATGCAGCGTGGGCGGAGCACGCCGCTGCAACCATGGAAACCAGCAGTGCGGTGCGCGGGAAGTGATGCTTCATGGGGGTCATTCCGTTGAAAAAAACGAACCGCCAATGATACGGGGTGACGCGGGATCCAGCCTTGCTCAACGGGGTCAGAGCCCTTCGCTGCGCGAAAGGATCTGACCCCGGCGATCAGGTCACCACCACCAGCGGCACGCCGCGGCGCGGGTGCTCAAGCACCACCACATCCTGCTGGTACACGCGCTGCAGGTTTGCTTCCGTCAGCACCTGCAGCGGCGTGCCATCGGCCGCCACCCTGCCCTGCTCCAGCAGCACGATGCGATCGGCATAGCCAGCCGCCAGATTGAGGTCGTGCAGCACGACGATCACGCACGCGCCCGCTTCGGCGCATGCGCGCACGCTGCGCAACGTGCGCTCCTGGTGGCGCAGATCGAGCGCGGCCGTCGGCTCATCCAGCAGCAGCAACGGCGTGTCCTGCGCCAGCACGCGCGCAAACGTGGTGCGCGCCGATTCGCCACCGGACAACTGTTGCACCTCGCGCAGGCGCAACGCCTGCAGTTCGGCGGCGTCGATGGCCGCCTCCACCCGCGCATCGTCCGCTGCGGGGTCCGGCGGGTGCGGCAGGCGCCCCATTGCCACCACTTCTTCAACGCTGAAGGCGAAGCGCACGCCGTGTTCCTGCGGCATCACCGCGCGCTCGCGCGCCAAGGGGCCGGCCTTGTAGCTGCGCAAGGGAGCGCCGTGCAGCTGCACCTCGCCCACGTCCGGGCGCAGGTCACCCGCGGCCACGGCCAGCAGGGTCGACTTGCCGGCACCATTGGGGCCGACCAGCGCCGTCACCGTACCCGGCGCGAACGCCAGGGTGATGCCATGCAGGATCTCGCGCTGCTGGCGGCGTACCACCACATCGCGCAACTGCAGGAAATCGCTCATGGCGTGTCCTTGCGGCGCTGCTGCAGCACCAGCCACAGGAAGAACGGTGCGCCCAGTGCGGCCGAGAACAAGCCCAGCGGAATCTCCGCCGGCGGATCCAGTGTGCGCGCGGCGGTATCGGCAATGACGATCAGCAAGGCGCCCAACACGCCCGACACCGGCAGCAGCCAGCGATGGCCGGGACCGACCAGCAGGCGTGCCACGTGTGGCACCACCAGGCCCACGAAGCTGATCGAGCCGGCGAACGCCACCGCCGCACCCACCAGCAGCGCACTGAACGCCACCAGCCTGCGCCGCGTGGCCGCAACATCCAGGCCCAGGTGCTGTGCCTGGCGCTCACCCAGCGCCAGCATGTCCAGTGGCGTCGCCAGCCGCAGCAGCGCGAAGACGCCAATGGCGAACAGCGGCAACACCGCCGCCACATCCGACCAGTTGGCCTGCGCCAGCGAGCCCATCTGCCAGAACACCAGCGATTGCAGCTCGCTCTCGCTGGCGATGTAGGTGAGGAAGCCGATCAGCGCCGAGCAGAATGCGGCCATCGCAATGCCCACCAGCAACAGCGTCGCATTGCCGCTGCCCTTCCCCGGCCGCGCCAATGCATACGTCAGGCCGATGGCCAGTGCGCCACCGGCGAAAGCGGCCACCGGCACCAGCCACCCCGCCGCGCCTGCCGCCCCCAGGACGATCGCCGCCACAGCACCCAGCGCCGCGCCCTGGCTGACGCCGACGATGCCGGGGTCGGCCAGGGGATTGCCGAACAATCCCTGCAGGCTCGCACCGGCCATCGCCAACGCCGCCCCCACCATGGCCCCCAGCAGGGCGCGCGGAATGCGCAGCTGCCACACCACGGCGAGGTCGCGGCGGCTGACCGCCTGCGGATCGACCAGGCCCAGCTTCACCCCCAGGGCCTGCAGAACATCCAGAGGCGGCAGGCGCAGCGGCCCCATCGCGAACGACGCCAGCACCGCGCCCAACAGGGCCAGCAGTGCCACCAGCAGCATCACCCGCCCGCGACGACGGCGCCGATCAGCCGGACTCATGCCGGCGGAAGCGCCGCCAGGGCCTTGGCCAGGGCCAGCGCCCCGGCACCGGTGCCGACGCTGGTGTACTTCAACTGCACATCCGGCATTACCCAGACCCGGTTGGCCGCGCCGGCCGGGGTCTGCTTCAGGGTCGGATAGGCCTTCCACAGGCCCTCGGCGCCGCCAAACTGCTGCAGATCATGCTCGGTCACCAGGATCACCTCCGGTGCGGCGGCGATGACGCCCTCGTTGCTCAGCTGCGAGTAGTTCTTGACGCCTGCCTCGCTGCCGATGTTGACCCCGCCCGCCAGGGCGATCATCTCGGCCGAGGCGCTGTCTGCGCCCGCCACGGTCGGTGCGCCGCCACCGCCGGTGGCCGACACATGGATCACGCGCGGTGCGTGCGCCAGGCCCTTGCCCAGCGTCGCCGCCTCATCAAGCTGGCGCTGCACCTGGGTGGCCAGCGTCTGCCCGGCATCGGCCAGGCCGACGGCCGCGGCCACCTTGCGCACCTTGTCCGGCGCCGGCTGCAGGTCATCGATGACCACGGCCGACTCGCCCACTTCGCGCAGCTTGCCGGCCAGCACGGTGTGGCGACGCAGGCTGTTGCCCAGGAACAGCGAGCCATGCAGGCTCACCACGCCCTCCACGCCGGTGGTGCGGTTGAACAGGAACTGGTGCGGCGCGGCCTGGCCGGCCTGCGTGGTGGTATTGGTCGGCGCAGCGAACACCTGCTTGCCCAGACCGAGCGCTTCCAGCACGGCAATCACATCGTCGCCGCCGGCGATGATGCGGCTGGTGTCCGTCACCTCGGCATCAGCCCCGTCGTCGGAGCGCACCTTGGCCGGCAGCACCGGCGCTTGGCCGGTCAGTGCCGGAAGGTCGGTACCCGCCACGCGCTGCCAGCCGGCAGGCAGCTCGGCGGCCGTGGCCTGGGCTTCGGTGGCGGCCGGTGCAGCGTCGGTCGCTGCAGGCGGCGCGGACGTGCCGCCACAGGCGGCGAGCGCCAACGAAACGGCCAACGGAAGCGCACACAGGCGCAGGCGGGAAGCGATGGTCATGCGGAATCTCCTTGCTGGCCGGGCGAAGGCACTGCCCTCGCCCGGCACGTGGGTTACGGCTGGCGCGGGGTGATGCGGGTGATGCGGTCGCCCTTGGCGTCGTCGGCGCCGCGCGACTTGTTCACCGCGAACACGCTGCCCTTGCCATCGGCGCGCACATGGTTGGGGAAGGTGCCGCCATCGAGGTTGCCGACCACCTTGCCAGCGCGATCAACGACAGTGACGGTGCCAGCACCGCGGTTGGTGACATAGGCCAGGCCGCTCTTGTCATCGAAGGCGACGTTCAGCGCACCGGCACCCACCGGCACGTCGTGCACGACCTTGCCGCTGGCCACATCGACGATCAGCAGGTTGTCGGTGCCCTGCGAGGCGACGTACAAACGGTTCTGCTGCGCATCGAAGGCCACGCCCGACGCACTGATCGAGTTGCCCAGGTCGATGATCTTGTCGACTTCGCCGCTGGCCACGTCGATCACCGCGGCTTCGGGGGTGCCGATGCTGACGGTGAACAGCTTGCCGGCCTTTTCATCCAGCACCAGGCTCATCGGGGTGAACTTGCCCTCGTCCACGCCCGATTCCAGGGTGATCGACGGCAGCTCCTTGAGCGTCTTGGCATCGAACACCGACAGGTGGTCTTCGCCGGTGGCCGAAGCAAACACCTTGCCGTGGGTGCCATCGACCACGACGTCGCGCGCGTGCGGCACGGTATCGACCGGGAACTGGTGGACCAGCGACAGATCCTTCTGGCGGTAGACCGCGATCGAGTTCTGGCGGGTATTGGTCACCCAGACGTTGCCGTTGGTGTCATCCACGCCCACGCCATAGACCGCGTAGACCGCGCCGTTGGTGGTGCCGGCCACCTGTGCTGGGGTGATCGCCTTGGTCACCTTCAGCGTCTTCGGATCCAGCTTCAGCAGCTGCGACTGGGTGACCGGCGGACGGCCGACGGCCGAGGTGACGAACACGGCATTGCTGGCCGCGCTGTAGGCCGACTGGTACAGGCCCGGCACCAGCTTGTTGGACTGGGTGGCGAACTGCTGCTGGCCCGACAGCGGCAGCTGCGGCGAGACGCGCAGCTTCAGCACCGTGGCGGCCGACGGCTGGCTGGCACGCACCACCACCGGATGGGTGCCCGGGACGGCGTCGGCCGGAATGGCAAGCTGGGTCTTGAAGTTGCCATCGGCATCGACCACCAGCGGCTGCGCGTTGAGCACGCTGTCACCGCGCACCAGGCTGACCCGCTGGCCCGGCACGAAACCGCGGCCGATGACCTCGGCGGTGCTGCCCGGCACGACATTCTCGCCGCGCGAGATCACCGTGCCGTTGAAGGTGGCGCTGGCCGGCTGGTCGAACACCGGCTGGGCGGTGGCGGTGACCGCCAGCAGCAGGCCGGCAGCCAGGGAGGTCAGGCGGAGGGACGGACGAAACGACATGGAAGGCTCCTTGCACACGTAGGCCGCGCCACGTGGCGCGGGATTCATCGGTTGCCTGGGCCGCTGCACATCGGCAGTCACGCCTGGGTAGTGGGGGTGCACGGCCAGGCCGTGCGGAAGATCACTCCGCAGCGTTGGCGGGTGCCGGCGCCTTGCCGTCATCCACGCTGCGGTCGGTCACGCCGTACAGCTCATGCAGGGCGGCGTGGAACGAGGCCGGCAGCATCGGGCCATGGCCGAGGCCGGGGAATTCGCGGTACTGCACGCTCAGGCCGGGCACCTTGGCCAGGCGCGAGGACAGCTGCATGGCCGCATCCGGGGTGGCGCCGCCGATGCGACGCAGGTGCGCAACCACGCGCGGGTTGGTCATGTCGCGCTTGCCACGATCACCAACCCGCTCGGCACCGCCCAGCATCAGCCACACCTTGGCGGACTGGCCATGCACGTTCTGCACGAACTGCTGCTCCGGGTCGCCGAGGGCGGCGCCCTGGCTCCACCACAGCGACGGGCTGGCCGACAGATAACGCTGGAATGCAGCCGGGCGCGTGTACAGCGCATTGAGCACGAACAGGCCACCCAGCGAGTGGCCCCACAGCGACTGCTGGTGGGTGTCGATGTTGGCGCGACGCTCCACTTCCGGCTTGATGCGGCGCTCGATCAGGTCAAGGAACAGATCCGCACCGCCACCGACAGCCTGGGTCGTGCCACCCTCGTCATCGGCGCGGTCGATCCAGGCGGTGTAGTCGCAGGTGCGCGCCGGCGAATCGATGCGCAGCTCGTTGTCGTAGCCGATCAGCACCAGCACCGGCGGTGCCTTGCTCGCTGCCAGCTCGGCCAGCAGCGGCTGGTCCAGCACCATGGCAACGGCGTTGCCATCCAGGGCATACAGCACCGGCGACGGCGTCTTCGAGGCCTTGGCCGGGATCCCCACGTTCACCCGCCAGCGGCGCTGCTGGTCGGGGCTGTTGATCACGAAACGCTCGAAACGGTAGCTGGACGCAGGCTCGTCCAGCACGGTGCGGCCCATCAGCTGCTGCGGATTGCGCTGCTGCGCATGGGCATAGGGAGCAACCATCAAGACCCCCATCATCAGGGCGGCCAGACAGCCGAAGGAACGTGCGGAAAACATCATGGGTGACGGATGCGGCGGACGCGGCCGCCTCTTCATCAAGGGACCGCAGTCTACCTTAAACGCGAATGATTATCACATCGATCAAACGTCACGCTGTGTATCGCGCGCGCGATCCTGGGGCCACGCGCCAGTGGTAGCGCCGGGCCGTGCCCGGCGAATGCGGCGCGGCCGGGACTCAGCCGAATTCCGGCGGTACCGGGCCGTAGCGATTTTCCTCAGGCGTGCCCGGCAACAGCGCGAACACCAGGATGACCAGCCCGCCACCGGGCACCAGGGCCAGCAGGTACAGCCAACCCGACTGGTTGCAGTCGTGCAGGCGGCGCACGGTCACTGCGATCAGTGGCAGCAGCGTGGCAAGCCACACCAGGCCCAGCAGGCCCATGAAACCCATGACGATCGCGGCCAGCGCGTCCTCATTGCCGCGCATGATGATGGCCAGCACGCCCCCCAGCAGCGACACCGCCACGGCGACCAGCATCAGGAACAACTGGAACATCCAGTACTCGCGGCGATTGGCGCGGCCCTCGAACTGGGCATAGCGCTTCAACGGCAGAATCAACTGATCCACGGCATCAATCCTTGATGGAGAAGCCGCGCAGTGTGCCAAAAGCCGGCAGGCGCGACAAATGCGGCGGCTTTTGTAGAGTCGAGCCATGCTCGACTGGGGTGCGAAAGCAGTCGAGCGTGGCTCGACTCTACTGAAGCGGATTCAGCGCAATTTGACCAACTCAGCAACACCACTACGCTGGCTGGATGAAGAGCCTTCTGATTGCTTTGGTCCTGACGTCCACGCCGCCCTCCACGGACCCCGGCCATATTGAGCCCGGCTACATCATGGGCAGCCTCAAGAAGAGTCCGCCCCCCATGCCTGGCGCACTCAAAGCGATGGGTGCGCAATGGGAAATGGACTACAGAACACTACGCAGCGCGCTGTTACAGGCGGGATGGAACGCATTGCCGCGCGAGTACTCACACTCCACCGTACTGGGTTTCCCCGAGGTCAACTGTGGCCAAGGGTGGCAGGCAGTCTGCTCATCCGGCTTCCGCAAGGGCGAGCGGGAGTTGTTTCTGTGGCTTCATCCCACAGGAGCCAAGCTCATACTGATCGGCGCAGAGTGACGCAATCGGCACTCTTCGTCATGCACCGCGCAATGAACGCCGACTTTTTTGTGA
This sequence comes from Stenotrophomonas sp. ZAC14A_NAIMI4_1, assembly GCF_003086915.1. Taxonomy (NCBI): domain Bacteria; kingdom Pseudomonadati; phylum Pseudomonadota; class Gammaproteobacteria; order Lysobacterales; family Lysobacteraceae; genus Stenotrophomonas; species Stenotrophomonas sp. ZAC14A_NAIMI4_1. The sequence continues at coordinate 3,616,239 of NZ_CP026002.1, forward strand.
GTCGAGCAAGCTCGACTCTACAGAAGCGGGGTCAGCGGCCCTTGGCGGTCCGCGCCGCTTCGCGCTCGGCCCGCAGGCGGTCCAGCTTTTCCTTCAGCTTGATCTCCAGCCCGCGCGGCACAGGGTTGTAGTACACGCGCTCGCCCATCGCATCCGGGAAGCCGGTCTGGTCCAGCGCAATGCCACCTTCGGCATCGTGGTCGTACTGGTACTCCGCACCGTAGCCGAGTTCCTTCATCAGCTTGGTGGGCGCGTTGCGCAGGTGCAGCGGCACCTCTTCGGTGCCACTTTCGCGCACATCAGCCTTGGCCTGGTTGAAGGCGGCATACCCGGCGTTCGACTTGGCGGTGCTGGCCAGATAGAGCACCAGCTGGGCGAAGGCGAGCTCGCCTTCCGGGCTGCCCAGGCGCTCGTAGATGTCCCACGCTTCCAGCGCCATGCTCTGTGCGCGCGGGTCAGCCAGGCCAATGTCCTCGATGGCCATGCGGGTCAACCGGCGCGCCAGGTAGGACGGATCACAGCCGCCATCCAGCATGCGGGTCAGCCAATACAACGCGGCATCGGGGTTGGAGCTGCGCACGGATTTGTGCAGCGCCGAGATCTGGTCATAGAACTGTTCGCCGCCCTTGTCGAATCGACGGGTGCGGTCGGCCAGCACCTGGGTCAGGGTCTGCGGGGTGATACGCCCGCCCTCCCCGCCCGCCAGCTCAGCGGCGATCTCCAGCAGGGTCAGCGCACGGCGCACGTCGCCATCGGCAGCGGTGGCGATCTCCAGCAGCAGCTCGGGGGCGACCTCGATGTGCTCTTCGCCGAGGCCGCGCTCGCGATCCCCCAGTGCACGCTCCAGCGCCTCCACGATGTCGGTGGGCGAAACGCCTTCCAGCACGTGCACGCGGCAGCGCGACAACAGCGCCGAGTTCAGCTCGAACGACGGATTTTCGGTGGTGGCACCGACGAACAGGATGGTGCCGCGCTCGATGTGCGGCAGGAACGCATCCTGCTGCGCCTTGTTGAAGCGGTGCACTTCGTCGACGAACAGCACGGTGCGCCGACCTTCGGCGAAACGCTGCGCGGCCTCGGCCAGCACCTGCCGCACTTCCGGCAGGCCGGAGAGCACCGCCGAGATGGCGCGGAACTCGGCGTCGGAATACTCGGCCAGCAGCAGCGCCAGCGTGGTCTTGCCGCAGCCCGGCGGCCCCCACAGGATCATCGAATGCACGCGACCCGATTCGACCGCGCGGCGCAGTGCGCTTTCAGGCGCCAGCAGGCGCTTCTGCCCGACCATTTCGTCGAGGGTGCGCGGGCGCATGCGCTCGGCCAGCGGGCGCAGATGATCCCGATCGACGCTCAGCAGATCGGGGCCGGGGAATGAAGTGGAACGATGTCTTGGCACGCGCTCATTGTACCGCGCTGCCCAACCGTAGCGCCGGGCCCTGCCCGGCGAACCATGTCGGTAGTGCCGGCCGCTGGCCGGCAGATCAAAAGCGTGTCAACCAACGGTTGGCACCCACCAGAGCGGTGGGTCCGGCGCATCGGTAGTGCCGGCCGTTGGCCGGCAGGTCAAAAGCGTGCCAACCAACGGTTGGCACCCACCAGGTCGGCAACCTTGATCAGTTACCGATGACGTCGGTGCCCTTCGGCGGGGTGAAGCTGAAAGTGCCGGCGGCGAAGCCCGGGTTGCGCTTCCAGCCACTGAAGGTGATGACGGTGCGCTGGCCAACCGCGTCGGTGATTTCCATCTTGGCCAGACCCTGCGCGTTGAAGCCCAGGGCGGCGTACTGGAAGCTGGCTTCGGTGTCGCGCTTCGGCGACAGCGACAGCCACTGCAGGCCGTCACGCTTGGCCGCCTCTTCGCTCAGGTCGTACTGCTGCTCCAGCAGCGCCGGATTGATCAGCGCGGTCAGCGGGCTGTTCTGCTCTTCCTTGCCCTGCTCGCGCACGGTGGCCTGCTCCAGGTCCGGCTCGTACATCCAGACCTTCTTGCCGTCAGCCACGATCAGCTGCTCATGCGGGCGCACGTATTCCCAGCGGAACAGGCGCGGCGCCGACAGGGCGACACGGCCGCTGGTCGATTCCTTCACCTTGCCACGGCTGTCGAACACCTGCTGGCTGAACTGGCCATCCAGGCCCTTCAGGCCACTGGTGAAGGTCTTCAGGTCATCGCGGGCGCCGGCCCAGGCGCTGCCGGCAGCGGCGCAGGCCACGGCCAGGGTGGTGGTGGCAAGGAAACGACGGAAGCGGATGTTCATGCAGGAATCCTGTGGGCGCATGCGCCAGGAAAGTTGGGAGCCAGTGTGCCCGGATGAAGATGAATGGGCGATCAGGGCGACATTATGCCGCCCCGCGCGTGCATCGGCGATTCAGCCGGCCGCGCCCGGCAATCTGCCGTACAGCACCTGCCCACGGAAACCGCGCCGCACCTCGCGATACAGTGCGCGGAAGGCCGGGTAATCCTGCGGCTGGCACAGCGCATCGGCACCCCGCACGGCGTTCTGCTGCAGGCGGTGATGGACGACCACCTCCTGCCCTTGCCGCGTCCAGTCCACCCGGTAGTCACCGGCAGCATTGCTGAAATGCTGGCTCTGCGGGATGGCGATGATCGGCACGCTGCCCGGGAACTGCAGGCGGTAGGTCTCTTCGCGCAGGCTGGCGTTGCAGTAGAACGGCGTTTCGTTGGCCGGGGCCGACGCCGTGGCGTACAGCCCGCGCACCGATTCGCCGCCCGGCGGGTCCGGCACGGCCATGCCGCCGGCCACGCTGAAGTCCACGTAGTCTTCGGCCTGGAACGCCATGCGGTAGCCGAACGTATGGGTCAGGTCGACCGGCACGCCCAGCAGCTGCAGCTGGCCGCGCCCGTCGAAACCGGAGGCGGCCATGATCGACTCTTCGGCACGTGCCCGGTTCTGCGCATTGAGCTGGGCGAACTGCGCGCGCATGCCGATTTCTGCGTTGTCGCTCAGCTGCGGCACTGTCTCACCGCGCAGGTTGCCCTGCGCATCGAAGGTGAAGCGCACGTCCATCGCCGTGGCATTGCGCTGCGGGTCGTTGTCCGGCGTGCGCGCCAGGGTGGCATCACGGGTGCGCAGCACCGGCGCCCCCAGGTCGCCATCGGGCAGCTGGCCGAAGCGCGCCCAGGCACTGGTCGAATCCAGGTACAGATCGAACTCGGGCACATAGGTGATGGCGTGATTGAAGCGGCCCAGCACCGGAATCTTCGGCAGCGTCGGGCCACCCCCGGCACCGATCAGCACCGGCGAACTGGCGATGCCCTTGGCTGCCAGCAGCGCTTCGAGGATCACCACATGGTCCTTGCAGTCACCATAGTGGTTGTCGAGGATGCTCTGCGCGCTGTTCGGCTCCAGCCCGCCGTTGCCCAGGTACACGGCCACGTAGCGGATGTTCTGCGCCACCCAGCGATAGAGCGCGTCGGCCTGCGCCTTCCGGTCGCCCAGGCCGGCGGTCACTTCATCGGCCAGCGCCTGGATCTGCGGGGTTACCTGCGCGGCCTGGCCGGCCTTGACCTGGTAGGCGCGCCCGACCTGGGCCCAGTCACGGTACGTGCTGGCCATGATGTTCGGGCCGAATTCCCATACCGCCGCCGCCCAGTTCTGCGCCTGCATCGGGTCGCGGCGCTGGTAGCGCCAGCGCCACTGCGCCTGGCCGTTCTTCACCGTCGGGGTGTCGCTGCCCTGCACGCCCCGGCTGTCCACATGCATGGGCAGGCTGGCCGGCGCGCTCAGGGTCACTTCGGCATCGTCGTACTGGGTGAACACGTTGAAGGTTTCCCACAGGCCGAAGTAGCCGGGGAAATACGGGGTCTGCTGGGTGCGGCGCACCTGGTAGACCAGGCGCGTGCCCGGCGCCAGGTTCGGGAACACGATCACCCGCACCTTGCGGTCGGCATACATGGCCGCGGCTGCGCTGGAATAGCTTTCCTGGGTGTAGATGCGGTCGGCGGGCACGTCGCGGCGCTGGCCGTCGGCGGTCAGCGTATAGGCGCTGACCACATCCAGGGTCTCCATCTTCTCGCTGTAGCTCAGCCGCACCTGGCTGAACTGTTCCACCGCCGCCTTGGTCTTGAGCAGGATCTCGTAGGTTTCGGTCTGCACGTTGCCGGCATCCGGCCGCACCACGTAATCCGCGCGGTAGCGGACAAAGCTGAAATTGTTGCTGGCCTCGGCATCACTGCCGACCGACGGCGGCGCGGGTGTCGGCGCCGCCGCCGACGCCCCGGCCAGGGCCGGGCTGGCGGCAAGCAGACAGGCCAGCGCCAGCGCGCAGGGAACGGGTCGGAACATGCGTCGGATCCTTGGACGTCGTAGGCGTAGCAGGGCTTACTTCGGCGGCGGCGGTGCCAGCACCGTGCGGTCGCCATTGTGCTCGGGGGCACTGACCACGCCGGCCGCTTCCATGGCCTCGATCAGTCGTGCCGCACGGTTGTAGCCGATCTTCAGGCGGCGCTGCACGCCGGAAATGGACGCACGGCGGGTCTCGGTGACCACCCGCAGCGCCTCATCGTACAGCGGATCGGACTCGTCGCCTGCAGCACTGGTCTCCGGCAGGCCGGTCGCACCGACCACCACGCCATCGCCCATCGTCTGCACTTCGTCCAGCACGCCATCGATGTAATCGGCCGGGCCCATCGCCTTGAGGTGCTCGACCACGCGGTGCACTTCATCGTCGGAAACGAAGGCGCCGTGCACACGCTCGGGCATGGCCGTGCCGGGCGGCAGGTACAGCATGTCGCCGTGGCCCAGCAGCGTTTCGGCGCCGGACTGGTCCAGGATGGTGCGCGAATCGATCTTCGAGCTGACCTGGAAAGCGATGCGGGTCGGGATGTTGGCCTTGATCAGGCCGGTGATCACGTCCACCGACGGGCGCTGGGTCGCCAGGATCAGGTGGATGCCGGCCGCACGCGCCTTCTGCGCGAGGCGGGCGATCAGCTCTTCCACCTTCTTGCCGACGATCATCATCATGTCGGCGAATTCGTCGATGAAGATGACCACGAACGGCAGCGTCTCCAGCGGACGCGGGGCCTCGCCCAGTTCCGGGTTCGGCTTGAACAGCGGGTCCATCAGCGGCTGGCCGGCGTCCTGGGCGTCCTTCACCTTCTTGTTGAAGCCGGCCAGGTTGCGCACGCCCACCGCGCTCATCAGCTTGTAGCGGCGCTCCATCTCGGCCACGCACCAGCGCAGCCCGTTGGCGGCCTCCTTCATGTCGGTGACCACCGGCGCCAGCAGGTGCGGGATGCCCTGGTAGACGCTCAGCTCAAGCATCTTCGGGTCGATCATCAGCATGCGCAGGTCTTTCGGCGAGGCCTTGAACAGCAGGCTGAGCACCATGGCGTTGACCGCCACCGACTTGCCCGAACCGGTCGTACCCGCCACCAGCAGGTGCGGCATGCGCGCCAGGTCCGCCACGGTGGAGCGGCCGGCGATGTCCTTGCCCAGGGCCAGGGTCAGCACGCTGGCCGACTTGTCGTACTCCTTCGAACGCAGCAGTTCGGAGAGGTAGATCATCTCCCGGGTGACGTTCGGGATTTCCAGGCCGATCACCGACTTGCCCGGAATGACGTCGACCACGCGCACCGACTTCACCGACAGGCCGCGGGCGATGTCCTTGTCCAGCGAACTGATCTGGCTGACCTTGATGCCCGGCGCGGGCTCGATCTCGAAGCGGGTGATGACCGGGCCGGGATTGGCACCGACCACCTGCGCGTCGATGCGGAAGTCCTTGAGCTTGAACTCGATCTGCCGCGACAGCGCGTCCAGGGTGTCCTTGTCGTAACCCACCGGCTGCGGCTTGGGATCATCCAGCAGCGCCAGCGGCGGCAGGTCCGAGCCGTCGCCATTGACGCCACGGAACATCGGGATCTGCGTGTCGCGCTTGGCCCGGTCGCTCTTCTCGATCACCGGCTCCGGGCGCGGCTCGATCTTCACCGGCTCACGCTTGGCGCGCACTTCGGCGTCAGCCTTGCGCACTTCCTGGCGCTCCTCGCGCATGGCGCGGGTCTGCTGCCACTCGGTGGCCTGTTCCTTTTTGCGTTCCAGCAGCGGCGCCAGCGACATGACGCCACGGCCGATCTTCTCCATCACCGCGAACCACGACAGGCCAGTGGCCAGGGTGATCGAAGCCAGCAGCAGCACCAGCACGAACAGGTTGGCGCCCAGCGCGCCGAAGCCCACTGTGAGCGAATTGCCGACCAGTTTGCCGAGGATGCCGCCCGCACTGGAGACGTCGCCACTGAACAGGCGCACATGCAGGAAGCCCGTGCCGGCGATCAGGAAGCCGACGAGGCCGACCAGGCGCAGGGCCGGATCGAGATCGTTCTCGCCCTTGCTTTCGCGCTTCAGGCCGAACATGGCGATCCACGCCAGCGCACCAAGCACCACCGGCAACAGGAACGCGATGTAGCCGAACAGCTGCAGCAGCACGTCGGCGATCCACGCGCCGGCACGGCCACCCATGTTGTGCACGGGCGCGACAACGCTGCCGGTGTGCGACCAACCCGGGTCACTGGCTGAATAGGTGAAAAGGCTGGCCGCCAGATACAGCAGCGCCGGCGCGATGGCGATCAACCCCAGGTCGCGCCACAGGCGCTGACGACGGGGATTGTCGGTTGTGGCCGCTGCCGCCGAGCGACGCGACGCCTTTTTGTCGTCGGACTTGGAGCGTTCGGGCACCTGCTTCGCCACCTTAGACCATACCTTTGGAATGCGCTGTTAGTGTTTGATAATAAACGACACGGCGTCAGTTTTCAGTCACGGGTGACATCAAGGGTGCCGACAGGCGCCAAAACCACCCATGGGTGACGGCGTTCTGTTCATCGGCTTGAATCACCCCGCCCCAGCCGCCACTCTATGACCTGCCGAGGATGCTGCGCAAACATCGCCAGCGCCTTGTCCCATCTACCTTTTCGCGAGTTTACATGAGCACCAGCCTGCCCTCCCGCCACCAGCGCCTCGTCATCCTCGGTTCCGGCCCGGCCGGTTGGACCGCCGCCGTCTACGCCGCCCGCGCCAACCTGAAGCCGGTCGTCATCACCGGCCTGCAGCAGGGTGGCCAGCTGATGACCACCACCGAGGTGGACAACTGGCCGGGTGACGCCCATGGCCTGATGGGCCCGGACCTGATGGCGCGCATGCAGGCCCACGCCGAGCGCTTCGAGACCGAGGTCATCTTCGACCACATCCATACGGCCGACCTGTCCCAGCGTCCGTTCAAGCTGATCGGCGACAGCCACGAGTACACCTGCGATGCCCTGATCATCTCCACTGGCGCGACGGCCAAGTACCTGGGCATCCCGACCGAAGAGACCTTCAAGGGCCGCGGCGTCTCGGCGTGCGCCACCTGCGACGGCTTCTTCTACCGTGACCAGGACGTGGTCGTGGTCGGCGGTGGCAACACTGCCGTCGAGGAAGCCCTGTACCTGTCCAACATCGCCCGCAAGGTCTACCTGGTCCACCGCCGCGACACCCTGAAGGCGGAAAAGATCATGCAGGACAAGCTGTTCGCCAAGGTGGCTGCCGGCAAGATCGAGACCGTCTGGCACCACCAGGTGGAAGAAGTGCTGGGCAACGACGCCGGCGTCACCGGCGTGCGTGTGAAGTCGACCCTGGACGGCAGCACCCGCGACATCGACGCCCACGGCTTCTTCGTGGCCATCGGCCACCACCCGAACACCCAGCTGTTCGACGGCCAGCTGGCGATGAACAACGGCTACCTGGAAATCCGCTCGGGCCTGGGCGGCAACGCCACCCAGACCTCGGTGGAAGGCGTGTTCGCCGCCGGCGACGTGGCCGACCAACACTACCGCCAGGCGATCACCTCGGCCGGCTTCGGCTGCATGGCCGCACTGGACGCCGAGCGTTACCTGGACGCACAGGGCAAGGCCAGCTGAGGCTTCAGCTGTCTTTCCTGTAGCGTCGAGCCATGCTCGACGGGAGAAAACGGGCGCGCAAGCGCCCGTTTTTTCATCCCGCTGTCGCAGGCTCGACTCCGGCGGGGACGGTAGCACTGGCAACCGCACCTCCCGACCCACGGATGCACACCGCATCGGGAGTGCCCATGCCCAGCGACCTCCTTTCGCGCGCCCTCTGAGCATCCTCCGCCTCCTGCCTGAGTTCCGGGAAGTACGCTTCGATCTCGCGGCCGTCGTAGCGGAATGTAATTACTTTTACTGGCGCAGCTTTTTGCGCAATGTGCGTCAAGCTGTGTCGGAAGTCGTCATGCTGATCCTCAAAGCTTGCGCCGTAGTCATTCGGCAGGATCCCAGGACCAAAATGAATCCGAAGCGCCCCCTCATTGAATTCGAACGAGACCTGCACACGGATATCGTTCGACTGCCCCTCAAGCCGCTCCATTCGATCCAGGATCTCCTGCGCCCTAAGGGTCAGTGACGCGTCAAGTTGTGCGTCGCGTCGCAGCGACCCAGACACCTCGGTACGAGGCTCGGCTAGTGACCTCGGCACTGCAAGTACCCCAGCGATGAAAAGAATGGATCCTAGAGCAGGCCAAAATGCCCGAGCCACTCTCATGGATTTTTCTCCAGATTTGCATTGAGAAATTCAGTGCAAGGCTTCATCCGGCCTTTATAGGGCCGAGTCATGCTCGACTGAAGAAAACGGGCGCGGAAGCGCCCGTTTTTTCATCCTGCTGATGCAGCCTCGACTCCGGCGTGGACACCAGGACTTGCAACCGCGCTTCCTGGTCCGCGGATGCACTGAACCCAGTGCGGCACGGGCGGAGACTTAACGCCATCATCGTCGACCACCTGGGTGTTCCAATAGATGGGTGCGCTTCCCGTGTTCTCGCATCGCAAGGTGACTTGACTTGGCTTCGCACCCGGCCGTTCGATGCGTACGCGCGAATCAGTACATTTCCAGCCCGGCGGGCAACCGACGTTAGTTGTCACTAACTCGATGGGGTACTGCGGATAGCCCTCAAATACGACATCAACCTGCTGCGCGCCCCCTGCTGGAAGGTGAATGCCGTCAATTGGCTCGGCCTTGAGCGGGACGCAGCCCTTTCCTTCGCGGAAGAGTCGATAGCCCTTTTCGACGCCCTTCATGGATGCCGTACGGAAGACGGGATCCTGAAGAGCGACGGCGTCCGCAGCATTGGTGTGAAATGCAACTTCAACGACGACAGACGGCATGGTTGCGAAACTGTTCTCGCCATGTCCCGCAGCAACACCACTCCGTGCCACGGGAAATTCGACATACCCGTCCTGTGAATTGATGATTTCCCGCATATAGCAAAGCGTGAGATCTGCCAGCAGCCGATCCCCTGGCTTGCTGGGGTGGTAGTGAACCCGAGAGCCTCGCGCGACTGGATCGCCGGCATTTGTGTGAATACTAAGCATCCCATCTACACCGAGATGATTGGCGTAGTAGGGACGAGCCCGGATATCGTCCAGCACCTCTCTATCGTTCCGGTTGCTGTTGGCAAAATGATGCCAAATGTCTGTGCGCTCAGGCAGGAGATTCTTGAGATGGTATCGCGCTGACATTTCTTTCCAAGGCCGCATCGAATCTGAATGAATGTCATTTCCGCCACGACGGGCGCGATGCACAGTCAGATCAGCGCGATCCGTGAGAAGCCGTGCAAGTTCGTCTGCGTACCCCGGTGTGATCAGATCCTCAAGAATGCCATTCCGCTCGGGACGCTGGAATTCCCACTGCAGGCCAGGGTGCGTGCGCAAGAGACCGTGACTGGCGGAAACGAGAACTGAACCTCCGGCCTGCCGAGGAACAGCTTGAAGAGGGGCGAGGACGCTCCGGGGAAAGTGCTCCCAATAGAGCCTCCCTTCGTAGAGCACGACGATCTCAACCTCACCCACACCCGCCTGCAGAGCATATGCCTCCAAAGTATTCCTGACGTATTGCTCCATTTCCTCAAGGGAATGATCGTCCTCCAGCGGCAAGACTCCAGGCCCGAATCGTATAACCATTTTCCGCTGCGAAATGTCGACCGAGGCGCTGACGGACGCCCCCAGCGGCTTGGATTCGCGCAATCGATGGGTATCGAGTATTTCCTGCGCTTTCCGGGTAAGGAGAAGATCTAGCGCCGCGTCGGTCTCTCCCAGCGGCGGCGGGTTGCTCGCGGACGCGCATAGGCAAGCCGCACTACAGGCGAGTATCGAAGCCAGCCAACTATTTCGAAGTGCCCGCTTGGTTTCCATGTCAATTCCTTGAGAAAGGTGAGGATGCGCCACGAGACCCGCGCCCAAAGACACTGACAAACACTTCCTTGCTGTGTCTCGAAAAATTATTGAAAAACATCACGTCCTTGGCGCTAATGAGGCAATTGCGATCTTTCATGACGCAACTCCCACCCCTGAGTCAGCGAAAGCCTTTACGCGCTGACACGGCCTGTAAAAAAAGCGGTTCATTTACGATCACTCGACCAACTTTGAGACTCAATTCAATCGAGAACTCTGTGCGGGGTCCAAAGCCTTCACTAAGAAGAACCCGCCCTGCGTCGGGAGATGTCTCCACGACTCGATAGAGCCACATCTGCTTGGCTCTGGCTCGACCTCTTCAGTCGACCAGCCCGATTCCGCTAGCCCCGCTCGCACCCCACCTGCCCTATCCTTTCCCCATGCTCTCCGCCCGCTTACTCGACTCCCTGCAGGCCATTCCCGACACCGTTTGGGATGCCCTGCACGACGGCCATAACCCCTTCGTCAGCCACGCCTTCCTGTCCGGGCTGGAGGCCCACGGCTGCCTGCGCGAGGACTGGGGCTGGCAGCCACGGCACCTCACCCTGTGGGATGACGACACCCTGGTCGGCGCCATCCCGGGCTACCTGAAAACCAACTCCCACGGTGAGTTCGTGTTCGACCACGCCTGGGCGAACGCTTATGCGCGGCACGGTCGCGACTACTACCCGAAGTGGCTGGGCGCGGTGCCGTACTCGCCGGTGACGGGACCCCGCCTGCTGGCCCGCGATGGCGGGGACCGGGCTGCACTGCTGGCGGTGCTTCGCGAGCAGCTGCACGGGCTAGAGGTGTCTTCGGCGCACATCAATTTCCACACCGCCAGCGACGACGACGCCTTCAATGACGACTGGCTGCTGCGCGAAGACGTGCAGTTCCAGTGGCAGAACCCGGGCGACTGGACCACGTTCGAGCAGTTCCTGGCTGCAATGGACCATAAGCACCGCAAGAACATCCGTCAGGAGCGCGCCAAGGTCACCCGCCAGGGAATCACCTTCCGGGTGGTGCATGGCAATGACGCCAGCCGCGCCGACCTGCAGGCGATGTACCGCTTCTATCTGCAGACCTTCCTCGAATACGGCAATGCGCCGGCGCTGACCGAGGCGTTCCTGCGCCACCTGGCGATTTCGCTGGGCCGCGGGCTGGTGCTGTTCCTGGCCGAGCAGGACGGCGAGCCGATTGCCGGCGCGCTGTGCCTGCGCGGGGGCGACACGCTCTATGGCCGCTACTGGGGTGGCGCCACCCTGCCCGGCCTGCATTTCGAAGCGTGCTACTACCAGGGCATCGAGTACTGCCTGCGCGAAGGCCTGACGCGCTTCGAGCCCGGCGCGCAGGGCGAGCACAAACTGGCACGCGGCTTCCTGCCAACACTGGTGCGCAGCCGGCATTGGGTGGCCGATGCGGAATTTGCCGAGGCGCTGCAGGAGTGGTGCCAGCAGGAGCGGCGCGATGTGCGCCGGTACCGGCAGGAGCTGATGGGGCACAGCCCATTCCGCGCGGGCGGGTAGCGTCGAGCTTGCTCGACTGAAGCGGCTCTGCCGGCCAGCGGCCGGCACTACCAGAGCCAAGGCGCATCCACCATCGCGTTCCGGCGGGGTCGCGACGAATACAATCACCCGCATGACCCGCCCGCTGCCCTGGCGCCTGTCCGATGCGCCGGATTCGCCCTTCCCTCCGGCCGAAACCGCGCTGCGCAAGCCCGACGGGCTGCTGGCGGTGGGCGGCGATCTGCATCCGCTGCGCCTGCTCAACGCCTACGCGGGCGGCATCTTCCCGTGGTTCAGCGAGGGCGAGCCGATCCTGTGGTGGTCGCCCGATCCGCGTATGGTCTTCCACACCGACGGGGTGCACCTGTCCAGCCGATTCCGCCGCCAGTTGCGCGCCAGCACCTGGGAGGTCACCGCCGATACCGCCTTCAGCCAGGTGATGCGGGCCTGCGCGGCCGCGCCGCGCCCGGGCCAGGACGGCACCTGGATCAGCCCGGACATGGTGGACGCCTACAGCCATCTGCATGACCTTGGCTTCGCCCATTCGTTCGAGGTCTGGGACCGGCAGACCCTGGTGGGCGGCATCTACGGGGTGGCCATCGGCACGATGTTCTTCGGCGAAAGCATGTTCAGCGGCGCCAGCGGCGGCTCCAAGATCGCACTGGCAGCGCTGGCCGCCACCCTGCATCGCTGGGACTGGCGCCTGATCGACGCCCAGGTGGAGAACCCGCACCTGTTGCGGATGGGGGCCGTTCACCTGCCGCGGGAAGAATTCCTGCAGCATGTCCGCCTGGCCGTACGCGAAGAAGGCCGTGAAGGCCCGTGGACCCACGCCGTGGGGCGCCTGCCGGCCCGGGATCTGGCGGAAATTTAACCGGATCTTTGCAAGCTGGGCGAAGGACGCGTAAAATACCGCGCCTTAGGCCCAGCGTGGCCGTTTTCTGAACCGCACAGGACTACATGTCGAAAGACGATTCCATCGAGTTCGAGGGCACCGTCAGCGAGACGCTGCCGAACACCACTTTCCGCGTTCGTCTGGAAAATGGGCACGAAATCATCGCCCACATCTCCGGCCGCATGCGCAAGAACTACATCCGCATCCTCACCGGGGACCGGGTCAAGGTTGAAATGACCCCGTACGACCTGACCAAGGGTCGTATCACCTACCGCATGAAGTAAGCGGTCGGCGCCCTGCGCCACCCTGACAAGGCCGGCCCTGCTGCCGGCCTTTTGTCGTGCCCGCTCTCCGGGCCATCAGATGGCTGCGATTTTTCGTATTAGTCCGAAAGATGTTGCGGGAACGGATCGCTAGACTTGGCGTGATGTTCGCCCACCCTCTGGATGCATGAGCTATTTGATCGTGTTGGACCCGCAGTCCGTGACCGCCCGCTGTTATGCCAGCAAGGGGCCTGACGGCACCTGGTTTGGGCAGCCCTGCCTCATCTGCGTCCAGATGGACGCATCCCACCCGCTGTACCTGGCCGCTGAGCGCGAGATCACCCATGCCGGCACACGCCAGCGCCAGCGCCTGCACATCCCGCACGAGGCCGTAGCGTTCGTGATCGAGGGCCCGATGGGCCAGGGCCGGCAACTGGGTTTCCGCGCCATCAGCTCCTGAGCCTGGCCGGCCTACGTGCCGGAGGTCATCGTGACCGAACGCACCATGGCGTCGGTCAGGCCTGCTTGCGGCAGATTCGCACCCGCGACGCCAGCGGCATCGTGGGATCCGATCCAATCCGGATCGCATCCCCGCCCTCGCCATGAACGCCCTGCTCACACGCGCCCTGTTGCCCGTCGTTCTGCTGGCCAGTTCCCTTGCAGCACACGCCGCCGACCCTGCCCAACCCGCCCCACAGGCCGAGTGCATTGCCCTGGGTGGCAACCGTGACATCCGCCCGTCCAGCACGGAGCGGGAAGTGCTGCTGCGCGACGGCGATGCGCATTATCGAGTCCACCTGCAGAAGCGCTGCCTGGGCGCCGCTGCCTCGGCCAGCTACACGTTTTTCACGCGCAGTACGCCCGAACAGATCTGCGGCAATGCCCGTACCCTGCTACGGACCGACAGCAACCATTGCAGGGTGACCCGGATCGAGCCGATCGATGCGGCGACCTTCAAGCGGTTGGCGCAGCAGGGGCGCTGAACGGTCGCGGAAATGAAAAGGGCGGCCGAAGCCGCCCTTGCCAATCACATCGTGACCAGGCCGCGCCCGGCCGCCCTTATTCCACCGTTGCCGGCAGCAGGCGCTCCGGTTCGGCGTGGGTCTCGACCACCAGCTCGTCGTCGCGCACGTCGATGCTGACGCGGCCGCCATTGACCAGCTTGCCGAACAGCAGTTCGTCGGCCAGCGGGCGCTTGATCTTGTCCTGGATCATGCGCGCCATCGGACGGGCACCCATCAGCGGATCGAAGCCGTGGTGGGCCAGCCAGTCGCGTGCGGTCGGGGTGGCCGACAGGCTGACGTGCTTTTCCTGCAGCAGCATTTCCAGCTCGATCAGGAACTTGTCGACCACGCGCAGGATGTGCTCGAAGCCCAGCGGCTGGAACTGCACGACCGCGTCCAGGCGGTTGCGGAACTCCGGCGTGAAGCTGCGGCGGATGGTCTCCATCGCGTCGGTGGCATGGTCCTGCTTGGTGAAGCCGATCGACCGCCGCGAAGCCTGCGCCGCGCCGGCATTGGTGGTCATCACCAGCACCACGTTCTTGAAGTTGGCTTCGCGGCCGTTGGTGTCGGTCAGCACGCCGCGGTCCATCACCTGCAACAGGATGTTGAAGATGTCCGGATGCGCCTTCTCGATTTCGTCCAGCAGCAGCACGCAGTGCGGGGTCTTGACGATCTTCTCGGTCAGCAGGCCGCCCTGGTCGAAGCCGACATAGCCCGGGGGCGCACCGATCAGGCGGCTGATCGAATGTGGCTCCATGTACTCGGACATGTCAAAGCGGACCAGCTCGATGCCCAGCTGCAGCGCCAGCTGCTTGGTCACCTCGGTCTTGCCCACGCCAGTGGGACCGGCAAACAGGAAGTTGCCGATCGGCTTTTCCGGATTGCCCAGGCCCGAACGCGCCAGCTTGATGGCCGATGCGAGGGTGCCGATGGCCGGGTCCTGGCCAAAGATCACCATCTTCAGGTTGCGCTCCAGGTGCTGCAACACGTCCTTGTCGGTGGCGCTGACCTGCTTGGCCGGGATGCGCGCCATCTTGGCGATGATCGCCTCGACTTCCTCGACGTCGATCAGCTCCTTGCGCTGCCCTTCCGGCAACAGGCGCTGACGGGCGCCGGCCTCGTCGATCACGTCGATGGCCTTGTCCGGCAGCAGCCGGTCGGCAATGTGCTTGACCGACAGGTCCACCGCGGCCTGCAACGCCTCGTCGGAGTAGGTAACCCCATGGTGGGCCTCGTACTTGCTCTTCAGGCCCTGCAGGATCTCGTAGGTTTCGCCCACGGTCGGCTCGACGATGTCGATCTTCTGGAAGCGCCGGGCCAGGGCACGGTCCTTCTCGAAGATGCCGCGGTATTCCTGGAAGGTGGTCGAGCCGATGCAACGCAGCTCGCCCGATGCCAGGGCCGGCTTGATCAGGTTGGAGGCATCCATGGTGCCGCCCGACGCCGAACCGGCACCGATGATGGTGTGGATCTCGTCGATGAACAGCACCGCGTTGGGCACCTTCTTCAGCGCGGTCAGTACGCCCTTCAGGCGCTTTTCGAAATCGCCGCGGTACTTGGTGCCGGCCACCAGCGCGCCCAGGTCGAGCGAGTAGATGACGGCGTCGGCCAGCACGTCCGGCACCGACCCTTCGACGATGCGACGGGCCAGGCCTTCGGCGATCGCGGTCTTGCCCACGCCGGCCTCACCCACGTACAGCGGGTTGTTCTTGCGGCGGCGGCACAGGACCTGGATGGTGCGCTCGATCTCGTCCGCACGGCCCACCAGCGGGTCGATGCGGCCGGCACGGGCCTGTTCGTTGAGGTTGCTGGCGAATTCGGTCAGGGCATCGCCCTTGGGCTCACCGTCCCCGCCTTCCATGCGGCTCTCGCCTTCCGGGGAGGACGGCTGCTCGCCCTCCTCGCCCAGCTTGGCGATGCCATGGGACAGGTAATTGACCACGTCCAGCCGGGTGACGTCCTGCTGGTTGAGGTAATAGACGGCGTGGGAGTCCTTCTCGCCGAAGATGGCGACCAGCACGTTGGCGCCGGTGACCTCCTTCTTGCCCGAGGACTGCACGTGGTACACGGCCCGCTGCAGCACGCGCTGGAAGCCCAGGGTCGGCTGGGTATCACGGCCGTCGTCTTCGGCCAGGCGGGACACCGAGGCCTCGATAGCCTGCTCCAGCTCCTGGCGCAGGCGTTCGGCGTCGGCACCACAGGCCTTGAGGACAGCCTGGGCGGACGGGTTGTCGAGCAGTGCCAGCAGCAGGTGTTCGACCGTCATGAATTCATGCCGGGCCTCACGGGCGCGCTTGTAGCACTGGCCGATGGTGTGTTCGAGGTCTTTGCTGAACATGGATTACTCCGGCGGCAGATGGGGACAATATGCGGCCTGACTACGCGATTTCCATCACCCTAGCGGATTGCTGCGTTCAGATGGCGTTAGCAGTGCGGATTGCTTGATCATCGTTCACGCCCGGGCAGCCCGCCGGCGCTTCGGCGAACCCTACCCGATCGGCTGTCCGTTGCTACGTGATGACCCGCAACACGCCTCGCCCCGGAGGTCAGCGGGCAAGGCAGGCGGATTGAACGTGAGCACGCAGGCGGGGCCAGAGAACGGCCATGGCTGGAACGGTGCGGATTGCTGGCGTTGACTCGGTAGAGTCGAGCTTGCTCGACTGCATTGAAGATCAGTCGAGCAAGCTCGACTCTACGCACTACCGGGGGTCAGGCCTTTTCCATCGTGCACAGCAGCGGATGCTGGTTCATGCGCGAGTACTCGTTGACCTGGGCAACCTTGGTTTCGGCCACTTCACGGGTGAAGACCCCGCAGACACCGCGGCCACGGGTATGCACGTGCAGCATCACCTGCGTGGCCTTGTCCAGGTCCATGCTGAAGAACTGCTGCAGGACGTCCACCACGAAATCCATCGGGGTGTAGTCGTCGTTGAGGATCATCACCTGGTAGAACGGCGGCGGCGCCACTTCGGGGCGCGCGGGCTCCACGGCGATACCGTGGTCGTGATGGGATTCGGGGGAAGACTCGCGGGGCATCCGTACATTATAGAGGGTGCGGCGGCGCTGCGTCGGCCTGGCGCGGAATGGACGGCACGCACGGCCGCCGTCACAATTACCGCCTGTCCCCCACGTTTCACAGGATTTTCATGAAAAGGACCCTTCTGCCTGCCCTGCTGCTCGCCCTGGCCGCCGCCGGTACCGCCGGTGCCGCGACCACCGCTGACAGCAGCAAGGCCGATGCCGCCGTCGCCCGCCACCTGGAGAAGCTGGGCTACACCTTCGAGGTGGACGAGGACGGCGACTACCAGATGGTGTTCGACGTGGAAGGCGACCGCACGCAGATGGTCTACGTGCGCTCGGCCGTGGAGGACTTCGGCAGCCACAACATCCGCGAGGTGTGGTCGCCGGGCTATGTGTCCAAGGACAAGCAGTTCCCCGAAGCGGTGGCCAACCGCCTGCTGGAAGATTCCCAGGACGCCAAGATGGGCGGCTGGGTGAAGCAGGACAAGACCGCCATGTTCGTGGTGAAGATCGACGCCGATGCCACCACCGACCAGCTCAGCGACGCCATCGATGCGGCCATCCGGACCGCCGATGCGATGGAGCTGGAGCTGACCAAGAAGGACGACCTCTGAGTTGAACGCTGTGCAGGACCCGCGCTGGGCACCGCATGCCACCGTGGCCACCGTGGTGGTCGACGGCGGCCGCGTGTTGCTGGTGGAAGAGACCATTGACGGCCGGCAGGTGCTGAACCAGCCCGCCGGCCACCTGGAACCAGGCGAGAGCCTCGCCGCCGCGGCCCTGCGCGAGACCCGCGAGGAAACCGGCTGGACGGTGGAACTGAGCGCCTTCATCGGCTGCTACCAGTGGACCGCGCCTGACGGCACGGCGTTCCTGCGCTTCTGCTACGCCGCCCGCCCGGTCTCGCACGACCCGGCGCAGCCGCTGGATACCGGCATCGACCGCGCGCTATGGCTGGACCCGGCCGAGCTGCAGGCCGCCGGCCCGCGCCTGCGCAGCCCGCTGGTCTGGCAGGTGGTGGCCGACTACCTGGCCGGCCAGCGCCATCCGCTTTCCCTGGTCCAGGAGGTCGCATGAGCAGTCCCCGGGTAATGGTGGGCGTGTCCGGCGGCGTCGATTCCTCCGTGGCCGCCTGGCGCCTGGTGCAGCAGGGCGAGGCCGTGGCCGGCCTGTTCATGCAGAACTGGGCCGACGATGGCAGTGGCGACTGCCGCGCCGAGGATGATCGCCGCGATGCGGTGGCTGTCTGCGGCCTGCTCGGCATCCCGTTCCACTTCCGCGATTTCTCCAACGAGTACTGGCAGGGGGTGTTCGAACACTTCCTGGCCGAGTACGCCGCCGGCCGCACGCCCAACCCGGACGTGCTGTGCAACCGCGAAGTGAAGTTCAAGCACTTCCTGGATGCCGCCCGCGAGCTGGGGGCCGAGCGCATCGCCACCGGCCACTACGCGCGCATCGCCCAGCGCGGCCAACAATGGCTGCTGCTGCGCGGCGCCGACCGTTCCAAGGACCAGAGCTACTTCCTGCACCAGCTGGGGCAGGAACAACTGGCCGCCACCCTGTTCCCGATCGGCGACCTGGAAAAGAGCGACCTGCGCCGGATCGCCCGCGACGTCAGCCTGCCGACCCATGCCAAGAAGGATTCGACCGGCATCTGCTTCATCGGCGAGCGCGATTTCCGTGAATTCCTCGGCCGCTACCTGCCCGCCAAGGCCGGCCAGATCCTCGATCCGGCCGACGGCAGCGTCATCGCCGAGCATCCGGGCGTGTTCTATTTCACCCTGGGCCAGCGCGAAGGCCTGAACATCGGCGGCGTGCGCGGCCGCCCTGCCGCGCCCTGGTACGTGGTCGGCAAGGATGTGGCCAGCAACGTGCTGTACGTGGACCAGGACCGTGACAGCCGATGGATGCTGTCCGACCGGCTGCGCTCGGAGACCGCCCACTGGATTGCCGGTGCGCCGCCGGCCCGCCGCTTCGAGTGCACCGCCCAGACCCGCTACCGGCAGCCGGACGAGCCGTGTACGGTCGAGGTGCTGGACGATGGCAGCGTGCTGGTGACCTTCGCCCGCCCGCAGCGTGCCGTGACCCCTGGCCAGTCGCTGGTGCTGTATGACGGTGATGTCTGCCTGGGCGGCGCGGTGATCGCCGCAACCGATGCGCCGCTGGAACAGCGCCTGCGCACCACCCCTTCTCCTTTTGAGGTAATCGCTGCATGAGTTTCACTGTCGACGACCGCGTCCTGGCCCTGGCCGGCATTGCCCAGGCCCTGCAGCAGGTGCGCCGTATCGCCGATACCGGCCATTCCGACGCCGCGGCGGTGCGTACCGCGGTGGACAGCGTGTTCCGCATCGATGCCGCCTCCCCGCAGGAGGTGTTTGGTGACCGCGACGCGCTGAAGTCCGGCCTGCGCCTGCTGCACAACTACTTCCGCAACCAGGGCCAGGACCCGATCCTGCCCAAGCTGGCCCTGTCGGTGCTGCAGCTGGAGCGGCGGTTCGTGCAGGACGGTGCCACCGTGAACAAGGTCGCCTCGGGCATCGAGCGCGCCCAGCGCCAGGCCCTCGAGCTGGGCGACAGCGGCCACCCGGACGTGCTGGCCAGCCTGGGTGGCCTGTATGCGGACACCATCAGCCACCTCAAGCCGCGTGTCATGGTGCAGGGCAACCCGCACTACCTGGGCCAGGCCGGGGTGGTGGCCGAGATCCGCGCGCTGCTGCTGGCAGCCGTGCGTGCCGCCGTGCTGTGGCGGCAGCTGGGGGGCAGCTACTGGGACTTCCTGCTCAGCCGCAAGGCGATGACCGAGGCCGTGGACCGCCAGCTGGCCTGAGGGCCTTGGGGCCTGGGGTCAGAGCCCTTTTCCATGGAAAAGGGATCCGACCCCGATGCCGGCGGCCCCCGATTGACCGATGCGTCGGAAATCCGGCGCATTCAGAGAGCACATCGACGTTAAAGAGAAAGGGGGTACGGCCGATACATCCTCCGTGCACCTCCCGAGAACGTCCATGTACTCACGCATTTTCATCCGTCTGGCCGCCCCCCTGGCCCTGACCCTGCTGCTCCCCTTCGCCATCGGTTTCGAATGGCCGGCCGCCCTGCGTTGGGCGATCCTGACCACGATGACGCTGAGCTGGCTGGGCTTTGCGTGGTGGACCACCCGCGCCCAGGCGCATCGTTCCCCGGAACATGCCCGTGTCCTGCGTGAGCAGGACCAGCTGCTGACCGAGCTGCGCAACTTCGTCGGCAACGAGATCGACGGTTCGCGTGGCGAAGTGGAACGCGCCCGTGACCTGATCCGCCAGGCTGTGTCCAGCCTGGGCGGCAGCTTCGATGCGATGAACCGCAAGTCCCGCCAGCAGAGCCAGGCCCTGTCGCGCATCGTCGACCGCGCCGGTGACGAAGGCAGCGCCGGCCTCGACGTCGCCCGCTTTGCCCAGCACGCCAGCCACCGCATGGAACAGCTGGTGGAAGCGCTGGAACAGGTGAGCGGCCAGAGCAGCACCACCGTGCAGCACATCGACCAGATGGCCCAGCACCTGGACGGCATCTTTGCCCTGCTGGAAGACGTCAAGTCGATTGCCGACCAGACCAACCTGCTGGCACTGAACGCCGCCATCGAAGCAGCCCGAGCCGGTGAAGCCGGTCGCGGTTTCGCTGTGGTGGCCGACGAAGTGCGCAACCTGTCCGAGCGCTCGACCACCTTCAACGAGCAGATCCGCAAGCTGGCCCACAGCTCCAAGGACGCCATTGCCAAGGTGCGCGAGACGGTCTCGCACATGGCCTCGCGTGACATGGACCGCTCCCGCGAAGCGCGCCAGGAAGCGGCGGCGATGCTGGACAACGTGGCCCAGATCAACGCCTCGCTGGGCGATGGCATGCGCGAAGTGTCCGAGTGCGCCCGCTCGATCGACGGCAGCGTGGCCGAGGCCGTGCGCGCCCTGCAGTTCGAAGACATCGCCACCCAGGCACTGGGCGGCGTACACACCCACCTGGACCGCCTGACCGCGATCAACCGCGAAGCGGTGGCCCTGCAGGAACTGCTGCACCGTAACGGCGGCGTGTTCGACGAAGAGATCGCCACTGCCCTGCAGCGCACTGGCAGCCGCCTGCGCGAACTGCGCAGCGAGTGGGAACGCCCGCCGCACAAGCCGGTTGCCCAGCAGAACATGGGCGCCGGTACGGTCGAGCTGTTCTGATCCAGATGTCCGCTGCCTGCTCCGGCAGCCCGCAAGGCCCCGGTCATTCCGGGGCCTTTGCCTGTAACCTGCCGTTGGAAGCTCCCGACCCACGCACCATGACCCTGATCCGTGCCCTGCCCCCGATCGACCCCAGCCAGCGCCCGCGTAACCCGGGTGTCCGTGAGCAGTTGCAGGCGCTGGAGACGGTGGCACGCGAAGAGATCGAGGAACTGCAGCAGCTGGCCGATGCCCGCCCTGCCCCACCGGCGCCTGCTGGCGAGCTTCTGGGGATGGCCTGGGATCTTGGGTTGGATGGGGATGCGTTGAAACATCCCTGACGGGTGTCCCGATCCGGCACCACTGATGCCAATTTAGGATTTATTGCATGGCGTGCGCTTCACGGACGGGACACACTGCCCGCTCCATCTGACACGGCACCAGCATGACGCTTGACCTGGACGAGGCCCGCGAAGCCTTTGATCAATTCCTGATGCTCATGGACGGCCAGATCGAATGGCTGGTCGCGCAGGCACTAATCCATGGCATTGCGCTCGATGGAAGCCCCGAAAGCCTCGACAGGCTGGAACGCCTGCATGACTTGATGGAAGTCACACTGTCAGATGATGAGCGGGACTCCCTGAGGGTCATACTTGCCCGATACCTGGGAGAGACCGTCAGGCTGTTACACGGTGGGAGGTGGGACCTGCCACTGGATGATCCCAAGGACGTTAACTTCAACAGACCCGTAATCGTGGGGCACTCGCGCTACCCCCTGTGTGAATTCAGCCCCATCCATGCGATACGCGCCTACTCGCTTCGCCGCCGCCCAGGGCTGATCAGGAGCATCGTTGCCAGCAGTGTCAATCCGCAGATCCTGGACCTAAGCGATCTGGCTGAAGAGGAATGACCTGCAGGAGCAAGGCCATCCTGACTTCATCCACGCGTGGCGTGGATCTACTGAATTACGCGGCGTGATGGTGCCGCAGCCGCTATGGCATGATGCGCCGGTCCCGCTCATGGAAGACCGATGGCCCTGACCCTGATCGCCCTGCTGCTGGTCGAAGTCCTGCTGCTTGTCCGGTGGGCGCCGTTCTTCTTCGGCACCGGCCTTGCCCTGTTCAACCAGCGCATTGCCGCATCTCCGGCCCAGCTGGCCCAGCTCTCGCTGGGCGGGCTTGAGCATGACCTTCCGGACGAGAAGTGGATGCGCCTGGTGTTCCATGCACTGCCTGATGGCAGCGTCGCGTTCCGCGAGAGCTACGCCCCGCATTTTGGTGGCCGCTACTTCCCGCTGCTGCGCGGCCAGCTGGTGGTCGACACGCGGCGCCGCGAGATGCGGGGTGATTGGTCGATGCAGCTGGTTCGCGCTGGTGTTTACCGCGATGCTGCTGCCGATCGTCCTGGTGCACCCGATGGCGTGGCCGATGGTGGTGTTCCTGCTGGTGTTCTACATGGGGTATTACATCCAGCGGCGGCGCTATGCCGGCGTTGTTGAAGCGGTGCGCGCGCGGCTGCGGTAGATCCATGCGATGCGGGCGTCAGTGCCGACCAACGGTCGGCACCCACCAGGACGCAGCCCGGTAGCAGATCCACGCCATGCGTGGATGATCGCGAGTGCGGGCATCAGTGCCGACCAACGGTCGGCACCCACCAGGGCGAAGCGCGGTAGTAGATCCACGCCATGCGTGGATGAGCGCGAGTGCGGGCATCAGTGCCGACCAACGGTCGGCACCCACCAGGGCGAAGCCCGGTAGTAGATCCACGCCATGCGTGGATGATCGCGAGTGCAGGCGTCAGTGCCGACCAACGGTCGGCCCCCACCAAGGCACAGATCAGTGCCGCCGGGCATGGCCCGGCGCTACCGGGCCAGGGCGACTTCCGGGGCGGCGTGCTGCTGGCGCAGCCACAGTGCCAGGTCGCGCGGGCTGAGCGGGCGTGAGTACAGGTAGCCCTGGATCTCGTCGCAGCCCTGCCGGCGCAGCATGTCTTCTTCCTGGTGCGTCTCCACGCCTTCGGCCACCACCTTCATGCCCAGCGCATGGCCCAGATGGACGATGGCCTGGGTCACTTCGGCCGTGCCCGTGTCATGCAGCATGCCCTGCACGAAGCTGCGGTCGATCTTCAGGCGGCCTACCGGGAAGCGGTTGAGATAGTGCAGGTTGGAGAAGCCGGTGCCGAAGTCATCCACCGCCAGCGGGACGCCGTGCCGCTCCAGCACGTCGAAACAGTGGCGCAGGATGTCGGTGTCACGGATCAGCGCCGATTCGGTCAGTTCCAGCTCCAAGCGCTGCGGCGGCCAGCCATGGGCGTGGCAGATCTCGATGACGCGCTCGGCAAAACCACGGTCGCGCAGCTGCACGGCCGACACGTTCACCGCGATGCGCTCGAAGCGCAGGCCGGCGCGGTCCCATGCCGATGCCTGGCGGCAGGCTTCAGACAGCACCCAGTCGCCGATGCGGACGATCTCGCCACACTTTTCGGCAATGGGGATGAACTCGGCCGGGCTGCAGTAGCCGATGCCCGGGCGATGCCAGCGCAGCAGCGCTTCGATGGCGGGAGGCTCACCGTGGTGGGCATGCAGCAACGGCTGGTAGGCCAGGCTGAACTCCTCGCGCTCGATCGCGCCGTGCAGGCCGTGTTCGATCTCCAGCCGGCGCTGGATGCGCGCCAGGGCGTCCTGGCTGTAGTACTGGTAAGTGTTGCGCCCCGCTTCCTTGGCCGCGTACATCGCGGCATCCGCGGCGCGCAGCAGCGAATCGAAATCGGTCTGGGTATCGCCCAGCATCGCGATGCCCACGCTGGCGCCCACCTTCAGGGTGGTATCGCCCCGGCGCAGCGGCTCGGCCAGCGATCCGATCAGCTTGCGCGCCACGTGGCCGGCATCTTCCGGCTCGGCCAGGTCACGCAGCACCACGATGAACTCGTCGCCACTGAAGCGGCCGAACAGATCGTTGTTGCGCAGGTTCTGGTGCAGGCGGGTGGCGGCGGCCTTCAGCAGCGCATCGCCGGTGGCGTGGCCGAAGCTGTCGTTGATGGTCTTGAAGCCGTCCAGATCGATGAACAGCATCGCCAGCGACGTGCCGCGGTCGCGTGCTTCTTCGATGGCCTCGGCGGTCTGCTCGCCGAGCAGGACACGGTTGGGCAGGCCGGTCAGCAGATCGTAATGGGCCAGAAGTTCGATGCGCTCGTTGGCTTCGCGCTCGCGGGTGATGTCACGGAACAGGACCACGAAGCGCGGCGGCAGGCCATCGCGACGGTCCAGCTCGATCAGCACCTGCACCCACACGCGCAGGCCCGACTGGCGGTAGAAGCACAGATCGAGCTGCTCGGGCAGGCCACCACCGGCAATGCGCTGCAGCGCAGCCTCGAAATGGGCGCGCGAATCTTCGGTGTACAGCGCCAGCGCCTGGTCCAGGGTGATCGGTTCCTTGCGCAGGCCGTGGATGCGGTAGCACTCCTCGGTCCACTGCATGTGCCGGGTGCTGACCTCGATCTCGCAGCCACCGATGCGGCCCAGCGCGGACACGCGGTTGAGCAGTTCGGTACGCCAGCGGATGAGCGCGTCGGTCTGGTGCTGTTCGGTGATGTTCTGCACCTGGCCCAGCAGGCGCTTGGGA
Source organism: Stenotrophomonas sp. ZAC14A_NAIMI4_1 (assembly GCF_003086915.1). Taxonomy (NCBI): domain Bacteria; kingdom Pseudomonadati; phylum Pseudomonadota; class Gammaproteobacteria; order Lysobacterales; family Lysobacteraceae; genus Stenotrophomonas; species Stenotrophomonas sp. ZAC14A_NAIMI4_1. Next base: position 3,640,920 of record NZ_CP026002.1, read on the forward strand.
TGGCCATCCATGTCCAGCAATGGCTGCATCCACAGGCGCAGGTGCTGCGATGGCTCGCTGCCACGGGTCAGTTCAAGTTCCAGGTTGGCAGCGCGGCCGTCACGCCACAGCCGGCGCCACGCAGCACGCAGCGCGCCGCGCGAACGCGGGTGCAGCTGCTTCAGCCAGCGGCGCTGGCCGGGCACTTCGCCGGGCTCGAGGGCCAGCAGCGAGCGCAGCTCGGGCGACCACCAGAACCGGTGGTTGGTCGGGTCGAACGACCAGCTGCCCATGCTGGCGATGCGCTGGGCCTCGCTCAGGTGCAGCTGCTGTTCCTGCAGCAGCGCTTCCAGCTGCTTCTGCTGCTCGATATCGGTGTGCGTGCCGACCATGCGCAGCGGCTGGCCATCGGCGGTGCGGGCGACCACGCGGCCGCGATCCAGCACCCAGCGCCATTGGCCATCTTCCTGGCGGAACCGGAACTGGGCGCTGTACTGCTCGCTGTGGCCGCGCAGGTGTTCGTCCAGCGCGGCGCGCATGTCGCCCAGGTCGTCGCTGTGCACGCGGGCGATGATGGCGTTGGCCGTCTCGTCCACCAGCGCCGGGGTGCGTACCACCCGGTCGCTGGGAATGTCCCAGTCCCACAGGCTGTGGCCGGCACTTTCCAGGGCCAGCTCCCAGCGCCCGCCCGCATCCACCGGCACCGGCTCGGGCACGCTGAGGGTGAAGGCCAGCAGGTTGCCGCTGCCATCGTGTACCGCGCGCAGGTAGCCATCGTAGTGACCGCGGGGTCCGCCCGGCAGGGTACAGGCGACGATGCCACCGTCGGCCGCAAGCAGGCGCAGGTCCTCCAGCATCGGCGCGTAGGCCGCCACCGTCGACGGCAGGCCGTGCTCGCGCGCGGCACCATTGGCTGCAAGCGGGCGCCCGCCACGGTCGACGATGACCAGCGCCGAGGCAAGCGGGTGCTGCAGCAGGCTGGCGATGATCCCTTGGTCCACGCGATGTTGCTCCGGAATGGCGCGCCCGACAGCGGGGCACGCAGTGGTTAACGGCGCATCCGGCGGATAATTGAGTGCCAAGGCGCACCTGCGCGGTAATATGGCCGGCGCCCCCTCCTCCTGCCCTGTCCATGCCCGCAGAACCGACCGGCACCGCCCCCGCTCCCGACCCGCAGATGGCGAAGGCGCTGGGTCGTGACCGTCGCCGGGTGGTGCTGAGCTACCTGGTGCTGGCGCTGGCGTGGATGATTGCCACCGATGGCGCGATGGCGGCCCTGGTGCCGGACCCGCAGCAGCTGGCGTTCTGGCAGACCGTGAAGGACGCCTTCTTCGCCTTTGCCAGCGCTGGCCTGCTGTACCTGCTGCTGCGGCCGCTGGCCGAGCACGTGCTGCGCACCCATACCCGCCTGCAGGGCTCGGAGCTGCGCCTGCGGCAGCTGTTCGAGGGCAACCCCGGGCCGATCCTGGTCTACGACCTGGACAGCCTGGCCATCCTCGATGCCAATCCCGCCGCCTGCCTCGCCTTCGGCTGGGAGCGCGACGAACTGCTGCAGCAGGCCATCGACGTGCTGTGGGCGCCTGGCGACCGGCTGGTGCTGCAGGCCAAGCTGGAGGCGATCCGCGAGGCACCCGAGCAGATCTGCATCCTGCGCACCCCGCTGCAGCTGCGCGACGGCAGCGTCCGGCAGATGGAACTGCGCTCGAACGCGATCGACTATGACGGGCGCAACGCCCGCCTGCTGATCGCCATCGACCGCACGGCCGAAGACCTGGCCCAGCTGCGCCGCGACCAGGCCCTGGCCCGGGTGGAAGAGGCTCACGAACTGGCCCGCATCGGCGCCTGGGAGCTGGACCCGGCCAGCGGCCTCGGCCGCTATTCCAACCAGGTGTACCGCCTGCTTGGCCGGCGCCCGCCCGAGGCACGGCGCTGGCACCGCTTCGATGAACTGCTGGTACCGGCCGACCCGACCACTGCGACCCAGACCGAGCAGCTGCTGGCCGAGCTGTGCACCAGCCCCACGGCGCAGGTGGACGTACTGCTGCCAGTGCTGTCGATGGACGGCCGCGCGCTGATGGTGCACCTGCGCGCAGCGAGTGGCCTGGACGAGGCCGGCCGCGAGCGGGTGCTGGGCACCCTGCAGGACGTGACCGAGCGCGAGCAGTCGCGCCGCCTGCTGCGTGAGCGCGAGGAGCAGTTCCGCGAGCTGGTGCGGGTGCTGCCCGACGGCGTGGTGATCCTGTCCGAGGAGCACGTGCTGTACGCCAACGCCTGGGCCGCGGCCCTGTTCGGCTATGGCAGCCATACCCTGCTGGGTGAACCGCTGGATGCGCTGGTGGACCCGGCTGAACTGGACCGCGTGCGCGTGCAGCTGCGCGCCGGCCAGCCGCAGCACAGCCCTGGCCACAACAGCGTGGTGGTGATGCAGCGTGCCGATGGCCGCCGCTTCCATGCGGGCCTGGCCGTGGGCGAAGTGCGCTACGGCGGCCGCGACTGCAAGCTGCTGATCGTGCGCGACCTGAGCGAATCCGAGCGCACGCGCACCGCACTGGAGATCAGCAACCGCGAGCTGCAGGCCATGGCTGGCCGCCTGTTCTCGCTGCAGGAGGACGAGCGACGCGCCATCTCGCGCGACCTGCACGATGACATCGGCCAGGCGATCACCGCCATCAAGCTTTCTGCGTATGCGGCGCAGGATGAAGAGGACGCGCAGCGCCGCGGCGAGGACCTGGCGCAGATCGTCAGCCTGGCCGACACCACGGTGGCGAAGCTGCGCGACATCTCCACCCTGCTGCGCCCGCCACAGCTGGATGCACTGGGCCTGGAGGCGGCATTGAGCTGGCAGGCGCGGGTGCTGTTCCGATCTTCGCCGGTGGAGCTGCTGGCCGAAATCGATACCCTGCCCTCGCGCCCGGACAACAGCATCGAGCAGGCCTGCTTCCGCATCGCCCAGGAAAGCCTGACCAACGTGCTGCGCCACGCCCGTGCCAGCCAGGTGCAGCTGCAGCTGCGCGATGTCGACCAGCGCGGCCTGCACCTGCAGATCCGTGACGACGGCGAGGGCTTCGACCCGGACGGCCCACGCGGGCTGGGCCTGATCGTGATGCGCGAACGCGCGCAGAGCGTCGGCGGCCATGTCCATATCGAGTCGGCGCATGGCGCCGGTACCCTCGTCGACGTCCACCTTCCCTACCAGGCGGCCACTGCGGCCGCCGCTGATTCCCCGGAATACTGAGCCATGTGGAACCCCAACATGCCCCTTGTCAGCATCGACGACGCCCCTGATCGGTTGGGCGCCGGCAACCCCGAGCTGCAGGTCATGGTCACCGAAGCTGCCTCCGGCGGCACCCCCTTGATGCTGATGCACGTGGACATCGACCACTTCGCATCGGTCAACGAAAACATGAGTGCCGACGTCGGCGACCAGGCCCTGGTGCTGGTTGCCCAGCGCCTGCAGTCCTACCTGCGCGGCCGCGGCAAGCTGTGGCGGCATGGCAGCGATGAGTTCCTGCTGGCGGTGCCGCGCACTGCCGACCTGCCGCTGCCGGAGGACTTCGCCGAAGAGATCCGCCAGCAGATGGAACTGCCGCTGTCAGTGCTGCCGTACACCCTGTTCATGACCGGCAAGCTGGGCGTAAGCCTGTGCCCGGAGCACGCCAGCAGCGCCTCGCGCCTGCTCGACCACGCCGAGGACGCGCTGTACCAGGCTGCCCGCGAGGGTGGCAATGCGGTGCGCATCCACGCGGTGGATACCCCGCCCAGCGCGCACAGCGAAAGCATCATCGCCCGCCAGATCGTCGACGCGATTCCCAATGGCGAACTGAAGCTGCGCTACCAGCCGCTGGTCAGCGCCCGCGACGGCCACGTGGTGGGCATGGAAGCGCTGCTGCGCTGGCAGTCGCCGACGCTGGGCATGCTGGTGCCGGAGCGCTTCATGCGTACCGCCGAGCGCCTGGGCATCATCGTGCAGATCGGCACCTGGGTGCTGGAAGGCGCACTGAAGCAGGCGCGGCTGTGGCGCGACCAGGGCTTCGATGACTTCACCATCGCCGTGAACGTGTCGACGCTGCAGCTGCTGCGGCCGAACTTCTTTGCCGAGGTGATGGGCCTGATCCAGGCCGCAGGCGTGCCGGCGCAGATGCTGACGCTGGAGATCAACGAGAGCGCGCTGACCAACAACGTCAACTTCGTCCACGAAACGCTGGCCAACCTGCGCAATGAAGGCATCAGCCTGAGCCTGGACAATTTCGGCACCGGCGATTCCAGCCTGAGCGCGCTGGTGCGCTACCCGGTGGACAAGCTGAAGATCGACCGCAGCTTCATCAAGAGCGCGCCGGCCGGCAACCGCGAGGCCGCCATCGCCCGCGCCATCATCGCCATGGGCCACCAGCTGGGCATGACGGTGATCGCCAATGGCGTGGAATCGCAGGCGCAACTGGGCTTCCTGCGGCGCAACGACTGCGATGTGTTCCAGGGCTACCTGTTCGGCGAACCGATGTCGGCCGATGCCGCCGGCATGACCCTCCGCCGCCGCTACCTGCGCCCGGAAGCGTTTGCCGAAACCCGCCCGGACCGCACACTGCTGCTGCTGGATGACGAAGAGAACGTGCTGCGTTCGCTGGTGCGCCTGTTCCGTCGCGATGGCTATCGCATCCTGGCCGCCGGCAACGTGCGCGATGCGTTCGACCTGCTGGCGATCAACGACGTGCAGGTGATCCTGTCCGACCAGCGCATGAGCGACATGAGCGGTACCGAGTTCCTGGGCCGGGTGAAGATGCTCTACCCGGACACGATCCGCCTGGTGCTGTCCGGCTACACCGATCTGAACACGGTGACCGATGCGATCAACCGCGGTGCGATCTACCGCTTCCTGACCAAGCCCTGGAACGATGATGAGCTGCGCAAGCACATCCACCAGGCATTCCGCACGTACGAGGAACAACGGCGCAGCAATGCCGGGCCGACGCCAGTAGAAGCGGGAGACGCCGGCGAGGATCGCACGCCGCTGCGTTGACCCACCTGTAGAGTCGAGCCATGCTCGACTGCTTTTTGCCGTAGTCGAGCATGGCTCGACTCTACAGAAGCGAGGTCAGCGCGGCTGCTTTACCGGCAGCACCACGCGGAAGCGCGAGCCGACGCCGGGCGTGCTGTCCAGGTCGATGCGGCCGTGGTGCTTGTTGATGATGCTGTAGGAGATCGACAGGCCCAGGCCGGTGCCGCTGCCGACCGGCTTGGTGGTGAAGAACGGATCGAAGATGCGCTGGCGCAGCTCCGGCGAAATGCCGCCACCGGTATCCTCGAACTCGACCCAGACCGTGTCGCCGTCCACGCCGGTACGCACGGTGATGGTGCCGCGCTCGGCGATGGCATGGCCGGCGTTGAGCAGCAGGTTCATGTAGACCTGGTTCAACTCCGACGGCAGGCATTCCACCAGCGGCAGCTGGCCGAACTCACGGTGCAGGGTGACCTTGTACTTGAGCTCGTTCCAGATGATGTTGATGGTCGATTCCAGGCCGGAATGCAGGTCCACCAGCTTCCACGACTCGTCGCGGCCGGAATACGAGAAGTCCTTCAGGTCGCGCACGATGCGGGTCACCCGCTCGATGCCCTCGCGCGATTCGGCCATCAGCTGCGGCAGGTCGCGGCTGATGAAATCGATGTCGAGGCGGTCACGGATATCGTCGATTTCCGGGATCAGCGCCTTCGGGTCCGGCGCGCGCAGGGCCCGCTCGTACGCTTCGATGACGGTGAACAGGCTGCGCAGGTATTCCTGCAGGCTGCCGAGGTTGGAGTGCACGTAGCCGATCGGGTTGTTGATCTCGTGCGCCACGCCGGCGGCCAGCTGGCCGATGGAGGCCATCTTTTCCGACTGCAGCAGCTTTTCCTGGGTGCCGTTGAGGCGCAGGTAGGCCTGGCGCAGTTCGGCATGGCGCTGCTGCAGTTCGCGCTCGTAGTCTTCCTGCCCCTCGATGGGGCGGAACAGGGCCAGGTAGTGGCCACTGCCGGGTTGGCCGTGGTGGTACAGGTGGGCGATGACCACCCCCTCGCCTACCGGCAGGCTGCCGTTCCACTGCCCGTGCAGGCGCGCCTGCTCCAGCGCATCCGGCGGCAGCAGCTCGCGCAGGCGCTGCGGCGCCGCTGCGGCGGCTTCTTCACTGCCCAGCAGGTTCTGCGCGGCCGGGTTGGCCAGGGCCACCTGCCCGTCTTCGGTGAACAGCAGCAGCCCTTCGCGCAGGCGCTCAAGCAGGGCCTGCAGCACCGGCTGCGGGGGAAGGGGGGCGGTAACCAGGGCGTTGGCGGCAGACACGGCGACTCGGGGGCTTGCGAACAGGCGCCCAATATACGCGCTGCCGCGCAGCGCAGCAGCCTGACCGCATCCACGCATGGCGTGGATCTACTGCCGGGGTGCGCCCCAGGCCGGTCAGGCGACGGCGAGTGGCCGGCGTGCGTTGACCGTGTGCGCCTGGCCCTTGGCGTCGTACGAGGACGATGCTTCGGTGCGACCGAGCTGGCGCAGCGCCCAATCCACCTCGCGGCGGCGGCGCGACAGCAGCACGCCATTGGCGCGGTTGCGCTCGGCCAGCGCCTGCAGCTGCTCGGCCTCGCCCAGCGGCGGGGTCGAATCCAGGGCACGCAGCGCCTCCAGCTTGGCGCCGGTAGCGCGGATCAGCGCGTGCACATCGTGCTCGACCAGGGCCTGGTGTTCGACATCCAGGGCCTGGGCAAGTCGCTGAAGATGTTCACTCATCGCCGCGGTCATCCCTGCAGCTGCTGGTCCAGTTCAAGCATGCGCGATGCAATCGCGTCCGGATTGATCTTGTAGCTGCCGTTCTGCAGCGACTCGCGCACGGCGGCGACACGCTGGGTGTCGATGGCCGGGGCGGTGCTCAGCTCACGCTCGAGCGCCTGCAGGTTGGTCGCCTCGCCGGTCAGGCGCAGGCTGTCAGCGGCCTCCACCGGGCGGGCCGGTGCATCACCGCTGACGCCCGGCTTGGTGGCCGGGGTCGTCACGCTGCGCAGTGCCTGGGGGACCTGCAGGTTGCCGTCGATTTTCTGGCTCATGGGGTGTCCTGGAGTTGCCGTTCACAAGGGATAACGACCGCAGGGCCGTGATCTTTAGGGAAATCTCTTACTTTTTCAACGCGCCACGATTACGTCACCATGGGCGTCCACCGTCCCCTGCACGATTCGGCGGGAGGACAGGTTTTCAACGGAAACGCGCTCGTTCTCGCCTGCATCGCCCATCGCCCGGCCCGCGATGCGCACCTCGACCGAGCCGCGCCGGGACACCAGGGCCACACTGTCTCCTCGCTTGATGAGACGCTCGGTGACCAGGTCGTTGGCCGACAACAGGCTTCCGGCCTGCAGCGGCCGACGGGCGATACGACCGACAGCGCTTGCGGGATCGGACAATACGGCGCCGGCGATCCGGGCCGCGTCACGCTGGGCAGTACTGATATCGGCCGCCGCCAGGGTTTCTCCAGTGGCAATGCCACGGGTGAGCACCAGCACCGCCTGGTTGTGGCGCACCTTCACCGGCACGAACAGGCGCCAGCCCCCGGCATCGGGGCAGCTGACCTCCACCGTGGTGTTGGCGGTGGGCTGCACCTGCAGGGCGGCCCCGCAGCGCGGCAGGCGCAGCGCGTCGGCCACCACGGCCTCGCCCTCGCTGCCGGCCGCCAGGGTCGACAGCGCCGCCGTGCGGATGCTGGCCACCGGCTGCCAATCGGCAGCGGCCGCCCACGGCGAGGCGAGCGCCAGTGCAATGCCCAATAGAGATGTGATCCGGCGCATGGCGCCTCCTGCTCGGAAAGACCTGGCCGGGTGCGTGCAAGCGGCGTGCCAGAGCCCTGCCCTTGTAGAGTCGAGCCATGCTCGACTGGCTGTTCGGAGCAAAGCAGTCGAGCATGGCTCGACTCTACAAGAGCGGCAGTCGAGCATGGCTCGACTCTACAAAAGCCCTCAAGTTCGGCCGCCCCTGCGCCGATACAGCAGCCATGTCCCATGACCTGCTCAACCGGATCGACCAGCGGACCCGACTGGCCGGCCACAATCGCCTGGCGCTGCTGCTGTTCCGTCTCGGCGGACGTCAGCTTTTTGGCGTCAATGTCTTCAAGGTGCAGGAAGTCCTGCGTCGCCCGGAGCTGTTCCAGGTACCCGGACTGCCCGGCCAGTTCGCCGGCGTGGCCGACGTGCGTGGCCGCTCGGTGCCGGTGCTGGACCTGGGCCTGGCCATCGGCCACCCCGAGCGTGAGCCGGACGCGGACACCGCCCCCGGCTACCTGGTGGTGACCGAGTTCAACCGCTCCATCCAGGGGTTCCTGGTGAGCGGGGTCGAGCGCATCGTCAACATCGCGGTGGAGGACATCCACCCGCCGCCGGAGCTGGGCGCCGAATCGAGCTACCTGACCGCGGTGACCCGCTTCCAGGGCGAGCTGATCCAGGTGATCGACGTGGAAAGCGTGCTGGCCGACATCGCCCAGATCCGTGGCGAGGCCGTGCTGGACCCGACCATGGCCATGCCGGCCGACGCCCCGCAGCTGCAGGTGCTGGTGGTGGACGACTCCCGCGTCGCCCGCCAGCAGATCCGCAGCGTGCTGGACCAGCTGGGGGTCGGCGCGACCCTGCTTTCCGATGGCAAGCAGGCGCTGGACCACCTGCTGCAGATCCACGCCTCGGGTGAAAACCCGGCCGACCGCTACGCCATGGTGATCTCGGACATCGAGATGCCGGCGATGGACGGCTACACGCTGACGACGGAAATCCGGCGCCACGCCGGCCTGTCCGGGCTGTATGTGCTGCTGCACACCTCCCTGTCGGGCGTATTCAACAATGCGATGGTGGAGCGCGTCGGCGCCAACGCCTTCGTGGCCAAGTACTCGCCGCACGAGCTGGCCGACTTCGTGCTGGACCGCCTGCGCAAGGTGGCGATGGCGGCGTAAGGCCGCCACCAGGGTCGGATCCCCGCAGGGGCTCCGACCCCCTTCGCAATCCGGCGGCACCGGGGTCAGAGCCCCTGCGGGGGTCCGACCCCTGCCCTCTTTGGCACACCGCTTGCAGCTTCCCGGGCATCGTTCCCGTGGGAGTGCACCGTGCGCAACCTGATTACCGACTACCTGGGCGTGCATGCCCAGGCCATGCCGTTGCGCGAACAGCGGATGAAGCTGATCGCCAGCAACCTTGGCAACGCCGATACCCCCGGCTACAAGGCCCAGGACCTGGACTTCGACGCCGCCCTGCGCAACGCGCAGGGCCTGGATGCCAACGGCCTGATGACCACCACGAGCGAACGGCACTACGAGATCAGTAGTGGCCTGAACCCGTTCCAGGTGGCCCGCGAAGGCGTACAGCCCAGCCTTGACGGCAACACCGTCGACCCTGATGCCGAGCGCGCCGCCTATGGCCGCGCCGCGCTGGAATACCGTGCCTCGCTCAGCTTCGTCGAGAGCAAGGTCCGTTCCATGCTCACCGCGATCACGGGGCAGTAAGCCATGAGCAACCTGCCGATCTTCGACATCGCCGGCTCCGCACTGCAGGCGCAGTCGGTGCGCATGAGCACCATCGCCTCCAACCTGTCCAACGCCGACAGCATCGCCGGCTCGGCCGACGCGGTCTACAAGCCGCTGGAGCCGATCTTCCAGGCCGTGACCAGCAAGACCGATCCGAACATCACCTCGGTCAAGGTCAAGGAAATCACCCAGAGCGATGCCGCGCCGATCAAGCGCTACGAGCCCGGCCATCCGCTGGCCGACGCCGATGGCTACATCTACCAGCCCGACGTCGATCCGGTGGCGCAGATGGTCAACCTGATCTCGACCTCGCGCAATTACCAGGCCGGCGTGGAGATGTTGACCACCGCCAAGGAACTGGCCCTGGCCACCCTGACCATGGGCCGCTGAGGCGCGCCCGCGAGGATTACCGCATGACCACCGTCACTACCCAGACCAACCAGGACGTCTACGCCGCCCTCGGCCTGAACGCCCCCAACAGCAACAGCACCAAGAAGAAGAACACGCTCGACCAGGCCGACTTCCTGCGCCTGATGACCGAGCAGCTGCAGCACCAGGATCCGCTGAAGCCGATGGACAACACGCAGATGGTCGCGCAGATGGCGCAGATGTCCACCGTGCAGGGCATCACCGACCTCAACACCTCGGTGAAGGGCTTCCAGGAATCGATGGCCAGCGACCAAGTGCTGCGTGGCGCGGCACTGGTCGGCCACGAAGTGCTGGTGCCCTCGGAAAAGCTGGTGCTCGAAGCGGAAGGTGATGTCAGCGGCACCGTTGCGGCACCCGCCGCCGGCATCGTCACCGTCGATGTCACCGATGCCAACGGCAGCAAGGTCACCTCGATCAGCGTCGAAGCCGCTGCCGCCGGCGAAGTGGCGTTCAAGTGGGACGGCAAGGATGCCAACGGCAACCGCATGGCGCCGGGCAAGTACTCCATCGTCGCCAACCACGTCGATACCGCAGGCACCAGCACCAAGCTGTCCACCTACGTGCAGGCGCCGGTGGAAAGCGTGACCGTCGGCTCCGACGGCCTGTACCTGAACCTCAAGGGCCTGGGCACGGCCCCGATCGATTACGTGCTCCGCGTCAGCTGAGCCGCACCCCCGCATCTACCAGGAGCAATCCCATGGGCTTCAACGTCTCGCTGTCCGGCATCAACGCCGCCAATACCGACCTGAGCGTCACCGCCAACAACGTCGCCAACGTCAACACGGTCGGCTTCAAGCAGTCGCGCGCCGAATTCGCCGACCTGTTCGCCGCCACCAGCTATGGCCTGTCCAACAACCAGACCGGCTCGGGTGCGCGCGTCACCAACGTGGCCCAGCAGTTCATCCAGGGCAACAACGACCAGACCGGCCGCAGCCTGGACATGGCCATTTCCGGTGAGGGCTTCTTCACCATGAACATGAACGGCGCACGCGTCTATTCGCGCGCCGGCAACTTCCAGACCGACTCGGCCGGTTACGTGGTCAACCCGCAGGGCGCACGCCTGCAGGTCTTCGCACCGAATGCCGATGGCACCAGCTTCGACGCCGGCCGCCTGGTCGACCTGCAGCTGCTGACCACCGACAGCCCGCCCAAGCAGACCAGCGAAGTGAAGGTGGGCTTCACCCTGCCCGCCAACGCCAAGCAGCCGACGGTCGCCGATTTCGATCCGACCGATTCCAACAGCTACAACCAGTCCAGCGGCGGCATCACCGTCTATGACTCGCTGGGCGTGAGCCACATCCAGGTGTCCTACTTCGTCAAGGACGCCGCGACCAACGGCTGGACCGTGCACAACTACGTCGATGGCGAACCGGCCGGTACGCCGACCGCGATCGCGTTCGACAACAGCGGCAAGCTCACCACCCCGGCCGATGCCAAGATCAGCCTCGGCACGTTCACCCCCACCACCGGTGCGGGCGAACTGAACATGACGCTGGATATCAGCGGTTCGACCCAGTACGGCGAGAAGTTCGCCCTGCGCAACACGCAGCAGGACGGCTATGCGGCCGGCAAGCTCAACGAGATCACCGTGTCCGACAGCGGCGTGGTCTACGCGCGCTACTCCAATGGCGATGACAAGCCGCTGGGCCAGGTGGCACTGACCAGCTTCAACAACACCCAGGGCCTGGCGCAGAAGGGCAACAACCTGTGGGTGGAAACCTTCGAGTCGGGTACCCCGCGCACCGCCGCGCCTGACAGCTCCAACCTCGGCAAGATCCAGGCCGGCGCGCTGGAAGCATCGACCGTGGACCTGACCGAGCAGCTGGTGAACATGATCACCGCGCAGCGCAACTTCCAGGCCAACGCGCAGATGATCACCACGCAGGACCAGATCACCCAGACCGTCATCAACATCCGTTGATGACCTGCTGACCCTGTCACGGAACGCCCCCCATGGATAAAGCCCTTTACGTTGCGATGACCGGCGCCCGCGCCTCCCTGCAGGCGCAGGGAACGCTCAGCCACAACCTCGCCAACTCGGACACCCCCGGCTTCAAGGAAGCGCTGGCCAACACCGAAGCCTTCCCGATCCGTGGGCAGGGCTTTGCCTCGCGGGTGGATGCGCTGCACGTCGACGCCGGCTTCAACCGCACCGCCGGCGCGCAGCACATCACCGGCAAGCCGCTGGACCTGTCGCTGCAGACCGGCACCTGGCTGGCCGTGCAGGCCACCGACGGCAGCGAGGCCTACACGCGTGGCGCCGCGCTGTCGGTCACCCCGAACGGCCAGCTGGTGACCTCCAGCGGCCGTCCGGTGCTGGACGACAACAACAACCCGATCGCCATCCCGCCCTACCAGGCGATGGAAGTGGGCAACGACGGCACGATCTCGATCATCCCGCAGGGCGAAGGCCCGCAGACGATGGCGATGATCGGCCGCATCAAGATCGTGCAGGCCGCCGACGAACGCCTGGAGCGCCGCCTTGACGGCCTCTTCGCCAACACCGATCCGCAGCAGCCGTTCGCGCAGGCACAGGGACCGACGGTGCACAGCGGCCAGCTGGAAGGCAGCAACGTCGATGCCGCCGGTGCGCTGGTGCAGATGATCCAGCTGCAGCGCCAGTACGAAATGCAGGTACAGGTGATCAAGCACGGCGACGAGAACGCACGCAGCGCCAACAGTCTGCTGCGCTTGGGCGGCTGACGGAATTCCGGCACCGGCACGCGCCGTTGCTGGCACGCCGCTTGCACTACCTCACCCAAGGGCCGCACCGCGCGGCCGGCTTCACCCAGACAGGACTTCGAAGATGAACCAGGCACTGTGGATTGCGAAAACCGGACTGGATGCGCAGCAGATGCGCATGTCGGTGGTTTCCAACAACCTCGCCAACACCAACACCACCGGCTTCAAGCAGGACCGCGCCAGCTTCGAGGATCTGTTGTACCAGCAGGTGCGCCAGCCTGGCGGCGCATCGTCGGCGCAGACGCAGCTGCCGACCGGCCTGCAGATCGGTACCGGCGTGCGCGTGGTGGCCACCGCCAAGAATTTCGAACAGGGCAGCCAGCAGCAGACCGGCCGCGCACTGGACGTGATGGTCAATGGCCGTGGCTTCTTCGAAGTGCAGATGCCCGATGGCAGCTCGGCCTACACCCGTGACGGCTCGTTCAAGATCAACCAGGACAGCGAGCTGGTCACCAACAGCGGCTACCCGGTGCAGCCGGGCATCCAGATTCCCGAAGGCGCGCAGTCGGTGACCATCGGCAGCGACGGCACCATCAGCGTGAAGATGGCCGACGACGCCGCCACCGTGGAAATCGGCGCGCTGACCCTGACCGACTTCGTCAATCCGGCCGGCCTGCAGGCCCGCGGCGAAAACCTGTTCCTGGAAACCACTGCCTCCGGCCCGGCGCAGAACGGCAACCCCGGCCTCAACGGCCTGGGCAACGTGGTGCAGGGTGCGCTGGAAGGCAGCAACGTCAACGTGGTGGAAGAACTGGTTTCGATGATCGAAACGCAGCGCGCCTACGAAATGAACGCCAAGGCCATTTCGACCACCGACGCGATGCTCGGCTACCTGAACCAGAACGTCTGACCGTCGCCAACGGGATACCGCCATGTCGTCCTTCTCCACCCTTGCCCGAATCGCCCTGCCCTGCGCCGTGGCCGCCCTGCTTGGCGGCTGCGTGATCGCCGGCGACGTGCGCCCGTACCCCGCCATGGCGCCGATCCAGCCGATCATGCCGCCGCAGGCCGCACCAACCGCAGGTGCGATCTATGCCGCCGGCCCCACGCTGCAGCTGTACTCGGACCGCCGCGCACGCGATGTCGGCGACCTGCTGACCATCACGCTGCTTGAGAACACCACCGCCACGACCAGCGCCAACACCGCCACCAACAAGGAATCGAACCTGAGCATCGGCACGCCGTCGATCTTCGGTGCGCCGGTGACCCTGGGTGGCAAGGACGTGCTCAGCGCCACTGCTTCGGGCAAGCGTGATTTCACCGGCAAGGGCAACAGCGCGCAGAGCAACCGCCTGCAGGGCAGCGTGACGGTGACCGTAGTGCAGCGCCTGCCCAACGGCAACCTGGTGGTGCAGGGGCAGAAGAACCTGCGCCTGAACCAGGGCGACGAACTGGTGCAGGTGCAGGGCATCGTGCGCCCGGGCGACATCGCGCCGGACAACAGCATTCCCTCCAGCCGCGTGGCTGAAGCCCGCATCGTCTACGGCGGCCGCGGCCCGGTCGCGCAGTCCAACGCGATGGGCTGGCTGAGCCGCTTCTTCAATTCCGGCCTGACGCCGTTCTGAGTATGGCCATGAAGATTTCATTCCGATATTTCCTGCAGCGACGCGCGGCGTCGCTCTACGGATCGCTGTTCCTGGTGCTCGCCGTTGCTTTCCCGGCCAGCGCCGAGCGCATCAAGGACCTCGCCCAGGTGGGCGGCGTGCGTGGCAATGCACTGGTGGGCTACGGCCTGGTGGTGGGCCTGGATGGCAGCGGTGACCGCACCAGCCAGGCACCCTTCACCGTGCAGAGCCTGAAGAACCTGCTCGGCGAGCTGGGCGTGAACGTGCCGGCCAACGTCAACCCGCAGCTCAAGAACGTGGCCGCCGTGGCGATCCACGCCGAGCTGCCGCCGTTTGCCAAGCCTGGCCAGCCGATCGACATCACCGTGTCCTCCATCGGCAACGCGGTGTCGCTGCGCGGTGGTTCGCTGCTGATGGCCCCGCTGCGCGGCGCCGATGGGCAGATCTATGCCATCGCCCAGGGCAACCTGATCGTCGGCGGCTTCGGCGCACAGGGCAAGGATGGTTCGCGCGTCTCGGTGAACGTGCCCAGCGTGGGCCGCATTCCCAACGGCGCCACCGTCGAACGCGCCCTGCCCGATCCGCTGGCCAACGGCGGCGACATCACCCTGAACCTGCACCAGAACGATTTCACCACGGTCTCGCGCATGGTCGCTGCGCTCAACAACGCCTTCGGCGAGGGCGCTGCGCGTGCCGTCGATGGCGTGACCGTGGCCGTGGCCGCACCGACCGACCCGGGCGCGCGCATCGGCCTGCTGGCCCGCATCGAAAACCTGGAACTGACCCCGGGCAGCGCCCCTGCCAAGGTGGTGGTCAACTCGCGTACCGGCACCGTGGTCATCGGCCAGCAGGTGCGCGTCGGCCCGGCCGCGATCTCGCATGGCTCGCTGACGGTGACCATCCAGGAGAACGCCAACGTCAGCCAGCCCAATGCCTTCGGTGGCGGGCAGACCGTGGTCACCCCGCAGTCGACGGTGACGGCCACCAACGATGGCAGCCGCATGTTCAAGTTCAACGGCGGTACCACGCTGGATGAAATCGTGCATGCCGTGAACGCCGTGGGCGCTGCCCCGGGCGACCTGATCGCGATCCTGGAAGCGCTGAAGCAGGCCGGTGCGCTGAGCGCCGAACTAGAGGTGATCTGACATGCGCATCAATCCCGCCTTCGACCTGAATCCTGCACAGCAGACCGACCCGGCCAGGGTCGACAAGGTCGCGCGCCAGCTGGAAGGCCAGTTCGCGCAGATGCTGGTCAAGAGCATGCGTGATGCCAGCTTCGGTGATTCGCTGTTCCCCGGTGAAAACAAGATGTTCCGGGAGATGTACGACCAGAAGATCGCCGAGGCGATGACCCGGGGCAAAGGCCTGGGCCTGTCGTCCATCATCAGCCGCCAGCTGTCCGGCCAGCAGGCCGACGGCCCGGCGCTGGATACCCGCGTGGACCCGGCCAAGGCCAGCCGCGCCTACCAGCTCAATGCACCGGCCAAGGCGGCGCCCTCGCTGTCGCTGGACGATGCCAGCCAGGCCGTGCGCATGCTGCAGCAGATGGCGGCAGGCGCCCAGGAGGGCGTGCAGGCCGCGACCAGCCCCGCACTGGCACCGATGGAGCAGGCCCTGGACCTGATTGCCGGCCGCGACAGCAGCAGCATGCACCGTTCGCTGGGCACCAGCGATCCGTACGCCAGCAGCATCGACGGCGATGATTGGGCGGCCAGCAACGACCAGTGGGCGGCCACCGCCAGCAACCGCGGCAGCATGGGCACGCCGGCCGATGCCCTGGCCACCCGCACCGCCGTGGCCCAGCTGGGCGCGAACACGCCCGAAGGATTCGTGGCCAGCATCTGGGGCCACGCACAGAGCGCGGCCAAGGAACTGGGCGTGGATGCCCGCGCCCTGGTGGCCCAGGCCGCGCTGGAAACCGGCTGGGGCAAGCGCCAGATCAAGCACGCCGATGGCAGCACCTCGCACAACCTGTTCGGCATCAAGGCCACCGGCTGGAAGGGCCAGAGCGCCGTCGCCGGTACCCACGAGTATGTCGATGGCGTGCGCCGTAACGAAACGGCCAGCTTCCGCGCCTACAGCACGCCCGCCGAGAGCTTCGCCGACTACGTGCGCCTGCTGAAGACCAGCCCGCGCTACCAGCAGGCACTGCAGGCCGGCACCGACGTGCAGGGCTTCGCCCGTGGCCTGCAGCGCGCCGGCTACGCCACCGATCCGCGCTACGCGGCCAAGATCGCCGCGATCGCCGGTGGCCCGACCATCGAGCGCGCCGTGGCCGCCGTGACCGACGCCGGCACGCGCCTTGGCCAGACCTTCGCCAGCACCGCGACTGCGGCGCTGGGTATCACCCGTCGTTGAGGAACCCCATGTCCAGCGTCCTTTCCACCGGTACCAGTGCCCTGCTCGCCTTCCAGCGTGCGTTGGCGACCACCAGCCATAACGTCGCCAACATCAACACGCCCGGCTACAGCCGGCAGAAGGTCGACTTCGCCACCGCCGATCCGCAGAACTACGGGTTTGGCGAGGTGGGCAGCGGCACCCGGATCACCGACATCCGCCGCGCGGCAGACCAGCTGGCGATCTCGCGGCTGCTCGACAGCAGCGGCGAACTCGCGCGCCTGAAGCAGCTGTCGACCATGGCCGACCGGGTCAACGCCCTGTTCTCCGATTCGGCCACGAACGTCGCCGGCTCCTGGTCCAACTTCTTCGATGCCGTCAGCGGCCTGTCGTCCAATGCCGCAGGCACGGCCGACCGGCAGAGCCTGCTTGATGGCGGCAAGGCCCTGGCCAGCCGCTTCGGCCAGCTCAATACGCAGATGAACAACCTTAGCAGCGAGGTCAACAACGGGCTCATCGCCGGTGCCACCGAGATCAACCGGCTGGCCCAGGAAATCGCCCAGATCAACGGCGCCATCGGCAGCAACGTGACCGACGCAGCGCCGGACCTGCTGGACCGCCGCGACCAGCTGATTTCGCAACTGGTCGGCTACACCGGCGGCACCGCGGTCGTGCAGGATGGCGGCGTGATGAACGTCTATACCGCCGGCGGCAATGCGCTGGTGGTGGGCACGACGGCCTCCAAGGTCACTACGGTGACCGACCCCTACCAGCCCGAGCGCCTGCAGCTCGCCCTGCAGACCCAGGGCGGCACGATCACCCTGGACCCGAAAGCCGTGGGCGGGAAGATCGGCGGCATGCTCGAGTTCCGCGACACCGTGCTGACCCCGGCCCAGGCCGAACTGGGCAAGCTCGCGGTCGGCCTGGCCGAGAGCTTCAACCAGGCCCACCGCCAGGGCGTGGACCTGTATGGCCAGATGGGTGGCGATTTCTTCAACATCGGCAACCCGCGCGTCACCCCCAACACCAGCAACGCCGGCACCGGCAGCATCACGGCGACCTATGGCGACCTGTCCAAGCTGGATGCACAGAACATCGTGCTCAAGTTCGACGGCACGCAGTGGCAGGCCAGCCGCGCCGACACCGGCGCCAGCGTTGCCCTGACCGGCACCGGCAGCGCCACCGATCCGCTGGTGATCAACGGCGTCGAGCTGGTGGTGAACGGCACGCCGGCCACCAACGACCGGTTCCTGCTGCAGCCGACCGCCGGCGTGGCCGGCAGTCTGGAAACGGCCATCACCGATCCCTCGCGCATCGCGGCCGCCGCCGCCGTGAAGGGCACGGCAGCACTGGCCAACACCGGTACCGGCAAGCTGACCGGCGTTGCGGTGACCGACGTCGGCAACGCCAACCTGCGCGACCCTGCCGCGATCGTGTTCACCTCGGCCACGACCTACACCATCAATGGCGGGGCGCCGCAGACCTATACGCCCGGCCAGACCATCAGCGCCAACGGCTGGAGCTTCGTGCTGGATGGCGCGCCCAAGACCGGCGACACCTTCAACATCACCCCCACCCCGGCAGGCTCGTCCGACAACAGCAACGCCGCGCTGCTGGCCAAGGTCGAGGATGCCAAGGCATTCAACGCCGGCACGGTCACCCTCAACGGCGCGCTCGGCGGCCTGACCACCCAGGTCGGCGCCGCTGCACGCTCGGCCGAGTATTCGCTCGATGCGCAGCAGGTCATCTCGGACAAGGCGCAGTCCGCACGCGACGAGATTTCCGGCGTGAACCTGGATGAAGAAGCCGCCGACATGCTGCGCCTGCAACAGGCCTACCAGGCCGCCTCGCAGCTGATCTCCACCGCCGACAACATGTTCCAGACCATCCTGGGAGCAATCCGCCGATGAGCAGCCGCATTTCCACCGGGATGATGTTCAACCAGTCGGTATCGCTGATGCTGGCCAAGCAGTCCAAGATCAGCCACCTCGAGCAGCAGATCGCCACCGGCAGCAAGATCAGCTCGGCCAAGGACGATCCGGTCGGTGCCGGCACCGCCGTTGGACTGGACCGCGTCGTGGCCGGCCTCGAGCAGCTCGGCAAGAACGCCAACAGCGTGCAGAACCGTCTTGGCCTGCAGGAGAACGCGCTGGCCCAGGTCAATGAACTGATGTCGCGCGCCGTTGAACTGAGCATCCAGGCCAACAGCCCGGTGCCCAAGTCCAGTGACCTCAAGGCCATCGTCAGCGAACTGAAGACCATCCAGGACAGCCTGCTGTCGCTGGCCAACTCCCGCGACGGCAGCGGCCGCTACCTGTTCGGTGGCAGCAACGACGCCGATGCGCCGTTCAAGCTGTCCGGCGGCACGGTCACCTACAACGGCGACCAGAACCAGCGCCAGGTGGAGGTTGCGCCCGGCCAGCTGGTGTCCGATGCCCTGCCCGGCAGCGAAATCTTCATGCGCATCCCGACCGGCGATGGCCGCGTGGATGCCAGCGCCGCCGCCGGCAACAGCGGCAGCGGCCTGCTCACCTCCATCAGCCGCGATGGCAGCGGCAGCTGGGCCGGCGGCACGCTCAACGTGCGCTTCACCGGCACCGCCGAAGGGGCCTACGAGGTCGTGGACGGCAGCGGCACGGTGGTGGGCACCGGCACGCACAAGCCCGGCGAAGACATCGTCGTGGCCGGCGTCAGCATGCGCATCGAAGGTGCGCCGGCGGCCGGGGACGAATTCAACATCAGCGACGCGGGTACCCGCGACATCTTCTCCACCCTGGACAGCCTGGTCGCGGCACTGGAAACCGACCCGTCCACCGAAAGCCAGCGCACGGCACTGCAGAACACCCTGCAGTCGAGTATCCGCGACCTCAACCGGGCCTCGGAAACGATGATCGACGCCCGTGCCAAGGGCGGTGCGCAGCTGGCCGCCATCGATACCGCGGCCAGCGCCCGCGAAGCCACTGCCGTCACCGTCAAGAGCACGCTCTCGACGATGCGCGATCTCGACTACGCCGATGCGATCGGCCAATACAAGCTGGAGAACGCTGCCCTTCAAGCCGCCCAGACCATCTTCAGCCAGATGCAGGCGATGTCCCTGTTCAACAAGATCGGCTGACCCTTTCCCGTTCCACCTGACTTCCAGCACGGCGCGTCCCGCGCCTTTCCTCACCGAAACGAACCGAGCAACCACGGAGAAGCACCATGGCACAGATCATCAACACCAACACCATGTCGCTGAACGCTCAGCGCAACCTGACCACCAGCAGCAGCTCGCTGGCCACCTCGATCCAGCGCCTGTCCTCGGGCCTGCGCATCAACAGCGCCAAGGACGACGCCGCCGGCCTGGCCATTTCCGAGCGTTTCACCACGCAGATCCGTGGCATCAACCAGGCTGCGCGCAACGCCAACGACGGCATCTCGCTGGCCCAGACCGCCGAAGGCGCACTGGGTGAAGTGGGCAACAACCTGCAGCGCATCCGCGAACTGGCCGTGCAGGCCCGCAGCGCCACCAACTCCGCGTCCGACCGCCAGGCGCTGAACGCCGAAGTGCAGCTGCTGAAGCAGGAAATCCAGCGCGTCGCCGAGCAGACCAACTTCAACGGCACCAGCCTGCTGGATGGCAGCTTCACCAACCAGGCCTTCCAGATCGGCGCCGACCAGGGCCAGACCATCAACATTTCGCAGATCGCCAATGCGAACGTGCACAAGCTGGGCGACTGGACCAGCGCCTCGACCCCGGCCAGCGTGACCGGCCAGGCCGCAACCGGCGGTGCGGCAGCTGCAACGCCGACCACCTCCGGCGTGTCGGGCACCTTCACTCCGGTTGCGGCTGCCGCTGCGGGTGGGTTCGCCTTCTCGGTGGGCGGCGTTGAAATCCATACCGCTGCTGCGGGTGATGCGGTCAGCGTGGCCGACCTCACCACCGCCCTGGCCAACAAGTCCGACGCGCTCGCTGCCGCTGGCATCACCATGACCGGTACCGTGGCTGCAGGCACGCTGGCGTTCTCGCGTGCCGATGGCAACGACATGGCGATCACCGTTACCGGTGCCGGTGCCGGTGAAGGCTTCGCAACTGCAGGTTTCGTCGCCAACCACCAGGACGGTACGCCTGCCGTCGCCGCTGATTACCCGGCCGTCACCGCCGGCCAGCTGACGATGACCAAGGCCGATGGCAGCGGCGTGGTCGACATCACCGTCGGCGCCGCCAATACCGCAACGGAGCGCAACACCCTGCTGGTGAATGCCATCAACGCCAAGACCCACGAAACCGGCGTGACGGCATCGCTGATCGACGGCAAGGTGCAGCTGGAAAACAAGGAAGGCAACTTCACCATCGGTGGCAGCCTGAGCGCGACCGAGCTGGCCAATGCCACCGGCCTGACCGCCGGCAGCAGCGACACCACCGGCACCTCGTTCGCCGCCGGCACCACGCAGACCGGCTTTGCCGAGCTGGACATCTCCAACCAGGCCAACGCTGACAACGCCATCCTGGCTATGGACGCCGCGCTGCAGTCGATCAACTCGGCGCGTGCCGACCTGGGTGCGATCCAGAACCGCTTCTCCTCGACCATCGCCAACCTGAATACCAACTCGGAAAACCTGTCCGCCGCCCGCAGCCGCATCCGCGACGTGGATTACGCGCAGGAAACCGCCGAGCTGACCCGTGGCCAGATCCTGCAGCAGGCCGGCACGGCCATGCTGGCCCAGGCCAACCAGGTGCCGCAGAACGTGCTGCGTCTGCTGCAGTCGTAACCGACGCCGCACCCTGAGCTCCACCGAGGCCCCGCCATGCAGATGGCGGGGCCTTTTCATTTGCCCCGGGAAAAAAGCACCGAAACTTTCCTAAAGGCCGGAGGGGTAGTGCCGTTATTGATTTCAGCAGCGGTAGCACACCCCTTGGGGGGAAGCCAGCCACTGCCCCCCGAAACCGGTCAGGCTGCTCTGCCGGACACACTGCCAACAAGGAAACCGCACCATGGCACAAGTCATCAACACCAACACCATGTCGCTGAACGCCCAGCGCAACCTGAGCACCAGCGGCACCAACCTGGCCACCACCATTCAGCGCCTGTCCTCGGGCCTGCGCATCAACAGCGCCAAGGACGATGCCGCCGGCCTGGCCATCTCCGAGCGCTTCAGCACCCAGATCCGCGGCGCCAACCAGGCCGCCCGCAACGCCAACGACGGTATCTCGCTGGCCCAGACCGCTGAAGGCGCCCTGGGTGAAATCGGCAACAACCTGCAGCGCGTCCGTGAACTGGCCGTGCAGTCGCGCAGCGCCACCAACTCCGCTTCCGACCGCCAGGCGCTGAATGCCGAAGTGCAGCTGCTGAAGCAGGAAATCCAGCGCGTCGCCGAGCAGACCAACTTCAACGGCACCAGCCTGCTGGACGGCAGCTTCACCAACCAGGCCTTCCAGATCGGCGCCAACCAGGGCGAGACGATCAACATCTCGCAGGTTGCCAACGCCAACATCAGCAAGCTCGGCAACTGGACCAGCGCCACCACCTCGGCAACCGCCTCCGGCGTTGTGCCGAACGGTGATGCCGTCGCCGCTGTCCCGGCTGTTGCCGCCACCAAGGCCCTGGGTGCGATCACTGCATCCGTCGGCGGCGATGCGACCAGCAGCGTTACCCAGACCTTCGCTGCAGGCAGCACCACCCTGGCGATCACCGTCACGGGCACTTCGGATGCAGCAAGCAACGCCGCTGCCTTCGTCACCGCCGGCTTCGGCGCCGACGGTACCGGCACCGTCAACGGCTTCAGCCTGGACCTGGGTGCGGCCACCACCATCGCTGGCGCCATCGGCGCAGGCACCCTGACGGTCTCCCGCGCTGACGGTGCAAACTTCACCCGCGCCCAGAGCGTCGCCGGCACTGCCTACGGCACCGCCCCGGCCTTCGCCGGCACCACTGCCATCAGCACCGACGGTGTTGCAGGCGAAGCTGCGATCCCGTCCAAGTTCGGCGCCGCCAGCTTCACCATCACCGGCACGCTGGATGGCGCAGCCACCTCGGCGATCCAGATCGACCTGACCGCGGTCGGCTCGGCTGGCGATCGTGCCACCCAGCTGGTCAACGCCGTGAACGCCAAGACGCACGAAACCGGCGTCAGCGCAGCGCTGGTCGAGGGCAAGGTGCAGCTGACCGGCAAGGAAGGCGACTTCACCGTGGGCGCTGCGGGCTCGACCGACGCAGCCGACCTGCTGGAGCAGACCGGCCTGACCGCCGCTGCCACCACCAACTACGCCGCTGGCGGTGCCAAGACCGGCTTCGCCGATATGGACATCTCCTCGGTCGGCGGTGCAGACAACGCCATCCTGGCGATGGACGCAGCCCTGAACTCGATCAACTCGGCCCGTGCCGACCTGGGCGCCATCCAGAACCGCTTCACCTCGGTGGTTGCCAACCTGAACACCTCGTCGGAGAACATGTCCGCAGCCCGCAGCCGCATCCGCGACGTGGACTACGCTTCGGAAACCGCCGAGCTGACCCGCAACCAGATCCTGCAGCAGGCCGGTACCGCCATGCTGGCCCAGGCCAACCAGTCCAGCCAGAACGTGCTGAGCCTGCTGCGCTGATCCAGCGGTAGTACCTTGCAGTAACGGGAAGGGGGCGAAAGCCCCCTTCTTCGTGCCCGGCGGCCGGTTGGCACGCGCCTTGCACCGGGTGGGGAAGCGTTTCAACGCTCAAGCTCGCCCATCCCCGGCCGATAGCAGGTGCAGGACACCTGAACGGCCCGTCCAAGAACAAGGATTCCCCGCATGGCCATCGGCACGATTGGTACAGGTCTCGACATTCCCTCGCTGGTTGCCCAGCTGACCGCCAAGGAACGCGAGCCCCGCGAAAACCAGATCAACTCGGCCGGTGTTGCGGCCAGCGCCAAACTGTCGGCGCTGGGCACCATCAAGAGCGGCATGACCACCCTGCAGACGGCGCTGAAGACGCTGGTGACAGGCATGGCCAAGCCCGGCATGAAGCTGACCACGCCCACCGAGTCGAACTTCACCGCCACGCTGGATACCAGCACCACGGCCGGCAAGGCCGCGGCGGGTACCCACCAGGTGGAAGTCAAATCGCTGGCGCAGAACCAGAAGCTGAGCTCGCAGGCCTACACCAAGGATGCCGTCGTGGGTGACGGTACGCTGTCGATTGCCTACGGCGACAAGACCATCAACGTGGAGATCGAAGCCGGCGCGACGCTGGAGAAGATCGCTGCGGAAATCAACTCGGCCGCGCAGAGCAAGGGCGTCACCGCTGCGGTGGTCACCGCCGACGATGGCCAGCACCTGGTGCTCACCGCCGTCGATTCGGGCACCAAGGGCGCGTTGAAGGTCAGCGCCAGCGGCGGCAATGGCGGGCTGTCCAGCCTGGTCTACGACGGCACCGATGCCTCGAAGATGAGCGAAATGGTGCCGGCCAAGGATGCCGTGGTCGTGGTTGATGGCTTCACCCGTACCAGCAGCTCCAACACCATCACCGATCTGGTGCCCGGTGTCAGCCTGACCTTGACCAAGGCCAAGGAAGGCGAGCCGCAGACGCTGACCATCGCCCCCGACAACAGCACGCTGAAAACCAACCTCAACGCGTTCATCACCGCCTACAACTCGATCCAGTCGACGCTGAAGAGCTCCAGCGCCTACAACGCCGAAACCAACACCGCCTCGACGATGACCGGCGATGCCATGGTGCGCGGCCTGCAGCAGCAGCTGCGTACGCAGCTGAGCAGCAACGTCAACGATCTGAAGGACCTGGGCCTGACCATCGCCGCCGATGGCACCCTGAGCCTGGATGCGGCCAAGCTGGACACCGCGCTGTCGAAGAACCCGGAAGCGGCCAACAAGCTGTTCGGTGCCGAAGGTGCGCTGGCCAAGCCGATGACCGAGCTGATGAAGAGCAGCCTGGATACCACCAGCGGCACGATCACCCAGCGCCAGGCCACCTTGAACAAGCAGATCAAGGCGCTGGAAAAGCAGCTGGACGATCTCGACAAGAGCATGGAAAAAGTTTCCGACCGCTACACCAAGCAGTTCACCGCGATGGAAAAGATGGTCTCGCAGATGCAGTCCGCCAGCGGCTCGCTGATCGACCAGCTCGGCTGATCCACGCGCTTTTCCCGTGCAGGTGGCACTCAAGTAGCACGCCACCTGCGCCGATAACACGTTAGACCCCGTGCCGAACCCATGCCCCTACCCGCGCGGATGGGCAGGCATTCCAGGAGATTCCATATATGTACGGTTCCAATCGGCAGTTCGCCGAGCAGTACCGCAAGGTCGGTGTGACCACCTCGGTCGTGGACGCAGATCCGCACAAGCTGGTGGCCCTGCTGCTGGCCGGTGCATGCGAGCGCATCCGCACCGCTGAAGCCTCGCTGCAGCAGAATGACCAGGCGCGCAAGGGCAAGGCCATCGGCGAAGCCTGTGCGATCGTCGGCCACCTGCATGGCTCGCTCGACCACGAAGCTGGTGGCGAGATCGCCGGCAACCTGTCGGCGCTGTACGACTTCGTCATCATGCGCCTGACCGAAGGCAACCTGCACAATGATTCCACCGCGCTGCAGGAAGCACTGGGCCTGATGGTCGAAATCGATTCGGCCTGGAACGCCATTCCGGCCGACCAGCGCCACGTCAAGGCGGTGGCACCGTGAACCTGCAATCACTGCACGATTCGCTGGACACGCTCGACGCCAGCCTGCCGGGCGATGACTACGACACCAGCGAGCGCCTGATGGCCGAGCACCTGCAGGCCGTGGCCGCACTGTCGATGGTGGTCGAGCGCCCCAGCAACGAGGCCATCCTTGCCCTGCGCGACCACCAGCAGCGCGTGCTGGCCCGCATGATCGGGCTGCGCGACGAAGCCGCCGCACACCTCAAGCACACGGGCCGCTCCCTTCGCGCCGCCCATGCGTACCTGAAGGCAGAATCGCTGGCATGACCCTGCTGCCGACCACGTCGCTGCACCACCCTGCCGAGAGCGAGCTGTTCGATGAAACGCTCAGCTGCGAACTGGCCCTGCCGGCCGAGTTCCAGGCCGGCAGTGCGGCGGGCCGCACCAGCAGTGCC
This sequence comes from Stenotrophomonas sp. ZAC14A_NAIMI4_1, assembly GCF_003086915.1. Classification (NCBI taxonomy): domain Bacteria; kingdom Pseudomonadati; phylum Pseudomonadota; class Gammaproteobacteria; order Lysobacterales; family Lysobacteraceae; genus Stenotrophomonas; species Stenotrophomonas sp. ZAC14A_NAIMI4_1. Next base: position 3,666,542 of record NZ_CP026002.1, read on the forward strand.
GAAGGCCTGCTGCGCAGCCTGGCGCTGGTGGAAGACAGCCGCGGGGACGAGCACGACGAACGCAGCGAAGCGAGCCTGCAGATCCAGCGCCTGGAAGCCAAGCTGGACCTGACCATGGTGCTGCTGGGCCGCCTGGTGCGCCAGCAGGGCCAGGACCTGCCCCTCCGCCCGGTGCGCTGGTCGCGCCGCGGCATCCGCCTGCAGCTGGGCCCGCGCAGCGGCGCCCTGCCCGGCCAGGCCGGGGTGGTACGCCTGCAGCCCAGCGACTGGCTGCCCGACAACATCGACCTGCCGGTGGACGTGATCGCCGAAGCAGCCGATGGCAGCGGCGGCCACTTCCTGTGGCTGCGCTTCAACCGCCTTGGCGATGGCCTGGAAATGGCCATGGAACGGCACTTGTTCCGTTTGCATCGGCGTCAGGTTGCCGAAGCGCGGCGAGCGCGCTGAAACCTGCCACCCGGAAGCGGGACGGACGGCCCTTGGCGTGCCCGTTCAGCTAAGTTAAGGTGGTCTCCCCTCACGGACCAGCCACGTGCCTGTGCGAGTTCTCATCGTCGACGATCACACCCTGGTTCGGGCCGGCCTGGCGCGACTGCTGCAGGGGTTTGCCGATGTGCAGCTGGTGGCCGAGGCGAGCAACGCCGAGCAGGCCCTGCAGATGGCCCTGCAACACGCCCCCGACGTGGTCCTGATGGATCTGTCCCTGCCCGGCCGTACCGGCCTGGAAGCGCTGAGCGACATCCGCCTGCGCTCGCCCGGTACGCGCATCGTGATGATGACCATGCACGACGACGCCGCCCATGTGCGCGATGCACTGGACCGTGGCGCCGTGGGTTTCGTGGTGAAGGATGCCGCCCCGCAGGAGCTGGAACTGGCGCTGCGCGCCGCGCACGCCGGCCAGGTGTTCCTCAGCCCGCAGATCTCGGCCAAGATGCTGGCGCCGATGCTGGGCCGCGAGAAGCCCACCGGCATCGCCGCCCTGTCGCCGCGCCAGCGCGAGATCCTGCGCCGCATCGGCAAGGGTGAGAGCAACAAGGAAATCGCCGCCGACCTCGGTATCAGCGTGAAGACGGTGGAGACCCACCGCGCGCGCATGATGGAGTCGCTCGGCTGCCGCCGCGCCAACGACCTGCTGCTGCTGGCAGCACGGCACCAGCACGAGCTCGAGTAGAGTCGACCGTTGGTCGACTGCGCTCTGCGCCCTCTGCCTCGGTAGAGTCGACCGTTGGTCGACTGCACTTCGCGCGGGAGTCGACTGACAGTCGACTCTACCCCCCTTTCCGGCCCGTGCAGCGACGACAGGATTCCGTCACCCCGACACGCCCTGACGGATTTCCGTACACACAGGCTCCCCGGACACGCAGCCTGGCCACCACAAATCAACAACTTGGCGCAGGACTTCGTCAACTTCCCGCGACGCTGTAGGGAATACCCCTACAAGCTGTCGGGAATACCACCAGCGCACTCAGGAACCCCCCGATTCCGCCTGCCCGGGATCAAAAGCAAGATGTGTTCCACAAGGCGTCGGGGAGCGGCGCCGGGGAACTGAAATGAAGGCTGCACTTTCGACCCAGCTGGGCCAGACGCTTCACCTCACGCCGCAGCTGCTGCAGTCCATCCGACTGCTGCAACTGGACGGCCTGCACCTGGAACAGGAAATCCAGCGCCTGCTGGATTCCAACCCGCTGCTGGAAATCGAGGACGCTGAAGCACCGGCGGCCGAGGCCACCGACGCCAGCACCACCACCCTGGAAACGGCAGCCTTCGATGAGCTGCCCGAGTCGTCCATGTGGGACGTGGCCGGCAGCAGCTGGCAGGACGGCGACGACGACCGCATGGCGCGCATCGCCGCGGGCGAGTCCAGCGACCCGCAGCTGCGCGTGCTGCAGCGCCTGGCCCTGGACCTGGACGAGCGCGAGCTGGCCGTGGCGGCCTTCTGGCTGGAGCACTGCGACGAAGCCGGCTACTTGCAGGCCCCGCTGGACCAGCTGCATCTGCTGGCCAGTGCGCAGTTCGATATCGATGGCGCCGGCGTGGAAGCCATCCGCCAGCAGCTGCTGCACGGCGAACCGGCCGGCATGGCCGCGCAGGACCTGCGCGAAGGCCTGCTGGCGCAGCTGTACAGCCTGCACGGCGTGGTGCCGGCCCGGCACCTGGCCGCACGCATCCTGGAAGGCGCGCTGGAAGCCCTGGCCGCGCACGACTACCCTGCCCTGGCCCGCCAGCACGACGCCGAAGTGGACGACGTGCGCGAGGCCGTGCGCCTGATCCTGTCATTGCAGCCGCGCCCGGGCGACAGCCTGCTGCCCGAGCGCAATGCGGTGGTGGTGCCCGACGTGGTCGCCTGGCACGCCGATGAGCAGTGGAAGGTGGCCCTGAACCCGGCCACCAGCCGCCGCGTGTCGATCAACAGCCAGTACGAACAGGCGCTGGCCGAAACCAGCGACGCCGCCCCGGCCCTGCGCGAAATGCTGCAGGAAGCACGCTGGTTCAGCCGCGGCCTGTCGATGCGCTACGACACCCTGCTGCGCACCGCGCGGGTGATCGTCGAGCGCCAGGCCGCGTTCCTGGTGCGTGGCGAGGAAGCCATGGCACCGCTGACCCTGAAGGAAGTGGCCGAAGCGATCGGCATGCACGAATCCACGGTATCCCGCATCACGACCGGCAAGTTCCTGCAGACCCCCCGCGGCACCTTCGAACTGAAGCACTTCTTCGCCGTGCGCCTGGAAGGCGCCAGCGTCTCCGGCCAGGCCGTCAAGGCCATGGTGCGCCGCCTGATCGACGCCGAACCGGCCGGTCGCCCGCTGGCCGACGAGGCCATTGCCGGCCTGCTGTCGCGCCAGGGGGTGAACATTGCCCGCCGAACCGTCGCAAAATACCGCGAACAACTGGATATCGCCCCGGCCCGCGAACGGCGCCGGCTCAGCGCCAGGCAACCACAGCTGGCCCGCGTGGGCTGAAAAGGATGTTGGACATGAACAAGCTCACAGTTCTGCTGGTCGATGACCATGAGGGATTCATCAACGCGGCGATGCGCCACTTCCGCAAGATCGACTGGCTGCAGATCGTCGGCAGCGCCGGCAACGGCCTGGAAGCGATCGAGCGTTCCGAGTCGCTGCGCCCGCAGGTGGTCCTGATGGACCTGGCAATGCCGGAAATGGGCGGCCTGCAGGCCACCCGCCTGATCAAGTCGCAGGACGACGCCCCGTACATCGTGATCGCCAGCCACTTCGACGACGTCGAGCACCGCGAGCACGCGCTGCGCGCCGGCGCCGACAATTTCGTCAGCAAGTTGTCGTACATCCAGGAAGTCATGCCGATCCTGGAAGGCCTCAGGGAGGATCGATCGTGAGTGAATCGCGTATCCTTGTGCTGGACAACGACGCCGTGCGTGCCGAGCGCACCGTTGCCCTGCTGGAATTCATGGATTTCAACCCGCGCTGGGTCTCCGACGCGGCCGACTTCGACCTGGGCCGCCAGCGCCAGAACGACTGGATGGCGGTGATCGTCGGCAGCCTGGACGACAGCGCTGCCAGTACCGCGCTGTACGCCTGGCTGGGCGGCAGCAGCCTGCCGCCGCCGGTGCTGCTGGCCGACGGTGAAGCTGCGGCGTTTGCCCAGCAGCACGGCCTGCACGAAGCCAACATCTGGCCGCTGGAAGCCCCGCTGCGCCATGCGCAGATGGAAGCCCTGCTGCGCCGTGCCAGCCTCAAGCGCCTGGATGCCGAGCACCAGGCCGGTGCGGTGCAGGACCAGGGCCCGACCGGCAACGGCCCGGCCGTGACCGGACTGCGCACCATGATCGAGCAGGTGGCCGCCTTCGACACCACCGTGCTGGTGCTGGGCGAATCGGGCACCGGCAAGGAAGTCGTCTCGCGTTCGATCCACCAACGCTCGCCGCGCCGGGATGGCCCGTTCGTGGCGATCAACTGCGGCGCCATTCCCGCCGACCTGCTGGAAAGCGAGCTGTTCGGCCACGAAAAGGGTGCCTTCACCGGTGCGCTGACCGCCCGCAAGGGCCGTTTTGAAATGGCCGAAGGTGGCACCCTGCTGCTGGACGAGATCGGCGACATGAGCCTGCCGATGCAGGTGAAGCTGCTGCGCGTGCTGCAGGAGCGCAGCTTCGAGCGCGTCGGCGGCAACCAGACCATCCGCTGCAACGTCCGCGTGGTCGCCGCGACCCACCGCGACCTGGAAACCCGCATCGCCGAAGGCAAGTTCCGCGAGGATCTGTTCTACCGCCTCAACGTCTTCCCGATCGAAGTGCCGGCGCTGCGCGAGCGTCGCGAAGACCTGCCGGCGCTGGTGGAAACCATCGCCATGCAGCTCGGCCGCACCGGCCGCGGCGAAGTGCGCTTCACCCCCGAAGCGCTGCAGGCCCTGGCCAGCTACGAGTGGCCCGGCAACGTGCGCGAACTGACCAACCTGGTCGAGCGCCTGGCTGTGCTGCATCCGGGTGGCTCGGTGCGCGTGCAGGACCTGCCGGCCCGCTACCGTGGCGATGCCGCGCTGGCACCGGTGGCGCCCCCCGCGCCGGCGCCGGTGGCCCCCAACGAGGAACGCCTGGACCTGCGCAGCTTCTCCTTCCACACCCCCGGCAGCGGCGGCCAGCCGGCGCTGGAACACGGCATCGCCGTGAACCGTGGCACCGCGCCTGCAGCCCTGCCGGACGACGGCCTGGACCTGCGCAACCACATGGCCACGATTGAACTGGGCCTGATCAACGAAGCCCTGGAACGCACCCAGGGCGTGGTGGCCCACGCTGCCCAGCTGCTTGGCCTGCGCCGCACCACCTTGGTGGAAAAGCTGCGCAAGTACGGCATCGAACGCGAGCAGGCTGAACTGGCCGGCTGAGCAGCCTGATCCGCATGAAAGGAACACGAACGCCTGGGCTTGCCCGGGCGTTTCTTTTTCGGGATTTGCAACTATTCCCAATGCGCATCGCTCCGGCAGGCAGTAGCCTCGAGGGTTGCGATCTCGATCAAGGCAATGAAATGAGCGGAACCTTCGAAGATTCCATGCAGGAAATCCTGGAATCCATGCTCAGTGTGTGTCTTGAGTACAGCGATGACAGAGCCAATGGGATCTATCTCTATTGCTCAGCAGAACAAGGGCTGCTGGCTGCTGATGTCTTCTACGAGATCGGTGCTGGCTTCTACGAGAAGCACTTGCTGAACAAGTCCGTTTACTCGGCAGAAGCAGCTGTCTTCAATACATCCGAGGAACACCAGTCTGCGCTTCTGGATTGCCTTCTGAGCGATCTCAAGCAGTTGATCGCCCTTCACGACCACCATCATCGAAAGCCACCGACGGAGATTAAGGCCAGCTACGACGTCGTGCGGCGCAGCCTCGCGGTGGAGTACGGCTATGCCCTGAAGTATTCCAACCACGACACCCTGATGGCCAACGATATCTTCCAGGCGTGGTTCGAAGAGCGGAGGTGGCAGCGGCCACGGATTGGATGAAGAGGGAGGCATCGAGGCAATGGCGGCCAGACCGCGCCGGAGAACGGTGGCGCCCAGCCGGCCCTGCCCAATTACGGCCTAGACCTGCGCAACCACATGGCCACGATCGAACTTGGCCTGATCAGCAAAGCACTGGAACGCACCCAGGGCGTGGTCGCCCATGCCGCCCAGCTGCTCGGCCTGCGCCGCACCACCCTGGTGGAAAAGCTGACGGCATCGAGCGCGAGCAGGCTGAACTCGCCGGCTGATGCTGGGCAACCGGGGTCGGCTCCTCTCCGCAGGAGGGCCTTTGGCCACGTCCGCATTCAGCATCTACTGGAATTTACAATTATTCCCAATGAATTTTGCGCAGGAGCGCCATACACTCTCGCGCTCCAATAAAGCAGGAACACGCATGGGCAAGACGTTTGAGGATTCCCACCAGAACATTCTCCAATCGATGCTTAGCGTCTGCCTGGAATTCATTGGCGATGAGGCAGATGGTATTTACCTGCACTGCTCAGCGGAGAATGGCACATCCTCGGCAGACGTCTTCTTCGACATCAATGGCAGTCTTTGCCAGACACATGAACTGGACAGGGGCAAAGTTGTCACCGCTGATTTCAGCTCTCGCACGTTCGATGAACAGCTGTCGTCCCTTCTTGAGTGCCTTCTGAACGACCTTGACCAGTTGAACGAACTCTATGAGGACAACGGTCGTGATCCGCCTACCGAAATGAGACTTCGCTACGACGTCATACAGGGCAGACTGTCGGTTACCTTCAGCTACGAACCCCAGTTCTCCAACACTGACACGCTACTGCCGTTCGACGTATTCAACGCCTGGTACGAAGAAGTGAAATCGCAGCGCGAAATTGCAACTTGAGGCGGCAGGCAATGGACTCGGTTCCCTCCCAAAGTAAGCACCCTGCCCCCTGTGCATTTGCGCGCATTCCTAAAGACAACGGTACGCTGCTATAGAAGAACGATGGAACACCCCAAAGAGGTTCCGTCATGTACCGCATCCCGTCGTGTGCAGCCCTGCTTTTCGCGGCTCTGGCCACCGGCGCCGACTGCACCCTGCCAACCACCCTCGACCAGCACTAGATTCACCAATCTCAGCGACCCGCTGTAACAGCCCGACAACCCCAATGCTGCGAGCATGCTGAACTGGCCGGCTGAGCAGCCTGACCCGCATGAAAGGAACACGAACGCCCGGGCTTGCCCGGGCGTTCTTTTTTCTGGCGCCGCTGCATGCGTAGATCCACGCCGCGCATGGATGGGGAATTCGGCTACACGACTGCGTTTACAACCTCTCCTAAAGGCACCGGTGGAATATGCCGGTAGCTTTGCCCAGATGGAAAATTCAACCAGACCGCCAACGCTTGACTTGACGCCAATCAGTCAGGAAGAGATCGATCACTCCGCCTTGCTGCTCGAAGCACAGCGGCTGTCGTACCGTCTTGCACCGTATGCCAACACCAACACGATGTTCCATTCGCGCCTGCAGCGACATGAGACTGACGATCGCACCACGGCGATCTTCGGACACGTATTGGGCGGACTCTTCTTCGTGGACCTGAGAGATGGTTCAGTAGGACTACTTCCCATCCATTCCGAAGCGGCGCCCCAATACTGCAATTCAGATCTGCGGAGATTCGCAGCCTTCCATCAGGCGTTCATGGCAGCAATCCGACCTCTGCTGAACTCCAGTGGTAGCTTGGCGGAATCCACGCTCACGGAACTAGAGGCCACGTTCCGGATCTGCGATGCGGCTTCAATGGCGGACGAGAGCAGCTTCTGGCCCACATGCCTTTACGAGCTGTCAGAAGGGTTCTTTCCTCTTTCATCCGAGAAGGTGGAACTACACCGGTCGCTCGGAATCGATCTCGGCTATCCCTGGTAGTAATCGACTTAGACCCGCTCTGCGGCCCCGGACCCGGACCCGGGTTGGGTCGGAGCCCTTTCCTCTGTAAAGGGGTCCGGCCTGCATTGCGTTTACAAGTTTTCCTAAAGACAACCGACCCCGAACTGCGGTGCATTGCAGGGACACCCCAAGGAGGTTCCACCGTGCATCGACTTACCCTGCTCACTGCTCTGCTCTGCCCGGCCCTGGCTGCCGCTGCCGACTGCAGCCTGCCCACCACGCTGGACCAGCGCCAGTTCACCAACCTCAGCGACCCGCTGTATGCGCCCGACAACCCCAACGCCGGGCGGATGGTGCAGGTCAGCTTTGCCGGCAACCAGTACGTGCTGGACATCCTCGGCACCGGCCTGCGCATCGGCGGCAGCTACCGCTACCAGCGGCTGGCCCCGCACATCGCTGAGATCCGGATGACTGAAAACCACCCGGCCGGCCCCGCCCACTACACCCTGCTGCTGACTTGCCTGAGCGACCAGCAGGGCCGGTTCATCTACACGCAGCACGACGGCCCCATCGCACCGCGCCAGCGCCAGAATTCCGGCCTCTGGACCCTGCAGCCCTAGGCCGGAAAACCGACGCCGGTTAAATGACGCCTCACTGGGGTCAGAGCCCGTTGCGTCGCAACGGGATCCGACCCCGTGCCGACCAACAGTCGCCCCCCCCCCAATCAGCAGAAGCACCATCAGCGGCGGGTTCCAACAGATCACGGAAATCTGTCGAAGGCGGGGTGGGTCCGGTTGAGGGGGCGTGAGCCGCATGGATGCGGCGACCGAGCTTACATGGACGTACTTGCAGCGTCCCCCTCAACCGGACCCACCCCGCCAACCCACGGATAGCCAGCTCTTGCCGTCGCTCCTGCTGTTGCCGACCAACGGTCGGCACCCACCAACAACAGCGCAGCCCTGCCAACACCCCCACCCTCACCTCACTGAATCGAAAACCGGTTTCGGCACGCCGCTTGCAACTGCTCCAGCGAACACCCCCATCCCTGTTTCTGGAACCGTTGCAGATGTCCCACTCCGTCACTTCGATCCTCTCCCAGATCCGCTCCTACCAGACCCAGGTGGGACAGAACGCGACGCTCAACCCGCTGGCCGAAGCGCCGCGCAGCAATGCCCTGCCGGGCACGGTGCTGGATGCACCGCAGGTCCAGCCCGCCAGCTTCACCGAGACCCTGCGCGGCGCCATCGCCGGCGTCAACGACGCCCAGCAGAAGTCCGGTGCCCTGGCCAAGGCCTTCGAACTGGGCGAACCCGGCGCCGACCTGGCCAAGGTGATGGTCGCCTCGCAGCAGTCCCAGATCGCCTTCCGCGCCACCGTGGAAGTCCGCAACCGTCTCGTCCAGGCTTACCAGGACGTGATGAACATGCCGCTGTAAGGAACATTGACGCATGGCACTGACGCTCTCCAAGGAAACCCTGAACGCCGAAAAGGCCGGGCAGTGGTTCGACCGCCTGCAGAGTCTGCAGATCACCCGCCGCCTGGGCCTGATGGCGATGATCGCGGTGGCGGTGGCGGCAGGCCTGTTCGTGTTCTTCTGGTCGCAGAAGCCCGGCATGGTCCCGCTGTACACCGGCCTGGACCAGAAGGCGACCGCAGAAGCGACCGACCTGCTGCGCGCGGCACAGATTCCGTTCGAGCTGGACCCGGCCACCGGTGGCATCACCGTGCCGGAAAAGAACCTGCACGATGCCCGCCTGAAGCTGGCCGGCTCCGGACTGACCGACACCGGCAAGCTCGGCTTCGAGCTGATGGAACGTGATCCCGGTTTCGGCGTCAGCCAGTTCGTCGAAAGCGCGCGCTACCAGCACGCGCTGGAAACCGAGCTGTCGCGCACCATCAACACGCTGCGCCCGGTGCGCGATTCGCGCGTGCACCTGGCCATTCCCAAGCCCAGCGCCTTCACCCGCCAGCGTGACGTGGCCAGTGCCTCGGTCACCCTGGAACTGCGCGGCGGCCAGCAGCTGGAACGCAGCCAGGTCGACGCCATCGTGCACATGGTGGCCGCCAGCATTCCCGACCTGGCCCCGGAACGGGTGACCATCGTCGACCAGAGCGGGCGCATGCTCAGCGTCAGCGACCCCAACAGCGAAGCGGCCGTCAACGCCGCCCAGTTCGAGCAGGTGCGCCGCCAGGAAACCTCGTTCAACCAGCGCATCCGCGAGCTGCTGGAACCGATGACCGGCCCCGGCCGCGTCAATCCGGAAGTGAGCGTGGACATGGATTTCTCGGTGACCGAGGAAGCCCGCGAACTCTACAACGGTGAACCGCAGAAGCTGCGCAGCGAGCAGATGAGCGAGAACACCACCAGCACCCCGGGCCCGCAGGGCGTGCCGGGCGCGACCAGCAACAGCCCGCCGGGCCAGCAGGCCGCACCGCCCACCGCGCAGGCGCCGACCGAAAGCAGCAAGAACGCCACCCGCAACTACGAGCTGGACCGCACCCTGCAGCACACCCGCCAGCCGGCCGGCCGCATCAAGCGCGTCTCGGTGGCGGTGCTGGTGGACAACGTGCCGCGCGCCGGTGCCAACGGCAAGGTCACCCCGCAGCCGCTGGCCGCTGCCGAGCTGACCCGCGTCGAAGCCCTGGTGAAGCAGGCGGTGGGCTTCAACGCCGAACGTGGCGACACCGTGTCGGTGATGAACGCGCCGTTCGTGCGCGACACCACCCCGGTCGAAGGCCCGGCCTGGTGGGAACTGCCGTGGGTGTTCGATGCCGGCCGCATGCTGCTGGGCGCGGTGGTGGTGCTGGCCCTGCTGTTCGGCGTGCTGCGCCCTGCCCTGCGCGGCATCACCGGGCAGAACAAGAAGGACGAAAACACCGAGCTGGAACCGCACACCGCGGACGTACAGCTGGTGGATGACGATGGCACTCCGTTGCCCGCGCTGGGCGCTGACCGCGTCAGCCTGGCCGGGGCGGACCCACTGGCCCTGCCGGTGGATTCATATGAGGAACGACTGCGGATGGCCCGTGAAGCCGTGAAGACCGACTCCAAGCGCGTGGCCCAGGTGGTCAAGGGCTGGGTGGCCAATGACTGACGTACAACTGACGGGCGTGCAGCGCGCTGCCGTGCTGCTGCTGTCGCTGGGTGAACTGGACGCGGCCGAAGTGCTGCGCCACATGGAACCCAAGGAAGTGCAGAAGATCGGCATCGCCATGGCGACCATGACCGACATCACCCGCGACCAGGTGGGCCGGGTGATGGACCAGTTCAACCAGGAGCTGGGCTCGAAGACCTCGCTGGGCGTGGGCTCGGACGACTACATCCGCAACATGCTGATCCAGGCGCTGGGCAGCGAGAAGGCCAGCGGCCTGATCGACCGCATCCTGCTGGGCCGCAATACCACCGGCCTGGACGCGCTGAAGTGGATGGACCCGCGTGCGGTGGCCGACCTGGTGCGCAACGAGCACCCGCAGATCATCGCCATCGTGATGGCCCACCTGGAAACCGACCAGGCCGCCGATGCGCTGAAGCTGCTGCCCGACCGCACCCGCGTCGACGTGCTGCTGCGCATCGCCACGCTGGACGGCATTCCGCCGAACGCGCTGAACGAACTCAACGAGATCATGGAGCGCCAGTTTGCCGGCAACCAGAACCTGAAGTCGTCCAACATCGGCGGCGTGCAGTGCGCGGCCAACATCCTCAACTTCATGGAAAGCGGCCAGGACCAGGCGATCCTGGGCGAGATCGCGCGCATCGATGCGCCGCTCAGTGGCCGCATCCAGGACCTGATGTTCGTGTTCGACGACCTGGTGGACCTGGACGACCGCGAGATGCAACTGGTGCTGCGTGAAGTCAGCGGCGAGCGCCTGGGCCTGGCCCTGCGCGGCGCCGACATCAAGGTGCGCGACAAGATCACCCGCAACATGTCCCAGCGTGCGGCCGAAATCCTGCTGGAAGACATGGAAGCCCGTGGCCCGGTGCGCCTGTCCGATGTGGAAGGCGCGCAGCGCGAGATCCTGGCCATCGTCAAGCGCATGGCCGATGAGGGCACCGTCACCATCGGTGGCAGCGCGGAGGCCATGCTGTGAGCAACGTCGTGCGCTGGCTTGCCCCCGACCTGCTGGCCCAGCCGCAACCGCAGCTGGAGCAGGAGGACATCTTCGAGCTCACCGAGCCGGACCCCGAGCACGAGCCGGAACCGGTCCTGCAGCTGCCGACCCTGGAGGAAATCCAGGCGATCCAGGACAGCGCAGAGAAGGAAGGTTTCCAGCACGGCCACGCCGAGGGCTACGGCCAGGGCCAGGCCGAAGTGCGCCGCCTGGTCGCGCAGATGGAAGGCATCCTCGACAACTTCAGCCGGCCGCTGGTGCGGCTGGAAAACGAAGTGGTCGGCGCCCTGGGCGAACTGGCGGTGCGCATCGCCGGTGCGCTGGTCGGCCGCGCCTACGAAGCGGATCCGGCGCTGCTGGTGCAGCTGGTGGGCGAAGCGGTGGACGCGGTGGGCGGCAGCACGCGTGAAGTGGAAGTGCGCCTGCACCCGGACGACATCGCCGCGCTTGCGCCGCTGATGACCCTGACGCCCACCCAGCGCCTGGTGCCCGATACCAGCCTGAGCCGTGGCGACCTGCGCGTGCACGCCGAAGCAGTGCGCATCGACGGCACGCTGGAAGCACGCCTGCGCGGCGCGCTGGACGCGGTGATCCGCCAGACCGGAGCCACCCCATGACCCCCGAGACGAACCTGCCCCCGCCGCCGGCCGACTGGGCCGTGGCCCGCAACCTGCGCCTGGCCCGCCGCCTGGATGGCCTGCGCGTGGACACCGCGCATGGCCGCGGCCTGATCCGCGAGGGCGTGCTGCGCCGCGCGGTGGGCCTGACCCTGGAAGCCGTCGGCTGCGAGGCACCGCTGGGTGCCAGCTGCAAGGTGGAAGTGGTCGACGGTGGCTGGGTCGATGCCGAAGTGGTCGGTTTTGCCGGCGAGCGTACCTACCTGATGCCCAGCGCCGAACTGCACGGCCTGCTGCCCAACGCACGCGTCGTGCCCTCGGCGCGCCGTGGCGGCGTGGAAGTGGGCGAAGGCCTGCTGGGCCGCGTGATCGACAGTGACGGCGTGCCGCTGGACGGCAAGGGTCCGATCCGCGCCGAAGGCCACGTCGGCATGGCCGGCGTTTCGATCAACCCGCTCGCGCGCGAGCCGATCACCCAGCCGCTGGACGTGGGCGTGCGCGCCATCAATGCCCTGCTGCCGATCGGTCGCGGGCAGCGCGTGGGCCTGTTCGCAGGTTCCGGCGTCGGCAAGTCGACGCTGCTGGGCATGATGACCCGCTACACCGCTGCCGATGTCATCGTGGTCGGCCTGATTGGTGAACGTGGCCGCGAAGTCCGCGATTTCGTCGAAACCACGCTGGGCGAGGAAGGCCTGCGCCGTGCGGTGGTGGTGGCCAGCCCGGCCGACCGGCCGCCGTTGGCACGCCTGCACGGCGCCTACCGCGCCACCGCCATCGCCGAGTGGTTCCGCGACCAGGGCCTGAACGTGCTGCTGCTGATGGATTCGCTGACCCGTTTCGCCCAGGCCCAGCGCGAGATCGGCCTGTCGGTGGGCGAGCCGCCGACTACCCGCGGCTACCCGCCCTCGGTGTTCGCCAAGCTGCCGGCGCTGGTGGAACGCGCCGGTAATGGTGCCAAGGGCCGTGGCTCGATCACCGCCTTCTACACCGTGCTGACCGAAGGCGATGACCCGCAGGATCCGATCGCCGATGCGGCGCGCGCCATCCTCGACGGCCACATCCTGCTGTCGCGGCGGGTGGCCGACAGCGGCCTGTACCCGGCCATCGACGTCGAATCGTCGGTCAGCCGCGTGGTCACGGAAATCGCCGACGAACCGTGGCGCCTGCGCATCCGCAAGCTGAAGCGCCTGGTCTCGGCCTACTCGTCCAACCGCGACCTGATCGCGATCGGTGCCTACCAGCGCGGCAACGACGCCGCCACCGACGAAGCCCTGGAACGCTGGCCGGAAATCATGGAGTTCCTCGGCCAGGACGTGGCCAAGGCCGCCGATCTTCCGCACAGCCAGGCGGCGCTGCAGCGCCTGGTGGATTAAGAGAGCCGAACCATGAAACAGTCCAAGCGCATCGATCCCTTGCTGAAGCGGGCCCAGGAACACGAAGACGCCGTGGCCCGCGACCTGGCCGAGCGCCAGCGCGTGCTCGACACCCACCTGTCGCGCCTGGACGAGCTTCGCCGCTATGCGGAGGAGTACGCCAACGCGCAGATGGCCGCGACCAGTCCCGCGCAGCTGCTGAACCGGCGCGCGTTCCTCGACCGCCTCGACAGCGCCGTGGAACAGCAGCAGGCCACGGTGAACGGCAACCGCGAAAAGGTGGAAGCCGAACGCGCGCGCCTGATCCTGGCCAGCCGCGACAAAGCCGTGCTGGAACAGCTGGCCGCCAGCTACCGTGCCCAGGAAAAGGTGGTGACCGACCGCCGCGACCAGCGCGAGATGGATGACATCGGTGCCCGTCGTGCGCGCCTGGCGCAGACGGCGGAACCGGACGGCGGCGACCAGGGAGACCGCGCGTGATGCCCTCCGCGCTTTCCAGCAGCACCGGCACCGGCAGCACCGCCAGCAACCCCTCCAGCAGCGCGCGCAGCACCGGCAGTGGCAAGGACTTCGGGCAGATGCTGCAGGGCTCGCCCGAAACCGCCGCGAAGGCACCGCCGGCCAGCAAGGCCCAGCCAGGCAAAGCGGGCGCGCCGTCCCATGGCGCGCCTGCCAACCCGGACGGCAGCGCAGACAAGCCGTCCAGCGCCGCCACCGACAGCGACGCCACGCCGACTGAAGTGGCGACGGCCTCCTCGCCCCCCACGTCAGCCGCTGCGGACGACAAGGACACGGCGAGCGAGGGCGACGATGCGCCGTGGCCGCCGCTCGGCCTGGCCGGCCTGGTGCTGGCGGTACCGGTGCCCATCGACGGGGTTGCCCCCACGCCCGCGGCCAGCGCCACTGGCGTTGATGCCGGCCTGTCCACGGCCGCCCCGACGCTGCCGGCTGCTGCACCGTTGGCGGCCGGCGCGCCTGCATCCCCAGCAGTGACCGCTGCAACGGCGGACAGCGACGGCGAGATCACCACCCAGCAACTGCCGGACATGATCCTGGGCCAGCAGGTGCTGGACGCTGCTGACGACGCCGACAGCCTGCTGATCGGCGATCGCACGCCGCCCGCCCCGCTACAGGCCCCGCTGCCTGCCGCCCTGCAGGATCTGAAGGCGGCGCTGGCCAGCACTGCAGCGTTCAATGGCGAACCGACGCCGACCCCGACCCTGGGTGACGACGGCTTCGACCAGGCCATCGGCGCGCGCCTCGGCTGGCTGGCGGACCAGAAAATCGGCCACGCCCATATCCGCCTGAACCCGGAGGACCTGGGCCCGGTGGACGTTCGCCTGCAGATGAACGGCGACAAGGTGCATGCCAGCTTCAGCAGCCCGCACGTGGACGTGCGCCAGGCCCTGGAAAGCAGCCTGCCACGCCTGCGCGAACTGCTGGGCGAACAGGGCTTCCAGCTCGCCCATGCCGACGTCGGCCACCACAACAGTGGCGACGGCAGTCCGTCGTCGTCGCCGGGCGGCGGCACGGGCCTGGGCGGTGGCGACGGAGAACCGTCGCGAGGCGAGGCCACGATGTCGGCAGCACAGCTGATCCGCCAGCGCGGCCTGCTGGACGCCTACGCCTGACGGCAGCGCCGGGCCTGGCCCGGCGCGCCGACGGAATTCCGTCGCCCGCTGCCCGTCGCGTTGCGGCACGCCCCTTGCATATCCCGGTGAAGCAACCCTCAGGAGCTTCACCTCGTGGCCGCAGCCGCTGACAAAACCAAGAAGACCGCCGACAAGGACAAGACCGCCAAGCCGCGTAGTCCGCTGTTGATCACCGCCCTGGTGGCCGTGCTGGCCGCAGGTGCCGCCGGCGGCAGCGTCTGGTTCTTCACCCAGTCCAAGCACGAAGACAAGACCGCCGAAGCCCCGAAGAAGGGCGCGACCCCGGCCCCGGCCCAGTACTTCGCGCTGGATCCGGCCTTCGTGGTCAACCTCAACGGCTCGATGGACGGCCCGCGCTACCTGCAGGTGGAAGTGCAGCTGATGACCCGCGATCCGGCCGCGCTGGAAGCGATCAAGACGCACGCCCCGGCCATCCGCGCACGCCTGCTGATGCTGTTCTCGCAGGTCACCTCCGACCAGATCGCCGATATCGCCGGCAAGCAGAAGCTGCAGGCCAATGCGCTGGCCGAAGTGCAGAAGGTGCTCAAGGCCGAGACCGGCAACAACGGTGCCGACGATCTGCTGTTCACCAGCTTCGTGACCCAGTAAGGGCTGCCCCCGATGAATGACCTGCTGTCCCAGGATGAGATCGATGCCCTGCTCCATGGCGTGGACAGTGGCGCGGTCGAAACCGAGCCGGAGGCGCCCAGTGGCGAAGCCCGTTCGTACGATTTCGCCAGCCAGGACCGCATCATCCGCGGTCGCATGCCAACCCTGGAAATGGTCCACGAGCGTTTCGCGCGCCTGTGGCGGATCGGCCTGTTCAACCTGATCCGCCGCTCGGCCGAACTCTCGGTGCGTGGCATCGAGCTGATCAAGTTCAACGACTACATGCACTCGCTGTATGTGCCGACCAACCTGAACCTGATCCGCTTCAAGCCGCTGCGTGGCACCGGCCTGATCGTGTTCGAGCCGACCCTGGTGTTCGCCATCGTCGACAACTTCTTCGGCGGTGACGGGCGCTACCCCACCCGCATCGAAGGCCGCGAATTCACCGCCACCGAAATGCGGGTGATCCAGCTGCTGCTGAAGCAGACCTTCGCCGACCTGCGCGAGGCGTGGGCGCCGGTGATGGAGGTGGATTTCGAATACATCAATTCGGAAATCAACCCGCACTTCGCCAACATCGTGACGCCGCGCGAGTACGTGGTGGTGTGCCGACTGCACGTTGAACTCGATGGCGGTGGCGGCGACATCCACGTCACCCTGCCGTACTCGATGCTCGAGCCGATCCGCGAACTGCTCGACGCCGGCATCCAGAGCGACCGCAACGACCGCGATGCCAGCTGGGGCGTGATGCTGCGCGAGCAGCTCAACATCGCCGAAGTGACCCTGTCCAGCGTGCTGGCCAGCAAGCGCATGACCCTGCGCGACCTGACCCGGCTGAAGGTGGGCGACATCCTGCCGATCGAGCTGAACCCGCAGGTGCCGCTGTGCGTGGAGAACATCCCCGTGTTCACCGGCGAATTCGGCGTCGCCAACGGCATGAACGCCGTGAAGATCACCGCTACCCATCCGCCGGGCACCCGCCCGCGCGTACCCGTCATCCAGGAAGACCCGCAATGAACGATATCGACGCCCTCGAACCGACCCCGGCCCAGTTCAGCAGCCTGCAGGCCGACGAGTCGATCGGTCCGGACCTGAACCTTGACGTGATCCTCGACGTGCCGGTGACCCTGTCGCTGGAAGTCGGTCGCGCCCGCCTGCCGATCCGTAACCTGCTGCAGCTCAACCAGGGCTCGGTGGTGGAACTGGAGCGCGGTGCTGGTGAGTCGCTGGATGTGTTCGTCAACGGCACCCTGATCGCCCATGGCGAAGTGGTGGTGATCAACGACCGCTTCGGCGTGCGCCTGACCGACGTGGTCAGCCCGAGCGAGCGGATCCGGAGACTGCGTTGAGTCTGCTGCTCGCCACTGCCCAGGCCGCTGCGAAGACCACCCCGCAGATCGGCCAGCATGCCGCCGGCGCACCGAGCCTGTTCGGCGCGGTGCTGGCGCTGCTGGCCGTGCTGGCGCTGGTGGTCGGCCTCGGCTGGCTGCTCAAGCGCATGCCGGGCAGCGGCTTCCGCCCGCCGGAAGGCATGAAGCTGGTGGCCACCCTGACCGTGGGCGCCAAGGAACGCGTGGTGGTGGTGGAGGTCAATGGCCAGCAGCTGCTGCTGGGCGTCACCGCCGGCAGCATCAACGCCCTGCACACCCTTTCCGAGCCGCTGCCGCCACCGACCCCGGTGCGCGTGCCGGACCTGAAGAACCTGCCGAATTTCGCCCAGCTGCTGCAACAGCGGCTGCGCAAGGATCCCTGACATGCGTGTCGCCCGTACCCGCCCTGCCACCGCGCTGTCGTGGCTGCTGTTGATCGCCCTGTGCCTGCTGCCTGCGCTGGCGTTTGCAGCGCCCGGCGCGCCGGTTGCACTGCCCGACGTCAACGTCGGCAAGATCGGCGGTGCGCCGGTCAGCCTGCCGTTGCAGACCCTGCTGCTGATGACGGCGATCACCCTGATCCCGTCAATGCTGCTGGTGCTGACCTCGTTCACCCGCATCATCATCGTGCTGGGCCTGCTGCGGCAGGCGCTGGGTACGGGGCAGACGCCGTCCAACCAGGTGCTGATGGGGCTGGCCCTGTTCCTGACCGCGATGATCATGATGCCCACCTGGGACAAGGCGTGGAGCACGGGCATGGCGCCCTACCTCAACGGCGAGATCGACTTCCAGACCGCCTGGACCATGACCACCCAACCGCTGCGCGGCTTCATGCTGGCGCAGATCCGCGAAACCGACCTGATGACCTTCGCCGGCATCGCCGGGCACGGCACCTACGCCAGCCCCGACGCGATCCCGTTCCCGGTGCTGGTGGCCTCGTTCGTCACCAGTGAACTGAAGACCGCCTTCGAGATCGGCTTCCTGATCTTCATTCCGTTCGTGATCATCGATCTGGTCGTGGCCAGCGTGCTGATGTCGATGGGCATGATGATGCTGTCGCCGATGCTGGTCTCGGCCCCGTTCAAGATCCTGCTGTTCGTACTGGTCGATGGCTGGGTGCTGACCGTGGGAACGCTGGCGGCCAGCTTCAATCCGGCTTGATCTAAGCAACGGCAGTCGAGCATGGCTCGACTCTACATAAGCAGATGGAACAAGAATGTCTCCCGAACTTGCCCTGACCGAACTGCGTGGCGGCCTGATCACCGTGTTGTGGGTGGCCGGCCCGCTGCTGCTCACCGTACTGGTGGTGGGCGTGGTGGTGGGCGTGGTCCAGGCCGCGACCCAGTTGAACGAACCGACCATCGCCTTCGTCGCCAAGGCCGCCGCGCTGACGGCGGTGCTGTTCGCGCTGGGCAGCCTGCTGATCGGCCACCTGGTCGAATTCACCACGCTGCTGTTCCAGCGCATTCCACACCTGATCGGCTAGGGCCTGCGCGCTGATGGATGCCGCCACCCAGATGGCTGCCGACGGCCTGCAGGCCTTCGGCATGATCGCCACGGTGCTGTGGACGATGCTGCGCATCGGTGCCGTGGCCATGGCCATGCCCATGATCGGCACGCGCGCGGTGCCGGGACGCGTGCGCGTGATCCTGGCCGGCACCCTGTCCATCGCCCTGGCGCCGCTGCTGCCCCCGGTACCGGACTGGACCGGCTTCGACGCCGCCACGGTGCTGACCATCGCCCGCGAGCTGGCCATCGGCGTATCCATCGGCTTCATGCTGCGATTGATCTTCGAGGCCGGTGCGCTGGCCGGCGAACTGGTCGCACAGGGCACCGGCCTGGCCTTCGCGCAGATGAGCGACCCCCTGCGCGGCGGCACCTCGGGCGTCATCGGCCAGTGGTTCTACCTGCTGTTCGGCTTGCTGTTCTTCACCGCCAATGGCCATCTGGCGCTGATTTCGCTGGTGGTGGACAGCTATCGCGCGCTGCCCATCGGCGCGCCCCTGCCCGATCCCAACGCCTTCTTCACCATCGCCCCGACCCTGTTGCTGACCGCGCTGCGCGGCGCCCTCACCCTGGCCATCCCGCTGACGGTGGCGATGCTGGCGGTGAACCTGGCGTTTGGCGTGCTCGCCCGTGCCGCGCCTGCGATGAATCCGATCCAGCTCGGCCTGCCGGTGTCGCTGCTGCTGGGCCTGTTCCTGCTGGCCCTGCTGGTGGGTGAAATGGGCCCGCCGGTGCAGCGCCTGTTCGATGCAGCCTTCGAGGCGGCGGGCGCCGTCACACAATGACGCCATCATCACGACTTACCGCTTGCCCTGCCCCCCGGGCAGCACGGTAGAGTGAATAGGCGGCGACCGGGGGGCGCTGCATCCGGCAGTCCGTGCGGACTGCCTGCCTCATCCATGCCCCAACGTAGTTTTTCCGTCGACAGGAAGGTCCGGGAGAAAGACGAATGCTGGTAGGCACGTACAACCCGTGGCTGGTAGCGGTGTCGCTGCTGGTCGCCGTCATGGCGTCATACACCGCGCTGGCCATGGCCGGCCGCACGGTCACCGCGCCCGGCAAAGGGGCTACCTGGTGGTGGCGGCTGGGGGGTGGTTTCGCCATGGGCCTGGGCATCTGGTCCATGCATTTCATCGGCATGCTCGCCTTCGACCTGCCCATTCCACTGGGCTACGACCTGCCGATCACCCTGCTTTCCCTAGGCATGTCCATCGCCGCCTCGGTGTTCGCGCTGTGGCTGGTGTCGCTGCGCACGCTGCCCCATCCGCGCCTGGCCGGTGGCGCGATACTGATGGGCATCGGCATCGCCGGCATGCATTACGTCGGCATGGCCGCCCTGCGCATGAACCCGGGCATCGACTACGACCCGGCCTGGCTGGCACTGTCGCTGCTGGTGGCCGTGGCTGCCTCGTGGGTGGCGCTGTACGTGGCCTTCCGCCTGCGCGCGCAGCACACCCGCAGCGTCGACCGGCTGGCGGCCGCCGGCCTGCTCGGCCTGGCCATCGTCGGCATGCACTACACCGGCATGGCCGCCGCCCGCTTCCCCGAAGGCAGCGTCTGCGGCGCGGCCGTGGGCGATGGCCTGCAGAACACCTGGCTGGCGATGCTGGTGGTGGTGCTCACCGTGGCCATCCTCGCCGTGGTGCTGGTGGTGTCCTGGATGGACCAGCGGGTGGAGGCACAACTGCTGCGCCTGCGCAATTCGATGCTGAGCACCTCGTTGACCGATGCCCAGCAGGAGCTGACCCAGGCCGCACTGCATGATCCGCTCACCCGCCTGCCGAACCGGCTGCTGCTGCAGCGGGGCATCGTGCAGGCGCTGGCCGAGGCCGAACAGGGCGGCAGCCGGTTCGCGGTGATGTTCATGGACCTCGATGGCTTCAAGCAGGTCAACGATGCCTATGGCCACCAGGCCGGCGATGCGCTGCTCGTGGCCGTGGCCGAACGCACCCGCCAGCTGCTGCGGCCCAACGACCTGCTGGCCCGGCTGGGCGGTGATGAATTCGTGCTGGTCGTCCGCATCGAGCACGACGAGGACCTGCCCACCCTGGCCCGGCGCATCCTGCAGGCGGTGGGCAGCGCCCCGCTCCTGCCCGACAGCGAGCTGCAGGTGACCGCCAGCATCGGCGTGGCGATCTGCCCCGACCATGCCGCCAGCGAGCGGCAGCTGATGGCCTTTGCCGATGCGGCGATGTACCAGGCCAAGGAATCGGGCCGCAACGCCTTCGTGATGTTCGCCGACTGGATGAACGACAGCGCCGAGCAGCAGTTCCGCCTGCTGGCCGACCTGCGCCGGGCGATCAGCAGCGACCAGCTGTTCCTGCACTACCAGCCGAAGATCCAGGTGGCCACGCAGAGGGTGGCCGGCGCCGAAGCGCTGATCCGCTGGCGCCATCCGGAGCACGGCCTCATCCCGCCGGACCGCTTCATCCGCCTGGCCGAGCGCAGCGGCGCCATCAACGAGATCGGCCGCTGGGCACTGGACCAGGCCTGCGCGCAGCTGCGCCGCTGGCACGACGCCGGCCACGACGGCTGGTCGATGTCGGTCAACCTGTCGCCGGTGCAGTTCGGCTCGCCGCACCTGCTGCAGGATGTTACCGAAGTGCTCGAGCGCCATCGCATCACGCCGCGCCAGCTGGTGCTGGAGATCACCGAAAGCGCGGTGATGCGCGATACCGATACCAGCCTGCGCCTGCTGCAGGCGCTGTCGGCACTGGGCGTGGGCATCTCCATCGATGATTTCGGCACCGGTTATTCAAGCCTGCTGTACCTGAAGCGGCTGCCGGCCACCGAGATCAAGATCGACCACGCCTTCGTGCGCGACCTGGAACACAGCGCCGAGGACGTGGTGATCGTGTCGGCCATCGTGGCGCTGGGCCACGCGCTGGACATGGACATCGTGGCCGAGGGCGTGGAAACCGCTGCCCAGCGTGCCTACCTGGAGCGGCTGGGCTGCGACTACCTGCAGGGCTTCCTGCTGGGCCGGCCGGTGGATGCGGCGCGCTTCATGCAACTGCACGACCTGCCGCGGCCACGCATCGAGCTGGCACCGAGCCCGCCGCCTAACGGCAATGCGCCCCTGTAGAGCCGAGCCTGCGCTCGGCTGGGTCACGCCACGCGCGAAGGGCAGCCGAGCATCGGCTCGGCTCTTATCTCTTCCGAGTCTGGCACCTTAGGTGCCGAGAGCCCGGCGCGGACGACCGTTCGGCTCTAGGTCTTTTCGATCGCTCTGTAGCAAGGATCTCCGCGCCGGTTTCTCCCTGATCCGCCCGAACAGTTGATCGAGCTGGCACTCGTACTGATAAGACTGGGCAAGCGGGGGGAGCTCTCGACCCTGTCAGCCTAGCGGAGTTGCCTCATGTTTGGGATCGGAATCGACGTCAGCGGTGAGAATCTGGATGTAGCCGTCCATGAACAGGCCTTCCGTCAGTTCAAGAACAACAAGCGGGGCTGGGCCAGTCTGATCAGGTGGCTGCAGCAGTGGCCAGCCAAGCAGGTCGTGCTGGAGGCCAGCGGCGGCTATGAACAGAAGGCGCTGGACGCCTTGCACGGAGCTGGCTTGCCGATGGTGCGGATCAACCCAGGCCGTGGCCGCAGCTTCGCCTCAGCCACCGGGAAGCAGGCCAAGACCGATCGCATTGACGCCATGGTTTTGGCTCACATGGCCGACGCTCTCAAGCTGACCCGCTACGTCCCGCCAGCGGCCTGGCAGCGCCGTCTGGGTGAGCTCTGCCAGCGTCGGCGCCATCTGGTGCAGATGCGGGTGAGCGAGCATCAGCGCATGCGCGCGTTCAGCGAACCCAGCCTGATTTCCATGCTGAATCAGCATCTGCGCGAGATCCAGAGGAGCATCAAGCAGCTCGATTCCATCATC
>NZ_CP026002.1:3688973-3713274 GCF_003086915.1 Stenotrophomonas sp. ZAC14A_NAIMI4_1
GTCACGCCCCAGATCGATCCCCGCCGCCTGCAGTTTCGGTTCAATCAGATGGTGCAGCTTGCGCGTGCCTATTCGAGGCTGGCGCGCGCGGCAATCGTTCACAAGCGCCAGTGCCGTGGCATTGGCAGCGCCTCGCCGCTGATGACGGTGCCCAGCCTGATAGAACGCCTGCCGACTGATGCCAAAGTGGCGGCAAGCCCTTGCAACGCTTACGCCTTTGAGGCGCCTTTGCGTGAGGACTTGCCGGAAGGCTTTTTTACGATTTTTACCCCGTAATCCTCTTTGAGAACATCCACGATGGCCTCGAAGAGCTGCGCCTTCTCGTTTGCCTCCCGCAACTGGACCTGCAGGGCCTTGATCTGTTGTTCCGGCGTAAGCGGCTTGGCCGCTCCGGCTTTGGGGACAGTGCTCATGGAAGGGAATGATGCCCCACCTGACCAATCTTGCCGACCATGCCGCCGAAGCCAGGAAAGGACCGTGCTGCGTCCCTGAATCCCGTAGCGCTCCTGGGCTTTTTTGTAGGTCAGTTCCCCGCGCTCGACCTGGTCGACCACCGACAACTTGAAGGCCAGCGAGTAATCCCGCTGGCTGCGCCTGATTGTTGATTTCATTGAACATTCCTTTTCCAGAGGGAAAAGGTGTCAACCCAATTCAGGACGGGTCACAGCCAACAAAAAAGCCTCCATTTCTGGAGGCTTCTTTCGTTCTGCAACATGGTGGGCGGTACAGGGATCGAACCTGTGACCCTTGCCGTGTGAAGGCAATGCTCTACCGCTGAGCTAACCGCCCGGTGTGTTGCTGAGCCGCTCATTATAGGGGCTTTTCAGAGGCCGTCAACACCTTTTCACATTTGTGTTCACGGCCGTTTTCGAGGTCTGCAGCCGAGCATGGCTCAGCTCTACTGGGTAGCGGTTCACGGACGTTTTCGAAGCTCGCAGTCGAGCATGGCTCGACTCTACAGAACAGCGGTTCACGTGTGTTTCCAGGGGCGGCGATCGCGCCCCGTTACATCGTGTGCGTCGGCTTGTCCGAGCTGGTCAGGCCGGCCAGCAGGGTCTCGATCTTGTGGCGCACGTTCTCACCTTCCTGGCCGTCGGCCAGCTGCACGCCGATGCCGGCCACGCGGTTGCCCTGTGCGCCGGCCGGGGTCACCCAGATCACCTTGCCGGCCACCGGCAGGCGCTCGCTGGAATCGGGCAGGGTCAGCAGCAGGAACACCTCGTCGCCCAGGAAGTAACGCTTGGGCGTGGGCACGAAGATGCCGCCATTCTTCACGAACGGCATGTACGCGCTGTACAGCGCGGCTTTGTCCTTTACAGCCAGGGACAGGATGCCCTGGCGGGCGTTGCTGGCACTCATCGATTTCCCCTTGCGGCAGGCCGCTCGTTCACCTTGTTCCAGGCCAGCAGCAACTCGACCACCGCAAGGTCTGCACGCACGGTGGTGCGCAGCAGGTCGCGGGTACGGTTGGCAGCATCGAACCACGCTGCAAGCTTGTGCAATCGGTCCGGCGCGGTCAAGGCGTCGGTGCTGGCCTGGGCCAGCGCCAGATCGGCGGCAAAGCGCAGGCGCAGCGCCGCGTTTTCATCGCCGCACCACTTCTGCGCCAGCTCCACCGCACCGGTCTTGCCGGCGGCCAGTTGTTCCAGTTCCCGGCCCACGTCGCGGCGCAGGCTCAGGCCGTCTTCGCGCAGCCAGTTGTCGGCCTGGCCCGGATGGCCGCGCGCCGCGTCCAGCGCTTCGCGCGCGGAGGCTTCGCTGTGGCCCTGCTGCTGCAGCCACGCCATGGCTTCATCGCGCGGCGGCAGCTTGAATTCCAGGCGCTGGCAGCGGCTGCGCACGGTCTGCGGCAGGCGCGCTGGGTCGCTGCTGATCAGCCACAGGTAGCGGCCGGGCTGCGGTTCTTCCAGGGTCTTCAGCAGGGCGTTGGCGGCCGAGCGGTTGATGGCATCGGCCGGGTCGACGATCACCACCTGGGCCACGCCGTACTGCGGGGTCAGCGCCAGCTTGTTGGTGATCTCGCGCACCTGCTCGATGACGATCTCGGTGCGCAGCTTGTCGCCGCTCTTGTTCGGGATGAAGCTGACCAGTTGCAGGTCCGGATGCGTACCGGCGGCAATCAGCTGGCGCGTGCGCGTGGCGTGCGCGGCATCGCCACGGGCCAGCACGTGGTCGGCCAGGGCCAGCGCGACCTCACGCTTGCCCAGCCCGGCCGGGCCGCAGATCAGCAGGCCATGGCCCAGCCGATCGGCATCCAGTGCAGCGACGGTCTGGTCGAAGGCGCGCTGCTGCCAAGGCGAGAAGCTGCTCATGCGCCCTCCCCGGCCTGCAGCCAGCGCTCGACGCTGGCCACCACATCGGCGGCCACGCGTTCCTGCACCTGGCCGGCATCGATCAGCGCAAAGCGCTGCGGATCCTGCTGGGCGCGGCTGCGGAACACCTCGCGCACACGCTGGAAGAAATCGTCCTGCTCGCTTTCAATGCGGTCCGGCCACAGGTCGCGGCCATTGGCGCGGGCGCGGCCCACGGCCACGTCCACATCCAGCAGCAGGGTCAGGCCTGGCAACAGGCCGACCGCGCGGCGTTCCAGGTCGGCAATCCACTGCGGGTCCAGGCCACGGCCACCGCCCTGGTAGGCGTAGCTGGAATCGGTGAAGCGGTCGCTCAGCACGTAGGCACCGCGCTGCAATGCCGGCTGGATGACCTGGCGCACGTGCTGGGCGCGCGCGGCAAACACCAGCAGCAGCTCGGCTTCGGCACTGAGCGGCTCGGCGGCGATCTCGGCGTCGGGCTTCAGCACCAGGCCGCGGATGCGCTCGGCCAGCGGGGTACCGCCCGGCTCGCGGGTCAGCACGACCTCGTGGCCGTGGCTGCGCAGGCAATCGCGGATGGCGTTGATGGCGGTGGTCTTGCCCGCGCCCTCGCCGCCTTCCAGGCTGACGAAACGCGGGTGGCGAAGCAGCGCGGAACTCATTGCGCCGGGGTCTCCTTGGTACGTTGCTGGCGCAGCTGCTGCAGGTAGCGGGCTACGGCGGCGTTGTGCTGGTCCAGGCTGGGCGAGAACACGTGCGCGCCACTGCCATCGCCCACGGCGACGAAGTACAGCGCATCGCCCGCCGCCGGCTGGGCGGCCGCCATCAGCGCATCACGGCTGGGCATGGCGATCGGGGTCGGGGTCAGGCCGGCACGGGTGTAGGTGTTGTAGGGCGTATCGGTGGTCAGGTCGCGGCGGCGGATATTGCCGTCGTAGGCCGTACCGATGCCGTAGATGACGGTGGGATCGGTCTGCAGGCGCATGCCGATCTTCAGGCGGCGCATGAACACCCCGGCAATCTGCGGGCGCTCGCTGGCCAGCGCGGTTTCCTTTTCGATGATCGAAGCGATCGTCAGCAGTTCATACGGGCTGTTGATCGGCAGGTCGGCGGCACGGCTTTCCCAGGCCTCGTCCAGCGCTTTTTCCATCGCGGCATGGGCGCGCTTGAGCACGTCCATGTCACTGTCGCCGCGCTGGTAGACGTAGGTTTCCGGCAGGAAGCGGCCTTCCGGGTGCTGGCCGCCGAAGCCCAGGCGCTGCATCAGCGCGGCGTCATCCAGGGTATCGGTGGTGTGCAGCAGCGGCTCGGCGCGTTTCAGCGCAGCGCGCACCTGGCGGATGTTCCAGCCTTCGACAAGGGTGACGCGGTGCTGCAGCACCTTGCCGGCGCGCATGCGCAGCAGCAGCTCGCGCGGGGTCAGGCTGCTGTCCAGCGCGTACTCGCCCACCTTCAGCTTGCCGGCGGCATCGAGCTGGCGGGCCAGCAGCTGCCACTGGGTGTCCTGGCCTTCATCCACACCGGCATCGCGCAGCTTGCGCAGCACGGTGTTCATGCCATCGCCGCTGGCGATGACCACGCTCTCGGCGGACGGGGTGATATGGCGGTCTGCGAACTGGCCCTGCTGGTAGAAGAACCACGCGCCCACGCCGGCGAGGACGGCGCCCAGCACCACCACCAGCATGACCACGAACAGACACCCGCGCTTGGCTCCCGCCATGGACTACCTCTGAATGCGATTCCGCCGTGCAGGATACCGTGCCGGGTGGCGTGGGGTCATGACCGGGGTGGCCCCCGACCCCGCTTCGCTCGCCGGGCATGGCCCGGCGCTACCGGCTCCGGGCGATCCCATGGCGATTCATCCACGCATGGCGTGGATCTACTACCGGCAGTAGAGCCACGCCATGCGTGGATGAACCGCCGGTAGCGCCGGGCCATGCCCGGCGGGGGCGTCCGTGCCGACCAACGGTCGGCACCCACCAGGACTGGTAGCGCCGGGCCATGCCCGGCGGGGGGCGATCGGTTACCCCTGCTGGCCCAGCGCCCGCAGCAGGCCGCGGGCCTTGGCGCGGGTCTCGTCCAGTTCCTTGTCCGGGTCCGAGTCGACCACGATGCCGGCACCGGTGCGGAAGCTGACTTCGTGCCCATCCACTTCGGCGGTGCGGATGAGGATGTTCAGGTCCAGGTCGCCATCGCGGTTCAGCCAGCCGAATGCGCCGGTATAGGCACCGCGCGGCACCTGCTCCAGTTCGCTGATGATCTGCATGCAGCGCACCTTGGGGCAGCCGGTGATGGTGCCACCCGGGAAGGTCGCGGCGATCACCTCGCCCGGGGTCACCTCGGGGCGCAGGTGGCCGCTGACGTTGCTGACGATGTGGTGCACGTGGGCATAGCTTTCCACGGTCATCAGTTCATCGACCACCACGGTGCCGGGCAGGCAGATGCGGCCCAGGTCGTTGCGCTCCAGGTCGATCAGCATCACGTGCTCGGCGCGCTCCTTGGGGTGGCCGACCAGTTCCTGGATGCGCGCGGCATCGTCGTCGCCTTCAAAGCGCGGGCGGGTGCCGGCAATCGGCCGGGTCTGCGCGTGGCCGGCATGCACCGATACCAGCCGCTCCGGCGAGGAGCTGACCACGTGGCGGCCATGCGCGGTGAACAGGCCCGCGAACGGTGCGGGATTGGCGCGGCGCAACTGCGCGTACAGCGCCTGCGGGCTGACCAGCGCGGCGAACTGCGCGCTCCAGCGCCGCGACAGGTTCACCTGGAACACGTCGCCGGCACGCAGGTACTCGATCACCCGGCGCACGCCGTCGGTGAAGCGCTGCGGCGCGTCCTCGCCCACCGACTGCGGCGGCTGCCAGCCCTGCCCGGCGTCGGGCGGCGCGGCCGAGGCCTGTGCCAGCAGCGCATCCAGCAGCGCCTGTTCGCCCGCTTCGGCGATGACGAAGCTGGCATCGTTCTCGTGGTCGTGCAGCACGGCCGCCGGGCAGCGCAGGGCCAGTGCGGTCGGGCGACCGTCGTCGCGCGCACGCGCCGGCAGCACGGTTTCAATCTGGCTGGCCACTTCGTAGTCGAGCATCAGCGCCCAGCCGCCGCGGAACGGCAGGCTGTGGCTGCCGTCGTGCGGCAGGCGCGCGGCCTGCCAGGCGCGGTCCAGCACCTGCAGGAAGCTGCCCGGCTGCACGGCGTCGTGCTGGTCGCGCACCTGGCCGTCGGCGTCCAGCCGCAGGCTGTCGCCCTGCGCGGCCAGCAGCAGGCTCCAGCGGCCCTGGGCGGTGCCCGAGGCGGTGGATTCCATCAGCAGGGGGAAGCGCGCCGGGTCGTGCTGCTGCAGGGCCAGCAGGTCGATCGGGTGCGGCAGCGGGTGGATCAGCGGGGCGTGGGTCATGGCGGCCAGTTCGGGGGTTCAGATGCACGGAAGCCGCCTTGCGGCGGCTCCGTGGTGCACG
Organism: Stenotrophomonas sp. ZAC14A_NAIMI4_1; assembly: GCF_003086915.1. Classification (NCBI taxonomy): domain Bacteria; kingdom Pseudomonadati; phylum Pseudomonadota; class Gammaproteobacteria; order Lysobacterales; family Lysobacteraceae; genus Stenotrophomonas; species Stenotrophomonas sp. ZAC14A_NAIMI4_1. The sequence goes on from NZ_CP026002.1 coordinate 3,694,735, forward strand.
GCGTTGATCCGTTTGTCGGATTGCCGATAGGTAGAGTCGACTGTCAGTCGGCTGCTTTCCCATCAACGATCACCGCGGCGGATCGAAAGGCAGTCGACTAACAGTCGACTCTACCAATGCGACGTCGAGCATGGCGCGACGTCGCAACTCGGTCAGACGCGCTTGAAGATCAGCGTGCCGTTGGTGCCGCCGAAGCCGAAGCCATTGGACATCACCACGTCGACCTTGGCCTGGCGTGCTTCGTTGGGCACGTAGTCCAGGTCGCAGCCTTCGCCCGGCTGCTCCAGGTTGATGGTTGGCGGGATGACGTTGTCCTGCAGTGCCATCACCGAGAAGATCGCTTCCACGCCGCCAGCGGCACCCAGCAGGTGGCCGGTCATCGACTTGGTGGAGCTGACCATCATCTTGTAGGCGTGGTCGCCGAAGGCGGCCTTCATGGCCATGGTTTCGCCCAGGTCGCCCAGCGGCGTGGAGGTGCCGTGTGCGTTGAGGTAACCGACCTGTTCCGGGGTCACGCCGGCGTCGCGCATGGCCATGGCCATGCAGCGGGCGGCGCCTTCGCCGTTCTCGCTCGGGGCGGTCATGTGGTACGCGTCCGAGCTGGCGCCGAAGCCGGCCAGTTCGCAGTAGATCTTCGCGCCACGGGCCTTGGCGTGTTCGTACTCTTCCAGCACCAGGATGCCGGCGCCGTCACCCAGCACGAAGCCGTCGCGGTCCTTGTCCCACGGGCGCGAGGCCTGTTCCGGGGCATCGTTGCGGGTGCTCATGGCCTTCATCGCGCAGAAGCCGCCCAGGGCGGTCGGCGAGGAACCGCGCTCGGCGCCACCGGCCACCATCACGTCGGCATCGCCGTACTGGATCATGCGCATCGCGGTACCGATCGAATGGTTCGAGGTCGCGCACGCCGAGACCGCCGAGAACGACGGACCCTTCAGGCCGGTGATGATGCTCAGCTGGCCCGGCAGCATGTTGATGATGGTCTTGGGCACGTAGAAGGGCGAGATCTTCTTGCCCTCGTGGAAATCGATGGTCTGCTCTTCGATGCCCAGCAGGCCGCCGATGCCGGCGCCGACGATCGCGCCGATGCGCTCGGCGTTGGCTTCGGTGATCTCCAGGCCTGCATCATGCAGGGCCATGAAGGAGGCACCGAGGCCGTAATGAATGAACGGGTCCATCTTCTTGGCATCCTTGCCGCTGACCCGGAATTTGCCGAACAGTTCGTTGTCGGCGGTGATGTCAAAGCCTTTGACCTCACCTGCAATCTTGGTGGTGAACCGATCCAGGTAGGCATCAGAAACGTTGGTCAGCGGACCGATGCCCGAACGACCCTGGGTGATGCCTTCCCAGCTGCTGGCCAGATCATTGCCCAACGGCGAGACGATACCCAGGCCGGTTACGACGACGCGACGCTTCATTGCTGATTCTCCTGACCCGATGATGTCAACGGGCAACTCGGTTCTACTGCGGTGTGATGCTCAAACACACGGGGCCGCAACTGCGGCCCCATGGGGTGCGGTGCGCGGCGAGCGGAACCCGCGCGCGCACTGCCGTCTGACATCAGGCCTTGACGTGGGCCTTGATGTAGTCGATGGCGGCCTGCACGGTGCTGATCTTCTCGGCTTCTTCGTCCGGGATCTCGCACTCGAACTCTTCTTCCAGGGCCATCACCAGCTCAACGGTGTCCAGCGAGTCAGCGCCCAGGTCATCGACGAACGATGCGCTGTTGGTGACTTCTTCTTCCTTGACGCCAAGCTGTTCGACGACGATTTTCTTGACGCGTTCTTCGATGGTGCTCATGGGGTATCGCTCCAGATGGAGTAGTGGTTCAAAAGTGGTCGCCATCGGATGGCGATGGCCGTGGGATAGTGTAGTGGAAACCGGCGGGGCCTTGCATAGGTGCAAAAAACCCAGCAGATCAACCACTTGCGGCGCAATCCGTGCGCCCCTTGCTTACGGCATGTACATGCCGCCGTTCACATGGAGGGTTTCGCCGGTGATGTAGCCGGCCGCCGGGCTGGCCAGGAAGGCCACCGCATGGGCGATGTCTTCCGGCGAACCGAGGCGTTCGAGGGCGATGTCGTTGATCAGGGCGGTGCGGGCTTCTTCCGGCAGCGCCTTGGTCATGTCGGTGTCGATGAAGCCGGGGGCGACGACATTGACGGTGACGCCGCGCGAGCCGATTTCCTTGGCCAGCGACTTGCTGAAACCGATGATGCCGGCCTTGGCGGCGGCGTAGTTGGCCTGGCCGGCATTGCCGGTCACGCCCACCACCGATGCGATGTTGATGATGCGGCCCTTGCGCGCCTTCATCATGCCGCGCATGACCGCCTTGCTGGTGCGGAACACGCTGGTCAGGTTGGTGTCGATGATCGACGCCCAATCGTCTTCCTTCATGCGCATCAGCAGGTTGTCGCGGGTGATGCCGGCGTTGTTGACCAGGATCGAGATGGCGCCGAATTCCTTGGCGATGCCGTCCAGCACGCTTTCTAGTGCGGCAGCGTCGGTGACGTTCAGCGCGCGGCCGTGGCCGCCGTGGGCCGCCAGGCGCTCGCCGATCGCGGCAGCGCCGGATTCGGTGGTGGCGGTGCCGATGACGGTGGCGCCCTGGGCGGCCAGCAGATCGGCGATGGCGGCACCAATGCCACGGCTGGCGCCAGTGACCAGTGCGATTTCACCCTGCAGGGGCTTGCTCATGATGTTGTCCTCAAACGTGGGCAGCGACCGCGCCCGTGCCGCTTGCAGCGGCCACCGGCACGGTCGGCAGGAACAGGGGGATCAGGCCGACCACGCCTCGCGGGCGCCTTCGAAGTCGCCCGGGGTCGCCAGGGAACGGCCGTCGATGGACTTGTCGATGCGCTTGATAAGGCCGGTCAGCACCTTGCCCGGGCCGCACTCGGCAATCTGGGTGATGCCACGGGCGGCCAGGGCCTGCACGCAACCGGTCCACTGCACCGGCTGGTACAGCTGCTGCACCAGCGCGGTACGGATGGCATCGACGCCGTCATGCACCTTGGCATCGACGTTCTGCACCACCGGCAGCTGCGGTGCCAGCCAGGACAGGCCGGCCATCACTTCGGCCAGGCGGTTGGCGGCTTCGCGCATCAGCGGGGTGTGCGAGGGCACGCTGACGGCCAGCTTCACCGCCTTGCGCACGCCCTTTTCAGCCAGCAGCGCCAGCGCGCGGTCGACCGCGGCAGCGTCGCCACCGATGACGATCTGGCCCGGCGAGTTGAAGTTGGCCGGCACCACGATCTGGCTGCCCGCCGCTTCGGCGCAGACGTCCAGCACCAGCTGGTCCTCGGCACCGAGCACAGCGGCCATGGCACCGACGCCGGCCGGCGCGGCTTCCTGCATCAGCTGGCCGCGCAGGCGCACCAGGTGCGCACCGTCATGCAGGCTCAGTGCGCCGGCAGCGACCAGCGCGGTGTATTCGCCCAGGCTGTGGCCAGCCAGGACCGAAGGGCGCGGACCGCCTGCGGCGTTCCAGGCGCGCCATGCGCCGATGCTTGCGGCCAGCAGGGCCGGCTGGGTGTATTCGGTACGGTTGAGCATTTCCTCCGGGCCACCCTGGGACAGCGCCCACAGGTCGACGCCGGCACCATCGGATGCTTCGGTGAAGGCTTCACGCACCTGCGGGTGCAGCTCGGCCAGCTCGGCCAGCATGCCCACGGACTGCGAGCCCTGACCGGGGAAGACAAATGCGAGGGTGGATACGGTCACGCGGTCATCCGCTTGTTGCAATCGAAGCGGGCCATGATAAGGGCGAATCCCCCGTGTCGTCTGTACGTGCGCGTATGCAGGGCGTATGGACCCACAACGGGGTCGGATCCCTTTTCCACCGGAAAAGGGCTCTGACCCCTGCCCCGCGAACGGGTCCGGTAGCGCCGGGCCATGCCCGGCGGACCGCAATCAGCAGAACAGCTGCAGGACGTCCAGCTCGCCATCGGCAAACCAGTCCACGCACAGTCCCACCACCATGATCAGGCCCAGCGTGGTGGCGCCATGGGTGATGAAGATCGACTGCGCCAGCGCGCGGGCCGAGCGGCCCAGCTTCATGCACACCCGGGCCAGGCCCTGCAGCCGGCCACTGACCGAATGCACGTGCGCGCGTACCGGCGCCTGCACGCCATTCATGGCCTCGGCCATCATCGCCTGCAGGTGCTGCGGCCGGTCGGCGTAGTACTTGGCCACGCCATAGCCGAACATCAGCCAGTCGCGCGCCTGGGCCTCGGCCAGGTCCATCACTTCCAGCGGGTCTTCCTCGAAATCGATGAAGCCCACGTTCTGCCCGTCCCAGGTGAGGTTGCGCGGCACCGGCTGGCCGAAATACGCGCCACGGCCATGGGCCTCGGCGAGCGCCTTCATGGCCGCCGCTACCAGCCGGTCACGACCGGCATCATCGGCTTCGCGCAGGCAGGTATTGAAGGACCCGCCGTTGTCGCCGATCACCAGCGCGGCGTGGCCGCTGCCGATCACTTCGGGCACGTTGACGCCCTGCGCGTGCAGCTCGCCCAGGCGGCGCGCCTCGGTCTTGCACGCGGCATCACCCCCGCGGTGCGGCGGCGGACGCAGGGCATCGAGGTGGAAGCGGCGGGCGATGAAATTGAGCAGGCCCAAGGCGAATGCGCGGCTTCCCTTGCCGTACTGCTTCAGCCAGGCGCGCTGCCCTTCGATGACGATGGGCTCAACCATGACGGATCTCCTGAAACGCGTTACGGCCCCAGAGGGGCCGTAACGACAGACTTCACGTTGTCGTAACTACGCTATCAATAGCGCAGCAGGGCCGAACCCCACGTGAAGCCGCCACCGAAGGCTTCCAGCAGCAGCAGCTGGCCGCGCTCGACCTTGCCCGAACGCACCGCGGCGTCCAGCGCCAGCGGCACCGAGCCGGAGGAGGTGTTGCCGTGGCGGTCGACGGTGACCACGACCTGGTCCATCGACATGTCCAGCCGCTTGGCGGTGGCTTCGATGATGCGCAGGTTGGCCTGGTGCGGAATCAGCCAATCCAGGTCGGACTTGCCCAGGCCGTTGGCCTCCAGGGTTTCGTCCACGACCGAGTCCAGCGCCTTGACGGCGTACTTGAACACGTCGTTGCCCTTCATGTTGATGGTGCCGCCGCCGTTGCCGCTGCCATCCTTGAAACCGACCGACACGCCGACCGGGTTCCACAGCAGCTCTTTCTTGCTGCCATCGGAATGCAGGTGGGTGCTGAGGATGCCGGTTTCTTCGTCGGCCTTGAGCACGACCGCGCCGGCACCGTCGCCGAACAGCACACAGGTGGTGCGATCTTCCCAGTCGACGATGCGGGTCAGCGTTTCGGCGCCGATCACCAGCACATGGCGGGCGTCACCGGAACGGATGAACTTGTCGGCCACGCTGAGCGCGAACACGAAGCCCGAGCAGGCCGCGTTGACGTCGAAGGCGGGGCAGCCCGACGCACCGAGCTTGGCCTGGATCAGGCACGCGGTGGACGGGAAAATAAGGTCAGGGGTGGTCGTACCGACCACGATCATGTCGAGCTGCGAAGCGTCGATACCGGCCGCTTCAAGCGCACGCACTGCGGCGTGGTAGCCGAGGTCGCTGGTGGTTTCGCCTTCGGCCGCGATGTGCCGTTCACGAATACCGGTGCGCGACTGGATCCACTCATCCGAGGTTTCGACCATTTTTTCCAGGTCGGCGTTGGTCAGGACTTTTTCCGGCAAATAGCTACCGGTGCCCGCGATCCTCGAGTAGATCCGCTTGCTCATCATGTTTCCTGTTGCGCAGGCTGCCGATCACCGGCATGCCCGGGGAAGAAGGCAAAGGCCGCTGCCCTGGGGGCAGCGGCCTTTCGGCACATCAATCTTCTTCGACGGCCGAGGTCTTGGTCTGGATGACCTTCTTGCCGCGGTAGAAACCGTCAGCAGTGATGTGGTGACGCAGGTGCACTTCGCCGGTGGTCGGGTCGGTCGACAGCTGCTTGGCGCTCAGGGCGTCATGCGCACGGCGCATACCGCGGCGGGACGGGGTGACACGGGATTTCTGGACAGCCATGGGATTGCTCCAAACTCGGTTCGATTTGCTTCGTCGTATCGTCGCGCAGGACGCCAGCGCCCAGCACACTTTCGCTTTCGCCGCAGCCGCCGACGACAATCCGGCTGCTAATGCTTTTACTCTTTCTTCAGTGCCGCCAACGCCGCAAACGGGTTGGCCTGCTTTGTTTCTTCTTCGGTCGGTGCCCAGTCCTTGTTGACTGCCTCACCGTCCGGCGACAGCGGTACCACCGGTACCGCCAGCACCAATTCATCTTCGACCAGGTCCAGCGGACGCAGCTGCCCATCTTCCGGCACCAGCAACGCCTCGTACTCCTCGGGCAGGGACGATTCCTCGTCCTCGTCGCGGATCAGGCCAAGCCTCTGGGTCATCTTCACCGGCAACAGGAATCGCTGCATGCTGCGCTGACAGGTCAGCGGCAACGCGGTATCGATGGTCAGTTCCACATAGGATACCCGCAAGATGTCGTCGCGACCGAATTCAAGCGAGTAATTGCACTCACCGTCGGTATCGGCGACCAACCCTTGCAGGCGAGTCAAATCAGCCAAAGAGACCTGGCCGTCGAAGCGCCTTCGCGCTACGACCATCCGCCAAGCATCCAGCGTTTCGGGCACGTTCGCGGACATAAGCCGCTGAATACTAAGGATCGGGACCGCCGCTGTCAAATGCCCGCCATACAGGGGCTTGCTGGCAGCGCCGATGCCGGGCCAGACTGCCGCGCCCTGCCCCGGAATTGTCGCATGCCTGCCCTGCTCCTGGCCTCCACTTCCCGCTACCGCCGCGAGCTGCTGCAGCGCCTCGGCCTGCCCTTCGACTGCGCACGCCCGGAGGTGGACGAGACCCCGCAGGCCGGCGAGGCCCCGCGGGCCCTGGCCGGACGGTTGGCGGCTGCGAAGGCTGCCGAGGTCGCCGCACGGCATCCCGGCGCGTGGGTGATCGGCTCGGACCAGGTGGCGGACCTGAATGGACAGCCGCTGGGCAAGCCGGGCACGGTCGAGGCCGCCTGCGCGCAGCTGGCGGCGATGGCCGGGCAGACGGTGCGCTTCCATACGGCCATCAGTCTCACGCGCGATGGAGAATCATTTGCGGCGATGGACCTGACCGAAGTGCGCTTCCGCCCGCTGCAGGCCGAGGAAATTGCCCGCTACGTGGCCGCCGAACAACCGCTGGACTGCGCCGGCAGCTTCAAGTGCGAAGGCCTGGGTATCAGCCTGTTCGAGGCAATCGACAACCGTGATCCCACCGCCCTGATCGGACTGCCGCTGATTGCCCTGTGTGCGCTGCTGCGCCGGGCCGGGTTCGCAGTGCCGTAATTTGTAGAGTCGAGCCATGCTCGACTGCTCCTGCTGTTTTGTAGAGTCGAGCCATGCTCGACTGGATGCAGGGAGCAGTCGAGCATGGCTCGACTCTACAAAGGTTTACCGACCCACCTCGAACGGCTGTTCCTGCCAGTCCTCCACGCTGCCATCGCGGCCATGCAGGCGCAGTCCCAGCCAATGCCGGCCAGGTGACAGCCCCAGCGTCTCCACGCTGGCATCGAAGCCGGCATTCGGGTGCTGCGGGTCGTTGGACATCGGCCACATCGGCCGGATGTCGAGCTCGCGGCCGTACTGGGCATCGCCCACCGGCTGCCCGTCCACCAGCACTTCCACGCGCGCCAGGCCGACGCCGTCCTTGAACGCCCACCCCTTCACCGCCAACGTGCCCGACACCGCTTCGCCATTGCCCGGCGAATCGAGATAGGCCACCGCTGGCGTCACGCACTCGCCCTCTGCGCGCTGCGCAGGCAGGCGGAACAGCAGGAAGCGCTGGAAACCGTGATCGTTGCTGACCACCCGCGGCGGCGGCAGCGGCCCGACCTGCGCGCAGACCGCGTGGTAGCGCGGCACCAGATCGCGGAAGCGCTGGTCGCTGGGCGAGAGCACCAGCAGCATCGGCCCACTGCGCTCGCCTTCGTGCACCTGGCCCCATTGCGCCAGCTGCGCGGTGCGCCCGTGCTTGTCGTTCAGCGGGTGCGGCAGCACCAGGATATCGGCGTCGCCCAGCTGGAAGCCGAGCTCGGCACCCACCTTGAAGTTGCCAGCCAGCACGCGCGTGCCTTCCGGCATCTGTGCCAGTTCGTCGCGCACGGCGGCCGCCAGCGGCTCCCAGCCGGCGAAGTTGCGCGGGTAGTACTTGTCACCGGCCAACTGCTCGCGCAGCGAGGGCGTGGATGCCATCAGGTAATAGCCGAAGGACAGCGCCATGCCGATGCCGGCCAGCCACCAGCCGGTACGGCGCAGCCAGCGCGGCCATCCATTGAGCACCACCGGCACCGCCACCAGCAGAGCGAGGTAGCCGGGCAGCGGCCAGTGGAAGCTGATGCGCTCGACATCGGTGAAGAAGCCCAGCAGGAAGATGCCCAGGGTGGACACGCCACCGACCAGGCCGAAGTAGCGCCACTGCACGCGCGCGCCACCACCACTGCGCGTACCGGCCAGCGCCACTTTCCACATCGCGATGCACAGGATGGGCGTGACCAGCATCGGCTGGATGACCAGGAACCACAGGCCCCGCCACTCGAACGCCCAGGGATGGCGCTCGACCACCTGGAATTTCAGGCCGGCATCATGGTTGTCGGCATTCCAGGCCAGCAGCGGCAACCAGGCCAGCACGCCCACCGCCAGCGCCACCCACACGCGCGGGTCGGTCAGCATCCGCCGGCCCTGCGGCAGTGCCAGCAGCGCGATGAAGCCGACGCCGATCACGCCGATGAAGCGGTAATGGCTGAGCGCGCCGATCAGCAGGCCCAGGCCCAGCATGATGGCCGAGGACGCATCGACGTTGCGCAGCAGGCGCGCACCGGCATCCAGGCACAGCACCGCGGCCAGTGCCATCGGCACATCGGGCACGGCCAGCAGGCCCAGCGTGGCCGACAACGGCATCAGCAGGGTCAGGCTGCCCGCTTGCCAGCCGGCCACGTTGCCGAACCAGCGCGTGGCGATGCGCATGACCAGCAATGGCAACAGGGCGCCGATGGCCAGGAACGGAAGACGCAGCGCCAGCACGTGATGGCCGCCGATCTCCACGCCCAGGCGCGCCAGCCACGCGGTCAGCCCGGGCAGGTCGGAGTACGCGGCGGCCAGGTGCTGGCCTTCCTGCCAGTAGAACGCTTCGTCCACGAACAAAGGCAGACGTGCGGCCACAAGCAGCTTGGCCGCTGTGACCAGCGTCCACAACCAGAGAAAAATCGTGCGTGCGCGTTGTTCGCCCTGCATTGCTCTATGGATAGAATCGAATGGTTCCCGAACGTGAGACGACCATGCCAGCTCCGTCCCCCATGCCCAGCATGCTAACCGATCAACTGCGCCAGGCCCTGCGAGAGGCACAGGATCAGGTCAATGCACTGGTGCTCGGCAAGGTGCCGGAAGTCAGGCTGGCTTTTGTCGCCCTGCTTTCCGGTGGCCACCTGCTCATCGAAGATCTGCCCGGCCTGGGCAAGACAACGCTGGCCCATGCACTGGCCAGCAGCCTGGGCTTGAGCTTCCAGCGCGTACAGTTCACTTCAGACCTGCTGCCGGCCGATGTGCTGGGCGTATCGGTCTACGACGCCGCTACGCGCCAGTTCCAGTTCCACCCCGGCCCGGTGTTCTCGCACGTGCTGCTGGCCGACGAGATCAACCGCGCGCCGCCGCGCACGCAGAGCGCACTGCTGGAGGCGATGGCCGAACAGCAGGTGACGCTGGACGGGCAGACCCATCCGCTGCCCGATCCGTTCTTCGTGATCGCCACGCAGAACCCGGTCGATCTCTCCGGCACGTTCCCGCTGCCCGATTCGCAGCTGGACCGCTTCCTGCTGCGGCTGGCCATGGGCTACCCCAGCCCGCAGGCCGAGCGCGAACTGCTGCGCGGCACCGACCGCCGCGACCTGATCGCGCGTGCCGTGCCGCAGCTGGATGACAACCAGGTGCGCGAACTGCGCGCTGCAGTCAGCCAGATCCACGTCAGCGACGCCCTGGTGGATTACGTGCAGGCCCTGCTGACCCGCAGCCGCCAGCATGCCGGCGTGCGCGTTGGCCTGTCGCCACGTGCCGGCCTGGCCCTGCTGCGCGCCGCCAAGGCGCACGCGCTGCTGCTCGGCCGCGGCCACGTGGTGCCCGAAGACGTGCAGACCCTGTTCGTCGCCGTGGCCGGCCACCGCCTGGTCGGCGAGTCCGAGTCGAACACGGGGCCGGCGCTGGCGCGCGCGATCCTGCAGACCGTCGCGGTGGATTGAGGATGCCTGCACGCGGCTCACGCCTGCTGCGCCTGGCGCGCCCGCGCACGCCCGAAGCATTGCCGCAGCGGCTCCACCGCCGGCGCATCTATGTGCTGCCCACGCGCTTCGGGCTGTTCGTGGCCGTGTTGCTGTCGGCCATGCTGCTGGGCGCACTGAACTACAACAACAACCCGGCCCTGCTGCTGGCGTTGCTGTTGGCGGCAGCCGCCATCGCCAGCACCATCGCCGCCCACCTGCAGCTGTCGGGCGTGCAGGTCGATGCGATCTCGGCCGAGCCGGTGCCTGCCGGCCAGCCGCTGCGCCTGCGCGTGGACCTGTCGCTGCGCGATCCGCGGCCACGGCACGGCCTGGAACTGCAGGTCGGCGACAGCCAGGCCTGGACCGACCTTCCCGCACACGGCCGGGGCGAAGTGGAACTGGACGTGCCCACCGAACGCCGTGGCTGGCTCGACCTGCCACGCATCCGCCTGTCCAGCACCCAGCCGCTGGGCCTGGTGCGCGCATGGTCCTGGGTGTGGCCGGAACAACCGCTGCTGGTGCACCCGGTGGCCGAAGCGGTGGCGCAGCCCCTGCCCGAACAGGGCAGCGACCCGCTGCACACCCGCGCCCATGCCAGCGGCGAAGAACTGCACCAGCTGCGCCCGTACCGCGCAGGCGATCCGCCGCGCAGCATTGCCTGGAAACACTCGGCACGGCGCGACACCCTGCTGGTGCGCGAATACGAGAAGCCGGTCGGCATCGAAGTGGTGCTGGACTGGCGTGCACTGGCCACGCTGCCGACGGAAGTGCGCATTTCGCGCCTGGCGCGCTGGGTCGACAGCGCCGAACGCGAGGGGCGCCGCTACACGCTGCTGCTGCCCGGCCAGCCCGCGCTCGGCCCCGGCCAGGGCGCGAGCCACCATCAAGCGTGCCTGCGCGCACTGGCACTGATGCCCCATGACTGAGCCCGCCCTCCTGCTGGATCGCAATGCACGCGGCTGGACACTGGCCAGCGCTGCGCTGGCACTGCTGCCCCTGCTGCTGCAGCTGCCCGGGCCGCTGGCGGCACTGATCGCCGTGGCGGGCGTGGCCACCGCTGCGCTCTCGCTGCGAGGCGTACTGCCCATACCGGTGCGCCTGCTGCTGGTGCTGGCCATGCTGGGTGCCATCGTCTGGCAGATGGGCGCGGTGCGCCCGGGGCGTGACACCGGCTGCGCATTGCTGGCAGCGATGCTGGCGATCAAATCCAGCGAGCTGCGCAGCGTACGCGATGCACGCAGCCTGCTCGGCTTCGCCCTGTTCGCGCCGTTTGCCGCCTTCCTGCTCGACCAGGGACCGCTGACCACCCTGCTGGCCGCGCTGGCCGGCGTCACCGCCCTGCTCGCCCTGCAGCGGCTGGCCCACAACGAAGGCCGCAGCGCACCGCTGCCGCTCACTGGCCAGGTGCGCGGCGTCGGCCGCCTGCTGCTGATCGGCCTGCCGCTGGCGCTGGCCTGCTTCTGGCTGTTCCCGCGGCTGACCTCGCCGCTGTGGGGCGTGCCCGAGCGCGCGGTCGGCACGCCGGGCCTGTCCGAATCGATGGAGCCGGACCAGTGGCTCGACCTGATGGCCGACGACACCCCGGCGCTGCGCGTGCAGTTCTTCGGTGCCGCGCCGCAACCCGAGCAGCGCTACTGGCGCGGACCGGTGCTGAGCCGGTTCGATGGCCACGTCTGGACGCGCGACCGCAACGCCGATTACCGGCCCATGCCGCAGGTGGCGCACGAAGGCCAGGGCTGGGACTACCAGATCGACTACGAGCCGACGGACCGCCGCCTGCTGGTTGCGCTGGACCTGCCCACGGCGGCGCCGGAAGGCGCGATGCTCAATGCCGAGATGAGCCTGGCCAGCCAGCGCACGCTGTCGGCGCTGAGCCGCTGGCGCCTGCACTCGGCACCCGCAGCACGCTTCGATGCCGACCTGCCGGACAACCAGCGGCGGGCGGCGCTGCAGCTGCCGGCCAACTTCAACCCGCGCACCGCAGCGCTGGCCCGGCAGTGGCGGCAGGAAGCCGGCACCGACGATGCCGCCGTGGTCCGCCGTGCGCTGGACTGGATCAAGGCTGATTTCTCCTACACGCTGGTGACGCCGCCGCCGGGGCGCGATCCGGTGGATGAGTTCCTGTTCGGCTACAAGGCCGGCTTCTGCCAGCACTTCAGTTCGGCCTTCGTCGTGCTGATGCGCAATGCCGGCGTTCCCGCGCGCGTGGTGACCGGCTTCGCCGGCGGCACCCGCAACCGGGTGGGCGATTACTGGGTGGTGCGGCGCATGGATGCCCATGCCTGGGCCGAGGTCTGGCTGCCCCAGCGTGGCTGGGTGCGGGTGGACCCGACCGCAGCGGTGGCGCCCGAGCGCATCCTCGATACGCTGGAAGACCGCCTTCCCGAAGGTGGCGACCTCAATCTGCAGCAGCGCTGGCTGCAGGCTGGCCAGCTCGGCGACTGGCTGCGCCGGGGCTGGAACGACCTGGTGCTGTCCTTCGACGCGCGCCGCCAGCAGCAGCTGCTGCAGCCGCTGGGCCTGGATGACCTGGGCCCGGGCCAGCTGCTGGCCGGGTTCGTGGCAGCCGCCGTGCTGGCGCTGGGCTGGATGGCCTGGCTGCTGGCCCGTGGCGAACGCGAGCGCGATCCCTTGCTGCGCGTCTGGCACCGGCTGGGCCGTCGCTACGCACGGCTGGGGCTGGCCCGCGAGGCGCACGAACCAGCCCTGGCCTGGGCCCAGCGGGTGCACGCCCAGCGCCCCGATCCGGCCCTCATCGCACTCAGCCAGCGTTTCGCCGAAGCGCGCTACGCTGGCACTCGAACCGAGCTCGCCCCATTATTGCGGGACCTGCGCAGGCATCGCCCGACTTCCGGAGCTACTTCATGAACACCAAGTTCCTTCTCACCGCCGTGGCCGCCCTGGCCCTGTCGGCCTGCGCCACGGCCCCCAAGCCGCTGCAGGGTCAGTTCAGCGTGGTTTCCCCGCGCGACTCGGTTGCCACCCAGCAGGTCGGCACCCCCGTTCGCTGGGGTGGCCGCATCATTGAAACCCAGCCTGGCCAGGGCGAGACCTGCTTCCAGATCATCTCGCGCCCGCTCAATGGCAGTGGCCGCCCGAACACCACCTCGTCCGACGCCAGCGACGGCCGCTTCATCGCCTGCCGCGCCGGCTTCTACGACCCGGCCGTCTTCGAGGAAGGCCGTGACGTGACCTTCATCGGCAAGATCGATGGTTACGCCAACACCCGCATCGGCGAGTACGACTACCGCCTGCCCAAGCTCTCCGCCGACGTCATCTACCTGTGGCCGGAACAGCGCCAGGTCGATGTGGTGCCCTACCCGTACAGCCCGTGGGGCCCGGGTCCGTGGGGCCCGTACTGGGGCGGCTACCGTGGCTGGGGCTGGTGGTAAGCCCGCGACGGTTGACGTGATGTAGAAGGCCGCCCTCGGGCGGCCTTCTTGTTGGCGCCATCCACGGTGGGTGCCGACCGTTGGTCGGCACGGAAGCCATGGATGCGGCTGCCTCAACGCCCCGGCGTACCGAAATGGCCCAGCGGCGCACCGGCCAGTAGGTGCATGTGGATATGGAACACGGTCTGCCCGGCATCCTCGCGGCAGTTCATCACGATGCGGTAGCCGTCTTCTGCGAAGCCTTCGCTGCGCGCATACGCGGCGGCGGCCAGGGCCAGCTTGCCGATCAGGTGCGCCTGCGAGGGCTGCAGGTCGTCCAGGGTCGGGATGATCTCGTTCTTCGGAATGAACAGCACGTGCACCGGCGCCTGCGGCGCGATGTCCTTGAAGCCCAGCACCTCGTCATCCTCGTAGACGATGGTGGCCGGGATCTCGCGACGGATGATCTTGCTGAAGAGGGTTTCGGTGCTCATGGTCGGCCTCGGCGGGATGTCTTCCGCATTGTAGGCCGGCCACGCCACGCGCGGCCGCGGTCAATCGCGGAATTCGCTGCGCGTCCCGAACGCATGCGACAGCGTGCCGCGATCAACGTATTCCAGTTCGCCACCCAATGGCAGGCCCTGCGCTAGGCGGCTGGGCTGCACCTGGCGCGCACGCGCCAGCTGGGCGAGGTAATGCGCGGTGGCTTCCCCTTCAACGGTGGCGCTGGTGGCGATGATCAGTTCCTGCACTTCGCCCTGCGCCAGCCGCTGTTCCAACTGCTCCAGGCCCAGCTCGCGCGGGCCGACGCCATCGAGTGGCGACAGCCGGCCCTGCAGCACGAAGTAGACGCCACGGAAGCCGGTGGCGTTCTCGATGGCCAGGCGATCGGCCGGTGATTCGACCACGCACAACTGGCTGCGTTCGCGACTGTTGTTGGCGCAGGTCGGGCACAGCTCGGTTTCGCTGAAATCGCGGCACTGCGCGCAATGGCCGATGCGTTCGACCGCCAGCGCCAGCGCTTCGGCCAGGCGCTGCCCGCCTTCGCGTTCGCGCTCGAGCAGGTGGTAGGCCATGCGCTGCGCGGTCTTCTGGCCGACGCCAGGCAGCACCCGCAATGCATCGATCAGTTGTTCAAGCAGGGGTGCGGACACGGCGACAGGCTTTGTAGAGTCGAGCCATGCTCGACTGATTTGCTTGGTAGAGTCGAGCCATGCTCGACTGAAGGTTGGAACAGTCGAGCAAGCTCGACTCTACGCGGTCGATGGCACCCGATTACACGGGTGCCACGCTGAACATCAGAACGGCAGCTTCATGCCCGGCGGCAGCTGCATGCCGGCGGTGGCCGAACCCATCTTCGACTTCGATTCGGCGTCGATCTTGTTGGACGCATCGTTGAAGGCGGCGGCGATCAGGTCTTCCAGCATTTCCGGATCGCTGGCCAGCGACGGGTCGATGCGCACCTTGCGGCATTCCTTGGCGCCGGTCAGGGTCACGCTGACCATGCCGCCACCGGCGCTGCCGGTCACTTCGATCTTGGCGATTTCTTCCTGGGCCTTCTGCAGGTTTTCCTGCATCTTCTGGGCCTGCTGCATCAGTTGGGCGATGTTGCCGCGCATAGTGTCTTACTCGTCAAAAGAACGGATGGAATCGGAAACAACCCGGGCGCCATGCTGCTGGATCAGCAGCTGCACTTCCGGATCGTCCATGAAAATGGCCTCGGCGGCCTGTTGCCGCTCGCCACGCTGGCGGTCGGCACGCTGGTGCAGGGTCTCGGCCGGCACGTGTTCGGTTTCCACGGTCTCGACCACGATCCTCGGCGCCTGGCCCAGGGCCTTTTCCAGCATTTCGCCCAGGGCGGACAGCGCGCGTTCGGAACGCAGGTATTCAAATCCGGGCGAAAGGCCCAGTTTCAAGGTACCGCCCTGGCAGCTGATGAAGGCGGCATTGGCCGCCAGCTGCCGCGAGGGGCCGCTCAGGCCGCTGTTGGCCACCAGATCCAGCCAGTCCTCGGCGCTGGCCAGATCGGACACACCCTCCTGCGCCAGCGGCGCGGGTGCTGCTTTCGGCGAGGCCGGGGCGATCGCGATCCCTTCGGCCTGGAACGTGCGTTCCGGCTCGGCCGCCACAGCAACCGGTGCCGGGGCCGGCGGCTCCTGCCACGGCGCGACCATGGCCGCTTCCGGGGTGGCCATCACGACCGGCACGTCGATCTCCTCCGCCAGCGCCTGATCGCGCGCCTCGGCCTCATCCGTGGCCCACGGCGGCAGATCGTCGGCGGCCACTTGCGGCGCCGCTTCGGCCTTCACCGGCGGCGGCGACTCGGGTTCCTGCACCGGGACCGGTTCAGGCTCCGGCTCCGGCGTCGGGTCCGGCTCAGGCTCAGGTTGCGGAGCCGGCTCAGGTTCGGGGTCAGGCTCGCGCGGCGCGGCCTGCACCGGCGCGGTCACCTCGGCCACGGCCACAGGGCCCGCCGCGGCGGCCGCAGCCACAGGCGCGGCGTCCTGGCTGCCGGCACCGGCAGGGCCACCGCCGGCGTTGCCGCCGCTTGCGCCACCACCGACAGCCCCTTCGACCGTCTTCGGTACCGGCGGCACCGCAGCAGCCGGGCGGAACGCCAGCATGCGCAGCACCGCCATCTCGAAGCCGGCACGCGGGCTGGGGGCCAGCGGCAGGTCACGACGACCGTTCAGGGCCATCTGGTACCAGAGCTGCACCACTTCCGGGCGCAGGCGCTCGGCGAATGCGGCGGCATCCAGGCCCTCGGCAGGGGCGGCGGCGCCGGGCACCAGCTGCTGCACCTGGATGCGGTGCAGGCCTTCAGCCAGCGCTTCCAGCACGCCACTCCAGTCCGGCGAAAATTCGGCCAGCGCGGCCACCACCTGCAGCAGGCGCGGGCCATCGCCCTCGGCCAGTGCATCGAGCATGGCGGCCACCTGGGTACGGTCGACCGTGCCCAGCATGGTGCGCACCACGTCCTCGCGCAGCGCGCCGCCGGCGTAGGCGATCGCCTGGTCCAGCAGCGACAGGCCGTCGCGCAGGCTGCCATCGGCAGCCTTGGCCAGCTGCACGATGGCGCTGCCGTCGGCCTCGATCTCCTCTGCGGCGAGGATGCGGGTCATCTGCCCCTGGATCTGGTCCTCGTCCAGGCGCTTGAGGTTGAACTGCAGGCAGCGGCTGAGCACGGTGACCGGCAGCTTCTGCGGGTCGGTGGTGGCCAGCAGGAACTTCACGTGCTCCGGCGGCTCTTCCAGCGTCTTCAGCAGCGCGTTGAACGCCGCCTTGGAAAGCATGTGCACTTCGTCGATCAGGTAGACCTTGTACTTGCCGCGGGAGGGCATGTACTGGGCGTTCTCGATCACCTCGCGCACGTCATCCACGCCGGTGTTGGACGCGGCATCGATTTCCAGCAGGTCGATGTAGCGGCCGGCGTCGATGTCCAGGCAGGCCGCACACTGGCCGCACGGGTCGGCGCTGGTGCCCTGTTCGCAGTTAAGCGATTTGGCGAAGATGCGCGCGATGGTGGTCTTGCCCACGCCGCGGGTACCGGTGAACAGGAACGCGTGGTGGACCCGGCCGCTGTCCAGCGCATTGCTGAGCGCACGGACCACGTGTTCCTGGCCCACCAGCTCGGCAAAACGCTTCGGACGCCACTTGCGGGCAAGCACGAGATAGGACATCAGGCCACCGTCTTCCATCGGATGTTCCATTGTGCCATGCCTGTCCAGCCCCCTCGCCTCCGGCACGCCCACTGCACATCGATGACTGGGGGTGCTTGTGTAAGGCCGCGCCGCCCGCTAGAATCTGCGCCCCTGCTGAGGCGTTTGCCGATGGCAGGGATCCGGAGAGGTGTCCGAGTGGTTGAAGGAGCACGCCTGGAAAGTGTGTAAGCGTCTAAACCGCGCTTCGGGGGTTCGAATCCCCCTCTCTCCGCCAGACAAACGCAAAAGGGCCGCCCATAGGGTGGCCCTTTTGCGTTTGTCTGGCGGATGGGATGGGTGGTGAGAAGCCCCGCCGGGGTTCGACGGTTCTGCAGGAGCAGAACCGGACAGCCGCAGGCTGGTCCCGAGGCGCAACGCGCATCGGGATCGGGTGCATGGATGCACCCGACAATCCCCCTCTCTCCGCCAGACTGACCCGTCCTGCCATAGGTTGACACCCATGGGGTGAATGAACCGGCCGCCTTCAGGCGGCCAAGGACGCCCGATGCATCGCATCGGGCGTCTGCATTTTAAGGGACAGGTGGGGTCGCTCGGCGTTGTAGATTTCTACTGCCTCAGCCACCATCTGGCGGGCCTGCCCAAGGTCCCGCGGGCGATGGAGCAGAAACTCGCATTTCAGGATCCCGTTGACTCGTTCTGCCAGAGCATTCTGATAGCAGTCATAGCCGTCGGTCATCGAGCAGACCAAGCCATGCTTGGCGTGGATATGCTGGTAGTTGTCCGAGCAGTATTGAATGCCTCGATCCGAATGGTGGATCAGTCGCTGCCTCGTTTTCCGGGCTTTCAGGGCCATTTCCAGTGCTTGCGCGGTATGTTCGGTCTGCAGCGTCTCATTCACGCTCCAGCCCACAATCTTGCGTGACCAGGCATCGGTAACCAGGCTCAGATAAACGAATTTTCCATCCGTGGGCAGATAGGTGATGTCAGCCACCCACACCTGTTCGCAACCATTGGGAACTACGCAATTTTCCCCGGGTTTGAGCAGGTTGGGATGTTTGCGGAAGCGATGATGGCTATCGGTGGTCTTGTGATACGCGCGACGTTGCGGCACCAGCAGCCGTGCCTCTCGCAGCACGTCAAATAGACGGTCACGCCCCAGATCGATCCCCGCCGCCTGCAGTTTCGGTTCAATCAGATG
>NZ_CP026002.1:3713284-4183001 GCF_003086915.1 Stenotrophomonas sp. ZAC14A_NAIMI4_1
ATCAGGCTTGCGCCCATTGTCCAATATTCCCCACTGCTGCCTCCCGTAGGAGTCTGGACCGTGTCTCAGTTCCAGTGTGGCTGATCATCCTCTCAGACCAGCTACGGATCGTCGCCTTGGTGGGCCTTTACCCCGCCAACTAGCTAATCCGACATCGGCTCATTCAATCGCGCAAGGCCCGAAGGTCCCCTGCTTTCACCCGTAGGTCGTATGCGGTATTAGCGTAAGTTTCCCTACGTTATCCCCCACGAAAAAGTAGATTCCGATGTATTCCTCACCCGTCCGCCACTCGCCACCCATAAGAGCAAGCTCTTACTGTGCTGCCGTTCGACTTGCATGTGTTAGGCCTACCGCCAGCGTTCACTCTGAGCCAGGATCAAACTCTTCACTTAAAACTACATGATCCGAAGATCAAAATTTAAAGCTGCAGATGATTGATGCTGGCAACGTATCGCTTGCTTTAAAACAATTAATAGTTGCTTGATCAAACGTCTGCAAGATGGACAATCATCCTTCCTGCAGGCGCCTTCACAAGATACCTGCGCATACTTTCAAAGATCTTGGGAAGTGGCCTCAGCGCCGTTCCCGTGTGCTGCGAAGTTTCCTTCGTAGCGAGCCGCCCATTATAGCCGGCTTTTCCGCTTCGTCAACACCTTTTTTCAAGGCCGTCTCACCGGAGTGGACGTTGTTGCCGATGCTGCTTCGTCGTTGGACCCGAAGGCCTTTCGTCGTTGCGAGCCGCCTATTATGGCAGGCCTTTCAGCTTTGTCAACAACTTGTTTGAGGAACTTGAAGCTCTTCGTGAAGTTGTTGCTGCAAGTCCAGGTCAAAACCAGGTGCCTGCAAAAAAAGGAAAACCCCGCTGCGCATGCAGCGGGGTTTTTGGGTATAAACCCTGGCGATGACCTACTCTCGCATGGCTTGAGCCACACTACCATCGGCGCAGCTGCGTTTCACTTCCGAGTTCGGGATGGGATCGGGTGGTTCCACAGCGCTAATTGCTAATTTCACCAGGGAGGCTTTTGGTTACGCCTGCGAGTTACGCCTGCGAGTACGCATCCTCGGACCAGCGCAATTCCGTGTTGAACCAATGGCTGCACCACTACAACTGGCACCGTCCCCATATGGCCATTGGTGGCCAGCCACCTATCTCCAGAGTGCCGCTGAACAACGTGGTGGGTTTACACAACTAACAGTCGACTCTACCGTTCCGGTGCTGGTGCCGCCGCAGGCGCAGGCTCCGCCGCGGTATCCACCCGCGCGATCACCGACATCCCCGGCCGCAGCCGCGCCGCCAGTTCCTGCCCCGGATCAATCGAAATCCTGATCGGCAACCGCTGCACCACCTTGGTGAAGTTGCCGCTCGCATTGTCCGGGCGCAGCACGCTGAACTCCGAACCGGTGGCCGGCGCGATCTGCTCCACGTGCCCGCGCAGGCGCTGGCCCTTGAACGCATCCACCGAGAACGTCACCGGCTGGCCGATACGCATCTGCCAGGTCTGGCCTTCCTTGAAATTGGCCACCACCCACAGCGCCTCCGGCACCAGGAACAGCAGTTGCGAGCCGGCCGCCACGTACTGGCCGACGCGCACGCTGGCCTCGCTGATCTGCCCGTCGCGCGGGGCGTGGATGACCGTGTTGGCCAGGTCGATGCGTGCCAGTTCAAGCTGCGCCTGCGCGCTCTCGACCTGCGCTTCAAGACTCTTGCGCGCGACCTGGGTCGATACCAGCGTCTCTTCGGCGATGCGGATCTGTGCCTGCGACTGCTGCACGCTGGCCTGTGCCGAGGCCTGGGTGGTGCGGAACTTGTCGCGGTCGTTGATCGAGACCAGCTGCTGCGCCGCCAGCTCTTCGTAACGCTTGGCCTCGTTGCGCGAGCGCTGCAGCTCGGCCTGGCCGGACGACAGGGTGGCGCGCGCCGAGGCGATCTGCGCGCGGTTCTGCGCCTGCGACTGGTCCGAGTTGGCAAGTGCCGCGCGCGCGCTGTCCAGCGCCGCTTCGGCCTGCGCCACCTTCTGCGCGTAGATGCGGTCGTCGATGCGCAGCAGCGGCTCGCCCTTCTTCACGTGCTGGAAGTCCTTCACCAGCACCTCGGTGACATAGCCGGCCACCTGCGGCGCCATCACCGTGATCTGCCCGCGCACATAGGCGTTGTCGGTGACCATCACGCTGCTGGTGAACGGCCACAGGCTCCAGGCGCGCAGGATCAGCGCGATGCCCAGCAGTGCCACCACCACCATCACCACCACGCTGCGCGCGCTGGGCTTGAGGTACTTCGGTGCCGCCGCCGGTGCGGCGGGCGTGGGCGCCGGTGCCGCGTCGGTCGGCGGTGGCGGGCTGACATTGTCGGGGGCGTCGCTGTCGGAGCGGGGCGGTAGCGGGGACATGGCGGCGGACTCAGTGGGGCGGGGCGGCGTGGGCCGCAACGGGCGGTGACGGGTGGCGCTTGTGCCATTGCTTGAGGATGGCGGTACGCAGCGACAGCAGCAGCAACCAGCACAGGAAGCCGATCGCCAGCCAACCGCTCAGGGTGAACACATCATTGAAGCCGCGCACGTTGGCTTCGCGGCGCGCGGTCTGCGCCAGCTGCGCAGTGCCCTGTGCGCTGCGCAGCACCGGATCGGTGATCTGCGCGGCGTAGATCTGCTGCTGGATGCGCAGGCGCTGCGCGACCACCGGGTCGGCGGGGTCGAGCTGGCTGGTGATGGCGCTGGAATAGAGCTGCTCGCGATGCAGCTGGAACGTCCCCAGCACGGCCGAACCGGCCAGGCCACCCAGGGTCTGGGTGATCGACAGCGTGACCAGGAAGGTGATCATGTGGTCCACGCCCTGCTTCAGCGCGGCGGAGATGCCGAGCATGATCAGCGGGCCCATGAACATGCCGGCACCGACCGAGGCCAGGAACTGGCTGATGTAGAAGTCGTGCGGCCGGTCCAGGCTGGTACGGCTCTGGTCGAAGAACGCGGCGGTGCCCAGCAGCAGGATGGCCATCAGCAGCTGTGCGATCAGCCGCTTCGGCCCGAAGGTGAGCGAGGCACCGGCGATGCCGACGATCACCCCGGCCAGGATCACCACGAACAGCGGCCGCATCTGGTCCGGGCCCATGCCCAGGGTGCGCATCAGGTTGACCACGCCGTAGGACTGTTCGGTGGTGAGGAAGCGCAGCAGGAACGCGCCGACGATGAAATGCAGCACCGGCAACGTCGACAGCCAGCGGATCTGCAGCAGCGGATTGCGCCGGTAGTGTTCGATGACCAGTGCCGTGGTGGCCAGCGCGATCGAGGCCACCAGCGCCCAGCCCAGCCACGGCGTGTTCAACCACCAGCGCGTGTAGCCCTGCGCCAGCACCACCACCAGCAGCGCAACGGCCGGTGCCAGCAGGGCGAAGGTGAGGAAATCCAGCGGCTCGAAGGCCTTGATCTGCACGCCCGGCGGCAGCTTCAGCAGCACCACGGCGGCGAATGCGCACAGCGCCAGGCCCGCCTCGAACGAATACAACTGGTGCCATTGGCCGGTATCGACCAGCGCCGGCGAGACGATCCAGGCGATCGGCACCGCCAGCTGCGACAGGCCCACGCCGATCACCAGCAGGTTGCCGGTGAAGCGCCGCGGCAGCGCCTGCAGCATGTACAGCGTGCCCAGCGTCGAGCAGGCCGCACCGGCGAAGCCGCTGGCGGCGCGGGTCAGCATCGTGGTTTCGAAACTGCCCACGAACAGGTGCAGCACCGCCAGTGCCGCATACAGGCCCAGGCCGATCTCGGCGAACAGGCGGATGCCGTACTGCTGGCGGAACTTGAAGGCCAGCAGGTTGGCGGTGACATTGACCATGGCGTAGGCGGCCACCAGCCAGCTGCCCTGGGTGGGCGTCAGCGCGAGCTGGCCCTGCAGGAAGGGCAGGTTGGCGGTGACCAGCGCATTGCCCAGGCCACCGGTGATGGCCACCAGCAGTGACACCAGCGCATAGGCCGCGCGGCGGTACGGAGGATGCCAGGGCATCGAGGCCGAACCAGGCATGGTCGGCTTCTCGTGCTCCTCCCAGTCCGGAACCGGCTTGAGATACGGCTGGACCATCAGCGCCCCTGGTTGGCTGCTCCCTGGAGGCCGCCGCGCAGCAGTTGCAGGGCGCGCCCGGCCAGGTGGGCGCGCTCCTCGCGGGTCTTGCCACGCAGGGCCGCGCCCAGCATGCCCGAGATCAGTGAAATATCCGTCTTTTCCAGGTCGGGCCGGCACAAGCCGGCGGCCTTTGCGCGGGCGATGGGGGCTTCCAGCAGGTCGCGCACCGTTTCGCGGGCGATGCGCATGGCCGCCACGTCCGAATCCACCGCGCGCCAGTAATCGGCCAGCGCCGGCGAGTCGATGATGCGCTGGGCCATGCCTTCAAAGACCTCGAACAGGGCGTCATCGCGGTCGCCCAGTTGTTCCACCTGGCGGCGGATGCGGTCAACGGTCCGCTGCAGCAGCGCCTGGATCAGGGCGGTGCGGTCGGGGAAGTTGCGGTACAGGGTCGCGCGGCCCACCTGGGCGCGTTCAACCACCAGGTCCAGTGGCGCGGTAACGCCGTGTTGGCCGAACACATGGTCGGCGGCATCGAGGATGAGGGCACGGCGGGCAGCAGCATCAGCACGTTGGGTGGTCATGGCTTCAGTATCGGACAAATATGTCCGGTTGGCGAGACGTTGAGTGACGGGATTGTCCGTTTGTTGCTCTACGCACATCTTTGTAAATGTGGCGTGAAGATCGTGGTGCCGGGAGCGCGCGCATAAAAAACGGGGGCCATGGAGGCCCCCGGGAGAGAACGGCGATGAACGTCGCCAGGAAATGGTTGGCTGGGGTCAGAGCCCTTTCCTGTGGAAAGGGATCCGACCCCGCGGTGGTTCAAATGGTTGGGTGGGGTCAGAGCCCTTTCCTGTGGAAAGGGATCCGACCCCTCATGGCGCGATCAGAAGTACGCGCGGATGCCGAAGGCGACACCACGGCCCGGCAGCGGCGAGTAGTCACGCAGCAGCGAGGTATGCGGACGCACTTCGCGGTTGGTCAGGTTGCTGCCATCCAGGAACACCTCGTAGCTGTTGCTGTCGCTGCGGTCCCAGCGGTAGGCGAAGTGCGCATCGACCAGGGTGTAGCCGTTGCTCGGCTCCTCGTTCTGGGCCACGTCCTTCTGCCGGCTGTAACGCACCGCGCCAACCGACGCGCGCCAGCCGTCCTTCGCCCAGCGCAGGTCGGCGCCGACGCGGGCCGGGGCGATGCGCGGCAGGTAGCCGGTGTTGGCCAGGTCCACGCTGTAGTTGTGGTTGTGGTCGCCATGCGGCACGGCGATATCCAGCGTACGGCTGCCGTTGCCGTCCAGCTTGGCCTGCACGTAGTCACCGAACACGCGCAGGTCCCAGTCACCGGCGTTGCCTTCAAACAGGTGCACCAGCGCCTCGGCCTCGGCACCCTTGAACACCGCATCCTGCTGCGTCCAGGTGCGCACCGGCAGGCCTTCGGTGATGCCGGTGTCGGCCAGGTAGATGAAGTCCTTGAACTTCGTCTGGTAGATCGCCGCAGAGAAGTCCAGGCGTTCGCTGTGGGTGTGGATGCCCAGCTCGACACGCTGGCCGCGCTCGGTCTTCAGGTCTGCGTCGCCGATCTCCAGCGAACGGGTCGCGATGTGCGCACCGGCGGCATACAGTTCTTCGTTGGTCGGCGCTCGCTCGGAGCTGTCCACGCCGATGCGCAGGTCGACCGCATCGTTGAGCTTCCAGATACCGGCGGCGGACAGGTTGGTGGCGTCGAACTTGCGGCGGCGGTAGTCACCGGTCGGGTCCAGCTTGACCTGGTCGTGGCGGCCACCCAGTTCCAGCTTGAACGGGCCGAACTGCTTTTCCTGCAGCACGAACAGGCCGACGTTCTTCGTGTTGGTGTCCGGCACGAAGGCTTCTTCACCCTTGGCGCCGAAATCGCTGTTGCCGAACTGCAGGCCGAAGGCGCCGTCCCAGCCGCCGATCTGCTGCTGCACGGCTTCCACGCGCGTCTCGATGCCACGGTTGGTGAAGCGGGTGGACGGCGTGCCGGCCTCCAGTTCCACGTGCTCGTAATCGGTGTAGGCCACGCGCGCGTTGACGTTCTTCAGGAACGACACCGGGTTGTAGATGCCGGCCTTGGTCTCGAAGCGGTTCTGCACCATGTCGATGCGGACGTCGTGCTCGTCGCCTTCCTCCTCCTCGTCGCCATGGTCGTGGTCATGGTCGTGGTCATCGCCATCGGCATGCACGTGGGCGCCGTTGGGGATGCCGTAGTTGGTGCGGTAGGTGCTGGCCGACACGCCGAAGTAACCGCCTTCGCCCAGCCAGGTGGCACCGACGCCGCCGGCCCGGGTGCGGATGGAACTGTTGTCCAGGCGGCCGCGGCGCGGCTCTTCGCCTTCTTCGCCCGCGTGGTCGTGGTCATGGTCTTCGTGGTGGTCTTCCAGGCTGTCGATCACCGCGTAGCCGGGGATGCGGTAGTCATCGCCGTTGCGCACCAGGCCATCGACGTGCAGCACGACATTTCCGCTGACACCGTCGAGGCGGAACATGCCGCTGCGCTCGTCGTTGACCGAGTTGCCGCGCAGTTCGGCGCGGCCGCTCAGCGGGCGGTCCGGCAGTTCGCGGGCGATGCGGCCGTCGACCACGTTCACCGCGCCGCCGATGGCGCCGCTGCCGAACAGCAGCGTGGCCGGGCCCTTCAGCACTTCGATCTGGTCAGCCAGGAACGGCTCGATGCTGGTGGCGTGGTCGGCGCTGACGGTGGAGGCATCCATGTTGCCCATGCCGTTGGACAGCACGGCCACGCGCGGGCCTTCCTGGCCGCGGATGATGGGGCGGCCGACGCCGGGGCCGAAGAAGGTGCTCTGCACGCCGGGCAGCTTGGCCACGGTGTCACCCAGGGTGCCGGCCTTCTGCTCGTCCAGGCGCTCGCCGGCCAGCACGTCCACCGGGCGCGCCAGTGACTCGGCATCGCCCTGCAGCGGGGAGGCGGTGACCTGCACCGACGACAGCTCGGTCAGGTGGCGGTCACGATGGGTGTCCTGGTCGGCGGCGGCAAACGCGGCCGACGGCAGCAGGGCGGCGAGGGCGATGGCCAGCGAATGTGGCTTGAAACGAGGGGCGTGAGAGGGCATCCGGTGCTTCCTTTGTTACATTGTATCAATTGGGTGGCGCACGTATCCCGTCGTGGGACAGGGGGAGGGAAACCGTGCGGGTCGGGGACGGATGTTATATTATTCCATAACGATTCGCCGACCCTGCTGGAAGTCATGTCCCTGTCCTCCTCCTTCCGCCGCCTGCTCGACCGCTTCGGCGCCACTGGTTCGATGCTGTGCGCCGTGCACTGCGCGGTGATCCCGGTGCTGCTGGCGATCGCCCCCTCGCTGGGCCTTTCGTTCTGGCTGAGCGACGGGGTGGAAATGACCCTGGTGGTGTTCGTCACCCTGCTCGGGCTGTTCAGCCTGGTCATGGGCTACCGCCGCCATGGCGCGCTGCGCGCGCTGGGCTTCCTGCTGCCGGGCCTGGTCGCCCTGTGGGCGGGCGTGCTGGTCGACGCGCTGCATCACAATGCGGTGCCGCACGCGGTGGTGATGACCCTCGGCGGCCTGCTGGTGGGCGTGGCCCACCTGGTCAACCTGCGGCTGAACCACGTCCACGTCCATGACGCCAGCTGCGCGCACTAGGCGCGTCGTGTTAGGCTTTCCGATCGTGCGCGGGGGCGTCCAGCAAGACGGCCCCGCCGAACCCGTGTCAGCACGGGGTAACCAGATTTCACACTTTAGGAGTTGAAGACATGGGTAAGGGTGACCGCAAGACCGCCAAGGGCAAGCGCTACAACGCCAGCTACGGCAACGCCCGTTCGCACACCGCGAGCAAGGTCGCTGTAGGCGCCGGTGCCCCGGTTGCCAAGAAGACCGTGGCCAAGGCTCCGGCCAAGAAGGCCGTGGCGAAGAAGGCTGCTGCCAAGGCCTGATCCGGCCGGGTAGAGGTCCAAAGAAAAACGCGGCGCCTGGCGCCGCGTTTTTTTTGTGCCCGGCATCGGTGCCGCTGCGCTCGCCGGGCATGGCCCGGCGCTACCTTCGGGCCTGCCGGTAGCGCCGGGCCATGCCCGGCGGCCACCCACCGCAGTAGCGCCGGGCCATGCCCGGCGGCCACCCACCGCAGTAGCGCCGGGCCATGCCCGGCGGCCGTTGTGGTTCAACGCAGCGCCTTCTGCAACGTTTCGGCGTTGCCATCGTTGGGCGCGGCCGGCACCTGCAGCAGATGGGCCAGCAGCGGGTAGACATCGACGTTGTCGAAGCCATCGATCACCAGCCCCTGCTGGAACGAGGGGCCGCGCGCCACGAACACCGCGCGCATCGACGGCAGGGCATTGTCATAGCCGTGCGAACCACGATCCTGGTGGTCGCGCTTGGCGATCCGCTCGGCGTGCAGTGCGTCCCAGCCTTCATCGATCTGGCAGACGATGGGCGGCACGCGCGGGTGCGAACCGTACTGCCAGCGTGCCGGCAGCGATTCCTTCTTCCAGCATTCGTAGTGCGCGTGGCGGCCCAGCAGGGCGCGCTCGGCCTGTGCCTCGCGGCCGGCCACCGGCGCGAAACCGACCGACTGGCCCTGGCTGACATTGCGCGCGATGGAGGGATCGACCATCGATTCGGTGGACACCACATGGCCTTCGGCCACACCGGCCATGCCGTGGTCGGAGACCACGATGACGTTGGTGCTGGCTGCCAGCCCGCCGGCATCCAGGCCATCAAGCACCTGGCCGATGATCTGGTCGGCCTGCATGATCGCATCGCGGTACTCGGTCGAATCGGGGCCATGGTTGTGGCCAGCCTTGTCGACGTTTTCCATGTACAGCGTGGTCAGCCGCGGCGCATCGGCATCGGTCTGCGCCAGCCATTCCAGCACGGTGCGCGCGCGCTGCTGCAGCGGTTCCTTGCTGTTGTAGACCTGCCACTGGCTGGGGCGGGTGCCATCGATCTCGGCCTCGCTGCCCGGCCACGACGTGGTCGCGGTACGCACGCCCACTTTCTCGGCGCCGACCCAGATCGGTTCGCCGCCCCACCAGGCGCTGTTGGTCACCGCATCGCGGTCGCCCAGGCTGAAGCGGCCGAGCTGTGCATCGTCCATGCTGTTGTTGACGATGCCGTGGTGGTCCGGGCGCAGGCCGGTGACGATGGTGTAGTGGTTGGGGAAGGTGAGCGACGGATAGGACGGGGTCATCCAGCGCGCACGCACGCCGGTATCGATGATGCGCTGCAGGTTCGGGGTGATCCCCCGGTCCAGCGCATCGGCGCGCAGGCCATCGATGGAAACCAGCAGCAGTTTCGGCGGCGGCGCGTCGGCGCGCGCGACCGGCGCGGACGAAGAAGGCGTGGTCGTGCAGGCCGCCAGGGGCAGCAGCAATGCCAGCGAGCAGGTCAGGCGTACGGAAGTCATCCCGCAATCATAAGCCGCAGCAATGACGCACCCAAGACACGGCGCGCGAAAGCGCGCCGTGTCCACGCATCCTTCCGTGTACGGACACAGCGTGTCGACCAAGGTCGACACCTACCAACAGCCGCGTGAACCTGTCGAAGGCGGGGCACTGTGGGTTTGCGGGGTGTGAGCCGCATGGATGCGGCGACCAAGCCCCCATGGACGGGTTTACGGCGTCCCCGCAAACCCACAGTG
Source organism: Stenotrophomonas sp. ZAC14A_NAIMI4_1 (assembly GCF_003086915.1). Classification (NCBI taxonomy): domain Bacteria; kingdom Pseudomonadati; phylum Pseudomonadota; class Gammaproteobacteria; order Lysobacterales; family Lysobacteraceae; genus Stenotrophomonas; species Stenotrophomonas sp. ZAC14A_NAIMI4_1. The sequence goes on from NZ_CP026002.1 coordinate 3,722,968, forward strand.
CCCCGCCATCCCAAGGAATGCCCGCTGTTGCTGTTGCAGTTGCTTGTGCTTTCGCCTCGGCGGGTGCAGGGCGCAGCCCTGCCGGAAAACCAACCCCTCAGGCAAACAGCGGTGCCTGCCGCTGCTCCAGCCGCAACAGTGCAGCCTTGGTTTCCAGCCCGCCGCCAAACCCGGTCAGCGCGCCGTTGCTGCCAATCACGCGATGGCACGGCAGGATGATCGGCAACGGATTGCGCCCATTCGCCGCGCCCACCGCACGCGTCGCCGTCGGCTGGCCCAGATGCTGCGCCAGCTGCAGGTAGCTCCAGGTCTGCCCGAACGGGATCAGCGCCAGCGCATGCCACACCCGCAGCTGGAACGGCGTGCCGTGCGGCGCCAGCTGCAGATCGAACGTGCTGCGCTCGCCGTGCAGGAACTGCAGCAGCTGCGCGCGTGCCTCCGGCAACGCGCCCGGTGCGTACCGCCAGTCGCCACGGCCACGTGCCGGATGGCGGTTTTCAGGGAACAGCACATGGGCCAGGCCATGCTCGTCACCGGCGATGGTCAGCTCGCCGATAGGGCTGTCGAAACGATCGAACAACAAGGTCATGTCGGTTCTCCAACAAAGGTGCCGGACAGATGCCACAGGTGCAGCACTGCATAGGCCCGCCAGGGGCGCCATGGCTGCGAGCGCGCCTCGGTGGCACGTTCGCTCAGGCGCTGGCCCTGGGCGTGGCCCAGTACCTGCTGCAGCACCAGATCGCCGGCGGGGAACGCATCGGGCTGGCCCAGCCCGCGCAGCGCGATGTACTGCGCCGTCCACGGGCCGATGCCGGGCAGGGCCACGCAGCGGGCGACGAAATCGTCCAGGGCCTGGCCCGGGCCGAAGTCCAGTTCGCCGCTGGCGCACGCCGCGGCCAGGGCACGCACGGTGGCTGCACGGGTGCGCGGCAGGCCGATGGATTCCAGCGGCGCGTCGGCCAGTACCTCCGGTGCCGGGAACTGGCGGTCGAACTCGGCCGGCATGCCCGGCAGGTGCGCACCCCACGCATCCACCAGGCGGCGCGCGAAGGTGGTGGCAGCGGCGACGGTCACCTGCTGGCCCAGCACTGCGCGCACGGCCACTTCAAAACCATCCCAGCCGCCCGGCACGCGCAGGCCTGGCCGTTCGGCGATGCCGCGAGCCAGCAGCGGCTCTTCGGCCAGTGCAGCGTGCACCTGCTGCAGGTCCGCATCCAGATCGAACACGCGGCGCACGCGGCGCACGATGTCCGGAATCAGCCGTGGATCGACCGCGCCCAGCTGCAGGCGCAGTTCGGGACGCTTCGGGTCCGCGGTGACCCGCAGCAGGGTGGGGCGCTCGGGCGTGCCCAGCACCCGCTGGTAGCTGTCTTCGCCGATCAGTTCGATGCCCGGCAGGCTGCGCTTGCGCAGGAAGGCGAGCATGCGCGGGAAATCCAGCGGCGGGCGGTAGCCCAGGCGCAGCACCAGGCTGCCGTCATCGGCTGCCGACGGAGCATGCTGGCGGCGCAGCGCGGTCGGCGCCATGCCGCAGCCCTGCAGGAAGGCGGTGTTGAAGCGGCGCAGGCTGTTGTAGCCGGCGGCCAGCGCAACGTCGGTCACCGGCAGGGTGGTTTCGGTCAGCAGCTGCTTGGCCAGCAGCAGGCGATGGGTGGCATGGATCTGCCCCGGCGTGGCGCCCAGGTGGTCCACGAACAGGCGTTGCAGCTGGCGTGCGCTCAGGCCGAGCTTCGCGGCCAGTTCGGCCACGGCCTGTTCCTGCAGGTAGCCGGCGTGGATGAGCGCCAGCGCGCGCTGCACGGTCTGCCCGGCCAGCGCCTGCTGCGCCTGCGGTGCCAGCTCCGGGCGGCAGCGCAGGCACGGCCGGTAGCCCGCGGCGGCGGCGGCAGCGGCCGTGGGGTAGTAGGTGATGTTGCGCGGCTTCGGCGGCGGGGCGGGGCAGACCGGGCGGCAATAGATGCCGGTGCTGCGCACGGCGGTGAAGAACACACCGTCGAAGCGCGCGTCACGGGCCAGACGGGCACGGTCGCAGGCGGCGGGGTCGAGGGTGGGGGCGGTGTCCATGGCGCCAGTCTAGGGCGGGGCGGGGGCAGATACTCGCCGGATTCGGACATGGATGTTGGAGGGGGTTGTTGGCAGGGCTTGCAGCCCTGCACCCGCAGCGTCAACGTCCAAGTCAACAGCTGGCTATCCGTGGGATGGCGGGGCGGTGTGGGCTGGCAGGACCGTTGGTCGACACGCTTCTGCTCTGCAGTTGGTGGGTGCCGACCGTTGGTCGGCACGCTTCTGCTGTCGGTAGGTGTCGACCTTGGTCGACACGCTTTCCCCAGGGTCAGAGGGGGTTCAGTGGCGCGCGCTGAATACGCACCGGGGACGGGTAGACTGGGGGCCTCCTTTCCATGAAAACCGGTTGCCCGATGTCCGTCAGATTCCGCTGGTTGCCCCTGTTGTGCCTGGCCCTGGCGGGCTGCAGCCAGCTGGAGAACCCTGGCAACGTGACCGCCGCTGACAAGGCGACGCGGGCGCCGGCCAGTGATGGCGAGAACATGGTCTCCATCAATGCGGCCGATGCACCGCCGCCGCCGGTGGCGCCGCCACGCAGCCGTGCCGATCGGCCGTGGCCGCAGGCGCAGCTGGAGAACGGCAAGGCCTGGGTCAGCTGTGGCACCGACTATGCCGCTGACGGCGGTGATGGCATCGAACTGGAAGGCCTGCAGCGCGAGCAGGTCCAGCAGGCCCTGCAGCCCTGCGTCGAGCGCGGGCTGCTGCGCGTGCGCTACCAGGGCAAGATCAACCCCGGTTTCGCCGAAATGATGTGGCGGCTGGCCGTGGTGGCCGACGCGCTGAAGATCCACAAGCGCATCCTCGATCTGGACTCCAGTGGTGGCCAGGTCGAATCGGCCATCGTGGCCGGCGACAGCATCGGTGAGTCGGGCTGGACCATCTGGGTGCGCGAGGGCTCCATCTGCCACAGCGCCTGTGTGTTCGTGCTGGCGGCGGGCGACAACCGGTTGCTGTCGGGCAAGGTCGGCATCCACCGGATGATGCGCATCAGCTCCAAGGCCACCTCGCGCGCCGAGCTCAACCGCGAGCTGCACGAGGTTTACGACAACGTGAAGGATTACCTGCAGCGCAACGGCGTTGCGGTGGGCGTGGCCGACCTGATGATGACCGTGCCCAACCGCAGCCTGCGCCTGCTCACCCCCGACGAGCTGCGCCAGTACGGGCTGGACGGTACCAATGCGGTGCAGGACGACCTGGAGCGGATCAAGCAGATGCGCGCCTGCGGCGATGATTTCGTGCAGCGCAAGGATGCCTTCCTGGTGGCCTTCGACCAGCAGTGCAAGCGCGAGGGCGCGGACATGGAATCGATCAACAGCTGCGGCCAGGCGCTGAAGCAGCGCTTCGGTTTCCCCGATGAGGTGTGCCCGGAAGAAAGCCCGCTCTCGGAAATCGACGTGGCGACGATGCCGCCGGCGCCGCCGGAGAAGCCGCCTGTGGCAGAGCAGCCGGCGGGCGAGGGTGCCGCACCGGCCGCGCAGGGCGATGCCGCGACGGTGGAAGCCAGCACACCCGCGCGCTGACAGCGTACTCACCGGGCTGAAGTAGACTGCGGTTCTTACCCTAGAACCGGCGGTGTCCATGAAGCGCGTGCGTTTGCCGAAGTTCCTGCTGTTGTCCCTGCTGCCGATGACCGCGCTGGCGCAGGCGCCCGCGCCGGCCACGCCCGCGCCGGCTCCGGCGCGCCCGGCACCTGCTGCAGCGGCAGCCGCCAAGCCGGCCACGGCTGCGCCGGTCCTCACCGCTGCGCAGCAGGCACAGGTGCAGAAGCAGGATGCCGACATGAGCGCTGCGGCACTGATGGCTGCGCAACTGGTCGACAGCAACCGTGCCGGCGAGTTGTGGGATGGCGCTTCCGCCGTGGCCCGCCGCGCGGTGCCCAAGGCGGCCTTCGTCAGCCAGCTTGCGGCCGACCGCACGCGCCTGGGCACGATGAACGGACGCGGCCAACCCACCATCACCCGGGTCAAGTACGCCGCCGGGGCTGCGGTGCCGGAGGGGCTGTACATCAATGTCAGCTTCCCGACCCGTTTCGCCAACAGCACGCAGCCGGTGCGCGAACTGGTGTCGTTCCGCTTCGACGAAGACCAGACCTGGCGCCTGGCCGGTTACAGCCTGCGCGCGTCCGCGCCCTGACGGAGAACCTCGATGGCCACCGAGCTGACACTGCTGGCGTGGGCGATGCTGCTGGGCTTCGTGCACATCTTCGCGGCATCGGCCGTGGTCACGCGCGAGCGCGGGATGAAGTGGAACGCGTCGGCGCGTGATGCGCCCGACGTGCCACTGAGCCCGCTGGCGGGAAGGCTGAAGCGGGCGCAGGCCAATTTCTTCGAGACGTTCCCGTTCTTCGCCGCCGCCGCGATCGCGGTGGTGGTGGCCGGGCGCAGCACGGATACCACGGTGCTGGCGGCGCAGGTCTATTTCTGGGCGCGCGTGGTCTACCTGCCGCTGTATGCCGCCGGCGTGCCTTACGTGCGCAGCCTGGTCTGGGTGGTCTCGATCGTGGCGGTGCTCAAGCTGGTGTTCGCACTGCTGTGATACGCACGCGGGCCTGATCCAGATCAAGGCCAGTCATGCGCCTGGCGCTATGCTGGGCGCGACTGGATCAACGGCAGGAGGCGCGGATGCGCAGGATGGACGTAGTGGTGGTCGGTGCCGGCCCGGCGGGCCTGTGCTTCGCGCGTGCGCTGGCCGGCAGTGGCCTGCTGGTCGGGCTGGTCGAGGTTCAGCCGCGGCAGGCGCTGGCGCAGGCCGCCTTCGACGGCCGCGAGATCGCCCTGACCCATGCCTCCCGGCAGAGCCTGGAACAGCTGGGCCTGTGGCAGCGCCTGCCCGACGCCGAGATTGCCGAGCTGCGCGATGCGCGGGTGATGAACGGCGGTTCGCCGTTCGCGCTGACCTTCGCCAGTGGCCAGGTCGATGGCCAGCCGCTGGGCTGGCTGGTGCCCAACCACCTGATCCGCCGCGCGGCGTGGGAGGCGGTGCAGGGCCAGGACGGGCTGGAACTGTTCGATGGGCGCAAGGTGCTGGCCGTGCAGGCCGACGCGCAGGGCCACGTGGTCAAGCTGGATGACGGCAGCGAGCTGCATGCCCGCCTGCTGGTCGCCGCCGACAGCCGTTTTTCCACTACCCGCCGCATGCTCGGCATCGGTGCGCAGATGCGCGACTTCGGCAAGTCGATGCTGGTCTGCCGCATGCAGGTCGAGCGCGATCACCACCACGCTGCGTGGGAGTGGTTCGGCTATGGCCGCACGATGGCGCTGCTGCCGCTCAACGAAGGCCAGGCCTCGGCGGTCATCACGTTGCCGCCGCGGCAGATCGAGGAACTGCTGGCGATGGACCAGGTGGGCTTCGGCGAGGCCATCACCGCGTGCTTCGAGCACCGCCTGGGGCAGATGCAGCCGGTGGCCACGCCGCAGGCCTATCCGCTGGTGGGGGTGTACGCACACCGCTTTGTCGGCGAGCGTTGTGCGCTGATCGGTGATGCCGCAGTGGGCATGCACCCGGTCACCGCGCATGGCTTCAACCTGGGCCTGGCCAGCGCACAACGGCTGGCGCAGGGCATCCTGGCGCAGCAGCGGCGGGGCGCGGACATCGCCGCGGCCGGCATGCTGTCCACCTACCAGCGCGGCCACCGGCTGGCGTCGCGGCCGCTGTACGAGGCCACCAACGCCATTGCCAGCCTGTACACCGACGACCGCCGGCCGGCACGCCTGCTGCGCGCGGCCGGGCTGCGGGTGGCGCAGGGCGTGGCGCCGTTCCGGCAGCTGATCGCCTCGCACCTGACCCAGCGGGTGGCCTGAACGGGCCTGGCCCCCAGGCTCAGCTGGCGGCCAGCACGCGGATCTGGCTGTCGGCGAATTCAACCACCTGGCCTGCGCGGATCTTGCAGGCCTTGCGCAGCTCGACTTCGCCGTCGACCAGGACCTGGCCCTCGCTGATGACCATCTTGGCCTCGCCGCCGCTGGTGACCAGGTCGGCCAGCTTGAGCAGCTGCTTGAGCTCGACGTAGTCGCCGTCGAGGTCGAATTCGAGGATCTGCATGGTGTGGGTGTCCTGGAGAGGGGGCGGGAAGGGCGCGTATTGTGCGCCAGCGCGGCCCGGAAGGGGATGCGAATGGTTTCCTGTACGCATGGTTCAGGAAGAGTGCGGTATCATTCCGCTCTGAGTGAGTGAAATCTCCTCCGACCGAGCAGCGCCAGGGCACGCGATAAGAAGGGCGCCCAAAGCGCGGACCATCCCTTTTTTATCGCACTGCCATGCAGATGGCCGTGCCTTTGGAGTTCCCCATGTCCCAAGATTCCCAAGCGCAGCTGCAGTTCGCGCAGCTCGGCCTGTCCGAGCCCGTGATGCAGGCGGTCACCGCCATCGGCTACGAAACCCCGTCGCCGATCCAGGCTGCCACCATCCCGGCGATGCTGGAAGGCCGCGACGTGCTGGGCCAGGCCCAGACCGGTACCGGCAAGACCGCAGCGTTCGCACTGCCGGTACTGTCCAACATCGACCTGCAGCAGATCAAGCCCCAAGCCCTGGTCCTGGCGCCGACCCGCGAGCTGGCCATCCAGGTCGCCGAGGCGTTCCAGTCGTATTCGTCGAAGATCCCGGGCTTCCGCGTGCTGCCTGTGTACGGCGGCCAGCCGTACGGCCAGCAGCTGTCGGCCCTGCGCCGCGGCGTGCACATCGTGGTCGGTACCCCCGGCCGCGTGATCGACCACCTGGACCGCAGCACCCTGGACCTGTCCGAGCTGAAGACCCTGGTGCTGGACGAAGCCGACGAAATGCTGCGCATGGGCTTCATCGACGATGTCGAAGCCGTGCTGAAGAAGCTGCCGGAGCAGCGCCAGGTGGCCCTGTTCTCGGCCACCATGCCGCCGCAGATCCGCCGCATCGCGCAGACCTACCTGCAGGATCCGGTCGAAGTCACCATCCAGGCCAAGACCACCACCTCGGCCAACATCCGCCAGCGCTACTGGTGGGTGAGTGGCATGCACAAGCTGGACGCGCTGACCCGCATCCTGGAAGTCGAGCCGTTCGACGCGATGATCATCTTCGCGCGCACCAAGGCCGGCACCGAGGAACTGGCCAGCAAGCTGCAGGCCCGTGGCCTGGCCGCTGCCGCCATCAACGGTGACATGCAGCAGGCCCAGCGTGAGCGCACCATCGCCATGCTGAAGGAAGGCAAGCTGGACATCCTGGTCGCCACCGACGTGGCCGCCCGTGGCCTGGACGTGGAGCGCATCAGCCACGTGCTGAACTACGACATCCCGTACGACACCGAAAGCTACGTGCACCGCATCGGCCGTACCGGCCGTGCCGGCCGCAGCGGCGAGGCGATCCTGTTCGCCACCCCGCGCGAGAAGGGCATGCTGCGCCAGATCGAGCGCGCCACCCGCCAGCCGATCGAAGAAATGCAGCTGCCGAGCGTGGAAGCGGTCAACGACAACCGCATCAGCAAGTTCACCACGCGCATCACCGAAACCCTCGGCGCCGGCGGCCTGGACTTCTACCGCCAGCTGCTGGAGCGCTTCGAGACCGAGCAGAACGTGCCGGCCATCGAAGTGGCTGCTGCCCTGGCCAAGATGCTGCAGGGTGATACCCCGTTCCTGCTGCAGCCGCCGGTGCGCGCCCCGCGTGAAGAGCGTGCGCCGCGCGAGCGTTTCGACCGTGGCGACCGCCCGGAGCGTGGCGATCGCTTCGACCGCAACGAGCGTGGCCCGCGCTTCGAACGTGGCCCGCGCCGTGAAGACGGCGAGGGTGGCTTCGAGCAGCGCCCGCGCCGTGACGTTCCGCCGCGCGGTGCGCCGGAGCAGGGCATGGAGACCTACCGCATCTCGGTGGGCCACCAGCATGGCGTGAAGCCGGCCAACATCGTCGGCGCCATCGCCAACGAAGCCGGCCTGGAAAGCCGCTTCATCGGCCGCATCGACATCCACGACGACTTCTCGCTGCTGGACCTGCCGGCGCAGATGCCGTCTGACGTCCTGTCGCACCTGCAGAAGGTCTGGGTGTCCGGCCAGCAGCTGCAGATGCGTGCGCTGGCCCCGGGTGAAGACACCAACCCCGCCCCGCGTCCGTTCAAGCCGCGCTTCGACAAGCGTGGCCCGGGCGGTCCGGGTGGTCCGGGTGGCCCGCGTCGTGGTGGTCCGGGTGGCCCGGGTGGCCATGGTGGCGACCGCGGCGGTGACCGCGACAGCCGCCCGCCGCGTCGTGACGGCTTCAAGCCGCGCGGCCCGCGCAGCTACTGATCCCCAGTGATGTGCCAGAACAACGCCAGCCTCCGGGCTGGCGTTGTTCGTTTCCGCTGCCCGAAACGGCAGCGGGGGGTGAATCGGTTCAAACCCGCCCGCCCCCCCAGACCGTCGCGCCCGGTTTCGCATCGTCCACACATGGCCGTCCATAGGCTGGCATAGTTGGACAAGGAGGCTGTCACGGCACATTCGGGGGGATCCGGGATGGGTAGAGGTGGCAAGGAGCAGCATCAGCACCGGGTGCCGATGACCCGTGGGCTGGGGCTGCGGTTCGCATTGTTGACGGGCATGGCGATCGGACTGGTCGGCCTGTCCGCGTTGATCCAGGAACTGCAGGCGGCGTCCACCGCCTGGATTGCGGGCCAGGGGCACTGGTCGCGCGGCCAGCAGGATGCCACCGCTGCGCTCAGCCGCTATCTGGCGCGGGGGGCGGCGCACGACCTGGAGGACGCCCGGCGCGCCCTGCAGGTGCCGCTGGGCGATCTGCATGCGCGGTTGGCGCTGGAGCAGCCGCAACCGGACGAGGCGCAGGCGCGCCAAGGTTTCCTGCGCGGCGGCAACGCGCGTTCGGATGTGTCGCGGCTGATCTTCTCCTTCCGGTACGCACGCGACCTCGGCGAGTTCCGCGAAGCCACCCGGCTGTGGCGGCAGACCGACGCGCACCTGCTGGCCATGCAGGCGCTGATCGAAGAACTGGAGAACGTCCCGCCGGAAGCGCTGCAGCAGCCCAGCGTGCGCGACCGCTACATGCAGCGCGTGCACGACGTGGACCTGCAGCTGCAGTCGCAGGCCGAGGCGTTCTCCCAGGCCCTGCTGCGCATGGCGCATACGGTGCGCATTGCCACGCTGATCGTCGGCGGCTTCTCGGTGCTGGCCATCACCCTGATGGCGGTGGCCCTGGCGCGGCGCGTCGGCAAGGACCTGACCGAGCATGAGAGCCGATTCCGCGCTGCCTTCTACCAGGCCAACGTGGGCATGCTGAAGCTGGATGCGGCCGGGCGGGTGATGGAGGCCAACCAGGCCATGGCGGACATCCTCGACTACCGGCGCGATGTGCTGCAGCAGATGGCCCTGGGCGACCTGCTGATGGAAGGCGAACTGGTGCTGGACGATGACGGGCGGATCAACTGGGACCGCCAGCTGCGGCCGGGCGAACTGCGTTTCCGCCGCCGCGACGGCAGCCTGGTCTGGGGCCGCTGGAGCGGCACCGGCGTGCGCAGCGCCGGCGGCCGGCTGTCGGTGTTTTCGATCATCGAGGATGTCAGCCAGAACCATGCGTTGGCCCGCGAGATCGAGCACCATGCCAGCCACGATCCGCTCACCGGCCTGATCAACCGCCGCGAGATCGAGCGGCTGCTGGAACGGGCGCTGCTGCAGGTCCGTTCCGAGGGCGGCACGCATGCGCTGTGCTACATCAACCTGGACCACTTCAAGCTGGTCAACGACAGCTTCGGCCACGCCGCCGGTGACCAGATGCTGCGCGGGTTCGCCGAATACCTGGTGGGCGCGGTACGCGATGGCGACTGGGTGGGGCGGCTGGGTGCGGACGAATTCGCGGTCTTCCTCGGCCGCGCCAGCCAGGACGAGGCCAAGCGCGTACTGCAGCGGCTGATCCGCAACCTGGGCCAGGCCACGTTCCCGATCAGCGAAGGCAGCCCGCAGTTGAGCTGCAGCATCGGCGTGGTGGAAGTGACTGCCGACGCACCGGACGTGAACTGGCTGATGAGCGCGGCCGACAGCGCCTGCTATGCCGCCAAGCAGGCCGGCCGCAACCGCGTCCACTGCTTCAACGAGGACCGCCTGGCGCTGGACGAACGCCGCCATGAAGCCGAGCGCCTGCAGCGGGTAAGCCGGGCGATGGCCGAGAACCGCATGCTGCTGTATGCCCAGCGCATCGCCAAGGTCGGCGATCCGGGCTACCTGCATTACGAGGTGCTGGTACGCATGCGCGATGCCGACGGTGCGCTGCACATGCCGGGGCAGTTCATGCCGGCGGTGGAGCGCTATGGCATGGCCGTGGCGCTGGATCGCCACGTGCTTGGCCTGCTGTTCCGCCACCTGCAGGTGTGCCCGGCGCACGTGCGCCAGCTGGGCCTGTGCAACGTCAACGTATCGGCGCAGTCGATCGCCGAGCCGAGCTTCCTGGCCTTCGTCTGCGACCTGCTGGAGCGCAACCGCGCGCTGGCGGCCAAGCTCTGCTTCGAAGTGACCGAGACGGCAGCGATCAGCAACCTGACCCAGGCGCGTGCGTTCATCGACGCGGTGAAGGCACGCGGCTGCCGCATGGCGCTGGATGACTTCGGCTCGGGCCTGTCCTCGTTCGGTTACCTGCGGCAGCTGCCGGCGGACATCCTGAAGATCGACGGCGCGTTCGTGCGTGACATGGACACCGACGCGGTGAGCCGGGCGACGGTGCGCGCGATCAGCGAGCTGGGTCGCGAGCTGCAGATGGAGGTGGTGGCCGAGTGGGTGGAGACGGCGGAGGTGGCGCAGACGCTGGCCGACATGGGCGTGGATGGGTTGCAGGGCTATGCCATCGAGCGGCCGCAGCCGCTGGAGCGTTTGACGCTGGCCAACCAGCGGCCGGTGCGTCTGGTGGGTACCCCGGGCCCGCAGGGGTAGGGGGGTGTTCGGCAGGGCTTGCAGCCCTGCACCTGCGGTAGTGCCGGCCGCTGGCCGGCAACCTCAAGATCAAGAGCGGCATTCCGTGGGATGGCGGGGCGGTGTGGGTGGGCAGGACACGCCGGCGCCAACGGTCCTGCCCACCCACACCGCCCCGCCTCTGACAGTTGGCCGGTGGCTGTTGGTGGGTGCCAACCGTTGGTCGGCACATCTGTCAGATATCGAATGAATTCATCCACGCATGGCGTGGATCTACTGGGACGTGCGGCTGTTGGCAGGTGTCGACCTTGGTCGACACATCTGTCAGACATCGATATCCGACCCCGTGCCGACCAACGGTCGGCACCCACCAAAGCAGAACGCTGTTCTGACAGATCGCGGAAGTCTGTCGAAGGCGGGGTGGGTCCGGTTGAGGGGGTGTGAGCGGCATGGATGCCGCGACCAAGCCCCCATGGATGGGTTTACGGCGTCCCCCTCAACCGGACCCACCCCGCCAACCCACAGGAACCCAGCTTTTGCCGTTGAAGTTGAAGTTGATTCTGCAGGTGCAGGGCTGCAAGCCCTGCCAACCAACACCCCCCACCTACCACCATTGGCCTACACATTCCTGGCGCATTCCGCTGCGATAATGCCCGCCAGGGGCGACGCGCAGCGGGCGCGGGCGTGAGCAGAAACAGGATGTAGCGTGGTCGGCAGGCAGTGGCGTTACGGAACGGGGGCGGTGCTGGTCGTCCTGCTGATGGTGCTCGCCGCACCCTGGCTCGGCCATGCGCGCACGGTCGAGAACGGCCGCGATTACCTGCTGGTCGGTGCCGCCACCGATGAACCCACCCCCCATCGTGCCTGCACGCCGCAGATGCTGTCCGGCGACCGCCAGCAGGTCACCGTCGAAGCGCCGCCCGGAGGGTGGTCCGGCGAGCCGCAAGCGCTGGATGTGTTCAACGTGTTTGCCGGCGAAGTGCGCCTCAAGCACGGCGACCGCGAGATCTGCGGCAACATGCACGACGCGCGGACCCGCGATTCGCGCTTCCGCGCCGGCATCGGCATGGTCGCAGTGCCGCCGGCCGGCAGCCATGAACCGTTCGTGGTGTCCTGGCAGCGGCCATTGAAGGCACGCTGGGTGCCGACGCTGCTGCTGGGCGCGCCCAGCCCCGTGCAGCAGAACGACACCGCGCGCCTGCTGGTGCGCGCGGCCTGCATCGCGGTGGCCATCGCCCTGGCACTGTCGGCGCTGATGGCTTACCTGACGACGCGTGATCGCAGTTTCCTGTTCTACATCGCCGCCACCGTGGTGCTGGTGCTGTGGCAGTCCATCCTCGGCGGTCTCAGTGGCTACCCCGAGCCGTGGTTGCCGGTCGGCCAGCGCGGCCCGTGGTGGTTGCTGTCGCTGACCGCGGCCACGCTGGCGCTGGTGTTGCCGGCGCTGTGGCGGCTCAACGGCGGTGACCGCGTGCTGCCACGCTCGCGGCTGGCCCAGCAGCTGGTGCTGGGCGGTCTGATGGCCATCGCAGTGCTGGTGCCCTGGCTGCAGCGCGATAGCCTGGCCGTCGTCGCGCGGGTGCTGCAGGCCTGCTTCATTGGTGGCTGCCTGCTGTCACTGGCCATGGGCGTGTGGGCACGCCTGCGCGGGGATGCCTGGGCCGTGGCCGGGCTGGCCTCGCTGGCGCCGATGCTGGTGCTGGTGGTGGCCGATGCCACCCGCGCGCGCTGGTTGTTCGAATACCGGGTGGAATCGCTGCAGATGGCCGTCACTTGGCTGCTGATGATGCTGGCCTACGCGCTCAACCAGCGCCTGGGCCGGCTGCGACAGCAGCGGGACGAGATGCGCCAGCTGGCCGAGACGGACATGCTGACCGGCCTGCCCAACCGCCGCGCCGGCCTGCAGCAGCTCGCCCAGCAGCTGGAACGGGTGCAGCGCGACGGCGGCCCGCTGGTGATCGGCTTCCTCGACATCGATCTGTTCAAGGACATCAACGACCGCCACGGCCATGCGGTCGGGGACCAGGTGCTGGTGGCCGTGGCCCAGGCCCTGCGCGCGGCCGTGCGCAACCAGGACGAAGTGGTGCGCATGGGCGGGGAGGAGTTCCTGCTGCTGCTGCCAGGCATGCCGCGCGACACGGCCGCCGCCCGCCTGGAGCAGCTGCGCCAGCGCATCACCGAGCTCTGCCAGGACCTGCAGGTGCCGGGCCTGGAGGTGACCGCCAGCATCGGCCTGGCGCAGTGGCGCCCGGGCGAGGACGACCTGGCCGCGCTGCTGCGGCGGGCCGACCATGCCATGTACGTGGCCAAGCGTAGCGGCCGCAACCGGGTCTTCGACGGCGAAACCGTCGATCCATTGCTGCCGGCGTGACCCGGGCGGGGCGGGGATGGCCGATAATGGGGCCATGACCACCCGACTCAACAAATACATCGCCGAAACCGGCTTCTGCTCCCGCCGCGAGGCCGATCGCCTGATCGCCGCCCGCCGGGTCACCGTCAACGGCCACCCCGGCGGTACCGGCGCCGTGGTCGGCGAGGGCGATACCGTCCTGGTGGACGGCCAGCCGCTGCAGGTGCGCGTGGCCCGCAAGCCGGGCGCCCGCCGGCACGTCTACATCGTGCTCAACAAGCCGGTGGGCGTGACCTGCACCACCGAAAGCTCGGTCAAGGGCAACATCGTCGACTTCGTCGGCCATGAGCAGCGCATCTTCCCGATCGGCCGCCTGGACAAGGATTCCGAGGGCCTGATCCTGATGACCAGCAACGGTGACATCGTCAACCAGATCCTGCGTGCCGAGAACGGCCACCAGAAGGAGTACCTGGTGGCGGTCAACAAGCCGGTCACCGATGAATTCCTGCGCGGCATGGCCCGCGGCGTGCGCGTCCACGACCAGATGACCCTGCCGTGCCGCACCTCGCGCATCGCCAAGTTCGGCTTCCGCATCACCCTCGAGCAGGGCCTGAACCGGCAGATCCGCCTGATGGCCGCCGCGTTCGATTACCGCGTCACCCAGCTGCGCCGCGTGCGCATCGACAACATCAAGATCGGTGCGCTGAAGCCGGGGCAGTGGCGCAACCTGACCGAGCAGGAACTGCGCGGGCTGCTGCCCAAGCAGCAGGACTGGTAACCGACGCCTGTAGAGCCGGGCCCATGCTCGGCTGGCGGGCTGCATCATCGGCTGGACTCGGCAGTGACCTGCCGGAACATGACGCTGCATGATCAAGCCCGACAAGCCTGCCAACGAGGCCCAGCGCCTGGACGCGCTGTACCGCTACCGCATCCTCGATTCGCAGCGCGAGAAGTCCTTCGATGACCTGGTGGTCATCGCCAAGGCGGTATGCGGTACGTCGATGGCCGCCGTCACCCTGATCGACGTTGAACGGCAGTGGTTCAAGTCGATCCAGGGCATCGACGCCACCGAGAACCTGCGCAGCGAATCGATGTGCGGCCACGCCATCCTGCAGCCGCGCGAGCTCATGGTGGTGGAGGATGCGCAGCAGGACATCCGCTTCCACGACAACCCGGTGGTGACCGGCGATCCGCACGTGCGTTTCTACGCCGGTGCGCCGCTGATCAGCAGCGACGGCCTGCCGCTGGGCACGCTGTGCGTGTTCGATCCCACCCCGCAGCACCTGGCCCCGGACAAGGCCGAGGCGCTGGCCGCGCTGTCACGCCAGGTCATGCTGGTGATGGAACTGCGCCGCTTCGCGCTGGATATCCAGAGCCACATGGTGCAGCGCGATGACTACGAGCGCCTGCTGTCCGAGTACCACGACGTGCTGCTGGCGCAGAACGCCGACCTGACCGAACAGAGCCGCACCGATGCGCTGACCGGGCTGCCGAACCGGCGCGCGATGGCCGCTGCCCTGCAGGACGCGGTGGCCAGCGCCGATGGCCAGCCGCGGCAGACCTGCGTGGCCCTGGTGGACATCGACCACTTCAAGCACATCAACGATTTCCAGGGCCATGCCACCGGCGACCGGGTACTGGCCGAACTGGGCGTGCTGCTGCGTTCGCACTTCGCCGGCCGCGGCCTGGCCGCGCGCTATGGCGGCGAGGAATTCGTGGCGCTGATGCCGGACGTGGACCTGCGCACCGCCGAGCTGCAATGCGAGTTCCTGCGCATGGCGGTGGCTGACCTGCCACTGGGTTTCCCGGTGACGGTCAGCATCGGCGTGGCCCAGCACCAGGCCGGCGAAACCACCGACCAGACCCTGGCGCGCGCCGACGCGGCGCTGTACCGGGCCAAGGCCAACGGACGCGACCGGGTGGAGCTGGCGCCGTAGAGTCGAGCTTGCTCGACTGCTTCTGCTCTTCTGTAGAGCCAAGCCATGCTTGGCTGATTCTCGCGGAGAACAGTCGAGCATGGCTCGACTCTACAAAAGCGCCTTACTCGGCGATGTTGCGCGCCTCGGCCGTGCCCAGGATCTCCGGATGCTGCACCGGCTTGCGGCGGTTCAGCAGCGGATGCAGGAACACCGCACCGACGATGATCGCCACGCCCAGGTAGAACCACGGCGTCACTTCATGCTGCTCACGCAGCAGCACCACCGCCAGCAGCACGGCATAGACGGGCTCCAGGTTGGTCACCAGCTGCACGGTATAGGCGCTCAGATGGCGCAGCGCGACCAGCGCCAGGGCGAACGGCAGCAGCGTGCAGGCGCCCGCCAGCACCAGCAGCAGGATGCCATCGTGCAGGTCGGGCACCACCCACAGGGGGCTGGCCAGCGCCGGCAGCAGGTACGGCAGCACCGGCGCCAGCAGGGTGAGGGTGAGGGTGCCGGCGCCCAGTTCCAGCGCGGTCACCGTCAGCGGATCGGCATGGCTGACCATGCGCTTGTTGAGCGAGCCGAACACCGCCACCAGCAGCGCCGACAGTGCGCCGACCAGCATGCCCATGCGCATGCCATCGGGCACGCCGCCGACCACCAGGGCCACGCCCGGCAGCACCGCCAGGCCGAAGGCCAGCTCGCGCACCTGGAAGGGCCGCTTGGCCACCCACGGTTCGATGATGGAGGTGAACACCGGCGCCAGTGCGATGCAGGTGGCGGCCACCGAGGCATTGGCCAGCTTCACCGCGCCATAGAACGTCAGCCAGTGCAGGGCGACCAGCGCACCGATGCCGGCATAACCGGCCACCAGCCGCAGCGGCAGGGTGCGCAGCCCGCGCCAGACCCGCGGCAGCAGGGCCAGCATGGCCACCACCAGCAGCATGCGCCACCACACCAGCGGCAGCGCCGGCAGGGTGATCAGCTTGCCGAGGATGGCGGTGACGCCCCACAACAGGACACAGAAATGGATCTGCCAGAGCGCTTTGCGGGTGTCGGGGGTCGTCATCCGTGTATTGTGCGGCAAGCGCAGGGCGGCCGGCGATGCCGGTGGCCTGCCCGCTGCATCCTGTCCCTGGAGCCCGTGCATGCCTGCCGACCGTTCGCTGCTGCGGGGCTGGGCCGCGCTGACCGCGCTGGTCGCCGCCGCGTCACTGCTGCTGCAGTACCTGTTGCTGGTCACCGGCCCCGGCGGCAGCGCCGGCATTGCCGCGGCGACCCTGCGCTTCTTCGGCTACTTCACCATCCTCAGCAACCTGGTGGTGTGCGTGGGCTGCCTGTGGCTGGCGTCGGGACGAGCGCTGCGGGCGACCCCGGCGGCGGTGCTGGCGCTGTGCATTGGCGTGACCAGCCTGGTCTATGCGGTGGCCCTCCAGGGGCTGTGGCAGCCCACCGGCCTGCAATGGTGGGTCGACATGGGCCTGCACTACGCGGTGCCGCTGCTGTACCTGGGTGGCTGGCTGCTGCTGTTGCCGCACGGGCACCTGCGCTGGCGCGCGCTGGGCAGGGTGCTGCTGGTGCCGGTGGCCTACCTGGGCTGGGCGATGGCGGTGGCCGCCATGCTGGGCCAGGCACCGTACCCGTTCCTGGAATGGCAACGGATCGGTGCAGCGGCATTCGCGCTCAACGTGCTGCGGGTGGCCGGCGTGTTCGTGCTGGGCTGGAGCCTGCTGTGGGCGCTGGATCGCTGGCGCCGTCGCTGAGCCGCTGCAGGGCCATCGCCGCCGCCGGGTTGCGTGCCTTGCCCGCGCCGATGCACAGCAGGTAGACCTCGCGTGGCTGCGGCATGGCGGGCTCGGCGAGGCAGGGCAGGTCGTCCACGGGTTCGCCGCGTGACCAGCGCTGCGCGCGTTCAGCCCAGCGCTGCTGCTGCGGGCGTGGCAGGCCCTCGCGCAGGCGCGCCTGGCTGCGCTTGATGCGCGCGTAGACGAAGCCGGCGCTGACATCGCCGTGCAACGGTGCCTCGTCGCTGTCTTCGATCACCAGGGCCACGCCATGGCGGCGCGCGGCGGCCACCAGCTCCGGCCCGTGCACCTGCGCGTTGCGCACTTCCAGCGCGTGCTGCAGCGGCACGCCCTGCAGGGTCTGCGGCAGCGCAGCCATCAGTGCTTCCAGTGCCACCGCGTCAGCGGGGTGCCTGGGGTCGAACTGCCACAGCAATGGACCCAGCCGGTCACCCAGTGCCAGCGCGGCCTGCAGGAAGGGTGCGGCCGCTTCGACGGTGGACGACAGATCGCGGCGCTGCACGAGGTAGCGCGGCGCCTTCATTGAAAAGCGGAAGCCATCCGGCGTCTGTGCAGCCCACTGCGCGCACTGCGCTTCGGTGGGTGTGCGGTAGAAGGTGCCGTTGATCTCGATGCAGCGCAGAGCGTGGCTGGCGTGGGCCAGCTCTTCGCGCTGCGGCAGGCCGTCGGGGTAGAACACCCCGCCGCGCCACGCCGGAAACACCCAGCCGCCAATGCCGCAACGGATCGCTGCGGCTGTCACTGGCCGTGGTCCGCGCGCCAGGGATCGTAGCTGCCGAACCACCACAGGTAGCCTTCCGGATCGGCGCAGGCGTAGCCCCTGCCGCCGTAGTCCTGGTCGGCGATGTCGATGACGATGCGCGCGCCGGCGGCCTTGGCCCGCGCGTAGTGGGCGTCGGCATCGGGAACGATGACGCACGCGCTCTGCGTCTGCCGCCCATCGACCTCGTCGGGCATCACCGCCAGCTTCGACCATTCACCGCTGTTGCTGGCCGAGCCGAGCATGACCATGCCCTGGCCGAACACCAGCTGCGCGTGGAAGACCGTTTCGCCTTCGGCGTACACCGCCTGCGCATGGAAGCCGAACGCGCGCTGCAGCCAGTCGATGGCGGACAGTGCGTTGCGGTAGCGCAGGCACGGGATGATGGTGGAACCGGTGCTGGATGGATCGCTGTGGGCCATGACACCCCTCCTATGGCACAGGGCAGGATCGGCCGCTGGCCGTTACCATCGCGCGAAACCCCGGTGATGGCCTGCACACGGCCGCAACCCCCGTTCGGAGATGGTGCTGGATGAACAACTGGATTGGAGGCGCCGTGCTGCTGGCCTGCGCGACGATGGCACATGCCGCTGAAACCGCGCCGACCCCGGCGCAGCTGCAGGACCTGGATGCGACCGTCGAGCGCGTGCGCGCGCAGTTCGACGTGCCCGGCGTGGCCGTGGCCGTGGTCAAGGACGGCAAGGTGGTGCTGGAGCGCGGCTGGGGCGTGCGTGAACTGGGCAAGCCGGCGCCCGTGCAGGCCGACACCCTGTTCGCCATCGCGTCCAACACCAAGGCGTTCACCGCTACCTCGCTGAACCTGCTGGCCGAGGACGGCAAGCTGAAGATGGACGACAAGGTGATCGACCACCTGCCGTCGTTCCGCATGTCCGACCCGTTCGTGACCGGGCAGATGACCCTGCGCGACCTGCTTTCGCACCGCAGCGGCCTGAGCCTGGGGGCAGGCGACCTGCTGTTCTGGCCGACCACGTCCTACAGCAATGCCGAGGTGGTGCAGCGGCTCGGCCAGGTGCCGCTGAAGGGTGGTTTCCGCGAGCGCTACGCTTACGACAACATCCTCTATGCGGTGGCCCAGCAGGTCATCGAGAAGGTGTCGGGCATGAGCTACCAGCAGTTCCTGCAGACGCGCATCTTCGACAAGGTGGGCATGGCCGGCACGCGCTACAACGCCGACCACCTGCAGGCCGGTGA
The DNA here is from genome assembly GCF_003086915.1 of Stenotrophomonas sp. ZAC14A_NAIMI4_1. NCBI lineage: Bacteria > Pseudomonadati > Pseudomonadota > Gammaproteobacteria > Lysobacterales > Lysobacteraceae > Stenotrophomonas > Stenotrophomonas sp. ZAC14A_NAIMI4_1. Next base: position 3,741,924 of record NZ_CP026002.1, read on the forward strand.
CAACGCGGCGATCGGCCATGCCAAGTACGATTTCAAGGACCTGCGCACGGTCGCGCCGCTGACCTGGTCGAACAACGCCGGTGCCGGCGGCATCTATTCCAGCGCACATGACATGGCGCGCTGGATGCAGGTGCAGCTGGCCGAGGGCACGCTGGCCGACGGTACGCCGCTGTTCAGTGCCAAGACCCAGAAAGAGATGTGGCAGATGATCACGCCGCAGGCCATCGCGGCGCCGAGCGTGCCCGAGCTGGAGCCGGCGCGCGCCAACTTCGCCGGTTACGGCGAGGGCTGGAGCCTGAGCGACTACCGCGGGCAGAAGCTGGTCTGGCACACCGGTGGCTGGCCGGGCATGGTTTCGCGCCTGACCCTGGTGCCGGGGCACAAGCTGGGCGTGGTGGTGCTGACCAACCAGGAAGCGGGCGCGGCATTCAATGCCATCACCCTGAGCGTGCTCGATGCCTACCTGGGCGGCGAAAAGCACGACTGGGTGGACGCCTATGCCAATGGCGTGGCCAAGGGGCAGGACAAGGCTGATGAAGCCTGGGCCAAGCACCAGGCCGAGCGCGCCAAGGGCAGCACGCCGTCGCTGCCGCTGGCGCGCTATGCCGCCACGTACCGCGACCGCTGGTATGGCGACATGGTGGTGTCTGCAGAGGGCAAGGGCCTGCGTCTGCGTTTTGCCAAAACGGCGCAGTTGAGCGGCCGCCTGGAGCACTGGCAGCACGACACGTTCATCGTGCGCTGGGATGACCGCTCGCTCAACGCCGATGCCTTCGTCAACTTCAGCCTGGACCCGGACGGCAAGGTGCGCGAAGTGCGCATGCAGCCGATCTCGGACCTGACCGATTTCAGCTTCGACTTCCAGGACCTGCTGTTCACCCCGGTCAAAGAGTAACGGTCGTGCCGGCCGCTGGCCGGCATGACCACGAACCCGGGCCATGCCCGGCGAACGCCGGGAACACACCGGCCATGGGATAATCCCCGCGCTGATCTGGCGAGGGAATGTGATGTTTCGTTGGTTTGAATCCCTGATTCCGGTGTTCCCGCCCGTGGACGGCCGCATGCCGCCGCAGAAGGTGCTGCCGTTCTACCTGCACTACCTGCGCCCGGTGTGGCCGGTGCTGCTGGCCACCCTCATCGCCGGCCTGCTGCTGGCGCTGGTGGAAGTGGCGATGTTCGATTACCTGGGCCGCATCGTCGACATGGTCGCCGAGCAGCCCGGTGCCGGTTTCTTCCAGCGCCATGCCAACGAACTGGGTTGGATGCTGTTCATCACGGTCATCGCGCGGCCGATCCTGGTCGGCCTGCACAACCTGCTGGTCAACCAGGCCATCGTGCCCGGGCTGAGCAACCGCTCGCGCTGGCTGATGCACAACTACGTGGTGCGGCAGAGCCTGAGCTTCTTCCAGAACGACTTTGCCGGCAGCGTCGCCAACCGGGTGATGCAGACCGGCACCTCGCTGCGCGAATCGGCCGTGCAGATGGTCGATTCGCTCTGGTACATCGTGGTCTACACCGGCACCGCGCTCTACCTGTTCGCGCAGGCGGACTGGCGCCTGATGGTGCCGCTGATCCTGTGGCTGCTGGCCTACGCGGTGATCCTGGCCTACTTCGTGCCGCGCGCGAAGGAACGGGCCTGGATTGCGTCGGAGGCACGTTCCAAGGCGATGGGCCGCATCGTCGATGGTTACACCAACATCCCCACGCTGAAGCTGTTCGCCCACGGCGGGCGCGAGCAGACCTACGTGGCCGAGTCGATCCAGGAGCTGGCGGTCAAGCACCGCGCGCAGACCCGCATCACCACCGGCATGGACCTGACCATCGCCATCGTCAACGGCTTCCTGATTGCCGGTACCTGCGGCCTGGCGCTGTGGCTGTGGAACGGCGGGCACATCACGGTGGGCGCGATCACCCTGGCCACCGGCCTGGTCATCCGCATCCACAACATGTCCGGCTGGATCATGTGGACCATCAACGGCATCTTCGAGGACATCGGCACGGTGCAGGATGGCATCACCACCATCGCCCAGCCGCTGACCGTGCAGGACCGCGAAGACGCCGTGCCGCTGCAGGTGGCCCACGGTGGCGTGCACTTCCAGGACATCCACTTCCACTACGGCAAGAAGGGCGGGGTGATCGCCGGGCTGGACCTGGTGGTGAAGCCCGGCGAGAAGATCGGCCTGGTCGGTCCGTCCGGTGCCGGCAAGTCGACCCTGGTCAACATCCTGCTGCGCCTCTACGACCTGGAAAGCGGACGCATCCTGATCGACGGCCAGGACATCGCCCACGTCACCCAGGAAAGCCTGCGCCAGCAGATCGGCGTGGTCACCCAGGACACCTCGCTGCTGCATCGCTCGATCCGCGACAACCTGCTGTACGGCCGCCCCGACGCGACCGATGAGCAGCTGCGCGCGGCCGTGGCCAAGGCACGTGCCGAAGCCTTCATCGACACGCTGGTGGACGGGCAGGGGCGCCGTGGCTATGACGCGCATGTCGGCGAGCGCGGCGTGAAGCTGTCCGGTGGCCAGCGCCAGCGCATCGCCATCGCCCGCGTGCTGCTGAAGGACGCGCCGATCCTGGTGCTGGACGAAGCCACCTCGGCGCTGGATTCGGAAGTGGAAGCGGCGATCCAGGACAGCCTGGACGAGCTGATGGGCGGCAAGACGGTCATCGCCATCGCGCACCGCCTGTCGACCATCGCGCGCATGGACCGGCTGGTGGTGATGGACCAGGGCCGTATCGCCGAAACCGGCACCCATGCCGAACTGATCGCCGCCGGTGGGCTGTACGCGCGCCTGTGGGCGCGGCAGACCGGTGGGTTCGTGTCCGCCGATCAATGATGGGATCGGGGTCGGAGCCCTCCCTGCGGGAGGGATCCGACCCCAGCCATGCATCCCTTGGGGTCAGATCCCTTTCCGCAGGAATGGGCTCTGACCCCAGCATGTTTCCGGAGACCTGCATGATCCGTTCTCTACGCCCCCTGGTGCTGGCGCTGGCACTGGTCGCCACGACCGCAGCCGCTGCATCGCCATCAGTGGAAGGCGAAGCCCTCGAGCAGGTCGTCCTGCTCAGCCGCCACAACCTGCGCGCACCGCTGGTGTCTTCGGGCGCGCTGGCCGACGCCACGCCACACGCGTGGGCCACCTGGGACGTTGCCGCCGGCGAGCTGAGCACCAAGGGCGGCGTACTGGAGGTCTACCTGGGCCGCTACCTCGGCCAATGGCTGCGCCAGCAGCAGGTACTGCCGGCAACGGGTTGCCCGCAGGAGGGCGATTTCCACGCGCTGGCCAACGGCCTGCAGCGCACCCAGGCCACCGCGCAGTTCTTCGTTGCCGGGGCGTTTCCAGGCTGCCACGTCACGGTGCAACAGCGCAGGCCGCTGGGCACGATGGACCCGCTGTTCGACCCGGTGATCCACCGCGACGACGCCGGCTTCCAGCGCCGCGCGCTGCGGGCCATGCAGAAGGCCGAATCGCAGGCACGGCTGGGCCCGGACCTGCAGGTCGTCGAGGGCGTGGTGGAACACGCATCCTCGCCAGCCTGTGCCGGGCGCAGCCCGTGCGCGCTGCAGGCCGGCGACAGCCGTTTCCGCGTCGAAGCGGGCAGGGAGCCGGGGGCCTCCGGTTCATTGTCGCTGGCCAACGGCATGGTCGATGCGCTGCTGATGCAGGACTACCAGAATGGCAGCGGAACACCGGCAGGCTGGGGCCGCGTGCACGGCGACGCCCAGTGGCAGGCCCTGGCGCGGGTCCGCAACGGCTACCAGGACATCCTGTTCGGCACCCCGGAGGTGGCACGCGACGTGGCCGCGCCGCTGCTGTCGCACATTGATGGCCTGTTCGCCGATCCGCAGTCGCCGAAGGTGAGCCTGCTGGTCGGCCACGATTCCAACATCGGCGCCGTGCTGGCGGCATTGGGTGCCGCGGATTACACGCTGCCGGGCCAGCTTGAGAAAACACCGATCGGCGGTCTGCTGCAGTTCGAGCGCTGGCGCGTGCACAGCGGCGAAGCGCGCTACCGGCTGGTGTATGTCTATCCCACCCGCATGCAGTTGCGTGATGCGCTGCCGTTGAGTGATGCACAGCCGCCCGGACGGGTGGAGCTGGCGCTGCCCGGATGTGGGCAGGACGGATGCAGTGACGTGCAGTTCAAGCGCCTGCTGCATCGCGCGGTGGATTGAATGCCATCCGCGCCATGCGTGGATGGGGTGCAGTAGATCCACGCCATGCGTGGATGAACCCATCCGCGTTGCGGACCAACGGTCCGCACCCACCACCGGAGTGCAGTAGATCCACGCCATGCGTGGATGAACCTATCCGCAGTGCGGACCAACGGTCCGCACCCACCACCGGGGTGCAGTAGATCCACGTCATGCGTGGATGAGCCTATCCGCAGTGCGGACCAACGGTCCGCACCCACCACCGGAGTGCAGTAGATCCACGCCATGCGTGGATGAGCCTGTCCGCAGTGCGGACCAACGGTCCGCACCCACCACCGGGGGCAGTAGATCCACGCCATGCGTGGATGAACCCATCCGCAGTGCGGACCAACGGTCCGCACCCACCACCGGAGTGCAGTAGATCCACGCCATGCGTGGATGAACCTATCCGCAGTGCGGACCAACGGTCCGCACCCACCTTTTCCAACTCACGCCTGATCGATCACTCGATCGGCTGGTCCAGCATCAGCTGCCGTGCGAAGCGCACCGGCGGCGCGCCGTAGGACAGCATCTGGTCGTGGTAGGCCTTCAGGTTGAACTTGTCGCCCAGCTTGTCCTGCATCGCCTTGCGGGTGTCGAAGTGTTCCTGCGCACCGACGAAGTAGGTCGGCAGCTGCGCCGAGGTCAGCTGCGCGCGCACCCACTTGCCCGAGGCTTCGCTTTCCTGCTGGAACGCGTCGTGGGTCATCAGGTGCATCGCCTTCTCGCGATCCCAGTTGTCCACGTGCACGCCCTGGTCGAGGATCGCGTTGGAGATCGTGCGCAGGTAGAACTTCAGCTGCACCAGGTGGAACAGCGGGTCGTTGTCGAGGTAACCCTGCTCCTGCATCATGCGCTCGGTGTAGACCGCCCAGCCTTCGGCAAACAGGCCCGAACGCAGTACCGCACGCAGGGTCGACGGGAACTTGGCCGAGTGCCAGCCTTCCAGGTAATGACCCGGCGTGCCTTCGTGGATGCTCAGCAGGTGGATCATGCGCGAGTTGTACTCACGCAGGAACGAATCGACCTGCTTGTCGCTCCAGTCGTCCGGAATCGGCGAGACGGCGTAGAAGGTCTTCAGGTTCTTGTCCAGCGGGCCCGGCGAATCGCAGTAGGCCACGGCCACGCCGCGCTGGAACTCGGGCATCAGGATGATGTCCACCGGCGCATCGGGCAGGGTCATCAGGTCGTGTTCGCGCACGAACGCGGTGGACTGCTCCAGCGCGGCCTTGGCATCGTCGACCACCTTGTCGCGCGCCGGCTTGTCGGCGTACGCCAGCTCCAGCGCGGCCTCGATGGCCTTCTGCTGCTGCTCGTCGGTCGGCTGCGCCGGCATCTCCGGTGCGCCCGGCTTGTCCTTCAGCACGGTCTGCGCGATGCCGTACATGTCCTCGCGCACGCGCTTGAGTTCGGCGCGTGCACGCTCGCCGATCTCCTGGCGCGACAGCGAGGAATTCAGCGCGAACTTCAGCTTCTGGTCGTACTTTTCCGCACCGATGCGGAAGTCACCCTTGGCGTTCGGCACCAGGGTCTTGTCGAGCCAGGCCTGCTGTTCGTCCACGGCCTTCTTCAGGCCGTCGATGGCAGCCTGCAGGCGCTGCTGGTCGGCCTGCGGCAGTTCGCCGATATGCGGGGTGATGAAGGTATCGACGATGCTGAGGATGCCCTTGTTCTGCTTGGCCACCGTCTCGGCGTGGATCTTCGGCACGCGTGCCGGGTCGAGGTTCTCGCGGGCCTGGGCGAAGATCGCCGGCAACTTTTCCATGCGCGCGGTGGCCGACTTCAGGCGGTCGGGCAGCGGTGCGAACTCGCGGGCCATCAGGCCGTACAGCGCGCTGCCGGCCAGGCCGTTGTAGAGCTGCGGGTCCCACTTGCCGGACTGCAGCACCTCGCTGTTCCAGATTTCCGACTCCAGCTGGTTGCGCAGGATCGCCGCGTCAACCTGGTTCTCGCGGCCCAGCTTGGCCACGTCGATCTTGTCCAGCTCGGCGAGCAGGCCCTTGTACGCGTCCACGGTCTTCTGCTGGCCGGCCGCGCTCAGGTCGTCGATCTCGCTGTCATAGCGGTGGTCGCCGATCTGGGTGGCGCTGACCGGGGACAGCTGCATCCAGGTGTCCAGCGCACGCTTGGACAGGTCGGCGAAGGCGGCATCGACCGCCGCGTCGCCGGCCTGCTGGCTGGCGGCCGGGGTGGAACCGTTGGTCGGGGCGTCAGCCGGCTGGCAACCGGCCAGGGCGGCGACCAGGGCAAGGGCAAGGAGATGCGGGCGCATCGGCGTTCCTGTACTGGGATCAATCCCCGAGCATAGGGCGCGCGGGGCGCTTTGTCCCCCTGCCATAGGATTACCATGGGCGCTGGCAGGAATCCCACGCCCCAGGAGGGCAACGAGATGCAGGTTCAAGGAAGAAGCGTTTTCCCCGGGCGGGGCGCGATGATCGCGCTGTTGGCACTGGTGGTCCTGGCAGGCGCCAGCTGCGCCAACAAGGAGCGCGCACCCGGTGGTGGCGCGCCCGCACCCATGGCCGCGATCAAGCAGGGCGAGGGTCAGTTCCTGGCCTACACCCACGAGGTCCGCGTTGAACTGGACGGCGAACGCATCGGCCCGCGCCTGCAGGCCCTGGTGGAGTCCTGCCAGAAGGCCCAGTTTGGTGACTGCACGCTGCTGGAGATGAGCGAAGGCGATTACACGCCACGCCCCGACGCGCTGCGTCACGAGGCGCGCATCCGCGTCCGTCTCGCGCCCGACGGGGTGGGGCCGTTCATTGCACTGGCCGGCCGCGACGGGCACGTTGCCAACCGGTCCACAGATGCGGAAGACCTTGCCGAGCAGGTGGCCGACACCCGCCGCACGCAGGACCGCCTGCAGCGCGAATACGAAAAGCTGTCGGTGATGCAGCAGCGGGCCGACGTCAAGGTGGCCGACCTGCTGGCCATCTCGCAGCGCATGTCGGAAATCGAGGCCGGCCTGGAAGCCGCCAACCGCGAGGCTGCACAGCAGCGCCGCCGCATCGATACGCAGCTGGTGACCGTGCAGCTGGAACCGCCGTCGGGCGAAACCGGGCGCAGCGAGATCGGCGCTGCGGTACGCGACTTCGGCGGCGTGTTCACCAGCAGCGTGGCCTTCGTCATCCGCGCTGTTGCGGCACTGGTGCCCGTGGGCGTGGTGCTGTGGCTGCTGGGCTGGGTGGGGCTGGCGCTGTGGCGCAGGCGGCGCCGCAAGGCGTAAGCGCCGGCAACGGGTAACGGGTAACGGGTAACGGGTAACGCCGGGCCAGGCCCGGCGAAGCCCTCAGCCCTCGTCGGTCTCGTACTCGACGAACACGTCCAGTTCCAGTGCCAGTTCCTGCACCGCATCGCGCACCTTCTGCGCGGTGCTTTCGTTGCCGACTTCCACTTCCAGTTCGTGGATGCCCGGGCCGATGTCATCGGACAGGCCGGCCGAGCTGGAATCATCGTCGTCCATGTGCGGCATCAGGTCGTCGGTTTCTTCGACATGTTCGATGCCTTCCAGGCCCAGCAGCAGGTCGCTGATGGCGCGGGCGTCGTCTTCGGTTCCGGTGATGCGCAGTCGCAGCATTGGCATGGCGGGTACACAGAGTGGGGTTGCCTGCAGCCTAGCCAGCGAAGGGAAAAGACCGGGTGAGGGCGCAGTCAGCCGGCCGTGGGCGGGCGCCCCAGCAGGCTGTCGGGCAGGGCGGGGATGGGCGTGCGCTCGTCCTGCGCCTGGGCCAGCAGCCAGTCGATGAACACGCGTGCGGCCGGGCTGGGCGGCTGCGCTTCGGCATGCACCACGTAGTAGGCGTAGCGCGCTTTCAGTGCCGGGCCGGGCAGGCGCACCACTTCATAGCGCTGCAGGTAGGGCTGGGCGACGTGGGTACGCGCCAGCACCGCGCCCATGCCGTACACCGCCGCGCGCATCGCATCGGTGCTGTCGGCGAAAGTGTGCATGGGCGGCAAGGGCGAGGGCGGCCGCACGCCGGCATGGCGGAACCAGTCGCGCCAGCCCTGCGGCGAGAGATCGGTCAGCAGGGGCAGGTCGGCGATGCGCGCGGGGTCCTGCAGTGCTTCCACCCCAGGCAGGGCCGGTGAGGCCACCGGGAACAGGTTGTCGTCCATCAGGTGCTGCGCATGCAGGCCCGGCCACTGGCCCAGCCCGTAGCGGATGCCGACCTCCGGCCCGTTCTCGTCGTAGCGGTCCAGGCCGCTGCCGGTGTGCAGCTCGATGCGGATGTGCGGGTGCGCCTGGGTGAAGCGCGGCAGGCGTGGCAGCAGCCAGCAGTACGACAGCGAGCGCAGGGTGGTGATGCGCAGCGGCACGCTGTCCGCATCCGGTTGCAGGTGGTGGGCGACGGCGGCGACATCGGTGAACGCGGCACTGGCGGCGTCGGCCAGCTGCCGGCCCTCGGCGGTCAGGCGCACCCCGCGCGCATGGCGCAGGAACAGGCGCACCTCCAGCACCTCCTCCAGGCGGCGCACGTGGTGGCTGACCGCGCTGGCAGTCAGGTGCAGCTCCTGGGCGGCCTGTGCGAAGTTCTGGTGGCGCGCGGCCACCGCGAACACGGCCAGTGCGGGGAGCAGGGAAGGGCGTAGCTGCATGTCGAGCCTCAAACCATATTTGTGGCTGGCAGCGATACTACGCGCTTGTGCAGCGGGCGTCTGCGGACGATCCTGTCGGCCCAGACACAGCGCAGGCGCAGGACGGAGGCAGGGCATGAACGCGGTACCGCAGGTGGCTGAGCGCGATTGGCGCACCCCATTGGAGCTGACCCTGCTGGGTGCGATCTGGGGCTGCTCGTTCCTGTTCATGCGCGTGGCCGTGCCCTCGTTCGGCCCATTCGCGCTGGTGGAGGTGCGGCTGGTGCTGGGCGCGCTGGTACTGATGCCGTTCCTGTGGCGTGCCCGCGCGCAGTTCCCGCCGCGCCGCTGGCTGTGGCTGGCGCCGATCGGCCTGATCAACTCAGCGCTGCCGTTCGTGCTGTTCGCCTATTCGGCCGAGCAGGCGCCAGCGGCCATCGGCGCCATCTGCAACGCGATGACGGTGCTGTTTGCCGCGTTGATCGCCTTCCTGTTCTTCGGCGAGAAGATCGGCGTGCGCCGTGCCGGCGCGCTGCTGGTCGGGTTTGCCGGTGTGGTGGTGCTGGCCACGGCCAAAGTGTCCGGCCTGAGCATCGGCATGGCGGTGCTGGCCGGCGCGGCCGCCTCGCTGCTGTACGGCCTCGGCGTGAACCTGGTGAAGCGGCACATGACCGGCCTGCCATCGGCTGCAGCGGCGGCGGCAACGCTGGGCTGTGCCTCGCTGTGGATGCTGCCGATGGCGGTGACGCATTGGCCGCAGGCCGCAATTCCGGGCAAGGCCTGGGGCGCAGCGATCGCGCTGGGCGTGGCGTGCACCGGCCTGGCCTTCCTGATGTTCTACCGTCTGATCGGCCGCATCGGCCCCTCGCGCGCGTCGACGGTGACCTATCTGATTCCGCTGTTCGGCGCCGCATTCGCGTGGCTGTTCCTCGACGAACCGGTGACCCTGCAGATGCTGATTGCCGGCGGCCTGATCCTCGGCAGCGTGGCCGTCAGCCAGAAGGGCTGACGGCTCTGCAGTAGATCCACGCCACGCGTGGATGCTCTCCGCTGCGCTCGCCGGGCATGGCCCGGCGCTACCGCACCGGCACCGGAATATTGCACAGGTCGATATGCCCGGCCGGGCGCTTGTAGAAGTCATCCACGCGGTTGCGGCGTGCTTCCACCGTATCGGCGAAGGTCTTCGAATCGGTGCGCAGCACCTGGATCGGCGTGCGCTCGGCTGCGGGCACATCGCTCGCCCGGCGGATCGAGACGATCGGCGTGCGCAGCTTCGGGTCTTCATAGAAGCCCATCGGCGCCGGCCCGCGCGGGATCGCGCTGAGCAGTTCCATGCCCTTCAGCACGCGGCCGACCAAGGTGATGTTGCGGTCCAGCTGGCGCGGCGACTGCCCGGTCACCACGTACAGTTCGGCGCCGATGCTGCTGTCTTCTTCATTGCTGCGGCCGGCACCGAGCATGCCGTAGCAGTGTGCCAGCCAGGCCTTGCCGGCCTGCGGATCCTGGCCCACCGGGAAGCCCTCGACGAAACCGGTCTGCGCTGCCCAGCCATCTCGGTCGGGCAGCACGCCCACCTTCAGGCCGGCGCTGGCGCGCTCGAATTCGGCCGGCAACTTGCGCGCGGCGCTGCCGAACGGCTTGGCCTTGGCCGCGTCATCGGCGTCGGCATCGCCGAACTGCACCACGAAATTGTCCTGCGAGCGGTAGATGCTGGTGCCATCCCAGAAGTGCTCATGGGCGAAGGTCTGGATGTTGGCCACATGGCGCGGAGCAAACTGCGGCGCGAGCTCGATGATGACCCGCCCGGCCGGCAGGTCCATGTACAGCAGGTTGGCCGGGTCCGGCGTGCGCCAGTCGCTGGCCGCCGACGCATCGAGGATCTGCTGCGGGCTGCGGTACGGCGTGGCCGCGCTGGCCAGGGCGGGCAGCAGGCAGGCGAGGGCAAGGGCGGTCAGGGCAAGGCGACGGCGGTGCGACATGGGAACCCCGGAACATGAACGAGGCCTCGATTCTGCGCGACGAGATACCGTATCGCCAAGTGACATGCGGGGCATTCGCGTCAGCCTGCGCGCCGCCTTTTGGGACGATCCAATCGGTCTGGCATCAGCGTTTATCTTTCTTCTGCAATTAGACCAGAGTAATGGCCGAAGATAGGAACAGGCTCATAGTTGTCTGTTGGATCATGCGTAGTTGAAGACTCTTCCAGATGATGAGGCGAGAAAGTCTCCCTGGTTATCGTGAGCCGCCCATCTTCATTGAAGAGGTAGCTGGTTCCTTCTGCAATGCTGTCACTTTTCTCAGCGAACGTTCTATGTACCGCCATGCTCAGGAACAGATTTCCCGGTGCTACCTGCTGGAACTGATACGTCAGGCGCTCCCTTAGATGTTCATCCAGAAAGTCGACGCCAATCATTTCTTTGTCCAACAGCACATCGACAATTGCTGATGGCGTGGTGGGGGAGCCAACGAGAACCGTGTAGCGAGCCTGGCTCTCATGTCTCGATCTGGCCTCGGATTCACTGATTATGTTTCGCGCGGACTTCTTCGCAGAAAACCAGAAGTCGCAATAGTGAAGCTCTGTCATAAGTGGGCATTCCCGGGATCATCTTGCTTGCAGAGGCTGGATCAGACGCTGCGCTCTCGAAAGCCGACGGTATGCCGCGGCTCGAAGAGGGGCAAGCAAGCGAACGGGCGTCCCGGCCAAGTGGTCAGTCGCCCCACACCAACCGGCAGGGTGACTAACGACACATTCGCTATACCGGACTTCGCACTACTGTTGACTCCAACATAGTGGAGGGCCGGTCATGACCGAAGACGACGTCCACCTGAAGAAGTTCCAGAAGGAGCTCAGCGCCGGAACGGTGTCGCTGGCCCTGCTGGCGGTGCTGGCCCGGGCGGGGGAGCCCCTGTACGGGTACCTCATCGCCAAGGAGCTGGAGCGCGTGGGTGAGGGCGTGCTGAGTGGCAAGCAGAGCGCGCTGTACCCGGTGCTGCGCAACCTGGAGGGTGCCGGCCTGCTCGAGAGCCATGTCGAGCCGTCCAGCAGCGGGCCACCGCGCCGCTACTACCGCATCAATGAACGTGGCCACGAAGTGCTGGCGCAGTGGCGCCAGGCCTGGCAGGCCACCCGCGATTCCGTCGATTCCGTGTTGGAGGGGGTACCGCAATGAACGAGCAGAACCTGGCAGGCACTGGCCTGCCCACCACGATCACCCAGTACCTGGCGCAGCTGCGTGCGGCGCTGCAGGGCGCCGACGCGGCGATGGTGCAGGACGCCCTGTACGACGCCGAGGAATACCTGCGTTCCGAACTGGCCGCACAGCCGGGCCGCAGCGAAGCCGAGGTGATCGCCGATGTCGCCGGCAGCTACGGCGCACCGGCGGAAGTGGCGGAGATCTACCGCGAAACCGAGGTGACCGTGAACCGCGCGCTGCGCACGCCGCGTGCCGACACCAGCCCGGTGCTGCGCGCCGCCGCCGAAGCCAGCGGCGTGGCACCAGCCGCGCCGACACCCGCACCGGTGCAGCGTTCGCTGGCGGCACGCTTCTTCGGCGTGGTGATGGATCCGCACACCTACGGCGCACTGTTCTACATGCTGCTGTCGCTGGCCACGGGCACCTTCTTCTTCACCTGGGTGGTGACCGGCCTGTCGCTGTCGCTGGGCCTGATGATCCTGATCATCGGCATACCGCTGACCGTGCTGTTCTTCGGCTCGGTGCGTGGGCTGGCCTTGCTGGAAGGGCGCCTGGTGGAAGCGCTGCTGGGCGAGCGCATGCCGCGCCGGCCGCGCTACACCGACCGCAGCCGCACGTGGCTGCAGCGCATCGGCGATATGTTCACCGACGGCCGCACCTGGCTGACGCTGCTGTATTTCCTGCTGATGCTGCCGCTGGGCGTGGTCTACTTCACGATTGCGGTCACCCTGCTGTCGGTGTCGCTGGCCTTCATCTGGTCGCCGGTGGCGGCGCTGCTCGACCTGAGCGTGCCGAGCATCTACATCGACGGCACCAACGTGCTGCCGCTGGCTGCAACCCCGGTGCTGGCCGTGGTGGGCGCGCTGCTGCTGCTGCTGACGATGCACCTGGCCCGCGGCATCGGCAAGCTGCACGGTCTGCTGGCCAAGCACCTGCTGGTGCGGCTGTAAGCGCCTGGGGTCGGATCCCTGTTCGCAGAACAGGGCTCTGACCCCAAGTTCGATCACGCAGGGGTCAGAGCCCTTTCCGTTGGAAAGGGATCCGACCCCGGGCAGGGAATCAACCCGCCTTGCGCCGCAACGGGGTGACGTTGCTCTTCTTCTTCGTGGCCTTGGCAGCCGGTGCCTCGGCATGGGCGGCGAAGAAATCGCGCACCTTCGGGTACACCACTTCGCGCCAGCGGCGGCCGCTGAAGATGCCGTAGTGGCCGGCGCCTTCGACGATGAAATGCTCGCGGCGGTCAGCCGCGACGCCGGTGCACAGCGCCTGCGCGGCTTCGGTCTGGCCGAGGCCGGCGATGTCATCCAGCTCGCCTTCGATGCTCAGCAGCGCGGTATCGCGGATGGCCGACGGGTCGACCTTCTCGCCATTGACCACCCACTCGCCACGCGGCAGCAGGAAGTCCTGGAACACCACCGAAATGGTGTCGAGGTAGTACTTGGCCGGCATGTCCAGCACCGCGTTGTACTCGTCGTAGAACGTGCGGTGCGCGTCGGCGTCTTCCAGGTCGCCCTTGACCAGGTCGGTGTAGAAATCCCAGTGCGAACTGAAGTGGCGGCTGGGGTTCATCGACAGGAAGCCGGCGTGCTGCAGGAAGCCCGGGTACACGCGGCGGCCGGCACCGGGGTAGCTGGCCGGCACGGTGTGGATGACGTTGTTCTCGAACCACGACAGCGGGTTCTGCGTGGCCAGGTTGTTCACTGCGGTCGGGCTGCAGCGCGCATCGATCGGGCCACCCATCATCACCAGCGAGCGCGGGGTCGGCTCGCCACGGCTGGCCATCAGCGAAACCGCGGCCAGCACCGGCACCGTCGGCTGGCACACGCTCACCACGTGCAGGCGTTCGACGCCGAGGTGGCGGATGAATTCCTGGATGTAGGCGATGTAGTCGTCCAGCCCGAACTCACCTTCGCTGGCCGGCACCATGCGCGCATCCACCCAGTCGGTGACGTACACGCGGTGGTCGCGCAGCAGCGTGCGCACGGTATCGCGCAGCAGCGTGGCGTGGTGGCCCGACAGGGGCGCCACCACCAGCACGAACGGCTGGTTGAGCATCGTGTGCAGCTGGTCGGCTTCGTTGCTGTGGCGCTTGAAGCGCAGCAGCTTGCAGAACGGCTTGCTCACTTCCTCGTGCACGACGATCGGCACGCGCTCGCCTTCGACGTCGATTTCGTTGATGCCCCATTCGGGCTTCTCGTAATCCTTGCCGATGCGATGGAAGAGTTCATTGACCGCCGCCAGGCGATCAGCGCCCGGCATCTGCGACCACCAGTGGCCCTGGTTGGCGAAGAACTTGGCGTTGGCCTGGGCCTGGTGCACCCAGGGGGCGAGCAGGTTGCGGGTCAGTTCGTGTAGTTGATAGAGCATGACGACCGAATATGTATGGTCATATGTTGCCGCGCAGCATATCCCATCCGGGTGTCCCACAGGTTAAGTCGGGCAAAAATAATGAATCCGGATTCACATCTTTTCCAGCGCGGCGGCCTCGCTGGCCAAGCCCGGGCCCAGCCACAGGTGCGAACCGACGGCCTGCAGGCCCTGGCGGGCCAGCTCGCGGCGGTACCAGCGCGCCGGCCGGGCCTGGAAGCCCTCGTGGTCGCCGTCGAACGCATCCTCGGCGGCGAAGGTCTCCAGGAAGGCCACCCCGGCGGTCAGCTCGCCCACGCCGGCCAGGCCAGCGCGCAGTTCGCGGTCGGGCACGTAGTGCATCACGTCCGAGCACACCAGCAGGTCGACCGGGGCACAGGGCCGCAGCCAGGCGAAATCGCCGAAGCTGGCCATGTGCAGGTTGCGGGTGCGTCCGTAACGGCGCACAGCGTACTCGCTGCTGTCGAAGCCGAGGTATTGGACTTTTGGACGCAGCTTCAGCAGCGGCGCGCGCCAGGCGCCTTCGCCGCAGCCGATGTCGAGCACGCTGCGCACCGGCCGCTCCAGGTAGTACTCGGCGGTGGCCACGGCCAGGGCGACCTTGCGCGCCAGGCGGGCGCTGCCGCCGATATCGGCCCGGCGGTACCAGCGTTGGAAGTAGGCGGCGTCGTAGGTCTTGTCCATGGGGCAGGGCACGGTGATGAAAGCGGAGCGTAATAGTAGAGCCACGCCATGCGTGGCTGCGATGGTGCGGTGGGCAGCCATCCATGGGATGGCTCTACTGTGATGTGGCAATTGGCCGCGGCAGCCACCCACGGGGTGGCTCTACTGCGACAATGGGCGCCCATCACCGCCAGCCGCCGGAGCGAGCGCATGCAGAGCTACTACTGGGTCAAGACCTTCCACATCGTGTTCGTGGTGGCGTGGATGGCAACCGTGTTCTACCTGCCGCGCATCCTGGTGAACCTGGCCGAGACCGCGGGCCAGCCGGCGGTGGGCGAGCGCCTGCAGCTGATGGGCCTGCGCCTGTACCGTTTCGGCCATTCGATGTTCGGGCTGGCCTTCGTGCTGGGCCTGGTGCTGTGGCTGGGCTACAAGGTCATCCCGGATTTCCCGACCATGGTCGCACCCGGTGGCGCCGGCTGGCTGCACGCCAAGCTGGGCCTGGTGGTGCTGCTGCTGGTGTATTTCATCTGGACCGGGCGCCTGCTGAAGGGCGTGGCCAAGGGCCGCACGCTGCCGTCCTCGCGCGCGCTGCGCTGGATCAACGAGATTCCGCTGCTGGCCTTCATTCCGATTGTCTGGCTGGTGCTGGCCAAGCCGTTCTGAGGCGTGGATGCCGTCAACGCGCAAACGGAGAGAGCCGGGCATCTGCCCGGCTCTTTCGTTTCTGCAATCGCCTGCATGTTGCCGGCCAGCGGCCGGCACTACCAGGTTTGGCCAGCGGCCGGCACTACCGGGCTTATGCGGCTTCGTAGGTGCCGTAGCTGCGCAGGCGCGTGTAGCGGCGCTCCAGCAGCTGCTCGGTGGACAGGCCGTCCAGTGCTTCCAGCTCGTTCAGCAGCACGGCCTTCAGGCGCTTGGCCATCTGGGTCGGGTTGCGGTGGGCGCCGCCGGTCGGCTCACGCACCACCTTGTCGACCAGGCCCAGGCTCTTCAGGCGCGGCGCGGTCAGGCCCAGCTGCTCGGCAGCGTCCTTGGCCTTGCCGGCATCCTTCCACAGGATCGAGGCGCAGCCTTCCGGGGTGATGGTCGAGTACACCGCGTATTCCAGCATCACGGTGCGGTCGCCCACGCCCAGCGCCAGCGCGCCGCCGGAACCGCCTTCGCCGATCACCGTGCAGATCACCGGCACCTTCAGCTCGGCCATCTCCATCAGGTTGCGGGCGATCGCTTCGGACTGGCCGCGCGATTCGGCGTCGATGCCCGGCCAGGCACCGGCGGTGTCGATCAGGGTCAGCACCGGCAGGCCGAAGCGTTCGGCCATCTTCATCAGGCGCAGGGCCTTGCGATAGCCCTCCGGCTTGGGCATGCCGAAGTTGCGCTTGATCTTTTCCTTGGTGTCGCGGCCCTTCTGGTGGCCGATCACCATCACCGAACGGCCGTTGATGCGGGCCAGGCCACCCATGATGGCCTTGTCGTCGGCGAAGGCGCGGTCACCGGCCAGTTCCTGGAACTCATCGAAGATGATGCGCAGGTAATCGGCGGTGTACGGGCGCGACGGGTGGCGGGCCAGCTGCAGCACCTGCCAGGAGGTCAGGTTGCGGAAGATCTGCGCGGTGCGCAGGCGCAGCTTGTCCTGCAGGGCGTGAACCTCGGCCTCGACATTGACCGCCGGTCCGGCACTGGCGTTGCGCAGTTCCTGGATCTTGGCTTCCAGGTCGGCGATGGGTTGCTCGAAGTCGAGGTAGTTCGGATTCATCGGAAGCCGTCGTGTAAAGAAGAGGGGAATTCTAGCCGAATGCGCAGCAATGGCCCGTACGCCTTCGTCTGGAAGGCGACGGTACCCCAGCCGGGCAGGGGGCGCCAGTCAGCCCGGGGCGTGGGCCAGCCTCAGTTGGCCCACGGCGGGCTGTAGCGCACTTTCAGCGTGCGCACGGCCGGGTCGGCGCGCAGCGCCTCCATCAGCTTGGAATCGATGCGCACCGCGCTCTGCCCGGAGACATCGAGCATGCCGGCCACGCCGCCCTGCGGGCCCTTCAGCAGCAGGTCCAGGCGCAGCGGCGTGCGCCCGGGGCGGTGGCGGTCGAGCACGGCATTGACGCGTTCCCAGACCGGCCGCTGCTGGCGCAGGTCCAGGCGCAGCGACAGGCGCGTGGCGTAGTTGGCGCAGACCTCGTCGAAATCCCAGCACTGGCGGATGCGCAGCGCATAGCCGCCGTTGAACTCGTCCTCGCGCAGGCCGCCCTTGACCACCAGGATGCGGTCCTTGGTCATCAGGTGGCCGAACTCGGCCATGGCATCGGAGAACGCGCTGCACTCGACGCGGCCGCGCCCGTCCTCGAGCTGGATGAAGATCTGGCTTTCGCCCTTGCGGCGCACGCCGACCACCTGGCCGGCCAGCACGGTCGGCACTTCCGGGCGCCAGCGCTTTTCACCGCCGTTGCCACCACCGCCGCCGCTGTTGCTGGAACTCCAGATCTTCTCGACCGAACCCAGGTCGTTGCCGACCAGGTCGCGCACATCGTCGCGCCACGGATCGAACGGGTGCCCGCTGAGGTAGAAGCCGAGCGTGTCGCGCTCGCCGTTCAGGCGCTGCAGCAGCGGCCATTCCTCGGCTTCGACCAGGTCCAGCTGGATGGTCACCGTGCTCGGGTCGGGGCCGCCGAACAGCGAGTTCTGGCCCGAGGCACGCTCGCGCGCCATCTGCTCGGTGGCCTTGATCACTTCCGGCAACTGCAGCATCAATGAGGCGCGGTTGTGGCCCAGGTCGTCCAGCGCGCCGCAGTTGATCATCGCTTCCAGCGTGCGCCGGTTGAGCTTGGCCGAACCGATGCGGGTGCAGAAGTCGAGCAGGTCCTTGTACTGGCCGCCCTTCAGGCGTTCGTCCACGACCGCTTCGCAGGCACCCTGGCCGACGCCCTTGATCGCGCCCAGGCCGTACTGGATGGTGTCCGGCGTGGCCGCTTCGAACATGAAGGCGGACTGGTTCACCTTCGGCGGCAGCACGGTCAGGCCGAGGTTGCGCACCTCGTCCAGGAAGCCGACCACCTTGTCGGTGTTGTCCATGTCCGAGGACAGCGTGGCCGCCATGAATTCGGCCGGGTAATGGCGCTTGAGCCAGGCGGTCTGGTAGCTGACCAGCGCGTAGGCGGCAGCGTGCGACTTGTTGAAGCCGTAGCCGGCGAACTTCTCCATCAGGTCGAAGATCGCGTCGGCCTTGGCCTCGTCGACGCCGTCCTTGGCCGCACCTTCGCGGAAGATTTCGCGGTGCTTGGCCATTTCGGCCGGCACCTTCTTGCCCATCGCACGGCGCAGCAGGTCGGCGCCGCCCAGCGAGTAGCCGCCGACGATCTGCGCCATCTGCATCACCTGCTCCTGGTACACCATGATGCCGTAGGTGTCCTTCAGGATCGCTTCGGTGCGCGGATCGGGATAGATGATTTCTTCCTGGCCGTGCTTACGCGCGTTGAAGGAGGGAATCAGGTCCATCGGGCCGGGTCGGTACAGCGACACCAGCGCGATGAGGTCTTCGAAGCGGTCGGGCCGCGCGTCCTTCAGCAGGCGGCGCATGCCCGAGGATTCGAACTGGAACACCGCACCGGTGTTGCCGTTGGCGAAGATGTCCTTGTAGGTGGGCGCATCGTCCAGCGGGATCGCGGCGATATCCACCGGCGGGATGCCGGCGCGCTCGTGGCGCTTGTTGATCGCCTTCACCGCCCAGTCGATGATCGTGAGCGTGCGCAGTCCGAGGAAGTCGAACTTCACCAGGCCGACTTCTTCCACGTCGTTCTTGTCGAACTGGGTGACCGGGTTCTTGCCCAGGCCGTTCTCGTCGTGTTCGGCGTACAGCGGGCAGAACTCGCTCAGCGGCTCGGGCCCGATCACCACGCCACCGG
This sequence comes from Stenotrophomonas sp. ZAC14A_NAIMI4_1, assembly GCF_003086915.1. Taxonomy (NCBI): domain Bacteria; kingdom Pseudomonadati; phylum Pseudomonadota; class Gammaproteobacteria; order Lysobacterales; family Lysobacteraceae; genus Stenotrophomonas; species Stenotrophomonas sp. ZAC14A_NAIMI4_1. The sequence continues at coordinate 3,760,817 of NZ_CP026002.1, forward strand.
CGTGCTTGCCGGCGTTGCGGGTCAGGTCTTCCAGCTGCAGCGCCAGGTCGATCAGGTCGCGGACATCGTCCTCGGTCTCGTAGCGCTGGATCAGTTCGGCCGAGGCCATTTCCGAGCTCGGGCCTTCCTTGCCCTTGCCCAGCGCATCCTTCAGGTGGATGCCGAGGATGTTCGGGATCAGCTTGGAGACGCCGTCCACCAGGCCGTACGGGAAGCCCAGCACGCGGCCGGAATCGCGCACCACGGCCTTGGCCGCCATGGTGCCGTAGGTGATGATCTGGCTGACGCGCTCGCGCCCGTACTTGCGCGCGACGTAGTCGATCACTTCATCGCGGCGGTCCATGCAGAAGTCGATGTCGAAGTCGGGCATCGACACGCGTTCCGGGTTCAGGAACCGCTCGAACAGCAGGTTGTACGGCAGCGGGTCCAGGTCGGTGATCTTCAGCGCCCACGCCACCAGCGAACCGGCACCCGAACCACGGCCGGGGCCGATCGGGATGCCCTGGTTCTTGCCCCACTGGATGAAGTCGGCAACGATCAGGAAGTAGCCCGGGAAGCCCATCTTGATGATGGTGTTGAGTTCGAACTCCAGGCGTTCGAAGTACTCCTCGCGGGTCTTGCCCGGCGCCAGCGGATTCTTCTCCAGGCGCTCTTCCAGGCCGTCGCGCGACATCTTCTGGATCCAGGTGTCCAGGGTCTCGTCGTCGGGCACCGGGTAGTTGGGCAGGAAGTAGGTGCCCAGCCGCATCTCGATGTTGCAGCGCTCGGCCAGCGCCAGCGTGTTGTCGATGGCATCGGGGATGTCGGCGAACAGCGCGCACATCTCCTCGGCCGACTTCAGGTACTGCTGGTCGCTGTACTCGCGCGGGCGCTTGGGGTCGTCCAGCACGCGGCCGGTGGAAATGCACACGCGCGCTTCGTGCGCGCTGAAATCGGTCGGCGCCAGGAAGCGCACGTCGTTGCTGGCCACCACCGGCAGGCCGCGCTGGCCGGCGGCCATCAGCGCGAAGCGGTTGAAGGTTTCCTCGCCTTCGCGTCCGGTGCGGGTCAGTTCCAGGTGCAGGCCGTCGCCGAACGCGCGCTGCCAGTCGGCCAGCTGCTGCTCGGCAAGGTCGTGCTTGCCGTCCAGCGCCAGGCGGCCGGCCAGGCTGTCACGGCCGGCCAGCGCGAACAGGTTGGCATTGCCGGCCTTCAGCCAGTCCGGGTGGATCGCCACGCCGCCTTCGGGCCGGTGGCCTTCCATCCAGGCGCGGGTCAGCAGCCGCGACAGGCTCAGGTAGCCCTCGCGGTCGCGGCACAGCAGGGTCATCCGCCACGGGTCCTGGCCTTCCTCGGCGATCATCACGTCGGCGCCGGCGATGGGCTTGATGCCCACGCCTTCGGCGGCCTTGTAGAACTTCACCAGGGCGAACAGGTTGTTGAGGTCGGTCACCGCCAGCGCGGGCAGGCCGAGTTCGACCGAGCGCGACAGCAGATTGGCCTGCTTGGCCTTCTTCGGGTCGGCCTGGTCCGGCTTGGCCGGCACGCGGATGGTCGAGTCCGCCAGCGAGAACTCGGTGTGGACGTGGAGATGTACGAAGCGGGAGTTGGACATGCCGGACCAGGTTGGAGCGCGCGGGCCCCGGGTGCTGACGGGGAAATCGTCACCGGGGTCGGGAAGCGCTGGAGTGCCCGGTCAGGGTAACGAGGGCAGGGGGTGGCGACAAGGACTTGACGGTGCGGCGATTGCGCGGATCCGCCGGGCGCGGTCACGCGTTCAGGGTAGCGCCGGGCCATGCCCGGCGGCCGTTGTTCAGGCAATCGCGATCTCGGCCGCCACAACCTGCGGCGCTTCCAGGCATTCACGCACCGGCGCGAAGCTGCGGCGGTGCTCGTCGCAGGGGCCGTGGCTGCGCAGCGCGGCCAGGTGGGCGGGGGTGCCATAGCCCTTGTGCTGGTCGAAGCCGTACTGCGGGTGCCGCACGTGCAGTTCCTGCATGTAGCGGTCGCGCGAGACCTTGGCCAGGATCGAGGCCGCCATGATCGCGCGGTCGATGCCATCACCGCCCACCAGCGCCTGCGCCGGCAGCACCAGGCCCTTGGGCACGACGTTGCCATCGATGCGGGCGAAGCCGGCCACGTGGGCCACGGCGGCCACCACGTCGCGCATGCCCTGCAGGGTGGCCTGGTAGATGTTCAGGCGGTCGATGGCGTTCACGTCCACCAGCACCACCTTCCAGGCCAGGGCCCGTTCGATGATGCGGTCGTGCAGCTGCTCACGGCGCGCGGCGGTCAGCTGCTTGGAATCGTCCAGGCCGTTGATGCGCGGCCGCGACGGGTCAAAGACCACCGCGGCCACGGCCACCGGGCCGGCCAGCGGGCCACGGCCGGCTTCGTCCACGCCGGCCACCAGGCGTTCGGGCTCGACCACCGCCGCGCCATCGAACAGGGCCAGGCTGGCCGCCGCGGCCGCGCGACGGCTCATGCGGTTTCCTGCTTGCTGACCAGCAGCTCGCCCACCGCGTCGGCGGCGCGCGCCGAGGCATTGCGGCGCAGGCGCTCGTGCAGGCGCTCGTAGGTGCCCTGCAGGTCGGCGCTGCGCTGCGGGTGGTCGAACCACTGCTGGATGGCCGCGGCCAGCTTGTCCGGCGTGCAGTCGTGCTGCATCAGTTCCGGGGCAAGATCCTGCGCAGCGAGGATGTTGGGCAGGGCGAAGCGGTCGACCTTGATCAGCCCCAGCGCCTTCACCAGGCGGTAGGTCAGTTCGTTGACCCGGTAGCCCACCACCATCGGCCGCTTCACCAGCATGGCCTCCAGCGTGGCCGTGCCGGAGGCCAGCACCACCACGTCGGCGGCGATCATCGCCGTGCGGGCCTGGCCATCGAGAACATGCGAGTACGCCACCGGCAGCGCCGAGCGTGACAGCTGTTCCTCGATCAGGCGGCGGCAGGCGGCGTTGGCCGCCGGCACCACCACGTGCAGGCCGGGGATGCGTTCGGAGACCTGCCAGGCCGCCTCGAAGAACGGTTCGCCCAGGCGTGAGATCTCGCCCAGGCGGCTGCCCGGCAGCACCGCCAGCACCTTGGCTGAGGCGGGCAGGCCGAGCGCGGCACGGGCCGCATCGCGGTCACCGTGCAGCGGAATGTCATCGGCCATCGGGTGGCCGACAAACCGCGCGTCGATGCCGTGTTTGGCATAGATGGGCGGTTCCATCGGGAACAGGCACAGCACCAGGTCGGCACTGCTGCCGATCTTCTCCGCGCGCTTCTCGCGCCAGGCCCAGACCGAGGGGCTGACGTAGTGCACGGTGGGGATGCCGCGCTGCTTCAGCCAGCGCTCGATGCCCAGGTTGAAATCCGGCGCATCGATGCCGATGAAGACATCCGGCCGCCACGCCAGTGCCCGCTCGCGGAACGCCGAGCGCAGCTTGAGCAGGCGCGGCAGGTGGCGCAGGACTTCGGTCAGGCCCATTACCGCCAGCTCGCTGGCATCGTGCCAGGTCTGGCAGCCCGCATTGCGCATCGCGTCGCCGCCGATGCCGGCGAACTCGGCATGCGGGAAGCGCGCTTTCAGCTCACGCACCAGGCCCGCGCCGAGCAGGTCGCCGGAGGCTTCGCCCGCCACCAGCGCGATCCGCAACGGGCGCTCGCTGAGCACCCGCTGCGCAGGCACGCTGCCGGCCATCGAGGCCAGCGGGATGACGGCGGCGCCGGCCGGCGCCTGGCCGGTCGTGGCACTCATCGCAGCAGGTGCCTCTCGGTGTGCTCGATGAAGTCCAGCATGGAGCGGACGTCATCGCTGGCCTGTGCCTGCTCGGCCAGCTGCTGCTTGGCTTCGGCCAGCGGCAGGCCTGCCACGTACAGGGTGCGGTAGGCACGCTTGATGGCGGTGATGCGTTCGGCATCGAAGCCACGGCGCTTGAGGCCTTCGCTGTTGATGCCGCGCGGGCGGCCCAGCGAATCGGTGCCGACCATGGTGAATGGCGGCACATCGCCGTTGGTCAGCGCGCCCATGCCCAGGAAGGCGTGGGCACCGATGCGGCAGAACTGGTGGGCACCGGCGAAGCCGCTGATGATCACGTAGTCGCCGACGGTGACATGCCCGGCCAGGGTGGTGTTGTTGGAGAACACGCAGAAATCGCCGACGTGGCAGTCATGCGCCACGTGCGTGTAGGCCAGCATCCAGTTGTCGTTGCCGATGGTGGTGATGCCACCGCCGCCGCCGGTACCGCGGTTGAGGGTGACGAATTCGCGGAACACGTTGCGGTCGCCGATCACCAGTTCGGTGCGTTCACCGGCAAACTTCTTGTCCTGCGGCTCGCCACCGACCGCGACGTGGCCGATGAAACGGTTGTCGCGGCCGATCCGGGTCGGGCCATGGATGCTGCAATGCGGACCGACCTCGGTGCCGGCGCCGATCTCGACGTCGGGCCCGATGATCGTGAACGCGCCCACGCGGATGTCGTCGGCCAGTCGTGCCGACGGATCGATCACGGCGGTGGGATGGATCAGGGGAGCGCTATCGGTCATCTCGGTCCTCCGTACAGGGTCAGTCGCGGGTGCCGGCGCACAGCACCTCGGCGCAGGCGACGACTTCGCCGTCGACCTTGGCCACGCAGTCATACACGGCCATGTTGCGGATCACGCGCTTGATCTCCACGTGCATTTCCAGCACGTCGCCCGGCACCACCTGCTTGGTGAAGCGGGCCTTGTCGACCTTGACCATGTAGAACAGCTTGGACTGCGAATCGCGGCCCAGGGTGAGCTGGGTCAGCACGCCGCCGGCCTGGGCCATGGCTTCGATGATCAGCACGCCCGGCATGATCGGCTGGTTGGGGAAGTGGCCCTGGAAGAACGGCTCGTTGATGCTGACGTTCTTGGTGGCGACGATCTTGCGGGCGTCGTAGTCGATCGACAGAACCTTGTCGACCAGCAGGAACGGGTAGCGGTGCGGCAGCAGCGTCTGGATCTGCGCCATGTCCGGCAGGGTCTGGGGCTGGCTCATTCTTTCTCCTTGCTCACAGACAGGATGCGACGGGCCAGTGCATCGAGCTGCTTGAAGCGCGCGGCGTTCTTGCGCCACGTGCGGTTGTCGGTCAGGGGCGTCCCGGACGAGTATTCGCCCGGTTCGGTGATGGAGTTGCGGACCACCGATTTACCGGTGATCACGACCTTGTCGCAGATTTCCAGATGGCCGACGACGCCGACGGCGCCGCCGAGCAGGCAGTAACGGCCGATCTTGGCGCTGCCGGCGATGCCGGTGCAGCCGGCGATGGCCGAATGGGCGCCGATCTGCACGTTGTGCGCGATCTGCACCAGGTTGTCGAGGCGGACGTCTTCGGCCAGCACGGTGTCTTCCAGCGCCCCGCGGTCGACGCAGGTATTGGCGCCGATCTCGCAGTCATCGCCGATGCGGACGCCGCCCAGCTGCGGCACCTTGATCCACTTGCCGGCGTCCATCGCCAGGCCGAAGCCATCGGCGCCGAGCACGGCACCGGGATGGATGCGCACGCGCTTGCCGAGCTTCACGCGGGTGACCAGGGTAACGCGGGCAATCAGCTCGCAGCCGGTGTCCAGGGTGCAGTCTTCGCCGATGATGCTGCCGGCGCCGATGATGCAGTTCTCGCCGACCACGCTGCGCGCACCGATGGTGACGAACGGGCCGATGTGGGCGCTGGCGGCCACCTGGGCCTGCGGGTCGATGACCGCGCTGGGGTGGATGCCCGGCTCACGCACGGGTGCGACGTCGAACAGCGCGGCGATCTTTGCGAAGGTGGTGTAGGGATCCTTGGCGACGAGGGCGGCGCCGGGGGCGGCTTCGGCGTCTTCGGCACGCAGGACCACCAGCGAGGCCTGGCTGTCGGCCAGCTGGGCGCGGTAGCGCGGGTTGGCGAGGAAGGTCAGCTGGCCGGCACCGGCATGGGCGAGGGTAGCCACGCCACGGATGGCGGTGGCGGGGTCGCCATGGACCTGCAGGCCGAACTGATCGGCGAGTTGCTGGGCGGTGTAGGTAGGAGTATTCACGGCGGGAGTTTAACGTGTGACGCCAGTCCGGTCATGCGGGGCGGTTCCACGGCCACCGGCAGGGCCCCTCGTGGCTTGCAGGATAAGGCCCGTGGCAGGGTCGGACGGGTAGGGCCAGCGGGGGACGGCGCAAGTACATCCATGTAGCCTTGGTCGCCGCATCCATGCGGCTCACACCCCCGCCGGCCCCACCCGTCCGACCCCCGACAGTCTGGCGCGAGTGCCAGCCACGGAAAAACAGAAAAAATCAAAAGCAGTTCGCCCGCCGCGCTCGCGCGGGCTCCACAAACAAAAACGCCGGGCAGAGCCCGGCGCTTCGTAACCCGTCTGGTGGAGAGCCCCCCTTCTGTTAAGGGGGGCGCGCCAACGGCGCGGGGGATAGGTGGAATGCGTGTGCAGTTCTGGCGAACCGCGACGCGGTCCGTCAGAACTGCCCGCCGAAGGTGAACTGCAGGCGCTCGATTTCGTCGCCGTCCTTCTTCTTCAGCGGGAACGCGTAGCTGATCGAGATCGGGCCGACCGGGGCGCGCCACAGCAGGGCCACACCGGTGGACACGCGCAGTTCGTTGGCCTTGAAGTTGTCCACGCCGTTGTAGACGTTGCCGAAGTCCACGAAGGCCGAGACGCGCGCCGACGGGCTGTCGAACAGGCGCGGGAAATAGGCTTCCACCGACCCGACGGTCTTCAGCGAACCACCCAGCGGCTGGCCGTTCGAGTAACCATTGATCGCTTCCGAACGCGGGCCAAGGGTGTTGTCCTCGAAGCCGCGCACCGAGTTGGTGCCGCCAGCGTAGAAATTCTCGTAGAAGGGCAGGCCGGAGGCCTTGACCGTCTTCACGTAGTCCGAGGAGCTCGGGTTGCAGTCGACGGTCTGCGTCGGGTTCTTGTTGGCTTCGCTCGGCGCGGTCCAGCACAGGTCGCGGATCTGGTCCTTGCCGTAGCTGTCGCCGTAGCCGATTTCAGCACGCGTGTTGATCACCAGCGAGGGCATGATCGGCCAATACTTGCTGATCTGGTAGTTCAGCTTGAAGTACTCGACGGTCGAGCCCGGCAGGGTGGTTTCCAGGCCGATGCGCTGGTACGTACCACGGGTCGGCATGAAGTAGTCGTTACGCGAATCGCGCGCCCAGCCCAGCTCGCTGCGCCACGCATGGAACGTCTTCGTGCCCAGAGCATTGATGTAGTCGATGATCGACTGCGGCGTCGCGTTCTGGTAGGTCGTGATCTGGTTGCTGTCGATGCCGAACATCAGCGAGACGCTGTCGGTCTCGGTCAGCGGCACGCCGAACACCACCTGCGCAGAACCATTGGTGCTGTTGTACTGCGCGGTGTTGAAGTCGGAGTAATCCAGTTCGCGCCAGGACAGGTTGTAGCCCAGCGACACGCCGTCATCGGTGAAGTACGGGTTGGTGTAGCTGAAGCCGTAACGCTGCAGGTAGCTGCTGCGCGAGGCTTCGACCGACACGCGGTTGCCGCCGCCGAGGAAGTTGTTCTGCGACAGCTGCACCGAGGTGGTCATGCCGTAGGACTGCGAGTAGCCCAGGCCGAACACGAAGCTGCCCGACGTGGTTTCCTTGACGTTGTACACCACGTCGACCTGGTCGTTGCTGCCACTGACCGGCGGGGTTTCAACGTCCACCGACTCGAAGTAGCCCAGGCGCTGCAGGCGGATCTTGGAACGATCGATCGCCGCCTGCGAGTACCAGGTGTTCTCGAACTGGCGCATTTCGCGACGCAGCACTTCGTCGGAGGTGCGGGTGTTGCCCTTGAAGATGATGCGGCGCACCGACACGCGCGGGCCGGGGACGACCTGCATGTTCACCGCGACCGTCTGCTCGGCACGGTTGGTGGTCGGGATCGGGTTCACCTTGGCGAACGCGTAGCCGATGTTGGACAGCGAATTGGTGATCGCGTCGGAGCTGAACTCCAGCAGCGCACGCGAGAACGTGTCGCCGGCGCGCTGCACGACCATGCGCTCGACATCTTCCTGCGGGAGGATGGTGTCGCCGCTGACCTTGATGTCGGAGATCTTGTACTGGTTGCCTTCGGTCACGCCGGCCGTCACGAACATGTCGCGCTTGTCCGGGCTGATCGAGACCTGGGTCGAGTCGATGCTGAAATCGACGTAGCCGCGGTCCAGGTACCAGGAGTTGAGCTTTTCCAGGTCGCCGGACAGCTTTTCCTTGGAGTACTGGTCATCGCGGCGGTACCACGACGCCCAGTTGTGCTCCTTGGATTCCCAGATTTCCAGGATGTCCTTGCTGTCGTACTTTTCGGTACCGACCAGGTTGACGTGCTGGATCTTGGCGGCCTTGCCTTCCTTGATCGCGATGGCGATGTCCACGCGGTTGCGGTCCAGCGGGCTCACCGTCGGGGTGATCTCGACGTTGTACTTGCCACGATCGTTGTACTGGCGGCGCAGTTCCTGGGTCACGCGGTCCAGGCTCAGGCGGTCGAAGGTGCCGCCTTCGGTCAGGCCGATGTCGGACAAGCCCTTCAGCAGCTGGTCGGACTTGATGTCCTTGTTGCCGGTGACGGTCAGCTTGTTGATCGCCGGCCGTTCCTTGACGGTCACGACCAGGATGTTGCCCTGGCGGTCCAGCTGCACGTCTTCGAAGAAGCCGGTCTTGTAGAGGGCGCGGATGGTCTCGCCGACCTTGCTGTCGGTGACCGTCTCGCCACGTTCCACCGGCAGGTAGGTGAACACCGTACCCGAGCTGATGCGCTGCAGGCCGTCGACGCGGATGTCGCTGACAGTGAAGGGCTCGGCTGCCTGGGCCAGGGCGGGAGCGCCGGTGACGGCGGCGAGGGCGAGGGCCAGCAGGCGGCGATTGGGGAGTCGCGTCATGTCACGTCCGGTAGGAAGGTCGATTTCATTGGTACGGGGTGCCGGCGCTGTAGACGCCAAAAACGTGGAAAAGTTCATCGCGTGGCCAGGCCGAGGATGTCGTTGTAGAACGCCAGCCCCATCAACCCGGCCAGCAACGCCAGGCCGATGTACTGACCCGCGGCGATGGCACGCTCGCTCAGCGGGCTGCCCTTGACCAACTCGATAAGGTAATACAGCAGGTGCCCGCCGTCCAAGATGGGAATGGGCAGCAGGTTGATGATGCACAGGCTCAGCGACAGCAGCGCGAGGAACTGCAGGAACCAGTCGAGGCCACGCTTGGCCGAAACATTGGCCACGCGGGCGATGGTGACCGGGCCGGAAACGTTCTGCAGCGAGGCCTTGCCGGTGACGATGCGGGCCATCATGCCCAGCGAATCGGAGGCCAGGCGGCCGGTTTCGCGCACGGCCACGGTCACCGCATCGAGCGGGCCGTAGCGCATCAGGGTGTCATAGGCGGGGCTGAAGGCGCCCGAGAAGGCCACGCCGATCTGCCAGACCGGCTTGCCCTGGCCGTCCTTGCCCTGGCGCGGGGTCACTTCCAGCGCCAGGCGCTCGCCCCCGCGCAGCACTTCGATCATGCCGGGCCCGCCACGACGGCCCAGTTCCTGGATCTGCGGGCTGACCTGGTCGGCCCCGTCGATGCGCTGGCCGTCGATGGCCACGATCACGTCGCCCGCCTGCAGCAGGCCGGCCACAGCTGAATCGGCCGTCAGGCTGTCCACCTGCGCCGGCTGCAGCGCGGCCTGCCACTGCAGGCCCGCCAGGCTGGGCACGCGGCGTTCATCGAAGCCGGCCGGCAGTTGCGACAGCGGCAGGGTGCGGTTGCGCACCTGGTCACTGCTGTCCAGCACTTCGAGGGTGACGTCGCGCCGGTCCATCGCCGCGGCGGTCAGGGCCATGCTGGCATCGCCCAGGGTGACCACGTCGCGGTCGTCCACGCGCAGCACACGGTCGCCGCTGGACAGGCCGGCGCTGGCGGCAATGCCCGTGGTGCGGCCGATGGTGGCCGAATAGTCCTGCTTGCCGATCACGAACATCGCCCACAGCAGCAGGATGCACAGCAGCAGGTTGGCGATCGGCCCGGCAGCGACGATGGCGATGCGCTGCCAGACCGTCTTGTGGTTGAAGGCCTGCCCCCGCTCGTGCGGGTGTACCTCCACCTCGCGCTCGTCGAGGAATTTCACATAACCGCCCAGCGGCAGGGCGGCGATGGCGAACTCGGTGCCGTGCCTGTCGCGGCGCGACCACAGCGGGCGGCCGAAGCCGACCGAGAAGCGCAGCACCTTGACCCCGCAGAGGCGGCCCACGGCGTAGTGCCCGAACTCGTGGAAGGTGACCAGCAGCCCGAGGCTGACGATCATCCACCAGACCGATCCGATGAAGTCAGTCATGCAGGCTCACGGTGGCGGGCAATGGCAGCGGCGTCATGCGGTATGGGCGTGGCGTTCAGGCGGCGTCGATGGCGTTCAGGGTCAACTGGCGGGCCCGCTGGTCGGCGGACAACAGGCCGTCCAGTGTATCGGCTGCTTCGGTCGGCAGTGTTGAAAGAGCGTTAGCAACCAGCGCGGGAATGCTCAGGAAACCGATCCTGCCCTGAAGAAACGCTGAAACCGCCTCTTCATTGGCGGCATTCAGCACCGCCGGAGCAGTGCCGCCGGCCTGCATCGCCTGCCAGGCCAGGGCCAGGCAGGGGAAGGCCTCGGTATCGGGCGCTTCGAAATCGAGCCGGCCCTGGGCCAGCAGGTCCAGCCCGGATACGCCCGATTCGATGCGCTGCGGCCAGCCCAGGCCGACGGCCAGGGTGGTGCGCATGTCCGGCAGGCCCAGCTGGGCCAGGGTCGAGCCGTCGACGAACTCGACCAGCGAATGGACCAGGCTCTGCGGATGGACCAGTACCTCGATGCGCTCGCCGGGCACCTTGAACAGGTGGTGCGCCTCGATCACTTCCAGGCCCTTGTTCATCAACGTCGCCGAATCGACCGAGATCTTCGGGCCCATCGACCACTTCGGGTGGGCAACGGCCTGGGCCGGGGTCACCTGCTCCAGTTCGGCGCGGCTGCGACCACGGAACGGGCCACCGGAGGCGGTCAGCAGGATCCGGCGCACGCCGGCCCCGTCCAGGCTGGCATCGCGCGAGCGCAGGCACTGGAAGATGGCGCTGTGCTCGCTGTCGATCGGGATGATCTCGGCGCCGCCGCGTTCGGCGGTGCGGGTCAGCAGCTCGCCGGCCAGCACCAGCGATTCCTTGTTGGCCAGCAGGATGCGCTTGCCGGCGGCGGCAGCGGCCAGGGTCGAGGACAGGCCGGCGGCACCGACGATGGCGGCAACCACGGTGTCACAGGCATCGCTGGCGGCGAGCTGGTCCAGCGCGGCAGCGCCGGCGTGGGCTTCGGTGGCCAGACCGGCGTCGCGCAGGCCGTCGCGCAGTTCGGCGTACAGGCTGTCATCGGCGATGACGGCATGGGCGGGGCGATGCTGGCGGCACAGCGCCAGCAGGGCCTGCACCTGGCGGCCGGCGGCCAGCACCGTGGCCTGGTAACGCTGCGGGTGGCGTGCGATCACGTCCAGCGTGGAGGCACCAATCGAGCCGGTGGCGCCGAATACGGCGACCCGGCGCAGGTCTGCAGCAGCATCCATGGTCAGAATCCGAAGATTTCCTTGCCCAGCGCGAACACCGGCAGGGCGGCAAGCACGCCGTCGACGCGGTCCAGCACGCCGCCGTGGCCAGGAATGAGGTGGCCCGAATCCTTGGCGCCGGCGTGGCGCTTGATCAGGCTTTCGTAGAGGTCGCCCAGCACCGACGCGAACACGGCCACCACCGAGGTGACCAGCAGGCCCGGCAGGTGCGCGACATCCACGCCGGCGAGCAGGCCCAGGCCCACGGCCACGGCGACACCGGCCACCAGGCCGCCGAACAGGCCTTCCCAGGTCTTGTTGGGGCTGATGCGCGGGGCCAGCTTGTGCTTGCCGAAGTGGCGGCCGGCGAAATAGGCGCCCGAATCGGCGGCCCAGACCAGCGCCAGCGCGGCCAGCAGCCACAGGTGGCCCTGGTGGCCCGGCGGATCGCCACCGGCATGGATCAGCACCAGCGACGCCCATGCCGGCACGATGGCCAGGGTGCCGGCCAGCAGCTTGAGGATGCGTGCCGGGCTGCCCGGCTGCGCGCCGAAGGTGAAGAAGCGCAGCCACACCAGGGCGGCCAGCCACCAGGCCACGCCGACCAGGGTGGCCAGCTGGAACAGCACCAGCGAGCTGCCATCGGCCCACACCATCAGCACCATCAGCAGCAGGTTCAGCACCAGCAGCACGGTACGGGCGAGGGTGTCTTCGATGCCGGCCAGCTTCAGCCATTCCCACAGGCCGATCAGGAACACGGCGGCGGCGGCCGCAGCCAGCCATTGGGTGGGCAGCAGCAGGATCGCGGCAATGGCCACCGGCGCCATGATCAGCGCGGCGAGGACTCGGGTCTTGGTCATGGGCTGGGCGTCTCGGTGGCCAGGGCGGCGATCTGGGCGCTGGTCAGGCCGAAGCGGCGTTCACGATTGGCGTAGGCGTCCAGCGCCTGCTGCAGCTGCGCGGAATCGAAGTCCGGCCACAGTGCCTCGGTGAACCACAGCTCGGTATACGCCAGCTGCCACAGCAGGAAGTTGCTGATGCGGGTATCGCCACCGGTACGGATGAACAGATCCGGCGGCGGCAGGTCGGCCAGGGCGACCTGGCGGCCCAGCAGAGATTCGTCGATCTGCTCGGGGAGCAGGCGGCCGGCGGCCACTTCCGCCGCCAGCGCACGGGCGGCGCGGGCGATGTCCTGGCGCCCGCCGTAGCTGGCGGCGATCGACAGGGTCAGGGTGGTGTTGTCGGCGGTGCGCTGTTCGGCCAGCTGCATGCGGCTGACCAGCCCTGCACCGAAGCGGTCGCGTTCGCCGATGAAGCGCACGCGCACGCCACGACGGTGCAGCTCGTCCACTTCACGGTCGAGCGCGCCGAGGAACAGCTTCATCAGGGCATCGACTTCTTCCTGCGGGCGGCCCCAGTTCTCGCTGGAGAACGCGAACAGGGTCAACGCCGGAATGCCCAGTTCAAGGCAACGGTCGATGGTACGGTTGACCGCGCGCGCGCCGGCACGGTGGCCGATCACGCGCGGACGGCGGCGCTGCTGTGCCCAGCGCCCGTTGCCATCCATGATGATGGCAAGGTGGCGGGGCAGGGCGGCCGGCAAGGGAGGCGGGACTGAAGGCATCGACTTCAGACCGACAACAGTTCCTTTTCCTTGTCGGCGACGACTTTGTCGACGTCCTTGATGCTGGTGTCAGTCAGCTTCTGGATGTCGTCTTCGCCGCGCTTCTTCTCGTCTTCGCTGATGGCCTTGTCCTTGACCAGCTTGGCGATTTCCTTGTTGGCATCCTGGCGGATGTTGCGCACGGCGATCTTGGCGCCTTCGCCTTCCTTCTGCACCTGCTTGGCCAGCTCCTTGCGGCGCTCTTCGGTCGGCGGCGGCATGTTGATGCGGATGGCGGCGCCCAGCGTGTTCGGGGTGAACTCGTGGTTGTACAGGCCCTTCTCGATTTCCTTGATCATGCTCTTGTCGAAAGGCGTGACCAGCAGCGAGTGGGCATCGGCGTTGGAGATCGACGCGACCTGGTTCAGCGGGGTGCTGGCGTTGCCGTAGGCATTGACCGTAACGCGGTCCAGCAGGGCGGGAGTGGCACGCCCGGTGCGGATCGAGGTGAGGGTGTGCTTCAGAGCGTCGATGCTCTTGGCCATGCGCGTCTGCGCGTTGTTCTTGATGTCGTTGAGCATCGCCCGGGTCCTGGATGTAACTGGAATCGGGCGATTATAGGCGAATACGGGACGCTGCCGGGCCTGAATCGGCCCGGAGCACGCCTGGCGCTCAGGCTCAGGCCGGGTCGCGGCCCTGGACCAGGGTGCCGATGTTGGCGCCGCCGAGGATCTTCAGCAGCTCGCCCGGCTGGCCCATGTCGAACACGCGCATCGGCAGGTCGCTGTCGCGGGCCAGCGCGAAGGCGGCCGTATCCATCACTTCCAGGCCGCGGCGGATCACTTCGTCGTAGCTCAGGCTGTCGAAGCGGACCGCATCGCTGTGCTTGTTCGGGTCCTTGTCGTACACGCCATCGACCTTGGTGGCCTTCAGCAGCAGGTCCGCGCCGATCTCGATCGCACGCAGGGCCGCGCCCGAGTCGGTGGTGAAGAACGGGCTGCCGACGCCGGCGGCGAAGATCACCAGACGGCCCTTTTCCAGGTGGCGGATGGCGCGGCGGCGGATGTAGTCCTCGCACACGTCGTTGATCTTGATGGCGCTCATCACGCGGGCCTTGGCGCCCAGCTTCTCCAGCGCGTCCTGCATGGCCAGGGCGTTGATGACCGTGGCCAGCATGCCCATCTGGTCGCCCGTGACGCGATCCATGCCGCCTGCGGCCAGGCCGGCGCCGCGGAAGATGTTGCCGCCGCCGATCACCAGTGCCACTTCGGCGCCCGCCTGCTGGGCCTCGATCACTTCACGGGCCAGGCGGTTGATGATCTTCGGGTCGATGCCGTAGTCCTCATCTCCCATCAGCGCCTCCCCGGACAGTTTCAGAAGGATGCGGCGATAGGCGAGCTTGGACATATGGACCTCGTGAGCGTGGAAATCGCGGGGGATTCTACGCGCATGCGGCGCGCGGCCAAAGCATTTTGTGCACTGCGGCGCAGAAAGCTGCACCGCCCCGTTCAGCCGGGGCGGCGGGTTCAGCCCAGTTCGGCGCCCGCCGTGGCAGACAGCTCATCATGCCCCAGTTCGCCGGGAGAGCGTGCGATGACACGGTTACGGCCCAGGTTCTTGGAGCGGTACAGCACGTCATCGGCGGCGCGCAGCAGGTCCTGCACGCCGGCAAAGCGCTCGTAACCGCCCTGGGTGGCCACGCCGGCGGAGAAGGTCACAAACAGCGGCCCGCTCTCCAGTTCGACCATCGGGGTGGAGACGATGTTGGCCAGCACCCGGCGGATCACGTCCAGGGCGACCGCTTCGCTGGTGTTGGGCAGCAGCGCCACGAACTCCTCGCCGCCGAAGCGGGCGACGGTGTCGCTGTTGCGCAGCTGGCCCTGCAGCTTGTTGGCGAACACGCGCAGCACTTCGTCACCGGTCAGGTGGCCGTGGGCGTCGTTGATCTTCTTGAAATCGTCCAGGTCGATGAAGGCCACCGACAGCGGCCAGCCATGCCGGCCGGCGCGCTGGAACTCCTGGTCGAGCACGGTTTCCAGCTGGCGGCGGTTGAGCACGCCGGTCAGGGCGTCGCGGTGGGCCTGGTCGGCCAGGCGCTTGGCCCGCGCCTCGAATTCGTCGGCACGGCGGCGCGCCTGTTCGGCATCCTGCATCTCGCGCAGGTTGCGCAGCGTGGTCAGCTCCTGTGCGTGGTCGATCAGCTCGCGCACGCGCGACGGCGAGCTCAGGCCGGTCTCGAACAGGCTGGCGATGTCCGGCAGCGCGTCGCTGATGCGGGCGAGCACCTGGTCGAAGCGGGCACTGTCCAGCTGCAGGCGCTCGTGGACCTCATGCAGGGCGCGTTCGCGGGCGGCGTCGGCATCCGCGTCCAGCCAGATGTCGGCGACCGCGCCTGACAGCTGCACGCAGGCCTGGAACGCATTGTCGGTGGCAGGCTCGGACTCGCTCAGGCGGATGCTGTCCACCAGGTAGCGCGGCAGGCCCCACTGTTCGGCCACCCAGGCGCCGACGTCGGCGTGGGTGCAGCCCAGTTCCTCGCGCTCGCGGGCGATCAGGTCCAGGTTGTCACCGGCTTCGCGCAGCAGCGGCAGGTAACGCTCCGATTCGGCCTGGGCCAGGCACAGCACGCCCATGTCCTGCAGCAGGCCGGCCAGCATCAGTTCTTCCAGCCGGCGCAGGCCGCGGGCCTGGCCCAGCTGGCTGGCGGCCAGGGCGCTGAGGATGCTGCGCTTCCAGGCGCGCTGGCGCAGGTCGTGGTCGGCGCCGCTGCCACCGGTCAGGCCCTGGGTCACGGTGAAGCCCAGGGCGAGGCTGATCGTGGCGTTGAGCCCGAGCATGGTCAGGGCCTGGCCGAGGTTCTCGATGCGGCGCCGGCTGGCGTACAGCGGCGAATTGGCGATGCGCAGCATGCGAGCGCTCAGCGCCATGTCGATGGCGATGATGTCGGCGGCGGTGGCGATGTCCGCTTCCGGGTCCTGGGCCAGTTCGATGATGCGCAGGGCAATACCGGGGGGCGAGGGCAGGTTGCGGCACAACGCCAGGGCAGCAGTCAGCTCAGGAGGCATGTCGGATCGTTCAATTCCATTAGGACAAGAGTACCTAGGAATGCATCACAGTCTGCGACTTCTGTTCCTGTTATGTGATTGCGTATTCCCCTATGCCGAGTATCGGCTTGAATGGGCGATAACGCAAAGATCCTTGTTTGGGATGTGCGCACCAACGGTGCGCACCCACAGGGGGAGAGGATGTGCGCACCAACGGTGCGCACCCACAGGGGGAAGTGGTGCGCACCCACAGGGGGGGAGAGGGTGGGTGCACCAACGGTGCGCACCTGCAGGCACAAAAAAAGAGCCGCGGTTTCCCGCGGCTCCTTCTGGTCGTTTCGCAGCCGGTGGGCTGGAATCAGACCTGCATCGCCTTGGCAACTTCGGCGGCGTAGTCTTCAACCACCTTCTCGATGCCTTCGCCAACGACCAGCAGCTGGAAGCCAGCCACGTCGGCGCCGGCGGCCTTGACCACCTGCTCGACGGTGGTGTCGCCCAGCACGTAGGTCTGGCCGTACAGGGTCACTTCGCTGACGATCTTGTTGATCTTGCCGCTGATGATCTTTTCCAGGATGTCGGCCGGCTTGGACTTGTCCTTCTCGGACATCTTGGCCAGTTCGATTTCCTTTTCCTTTTCCACGAACTCGGCCGGCACATCGGCAGCCTTGTTGTGCGGCGGCTTCAGCGCAGCCACGTGCATGGCCAGGCCGCGGGCCAGCTCGGCGTCGCCGCCGATCAGGTCAACCAGCACGCCGACCTTGCCGTTGGTGTGGACGTAGGCACCGACGTTGCCGGTGGTGTCGACCTTGACCAGGCGACGGATCTGGATGTTTTCACCCAGCTTCTGGATCGCGGTGGCGCGGGCTTCTTCGACGGTCTCGCCGGAGGCCAGCTTGGCGGTCTTCAGGGCTTCGGCGTCAACGGCGCCCGATGCCAGGGCGGCAGCGGCGACGGAATCGACGAAGTTCTTGAAGTTGACGTCGTTGGCAACGAAGTCGGTTTCCGAGTTGATCTCGACCAGCACGGCCTTGCCGCCGTCCTGGGCCAGGCCCAGGCGGCCTTCGGCGGCCACGCGGTCAGCCTTCTTGTCGGCCTTGGCGGCGCCCGACTTGCGCAGGGCTTCAGCAGCGGCGTTGATGTCGCCGCCGGCTTCGGTCAGCGCCTTCTTGCATTCCATCATGCCGGCGCCAGTGCGCTCGCGCAGTTCCTTGACCAGGGAAGCAGTGATTTCCACGGGATTACCTCACGAAAGAAAGGGGTAGGGCCGGCATGTTGGCCGGCCCGTGTGACAGTGTCCGGTCGCCGCGCCAGTGGCAGCGGTCAGGACAGGTGGGCGCTGGGCGCCCACCGGGGGCCTGGATCAGGCCTGGGCTTCGCCCTTGTCAGCAGCGGCCTTCTTGGCCGGTGCGCGGCGAGCCGGCTTGCCTTCTTCAGCAGCAGCGGCGTCGGCGAAGTCTTCTTCACGCACCGAAGCAGCGTGCGGAGCAGCAGCCTTGCCTTCCAGCACGGCGTCGGCAGCGGCGCGGGCGTACAGCTGCACAGCGCGGATGGCGTCGTCGTTGCCCGGGATCGCGTAGTCGACCAGTTCCGGGTTGTAGTTGGTGTCGACCACGGCGATGACCGGGATGCCCAGCTTCTTGGCTTCCTTGATCGCGATGTCTTCGTGGCCGATGTCGATCACGAAGATGGCGTCCGGCAGGCGGTTCATGTCCTTGATGCCGCCCAGCGAGGCTTCCAGCTTGTCGCGCTCGCGACGCAGGCCCAGCACTTCGTGCTTGACCAGCTTCTCGAAGGTGCCGTCGGTTTCACCGGCTTCCAGTTCCTTCAGGCGGGCAACCGACTGCTTGACGGTACGGAAGTTGGTCAGGGTGCCGCCCAGCCAACGCTGGTTCATGAAGGGCATGCCGCAACGCTCGGCTTCTTCGCGGATGGTTTCGCGGGCGCTGCGCTTGGTGCCCAGGAACAGGACGGTGCCGCGCTTCTGGGCAACCGACGAGATGAAGTTCATCGCGTCGTTGAACAGCGGGACGGTCTTTTCCAGGTTGATGATGTGGATCTTGCCGCGGGCGCCGAAGATGTACGGAGCCATCTTGGGGTTCCAGTAGCGGGTCTGGTGGCCGAAGTGGACGCCGGCTTCCAGCATCTGACGCATGGTGACCTGGGGCATTGCAAAACTCCTGATGGGGAACCGGCGATTCCGCCCGCGGGATAGGTATGCGGGACGCGTGGAAGCGCTGATGGTTCCGGGGTTGGGCTTCCCTGTTGCCTCCGTGGCCGAACTCCTTGCGGAGCACCCCGGCACGGATGGGGGCAGCAGGTGTGGATTCGCCGATGACGTACGGCGTGGACGGCGTTCCGCGCACGGGGCGGCAGAACATCCGGCGGATTATAGTCCGGAGAGTGCCGGCGGTGCAATGGCAGGGGCGGGCGTGAGCACCGCTTCGCTGCCATCGGCCAGATGGGCGCGGAAACCGCCGCCGGCATAGCCCCCGTCGCGGGGCGGCAGCGGCCAGCTGCGCCCGCTGCCGGCCAGCACGTAGCCGGCCAGTCCCGGCAGCACGGGGGCGCTGTGCCCCTGTGCGTCGATGAACGTCAGGTCGGCCAGGCGCGCGTGCAGCGTGCCGCCATTGTAGAGCCACAGCCGCGGCGTCTGCCCGGGCCCTGCCAGCAGGGCGGCCTGCAGAGGCAGCGGGCGGGCCGATGCCGCCGGCTGCAGGAAGACCGGAAGGGAATGGCGTTCGGCGCGGCCGGGGGCGGTTGCTGGCTGGGGCGCGATCAGCAGCCGGTACGCACGTTCGTCCCGTTCAGGTGCCGGCCCCAGCCGCACGATCCGCAGCCGTTGCCGCTGGCCGGGCAGGATGTGCAGCCGCGCGGGGCTGACCGCAAGATCATCCGCCGGGTCCAGGGTGTCCCCCTGGCCGGGCTGGTTCCAGCGGTAGACGGTGGCGTGGCCGGTCCATTCAGTGGCCTCGTCGTTGGTCAGCCACAGCGCGTCGTGGCTGGTTCCGGCTGGGATCTCAACGCCGCTGCGCGACAGTTCCAAGGCCTGGGCAGGGGCGGCCAGCAGCCCGCACAGCAGCGCCCGCAGCACGACCTTCCCCATCAGTAGGTAATCGTCACGAGGCCAGGCGCCGCATCGCCTTCCTGTGCGGGCGGGCTGAGGGCCCGGATCTGCTCGGCACGCCCGCCGGCCGAGTCGCTGCGCTGCAGCGGTGCCTGCGCCGTGCCGGGTGCGCGGATCTGCAGGGTCACCCCGACACCGGCCTGCGCGGGAGCGGGGTCAGCCGCCGCAGCGTCGGGCAGGGGAATGTCGCTGGCTGCCGCGGCAAAAACGGACAGGGCGGCGCAGGCCAGGCAGATCAGGCGCAGGGAGGACATGGGCGGCACCAGGGCAATGCAGTCGATATCGGCGGCACTGCCCCGGTCTGAAGCCTGTCGCGCCGCCTCAGTAGGTGATGGTGACCGTGATGGTGTCCGAGTAGCTGCCTGGCGGCGTCGCGGTGCCTGGCGCGGGAGGCACCCGGCCATAGACGGTCAGGTTCTGCGCCGCGCCGGTGCCGGCGCCGCTGGCCGTGGAGGTATTCAGCACATTGCCCCAGCGCTGGGTGCGCGCCGGGTCGCGGTACAGCTCGTAGGGCAGCAGGGCGCCGCTGCTGCCGACCCGCATTCGCCGGTTGCCGGCGCCATCGGCGTGGGTGCCGTTGTCCAGCCCGATCTGGAACGGGCTGCGGTTGACGCAGGTCAGGCTGAAGACGGCCGTGCGGTCGATGTTGGCGGCGACCGTGCCGGTGTTCACGCCGAAATCCATCGGCGCGGTGACATAGGCGCCGCACGCCGGGTTGACCGTCGCCGTGGCGGTGAGGGTCATCGCCGCCGCCTGCAGGTTTGAATTGCCGGTCGCCGCCGGAGGCTGCAGCAGGCAGGTCGCGGGGTAGTTGGGCGTGCCCAGCAGCGGCTCGTTGTACGCGTACTGGAAGGTGGCGGCCAGGGCGCTGGTGAACGCACCTGCTGACAGCACCTGGTTGGCCGGGTAGCGCCCGTACAGCGTGAATGATGCGGTACCCGAGCCGCCCAGCAGGGGCACCGGATACTGCATCTGCCAGCTCACCCATGTCGGGCTGGTCGCTGCGCCGCTGCCGATCGCGATGGTTCGCGAGGGGTCGCTGTAGATCTGGTAGTTCAACCGGTCACCAAAGCTGTTGGCCAGGGTGCGCCAGGGGGCGATGCCGGTTCCACCGGTGCCGGCGGGCAGCCCCAGGCAGAACGTCACCCGCGCGTTGGCCAGCAATGCGACCGCGCCGGTGGTGCAGGTCACGCTGAAGGTCGTGCTGGTATCGACCAGCCCATTGGAGACGGCGCCGAACGCCAGCGTCGGGCTGGACAGCGTGCAGGTGGTGGCCGCACGCGCGGGCAGTGCCAGCATGGCCAGCCCGCACAACAGCAACAGCAGCAGCACCCGGTTCACGGCGCAGGCTCCGGCAGGCAGCGCAGCGGCGGCGAGCGGCGCGAGGTGCTGGCCGGCATCTGCACATGGCAGCGCCCGCGCTCGCTTTCGATCAGCAGCCGCGGCGGCTCGCCGCTGAACTCGACCCAGGCCTGGCCATCGTGGCCGACCACCGTCGGGGTCACGCCCGTACCGCTGATCCGCGCGCCCAGCGGCAGCGGCTGGCCTGCTTCGTCGAGCAGGGTCAGCAGTGCGCCGCGGCTGTGCACCAGCTTGAAATCCACCCGCATGCCAGCGCCCTGGCGCGGCGTGGCGAAGGTCTCGACACGCTCGGCGCGCATGTCGGCAGGAAGGTCGAGGGTATCGATGCCCAGCCGGTTGCGCTGCCAGGACAGCAGTGGCGTGACCAGCAGCAGCCCATTCCGGTTGGTCACGCCAACCGGGCGGTTTTCCAGCATCACCGGAATGCCGGGGCGCCCGGTGGACACCACCGCGAACGCATCGGGTACTTCGCGGGCGGCAAACACGCTGCCCGCCATCCACACCAGGCTGCCACTGGCGTTGCCGTAGGCGAAGGTCTGGCCTGCATCGCGGGAAAGCCCGGCCGAGTAGCGACCGTGGCTGCCCAGCGCGCCGATCTCCGCCAGGCCGCCGTCATCGCGGGCCTGCAGGCGCCAGCCCGGGCCGCTGCGGCTGCCATCGCCGGGTACCGGCCGCATCACTTCGGCACTGGCGCGATCGACGTCGCCATTGCGCTGCACCGCCAGGGTGGCCTGCCTGTCCTCGCCCAGGCGGGTGCCCAGCGACAGGTAGATGCTGCGGTTCTGCCGCTGGTCGATGTCCTGGGTGGCCGACAGGTAGGCATTCCAGCGGCCGAAGCTGCGCGACCAGAACAGGCTCAGGTAGCGGGTGCGGGTATAGGGCAGGCCGGGGCCGGGCGCCGGTTGCGGTGCATCCAGCACCGGCACGGCCTGGTCAAGCCGCAGGTAGCTCAGGCTCACCGTGCCCAGCCGCTGCAGGTCCACGCCGAAGCTGGCCTGTTCGCTGATGCGCGGCGGCAGGCTGTCCTGCAGGCTGCCCAGGTCGCGGTAGTCGCCGGATGTGCGGCGGCTGGCCAGGTTCACGTTGAACCGGCGGTTGTTCCAGTTGTAGCCCATCCCGTACTGCCGGCCCCGGCGCTGGTCATCCCGGCTCTCGCTCCAGTTCGCACTGAGCACGCCGGCCCGGCCCAGCAGCCATGCACCGCCCAGGCCTGCATTGAGGACACCGCCACCGCCTTCGGCATGTGCTTCGAGGGTGAACTGGTTGCTGATGCCGCGGCGCAGGGTGGCGCTGGCGACCGTGTCACTGTCGTAGCGGAACGAGTGGATGCCGAAATCACGCCGCAGCCGGCCGATGCCGGCGGACCAGTCGGACAGGCCGGCGGCCAGCAGCTGCTGCGTGCTGTAGAACGAAAAGTCCAGGGTCTGCATGCGGCCGAAGGCATCGGTGACCACCACCTGCGCGGTGCCGGTGCCGCTGATGCCCGGCTGCGTGGCCAGCTGGAACGGCCCCACGGGAACCTGGCCGCCGTACTGGCGCAGGCCATCGACATACAGCTCGACGTTGGATGGGACGACAGCTTCGCCCAGGAACGACGGGGTAGGGGTGAGCACCCGGTACGGCTGCAGCCCGTAATTGCGCCCGATCTGGATGCCGGCCATGCGCGCAGGACGCGACCATTCCAGGAATCCGCTGTAGAAATCGCCCACGGTCAGGCTGAGTGCCTGGTCGGGAAGATCCAGGCGCCAGCTTGTGTCCAGCCGCACCGACTGATGCTGCCAGCCTTCGCCGGGCAGCTGGTAGGTGCGCATCAGGCCGGTGCTGCGCAGGCTGCCGCGGCCGACGCCGAACAGGCGCAGGTCGGTATTGAGGCTCAGGTTGCCCAGCCCGTCACTGTGGCTGGCATACAGGTCGTAGTTCAACGCCATGCCGGGAGAGGACTGCGCGGCCGGGGTGCCCTGCGCGCTGCGCCCCAGCTGGGCGGTGGGCAGCTGCAGCAGCTGCAGTGGAACCTGCAGGTCCAGGATCTGCAGGCCGGCGTCGTAGTGCACGACCACGCCGGCGAGCTGGTCCAGGTAGACCGGGCTGTCGCCCTGCACGGGGAAGCCGAGCTGGCGCAGGGTCGCGGCGGGGGCCAGCAGCCGTCCGCCCAGCTCATCGAAACGCAGCAGCCCGCGCGGGGCCTGGTTCAAGGTGGTCTCCAGGTACAGCGCCTGGCTGGCGGTCAGTGGCGTCGGGGGCGGCAGCAACGCGTCGGCAGCGACGTCCATCGCCTCGGCGCCCACCTCGCGCGCCAGGGCCTGCCCTGAAAGCGACGCCATGCCGCTGCAGCAGGCCAGCACGCAGGCCTCAGCGAGCCGGCGGCGTGGCGGGCAATGGAATCGGCTCCGAGCCACCGTTGATCCTCGCGCTGAAGGTGCCGCCCTGCAGTTGCGCAGGGGGCTGCTGCAGCGGCCAGCGCATGGTCTGGCCGGGCAGTACGTATCCCACCAGCCCATCCATCACCGGTGTCCTGTGGCCGCGCACGACCAGGCCGAGGTCGGCAATCTGGGCCTGCCCCTGGCCGCTGTTGCTGACCTCCAGCTGCGCCTGCGCGGCGCCTGCTTCCACCAGCCGCGCGGACAGCCGCGGTTCGGGCGGCTTGCCGGCCGGCTGCACCACGACGGGAATCGAATAGCGCAGGACGAACTGCATGCCTTGCCGTGTGGGGTCATACGCCGGTATTTCATCGACGATCACGCGGTATGCCTGCTGCGTGGCGGGCGCCCCTTCTTCGGCCCGCACAAGCCGGATCAGCTGGCGCTGGCCGGCGGCCAGGGCCTGCATCGGCGGGCTGGGCAGCAGCGCCTGCGTGGGCGTCAACTGGTCACGGCCGTCGGCCTGCTGCCACTGGAAGACGCGCACCTGCACCTGCACCGTTTCGGTGCCGCTGTTGCTGATCCACAGGGCCTCGGCTTTCTGTGCCGGCCGCAGCTCGAACTGGGTCGGGGATACCTGCAGGCTGGCGGCCAGGCAAGGGCTCGCGGGCAGGGCCAAAGCAACCCACGCCAGCGTTCGCAGCCAGCGGTCGGTACGCAGCACCATCAGCGCCACCTCAATAGGTGATCGTGGCGGTGATGGTGTCCTGGTAGGCGCCCGGCGCGGCGTTGTTGACGCTCGGGTTGGCCACCTGGCCGTAGACCTGGTAGACCTGGTTGGCGCCCGTGCCGGTGCCTGCCTGGGTGTTGGTGCCGGTGGTGGAGCCCCAGACCACGCTGTGCCCAGCATCCTGGTACAGCTGGTAGCCGACGAAGTTGTTGGCGGTCACGCCGGTATCGGTATTGCGCATGCGCCGTGTGGTCACGTCGGCTGCGGTCCCCGCGTTGAGGCCGGCATTGAGCGCGATCGTGTAGGGGGTGGTCACGCTGCACTGGGCGGTCAGCGTGCCCTGGGCGTTGAGCGGCGTGGTCGAACTGGCGTCTGCGTTGCCGAAGTTGACGTTGGTCGCGGCGGCAGCGGTGATGGTGCAGGCCTTGTTGATGGTCAGCAGGACATTGAATGTCGTGGTGTCGGCCGCCGATGCGGGGCCGGCCAGGAGCAGGGCCGCGGCCCAGGTGATGGGGGAACGCAGTGCAGATCGCATGTACAGCCTCCCTGACCCGAGGGTCTGTTGGACAGGTCGGAGCGGCACGTTCTGCACCGCGTTGACGACGGTCCTGTTCAGCCTAGAGCGGGTAAGTGTCTGTATTCAGTGATAATTGCGTCGGACAAAGCGTGGGGCGGGTCACGTTTCCGGGCTCCTTGCCGGATCCGTGCATCGTCGATGCGCCCAGTTGGGTGGCGTTCGTTCAGATTGTGGCCGGATCGGCGATAATGGGTGCCATGAGCGTGAATCTGAAAACCCCGCAGGAAATCGAGGCGATGCGCATCGCCGGCCGCCTGGCCAGCGAAGTGCTCGACATCGTCACCCCCCACGTCAAGCCTGGTGTCACCACCGAGGAGCTGGACCGCATCTGCCACGACCACATCGTGAACGTGCAGGGCGCCACGCCGGCCAACGTCGGCTACCGCGGCTTCCCCAAGAGCGTGTGCACCTCGGTCAACAATGTCATCTGCCACGGCATCCCCAGCGAAGGGAAGGTGCTCAAGGATGGCGACATCATCAACATCGACGTCACCGTCATCAAGGACGGCTGGCACGGCGACACCAGCCGCATGTACTTCGTCGGCACGCCGTCGGTGATGGCCCGCCGCCTGGTGGAAGCCACCTACGAAGCCATGTGGCGCGGCATCCGCGCGGTGCGTCCGGGCGCCACCCTGGGCGACATCGGCCATGCCATCCAGAGCTATGCCGAAGGCGAGCGTTTCAGCGTGGTGCGCGAGTACTGCGGCCACGGCATCGGCAAGGTCTACCACGATGAGCCGCAGGTGGTGCATTACGGCCGCCCGGGCCAGGGCCTGGTGCTGCAGCCGGGCATGACCTTCACCATCGAGCCGATGATCAACGAGGGCACCCGCTACAACAAGGTGCTGCCGGATGGCTGGACCGTGGTGACCAAGGACCGCAAGCTGTCGGCGCAGTGGGAGCACATGATCGCGGTCACCGAGACCGGCGTGGACGTGCTGACCCTGTCGCCGGGCGAATCGCAGGTCTCCTGACGATGCTGCCGGCGGGTTCACTGCTGGACGCGCCGGCCGATTCGCTCGACGATCCCGAATGGGCGTCTGCCGCACGGCAGGCGCTGCAGCAGGCCGATGCGCGCCTGTACCGCCGCTTCGACCAGGGCGACAACATCGAGCGCTTGATCGCGCTGCGCGCACGTGCGGCCGACCACCTGATCCGGCTGGCCTGGCAGCGCTGCGTGCCGGCCGGCAGCGGCCTGTCGGTGTTCGCGGTGGGTGGCTACGGGCGTGGCGAACTGTTCCCGCGCTCGGACATCGACCTGCTGGTGTTCGGCGATGCGCCGGCGCAGCTGGCGCATGAGGCCGGGCTTTCGCGCCTGTTCGCGCTGCTGTGGGACTGCGGCCTGGCGGTCAGCCATGCCGTGCGTTCGGCGGCGCAGTGCCGCGAGGCGGCCGCCGACCAGACCGTGCTGACCGCACTGATCGAAGCGCGCCCGATCGTGGCCTACGAGGCCGCGCGGCGCGCGCTGCGCGGGGCCATCGATGACCGCGAGCTGTGGCCGGCGCGCACGTTCTTCCTGGCCAAGCTGGAAGAGCTGCGCAACCGCCACCAGCGCTTCGGCGATACCGCCGACAACCTGGAGCCGGACCTGAAGGACGGCCCCGGTGGCCTGCGCGATCTCAACACCCTGGGCTGGATGGCGCTGCGCGCCTTCGGCGTGCGTGACCTGGAAGCACTGGTCGGGCTGGGCCACCTGGGCGCCGATGAAGCGGCCGCGCTGAAGCGCGAGCGCGCGGTGCTGGCACGCCTGCGTTTCGGCCTGCACCTGGTGGCGCGGCGCCCGGAAGAACGCCTGCGCTTTGATTACCAGAAGACCCTGGCCGCGCGCCTGGGCTTCGAAGACGACGCCGAGAACCTGGGCGTCGAGAAGATGATGCAGGGGTTCTACCGCGCCGCCCTGGTGGTGCGCCGGATCAGCGACCGCCTGCTGCAGCGTTTCGAGGAACAGTTCGACGGCGAGGCGCAGCCTGAACCCCTCACCGTGGGCTTTTCGCTGCGCCGTGGCTACCTGGCCGCCAACGATGCGGAGTGGCCGTGCGGTGATGTCGGCCAGGTTTTCGCCCTGTTCGCTGGCTGGGCCAACAACCCTCAGGTGCGCGGCCTGCATTCGCTCACCGCACGCGCGCTGGCCGAGGCGCTGCCGCTGCTGCCGGCCTACGACCGCGCCGACGCCAATGCACGCGAGCAGTTCATGGCCCTGCTGCGTGGCCAGCGCCCGGTCGACACGCTTTCGCGCATGGCGCGGCTGGGCGTGCTCGGGCAGTGGATTCCCGCCTTCGCCCAGGTCAGCGGGCGCATGCAGTTCGACCTGTTCCATGTCTACACGGTCGACCAGCACACGCTGATGGTCCTGCGCAACATCGGGCTGTTCGCCAGCAGCCGTGCCGATGAACGTTTCTCGATCGCCCACGAAGTCTGGCCGCGCCTGCGCAAGCCCGAGCTGTTGCTGCTGGCGGGCCTGTTCCACGACATCGCCAAGGGCCGCGGCGGCGACCATTCCGAGCTGGGCGCGGTGGACGCACGCGCGTTCTGCCACGCCCATGCACTGAGCGGCACCGATACCGAGCTGGTGGCCTGGCTGGTGGAGCAGCACCTGCGCATGTCGGTGACCGCGCAGAAGCAGGACATCGCCGATCCGGTGGTGATCCATCGCTTCGCCACCCTGGTCGGCAGCCGTGATCGCCTCGACTACCTGTACCTGCTGACCTGCGCCGACATCGCCGGCACCAGCCCCAAGCTGTGGAACGCGTGGAAGGACCGGCTGCTGGCCGACCTGTACTTCGCCACCCGGCGCGCGCTGCGCGAGGGCCTGGAACACCCGGTGCCGCCCGCCGAGCGCGTGGCCGAGGCGCGCGACAGCGTGCGCGCGCTGGTGCGCGAGCAGGGATACGACGATGCCACCATCGACCGCCAGTTCGCGGTGATGCCCGACGAAGGGTTCATGCGCCTGCGCCCGGAGCAGCTGGCCTGGCAGGCCTCGGCGCTGGTGCCGATCAAGCAGGGCCACACCCTGGTGAAGGTGCGCCGGATCAGCGTGGACGACCCGGCACTGGAAGTGTTCGTGCACTCGCCGGACCGTGATGGCCTGTTCGCGGCGATCGTGATGACCCTGGACCGCAAGGGCTACGGCATCCATCGCGCACGCGTGCTGGACGGTCCGTCCGACACCATTTTCGATACCTTCGAAGTGAGCCCGGCCGATACCTTCGCCGATGGCAGCAGTGCCAACCTGGAAGCTGCCTTGCGCGAAGCGCTGAGTGGCGACCTGACCCGCCTGCGCCCGTCGCGGCGGGTGGTGCCACGGCAGCTGCGCCACTTTCGTTTCGCCCCGCGCATCGAGTTCCGCGATGAGCCCGGCGCAACCCGTTTTGCCCTGGTCGCGCCCGACCGCCCCGGCCTGCTGGCCGACGTGGCGTTCGTGCTGCGCAACCAGGGCCTGCGCGTGCATGACGCGCGCATTGCCACGTTCGGCGAACGCGCCGAAGACACCTTCGTGATCAGTGACGAACACGACCTCCCCCTGACCGAACCCGCCCGGCAGCAGCTGCATGACGCGATGCTGGCCTGCCTGGACCCTGATCGAAACGCCGGAGACCCCACCTGATGGCCACCAAGCCTGTGAAGAAGACTGCTGCGACCGCCAAGAGCGCAGCGGCGAAAAAGACTGCTGCACCGAAGAAGGCCGCCCCGGCCAAGGCGCCGGTGAAGAAGGCTGCCGCTGCGAAGAAGCCGGTCGCGAAGAAGGCCCCGGCCAAGAGCGCCGAAGCCGCCCGCGCCGAAACCATCGCCCGCAAGTCGCTGCGCAAGCCGCCGGTGCCGGGCGTGGAAGAACTGAAGTTCGGCATCGAGAGCGCCTTCGAGCGCCGCGCCACGCTGACCCTGCATGAGCTGGAAGGGTCCACCCGGCCGCTGGTCAACCGCGTGATCGATGGCCTGGAAACCGGTGAATTCCGTGTCGCCGAGCCGGACGGCCACGGCGGCTGGAAGGTCAACGAGTGGCTGAAGAAAGCGGTGCTGCTGTATTTCCGCGTCAACGACATGGCCGTGGTCGACGCGCGCCCGGCGCCGTTCTGGGACAAGGTCGAATCGCGCTTTGCCGGCTATGACGAAGCGAAGTTCCGCCGCGGTGGCGTGCGCGTGGTGCCGGGTGCGATCGCCCGCCGCGGCACGTACTTCGGCAAGGACGTGGTGCTGATGCCGAGCTTCACCAACATCGGCGCTTACGTGGGCGAAGGCACCATGGTCGACACCTGGGCCACCGTCGGTTCCTGCGCGCAGATCGGCCAGCACTGCCACCTGTCCGGTGGCGCCGGCATCGGCGGCGTGCTCGAGCCGCTGCAGGCCAGCCCGACCATCATCGAAGACCACTGCTTCATCGGTGCGCGTTCGGAAGTGGTGGAAGGCGTGGTCGTCGGCCACCACAGCGTGATCGGCATGGGCGTGTTCCTCAGCCAGAGCACCCGCATCTACAACCGCGCCACCGGCGAGATCACCTACGGCTACATCCCGCCGTACAGCGTGGTGGTGTCCGGCTCGCTGCCAAGCAAGGACGGCACCCATTCGCTGTACTGCGCGGTGATCGTCAAGCAGGTCGATGCGAAGACCCGCAGCAAGACCAGCGTCAACGACCTGCTGCGCGGCCTGGCCGACTGAAGGTGACTGCGCTGGAAGACCTGGCGCAGTCCGCGATCTACCGGCATCCGTCCGACACTGCGTTCGGGCGGATGCTGCCGCGCCTGTTGCATGCCCCGCAGTGGACCCGGCTGCGCCGCGCACTGTCGCGGCGCTGGCCCATGCCCGCGCTGGCCAGCGATGTGCGCGACGTGGTCTACGCCAGCTGGTGGGTGGACGTGCGGCACGCGCCGCTGCCGCCCCCGGGCCACCATTACGTCGTGCATGAAGGGCGTACCCCGTACACCATCCTCAGCTATCGCCACGGCCACTTCGGCCCGCGTGCGGCCGGCCCGCTGCGTGCGTTGATGCCTTCGCCCTGGCAGAGCAACTGGCGCTGGTACCTGCGCCGCGACGACGACCCGCAGGGCACGCCGGTGGTGCTGTTCGACCGCAACGTGATGGACCAGCTGGCCTTCGTGGCCGGCGCCCGCGCGTTCAGCGATGCCATGCAGCCGCATCTGTCCACGCGCTTTGAGCATGGGGTGCGCGCCGATGGCGGCGGGCACACCCTGATCGAAGGCGGGCAGGGCAGTGCCCCGGCCCTGCACCTGCAGTGGTGCGCGGCCGACGGCTGGAATCATCCGGCGTGGGCCGCGGCCTTTGGTGGCCACGCGGCCCTGCTGCGCTTCCTGGCCTGCCAGGACGAAGCCATCGCCCGCACCTGCGACCAGCGCTGGGCCAGTACCCGCATCGATCTGCCGGTGGATATCGCCCGGCTGCAACCACTGCAGCTGCAGGGCGGGCAGCACTGCCCGCGGCTGCAGGCGATGGGCGTGGACCTGGCCGAAGGCTTGGCATTCCGCCTGCCAACGGTGCCGTTCCGGGTCGTGTCCGAGCGCCTCTTGTGAGATTCTGGCCACCTGTTTTCCTGCATCACAGATGGCCATGAGCACCACTGTCTACGGTTTGAAGAACTGCGATACCTGCAAGAAGGCGACCAAGTGGCTGGACCGCTTCGGCGTGCCTTACACCTTCGTCGACTACCGCGACAACAAGCCCAGCCCGGAGACCCTGCTGGAGTGGGCCGCGCAGCTGGGCGGCCTGGGCGCGATGGTCAACAAGTCCTCCACCACGTGGCGGCAGCTGCCGGACAACCGCAAGGCTGCCGACTCGGATGCCGAGTGGAAGCTGCTGCTGCGCGAGTACCCGCAGCTGATCAAGCGCCCTGTGGTGGTGACCGCCGACGGTACGGTCAGCCAGGGCTTCAGTGACAACGGCTTCAAGGCCCGCTTCGGCGTGGGTGGCGCGTGAGCGCCGTCCTCGACCTGGCCTGCGAGCTGATCGCGCGGCCGTCGGTGACGCCGGATGATGCGGGCTGCCAGGCGCTGCTGTCCGCGCGCCTGCAGCAGGCAGGCTTCCAGTGCGAGCACCTGCGCCTGGGCGAGGTCGACAACCTGTGGGCGACCCACGGCAGCGGTGCGCCGGTGCTGGTGCTGCTGGGCCACACCGACGTGGTGCCGCCGGGCCCGCGCGAGGCGTGGCAGAGTGATCCGTTCACGCCGGAGATCCGCGACGGCGTGCTGTACGGCCGCGGCGCCGCGGACATGAAGGGCAGCGTGGCAGCCTTCGTCATCGCTGCCGAGCAGTTTGTTGCCGCCCACCCGGACCATGCCGGCACGCTGGCCGTGCTGCTCACCAGCGACGAGGAAGGCGATGCCATCGATGGCGTGCGCCATGTCGCGCGCCTGTTTGCCGAGCGCGGCCAGCGCATCGACTGGTGCATCACCGGCGAGCCCTCGTCGACGGCGACGCTGGGCGACCTGCTGCGCGTCGGTCGTCGTGGCAGCCTGTCGGCCAAGCTGCGCGTGCAGGGCGTGCAGGGCCACGTGGCCTACCCGGAGAAGGCGCGCAATCCCATCCACCAGGCGGCGCCCGCGCTGGCCGAACTGAGTGCGCGGCGCTGGGACGAGGGCTATGAAAGCTTCCCGCCGACCAGCCTGCAGATCTCCAACATCCACGCCGGCACCGGCGCCAACAACGTGATCCCCGGCGAACTGGAGGTGGATTTCAACATCCGCTACAACCCGCACTGGGATGCGCCGAAGCTGGAAGCGGAGATCACCGCGTTGCTGGACCGGCATGGCCTGCAGTACGCGCTGAAGTGGCACCGCAGCGGCGAGCCGTTCTACACCCCGGAAGGCCCGCTGCGTGCGGCCGCGCGTGCGGTGTTGGCCGAGCACATCGGCCGTGCGCCGGAAGAGAGCACCGGGGGCGGCACGTCCGATGCCCGCTTCATCGCACCGCTGGGTGCGCAGTGCATCGAAGTGGGGCCGGTCAACGCCAGCATCCACCAGGTGGACGAGAACGTGCGCGTGGACGAGCTGGAGGCCCTGCCGGGCCTGTACCAGCGGCTGGTGGAACGGCTGCTCGCATGAGGCATGACGCCGGGCATGGCCCGGCGCTACCCACCCCGACCGGTAGCGCCGGGCCATGCCCGGCGGCTTCTGGGATCATTCCGAGAAAATGAAGAACGGCGGCTTGATCGCTTTTTCCCAGTAGCCCGGTGCTGCCATGTAGAAGCGCTGCGCTTCGGCCTTGGCAAACCAGCGGGTCGCTGCTTCGGTGTCCTTCTCCACGCCAGGCGCACTGCGGCCCAACAGCAGGCCGGCGAAGTACTGGCCGAACACATTGCCCTGTTCTCCCGCACGCTGGTAGAGCTGCAGTGCACGTGCAGGATCGCGTGGCAGGCCCACGCCGCGTTCCAGCAGTGCGCCCAGATCCACCTGCGCTTCGGCATCGCCGCGTTCGGCACGGCGCTGGATGCCGACCACCAGTGCGTGCACGGTGCCGGCCTCTGCGGCCACGGCATCGGGCAGGCGTGAGGAACGGCTTGGATAGCGCTGGTAGATCATTCCGCGCAGATCCCAGCGCAGCGCCTGCTGTGCGTCGCCATGCTGGCGATAGGCAGCGGCGAGTTCATTGAACGCGTAGGGATTGCCGTGGTTTGCCGCGGCCAGGTAGGCGCGCTCGCCGCGTCGCCAGGATGCGCGCAGCACCGGTGTCGGGTTGATGTGGGGACTGTCGGCATAGCGCAGCGTACCGGAGCTCCAGATCCGGCCCAGCGCTTCTTCCGCCCTGGCGTTGTGGAAGGTCCAGGGCATGACGGCTGCGGCGCGCTGGTAGTAAACGATGGCGCGCGGATCGTTGAAACGCTCGAAGGTTTCTGCAGTATCCCAGGCACTCTCGAAGCTGCCGTCGCTTCCGCGATTTTCCAGCGCCTGCTGCTCGGACGGCGGCAGCGCGGAGGGCGGGGGCAGCGTCTGGCAGGCGGCCAGGCCCAGGCAGAGCAGGGAGGTCAGCGCTGCGGTGCGTCCATTGCGGTGTTGCATTGCAGTTACACAGTGCAGGGCGGGCCATTATGCGCTGCCAGCCGGTCCGGCTGGTTGCCAACGCAACTGTTGCACGGCCCCGGAAACCGCGTTACGGTCGGTGCCATGTCGATCCACCTGGCCACCGCCGTCAACAATACCAACCGCAATAATCTGCGCGGGAATAACCGTGCGCGCAATCGTGCGCGGCCGATGCGGGACTGCGCCCTGGGTAGATAGACAGCAACATACGCCCGGACACCAGAAAACCCGCATCGGCCGATGCGGGTTTTTTTGTGCCCGGGCGCAGCCCTCCCGGGCCTGGTTGGCCGGTCGAACACCTTCCCGCCGTGTAATCCCCCACAACAGGAGCGCCACCCATGTGTTCGATCTTCGGAATCTTCGGCCTGCAGGCCGGTGACGATCTTCCCGCCCTGCGCCGCCACGCGCTGGAACTGTCGCAGCGGCAGCGCCACCGCGGCCCGGACTGGAGCGGCGTGTACCTGGACGAAGGTGCGCTGCTGGTCCACGAGCGCCTGGCCATCGTCGACCCGGCCGGCGGCTCGCAGCCGCTGCTGTCGGCCGACGGCCAGCTGGCTCTGGCGGTCAACGGCGAGATCTACAACCATCAGGCCCTCAAGGCCACGCTGGCCACCGCGTACGACTTCCAGACCGGTTCGGACTGCGAGGTGATCAACGCGGTGTACCGCCAGGGCGGTGCGCCGGCGCAGTGGCTGGAACAGCTCAATGGCATCTTCGCCTTCGCCCTGTGGGACCGCGATGCCGGCCGCGTGCTGGTGGCGCGCGACCCGGTCGGCGTGGTGCCGCTGTACTGGGGCCACGATGCGCAGGGACGCCTGCGCGTGGCCTCGGAAATGAAGGCACTGGTCGATTCCTGCGCCGACGTCGCACAGTTCCCGCCGGGCCATTACTACGACAGCGCCAGCGGTGAACTGGTGCGCTACTACCAGCAGCCGTGGCGCGACTATGCCGACGTGGAAGGCCGCCAGGCCGACCTGGCCGAACTGCGCCAGGCGTTTGAACAGGCCGTCGAGCGCCAGTTGATGAGCGACGTGCCCTACGGCGTGCTGCTGTCCGGTGGCCTCGATTCCTCGCTGGTGGCCGCCGTGGCCGCCCGCTACGCACGCCGCCGCATCGAGGATGGCGGGCAGAGCGAGGCCTGGTGGCCGCGCCTGCATTCCTTCGCGATCGGCCTGAAGGGTTCGCCCGACCTGGCCGCTGCCGCCATCGCCGCCGAAGCACTGGGCACCGTCCACCACGGCTTCGAGTACAGCTTCGAGGAAGGCCTGGACGTGCTGCCCGAAGTGATCCGCCACATCGAAACCTACGACGTCACCACCATTCGTGCATCGACACCGATGTTCCTGCTGGCCCGCCGCATCAAGGCGATGGGGGTGAAGATGGTGCTGTCCGGTGAGGGCAGCGACGAGATCTTCGGTGGCTACCTGTACTTCCACAAGGCACCGGATGCGCGCGAATTCCACCAGGAACTGGTGCGCAAGCTCGATGCCCTGCACAACTACGATTGCCTGCGTGCCAACAAATCGATGATGGCCTGGGGCGTGGAGCCGCGCGTGCCGTTCCTCGACCGCGAGTTCCTCGATGTGGCGATGCGCTTCGACGCCGCGCACAAGATGGTCGGCGCCGGTTTCGGTGGCCGCCGCATCGAAAAGGCGGTGCTGCGCGAAGCCTTCGATGGCTACCTGCCTGACAGCATCCTGTGGCGGCAGAAGGAGCAGTTCAGCGATGGCGTCGGCTACGGCTGGATCGATGGCCTGAAGGCGCACGCCGAGGCGCAGGTGAGCGACCGCGTGCTGGCGGCGGCTGACAAGCGCTTCCCGCACAACCCGCCGCAGACCAAGGAGGCGTACTACTACCGCCACCTGTTCGAGCAGTTCTTCCCGAGCCGTGCCGCCGCGGAAACCGTGCCGGGCGGCAAGTCGATCGCCTGTTCATCGCCGGCCGCCATCGCCTGGGATGCCAGCTTCGCCGCCGCCGCCGACCCCTCCGGCCGCGCCATCGCCGGCGTCCACGAGCAGGCCCTGGCCTGATGTCTGCGCCGGGCACGGCCCGGCGCTACCGCCGAATGATTCCGCCGGACACGGCCTGGCGCTACCTTCCCCGGTAGCGCCGGGCCATGCCCGGCGGGCGCGCGAAGGAAGGACGTATCATCGGCCCCCTGCACATTGGGGAATGTTCATGGACGTACAGACCGGGGGCAGCGTGCCGCCGACGAAGTGGGGGTGGCGCTACCTGGCCTGGGCCGGGGTTCCGCTGGCGATCGGCCTGGCGCTTGCGCGTTATGCCGGGCCGGGCGTGCCGTCGGTTGCAGCCAAGGCCGAAGCCGTGGTCGGCAGCGACTGGGCCCACCACCTGTCCTCGCCGCTGGGCCTGTTCCTGCTGCAGCTGCTGGTGCTGCTGCTGGTGGCCAAGGGCGCGGGCGCGCTGCTGAAGTATTTCGGCCAGCCGGCGGTGATCGGCGAAATGGCGGCCGGCCTGATGATGGGCCCGTTGGTGCTGGGCAGCCTGCTGCCACA
Organism: Stenotrophomonas sp. ZAC14A_NAIMI4_1; assembly: GCF_003086915.1. NCBI lineage: Bacteria > Pseudomonadati > Pseudomonadota > Gammaproteobacteria > Lysobacterales > Lysobacteraceae > Stenotrophomonas > Stenotrophomonas sp. ZAC14A_NAIMI4_1. The sequence goes on from NZ_CP026002.1 coordinate 3,795,662, forward strand.
GCTGCATGGTGCCTTGTTCCCGGCTGCGTCGCTGGGGCCGCTGGGCATGCTCAGCCAGCTGGGCGTGCTGATGTTCCTGCTGGTGGCGGGTGCCGAACTCGACCTCGGCGCGCTGCGCGGCCGCCGCAAATTCGCCTTCACTGTCAGCCATGCAGGCATCGCCCTGCCGTTCGTGCTGGGCGTGGGGCTGGCCATCTGGCTCTATCCCGAACATGGACCGCAGGGCGTCGGCTTCACGGCCTTTGCGCTGTTCGTCGGCATTTCCATGAGCATCACCGCCTTCCCGGTGCTGCTGCGCATCCTCGCCGACCGCGGCATCACGCAGACGCCGCTGGGGCAGACGTCCATCGCCTGTGCGGCGCTGGGCGATGCCACGGCGTGGTGCATGCTGGCGCTGATCGTCGCCGCTGCACAGGCCACCGGCTGGCTGTCGGCCAGCATCAACCTGGTCTGCGTGGTGTTGTTCATCGCGCTGATGCTGGGCGCGGTCAAGCCGTGGTTTTTCCGCCAGCAGATCGCGCCGGGCCGTGAGGGCCGCTGGCTGCTGGGCATCCTTCTGCTGTCACTGGCCAGTGCGCTGGTCACCGAGGTGCTGGGCATCCACGCGCTGTTCGGCGCGTTCGCAGCCGGCGTGGCGGTGTCCTCCAACACGCAGCTGCGCGACCTGCTGGTGGCCAGGGTCGAACCCTTCGCCGCGACCCTGCTGTTGCCGCTGTTCTTCGCCATGACCGGCCTGCGCATGCGCGCCGATGCGTTGCAGACCAGCGATCTGCTGCTGTGCGCGGTGGTGATCGTGGTGGCGACCGCTGGCAAGCTGCTGGGCACCTGGAGTGCCGCGCGCAGCACCGGCATGGAGAACCGCGAGGCCTGGCGCCTGGGGGCGTTGATGAACACCCGTGGCCTGATGGAGCTGATCGTGCTCAACCTGGGCTATGAGCTGGGCCTGCTCGGCGACCGCCTGTTCGCGGTGCTGGTGATCATGGCCCTGGTGACCACGGCGATGACCGGCCCGCTGTTGAACCTGATCGAGCGCCGCAAGGCCTGATCTGTTTGCTGTAGAGCCGAGCCCATGCTCGGCTTCGCGCCAAGGCAGCCGAGCATGGGCTCGGCTCTACATTTACCGCGCGGGGACCAGCTTCATCACGTGCTGCGCCGGTCCCGGCAGGAACGGGGTGGGGCGGCCATGCACCCAGTCTTCGTGGCCGGCGGCCCAATAGGGCGACAGCGGGTGGCCACTCTGGCCGCCGGGCATGTGCACGATGCCGTCGGCTTCGTGGCCCGGCGAGACCACCATGCGCTGAGAAGCGCCGAAGCTCGGCCCCTGCACGCGCGGCATGTCGCGGTCACCGGGCAGCTGATCGGCGGGCATGCACAGCCAGCGACGGGTGAAGGCGGGCAGGGCACGCGAGACGGGGTGGCAGATGTCGGCGACATTGCGCTCGCCCCAAGTGCGCTGCTGCAGCGGCCCCTGCTTCTCAAGGTCGGCTTCGAGCGTGCGCGCGGCCTTGGCCAGCAGCGCGTCCCAGCTGTCCACGCCCGGCGGCAGCAGGTTGGCCGGGCGCTGTTCCAGCATCGGCCAGACCACGCCTTCCAGCTGCGCAAGCCGCGGCGGCAGGTAGTCGTCGCCCAGCCTGGCCTTGGCAGGTGCCAGCAGCGCGCTCTCGATGGCATCCAGCACGTCGCCGCGGAAACCGCGCACGATCCGGTAGCTGGTTGAATTGGCCGAGGCGCGCACGTCCCAGTGTTCGCTGGCGGCAGCCAGGCGCTTCAATGACGGGTCGTCGCTGTGCTCGGCGGTTTCGTGCAGCAGCACCCACCATCGCTGCAGGAACACCGCACGGTCGTCCAGCTGGATCGCCAGCAGGTCGTGCTCGTCGAAGCGGTCCTGGGTGGCCAGCAGGTTGCGGATCTGCTGGCCGCGCGCGCCCAGGTCATAGCCGGCATTGCCGACCACGGCCAGGGTGGCATCGTCGACCACGCGGCTGTTGGCGGTCCACAGGCGTTGCCCCGGTGGATCGACCAGGGCCGGTGCGGCATCGCTGCGGATCGGCCACGGCGCGCAGTCCGTGCTGTTCTGCGCGGTGTTGAAGCCCTGCGGCACGCAGCCGGGGCCACGGTCCGGGCGCGCACCGACCAGCCGCCAGGCGATGCGCCCGCTGCGGTCGCCGATCACCAGGTTCTGCGCGGGAATGCCCGCGTGGTCGGCCGTTGCCAGTGCCTGGTCGAGGTCGCCGGCGCGGGCCATGTCCGCGAAATCCATGCGCACCGCGCCGGGCAGGTGGGCGACCCAGCGCAGGGCATCGCCGCTGCCGTCGGCATGGGTGTGCAGGATCGGCCCCCAGGCGGTTTCGCGCACCGGCAACACGACTTCGCCCTGGCCTGCTACCGCAATGCGTTCTTCGTGCACCGTCACCGCCGCATTGGCCGGTTCGCGGCGGAAGTCGGCGGTGTCGATGTAGCTGTTGGTGAAGCCCCAGGCGACATGCCCGTTGCTGCCCACGATGACCGCCGGTACGCCGGGCAGCGAGAAGCCACTGACGTCGACCTGGCCGCCGGGTGCCTTCGGGTCCGGGTAGCGCAGGCGTACGCGGAACCACAGGCTGGGTGCGCGCAGGGCCAGGTGCATGTCGTCGGCAATGATGGCGCGGCCATCGGCGGTGAGCGCACCGGCCACGGCGAAGTTGTTGCTGCCGACCGCATCGGCCTCGGCGGCAGGCGCCGCGGGTGCGGCGGCCAGCGAGCGCAGGTCCAGCTGCGCGGCATCGGGCAGCTGCGCATCGCCGCGCGGCTCGCCCTGCAGCGGCGCGTCCCAGCTACTGCCATCATGGGCCAGCAGTGCGTGCAGGGCCGGCGGCACCACATCGCGGATGCGCGCCAGCGCCAGTTCGTTCTGGTTGTCCGGGTCCTGCAGGTCGGCATACATGGCCAGCCCGGCCAGCACGCTGTCGCTGGCCTGCCAGGGCGCGGGCGACTGCCGCAGCAGCAGGTAGGCCCAGGGCCGCACCGACAGATCGGCCAGGCCTGCGTTGACACCGTCCACGTAGGCGCGCACGGCCTGCGGGTTGGCGCCCAGTGCCTCGTCCAGATGCGCCTCGGTGCGTGCGCGCAGCCGGTGCACGCGCATGCGCTTGTCGGCGTCGATGGCTACCGGCCCGAACAGGGCCGACAGTTCACCTGCGGCACTGCGGCGCATCAGGTCCATTTCGAAATAGCGTTCCTGCGCATGCACGTGGCCGAGGGCGCGCATGGCATCGGCCTGGCTGCCGGCGGTGATGGTGACCACGCCCAGCGCGTCACGCTCGACGCTGACCGGCGCGGCCAGCCCGGGCAGGGCCTGTTCGCCTTCCAGCTCGGCCAGGCTGCCGCGCAGCAGCAGCCACAGGACCAGTGCGGTGACCAGCACGATGGCGATGAGCACTGCCAGTATCCAACGCCAGGTACGTCGCATTGCAGGTCCTTCCGGCACTCGAGGGGGGATTGTAGCCGCAGGCGCAACTGCGACTGATTCCGATTAGATCACCGTATTTTGAAATGCGGCACCCTATGCCGCATCGATCCACAGGAGCACCCCCATGAAAGGCAACCCGGACGTCATCGCCTGCCTGAAGGAACTGCTGCGCGGCGAGCTTGCTGCCCGTGACCAGTACTTCATCCATTCCCGCCGCTACGAGGACCAGGGCCTGTTCGCGCTGTACGAACGCCTGAACCACGAGATGGAAGAAGAAACCCAGCACGCCGACGCGCTGCTGCGCCGCATCCTGTTCCTGGGCGGCGACCCGGACATGCGCCCGCATGCCACCGAGCCGGGCAAGACGGTGGAAGAGATGCTGCAGAAGGATCTCGATACTGAATACGCCGTTCGGAACAATCTCGCCGCCGGCATGAAGCTGTGCGAGGAGAAGGGCGACTACGTGAGCCGCGACATGCTGCTGGCGCAGTTGAAGGACACCGAGGAAGACCACGCCTGGTGGCTGGAGCAGCAGCTGGGCCTGATCAAGCGCATCGGCCTGGAGCTGTACCAGCTGAGCAAGATCGACGGCAACGGCGCCCCGGCGCACTGACCGGCGCCGCGCTTCTTGGTAGAGCCGACTGTTAGTTGTGATCTCTCTGTACGTTGTTCATCCGGGACATCTTTGGAAAATGGTGGTTACCACACCGTTCCAGCCCCCAAAGAGCCCGGATGAACAATCATAAAAATGCCCGTTTGACGCCCTTTAGTCGAGCGCTTCTGGTGAGGATACGGCGGACCAGAAGCGCTCGACTAAAGGGCGTCAAACGGGCATTTTTATGATTGTTCATCCGGGCTCTTTGGGGGCTGGAACGGTGTGGTAACCACCATTTTCCAAAGATGTCCCGGATGAACAACGTACAGAGAGATCACAGTTAGTCGACTGCCTTGCTGCCGAGAAGCGCGGCTTCGCCGTGGGCGGCGAACGGCGGAGCCCCTCGTGGCCGATCGTTGCGGTTGGGGTTTGCTGGTTGGGCCGGGTGGGTGGGCTGCGCAGGGGACGCTGCAAGTACATCCCTGTAAGCTCGGTCGCCGCATCCATGCGGCTCACGCCCCTGCGCAGCCCACCCACCCGGCCACGGACATTTTCCGTGCGCGTCAGCCACGTGATTCAAAGGAATAAAATCTAAAGCGGGGGCTGCGGCTCCGCTTTATTTGTAGAGTCGAGCCATGCTCGACTGCTCTACGCCAGGAACAGGCAACAGACATGAAATTCAACGCGCTGGCCAAAAAGGCGGCCAAGGGCCCTGCGCCGCTGGAGCATGGCGGCAACGTGGAAGTGGAGGACCTGATCCGCTTCGTGCTGGAGCACGGTGCCGAGGGCGCGGCCGAGATCGAGCGGCTGTGTGCGCTGTACCGATGGCGAAAGAAATTCCAGTACAACGCCGATGGCACGCACTTCGCACCGATGGCACCGTGGGCGCAGGCGTGTGCGGCATTCGGCCACCAGGGCGTTGCAGGGCTGCTGCCGCTGCTGTCGGACCCGCGCCTGGTGACCTATGCGATCAGCGTGCTGGAGGACGTGCGCAGCGAGGCGTCGGTGGCGGCACTGCTGGCGTTCTGCGAACGGGCCGACTTCAGCCAGGACGATCCGCAGTCGCCGCCGTCGCGGGCGCTGGCCGCGCTGAACTCGCTGCTGTCGTTCGAAAAGTGCGTTGTGGTGCCAGTGGCAATGCAGCAGGCGCTGCTGCGCCTGGTGCAACGGGCGTGGCAACAGGCGCCATCAACGCGGGGCCGGAGCCTGGCGCTGTATGCCGCACGCGGTGCCTGCATGCCCGAGGCGCTGGTCTGGGTGCAATCGCTGGCGCTGGAGGACGACGAGCTGGCTGCTGCGCGCACGCCCGTGCTGAAGCGACTGCGGCAGCGTCTGTGAGAGGGGGTCAGAGCCCTTTGCCTGGGGCAAAGGGATCCGACCCCGGACCTCATGCGGGATCAGATCCCTTTTGCCTTGGCAAAAGGGCTCTGACCCCAGGATCACGATCCGTTACGCGGCGCAGCGCGCGCAGAGTCCGTGCACTTCCAGGGTCTGCGCCTGCGGCTGGAAGCCCAGCTCCTTGGCGCGCTTTTCCAGCTGGGTGACGATTTCGCGGTCTTCCAGTTCCACCGCGCTGTGGCAGCTGTTGCAGATCAGGAACGGCACCGAATGCGCCGCGCTGCTGGGATGGTGGCAGGCCACGAAGGCATTGACCGATTCCAGCTTGTGCACGAACCCATTGGCCATCAGGAAATCGAGCGCGCGGTACACGGTGGGCGGGGCGTCGGCGCCCACGCCCTTGCCGTTGCGCACCCACTCCAGCAGCTCGTAGGCCTTGACCGGCTTGCCGGCCTCGGCGATCAGCTTGAGCACGTTGGCGCGGATCGGGGTCAGGCGCAGGCCGCGCTCGCGCGAGACACGCTCCACCACCGCCACGAAATCCGATGCGTCGTGGACGTGGTGGTGCGGGGCGGTACAGGCAGAAGCAGGTTTGGCAGGCATGCGCGTTCTCCGGTTCAGGTCTGGGCGGCAGGGCTCAGGCCGTTGCTACCTTGGTAATGGCCACATCGATGCGTTTCAAGGCCTGTTCGCGGCCAGCCAGGTACACGGTATGGGAAATGTCAGGGCTGACCTGGGTGCCGGTGATGGCCACGCGCAGCGGCTGCGCGACCTTGCCCATGCCCATTTCCAGGGCGGCGGCAGCGTCGTGCAGGGCCACGCCCACGGCTTCGGCGGTCCATTCCGGCAGGGCGGCCAGCAGCTCGCGGGCCTTGCCCAGCGGCAGTTCGGCGCCGGCCTTGAAGTGCTTGGCCACGGCCGCGTCGTCGTACTGGGTCAGCGGCTGGTACCAGACCACGGCCTTCTCGGCCATTTCCTTCAGGGTCTGCACGCGCTCGCGCAGGGCGATCACCACGTCCACCGGGGCCGGGCCGGCGGCCACGTCCAGGCCCAGCTTTTCCAGCTGGTAGACCAGGTGCGGCACGATGCTGGCCGGCTCCTCGGTCTTCAGGAAGTGCTGGTTGACCCAGCCCAGCTTGGCCATGTCCAGGCGCGAGGCCTTGGAATTGCAGTTGGTCACGTCGAACAGCTCGACCAGCTCCTGGCGGCTGAACAGCTCCTGGTCACCGTGCGACCAGCCCAGGCGGGCCAGGTAGCTCAGCAGCGCGTCGGGCAGGTAGCCGGCGTCCTTGTACTGCATCACGTCGGCCGCGCCGGTGCGCTTGGACAGCTTGGCGCCCTGCTCGTCCAGGATCATCGGCATGTGGCCGAACTTCGGCACCGGCGCACCGATGCCTTCGTACAGGTTGATCTGGCGCGGGGTGTTGTTGATGTGGTCGTCGCCGCGGATGACCTCGCTGATGCCCATGTCCCAGTCGTCCACCACCACCGCGAAGTTGTAGGTGGGGTAGCCGTCCGGGCGGAAGATGACCATGTCATCCAGCTCGCTGTTGGCGATCTCGATGCGGCCCTTGATCAGGTCGTCGAACACCACGGTGCCGTCCAGCGGGTTCTTGAAGCGGATGACGCGGTTCGGGTCATCTTTGCGCGGCAGGCCCAGCTCGCGCGCGGCGCCGTTGTAGCGCGGCTTTTCCTGCTTGGCCATGGCGGCCTCGCGCATCGCGTCCAGCTCTTCGCGGGTTTCGTAGGCGTAGTACGCCTTGCCGTCGGCCACCAGCTGTTCGGCCACTTCCAGGTAACGGGCGACGCGGTCGGTCTGGTAGATCGGGCCGACGTCGTAGTCCAGGCCCAGCCAGTCCATCGCCTCCAGGATCGCGTCGATCGCGCCCTGGGTGCTGCGTTCACGGTCGGTGTCCTCGATGCGCAGCACGAACTCGCCGCCGCGGTGGCGGGCCTCCAGCCAGCAGTACAGCGCGGTGCGGGCACCGCCGATGTGCAGGTAACCGGTGGGGCTGGGGGCGAAGCGGGTGCGGCAGATCATGGAGGGCTCGGGGAACGGGAATCCCCCGATTTTACCACCAGCCCCGGAAAGGCAAGGAGGGGCGGACGCAGCCAGCCCCTCCCGCCCGGTTTTTCAGGGCTGCGGTTCAGCCTTGCGCGGGAACGACTGCTCGCGCATCGCCGCGTTGTAGGCGAACGAAGCGACGATGGCTGCAGCCTGCTTCAGGTCGTCCGGCTCGGCGTGGTCCCAGGTGTCCAGGTGGCTGTGGTGGACGTTGGTGAAGTAGTCCAGCCGGTCCTGGATGAACTGGAAGCCCGGCAGGCCGATGCGGTCGAAGCTGATGTGGTCGGTGCTGCCGGTGTTGCGGGTGGCCACGGTGGTCGCGCCGACGTCATGGAACGGGGCCAGCCAGGCTTCGAAGATCGGCATCGCCGCCAGGTTTTCCTGGGCGTAGATGCCACGGAAGCGGCCCGAGCCGTTGTCCATGTTGAAGTAGACCTGGAACTTGCCGTAGTCGCGGGTCTTCTGCAGGGCACCGGTCGGGTCGCGCAGCGACGCCGGCAGCGCCTTCTGTGCCGGGTCGGTGGGCTCCGGGAAACGACCGAAGTGCTTGGCCACATAGGCCTGCGAGCCGATCAGGCCCTGTTCCTCGCCGCTCCACAGGGCCACGCGGATCGTCCGCTTCGGCTTGGCGCCGGTGGCCTTGAGGATCCGCATGGCTTCCATCATCACCGCCACGCCGGCGGCGTTGTCGGCGGCGCCGGTGCCGCTGTGCCAGGAATCCAGGTGGGCGCCGATCATCACCACTTCATCGGGCTTGCTGCTGCCACGGATCTCGGCCAGCGTGTTGTAGCCCGGCTGGTCGGCCTCATCGGTGAAGCGTGCGGCCACGTCCACGCGCAGGTGCACCGGCTGCTTGGCCTCCAGCGCGCGCACCAGCGGGTTGAAGTGCTCGGCGATCATCGCCAGTTCCGGGATGCCCACCGATTCGCCCGCCTTGCGCGAGCCGCCGCCGGCAACACGGATGATGCCGTTGTCCCAGCTGCTGATGCTGATCGCGGCCAGCGCGCCCTCTTCCACGAAGAAGGCGTTGACCTTGGCGGCCAGTTCCTGGCGTTCCTTGTATTCCTTCACCCGCTTGGCCCGCTCGGAGGCCACATCCTTGGGCAGGGTGAATTCCTGCAGGCCTTCCAGCGAGGTCGCGTCGTGCCGGTGCGAATCCGGCTCGGTACCGCGCTTGTACTCGCGGGCCTCGCCCAGCAGAAGGATCTTGCCGCGCAGCTTGCCGCGGTACTGCTCGATGTCCTCGAGCTTCTTGATCTCCACGTGCACCAGCTCGCCCTCGACCGGGCCGCGGGTGCCGGGCGTCCACGCCTTGGGCAGGGCGTGCAGCGGCTGCACGCGGTCGCCGAGCATTTCCACGCTGGCCGAAGTGAATTCCCAGCCACGGCCGAAGTCGTCGAACGCTTCGTCATGCACGTTGTCCAGCTTCCATTCGCTGAACTTGCCGCGCGTCCACGCATTGGCGCGGCCCATCGCCGGCGAGTTGGTCAGGCGCGGGCCGATGCGCTCGGTGAGGTAGCTGAAGGTATCCATCACCTGCGAACGGTGGAAGGCCTCCTGGCGGATGCGGCTGACCATGTCCAGGTCCACCGGTTCGCGCTGCTGCGCCATTGCATTGCCACCCATCGCCAGCGCTGTGGCCAGCACACCCCACTTCAGCGCGCCCCACTTCAGCCCGTTCCACTTCAACACGCCACACCCCTGCCCTTCGGCTCGATCGTCAACCCATCGAGTCTAGCCAGCAGGGGCGCAGCGCCCCCGTCCCATCGGTCATGGACGGGCGCGTCGATCACCCACACCACCCCAGCCACAGCTGCGCGCGCCCGGGCAACAACAGCAACCAGTGGCGCTGGTCCACGCTGCTGCAGCCATACACCGCCGCATGCGCCGGCCAGTCTGCCGGCAGTCCGTCGATGCCGATCTCCGACAGCGCCGCCGCGCCGGCCTTCCATGGCCGGTAGCGTGGCACCCGCCCGCCCAGCGCGCCGCGTCCCTGCCGCGCGCCGGCCAGCCATTCCAGCCCCTTGCGCTGCAATCCCTCGCAGGTCACCGCTGCCAGCTGGAAGCGGACCAGGCCGGGGGCGATCCGTGCCCCCGGCAGGGCCGCCAGCACACCATGTGCCTGCAGCAGTGCATCCACTTCCAGCAGGGCCGGTATGCCCTGACGTGCCCGTTGCCGCAATCCCTGGCGCCAGCCCATGGTGTGCTCCTTACTTCAGGTCCGCGCCCAGCGCGTACCAGTCGACCCGGCGGGTCACCCACATCGCCAGTGCCAGGATCACGAACAGCAGCAGCGATCCCATCAGCAGCGCGTTGTTTTCCGACACCAGCAGGCCATACAGCGCGCCGTACAACAGCGTCAGCATCGCGGCGAAGCCCAGGCCACGCCTCCAGTGGCCCAGCACGTGGGCCAGGTACACCGCCTGCAGGCCGATGCAGGCCACGGCCGATACCAGGTACGCCTTCCAGAAGGTGATGTGCTCGGACAGGCTGATCAGCAGCAGGAAGAAGATCGCCAGCGCCAGGCCGACCATCAGGTACTGCAGCGGGTGGATGCGCAGCGACTTGATCAGTTCGAACAGGATGAAGCCGACGAAGGTGAGCACCACGAACAGGATGCCGTACTTGGAAGCGCGGTCGGCCTGGGTGTAGGCATCGACCGGATCGACCAGCGATACGGTCACCGCCTGTGAATCGACTGCACCCTCGGCACGCAGCTGGGCCTGTGCATCGGAGGCCAGCGAGGACACCGCCCAGTGCGCGTTGAAGCCCTGTGCATCGACGCGCCGCTCGTTGGGCAGGAAGGCGCCGCTGAAGGACGGGTGCGGCCAGCGCGAGCGCAGCGCGATCTTCGTGTCATCGCCCACCGGCACCACCGACAGCGCGCGGCTGCCATCCAGGCGCAGCTGCAGTTCAATGCTGCTGCCGGCCAGCGTGCCGCCTTGGCTGTCGCTGAAGCCGGCCACCGGCGCATGCAGGCCACGCCCCACCTGGCTGGCTACGCCGACACCGGGCAGCAGCCGCACCGGCTTGCCGTCCACGCGCAGGTCCGGCGTGCCGACCAGGCCGCGGGCATCGGACACGCCCAGCACCACGTACGGCTGGCCGTAGCTGCGGCCGGGCTTCACCGGGTAGTCGTCGGCGGCGAAGGTCGCCTTCAGCTGGCCGTTCCAGCTGTACACCGGCACCTTGAACAGGCCCACTTCGCGCTGGCTGGGCAGCATCTCGCCACCCACGTCCAGCGAGGCCGGCATCTGCAGCCAATGGCCTTCGGTCACCTGCACCTCGGTCTTCTTGTTGCCCTTGGCGTCCACCACCTCGACGTGCTGGCGCTCGACCCACGGCACCACCCGCACCGGGCCCACCAGGCGCTGCGCACCGGCGCGGCTGTCGGCCACCCGTGCGAACGCTTCGTCGCGGTACGCACTGCGCTCGTTGATGACGCCGCGGATCATCGTCAGCGGGATCAGCAGCAGCAGGATCAGTCCGCCGACGATGGCGAACCGCAACAGCATCTTCAGGGATTTCATCGTCCATCCTCGTTGGAGAGGACTGCAGGATGGACGGCGGCGGTGAGCGGGGTTTGTGGCGAATTTGAAGCGGATGTGAAGTCAGCGGCGGGCGCGCTGCACCGGCCCACCCAGTGGCAGCCACAGGCTGGCCATGGTCCCGCCCGAGGGCCTCGGCTCGAGGCTGGCGCGGCCATCGTGCAGGCGGGCCACTTCCTGCACGAACGGCAGGCCGAGGCCGGAGCTGCGCCGGCCACTGCCCGGGCGGGCCAGCGAATAGAAGCGCTCGAACACCCGTTCGCGCGCGTATTCGGGTACGCCCGCGCCACGGTCAGCGACCTGCAGGCGCACGCCCTGGCCATCGGCAACCGCCTCCAGTTCGACCACGCTGCCGGCCGCCGAGAATGCCACCGCGTTGTCGATCAGGTTGTGCAGCGCCTGCCGCAGCAGATAGGCATCGCCGTGCACGCGCAGGTCCGGCACCGCGCCGATGCGCACCTCCACACCGGCTGCCCGTGCGCGCACCTGGGCGGCAGCGGCGGCATCATCCAGCAGCGCGCCCAGCGCGATCGGATCGCGGGTCTGCAGCCAGCCGTGCTGTTCGACCTCGGCCAGCGCCAGCAGCTTGTCGATGGTTTCGGTCAGCCGCTCCTGCTGGTCGACGATGCTGCGCGCGAAGTGCGCGCGGTCGGCATCGGGCATCGGTTCCTGCAGCAGTTCGGCGGCACCGCGGATGGCGGCCAGCGGGCTCTTCATCTCGTGCGTCAGCGACTGCACGTACTGCTCGACGTAGGCCTTGCCTTCCAGCTTGCGGCGCATGGTTTCCAGGGCTTGTCCGAGATCGCCGATCTCGTCGCGGCGGCGCCGTGGCGGCGGCACCGGCTCACCGGCGGTGACCGCGCGTGCATAACGGCTGAGCTGGCCCAGGCCGGTGGTCAGCCACATCGTCACCAGTACGCCCACCAGCGCGGACAGACCGATCAGCCACGCCCCGCGCTCCATGATGGCGCGCTGGCTGGCCGCGATGAACGGATCGATGCTGCGGTTGGGCTGGGCCAGGCTGAGCACGCCGATGAGGGTGTGGCCATCGGCAGGGTCGTAGACCGGCGCGGCCACGTGCATCACCGTGTCGCCCTCGCTGCCGGCGATCTCCGGGCTGGAGCGCGCGCCGTACTCGCCGCGCAGCGTGCGGTAGACATCATTCCAGCGCGAATTGTCGCGGCCCATGTCGCGGCCCAGCGAATCGTAGATGACGATGCCGCGCGCATCGGTGATCGTCACCCGGTAATCCAGCGAGCGCTTCGGGAAGCGCCAGACCATCGCCTTCAGGTCGCGCTGGCGGGCCTTGGCCAGGTTGCGGGTGAAGCTGCCGCTGCCGATCGTGCCGGCCTTGACGTCGGCGGCGGCCATTTCGGCGAGCACGTTGGCCGCATCGACCAGGGTCGATTCCATCGCCTGGCGCACACCCGGCTTCACCTCGTTGACGAACACCCGCATCACGAAGAACGCGGCGATGCCGGTGATCAGGAAGAAGCCCAGGAACAGCTTCAGTACCAGACGCATGGCTCAGGTCTCCAGCGCGTAGCCCAGGCCACGGTGGGTGCGGATCGGGTCGTCGCTGGCCCCCGCGGCGCGCAGCTTGGCGCGCAGCGTCTTGACGTGGGTATCAACGGTGCGGTCGGCACTGTCGGCACTGCTGTCCCAGCCGCGGTCCATCAGCTGCGCGCGGCTGAGAATGGCCCCGGGGCGCTGCAGCAGCGCCTCCAGCAGGGCGTATTCGTAGCGGGTCAGGTCCAGCGCATGGCCCTGGTAGCGGATGCGCCGGCCCTCGCGGTCGATGGCGAAGGCCCCGTGTTCGCGCCAGCCGGGCTCGACCACCGCGGCGGCCGGGGCGGCGGGTGGCACGCGGCGCAGGCGGGCGCGCACCCGGGCCACCAGCTCGCGCGGCGAAAAGGGCTTGGCCATGTAGTCGTCGGCCCCCAGCTCCAGGCCCAGCACGCGGTCCAGTTCATCGTTGCGGGCGGTCAGGAAGATCACCGGGACCTGCGCCTGCGGCCCCGGCAGGGCGCGCAGGCGGCGGCAGACCTCGAAGCCGCTGAGGTCGGGCAGGCCCACGTCCAGCACCACCACGTCCACATCGCCCTCCTGAAGGCGCTGCAGGGCTTCGCCACCCAGCAGGCAGTGGCTGGCCGCGTAGCCTTCGCTGCGCAGGGCGTACAGCACGGTTTCGGCGATGGCGGCTTCGTCCTCGACCACCAGGACCTGGGCAACAGGGTGTGTCATGGCGCGCAGCATAGCCGCTGCGGCCGCCGCCCCGTACACTGCCGCCCATGAACTATCGCCACGCCTTCCATGCCGGCAACCATGCCGATGTCCTCAAGCACATCGTGCAGCTGGCCCTGATCGACAGCTTCAAGCGCAAGGACAGCCCGTTCTTCGTGCTCGACACCCATGGCGGTGCCGGCCGCTACCTGCTGGCCAGCGTAGAGGGCCGCAAGACCCTGGAGGCCGAAGACGGGATCATGCGGCTGATGGCCCAGCCCAAGCTGCCGGAGGTGGTCGAGCGCTACCTGAAGGCCGTGCAGGCCGACAACCCGGTGGGCGCGATGATCACCTACCCCGGTTCGCCGCTGCTGAGCGCCCAGGCCATGCGCGCGCAGGACCGGATGGCCGTCTGCGAGCTGCAGGAAGACGAGGCGGCCTCGCTGAAGGCGCTGTTCGCCCACGACAGCCGCGTCGGCGTGCACCCCGGCGATGGCTATGCCCTGCTGCGCTCGCAGCTGCCGCCGAAGGCCAACGGCACCAAGATCGGCCGTGGCCTGGTCCTGATCGACCCGCCGTATGAAGCGCAGGATGCCGAGTACCAGGCCATCCTGGCCGCCCTGGCCGAGACCCTGGCGCGCTGGCCGCAGGCGACCTGTGCGGTCTGGTTCCCGATCAAGCAGCGCCGCACCATCCTGCATTTCCTGCGCAAGGCTGCCGCCCTGCCGGTGAAATCGGCCATGACCATCGAGTTCCTGGTGCGTCCGGACGATTCCCCGCTGCGCCTCAACGGCAGCGGCATGCTGCTGCTCAATGCCCCCTGGCAGTTCGACCGGGTGGTCGGCCCGGCCCTGCCGGCGCTGCGCCAGCACCTGGGCGAGCCGGGTGCCACGACCCGCCTGGATTGGCTGAAGGCGCCCGAATAGCCCACGCGCAAGCGACGATCAAGCGACGATCTGCCGTCTTCACGAGGCTGTACGCACGTGAGCCTTTCGTTCACGGAATGCAGCCCCGGTGATGCCACAATCGATGGACCACCAAGGAATCACCCGGTATGGCCACTCGCAACCGCATGCCGCCCTGGCATGAGATCTTCAAGGCTCCCAGCGGCCACGAGCTGCTGATCCGCCCCATCCGCCCGGAAGACGGCGCGCCGCTGCAGGCCGCCTTCAGCCTCTTCGGGCCGGAAGAAATCCGTGACCGTTTCCTGCAGTCGGTGACCGAGCTTTCGCCGGACACCACCCAGCGCCTGACCCATCCCAACCCCAAGACCGAAATCACCCTGGTGGCCGCCGAGTCGCTGCCCGCCGGTGAGGCGGTCGTGGGTGCGGTGGCGCGCGCCTCGATCATCCCCGGCACCCGTGAGGCCGAATACGCGATCCTGATCAGCCGCTTCCTGATCGGCCAGGGCCTGGGCCGGCAGCTGATGCGCAAGCTGGTGAAGTGGGGCCGCGGCAAGTACCTGGACCGCCTGTATGGCGACGTGGCAGCCGAGAACGAGCCGATGAAGCAGCTGGCGGCCTCGCTGGGCTTCAAACCGGTACCGCACCCCAACGGCGCCGACGGCCTGGTCCGCATGGTGCTGGAACTGGACAATTAAGGTAGCGCCGGGCCACGCCCGGCGAGCGCAGCGGTGATGTGGCATCCGCCGGGCATGGCCCGGCGCTACCGGAAGTTGCGCACACGGTAGCGACACCGCCTTCTGCTAAGATCGGCGGTCCATGTCGCGTACCTCATACCCCGCCCCGCCGCTGCCGCGCGCCGGCCAGCTCCGCGCCTGGTGGCGCGCCCCCGCTTCGCCGACCGCCCTGGCCTGGTACCTGGTCCAGGCGGCGCGCGCGCATGACGCGCCGCTGCTGGTGATCGCCCGTGACAACCACGGCGCCAACCAGCTCGAAGCCGACCTGCAGACCCTGATCGGCACCGATCCGGACCTGCCGGTGGTCGCTTTCCCGGATTGGGAAACGCTGCCCTACGACCGCTTCAGCCCGCACCCGGACATCATTTCCCAGCGCCTGGCTGCACTGCACCGCCTGCCCACGCTGAAGCGTGGCCTGGTGGTGGTGCCGGTACAGACGGTGCTGCAGCAGCTGGCCCCGCGCAGCTACGTCATCGGTGGCAGCTTCGACCTGAAGGTCGGCCAGCGCCTGGACCTGGAGGCCGAGAAGCGCCGCCTGGAAAGCGCCGGCTACCGCAACGTGCCGCAGGTGATGGACCCGGGCGACTTCGCCGTGCGTGGCGGCCTGCTCGATGTGTTCCCGATGGGCGCCGACGAGCCGCTGCGGGTCGAGCTGCTGGACGAGGACATCGACTCGATCCGCGCCTTCGACCCGGAAAGCCAGCGCTCGCTGGACAAGGTCGAGTCGGTGCACATGCTGCCGGGCCGCGAAGTGCCGATGGACGATGCCAGCATCGCCCGCGTGCTGGGCACGCTGCGCGAGCGCTTCGATGTCGATACCCGGCGCAGCTCGCTGTACCAGGACCTGAAATCCGGGCTGGCCCCGGCTGGCATCGAGTACTACCTGCCGCTGTTCTTCGACCGCACCGCCACCCTGTTCGACTACCTGCCCGCCGGCAGCCTGCCGGTGGTGTGCACCGGTGCGGACGAAGCAGCGGTCGCCTTCTGGGCGCAGACCGGTGACCGTTACGAGCAGCGCCGCCACGATGTGGAACGGCCGCTGCTGCCGCCGTCGTCGCTGTACCTGTCGCCGGAACTGCTGCGCGAGCGCTTGAACGATGCCGCGCGCATCGAGGTGTGGGCGCCTGAGCATGCACGCATTGCCGATGCGCATGCGCTGGGCGACCAGCCGCTGCCGCCGCTGCCGGTGGCCGCGCGCGAGGCACCCGCCGGCGATGCGCTGAAATCCTTCCTCGGCCACTACCCGGGCCGGGTGCTGATCGCCGCCGATTCACCGGGCCGCCGCGAAGCCCTGCTGGAAGTGCTGCAGGCCGCCGAGCTGAAGCCGCCGGTGGCGGCCGACCTGCCCAGCTTCCTCGCCAGCGATGCGCGCTTTGCCATCACGGTGGCACCGCTGGAAGACGGCTTCGCGCTGGACGAACCGCGCATCGCGGTACTGACCGAGCGCCAGCTGTTCCCCGAGCGCGCCGGCAGCACCCGTCGCACGCGCCGTGCCGGCCGCGAGCCGGAAGCGATCATCCGTGATCTGGGCGAGCTGACCGAAGGCGCGCCGATCGTGCACGAAGACCATGGCGTCGGCCGCTACCGTGGCCTGATCGCGATGGACGTCGGCGGCATGCCCGGCGAGTTCCTGGAAATCGAATACGCCAAGGGCGACCGCCTGTACGTACCGGTGGCCCAGCTGCACCTGATCAGCCGCTATTCCGGCGCATCGGCGGAAACCGCGCCGCTGCATTCGCTGGGCGGCGAGCAGTGGACCAAGGCCAAGCGCAAGGCCGCCGAAAAGGTGCGCGACGTGGCCGCCGAGCTGCTGGAGATCCAGGCCCGCCGCCAGGCGCGTGCTGGCCTGGCGCTGCAGGTGGACCGCGCGATGTACGAACCGTTCGCGGCCGGCTTCCCGTTCGAGGAAACCCCGGACCAGCTGGCCGCCATCGACGCCACCCTGCGCGACCTGGCCAGCAGCCAGCCGATGGACCGCGTGGTCTGCGGCGACGTCGGTTTCGGCAAGACCGAAGTGGCCGTGCGCGCGGCGTTTGCCGCCGCCAGTGCCGGCAAGCAGGTGGCGGTGCTGGTGCCGACCACGCTGCTGGCCGAACAGCACTACCGTAATTTCCGCGACCGCTTCGCCGATTACCCGCTGAAGGTGGAAGTGCTCTCGCGCTTCAAGAGCACCAAGGAAATCAAGGCCGAACTGGAGAAGGTCGCTGCCGGCACCATCGACGTGATCGTCGGTACCCACCGCCTGCTGCAGCCGGACGTGAAGTTCAAGGACCTGGGCATGGTCATCGTCGACGAGGAGCAGCGTTTCGGCGTGCGCCAGAAGGAAGCCCTGAAGGCGCTGCGCGCCAACGTGCACCTGCTGACGCTGACCGCCACGCCGATCCCGCGTACCTTGAACATGGCCATGGCCGGCCTGCGCGACCTGTCGATCATCGCCACCCCGCCGCCGAACCGGCTGGCGGTGCAGACCTTCATCACCCAGTGGGACAACGCGCTGCTGCGCGAAGCGTTCCAGCGCGAGCTTGCGCGTGGTGGCCAGCTGTATTTCCTGCACAACGACGTGGAAAGCATCGGCCGCATGCAGCGCGAGCTGTCCGAGCTGGTACCCGAAGCGCGCATCGGCATCGCCCATGGGCAGATGCCCGAGCGCGAGCTGGAAAAGGTGATGCTGGATTTCCAGAAGCAGCGCTTCAACGTGCTGCTGTCGACCACGATCATCGAGTCGGGCATCGACATCCCCAACGCCAACACCATCATCATCAACCGCGCCGACCGCTTCGGCCTGGCCCAGCTGCACCAGCTGCGCGGCCGCGTCGGCCGTTCGCACCACCGCGCGTACGCCTACCTGGTGGCGCCGGACCGTCGGTCGATCACCCCGGACGCGGAAAAGCGCCTGGAAGCAATCGCCTCGATGGACGAACTGGGCGCCGGCTTCACCCTGGCCACCCACGATCTGGAAATCCGCGGCGCCGGCGAACTGCTGGGCGAGGACCAGAGCGGACAGATGGCCGAAGTGGGCTTCAGCCTCTACACCGAGCTGCTGGAACGCGCGGTGCGCAGCATCAAGCAGGGCAAGCTGCCTGACCTGGATGCCGGCGAGGAAGCGCGCGGCGCCGAGGTGGAGCTGCACGTGCCGGCGCTCATTCCGGAAGACTACCTGCCGGACGTGCACACCCGACTGACCCTGTACAAGCGCATTTCCAGCGCACGTGACAGCGATGCGCTGCGCGAGCTGCAGGTGGAGATGATCGATCGCTTCGGCCTGCTGCCGGATCCGGCCAAGCACCTGTTCGCCATCGCCGAACTGAAGCTGCAGGCCAATACCCTGGGTATCCGCAAACTGGACCTGGGCGAGAACGGCGGCCGCATCGTGTTCGAATCCAAGCCGAACATCGACCCGATGGCGGTGATCCAGCTGATCCAGAAGCAGCCCAACCTGTATGCAATGGAAGGGCCGGACAAGCTGCGCATCAAGCACCCGCTGCCGTTGCCGGAAGACCGCTTCAACGCGGCCCGCGCGCTGCTGCTGACCCTGGCGGTGCGCTGACGCCACCGCGCACCACCGGTGCCAGCCCGTTGCGGGCGATGGGCTGGCACCCACCGAACCTGCGCCCGAGACAAGGAGTGTTTGCGTGAATCGATTTGCCCCCCTTCTGCTGGCCACCAGCCTGGGCCTGCTGGCCGCCTGCAACAGCGGCATGAGCAATCGCGACTATCTGCTGGAAAACGTCGCCAGCTGGAACAGCATGGTGCATACCGTCGAGCAGTGGACCAGTGGCGCGCGTGGCGAAGCGTTCCATGCCGCCCTGCAGGACGGCAAGAGCCTGGAGCAGTACCGCTTCGGCCTGAAGAACGCGCACCAGGAAGCCACCAACCGCCTGACCCACATCGAACAGCTGCCCCACGGCAAGGATGCTGAGCCGCTGCACCAGAACCTGCGTGACTCGGTGCAGAGTACCGCTGCCATGTTCGCGGTGATGGAGCAGATCGCCGCTCTGCCCGATGGTTACAGCGAAGAACAGGTTGCACCGCTGCTGGAACAGCTGGACCAGGCCACGACGAAGATGGACAAGGACATGCAGGTGCTGAGCGATGCGCAGGACGCGTTCGCCAAGGCCAACCGCGTGACCCTGCAGACCAGCGGCTGAACACAGCACCGCATGCCGTAGCCCACGGTACGCGCGTGGCCCTGCACGACGTGCCACGCGCGCTACCCTATGCGCCCCCCACCCCATCCGGGCCCGCAGATGCGGGCCTTGTTGTTTCTGCATGCCAAGGCGGCGCCCCACCCCCATGCTTCATTCCAGTCCTCCCGACCTGCTGCACGCCGGTTCCTGCCTGATCGATGCCCTGTCGATGTCGCTGCAGATGCGTGATGCCTATACCCGCCACCACTGCGACCGCGTCGGCCTGCTTGCGCAGCGCCTGGCCCTCCACTGCGACATGGACAGCGAAGGCTGCGCACACACCGCCCTCGCCGCGCGCTTCCACGACATCGGCAAGATCGGCATTCCCGATGACGTACTGCTGAGCGCGCGCCGCCACACCGAAGAGGACCGCGCGGTCATGCGCGAGCACCCGGTGCGCGGCGAGCATATTTTCCTGGCCACCGGCCGCAGTGATGCGGTGGCGGTGGCGCGGCTGATCCGCGCCCACCACGAGGCACACGATGGCAGCGGCTATCCCGATGGCCTGCAGGGCGAGTCGATCCCGCTGGGCGCACGCATCCTCACCGTGGTCGACGCCTACGATGCGATGACCAGCGCACGCCCCTACCGCCAGGCGATGGAACATGAGGCAGTGCTGCGCATCCTTGATGACCAGGCCGGTGGCCTGATCGATCCATACGTGCTGGGCCGGTTCCGCGGCATGCTGGCCGGGTAGAGTCGACCGTTGGTCGACTGCCCTTCGCGCAGACCGCCAGAATCCCGGGCTGCGCGCGATAGTCGACCAACGGTCGACTCTACCGGGTCACCGTTCCGCCAGACAGGTGGAGTCGACCGTTGGTCGACTGCCCTTCGCGCAGACCGCCAGAATCCCGCGCTGCGCGCGATAGTCGACCAACGGTCGACTCTACCGGGTCACCGTTGCGCCAGACAGGTAGAGTCGACCATTGGTCGACTGCCCTTCGCGCAGACCGACAAAACCCCGCGCTGCGCGCGATAGTCGACCAGCGGTCGACTCTACCGGTTCACCGTTCCGCCAGACAGGTAGAGTCGACCGTTGGTCGACTGCCCTTCGCGCAGACCGACAAAACCCCGCGCTGCGCGCGATAGTCGACCAGCGGTCGACTCTACCGGGTAGAGTCGACCGTTGGTCGACTGCCCTTCGCGCAGACCGACAAAACCCCGCGCTGCGCGCGATAGTCGACCAGCGGTCGACTCTACCGGGTCACCGTTGCGCCAGACAGGTAGAGTCGACCGTTGGTCGACTGCCCTTCGCGCAGACCGCCAGAATCCCGCGCTGCGCGCGATGGTCGACCAGCGGTCGACTCTACCGGGCCACCGTTCCGCCAGACAGGTAGAGTCGACCGTTGGTCGACTGCCCTTCGGACAGACCGCCAGAATCCCGCGCTGCGCGCGATGGTCGACCAGCGGTCGACTCTACCGGGTCACCGTTCCGCCAGACAGGTAGAGTCGACCGTTGGTCGACTGCCCTTCGCGCAGACCGCCAGAATCCCGCGCTGCGCGCGATAGTCGACCGTTGGTCGATTGCCCTTCGCGCAGACCGACAAAACCCCGCGCTGCGCGCGATAGTCGACCAGCGGTCGACTCTACCGGTTCACCGTTCCGCCAGACAGGTAGAGTCGACCGTTGGTCGACTGCCCTTCGCGCAGACCGACAAAACCCCGCGCTGCGCGCGATAGTCGACCAGCGGTCGACTCTACCGGGTCACCGTTGCGCCAGACAGGTAGAGTCGACCGTTGGTCGACTGCCCTTCGCGCAGACCGACAAAACCCCGCGCTGCGCGCGATAGTCGACCAGCGGTCGACTCTACCGGGTCACCGTTCCGCCAGACAAAAGGCCCGGCTTTCGCCGGGCCTTCTGCATCACGCATCACGTGCGATCGATTACCAGATCACGACGCGCTTGTCGTCGGCGCGCACCATCGCATCGCCCGCCTTGCACTGGAACGCAGCGGCGAAGGACGGCATGTTCGACGGTGCACCGTTGGCGCGGAAGTTGGCCGGTGCGTGCGGATCGGTGTTCAGGCGCACGCGCAGTTCGCCATCGGTGAAGTTGCGGCGCCACACGGTGGCCCAGTTCATGAAGAAGCGCTGGTCCTGGCTGTGGCCATCGACGTCGACATTCGCCTTCGGGTCTTCCTTCAGGGCCATCTGCAGCGCGTCATACGCCACGGTCAGACCGCCCAGGTCACCGATGTTCTCGCCCAGGGTCAGCCTGCCCTTCACGAACACGCCCGGCACCGACTCGTAGCCGTCGAACTGCGCGACCAGCTTGTCGGTACGCTCGGTGAAGGCCTTGCGGTCGCCGTCGGTCCACCAGTTGTCGAAGTTGCCGTTGGCGGCGAACTGGCTGCCCGAATCATCGTAGCCGTGCATCATCTCGTGGCCGATGACCGCACCGATGCCGCCGTAGTTCAGCGCCGGATCGGCCTTGGCATCGAAGAACGGCGCCTGCAGGATCGCCGCCGGGAACACGATCTCGTTCTTGGTCGCGTTGTAGTAGGCGTTGACGGTCTGCGGGGTCATGCCCCACTCGGTCTTGTCCACCGGCTTGCCGATCTTGTCCAGCATGTAGCGGTAGTTGAACGCGCGTGCCGCCTGCATGTTGCCCAGGTAGCTGTCACCGTTGGTCTGCAGGCCCGCCCAGTCACGCCACTTGTCGGGGTAGCCGATCTTCGGGGTGAAGCTGGCCCACTTTTCCAGTGCCTTCTTCTTGGTTTCCTCGCCCATCCACGGCAGCTGCTCCAGGCGCGCCTTCAGCGCCTCCGACAGGTTTTCCACCAGGTGCTGCATGGCGACCTTCGATTCGGCCGGGAACACGGCATCGACGTACAGCTGGCCCAGGGCTTCACCCATGCCACCGTTCACCGATTCCAGCACGCGCTTCCAGCGCGGCTGCATTTCCTTCTGGCCACGCAGGGTGCTGCCGTAGAAATCGAAGTTGGCCTTCTCGAACTGGCTGCTCAGGTACGGCGAGGCGTCGTCGATGGTGTGGAAGCGCAGGTAAGCCTGCCAGGTGCTGGCCGGCACGTCGGCCAGCATCTTGTCCATTTCACCGAAGAAGCCCGGCTGGGCCAGCGAGAACTTCTGCGCGGCCGGCACCTTCAGGGTGTCAAACAGCGCGGTCCAGCTGAAGTTCGGGGTCAGCTTGTCGGCGTCGGCAGCGCTGAGCGGGTTGTAGCGCTTGGCCGGGTCGCGCATTTCGATACGCGACATCGATGCCTTGGCTAGGCGGGTTTCAAAGGCCATCACGGCCTTGGCCTGCTCGGCGGCCTGCGCAGCGTCCATGCCCGACAAGGTCAGCACCTGGGCGATGTAGGCCACGTAGGCGTCACGGATCTTGGCCTGCGATTCGTCGAAGTAGTAGCCCTTTTCCGGCAGGCCCAGGCCGCCCTGGCCGACGTAGGCGATGACGTTGGCCGAATCCTTGTAGTCGGCGTTGCCGAACAGCGAGAACAGCACGCCCTTGCCTTCGGCCTGGCTGTCGCGCAGGTACTGGGTGATGGCGGCGGTGTCGTTCAGCGCAGCGATCTTGTCCAGCTGCGGCTGCAGCGGCGCCAGGCCGGCGGCCTCGATCTTGGCTTCGTCGTTGCCGGTCTTCCAGATGTCACCGATCTTGGCTTCCACCGAGCCGGCCTTGGCCTGGCTGGCGGCGGCCTGCTCGACCAGCGCGTGCTGCACTTCCAGCGAGCGCTCGCGCAGGATCTCGAAGCTGCCCCAGGTGGTCTGGTCGCCCGGCACCGGGTTGGCCTGCAGCCACTTGCTGTTGACGAAGCCATTGAGGTCGGTACAGGCGGCGATGGACGGGTCCAGATCGGCGCTGTTGAGCGAGATCAGCGGCGTCTTGATCTGCGACTGATCGAAGGCCGGCTTGGCATCGGCGGTGGCGGCCGGCGCGGTTTCATTCTTGCCACAGGCGGCCAGCGAAGCAGCGATGGCGATGGTCAGGCCCAGCGGGACCAGGTTGCGGACGTTCATGGAGTCTCTCTCCGACGGCGAATCGTCCAGCGTAGCGGGCGCGGCGATGCCGGGGACCGGCCAAAGGTCACAGGGGCCGTGGCATCGCCAACCAACTGCATGCCGGTATTCTTGTCTTCCCGATCACCGGACCTCGCGCCCATGGACGAAGCTGCGCTGCTACAGGCTCTTGACACCTGCGATTATCTGTTCCTGACGGATATTGGCGAACCGGAGGTCAACTGTCTGCGGCTGGTCATCGAGGAGGGACGGGGGACAGGAGAACCCCGCCGCGTGAATTTCGGCCAGGGACATTGGATCGATGACGTGCGCGCGATAGAGATAACCTCCGATTCGCAGCGCTTCGAGCTGGTATGGGATGACTACATCAGCTATGTCGTGCACAACGAGTGTTACCAGAGCGGCGACGACTCCGAAGATTGGAGCGGCAACCGGTTCCGCCGCTACAGCCGGTCGAAGTTCCTCGATTATCTGGACCATGCCACCTTCGCCGACACCCGTTACCCCGGCCCATTCGCGCACTATCAAGTGATATGCCAGGACCACGTCATCGACATTGCTGGATTGCAGCCCCCGAGGGTGCGCCTGTTGGGTCCTTCATAGCAGACAGATGCAGCCACCCATGGGGTGGCTCTACTGGGCTGCAATGGCGTCAGTCGAGCATGGCTCGACGCTACAAAAGGAAAGGCCGGCTTGCGCCGGCCTTCTGTTTTATTTCGCCTTGCCCTGGTTGGCCACGGCTTCAGCGGCCTTGCGGGCGGCTTCCGGGTCGCCCAGGTAGCGGAACGACTTCACGGTCAGATCGTCGTTCAGTTCGAACAGCAGCGGGATGCCGGTCGGGATGTTCAGCTCGAGGATTTCCTCGCGCGACACGTTGTTGAGGTACTTGTACAGCGCACGCAGCGAATTGCCGTGGGCAGTGACCAGCACGGTCTTGCCTTCCTTCAGCTGCGGCGCGATGGCGTCGTGCCAGTACGGCAGCACGCGGTCGAGCGTGGTCGCCAGCGATTCGGTGCCCGGCAGCGCGTTGCGGTCCAGGCCGGCGTAACGGCGGTCGTGGATCGGGTGGCCCGGGTCTTCCAGGTCCATCGGCGGCGGCGGGATGTCGTACGAGCGGCGCCACACCTTGACCTGCTCCTCGCCGTGCTTGGCGGCGGTCTCGGCCTTGTCCAGGCCCTGCAGGCCACCGTAGTGGCGCTCGTTGAGGCGCCAGGACTTGTTCACCGGCAGCCAGTCCTGGCCCAGTTCGGCCAGCGCACCCTGCAGGGTGTGGATGGCGCGCTTGAGCACCGAGGTGTGGGCAACATCGAACTGCAGGCCTTCTTCGCGCATCAGGCGGCCGGCATTGGCGGCCTCGCTGCGGCCCTGGTCGGTCAGGTCGACATCGACCCAGCCGGTGAAGCGGTTATCCAGGTTCCACTGGCTCTGGCCATGGCGCAACAGTACGAGTTTACGGGTCACTGCAGGATCTCCAACGCGTGGGTAGGCAGGCGGCCATTGTAGCCCCGGCCACGCTCACCGCGCCGTGGCAGCGGTCATGCCATGCTCCGGGCCGATGAAGACCGTGATCGATCCGGGCCACTGGCAAGGCAGCGTCGCCGCCGCCCGCGCGCACCAGGTGCAGCTGGCCGGCCGGGTCGAGCGCCAGGACCGGCTGCCGGCCGCGCCGCGCTGGCTGGCCGGGCTGGACGTGGGGTTCGAGGACAACGGCGCCATCACCCGCGCGGCCGCCGTGCTGCTTGATGCCACCACCCTGCAACCGGCGGCGCAGGAAATCGCGCGCATTCCCACCGTCATGCCCTACATCCCGGGCCTGCTCAGCTTCCGCGAACTGCCGGCACTGCTGGCCGCGCTGGCGCAGCTGCCCCGCACCCCGGACCTGGTCTTCGTCGATGGCCATGGCATCAGCCACCCGCGGCGCCTGGGCGTGGCCGCGCACCTGGGCGTGGTGACCGACCTGCCGAGCATCGGCGTGGCCAAGTCGAAGCTGGTCGGCCAGTACGTCGAGCCCGGCGCCGAGCCCGGCGCGCATGCGCCGCTGCTGCAGGGGGATGAACACCTGGGCTGGGTGCTGCGCAGCAAGGCCCGCTGCAAGCCGTTGTTCGTGGCGGGCGGCCACCGGGTCAGCGCCGATACCGCGCTGGCCTGGGTGCAGCGCACGCTGCGCGGCTATCGCCTGCCCGAACCGACCCGCCTGGCCGACCGCCTGGCCTCGCGCCGCGATGAGGGTAGAGTCGACGGGTAGGGTCGACTGGGTAGAGTCGACTGTTAGTCGACTACCGCGCGCAGCGCGGGGTTCTCTGCAAAAAGCAGTCGACTAACAGTCGACTCTACCCAGTCGACTCTACCCAGCCGACGAGACCCAGTCGGGATCTGTTACCGGTGCACATGACCGCGATGGCCCTGCGCATCATGGTCATGATCGTGCTCGTGCCTGGCCGGTTCCCCGCACGCTTCGCCGCAGTGGTCAGCCTCGACCTGCAGGGTCACATGATCGATGCCGAACTCCTCGTGCAGGCGTGCGCCCAGTTCACGGCGCAGCGCGTCGGCGTCGGTGCCATCGCGCATCACCACGTGCGCGGTCAGCGCCGGGGTGCTTGATGCCAGTGCCCACACGTGCAGGTCATGCACGTCCAGCACGGCAGCATGCGAACTCAACCCTGCGCGCACCTTGGCTACATCGGTGCCCTTGGGCACGCCTTCCAGCAGCACGTTGATGGCTTCGCGCATCAGCACCCAGGTGCGCGGCAGCACCCAAAGGCCGATCAGCACGGCAAGGATCGGATCGATCGGCTTCCAGCCGGTCCAGCGGATCAGCAGCGCGCCAACGATCACCGCCACCGAGCCCAGCATGTCCGCCCACACTTCCAGGTAGGCACCTTTCACGTTCAGGCTTTCACCGCTGCCGGCCTGCAGCAGGCGCATCGAGATGAGGTTGATGACCAGGCCGATCGCTGCGATCACCAGCATGCCGGTCGATGCGATCTCCTGCGGCTGGCGGAAGCGCGCAATGGCTTCCCACAGGATGTAGCCCGCAACGACGAACAGCATCGCGCCATTGATCATCGCGCCCAGCGCTTCCAGCCGCGCATAGCCGTAAGTGCGTCGCGCATCCGGCGGGCGCCGGCTCAGCCGCACCGCCACCAGCGCGATCATCAGTGCCAACGTATCGGTGGCCATGTGCGCGGCATCGGACAGCAGGGCCAAGCTGTTGGTCCAGAACGCACCCACCACCTCCACCACCAGGAACGTGGTGGTCAGGCCGAGCGCCCACCACAACGGTTTCTCGTGGCGGATTTCCGATGGCAGGTGGTCGTGGTCGTGGCCCATGGCAAAGCTCCTGTGCAATGCGGTCAGGCTACGCGCGGTGGCCGCGGGAGACTATTACGCTGTTTATAACATTGCAGGCGTCGCCGCCCTGCCATCGATGCAGGCACGCTGCATGCCGCTTAAACTGCCGGCTCGCCCCCCATCAACCGTACACCCGCGCTGCCGATACCGGTGGTTTGCCGTACGCCGCTGGATACCGACGTGGACACACCCCAACTGGATGAGGCCAGCCAACCGCTGGCCGACGCCTGGCAGCACTGCCTGCTGCAGGCTGGCCCCGCAGCGACCGCGCTGCTGCGGCAGGTCGCGCAGGATGCACCGCCCGCGCTGGCACAGCGCTTCTACGACGTCCTGCTGCAGGATGCGCGTGCGCGCCGCTTCCTGTCCCACGAGCAGGTGAAGGATCGCCTGCAGCCTGCCATGCAGCGCTGGCTGAACCAGTTGCTGTGCACCGATGCCGAAGGCGTGGCCATGGCGGTGGCCGCGCAGCGTGTGATCGGCGATGTCCATGCACGGGTCGGCATTCCCGTGGACCTCGTCACCCGCGGTGCGCGTGTGCTCAAGCACGAACTGTTCGTGCGCCTGCGTGGCCTGGCTAGTGATGCGGATACGGCGTTCGCCGCCATCGACTGCCTCAGCGCAACCATGGACATCGCCATGGAAGGCATGACCCTGGCCTATACCCATGCCCGCGAGCGCTCATCGCGTACCGATGCGGCATATCGCCTGTTCTCGCTGGTGCAGAACGTGAGCACCGAACGCGAGCGCCAGCGTGCACTGCTGCTGGACTGGGAAAATACCCTGCTGTACACCTTGGCCGGCCACACCTGCGATGGCGAAGGCGCGAGCCTGGCCACGTCCGAGTTCGGCCTGTGGTTCACCCACAAGGGCGTGCCCAGCTTCGGCGAAAGCAGCGAGACCCAGCAGGTGTCCCGCCTGGTCGCGCGCATCGACGCCTGCCTGGTGCGCGCCAAGAGCGATGACACCGCACAGCGGCTGGCCGTGCTGCCGCCCATCCGCGAAGACCTGGCCACCATCCGCAGCCTGATGACGCTGCTGTTCGAGCGCATCGGCGAACTGGATGCGGGCAGCGATGCACTGACCAACCTGCTCAACCGCCGCTTCCTGCCGACCGTGCTGCGCCGGGAAATTGAGCTGGCCACGCGCAACCAGACGCCTTTCTCGCTGCTGCTGCTGGACCTGGACCACTTCAAGGCGATCAACGATGGCCATGGCCACGACGCTGGTGACCGCGCGTTGCAGCACGTGGCCGCCCTGCTGGGGCAGCTGACCCGTGGCAGCGATTACCTGTTCCGCTACGGCGGCGAAGAGTTCGTGGTGGTGCTGGTGGCCGCCAGCGAATCGCAGGCGATGGTGATCGCTGAAAGCCTGCGGCGACAGATCGCGCAGTCGCCGGTCAGCCTGGCCAACGGCCAGCAGCTGGACCTCAGCGCCAGCATCGGCGTGGCCGCCCACGATGGCCACCCCGACTACGAGCGGCTGATGGCGCGTGCCGATGCGGCGATGTATGCCGCCAAGCGTGGCGGACGCAACCGGGTGGTGCTGGCTGATGCCACCCTGCCCGACGCACCCGGGCGCCGTGCCCTGCAACGCTGAATATCCCCTCGCGTCGCACGGCTAGCGGCGCAGGCGACACAGCGCCCACCACAACAGCGCCAACGCCGCGATGCCGGCACCCAGCAGGCACACCGCGCCCCAGCCGTGGCGCGCCTGCACCCAGGTGCCCGCCGCTGCGCCACTGCCACTGCCCACCGCATAGAACAGCATGTACAGCGCCACCAGGCGCCCATGCTGTTCAACCGGTGCGCGCAGCAGTAGCGCCTGGTTGGCTACGTGCAGCGCCTGGCCGCCCAGGTCCAGCAGCACCACGCCCAGCAGCAGCAACGCCAGCGAGTGCGGCAGCCCCAGCAACGGCCACCACGCCGCCAGCATCAGCAGCAGCGCGGCCAGGCTGACGCGCACCGCAAAACCACGATCCATCCAGTGGCCCACGCGCGCGGCCAGCAGCGCGCCGACGATGCCCGCCACGCCCAGTGCACCGATCGCGGCGGTGGACCAGTGCAACGGTGGCGCCGACAGTGGCAACGGCGCCGCCGCCCAGAACACGTTGAGGCCCGCAAACAGCAGCAGCGCCAGCGGCCCGCGCTCACGCAGCGCGCGGTCGTCGCGCAGCAGCGTGGCCATCGACACCAGCAGCGCCCGCCACGACGGTTGCAGCGCCGGTAGCGGCAAGGCCGGCAGCCGCCGCCACAGCAGCAGTGCCAGCAGGGCCATCAGCACTGCCGACAGCAGGTAGACCGCACGCCATCCGCCCACCGCGGCCACGCTGCCGGACAGCACGCGCGCCGACAGCAGGCCGATGAACACCCCGCCCTGCACCACGCCCACCATGCGACCGCGCTGCGCGGCCGGCGCCATCGTGGCCGTGTAGGCGATCAGGCCTTGGGTGAGTGCCGTACCCAGCAGCCCGGCCAGCAGCATGCCGGCCAACAGCCAGGGTGCCGTGCGGGCGCTCGCCAGCAGCAGGAGCGCGGCCACCAGGGCCAGCAACTGCACGCGCAGCAGGCGCCGGCGGTCGCCGCGGTCCGCCAGCGGCAGCAGGCCGAGCAGGGCCAGCACGCTCCCCACCTGTGTCGCGGCCAGCACCCCACCGGCGACGGCCGTATCCAGCGCGAACGCCTGCGCCAGACGCTCCAGCAAGGGCTGGGCGTAGTAGACATTGGCCACGCTGGCGCCGGCGGCGATGGCCAGCAAGCCCAGCAATGGCCGCGATACGGGAGTGCTCATCAACGTGGTTGCATATTGAAACTGGATGCACGGTAGCGCTGCCGGTTTTAAACTGCAACCACATTCCATATCCGGACGCCGCCATGCACGCCGACAGCCCCTGCCCCGTGGCCCGCAGTGCCGATCTGCTCGGCGACCGCTGGGCGCTGCTGGTCATCCGCGATGCCTTTGATGGCATCACCCGCTTCGGTGATTTCCAGCGCAGCCTCGGCGCCGCCCGCAACATCCTCAGCGACCGCCTGCGCCGGCTGGTGGAGGCCGGCCTGCTCGTGCAGCAGCCCGCCGCCGATGGCAGCGCCTACCAGGACTATGTGCTGACTGCGGCCGGGCGCGACCTGTTCCCGCTGCTGGTGGCCCTGCGCCAATGGGGCGAACGCCATCGCTTCGCCGCCGGCGAGGCCCACTCCACCCTGGTCGAGCGCAGCACCGGCAGCGCCCTGGCGTACATGCAGCCGCAGGACGCGGCCGGCCACGCCATCGGCGCGGAGCAGACCGTGGTGCGCAAGCTCTGAAACAGCGCCTCCCCCGAATGGGGGACTCGACAGCGCTACCGGTGTCAAATAGCATTCGCTCGCAATTGCAGACGATTCCTATTGACATCGGCTATGGCCGCACCCTCTTCCCCTCCTGCTGCCGGCACCGCGCCGGCCAAGCGCGTGCCGCGCGGTAACGGCCATGGCCTGCTGTGGGCCCGTGGCCTGCTCGGCCTGCTCGGTGGCTATGCCGTGGCCGCCTGCTGGGCCGCCGCACTGGCGCGCCTGCTGCCCGGCGCCAAGGCCGATGCCACTCTGGTCGCCACCATGGCCGCCTTCGTGGTCTACGCGCTGGCCGCGATCTGGGCCTATGCCGCACGTAGCACCCTGCGCGCCACGTTGGGCCTGCTGGTTGCCGGTGGCCTGGGCGCGCTGCTGGCGTGGCTGCTGCGCGGGGGCGTGGCATGAGCAATCTGGGTGGCATCCGCCAATCGCAATCGGTACTGCATACCTGGTCGGGCCTGGTGGTCGGCTGGGTGCTGTTCCTGATCTTCATTGCCGGTACCGCTGCGTACTGGAAGGAAGAACTGACCCGCTGGATGCAGCCGGAAATCGGCCTGCCCGCCAGCAGCGCCACGGCCGTCAGCCAGGCCCAGCAGTTCCTCGCCCGCACCGCGCCGGATGCGCAGCGCTGGAGCATCGAACTGCCCGACTCGCGCAGCAGCGCGACCGCCGTCAGCTGGCAGCCACAGGGCGAGAAGGAACGCCGCCGCGGCCAGCGCAACCCGAACCAGGCCACGCTGGATGCCGACGGCAAGCCGGTGCAGGTGCGCGAGACGCGCGGCGGCAACTTCTTCTATCGCCTGCACTTCGACCTGCACTACGTGCCGGTGCTGTGGGCGCGCTGGTTCATCAGCGCCTGCTCGATGCTGATGCTGATCGCGCTGATCAGCGGGGTCATCACCCACAAGAAGATCTTCACCGACTTCTTCACCTTCCGCCGGGGCAAGGGCCAGCGCAGCTGGCTGGACGGCCACAACGCACTGGCCGTGCTGTCGCTGCCGTTCCACCTGATGATCACCTACACCGGCCTGATCACCCTGATGACGCTGTACATGCCGTGGGCGGTGGATGCCAACTATCCCGGTGGCCGCGATGCGTTCTTCGCCGAACTGTTCCCGCGTGCGGAGAAAGTCGAAGCCAGCGGCACCGCCGCGACCCCGCCGGCGCTGGCCGAGGTGCTGCGCCGTGCCGAAGTGCAGTGGGGCGGCGGCCATGCGGCCTCGCTGCAGATCGAACAGCCTGGCGATGTAGCGATGCGCATCAGCGTGCGCCGCCAACAGGGCGACCAGATCGCTGGCGCTGCCGACACGCTGGCCTTCGATGCGCGCGGCAACCTGCTGGATGCGGCGCCGCCGCGTTCGGCCGCCGTCATCACCCGTGACGGCATGATCGGCCTGCATGCCGCGCGCTTCGCACCCACCACGATGCGCTGGCTGTTCTTCCTTTCCGGCGTGGCCGGCACGCTGATGGTGGCCACCGGGCTGGTGCTGTGGGCGGTGAAGCGGCGCACCCAGCTGCCGGATCCGGCGCGGCCGCACCTGGGCTTCCGCATCGTCGAACGCCTGAACATCGGCTTCGTCACCGGCCTGCCGGTGGCGATGCTCGCCTTCCTCTGGGGCAACCGCCTGCTGCCGCTGGACGTGGCCAACCGCAGCGACGCCGAAGTGAAGGTGTTCTTCTACGCCTGGGCCGCCTGCGTGGTGCACGCGATGCTGCGCGCGCCACGTCGCGGCTGGGTCGAGCAGCTGGCGCTGGCCGGCGTGCTGGCGCTGGGCCTGCCGGTCTACAACCTGGTGGCGTGGCACGGTGGCGCGCTGACCGCGCTTGCTGCCGGGGATGGCGCCAAGGCCGGCATCGACATCGGCCTGCTGCTGATCGGCGCCGGCCTGCTGTGGGCCGCGCGCAAGGTGCACCGTTTCGTGCCCGCGCAGCGCAAGCCGCGCACCGCACGCGCCACCACACCGGCCGAGGCGGGCGCATGAGCGTGCTCGCCCTGCTGTTGGCGGCCGCCGCCTTCGCCTGCCTGGCCATGGCAATGGAACGCCACCACCGCGATGTGGCCGGCCATGCGCCGCCGACGCCGCGCCGTCGCCTGCTGCAGGGGCTGGGCGTGCTCGGGCTGGCCGCCAGCCTGCTGGCCAGCATCGCCGCCTGGGGCATTGCACAGGGGTTTGTTGGTTGGTGCGGCGTGCTCGCCGCCGGTGCCGGGGCGATGGTGCTCTGGCTCAGTTTCCGCAGCCCGGCCAAGCCGGCGCCACGCCCGTCTTCCCGTTCCTGATCCAGAAACCGAGGTTCCATCATGAAGCAGCCTTCGCCTGGCGCCCTGCGCCGGAACGCCCTCGCCTTGTCGCTCGCCTGCGCCGCTGCGCCGGCCTTCGCCCAGGACAGCGCGCCGACCACCACTGAACTGGACCGGGTGATGGTCACCCAGCGCACCGAGGGCTACCAGGTCTATGGCACCAACACCGCCACCAAGCTGCCGCTGACCCTGCGTGAAACCCCGCAGTCGCTGACCGTGTTCACCCGCCAGCGCATCGAGGATTTCAACCTCATCACCATTTCCGAGGTGCTGCAGCAGACCCCGGGCGTCACCATCCAGTCCTATGACAGCAACCGCACGCTGTTCAACGCGCGCGGCTTTGCCATCAACAACTTCATGTTCGATGGCATCCCCACCAACTACACCACCGGTTCGGGCGGCAACTCGATCCTCAGCGACACCTCCATCTACGAGCGCATCGAAGTGGTGCGCGGCGCCAGCGGCCTGGTCACCGGCTCGGGCAATCCGTCGGCCACGGTGAACATGGTGCGCAAGCGCCCGACCGAAACCTTCCAGGCCAGCACCAGCCTCAGCGCCGGCTCGTGGGATTACAAGCGCGCGGAAGTGGATGTGTCCGGTCCGCTCAGCAAGGGCGGGCGCGTGCGCGGCCGCTTCGTCGGCGCCTACACCGACAAGGAAAGCTGGGTACGCTTCCAGCATGACAAATCGCCCAGCCTGTACGGCGTCATCGAAGCCGACCTGACCGACAGCACCCGCCTGCGCGCCGGCATCGACTACCTGAAGACTGGTTCGGATGGCGGTGCCTGGAGCGCCTCGCCGCTGTACTTCCGCGACGGAACGCGCGCGCAGATGCCGCGTTCCTACAGCGCCGCCGCACGCTGGAACGAGTGGAACCGCCAGAGCACCAACTACTTCGCCACCCTCGAACAGCAGCTCGGCGCCGGCTGGAGCGGCCGCCTGGCCTACAACCACCGCGCCACCGACACCGACTCGCTGCTGCTGGCCGGTTCCAACACCGGCAACTGGGCCGATGCCGTGACCGGCCTGGGCCTGCGCATCGCCGATACCTACTCGGTGTCCGAGACGCGCGAGGATGCCTTCGACCTGTACGCCTCCGGCCCGTTCCAGCTGTTCGGCCGTTCGCATGAGCTGGTGGTGGGCATCAACCACTACGACCGCGACCTGGACACCATCCGCGCCGGCATCACCTCGCGCCCGTACAACGTCAACGCGTTCCCCAGCATCTACCAGTGGGACGGCAACATCGGCAGGCCGACCACCTTCAACTACGGCATTCCGTCGAACACGGTGAACACCACCGAAACCGGCTACTACGCCGCCGTGCGCCTGAACCCGATCGACCCGCTGAAGATCATCGCCGGTGCGCGCTATTCCGATTACCGAACCACCACCGACAACTACGACGTCAACGGTGTGTTCACCAGCCGCAGCGCGCGCACCACCGCGCACGAGCTGACCCCTTACATGGGCGTGCTGTACGACCTCAGCAGCAGCATCACTGCCTTCGCCAGCTACTCGGACGTGTTCCAGGCCACCGCGCGCCGCGACATCAACAACCAGCTGCTCGACCCGACCACCGGCGGCAACTACGAGTACGGCCTGAAGGGTGAGTTCTTCGGCGGACGCCTGTACACCTCGTTGAACGGCTTCTACATGAAGCAGGACAACGTGGCCGAGCTGGACCCGAACGGCGGCGAGATCAAGCTGCCCGATGGCAGCTCGCCCTACATCGCCAGCAAGGGCATCACCACCCAGGGCGGCGAGTTTGAAGTGTCCGGCTCGATCACCGACCACTGGAGCATGACCGGCGGCTATACCTACAGCTACAGCAGCAACCCCGATGGCAGCCGCTTCGCCAGCACCAGCCCGATGCATCTGGCACGCTTCAACACCACCTACAGCCACGGCCAGTGGACCGTCGGCGGTGGCGTCAGCGTGCAGAGCGAGATCTACCAGATGCAGCCGATCCCCACCGGCCGCTTCAACCCCAACGGCACCCCGGTCACCGCCACCGGCAGGATGAGCCAGGGTGGCTACGTGCTGTTCGACCTGATGGGCCGCTACCGCATCAACGACAACCTGAGCGTGGGCGTGACGGTCACCAACCTGTTCGACAAGGTCTACTACCGCAACGTCGGCTTCTTCAACGCGGGCTAC
Organism: Stenotrophomonas sp. ZAC14A_NAIMI4_1; assembly: GCF_003086915.1. Taxonomy (NCBI): domain Bacteria; kingdom Pseudomonadati; phylum Pseudomonadota; class Gammaproteobacteria; order Lysobacterales; family Lysobacteraceae; genus Stenotrophomonas; species Stenotrophomonas sp. ZAC14A_NAIMI4_1. The sequence continues at coordinate 3,829,815 of NZ_CP026002.1, forward strand.
TGGGGCGAGCCGCGCCGGGTGCTGTTCAACCTGCGCGCGAAGTTCTGATGCCACCGTGCGGCGCCGGCCACCCGACTCCGCACAGTGACCCCCACCTTCGGCGCATGCTGCCGGGGTGGGCATCGGCGTAGCATCACGGGCGGGCCTTCGGGTCCGCCTTTTTGTTGCCCACCGAGGAACCGCCCATGCTGCACCGCCGCCTGCTCCACCCTGCCCTGCTGCTGTTGCCGCTGGCCCTGCTGGGCGCGCCGTCGCTGCAGGCACGCGAGGTGGCCGCGCCGGCCGAGCATGTCGATGCCGATGGCCCCTACGTGTTCCGCGTCGGCGATCAGTTGCGGGCGAAGTGGATCTGCGGCGACCAGGTGCAGATGCGCACCCTGCCCGCCCAAGCCAGCGGTACCGACATCACGCCGCAGTGCGGCTACGGCCACAGCGTGCATGTGCTGCCGCCGGCGGCGCCCTCGGTCTCGGTGCTGCCGGCCACGCCGCGCATCGTCGCGGTATCCGACATCCATGGCCAGTACGGCCTGCTGGTGCGCCTGCTGCGCGCCAACAAGGTGATCGATGCGCAGGACCAGTGGGCGCTGGGCAAGGACACGCTGGTGATTGCCGGTGATGTGTTCGACCGTGGCCCGCAGGTGACCGAAGCGTTCTGGCTGCTGTACGGGCTGCAGCAGCAGGCCACAGCGGCCGGTGGCGCGGTGCATTTCGTGCTGGGCAACCACGAAACCATGGTGCTGTACGACGACCTGCGCTACGTCAATCCCAAGTACCTGCGCAGCGCGCAGCTGCTGGGCCGTAGCTACCCGCAGCTCTATGGAGCCGATTCGGTGATCGGCCAGTGGCTGCGCACCCGCCCGGTGCTGCTGAAGATCGGCGACACCCTGTTCCTGCACGGTGGCATCTCGCCTGACGCCGTGCAGCTGGCGCTGCAGCCGGCCGCGACCAATGCCGCCTACCAGGCCTCGCTGGGCACGCCCAAGGCCGAAGTGAAGGCCAACCCGGCCACCGCGCCGCTGTATGACGGCAAGACCAGCCCGATCTGGTACCGCGGTTACTTCGATGGACGCCTGGACAGCAACGGCGTGCAGGCCGTGCTCGATCAGCTGCAGCTGAAGCGGATCGTGGTCGGCCACACCTCGATGCCGCACGTGAGCAGCTTCCATGGTGGCCGCGTGATCGCCATCGACAGCAGCATCAAGAACGGCGAGAACGGCGAACTGCTGTTCATCGAGAACGGCACGCTCAGCCGCGGCCTGCTGGACGGTACGCGGGTGCCCCTGGCTGAAGGCGTGCCCGGCGTGGATGACTGACCCCGAGCAAGCTCAACTGCCGTTGGCATTGGTAGAGTCGAGCTTGCTCGACTGCCGTTGGCGCGATCTCAAAGCCAGTCGAACAAGCTCGACGCTGCCCATCAGGAACCGCCGCCATGCCCCAGACCGTCATCCCGCAGCTGCGCATGCTGCACGCCGACACCACCCTGCCGTTCTACGTGCAGGGCCTGGGCTTTTCCGTCGACTGGGAACACCGCTTCGGGCCGGGCATGCCGCTGTTCGCCCAGCTCACCCGCGATGGCCAGACCCTGTTCCTCAGCGAACATGCCGGTGACTGCCAGCCCGGCGGCGCGGTGTACTTCAAGGTCGATGACGTCGACGCGGTGTTCCGCGCGTTCAGTGCCGCCGGCGTGCCCATCCCGCAGCCGCCGCACGATACCGACTGGGGCACCCGCGAAATGCTGCTGGTCGACCCGGACGGCAACCGCCTGCGCTTTGCCACCCATCCGCGCGATGGAGATTGATGCACGCGCTGGCCTGCGCGCGATGGGCCAACGGCTGGAAGATCGGCTGCCCCAGCATCGCATCGCGATGGTCCTGGACCTGCTGGATCGCAATGAAGTGCCGCTGGCACTGGACCAGCTCTGTGCCGACATCGACGAGTCCGGCGTGACACTGCACCCTGCCGAGTACCTGCAGCTCTGCGAGCTGAACACGCTGCTGGGACAGCCCGCCGCCCCAACGCTGATGCGCCGGCTGCGTCCGCCCCGCTGAGGGCCTCTTGAGTGGGAATATATGAATCATATATGCTTCATATATTCCCCATCGAGAACCCGCCATGGGCATCGTCAACATCGATGACACCCTGCACGACCAGCTGCGTCGTGCCTGCACCGTCTCCAGCCGCTCGATCAACGCCCAGGCCAACTTCTGGATCCGGGTCGGCATGCTGTGCGAACTCAACCCGACCCTGAGCTTCCAGGACATCGTCGCCAGCGAACTGCGCGCGGCCGGCGTGCAGCCGCCGCTGCTGCCAGCGGGCCAGGCCTGAGCCGATGGCCATCATCAAGCGCCCCGACGAGATCGCGCTGATGGCGGAGTCCGGGCGGCTGCTCGCGCAGGTGTTCGCCGCACTCGACGCCCTGCCGCTGGAAGGCCGCAGCACGATGGACATCAACGACTTCGTTGAACGGATGATCGTCGACGAACTGCACGCGCGGCCCGCCAGCAAGGGCCAGTACGGCTTTCCGTACGTGCTCAATACCTCCATCGACAACGTCATCTGCCACGGCGTGCCCAGCCACGATGACGTGCTGCGCAGCGGGCAGATCGTCAACCTCGACATCACCCTGGAAAAGAACGGCTACATCGCCGATTCCAGCACCACCTACCTGGTGGGCGAGATCGACTACGCCGCACGCAAGCTGGTCAAGGTGGCCTACCAGGCCATGTGGAAAGGCATCGCCGAGGTGCGTCCCGGCGCGCGCCTGGGCGACATCGGCCATGCCATTGCCCGCCATGCGCGCAGCCATGGCTACAGCGTGGTGAAGGAGTACTGCGGCCACGGTATCGGCCAGGAGATGCACGAAGACCCGCAGATCCTGCATTACGGCCACGCCGGCACCGGCATGGAACTGCAGGAGGGCATGGTGTTCACCATCGAGCCGATGCTCAACCAGGGCAAGCCGGCCATCCGCCAGCTGCCGGACGAATGGCCGGTGTACACCCGCGATGGCAAGCTGTCGGCGCAGTTCGAACACACCGTGGCGGTGACCGCGCAGGGCGTGCGCGTACTGACCCTGCGCCCGGGCGAGACGCCGCTGTGTGCGATTGACCAGGCAGAGCACTGACACCCCAGGGTGGCGGAAGCGGCCGGGAACTTTCAGAACGTGCGCGTACAGACCAGGATCGAACGATTGGCATCGGCCGGGTCGGCCATCAGCTCAGGGGCCGTGCCAGCGTCGCAGGCGCGCGAGGACGGGAAGCCGCCGCCCAGCTGCTGGCGCAGAATGGAACGCGCGGTTGCGGCATCCTGCTGCAGGTAGAGCGCCACGCTCGGCAGGCCGCCGGTGCCGGGCAGCGCCATGCGCTGCACCGTAAGCCCACGGTAGCGTTCGTCCATGCAGAAATAGTAGAAGTCGGCGTCACGCCCACAGGCGGCCCCGGGATGGGCGCGGAACCAGTCCGTATCCGGCGCCGTGGCCACCTGCCCCGGAAGATCGTTGACGAACAGGCCTTCGTAGCGGCACTGATGGAAGCCTGCCAGCATGCGCGCGAAACCGGAATCGCCTGCCGCCGCAGCCACCGTATCGGCGGGTACGGAAACAGACGGCGGTGGGTGCGCGCCGCACGCCGACAACAGCGCACCGGCCAGAAGCATCAGCGGCAGCGCACGCCGCGACAACGGACCCCGCATGCCGCCCATGCCGGAAGCAACGTCCGGATGCATCAGAACACCTCCCTCGGGCAGACACCGGGTCGAATGGATGACCCGGAACATCCGGGCTGTGGATGCAGCCTAAAGCGGACGCAGCAGCAACAGCAATGCCAGGCCCGCCATGAACAAGGCAATGCCGGCATCCAGCACGCGCCACGCGTTCGGGTTGCGGAACAGCGGCTGCAACAGGCGCGCGTCATAGCCCAGCGCGCAGAACCAGAGCACGCTGGCCACGCTGGCGCCGGCGGCGAATGCCCAGCGCAGGTCGCCGGGGTAGCGCGTGGACAGGCTGCCCAGCAGCACCACCGTATCAAGGTAGACGTGCGGGTTGAGCAGGGTGAAGGCCAGGCAGGCCAGCAGCACCTGGCGCCGGTTGCCGCCGTCGCTGCGGGCGGCCGCCAATGCGCTGCCGCCGCGCCACGCGCGCACGCCCGCCTGCAGGCCATACCAGCCCAGGAACGCCGCACCGCCGAAGCGCAGCACCTGCAGCAGCAGCGGCCACTGCAGCACCAGCGCGCCCATCCCGCCGACACCGGCCAGTATCAGCGCGATGTCCGCGCCCATGCACGCCAGCACCACCGTGCCCACGTAGCGGCGCTGCAGCCCCTGGCGCAGGACGAAGGCATTCTGGGCGCCGATGGCGATGATCAGGCCGGCGCCTGCGAACAGGCCGGCCAGCGCAGCGGTGAACCACATGGGGACGGGCATCCAGCAGGAAGGGACGCGCAGGGTGCAGCCCACCGCCGCTTAAGGCCAGCTGGTTTTTCTTTATCCTGTGCAGAAAAACTGAAGAGGCCCGGCATGGATCTGGTACACCCGCAACTGGCCGCCTTTGCTGCGGTGCTGGAAGAAGGCAGTTTCGAGGCCGCCGCGCGCCGGCTGGCGATCAGTCCGTCTGCGCTGTCGCAGCGGATCAAGGCACTGGAGGACCGCCTGGGCCAGGTGCTGCTGGTCCGCCAGGCGCCGTGCCGACCCACCGCGGCCGGTGAAATCCTGCTGCGCAGCGTGCGGCCCATGCAGGCGCTGCAGAGCGAAGCGCTGGCCGAGCTGCTGCCCGAGCGCGGCAACGATGCCACCCGCACGCCGATCCCGCTGGCGGTCAACGATGATTCGCTGGATACGTGGTTCGTCGCCGCCATCGCCGACCTGCACCAGCGCCATGGCTACCTGTTCGACCTGCGCATGGACGACCAGGACCACACCCTGGAACTGCTGCGCGATGGCAGCGTGCTTGGCGCGGTCACCGCCGAGGGGCGCGCGTTGAAGGGCTGCAACGTGCATCCGCTGGGCGCGATGCGCTACCACGCCATCGCATCACCGGCCTTCGCACGCCGCTGGTTCGGCAAGGGCATGCAGGCCGATGCGCTGGCCGTGGCGCCGATGATCGTGTTCAACCGCAAGGACGAACTGCAGGCACGCTTCATGCGCCGCCTGACCCGCGCACGGCTGCAGCCGCCGGTGCACTACCTGCCCTCCTCCACCGGCTTCGTCGAAGCCGCCGCGCGTGGACTGGGCTGGTGCCTGGCCCCGGAAACACTGATCGCGCCGGCGCTGGCCGAGCGCAGGGTGACCGTGCTGGAACCACGCCGCTGGCTGGATGTCCCGCTGTTCTGGCAGCACGCCGCCGTGCGCTCGAGCACGCTGCAGCACATCACCCAGGCCCTTCGCAGCGCAGCGGAAGGCAACCTGCGCTGAGCCCATGGCACGCACGCCGCAGGCTCAGCAGGCGATCCAGTAGTCGATCTGGAACAGGCGTCCCTCGCCATCGAAGCGCAGGTCGTAGCGCTCTTCGGTCAGCCCGCGCGGGTCCGGGGTGACATGCACCGTGTCACCGCTGCGGTGCGCGCGTGGCACCCGCTGCAGCACATCGGCAGGCGAGGTGCGCGCGCCGATCTGCGTGCCATTGGCCAACAGCAGCGCGCCCTCCCGGCCCACGTCGAAGCGACGCAGCACCGCGGTGCGGCCGTCGCTCTCCCACGCCTGCCCCGCCCAGCTCAGCAGCTGGATATCGCCCTCGTCGTAGGCGCTGCCGCACTCGTAGGGTGAGGGTTCGCGCTGCGAGGGCGTGCCCAGTGCCTGCAGCACGCGTGGCAACGGCACGCGTTGGCCATGCGCCAGCCGTCCGCTGCCCTGCACCTGCATGCCGATGATGGCTGGGCCGGTGCGCGCCGCCACATCCGTGGCAGCGGCCCACCCCCATGGCAGTGCGAGCAGCAGCGCGCAGGCCAGCCACAGGTGGGCACGTCGGCATTTCCAGTGGCAACCCTGCATCGCGCGCTCCTGTCCGCGTGGCGGCAACCACTGTAGCGCGCGCCGCACCTACAACGGCTTCACGGCTCATCCACTAGTTTTTGCCGGACTCTTTACGGATGACGGACCCGACGTGCACCTGCATCGTCCTTCCCCGCGACCGCACCGCGCACGTTGGCTGCTGGTCTGCGCGACGCTGCTGCCGGCCGCCGGCTACGCCCAGGCGGGCGCCGACAACACCGCAGTGGCCGCGCTGCAGTGGGAACAAGCGCGGCAGCGGCTGGAACAGGTTTCCGACGCACTGGCCGCTGCCGATGCCGGCGTGCGCAACAAGCAGGAGCTGCAGGACGCCACGCGCCTGCTGCGCCTGCCGGAAATCACCGGTGAGGTGCGCCGCCTGCAGTTCCAGAAGACCCTCACCCTGCCGCTGGGCTCGCTGGAACCGGTGGCCGAGGCGTATGGCATCGACTCGCCCCTGACGTTCACCGAACGCGACTGGCGGACCCGCCCGGTGGTGACCGCCGTGCTGCCGCTGTACACCGGTGGCGTCATCCCCGCGGCGCAGCGCGCGGCCAGCGCCGCCAGCGAACAGGCCAGCGCGGAGCGCGAGGCGCAGCGGCAATCGCTCACCGTGCAGCTGGCCCAGGCCTACTTCGGCCAGCGCCTGGCCGAACAAGCCGTGGACGTGCGCCGCGACGTGCGCGATGGCCTCGACCGCCACCTGTCCGATGCGCAGAAGCTGGAACGCGAAGGCTTTGCCACCCGCGCCCAGCGCCTGCAGGCCACCGTGGCCCGCGACAAGGCCGAGCGCGAGTACCAGAAGACCCTCAACGACCTGGCCACGCTGAAGGCCGCGCTGGCCACCCTGCTGCGCAGCGGCGGCGAGGTGCAGCCACTGTCGCCGTTGTTCGTGCAGCGCGCACCGCTGGAACCGGTGGCCAGTTTCGAACGCACCGCGCAGGCGCGGCAGCCGCAGATCCGCCGCCTGCAGGCCATGGTGGCCCAGGCCGAACAGGGCGTGCGCGTGCAGCAGGCCAAGCTGAAACCGCAGATCTTCGCCTTCGGCCAGTACGACTTCCGCCGCCGCGATGAAATGCTGACCGATCCGGACTGGGCCTTCGGCATCGGATTGAAATACACCTTCCTGTCGCCCAGTTCGCGGCCGGCGCAGATCAGTGCGGCGCGCGCGCAGCAGGAACAGGCCGAGGCCGGCCTGCGCGAAGCCGAGAACCAGGTGGCACTGGGCGTGCGCAAAGCCTGGAACGAACTGGACAGCGCGCGGCAGCAGTTCGTGCTGCTGGACAGCAGCATCGCCCAGGCCCAGGAGAACCTGCGCCTGCAGGAGCTGGCCTTCCGCGAAGGCCAGGCCACGTCGCTGGATGTGATCGATGCGCGGCTCGGCCTGGGCGGCGCCCGCGTCGAACGCGCGCAGGCGGCCTACCAGTACGACATCGCGCTGGCGCAGCTGTTGGAGATCAGTGGACAGATGGACCGTTTCGAAGACTACCGGCGCCGTGCGGACGAGGTGATCGACCATGAGTGATGTGCTGCACGACGACGCCACCACGCCTCCGGGCAAGCGCCGCCTCGGTGTGATCCTGGTGCTGGTGCTGCTGGTCGTGGTGGTGCTGGGCCTGTGGCTGGCCTGGCGGCGCCCGGCCGACCAGATCCAGGGCATGGCCGACGCGGACACCCTCAACGTCGCCGCCAAGATCACCGCGCGCGTGGCCGAACTGAAGGTCCGCGAGGGCGACCGCGTGCAGGCCGGGCAGATCCTGTTCCTGCTCGACAGCCCGGAAGTGGCCGCCAAGGAACAGCAGGCACAGGGCGCGCTGGCCGCCGCCCAGGCAGTGGCCGACAAGGCCGACGCGGGCGCACGCAGCGAAGACATCCGCGCCGCCGAGGCCAACTGGAAGCGGGCCGAAGCCGGTGCCACGCTGGCCGAAGCCACCGCCCGCCGCGTGCAGAACCTGTTCAACGAAGGGGTGATGACCCGGCAGAAGCGCGACGAAGCGCAGGCCCAGGCCACCAGTTCGCGCGAGCTGGCACGCGCCGCACGCGCGCAGTACGACATGGCGCTGGCCGGCGCCCGCGAGCAGGACAAGCGCGCGGCACAGGGCCAGGTGCAGCAGGCGCAGGGTGCGGTGGCCGAGGTCAACGCCGCGCGCGCCGAAGTGGAAGGACGCGCGCCGGTGGCGGGCGAGATCAACAAGCGCATGGCCGATCCGGGCGAACTGGTGCCGGCCGGCTACCCGGTGTTCACCCTGGTCGACATCGACCGGATGTGGGTGTCGATGAACCTGCGCGAATCGCAGATGCAGGGCCTGAAGGTCGGCAGCACGGTGCGCGGCCGCATCCCGGCGCTCGACCAGGACGCCGAATTCAAGGTGTATTTCATCAACCCCGCAGGTGACTACGCCACCTGGCGCAGCACCCGCCAGTCATCAGGCTACGACGTGCGCAGCTTCGAGGTTCGCGTGCGCCCGGCAGATCGCATCGAGGGCTTCCGCCCCGGCATGAGCGTGCTGTTCGCGTGGCCCCGGCACTGAACCCGGGCGAGGCCGGCTTCGCTGCATCGTGGCGGCGCGAACTGCGCACGCTGCGTGGCAACCGCGCCGACCTGCTGCTGGTGACGGTGCTGCCGCTGCTGATGCTGGCGCTGATGGCCTGGATGTTCAGCCCCTCGGTGATGCGCGACGTGCCCATTGCCGTGGTCGACCTGGACCACAGCAGTGACAGCCGCCTGCTGCTGCGCATGCTCGACGCCAGCCCTGGCGTGCGCGTTGCCAGCCAGCCGGTGGACATCGACGCCGCCCGCGCGCAGCTGCGCCGGCTGCAGGTGTATGCCATCGTGCTGGTGCCGCGCGATGTCACCCGGCAGGCGCTGCGTGGCCAGCAGGGCACGGTATTTGCCTATTACAACGCCACCTACATGACCACCGGCCAGTCGGCTGCGCGCGACATCGGCGATGCCGTGGCTGCATGGAACGCGCGCCTGCTGCGCGAGCGCATCGCCCTGCAGGTCGGCCCCGGCAAGCTGCGCGCAGCACCGATCGCCGTGCAGTCGGACATCCTGTACAACCCTGCGCGCAGCTACGAGCTGTTCCTGCTGCCGTTGATCTTTCCCGCCGTACTGTCGCTGGTGCTGGCGCTGGCAGTGGCTGGCAGCCTGGGCCGCGAGATCCGCGATGGCACCCTGCGCGGCTGGCTCGGCCATACGCCGTGGCCGGCGCTTGCCGGCAAGATCGCGCCGTACGTCCTGCTGTTCTCCGTGTATGGCGCGCTCGGCGTGGGCTACCTGGCCTGGCTGCGTGGCGACGGCATCGCCGGCAGCGTGTTCCTGCTGCTGCTCGGCCAGCCGCTGTTCTACCTGGCCACCGCGGCCTATGCCCTGTTCTTCGTCGGCATCACCCGGGACATGGGCACGGCGCTGTCGGCCGTTGGCCTCAGCATCGGCACCGCGCTGGCCTTTTCCAGCGCCACCTTCCCGGTCATCGATGCACCGTTGTTCACCCGCATCTGGCACCTGCTGCTGCCGCTCAGCGCGTACATCAAGCTGCAGACCCAGCAGCAGTTCGTCGGTGCGCCGCTGGCGGTCACGCTGTGGCCGCTGGGCACGCTGCTGCTGATGATCATCCTCGCCGGTGGGCTGGGTGGCTGGCGCCTGCTGGCCTTTGCCCGCAGCACGCAGGCCGCGCAGCCCGCAAGGGCCGGCGCATGAGCGGCGTCTGGGCCAGCCTGCGGCAGACCCTGCTGGCGGTGCTGCTGGACCGCTATGCCATCGTGGTGATGGTCGGCGCGGTCATCCTGTACTCGTTCTTCTACCCGGCCGCGTGCCGGCACCAGGTGGCCGGCAACCTGCCGATCCTGGTGGTGGACGAAGACCACAGCGCCACCAGCCGCGAGCTGCTGCGCAAGCTGGACGCGCTGCGCGTGGCGCGCGTGGTCGGCCAGCCCGCCGACATCGACAGCGCGCGCCGCCAGCTGGAAGCCGGTGATGCCGAAGGCATCGTGCTGATCCCGGCCAACCTGGAACGCGACATCCTGCGTGGCCATCCGGCCAAGCTGGTCCTGCTCGGCAACGGTGCCTACCTTGGCCGCGCCAGCTGGGTACTGGGCAGCGTGGCCGATGCGCTGGGATCATTCGGGCGCGAGGCGGCCGTCACCCAGGCGGCCTTCATGGGCGCCCCGCAGGCACCGCCGGTCAACCTCGTGCAGCGGCCACTGTTCAACACGCACGAAGGCTATGGCAGCGCCATCGTGCCCGGCGTGGCCGAACTGATCGTGCACCAGACCCTGCTGATGGGCATCGGCGTGCTGCTCGGCGGGCGCCGCCTGGCGCTGGGCCGGCGCCTGCGCTTCGACCCGCCCACGCTCGTCGGCATGGCCCTGGGCTTCGGCCTGATCGGCCTGTTCGGGCTGTTCTACTACGCCGGGTTCACCGCCTGGGTGCAGGACTATCCGCGCGGCGGCAATCCCTTGGGCCAGCTGCTGGGCGGCACGCTGTTCATCGCCGCCACGGTGGCATTCGGCCTGTTCGTCGGCAGCTTCTTCCGCACCCGCGAACGCGCCTTCCAGTACATCATCGCCACGTCCATCCCGCTGTTCTTCCTGGCCGGCCTGTCCTGGCCCACGGTGATGACGCCGCAACCGCTGGTCTGGCTGGCGCAGCTGCTGCCCACCACCTCCGGCATCAACCTGATGGTGCGGCTGACCCAGATGGATGCCGGCCTGGCCGACGTCAGCCATGAGCTGGTCACGCTTGGCGTCCTGCTGGTGCTCTACGGTGCCCTCGCCTTCTGGCGCCTGCACGGCCCCTCGATCAGGGATCCGGGGCGTACCAGAACGGAATGAAGTACTCGCGCCGACGGTCACCGCCGCGCGTCGGACCGCCGGCATTCCACAGCAGATGCAGGTCATGCCGGCCCGGTGCCAGCCCGGCCATCGGCAGGTAGCCAGCCAGGCCGCGCATGTCCAGGTCACGCCGTTCCATCGGCACGAAGGCGTGCAGGTCCACCGGCTTGCCGTCCAGCTGTACCGTCCAGAGCTGGGCCAGGCAGTCCACTGCCGCAGTTGCGGCCGCCGCGCCGCGGGCATCATTCCGCCCCCCCGGCAGCTGCGTGCAGCGCTCACGCGCCAGGGTGTTGTCGCGCTGCGGGCGGTGCGGGATGAACAGCCGCAGCTGGGTCGCGCTGACGGTGTCGGACGGGATCATCGGGTACGGCAGCAATTGGTCGTGCACCGAGCGCATCGATTCGTAGTGCGCGCTCAGCATGCCGTGGTCGACGGCTTCCTCGGTGACGACCTGGTAGCGGTTGAACAGCGAGAACTTCACCGAACCCGCCACCTGCAGGCCCCCCAGCAGCATCGCCACCAGGATCGCGGACATGTAGCCCACGATGAAGAACCGCGAGCGCAGGTTGCTCTGCATCGTCAGCTGCATGGTCTGGATCAGGCGCATCAGCGGCACCCGCTGCAGGCCACCCAGCACCCCTTGCAGCATGCGCTGCTGGCGCGCCGTCGACTGCCCGCGCGCCTGCCGCCGCGCGATCGACTTTTCCAGCATCGCAGGCAGCAGGCCCAGCATCAGCAGGCCCGCCATCACCACGCCCATGAAGATCAGCGCCGCGGTGTCCGAACCGCCGGACAGCGCGGCCACCACCATCGCCAGGCCGAGGATGAGCATCGCCATCACCAGGGTGCCGGCCAGCGTCTGCACGCACATCAACGTGCTGGAGAACAGCATCGTCGCCAGCCGGTCGGCGCGCTGGATGCTGCCATCCAGGCCGCCATCGCGCGCACGCATGAAGGCCCGCGACACCGGCCCCATCTGCGGCAGGTGGTCCCAGTCGATGCCCTTCGGGAAGTGTGATTTCAGACCGACCAGGCCGATCCAGTAGCCGCGCACGGTCAGGTGCGCGATCAGCGCCACCGCCAGCACGTAGCACATGCCCACGCTGATGCTGAAGACGAACCACAGCACCTGGAAGTACATGCCCTCGGTATGCAGGCTGCTGCGCGCCCAGATGTCGAACAGATAGCCCGGCACGGCCAGCAGTGCGAAGGCCAGCAGGCCGGAGATGAACAACTCCAGCTCATCGGTGCGCTCGCGCAGGCGGCCGAAGCGCGTGCTCGCCTCCTGCTCGGGTTCGGCGTGGCTGGCAGGCACGACGGGTTCGGCAGCGGGCGATTCGTTCACAGGGCGTTCATCCGTTGAAGTCGGCGCAGTATAGGGGCCGCGCCGTTGCCTGCGATACGCCCGCCCACAACGACGAACGCCGACCCTGGGGCCGGCGTTCGAGGTACCGCGTCGTGGAAGGGAGCGGGTATCGGGTCGTGCAGTGACTCAGCGGTAGACGCGCTCGCAGCGGCGCTCGACCACGCGGTCACCGGTCTTGTTCTGGTGGTTGCCCTGGATCTGGCGGCCGGCTGCACCGCCGGCGACAGCACCCGCAACAGTGGCGATCTTCTTGCCGTTGCCGCCGCCGACCTGGTTGCCGAGCAGGCCACCCACCACCGCACCGGTGGCGGTACCGGCGATGCGGTTGGGATCGCGCGAGTTGCGCTGCACTTCCACGTTCTTGCAGACCACGCGGCTGCCATCGTTGAACTTGCGGCCTTCATCGCGCGGGCCATAGCTCTGTGCGCTGGCTACCGACGACGCCGCAATCAGGCTGCCCAGCAGCAGTACGCGAAGGGACGTGTTCATGGCGATCTCCTGTGATCCGGTGTGCGCCCAGTCTCCCGCCGGCAACGCCAACCGGAGGTGAAATACCGGTCGTCACCACCTGAAGGGCCATGCAGCGTTCAGCGATGCGACGCCGGTGTTGGCACCGCGTGCCCTACAGTGCATGCATGACCCTGTACCTGCAGATCGAAGGCCGCGCGATCACCGGCATCGACAGCCTCTATGCCGAGTTCAACCGTGTGTTCATGGTGGGCGAGGACTGGCAGCTTGGCGCCAGCCTGGATGCGCTGGACGACCTGCTGTACGGCGGCTACGGCACGCTGGCCGGGCACGCCACGGCCACCGTGGCCTGGCGCGATGTCGAGCTCAGCCGCGTCGCACTGGGCGTGGACGCGACCTGCGCCTGGCTGCAGGCGAAACTGCAGCAGCCGGGCACGTTCAATACCGATGTGATCCGCCGCCAGCTGGATGCACTGGAACGCGGCGAAGGCCAGACCTACTTCGAGATCGTGATGGAAATTTTCGCGGGCCATCCGCGGATCACGTTGCGGCTGGACTAGGTGCCCATCCAGGATTCCAGTCTTCCCTGGATCAGGGTACGACCAGCTCCATCGTCTGCGTCTCGATCACATTGTGTGCAGCGTCGGCCAGCTCCACACTCAGATGATGGACACCGGACGGGAGCGTGCTGAAATAGATGGGATCCGTCTGGGCGTGGATCCAGGACCATTGGTTTCCATCGACCTTGACGTGCAGGTGGCCAATCCTCGGCTTCAGATGGGTGACCTCCTCGCCATGTATTTCAGCGTACAGCGGCAGGATGGTCATGTTCTCTACGCGGAAGGGTACGTACACGTAACCTTTCTGCAGAAAATCGGCACGTGGTGCAGAAAGGACCAGCTTCGGGGCCGCGTCATTCCTGCTTTCCTGTGCCACGGCCTGCTTCGCCGCCGGCATGGCGTGACCGCCGTGGTCGGCGGCATGGACTGGGAAAATTCCCGGCAAAGCGGCGATGAGGAAAGCAGCGAGGTAGCGGGGGGAATGATTTTTCAAGTTCTTCTTCCTGTTTACAAGAATCCTGCCCGCGGCGACACAGCATCCAGCCGCGCGGCACCGTCAGGGGTGACGATCAGCAATGGCGAAGGTCGCTGTTGCATGCGCGTAGAGCTTCCCCGTGTCGTCAACTACTTTGGCCTCCGCGAGAGACATCGTTCGTCCCAGATGGAGAACGGCGCCGACGCAACGGACGACCGCTTGGCCTGGTGCCACGCCCTTGACGTAGGTGATGTTCAGGTCCGTGGTCGCATAACGCGTGCCAATGTCGAGCTGCGTCTGCACGGCCAGCGCCATCGCTCCATCGAGCAGGGTGGCGAGGTAGCCGCCATGGACAGCGCCCATCGGGTTGGCATGCTCCAGGCCTGGCGCGCCGCTCAAGGTCACTTGGCCGTCGTCAACGGCATCGATCGAGAGTCCGAGCGTCTGGCCGATGCCCTTGCCCAGGCCACCCGCTGCCATTGCGTTGCGGAGGAATTCAAGCCCGGTTGCGCTCTGTCTTTCAGGGGTCTGGTTCATGGCGGTACCTGCTCTGCGTTGCGATCCAATCTACCAGTTGGTAGGCTGGCAATCAACGACCCGAAGTGTTGATGCCCCCCACCCGGCGCGCTCGGCACGTTGAGTCATGCGCGGCTACCTGATCGAGGGCAACTTCATGACCAGCGTTCGTATCCTGCCGGCGACAACGCCTGCCCTGCTGCCGAACGTGGAACGGAAGGGCACGCGTTTGCCTGCCTGCCCCACTTCGGACTTCCCGACCCTGGTGAAGGCGCAGGCCAGGCCCCCCGCGCCAGCGATCGCGGAGGCATCGCTGATGCAGGCCGCGCAAGCGCCACGTCGGCCGGAAACCGACGCGATGCTCGTACAGATGCTCATGTGTCGGAAGGTGGTGCAGCAGGCATCACCGAGGGTGGGCCGGCCACCGCCTGCGGCCTCCGCAGGTGGTGCTGCTGCCACCGACTGCACTTCACCCAAGAGCGCCGATGCGAACGACCGTGCCTGCCCTGATGGACCAGACACCTTCGCTACGACCGAGCACACTCAGGATCCAGCCGCGTTGCGAGCCGCCTCCTGCTGGAATGTCCCCGGGTACGGAGCGCAGATCGCATGCCCGCAGCACTTCCCGGCAATGAGTCCGTCCCTGCCTGAAAACATCCTGGTCGTGATACCGGGCCGGATCGTTCCCGATCCAGCGCAATCGGCCGGCACGCGACCGCTGCGTCGGCGCAAGCCGCGTACACCCGGCAGCCATGGCCATCCCCCAGCTCTGCCCGGCGCGGGCTTCAACAGCGACGAACAACCAGAGTGATCGCGGCACTGCATCCGCGCTGGCGTGCACCACGGCGTGTGCCCAGCCGGCGCGTGGAAGGAAACATCATGCCTCCCCTGCGAACGGCGCGCCTGGAGCTTCAGTTCGAATCAGGCTGATCAAGGCCTTCAGTCCTGGCGGCACGTACCGGTGGCCCGGGTAGTACAGCGCAAGGCCAGGAAACTCGGGGCACCAGTCTTCAAGCAGCCGAAGCAGGCGACCATCGGCGAGCGGCTGGGCCGCCAGATGCTCGGGAACGAACGCGATGCCGATGCCCTCCATCGCCGCGTCGACCATCAAGGGCTGATCGGTCAGGGTCATGGGCCCGGACACATTGACACGCTCCGTCGTGCCCTGGCGCTCGAACTCCCAGCGGTAGATGGCCCCGCTTTCGAACCGGAAACGGATGCAGTCGTGCTGATGCAGATCCAGCGGGCGCATTGGGCGGCTGCGCGCCTGCAGATACGCCGGGGACGCGACCACCGCAAACCGCATGGGAGGGGCAACGGCTACGGCGACCATGTCCCGTGGCACTGCTTCGGCCAATCGGATGCCCGCATCGAAGCCGTTCGACACGATGTCGTCCAGCCGACCGTCGCTGACAATATCCAGGTGGACCTGCGGGTAGAGCTGCAGGAATCGCGCCATCACCGGCTTGAGCACCAGCCGGATGGCGCCTTCACTGGCGTTGATGCGGACCGTGCCGCGCGGCACGTCTGCGCCTGCATCCACCGACTGCAGGGCCTCCTCGATGGAGGCCATGGCTGGCCGCAGCTTTTCTGCCAGGCGCTCGCCCGCATCGCTCAGCGAAACGCTGCGGGTCGTGCGGTTGAACAGGCGTGCGCCCAACCGCTGTTCGAGCGCCTTGATTGCATGGCTGATCGCGGATGGGGTGATGTTCAACTCGGCAGCCGCGCTGCGGAAACTGCGATGCGTCGCCACCGCCAGGAACGCCGTAAACGCGGTCATCTCAACGCCTGTCGATTGATGAAGCGCTTTCATCATGAGATCAAATATTGGAGATATTGTCTTGATAGTAAACCGATTCTAGGCTCACGGTTGTCCGCGGGTGCCAACCCTCGGGATCCGCAAACCGAAACAGGATCGAGACGATGAAGACGATGAAAGCGGTTGTGATGACCGGCCCCAACAGTCCGTGGCAGGTGCAGGACGTGCCCGTGCCAGTGGTCGAAGCGGGCCAGGTACTGGTCAAGGTCCACGCATCGGGCATGTGCTACACCGATGTGTGGGCGACCCAGGGCTATGGCGGCGACATCTACCCCCAGACACCCGGGCATGAAGTGGTTGGCGAAGTCGTCGAGGTCGGTGCGGGCGTGCGCTCGCGTCGGGCAGGCGACCGCGTGGGCACCACCTGGGTCCAGTCGTCCTGCGGCCGCTGCCCCTATTGCCGCGAAAGCCGCCCCTTGTCCGGCCAGACCGCCATGAACTGCGAGGCCCCCCGTACCACCGGCTTCGCTGCGCAGGGTGGCCATGCCCAGTACATTGCCGTCTCCGCCGAGGGCACGGTCCTGCTTCCGGACGGCCTGTCCTATGTGGACGCTGCGCCGATGATGTGCGCCGGCTACACCACGTGGAGCGGCCTGCGTGATGCGGCGCCCCAGCCCAATGAGAAGATCGCCGTACTTGGCATCGGTGGCCTGGGGCACGTTGCACTGCAGCTTTCCAAGGCCTGCGGCTTCGAAACCATTGCCATTACCCATTCAGCAGACAAGCATGCCCTCGCCCGCCAGTTCGGCGCCGACCATGTCGTCGCCAGCGGAAAGGAACTGAAGGACATCGGCGGCGCCGATGTGCTGCTGGTAACGACCAATGAATTCAGTTCCGCCGAAGAAGCCATGGCCGGTCTGCGGGTCGATGGGCGCATCGTGCTTTGCGGCCTGGACTTCAGCCAGCCGTTCTCGATCTCATCAGAAGGTGTGCCTTTCCACATGATGCGCCAGCGCGTGATCGGCTCGACCCACGGCGGCCAGCATTACCTCAGCGAGGTATTGAATCTGGCGGCCACGGGCAAAGTGAAGCCGCTGGTCGAGACCTTCGCACTGGACCAGGCAACCGAAGCCTATGACCGGCTGGCATCGGGGAAAATGAGATTCCGCGGCGTCTTCCTGCCTTGGGGTGACACTGGGCACGGTACGTAAAGACCTTCCCCAGAACATCCACCGCAGTTCCACTGAGTGGGCACCCGCCCACTCAGTGCATGGGTGCGCATTGCGCTTCACCAGGAGGGTAAGCGCCTAGTTGCGCTCAGCACGCCCCGCCGGCAGATCAAGTACCGGCCACCCTTTCTTGTCCCAGTGCACGGGCTGGACGCGCGGCGAGCGCTTGGCAGTGCAGCCCATGTCCGGACCGGAATTGCCGTGGTAGATGATCCAATCGTTGCCATCACTGCCCTGGAAGAACCCGTTGTGACCCGGCGCATACACGTTGCCTGCAGGGTTCTTGGCAAGGATGGGCGCCTTCGCCTTGGTCCATGCACTGGCATCGAGTGGATCGGAACCGGCTTTCGCGTGCAGCAGCCCGATCGCGTAGTCGTCGGACCAGCATGCGCTTCCCGAATAGGTCAGGAAGAGGTCGCCGTTGGGGCCCTTCAGGAACTCAGGCCCTTCCAGGATCTGCCGGCCACCCTGGCGCTCCCACGCCTGGTCCGGCCGCGCAATGATGACCTCCTCGCCCTGCAGGGTCCACGGGTTTGCCATGGCCACGATGGCCAGCACGCTGTCGGGGCCCACGTAAGGCGAATAGACGAAATAGCGCTTTTCACCGATCACGAAGGTGGTGCCGTCGATGCCGGCATGTGCCGTGGCCAGGCGCCCGCGATCAATCCATTCGCCCTTCGTCGGGTCGGCATTGGTGTTCTCCAGCACGAACACGCCGCGCTGGGTATCTTCCTGGCCTTCGGCAGCGCCGCTGGCGGCGGCGGTGTAATAGATGTACCAGCGGCCATCGATGCGGTGCAGTTCGGGCGCCCAGATGGATGTTGCGTTGGGCCCGGTGGCCGGCGGGCGCCAGACCGTGACTTCCCGGGCCCGCGCCAGGTGTGCGAGGTCGCTGGTTGCGCGGATCGCCAGGCGGTCACCGTGGGTGGCCATGTAGTAGAAGGTCCGCCCATCGCGGACGATCCACGGATCAGGGCCGGAATCGAGCAGCGGATTGTCCCGCGCCGGCTCGATTGCTGCTGCCCCTGCAGCTGCCTGCAGCAGTGCCGCTGCGAGCAATACCCGAAGTGTGTTCTGCACCATCCTGCCCTCCCGTTGATGTCCACACTGGCCGGTTGCCAGCCGGCCGTCACAGAAACATATAATCGGACAATTGGCAACGGCCACGACGTGGGGATGGGACATGCAGCATGACGTGCACAGCATCATCGGCATCAACTGGGGCAGCAGTAATCTTCGTGCCTACCTCATCGATGCATCCGGAAAGATGATCGACAGCCTTGAGGCCCCGGCAGGCGTGGCCGGCCTGGACCGCGATGGCATGGTGGCCGCCGCCGATGCGATCCGCCAGCGCTGGCCCGCCGCTGGCCACGTCTACGCGGCAGGCATGATCGGTTCCACCGTGGGCTGGGTGGACGCGGGCTATGTGGATTGCCCCGCCGGTGTGACCGATGTGGCGCGCAACCTAGTCACGGCCCGCATCGGGACGCTCTCGATGCGCATCGTGCCTGGCATGGCCTGTGTGCGCACCGCCGACGGCGCGCCGGATGTGCTGCGCGGCGAAGAGACCGAGTTGTTGGGGCTGCTCGCCGGTGGTGGCATCGAGGCCACCTCGATTGTTGCCCTGCCCGGCACGCATACCAAGTGGATCGAACTGGTCGATGGCCGCGTCCACTCCTTCATGACCGCGATGTCCGGCGAGCTGTTCGACCGCCTTGCCAGCGGCGGCCTGCTGGCATCGGTACTGGAAGGACCGGGCGACGCCGGCCCGGCATTTGCCGAAGGCATGCGTGCAGCAGTGCGGGGTGGGCTGGGGTTGGGCACGTTGCTGTTCGGCGTGCGCGCACGGGTGGTGCGCGGGGTTCTGCCGCGCACCGAAAGCAGCGCGTACCTGCGTGGCCTGCTCGCCGGTGCGGAGATCGCCGATGCGCTGGCGCTGTACCCGCAACTGCAGCAGGCCTGCGTGCCATTGATCGGATCAGCGCCGGTGTGCCGCCTCTACCAGGCCGCGTTGGCCGGGATGGGCATCGCATCGCGTCCGGTGGCTTCAGCCGATGCCGTGGTACGCGGATTCCATGCGCTTCATCAACTGGCGGCCAGCTAGGCCGAATACGTCGTGCTGCGTCGCAACGTGCGTATTGTCTGATTATATGTTTTTGTACGCCCACGACATTGAGAGGGGTCTGGGGCAATGCTTGCTGGCAAGGGAAAGACGGCGGGACTGATCGGGGCGATGGCACTGGCGGCTGCATCAGCCGCACACGGACAGGCGCGCACGGTGTTGGGCACCACGGCTGATGGCACCCGGGTCGAGTCGATCCAGTTGCGCGACGGCAGCGGCATGCAGGCCACCGTATTGACCCTGGGCGCAGCACTGCATTCGCTGCAGGTGCCGGACCGCGATGGCGCGTACGCCGATGTGCTGCTCGCTGATGGCACGCTGCAGGCCACCCTGGACAAGCCACAGTATTTCGGCGCGACGGTCGGTCGCTTCGCCAACCGCATCGCCGCAGGCCGCTTCAGCCTGGATGGCCACACCTACCAGGTGCCGACCAATGACGGCCCCAACAGCCTGCACGGCGGCAGCCGTGGCTTCGACAAGGTGGTCTGGGATGTGGTCGAGGCCAAGGCCGACCACGTGACGCTGCGCCACGTCAGCGCCGATGGGGAACAGGGATTCCCCGGCACGCTCACCGTCACCGCGACCTACACGCTGCAGGGCAATGGCCGCCTGCTGGTCGAGTACCGCGCGACCACCGACGCGCCGACCATCGTCAACCTGAGCAACCACGCCTACTGGAACCTGTCAGGCGAAGGCTCGGGCACGGCCATGGAGCACGAGCTGACCATTCCGGCCAGCGCCTACACGCCCGTGGACGCCACCCTGATTCCCACCGGCGTGCTGCAGCCCGTGGAAGGCACGGCGTTTGATTTCCGCACGGCCAAGCCCATCGGGCGCGACCTGCGCCGTGGCGATGAGCCGCAGCTGCTGCACGGCCACGGCTATGACCACAACTGGGTGATCAGCCGCAGCCCCAGCAAAGAGCTTCGTGAAGTTGCCCGCGTCCACGACCCCCGTTCGGGCCGGGTGATGACCCTGTTGTCGACGCAGCCGGGCCTGCAGTTCTACTCCGGCAACTTCCTTGATGGCAGCACCGTGGGCAAGAGCGGTTCGGTCTACCGCCAGGGTGATGCCATTGCGCTGGAACCGCAGCTGTTCCCGGACACGCCGAACCAGCCTGCGTTCGGCTCGGCACGGCTGGACCCTGGCCAGACCTATCTGAACCGCATCGTCTACCAGTTCTCGACCGACCGCGACGCCCCCGCGCGCCGCTGAGTCACGCCTCCGTCGCGGCGACCAGGCACCCGCGGCCGCCGCGACCCGACGACATCGCACCACGCCCCGCCCTTCCGGCACCTGCCGGGAGCGGGCAGCTCATGACCAAGGAGATGCATCCCATGCGAAAGTGGCTTTCCCCCTTGCTGGCAACCCTGCTCGCCGTCGCGCCGATGGCACATGCGAGCGACACCGCACGCTGGACCCCGGCGCAGGCCGACGCGTGGTATGCAAAGCAGCAGTGGCTGGTTGGTTCGAACTACGCAACGTCCAACGCGATCAACCAGCTGGAGATGTTCCAGCCCGAGACCTTCGACCCGGTGGCGATCGACCGCGAGCTGGGCTGGGCACACGAGCAGTTCGGCATGAACACCATGCGCGTGTACCTGCATGACCTGCTGTGGAAGCAGGACCCGCAGGGCCTGATCAAGCGCATCGACACGTTCCTGGCGATCGCGCAGAAGCACGGCATCCGCCCGATGTTCGTGCTGTTCGACAGCTGCTGGGATCCGGACCCGGTGCTCGGCCCCCAGCACCGTCCCATTCCGGGCGTGCACAACTCGGGCTGGGTGCAGAGCCCCAGCCGCCATACCCTGGTGGACCCGGCCAATGACGCCCACTTCCGCAGCTATGTGGAGGGCGTCGTGGGCGCCTTCGCCGATGACAAGCGCGTGCTGGCCTGGGACCTGTGGAACGAACCGGACAACCCGGGCGGCGGCAACTACATGGACAAGCAGCTGGAGGGCGAACAGGCCCGCATTGCCGAGCTGCTGCCGAAGATCTTCGAGTGGGCGCGGAGCAGGAAGCCGACCCAGCCGCTGACCAGCGGCGTGTGGATCGGTGATGACTGGTCGCCGGGCGCCGCTTCGCTGACCTCGATCCAGCGCACCCAGCTGGAACAGTCCGATGTGATCACCTTCCACAACTACGAGCAGCCCGAAGCCTTCAAGGCACGTGTAGCGCAGCTGCGCAAGCATGGCCGCCCGCTCATCTGCACCGAGTGGCTGGCCCGCGGTGCCGGTTCCAATGTCGACACCATCCTGCCGATCGCCCGCCGCGAAAACATCGGCATGATCAACTGGGGCTTCGTTGATGGCGCCATCCAGACCCGCTTCCCGTGGGACAGCTGGCAGCGCCCGTACACGATGGAAGAACCCACCGTCTGGTTCCACGACCTGTTGAAGGCCGATGGAACGCCTTACCGCGCCCGTGAGGCAGAGCTGTTCCGCAGCCTGGCCAAGACCCCGCGCAACGCCGTGCCCGCCCTCTGAATCTTCCGCTGCGCCGGCACTGCCCGGCGCAGCTCCCACCTGCGCTTGTTTTCCGGAATCCGGAGCTACCGCCATGACCGTTTCTTCTTCCCGCACCCTGCTCTCCCTTGCCATCCTGTCCGCACTGGCCCTGCCCGGCCTTGCCCAGGCCCAGGACACCAGCACCGCCGGACAGGCCTCACCCGCGGCCCAGCAGCCGACCGCCACCGATCTTGATACCGTGACGGTGACCGCGCTGCGCCAGAGCCTGCAGACCGCGCAGACGCTCAAGCAGGAAGCGGCCATGGTGGTCGATTCAATCGTTGCCGAAGACATCGGCAAGCTGCCGGACAACAGCGTTGCCGATGCCCTGCAGCGCGTGACCGGCGTGCAGGTCGCGCAGGGCAACCAGGGCGAGACCACCGGGGTCGTCATCCGTGGCCTGCCCAATGTGGTGAGCACGCTCAACGGGCGCGAGATCTTCAGCAGCTCCGGGCGCGGCTATGCCTTCCAGAACCTGCCGGCCACCGCAATCAAGACCCTCAGTGTCTACAAGAGCAGCGAAGCCAGCCTGCCGCTGGGCGGCATTGCCGGCCTGGTCGATATCGAACTGCGCAGGCCGCTGGATTTTGACGGTGCCGAGATTGCCGGCACGGTCACCGGCACGCACAGCAAGTACGGCGGTGACATCGACCCGTCAGCCAGCCTGCTGCTGAGCAACCGCTGGGATACCGACGCCGGGCAGTTCGGCGCCATGGTCAACTTCGGCTATGTCGGCAAGCACTACGTCTACGACGCGGTGTGGGGTGACTTCCCCAAGGTACTGAACAACGACGACGGCACACCGATGCGCACCGACGCCGGCAACCTGGTGGCGGCGCCGAATGGCTGGGGTACCAATTACAGCCAGGGCGACCGCAAGCGCAGCGCCTTCAACTACGCGCTGCAGTGGAAGCCGAGCGAGAGCACCGAGGTCTATGTCGAAGGCCTGTACGACTTCGTGCGCGATGACTATGACCAGGCATTCCTGTTCAGTTTCCCGGTGGGCGCGGTACAGCCCACCCGCCTGCAGGTGGGCGACAACTGCTATGCCAACCGCCTTGACGGCCCCCTGGCCGGGCAGACCATCTGCGATGCCAGCAGTGGCGAATGGACCGGCGACACCTATGCCGCCAGCAGCACCCAGGCCCATCGGCAACGTGGCCAGGACATCCAGAACGCGCTTGGATTCAAGTGGCGCGGGGATCAGCTGGAGCTGTCCACGGAGGTGTCGCGGACCTCGGGCTACTACCGCGATGAGAACTTCATCATCGACACCTTCATGAACGGCCCGATCACCACGATCTGGGACGGCACGGCAGGCAACCACCAGAACTGGCATCTGGCCGGCAACCCGGCCAGCGACTCCTCGCGCTACTACCTCAATGGGCTCTTCCAGACGTGGGGCGAGTCGCGTGGCGAGGAGAACAGCTGGCGCGGTGATGGCCGCTTCGAATTCCTCGATGGCCCGATCGCCGCCATCCAGTTCGGCCTGCGCTATGCGGACCGCAATGCAAGCGCGAAGGGCAGCGTCGAGATCAGCACCCCGCCGCCGGGCGGCCCCGGCACCGGCAACATCACCGCTTCGCCGAACCCGGCCAACCAGGTCGACGCCCTGCTTGCGTCCGGCGCGATCCCGGGCGGCACGTTCTTCTGCAGCAAGCGCGGCAACTCGGCCCTGAACCAGCCGTTCCTGACGCCCTGCTATGACTACCTGATCGGCAACGCCGATGCGCTGCGCAACTACTACGGGCTGGCCGACGGCTTGGCGGCAGAGAATCCGGGGCGCTTCTTCGACATCCAGGAGCGCAAGTCGGCCGGCTACCTGCAGGCCAAGTACGATTTCAACCTGGGCGACCTGCGGGTGGATGGCCTGGTCGGCGTCCGCGCCGAGCAGATCAAGCGCGAGCTCAATGCCTACTCGTTCGATGCCGCCAGCGGCGTCTACAGCGCCATCAGCCGCGATACCAAAGATACCCAGGCGCTGCCCAATGCCAGCCTGAACCTGCACTTCAACGAGGCTTGGCAGCTGCGCCTGGTCGCGGCCAAGACCATGAGCTACCCGGACTTCGGCGCGCTGAATCCTTCGATCTCGCTGAACCCGGGCACGCTCAACCGTGCCGGCGTGGCCAGCAGCGGCAACCCGGACCTGAGCCCGATCAAGTCGACCAACTACGACGCCTCGCTGGAGTGGTACTTCTCACCAGTGGGCTACGTCAGCACCGGCGTCTTCTACCGCGACATCAACGGCTACATCCAGAACTACATCACCAACGTCGACATTGCCGGGGAAACCTACGAGCTGTCCTCGCCGCAGAGCGCCGGCAGCGGCCACCTGCAGGGCGTGGAATTCGCCTACCAGCAGACCTTCGACTTCCTGCCCGGCGCCTGGAGTGGCCTGGGTGCGCAGTTCAATTACACCTACATCGAAGGTGACACCAAGTCGCCGGAATTCATCGGCGGCCCGATCACCACCCGCCCGCTGCAGAACGTTTCCAAGAACAACTACAACGCGGTGCTGTTCTACGAGAACTTCGGCATGTCGGCGCGCCTGGCCTATGGCTACCGCAGCCGTTACATCGATTTCTTCACCCAGCCCACCGTGGCCGGCACCGAAGACCAGGTGGAGGCTGCCAGCTCGCTGGACTTCTCGATCAGCTACGACGCCACCCCGCGCACCACCGTGGTGTTTTCCGCCACCAACCTGCTGGGCAACAACCTGCACCAGTACTGGGGCAACGGCAACACCCGCCCGCGTGACATCCGCTACCAGGACAAGACCGTGGGCATCGGCTTCCGGTTCAAGCTCTGAAGGAAGACTGCATGAACACCCCCCACACCCTGCTGCATCCCTTTTGTCGGATAATAGGAGTGGCCGCGGCCTGCGGCGCACCGAGCCAGAGGGGCACCCGTGAAACGGATCGAGGTACGCAATCTCTACGACCAGGTCGCCCAGGAGATCGGGCAACGGATCATCAGCGGCGTACTTCAGCCAGGCGAGTTCCTGCCCAAGGAAGAACTTCTGGCGCAGACATTGTCCGTGAGCCGTTCCGCGCTGCGCGAGGGCTTGAAGGTACTGGGCTCGAAAGGGTTGATCGAAACACGCCAGAAGACCGGGTCACGGGTACGCGAGCCGCGGCACTGGAAGCAGCTGGACAGCGACATCCTGGCGTGGCGCTGCGCGTTGATGCCCACCCGGGATTTCGTCAACAAGCTGGTGGAGATGCGCGAAGTGATCGAGCCGGCGGCAGCGGCGCTGGCAGCCCAGCGACGCTCGCCCGCGCAGCTGGCCAGGATCGGCGAGGCGTACCAGGCGATGGCCGATGCGACCGACCAGGACGCATGGGCCAAGGCCGACCTGGCGTTCCACGAGAGCGTGCTCGATGCCACCAGCAACGAGCTGCTGGGCTCGCTGTTCTCGGTCATCGACGCGGCGCTGGGCACCTTCTTCCTGCTCTCGGCGCAGACGGCCAAGGACTTCAAGTACTCCCTGCCCCGGCATTTCGACGTGTACGACGCCATCAGGCTGAAGCAGCCCGATGCGGCGCGCGCCGCCATGCTGGACATGATTGCCGACTCCAAGGCCAACCTGAAGGGTGGCTGGCGCAGGCGCGCACCCGCTCGATAGAGGACTTCCGATGAGTACCGCGTGGATGCAACCCCTTCCCCTGGTTGCGATCCTGCGCGGGCTCACCCCGCAGGAAGCACCCGCGATCGGTGCGGCCCTGGCCGATGCCGGCTTCCATCTGCTGGAAGTGCCGCTCAATTCACCGCAGCCGCTGCACAGCATCGAACTGCTGGCCCGGCAGCTGGGTGACCGTTGCCTGGTCGGCGCTGGCACGGTGCTGACCACCGGCCAGGTACAGGACGTCGCCAATGCGGGCGGCCGCCTGCTGGTGATGCCCCATGCCGATGTCGAGGTGATCGCTTCGGCACATGCGCTGGGCATGCGCTGCACGCCCGGCGTTGCCACGCCGACCGAGGCCTTCGCTGCGCTGCGCGCCGGCGCCGACGCACTCAAGCTGTTCCCTGCCGAGCAGTTGCCGCCCCCCGTATTGAAGGCCTGGTCAAGCGTATTGCCGGCGGGCACCGCACTGCTGCCAGTCGGCGGCATCACCCCTGAGCGCATGGCCGCCTATCGCAGCGCCGGCGCCGTCGGCTTCGGCATCGGCTCGGCGCTGTATGCCCCGGGAACCCCGGCGGCCGAGGTCGCACGCCGCGCACGCGCCTTCATCGACGCCTGGCACCAGGCGAACACGGACTCCCACGCATGAAAATCACCGCCATCACTACCTTCCTCGTGCCGCCGCGCTGGTGCTTTGTGCGCATCGACACCGACACGGGCATCAGCGGCTGGGGCGAGCCCATCGTCGAAGGGCGCGCACATACCGTTGCCGCCGCTGTGGAAGAGCTTTCCGACTACCTGATCGGCAAGGACCCGCGCCACATCGAGGACCACTGGAACGTCCTCTACCGCGGCGGCTTCTATCGCGGCGGCCCGATCCTGATGAGTGCGCTGGCCGGCATCGACCAGGCGCTGTGGGACATCCACGGCAAGGCACTGGGCGTACCGGTGCACACCCTGCTGGGCGGCCCCGTCCGCGAGCGCATCCGGGTCTATTCGTGGATCGGCGGTGACCGCCCCGCAGACACGGCGCGTGCAGCTGCCGAAGCCGTGGCCCGGGGCTTCACCGCGGTCAAGATGAACGCCACCGAGGAGGTGCAGTTCGTCGATTCGCATGCCAAGGTCACCCGCGTGCTGGAGAACGTGCAGGCCGTGCGTGATGCGGTCGGCAACGATGTCGGCCTGGCCGTGGACTTCCATGGGCGTGTGCACAAGCCGATGGCCAAGGTGCTGATGCGCGAACTGGCCCCGTTCAACCTGATGTTCATTGAAGAACCGGTGCTTTCCGAACACCTGGAAGCCATTCCGGAACTGGCCGCGCTTTCGCCGGCACCGATCGCCCTCGGCGAACGCCTGTACTCGCGCTTCGACTTCAAGCGCGTGCTGCAGACCGGTGGCGTGGACATTCTGCAGCCGGATCCTTCGCACTCGGGCGGCATCACCGAAACGCGCAAGATCGCAGCCATGGCCGAAGCCTACGATGTGGCCCTGGCCCTGCACTGCCCGTTGGGGCCGATCGCCCTGGCTGCCAACCTGCAGCTGGATGCGGTCTGCTACAACGCCTTCATCCAGGAACAGAGCCTGGGCATCCACTACAACGCCAGCAACGACCTGCTCGACTACCTGGTCGACCGTACGCCCTTCCAGTACCAGGACGGCTTCGTCAGCATCCCCGATGGCCCCGGGCTGGGCATCGAGATCAACCAGGCGTACGTGGACGAGCGTGCCGCCGAAGGTCATCGTTGGCGCAACCCCATCTGGCGCCATGCCGATGGCAGCGTGGCCGAGTGGTGAGCGGCATGAGCATCCCCCTCTCTTCGCAGCCCGCCATGGCCACCTATCCCAGCCTGGACGGTCGCAGTGTGCTGGTGACCGGCGGTGCCACCGGCATCGGCGCAGCCTTCGTCGAGCACTTTGCCCGGCAGGGTGCCAAGGTCGCCTTCCTCGACATCGACGATGCCAGCGGCCATGCACTGGTCCAGGCACTGGCCGATGTGCGCCACGTGCCGATCTACCTGCATGCCGATGTCACCGCGCTTGCGTCCTTCCAGGCCGCCATCGCCGAGGCCCGCCGGCAGATCGGCCCCATCGCGGTGCTGGTCAACAACGCGGCCAACGACGCCCGCCACAGCCTCGCCGACACGCGTGCTGAAGACTTCGAGCGCAGCATCGCGGTCAACCTGCGCCACCAGTACTTCGCCATCCAGGCCGTCGCAGCGGACATGCGTGCACTCGGCGGCGGCTCGATCATCTGCCTGGGTTCCACCGGCTGGATGATCAAGAACAGCGGCTACCCGATGTACGCCATGGCCAAGTCGGCCGTGCACGGCCTGGTCAACGGCCTCGCGCGGGAACTGGGCCAGGACCGCATCCGCATCAACGCGCTGGTGCCGGGCTGGGTGATCACCGAAAAACAGCAGCGGCTGTGGCTGGATGAAGAAGGCGAGGCGCAACTGCGCCGCGCGCAGTGCCTGCCCGGTTACCTGCGTGCGGATGACCTTGCCCGTGCAGCGCTGTTTCTTGCGGCCGACGACAGCCGCATGTGCACGGGGCAGGATTTCATCGTGGATGGAGGCTGGGTGTGAATGCAGCCCTGACTCCTGCGGTGGCGTCCGCCAATACGCTGGGCGAAGGCGTCGTGTGGTGCGAACGCGAACAGGCGGTGTACTGGACCGACATCGTCCAGTCCCGGCTGTGGCGCTACCAGCCAGCCACCGCAGCGGTGGACCAGTGGGCGATGCCCGAACGCCTGGCATCAGTGGCCTTGTGCGAGGCGGATGGCTGGCTCCTGCTGGCGCTGGCAACGCGGCTGGCATTCTTCCATCCCGGGCGCAACGAACTGCGCGAACTGCACCGGCTGGACGAAGTCGCACAGACCCGCGCCAACGACGGCGCCTGCGACCGCCAAGGCCGCTTCGTGTTCGGCATGCTGCACGAACCGGCCGTGGGCCTGAAGCAGGCCGTGGCGCCGTTCTACCGGCTGCACGCCGATCTGCGGCTGGAGCGCCTTGCCCTGCCAGCGGTTGCGATCTCCAACAGCGTGGCCTTCAGCCCGCGCGGTGACACCCTGTACTTCTGCGACTCGCAGCAGAAGCTGCTGTGGTGCTGCCGCTATGGCGACACGCTCGGCCCGGTGCAGGTGTTTGCCGACCTGCGTGATGAGCCCGGCGAGCCGGACGGCAGCGCGGTCGATGCAGAGGGCGGCCTGTGGAATGCGCGCTGGGGCGCATCACGGATCGTCCGTTATCTGCCTGATGGCCGCGAGGACTGCGTCATCCAGGTACCGGCCAGCCAACCGACCCGGCCCGCCTTCGGCGGCAGCGACCTGCGGACGCTGTTCGTCACCAGCGCACTGGACGGGCTGGACCCGGCCCAGCATTTCCGCGAGCCGCTGGCCGGCCATCTGTTCGCCATCGATGCCGGCACCGCCGGCCTTCCCGAGCCCCGGTTCGCCGGCAACCCCGACCACCTGCCGCCCCGCTGACAGCGCGGACCACCCGCGGAGATTCCATGAGCCTTTCCACCCTCGATATCTGCATCGTCCTGGCTTACCTGGCCGGCATCTTCATCCTTGCGCAGTGGGTGTCGCGCGAGAAGGACGGGCAACAGAAATCGGCCCAGGACTACTTCCTGGCCAGCCGCAGCCTGCCCTGGTGGGCGATCGGTGCCTCGCTGATCGCAGCCAACATTTCGGCAGAACAGATCATCGGCATGTCCGGCTCCGGCTACGCCATCGGCCTGGCCATCGCCTCGTATGAGTGGATGGCGGCACTGACCCTGCTGATCGTGGGCAAGTGGTTCCTGCCGATCTTCCTGCGCAATGGCATCACCACCATGCCGCAGTTCCTGGAGGAACGGTACGGCAACCGCATCCGCACGTTGATGGCGGTGTTCTGGCTGGGGCTGTATGTATTCGTCAACCTGACGTCGATCCTCTGGCTGGGCTCGATCGCCATTGCCGGCGTGGCCGGCCTGGACCAGAACGTGGCGCTGGTGCTGCTGGGCGCATTCGCGCTGCTGTACCAGCTGTACGGTGGCCTGAAGGCGGTTGCACTGACCGACATCGTGCAGGTCTGCCTGCTGGTGCTGGGCGGCCTGCTGGTAACGTTCATCACGCTGGGCAAGATCGGCGACGGCAGTGTCAGCGATGGCTTCATGCAGCTGTGGCAGGCGCACCCGGAACGGTTCGAGATGATCCTGAGCAAGGACAACCCGTTCTACAAGGATCTCCCCGGCCTGTCGGTGCTGCTGGGCGGCATGTGGATCGCCAACCTGAGCTACTGGGGCTTCAACCAGTACATCATCCAGCGGGCGCTGGCCGCGAAGAATCTGCAGGAAGCGCAGAAGGGCGTGGTGTTCGCAGCTTTCCTCAAGCTGCTGCTGCCGGCCATCGTGGTGGTGCCGGGCATTGCCGCGGTGATGCTGGCGCCCAACCTGGAGCGCCCTGATGCCGCCTACCCGACCATGCTGGGGCTGCTGCCCAGTGGCATTCTCGGCCTGGTATTCGCTGCCCTGATCGCCGCCATCGTCGCTTCGCTGGCGTCCAAGATCAATTCGGTGGCCACCATATTCACCCTGGATTTCTACGCCAAGCGCGCGCCGGACGCACCGCAGGCCAAGCTGGTCCGGGTCGGCCGCCTCGCGGCCACCGTTTCGATCATCGTGGCCCTGCTGACCGCGCGGCCGCTGCTGGGCAGCTTCGACCAGGGCTTCCAGTACATCCAGGAGTTCACCGGCTTCTTCACTCCGGGCATCGTGGTGATCTTCCTGCTGGGCCTGTTCTGGAAGCGTGCCAATGAAGCCGGCGCGCTGGCGGCAGCCATCGGTTCGTTCGTGCTGTCGCTGGCGTTCAAGCTGCTGTGGCCGCTGCTGCCCTTCATGGACCGCATGGGCGTGGTGTTCCTGGCCACGCTGCTGCTTGGCGTCGGCGTGGCGCTGGCCACCCGTGCACGCGGTGATCGTGACCGCATCCGTACCGATGATGTGGGCTTCGCTACCGCGCCTTCGTTCAACGTTGCCTCGTTGGCCGTGGTGGCCATCCTTGTCGCGCTGTACGCAACCTACTGGTGACCGAGATGCGCCTGATGAAAATGCCCCCGATGGACGCTCTGGCCCGCCCGCTGCGACGCAGCGGCCTGGCACTGGGCTTCGCTGCGCTGCTTGTCGCCGCCCAGCCTGCCACTGCAACCACCGTGGAGTGGGGAGACACGGTGACGGTGGACGCTGCCAATGCCGGTTGGGGCCGTCTGGCCCGGCTGCCCGACGGACGCTGGCTGGCCGTAACCACCCACTATCCCAAGGGCCGCCCGACCACGCTGCAGCTGCTGGTCAGTGATGACAACGCGCGCACGTGGGCGCCCTTGTCCAGCGTGTCCGAGCCCGGGCGGCTGCTCGACAACGGCGAACTGCGCGTCATGCCCGATGGCCGGGTGCTGCTGGCCATGCGCTCGCTGATCGACCGCCGCTCGTACCGTCTCAACCTGTATGCCAGCGATGACCAGGGCCGGCAGTGGCATTTCCTCAGCACCATTACCGCCAACGAAACGCCGCGCGGCCGCAAGGACCGCGGTGTGTGGGAACCCGTGCTGACGCCACTGCAGGATGGCAGCCTGTCGGTGGTCTACGCCGATGAGACCCGCGCCGACGAAAAGCCCTCCTACAACCAGGTGGTGTCGCAGCGCCTATCCAACGACGGTGGCCGCACCTGGTCTGCAGCGGCGACCATTGCCGAACAGCCTGGCGGAGGCCGCCTGCGGCCCGGCATGCCGGTCATCTCGGCTCGCCCGGGCGGCGGCTACCTGATGGTGCTGGAAACCTGCGGCGACGATCCGCAATGCCCGGTGTCGTACAAAACGTCAGCGGACGGCCGCACATGGCCGGTCGGCCTGGGCACGCCCCTCGCCGACCAGAAGTGCGGCCCGCATGTGATGAGTACCGCCAGCGGCGCAATGTTCGTGACCTCCTGCCTCAATGAGGTCAGTGCAAGCGAGGACGCCGGCGTTACGTGGAAAACGATCCGCCCGCCCGCATGGCCACTCGGCTTCCGTCACTCCTGGTCCGCCGTTGTCGAGATCGGCCCGCAGGAGATCGGCGTCGTCAATGTGGTGGAGGGGGCTGTGCAGATCCGTTTCGGCACCTACCGCCCATCGACTGACCGCTGAACGGGTCCGTTGCGCCAAAGCCTACCAACTGGTAGATTGATACTTTGGACCTTCAGGTGCCTCATGGATACCGAGCTTTCGCCGAAAGCTGCCGAGATCGTCGCCTACACCCGTATTCTGCTCGAGTCTGGCGGCTACAACAGTTTCAGCTATGCAGACATCGCAGCGCAGGTAAACATCAGCAAGGCCAGCATTCACCACCATTTCCCCACCAAGGTCGATCTGGTCCGGGAGGTCGTGGCGCGCTACCGCGCCGAAGCCCGTGCCGGCCTGGCGCTGCTGGAAGGCCAACTGGACAACCCGCTGGGCGAGCTGACCGCCTATTCGGATTACTGGTCCAGCTGCATCCTGGGCGGCACGTCCTCGTTCTGCATCGGCGCGATGCTGGCAGCCGAGCTGCCCACGCTGCCGCCCGAAGTCGCGGCGGAGGTGCGCGGGCATTTCGATGACCTGAGCCAGTGGCTCACCTCGACGATGACGCGGGGTCTCTCCCGGGGCCAGCTGCAGCTGCATGCGACGCCACAGGTGGAAGCCCGCACCTTCATGGCCGCGGTACATGGTGCGATGCTCGCCGCGCGTGGCCTGGGCGAACCGGCGGCGTTCGAGTCCCTGGTCCGGGTGTCGCTTGATCGCCTGGCCCCGGCCGCCTGATCCCCTTCGACCCCACGGGAAGCGTGCTCCATGGCGACGACACTGCAGAAGCAGATAGCCTTCCTTCGCGAGATCGACCAGCTGAAGAATGTGGTTCGCCAGTCGCCCCTGCTCGACCGCAGCCGGCGTGAAAACTCGGCCGAACATTCCTGGCACTTGGCGATGTACGCACTTGTGCTGGTTGAGCACGCCGCGGAAGCGGTCGATGTCCAACGCGTGCTGACCATGCTTCTGCTGCACGACATCGTCGAGATCGACGTGGGTGACATGCCCATCCATGGCGGCACCAGTGCCGCCCATCAGGCGCAGCTGGAGGCCGTTGCCGCCCAGCGGCTTTTCGGCATGCTGCCGCAGCCACAGGGCGAGGACATGCTGGCGCTGTGGCATGAATTTGAAAGCGCGCGCAGCGCCGACGCCAGGTTTGCAAAGGCGCTGGATCGCTTCCAACCCCTGCTGGCGAACATATTCGCCGGCGGCGGGACCTGGACGGAGAATGGCGTCTCCATGGAACAGGTGCTCGAGCGCTATGGTCCGGTCATCCGCGAAGGCGCGCCGAGCCTGTGGGCACTCTGCGAACAGTGGGTCATCGAGCACTTCCAAGGCCACCCGGCGTCCCGCTGAAGCCCAGGAAATGAACAGAAGGCAACCCGGCGCGGAGTCCTGACGGAAACTGATTGACGACCTACCTACTGGTAGGCAAGCATGCACGTCGCTAGCCTACCTATTGGTAGATAGTCTATCACCCACCCACGCTTCTTCCTTTCGAATCCGGAGAATTTCATGACTGCCACCGCCCCTTCCGTGTCCCCGGCAAGTGCCTGGCTCCAGCGCTACTACTTCCTGCGCGCAGGCGTATCCATTGCGTGGATCGCCTTGGCCGTTGTGGTTGGCCGGCAGAACGCAGCCGTAGGCGCGGTGCTGCTGGTGCTGTACCCGGCATGGGATGCGCTGGCGAACTACATCGATGCCCGCCGCACCGGCGGCTTGGGTGCGAACGGCACGCAGATGTTCAACTTCATCGT
Organism: Stenotrophomonas sp. ZAC14A_NAIMI4_1; assembly: GCF_003086915.1. Classification (NCBI taxonomy): domain Bacteria; kingdom Pseudomonadati; phylum Pseudomonadota; class Gammaproteobacteria; order Lysobacterales; family Lysobacteraceae; genus Stenotrophomonas; species Stenotrophomonas sp. ZAC14A_NAIMI4_1. Next base: position 3,863,088 of record NZ_CP026002.1, read on the forward strand.
CAGCGTGGTGACTGCCATTGCCATCGGCGTTGCCCTCACTTCCGGCATGGTCGCCACGATCAAGGTCTTCGGTGTCTGGGCGATCCTCTCCGGCCTGCTGCAGCTGGCTACCGCTGTGCGTCGCTGGAAGAGCGCAGGTGGCCAGTGGGTCATGATCCTCAGTGGCGCGCAATCGGCAGCCGCCGGCGCGTTCTTCTTCAAGCAGGCCAGCAGTGGCATCGCCCTGGATGTCACCACGGTGGCCCCCTACGCCGGCCTGGGGGCGTTCTATTTCCTGCTCTCGGCCATCTGGGTGACCGTCAAGAATGCGCGCGCACGTTCGGCCGTCAAATCGGGCTGAGTCTGTGAGCCATCTACGCCGTCGCTATCGTGTTGTACGTGCGCACAGCGTCGCTCTGGCCGTCCCGCTGAGCGTGGAAGACCAGGCGGCCCAATCCATGCCGGATGCCAGCCCGACCAAGTGGCATCTGGCACATACCAGCTGGTTCTTCGAAACATTCCTGCTGGCGCCGCACCTGCCGGGGTACGCTGCGTTTGATCCAACGTTCGGCTACCTCTTCAACTCGTACTACGAAGGCGCCGGCCCACGGCTGCCGCGTGCAGAACGCGGCCTGATGACACGCCCCTCCGCCCACGATGTACTGGCGTATCGCGCCCATGTCGATGCTGCAATGGACAGGCTGCTTCACGCATTGCCGGTGGCCTGCACCGGACTGGTCGAGCTTGGCCTGGCGCATGAGGAACAGCATCAGGAACTGATCCTCATGGACGTGCTGCACCTGTTCTCCCGATCGGCGCTGTCGCCTGCGTATCGCCCGGAACTCCCCTCCCGCGCGCAGCCTGCCGCGCCCATGCAATGGGCCGACATCGCCGGGGGGCTGGTGAACATCGGCGCGACAGGCGACGACTTCGCGTTCGACAATGAAATGCCGCGCCACACGGTCTTCCTGCACTCCTTCGCGCTTGCCGATCGCCTGGTCAGCAATGAGGAATGGCTGGCCTTCATCGCCGATGGCGGCTACCAGCGGCCTCTGCTGTGGCTGGCCGATGGCTGGGCAACCGCCCAAGCGCAGGGCTGGCAGGCACCGCTCTACTGGCGCGATGAAGGCGACCACTGGAGCACCCTGACGCTGCATGGCCGCACTCCATTGGATCCACACGCCCCCGTGCGCCACGTGAGCTACTACGAGGCTGACGCCTACGCTCGCTGGGCCGGTGCGCGCCTGCCCAGCGAAGCCGAGTGGGAGCACGCTGCAATGACGCTGCCCAACCTGGGCGGCCTCTACGACCAGGCATGGCAATGGACATGCAGCGCCTACCACGCCTACCCCGGCTTCCGCGCGCCGCCTGGAACCGTGGGCGAATACAACGGCAAGTTCATGGCGGGCCAGATGGTCTTGCGCGGTGGTTCCTCGATCACCCCTCCCGGACACGCAAGGGCGACGTACCGTAATTTCTTTGCGCCTGCCCAGCGCTGGATGTTCAATGGCGTGCGCCTGGCACGCGACAACGATCCTGCCGTGCCCGCACCGTCAAGCGCGTTCCTCGATGACGTGCTTCGTGGTTTCTCGGCGACCCCGAAAAATGTGCCGGCCAAATACTTCTACGACGAAGAAGGCTCGCGCTTGTTCGAGGCGATCTGCGCCACGCCCGAGTACTACCTTACCCGCACCGAACTGGCCCTCCTGCGGTCTTCGGCGGCCGACATCGCCCGCCACATCGAACCCGGAACCGTGCTCGTAGAATTCGGCAGCGGCGCCAGCCTGAAAACACGCGTCCTCCTGGATGCTTCGCCGCACCTCGGTGCTTACGTACCCATCGACATCAGCGCGTCCGCGCTTGCGCAGGCGGGCGCGGCCATCGCACGTGACTATCCCCATCTGCAACTGGCCGCACTGGCAGGGGACTTCACCCAGGCCGTCACCCTGCCCGCGCTCGCTGATGGACATGCGCGGCTGGGCTTCTTCCCGGGTTCTACGCTGGGCAATTTCAGCCCAGGGGAATCGGTCGCGCTGCTGTCGCATCTGCGCAACCTCCTGGGGTCGGGCGCCCAGCTTCTGATCGGCGTGGATCTGGTAAAGGACAAAGAAACGCTGTTGGCTGCGTACGACGATGCCGCCGGCATCACCGCAGCCTTCAACCGCAATCTGCTGGTGCGGATCAACGACGAACTGGGCGCCAACTTCGATCCTGGTGCATTCCTGCACCGTGCGCACTGGAATGCCAGCGAGTCCCGCATGGAGATGTGGCTGGTCAGCCGCCGCGAGCAGGAGGTACGGATTGCAGGCCATCCTTTTCACTTCGCCCTTGGCGAAGGACTGCACACCGAGAGCTCACACAAATTCACGCCCCAGCGCCTGGCGGCAATCGCAGAATGTGCCGGCTGGAGCGTGGAGGATCAGTGGCTGGACGATGATCTGCCTTACGGGCTGTTCCTGCTGTCGTTGGCCTGAGGGGAAACGACGCCAGCCATGATGCTGCGCAGCTCAGCCACCTGATGCGGCCATGGCCTGCGCGCGTGCCTGGGCCGCTCCGACGGCCGCGTCCAGCATCGCCGGCCAGCCGCCCTCGGCCAGCACCGCCAGCGCGGCCTGCGTGGTTCCGCCGGGAGACGTCACCTGCGCCCGCAGCTGCGCGGGTGTCGTGGCAGAGGCCTCCAGCATGCGCGCTGCGCCCAGCAGCGTCTGCTGGGCCAGCTGCCGGCTGCTGTCGGCCGGCAGGCCGCGCACTTCGGCGGCCCGCTGCAGGGCTTCGGCCAGCAGGTACAGATACGCCGGGCCACTGCCGGCCACCGCCGTCGCCGTGTCCATCTGTGCTTCCTCGTCCAGCCACACGATCGTCCCGCAGCCACGGAACAGCGCTTCCGCCTGTGCACGTGCCGCGTCAGGCAGCACACCGCCGGCATGCAGTGCGGTGATGCCCGCGCCGATCGCTGCAGGCTGGTTGGGCATGCTGCGCACACTGACATCGATACCCAGCCACTGCTGCAGCCGGGCGTGGGTAACGCCGGCCATGATCGACACCACCTGCGGCGAGACCGCGGCGGCCGTGGCGGCCAGCGCGCGGCACACTGCTTCGGCAGCCTGTGGCTTCACCGCCAGCACCCACAGCGGTGCTCGCTGCGCCGCCTGCGTGGCCTGTTCGACCACCTGCACGCCGAGCTCGGCAGACAGGCCCTCGCGGATGTCCGGCAAGGGATCGGCCACCACCATCCGTGCGGGGTCCTGGCCTTGCCGCAACAGCCCCTGCAGCAGGCAGCGCGCCATGTTGCCACCACCGATGAACGCGATATCGGCAGCCGCCTTCATCGCACTGGCTCCGTGCCCAGCTGGCTGTCCAGCCAGTCCAGCACGCGCTGCTGGACATCACGGCCGTGCGCCTGCTCGAAGAACCAGTGCGGCCCGCGCGGGTACGTCACCATCTCCACCGGCGTGCCATTGAAGCGCAGCGCGCGGTACAGCATCTCGCCCTGCGACAGCGGCACGCGCTTGTCCTGTTCGCCGTGCAGGATCAGCACCGGCACGCGGATGTTGCTGGCATGGCGGATCGGCGAATGCTGGTCGTAGACGCTGCGGTTGCGCAGCGGATCGTCAAAGTAGCCGGGCAGGTAATCCGGCGTATCGGTGGTCAGCGCCATCGCACCGATGTCGATGACCCCGGCCCCGACGATCGCGGTCTTGAAGCGCGGGCTGTTCGCCACCGCCCAGGCCGCCATGTAGCCGCCATAGCTCCAGCCCCCGATCGCCAGCCGCTGCGGATCGACGACGCCTTCCTTCTCCAGCAGGTCCACGCCGTCGAGGATGTCCTGGAAATCGCCGCCGCCCCAATCGTTGCGCGCCCGCTCGGCGAACGCGCGGCCGCCGCCTTCGGAGCCGCGCGGGTTGGGCAGGAACACCGCATAGCCGTGCGTGGACAGCAGCTGCGCCCAGTCGTGCCAGGAACCCAGCCACCCCGACCACCACGCCCACGCCGGACCGCCATGGCCCTGCACCAGCGTCGGCAGCGGCGTGCCGGGCTTCCAGCCGGGCGGCGTGACCAGCAGGCCGGTGATCGGCAGCCCGTCACGCGAGGAGGTCCATGCCAGTTCACGCACGTTGCCATGCGCCCAGCCCGCAACTTCCGGGTGGTGGTCGCTGCGCACTGCCAGCGCTGCGCCCTGCTGCAGCCAGACTTCCGCCGGCTGGCTGTTGCCGATGCCCAGGTAGGCGCTGCGCCCGCTGCGCGTGGTGGTGAACGCGGCGAAGGGAATCTGCGGCCGCGCCAGTTCCGTCCAGCGGCCATTGGCTGCATCCAGGCGCAGGAAGGCGCCGCGCACGCCACGCTGGCCCAGCCCCAGCAGGTACTCGTCGTCCTGCCAGCGCGCCAGCCACAGCGTACCGTTCCAGTCCGCACCCAGCACCGTGCGCTGGCCGCTGCCGATGGCATGCACGGTGATGTCGGCGGTCATGCCATGTTCGCCGAGGTGGCCGTACAGCAACCGCGTGCCGTCGGGCGACCACTGCAGCGGGTGCGCCGACGCACGCGGTTCCAGCTCGGCCTGCTGCGCACCGCTGCCGGCATCCACCAGCACCACCTGCGAGCGGTACCAGAAGTCATTCAGCGTGGTGCCCTGCGAAACGCGCAGCGCCAGCGTGCGCCCGTCCGGCGACCACGCCAGGTCATGCACCTGCTGCCCGGGTGCGCTCAGCACGCGGGTCTGGCCGCTGCGCAGATTGCGCAGCCAGACGCGGCTGAACGTGGTGGGATGATCCACGCGCTGCGCATCATCCCTGGCCTCGCCGGCGGCGGTGGTGGCCGCATCGGGGACATCGGCCGACAGATAGGCGATGCGCGTGCCATCGCGTGATACCTCGAAAGCGCTGACATCGCCCTCTGCGCGGGTCAGCAGCTGCGGCGCACCGCCCTGCGCATCCACGCGCCAGACCTGCGCGCCGCCCAGCGAAGCGTGCTCCACGTCGGCAGGCAGCGCGCGGGTGGAGATGAAGTCCAGGTAGTGGCCATCGGCGCTCCAGCGTGGATGCTCTTCGCTGGCAGTGTCTGCGGCGGGCAGTTCCTTCGCGGTTGCCTTGCCACTGGCCGGTACCCACCAGATGCGGCTGCGCGGCGGCTTGCCCTGCGGCTGTGGCATGCCGACCGTATAGGCGATGCGGCTGCCGTCCGGGCTGATCTGCGGGTCGCCCACCACCTTCAGCGCCATGATCGCCTGGGGGGTCGGCAGCACCGGCGCCGCCGGGGCGGCAGCCAGCGATGGCAGTGCGACCGCCACGCACAGGCAGGCGCACCACATCCGGTTCAACAACAAGCTCATGCAGGGTTCCCCTGTGTGGCAGGCGGCAGCAGATGCTGGCGCACCCATTCTGCGCCACGGCCGATGGCATCGTTTGCCAGTGCTGACACCGCCATGGCTTCGATGAAACTGTGCGGCGCGCCGCGATAGACCTGGCTGTCGACCGTGACCCCAGCATCGCGCAGGCGCTGCACCATCGCCTGGTTCTGCTCGGCCAGCACGTCGCGGTCGCCCCACAGCAGCAGCGCAGGCGGCAGCCCGTGCAGCGCGGCATGCAGCGGCGCTGACAGCGGACCGGCCACGGCCTGCGCATCCGCGCCCAGGTAGGCATCCCAGAACTCATCCATTTCCGCCCCGCTGAGCATGTCCTGCGGCTGGCCCAGCTGCTGCCGCGCCTGTTCGGACAACTGCGGTGTCCATGCACCGTAGTTCAATACCAATGCCTGTATGCAATCGAGGTCGCCGGCATCGCGCAGGCGCAGAGCGCTGGCCACGGCCAGGTTGGCACCAGCCGAATCACCGCCCAGCGCCAGCCGCTGGCCGTCGATGCCGAAGCGCGCGCCTTCGCTGCGCAGCCACTGCAACGCGATCACCGCCTGGTCCAACGCTGCCGGGTACGGGTGTTCGGGTGCCAGGCTGTAATCGATCGCCACCACCGGCAGCTGCGCGCGATCAGCGTATTCGCGCAGCAGGCGGTCATGCGTATCCAGCCCAAACATGCACCAGCCGCCGCCGTGCAGATAGACCAGGGCGGGCGATGGAGCGGCCGGCCGCTGCTGCGGGGTCAGCACGCGCAGCTGGAACGGCCCGTACGCGGAGTCCAGCGGCACATCCACGCTGTCGCGCATGCGCGGGCCGCCCTCGCGCCAGGGCGCACGCGCCTGTGCGGCAATCACCCGGCGCTGCGGCCAGTCCAGCGTGCGCCCGGCGCGCAGGCGCGCACCTTCGTTGCAGACATCTTCGATGAAGCGGCGGATCTGCGGGTCCAGCGCATCCAGGCTGCGGCTCATGCGTCCTCCCCGCGGCCGGCCGCGAAGTCGATCATCCAGTCCGCCAGCGCGTGCTCGCCACCGGCCTGCAGGCCGGCCAGCAGCTGCGCGAAGTCGTGCCGCGCTTCGTCCTGGCCCAGCTTGAAGGTGGCGCGCACCTCGCGCACCTCACCGCGCAGCGCCACCACGCCGCTGGCCAGCCGCGCATAGCGCTCGCCCATTTCCTGCAGCGACCACGCCTTGGCACGGCCGGCTTCCATCTGCGTGATCAGCGCATCCAGCTCGTTGCGGATGTCCGCGTCCTGCGTACTGACAGCAACATCCAGCTCGAACATCGCCGCGGCATAGTTCCAGCTCGGCGCCTGGGTGCGGTCATCCAGCCAGCTGGGCGAGACGTAGGCATGCGGCCCCATCAGCAGCGCCTGTGCACGGCCGTCGCGCTGCAGCCGTGCCACGTGCGGGTTGCGCTTGGCCAGGTGGCCGCGCAGGGCCACCAGCCGGCCGTGTGCATCGCACTCGGCACGCAGCGGCAGAGGGGTGAAGGCAGCATCGTCGCCGCCGGTGGACACCAGCCAGGCGAAGGGTTGGCTGGCTAGCAGATGCAGCACGTCGTCCTGGTTGCGGGCGGCGTAGCGGCTGTCGCGGGCATGGCCCATCAGTAGAACTCCATCAGTGGGGTTGGTCCAGTGCGCTGGCCACGGACACCGCAGGCCAGCGGTCGCGCCATGGCGCGGCCTGTTCAAGTTCGGCGGCCAGCTGCAGCAGCAGGGGCTCCTGCCCGCGGTCGGCGGCAAACTGCATGCCCACCGGCAAGCCGTCACGGTGCCCCACCGGCAGCGAGATGGCCGGCGTGCCGGCCAGGTTCTGCAGTGGCGTATAGCTGATCCACTCGAACATGGCTGGCAGCAGCGAGTCGAAGTCGCGGTCCGGGGCGAGTTCACCCAGCGGCGGCGGCAAGGTGCGCACGGTCGGGGTCAGCAGCACGTCGTAGTGCTGGTGGAACTGGTTGAATGCCGCTGGCAGTGCCGCCAGCACCGCATAGGCCTGCTCCAGTTCGGGCACGCCACAGTGCTGGCGGTGGAAGCGCGCCAGCCCATGCGTCCACGGTTCCAGTGCATGTGCCGCGAAGTCATCGCCGCCCTGCGCCACCGCCAGCTCGACCGCATCCAGCCCCAACCGCGACCACAGGGTGTAGAGGGCCTGCCAGACCTCACGGCCCGGCAGCGGGGAGGTGGTGGCCTCGACTGCGTGGCCCAGCGCTGTGCACAGCTGCACGGTCTGCTCCAGCACGGCCGCCACCGCCGGATCCGGTGCCAACCCAGGCAACGATTCACTGATGACGCCGATGCGCAGCCGGCGCGGCGGCTGCAGCCAGCCGCGAGGGTCCAGCCCGGCGCGGGGATGGGCCGCACTGAACGCCCACGCGGTATCGCGCACGCTGCGCGACATCAGGCTGTCGGCCACGATCAGGTCTTCAATGGCATGCCGTCCGCGCACCATCACCGTGCCGCCGCGCCCCGGCTTCAGCCCGACCACGCCACAGGCCGACGCCGGAATGCGGATGGAACCGGCACCATCACTGCCATGCGCCAGCGGCACGATGCCCGCGGCCAGCGCCGCGCCGGCCCCGCCACTGGAGCCACCGGGCGAGTACGCGGGGTTCCACGGGTTGCGGGTGACCGGCCCGAGCAGCGGCTCGGTCGATCCCATCAGGCCGAACTCGGGCATGGCACTTTTGCCGATGGCCACCAGACCAGCCGCATCGAAGCGCTGAGCGAATGGCAGCGCATCCAGCGCCGGCACCGCGCTGCGCGAGCGTGAACCGCCACGCGTGGGCATGCCTGGGTAGCGCAGTGAATCCTTCGGCAGCCACGCCACGCCCGCCATGGGTGCATCGCGGCGCACGCGCGATGCGTGCTCCAGCGCCGCATCGGCATCGACATGGCTGAGTGCGCCCAGCATCGGGTCCAGGTGGCGCACGCGCATCAGTGCCGCAGCAACCAGTTCGCGCGGTGAGAGTTCGCCGGCACGCACCAGCGCGTGCTGGTCGTGCGCATCCAGATGGCCCAGCTGCAGTGCCTGGGCCAGCGGAAAATCATCAAGGGTCATGCCATGGGTTCCTGAAGCCGGCGGCGCGCACGGCGCTGCCCGTAGAAGACATAGATGGCCGCACCGGCCAGCACGTAGACCAGCAGGATGCTGGCCGGCAGCACATCGCCACGGCGGACCTGGGCCAGCATGTCGCCCAGCACCGGCACCATCATCGCCACGCACATCACGATGCCCAGCACCGGTACAACGCCCAGCCACACGCCGCCGATCCAGACCCCGCCCAATGGCACGCGGAAACCGCCACGCAGCTCTGGACGGGTGGAGCGCAGCCACATCACCGCGATGCACACCACGATGAACGCCGAGGCGATGCCCAGGCAGATCAGGTCGCCCAGGATGCTGATCGGCAGCAGCGCGGCCAGCAGTGCACTGGCGCTGCCGAATGCCACGCTGGCCAGCCACGGTGTGCCGAGCGTGGGGTGGACGCGGGTGAAGAACGCCGGCAGCAGGCCATCGCGGGCGATGCTCAGGCTGATGCGTGAGGCGCCGTAGGCGTTGGCCAGCAGCACCGAGCCCAGCCCGGTCAGCGCGCCGATCTTGATCAGCACCGCAAACCCCGGCCAGCCGATGCGGTCCACCGCCAGCGCAACCGGGTCCGGCACGCCCAGCTCGCGGTACGGCACCAGCCCGGTCAGCACAGCACCGGCCGCCACGTACAGCACGGTGCACACCACCAGCGAGCCGAGGATGCCCACCGGCACGTCACGACGTGGCTGGCGCGCTTCGGCGGCGGCCATCGAGACAGTCTCAAAGCCCAGGTAGGCGAAGAACAGCATGGCCGCTGCACGCAGCACGCCGGGCCAGCCGTAGGCGAAGCCGCCCTCGTTGGCCGGCAGGAATGGCTGCCAGTGCGCAGCGTCGATGAACTGCGAACCGACCGCGATGAAGGCCAGCAGCACGGCGATCTTGATCAGCACCAGCACCAGGTTGGCCAGTGCCGAGCGCCCTACCCCGGCAATCTGCACGGCGGCAGCGGCCAGCACCGCCAGCGCTGCCACCGCATTGATGCCGCCGCTGAAGGACAGCACGGTGTGCCCGCCCTGCGCGGTGGCGGTCACGCTGGACACCGCCAGCCCCAGCGGCACGACCACGTGCAGATCGCCCAGCAGGCTGGTGAGGTAACCGGCAAAGCCGGCGGCCACCGCAGCGGCGGCCAGCAGGTATTCCAGGATCACCATCCAGGCCAGCGCCCATGCCGCGCCTTCGCCCAGCGTCACTTGGCAGTACGAATACGCTGAGCCGGACACCGGGATGACCGATGACAGTTCGGCATAGCACAACCCGGTGAAGCCGCAGGCCAGCGCCGCCAGCACGAAGGCCAGCACCACCGCCGGGCCGGCGAAACTGGCCGCGGCAGTGCCGGTCACCACATAGATGCCGGCGCCGAGGATGTTGGCGATGCCCAGCACCAGCAGGCTGCCGGCACCCAGCCGGCGCTGCAGGCCGGCGCGCTCGCCGTCGGCCACCACCGCCTCCAGCGATTTGCGCCGCGCTGCCAGTTGCCAGCGCCCGATTGAACGTTGCTGCACGCGGCCGCTCCCGTCCATCGTCTCAGTAACGCCAGTGCACGGTGGCGCCGACGGTGCGCGGCCGCACCAGGCCTTCGCCGATGCCGTTGGTTTCGGTCACGCTGCGGGTGATGCCACGCTTGTCGGTCAGGTTGCTGCCGAACAGCGTGACATCGGTGTTGCCGAAGGTCATGCGGTAGCGCAGGTCGAACAGGTTGTAGTTGCCCTGGCGGTTGGGCGTGATGCCCGGCACGGCCGAGTTCAGATCGCTGATGCCACCGCCCACGTACTGGTGTGACAGCGACAGCGTCGGCGAGAAACGCGCATCGAAGTGCCAGCTGAGCAGGTTGCTCACCGTCCAGTCGGCCGAGCCCGGCAGCTGCGATCCCTTCGGCGCGGTGCCGTAGTACAGGATGAACAGATCCTCATCCAGGCGGGCGCGCTGCCAGGTGGCCGATGCCTGCCATTCGAAGGCGTCGACCGGGCGCCAGGTGGCGGACAGTTCGACGCCACGGCTGTAGGCCTTGCCGCCATTGCTGGCGTAGTTGAACAGGTCCGGCGTCTGCAGCCGCAGCTGGATGTCCTTCCAGTCCACGTAGAACAGCGTGGCATCCAGCAGCAGGCGCCCGCCGGCCCAGCTGGTGCGCGTACCCAGTTCGTAGTTGACCAGGCTGTCACTCTTCGACCCGGACGGCACCGGGTAGGCGCTGAGTCCGGCGGTGTTGGGTTCGCCGAAGCGGAAGCCCTCGGACACCAGGCCGTACACCATCACGTCCGGGTTCACCTGCCAGGTCAGGGAGACCTTCGGATTGAAGCCGTCTTCCTTGGTCTCCTGGGTCGACACCTTGGGCGCGCCCGGCCAGGTCGAGAAGCCCACCTGGGTACTGACCGTGCGCACCTTGTTGCGGAACAGGCGGCCGCCGACGGTCAGCTTCCACTGCTCGTTGAAGTGCACGCTGCCTTCGCCAAACAGCGCCGCTTCCGAGCCGGACAGGTCGGTCAGGAAGCCGTTGAAGATCTGCCCGTCCGGCGCGATCACCGCGCCACTGCCGGGGCCGAACAACGGCGAACGGTCGAACGCGGCGGCCGCACCTTCCGCGCCCAGCTGCTCGTGCAGGCTCTTGTCCGAATCGAAGTACATGCCACCCACCAGCCAGTCGATGCGGGCACCCGGCTTGGACGACAGGCGCAGCTCGATGCTCTTGCCGGTGCTTTCACCGCCGGAGGCGATGTACAGCGGCGCGGTCAGGTCCAGGCCCAGGTCGGCGTTGTAGGCCGCACGCACCGGCGTGTAGTCGAAGCGCCAGTCCTGTTTCTTTTTCTGGTAGGCCAGCAGCGCGGTCAGGTCGGCAAAGCCCAGGTCCTGGTCCAGCCGCGCGCTGTGCACGGCCACCTTGGTATGGGTGTATTCGGGCAGCGCGGTGCGGCGCGTGAGGTCACCCAGTCCGGCAATCTGGTAACTGTTGTCATCGCTGTCGCTGTTCTGCAGCAGGCTCAGCCAGGTCAGGGTGGTGCCCTCGTTCGGGGTCAGCACCAGTGACAGCCGGCCGCCATCGAGCGTGCTGCGGTTGGCGCCGTTCCTGCCGGTGCCGATGTTGTCGATGAAGCCGGGATCGTCGCGGTACTGCGCCACCGCACGTACCGCCAGCAGGTCCTGCTTGATCGGCACATTCACCATTGCCTTGCCGGCAAAGCCCACGTCAGCGTTGCGGGTCTGGCTGACGGTCGCTTCGGCAGCGGCATCGAAGGCGCCGGTATCGGCGATGTTGGCCACGTAGTTCACCGCCCCGCCCATCGAGGCCGACCCGAACAGCGTGCCCTGCGGCCCCCGCAACACTTCCACCCGGTTCAGGTCGAAGGCATCGATATCGGGAATGGCGATGGTCCAGCCCGGTTCGGTCAACGGCACTTCGTTGAGGAAGTAACCGGTCGTGGGCTGGCCCTGCACATTGCCAGCGCTGGTGGCGATGCCGCGCATCACCACGTGCGAGACACCCGGCTGGTAGTTGTTGAAGACCACGCCGGGAGTGCGCTGGATGTAATCAGCCAGCGACTGCGCGCCGATGTCCTGCAGTTGCTGGTCGGTGACTGCCGAGACCGAACCGGCGATCTCACGCACCGATTCCTTCAGCTTGCCAGCGGTGACCACCACCGTGTCCAAGGTACGGGCCGGGTCGGCCGCAGCGCCAGCGGGCGCCTCCTGCGCCCAGGCCGGGGCGGTGGCGAACAGGCCGAAACAACACGCGAAACGGACAGCATGGCTGAGCGGGCGAAGGCGGAGCTGCAACGGCATGAGACGGTCCCCCAGGTGGCGATGGACGTGGCGCCGGTCGCGCTCTGCGCAGCGGCAACCCACATGGCTGAGGTCGAGTGAAAGTGAAAACAGCCACCGCTGTCCAGCAGAATCAACGGACACCGCACTAGCGACAACGTGTTGATTGAATTATGTTTATTTCATGGGGAGCCGTGGATGTGGGCGTTATCACATGTGAAATACGCAGGTTCTGCGGCCCGGCCCCTCAAATTGCGAACAAACTGCGGCGCGCTGCCGCACCGGGAAAGCCCTGATGATCGCCAAATCGCTGGACCGCATCGACCTGAAGATCCTCGACGTGCTGCAGCAGGATGCACGCATCACCAACCAGGCCCTGGCAGATCGTGTTGCGCTGTCGCCCAGCGCGTGCCTGGCACGCGTGCGCGCCCTGGAGGCCAAGGAGCTGATCCGCGGCTACCGCGCGCACGTGGCGGTGGACCGCATCCGCTCGGCCACGGTGGTGCTGGCCATGGTGGCCTTCAGGCGGCACGCACTGGAGGAGTTCACCGCCTTCGACCGGCGCATCCTGGGCATGCAGGAAATCGTCGAGGCCAGCCGCATTTCCGGCGAGTACGACTACCTGCTGCGGGTGATCGTCAACGATGTGCACCACTGGAAGGACATCGCGCGGCTGCTGCTGGGCGGCGACTACGGGGTGGAGAAGATCGTGTCGCAGTTCCTGATGGACGAGGTGAAGCCATTCAGTGGCTACCCCCTGGGAGACGGTCCGACCGGGAAGCGAAGCAGCTGACAGGCGAATGAATAAATACTGAACGAAATTTGCGAAACGATGTCGCTCTAAGCGACATTCTACTTAATGGCTGTTAGTCTGGATCCGTCATCGCGGGGAGCAACAATCCGTGCAATGGTGTGAGTGGGTAACTACTCGAGGGCGAACAGCCCAAAACACCCCGAGCGACGCGTCAGCGGCCGGCCACGGTCGGGACCATTGGGAAGGGTCAGGTGGCTGCGGCAACGGCTCGCAGCCATAGATTGGAGGAGGGTAGTACTGGCGTTTCCCCACACTCGATGTTGCAACGGAGCTTCTCCAATCCCGGAGAGGTGCATCGAGGACACCAACATGGTTTCACCTGTTGACAGGAAAGATGACAAGCGCCAGCTGCTGCTGAAATGGTTCAAACGGGTTTTTTGTGGTCCGTGGTTGTTTCGCCTCTTGATGGTCGTGTGGAAGTTGTATGACCACTTCGATCGCTAAGCGCGGCGAAGGAAATTCGGACTCTAAGACCTATCAGTAGCACCCTCCTTTTTATCTACACATGCGGGAAGAGAAGAAATGCTTCACCAGGCTTTAAAGACGGTCCGCGAGGTTCACCGAATGCAACAAGGTGAGCTAGCGGAGCGCTTGGGCATATCGCGCTCCCATCTTTCCGAGATTGAGTCAGGAAAGAAGGCAGCGTCAGTGGAACTTCTACACAAGTTCGCAGAAGTGTTCGATGTGCCACCTTCTACGTTCTTAAGCTTCGCCGAAGCAATTGAGGGCCCCTCGGAGCGCCGACAAAGGAACGCCAAGAGGCTGATGAAAGTTCTGGAATGGACCCTGGACGCCGACCATGACACTTCCCCGAAAAAGCGCGAATCGCTATGACGTTAGTTCTTCGGCGCTCTATCGGCTGCCGACGCTAAAGGCACTCGCAAGATTTCTCGAATGGAAGGGTTCACCGAGTGCCCTTCGTGCCCTGTGCAAACGTCCGGATAACTTCAGCGAGTTCTACCAGGCTCATCCTAGGACTGGAAAGATGCGTCTGATTCAAGCCCCGAGTAAGGTCATTAAGCCGCTTCAGAAGCGGCTTAACGTGCTGCTCAAGCAAGTTCGCGTGCCAGACTATCTTCACTCAGGGATCCCCAAGCGATCTCACCTCTCGAATTCCGAGCAGCACATGCTCGCGGCGGGGGCAACCGTGACGGTTGATGTTTCCGACTTCTATCCCAGCATCACACGTCAACGTGTCTTCAGGCTTTTCAAAAACGTCTTTCAATGCCGTGGAGACGTTGCAGATGCGATGGCCGACTTGGTCTGCTATCAAGGGAAGTTGGCAACTGGATCCCCGGCCAGTGTGCTCGTCTCTTTTTGGGCCTGCCGTGACATGTTTGACTCAATGGCTCAGCGTGTGGCCACGCAGGGAGGCACATTCACGCTCTACGTTGACGATGTCGCCATCACTGGGGACACAATCGGACACGGCGACATCCAGTGGCTGGATCGTTTGCTGAGAAGGTTCGGTTTTAGCTCGAAGGTCGAGAAGGCAAAACTGTTTCGGAAGACCCGTGCAAAGGTTGTCACGGGCCGCGCATTTCGGCATGGCATCAGTCGAGCTCCAAACAGAAAGCACAAGGAGATGCATGAGGCGCGGGCTGAGATTGAGAGCGGCCGGGCGACCATCAAAGCCAAACGTGGGCTAGTAGGTCAGCTCGAAAACATAGGAAATCTTGATCAAGAACGCGGAACAAGCTTGAAGGCGGAGGCCAAGAAGCTACGAAGCACTCTGCCTCGCCCAAGGCGTCGACGTAGAGCCACTGCCCGTCCAGTCAAGACCCGGTCGGAGATTGCAACGTGAATGACCAAAGCATCGTCCGAACTCTCTGTCCACGATGCGGTGGAGAACGCTCTTGTGATCTTTTGCATGACCTAACAGAAGAGAGCGAAGACCATACGCATCCGGAGCATCCAACGTGGGGAGGCACGAGCCATCAACTTCTCCGCTGCCGTGGATGCGAGACGGTCTTCTACAAGACTGAAAGCTGGCACTCAGAAGACTGGGACTACAAGTTTGATCCGAAATCAGGTCAAGATGTGATGTTCAACCCGAAGACAGTCTCCCTCTACCCGCCGCCAAAGCCCAAGTCTGAAAATCCAGACTGGACTTGGGATCTGCATCGGAAGGACAGCGTGCTCTCGCAAGTTGTCCATGAAATGTATGTTGCCAGAGCTAGCAATTTGAATGTTCTCACAGCTATAGGCCTGCGAATAGCCTTTGACAGAGCGACGTTCTTACTCGGGATCGACGAGAGCTTGGACCTCAACAAAAAGATAGAAAAGCTCCTAGATGATGGGCGACTAGGAAAGATAGAAGCCGAGCACATGCAGGTGGCCGTAAACGCCGGTAACGCTGCCGCCCACCGCGGCTGGAGCCCGACCGATGAAGATCTTGCAGTCCTTCTCCATGTCCTTGAGCAGTTTCTACGAAGAAGCTTCTTTGACTTACCAATCGATCAAATTGGGGCAGCCATCCCCGCTCGCCCCAAGAAGAAGAAGGGACCTTAAGGCACACCTTTCATTTCCAGCCATCGACCGCCCCTCTCTAAGAACAAAGCACCTCCCAGGGCGATCTAGCCCTAAAAATAGCCAATCGCCTTATATTCTGAGTATTCGGTACAGGCCCAAGACGCCAACCAAGTGCGCATATCATAACGATCATAGAATTGCCTAAATTCACCCCTGACTGACGCAATGATGCTCCACGAACGCCGCAGGTTCTCGAAGGCCTCATTGATGTCCAGGTCCGTCAGCCGGAGGTTGAAGTTGTCGGCCCGTCCATCTTCAGCGCGCGCGAACCGCGCCAGAATGTATTGAACCGCTCGGACGCTCGCCGGCTTGGCCTTCTTGTTGCGAGCCTTCTTTTCGAGTTCTTTGATATAGGCGGCAAAGCAATCGGCAGGGTGCCCCCTCTGAGCTCAAGCAGGTGCTCGCTGCGGGCCTCCTGCCGAGACGGGTCGATCTCCGGAACCACAGCCAGCTTCTGTCGGGCCAGCACATAGGCCTGCTTGGGCCGCATATCGGCCACATTCCCAGCGAGAACCGTCGAACCCCTGACGGCCCTCGAACCACGACCTCATACGTCATCCGCGTGGTGCCTACGTAGAAGCCAAAGCCGGTGGGCGCTCCCTGGTTACCATCCAAGAGCCGATAGGGCTTTCCTGCGTCCCCTGCCGGGCGTAGGGGGAGGCCCGACCCTGTGGTCCCTCAACGGGGCCGTTGACCACGCTCAGTTCGCAGATTTGCCGGTAGGTCAGCTTAAACTTAGTACCTCGGCGACGCGGGGCAGTGCCTCCGCCGCAACAACCGTATCCATGGTCGATCCGCTGTGCGTCCGTCGCAACATCTGTCTGATCCCGTTTGAGTGACCGGCGCTATCGCGGCGCAACAAGAAACACGGTTACTTGCCGCCAGTCACCCGGATTGACCGCTACATTCCGTAAGGACGTTTCTTGCAAATCACTGATTCCAAAACGAAAACTTCATCTTCGAAGAGCAGTACCGAACACACCCCGCTGATGAAGCAGTTCTTCGCAGCCAAGTCCGACTACCCGGACCTGCTGCTGTTCTTCCGCATGGGCGACTTCTACGAGCTGTTCTACGACGACGCCCGCAAGGCGGCGCGGCTGCTGGACATCACCCTCACCCAGCGCGGCAGCTCCGGCGGCGCGCCCATCCCGATGGCCGGCGTGCCGGTGCATGCCTATGAGGGCTACCTGGCCCGCCTGGTGGCGCTGGGCGAATCGGTGGCCATCTGTGAACAGATCGGCGACCCGGCCCTGGCCAAGGGCCTGGTCGAACGCAAGGTGGTGCGCATCGTCACCCCCGGCACGGTCACCGACGAAGCGCTGCTGGACGAGCGTCGCGACACCCTGCTGATGGCGCTGTCGCGCACGAAGCAGGGCTACGGCCTGGCCTGGGCCGACCTGGCCGGTGGCCGCTTCCTGGTCAACGAAGTCGAGACCGACGACGCGCTGGAAGCCGAACTTGCCCGCCTGGAGCCGGCCGAGCTGCTGGTGCCTGACGAAGAGAACTGGCCCGAATTCCTGCGCCAGCGCACCGGCGTGCGCCGCCGTGCGCCGTGGCTGTTCGATGCGGACAGCGGCCGCCGCCAGCTGCTGGCCTTCTTCAAGCTGCACGACCTGAGCGGTTTCGGCATCGACGACAAGCCGCGCGCCACTGCAGCCGCCGGCGCCCTGCTCGGCTATGTCGAAGAGACCCAGAAGCAGCGCCTGCCGCACCTGACCTCGATCGCGATGGAAACCGCCGGTGAAGCGATCGCGATGAACGCCGCGACGCGCCGCCATCTGGAACTGGATACGCGCGTGGACGGCGACACCCGCAACACGCTGCTGGGCGTGCTCGACAGCACGGTGACGCCGATGGGCGGCCGCCTGCTGCGCCGCTGGCTGCACCGCCCGCTGCGCCTGCGCGAGGTGCTGGTGCAGCGCCACCACGCGGTGGAAACGCTGATCGACCGCGGCAGCGACGCCGACATCCGCGAACAGTTCCGTCGCCTGGGCGATCTGGAACGCATCCTCACCCGCGTGGCGCTGCGCTCGGCGCGCCCGCGCGATTTCTCCACCCTGCGCGATGGCCTGGGCCTGCTGCCGGCCGTGCGCGAAGTGCTGGCACCGCTGGATTCGCCGCGCCTGCAGACCCTGCACGCCGCGCTGGGCGAGCACGACGAGTGCGCGCACCTGCTGGCCAGCGCCATCGCCGAGATGCCGCCGCTGAAGCTGAGCGACGGCGGCGTGCTGGCCGATGGCTTCGATGCCGAGCTGGACGAACTGCGCCGCCTGTCCACCCATGCCGACCAGTTCCTGGTCGACCTGGAACAGCGCGAACGCGAGAGCAGCGGCATCGCCACCCTCAAAGTGGGCTACAACCGCGTACACGGCTATTACATCGAAATCAGCAAGGGCCAGTCCGACCGCGCGCCGGTGCACTACACCCGCCGGCAGACGCTGACCAATGCCGAGCGCTACATCACCGAGGAACTGAAGGCCTTCGAGGACAAGGTGCTGTCCGCGCGCGACCGTTCGCTGTCGCGCGAGAAGTACCTGTACGAGCAGCTGCTGGACACCCTCGGTGGCCAGCTGGAACCGCTGAAGCAGTGCGCCGCCGCGCTGAGCGAACTGGACGTGCTGGCCGCCTTTGCCGAACGCGCGCAGGCGCTGGACTGGGCGCGCCCGGAGCTGCAGGCCGAGCCCTGCCTGAAGATCGAACGCGGCCGCCACCCGGTGGTCGAAGCCGTGCGCGAACAGCCGTTCGAGCCGAATGATCTGGACCTGCATCCGGACCGTCGCATGCTGGTCATCACCGGCCCGAACATGGGCGGTAAATCGACCTACATGCGGCAGAACGCGCTGATCGTGCTGCTGGCCCACATCGGCAGCTTCGTGCCGGCCAGCCGCGTGCTGATCGGCCCGATCGACCGCATCCTCACCCGCATCGGCGCCGGTGATGATCTGGCCCGCGGGCAATCGACCTTCATGGTCGAGATGGCCGAGACCAGCTACATCCTGCACCACGCCACCGCGCATTCGCTGGTGCTGATGGACGAGATCGGCCGCGGCACGTCCACCTACGACGGCCTGGCCCTGGCCGATGCGGTGGCCCGCCACCTGGCCTACCAGAACCGCTGCTACACGTTGTTCGCCACCCACTACTTCGAACTGACCGCACTGGCCGACGAACAGCACGAAGGTGGCCGCAGCGGCATCGCCAACGTGCATCTGGATGCGGTCGAGCACGGTGAAGCACTGGTGTTCATGCACGCGGTGAAGGATGGCCCGGCCAACCGCAGCTTCGGCCTGCAGGTGGCCGCGCTGGCCGGCCTGCCGCGGGCGACCGTGGCGCAGGCTCGCCGTCGCCTGGCCGAGCTGGAACAGCGCGGTGGCGAAAGCCATGCCGCTGAAGTCTCGCCGCAGGCGCTAGATGCACCGCAGCAGTTCGGCCTGTTCAGCGCACCGGCCAGCAAGGCGCAAGAAGCGCTGGCCGCGATCGACCCGGACGAGCTGACCCCGAAGCAGGCGCTGGAAGCCCTGTACCGGTTGAAGACGTTGTTGTAAGCGGGTTTGACATGGCGCCGGGCCCTCGCCCGGCGCCATGAACCCTTCGCATTTCCGTCGTGTACCCGGCGTTATGCTCGGGCGGTCCTTCCTTCACAGAACGGAGACCGCCGTGAACACCGAATCCCTCGCCGCTTCCCTCTTCCAGCAGCTGCAGCAGGGGCAAGGCCTGCAGCAGGTATCCCAGCAGCTCGGCTTGGACAGCAGCCAGACCACCCAGGCGGTGGGCAGCGCGCTGCCGCTGCTGCTGGGCGCGATGGGCCAGAACGCCAGTGAGCCGCAGGGCGCGCAGTCACTGCTCAATGCACTGCAGCGCGATCATCTTGGCGGCGGCAGCGGCGGCGGTTTCGACCTGGGCGGCATCCTCGGCGCGGTGATGGGCGGTGGTGGCAGCGGTGCCACCGACGGCGCTGGCATCCTCGGCCATGTATTCGGCGGCCAGCAACCGCAGGCGGCCGAGCTGCTCGGCCAGAAGACCGGCCTGGACAGCGGCACCACCGGCAAGCTGCTGGCCATTCTCGCCCCCATCGTCATGTCGTTCCTGGCCCAGCGCTTTGCCCAGCAGGGCAATCCCGGCGAACTCAGCTCGGCCCTCGGCCAGGAAGCCCAGCACGCTGGCGGCGGCCTCGGCAGCCTGCTGGGGGGCGCACTCGACCAGGACGGCGACGGCCAGTTTGGTGCCAGCGATCTGCTCAAGCTCGGTGCGGGCCTGCTCAAGCGCTGATCGCGCACAACGGTCCAAGCCCTGCCCTTGATAGGCCGCCACTATCGCATCGGTTGAATCAATCGAATTTACCCATCAGTAGGCGCCACCTATGGTGGTCAGGCCTCCCCCGATTCCACCTTTCGCCAGTCCACAGGTAGAGACCCATGAAAAGCGAAGCCAAGTGCCCGTTCAACCACGCCGTCGTCGGTGACGCGACGACCAACCGCGACTGGTGGCCGAACCAGCTGCGCGTGGACCTGCTCAACCAGCACTCCAGCCGCTCCAATCCGCTTGATGCGGGCTTCGATTACGCCACGGCCTTCAAAGGCCTGGACTACGCCGCGCTGAAGGCCGACCTGAAGGCGCTGATGACCGATTCGCAGGACTGGTGGCCGGCCGATTTCGGCCATTACGGCGGCCTGTTCATCCGCATGGCCTGGCACAGCGCCGGCACCTACCGCATCGGCGATGGCCGTGGCGGCGGTGGCCGCGGCCAGCAGCGCTTCGCCCCGCTCAACAGCTGGCCGGACAACGTCAGCCTGGACAAGGCGCGCCGCCTGCTGTGGCCGATCAAGCAGAAGTACGGCCAGGCCATCTCCTGGTCCGACCTGCTGATCCTGACCGGCAATGTCGCCCTCGAATCGATGGGCTTCAAGACGCTGGGCTTCGCCGGTGGCCGCCCTGATACCTGGGAACCGGACCAGGACGTGTACTGGGGCCGCGAAACCACCTGGCTGGGCGGCGATGTGCGCTACGCACACGGCTCTGAAGGCGTGCAGGAAGACCACGGCGTGCTGGTGTCCGATGACGATGCCGATGGCGACGTGCACTCGCGCAAGCTGGAAAACCCGCTGGCCGCCGTGCAGATGGGCCTGATCTACGTGAACCCGGAAGGCCCGGACGGCAACCCCGACCCGGTGCTGGCCGCGCATGACATCCGCGACACCTTCGCCCGCATGGCCATGGACGACGAGGAAACCGTCGCCCTGATCGCCGGCGGCCACAGCTTCGGCAAGACCCACGGCGCCGGCCCGGCCGACAACGTCGGCAAGGAACCGGAAGCGGCCGGCCTGGAGAACCAGGGCCTGGGCTGGGCCAGCAGCTTCGGCAGCGGCAAGGGCGGCGACACCATCACCAGCGGCCTGGAAGTGACCTGGACGCGCACCCCGGCGCAGTGGAGCCACGACTTCTTCGAGCTGCTGTTCGGCCACGAATGGGAACTGACCAAGAGCCCGGCCGGCGCCCACCAGTGGGTGGCCAAGAACGCCGATGCGGTCATTCCCGACGCGCACGATCCGTCGAAGAAGCATCGCCCGACCATGCTGACCACTGATCTGTCGCTGCGCATGGACCCGGCCTACGAAAAGGTCTCGCGCAAGTTCCTCGAGGATCCGCAGGCCTTCGCCGATGCCTTCGCCCGCGCCTGGTTCAAATTGACCCACCGCGACATGGGCCCGCGCGCGCGCTACCTGGGCCCGGAAATCCCGGCCGAGGAATTCATCTGGCAGGATCCGGTGCCGGAAGCGAAGCATCCGCTGATCGACGCCAAGGACATCGCCGCGCTGAAGCAGAAGATCGCCGCAACCGGCCTCAGTGTCGCCGAGCTGGTGTCCACCGCGTGGGCGTCGGCCTCGACCTTCCGCGGCTCGGACAAGCGTGGTGGCGCCAACGGCGCGCGTATCCGCCTGGCCCCGCAGAAGGACTGGGCGGTGAACCAGCCGCAGCAGCTGGCCAAGGTGCTGGCCGCGCTGGAAAAGGTGCAGGCTGAGCTCAATGGCGGCGGCAGCAAGCAGGTGTCGCTGGCCGACCTGATCGTGCTGGCCGGTGGCGTGGGTGTCGAACAGGCCGCCAAGGCCGGTGGCCATGAGGTGAGCGTGCCGTTCACCCCGGGCCGCACCGATGCCAGCCAGGAACAGACCGACGTCGAGTCGTTCGCGGTGCTGGAGCCGGCCGCCGATGGCTTCCGCAACTATCTCAAGGGCGCTTACAGCGTGCCGGGCGAAGCGCTGCTGATCGACAAGGCACAGCTGCTGACCCTGACCGCGCCGGAGATGACCGCCCTGGTCGGCGGCCTGCGCGTGCTCGGTGCCAATGCCGATGGCGGCAAGCACGGCGTGTTCACCGCACGCACGGGCACGTTGAGCAACGACTTCTTCGTCAACCTGCTGGACATGGGCACGCAGTGGAAGGCCACTGGCCGCGAGAGCTATGAAGGCCGCGCCCGGGGCGAAGGCAACGCACGCTGGACCGGCACCCGTGCCGACCTGGTGTTCGGCTCCAACGCCGTGCTGCGCGCACTGGCCGAGGTCTATGCCAGCGCCGATGGCGAAAAGAAGTTCGTGCAGGATTTCATCGCCGCCTGGACGCGGGTGATGGAACTGGACCGCTACGACCTGCACGGTTGAGGTGATCCGGGTGGTCGCCGGGCATGGCCCGGCGGCCATGCCCCGGTAGATGCCAACCTTGGTTGGCATGCACAGATCCGCCCACCAAGGTGGGCGACTACCAGAGCAATCCCACGGTCGTTGCCCACCGTGGTTGGCACGCGGCCGTCATGCCCCGGTAGTTGCCAACCTTGGTTCGCACGCTCTCCCGCT
The DNA here is from genome assembly GCF_003086915.1 of Stenotrophomonas sp. ZAC14A_NAIMI4_1. NCBI lineage: Bacteria > Pseudomonadati > Pseudomonadota > Gammaproteobacteria > Lysobacterales > Lysobacteraceae > Stenotrophomonas > Stenotrophomonas sp. ZAC14A_NAIMI4_1. The sequence continues at coordinate 3,885,450 of NZ_CP026002.1, forward strand.
CTGGTGGGTGCGAACCGTTGGTTCGCACGCTCTCCGCAGCCGCTACGCTTTCAACGCGCCCCGTCTTTCAACCGCTGCAGGATCGGCGCAAACAACGGCGCCTGCAGCGACCGCGGTGGCTGCACCGCCTCGCCCTTCTCCAGCGCCTGCCAGTACGACCACGGCAGCGCCTTGTCGCCCAGTTCGTAATCCATGCCATCCCAGCCATCCTCGCGGAAGGCATAGAACGCCCAGTGCACTTTCTGCTGCTCGGCCACGGCCAGCACGTCACGCAGGTAGGTGCCGCAATCCGGCCAGCGGCGCATGCAGCCGAACTCGCCGATCACCATCCGGTTGGCACCGATGCCATGGGTCTTCGCCCAGTCCATCGGCTGCTGCAGGTAACTGCGCACGCGCTCCGCATCCCAGCGCTGCTTTCCCGCGCCGAACGGCACCACGGCCGGGTAGCGGTACGGCGTGGCGCGCTTCTGGTTGGGCGCACTGGTGGCCGCATAGGGCTCGTACATGTGCACGCTGTACAGCAGCTTCGTATCGTCCAGCGGCGCCGACCAGTAATCGAAGGCATCGGCCGCCGCATACCAGCCGGCATCGAGCATCAGCGGCATGTCCGCATCCACTGCGCGCACGCTGGCGATCAGCCCGCGGTACAGCACGCGCAGATCACGCGGACCGTCCTGCACATCGGCATACCACTGCTTCATCGCCTCGCGCGGGGCATGTTCGGCCAGCGCGGTGCCGTATTCCGGCGCCGGCTCGTTGATGAGGTTGTAGGCGGCAAGCGCGGGGTGGCCCTTCAACGCGGTGGCCAGGTCACGCCAGAAGCGCTGCGCAGGCAGGTGGTTGTCCATCGACTGCCACAACCGCTGGTCGACCACGTCATTGTTCTTCTGCTTCCAGCGCAGCAGGGGCAGCGACAGCGGCACCAGCACCACCTTCAGGCCCGAGGCATTGGCGTCATCCAGCGCACGGCGCAGGGTGGCCACGTCGGCCTGCACCAGCCCTTGGTAGTGGTCGGCATCGCCCATCAGGAAGTCGCGGCCGCCGGCACTTTTCCACTTGTCCGGGCTCAACCGCACCCAGGTCGCGCCGGTGTCCCGCAGCGCCTGGAAGTAGGCGCGGTCGGGCGGGCTTTCGTTGAAGCTGTTGCCGCCGCGCTGGGGCGTATCCCAGAAGGTGATGTCAGCGGCGAACGCCGGGGCGGCGGTGGCGAGGGCCAGGCACAGCAGTGTGCGGCGGAGGAACATGCGGGTCTTCCATGAAAAGGAAGATCCAACCTGCGGGGCACAAACCGAACGCTGGCTGAGTGCGCGCGTGTTCGCCGGGCATGGCCCGGCGCTACCGACGCGCTCTGGTGGGTGCGAACCGCCCGCTCTGGTGGGTGCGAACCGTTGGTTCGCACGCTCTCGGTCAAAGCGCGTCCAGATCACCCAATGCGCGGATCAACCGCCGCGCGCGCTTGTCCGGCTTGTGCTCCGGCGGCTGGAAACCATCGCGTGCGGCGATGCGCAGCGCGCGCTGTTCGGCACGGCGCGCCTTGGACGCCTCGCTTTCGGCATACAGCTGCTGCGCCACCGGCGCCGGGCCGCGCTGGTCGCTCACTCCCAGCACCTGCACCTCGAAATGCTCTTCGCCGCGGTCCACCTGCAGCTGCTCGCCCACGCGCACCGCGCGCGAGGATTTCGGGCGCTGCCCGGCCACGGCCACCTTGCCGGTTTCGATGGCCTGCTTGGCCAGGCTGCGGGTCTTGTAGAAACGGGCCGCCCACAACCAGATATCCAGGCGGACACTGGGCGACAGCGGGGAAAGCTCGGACATCGGCAGGTACTACTCCGTGCGCTTGTTCAGGGGTCGCGGGTTGGCGGGATCGCTGCGGCAGCCAGTGCCCCCCATCAACGTCGGCGTGCCCGCCAGGTCCTGGCGCTGGTTGCCGACCAGGCACTCAGCGCGGTCGGCGGGCCGCACCTGGGCATCACCCAGTCGGTCACCCGTCGAACATGCGGCCAGCGTGGCCACGATCAAGGCCCCCACGCAGTGCCGCGCCAGCTGTCGTCGTTGATGCATTGCCACACCCCGCAAACCGGCTTGATGCTAGTGTGCGCCTCCCGGGAATCGATCACCAGCCCATGGCCAAAGCGCCGCTCGACCTGACCTCCGGCCCCATCGGCCGCAACCTGCTGCTGTTCGCGCTGCCGATCCTGGCAGGCAACATCGCCCAGTCGCTGAACGGTTCGGTGAATGCGGTGTGGGTGGGGCGCTTCCTCGGCGAGGCAGCGCTGACCGCCACGGCCAACGCCAACAACATCATGTTCTTCCTGATCGGCTCGGTGTTCGGTTTCGGCATGGCCTCGACCATCCTGATCGGCCAGGCCATCGGCGCACGCGACATCGCCCAGGCCCGCCGCGTGGTCGGCACCAGTGCCACCTTCTTCATCGGCCTGTCGGTGATCATCGCCATCGCAGGCTGGTTCCTGGCCCACCCGCTGCTGGCCGCCATGGGCACGCCGGCCGCCTCGCTGCCGCTGGCCGAGGCCTACCTGCGCATCATCTTCTTGGCCATGCCGACGCTGTACGCATTCGCCTTCCTCAGCGCCGCCCTGCGCGGTGCCGGTGATTCGCGCACGCCGTTCCGCTTCCTGCTGGTGTCGGTGCTGCTGGACATCGCGCTGAACCCGGTGCTGATCTTCGGCCTCGGCCCGTTCCCGGCACTGGGCATCGCCGGTTCGGCCTGGGCAACGCTGGTGTCGCAGACGCTGTCGCTGACCGGCCTGCTGCTGTACATGCGGCACAAGCGGCACACGCTGTGGCTGGGCCGTGCCGACATGCACCTGTTCAAGCTCGACCTGACCATCCTGCGCGCGCTGGTGGTCAAGGGCGTGCCGATGGGCCTGCAGATGGTGCTGATCTCGCTGTCGGTCATCCTGCTGATGACCATGGTCAACCAGTACGGCACGGCCACCGGCGCTGCCTATGGTGCGTCGCTGCAGTTGTGGAACTACGTGCAGATGCCGGCGATGGCCATCGGCGCGGCGTGTTCGTCGATGGCGGCACAGAACGTCGGCGCGCAGCGCTGGGATCGTGTCCGCGGTACCGCGCGCCAGGGCATCCTGTTCAACTTCCTGCTGACCGGTGCGCTGATCCTGCCGCTGGTGCTGCTGGACCAGTATTCGCTGGCGCTGTTCCTGCCGCAGGGCAGCGAATCGCTGCAGATCGCCCGCCACCTCAACCACATCGTGATCGGTTCGTTCTTGTTCTTCGGCGTCAGCTTCGTCATTTCCGGTGTGGTCCGCTCCACGGGCGCGGTCATTCCGCCACTGCTGATCCTGGCGGCCTCGCTGTGGGGCGTGCGCGTGCCCTTCGCCGAGTTCCTGCAGCCGTACTGGGGCGCTGATGCGATCTGGTGGAGCTTCCCGGCCGGCTCGCTGGTGTCGATGCTGCTGTCGCTGGCGTATTACCGCTGGGGCGGCTGGCGCAAGGCGAAGATGATCACCCCGCCACCGGCAGAACACGTGGCCACGCCATCGGAAATCCCGGCCTGCCCGCCGTCTCCGGTGGCGGACCCGGATGCCGTGGCCCGGTAGCGCCGGGCCACGCCCGGCGAGCGCAGCGGTTGCCAGACATCCGCCGGGCATGGCCCGGCGCTACCCGCCAGGCTGGCGTTGCACAGCTGCCAACCGGTAGTGCCGGCCGCTGGCCGGCAACATCGTGATTCATGAACGTGCTGCGGGCGTTGCCGGCCAGCGGCCGGCACTACCGTTTCTTCTTGCCTGCATTGTGCGTGGCGGCTGCTCGCATCAGCGCCTTGAACGCCGTCGCATCAAGCATCGCACCTTCATGGATGTCGATCGCGCGCCGGGTGTTGCCTTCCAGGCTGGCGTTGAACAGCTGCTTCGGATCCGGCAGGGCCGCGCCGTTGGCGAACGTCAGTTTCACCGCCTGCTTGTAGCTCTCGCCGGTGCAGAGAATGCCGTTGTGTTCCCACACCGGCGTACCCCGCCACTTCCAGGTCTCCTCCACGTCGGGCAACGCTTCGTGGATCAGCGCGCGCACGCGGGCCAGGGCCTGGCCGCGCCAGTCGCCGAGTTCGGCGATGCGGGCATCGATCAGTTCGGCGGCAGGACGCGTTTCTTCGACGGTTTCCGGGGCTTTTCTGGGCATGTCAGCGCTCACGCGGAACAGTGGGAAAGGAAAACTAGAAGCGTACGCCCGGCAGTTCACGGACCTGCTGCAGCCAGTCCCGCAGTTGTGCCCGGTCCAGCACGCTGTCTTCGTACAGGTGCAGGTAACGGGTGGTGGCCTGCCGCGAGGGCTCGGGCGGCTCGGGCTTCAGCAGCGTGCCATGGAACAGCGCCACCTTGATGTAGCGGGTGCAGCAATGGAAGCTGAGAAACCAGCCCTGCCCTTCGGCGACGCCGTACATGGGCGAATTCCAGCGCACCGCCTTGTGCACGCCGGGCATGGCCTCGGTAATCAGCGCATCCAGCTGCTCGCCGAAAGCGCGTTTCCAGCCGGGCATGGCGGCGATGTAGGCCTGGACCGGAGCATCGCCCTCCCCCTTCGCGATCTGCGGATTGCCACCGGACAGCAGCTTCGGCGCAGCGGCGGCAGCTTGCTTGGCGGGCATCGCGCGGCGCTCCGTGGTCCGGGGTCAGCGGGTTGGCGCAGCCGGCAGATCGCGCCACAACGGCAGACCGCGGCGCAGGCGCATGACGCGCATCACGACGGCCATCAGCAGGCCGAACAGCACGCCGGCCAGCAGCGCGCTGAACACCGCGCCCCCTGCCGGCATGTGGGTATTGCGCCAGACCAGCAGCCACATCAACACGCCCCAGCCTACCGTGAACCAGGTACCCATCAGCAGTGCGTTGGATGCCACGCTGGCCAGGATCGGCGGTGGCGCGTTGAAGCCCATGCGCCACAGCAGGCGATGCAGTGGCGGCGCCGAGTGCCGGCGATGCACGCCCGCAAGGTCGAGATGGCGCAGGGCGGCCTGCACCTTGGGCGGGTAACGCTGTTCGGCTGTGATCATGCCGCGACCATAGCGCCGGCGGATGCACAAACGCAAACGGCCGCCCGAAGGCGGCCGTCGCGGCAACAACCGAAGTTGTTTATCAGGCCTTTTCGGCCAGACGGGCAGCCTTGGCGGCAGCAGCAGCAGCCAGGTCTTCCTTGATGCGGGCAGCCTTGCCTTCCAGGCCACGCAGGTAGTACAGCTTGCCGGCGCGGACCTTACCACGACGCTTCACTTCGACCGAGTCGATGATGGCGCTGTGGGTCTGGAAGACGCGCTCGACGCCGTAGCCGTGCGAAATCTTGCGGACGGTGAACGAGGAGTTCAGGCCGCCGTTCTTGGTCGCGATGACAACGCCTTCATAGGCCTGCACGCGCTCACGGGTACCTTCCTTCACCTTCACGTTGACGACAACGGTGTCGCCCTGGCTGAACTTCGGCAGTTCGCGGGTGATCTGGGCGGATTCGAATTCCGCGACGATGGACTTGTTCAGCTTGCTCATGGGTTACACCGATTCTTGTTCGGGTGGGCGTGTCGTGTCGACAACGTAGGCTCATGCAGTCACGGAACTGTGCTGCACGTTTGTTGTGGGTACTGCGCGCACCAGCCGGGGCTGGCGGGAATTGGCCATGATAGCCGATAAAGCCAGCCCTGCGCTAGGGGCTGGCCTTCTGTTTCTGGGCCTGGCGGGCCTGGTCCAGCAGCTTGCGGTCGGCCTTGCCCAGCGCCTGTTCATCCAGCAGGTCCGGCCGCCGCGCAGCGGTACGGGCCAGCGACTGCTGGCGGCGCCAGGCGGCGATGGCCGCATGGTTGCCCGAGCGCAGCACGTCCGGCACGTCACCCAGCGGGTGCTGGGCCGGCTGGCTGTAATGCGGGCAGTCGAGCAGGCCGAGTTCGCCTTCGAAGCTGTCCTGGGCCGCCGATTCGGCGTCGTTCAGGGCACCTTCCTGCAGGCGGGCCACGGCATCGATGATGACCGCCGCGCCCAGCTCGCCGCCGGAAAGCACGTAATCGCCGAGGGAAATCTCCTCGTCGACGTTGGCCTCCAGGAAGCGCTCGTCGATGCCTTCGTAACGGCCGCAGAGCAGGACCATGCGCGGCAATGCCGCCAGTTCCCGCACCTTGGCCTGGGTCAGCGGCGCGCCCTGCGGGCTGAGGTAGATCACCCGCGCCGGGGTCGGGTCGGCGTCGCGGATCGCCTGCAGGCAGGCCTGCAAGGGCTCGATCAGCATCACCATGCCCGGGCCACCACCGAACGGACGATCGTCCACCCGGCGGTAGTTGCCTTCGGCGTAATCACGGGGGTTCCAGCCATGCAGGCTGAAAAGACCCTTCTCCTGCGCGCGCCCGACCACACCCAGCCCAGCGGACTGGGCGAGGAACTCGGGGAACAGGGTGATGACGTCGAACCGCATGCTCACACTCAGAACTCGGGATCCCAGTCGACCACGACCAGGTTGGCCTCGAAGTCGACCGACTTGACGAAGTCCGGCTGCACGAACGGGATCATCCGCTCGCGATCGCCACGGACCACGACCACATCATTGGCGCCGGTGCTGAACAGGTGCGAGACCTGGCCCAGGGCAACGCCCTCGGTGGTCTTCACATCAAGGCCTTCCAGATCGACCCAGTAATACTCGTCGGCGCTCGGCGGCGGCAGCGCACTGCGGGCCACGTAGACCTCGGTGCCGTGCATTGCCTCGACCACGTCGCGATCCTCGACGCCGGGGAACCGGGCGACCAGGTGCTTGCCGATGTCACGGCCACGAGCGCCTTCAAGCGTCGATTCCTGCCCGTTGGGGCTGCGCAGGATCCACGGCTGATAACGGAAAATGGCGGAACGAGGCTCGGTCCAGGACTCGAGCTTGATTTCGCCGCGCACACCAAAAGCGCCGACAACCCTGCCCAGCAGGATGCGGCGCTCGATATCTTTCATCTTCGTCAACCGAGAGGGCCACGCCGAAGCGTGGCCCTTCAGACTCAGGCCGCGACGGCCTGGGACTTGGCCGCTTCCTTGATCAGGTTGCGGACCTTTTCGGTCGGCTGGGCGCCGTTCTTGACCCAATGGTCAACGCGGGCCAGGTCCAGCTCGATGCGCTTCTCGCCGCCCTGGGCGACCGGGTTGTAGAAACCAACGCGCTCGATGTTGCGGCCGTCGCGCGCGCTGCGCACGTCGGTCACGATGATGTGGTAGAACGGACGCTTCTTGGCGCCGCCGCGGGTCAGTCGAATCTTGACCATGGTGTTTTTCCTATTGCCCAGTCGCCAGGATGGCGAGGTAAGCGGGCGATTATAGCGGCAGAGCGCGGCCGAGCCAACCCCACGGCCTGCTGGCCGGGGTCAGACCCCTTTTGCACCGCAAAAGGGCTCTGACCCCAAAAGATCCCAGCCCACCCCCGCCAGCATCGCCCTGCCCTGTTCAGCCAGCGCCTGCGACCCCGGCAGAACCTGCCCGTCGATGGCGTCCAGCGCCCACAGGCCACTGGCATTGCAGGCAAAAGCCGCCTTCACACCGGTCAGTTCGGCCAGCCGCAGCGGCTGCGTGGCCTGTGCGCCCTGCCAGTACTGCTGCAGCAACGCCTCGGCCGTCCCGCGCAGGGCCGGGGCCTGTGGCCAGAGCAGGCGTTCGCCATCATGCAGCGCCAGGTTCCAGGTGCTGCCCTCGCTGATCTCGCCTGCGGCCGACACGAACAGCACATCGTCGAAGCCCGCGGCCATCGCCCCCCGGCGCTCGGCAAACAGGCCGAACGTGCCCACATGCTTGATCTGCGGCAGCTCGCGCTGCCAGACCACGCTGCGCACGCGCTTCGGTGCGGTCAGCGCCACCGGTGCCGACACCGCCACCAGTACGTCCACCGGCACGGCCGCCAGCGGATTGCGGAAATCGAAGCAGCGCGAATACACCGTCACCCGCAGCGAGGCATCGCCCTGCCCTGCCTGCTGCAGCGCCTGCGCCATCCACGCCCGCACCTGCATGACATCCAGCGCACTGCCGAACAGTTCGGACGTCGCCTGCGACAGCCGCGCCAGGTGCAGCGCCAGCCCCTGCACGGCGTGGCCACGCACCTGCATCGAGGTGAAGTGGCCATAGTTGACCAGGGCCGGCAGCAGATCCTCCACCTGCGCCCGCCGGCCATTGCAGAACACCGTCATCGCAGCAGGGCCTGCGCCTGTTGCCACATGCCGCGCAGCACGTCGGCAGCCGGTTGCGCCGGTGCCATCCATGCCGACTGCCCAGCCCAGGCCTGCATCGCGGCCAGGCGGTTTTCCTGCGCCGCCTGCTTGCGCATCGGCGCGGTCAGGCCGCGCTGCACCGGATACGGGCGCGGCGCCGGAGCACCTTCGGCAACGGCCGCACGCACATACGGCGTTGCCAGGCCACGGCCCAGGCGGCCACTGAAGGCGCGGGTCGGCCAGATGTCTTCGGGTTCGCTCGCGGCCAGCCCGTCCGCCCACGCCGAAGCGATCGCCGCTTCCGGCGTGCGCAGGAAAGCGGTGCCGATCTGCACTGCGCTGGCGCCGAGGGTCAGTGCGGCCGCGATGCCGCGTCCATCGGCAATGCCGCCGGCGGCGATCACCGGTATCTGCAGGTGGTCGGCCAGGCGGGGCAGCAGCGCGAACAGGCCCACCAGCTGGCGCTCGGCCAGGCTGGGATCGAACGCGCCGCGATGGCCACCGGCTTCGGCGCCCTGCGCCACCACCGCGTCAGCACCCGCGTCCTGCGCGGCGCGCGCTTCGGCCAGCGTGGTCGCGCAGGCGATCCAGGCAATGCCGGCGTCCTTCAACTGCTGCACCTGGCGCGGCGACAGCACGCCCATGATGGTCGAGGCCACGGCCGGGCGCGCAGCGAGCAGTGCCGCGAACTGTTCGTCGAAATCGGCCGGGGTGGCGTCGGCGGCGCTGGCAGGCACCTCCGGCCCCCACTGCGCGAGGAAGGCACGGCTGGCCGCTTCAGCGGTGACGTCACGGGCGGGCGACGGATCCGGCAGCCACAGATTCACCTGTGCCGGGCCTGCGGACGCGGCGCGGAAATCGTCCATCCAGCGGCCGATATCGGCGGCCGGTGACAGCACCGCGCCCATCGCACCCATGCTGCCGGCATTGGCCAGCGCGGCCGACAGCGGCACCGGACAGGCACCGGCCATCGGCGCCAGCAGGATCGGTACGGAAACGCCGAAGCGCTGGCAGAACGCCTCGGCGCGGGAAGTAACAGCAGACATCTGCATGGGGCCTATCGTTTCGGACAGGCCCCCATGGTGCGCGCATCAGAGGGGTAGAGTCGAGCTTGCTCGACTGTCGTGCGCCTGGCGCAGTCGAGCAAGCTCGACTCTACGGGGGCGCGGCTCAGCGTGCCGACACCGCGTAGGTGCGGACCAGCTGGCTGTCCATTTCCTCGTTGAACTGGAAGGTCACATAGCGCGCGTCGTCGGCCGCGAATTCCTCTTCGGCACTGGCACGGCCGATCTCGGCACCCTCGCCGTCCAGCGCGCGTGCCACCAGCTTGCCCTTGAATGCCTTGTCAGCCACGACGTACACCGCCGCTTCCTTGGAGCCCATGCCACGGCTCTTGCCCAGGGTGACCGTGAGCCCGTGCGCGGCCAAGCCCGGATCGACCTGCAGCGTCACGTTCATCTTCTTGTCCACGCCTTCGCCCAGCCCGGCCACGAAATCGGCGGCGGTGCCACTGATGGCGCTGCCGGCCTTCTGCGACATCGAGGTGTCGTCCTTGCAGGCAACCAGCGCCAAGGCCAGCGCCATCACCATGATCGACTTGTTCATCAGCATTCCCTTGTCAGATGTAGCGCGTAGTCAAGCAATACAACCAGGGCCACGCAAGTGCCGATGCCGGCACCCGCGCCGCCCTCCGGCATCAACGGAACGGCAGGCCGCGGCCGCCCATGGCACCCATCATGCCCTTCATGCTGCGCATCATGCCCTTCATGCCACCGCCGGCCATCTTGCTCATCATCTTTTCCATCTGCATGTACTGCTTCATGAGCTTGTTGACGTCGGCCGGGGTCACGCCCGAGCCCTTGGCAATGCGCGCGCGGCGCGAGCCGTTGAGCAGGTTCGGGTTGCGCCGTTCCTTCTTGGTCATCGAGCTGATGATGGCGATCATGCGCGGCACTTCCTTGCCCTGGCTGACCTGCTGCTTCAGGTGCTCGGGGATGTTGCCCAGGCCCGGCAGCTTGTCCATCAGGCCGCCGATGCCGCCCATGTTCTGCATCTGCTCGAGCTGGTCGCGCATGTCGTTCAGGTCGAACTTCTTGCCCTTGGCCACCTTCTCGGCCAGCTTGGCGGCCTTGTCCTTGTCGACCTGCTGCTCGACCTGCTCGACCAGCGACAGCACGTCGCCCATGTCCAGGATGCGGCTGGCGATACGGTCCGGGTGGAACACGTCCAGGCCTTCCGGCTTTTCGCTGACACCGACGAACTTGATCGGCTTGCCGGTGATGTAGCGCACGCTCAGCGCGGCACCGCCACGGGCGTCACCGTCGGTCTTGGTCAGCACCACGCCGGTCAGCGGCAGCGCATCGCCGAAGGCCTTGGCGGTGTTGGCCGCGTCCTGGCCGGTCATGGCGTCGACCACGAACAGGGTTTCAGCCGGGTTGACCGCCGCGTGCAGGGCCTTGATCTCGGCCATCATCGCTTCGTCGATGGCCAGGCGGCCGGCGGTATCGACCAGCAGCACGTCGACGAACGACCTGCGTGCATCGTCGATGGCCGCGCGCACGATGGCTTCCGGCTTCTGGTCCGCGCTGGACGGGAAGAACAGCACGCCGACCTGCTCGGCCAGGGTCTTCAGCTGCTCGATCGCGGCCGGACGGTAGACGTCGGCCGAGACCACCATCACCTTCTTCTTGCGCTTTTCCTTCAGGTGCTTGGCCAGCTTGCCCACCGTGGTGGTCTTGCCGGCGCCCTGCAGGCCTGCCATCAGGATGATGGCCGGGGCGGGAACATTGAGGTTCAGGTCGCTGGCTTCGGCGCCCATCACCGCGGTCAGCTCGTCGCGCACGACCTTGATGAGGGCCTGGCCCGGGGTCAGCGACTTCAGCACTTCCTGGCCGACCGCACGCACCTTGATGCGCTCGATCAGGGCCTGCACCACCGGCAGCGCGACGTCGGCCTCGAGCAGCGCGATGCGTACTTCGCGGGTCGCCTCGCGGATGTTCTCCTCGGTCAGGCGGCCACGGCCACGCAGGCGCTCGATGGTGCCGGAAAGGCGCTGGGTCAGGGACTCGAACATGCGGCGCAACCTGTCTGAAAGCGGGGGACAATAAGGCAGACAGTATAGCGGGTCCGTCCACCCTGCCGGGCTGCGACCACGGGGCCGTCGCCAGCATCCCGGGGGTATGCGAAACTGCAACGATGTTAATCGTTCTCATCGCCGCCCTGCTCTATCTGGCCGCCAGCGCCCTGCTGGTGCGTGCGCTTGGCCGCGATGATGCCGTCGGCTCGCCCGTCTGGCTGTGGCCGGCGCTGCCGGCCATGCTGCTGCACGGCGGTTACCACGTGCTGGTGGCGATGCGCACGACCGGCGGCCCGGACATGCATTTCTTCGCCGCGCTGTCGCTGGTCGGCCTGGGCATGGCCTGGCTGACCTCGCTGGTGGGCGCGCGCGGGCGCATGTCGGCGCTGGGCGTGGTGGTGTTCCCGCTGGCCGCGCTGCTGCTGGCGGTCTACCACGGCTATGGCCACGAACCGAGCAAGCTGCTGGGCTGGCGCCTGGCCAGCCACGCCTGGCTGGCCCTGCTGGCCTACGCCACGCTGAGCATCGCCGCCCTGCTGGCGATCATGCTGTGGCTGCAGGAACGGGCGCTGCGCCGTCGTGAATTCCGCCCGTGGCTGCGTGCGCTGCCGCCGCTGGCCGACCTGGAAGCACTGCTGTTCCGGGTCATCACCGTCGGCTTCGCCCTGCTCACCCTCACCCTGGTCACCGGCGTGCTGTTCGTCGATGACCTGCTGGCGCAGAAGCTGGTGCACAAGACCGTGCTCAGCGTGCTGTCGTGGATCGTGTTCGGCGTGCTGCTGATCGGCCGCCGCCGCTACGGCTGGCGCGGGGTGAAGGCGGTACACTGGACGCTGTCGGCGATGCTGTTGCTGCTGCTGGCGTTCTTCGGCAGCCAGTTCGTGATCGAACTGGTGTTCGGGCATACGCGGTAAAGGCGTGCCGACCGACGGTCGGTACCCACGGTAGTGCCGGCCGCTGGCCGGCAACACAATCCCATGCCATTGCCGGCCAGCGGCCGGCACTACCTTCAGGGCACGGGCTGGGCGAGGATTCTCCGCACCGACTGGCCGCCGTTGGTGATCACGTCGTCCACCTGCCAGCAGCCCTTGCCGTGGCGGACCATCGGCAGGCGGGTGAGGTGGGCGCTCTTCCACACCGAGTAGCTCAGCGTGACCTCGCCGGCCGTGGCCGAGACGGGCTTCCAGCCGTAGCGCACGGCGCTGTCGATCTCGCCGTCCTGGCCATCCAGCCAGAGGTCCGAATCGATCGTGCAGATGCCCTCTTCGCGCACCTGGCAGGCACGTTCCTCGCGCAGCGCCTTGGCGAAGGCCGGGCTGACCAGGGCCGGCGGCGCGTCCAGCACGCGGCCGTCGTCACCGGAGGTGGCCTCGAAGAACGCACGGGCCACGCCCGCTGCATTCTCGCAGGCCGGTGCAGCGTACGCGGCCGGGGCCAGCAGCAGGCTGGCGACCATCAGCATCCGTGTTTTCCGCATGGTTCTCTCCTTGATGTGGGGACGCCGGGCATGGCCCGGCGCTACCGGATTCGCGCGGGGGTAGCGCCGGGCCATGCCCGGCGAGCGCGCAGCGCGGTGAAACCTACAGGCCGTACCGCTCGATCACATCCAGGTGCGGCTGCCGTTCCTGGTCGCAGGCTTCGGCCAGGCGCAGCCAGCACTGCGGGTGCGACCAGCCGGCGGTAGACTGCTGCAGGTAGCGATGCAGCGCCAGCGGCGCATGCCCCTGCGGCTGGGCCACGGTGAACAGCAGGCCCGGCAGGGTGCCCTCCTCCGCATCCGGATCGGTCACGGTGTAGTCGGGGCGGCTGTGCGCCCAGACCTGCCAGCCCTGCGCTTCGGCGCCTTCCACAAATGCGTTCCAGGCCTCCTCGCCCGGGTGCGCGCCGTCGATCAGCCAGCTGCGCTCGAAGCCGCCGCGCTCCAGCACGTGCACCTGCGCATAGGTCGGGATGAAGTGCTGACGCTGCTCTTCTTCCTCCGGCGCCGGATGCACCAGCGCGGCATCGAACACCACCCAGTCGCCCACCTGCTGGGCACGGTTGGCCGGTGCGTTCTCGACGATGCGCGCGGTCACCGGGCCGGTGCGGCGTGCGTAGTACTCCATCGGCTCGCCCTGTTCCAGGCTGCGGATGATCACCCAGCCCCACGGTTCCTCGACCACGCCGTCCTGGCTGGTCAGTTCCATGCCGATGGCGGCGGCCGAGCGGCGCACCGCCTCCCAGTCGCCTGCGGCACTGGCCGCGCTCATGTGGTCCCAGTGTGCGGCGTTGGCATCTTCCAGCGTCTCCACCAGCTGCGCGTAGCAGGCCTGTGCATCGCTGAAGCGGCCGGTTTCCATGTACATGCGGGCGAGCGTGCCACGTGCGCCGTGCGAACCCGGCGACAGCGCCAGCAGCGCCTGCGCGGCCTGCTCCAGCGCCGGCCAGTCGGACACGCGGCGTGCGCGCTGCACCTCGCACCAGTGCGCGAACACCGGCACGCTGCCGCGATAGGTGTCAGCCAGGCGGCGCAGGCCATCGTCGTCGCCCTGCTCGGTCAACCAGCGCATCAGGGTGTAGGCAGCGGCACCATCTTCATGGGCATGGGCACGCACGAAGTCCCATAGCAGCGTGCGCGCCTCAGCCTGCGCACCACAGGCATTGAGCGCCGATGCGGCCACCTCGGCCAGCGCTTCGTCGTCCGGGCACTGCGCGTGCGCCTGCAGCAGCCACTGCGCTTCGCGCTCGGGATCGCGCGACTGGTCCTGCTCGCCGCGCGCTTCCAGCCACGCCAGCAGTTCGGCCGCCGGCACCGGCAGCGGTTCCACCTCGGGCAGTGCGTCGATGCGTGCGGCCAGGCCAGCCACGCGCTCGCTGGCACCCCGATCCTGGCGCAGCTGCGCCAGATGGGTGCGGGCCAGGCCGAGCTGGCGCTGTGCCACCCAGCGCGCGCCGCGCTGCAGGGCCAGTTCCAGGCTCAGTGCCGCCAGCTCGATCACCAGGCGGTGCGCGCCGACGCTGGCGAAGTGCTCGATGATGGTGTTGAAACGCGTGCCCAGGTTCCAGGTGTTGCGGGCCGGGTCGCGGCTGCACAGCAGCGCCACCGTCGTGGCCCACAGCCGCCAGGTGTTCGGGGTCAGTTCGCTCCACGGCACCAGCTGCTGCAGCGCCTCTTCATCGCGGCCCAGCTGGGCCAGCGCCCAGGCGCGCGACAGGCGGCGCGGCACCGTGCAGTTGGCCGGTTCGTATTCGCCAGCGGCGGCCACTTCGGCTTCGCGCTGCTCGATCAGCACCATCGCCTCTTCGGCGCGGCCGCTGGCCAGCAGGATCTTGATCTGCATTTCCGGGAAGCTGTCGAACACTTCCTTGCCGCGCGCTTCCACCGCATCGGCCTGCGCCTTCAGGTAATCCAGCGCATCCTGCGCACGGCCGTCATCGAGCAGGGCATCAGCCTTTTCGCAGCTCAGGCACTGGAAGCAGGCCCAGGTCGGATCGATGCGCGCCAGCGTTTCATCGCACACTTCGATGCGCTCGGGCACCCAGCCCGGGCCGTCGATGTTGCCGTAGCAGGCGGCCAGATCCTGGGTCACGCAGATCGACTGCGGGCACTCCAGGGTGTCTTCGCGGTGCGCGCGCTCGAACAGCGATACGGCTTCGCCCAGTGCGCTCTCGCCCTCGACGCGGTTGCCCACGCGGTTGCGCAGCGCCCAGTGGCCGACATAGACGTCGACCCAGGGGTTGTCCAGCGCCTTGCCCAGCGCACGCGCCTCGGGCAGCAGCGCATCGACGCGGTCGACCTGCAGTTCACTGACTTCGTCGGCAAGGCGGGTCAGCAGGTGCGCGTTCTGCGCCTGGCCTGCCTGGCGCAGGTCTTCCTGCAGCTTTTCGACCCAGTTCCAAATATCCATGGGGGTTGGTGCTCCTGTCTAGCGTGAGGCTGGATGAGAGAAAGTGTGTGGAATGCTCAGCGCAGCATCTGCTGCAGGGCCGTGGCGATTTCGCTGAAGGCGCCATTGAGGTCCGGGCCGGGCGTTGCGGCGCCACGGGCCAGCGGGCGCCCCTGGGCAGAGACGATGATCTTCAGCGAGCGCAGCAGGCGCGCGGCCGCCGGCGCCTGCGCATGCCCCTCGCGCTGTGCCTGCAGCAAGGCCTGCACGGCGGGGTTGTCGAGGTTGAGGTACAGCCGCGATGGCGCGCGCGCCTCGATGCGGGCGGTGAACTGGCGGGCCAGCCGCAATGCCGCCATCGACACGCGCTTGTCGTTCTCGTCGTCTTCCAGGCGCTGCTTCAGTTCGGCTTCGCGGTCGGGCACGACCACCACCGGCAACGCTTCGGGGCTGAAACGCGCCGGCAACAGCTGCTCGCCATCGCCCAGATGTTCGCCCAGCCATGCCAGCTGCGCCGCATCCAGGCTGTCATCGGTGCGGAACAAAGCGCGGTTGCCCTGCTCGGTGCCCAGCTCGACCAGGCGCAGGCCCTTGGCCTGGGTCCAGCGGCGCAGGAACGGCACCACCGCATAGCGGTGGCCGTGCGCGACCGGCACGCCCATCGCACGGAACAGCATTTCCTCGAAGCCGCCGCCGTTGTCGAGGATCACATGCACGGCGCCGCGCGACGGCAGCGCGGCGGCCGGCAGGTCGCCCTGCGAGGTCGGCACGCGCACGTGCTCCAGCAGCAGCTCGAACAGGCGTTCATCGCACAGCGCCGCACCGAGCAGTGCTTCGTTGTGGCGGGCCAGCACGCGTCGCCAGGCTTCGGGCTGCTGCCGCGCGACCTCGGCCAGGCCGTCGATCAGCGCTTCCAGCAGCGCATGCTGCACGGCGCGGTACTGGTCGTCGCGCTGCAGGTCCTCGCGGCTGGCGGTCGGGGTCAGGCGCGAGGACTCGATCACCCCGCCGATGAAGCCCGCCCACGGCGGCAGCAGGTCACGCGCATCGTCATCCAGCAGCATGCCGCGCACGAACACGGACAGGTTGCGGTTGTCGCTGGTGCCGTAGGTCGCGCCATCCTGCACCCACAGCATGCCGGTGGCATCGCTGTCGGCGTCGGCGCGCAGCGGCACGGTCACGATGGGTTCGAAGTCATGCTCGAACCGCGCAGCGAACTGCAGTGCCTGGCGGCGCGCCTGCACCGGATGCAGTGCCACGTCGCCCTGCCCGCGCCACGGCGGCGGCTCGGGGTTGAGGGCCTCGGCCGCAGCGCCGATGAAGATCGGCTCGGACAGCAGCGCACAGTAGCGGCCCAGCACCTCGTACAGGCGCGCCTCGTTGGCCAGCGGCAGGAAATCCGGGTGCAGCTCCAGCTCCACCTCGGTGCCGATGGCGCGTGCCGGGACTTCGCTGACGGTGTACTGCTCGGCATTGCTGGACACGTAAAGATGGCCCAGCTCCGGCGTCTGGTACGAGGTGGTGCGGACACTCACCCGCCGCGCCAGCACGAAGGCCGAGAGGAAGCCCAGGCCGAACATGCCGATCAGGCCGTCCTGGTCGTCACCGCCCTGGCGCAGGCCACGGGTGTAGCCGACACCGACGGTTGCCAGGTAATCGTGGATTTCCTGGCGGGTCAGGCCGGCACCGGTATCGATGATGCGCAGCACGCCGGCTGCAGCATCCACCCGCACGTCGATACGCGAAGGCAGCTCGATGCCCGGCTGTTCAAGGCGGCGGCGGATGATCGAATCGTGCGCGTTCTGCACCAGCTCGCGCAGGGCCACCATCGGGGTGGAATACAGGTGCTTGCCCAGCACCGTCATCAGTCCATTGAGATCGACCCCTGCGCGACGGATTTCGGCGGCGGGGGTGCTGAGCGTCGGGTCCTGCATGAAATCGGTTACTCCTTGCCACACAAGGCGCCACGAGGCGCCGTCGTCGAGCGGGAAAACTAGCACAGTGAAGCTGACCGTTACTGCATCGGATGCGTGCAGCTGTTTGTAGAGTCGAGCCATGCTCGACTGCGCTCCGCTCTTTGTAGAGTCGAGCCATGCTCGACTGCGCTCCGCTCTTTGTAGAGTCGAGCCATGCTCGACTGCTGTTCGAAGAACGGTCGATCAAAAAGCAGTCGAGCATGGCTCGACTCTACAAAAGTCAGGACGCGGGTCACGCTGCGTCGATGGCCTCGGACAGGCGCTCGACCGCGATCACTTCCATGCCCTTCACCGTGCCGCCCTTGGGCGCATTGGCCTTGGGCACGATGGCGCGCTTGAAACCATGGGTGGCGGCCTCGCGCAGGCGGTCTTCGCCATTGGGCACCGGGCGGATCTCGCCGGACAGGCCGACCTCGCCGAAGGCAATCGTCTTCTCCGCCAACGGCCGGTCCTGCAGCGACGACAGCACGGCCAGCAGTACCGGCAGATCGGCGGCCGTCTCCTGCACGCGGATGCCACCCACGACATTGACGAACACGTCCTGGTCGCCCACCAGCACGCCGCCATGGCGGTGCAGCACCGCCAGCAACATGGCCAGTCGGTTCTGTTCCAGGCCAACTGCGACACGGCGTGGGTTGGACAGCGGCGAGGCATCGACCAGCGCCTGCACTTCCACCAGCAGCGGCCGGGTACCCTCGCGGGTGACCATCACGCAGCTGCCTGGCTGATGAGTACTGGCACCGGACAGGAAAATGGCCGACGGGTTGGAGACTTCCTTCAGGCCCTTGTCGCCCATGGCGAACACGCCCAGTTCGTTGACCGCGCCGAAGCGGTTCTTGAACGCACGCAGCAGGCGGAAGCGGCTGCCGCTCTCGCCTTCGAAATACAGCACGGCGTCGACCATGTGTTCGAGCACGCGCGGGCCGGCGATGCCACCTTCCTTGGTCACGTGGCCGACCAGGAACACGGCGGTGCCGGTTTCCTTGGCAAAGCGCACCAGCCGCGCGGCACTCTCGCGTACCTGGCTGACCGAGCCGGGGGCGGCAGTGAGGGTTTCGGTCCACAGCGTCTGCACCGAGTCGGCCACGATCAGCCGCGGGCCAGCCTTGGACGCATGCTGCAGGATCGACTCGACGCCGGTCTCGGCCAGCGCGTTCACACCGTCCAGCGGCAGTTCCAGCCGGTGCGCACGCCCGGCCACCTGGGCCAGCGACTCTTCGCCGGTGACATACAGCACCGGCAGCACGGCCGCCATCTTCGCCACCGCCTGCAGCAGCAAGGTGGATTTGCCGATGCCCGGGTCGCCGCCGACCAGCACCACCGCGCCTTCGACCAG
Organism: Stenotrophomonas sp. ZAC14A_NAIMI4_1; assembly: GCF_003086915.1. Lineage (NCBI taxonomy): Bacteria > Pseudomonadati > Pseudomonadota > Gammaproteobacteria > Lysobacterales > Lysobacteraceae > Stenotrophomonas > Stenotrophomonas sp. ZAC14A_NAIMI4_1. The sequence continues at coordinate 3,903,886 of NZ_CP026002.1, forward strand.
GCCGCCGCCCAGCACGCGGTCGAACTCACCGATGCCGGTGCTGACCCGGCGGTGCTCGGTCTGCTCGACGTCCTTCAGCGCGGTGATCTTCGGCGGATCGATCTTGCCGGCCCAGCCGGCGCGGCGCGACGCAGGCGCCTTGGCCGCCGCCGCGCTCTCCAGCACGATTTCCGACAATGAGTTCCAGGCGTTGCACTCGGTGCACTGGCCCTGCCACTTGCTGTACTCGGCGCCGCATTCGTTGCAGACGTAGGCAGTGAGGCGGGCTTTGGCCATGGGGCAGGACTTCGGTGCGGGGAGGTGAAGGAGGATAGCCGAGGCCAGTCGCAGGCGCTGCGACCCCCGGCATGAGGGCGGCCCGGTCATGACATTCTCGAATATGAGATGAACATCACACTTTAATGCTCTAAGGTTGCGCTCCACGCGGCCGCTATAGTCCGCGCCGCTGCGCCCCCTCCACGCTCCCCCGAAGGACCCTCAATGACTGGCACCTACAGCCAGAGTCTGGTTGTTTTTTCGCTGCTGGTCGCCATCCTGGCGTCCTATACCGCCCTGGACATGGCCGGGCGTCTGGCCACGACCGAGGGCCGGGTGGCGCGGTGGTGGCTGGCCGGCGGCGCCACGGCCATGGGCCTGGGCATCTGGTCCATGCACTTCGTGGGCATGCTGGCGTTCAACCTGCCAATCCCGATCGGCTTCGACCTGGCCATCACCCTGTACTCGCTGGCGGTGTCGGTCAGCGCCTCGGCCTACGCCCTGTGGCTGGTCTCGCGCCCGCAGCTGCCGCGCCGCCGCCTGCTGGCCGGTGCGGTGCTGATGGGGCTGGGCATCGCCACCATGCACTACCTGGGCATGGCCGCGATGCGCATGCAGCCGGGCATCGATTACGACCCGCTGTGGTTTGCCGCCTCGATCCTGATCGCCATCGGTGCCGCCGGTGCGGCGCTGTGGATCGCCTTCCGCCTGCGCAAGGAGGGTGAGCGCACCCTGCGCCTGCGCCTGCTGGCCTCGCTGGTGATGGGCCTGGCCATCGTCGGCATGCACTACACCGGCATGGCCGCCGCCCGCTTCCCCGATGGCAGCCTCTGCGGCGCGGTGATCGACGGCGGCATCGACAGCCGCTGGCTGGCGATACTGGTCATCGTCACCACCCTGGGCACCATCGGCATCGCGCTGGTCGCCTCGCTGTTCGACCGGCAGATGCGCGAGCGCACCGGCCTGCTGGCCGAATCGCTGGAAAAGGCCAACGACAAGCTGCTGCAGGCGGCCCTGCACGACCCGCTGACCCAGCTGCCCAACCGCATGCTGCTGCAGGATCGCATCGAGCAGTCCATCGAGAAGGCACGCCGCCGCAACCACGGCCTGGCGGTGATGTTCTGCGATCTGGACGGCTTCAAGGCGGTCAACGATGCCTATGGCCACCAGCTGGGCGACCGCCTGCTGGTGCGCATGAGCGAGCGGGTCAGCGGTCTGCTGCGCCCGCAGGACACCTTCGCCCGGCTGGGCGGCGACGAGTTCGTGATCGTGCTGGCCGTGGATGAGCCGGACGACGCGGTGGTGGTGGCCGAGCGCATCATTGCTGCCGTGGCCGAGCCGTTCCTGATCGACGCGGCCGAGCTGCAGGTCAGCGCCAGCCTCGGCATCGCCCTGTACCCGGACGATGGCGCCACCGAGCGCGAACTGATGGCGCACGCCGACGCGGCGATGTACCACACCAAGGACGGCGGCCGGAATGGCTATACGTTCTTTACCCCGTCGATGCAGGTCAGCGCCAACCGCCAGCTGCGGCTGCTGCAGGACCTGCGCCGCGCCGCCGACCGGGGCGAGCTGCGCCTGCACTACCAGCCCAAGTTCGTCGCCGCCGGCACGCCCGCCGTAGGCGCCGAGGCGCTGCTGCGCTGGCAGCACCCGGAGCTGGGCATGCTGGCGCCGGATGTGTTCATCCCCATCGCCGAGCGCAGCGGGCTGATCCTGCCGATCGGCGAATGGGTGCTGGACCAGGCCTGCGCGCAGCTGCGCAGCTGGCACGATTCGGGCCATCCCGAATGGACGATGGCAGTGAACCTGTCGCCGCTGCAGTTCTCCTCGCCGTCGCTGGTGGACAACGTGCGCGACGTGCTGGCGCGCCATGCGATCGCGCCGGAACGGCTGACCCTGGAGATCACCGAAACCACGGCGATGAAGGACGTGGAAGCCAGCCTGGCCATCCTCAACGACCTGACCGCGATGGGCGTGCACATCTCCATCGATGATTTCGGTACGGGCTATTCCAGCCTGTTGTACCTGAAGCGCATGCCGGCGACCGAGCTGAAGATCGATCGCGCGTTCGTACGCGACCTGGAGCAGAACGCCGAAGACGCGGCGATCGTGTCGTCGATCGTGGCGCTGGGCCGCTCGCTGCAGCTGCAGGTGGTGGCCGAGGGCGTGGAGACGCGCGAGCAGCAGGAGTACCTGAGCGGGCTGGGCTGTGACCAGTTGCAGGGGTACCACCTGGGCCGGCCGATGGATCCGGACGAGTTCCTGCGCAAGGTGGGGTGAGCCGGGCGAAGTAGCCGGGGTCGGATCCCTTTCCGCAGGAAAGGGCTCTGACCCCAAGCGCATCCACGCATGGCGTGGATCTACTGCCGCTGGGCCATGCCCGGCACTACCGCAGATGGCCGGGGTCGGATCCCTTTCCGCAGGAAAGGGCTCTGACCCCAAGCGCATCCACGCATGGCGTGGATCTACTGCTGCCGGCCAGCGGCCGGCACTACCGCAGATGGCCGGGGTCGGATCCCTTTCCGCGGGAAAGGGCTCTGACCCCAAGCGCATCCACGCATGGCGTGGATCTACTGCTGCCGGCCAGCGGCCGGCACTACCGCAGATGGCCGGGGTCGGATCCCTTTCCGCAGGAAAGGGCTCTGACCCCAAGCGCATCCACGCATGGCGTGGACCTACTGCTGCCGGCCAGCGGCCGGCACTACCGCAGATGGCCGGGGTCGGATCCCTTTCCGCAGGAAAGGGCTCTGACCCCAAGCGCATCCACGCATGGCGTGGATCTACTGCTGCCGGCCAGCGGCCGGCACTACCGGTTCGCGATCATCACCCAAACAAAAAGGCCGCCCCGAAGGGCGGCCTTTTCGCGTGTGGCAACGTCGCGAAGACGTCAGTGCATCATGTGCACGTTCATGTTGTGCATGACCCACAGGGTGCCGATCACGATGATGCCGATCACCACGACGGTGAAGGCAGCAGCGTTGACGTTCCAGCGGCTTTCCGAAGAGCGGTCCAGGTGCAGGAAGAACACCAGGTGGACCAGCATCTGCAGCACCGCGGTGACCGCGATGACCACACCGCTGACAGTGCGCGAGAAGTCGCCGGACATCACCACCCAGAACGGGATGACGGTCAGCACCACCGCCAGCACGAAGCCGATCAGGTAGGACTTGACGCTGCCGTGGCTCTCGCCACCGGCTGCGTGGTCGTGTGCATGGTTGTCATGTGCCATTACAGCGCTCCATTGAGGTAGACGACGGAGAACACGCCGATCCAGATGAGATCCAGGAAGTGCCAGAACAGGCTCAGGCACGCCATGCGGGTCTTGTTGGTCGGGGTCAGGCCGTACTTCTTCAGCTGCACGAACATCACCAGCAGCCACAGCAGGCCAGCGCTGACGTGCAGGCCGTGGGTACCGACCAGGGCGAAGAACGCCGACAGGAAGGCACTGCGGTCCGGACCATAGCCCTGATGGATCAGGTGATGGAATTCATAGACTTCCATGCACATGAAGCCGAAGCCCAGCAGCCAGGTGACGGCCAGCCACAGGAACATCTGGCCGACCTGCTTGCGGTGCATGGCGATCATGCCCAGGCCGAAGGTCAGCGACGAGGTCAGCAGCAGCGCGGTTTCCCACGCCACGAACGGCAGCTCGAACAGGTCCTTCGGACCCGGGCCACCGTCGGTGCCGCCGGCCAGCACCACGTAGGTGGCGAACAGCGAGGCGAAGATGAGGCAGTCGCTCATCAGGTACACCCAGAAACCGAAGACGGTGTTGCCGCCGGTGTCGTGGTGCTCGTGGTCGTCATGGCCATGGGCCGCCGCTTGCGCGGCGTGCCCGTGGCTCAGGGTCGAGGTATTGGTGCTCATGCCTTCAGCTCCGACTTCACCAGGCCCTGGGATTCCAGGTGCTTGCGGTGTTCGTTCTCGATGCGTTCCACCTCGGCGGCCGGGACCCAGTAGTCCACGTCCTGGTCGAAGGTGCGGTAGATGAACGTGGCGATCATGCCGACGAAGCCAATGATGGCCAGCCACCAGATGTGCCAGATCATCGCGAAACCGAAGACCATGCTGAAGGCGCCGATCACCACGCCCGTGCCGGTGTTGCGCGGCATGTGGATGTCGGTGTACTTGGCCGGCTTCGGCCAGGCTTCACCACGCTGCTTGCGCTCCCAGAAATCGTCCAGCTCGGTGACTTCCGGCAGGGCGCCGAAGTTGTAGAAGGCCGGCGGCGAAGAGGTTTCCCACTCCAGCGTACGGGCATCCCACGGGTCGCCGGTCAGGTCGGCGGTCTTCTTGCGGTCGCGGATGGACACGGCCACCTGGATGATCTGGCACAGGATGCCGGCACCCACGATGAAGGCGCCCACGGCGGCAACCAGCAGGAACGGCTCGTAGGCCGGGTTGACGGTGCTCTGCAGGCGACGGGTCATGCCCATGAAGCCCAGCACGTACATCGGCATGAAGGTCACGTAGAAGCCGATGAACCAGCACCAGAACGCGCACTTGCCCCAGAACTCGTTCAGGCGGAAGCCGAACATCTTCGGCCACCAGTAGGTGATGCCGGCGAACATGCCGAACACCACGCCGCCGATGATGACGTTGTGGAAGTGGGCGATCAGGAACAGGCTGTTGTGCAGCACGAAGTCGATGGCCGGGATCGCCAGCATCACGCCGGTCATGCCGCCGATGGTGAAGGTGACCATGAAGCCGATGGTCCACAGCACGGGCGTGGTGAACTGCACGCGACCGCGGAACATGGTGAACAGCCAGTTGAAGATCTTCACGCCGGTGGGGATCGAGATGATCATCGTCGTGATGCCGAAGAAGGCATTGACGTTGGCACCCGAGCCCATGGTGAAGAAGTGGTGCAGCCACACGATGAACGACAGCACGCCGATGCAGGCGGTGGCGTAGACCATGCCCTTGTAGCCGAACAGTGCCTTGCGCGAGAAGGTCGCGATGACTTCGGAGAACACGCCGAAGGCCGGCAGCACCAGGATATAGACTTCCGGGTGGCCCCAGATCCAGATCAGGTTGATGTACAGCATGGCGTTGCCGCCACCATCATTGGTGAAGAAGTGCGTACCCAGGTAACGGTCCAGGGTCAGCAGCACCAGGGTGATGGTCAGCACCGGGAAGGCAGCGACGATCAGCACGTTGGTCACCAGGGCAGTCCAGGTGAACACCGGCATCTGCATCAGCTTCATGCTCGGGGTGCGCATCTTCAGGATGGTAATGAAGAAGTTGATACCACTCAGGGTGGTACCCAGGCCCGCGACCTGTAGGCCCCATATGTAGTAGTCCATACCTACATTGTTGCTGTACTCGATACCCGACAATGGTGGGAAGGCCAGCCAGCCGGTGGCGGCGAATTCACCGATCCACAGCGACAGCATGATCAGCACCGCGCCGGACACGAACAGCCAGAAGCTGAGCGAGTTGACGAACGGGAACGCGACGTCGCGCGCACCGATCTGCAGCGGCACGGCCAGGTTCATCAGGCCGGTGATGAGCGGCATCGCCACGAAGAAGATCATGATCACGCCGTGGGCGGTGAAGATCTGGTCGTAGTGGTGCGGCGGCAGGTAACCCTCGGACCCGCCGACGGCGATGGCCTGCTGGGTACGCATCATGATGGCGTCGGAGAAACCGCGCAGCAGCATGACGAAGGCGACGATGAGGTACATCACGCCGATCTTCTTGTGGTCCACCGAAGTGAACCACTCTTTCCACAGATAGCCCCACAGCTTGAACTTGGTGATCAGGGCCATGACGCCCAGGCCACCCAGCACCGCGCCGACCAGGGTGGTCAACACGATCGGATCGTGGGGGATCGACTCAAGAGAGAGTTTTCCCAGCATGTTCATTCTCCCGAACCCATGTGGCCTTCATGGCCAGCGTGTTCGTGTTCTTCGGTGGCGTCCAGGTTCTTCCCGGATTCCTTGGAGTCATGCGCGTCCATCGGGGCGTGCCCCTCGTGCGCTTCATGGCTGGCCGCATCTGCCGCAGCAGCACCCGCGTGGGAATGCTTCATGCCGTAGTGCTTGTTGTCACCCATGTGCTTGGCGATGACCCAGTTGAACAGGCCTTCTTCCACGGTGCCGTAGTAGGTGACCGGGTACCACTCGGAGTTCTTCGCTTCGCCCAGGGCCTTGAAGGTGGCCTTGTCGAGCGTTTCCGTGCCGGCGCGGACCTGGTCCAGCCACTGGCGGTACTCGGCATCGGTGACCGAATACGCGGTGAAATGCATCTTGGCGAAGCCCAGGCCGCTGTAGTGCGAGGACATGCCCGGGAATTCACCGGTCTCGTTGGCGATCAGGTGGAGCTTGGTCTCCATCGCCGCCATCGAATAGATCATGCTGCCCAGGTGCGGGATGAAGAATGCATTCATCACCGTGTCGGACGTGATCTTGAAGTTCAGCGGGGTGTTGACCGGGAACTTGATCTCGTTGACGACCGCAACCTTCTCTTCCGGATAGATGAACAGCCACTTCCAGTCCAGCGAGATCGCCTCGATGGTGACCGGCTTGACGTCCGATTCCAGCGGCTTGTACGGGTCAAGCGCGTGCGAGGACCGCCAGGTCAGCACCGCCAGGACCAGCACGATCATGCAGGGGATCGACCACACCACCACCTCGATCGCCGTCGAGTGGGACCACTTCGGCTCGTAGCGGGCCTTGGTGTTGGAGGCGCGATACTTCCACGCGAAGGTCAGGGTCATGATGATGACCGGGATGACGACCAGCAGCATGAGCACGGTAGCCGTGATCAGCAGGGTCTTCTCATCCTGGCCGATCTGGCCCTTCGGACTGAGGATGGCCACTGCATCGCAACCGGTGAGCATCACCAGCAACGACAGCAGCAGGCCCGGGCGCAACCAGCGCCCAAGGGTTTTCAACGGAATCATCGGTCGATCCAATTGCGAGGGAATGCCGTTCCCCGTCCTGCCCGCTCCGGCCAAAGCCGGTCCCGCCTGCGGTTGAGACAGGCAGTGAGGTGGGGTCGAGTCAGCCTTTCAATTTTAGGCCGTCACGCAACATTTAAGAAGGGCATTGACAATGATCCAGCGCAGGAAGTGGCCGGATATCGCTGCGACACGTTGTCGCACCGGGTGCGCAGGGGGCGGGGATGCCGGAATCGGCAAAGCCCGATGAACGCATTCAGGAATGCAGCCAGGGTGTGCCGACCTGCCCCGCGAAGTCCTGGTCGTGCGCCTGCACCGCCTTCTCGATTGAATCGAACCAGTGGCAGCGCTGCAGCGGGCACTGCTCGCGCAGCAGTTCGACGAACTGCCGCTCGAACCGGGTGAACGCCGCCGGGTCGTCATCGGTGAAGAAATCGGCACTCTGCACCGCGTAACGGCCGCTGCCCAGGTGGTGCAGCACCGTATAGCGCACGCAGGCGCCGTGCGGCAGGCGCTTCCAGAGGGCGTGGTGCATGTAGAGATCGTCCGGCTGCATGGCTGGCACCCCTTACCGCGCCGCAGCGCCATGGGGCGCGGGGTACTCGAAGCGCAGTTCGCGCTGGCCCTCCCCCACCACCGGCAGCAGCGGATCGACGCCCACGCAGCCGGCGCGCAGCCGCAGCTGATCCGCCGCAGGTACCCGGCCGCAGGTTCCGAAGCTGGTGACCTGCACGCCCGACAGCATCTTCCTGAAGAAGGCCTCTGCCTCCCGGCTCGCCTGCTGGCGGCTGGCTGTCGCCGCCTCCACGCTGTAGCGCAGCTTGATGGCGTACATGCGGTCAACCGCAAAGATCATCACCGAGCTGTACGCCTTGCCCTTGCTGCTGTAGCTGAAGTCCAGCGCGTTCGCGTCCACCTGCGCCGGTCCACCAACGCCCAAGCTGGCCACCGGTACCACCATCGGCTGCAGCGCGGACATGTCCCGTTCGCTGGCCATCAATTCCTTGCGCGCGTCCAGCAGCGACTCGCGCTCGCCCTCGGCCATCGTCTGTTGCTCGGCCGGCTCCTGCAGGCCGACGGGATAGAAATACAGGTCGATCCAGCCGCTGGTGTCGCCCGGCCTCGCGAAGCGGATGGAAGCGCCACCGAGCACATCTTCGTACCGGCGCTCATCCACTGCGTGCCACTGGCCCACCTGCATCGGATAGACCACGCTGGTGCCGCGCAGAAAATCGCCCAGAAACACCGTGAGGTCCGACGGCGCTGCATCGTCCGCGTCCAGTCTCAGGGTTTCCCTGGGAGCATCGCCGCTGCACTTTTCCTCAAGGACCGCCGCCACATGCATGCGCAGGGTGCCGGCCTTCTGCAACGCGGCCAGGTGATCCACGCCCGGGATCTTCAACGAGGGATCAGCCTTCAGAAACACCGCGTAGGCCTTGAGTGCACTTTCCACGCCGGCCACCTGCCGGTCCACCTCGTCGCCGTCACTGCCCTGCGTGATCTGGTAGGCCAGGTTTCCGAACATCTGCTGTGCAAGCACCTCCGGCGCTATGGAGGTTTCCTCATCCACAGTCTCGGGCAGCCCAAGGACAGGGCAGATAATCACCTGATAATCCGGCGTTTCCATCGTCCAGTTGAGCAGCCACCGCCGCATGTCCTGCGCACCGGGCTGCAGCGGAGAGGCTTCCAGCTGCCGCGCTTCCCGTACGAAACGGGTGGTCTCGGCCTCCTGCGCGGCCCATGCCAGCGCAGGAAGCGCTACCGGAACCACGAGGGCTGCGGCAAGGATGGTTCGGCGCAACACATTCCCTGATGCCATGGCACACGATCCCTGAGGCCCCGCGACGGGGCGCGCTGGCGCAGCGTATCAGGCAGCCCCGGGCCAGGACAGCGGGTTTATACGATCCCGCTTGCCCCGCCAGGATGTCAGGACGTCAGGACGGCCTGATTTCCCGGCACACCAGTTCCGCCAGCTCGCGACAGGCGAAGAACAGCCCTTCCACCACGCCCTCATCGAGGTGGCGGCGCGGCGTGGCCATGGTCTTGCAGCGGTTGGCCGCGTGCAGCATCTCCGCCGCCGTGAGGATGGCCACGGCCGCACGGTCGATCCGCGCCAGGGATTGTCTGCGGCCGTCGGACAGATTCTCTTCTGGCCAGAGCATGCCATCGGAGCCTTCGCCATCCCGGATGCGGGTGAGGCAGCCCTGGAAGGTGCTGATATCGGAGGTGGGGTCTTCATCGTCGTTGACGGCATCAACAACATGGAGCGGCGGGTTCTTGCGCGTGGTCATGGCATCGGCTTCCGTGGCTGTATTTGACAACGCCACCGCGCGGAGGCGGGTGGCGGACGGTGCGGGTTGCAAACCGGGCATAGCTAGCCGGTGGGTCCGGAGACCCCCACGCACCGCCCGCCATAAAGGCCGACGGATTGCCAGCCGGCACCGCTTCAGGACGGTGCCGGCTGGCAAGCGTTTACAGCTATGCTCGGGTTTGCACACCCGGCCACCCTTTTCCGGTGGCGCGCCATGTTGTCTACGCCTGCACGTTCGATTCAATGAGAAAAATCCGAAAGGTTCGGAGGGAATCGAGAGTGCGGTGGGAAGTGTTGCATGCGGGGTGAGTGGCGTAGGCGACGAGGAACGTCGCGAGCGCACTGATGTAGAGGCTTATGCGACATCTGGAGCCGCGAATGGACCGGAAATCAGCGGGGCACGTGACGCTTTTCGCTTCCCAATTGTTGTACTGCGAATTTTCGCACCGTTGATGGACAACGCGTGGCTTGGGCCGTTATGACGCAATCGGCCTATTTAGCGTGCAGGAACCGACAGCCAGGGCGAAGGATGGGCCGGCGGCACTCCGGCCTAAGGCAGGATCACGGCGTTCTGAATGACACCAAGTCGCTCGGCGTCCAAGGGATGCACCTTCCCTTCAGACAGATAGAACCTGCCCCGTACAAGAACGCGTGCAACGCGCGCTCTCTGCAGAAGATCAGGAGCCATCGCTTCCCCATAAACAACCACGGACGAGACAGACTCACCATCGTCCATGGCCTCCTTGGTCGGGAATAAGAGGGTGGCATCACTGGCCACGCGAACCCAGGCCCGGAACTCCACATCCCGGCCCTCAAACTGCTCGGGATGTGCCATCAGATAAACATAGGAGACAACGCAGAAATTTTCAGAACTTGAGTTTCCACGATACTTACAGATGTCAAAGCGCGGCGGGGCTTCACAGCCGGACAATGACAATAAAACCAGACTCGCAAGAACCAAACCAACCATCTTCATCGTGGCACTCAAGTGAAACATTCTTCCATTGAACTGCGGCAGCCTAGGCTTCCGCCTCCGTAACCTCACACATTCAACGTACGCAACTCCTCCCAAGGGCCATCCACGGTCCTGGCTCGCCACACACCTTCGCTGCCCGGCCCGATCACGATGATAGCCGCGGCCAGGTCGCCGTCGTAGCCGGTGGCGATCAACCCATCCTGCAGAACGAGCGACTGTGCGGCAACGTCGTTCTGCATGCCGCATAGATCGAGCCGCAGGTGGCCGTCGGCATCGCAGTTGTTGAAATCAACAAAGAGTCTCGCGGAAGACGCGCCGATGCACCACAGCATGGGAACAATCAGCTCCTCGCCTTCGTCCAGCCTTCCCTCTTCCACCGCGTCCATCGCAATCAGGGCGATTGCCTCACCGTCATGGCCCAGCCCTTGGCGCGACATCAGGGCAAGCAAGCCGGGCAGCTCGGACCGTGCGAGCCGATCCCGGGCGAACAGCCAGCGAACGACGCGCATATGCAATGCGGGATGGGTCGCTGACAGGAAGTGACCTCGCACGACCCACAGGGCGGCGCGGATCAACGCATCGGAATCCGCACGCAACAGATACGTCGCAACGTCCGCATCAATCGGCGCCGGAATCCCGATGTCTCCCGACCAATACGCGTCCATCTGCACTGGATCGGTCCCGCTGCCAACGGCCAACAGACCTGACTCAAGCAGGTGTGCAAGAAAGGCGTAATCCTCAGCTCCCACTATTGCCCCCCCCCCCGGCTGGGTCGACTCTCACCTGGGCGAGCTGCGCCCGCTCTATGCAGGCTAAACACTCTTCAAGGCATCCCAGAAAGGAATACGCCACTCGCTTCGATATCTTCTGGTCAAAGAGCAGGTAAATGCAACCGGGCTACTCCTGCCGATCACGGGGTTCTGCTGTAAGAACGATGCGCTTGGTGAGGGCGGATGACATCGGGCGGACTGTCCGTAAGTGACGGTAAGGCCAACTTAGGACAGGATGCGAAGCGATGTTTGGATGCGGATCGTCCGCGACCAACGTGCCCGCGTTAGCCTTCATATCGATGCCCTTCCCTTCCTTTTTACTATTTCAGACAATTCAGTCAGCCCGCACCTTCCAGCTGCGACTGCAGATGTCGGAAGGCTGCGACACATTCCGGAACGCCATCTGACAGGTCATCGAAGAAGAATTCCCTGTAGAAAATATCTGGCCAGATAAAAACGCTGCCACCGCGAATTTCAGCCCTCCAACAGTCCGGGAATTTTCCATCAGTCACTGAAAATATATTAACCGGCGCAAAAATCAGATTCCCATGATCGCTGACCAGCTGACAGGTAAGTACACCTTCCCGATACACAGATGAGGCTTCATGCAGGCTAAGCCCATAAACCGTGTATTCCCTCCCGCGAGTAACGGACAATCTAGGCTTTAGCTTACCCTCTGCACCGAGACCAGCGAGAACGCTCTCCCATTCATCGATAACTTTAACTCGCATTGAACTACTTCCCCCTCTTCAATGATCTTTGTTTTTGGCTCAACAACCTGTCCGCTCGCCTGATTCCGATATGCGTGAGTGGAAAACTGCTGCCCATCTGGCGCCTTATGAGAAGAGCTTGACACCTTGGTCCAATCTGACGCCTGGCCTCCGTGCACAGCGCTAAGACGCGCCGAATCCCGCAGCAACACTTCACTAGGGCCGCCAGCAATGATGTCCCCTTGCCCTGAAATCAGCTCGCCAAGCTGCTGCTCGCTGGCAAGTTGCTTATTCAATCTGACCCCATCCGCTATGTTTTCGGCACCTTTTATCAGCTTTCCAGCCCCATCCCTACCACGGGGACAAGCCCTACTACTGCGGCAGCTATGTTGACAGCAGATGGATCCTGAACAGCTTCTACGCCTCCCTTTATGTCGCCAGCAATGGGGGTAAAGTCTGCGACCATGGACGCAGCTTCACGGAACGCCTGTCTAGTTTCAGGCTTCGTCCAGTCGGTCTCGTAAACCGAGCGCGGCAGACTCTGCCGTCCATCAGGATCAAGGAACTTGTACGGATTCCCGTTCGCGTACCGATACCGATTGAACTGCCCAACCGGCTGCTCATACGCCGTCACCGGGTCGACCGACAGAAAAACACCCAACTGCGGATCCATGTACCGCTGCTGCATGTAGCTCAGCCCGGTAGCCGAGTCGCTCACATGCCCTGTGTACCCGGGTCCATCCGTGACCTGACCACCGACCACAGCCCCGTAGGGCTCATAGTCATCGCCCACGGCTCGAAATGCTCGTTGAGCAGTGTTTCCAGCGTGCAACTAGTGGGCTTCGACCTCGCGAGCGCGGGCAGCCCAGACTGAACGTACTCAGCAACTGCTTGACGGGCTTAGTCCCGGGCCTGGTCGAGCGTCAAGTGCTCGACCGACCCCAAGGTACGACGCTTACCGTGCGCCCAGGTGACAATCCAAGCTTTGTGGCCCGAGGGTTGCACTCGCAGAATCAGGCCGCGAACCTGAGCGTCCCTGAGCTCGTAGGGGCGATCTCGGGGTTCTGCTGTGAGAACAATGCGCTTGGTAAGGGCGGATGACATCGGGCGGGAGGTCCGTAAGTGGCGATAAGGCCAACTTAGGACAGGATGCGAGGCTGTGTTTGGATAAGGATTGTCCGCAGCGTCGCCCTCCTGGCCAAAGGCTGCCCTCCGCGGGACTTAGAGTCGGGAGGATATGGGACATGTGCCTGGGAACAACTGCCCCCCCCAATTCACCATTAGCTCATCAAGGCGATGCCAAGTGACCGCTGCGCCATGCACAGACCCGCGCAAAGCGGCCCATGAATTTCCGCGAAAGCCTTGCCGGTCAACGTCTTTTTTCTCTCGTTGCATACAGACATGTCTATCGTTGCCATCCATTGTGACTTCAAAGCGTCAACCAAAGCCTGCCTAGTCCAACGTAATGGTTCCAGCACCATCAAACACCGGGACGAGACTTCGCAACAGACCGTTCCGCAGTCGATTGCAACCCGCGAACATAAGTTTCAAGCCCTGCTCGCCGAGACCTTTGAATTATCTCATCGAGCTGCCTATCGTAGTCTTCAGAAGAAGAACAATTGATGAGCGCTACCGGTACAGCGTGAAAAACGCCTGCGATCCTCCTAGCAACATCCCCTGATTCCGCAGCTCTTATTTCAACAAGCGCCAAGCTAAGCATGTGATGGACTACATCCCTTTTTCGTCTCGCTTCGAACTCATCATTCACGTCACAGACCTCTGTATGGACCCAAGGGATCGTCATCAACATTTATGGGACTATCATCAAGCTCTCGAACTGGAATCTTGGTCGAATCCGACCAACCTCTAGCCTTCGCTTCGTTGATCCTAGTATTGCCGTCGAGCACCCTATTCCCTCGAACCGTAACTTCATCGCCATTCTTCGGGTTATTGATCGCGTCTCCCAACTCTTTGTCAGAGAGTTTTCCGATAGCAGGATCATTCTGAGAGTGATTTGGATCATGAATTGGCTCCAGATCACCGAGTTGTCTTACGCCACCACCTTCCCCACCACTCGAATTGTTCGACTCACTTTTCTGAAATAGGCCTTTTATTCCACGTATGAGAGCTTCGCCCGCTTTTTCACGCTGCTGAGGGGTAGTCGTCGCGTAGTAGCCTGTGGCGATGATTATCGGCACCAACACGATAGGCGCGACGAGAGTTGCACTGTGGCCATCCGGGTCCTTGAATTTGTACGGATTGCCGTTCGCATACCGATACCGATTGAACTGCCCCACCGGCTGCTCATACGCCGTCACCGGATCCACAGACAGGAACACCCCCAGCTGCGGATCCATGTAACGCTGCTGCATGTAGCTCAGGCCAGTGGCCGAGTCACTTACATGCCCGGTATACCCCGGCCCGTCCGTGACCTGACCACCCACCACGGCCCCATATGGCTCGTAGTCATAGCGCTTGATCACATTGCCATTGGCATCGCTCTCGGCGACAACAGAGCCCAGCGCGTCCGTGTGGATGTAGGTGACCGTCGTCTGTGCGACTACCGCTGGCGACAGGCCAAGGCCAATGAGCAGCACGCAGCACAGCCAGGTGCAAAATGCCCCCGACTTGCGAAATCGATCTTCAAATCCTCTGAAGCGGGTCGACACACCGCCTGCAGTTCCCCCGAACCTGCGCATCCTTCCAATCCCTGAAAGAGCCTTGAAGCAAGGCTGGGTATTCATAGCACGAAAATGGCCGGGTGCGGCTCCATGTCAGAACACGGCAGGAATGCAAGCACTTGGGAATCGGGTAAAGCGAGGAAAGCGCGAGGCTCGGAAATCCTGGGCTGCCAGCCGAGGGCTGGCACTACCAGAGCAAAAGAGAAGCCCCGACCAAGTCCGGGGCTTCTCATCAAGAAGTAGCGAATCGGTCCTTTGACCCGCGCGCTGGCTGGAGCTCTGAGCCGTGCGCGCGCATCATCGACGTTCTTGGATCACACCTTCGACCATCCGCTCTTCATTCGCCATAGCCATAGCCGTCCTGAAGCACGGCAGTAGCGCGAACGCCCTTAGCAACCCGGATCGAACCGGGCGATTGGGTTTGAGCAGCCAGCTGACCAAGCACATTTAAAGCACGTTACCTGGCTGCGCCCACTAAACTTCCTGCACACAAAATACAGGCGATCACTCAAGACCATTATCCGGAATCACAGCGTTCGATGGCACGGAACACCCAACGTCGTTGCAGGCGCGAACGGTACTTGGCACCACTTTCGGAGCTCCACGAACGGTAACCGAGCACAGTAGTCGAGTGGTGACACAGCCGGCACCCCCGCTGAACTCGTAACGTGTAGCCCCTGCAACTGCCGTCCAGCCGCCTTGGTAGGTGGTGTTCCCACCGGAATAGAAGTACATGGCATTGATCAACTGTGGCGCCGCAGGCACTGGCGGCGGCAGATCCACCACCACGGAAGCCGTCGCGCTAAAGCCGCTGCAACCGGCCTCGTTGCACGCAGCGACTCGATAGCCATAGGTCCCATCGACCTTGCCGCCGAAAGAGCGCTGCAGCAATCCACTATTCTGGATGACAGCAAAGCCCCCGCTGTTGATCCGCTCTTGCAATTGATAGGAGGTTGCCCGTCCCGATGTTGACCAGGTCACGGCATAGCTTCCCGTGCCACTTGATTCAGGCGCACTGATTGAAGGAACTGCCGACGGAGCGACTACTACCTGGACAGAAGCAACCGCCGAGTAGGGACCACACCCCACCGAAGCGCAACCGCGTACCCGATACTCGTACGTTCCTTGAGCACGGCCAGAAACTGCTTGAGCCGTCGATGAGCCATTGGCAATGGTCGCCCAACTCCCACCACTAGAGCGCTCGTCAAGTTGGTAGGAAGTAGAATTGGCAACGGCTGACCAACTGATTGAGTAGGACGAACCCAGCGACTTTGACGGTGCGGCCAAGGCGGGGGCAGAAGTCGGAAGATGCACAGACTGCACAGGGATGCGGCTACTGTAACTACCACATCCGCTATTGTTGCAGGCACGCACTCCATACCTGTAAACGCCAGGGGGCATTGCACTGAAGGACCGAGTGCGTTCGGCCGAATCCTGGATCTGCACCCATGCGCCGTCTCCCCTCTGTTCATCCAGACGGTAGGTAGTTGCGCCCGCGACCGCACTCCAACTGACAACGTAATTGCCGCCACTGGCGGTTGAAGGCGCGGTCAATACAGGCGCTTGCGCTGGCGGCAACTCCACAACGACAGTGGCTACGGCACTCCAGCCGCCGCAGAGGGAAGAACGACACGCGCGGGCCCGCAACTGGTAGCTGCCCGCAGCCTTGCCCGTAGCAGTCCAGGTCTTTGCTGCACCACGGTAGGCCGCAGCCCATTCACCCTGCCCCGCACGCTGCTGCAGTTCGTAAGCAGAGACGCCGGCGACTGAGGACCAACTGACCTGGAAAGTTCCGTTACTGCTGAAGGACGGCGCGGAAACGACCGGGACCCCGGGCGCTACAGAGGTTGTCGACTTCGCAAGGAGACTTCCGTTGAGGTGAATGTACTCCGTGCCCTCGCCTGTCCGCTGGCTTTCCTGGCGGCGGAGTACGCCTGCACTGTCGTACATGGAAATGACATCGCCACCAGCCGCTTTACTCAGGACTCGGCGACCATTTGCGTCATATGCATATTCTTCAGACCCCACGACTTCGCGCAGTCTATTACCAAAATCGAATCGAAAGATCTGTCCATTACGCGACGCCAGATTACCCTGAGCGTCGTAGCTCAACCCCATAATGGTTGAACCCGTCGCGGACTGCACATTGGTGAGCCGGTTGCTTGCGTCATACCAGTAACCATGGTCCTTAACGCCAGCAAGCCGCGCCGACCGCATGTTATCAAGCGCGTCGTAGCTGTAACGCATCACACCATCGCCACCAAAGGCCATGGACGCCGCCTGTGTCAGCCTATCCAGATCGTCGTACTGCATGGAACGTTTGCGCACGGAACTCAGGGCATCCCCGATCACGGTGACATTGCCATTCGCATCGTAGCTGTAGCTGTTGTCCATGGCTCCCCCCGAGTCCGTGGACCTCGCAGGAAGCTGACGCGCATTCTGCGTCATGGAATGAACGATGCCATTTCCATAGGTGAATTGCCGCATGCCACCACCAGGATAGTAAGACACGCCAAGAGCGAAGCCACCCGCACGCGTAGGCTGCCCCAGACCGTTGGGTGCCATTGCGACCGATAGCCCGCTCGGATACTGAACGCTTGCAGCGGCGCCCCTCGTGTCATATCCATAGCCCATCGCCCAGTCGAACACGCCTGTCACGGCGACATTTTCGCCTATCAGCAGGCGTCGCCTGTTGTATACGTAGGTATTGACGACTGGCCCAAGGCTGATACCGTTCTGGGTGGAGACCTGCTGAGGCAAGCCATCGGCAGTGTATGTCCAGTCCTGATTGCCATTACCGTCGGGGAAGGCGAGGCTCTTTAAGCGATTTCGAGCATCATAGGTCCGATCCACCCTCCGGCCGGATGCATACGCGGCTGCGCTGTCACAGTTCGTAGCATTCAGCAGACTTGTTCCCGCTGCGGACCACAATACGTTGTCGGCAGCATCGTAGCCCACAACTGTCGCCCCCGTCTCCGGCTCGACTGTCTTACAAAGACGCTGGTTCGCGTCATACACATAGCGTCGCGTCAAGGAAACCGCACCATCAGCGCTACGCTGAGTGACGCTGGTCGGCTTTCCGAAGACGTCGCGTGCAATGTCCAGCACGACGCCCTCCGGCTTGGCAATCGCAATGGGCGCCTCAAACTGGGGCTTGTCATACGATTGGAAACTGGTGGTCGTCTGCTTTCCACGCGCGTCAGTAAATCTGGTTCGGGAGCCGGGCAGGTACTCCGTCAATGCAACAATTGCACCCAGCTCACTGTCTTGGACAGCCGCCGTTCTACGCCCAAGCGCGTCATACTCGCTCCAGTTTCCTGTGACTAGATCATGCCTGCTACCTGGATATGAGGCGAACAGCTGCTTTCCTTCATGATCATAAGCAAAGCGCTGGAATCGCTGCGTCCCTTGTATGTCTGATACGTCATATTCACGTGTAATCAACGGACGCCAAAGCGCGTCGTAGTAGGTCTCCGCGCGCCCGCCTCCGATGGTCGTTATTTGCCGCCAGTGGCCGGCGCCCACACCGTATTCAACCTGACCGATCTGGACAAACGTTCGACCAATCGGCGCCCAGGCGACCGAGTCGCCCACCGGATAGCTCACACTGGACACTCTGCCCAGTGCATCGTAGCCATAGCTTGTGGTGAAGCCGTTCTCGTCGGTTGAGCTTAAGATCCAGCCGTTATCATCAATGCTGACGCGCGACGAGGTCGAATCCGGGTATTGCACCAAGGCAGGAATGCCACGCTTCCATCCAGACAGAGTTGTCGTCTTTCCGTTTGGATCCGAGAGCGCCCCTATCGTGCCGTCGGGCTGGTATGTCCTCGTCTGCGTGCGCCTCCCAAATGCATAGGTCTCCGCTGGCATCGCTTTGGCGTCGAACGCGGCCTCGGCAACGACCCTGCCACTGCCAAGGTCCGTCAGCTTTGCAAGCTGCCCCAAAACCCAGAGATCAGTATTGTCATGATAGTCAAGGCGCTCGCGCACGGATCCACTGGGACCGGTCCGCACACGCTCCGTGGGCCGTGCAAACCGGTCGAATGCTTTGACCTGCCAAAGATAGTCAGTCCCGTCCTGTTGCAGCAACGTCTGCGTAAGCGGTCGGATACGAGCAGTTGCAGGATCGCTCAAACCGCCGAGGATGCTGCCGAACACACCAATAAACGGCTGGCCGGCAACAGCGTTCTCGGCGAGGTACTCATTTGTCCGACTCTGCACGACCTGCCCTTGGGCGTCCAACAGCTGTTCCCCAAGCTCCTGGCCGTCATTGAACATATAGAGATTGCCAAAGGTAAGCCGTTGGGTTGTCCCGTCCGGGCGCCCAACATGCACTACCTTCGTCCGCGTACACGTAGTGCATGGATACACGGGGGACTCCGTCTCAGTGCCCCAGAACGTCGAAGGTGTGCCACCGAAGTCATAGCTCCAGCGCATCGTATCGAGCCCTGGGCCCGCAATCGACTTATCCGTAATGCTCAACACGTCGAAGTAGTTTGGCACTTCGAGAACATATTCAGGATTCTCCCGGTCTACGCCCTTCCTGTTGCATTCCGTCTGGTGCACACCCTGGCGCCAATGCCTTCGATTGGAGAATGAGAATGTACCGACGGCTCCAGCAGGATGGGTGGCGACGATCACGTACGATGCCGACAGCGGCAGCTGAGCGCTTCTGCACCACGGTGCCAGTGGAAGCGAATCGATGTTCGCAGGTGCGGCGGGCAGCAATGTATCCGAGTAGCTGTAGGACCATGTACTACTGTCAGGCCTGACAACACGGATCAACTGTTTTTCGACCTGCCCATCGTTGTATTGAAACGTCCACGAACGTCCGTTGACGCTGGCGCCAGCCATGCGTTGCTGGTCGTAGGTAAAAGTAATTTCCCGGCCATCGTTCGCCCATATACGAGTAGGGTGACCATTGGCGTTGTAAGTGAACTGAACACTGTTGCCGAACCGATCTTCAATTCGGGTAGCCAGCATGTAGTAGCGAGTACGTTCAAGCATCATCGAGATCGGAGGCGATCCGTCCGTCCTCGGAACTCCCTTTTGCAGCGGTGCCTCCCGACGGGTGGTGAGCTGGTTGAAGTAGTACTTCTCACCGGAGCTCGTGGTGAGTCGAAAACCATCTCTACTACCACCGTTCATGCTGATGCAGTCAATCGCATCCCGCTCCTTTGTCGTCAATCGCGTACTCACACCGCCTGTAGGCAATGGGGTCCCGGAGACGATGGAAAGCATTGCGGTGTCGCCGCGCCCAGGCAGATGGACGTTCAACCCGCTCCAGAATTCGCGGACACTGAACACTCCTCCACCAGGAACGCTACCGACAGTGCATATCTGAGCAGGAAGCCCGGATGAGCTTGCATATGTGGCCGTCACATAAGGAACATCAATGTCCCAGTTGCCCAAGCCAAGCAAGCGGGCATCGTGATCCCTGATGGTTCCCTGAGGCTGCAGCTGTACGTTAAGCCGCCTCGATAGCTGGACCGGTAGCTCACTATTTCCCGGAAGATCAATCTCCACGACACGAAACTGAGTACTGCCGTCGTAGAGACTTACCCCTTCACCAAACAGGCCGGTATCGAGTGCAGATAGCGACTCCGCTGCCTTGACCCGCTTCTGGTACTCCAGATAGGGATGAATTCCGTCTGCCACCGTCTGCGCGGAAAGAGCACCGGGAAACGGCAGCCCCATGCCTGCAGCCAGAACAACGAGACAACGCACTGCAGAAGCATGCAATCCTTTGATCACAACGCCTTCCTTGATTATGAATCCATCAACCCCGAGATCCCGCGTTACGCCGGACCAGCCCCATGCGAGCGCAGCACTGCTCAGCGCCTCGCAATCGCGACGTTAGCACAGCCTTCGCCTCAAAAGTTCGTCTTGAAAGAATGAGCTTTGAGCTTTCATAGGACGGCTTGAACCAGGCGCTCTGGAGGCTCCCCGTCAGGGATGCCCTGAACAATTTACCCTGAGCGCTGGATTTTCAGGACTGGGGAGACGGTATCCATCAGATGCGAAGCACTGCTGGTCACCATCGCTCTCGAGATGCCCGGCAGCCACGCCCAATCGCAGTCACTCCTATCTTTGCTTGGAGAGAGCATCGACGGGCCATGCACAGGCGCGACGCGCCCTGCTTTCAGCAACCAGGCTCATTACATTCCCGACTTTATCTAAACGGCTCTTCGGCAGTGCGATAAATCACGAGATCCATAGGCCAGAGCTTGTCGGTCGACTCCGCCTACTTGAGGATCCGTCCATCCGGATCCGATAGCCATGATCAGACCTCGAACGTGAGAGCGGCTGAAATTCCCTAAGATGCCTCAGAGCAAGGCTGGTATTCATAGCAAAGGTATTGCCGGCTGCGGTTTTTGGTTCAGAAACAGTGGGGAGACCAAGCGACTGGAAGGTCGGAGGAGCCAGCAGGCTGGAGGGTTCGGAAATCGGGGGACTGCCAGCCATGGGCTGGCACTACTGGGGTCGGCACTCCGCCGGGCATGGCGCAGCGCTACCAGAGCACAAAAAAAGCCCCGACCAAGGCCGGGGCTTTTCTACAGCTGGTGCCGGAAACAGGAGTCGAACCTGCGACCTACGCCACAACGACTCACCTATCGAACGGCGCTACCAGGCATTCAGCGGTCAGGCTCAACACCTCTCATCGTCAGCGGGCGAGCGGGAGAAGAAGACTGGATCGCCTTCTTGAGCAAAAATTTCCGCAACTATCAGCGGATCACTCTTGGATAGGTCATACGGGCAGAACACTTCCGCACAATATCCATCCCGATGCTCCAAGAACACTTTAACCGCATCCAGACCAGAACCATCATTCTGCGGCAACCATACATTGGAAGCTATGCCGTATGCGATCGCACAACCCTTCCGCTCCTGCAGCGCCAACTGAAGCAGCCTCATCCGATCTGCGGCGCCTCCACCATCCATCTTGACACCCGTATGCACCATATCTCCAGTAGAAGCAAGGTAAACTCCAAATGGATGAAACTCTCCATGCTCTGCAAGCATCTTTCTGGCGAACTTCAGCATGTCTTCGAGTATTATCTCGACTTGCTCTTTGGGCGTCATCTTTTAGGTCCTAAGTCATCTCGTCGAACAACTGTTGACTGCCGTTCCACCGTAGAGCTTACCTTAGTATTTGTGCCCGTGACGACAACATGCTCTCGCCCAGTCGCCTGAGCATGTTCCCGCTGCGCTCTGAGTTGCGACGAATCAGATAGTCGTTTTGTATCCTTAATTTCGCCAACCTGTCGAGAATTCTCGAAATCAGGAATTGTCACCCCGTGCGAGGTCAGCGCCTTATCCGTATTCTTGACTTCACCAATCGCTCCAAGAACTCTTACTTCCGACGCTACCCCTCGTGCCATCGCGCCAGCGCCATCACCCACGATGGGGACTAGGCCAACGGCTGCGGCAGCTATGTTGATAGCAGAAGGATCTTGAACCGCAGTAATCGCCCCCTTGACGTCCCCGACGATAGGGGTGAAGTCCGCGACCATCGAGGCTGCTTCGCGGAACGCTTGTCTAGTTTCAGGCTTCGTCCAGTCCGTTTCGTAGACCGAACGCGGCAGACTCTGCCGCCCATCCGGATCTGTGAATTTGTACGGATTACCGTTCGCATACCGATACCGATTGAACTGCCCCACAGGCTGCTCATACGCCGTTACCGGGTCCACCGACAGGAACACACCCAACTTCGGGTCAATGTGCCGCTGCCTTAGTTAACCAGCGGGGCGGAAATTACCCATAACGATGCCGCCATCCATAGATTCAGGCCGCCAGCGCGTCGACGACTGGCAACGCGAAGAATTTAAGATAGGGGGCTGACTCAATACTGAAATCAGCCGACTCCAACCTCCAATCGTTTGGGCAACCCAAGAAAATCGCACCTCAGCGACCGTACAGTTCATCGCGCAGCAGACGATCAAGGCCATCCATATCTGCATCAGCGAGAAAGCGCTTAATCATGTGCTTTTCCTGCGCAATAATATTGATCACGAAGTAGACTCTATCCTGCAAGGGTTTGCTGAAATTCGCCTCCACACAGATTGCGTAGAAGTATCGACCACCATCTTCCATGACTTGCTGCAACTCACCGTCGTACCATTCCACAATCAAGTCGATCTTCATTTGCAAACCTCACTGAACTTTTGAGCCACTTTCTCCGTTACTGGCTTGGGGAGTTCCACAGCATGGTGGTTCGGATTGTTCCCGGTTTGAGGTGTATTGAACGCGCTCTTTGCCTCCGTCTGATCGGCAACCCGGTCTTTGATTCTGTCTGCCGCACTCACCCTCTCCTGCGCTTTGACCTAAACCCCATGCGGGAACCCGCATTCGGATCCTACCTAGCATAGGAAATTCGAGTAACCACTCCATCGGAAGAAATAAAGTAATGGATTTCTTTTCCATGTTGCGTCCCGCCCCCCCTAACCCCCTCATCACCCACCGCCCTTTTTGGCAAAAAAATCAACTCCGAACCTTCACCATCAGGTCGAATCACAACAGAATATCCCTCCAGCGCTGCCCCTAATTTTTGAAATTCACGGAGCGCGCTAGCCAACGCCACCAATTCAGTGCCGCCAAGCGCAATTTCTGCATTATTGGGCATATCACTCTCTCGCGCCGAAACGGCACCAACGATTAGTGCAACCCAAAGCACCACTCCAAGTGCAATGTACCCATGCCACAGAATTCTCATCACAACTCCTCCGTTGTACGCGCAACCGGATCGTACTCTTTAACTACGCCACCAGGCGTCCCCAGATATCCTCGATAATCATCAGAACCTGCTGGAGCCGCAAGCGCCTTCGCAGCAGCATCCCCCCTTATCCCACTCCTATCAGTCTCCGAAAAATTATCACTATCGAAATGATCTCTTGCAGGATCACCTGTAGCAACAATCGTTCCGTCCGGATTTTTGATTGAGTACTCCGCATGGGTATGCCAATCACCCACCACCTCAGCACCCTCCGGCACTGGACTCGCATGAGGGTTGGCACCATCTTCCGAACCTCGAACCGCAGGACTCGAGTAGTATTTTTCGCCTACTTTATAAATCCTCGCAGCATATTCTCGATTCTCAGACTTTGAATTAGGGTTCGTTGAAACAATGGCATCCTTAGCGGCCTCTCTTCTCGTCAAGAATGGATCACCGACCGCCCGTCCATCTGGATCAGTAAACCTGTAAGGGTTGTTCGCCGCGTACCAGTAGCGATTAAACGCCCCCACAGGCTGCTCATACGCCGTTACCGGGTCCACCGACAGGAACACACCCAACTGCGGGTCCATGTAGCGCTGCTGCATGTAGCTCAGGCCGGTAGCCGAGTCACTTACGTGCCCGGTATACCCCGGCCCGTCCGTGACCTGACCACCGACCACAGCCCCGTAGGGCTCATAGTCATAGCGTCTGATCACATTGCCGTTGGCATCGCTTTCAGCCACAACAGAGCCCAGCGCGTCCGTGTGGATGTAGGTGACTGTCGTCTGCGCCATTGCGGCTGGCGACACGCAAAGACCAATGAGCAGCACGCAGCAAAGCCAGGTGCAAAATGCCCCCAACTTGCGAATTTGATCTTCAAATCTTCTGAAGCGGGTCGACACACCGCCTGCAGTTCCCCCGAACCTGCGCATCCTTCCAATCCCTGAAAGAGCCTTGAAGCAAGGCTGGGTATTCATAGCACGGAAATGGCCGGCTGAGGTTGCCAGGTCAGGAACAGGGCGCGGCGCTAAGCGCCTGGGACGCCGGCGGGCTGGTGGGCAGCGAGATTCGGAAATTGGGGGCTGCCAGCCATGGGCTGGCACTACTGGGGCCGGCATCCCGCCGGCCATGGCCCGGCGCTACCAGCACAAAAAAAGCCCCGACCTGGGCCGGGGCTTTTCTACAACTGGTGCCGGAAACAGGAGTCGAACCTGCGACCTACACTCTACTCAGGTTCACTTCAAACACCTCTCCATCCTCAATGTAGAGCTGCACGTTGTTGTCCGTGACCAAACGGATGTCCAACACCCACACTTGCGGGGCACCGTGTCTAACGTTTACCGACTGCTTCCATGGCTCCCATTCCGCATTTTCCACGAGCAGCTCTCGAGATCAATCCAGGCCACTGATGCGCTTGATAAAAACTGCTACATCAGAACAGTGATCATCCAATGTGACACCAAACTCCTTTACCGAGAGTCGCGCCAGTTCCTCCCCGCCACAGTTACCCGCAATCGCGCTGATTAATTCTGCTCCACCGCCCACCAGAACTGTCTCAGGATCAAACCACAGCAGAATTGATCGATCAGCTGGTACCAAGTAGTACTCCGGAAAGAAACCTAAACAGCCAAGAAGATCAACATATCGACCCCACCCATCGATATCGGCATACGGAAACACATCCTCGCCCGAGCTTACTGTTACCGCAGGAACAAACCACAGCGGCATCGCGCCTCGCGCTTCGAGCTGGTTTATCAAGGCATCAAAGATGCTTTTTGGCACCCCTCCAAGCCCATGAAGATCACGATTGAAGAACAGCCCTCGCCATGTCTCGTCCTTGAAAGGGAAAGCTGGGAACTGCTGATCACTCAGCATTTTCTCCACCTCATTGCGATCAACGCAATTCGATTCCTGATTCATTGACTCTTCTCATAGCGCGTGGTTTGAATAACTTTACTTTCTGCATCACGAATCTTAATGGTGGGCGCACCTTTGTGATCACTCTTTGTACTCGTGTGCCTGTCAGCCACACCACCACCATCGAGATCCTTGACCTCGGTTACATTGCCATGTCGATCTTCATAGCGTTTTGTTTCACCTACACCTTTGATGCTATCCCATGCCGCGTCGGCAGCCTCCTGACCACCAGGATGAACATCGCCGTTACCGCCGCCACTGGTCCCCCCTGCTCCTGAGGCCCCTCCCCCCGTCGCGATACCGGCTTCAGCGCATGCTGCAGCATTTGCAGGATTCATTCCGCATGCAGCAATGCTCTACCGCCCATCCGGATCCGTGAACTTGTACGGATTGCTGTTCGCGTACCGGTACCGATTGAACTGCCCTATCGGATTGCTATACGCCGCCACAGGATCCACGGACAGGAACACCCCCAACTGCGGGTCCATGTAGCGCTGCTGCATGTAGTTCAGCCCGGTAGCCGAGTCACTTACGTGCCCGGTATACCCCGGCCCGTCCGTGGCCTGTCCACCCACCACGGCGCCGTAAGGCTCGTAGTCATAGCGCTTGATCACGTTGCCATTGGCGTCGCTCTCGGCCACAACCGAAGCCAAGGCGTCCGGGTGGATGTATGTAACCGTCGTCCGGGCGATAGCGGATGTCGACACGCCAAGGCCAATGAGCAGCACGCAGCACAGCCAGGAGCCTAATGCTCCCGACTTCCGAATTCGAACTTCAAATCCCCTGAAGCGGGACGACAAACCGCCTGCAGTTCCCCTAGCCTGCGCATCCTTCCAATCCCTGAAAGAGCCTTGAAGCAAGGCTTGATATTCATAGCACAGGAATGCATGGCTGCGGTTGCCAGGTCAGGAACAGGGCGCGGCGCTAAGCGCCTGGGAAGCCGGCGGGCTGGTGGGCTGCGAGATTCGGAAATTGGGGGCTGCCAGCCATGGGCTGGCACTACCAGAGAACCAGCATTCCGCCGGGCATGGCCCGGCGCTACCAGAGCAAAAAAAAGCCCCGACCAAGGCCGGGGCTTTTCTACAACTGGTGCCGGAAACAGGAGTCGAACCTGCGACCTACGCATTACGAATGCGCCGCTCTACCAACTGAGCTATTCCGGCTGAGCAGGCGATTTTACGGGTAGCCCACCCCGCCGGTCAATCCGACCCTACCCGGTTGCCACAGGCCCGCCCGGCGGCGAAATCAGCCAGGTTGCCCAGGGTGATGGCCGAGATCTCCTGCAGCGCCTCCACGGTGAAGAAGCCCTGGTGGCCGGTCACCAGCACGTTGGGGAAGGTCATCAGGCGCTGGAAGGCCTCGTCGTCGATGATCTCGCCGGACAGGTCCTGGAAGAACAGCGCGCTTTCCTGCTCGTAGACGTCGATGGCCAGATGGCCCAGCCGGCGCGACTTCAGCGCGCGGATCACCGCGTGGGTATCCACCAGGCCGCCACGCGAGGTGTTGACCAGCATCGCGCCGGGCTTCATGCGCGCCAGCGAGGCGTCGTTGATGAGGTGCTGGGTGTCGGGTGTCAGCGGGCAGTGCAGCGAAACGATATCCGCGCGCGCCAGCAGTTCGTCCAGCGCGACCATGTCCCCCAGCCCGGCGAAATCCGCTGATGGGTACGGGTCATGGCCGAGCACCGTACAGCCCATGCCACGAAAGATGCGCGCGGTGGCCAAGCCGATCTTGCCGGTACCGACGATGCCCACCGTGCGCCCGTGCAGGGTGCGGCCCAGCAGGCCATCCAGCATGAAGTTGCCTTCGCGCACGCGGTTGTAGGCGCGGTGGGTCTGCCGGTTGAGGGTCATCACCAGCGCCAGCGCGTGTTCGGCCACGGCCTCGGGCGAATAGGCCGGCACGCGGGCGACGAACAGGCCCAGGCGCGCGGCCTCGGCCAGGTCGACATTGTTGAAGCCCGCGCAGCGCAGCAGCACGGCGCGCACGCCCTGTGCATGCAGCGCCTGCAGCACGGGGGCATCAAGGCGGTCGTTGACGAATACGCAGACGGCGGCGCAGTCCTGCGCCAGTGCGGCGGTGTGCACGTCCAGCGCGGCATCGAAGTGGACGAACCGGAAGCCCTGCCCGGCGCCATCGCGCGCGTTGGCTTCTTCCAGGAAGCGGCGGTCGTAGGGACGGGCGCTGAAGACGGCGATCTGCATGGGCGGGCCTGCACGGGAATCCTGCGCAGACCATAGCGCACCGGCGGCAATGCTGCCGCCGGTGCGCCCTTTACTCAGAACGCGTAGCCGAGACCCAGCATCACGCCGTTCTGCACCTGGCCATCGCGGCGCTCGCCCACGTAGTCCACCATCACCGACAGGCGGTCACTGGCGCGACTGGTGACGCCCAGGTTCCAGGCCAGCACCTGCTCGCCCAGGGTCTGGCTGCTGCTGCCGAACACCAGGTCCGGGGCGGCGGCGAAGCCGGTGCTGTAGCGGGCCTGGGTGTCGCCCAGTTCCTTCTGCCAGACCACGCGCGCGCGCGGGGTGATGCGCTCGCCGTTGGCACGGTTGAAGGTCTTGAACAGCTGCAGGCCGGCACCCACGCGGATGCTTTCCAGGCTGTCGCCACGGCCGGCCAGTGCGCCCGCGCCCTGCCCTTCGTTGAAGCGGGTGGCCGAGGTGCGCGCGTAGTCCACCACCGGCAGCAGCGGCTGCACCACCAGCCCGTTGCCGGTGGTGAAGCTGAAGCCGTGCTCCAGGCGCGCGGAAATCGCATCGTTGTTGTACTTGGCGCGCAGCGAATCGTTCAGGCCGTCGATGCCCGCAATGCCGCGGCGGGTGTCGTGGCGCAGGTCGGTGTAGCGCACGGCGGCCGACAGGTAGCCACGCGCGTAGGTGGCATCGATGTAGCCACCGATATCCAGCGCGCGCACGTCACCGGTGAAGCCGGAACCGTCGCGCGCCTTGGTCGACATGTCTGCCGCCGCCACGCTCACGCCCAGGCTGACGCGGTCATCGGCCACGCGCGTATCGGCGCCCAGCACGATGCCGCCCACGGTGTGGCTCAGGCCGGCCACGCCGCCTTCGCCATCGATGCGGCCATGGCTGCCGAAGCCGCGGCCCCAGAAGCCGTGGTTGCGCGCACCGGCGCCGCTGTCAGTGCCGGCCACGGCCTGCGCGGCAGGCTCGACCAGATGCATGGCCAGCTGGTTGAACAGGCTGCCGCTGGCCATGCCGGGCTGCGCTGCAGCCGACTGTGCCGCCTGCGCTGCCAGGCCGCCGGCATCGCCGCTGCCGCTGCGCAGGCCGGCCTGGTGCTGCGTCACCACGCTGCCGATGCTGCCCAGCAGGGCGTTGTCGGCCAGACGCAGGGTGGCGTGCCCGTCACCACGCAGGGCACCGGCCTGCTGTGCGATGACATCGCGGTCGGCAAACTGCAGCGCACCCAGCAGCGACTTCAGGCGGGCATCCTGGCGGTCACCCGCCGCAGCCAGGGCAACGCCCAGGCTCTCGTTGCCGTTGCTGGCGGTCAGCTGTGCCAACTGGTCGAAGCCCGGGTTGGCGGTCAGCGACAGGCCGTCTTCGGTCTGGTTGATGTTGAAGCTGAGCAGCGAGTTGTGGCGCGGGCGGAAGACTTCGTTGTCGGTGATGCTGGCGCTGTAGCCCGTATCACCCAGGCGCACGGCATCGGCGAAACCGTCCTCGTAGATCGGCCCGGTGACCAGTTCGCGCTGGTAGTTGCCGGCATAGAAGCCCTGGGCGACGTTCAACTCCAGGTGCGCGCCGGGCGAGATCACCAGCGCGCCGTCGGTCTGCCCGCCGTCGAAGAAGGTGCCCACGCGCAGGCGGCCGGTATCGCTGCCACCGGCTTCGGTGACGTCGAACAGCACGTTGCCGCCCGGCATGATGTTGACGTAGCCGTGGGTGACCAGGTCGCCACCGCGCGGCATCAGGGTGCCGTACACGCGCAGGCGGTTGAAGCCGTCCTCGCGCAGCGACGGGCCGGTCGCGCCGAGCAGCGCGTCGGTATCGGTTTCCAGCGAGGCGATGTCGCCGTGGCCGACCACCATGCCACCGGGCATCACCCGCACTTCCGGTGCGCGCAGCGCGCCACCTTCCAGGGCGATGGTGCCGCCGTCGACCAGCATGAAATCGGCGCCGGTGGTGGCCGAGGTACGCCAGGTGCCGCCCTTGGCCACGCGGATCACGCCGGCCGAGTTGGCCAGCGCGGAGGCATCGAGTTCACCCAGGCGCAGCTTGCCCAGCAGCAGCTGCTGGATGCCCGGGTCATTGAGGTAGTCCTGCACCGAGGCATCGCCGATGCCGTTGGGGCCGTCGCTGGCGGCGTTGTAGATGCTGACCGCAAGGTTGATGTAGGTGGTGGCGTAGCCGGCGTCGTTCCAGCGCGAGAAGTCGTCCTCGACGAAGGCCTGCAGCTGGCGGGCAGTGGACATGTAGCCCGGGTTGATGTCACCGCTGACGTTGCCGGCGACGGTCAGGGTATCGCCGGGGTTGCGGTAACCGGCCTCGGTGATGATGTTGTTGCTGTAGATGTCCTGGCCCGGGAAGAGCTGCAGGTTGCGGCCGCTGCCATCGGGATCGAAGCTGACCGACGTGCCGTTGGTGCGGGTCGGGTCGCGGAACACCAGCAGGCCGTTGGGCGCCACCACTTCGTACATGGCCTTGTGCAGCAGGCCGGCATCCATGCCGCCGCCATAGTTGTCGGTGTAGATCTGGGTCATGCGCGGCGACGGCGCGTAGGTGATGCGGCCGCCGCTGCTGGCGGCGTGGATCTGCACCGAGTCGACCGTCGGCAGATCGCCCGCTAGGTAACGGTTGACGCCGCCGGACTGCATGATCGAGCACGACGAGATGCAATGCCCGGACACGATGGTGTCCAGGCCGTTGGTGCGGATGATGGCCTGCAGCCACTCACCGGCAATCAGCGCGCCACCGTTGGAGGTGCGCAGCACGACTTCGCGGATCGGCCGGCCTTCGGCCTGTGCCTTGGCCAGCAGGGCCGGCAGCGCGACCACGTCGGCGAAGGTGACGCCACCACTGAGGACGACGCGGTCGTCCTGCACGTGGTAGTTCATCGCCCCTGCGTTGCCGATCGCGCCCAGCGTTGCCATGCCCACCAGGCCGGCCAGGGCCAGGCTCAACTTCGAATGCTTCATTGCGGTCTCTCTCTCCAAACCCGCACCACGCGGGACGAAAGCAGAACGCCGCAGCGCGCCGATCTCCCCCAGTGCGTCGCGCACGAAAATCTGAATGCGTTCACATAACGCATTGGCATACGACACGGACTTCCCCCTTTGGTCATCGTCTTGTAAAACTCGATGACGCGTTCGTCGTTCGAGGCCCTTCCCCTGTCCGCCCCCTCCCCCCTGCCCCGTCGCGCGCCGGACCCGGCCGGGGTTCCGGATGCCTTCATCGCCTTCATCCGCGAGGAACGCGCGCCGCTGTGCGCTTTCCTGCGCATGCGCGGCGTCGGCCCGGATGATGCCGAGGACATTGCACAGGACAGCATGGAGCGGCTGATCCGCTACCGCGGGCACGGCACCGACGAACTGCGCCTGCTGCTGTACCGCATTGCCCGCAACCGCCTGGCCGACCGCGGGCGTTCGTCGCAGGCGCGCAGCCACCTGCCGCTCGGTGAACGCGATGGCAGCGAGGAGCCGCAGGGCACTTCTCCCGATCCACTGCGTCAGGCAGAATCCGGCCAGATGATCGCGCTGCTGCGACAGGCACTGTTCAAGCTTCCCGAACGTGCCCGCGAGGTGTACCTGCTCAACCGCATCACCGGGATGAGCTACGCACAGATCGCCCGGCACTGCGGCATCACCGCCAAGACGGTGGAAAAACACATCGCCCGTGCCCTCCAGGGCCTGCGCAAGGAGCTGGGCAGCAATCCTCTCCACACTGATGGAGATAGTGAGTGACCCGCGACGCCTACATGGATGACACGTTGCTGTTCGAGCGCGCAAGCGCCTGGGTAGCCCGGCTGGAAGCCCCCGACTGCACGTCGATCGAGCGCGAAGCGTTCGAGGACTGGCTGGCCGAGCACCCTTCCCACGTCAGCGCCTGGGCACAGGCCGAGACGCTGCACCAGCGCAGTGCCGGTTTGGCCGGTGACCCGTGGCTGCGCACCGCCGCTGCCCGTGCCGCCCGCGTGCCGGTACGCCGCTGGCTGCCTTCGGTGGCGGCAGCGGCCGGCGTCTGCCTGGCGGTGGGCATCGGCTGGATGGTCTTCACCGATGGCAACCCGGCGCCACAGATCTACGCCAATGCCAGCCACCAGCCGCAGGTTCGCACGCTGGCCGATGGCAGCGTCGCCACCCTCGATGCCGGCACCACGCTGAGCGCCCGCTTCGGCTGGCGCAAGCGCGAACTGGAACTGGAGCGTGGCCGCATGCAGCTGCAGGTGGCCGCCTCCTCGCGCGCGCTGCGGGTGCAGGCCGGCGGCAGCAGCATCCGCGATATCGGCACCACCTTCCAGGTCGAGCGGCTGACCGATGGCCGGGTGGAAGTGGCGCTGCTGGAAGGCGCCGTGGAAGTGACCAGCGGCAGCGCCCAGCACACGCTGGCCCCCGGCCAGCAGCTGCAGGTGTCGCCGTCCGGCCGCATCCAGCCCGGCCCGCAACTGTCCACCACCGCCGCCGCCGAAGCCTGGCCCGAGGGTCGGCTGGTGTTCGACGCCACGCCGCTGTCCACCGTGGTCGAACGCATGAACCGCTACGGCAGCACGCCGCTGGTGATTGCCGACCCGGACATCGCCGACCTGGCGGTGAGCGGCACCTTCCGTGCCGGCGATGCGCACGAACTGCTGTCTGCCCTGGAACTGGGGTGGTCGATCGCTGGCCAGCCGCGCAAGGATGGCGCGCTGGAACTGCGCCGCACCTACTGAGGCGGCGCGGATGCCCAGCCCCGGGGCACTGCGACAGGGCCTGATGGTCCTGCTGTGGCTTGCCCTGGCCGGCGCCACGGCCGCTGCAGATGCGCCCGCCACCGCACCCACCGAGTACCGCATCGCCGCCGGCCCACTGGTGCCGGCGCTGCAGCAGTGGGCCCGGCAAAGCGGCCAGGCGCTGGTGTTCGATGCACGCGAACTGGCCGATCTGCGCACCCCCGGCACG
This sequence comes from Stenotrophomonas sp. ZAC14A_NAIMI4_1, assembly GCF_003086915.1. Classification (NCBI taxonomy): domain Bacteria; kingdom Pseudomonadati; phylum Pseudomonadota; class Gammaproteobacteria; order Lysobacterales; family Lysobacteraceae; genus Stenotrophomonas; species Stenotrophomonas sp. ZAC14A_NAIMI4_1. Next base: position 3,936,249 of record NZ_CP026002.1, read on the forward strand.
CAGGGGCCGCAGGAACCTGCCGCGGCACTGAAAGCGCTGGTGGCCGGCAAGCCGGTCAACATCCTGCGCACCCCCAGTGGTGGCTTCGTGCTGCGCCGCCATGCCGTGGCTGCGGCACCGCCTGCCCGGGTTGCTCCGTCCCCGGCCCCGCCACCGCGACCGCAGCGGCCGGCGCAGGTGGAACTGGCACCGATCCATGTCACCGGCAGCCGCCTGCCACGCAGCTCGGTGCAGACCACCCTGCCGGTGACGGTGATCGAACGCGAGGACATCCTGCGCAGCGGCTACGGCACGCTGTTCGATCTGCTGCGCCACCTGCCCGGCATGAACGGCCACCCGCCGCTGAGCACCTCGCGCGGCGGTGATTCGCTGTACCTGCCGGTGGGTGCCGCCGCCACCACCAGCCTGGACGGCATGGGCCCGCGCGCCACCCTGTTCCTGGTCAACGGCCGCCGCCTGCCGCGCTACCCGATGGTGTCGCTGGAGGAAGGTGGCCTGACCGACCTGGGCGGCATTCCGCTCAGTTTCGTCGAGCGCATCGAACTGGTGCGCGGGGGTGCATCGGCCATCTACGGTGCCGATGCGATGTCCGGCGTGGTCAACATCATCCTGCGCGACCAGGCCGACGGGCCGGAGGCCACCCTGCAGACCGGCGCCAGCAGCCGCGGCGACGGCGACCAGCACCGCGTGCAGGCCGCCAACGGTGGCGTGCGCGACAACGGTGACCGCTGGTTTGCCGGCCTCGATCTGCACCGCCTGCGCCACGTGGCCGGTGACCGCCGCCGCTGGCATGCCGACAGCGAGCTGTACCCGATCGGGCTGATCCTGGCCAACGGTGATTACTACCCCGCCAGCGAATGCCACGCGCCGCTGCAGGAGGAAGAGGATGGCTGCTGGTACGACAGCGTGCGCCCGCGTTCGCTGCAGCCAGCATCGGACACCGTGGCAGGCTACCTGCGCTACCGCCACGAGCGGGGCGATGGCCGCTATGCCTATGTCGAGGCGCGCGCCAGCCACAACCGCCAGCGATTCGAACTGGGGCCGACCGCAGTCGCACTGAACTTCAATCGCAACGCCCTGCTCAACGTGGTGCTGCAGGAGGGCGGCGAGGTGCAGCCGCGGGTGCGGGCCAGCGAAGGCGACCTGACCGTGGGCATCGGCCGCGACCAGAGCGGCCGCAGCTGGGAGGCCGGCCTGAGCGCGCAGCGCAGCCAGGTGGACCTGCGCACCGGAGGCGCCGTGCGCAGCGAACGGCTGCTGGAGGCTGCGCTCGCGCTGGACTTCCTGCCCGGTTTTTCCACGCTGCCACCGGGCCTGGCCGACGAACTGTTCCCCGACATCCGCAACCGCGGCCGTACCAGCCAGCTGCAGGGCTGGTGGGGCGTGCAGCGCGAACTGATGAACCTGCCCGGCGGCAAGGCGCAACTGGCCACCGGCATCGACCTGCGCCAGGAGCGCTGGACGTCGCTGCCCGATCCGCTGCTGGGCAAGGGCGAGCTGGCGCTGGGCCTGCCGCTGGAACAGCGCCGGCTGTCGCGGCCGAGCAGTGCGGCCTACGCCGAAGTCGGCCTGCCGCTGGCCTCGACGCTGCGCCTGGACCTGGCGGCACGGCTGGACCGCGATGATGGCGACAGCGCGTTCTCGCCGCGCGCCGGCCTGCGCTGGAGCCCCAGCCCGCACTGGTCGTTCCTGCTGGCCAGCGGCCGTGGTTTCCGCGCGCCCAGCCTGTTCGAGCGGCGGCGACCGCCGGCCTACTTCGGCCTGCTGGCGCTGCCCGCGTCGGACACCCTGCCGCCGTGCGCACTGCCGCTGCGCGGCGGTGGCTGCGCGGTGGAAGTGGATGTGGTGGAGAACGATGCACTGCGCGCAGAGACCTCGCGCAGCCATTCGCTGGCCGTCAGCTGGACGCCCGCCGACGCGTTCTCGCTGTCGCTGACCCACAACATCGTCGAGCTGCGCAACGAGATCCTCGCCCTGCAGCCAAGCGATGCACTGTGGAACCCCGACACGTGGGAACTGGATGAGCAGGGCCGCCTGCGTGACCTGCGCCTGTCGTTCGACAACATCGGCCGCACCACCTCGCGCAACTGGGTGCTGCGCGGCGAATACCGCATCGATGCCGGCCGCGATGGCCAGTGGTTGTTCTCGCTGGATGGCCTGAAGCAGCAGGAACTGCGCCGGGACCGCGCGCATGGCGAAGCGGTGGACCTGCGCGGCCACGCCACGCCCACGTTCGCCGGCATCGTCAATGTGCAGTGGCAGAATCCCTCGTGGGACATCGCCCTGCGTGGCAACCGCGTCGGCCGCACGCGTGCGTGGCTGGCCGGTGAGGACTGCCCGCGACAACAGCACGATGATCGCCGCTGCATGAACCCGGCACAGCTGCGCTGGAACCTGCACGTGGCGCGCAAGCTGAGCCCGCGCGTGGTGGCCGCGCTGGACGTGCACAACGTGCTGGACACCGCGCCAGTGAACTACCTGGTTGGCAGCGGCGGGCAGATGGCCGGGCTGGATGATCCGCTGGGCCGCTACTTCCTGCTGACCCTGCAGTTCCGCTGACCTGTTTTTGCAGCGCCGAGCCATGCTCGGCTGCCGCGTTTGTAGAGTCGAGCCATGCTCGACTGCTGTTGGCACAAGCAGTCGAGCATGGCTCGACTCTACAAAAGGCAAACCGCTTTCACGCATGCAGGGCTACAGTGGCCGCACACCCTTCTGGAGGCACGCCATGCGTCCCTCGATGTTCCAGGCCGGTGCGTCGCTGGCACTGGTGCTCAGCATCGCCAATGCAACAGCCGAAGAAACCGCCCGCGCCCCTGAGCCTCCCGACCAGCAACTCGCGCCGCTGTTCCAGCAGGTGCAGCGCGCTCACCTGTTTGCCGACCAGAAGACCTTCGCCGATGCCGTGCCGCATCAGCCGGCTGCGGCCGTGCTGGCCGACCGGCAGACCGCACAGCGGCAACCCGGCTACACGTTGCGCGATTTCGTCGCGACCCGCTTCACGGTACCGGGCGATGCGCCAGCCTACGTGCCACCCGCAGGGGAAACACTGCGCGCGCACATCGAAGGCCTGTGGCCGGTGCTGCAGCGGCACACCACCACCGTCGATCCGCACGGTTCGCTGCTGCCATTGCCGCACCCGTACGTGGTGCCCGGCGGCCGCTTCCGCGAGGTCTACTACTGGGACAGCTACTTCACCCTGCTCGGCCTCGCGTCCAGCCAACGCTGGCAGCAGGTGCGCGACATGGTCGACAATTTCGCCTGGCAGCTGGACCAGTACGGCCACATTCCCAACGGCAACCGCAGCTACTACCTCAGCCGTTCGCAGCCGCCGTTCTTCAGCCTGATGGTGGAACTGCTGGCCCGCCACGAAGGTGACGATGCATACCGGCGCTACCTGCCGCAGCTGCGCATCGAACACGCGTTCTGGATGCACGGCGCCGAGGGCCTTGCACCGGGCCAGGCGCGCGAACGCGTGGTGCGATTGGCCGATGGCCAACTGTTGAACCGCTACTGGGATGCGCGTGCGGTGCCGCGCACCGAATCGTGGACGGATGACCTGGCGACCGCGGCGCAGGCATCGCAGCGACCGCCATCGCAGGTCTACCGCGATCTGCGCGCCGGTGCCGAATCCGGCTGGGATTTCAGCTCGCGCTGGCTGGATGACCCGGGGCAGCTGTCCAGCATCCGCACGACCGCCATCGTGCCGGTGGATCTGAACAGTCTGCTGTTCCAGCTGGAACAGACGTTGGCACGTGCCAGCACAGCATCAGGCGCGCGTGACGATGCACGCCATTACCAGCAGTTGGCGGCCTCGCGCCGCGCGGCCATCAATACGCAGTTGTGGGACGCGCGCCAGGGCTACTACGTCGACCGCGACCTGGACAGCGGCCAGCAACGCCCTGCCCTCACCGCCGCAGCGCTGTTCCCGCTATGGCTGAAGATCGCCGATGCAGCACAGGCGCGGCGCACCGCCGATGCCGTGGAAGCCGGCCTGCTGCGCTCAGGCGGCCTGCTGACGACGCAGCACGATACCGGGCAGCAATGGGACGCCCCGAACGGCTGGGCGCCGCTGCAGTGGGTGGCCGTGGATGGGCTGCAGCAGTACGGCCAGCAGGCGCTGGCGCGGACGCTGGGCGTGCGCTTCCTGCGCACGGTGCAATCGGTCTATGACCGCGACGGCAAGCTGGTGGAGAAGTACGTGGTGGATGGCTCGGCCAGCGGCGGCGGTGGCGGTGAATACCCGCTGCAGGATGGTTTCGGCTGGAGCAACGGCGTGACCTTGGCCCTGCTTGATCGCCTGTGCGCACCGGAGCGCACCTGCGAAAGCGCGACCGACGTCGAATGAGCGCGTTGTAGAGCCGAGCCGTGCTCGGCTGCGCTTTTGTAGAGTCGAGCTTGCTCGACTGCTGTTGGCAGAAGCAGTCGAGCATGGCTCGACTCTACAAAGGGCAAAGTCGAGCAAGCTCGACTCTACAAAGGCCGCCTGCCCACCGAACGGGCGATGGCGTACTGCGCGGCATAGTACGTGGACAGCACCAGCAGACTGGCCAGCGGCAGGCCGCCAGCGAAACGGTCCCAGGCCAGCAGTGAATCGCTGGCGACGAACAGCACGGCGCCGATCGCGGCCCATCGTGCGCTGCACGATTCCGGAGCTGCCGGCTGCGGCCGCGCCCACGCGCGTGCCAGCGCCAGCACCGCCATCGCGGCAAGCACCACCACGTAGGCGAGCACCGGAACTCGCATCGGCGCCGGCAGGTGCGGCCACAGGCCCAGCACGTTGAGCGTGGCGAACGCGCCCAGCAGCACGAACGCACCCCACAACCCAGCGCCCGCACGCAGGCCAGCACGGAAGGCCACGATGTAGCAGACGTGGGCCAGCAGGAATGCCACCAGCCCCGGAACGAACGCATCCACCGGCAGCATCAGTGCGATATCGCCCACGCAGGACAGCAGCATGCCGGCCAGCACCGCGTGCCGGTACGACGGCGATGCCGCCGGTCGTGCCTGCCAGGCGATGGCTGCGATCAGCAGCGTGGTTGCCGGCTTGGCAAGCCAGTGCAGCCAACGGCCATCACCGTGCAGGAAGGCGCCGACGATGGCCAGGATCGCTGCCAGCAGGACCAGGCCTTCGCGGCGCCACGACATCATCGTGCCTTCCACAGCTCGGCAAGACGGTCCGGCTTGCCGGCGATGCGTTCCAGCACCGGGTACTGCAGGCCACCGTGGTAGTCGATGTTCATCGTGTCGATGCGGTCGAACTGCTTGACCAGCAGCACGATGGGCGCCTTGTCCTTGCCTGCGGAGGACACCGCATCCTTCAGGCGTTCGCTGCTGTACTCGCGTCCACCGACGGCAATCACCTTCATGCCCGGTGCCAGGCCCGCGTTGAAGGCCGGGCTGTCCCAGATCACATCACCAACCACGCCGGTGTCGAGCACGGTGGCACCCAGCGAATACGCCAGCAGGGCCGCCTTGGCGCGCTTTTCCTGCGCCTTGTAGGCCTCGTTGGGCGTATCGCGGTAGGCCAGCTTCCAGCCGGCCAGTTCCAGGCCACCGGTCAGCGAGCCGTGGCCGTCCAGGCGCTGACGCAGGAAGCTGGCCCAGTCATACGGGGCGATGCCGTTGAGGGTCGCCACCACGTCCTCGAAGGTATACGGCTTGACGTTCCAGTCGCCATTGCCGACGCCGAAGAACGCGCGCGCGAAATCATCCAGGCTGCGGCGGTTGCCGCTCAGGTCGCGCAGCTTGCCTTCCACTTCCAGCCACAGCATCTGCCCGCCGGAGTAGTAGTCCTCGCTCATCTGGTAGTTGCGGTAGGCCAGCCCGCGGCGCTGCGCGATGGTGGGATCGTTGGTGGTGTCCTGCAGCGCGCGCCAGGCCAGGCCGGGGCGGCCCCGGTCATAGGTGGCCGCCACATTGGCCAGCGTGTCGCGGGTCTGCTCGGCCGACCACAGGCCCGAGCGCGCGGCCAGCACCTGGCCCCAGAACTGGGTCTGGCCCTCGTACACCCACAGCAGGCTGTCGCCCATCGGCACGTTGAAATTGGCGGTGGCCAGGTCCGCGCCGCGGCGGTACTTGCCGTTCCAGGAATGGGTGTACTCGTGCGGCAGCAGATCGCGCATCCACGCGTTGCTGTCCCACTCGGTGAAATAGCCGGGCGCGGCGCTGTTCTCGCTGGAGCGATGGTGCTCCAGGCCGATGCCGCCGAGACGATCGGTCAGCGCCAGCAGGAATTCGTAATGGTCATAGTGGCGCGCGCCGTACAGCTTGTCGGCCTGCTGCACCAGCGCACGGTGCAGCTTGATCTGCGCGTCGGTCGGCTTCAGCGACTTGGCATCGTCGGCAAACACGTTGAGGTGCACCGGCACTTTCGCGCCCGGGTCGAGGTCGATGCGCTGGTGGTGCTCACCGGCAAACAGCGGCGAGTCGACCAGGTGGTCGTAGGAGATGGGCTTGAACACCACGGTATCGCCGTCGCGGCGCGCCGTTTCCAGTGCGGTGGCGTAGCCCCAGCCCTTGGGGAGGGTGACGCTGGCCTGCGCCTGCAGGTTGCGCGCGTCGACGCCGGCCGGGTACAGCGAATTGGCGTTCCACTGCAGGTTGAGCATTTCCGGGGTCATCACCACCCGGCCCTGGCTGCCGCCCTGCGAGGACAGGAAATCGAAGTGGGCGACGATCTCGCTGACACCTTCGGGCACGTCGACCTTGAATGCGTAGACGTTGAACTGGTCGCGCTGCCACGCCAGCGGCTTGCCATTGGCGGTGACGCGCAGGCCGGCCAGCTTGTCGATCGGGCCGGTGGGCGAATGGTTGCCGGGAATCCACTGCGGGTATAGCAGCGTGACCGGACCGGGCTTGACCGGCACGGTGGCGGTCACCTTGAAGATGCGACGAGCCAGGTCGCGCGCATCCACATCGATGCGCAGCAGGCCGGGGGCCGCGGCATCGCCCGGCGGCGAGGTCTGCGCCAGCGCGGGCGTGGCAGCCAGCGCGAACAGCACGGACATCACCAGGGCACGGGTCTTCATCAGGCAGGTTCCAGCAGCGGTAGAACCTTCGATGCTAGGCCTGTGTGGTGCGTGGCCCCATGGCCAAAGGTCATGGACGCGCGCCTATCCACGCATGGCGTGGATCTACCGGGGATGCGATGTGCCGATCGTGGCGGGTAGATCCACGCCATGCGTGGATGACGCGATGCGATGCCCCGGCTGGATGCGGTAGATCCACGCCATGCGTGGATGACACACACCCGGTAGCGCCGGGCCACGCCCGGCGAACGCCCTGCCCGGTCAGTCGACCAGGCGCAGGCGCAGTTCCTTCGGCAGCGCGAACACCATCGATTCCGGCTCGCCGTCCAGCTCGCCGACGCCGTTGGCGCCGAGCTCGGCCAGGCGGGCCAGCACGCCATCCACCAGCACCTGCGGTGCCGAGGCACCGGCAGTCACGCCGATGTGCTGCTTGCCTTCCACCCAGCGCGGGTCGATCTCGTGCGCGCCGTCGATCAGGTAGCTCTCCACGCCTTCGCGGCGGGCCAGCTCACTCAGGCGGTTGGAATTGGAGCTGTTCGGCGAACCCACCACCAGCACCAGGTCGCAGCGCTTGGCCAGGTCGCGCACGGCGTCCTGGCGGTTCTGCGTGGCGTAGCAGATGTCGTCGTTCTTCGGGCCCTGCATCTCCGGGAACCGCTCGCGCAGTGCATCGATGATGCCGCGCGTGTCATCCACCGACAGCGTGGTCTGGGTGGTGTAGGCGAAGTTCGTCGGCTGGTTGATCACCAGCGTGGCAACCTGCTCCACGTCCTCGACCAGGTAGATCTGGCCGACACCGGCTTCGCGGTTCCACTGGCCCATCGTGCCTTCCACTTCGGGATGGCCGGCGTGGCCGATCAGCACCACGTCACGGCCGGCACGGCAGTGGCGGGCCACTTCGAAGTGGACCTTGGTCACCAGCGGGCAGGTGGCGTCGAACACCTTCAGGCCACGGCGATCAGCTTCCTGGCGCACGGCCTGGGAGACGCCGTGCGCGCTGAAGATGACCGTGTTGTTGTCCGGCACTTCATCGAGTTCTTCGACGAAGATCGCGCCCCGCTGCTTCAGGTCGTCGACCACGAAGCGGTTGTGCACCACTTCATGGCGGACATAGATGGGCGCGCCCAGCGTTTCGATCGCGCGCTTGACGATCTCGATCGCACGATCGACACCGGCACAGAAACCACGCGGGTTGGCGAGCAGCACATCCATCAGTTCAGTCTCCCGGCAGCGGCCGGCTTACGGTTTCGGGGAGGCATTATCCGCCTTTTTGGCGGACTTGCCGTCGAACAGGCCAAACAGGGCGATGCCCACGGCACCGACCACGATGGCCGAATCGGCCACGTTGAACGCCGGCCAGACGTGGTCACCGATATACCACTGGATGAAATCGACCACGTGACCGTGCACCTGGCGGTCGATCACGTTGCCGATGGCACCACCGATGATCAGCGCGTACGGCACCGCCGCCTTCCAGTTGCCGCGGGCGGTGGCACGCAGCCACCACGCCATCAGCGCGCTGATGGCGATCGCCAGCACGGTGAAGAAGTGCTTCTGCCAGCCGCCTGCGTCGCTCAGGAAACTGAACGCCGCACCGGTGTTGTAGGTGCGGTACCAGTTCCAGAAGCCGTCGATGACCACCACCGGCTGGAACTCCGGCAGGCTCGACAGCACCCAGGCCTTGGACCACTGGTCCAGGCCGATGATGGCGGCCGACAGCAGCAGCCAGATGAGTGCATTCGGATGCGGACGGGGCGCGGCCATCAGAACCAGCTCCGCACTTCACCGGCACCGGTGATGTTGCCGGCGCAGCGGCCGCACAGTTCCGGGTGGTCGGCGTTGCTGCCGACGTCGGCGCGGTGGTGCCAGCAGCGCACGCACTTGGTCTTCTGGGTCGGCTGGGCGCTGACGAACACCTCGTCGGTGGTCGCCGGGCGCACCTGCACGTCGCCGCTGATGAACAGGAAACGCAGTTCATCGGCCAGCGGCTGCCACTTCGCGGCCTGCTCTTCGCTGGCGGCAATGGTGATCTCCGCTTCCAGCGCGGCACCGATGGCACCGTTGGCGCGCATCGGCTCGAGCACCTTGGCCACCTGCTCGCGCACGGCCAGCAGCTGGTCGAAATCAGCGGCGTTGAGCTGGGCATCGGCCGGCAGCGGCGCCAGGCCGTCGTACCAGGTGGTGAACAGCACGTGCCCGGCGCGCTCGCCCGGCAGGTAACCCCACAGCTCGTCGGCGGTGAAGGTCAGGATCGGCGCGATCCAGCGGGTGAACGCTTCGGCGATGTGGTACATCGCGCTCTGTGCCGAACGACGACCGTGCGAATCGGTCGGCATCGTGTACAGGCGGTCCTTGGTCACGTCCAGGTACAGCGAACCCAGGTCCACGCTGCAGAAGTTCAGCAGCAGCTGGACGATCTCGGCCATGTTGTAGCTGTCGAACGCAGCCTTGATCTTTTCCTGCAGTTCCCAGGCGCGGTGCACGATCCAGCGGTCCAGCGCGACCATCTCATTCAGCGGGCGCAGGTGCTGGGCCGGATCGAAACCGTCCAGGTTGCCCAGCAGGAAGCGCGCGGTGTTGCGCAGGCGGCGGTAGGCATCGGCGTTGCGCTTGAGGATTTCCTGCGACAGCGACATTTCGTTGCTGTAGTCGGCCGAGGCGATCCACAGGCGCAGGATGTCCGCGCCCAGCTTGTTCATGATGTCCTGCGGCTCGATGCCGTTGCCCAGCGACTTGGACATCTTGCGGCCGTGCTCGTCCACGGTGAAGCCGTGGGTGAGGCACTGCTTGTACGGCGCGCGCTGGTCGATGGCCACGCCGGTCAGCAGCGAGGACTGGAACCAGCCACGGTGCTGGTCCGAACCTTCCAGGTACAGGTCGGCCGGCTTGCCGAAGCCACGCGCGGCCAGCACGCCTTCATGGGTGACGCCCGAATCGAACCAGACGTCGAGGATGTCGGTGACCTTCTCGTAGTCGGCCGCTTCGGCGCCCAGCAGTTCTGCGGCGTCCAGCGAGTACCACACGTCGATGCCCTCGGCTTCGACGCGGTCGGCGACCTGCTGCATCAGCTCCACCGTGCGCGGGTGGATCTCGCCGGTCTGGCGATGGGTGAACAGTGCGATCGGCACGCCCCAGGTGCGCTGGCGCGAGATGGTCCAGTCCGGGCGGCCGTCGACCATGCTCTGGATGCGCGCCTTGCCCCAGCTCGGGAACCAGCCCACGGTATCGATGGCGGCCAGCGCATCATTGCGCAGGTTGGCCTTGTCCATCGAGATGAACCACTGCGGGGTGGCGCGGAACACCACCGGCGTTTTGTGGCGCCAGCAGTGCGGGTAGCTGTGGCGGATCGGGTGGAAGGCCAGCAGCGAACCGTTCTCGCGCAGCACGCCGACGATGGCGTCCTGCGCCTTCCACAGGTGCTGGCCAGCCAGCACCACGTCACCGGCCGGCGGGGTCGATTCCAGGTACACGCCACGGCCGTCAATCGGGGTCACCTGGCCGGCGTTGTACTTGTCCAGCAGGCCGTACTTCTGGCTGACCACGTAGTCTTCCTGGCCGTGGCCGGGGGCAGTGTGCACCGCACCGGTACCGTCCTCGTCGGACACGTGCTCGCCGTTGAGCACCAGGATCTCGCGCTCCGGGTAGAACGGGTGCGCCAGCAGCTGGTTTTCCAGCGCCGCGCCGGTGGTTTCACCGTGCAGCACCACGTTTTCGACGCCATAGCGCTGCAGCGCGCGCTCGGCCAGGGCGGCGGCCAGCACCAGCCAACGGCGCTTGCCGTTGTGCGCGGGGCCTTCGGCCAGCACGTAGCGGATCTCCGCGCCCAGCGACACGGCCAGCGAAGCCGGCAGCGTCCACGGGGTGGTGGTCCAGATCGGCACGGCCACTTCGACGTCGCCCGGCAGGCTCACGCCGAAGGCCTGGGCCACGGCCTGCGCATCGCGCGCGGCGTAGGCCACGTCGATCGCCGGCGATTCCTTTTCCTGGTATTCGATTTCCGCCTCGGCCAGCGCCGAACCACAGTCGAAGCACCAGTAGACCGGCTTGGCGCCACGCACCAGGTGGCCGTTGGCCACGACCTTGGCCAGCGCACGGATCTCGTTGGCTTCGAAATCGAAGCTCAGGGTCTTGTACGGGTTGTCCCAGTCACCGGTCACGCCCAGGCGCTTGAAATCGGCGCGTTGGATGTTGATCTGCTCTTCGGCGAACTCGCGGCACTTCTGCCGGAACTCGACGGCGTCGAGCTTCACGCCGACCTTGCCCCACTTCTTTTCCACCGCGATCTCGATCGGCAGGCCATGGCAATCCCAGCCCGGCACGTAGGGCGCATCGAAGCCGGCCAGGTAGCGCGACTTGACGATGATGTCCTTGAGGATCTTGTTGACCGCGTGGCCCAGGTGGATGCGGCCGTTGGCGTACGGCGGGCCGTCGTGCAGCACGAACAGCGGGCGGCCGGCGGCGTTGTCACGCAGCTGCTGGTAGAGCCCCTGCTCTTCCCACCGCGCCAGAATGCCCGGCTCGCGCTTGGGCAGGTCGCCGCGCATCGGGAATTCGGTGGCTGGCAGGTTCAGGGTGGTCTTGTAGTCCTGGCTCACGCAGTGGCTCGCAATCTATGTTCGGAAAGGATGGTGCGCGCCTGGTCGGCGTCGCGGTGCATCTGGTCGGTCAGTGCCGCCAGATCATTGAATTTTTCTTCGTCACGCAGCTTGGCGACGAATTCCACGTCGATGTGCCGACCGTACAGGTCGCCCTGGAAATCGAACAGGTGGGCTTCCAGCAGCGGTTCCACGCCGTCCACCGTCGGCCGCGTGCCGAAGCTGGACACCGAGGGCCACGGCTGGTCGAACACCCCGTGCACCCAGGTGGCGTAGATACCCGACAGCGCCGGCGTCTTCGGGAAGCGCAGGTTGGCGGTGGGGAAGCCCAGCGTGCGGCCGAGCTGGCGCCCACGCACCACCCGCCCGCTGATCGCATAGGGGCGGCCGAGCAGATCGTTGGCATGGGTGAAATCGCCCGCCTGCAGCAGCTGGCGGATGCGGGTGCTGGAAATGCGCTCGCCGTGCAGGTCGACGGCTTCGATCTCGCCGGCGGTGAAGCCGAGCTCGCCGCCCATTGCCTGCAGCAGGGCCAGGTCGCCGCGGCGGCGGTTGCCGAAGCAGAACTCCGGGCCGATCCATACTTCGCGCGCGCCCAGGCGCTGCGCCAGCAGCTTATGAACGAAGTCTTCGGCCGGCATGGCGGCCATCGCCGCGTCGAAACGCAGCAGGCCGATCGCATCCACGCCCAGTTCGCGCAGGATCTCGACCTTGCTGCGGGCCAGGGTCAGCCGCGGCGGCGGCGTGCCCTGGGCAAAGAATTCACGCGGCAGCGGCTCGAACGCCACGGCCACCGCGGCCACGCCCAAGGCGCGCGCGCGGGCGACCGCGTGGCGGACCAGCGCACGATGCCCCAGGTGGAGGCCGTCGAATGCACCGATACAGACCACGCTTCCGTTGGGGAACAGCTCCCCGCCCTCGACGCTTCTGAACAGCCTGCTCATCAACTCTCGTTCCGGCCCACCCGGGGCCGCCGCTTCAATGGTGTAACCCTGAAGTATAGCCGCCGTGGGCCACGATCAATGCCCGCGCAGGTCGCGGGGGCGGAAGCCCATCGCCACCATGGCCACCCCGTAGGTGGCGCCGCCGCCGCCGACCAGCAGCGCCAGGGCGCCGATCCGCTCCCACACGCCCATGGCCGAGAAGGCCGGCAGCCAGTGCAGCAGGGCCAGCAGCACGCCGACCATGGCCACGCAGGCCACCAGCAGGCGCACCAGGTAGCCGCCCCAGCCCGGCCGGCGCTGGTAGACATCGGTCTTGCCCAGCCAGTACCAGAGCAGGCCCAGGTTCAGGTAGCTGGACAGCGCGCTGGCAATGCCCAGTGCCAGATGCAGGCCCGGCTGCTTGCCGATGGCCGCCATCACGCCCTGCGCCTTCAGCTCGTCGGGCACCATCACCTGGTACAGCACGGCCAGCAGGGCGAAGTTGAACACCATGTTGGCCACCAGCGCAGCCACACCCGCGCGTACCGGGGTCCTGGTGTCCTGGCGGGCATAGAACGCCGGCAGCACCACCTTCAACAGGGCGAATGCCGGCAGGCCGAAGCTCAGGCCGTACACCGACAGCGCGGTCATGCGGGTATCGAAGGCGCTGAACTGGCCGTGCTGGAAAATGGTGGCGATCAGCGGCTCGGCCAGGAACAGCAGCCCCAGCATGGCCGGCACCGAAATCAGCAGGGTCATCCGCAGGCCCCAGTCCAGCGAGCGCGAGAAGCCCTCACGGTCGGTACTGACGTGGTGGCGGGCCAGCGCCGGCAGGATGACCGTGCCCAGGGCCACGCCGAACACGCCCAGCGGCAGCTCCAGGAAGCGGTCGGCCAGCGACAGCCACGACTGCGAGCCATCGGTCAGCTTGGCGGCGATGACCGTATCCAGCAGCAGGTTGATCTGCGCCACCGACGAGCCGAACAGGGTCGGCACCATCAGCGTCATCACCTTGCGCACGCCCGGGTGGTGCCAGCCCCAGCGGGGCAGGGTCAGCAGGTTGATGCCCTTCAGCGAGGGCAGCTGGAACAGCAGCTGCAGGATGCCGGCGGCCAGTACCGCCCAGCCCAGCGCCAGGATCTGCTTTTCCGGGGTGCCGCCCAGCCGCGGCGCCAGCCACAGCGCGCCGGCGATCATGCACAGGTTGAGGATGACCGGGGTCAGCGCCGGCATGGCGAAGCGCTGGAAGCTGTTGAGCGCGCCACCGGCCAGGGCGGTGAGCGAGACGAACAGCAGGAACGGGAAGGTCAGGCGGAACAGGTCGACCAGCAGGCCCTGCTTGACCGGGTCGGTATCAACGCCGCTTGAGAAGACCGAGGCCAGCTGCGGCGCGAAGATCAGCGCCACGGCGGTCACCAGCATCAGGATGCCGCCCAGGGTGCCGGCCGTGCGCGCCATCAGTTCGCGCAGTTCGGCGTGGCTGCGGGTCTCTTTCACTTCCGTGAACACCGGCACGAAAGCGGTCGCGAACGAGCCCTCGGCGAACAAACGGCGCAGGAAATTGGGTACCCTGAAGGCGACCCAGAAAGCATCAGTGATGGCGTTGGTGCCGAACGTGGTGGTCACCACGAAGTCCCGGACAAGTCCGAGAACGCGCGAGACCATGGTCATGCTACTGAACGACAGCAGGCCCCGCAACAACTTGGGTGAACTCACTCAGCGTCCCTCTTGACAATCGACTTGACGTGCATTTCTTACGCCATCATACTAGCTAGCTTGCTGTTCCCATAACACCGATTTTTTCAGGAAACCACCACCGTGGCCAATATCAAGTCCGCCAAGAAGCGCGCCAAGCAGACCGTCGTGCGCAACGCGCGCAACGTGGCTCAGCGCTCGATGCTGCGCACCGCTGTCAAGAAAGTGATCAAGGCGCTGGACGCCAACGATGCCGCCGGCGCCCAAGCCGCCTTCGCCGTTGCCCAGCCGATCCTGGATCGTTTCAGCGCGCGTGGCCTGATCCACAAGAACAAGGCTGCTCGCCACAAGAGCCGCCTGAACGACCGTATCAAGGCCCTGCAGGCCGCCTGATCCGGCGTTGCCGCCCTGCCCTTCGGGGCCGGGCAGCAGACAAAAGCCCGGCCCCGGCCGGGTTTTTTGTTGCCCGCGATTTGGTAGTGCCGGCCGCTGGCCGGCAACCCCAGTAAATTGCCGGCCAGCGGCCGGCGCTACCGGAAAATGAAAAACCCGGCCGAAGCCGGGTTTTTCGTGTGGAACCACAACACCATTACAGCGCGTTGCGGGCTTCCAGTTCGTCTTCCTTCTGGCGATCGAAGAACGCCATGACCCGGCTCATGATCGGGAAGGTGCCTTCGCGGCCCAGCGCCGACACCAGGAACCACGGCTCCTTCCAGCCCAGCTCGGCGACGATCTGCTCGGCCGCGGCCTTGGCCTCGTCCTCGAACATCAGGTCGGCCTTGTTCAGCACCAGCCAGCGCGGCTTCTGCAGCAGCTCCGGGTCGTGCTTTTCCAGTTCGCGCTCGATGGCACGCACCTGCTCTACCGGCGAAATGCCTTCCACGCCACCTTCCATGGGGGAGATATCCACCAGGTGCAGCAGCAGGCGGGTGCGCTGCAGGTGGCGCAGGAACTGCGCGCCCAGGCCGGCACCGTCGGCCGCGCCCTCGATCAGACCCGGAATATCGGCGATGACGAAGCTGCGGTAGTTTTCCACCTTCACCACACCCAGGTTCGGGTACAGCGTGGTGAACGGGTAATCGGCCACCTTAGGCGTTGCCGCCGAAACGGCACGGATCAGGGTGCTCTTGCCGGCGTTGGGGAAGCCCAGCAGACCGACGTCGGCCAGCAGCTTCAGCTCCAGCTTCAGCGTGCGCTCTTCGCCCGGCTCGCCCGGCAGCGCCTGGCGCGGCGAGCGGTTGGTCGAGCTCTTGAAGTGCATGTTGCCCAGGCCACCACGGCCACCCTGTGCCACCAGCAGGCGGTCGCCATGCTGGGTCAGGTCGCCGATGATTTCGTCGGTGGCCACGTTGATGATCACGGTGCCGACCGGCACGGTGATGGTCAGGTCTTCGCCGCCCTTGCCATAGGCCTGGCGGCCCATGCCGTTCTCGCCGCGCTGCGCCTTGAAGATGCGGTCATGGCGGAAGTCGACCAGGGTGTTCAGGTTTTCGTCGGCGCGGATGTACACGCTGCCGCCCGCACCGCCGTCGCCGCCGTCCGGGCCGCCGAGCGGAATGAACTTCTCGCGACGGAAGCCAATGCAGCCGTTGCCGCCGTTGCCGGCGAACACTTCGATTTCTGCTTCGTCTACCAGTTTCATTGTTTCGATGCCTGCGATGGGCGCGGCCTGCGTGCCGCCGCCTTGCTTGAATGTCGGGCCGTGCCCGTTGTACCACTGATTCCAACGAAAAGCCCCGCCGAAGCGGGGCTCTTCATGCAGCGTGCGATTCGACCAGCAAGGCCATGCCGGGGCATGGCCGCCAGCCAAGCCTTATCAGGCTTCGACCGACACGACGCTGACGGTGCGGCGCTTCTTGGCGCCCTTCACCGAGAACTCCACCTTGCCGTCCACGAGGGCGAACAGGGTGTGGTCGCGGCCGAGGCCGACGCCCGAACCCGGGTGGAACTGGGTGCCGCGCTGGCGCACGATGATGTTGCCGGCTTCAATGGCCTGGCCACCGAAGATCTTGACGCCCAGGTACTTCGGGTTGGAGTCGCGACCGTTGCGCGAAGAGCCTACGCCTTTTTTATGTGCCATGACCTATCTCCTTACTTGCTGCCACCGGCAATGCCGGTGATCTCGATTTCGGTGTAGTACTGACGGTGACCCTGACGCTTCATGTGGTGCTTGCGGCGACGGAACTTGATGATCCGGACCTTGTCAGCACGACCCTGGGACAGGACGGTGGCGGTGACCGCTGCGCCGCTCAGGGCGTCGCCGATCTTGATGCCATCGCTGTCGCCGAGCAGCAGGATGTTGTCGAACTTGATCTCGCTGCCGACTTCGACTTCGAGCTTTTCAATGCGGAGCTTTTCGCCCTGCGCCACGCGGTATTGCTTACCGCCGGTGACCAGTACTGCGTACATGACCAGACTTCCTCTGTAGTTATTGTGGTCTATGGACTGTCGCCATCGAGGGCGGACAGGAGCGGGATTGTACGCAGATCAATGCGGCGGGGTCAAGTCAACCCCTGCCTGCCCCGGTGGAACGGGGTCAGATCCCTTTTCACGGCGTGAAAAGGGATCTGACCCCTTCATAAAGCCTTGTCTCACAAGGTGAGACACCGGGCTGGCATTGTCGCCCATTGCCCCCATCTGGTCACCTCGGTAGGCTGACCGATTGCCGTCCCCCTGCTGGCCCGGCACCCAGCCAACGCCCCCCATAACCGGATCCCCCATGGCGATGGATTTCATCCGCATCCGCGGCGCGCGGACGCACAACCTCAAGAACATCGACCTCGACCTGCCCCGCGACAAGCTGATCGTGATCACCGGCCTGTCCGGCTCGGGCAAGTCCTCGCTGGCGTTTGACACCATCTATGCAGAAGGCCAGCGCCGCTACGTCGAGTCGCTGTCGGCCTATGCGCGGCAGTTCCTGAGCGTGATGGAAAAGCCGGACCTGGACCACATCGAGGGCCTGTCCCCGGCCATCTCGATCGAGCAGAAGTCGACCTCGCACAACCCGCGTTCGACCGTCGGCACGATCACCGAGATCTACGACTACCTGCGCCTGCTGTACGCCCGCGTCGGCACCCCGCGCTGCCCGGACCACGGCTACCCGCTGGAAGCACAGACCGTCAGCCAGATGGTCGACCAGGTGCTGACCCTGGACCCGGAACAGCGCTACATGCTGCTGGCCCCGGTCATCCGCGACCGCAAGGGCGAGCATGCGCAGGTCTTCGACCAGCTGCGTGCGCAGGGCTTCGTGCGCGTGCGCGTGGACGGCGAGCTGTATGAAATCGACGCGGTGCCGCCGCTGGCGCTGCGCCAGAAGCACACCATTGAAGCGGTGATCGACCGTTTCCGCCCGCGCGAGGACATCAAGCAACGCCTGGCCGAGAGCTTCGAGACCGCGCTGAAGCTGGGCGACGGCATGGCCTCGGTGCAGAGCCTGGACAACGCCGAAACCGCGCCGACCCTGTTCTCCTCCAAGTATTCCTGCCCGGTCTGCGATTACTCGCTGCCCGAGCTGGAACCGCGCCTGTTCTCCTTCAACGCGCCGATGGGCGCCTGCCCCGGCTGCGATGGCCTGGGCATGGCCGAATTCTTCGACCCGGCGCGCGTGGTGGTGCACCCGGAACTGTCGCTGGCCGCGGGTGCGGTGCGCGGCTGGGACCGTCGCAATGCCTACTACTTCCAGCTGATCGCCTCGCTGGCCAAGCACTACAAGTTCGACGTCGATGCGTCGTGGAACTCGCTGCCGGCCAACGTGCAGCAGGCCGTGCTGTACGGCAGCGGCGATGATGCGATCACCTTCACCTACTTCACCGAGGCCGGTGGCCGCACCCAGCGCAAGCACCGCTTCGAGGGCATCATTCCCAACCTGGAACGCCGCTACAAGGAAACCGAATCGGCGGCGGTGCAGGAAGAACTGGGCAAGTACATCAGCGAACACGCCTGCCCCGAATGCAAGGGTGCGCGCCTGAACAAGGCCGCGCGCAACGTGTTCGTGGCCGACCGCCCGCTGCCGGACCTGGTGGTGCTGCCGATCGACGAAGCACTGAAGTTCTTCAGCGAACTGAGCCTGCCGGGCTGGCGCGGCGAGATCGCCTCGAAGATCGTCAAGGAGATCGGCGAGCGCCTGGGTTTCCTGGTCGACGTCGGCCTGGATTACCTGACCCTGGAGCGCAAGGCCGACACGCTGTCCGGTGGCGAAGCACAGCGCATCCGCCTGGCCAGCCAGATCGGCGCCGGCCTGGTCGGCGTGATGTACGTGCTCGACGAGCCGTCCATCGGCCTGCACCAGCGCGACAACGAACGCCTGCTGGGCACCCTCACCCGCCTGCGTGACCTCGGCAACACGGTCATCGTGGTCGAGCATGACGAGGATGCGATCCGCCTGGCCGACTACGTGCTGGACATCGGCCCGGGCGCGGGCGTGCATGGCGGCGAGATCGTCGGCCAGGGCACCCTGCAGGACATCCTGGATGCACCGCGCTCGCTGACCGGCCAGTACCTGTCGGGCAAGCGCGCGATCGAGATCCCGGCGCGCCGGCACAAGCCGAACCCGAAGATGACCCTGCACCTGCGCGGCGCCAGCGGCAACAACCTGAAGGGCGTGGACCTGGCGATTCCGTCGGGCCTGCTGACCTGCGTGACCGGCGTGTCCGGCTCGGGCAAGTCGACCCTGATCAACGACACCCTGTTCTCGCTGGCCGCCAACGAGATCAACGGTTCCTCGCACCCGATCGCCCCGTACAAGGAGATCGACGGCCTGGACCTGTTCGACAAGGTGGTGGACATCGACCAGTCGCCGATCGGTCGCACGCCGCGCTCGAACCCGGCCACCTACACCGGCCTGTTCACGCCGCTGCGCGAGCTGTTCGCGCAGGTGCCCGAAGCACGTGCGCGCGGCTATTCGCCGGGCCGCTTCAGCTTCAACGTGCGCGGTGGGCGCTGCGAGGCGTGCCAGGGCGATGGCCTGATCAAGGTCGAGATGCACTTCCTGCCGGATGTGTACGTGCCCTGCGACGTCTGCCACGGCAAGCGCTACAACCGCGAGACGCTGGAGATCCTGTACAAGGGCTACAACATCAACGACGTGCTGGAAATGACCGTCGAAGATGCACTGAAGCTGTTCGAGCCGGTGCCGTCCATCGCCCGCAAGCTGGAAACGCTGGTGGACGTGGGCCTGAGCTACATCAAGCTGGGCCAGAGCGCGACCACGCTGTCCGGTGGTGAGGCGCAGCGCGTGAAGCTGTCCAAGGAACTGTCGCGTCGCGATACCGGCCGCACCCTGTACATCCTCGACGAGCCGACCACCGGCCTGCACTTCCACGACATCGAAGCGCTGCTGGGCGTGCTGCACAAGCTGCGCGACGAAGGCAACACGGTGGTGGTGATCGAGCACAACCTGGACGTCATCAAGACCGCCGACTGGATCGTCGACCTGGGCCCGGAAGGCGGCCACCGCGGTGGCACCATCCTGGTGACCGGCACGCCGGAAGACGTGGCGGCCTGCCCGCAGTCGTACACCGGCCAGTTCCTGGCCCGCATGCTGCCCTCCACCAGCGCGCGCCCGGAACGACCGGCCGCCGTGGCCAACAAGCCCGACGCCCGCCCGCCGCGCAAGGTGAAGCCTGAAAAGCCCGCCAAGGTGGCGAAGAAGGCCGTGGCCGCCAAGAGCACCGGCAAGGCCAGCAAGAGCACGACGAAGAAGAAGGACGCCTGATGAGCAGCGAACACAAGATCCTGGCCCGCATCCCGATCAGCGTGCGCTGGCGTGACATGGACAGCATGGGCCACGTCAACAACGCCAAGTACATTTCCTACCTGGAAGAAGCGCGCGTGCGCTGGATGCTGGGCGTGGAAGGCGTGTCGATGACCGACCGCATCGCGCCAGTGGTGGCCGCGACCAACGTCAACTACCGCCTGCCGATCGTGTGGCCCAACGACATCCTGGTCGAGCTGTTCGTCGAGCGCCTGGGCAACAGCAGCGTGACCATCGGCCACCGCATCGTCGACCAGCAGGATGATGCGAAGCTGTACTCGGATGGCAACGTGGTGGTGGTCTGGATGGACACCCAGACCGGCAAGAGCGCGCCACTGCCGGACGCGATCCGCAGCGCCTCTACCTGAAGGTAGTGCCGGCCGCTGGCCGGCATGCCTGA
Organism: Stenotrophomonas sp. ZAC14A_NAIMI4_1; assembly: GCF_003086915.1. Taxonomy (NCBI): domain Bacteria; kingdom Pseudomonadati; phylum Pseudomonadota; class Gammaproteobacteria; order Lysobacterales; family Lysobacteraceae; genus Stenotrophomonas; species Stenotrophomonas sp. ZAC14A_NAIMI4_1. Next base: position 3,956,642 of record NZ_CP026002.1, read on the forward strand.
CCCTGCACCTCGTAGAGTCGAGCTTGCTCGACTGCTGTTTGCCGGATCAGTCGAGCAAGCTCGACTCTACCCGCTCTGTTCAAAGGACTGAGATGATCCACCGCATCGAACTGCGCGACCTGCTGCCCGGCATGGTCCCCTTCCCCACCGACGTCTTCCCCGCCGACCAGGCCTGGCTCGGCCAGCACCTGCTGCCGCTGCTGAAGATCGACCTGGGCGTGCTGCGCCCGGAGCTGGCCGGCCAGATGGCAACCCTGCTGTGCCCGATCGAACCCTATGAAGGCTGTATCGGTGACGACACCACCGCGCACCACAACGCGTTCACCGGCATCAACTGGATCGCCTTCGAGCTGAGCGCCGACAACCAGATGCGCTTCCTCGGCAACGAGGGCTATTTCATCGGCGACCCGGGCAATGACAAGCATGCGCAGGAGCACATCGCACAGATGCGCGACAGCTATGCCAAGGCGCGTGACTACCACGCCGCCCATGGCCGGCTGGCCTGCTACTCGCGCTTCGGCAAGGGCGAGCCCAGCGAGCGCGATTACCTGGATACGCTGGGTGGTCAGATTTCCACCGGCAACTGGGTCGAAACCTCGCCCATTCCCGCGGCATTCGCGCTGGAGTTCACCTCCGCCGCCTACGACCGCCATGCCCCGGACGAGGCCGAGCGGGTACTCATCTCCCGTGATGGCCACCGCTTCTTCGCCGTCGCCGAAGTGGCCGGCTACAACTGGTGCGCCACCGGCGCCGATGCCATCGTGATGCTGTACGAGCCGGTAAGCCGCACGGTGCTGTTCTCGTACGACTGGTCGTAAGCCAGCCTGGTAGTGCCGGCCGCTGGCCGGCATTGCCGACCCGTTCCAAGGGACTGACATGATCCACCGCACCGAACTGCGCGACCTGCTGCCCGGCATGGTCCCCTTCCCCACCGACGTCTTCCCCGCCGACCAGGCCTGGCTCGGCCAGCACCTGCTGCCGCTGCTGAAGATCGACCTGGGCGAGCTGCGCCCGGAGCTGGCCGGCCAGATGGCCACCCTGCTGTGCCCGATCGAACCCTATGAAGGCTGTATCGGTGACGACACCACCGCGCACCACAACGCGTTCACCGGCATCAACTGGATCGCCTTCGAGCTGACCGCGGCCAACGAAATGCGTTTCCTGGGCACGCAGGACTATTTCCTGGGCGAGGCGGTGGAGGGAGAAGAGGCCCGCGCCCACATCGTCGAAATGCGCGAGAGCCATGCCAAGGCGCGTGCGCATTTCCTGCAGCATGGGCGCCTGGCCAGCTGCTCGCGCTACGGCGAGGGCGAACTGGACGAACAGGCATGGCTGCAGCAACTGGGCGGCCCGATCTGGTTTGGCAACTGGTCCGACTACGCCCCGCTGCCTGCGGCATTCCAGCTGCAGGATCTGGCGGGCTACCGGCAGCGTGGCAGCCTGCGGTTCCGCAATGACAGCAGCCACCTGCCTGACGATGGCCTGCAACTGACCCGCGACGGCCATGCGTTCTTCCATGTGGCCAGCGTACCGGCCAGCCACTGGGTCGCGGCCGGTGCCGATGCGATCGTGATGTTCTACGAACCGGCCAGCCGCACGGTCCTGTTTACGTTCGACTGGTCGTAAACCCCCGCCGGGCATGGCCCGGCGCTACCCAGGCATGATCGCCGGACCATCACCGGTAGCGCCGGGCCATGCCCGGCGAAACGAGCGACGTGTTACGGCGCGGCCTTGCGCACCGCCAACGTCGCGCTGGCCTCGCCACCGCCCTCCAGCTGCAGCTGCAGCGGCACGGCCTCGCCTTCCTTCAACGCACCCTTGCCCTCCATCAGCATCAGGTGCAGGCCGCCGGGCTTGAGCTCGGCGCGGGCGCCCGGCGCCAGCGGCAGGCGCTCGACCGCGCGCATGCGGCTGACCCCATCGACGATCGTGGTTTCGTGCAGCGACACGTCAGCAAAGCGGGCACTGCGTGCACCGGTGATGGCCACCGCTTTCGCGCAGCCGTTGTGGATCACGCCGTAGCCGGCGGTCATCGGCATGGCCGGGTTGGGTGGCAGGCGTGCCCAGCCCTGCTGCACGGTGACGCAGGCCGGCGCGGCGGTCGCCGCCGATGCTGCGCCCGCACACAGCAGCCACAATACGCCAACGAATGGTTTGGTTATCATCGCCTCAGATTCCTGTCCGCAACGAGACCGCAGCATGACGACGCTCATCGAGGTGATCAACCATGGCCCCATCCGCGAACTGCGCCTGGCGCGGCCACCGGTCAACGCACTGGACACCGAACTGTGCCGCCAGCTGATCCACGCCGTCGAACTGGCCATGGCCGAGGACGTGCACGGCATCGTGCTGTCGGGCAGCGAGCGTATCTTCACCGGCGGCATGGACGTGCCGCACCTGCTCTCCCACGGCGATGACAAGCACAAGCTGCTGGACAGCTGGAACGCCTTTTTCGGCGCGGTGCGTACCGTGGCCGAGAGCCGCATCCCGGTGGTGGCGGCCCTCACCGGCCATGCGCCGGCCGGCGGCTGCGTGCTGGCGCTGTGCTGCGATTACCGGGTGATGGCGCGCAGCGCCGACCCGGCCCGCCCGTATGCCATCGGCCTGAACGAGGTGCAGGTGGGCCTGGTGGCGCCGGAAGGCATCCAGCGCCTGCTGCGCCGCGCCGTGGGCGTGCACCGCTCCGGCATCCTGCTCAGCACCGGCGCGCTGGTGCCGGCCGAACAGGCGCTGCAGATCGGTCTGGTGGATGAACTGGCCGAGGGCGACCTGGTGGTGGCACGCGCCATCGCGTGGCTGCAGAACCTGCTCAAGCAGCCGCGCCAGCCGATGCTGCTGACCCGCGCCATCGCCCGTGCCGACCTGCACGAGGCGCTGCACCCGGACCTGATCCAGCTGGACCGCTTCGTCGAAGCCTGGTTCGCACCGGATGCGCAGAACGCCCTGCAGGCGCTGGTGGCCCGGCTGGGCAAGTAACCGCCGCGCCTTCCCGGGGTCAGATACCTTTCGCAGCGCGAAAGGGCTCTGACCCCTCGCTGGATCCCTCCGCCCGCCGGGGTCAGAGCCCTTTCGCAAAGCGAAAGGGATCCGACCCCTGACCGGTATAATCGAGCCTTCTTCATTGCTGTGGCCGCCCCCTTGAACGACACGCCCGAACCCGTCGTCTCCGAGCTGATCGACCTGCTCACCCTGGAGCGGCTGGAGGACAACCTGTTCCGCGGGCAGAGCCGCGACATCGGCACCAAGTACGTGTTTGGCGGCCAGGTGCTGGGCCAGGCGCTGGCGGCGGCACAGGCCACGGTCGACAACGGTCGCCACGTGCATTCGCTGCACGCCTATTTCCTGCGTGCCGGCAACATCGACCACCCGATCGTCTATGACGTGGACCGCACCCGTGATGGCGGCAGCTTCTCCGTGCGCCGGGTCACCGCGATCCAGCACGGCAAGGTGATCTTCTTCTGCGCGGCCTCGTTCCAGCAGGCCGAAACCGGTGCCCAGCACCAGCACAAGATGCCCGAGGTGCCGCAGCCGGAAGACATCGAGCCGAACCGCCCGCTGCCGGCCGAGGTGCTGGAGCGGCTGCCGATCAAGGTGCAGCGCTGGCTCTCGCGTGGTGGCCCGTTCGAGTTCCGCCACGTGTACCCGCGCGACGAACTGAACCCGCCCAAGCGCCCGCCTTACCACCAGGTCTGGCTGCGCCTGAGCGAACCGGTGGGTGATGCGCCCGAGCTGCACCAGGCCCTGCTGGCCTATGCCTCGGATTTCCACCTGCTGGGCACGGCCACCTTCCCGCACGGCATCAGCTACTACCACCCGCACGTGCAGATGGCCTCGCTCGACCACGCGATCTGGTTCCACCGCCCGTTCCGCGCCGACGACTGGCTGCTGTATTCGCTGGACAGCCCCAGCGCGCAGGATTCGCGCGGCCTGGCCCGCGGCCAGTTCTTCACCCGTGACGGCGTGCTGGTGGCCAGCACCGCCCAGGAAGGCCTGATCCGCGTGGTGCCGGACCAGGATGCCGCCGCCGCCGTGCCGGCCAAGGAGTAAGCAATGCGCCAGATTTTCAGCAGCCAACGCGTGGAAACCGTCGAGGGCGTGGCCGAGCTGCTGCGCAGCCACGACATCGAAGTGAAGGTGACCAACGGCCGCTCGTACAAGACCCGCCGCCGTGGCCAGTTCAGCTATACCGACCTGGGCAACAGCCAGGGCTATCCGGCGGTGTGGATCGTGCGTGCCGATGACCAGCCGCGTGCACGCGAGATCCTGCGCGACGCACGCCTGCTCGACACCACCCGCCGCGACCACCCCACGGCCGAGTTCGCCTTCCGCGATACCGCCGAGACCTCGGGCAGTGGCCGCGGCTGGGCATGGCGCATCCGCATCGCCCTGCTGGTGGTGATCGCCGGCGTGGCGCTGGTGATCGGCCTGCGCCACCGCGGCGCCCCGGCCCCGGCCGCCCCGGCCCCGGCCCCACAGGTGCAGCCACAGCCGGCACCCACCGCCCCGCAGGCTGAACCGGAAGAAGAAGAAATCCGCGTCCGCATCCAGCCGTCGACCTGACGACGCCGGTAGCGCCGGGCCATGCCCGGCGAGCGCAGCGGACAGACAAGCCGCGGGGCATGGCCCGGCGCTACCGGGAAGTGGACCGGTCACAAACTGCACGCAGCGCCGTCTTGGGACACAATCCCAGCAGGAGCTGCCGCCATGACGACCTTCGCTGCAACGATCGACGAGACGCTGGAACGCGAACTGCCTGCTGCCAGTGATGGCTGCCAGCAGGCGTATGGGCGCATCGTGCTGGCCTGCCAGAACACGGTGACCGCCATCGCCCTGGCGATCACCCGCGACCGCCACGCCAGCGAGGACATCGCCCAGGAGGCCTTCGTCAAAGGCTGGCAGCAGCTGCACCGGCTGCGCAGTTCCACCAGCTTCCTGCCGTGGCTGCGGCAGATCACCCGCAACCTGGCCCGCGACTGGCTGCGCGCGCAGCGCGGCCGCCCGCTGACCGGCGACGCCGCCGACGTGGCCCTGGGCATGGCCGCCGACCCCTCGCCCGGCGCCGCCGACCGCCTGCAGCGGCTGGAAGAAGAAGTGGCCGCCGAGGACATCATCTCCGCCCTGCCCACCGACAGCCGCGAAGTGCTGCTGCTCTATTACCGCGAGGGCCAGCGTTCGCAGCAGGTGGCCGACCTGCTGGGCCTGAGCGATGCGGCCGTGCGCAAGCGCCTGTCGCGTGCCCGCGCACAGGTACGCGACGGCCTGTTGCAGCGTTTCGGCGAATTCGCCCGCAGCAGTGCGCCGAGCGCCGCCTTCGCGACGACGGTGGTGTCGATGGTGCTGATCGCCGCGCCCGGTACGGCCAGCGCGGCGATACTGCTGGGTACCGGCGTGGGCGTGGGTGGCAGCAAGCTGGGCCTGGGCGGCGTCAGCGCCGCCGGTGGTACCGCGCTGGGCTCGCTGACGGCCGCCATCGGCGAGAGCCCGCTGGTCGGCAGCGGCTTCAACGCTGGCCTGGTGGTCGGCGGGGTGATCGGCGGCTTCGTCGGCTGCTATCTCGGCGGGCGCTACCTGCTGCGCTTCACCGAAACGGCGATCGAACAGGCGCAGATCATGCGCTTCGTTCGCTACAGCACCTTCACCGCGATGGGCACCTGCCTGGCGGTGCTGATCGGCGAAGTGCTGAAGGCGCCGACGTGGGTGATGACCTCGTCGCTGATGCTGGGCATGGGCGTGGTCAGCTACCAGTGCCTGGGGCCGCTGCAGCGGATCATGGCGCCACTGATCGCCCGCGACAACGCGCGACGCGGACGCACGGGCCGCAACTGGGTGTACGAATCCATGTACGGGCGGACGGCGATCCTCGGTTGCTGCGTCGTCCTGCTGCTCGCCATCATCGGCCTGCACTGGCTGGAATCATTCGGCTGATCCATCAACGGACAACGCCGGCAGAGCGCCGGCGTTGTCGTTGTTCACTACCGCAGGGTTCAGCGCGGCGGCTTCGGTGCGTTGCCATCACGCGGGCCACCGTGGCGCGGGCCGCCATGCATCGGGCCCTTGGCGGCATCGAACTCGGCCTTGCTCAGCTGGCCATCCTTGTTGGTATCGGCGGCAGCGAACCAGGCATCACGGTGCTGCTTCATGCGCAGCTCGCGGTCGGCCTTGTCCAGGTAGCCGTCCTTGTTGACGTCCATCTGGTCGAAACGCGCCGCCAGGCGCGGGTCGGCCTTGGCTTCCTCGCGGCTGATGCGGCCGTCCTTGTTCACGTCCAGCTTGGCCATCCAGGCGCCATGGCCACCGCGACGGCCATGCTTCCAGCGCGGCAGCTCGTCACGCGACAGCTTGCCATCCTTGTTCTTGTCCAGCGCGTCGAACTTCGCGGCCAGGCGCGGGTTGGCGGCGGCTTCGCTGCGGTCGATGACGCCATCGCCATTGGTGTCCAGCTTGGCATGGCGCTGCGCCGGGGCATTGGCCGCGGCCGGGGCCGGGGTATCGGCAGCCAGGGCGATGCCGGTGGCGGAGGTGCCCAGCAGCAGGGCCAGCAGCAGGGGGGTACGGATCATGGAGTCACTCCTGGTAGGGGGATTGCGGTATTGCGTCGAGGCGATCACTTCACCCTCGGGGGACAACAACGCCTGGTCGCGACATCGGTTGACGCAGACGCCGGTTCCGTTCATCCGGCGGACAGTCGCGGCCATTGCGACACGCTGGGGCTATGCTGTGCCCATGGCGATCCACGGCGACAGAGACGACGAACTGAGACTGTTCCAGACCGGCGAGCACCCCTGCGGGTACTGGTCGGACCGCGTTGCGCGCGATCTGGTGCTGGATCCGCAGGATCGCCGCCTGGGCGGGCTGTACCCGCTGGCCCTGAGCTGGGGCTTCCGCCGCAGTGGTGACCTGGTCTACCGCCCGCACTGCGCGCAGTGCCATGCCTGCGTGGCCGTGCGCATCCCGGTGGCGCGCTTTGCCGCCGACCGCAGCCAGCGCCGCTGCGCCGCGCGCAATGCCGACCTGGAGGTGCGCATCACCGCCGCCATGCCGCGCCAGGACCTGTTCGACCTCTACCACCGCTACCTGACCCACCGCCATGCCAACGGCGGCATGGATGACCACGGTCCGCACGAGTTCGAGCAGTTCCTGATCGGCAGCTGGTCGCATACCCGCTTCCTGGAAATGCGCCTGCCCGGCCACGACGGCCAGCCCAGCCAGCTGCTGGGGGTGGCGGTCACCGACGTGACCGAGCACGGCCTGTCGGCGGTCTACACCTTCTTCGACCCGGACCATGCCGCCCGCGGCCTGGGCACCTTTGCGATCCTGCAGCAGATCGAGTGGGCCCGCCGCGAGGGCCTGCCGCACCTCTACCTCGGCTACTGGATCCGCGACCACCAGAAGATGGACTACAAGCGCCGCTACCGTCCGCTGGAGGCCTACGACGGCCGCCGCTGGCATGATTTCGACAGCGAACTGGACGGACGCTGACAAACCGCTGACACCGGGCCGGGTGCACAATACGGCCCATGAACATCACCCGCCGCCATCCCCTGATCCTCGCCCTGGCCCTGCTCTGCGGCGCCAGCGCCCCCGCCTACGCCAAGTCCCCTGCGATGACCGAAAAGCCGTCCTCGACGCTGCGCCTGGCCACCTACAACACCTCGCTGTATTCGGATGATGCCGGCGGCCTGGTCAAGGAACTGGAAGGCGACAGCGAGCATGCGCGCAAGATCGCTGCGGTGCTGCAGCAGGTGCGCCCGGACCTGGTGCTGCTGAACGAGTTCGACTTCGACGACGCGCACCGCGCCGCCGACCTCTTCCAGAAGCGCTACCTGGAAGTGGCCCAGCCCGGTGGCGGCAAGCCGCTGCACTTCGCCTACCGCTACCTGGCGCCGGTCAACACCGGCGTGCCCAGCGGCCTGGACCTGGACGGCAACGGCGTGGTGGGCGGCGAAGGCCGCAGCCGTGGCAACGATGCCTGGGGCTACGGCCTGCACCCGGGCCAGTACGGCATGCTGGTGCTGTCGCGCTACCCGATCGACGAAGCCAAGGTGCGCAGCTTCCAGCTGCTGAAGTGGAGCACGATGCCCGGCGCGATCCGTCCGGTCGACCCGCGCACCGGCAAGAGCTTCTACAACGACCAGGTGTGGTCGCAGCTGCGCCTGTCCTCGAAGTCGCATTGGGACGTGCCGGTGAAGACCCCGGCCGGCGTGGTCCACGCCCTGGTCTCGCACCCGACCCCGCCGGTGTTCGATGGCCCGGAAAAGCGCAATGCCGCGCGCAACCACGACGAACTGCGCCTGTGGCAGGAATACCTGTCGGCCGGCGACAAGCCCTGGCTGTGCGATGACAAGGGCCACTGCGGCGGCCTGGCCCAGGATGCGCGGTTCGTGATCTTCGGCGATCTGAACAACGATCCGGTGGATGGTGATGGCCGCCACGACGCCATCGTCAACCTGATCGAGAATGCGCGCGTGCTGCGCTACCCCACCCCGCGCAGCGTCGGCGGCGAGCAGACCAGCCTGGCCTATGCGGCCAAGGGCATCGTGCGCAAGGGTGCGCCGTTCCATGCCACCGGCGATTTCGGCCCGAAGTCCGGCACGATGCGCCTGGACTACGTGCTGCCCTCGACCGGCTTCGAGTACGTCGGCAGCGGCGTGTTCTGGCCGGCCAATGAAAGCCCGGAAGCGAAGATCGCCGACGGCAGCGACCACCACCTGGTGTGGGTGGACGTGCGGTAGCGGAAAACGTACCGACCAACGGTCGGTACCTACCGGGATCGAGAGTACCGACCAACGGTCGGTACCCACCGGGATGCGGCCGCCGGGCATGGCCCGGCGCTACCGTTTTACGGGCGCAGCTCGACGCCGATGGCTTCGGCGGCATCACGCGCGATCGAACGCGCTTCGTCGATGGTTTCCGCGCGCGCCAGGGTCACGCCCACGCGGCGGTGGCCATGCACGCTTGGCTTGCCGAACAGGCGCACGGCGGTATCCGGCACCTGCAACGCGGCGGCCACGTTGTTGAAGTACGGCACGCCCTCGCCATGCGCCAGCAGCGCGCACGAGGCCGACGGGCCGCTCTGGCGGATCACCGGAATCGGCAGGCCAAGGATGGCGCGCGCATGCAGGGCGAATTCGCTCAGTTCCTGCGAGACCAGGGTGACCAGGCCGGTGTCGTGCGGGCGCGGCGACACTTCGCTGAACCACACCTCGTCGCCCTTCACGAACAGCTCGACGCCGAACAGGCCCCAGCCACCGAGGTCGTCAGTGATCGCGCGCGAAATCTCTTCGGCACGCGCCAGCGCCGCGCTGGACATCGGCTGCGGCTGCCAGCTTTCGCGGTAGTCGCCGTCCTTCTGCAGATGGCCGATCGGCGCGCAGAATGAGGTGCCGCCTGCGTGGCGCACGGTCAGCAGGGTGATCTCGTAATCGAAGTCGATGAAGCCTTCGACGATGCAGCGGCCGGCACCGGCGCGGCCACCGGTCTGCGCGTAGTCCCACGCCGGGGCGATGTCCGCCTCGCTGCGCAGGGTGCTCTGGCCCTTGCCCGAGGAGGACATGACCGGCTTGACCACGCACGGCAGGCCGATGGCGGCCACGGCGGCACGGTATTCGGCTTCGGTATCGACGAAGCGGTACGGCGAGGTCGGCAGGCCCAGGGTTTCGGCGGCCAGGCGGCGGATGCCTTCACGGTCCATGGTCAGGCGTGCAGCGCGCGCGGTCGGGATCACCCGCAGGCCCTGCTCCTGTTCCAGCTGGACCAGGGTCTCGGTGTGGATGGCTTCGATTTCCGGCACCACCAGGTGCGGCTGCTCCTGGGCGATCAGCGCGCGCAGTGCCATCGCATCGAGCATGTCGATCACGTGCGAGCGGTGCGCGACCTGCATCGCCGGCGCATCGGCATAGCGGTCGGCGGCAATCACTTCCACGCCCAGGCGCTGCAGTTCGATGGCCACTTCCTTGCCAAGTTCGCCCGAACCCAGCAGCAGCACGCGGGTAGCGGAGGGGGACAACGGGGTTCCAAGCTTGGCCATGGCGGGGGTCCGGCAGCGATGTGAAGGCGGGTGGGCATTCTAGCCGGTCTACCCCCGGCCAGCCGACGAACGGCACTTGCGGATTGATATCAATTTGATATCTTTTCATAGAACCCTCAAGGACGTACCGCCATGAAAGAGAAGTCGCTCTCCTCCCCCAACGGCCTGGGCATGCTGGCCCTCGCCCTGCTGGTCGTACTGGCAGGCGGCGCGCTGTTCGTGCTCGGCATCGCGGCCAAGGCCAGCACCGGCTCGCCCAACCTGGTGATGCTGTTCGGCGGGCTGCTGATCGGCGCGCTGGCGCTGTTCGCCATGGCCGGCCTGTACACCGTGCAGCCCAACCAGGCCGCCGTGCTGAGCCTGTTCGGCAAGTACGTGGGTACCGTCAAGGACAACGGCCTGCGCTGGAACAACCCCTTCTACAGCAAGCGCCGGGTCAGCCAGCGCGTGCGCAACTTCGAAAGCGGCAAGCTGAAGGTCAACGAGCTCGATGGCAGCCCGATCGAGATCGCTGCGGTGATCGTCTGGCAGGTGATCGATGCCTCCGAGGCGGTCTACAACGTGGACGACTACGAGAGCTTCGTGCACATCCAGTCCGAATCGGCGCTGCGCGCGATGGCCACCAGCTATCCCTACGACCAGCATGAAGAAGGACAGCTGGCCCTGCGCAGCCACGCCAGCGAGATTTCCCTGCACCTGAAGAACGAGCTGGCCGAGCGCCTGGCCGATGCCGGCGTGCAGGTGATCGACGCGCGCATCAGCCACCTCGCCTACGCCGCCGAAATCGCCCAGGCGATGCTGCAGCGCCAGCAGGCCAACGCGGTGATCGCCGCCCGCACCCGCATCGTCGCCGGCGCGGTGGGCATGGTCGAAATGGCCCTGGCCGAACTGCAGAAGAACGGCGTGGTGCAGCTGGATGAGGAGCGCAAGGCACACATGGTCAGCAACCTGTTGACCGTGCTGTGCTCGGACCGTGGCACCCAGCCGATCGTCAACGCTGGTTCGCTGTACTGAACCTCGCAACGGGGCGCCCCACCGCCCCGCCAGGAGCTTGCATGAGTGAGAAGAAAGCCTATCCGCTGCGTATCAACGCCGATGTCCTGGCCGCCGCGCAGCGCTGGGCTGACGACGAGTTGCGCAGCCTCAACGCGCAGATCGAATACGTGCTGCGCGACGCCCTGCGCAAGGCAGGACGCCTGCCGAAACCCAAGCCATCGTCGGAGGACAAGGAATGAGCAAGCGTTGGAGCTACCTGACTGTCGAAGTCAAAACGTCGCTGATGGGCCTGCAGAAGCCGGAGGACATCCAGGCTGAGCTGAACCGCCAGGGCCAGCTCGGCTGGGAACTGGTCAACATCATCATCCCGGCGCCGATGCGCCCAGCCATGCTGGTCTTCAAGAAGGAGCAGTGACCATGCGCCTGCGCCCCACCCTGTTCGCCGTCGCACTGGCCGCCTTCAGCGGCGGTGCCCTGGCCGCCGAGCCGCAGCAGGTCGCCACGCAGCTGCTGGACCACCTGCAGGCCGGGCGCATCGCCGAGGCCGAAGCGATGTTCACCGCGAAGATGGCCAGCGCCGTGCCGGCCGAAAAGCTGCAGGGGCTGTGGCAGTCGCTGGGTGAACTGAAGCAGCGTGGCACCGCCCACAGCAGCGAGCAGCAGGGCATGCACCTGGTGGAAGTGCCGCTGCAGTTCGCCAGCGGCGCAGTGATCGCGCAGGTGGCGGTGGACGCGCAGGACAAGGTGGCCGGCCTGCTGCTGCGCCCTGCCCCGGCAGCCAAGGCCGCGCCGCCACCGGCCGACGCGAACTACAGCGAGGCGGATTTCAGCGTGCCGCAGGCGCGCGGCGCGTTGCCGGGCACGCTGGCCCTGCCCAAGGGCAAGGGCCCGTTCCCGGCCGTGGTACTGGTGCATGGCTCGGGCCCGCAGGACCGTGACGAAACCATCGGTGCCAGCCGCCCGTTCCTGGACATCGCCCGCGGCCTGGCCGCGCAGGGCATCGCCGTCCTGCGCTACGACAAGCGCACCTTTGCCCGCCCGCAGGATTTCCGCGGCGGCAGCTTCACCGTCGATGATGAAACCACCGACGACGCCGTCGCGGCCCTTGCCGCACTCGCCGCCGATCCGCGCATCGATGGCCGCCGTGTCTTCGTCCTCGGCCACAGCCAGGGCGGCATGCTCGCCCCGCGCATCGCCAGCCGCTGGCCGCAGGCGCGTGGCGCGATCCTGTGGGCGGCACCGGCACGCACCCTGCTGGAACTGCTGCCCGAGCAGAACCGCTATCTGCTCGGCCTGGACGGTGACATCAGCGCGCCGGAACAGGCATTCCTGGACCGGCTCGACGCGCAGATCGCCGCTGCCCGTGGCAGCGCCCCGGTCGCCGCCAGCGAACTGCCGCTGGGCGTGCCGCAGACGTTCTGGAAAAGCATCGAAGCAGTCGACGCACGTGGCGATGCCAAGGCGCTGCACAAGCCCCTGCTGATGCTGCACGGCGGTCGCGATTTCCAGGTGCCCGACGCCGATTGGCAGCTGTGGAAGCAGGCGCTGCAGGGCCGCAGGGATGTGCAGTGGCAGGCCTACCCGGCCCTGAACCATATCGGCGTGGCCGGCAGTGGCCCCAGCTCGCTGAAGGAATACGCGCAGCCGGGGCACGTCGACACGACCCTGATTGCCGACGTGGCGCGCTGGGTGGAGGCGCAGCGATGAGCGGCAGCGACCCACGCACGTTTGACGTTGCCGAGAGTTCGCCGCTGCGCGTGCTGTGGATCCTCGGTCCGGTGCTGGTGGTCTTTGCCCTCTGTGTCTGGGCCGAACTGAAGGACGCACCCGCCGATGCACGGTGGATGGAGATCACCCTGTCGCCGCCGTTCTTCCGGATGTGGGGCAGCGCCGCCTGGAGCCTGGCAACGCTGGTGCTGATCGGCGCCGGGCTGGGCGCCACGTTCTTCCGCCGCCGGGTCAGCCTGGACGGTGATGTGCTCGACGTGCGCTCGACGCTGTACCGGCGTCGCACGCCGGTCGCGCAGATGCAGCTGGACCAGGCCGAAGTGGTCGACCTCAGCCGTGACCGCCGCTATGGCCTGCGCCTGAAGACCAACGGCTACTCGATGCCGGGCTTCTATTCGGGGCACTTCCGCCTGCAGGGTGGCAGCAAGGGCTTTGCCCTGGTCACCGACCGCCAGCACACGCTGGTGATTCCGGTGCGCGGCGGCAGCACGCTGCTGCTCAGCCTGGACCGGCCGCAGGCCCTGCTGGACGCACTGCGCAAGGTGGCTGCGACCGCGCCACCGCAGTAAGCTGCGGGCATGCACCGTCGCGCCCCCCTGCTGATCAACACCGAGGCCGTGGAACTGTGGCCGGCCGCCCTGCTGCGCGCGCGCAGCAACCTGGATGCGCGCCTGCTGGCGCGTGCGCGCTGGGTGCTGCGGCGCAAGCGCGATGGCCGTTACCTGGCCGCGGTGCTGCCACAGGGCGTGCACTCACTGGTGCCGCACCTGCCGCGCGAACCCGGCGTGGACGAAGCGCTGGCGCTGCTGGAGGGCGGCGCCAGGGCGCGCCCGTTTGCGGCGCACCTGGAGGCGCAGTGGCTGCCGCTGGCCGGCCTGCAGCAGCGCCTGCAGCAGTTGGGGCTGGATGCAGGGCAGTATGCGCAGGACAGCGGCCTGGCCCTGGAGGCCGAACCCTGTGTGCTGCATTTCGCCGGTCGTGACCGCTTCGGCCGCCCGCTGTGGCTGCGCCGTGGCGCCGCGCAGGGCTGGCGGCGCATGCGCCTGCACGCCGCGCGCGGCGGCGTGGCACTGGACGCGATCTCCGGCTTCCGCAGCCACGCCTACCAGCTGGGCATCTTCGAACGGAAGCTGGCCCGTGGCCTTGGCGTGGCCGACATCCTCAAGGTCAACGCGGCACCGGGTTTCAGCGAACATCACAGCGGCCATGCGCTGGACATCGGCACGCCGGGCGACGCGCCGGCCGAGGAAACCTTCGAGGCGACGGACGCGTTTGCCTGGCTGCAGGCGCACGCCGGCACCCATGGCTTCAGCCTGAGCTACCCGCGCGACAACCCGCACGGCATCGTCTACGAGCCGTGGCACTGGTGCTGGAACGGATCACTGTAGAGCCGAGCCCATGCTCGGCTGCTGCGCCGACCCGATCAAAGGCAGCCGAGCGTGGGCTCGGCTCTACAAGGCGGTCGCAGTCGCAACGGCCGTCAGCGCCTCAGCGCATTGAACGCCAGCAGCACCCAGCCCGCCATCAACGTGGTGCCACCTACCGGTGCCAGCCGCGTCGGCCACTGCCACAGCGCCGCACCGGCCAGGCTGCCGGAGAACAGCAGCACGCCCAGCAGCAGCGCATACAGCCCCAGGTGGGCGATTGCCCCCTGTGCGCGCGGGCCCAGCGCCAGCAGCACCGCACCATGGGCAAAGGCATACAGCGCGGCCATGTTCAGATGCTGCTGGGCCAGCGGCTCGGCCACGCCGTGCGAGGCGTAGGCGGACAGGCCGATCGAGGCCGCCGCCAGCAGCGCGCCCAGGCAGGCCAGCAGGGAAGGCTTACGCGCGCGTCGTTCCGGATTGAACATCACTGCTCCTTGCGCAGCGCCCCACCGGGCGCAGATGAAAAAAAAACGCGCCGCAGGAAGCGGCGCGTTTTCGTATCCAACATTACATGGGTCAGCCGAAGCTTACTTGACGGCCCAGTAGATGTCGTAGGTGCCTTCCGGGGTGAACGACTTGTCCAGACCGTCCTTCCAGGTTTCGTACGGGCGATCGATCACTTCCGAACCGTTGGTCACAGCCCAGGCACGCAGGGCGTTGCGGGCAACGTCCAGGCCAGCCATGTGGCCGGTGTAGGCCGCGTGGGCCGAACGGTGCGCAGCAACGCGCTGGTACTTGACCGGTGCGCCACCGTCGATCTTGACGCTCAGTTCTTCAGCGCCAGTGCCTTCGGTACCCTTCTTCTTCACCGGCTGGGCGATGTCGAAGGCGTACTTCTCAGCACCGAAATCGGTGGTGATGATGCGGAACGGGCCAGCGGCTTCGAGGCCATTGGCATCCATCACGCGCTTGATCCACTCTTCGTTGTCCTTGATGGACTTGGTGATCGTCTCCTGGCCGCGATCGACGTTACCGGCGTTGACGACCAGCAGGTCCTCGGCCGGCACTTCCACGATGGCCAGATCGGTCAGCGGGGCTTCGGCAGTGCGGTAGTCGACGTTCGGCACGGTGGCCAGCATGTTCGCCATGCGCGACAGACCCATCTTGATGTCGTCGCCGATCTGGCGGCTGACATACAGGCCTGCGTAGCGGCCGAACAGGTCGAAGCCGTACTTCACCGAGTAATCCTGGGTGATCTTGACGTTACGGCCACCCTTGCCGGTCGGCTCCAGGGTGAAGGTGGTGACCTTGTCGTGGCCCTTGGTCGGGTCTTCGACGGCGATCACAACGCGCTTGTTTTCTTCCGACTCGGTGATCTTCCAGGAACCGTTGCCCAGGTCCTTGGAGGAGAAGTCGAGCGTGGCACCCTTGCCGGAGGCCGGGCCGGACAGCTTCAGATCAACGGCGGGATCGCGCAGAACCAGCGGGTTCCAGTCCTTGAAGCGGCGCAGGCTGTTGACCGTGTCGTACACGATCGTCATCTTGCGGTTGGTCTCGATGCTTTCGGTGATGTGACGCTCGCCCGGCAGACAGACGCCAATAATGACGAACAGGCCAGCCACGATCCCCAAGGCGATCAGGAACTCGATAATACGGGTCATTCAGAGAGTCTCCGGGGCCGATCCCACGGCCGGGTTGATTGAAGCGAAGCGCCAATCCTAGCAGGCTTCGCAGGCATTGTTATCGGATTGGCGCACCGGTTTCCGTGCCGGCTGCGTATTTGTATGGACAAAGATTTTGAAGAGTAACGCATCCGGCCCCCCTGGATGTAGGGGGGCATTCTGGCCCGGCACTCGGAATTTCGCCCAAACCTTTGTCGTAAAAGGCTTTTTTCAGACCAGCTGGAGTTCGAACGCCTTCAGCACGGCGCGGGTGCGGTCGCGCACCCCCAGCTTGGACAGGATGTTGGACACGTGGTTCTTGATGGTCCCTTCGGCGACCCCCAGCGAATTGGCGATCTCCTTGTTGGAGAAACCGCTGGCCATCAGCCGCAGGATCTCCGTTTCGCGGTCGGTCAGCGGGTCCGGGCGGTCCAGGCTGACGAAATCGTTGCGCATGTGCTCCAGGCCCGACAGCAGGCGCTGGGTCACCGCCGGCTGCACCAGCGAGCCGCCGTCGGCCACGGTGCGGATGGCACCGACCAGCTGCGCCAGGGTGACGTCCTTGAGCAGGTAGCCCTTGGCACCGGCCTTCAGCCCGGCCAGCACCAGCTGGTCGTCGTCGAAGGTGGTGAGGATGATGGTCGGCGGCAGCTGCTCCTGGCGCGACAGCACCTGCAGCGCCTCCAGCCCGGACATCACCGGCATGCGCATGTCCATCAGGACCACGTCCGGACGCACCTGCGGTACCAGCTCGACGGCCTGGCGGCCATCGGCGGCCTCGGCCACCACCTCGATGCCGTCGTCGAGCGCCAGCAGGGAGCGGATTCCCTGCCGCACCAGGGTTTGGTCATCGACCAGGCAGACGCGAATCATCAACGCACTCCTTCAGGAACCTCGGTGAGGGCCGCCAGCACCGTTGCCGGTACCGTGGCCCGCAGGCGGAAGCCTTCGCCGGGGTGGGTATCCACCTGCAGCTGGCCGCCACATTGTTGCAGGCGTTCGCGCATGCCGCGCAAGCCATTGCCCGCATTGACCATTGCCGCGCCGACGCCGTCGTCGCTGGCCTCCACCACCACCAGGCCCGGCGCCTCACGGTACACCCGGATCCACAGGTGGCGTGCCTGGGCGTGGCGCACCGCGTTGGTGATGATCTCCTGGGTGCAGCGCAGCAGCACGTGGGCGCGCTGCGGGTCTTCCACGTTCAGCGGCTCCTCCACGTCCAGCACGATGTCCAGCGAGGGCACGTTCTCGGTGAGCGGGCGCAGCGCGGCGGCCAGGTCGATGGCACCGGTCTCGCGCAGCTGGCTGACCACCTCGCGCACGTTGCCCAGCAGCAGCTTGGCCAGGGTATGCGAGCGCTTGACGTGTTCCAGTGCCTGGCCCTCGGCCAGATGCCCGGCCACTTCCAGGTTCAGGGTCAGCGCGGTCAGCTGGTGGCCCAGCACGTCGTGCAGTTCGCGCGAGATGCGGGTGCGCTCGTTGACCCGCGCGCTCTCGGCCAGCAGGGCCCGGGTCGCGCGCAGCTCGGCGTTCAGCCGGCGCTGCTCGTCGCGGGCCTCGGTCTGCTGCCGCGCCACCAGGCTGGTCACGAAGATGAACATGGAGAAGCCGCCGTACAGCAGCGACTGCATCACCGCCTCGAACAGCGGGAAGCGCAGCAGCATGTAGTAGACCGGCGCCACCGCCAGCTGGCTGACCAGCAGCCACAGCACGCCCAGCCGCACCGAGAGCATCCACGGGATGACGCCGGCGGCCACCATCATCAGGATGCTGCCCAGGCCCGAGCCGCTGAGGAAGCTGACGCCAAGCGCCGAGACGGTGAGCAGCAGCAGCAGGCCGCGGTCCAGCCAGGTGGTGTGGCTGTCGCTGCGCAGCGAGCGGGTCAGCCGGAAATAGGCCGCACCGAAGGACAGGTAGGCCAGGAACAGCAGCACGGCCCAGCCTCCCATGTCGGCACGGGCATGCAGGTTCTCGAACTGCGAATAGGCCAGGGGCAGGCCGACCATGACCCAGGTAAACAGGCCGGCCAGTCGCAGGACACGTGTATGGCTGAGGACTCCCAACATGCCAGCACTCTACGGTTGAACCCCGTCCGCTGCACTCTGGCGGAAGTCATGCCTGCCCTTCCCCCTGTTCATGCCGCAGCCCGCCCCGGGCATGCAATAATCGTGCGCAGGGTCCGTTGATGGACCAACCGCGTTACCCCACGGAGTCACAATGTCGATTGTCATCCGCGACGTGCGCGAGCACGAGCTCGATTCCGTCCTGGCTTTGAACAACAATGCTGGCCTGGCCATCCTTCCGCTGGATGCCGCACGCCTGCACCTGTTCTACGATACCGCTGAGTATTTCCGCGTCGCCGAGCGCGACGGCAACCTGGCCGGCTTCCTGATCGGCTTCGGCAGCGACAGCCAGCACGACAGCAGCAACTTCGCCTGGTTCAAGCAGCAGCTGGCCACCCCCTTCTTCTATATCGACCGCATCGTGGTCGCCAGCCGCCGTCGCGGTGGTGGCGTCGGCCGTGCGTTCTATGCCGATGCGCAGAGCTTTGCCGAGCTGCGCTACCCGCAGATGACCTGCGAGGTGTTCCTGGACCACGGCGCCGATGCCGCCCTGCTCTTCCACGGCAGCTTCGGCTTCCGCGAGCTGGGCCAGAACACCATGCCGCATGTCGACGTGCGCGCCAGCATGCTGGCCAAGGAACTGTGCAGCTACCCGTGGGTCCAGGAGACCTACGGCGGCAAGCTGCCGGATGTGGCATGGGCGCGTGACCGGCAGCTGCCGGTGCAGGCACAGCGGCCGACGGGGACCTGAGCGTGGCGGTGAATTTCGATTACGAACAGGCCGGTGAACTGAAGATCGGCCAGGTGGGCATTGCCAACCTGCGCATCCGTACCCTTGATGTCGAACGCCTCGTGCAGGAAATGCAGGAACGCGTGAACCGTGCGCCGAAGCTGTTCGGCCGCGCGGCGGTCATCCTCGATTTCGGCGGCCTGAGCCAGGTGCCCGACGCGGCCACCGCGCAGGCGCTGGTGGATGGGCTGCGCAGCGCCGGCGTGCTGCCGGTGGCACTGGCCTATGGCACCACGGCGGTCGACCTGCTCTCGCAGCAGCTTGGCCTGCCCCTGCTGGCCAAGTTCCGCGCCCAGTACGAGCGCGCCGAGGCCGAACCGGCCCCGCCGCCGCCCGCGCCGCCTGCCGCCGAACCGCGTCGTGCCGCCAAGGCCGAACCGGCACCGGCTCCGGTCGCCCCGGTGGGCAACGCCGCCGATGCGGCCGCGCCGCAGCCGGGCCGCATGCAGCTGGGCAACGTACGCTCGGGCCAGCAGCTGTACGCGGAAAACTGCGACCTGACCGTGATGGCCACCGTCGGCGCAGGCGCCGAGGTCATCGCCGACGGCAGCATCCATATCTACGGGACCCTGCGCGGCCGCGCGCTGGCAGGGGCCCAGGGCAACACCGCGGCGCGTATTTTCTGCCGCGATTTCCATGCGGAACTGGTCGCCATTGCAGGCCATTACAAGGTACTGGACGATGTGCCGGACAACCTGCGCGGCAAGGCCGTGCAGGTGTGGCTGGAACAGGACCAGATCAAGATCGCTGCGCTGGACTGACGCAGCCCCCAAACAGAATCATCAGGAGAAGTCCTTTGGCTGAAATCATCGTAGTCACCTCCGGCAAGGGCGGCGTCGGCAAGACCACTTCCAGCGCGAGCCTGGCCTGCGGCCTGGCGCGCCGCGGCAAGAAGGTGGCCGTGATCGACTTCGACGTCGGCCTGCGCAACCTCGACCTGATCATGGGTTGCGAGCGCCGCGTGGTGTACGACTTCGTCAACGTCGTGCACGGCGAAGCGACCCTCAAGCAGGCCCTCATCAAGGACAAGCGCTTCGACAACCTGTACGTGCTGGCTGCCTCGCAGACCCGCGACAAGGATGCGCTGACCCAGGAAGGCGTGGGCAAGGTCCTGAAGGACCTGGCCGCCGACGGCTTCGAGTACATCATCTGCGACTCCCCGGCCGGCATCGAGAAGGGCGCCTTCCTGGCGATGTACTTCGCCGACCGCGCCGTGGTGGTGGTGAACCCGGAAGTGTCCTCGGTGCGCGACTCGGACCGCATCATCGGCCTGCTGGATTCGAAGACCCACAAGGCCGAATCGGGCCAGAACGTGCCGGCCTTCCTGCTGCTGACCCGCTACACCCCGGTGCGCGTGGAAAGCGGCGAGATGCTGAGCATCGCCGACGTCGAGGAAGTGCTGGGCCTGAAGGCCATCGGCGTGATCCCCGAATCGGGCGACGTGCTCAATGCCTCCAACAAGGGCGAGCCGGTCATCCTGGACGGTGAATCGGCGGCCGGCCAGGCCTACGACGATGCCGTTGCACGCATCCTCGGCGAAGAGCGCCCGATGCGCTTCACCACCGTGGAGAAGAAGGGCTTCTTCAGCAAGCTGTTCGGAGGGTAAGCATGGGCCTGTTCGATTTCCTCAAAGCGAAGAAGACCACCGCCGAAACCGCGAAGAACCGCCTGCAGATCATCATCGCGCAGGAACGCAGCAACCGCGGTGGCCCCGATTACCTGCCGCTGCTGCAGCGCGAGCTGCTGGAAGTGATCAAGAAGTACGTCAACATCGACGTCGACGCGGTGAAGGTCGACCTGGTGAAGGATGGCCAGCACGACGTACTGGACATCTCCGTGGCGCTGCCTGAAGGCCCGGAAAAACCCTGACCCCCTGCCCCGCCCGTGCCTGCATGGGCGGGGCCGCGTGACCCCGCATGACCGACACCGCACCCGAACCGAACGTGACCCGCGTCGGCGATATCGCCTTCGCCGATGCGCAGCGCCTGCTGGCCGCGCATGACCTGCGCCTGCACCACGTCGCGGCCGGCGAGCCCATTCCCGGCAGCTACTGGGGCGAACCCGAAGCCGGCATCATCGCCAGCGACGTCTACGTGCGCGACGACACGCCGGTGCATTCGATGCTGCATGAGGCCTGCCACCTGATCGTGCTGCCCCCGGAGCGGCGCGCGCAGGTGCATACCGACGCCACCGATTCGGTGCCGGAGGAAGACGCCACCTGCTACCTGCAGATCGTGCTGGCCGGCCAGCTGCCCGGCGTGGGCAGCGAGCGGCTGATGGCCGACATGGATGCGTGGGGATACACGTACCGGCTGGGGTCCACGAAGGCGTGGTTCGAGCAGGATGCGGAAGACGCGCGTGCGTGGTTGATCGAACGCGGGTTGCCGGTGGCGTGACGCACCGTGAACCGGGGTCAGATCCCTTTTGCTGCGCAAAAGGGATCTGACCCCATCACCCCGAAACCAGAAGCAGTCGAGCAAGCTCGACTCTACGCGGCCAGCGCGCGCAGGGTGATGCCGACGATGTAGGCCAGGTACGTGCCGGTGGCATAGCCCATCGTGCCCAGCAGCACGCCCACCGGCGCCAGCGCCGGGTGGAACGCCGCGGCCACCACCGGCGCCGAGGCCGGGCCGCCGATGTTCGACTGCGAACCGATGGCGAAATAGAAGAACGGCACCTTCAGCACCTGGCCCAGGCACCACAGCAGGGCGATGTGCACGGCGATCCAGATGAGGCCCAGCAGGAACAGCCACGGGCGATCCAGCAGCGCCAGCAGGTCCATCTGCATGCCGATGCAGGCAATCAGGAAATACAACAGCAGCGAGCCTAGGCGCGAGGCACCGGCCCCTTCCAGGGTGCGCGCACGGGTGAAGCTCAGGCTCAGGCCCAGGGTGGTGGACAGCACCACCACCCAGACGAACGGCGCATCCAGGCTGAACTGCGACGCCCAGCTGACATGCACCTTGAACCACGCCGCCAGCGGCGCGCCGACGGCGTGTGACAGACCGACGCCGCCGAAGGCCACCGCGACGATCAGCATCAGGTCGGTGAGGCTGGGAATGCGCTCGTGCTCGGCCTGGAAGCGCGCGATGCGTTCCTTCAGTTCATCGATGGCCGAGGTGTCTGCGCCACTGCGCGCATCGATCTTCGCCGCGCGCCCGGCCAGGAAGATCAGCGCGGCCATCCACACATAGCCCACGCCGACATCGACCACCGCGAACTGGCCGAAGGTGGTCGCGTTGACGTCGAACACTTCGCGCATGGCCAGCATGTTGGCGCCACCGCCGATCCAGCTGCCGGCCAGTGCGGCCATGCCGGCCCAGGTATCGCCGGCCACGGTTTCGGGATGGATCGCGCGCATCACCAGGAAGGCCACCACCGCGCCGAGCATGATGCTGGCCGAGGCGCCCAGGTACATCAGCACCAGCTTCGGGCCCAGCCGCAGGATGCCCTTGATGTCCACCGCAAGGGTGAGCAGGATCAGCGCTGCCGGCAGCAGGATGTCGCGCGCGATCGGGTTGTAGAGCTTGGTGTTCTGCCCGTCGATGAGGCCAACGGTGTTGTAGATGCCGGGAATGAGGTAGCACAGCAGCAGCGCTGGCACGAAGGTGTAGAAGCGCTTCCACGCACCCTGTTCGCGCGAGGCGGTCCAGAACACGGCGCCGAGAGTGGCGGCGATCAAGCCGAAGACGACGATGTCGTTCTGGATCATGCAGGCGCTCTGGGTGCGGGGTCGGATCCCTTTCGCCACGCGAAAGGGCTCTGACCCCAGGGGCGGTCAATGACGGGGTCGAAGCCCTTCCGCGGTGCGGAAGGGATCCGCCCCCCTAGGCGCTGGACCGGCTTATTCGCCGATGTGCTGCTTCAGCCAGGCGTTGACGGTGTCATGCCACAGGATGCTGTTGTTCGGCTTCAGCACCCAGTGGTTCTCGTCCGGGAAGTACAGGAACTTCGATTCGATGCCCTGGCGCTGGGCGGCGGTGAACGCAGCCAGGCCCTGCTCGACCGGAATGCGGAAGTCCTGCTGGCCGTGGATGACCAGGATCGGCTTCTTCCAGTCGGCCACGTGGTTGACCGGGTTGAACTTCTCGAAGTTGGCCGCCTTCTCGTACGGCGTGCCGCCCTGCTCCCACTCGGTGAACCACAGTTCTTCGGTGGCATAACCCATCATGCGCTGGTCGAACACGCCGTCGTGGTTGACCAGGCACTTGAACGGGCTGTTCCAGTTGCCGGCGATCCAGTTGACCATGAAGCCGCCGTAGCTGGCGCCCAGTGCGCAGGCCTTGTCACCGTTGAGGAAGGAATACTGCTTCAGCGCGGCGTTCCAGCCCTTCTGCAGGTCTTCCAGCGGGCGGTCGCCCCAGTGCTGGCTGATCGCATCGGTGAAGGCCTGGCCGTAGCCGGTGGAACCGTGGAAATCGATCATGACCACGGCGTAGCCCTGGCCGGTGTAGGTCTGCGGGTTCCAGCGGTAGCTCCAGCCGTTGCCGAAGCTGCCCTGCGGGCCGCCGTGGATGAGGAACGCGACCGGGTAGGACTTGCCTTCCTGGTAGTTGTGCGGCTTGACCACGTAGCCGTGCACGGTGTCGTTGTTCCAGCCCTTGAACTCGAACTGTTCGAAGTCGCCGAAGTTGACGTCCTTCAGCACGTCGCCGGCGGCCGGGGTCAGCGCGCGCAGTTCGCCGATCGGCTGGCCGGCAGCCGGCAGCATGCCGACCAGCACCTGGTCATTGCTCTTCAGGCTGTTGCGGGTGATGGCCACGCTGTTGCCGGCCACGCTGACCGCAGACACGGTGCCATCGCCGATGACCTTGGTGGCCTTGCCGCTGGCCACGTCGATCTGGAACAGCGGGTGCTCGCCCAGGTCGTCGGTGGTGGTGTAGATGCTGGCGCCATCGGCGGAGAGGTTGATCTCACCGGCCGAACGATCCCACTGCGGGGCGATCTCGCGGGTCTTGCCGCTGGCCACGTCCATCGCCATCAGGCCGAAGCGGTCGGCTTCGAAGCCCGGGCGCTTCATGGCGCGGTAGAACAGGGTCTTGCCATCGGCGCTGAACACCGGGCCGGCATCCCAGGCGGGGTTGGCGGCGGTCAGGTTGACCGGCGCCTGCTTGCCGGCGGCATCGAAGCGGTACAGGTCGAAGTTGGTCGACCACGGTTCCTGCTTGCCGGCCACGCGGATGCTGGCGACCACGCTGGCGCCGTCCGGCGACCAAGTGAAATCGTCATTGCCGCCGAACGGCTTGGACGGTGCGTCGCCGTCGATGGTCGCGCTCAGCGCCGAGGCGCCCTTCACCGGGCCGGCCTTGGCCGCCGGCAGCGGGGCCACGAACAGGGTGTTGCGGCGGCCATCGTTCCAGGTGTCCCAATGGCGCACGAACAGCGAATCGAAGACCTTGCCGCTGGCCTTGGCATCGGCCACATCCTTGAGCTTCTTCTCGGTGCAGGCCAGGTCCGAGGCACAGGCCTGGAACACGCCGGCGCTGAACAGCACGCGGTCGTCCTGCGGCGAGACGTGGTAGCTGTCCACGTCCACCGCGAAATCGGTCAGCTGGCGCGGGGTACCACCGCTGATGGCCTGCGCGTACAGCTGCTGGCTGCCGTTCTTGGCGCTGAGGAAGTACACGGTCTGGCCGTCGGCCGAGAGCGAAGCCGAGTTGACGTTCCAGCCGGCCGGGGTGATCTGCTTCGGCGGTGCCGCATCGCGGGTGCGCAGGTTGCGCGCGAACAGCGCGGTGCTGGACTTGAGGTTGGCATCGGTGCTGCGCTTGGCAAACACCACGGTGCCGCCGTCGGCAGTCAGGACCGGGGCGGAGACACGATCCATGGCCACCATGTCGCGGACTTCCAGGCCACGGGCAGCGGCGACGCTGGGCAGGGCGGCCAGCAGGCTCAGTGGCAGCAGGGCATGACGCAGTTTCATCGGGGTCTCCGCAGGACGGCAAAAAACCGATGGTAGGCCCGTGCGGGCGGGGCTGCCAAGGCCATCGGTCATGGCCGCCCGGCCGGGGTTGCCGCGCCGCCAGAACGAGCAAACCCCGCCGGAGCGGGGTTTGCGGGGGCTGCGTCGGGGTCGGATCCGATTCCGCAGGAATCGGCTCTGACCCCTGCCCGGCTGTCAGCGGCGAACCGGGGTCAGAGCCCTTCCCGCCGGGAAGGGATCCGACCCCTTGCTCTTACGCCATGGCGCGCTTGCCGGTGCGGTAGATCAGCCAGCCCACCAGGAACAGCACGGCCAGGCCGAACCACTGCGCGGCCGGCAGGTGGAACGGCAGGGCCAGCACGTCGGCGCGGCTGCTGACCACGATCGGCACGGCAATGGCGATACCCATCAGGGCCTCGCCGGTGATCAGGCCGGCGGCGAACAGCACGCCCGGCTTGTGCACGCGGTCGCGGCCTTCTTCGTCATCGCCACGCACCTTGTGGAAGCGCTCGACCAGGTAGGCGATCAGGCCACCCAGGAAGATCGGCACCATCAGTTCCAGCGGCAGGTAGATACCGATGGCGGCGGCCAGCACCGGCACGCGGAAGCGCGAATTGCGCGACTTCAGCCAGCTGTCGAAGGCGATGATGACCGCACCGACCACGGCACCGATGCCGATGAAGGTCCACGGCAGTTCGCCACCGAACAGGCCCTTGGCCACCGACGCCATCAGGTTCGCCTGCGGGGCGGCCAGCGCGTTCGGGTGCAGCTCGGACTTCACGCCGATGCCGTAGGCGGTCGCCAGCAGGTTCAGCACCGGGGCCATGATCAGCGCGCACGAGAACGCGCCGATGCCCAGCATCAGCTGCTGCTTCCACGGGGTGGCACCGACGATGTAGCCGGCCTTGAGGTCCTGCAGGTTGTCACCGCCCACCGCGGCGGCGCAGCAGACCACCGCGCCGATCATGATGGCGGCCACCGCACCCAGCGGCGCACCGCCGGCACCGACCGGCTTGAGGCCGTCGGCGCCCAGCAGCACCACCAGCACGGCCGAAGCGAACAGGATGGTGGAGATGGTGATGCCCGAGACCGGGTTGTTGGACGAACCGATCAGGCCGGCCAGGTAAGCCGAGACCGACACGAACAGGAAGCCGGCGACGATCATGATGATGGTCATCGGGATCGACACGTGCCACTGGCCGACGATGGCCTGGTACAGGGCCAGCAGCGGCAGCACGAAGACCACCAGGGCCACCAGCATCCACTTCATCGGCAGGTCGCGTTCGGTGTGGGCCAGCACGGGGCCGCCACTCTTGCGCGCGGCGGCAAAGCCGCTCTTGACGCCGTTCAGCAGCGACTTGCGCAGCGAGATCAGGGTCCAGATGCCGCCGATCAGCATCGCGCCGACGCCGAGGTAACGCATCTTCGCGCCCCAGATGGCGAACGCGGCCTCGGTGGACGAGGCGGCGGCGACCGACGCGGCCAGGGCCGGATCGGTGTTCATGAAGAACGCCTGGTAGATCGGGATGGCGATGTGCCAGGTCAGGATCGAGCCGGACACGACCACGATGCCGACGTTCAGGCCAACGATGTAGCCCACGCCCAGCAGGGCCGGCGACAGGTTGGTGCCGATGAAGGCGGTGATCTTGGAGCTGCCGACGTAGGCCGAGGTCGACCAGGCATCGGGGATCAGGCGCAGGCCGCTTTCGGCGGCCAGCTTGACGAAGGCACCGATCACGGCCGACAGGCCGAGGATCTTCAGGCCCGGGCCGGGGTTCTCACCGGCCTTGAGCACTTCGGCCGCAGCCTTGCCTTCCGGGAAGGGCAGCGGGTCTTCGACGATCATCGAACGGCGCAGCGGCACCGAGAACAGCACGCCCAGCAGGCCGCCCAGGCCGGCGATGCCCAGCACCCACCAGTACTTGAAGTCCGGCCAGTAGCCCATGATGACCAGCGCCGGGATGGTGAAGATGACACCGGCGGCGATGGACGAACCGGCCGAAGCGCCGGTCTGGACGATGTTGTTTTCGAGGATGGAACCACCGCCCAGCAGGCGCAGCACGCCCATGGAAATGACCGCCGCGGGAATGGCGGTGGCGATGGTCAGGCCTGCGAACAGACCGAGATAGGCGTTGGCCGCCGACAGCACCACCGCCAGCACGATGGCCAGGGCCACTGCGCGGAAGGTGAGCTGCTTGGGCGCAGCGTCATGGTTCATGGAAGCCCCTGCTGGCAAAAAATCCCTTGCACGCTAGCGTTCAGGGGGCGGCAAGTCCAGTGCGGTTGGTACCGGTCAGCCCGGGATGCCTGTCGGGCAGCCCACACCCCGCGCAGCGTGTCGTATCTGGCCATATTGTGCACAGTGCAGCAGCGGCTCCAGAACGACTACCTGAGGCCACCAGCCTTGAGTAGCGGCGCTCTGCGCAACGGGACCCGCCCTCCGCCACGGCACGCGCTTGTGGCATCACCCGACTTCCCACACCGTGCCGCCACCGCAGCGACCACCCGCACGGAGCAGAATGACGACATACCGCATCCGACTGGCAAAGCGGGCTTCCACCATCGTAGTGGGCGCCGGGATGTGTGCATTGCTGGGCATCGGCAGTGCCGAGGCCTACAGCGGTTTTGGCACCGCCGTCGTCGAGGACAGAAACGGGAAGCCTTGTTTCGGGCTGCCAACAAGAGCATTCGAATCGCTCCGCTCACCCCGCCTGCTGCAAGCACTGACCGTGCATCGCCATGGCACCGAGAACACGTGGTCGTTCATGTATCACCCCAGCCCGGCCGCATTATTGAAACCGGGGCAGTGCATTGTGTATGGGGAGATTCCTGCGTCGGCCACGTTGCTTGACGTTCCACAGCCATTGATTCCTGGAGCGCTGTATGGGGTATTCCTCAACGTACGCCGGATCGGCCCGATCGCTGGCTACACCGCAACGTTCTGCCTGAAGGCCCAGCCTGACGGATCAACCCGGGTGATCCCCGTCCACCACGACGAACATAAGGGCTGGACCGCGGAGGCCTGCCGGTCCTGAACGACTGCACCACGAAAAGTTATGTTATATCCTGTCACGCCGGTCGAGCATCTCGCGTGCCCCCTTCCCCCTCCCCACGGCTGGCCTCCATCGACCAGCTGCGCGGCACCGTGATGCTGCTGATGCTGCTTGACCACGTGCGCGAGACCTTCTTCCTGCAGCACCAGGTCGGCGACCCGATGGATGCGGCCAGCGTGTCCCCTGCCCTGTTTGCCTGCCGCCTGCTGGCGCATCTGTGCGCCCCCGTGTTCGTGCTGCTCACCGGCCTGTCGGCGTGGCTGTACGGCCAGCGCCAGGCCGACCCGCGCCGCGCCATCGCCGCCTTCCTGCTCAAGCGCGGCCTGTTCCTGGTCGTGCTGGAACTGACCCTGGTCAACTTCGCCTGGACCTTCCAGTTCCCGCCGGACACGCTGTACCTGCAGGTGATCTGGGCCATCGGCCTGAGCATGATCGCGCTGGCCGGCCTGCTGTGGCTGCCGCGCCCAGCGCTGCTGGGGCTGGGCGTGCTGCTGGTGGCCGGCCACAACCTGTTCGATGGCGTGCGCGTGGACGGCAACGGCGTGCTGGCCGTGCTGTGGAAAGTGCTGCACCAGCGCGACTGGATCGAGACCGGCGTGCTGCGCCTGCGCACGTCCTACCCGGTACTGCCGTGGATCGGCGTGATCGTGCTGGGCTACCTGATGGGGCCGTGGTTCGCCCGCGACCGCGACCCGGTGCAGCGCCAGCGCTGGCTGCTGTGGGCCGGGCTGGGCGCACTGGCGGCCTTCGCCCTGCTGCGCCTGGCCAACGGTTACGGCGAAGCGCCGTGGCAGCACCAGGACAGCGCCCTGCGCACCTGGATGAGCGTGTTCAACGTGACCAAGTACCCGCCGTCGCTGCAGTTCCTGCTGCTGACCCTGGGCGTGGGCCTGTTGCTGCTGCGCCTGTACGAATGGCCGCCGGTGGCCCGCGCCCTGCGCCCGCTGGCCGACATCGGTGCGGCGCCGATGTTCTTCTACCTGCTGCACCTGTACGTGCTGAAGCTGCTGTACGTGGCCGCGCTGGCCATCTGGGGGCCCACCCACGGCAGCCTGTACGCGCTGGATTCGGTGGCCGGCCTGCTGCTGGTGGCCTGCGCGCTGGCGGTGGCGATGTACCCGCCGACGCTGCTGTTCGGCCGGTTCAAGGCGCGCCGCCGCGACCTGGCCTGGCTGCGCTACCTGTAATCGACCGCGCGTGATGAGCCCCATCCACGCATGGCGTGGATCTACTGGGGTCGCCGGGCCATGCCCGGCGTTGCGTAGGGTCGCCGGGCGTGGCCCGGCGCTGTAAAGGGTCGCCGGGCATGGCCCGGCGCTACCCGGCGCGCGCCTATAATCCGCCGATGAATTCTGCCGCTATCGCTTCCGACGACTTCCTCGGCCACCCGAAA
The DNA here is from genome assembly GCF_003086915.1 of Stenotrophomonas sp. ZAC14A_NAIMI4_1. Classification (NCBI taxonomy): domain Bacteria; kingdom Pseudomonadati; phylum Pseudomonadota; class Gammaproteobacteria; order Lysobacterales; family Lysobacteraceae; genus Stenotrophomonas; species Stenotrophomonas sp. ZAC14A_NAIMI4_1. Next base: position 3,985,643 of record NZ_CP026002.1, read on the forward strand.
GGCGTCTACGTCTGCTTCTTCACCGAAATGTGGGAGCGCTTCTCCTTCTACGGGATGAAGGCGCTGCTGCTGCTCTACCTCACCAAGTACCACCTGTTCGGCGACAAGGCCGGCCTGGACCTGCTCGGTGCCTATGGCGGCCTGGTCTACTGCATTCCCGTGTTCGGCGGCATGCTCGCCGACCGCTGGCTGGGCATGCGCCGGGCGGTGCTGTTCGGCGGCATCCTGCTGGTGCTGGGCCACCTGGGCATGGCCTTCGAGGGCCACGCGGCGTACCGGGTCAACGGTGAGGTGGTGCGCGATACCTCGGCGCTGGCCGTGACCTACCTGTCGCTGGCACTGATCATCATGGGCGTCGGCTTCCTCAAGCCGAACATCTCCACCATCGTCGGCAAGCTCTACCCGCAGGACGACCCGCGCCGCGATTCGGGCTTCTCGCTGTTCTACGCTGGCATCAACCTCGGCGCGCTGTTCTCCTCGCTGGTCTGCGGCTTCCTCGGCGAGGCCTATGGCTGGAAGTACGGCTTCGGCGCGGCCGGCATCGGCATGCTGGCCGGCCTGGCCATGTTCCTGTGGGGCCAGAAGTACCTGCAGGGCCACGCCGAACCGCCGCAGCCGGCCGCACTGAAGCAGAAGGTGCTGGGCCTGCCGCGCGAATGGCTGATCTACCTGTGCGCCGTGATCGGCGTGCTGCCGGTGGCGTGGCTGATGTGGGCGGCCGGCAATGGCGCCTTCGCCTTGGGCGGTGAAATCAGCCTGGCACTGATGCTGATGCTGGTGGTGCTGGGCGGCGTGCTGGTCTGGTTTGCCTGGTTCACCGGCAGCAAGTGCACCCCGGTGCAGCGCCAGCAGATGATCGCGCTGATGGTGCTGATCTTCATGGCGCTGGTGTTCTTCACGATGTACGAGCAGTCCTACGGCTCGTGGGTCACCTTCACCGACCGCCTGCTGACCAAGGACATCGTGCCGGCGCTGGTCATCACCGGTGGCACCCCGCTGCCGTGGTCGATCGTTTCGCTGCTGCTGGCACCGCTGGGCTTCGTGGTCAGCGCGCGCCTGTCCGAGCGTCGCCCGGGTTCGAACGCGCCGCGCGCGTTCTTCATCGCCATCGTGGCGCTGATGCTGGTGCTGCTGGTACGCGACTGCCTGGTGATTCCGCAGACCGCCGGCTCGCTGACCTATCTGGGCGGGCTGTTCCTGGTGCTGCTGGCCCCGGCCTTCGCTGCGCTATGGACCTGGATGGACCGCCGCGGCTGGGAGCCGGGCAAGCCGGTGAAGTCGGCCTGGGGCCTGGTGATCGGTGCGCTGTCCTTCGTGCCGCTGGCGCTGGCCGCGCAGCAGGTGGGCGCCACCGGCGAAATGGCCAGTGTGTGGTGGCTGGTGCTGGCCTACTTCCTGCTGGCCAGCGGTGAAATGTGCCTGTCGCCGGTCGGCCTGTCGGCGGTGACCCAGCTGGCCGTGCCGCGGGTGATGAGCCTGATGATGGGCACCTGGTTCCTGGCGACCGCGTTCTCCGAAACGCTGGCCGCACTGTTCGGCAAGCTGGCAGCGATCGAGGTGCCCGAAGGCGAATCACTGGACATGGTGGCGGCTGCAGGCGCCTATGCGCACCTGTTCTGGCTGCTGATGTGGATCGGCCTGGGCTGTGCGGTGCTGGCCTTCATCGCCGCGCCACTGCTGAAGCGGATGATGCACGGAGTCAAGTAGACCCCGTGCACCGGCGCCCGCTCAGGGCGCCTTGGCCTTGCCCGCCGCTGCAGGTGCTGTTGCGGCGGTGGCGCCCCCCAGGCTGCGTGCGAGGAACGCCAGCAGCCGGGTGTAGTAGTCGCGCCGGTTGGACTCGCCGTACAGGCCATGCCCTTCGCGCGCGTAGTAGGCCGCTTCCACCGGCACCCCGGCCTGCTTCAACGCCGCTTCCATGCGCTCGGTGTGCTGCACCGGCGCACGCTGGTCTTCGCGCCCCGCCGCCAGCAGCACCGGCACCTTGATCCGGGCCGCCAGGTTCACCGGCGAAACCTCCGCCAGCGTTGCCGGCTCGCCCAGCCAGTCGCGCAGGTAGTTCACGCCCGAGGTGCGGTCCTGCACGTCGCCGCGCTTGAACATCAGCGGCAGGTCGTACACGCCCACATAGCCCGCCGCGCAGCGGTACAGCGCCGGCTCGCGGGCGACCCCCATCAGCGCGGAGTACGCGCCGTAGCTGGCGCCGTAGATGCAGATGCGCCGTGCATCGGCGATGCCTTCGGCGATGGCCCAGCGCGTGGCATCGGTGACATCGTCCTGCATGGCGCGGCCCCATTGTTTCGCGGCGGCCTGGGTGTGTGCGCGGCCATGATTGCCCGAGCCCCGGAAGTTGACCTGCAGCACCGCATAGCCGGCCGCCGCCAGCAACTGGTTGTCGCGCTCGAAGCTGCCGTCGTCGAACTCGCCGATGGGGCCTCCATGCGGCTTCACCACCATCGGCAGCCCGCGGCCATCGCTGCCGTGGGGCACGGTAAGGAAGCCGTGCAACAGCATGCCATCGCGTGCGGCCAGGGTGACAGGACGCACGCTGGCACCGCCGTCGCGGTCGAACCAGCGGTTGCGCGCGGTCAGGAACGCCGCTTCGCGGGTGGCCGTATTGAACAGGAACCAGTCACCGGGATTGTGTCCCGAGTCGACCTTGACCAGGATGCGCGCATTGTCACGGGTGGCCGACAACAGGCTGACCACGTGGCCAGGGAAGGCTTTTTCCAGCATGCGCTGGATGCGCGCGGTGGGCGACTGCTCGTCGAAGAACGCGCTGCGCGGCGCCGCACCCACGAACTGCACACCGACCGGCACCCGCGTGCCCGGCTGGTGGATGATGTAGGTCGGATCGACCGCTGCATCCTGCAGCAGGGTGCGGCGCTCGTTGGTCTGCGGATTCCAGCTGACCACCACATCGGGCCCGCTGGCCTGCTGCACCACCAGGTAGGCCAGCTGGTTGTCGGCGGAAAAACCGATCGGACGTTCGATGCGGTAGCTGCTGTCTTCATCGTTGAGCAGCGTCCAGCGCCCATCATCCTGGCGGTAATACAGCTTGTTGACGTTGTCTTCGCCAGCGCCACGGGCGAAGCGCAGCACGCCCGCGTTGTCGGTGGTGAACGTGGCCCGCTGCACCGGCGAGCGCGAGACCAGCACGCGGCGGCCGGTGACCACATCCAACCGTTCCAGCCGTGCACTGGTGTCATTGGCAAACGGCCACAGCGAGATCAGCACGTTGCGGTCATCGCCCTGCAACGGGTCGGCGAGGAAGGCCGCCACCGGCTCCACCCTGCGGCCGCTGACCAGGCCCGGCTCGTCCGGGCGTGCGCGATAGCCGACCAGCAGGTCACCGCGCTTGCCGTTGGCATCCATGGCATACAGCTCGCCGGTGGGCCGCGGCGCGTCCAGCGCGCCCCACTTCTCGGCCAGGCCGATCAGCAGGCGGTTGTCACTGACCCAGTCGACGCTGTCGGCGTGGTTGTTGCGCGGCGGCCGGAAGTTGCCGACCAGTTCCATGGTGCTGGTGCGCAGGATGGCGACGGCGGTCGCATCTTCCAGCGGCAGGGTCATCGCCAGGTACTCGCCGGTGGGCGAGAGCTGGATGTCATTGAACTCGGCGCGGCGCAGGTAGTCGTCCAGCGCGAGCTCGGCCGAACGGGCCTGGCCGGCGCCGCACAGCGCCAGCATCCCGGCCAGCAGGAAAGAAGGTTTCATGGTGTCCCCTGGCCGGGCAGCCGTGGCTGCCCGGCATGCTGAAGCGCACGCGCGGCGTGCGCGGTTGGACTTACGGAGCCTTGCCGCTGCCCGTCGGCGTGGCCGCACTGGCAGTGGCCCCACCCAGGCTGTTGGACAGGAATGCCAGCAGGCGGGTGTAGTATTCGCGGCGGTGCTCGGGGCGGTAGAAGCCATGCCCTTCGGTGCTGTAGTACAGCGCCTCGACCGGCGAACCGACCTTCTTCAGTGCCGCCTCCATGCGCTTGGTGTGCTCGATGGGGGCGTTCTGGTCTTCGCCGCCGGCGGCCAGGAACACCGGCACCTTCACCTGCGCGGCCAGCGTCGTTGGCGAATAGGCGCCAAGGGTCTTGGGATCACCCATCCAGTCGCGCAACCAGGTCATGCTCCAGTCGGCCGACTGCGCCGCGCCCTTGGTGAAGCGCAGTGGCAGGTCGTAGATGCCGACGTAGCCCGCCGCGCACTGGTACAGCCCCGGCTCGCGGATGGGACCCATCAGCGCCGCATAGCCGCCGTAGCTGGCACCGTAGATGCAGATGCGGTCCTTGTTGGCGATGCCTTCGGCGATGGCCCAGCGGGTCGCGTCGGTCACATCGTCCTGCATGGTCCTGCCCCACTGCTCGGCCGCCAATTGCTTGAACGCGCGCCCCTGGTTGCCCGAGCCGCGGAAGTTGACCTGCAGCACGGCGTAGCCGGCATCCGCCAGCAGCTGCGTTTCCGGATCGTAGCTGCCGTCGTCGAAGACGCTGATCGGCCCGCCGTGTGGCACCACCACCATCGGCAGGTTGCGGCCGTCACTGCCGTGCGGCAGGGTCAGGAAGCCATGCAGGGTCAGCCCGTCGCGCGACTTCAGCGAGAACGGACGCACGCTGGCGGCAGCCTTGGGGTCGATCCACTCACTGCGGCTGATGAGGAACTCGGCGTTCTTCGCCTTGGTGTCGTACAGGTAGAACTCGCCCGGGATGCTGCCCGACCACGTCTGGACCACCACCTTGCTGCCATCGCGGGTGCTGGACGTGATGAACACCGGACCACCGAAGGCGGCTTCCAGGCTGCGGTACTGCCGCGCGTCCGGGCCCTGCTCGTCAAAGAAACGGGTGCGCGGGGTGTCGCCCAGGATCAGGGCACCGACCGGGACACGGGTGCCGGGCTGGTAGATCACCTGGGAAGGATCGAACTGCTCGTCGCGCAGCACCTGCACGCGCTCGCGGGTCTGCGGGTTCCAGCTGACGATCGCATCGGGGCCCTGCGGCTGCTGCACCTGCAGGTAGGCCAGCGAGCCATCGGCGGAAAAGCCGATCGGGGTATCGACCCGGTGGGTCAGGCCTTCATCGTTGATCAGCTCCCACTGCGCGCCATTGCTGGCGCGGTAATAGAGCTTGCTGATGTTGTCCGATGCGGCACCGTGGGCGAAGCGTACGTTGCCCTGCGCATCGGTGCTGAAATCGGCACGCTTCACGGGCGAGCCAGAGATGCGCACGCGCTGCCCGGTCTGTACGTCCAGCCGCTCGACACGGGTATAGGGCTCATCGGAAAACGGCCACACGGCGATGAGGACGTTGCGGTCGTCACCGGGCAGATCGTCGGTGAGGAAGGCCGCGACATCCTCGACCTTCTTGGGCTGGATGCGCGTACCGAGGCCGCGGCCCTGCACGCGGTAGCCGACCAGCAGCTCGCCGCGGTTGCCGTCGGCGTTGACCGCATACAGTTCGCCGGTGGGCCGCGGCTGGTCCAGCGCGCCCCATTTTTCGGCCAGGCCGACCAGCACGCGGTCGTTGCTCACCCAGTCGAAGCTGTAGGCATGGTTCTTCGCCTGGGGCCGGAACACGCCTGCCGGCTTGCGGTCGGAAGTACGCAGGATCACCAGCGCGGTCGCATCTTCCAGCGGCACCGTCGCGGCCAGATAGTCACCCCCGGGTGACAGTTTTACATCGGTGAACGATTCCTGCTTCAGGTACCGGTCCAGGTCCACCCCGCCGCTACCGGCCGATACCCCACCAGCCACCGCGCACAACAGCACGGCACTCATCATCCTGCGCATCCTTCCCCCTGTTGCTGCCGGACACCCTGTCCAGCCTCCGCGATTCTAGGCAGGTGGCGGCCGCGGCCGCCAGTGGCGGTGCAGCAACGGCAGAAAAAACGACGGCACCGTTGCCGGTGCCGTCGCTGCCACTACCTTGGAGAGAGAGTAAGGACGTGGGGTTCGGGATGGCCTGCGCCGGGGTCAGTGGACCCCGCGCACCGCCAGGGTGAGGGCCAGGATGCTGAGGATGACGGCGATGGTGCCGTCGAGCACGCGCCAGGTGCTGGGCTTGGTGAACAGCGGTGCCAGCAGGCGGGCACCCAGGCCCTGCGCGGTCAGCCACAGGCAGCTGGCAGTGACCACGCCAGCGGCGAACGCCATGCGCGCATTGCCGAAGTTCTCGGCAATCGAGCCGATCACCATCATGTCCAGCCAGAAATGCGGGTTGATGAGCGAGAAGCCGACCGCGGCCAGCAGCACCGCGCGGCGGCTGCCGTCATCACTGTCGGCCTCGCCCATGCCACCACCACCGGCGAAGGCACGCCGCGCGGACTTGACCGCATACCAGGCCAGGAAGGCCACGCCGGTCCACAGCACGGCACTGGTCAGCCACGGCAGCGCCGAGGTGAGCGTGCGCAGGCCGGCCACGCTGGCGAAGATGAAGATCGCATCGATGGCCGCACAGGTGGCGACCACCGGCACGATGTGCTTGCGCAGGATGCCCTGGCGCAGGATGAAGGCGCTCTGGGCACCGACCACGGCGAACAGGCCGACGCCGGTAGCTGCACCAGAGAACCAGGCACCGAGGCCGGTGCTGGCGGAGATGACCGAGAACATGGGATTCACTGCCTTGTCTTGCTGGGGGGACGGTGCCTCGCGGAGGCGGACAGCACCGGAACGGGCGCCATTGTCGCGCCGCAACATTTAAAAGACGAGCTAAACTTACTAAACCAACATTAGCGGAGCTTAATTCGATGCGCATCGACCATGCCCAGCTGCGGGCCCTGGCCGCGGTCATCCGCGAAGGCAGCTTCGACCGCGCCGCGCAGTCGCTCAATGTCACCCCATCAGCCATCTCGCAGCGGGTGAAAGCGCTGGAAGACCGGATCGGCCGCCTGCTGGTGAAGCGCGGCACGCCGGCCACCGCCACTGCCGAGGGCCAGCTGCTGGTGCAGCTGGCTGAACAGACCGCGCTGCTGGAGCACGACGCCCTGCACCGCATGGGCCTGGCCGACGAGGACCTGCCGCAGGCCAGCATCCCGGTGGCGGTGAACCACGACAGCCTGGAAACCTGGTTCCCGCAGGCCGCGCAGCAGTTCGCGCAGCGCACCGGCACCACCCTCGACCTGCGCGTGGAGGACCAGGACCACACGGTGGAGCTGCTGCGCCAGGGCACGGTGCTGGGCGCAGTGACCACGCTGGACGAGCCGGTGCAGGGCTGCCAGATCCATGCGCTGGGCAGCATCCGCTACGCCGCCACCTGCACGCCGGAGTTCCGCGAGCGCCATTTCGCCAAGGGCGTGACCGCGCAGGCGCTGGCGCAGGCCCCGGTGCTGGTGTTCAACCGCAAGGACGACATGCAGTCGCGCTTCGCCCGGCGGATGGCCGGCGATGAGCTGCCCAGCACGGCGCCGACGTGGTGGATTCCGTCCACCCGGGCCTTCGTCCAGGCCAACCTGGGTGGGCTGGGCTGGACGATGAACCCGCTGCCGCTGGTCAAGCGCCACCTGGATGCCGGGCGCCTGGTCTATGTGCGGCAGCGCGCGTGGGAGGACGTGCCGCTGTACTGGCAGCACTGGAAGGGCGATGTGCAGACGATGGCCCTGCTGACCCAGGCGGTGCTGGAGGCATCGAGCACGCTGGTCCGGCGCAAGCGGTGAGGGGTCGGATCCCGTTGCTGCGCAACGGACTCTGACCCCGTTTCTGTGCCAGCATCACCGCAACCGACGAGGGAGCTGGGTGATGCAGACCGAACCTGTATTCCTGCATATCCGCGTGGTGATGGGCATCATCCTGGGCCTGTCGATCACCACGCTGCTGAAGGGCCTTGCGCAGATCATCGAGCACCCGCAGCGGCGTGGCTGCTCTGCCCTGCACCTGTGTTGGGTCGCGTGGACGCTGGTCTCGCTGGTCACCTTCTGGTGGTGGGAATTCCGCCTGATCGAGGTGCACCGCTGGACGTTCGAGACCTACCTGTTCGTGATCGGCTACAGCGCCACCTGGTTCCTGCTGTGCGCCCTGCTGTTTCCCGATGACCTGCGCGAATACGGCAGCTACGGCACCTACCTCATGCACCGCCGGCGCTGGATCTTCAGCGTGATCGCCACGCTGTCGCTTTTGGATCTTGTGGATACCGCGATCAAGGGGCAGAGTCGCTGGCGGCTGCTGGGCGAGGCGTATCCGTTGCACACGGCGCTGATGCTGGTGGTCTGCGTGCTGGGCTGGAACCTGCGCACGGCGCGCGCGCAGATGGTGCTGGCGGGGGTGGCACTGGCCTACCAGATTGGCTATTTCGCCGCGGAATACTTCACCATTGGCAGTGATTGAACACCCGCGCCCGGCATCGCCCGGCGCCACCGAAGGAGCACGGATGCCGATCCACTACCGCCCTGCACGACCCGATGATGCGGCCGCCTGCATCGACCTGCGCGGGCGTACCCGCGAGAACGCCTTCAGCGCCGCACAGCTGGCCGAACGGGGCATCACCTTGGACAGCTGGGCCGCCGGCATCGCCGAGGGTGACTTCATCGGCCGCATCGCCGAAGACAACGGCACCGTGGTCGGCTACGGCTTCGCCGACCGCGACAGTGGCGAAGTGCTGGTATTGGCCCTGCTGCCGGACTACGAGCGCCGGGGCATCGGCAAGCGGCTGTTGCAGGAGGTGGTCGAGCTTGCCCATGCAGCCGGGCATTCGCGCCTGTTCCTCGCCTGCTCGGCCGATCCGCGGTCCCGCTCGCACGGTTTCTATCGCTACCTGGGCTGGCGCCCCACCGGCGAGGTGGACGAGGCCGGTGACGAGATCCTTGAACTGGGCTGACGCCTGGCGAGTTGACGCTATCGCTGGGGCTGCTAGGCCTCAAGATCGCCAAGGAGACAAAATGGACCGCCGCGTGATCTCGCTGATCGCCATCCTTGCTGCCACTACGCCGCCTGCTTACAGCAAAGAAGCTCTTCCCGGGATCGAACTTCTTGCGCGCTGCGTCGATGATGCGCGGTGCCGTTTCCGTGGCGACACGCTCAATGTGGAACTGGAACTGCGCAATGCAGGCAGCGAGTCCGTGACGCTGCCCTTGGAATACATTCGCAGCCGCGGCCCCTCGGTCAAGGTGAAAGACAATGCTTCCGGGAAGTTGGCATCCCTGCACAGCGGCATGGCCGCCGCTGCGTTGCGGGACCAGATGCAGGAGCTGCGTGCGGGCCAGTCCCTGCGCATCGGCTTCCCGATCAAGCCGCAGGAGCTGACACGATTTGCCCTGCGCCCGATGGACGTGACGCTGCAGTTCTCGGTCAACCTGACGCCCGGCGCACACGGCGCCGATGCGCAACGGGTCCAGGCGCAGTTGAAAGTGGTCGACGCTGAACCGGCGGAATGATGTCCGCGCGGCCCCAACCTGCGCGCGCTGCCGGGTAAGCAGTCCGGCTCAGCGCGACGCGCTGCCAGCCGGGTCGGTGATGCGCAGCTCGCTGCTGACGATGCGGGCCTGCCCACCGCGTACACCCGGCGTCAGGTTGACGCTGAACACCGCCGACACGTCGATCGGGCGCAGCGCGAAATGGCTGATTTCCGTTGGCAGGATGCGCCAGGGGAACCGGAAGGACTGCCCCGGCCGCAGCGTCTGCGGTGACTTGAGCAGGCGCGCGTCGGGCGGATTGATGGCCAGCGACGTTTCCTTGCCCGAGTGGCGGTCCACCAGCTTCACGCTGGGCCCGCGACGGCGGTAGAACTCGGCCGGCACCTGCACGTCCTCGCTGCCGGCATTGCGCAGTTCCAGTTCCACGCGGATGTCCTCACCGAGGAAGTGGCAGGGAGCATTGTCGATGCAACGCACGTGGAGTTCGATCATGGCGGGCGTTTCCTGGCTGGATGCGGTGAAAGGCATGGCGGCAATCATGAGAGCGAATGACATCATGAGACGGTGCATGTGATCTCCCGGGCGATCTCGCGGGTCAGCAGTTCCTGTACCTCGCGTCCGATGTTGTAACAGTGGCGCGGCCGGGTCACGCTGCAGTCCACGCTGGACATGATGGTCGCCAGCGGATCACTGTCCTCGCGGAATTCCGGCGCATGCACCTCTTCGGTGTCCAGCGTACCGCTGGGCAGGAAGAACTTCACAACGGCATCGCTTTCCACGGCGGCATCATCGTACTCGTCAGGCAGGCCCAGGCAGTGTCCGTACTCGTGCGCATAGGTCCACGGCGTAGTGTCCACCGATGCATGGATGACGCTGCCGCTGACCATCTCACGTTCGTAGACATCGTGCAGCAGGACCGAATAGTCCTGCCCGCTGTCGACGAAATCGATGTCATAGCGGACGGGGAAAGTTCGCGTGCCGCACTGGGGATCGGCCACGGTGATGGTGAACTGGTTGTTCCAGTGCCTGTTGATTCCGTCACGCAGGCGCTGCTTTGCTTCGGTCACCTGGGCGGCACTCACGCGCCCATGGGTGGTCACCCGGAAGCGGCTGGTCACCACGATGTCGCCCCCGCTCTTGAGAGGAACATCGACGCGGAAGCTGGCGTGCAGCTGATAGTCATATTGCGCGCCATCGGGCGCATAGGCCTCGAAGTAACGTCCATCCGGCGACTGCGACACCTGGGTGGAATGGTCCTTCACCCAGCACTGCGGTGCGACCGGCGCTTCCGGCGCGGCCGTACCCGGAGGCGCGAACGGCGGGGTCTGCAACGGCAACGTCTTCAGCAGCGGCGCCACGATGCCTGCCACCTTGGCCAGGGTGCCCAGCGCGGAACTGCCACCACCACCACCACCACCGCCGGCAACGACATGCGCGCGCTGCTGCTGGCCCGCCACCAGGGCGCAGCCACAACTGGCCTTGTCGCCATCGCGCGCCACCGGCTGGCCGTCGATCACCAGGCTCGCATCGCCACTGACGATGGAACCCGGCCCGTGGCGGGCACAGATCACCCGGTCCCCGACGCGGGCAACCGCGCGGCCTTCGACATCGGTATGGGGCGACCCTGAAAGGACCGAGCCGCCCGTCTGCAGGGCGTCGCCAACTACGATCAGCATCCGTGACATCGGTGCGCGGCCCCTCCGTGGCCGGTCGTTGCGGGGTATCAGCCGCCTAGTGTAACGCGGTGGCCCGATGAGCGGGATGCTGCATCGCACCAAAACAAGACCAGAAAGGGTTAAAATCCCGACAGGTTGCTGCAAGGCATTGTTTCTTCACGCCATTTGCCGTCACGGCGCGCATCCTGCCCCCTTCCCCACGCCCAAGTCATTCCCATGAAGAAATTTGGCAAGGCTCTTATCGCCCTGCTCGTGCTGCTGTTGCTGGCCGCCGCGCTGTTCCTGTACTGGCCGCTGACCCAGCGCTCGGTGCCCGCCGCCAGCAACGACAAGCCGGTCGACGTCGTCCTGGTCGGCGCCGGCATCATGAGCGTCACCCTGGCCACCTACCTGCAGGAACTGCAGCCGGACTGGAACATCCAGGTCTACGAGCGGCTGGACACGGTCGCCGGCGAAAGCTCGGACGGCTGGAACAACGCCGGTACCGGCCACTCGGCATTCGCCGAACTGAACTACACCCCGGAACTGCCCGACGGCAGCATCGAGACCAAGCGCGCGGTCGGCATCGCCGAATCGTTCGAGGTCTCGCGCCAGTTCTGGTCGCACCAGGTGAAGGAAGGCCGGCTGAGCCAGCCCAGCGACTTCATCAATCCGACCCCGCACATGAGCTTCGTCTGGGGCGATGACAACATCGCCTACCTGCACAAGCGCCAGCAGGCGCTGGTGAAGAACCCGCTGTTCTACGGCATGCAGTACTCGGAGGATCCGGCACAGATCAAGCAGTGGGCACCGCTGCTGATGGAAGGCCGCGACCCGAAGCAGAAGGTCGCTGCGACCTGGATGCCGCTGGGTACCGACGTCAACTTCGGCGTGATCACCCGCCAGCTGACCGCCGGCCTGCAGCGCAGCCCGAACTTCGGCCTGCACCTCAACCATGAAGTGCGCGCCCTGCGGCAGAACGCCGACAAGAGCTGGAACGTGACGGTGAAGGACCTCAAGGCCGGCACCGAGACCACCACCCATGCGCGCTTCGTGTTCATCGGTGCCGGTGGCGCCGCGCTGAAGCTGCTGCAGATGTCCGGCATTCCCGAATCGAAGGATTACGCCGGCTTCCCGGTGGGCGGCCAGTTCCTGGCGTTCCAGGGCGCGGACGTGACCTCGCGCCACCACGTGAAGGCCTATGGCATGGCCGAAACCGGCTCGCCGCCGATGTCGGTGCCGCACCTGGATGCGCGCAAGCTGGACGGCAAGCCGGTGATCCTGTTCGGGCCGTTCGCCCTGTACAGCACCAAGTTCCTCAAGCACGGCTCGTGGTGGGACCTGTATTCGTCGGTCAACCACAACAACGTCGGCCCGATGCTGTCGGTGGGCAAGGACAACCTGGACCTGGTGCAGTACCTGATGGGCCAGGCACGCCTGGACGATGCCGACCGCCAGGCCGAACTGGTGAAGTACTTCCCCAACGCCAAGCCCACTGACTGGAAGCTGGTGACCGCCGGCCAGCGCGTGCAGATCATCAAGCGCGACCCGCTGAAGGGCCCGGTGCTGCAGTTCGGCACCGAGATCGTGACCGACAAGGACCACACCCTGGCCGCCCTGCTGGGTGCTTCCCCGGGTGCCTCGACCTCGCCGCCGATCATGCTGGACCTGATGGCCAAGGCCTTCCCGGAGCAGATGAAGGCCGGCTGGGAGACCCGCCTGCGCGAGATCGTGCCGTCGTACGGCCGCAAGCTCAACGACAGCGCAGCGCTGACCAACGAGATCCGCACGCTGACCAGCCAGAGCCTGCACCTGCCCTACCTGGAGGTGCCGCTGGAGAACGCCGCGACGCCGGCGCTGGCCCCGGCCACTGCCCCGGCCGCGCCGGAAAAGCGCAACGCCAACGAGGAACTGCAGGCGCTGTAAGCCCGCACGTTCAGCGCAGGACACGGACGGCCACCTTGGGGTGGCCGTTCGCGTTTGGGGGTTCCGGCGGTTGGGGTCAGAGCCCTTTGCTTCGGCAAAGGGATCTGACCCCGGGGTCGGATCCCTGCGCCGCAGGCGCAGGGCTCTGACCCCGTTCTGGATGCGCAAAGACCATTTCGCCGTGTCACGAATTGTAATGCTGTTAAGAACGATTTACATTTGCGTCCCGCACGACGCCCGCATGCCCCCAGATGGATCTGAGCCCACCCGATGCCGCCGCCCGGGTGCTGGTTGACGGCTGCCTCCCCCCGCCCACGTCCTCGAGCTCTCCATGACCCTGCCTGCCCGCTCTTCCCTGCCCCGCCGTGCGCTGCTGCCGGCCGCCCTGCTGTCCTGCCTTGCCGTGGCCGCGCCCGCCGCTTCGGCTGCCGACGCGGGTGCCGATGCCTCCGACGCCAAGACCCTGGACCGGGTGAGCGTGCGCGCCGAACAGTCTGCGCCGCCGTCGAGCACCACCCGCCTGCCGATCACGCTGCAGGAAACCCCGCAGTCGTCCACGGTGATCGGCCTGGAGCGCCTGCAGAACGAATCGCTGTTCAGCATCAACGACGTGATGCGCAATGTGACCGGCGTCAGCGTGTCCTTCTATGACACCCAGCGCCCGCTGTACTACGCGCGTGGTTTTGCCATCACCGATTTCCAGGTCGACGGCATCCCGACCTACAGCGGCTCGACCAACCAGGAATACGACACCGCCTTCTACGACCGCGTGGAAGTGATCCGCGGTGCCAATGGCCTGCTCAGCGGCGCCGGCGTGCCGTCGGCCACGGTGAACCTGCTGCGCAAGCGGCCGGGCAAGGAATTCGATGCCTCGTTCTCGGTCAGCGCCGGCAGCTGGGATTACCGCCGCATGGAGGCCGACGTGACCGCGCCGCTGACCGCAGACGGCCGCTTCCGCAGCCGCGTGGTCGCCGCCTATACCGATCGTGATTTCTATTACGACCGCTACAAGGAAGACAAGATGGCCGGCATGGCCGTGCTGGAAGGCGACCTGACCGACAGCACCACCGTCACCGTCGGCTACCAGACCCAGGACAACAACCCGGTGGGTTCGACCTGGGGCACCGTGCCGTTCTTCGACAGCCAGGGCAATTTCGCCCACCTGCCGCGCTCGACCAACCTGTCGCCGAAGTGGAGCTACTGGCAGCGCGAAACCAGCACCGTGTTCGCCAACCTGGAGCAGCGCTTCGGTGACGACTGGCTGCTGAAGATCAACACCTCCTACACCCGCGGCAACGTGCAGAACGTGCGCCTGTACGGCACCGGCAACCCGAACCCGGTGGACGGCTCGGGCATCTTCCTGCGCGCCGCCGCCGGCGATGCCGAAGACACCCGCCGCAACGTCGATGCCTACCTGACCGGCACCTTCAACCTGTTCGGCCGCGAGCACGACGTGACCCTGGGCACCCAGTGGTCGGACCTGGAAGCCACCACCAACACCACCACGCTCAACTTCCCCACCGACTGGGCACGCTGCGGCGGCGATCGCTGCTACTACATCCCCAACGTGTACGACTGGAATGGCGACATTTCCGAGGTGACCTACACCCGTACCGGTGGGCGCCGCGTGGCCAAGACCACCCAGAGCGGCATCTACCTGGCCACCCGCCTGCGCCTGGCCGATCCGCTGTCGCTGATTGCCGGCGCGCGCCTGAGCCGCTGGCAGACCCTCAGCCGCTCCTACAGCACCACCGGCGCCTACACCGGCACCAGCGGCGCCTTCAAGGTGAGCGATGAAGTGACCCCGTACGTGGGCCTGGTGTACGACATCACCCCGAACGTATCGGCGTATGCCAGCTACACCGAGATCTTCAACCCGCAGAATTTCAAGGACAAGAACGAGAACCTGCTGGCCCCGGTGCAGGGTTCGAACGTCGAAGCGGGCATCAAGACGCAGTGGCTGGATGGCCGCCTGACCGCCAATGCCGCGGTGTTCGAAGCCAAGCAGGACAACTACGCGGTGCGTGACATGAGCGTGCCGGACAATTCGCTCAGCGATGGCACCTCGGCCTACATCGGCGTCAACGGCACCAAGGCGCGTGGCTGGGAAGTGGACGTCAACGGTGAGATCCTGCCGGGCTGGACGGTCAACGCCGGCTACACCCACGTCAAGGTGACCCGCGCCACCACCGACCTGCTGTATGCCAACCCGGCTGAAGACCTGCTGCAGCTGAACACCCAGGTGCGCCTGCCCGGCGCGCTGGACCGCCTGAGCGTGGGTGCCGGCGTGCAGTGGCAGAGCAAGGTGCAGGGCTACAACATCCCGTATCCGCTGGGCGGCACGGTGACGGTGAACCAGCCGGCGTACGCGCTGGTGCAGTTCAACGCCAACTACCGCATCAGCGACAACTGGACGGCGACGCTGAGCGTGCGCAACGCGCTGGACAAGACCTACTGGGCCAACCTGGACTACAACAACTACGGCGAACCGCGGTTCGTGGCGGCCAGCCTGCGCTGGAAGTTCTGAGGCGCCTGCAGAACGGTGGGTGCCGACCGTTGGTCGGCACTCCCTGCCCTCCGCCACGACCAACGGTCGTGGCCTACCGGAATGGGCCAGCCCGCGCTGGAAGTTCCAGGCAGCCCTGTAATTGGTGGGTGCCGACCGTTGGTCGGCATACCTCTCAACCCTGAATGGGCCCGCCTGCGCGCGGGCCCTTCTTTTTGCTGCGCTGCGGGTTGCACACCCCTCCATAATTATGTCGTAATTATCACAACACCAATCGGAAGCCGGTCGATGAACCCGAGCTGGGACACGTTGGAACGCAGCCGCCAGGCCCGCCTGGAACGCGCCGCGCCATGGGCCAGGGGCCGCGAAGTCGCCGCCGCAGACGTGGGTGCGTTGCTGCACGCCCTGCTGGAGCCGGGCGACAAGGTCTGCCTGGAGGGCAACAACCAGAAGCAGGCCGATTTCCTTGCCCAGGCCCTGGCCAACCTGGACCCGGCACGGGTGCACGACCTGCACATGGTGCAGTCGGTGCTGTCGCTGCCCTCGCACCTGGACGTGTTCGAGCGCGGCATCGCCTCCAAGCTGGATTTCTCCTTCTCCGGTCCGCAGTCGGTGCGGCTGGCCAACCTGGTGGCCGAAGGGCGCATCCAGATCGGCGCCATCCACACCTACCTGGAACTGTTCGGCCGCTACTTCATCGATCTCACCCCGCGCGTGGCGCTGGTCGCCGCACAGGCTGCCGATCGCCACGGCAACCTCTACACCGGCCCGAACACCGAAGACACTCCGGTGATCGTCGAAGCCACTGCCTTTGGCGGCGGCATCGTCATCGCCCAGGTCAACGAAATCGTCGACACCCTCCCCCGCGTCGATATCCCCGCTGACTGGGTCAACTTCGTGGTGCAGGCGCCGCGCCCGAACCACATCGAGCCGCTGTTTACCCGTGATCCGGCGCAGATCTCCGAGATCCAGGTGCTGATGGCGATGATGGCCATCAAGGGCATCTACGCCGAGTACGGCGTCAACCGCCTCAACCATGGCATCGGCTTCGACACCGCGGCCATCGAACTGCTGCTGCCCACCTATGCAGAGTCGCTGGGGCTGAAGGGAAAAATCTGCCAGCACTGGGCGTTGAACCCGCACCCGGCACTGATCCCGGCGATCGAATCGGGCTTCGTCAAATCCGTGCATTCGTTCGGTTCGGAACTGGGCATGGAGAAGTACATCGCCGCCCGTGGCGATGTGTTCTTCACCGGCGCGGACGGTTCGATGCGCTCCAACCGCGCGTTCTCGCAGACCGCCGGCCTGTATGCCTGCGACATGTTCATCGGCTCGACCCTGCAGATCGACCTGCAGGGCAACAGCTCCACCGCCACCCGTGACCGCATCGCCGGCTTCGGTGGCGCGCCCAACATGGGCTCCGATGCACGAGGCCGCCGCCACGCCAGCGATGCCTGGATCAAGGCAGGGCAGCAGGCCGCGCGAACGGGTGAAATGCCGCGCGGGCGCAAGCTGGTCGTGCAGATGGTGGAAACCTTCCGCGAACACATGGCACCGGCCTTCGTTGAACGACTGGACGCCTGGGAACTGGCCGAGCGCGCGGACATGCCGCTGCCGCCGGTGATGATCTACGGCGACGACGTCAGCCACGTGCTGACCGAGGAAGGCATCGCCAACCTGCTGCTGTGCCGCACGCCGGAGGAGCGCGAACAGGCGATCCGCGGCGTGTCCGGTTACACCGCCGTGGGCCTCGGGCGCGACCGCGCGATGGTGGAAAACCTGCGCGACCGCGGCGTGATCCGCCGCCCCGAAGATCTCGGCATCTCACCGCGCGATGCCAGCCGCGACCTGCTGGCTGCGCGTTCGGTGAAGGACCTGGTGCGCTGGTCCGGCGGTCTGTACGACCCGCCCAAGCGCTTCCGCAACTGGTAAGGGACAGAGCATGGAAACCCTCGACTATCGATTCGACGGCCGCACCCCCGTGCAGTTCCCGCGCGATGCGGTGCTGGTGGGCGTGCTCGCCTCGGGCAACCTGGAAATCCTGCTGGAGCCCGCCGCGCAGGACGGTGCGATGACGGTGCGGATCATCACCGCCGCGCAGGGCTTCGGCACCATCTGGCAGGCGGTCATCGCCGACTTCGCGCAACGCCATCCGCTGCGCGACGTGCGCATATCGATCAACGATGCAGGCGCAACGCCGGCCGTGGTCAGCCTGCGCCTGGACCAGGCCGTGGAAACCCTGCTGGCCGGAGGCACGCGATGAGCCACGTACAACGCCACAGCTACTACGAAGCCGATGCACGCGAACGCATTGCCGGGCTGGTCGATGCCGGTTCGTTCCGCGAGTTCCTCGGCCCGGCGCGACGGGTGATGAGCCCGCACCTGGCCCAGCTCGACCAACCGGCCGCCTTTGACGACGGCATCGTCGTCGGCGAGGCCACGCTGCAGGGCAGGCGCGTGCTGCTGGCCGCGCAGCAGGGCGAGTTCATGGGCGGTGGTGTCGGCGAAGTGCACGGCGCCAAGCTGACCGGCCTGCTGCGGCGCGCGGCGGAAACACGCCCCGACGGCGTGCTGCTGCTGCTCGACACCGGCGGCGTGCGCCTGCACGAAGCCAACGCGGGGCTGATCGCCATCTCCGAAATCATGCGTGCAACGCTGGGCGCACGCGCCGCTGGCGTGCCGGTGGTCGCCCTGATCGGCAGCGGCAATGGTGCGTTTGGCGGCATGGGCATCGTCGCCCGCTGCTGCACCACCGTCATCATGTCCGAGGAAGGCCGGCTGTCGCTGTCCGGGCCGGAAGTGATCGAGACCGTGCGCGGCGTGGAAGAATTCGACTCGCGCGACCGCGCCCTGGTATGGCGCGTGACCGGCGGCAAGCACCGCTACCTGATCGACCAGGCGCAGGTGCTGGTGCCCGACGCCATCGAAGCGTTTGCACGTGCCGCCGCGGATGCACTGCAGGCCGACACCGCCAGCGGCGATACCGACACCGCACTGAACGCCCTGCAGGACCGCCATGCCGCACTGAAGGCACGCGTGCAGGCCTGGGGCGATTGCCGCGATGGACTGGAGATCTGGGCACGCCAGGGCATCGCCGAACCCGAGCGCCTGCCGCTGCTGGACACCGACGCCTTCCTTGCCGCCACCGCCGACCGGAGCCTGCCATGAGCGCCCCGCTGCAGACCCTGCTCGACGCCCTGTTCCCGCGCGGGCACCGCATCGACGTGCAGGATTCGGTGCTGACCGGCACGGCCACCACCGAGGATGGCGAGGTAACGGTGATCGGCACCACCGACCGCATCGAGGTCGGCGTCGACCATGCGTTGGCTCTGGCCGACACCGTGCTGGCCAGCACCGCTGCGCATCCGCAGCGACCGATCGTGATGCTGGCCGACACCGCTGGCCAGCGGCTGGCCCGCCGCGATGAACTGCTGGGCATCAACGGCTACTTCGCCCATCTCGCGCAGACCCTCGACCTGGCCCGCCGCCGTGGCGCGCGCCTGGTCACCCTGGTCTACGGTGAATCGGTGAGCGGTGGTTTCCTGTCCTTCGGCCTGATGGCCGACCACATCCACGCCCTGCCCGACGCGCAGGTACGGGTGATGGACCTGCGTGCGATGGCGCGGGTGACCAAGCAACCGCTGGAGAAGCTGCAGGCACTCAGCCAGAGCTCGCCGGTGTTCGCGCCGGGCGTGGCCAACTACGTGTCGATGGGTGCGGTCGATTCGCTGTGGGACGGCGACCTGGCCCAGCACCTGCTGCAGGCACTGCGCACGCCCAGCGACGGCGACCTGCGTGCCGCACGCGGCGCAGAGCGCGGCGGCCGTGCGCTGGCAGCGGATGTCTGCACTGCGGTGGCCCGCGGCGATGCCTGATCGGCCCGCCCGCCACACGCTGGCCTGGCTGTCGGCCAATGCCGACTGGCGGGCCGACGTGGCCGCGCACGAACCGCGCCTGGCGGCGTGGTTTGCGCAGGGGCTGCCAGCGATGGTGGCGCGGCGCGCCGTGGATGATCCCGACCCGCGCCTCCGCCTGGGCGTGCCGCTGCCGCCGAGCGAAGGCAAGCAGCGCATCGCCCTGCGCGTACCGCTGCACGATGTCGTGCGCCAGCAGCCGCCGCCGACACTGGAAGCGATCCTCGCCACCGGAGTTGCCCATGACTGGCAGCTGGCGCTGCACGCATTGGCGCACATTGCGCCTGCACGCGTGTTTGGTGCCTTCGCCTGGCAGCATCTCAGTGGCCTGCCCTATGTGCATGCGGCTTCGGATATCGACCTGCTGTGGCAGGTGGATGCCGCTGCGCAGGCTGACGCGGTGGTCGCGCGCCTGCAGGGCTGGGAACGCGAGTACGGCCGTCGCGTGGATGGCGAACTGTGCCTGGGCGATGGCGGCGCGGTGAACTGGCGCGAATACGCCGGTGGCAGCCGCCAAGTGCTGGTGAAGCGCCTGGAAGGCGCCGCGCTGGAAGCCCGCGAACGCCTGTTCGTCGCCACTGGAGTGGCCGCATGAACGCCCTCGCGCATGCCAGCCCGCACATCGCGCGCCGCGTCGACAGCGCGCGCCTGGGCCGGCTGGCCATCGCCAGCCTGCATGCCGAACTGGCCTGCGCGCCGAAGCCGGGCCTGGTTACTCCGTTCGACAGCGGCAGCCATGACGACATGGACGCCGGTACGTTCCTGCGCAGCCTGTTCGCGCTGCGCCACTACTTCACCGCAATTGCCAGCGCCG
This sequence comes from Stenotrophomonas sp. ZAC14A_NAIMI4_1, assembly GCF_003086915.1. NCBI lineage: Bacteria > Pseudomonadati > Pseudomonadota > Gammaproteobacteria > Lysobacterales > Lysobacteraceae > Stenotrophomonas > Stenotrophomonas sp. ZAC14A_NAIMI4_1. The sequence goes on from NZ_CP026002.1 coordinate 4,005,788, forward strand.
GTGCCGACGATGCGCCGTTCGCTGCCCTGCGCGCGCACGGCATCGCCGCCGAGCACGCGATGCTGCGCGTCACCGGCGGCATCAACACCCATCGCGGTGCCATCTTCAGCCTCGGCCTGCTGGTGGCCGCCGCCGCACGCTGCCGCCGCCGGCAGGGCCACGCCGCGCCCGCCGCGCAGGTCTGCCTGGCCGTGCAGCACTGGGCCGATGACTTCGCCGCTGCGCCGCTGGATGCGTCCAGTCCCGGCCAGCGCGCGCGCCTGCGCCATGGCGTGCCGGGCGTGCGCGAACAGGCCGCCGCCGGTTACCCCGTGCTGCGCGACCTGGCCGTGCCCACCCTGCGCCACGCCCTGCACAGCGGCCTGGCGCGCGACGCGGCCCTGTGCCAGACCCTGATGCAGCTGGTTGCGCAGGTGGATGACCTGAACCTGCTGCACCGTGGCGGCGCTGACGGGCTGGCCTGGGCCCAGCAGCAGGCGCGCAGCTTCCTCGCAGGCGGCGGCGCATTCGCACCCGGCTGGCAGGCACGCCTGCATGCCCTCGGCGAGGGCTTCGTGGCCCGTCGCCTGAGCCCCGGTGGCAGCGCCGACCTGCTGGCCTGCGCCTGGTTCCTGCTGCAGCAGGAGGGCGCATGAGCCTGGCCCTGCTCTGCCCCGGCCAAGGTGCGCAGCATGCGGCGATGTTCGACCGCGTGCGCGATCTGCCTGCGGCCCGCGATGTCCTGCACGCCGCGGGCGCGGTACTTGATCGTGATGTCTTCGACGCCGCTGCCGATGACGCGCGCTTCGACAATGCGCTGGCGCAACCGCTGCTGTGCGCGGCCACGCTGGCGCACTGGCAGGTGCTGCGCGACGGCCTGCCGGCGCCGGTGGTCGTGGCGGGCTACAGCATCGGTGAACTGGCCGCGCATGCGGTTGCCGGCAGCGTCGACATCGCAACCTGCCTGGCCCTGGCCGCACAGCGCGCACGGCTGATGGATGCCGCCAGCCCCGCCGATGCGGGCATGCAGGCGGTGCTGGGGCTGCAGCGCCACACCCTGCAGCCACTGTGCGATACACACGGTGCCCATGTGGCCATTGCCAACGGGCAGGATCATTTCATCGTCGGCGGCACGCAGGCGTCACTGCAGGCGCTGGCCGATGCAGCACGCACACAGGGTGCGGAGGTTCGCCCGTTGCCGGTGTACGTACCTGCACATACCCCGCTGCTGCAGGCCGCCGTCGCACCGTTTGCGGCCGCGCTGGACGCTTCGCCGCTGCAGGCGCCGCGCCTGCCGCTGCTGGCCGGCATCGATGCGCGCCCGGTGCGTGATCGCGCGGCAGCGGTGCACACGCTGTCGGCGCAGCTGGCACAGACCATCGAGTGGGCGCAGGTGATGCGCCAGGCCTTCGAGCGCGGCGCGCGGGTGTTCCTGCAGCTGGGCCCGGGCAACGCATTGGCGCGCATGGTCGCGCCGTCCTACCCGTGCTGCGAGGTGCGCGCGGTGGAAGAGTTCCAGAGCCTGGATGGCGCCGCGGCATGGGTCCGCAGCGCGCTGGAGCGGCTGCAGTAACGGGTTCGAGCAGGACGTATCACGCATCACGTTGTACGACGCCTTACCCCGGGATGGCGGGTCTCCATCCGAGCTGTACGCGAGTCACGTGTCTGGGAGGGCGCATGAGTCCACAAATCGCAACGATCATCGGCTTGGTGATCATGTTCATCGTCGCTACCGCGATGCCCATCAACATGGGTGCGGTGGCCTTCGCCCTGGCCTTCATCGTCGGCGGCGTCTGGGTCGGCATGGGGGGCAAGGAAGTGCTTGCCGGCTTCCCGGGCGACCTGTTCCTGACCCTGGTCGGCATCACCTATCTTTTCGCCATCGCGCAGAAGAACGGCACCATCGACCTGCTGGTGCACTGGGCGGTGAAAGCCGTGCGCGGCCACATCGTGGCCATCCCGTGGGTGATGTTCGTCATCACCGCCGTGCTGACCGCCTTCGGCGCGCTGGGTCCGGCCGCCGTGGCCATCATCGGTCCGGTCGCGCTGCGCTTCGCCAAGCAGTACAACATCAACCCGCTGATGATGGGCCTGCTGGTGATCCATGGTGCGCAGGCCGGTGGCTTCTCGCCGATCAGCGTGTACGGCAGCATCACCAATGGCGTGGTGCAGAAGGCCGGCCTGGAAGTGACCGAGATGGCGGTGTTCCTGACCAGCCTCGGCTTCAACTTCATGATGGCGATCATCTGCTTCCTGGCCTTCGGCGGCATCGCCCTGATGCGTCGTGGTTCGATCACTGCCGCCGGCACCGTGGGCGGTGCTGACCTCGCCATGGCCGGTGGCCCGCAGGCGTCGTCGCGGCAGTTCGCCATCGAGGGCCACGGCGCGCTGGTGGCCGCCGGTGGTGGCACGCTGTCGAATGATCCGGCCGCACTGGATGCGGTGGGCTTCACCCGCGAGCGTCTGTTCACCCTGATCGGCCTGCTCGGCCTGGGCGTGGCCGCACTGATCTACAACCTCAACGTCGGCCTGGTCTCGATCACCGTTGCGGTGGCGCTGGCCCTGCTCTCGCCGCAGAGCCAGAAGGGTGCGGTCGATGGCATCAGCTGGTCGACCGTGCTGCTGATCTGCGGCGTGGTGACCTACATCGGCGTGCTCGAACATGCCGGCGCGGTGGATTTCATCGGCCATGGCGTGTCCAGCATCGGCATTCCCCTGCTGGGTGCGCTGCTGGTCTGCTACGTCGGCGGCATCGTCTCCGCGTTCGCCTCGTCCGCCGCCGTGCTGGGCGCGACCATTCCGCTGGCGGTGCCGTTCCTGATGCAGGGCCACCTGGGTGCCGCCGGCGTGATCTGCGCGCTGGCGGTGTCGTCCACCATCGTCGACGTCAGCCCGTTCTCGACCAACGGCGCACTGGTGGTGGCCTCGGCAGCGAAGGAAGAGCGGGAGACGCTGTTCCGCCGCTTCCTGGTCTACAGCGGCCTGGTAGTCGCGTTCGGCCCGCTGCTGGCCTGGCTGGTGTTCGTGGTGCCGGGCTGGATGTGAATTTGAAGGGGCGCCGGAGGATTCCGGCGCCCTTCGAATCGGGGGGTAGAGTCGACCGTTGGTCGACTATCGCGCGCAGCGCGGGATCTTCGGGATCCATGCGAAGGGCAGTCGACCAACGGTCGACTCTACCAAGCCGTATTTCCCCACCCCGTTACAGGTTCCACGCAGGGAGGCAGTACACTTTCCACCATGGCCATTGCTCCCGCACCGCGTTCACCGAAGAAGCGCGCACCTCTGTATGAAGAGGTGGCCGAGCATGTGCGCGAGCGCATCTACGACTACCGGCTGCCGCCGGGCGAATGGATCGACGAGCCGGCACTGTGCGAGGAACTGGGCATCAGCCGCACGCCGTTGCGCGAGGCGCTGAAGCTGCTGGCCGCCGAAGGGCTGGTGCAGATCGATGCTGGCCGCGGCGCGCGGGTCACCCGGCTCACGCTGGAAGACCTCAACCAGCTGTTCCCGGTGATGGCGATGCTGGAAGGCCGCTGCGCGCATGAAGCGGTCAGGCACATCGACGATGCCGGCGTGCAGCAGCTGGAGGATCTGCACGCGGCCATGGAAGCGGCCGCCGCCAACGGCAACATCGCCGAGTACTACCGCAACAACTACCTGATCCACGAAACCGTGCAGCACTACGCCGGCAACCCGTGGCTGATCCGCATCACCCACGACCTGCACCGCATCCTGAAGATGCACCGTGGCCGCCAGCTGCTGGCACCGGGCCGCACCGCGCAGTCGCTGGCCGAGCATCGCGAGCTGATGGACTGCTTCCGCCGCCGTGACGCGCAGGCAGCCGAACGCACGATGGAACGCCACCTGCTGAGCCAGGGCCAGGCGCTGGCCGCCTACGTGGCCGATGGGGGGTTGTTGAACGTGCCCGCACCGTTGCCGACCGAAGGCGGCGGCTGAGCGGGTACGGCACGGCACGAATAACGCCGGCCGACCGCTGTTCCGTAGAGTCGAGCTTGCTCGACTGCTTCTTAGGGGCAGTCGAGCATGGCTCGACTCTACAAATGCCAGGAGCAGTCGAGCATGGCTCGACTCTACAAAAGCTCAATCGCTGCAGCTGCCACCGTCGCCGCCACCACTGTCGCTGCTGCAGTCCGAGCCGCCGTGGCTGTGGCTGTTGTGGCTGTCACTGGAGTAACTGCCCGAGGAATCGTAGCTGCCCGCGAAGCTGCCATCACTGCGGCTGACCGAGCCATCGGCGGTGGCGATCGCCATGCACAGGATCGCGCCGACCAGCGGCAGCAGCCAGACCAGCAGCAGCTGCACCGCCCGCCCGCCCATCGACACGTCATCGCGCCTCACCACCACGAACGTGGCGACCAGGTTCAGGCCCAGCACGAGGGCGATCAGGACCAGGGTCACCACCAGCATGGCGTGCCTCCGCAGCAGCGAACCGGCGCGGTCATGGCGCCACCATCAATGACTGGATCTGCGCGCGCTCATCCAGCGGCCGCTGGAAACCCACCGGATGGACCGGTGCATGACGCTCGCCCTTGAGCAGGAACAGGCTTTCGCTGTCCAGCGTGGCCTCGCGGATATGGCCCAAGGTGTAATGCCACATCGTCCACAGCGGCACCCGGATCGTCGCCGGCACCCTACCCTCCCGCGGCCGCAGCACGTCCTGCACCTGCAGGACCAGGCGGATCTCGTTGTCCAAGCCTGGCCCTGTGCGCGATCCGGGATCGGTCAGCGGCCGTCCCTTGCCATCGACCATCTCCACGTCGACCACCGTGGCGCGGACGATCTGGTCGGCTTCCGCCACCATTTCCGCCAGCGGTTTCGGCGCCACCGAGGTGGCCAATGCAGGCGCGACGGTACCCAGGCACAGCAGGCCGGCCAGCAGGATCGCGGGGGTCTTCATGGCGGTTCTCCTTCCGTGGATACCCCCTGACGATAGCACCGCCGCCCCGGTTCGCCCTGCCTGTCATGAAGATGGGACAATGTAGGGCGCGCCGGCCCGGCCCCCCAGGGGCCCGCCGGCCCCCTTGCACCACACGGAAGAAGAAGAACAACAACATGCTGAAAGTCATTTTCGATACCGACCCGGGCGTCGACGACGCCCTGGCCCTGCTGTACCTGCACAAGCACGCGCAGATCGACCTGGTCGGCGTCACCACCACCTTCGGCAACGCCTCGGTGGAATCGACCACCCACAACGCGCTGTACCTGAAGCAGGCCTGGGGCTTCGCCGCCCCGGTCGCGCGCGGCGCCGCCGGCCCGCTGCAGCCCGAAGCCACGCCGGAAGCCTGGCCGGTGCACATCCATGGCCACAACGGCCTGGGCAACCACCCCGTGCCGACCGCGCTGGACGTGGCCGCCGATGCGCGCCCGGCCCACCAGCTGATCATCGACCTGGTCCGCGCCCACCCGGGCGAAGTGACCCTGGTGGCGGTCGGCCGCATGACCAACCTGGCCCTGGCCCTGCAGCACGCCCCTGACATTGCCGGCCTGGTGCGCGGCGTGGTCCTCATGGGCGGCGCCTTCCACGTCAACGGCAACATCACCCCGGCCGCCGAGGCCAACATCTGGGGCGACGCCGAAGCGGCCGACATCGTGTTCACCGCACAGTGGCCGGTCACCGCCATCGGCCTGGACGTCACCACCCGCGTGGAGATGGACCGTGATGGCCTGGACAAGCTGGCTGCCATCGGCGGTGCCGACGCCGAGCTGGTGCGCGCGCTCTCGCAGGACTACGTGGACTTCTACCTGCAGGCCGGGCACAAGGGCATGGTGGTGCACGACTGCTGCGCCTGCATCGCCCTGACCCGCCCGGAGCTGTTCCAGTTCGAGCGCGCCAGCGTGCGCGTGGCCACCGATGGCGTGGCCCGCGGCATGACCATTCCCAAGCCGGAAGGCCTGGCCTTCGGCCCCAGCGTGTGGGATGGCCACGTGCTGCAGTCGATCGCCATCGGCGTGGATGCCCCGGCCGTGCTGGCCGACATCGAGCAGACCCTGGCGGTCTGATCGCCTAGCGCCTGGCCCTGCCCGGGGTCGTCTCGGGCAGGGTCCACAGCACCGGCAGCACCAGCACCGCCACCAGCGCGATCATCGCACCCGGTGCCGCTGCCCAGCCGCTGCGTTCCACCCACCACTGCGCCAGCCACGGTGTCGCCCCGCCGAACACCGCCGTGGCCATGGTCACCCCCAGTGCCAGCCCGCTCACCCGGCCTTCGCCCGGGAACTGCTCGGCCGTGGCGGGTGCGGCCACCGCGCTTACACCACCAGCCACGCAGGCCAGTACCACCGCCGCCAGCGCGGTGCCCAGCGGCGCCGCCTCGGCCATCCAGCCGAACATCGACAACGGCAGCAGTGCCGCCAGTACCGTCAGGCCCAGCAACAGCGGACGCCGCCCGAAGCGATCAGACAACATGCCGCACAACGGCGTGATCGCAATGACCGCCACCGCGGCCACCGTGGACAGCCACAGCGCATCGCCTTCGTCGTGCCCCTGTGCGTGCAGGAACGCCGGCACGTAGGTGATGCCCACGTAGTAGGTAATCGAGCCCAGCGCGGAAATCGCGAAGGTGCGCGCCACCGCGCCGGGATGGTTGCGCAGCACGTGGCGCAGCGGCGTGGCCGGAATGCTGCCCTCGCGGCGCTGGCGCTCGAATTCGGGGGATTCATGCATGCCCGACCGTGCGATGAGGATCACCAGCGCCAGCGCGGCACCGACGAAGAACGGAATGCGCCAGCCCCAGCCATCCAGCTGCGCGGGCGTGAGCGTCGCCACCGTCACCGCGGAGATCGCCACTGCCAGCAGCGCGCCCACTTCGCTGGCGGCCGAGGCCAGCGACGTGACCAGGCCGCGTCGCCGCGCCGGTGCGCTTTCCAGCAGATAGGCCACCACCCCGGTGTATTCACCGCCCACCGAAAAGGCCATCACGCAGCGCAGGACCAGCAGCAATATGCCGGCCGTGGTGCCCGCCGTCGCCGCAGTCGGCAACAGCGCCGTGGCCAGCATCGCCGCCGCCATCAGCGCCATCGAGGCCAGCAGCATCCAGCGCCGGCCGAGGCGATCACCGAGGTGGCCGAAGCACAGCGCGCCCAGCGGACGCATCAGGTAGGACACCGCGAACCCGGCCAGGGTGACCAGCATGGCCTGCTCGCCGCCACCGAAGAACACCCGCGACAGCACGGTCGCGAAGTACAGGTAGAGGGTGAAGTCGTACCACTCCACCACGGTGGACAGGCCTGCCACCCACATCGAGCGCTGCCGCGCCGCGGTCATTTCAGTCATGGGCGGAGGGTGTCACGCGCAGGGTGACGGCGCGGTGCACCTGCAGGCAGGGCGCGGGGTCAGAGCCCTTTGCCGGTGGCAAAGGGATCTGACCCCGCTCCGGGGTCGGATCCCGTTCCCGCAGGGAATGGGCTCTGACCCCAGCCATCAGCCCGGCAACTGCAGCACGGCCTGCAGGCCACCGCCGTCCCGGTTGCGCAGCTGCAGCGAACCACCCAGCGACTGTGCCAGCTGCACGGCGATGGCCAGGCCCAGGCCGGTACCGCCGGTATCGCGGTTGCGCGAGCTCTCCAGCCGGTGGAAGGGCGCCAGCACCGCCTGCAGCTGGTCCTCGGGAATGCCCGGGCCCCGATCGGACACGCTGATCCACGGCTTGCCGGCAGCATCACGACCGGCATCGATCTCGGCGCTGCCGGCATAGCGCAGCGCGTTGTCCACCAGGTTGCCGACCACCCGGCGCAACGGCTGCGGCCAGGTCTGCACGGTCAGTCCCGCCGGCGCACCGCCGGACACCGGCTTGCCCATGTCCTCGTAATCTCCGACCACGCTGGCCAGGAATGCGGCAAGGTCCATCGCCACCGGTGCACCACTGGCCACATGGCTGCTGCGCGCATAGGCGACGCCTTCGCGCACCAGCTGGCCGAGGTGGTCCAGGTCATCCAGCAGGCGCTGCTGGGTGGCATCTTCGGGCAGGGTTTCCACGCGCAGCTTCATCCGCGTGATCGGTGTCTGCAGGTCGTGCGAAATGGCGGCCAGGATCTGCAGGCGCTCGCTGACATGGCCGCGGATGCGTGCCTGCAGCGCGTTGAGTGCGGCCGCAGCCGCACCTACTTCGGCAGGGCCATCCTCGGGCAGCACCGCTGCATCCTTGCCCGGCTGCAGGTGCTCGACCGCGTGCGACAACTGCTGCAGCGGGCGCAGCGCCAGCCGCACCGCCAGCCACGCGCACAGCAGCAGCAACGCCAGCTGCACCAGCAGCACGGCCGGCAGCCAGCGCGCCAGCGGCAGGCCGGACGGGATCACTTCGATGGTCAGCGGCGTGCCATCGTGCAGGCGCAGCTCCACCTCGAAACGTTCGGGCAGGCGCGCGACCTGACGTGCCAGCAGCGGATAGCGATGCTCCAGGCTGTCATCGATGATGGCGGTGACCTGGCGCGCGCGCTCGGTTTCCAGTGCCGGCCCAGACGCAGCCGGACGCAGCAGGTAGCGATAGGTGCGGCGTTCCAGCCGCGGCACCCAGGCCTGGCGCTGGTCCGCTGGCAGGTGTTCCAGCAGCGCCACGCTCACCGCCACGTCCTCGTCCAGGTTGCGCAGCATCATGCTGCGCGTGGCCTGGTAGCGCTCGAAGAACAGCAGGCCGAACGACAGTGCGTGGGCCAGGGTCAGCCCGCCCAGCAGCAACAGCAGCAGGCGCGCGGACAGCGTGCGCGGCCACGGCAGTCGGCGCGCGGCAGCGTTCATTCCTCCGGCCCCAGCAGCTGCACCGGCACGCTGAACACATAACCTTCGCTGCGCACGGTCTTGATGTAGGTCGGCTCGCGCGCATCATCGCCCAGGCGCTGGCGCACGCGGCTGACCAGCAGGTCGATCGAGCGATCGAACAGTTCCGCATCGCGGCCCTGGGTGAGGCTGAGCAGCTGATCGCGGCTGAGCACGCGGTTGGCGTGGTCGAGGAACACGCGCAGCAGGCGGAACTCGGCGCCGCTGAGCGGATAGGCGGTGTCCTGCGCATCCAGCAGGTGGCGCGCGGTGGTATCCAGGCGCCAGTCGCCGAAGGCCAACTGGCGGCCGGCCTCGCTCACCTGCAGGTTCGGCGGCAGCATCTGCGTGCGGCGGATCACCGCGTTGATGCGTGCCAGCAGTTCGCGCGAGGAGAACGGCTTGGTCACGTAATCATCGGCGCCCATTTCCAGGCCGATGATGCGATCGGTCTCATCATCGCGGGCGGTCAGCAGCACCACCGGCACGGCGCGGTGCTTGCCGGCCCGCAGGTTGCGGCACAGGCTCAGGCCATCCTCGCCGGGCATCATCACATCCAGTACCACCAGGTCCACGGCGTGGGTGTCCATCAGCGCGCGCATCGCGCGACCGCCATCGGCCTGGCTGACGCGCAGGCCGTTGCGCTGCAGGTAGTCGGCCAGCATCTGGCGGATGTCGCTGTCATCATCGACGACAAGGATGTGCGGTACGTGGTTCATTGCGTTCTCGATGATGGCGGCGGAGGACAAGGCCGCGCGGCGCGGCCATGGTAGCGCGGCTCACGGGCTGGCCAGCAGGCGCTGGATCTCGCTTTCGGTACGTACATAGTCGCCTTCGCCGTAATGGCGGTAGACCACCCTGCCCTGCCGGTCGACCAGGTACAGCGCCGGCCAGAACCGGTTACCCCAGGCATTCCAGATGCGGTACTGGTTGTCCTGCACCACCGGCCAGGTGATATCGAGGCGGCGGATCGCATGGCGCACGTTGCCCTGCAGTCCCTCATAGGCGAATTCGGGGGTGTGTACGCCGATCACGCGCAGGCCCTTCGGTGCATAACGGGCATGCCACTGGTGCACGTACGGCGCGACATTGAGGCAGTTGCTGCAGCCATAGGTCCAGAACTCGACCAGCACCACCTGCCCGCGCAGCTGCTCCAGGGCCAGCGGCGGGCTGTTGTGCCACGGCCCGCCGCCGTTGAAGCCCGCAGCGGGTGCGGCCTCGGCGGGCTGTGCACCGGCTTCGGGGCTGGGCCAGGCCAGCAGCAGCGCAGCACCGCCGAGCAGGGCCAGCAGCAGCGGCACGGTATAGGCGCGAAGCGTGGCCATCGCTCAGCCTCCCTGTTCGGCCAGCGGCAGCTCGGCCGGCTTCACCCCGGCCGCTTCCAGGATGCTGTCGGCCACCTGCGCCGGGTGCGAAAGCAGCGACACATGGCTGCTGCCGATGGACTGCAGCTGCGCGCCGATGCGATGCGCAGTGGCAACCTGCAGCTGCGGCGACAGCATGCGGTCATCGCGGCTGACCACGTACCAGCTCGGCTTGCTGCGCCACGCCGCCGTGGTCACGGCCTCACCCAGCGCGCTGGCTTTCAACGGCACCTGCGTGCTGTACAGCAGGGCCGCGGTCTTCTTCATCACGTCGGGTGCGAAATCCTGCGCGATGGCATCGGCCGGCAGGGTCAGGTAACCGTCCTTCTCCTGCAGTCGGGTCAACCCGGGGCCCACCGGGAAACCTTCGCCCTGCTGCGCCGAGGACTGGCCAGCATCCGGTGCGAACGCGGCCACGTAGACCAGCGCCTGCACCTTGGGATCGTTGCCCGCTTCGGTGATGACCGTACCGCCCCAGCTGTGGCCGACCAGCACCACCTTGCCCGGTGCAGCCGCAATGGCGCGGCGGGTGGCGGCCACATCGTCCGCCAGCGAGGTGAGCGGGTTCTGCACGGCCACCGCCGGCAGCTTCCAGTCGTGCAGGGTGGTGATGACCTTGTTCCAGCTGGAGCCATCGGCAAAGGCGCCGTGCACCAGGATGACCGTGGGCGGCGCACCGGCATCGGCCTGCGCAGCGAAGGCGGGGGTGGCGGCGCCGGCCAGGGCCAGGGCGGCGGCAAGCAGGGTGGTACGGATCATGGGTGGCACTCCGGTGTTGGGAGTGGCCATTTCCGCCGGTGGGTGTATCGCGGCTGTTTCGCTGCGGCGCCGAGTTGTACCGGACTGTAGGACGACGGCGGGTTCCTACAGTGGGATACATTCGGCCGCCGGGCATGGCCGGGCGCCATCGGGTGGATATCGTTCCCCGCACGCGGGCGCGCAACGCGCTGGTGCGCCCCGCCGGGGCGTCTTTGTATCCGACTGTACGAAACCCCTGCCGCGGCGACAGTCGCTGACAAAACCCCGGGCAATGGCACACGTTGCCGATACCTGCGCCGCCTGAAATGGCCTCCATCGACCACTGGCCCGCAGGACACCTCCATGATCAGCACCGCCTCCTCCCTCTACACCCCACGCCTGGATGCCGTCGGCCGCTGGCTCTCGCCGCTGGCCCTGCGCACCCTGCTGGCCTGGGAGTTCTTTGAATCCGGCCGCGAGAAGCTGGGCGGACAGAACTGGTTCGCCGATCTGGAAGGCCGCTTCCCTTTTCCTTTCTCGACCCTGCCCGCTTCGCTCAACTGGCAGTTGGCCACGTGGCTGGAACTGGTGGGCGCGGTGATGCTGCTGCTGGGCCTGGCCACGCGCTCGGTGGCCTACATCTTCTGGGTGCTGACGGTGGTTGCCATCGCCGCCGTGCACTGGCCCGACCAGTGGAACGGCCTGGGCGAACTCTGGCAGGGCTATGCGATCACCGACCAGGGCTACGGCAACTTCAAGCTGCCGCTGCTGTTCCTGGCCATGCTGCTGCCGCTGATCCTCAACGGTGGCGGCGCACTCAGCCTGGACCGCCTGCTGGCCGGCCCGCAACGCGCCATCGCCGGCGATGACGGCCTCGGCTGGGGCGTCAGCCTGGTCGCGCTGCTGCTGCCCATTGCCGCGCTGCTGCCCGGCATCGGCTTCGGTGGCGCCCTGCTCGGCGCTGCCCTGCTGCTGGCCTACGTGCTGCGCCGTCGCCGCAGCGCCTGATCCGCTCCATCCCTGTCCACGCCTCTTTTCCGTCGCCTTGCAGCGGCGTCCACCCCGCACGCCTTGCGTGCAATCCCAAGGAGTCATCCCATGTCCGTCTCGACCAAGAACACCACCACCTCCCGCCTGCCGCGCATCGGTGCCATCGGCATCGCCCTGGCCGGGGGCCTGCTGCTGGCCGGCCAGGCCGCCGCGATCCAGCCGTTGGCGATCAGTGCCGTGGCCATGAGCGCCGCCGCTGAAGGCAAGTGCGGTGAAGGCAAGTGCGGTGCCAACAAGGCCGCCAGCAGCAAGCCTGCCAGCAAGGCCAAGGTGGCCGAAGGCCAGTGCGGCGAAGGCAAGTGCGGCGACGCCTCGTTTGCCCGCACTGACCGTGACCACGACGGCCGGGTCTCGCGTGCCGAGTTCAACGCCGTGGCTGCCAAGCGTGCCGCCGAGTTCGACCGCATCGACACCGACCACGACGGCTACATCAGCGAACAGGAAGCGCACGACTACCTGCGCAGTGTCTACACCGCCAACGGCAAGCCGATGCCGAAGGGCTTGTTCTCCCGCGTCAACGACTGATGGCCCACCCTCCGGCGCCGCCCCCGTGGCGGCGCCATTGCCTGGAGTACCGCGCATGTCCCTGCCCCTGCCTTCCGCCAGCGCTGGTCTTGGCCTGCGCCGCGGCCTGATCGACGAACTGCTGGCGATGCCGGCCGATGCCATCGACTTCCTCGAAGTCTCGCCCGACAACTGGATCGGCGTCGGCGGTGCCCACGGTGCCGCGCTGCGCCAGCTGAGCGAGCGCCATCGCCTGACCTGCCACGGCCTGTCGCTGTCGCTGGGCGGCCCGGACCCGCTGGACCGCACTCTGCTGGCACAGACCCGCGTCTTCCTCGACCTGCACCACGTGCAGCTGTACAGCGAGCACCTGAGCTACTGCGCTGCCGGTGGCCACGTCTACGACCTGCTGCCGCTGCCGTTCACCAGTGAAGCCGTGCACCACGTCGCCGGACGCATCGCCCAGGTGCAGGACATGCTGGGCCGGCGCATCGCGGTGGAGAACATCTCCTACTACGCCGTGCCTGGCGCGGACATGAGCGAGATCGACTTCATCAACGCCGTGCTTGCCGAAGCGGACTGCGACCTGCTGCTGGACGTCAACAATGTCTTCGTCAACGCCTGCAACAACCACTACGACGCCTTCGATTTCCTCGCCCGCGTCCCGGCCCATCGCGTTGCGTCCCTGCACGTCGCCGGCCATTTCGACGAGGACGATGGCTTCAAGATCGACACCCACGGCGCGCCGGTGAAGGGCGTGGTCTGGACGCTGCTGCGTGAAGCGTACGCGCGCGTCGGCGTGCGCCCCACCCTGCTGGAGCGTGATTTCAATTTTCCGCCGCTGGCCGAGCTGCTGGCCGAGGTCGCGCAGATCCGCAAGGCCCAGGCCGACGTGCGACTGCCCGAGGTGGCCCATGGCTGAGTCGCTGGCCACCCTGCAGCAGCGCTGGGCCGACCATGTGCGTGATCCGTCCCGGCCCGCACCCGAGGGCGTCGATGCGCGCCGGCTGGCGGTGTATCGCCGCCTCTGCATCGACAGCCTGGACAGCCTGCTGGCCGGCTGCCTGCCGCAGCTGCAGCAGCAGCTGGGTGCGGCGCGCTGGCGCGCTGTGGTCGAGCACTACTACGCGCGCCATGCCTGCCATACCCCGCTGTTCCCGCAGATCGCCAGCGAGTTCGCCGCATGGCTGGCGCTGCAGGACAGCCTGGCGCTGCCAGCGTGGGCAGCCGAGCTGGCGCACTACGAAAGCACGCAGCAGGCGCTGCACATCGAAGCGCGTGATGCCGGGCAGGCGTTGCACCACGTGGCGGTGGGCAGTGACGTGCTGGCGGTGTCGCCGCTGGTGCGTGTGCTGGGCTACCAGTGGCCGGTGCACGAAGACGTGGTGCTGGACGATGCACCGGCCACGACGCCCACGCTCCTGCTGCTGCGCCGGCAGGCCGACTACCGCCTGCAGGTCGAGATGCTGGCACCGCTCGCGTATGCCCTGCTGTCGGTCTTCGGCCATGACGGTGTGCGCGTCGATGACGCCCTGCAGGCGTTGACCGATGCGCATGGCGTGCTCGCGGAGGAGCTGCCCGTGGCCTGCGCGCCGCTGCTGGCCGAGCTGTGTGCCGCCGGCGTGCTGGTTGTGTAGGCCGGTTTCCAGAGTTGCCGGCCAGCGGCCGGCACTACCCACTTCCCTTCCGAGGTTTGATCATGGCTGTTTCCAATACTCCCCTCCTGTCCGGCTGGCGCCTGTTCGTGGCCATTGCCGTGGTGCTGATCGCCTTCGCGCTGGCTGCATTCGCCCTGCAGGCCGACGTAGCCGAAGGCAGCCGCGCGGCGATCCGGGTGACTGCGCGCACCTCGTTCCTGCTGTTCCTGGCAGCCTTCACCGCTTCATCGTTCGCCAGCCTGCTGCCCGGGCCGACCACCCGCTTCCTGCTGCGCGAACGCAGGACCATCGGCTTGTCGTTCGCGTTCTCGCACCTGCTGCATGCCATCGCCATCACCGCGTTCGGCATCCTCAACCCGGCGTTCTGGCCGGCACGCTCGGCACTGGCCAACCTGCCCGGCACGGTGGGCTACGTGGCCATCCTGGCGCTGGCGATCACGTCGCACCGCGCCATTGCACGGCGCATGGGGCCCACCGCATGGCGGCGCCTGCACGTCACCGGCATGTGGATCATCGCCGCGGTGTTCACCTACTCGTACTTCAAGCGCGTGCCCGGCAACTTCTGGTACGCGGTGCCTTCGGCGCTGCTGTTCACGGCCTTCGTGGTACGCGCCATCGCCAAGCGCGCGCAGTCGCTGAAGCGCCACCTGCATTCGCGGCCGCTGCGGGCGGCGTGATGAGCCAGGGGCTCGGGGTCGGATCCCGTTCCCGCAGGGAATGGGCTCTGACCCCCAAAGCGGGCGGTTGCGGGGTCGGATCCCTTTGCCGGTGGCAAAGGAATCCGACCCCATCAGAGTTCAGGGCGCGCGGCGCAGGGTGAACAGGGTGATTTCCGAAGGCACGCCGATGCGCGCGGGGAAACCGGCCCACAGGCCAGCGCCGTTGCTGACGTACAGGGTCATGCCATCCACCTCGTAGCGGCCGGAGACAAAGCCACCGTTGGCCCGCTTCACCAGCTGGTCCATGCCGATGATCTGCCCGCCGTGGGTATGGCCGGACAACTGCAGCTTCACCCCGCGTGCGGCCGCATCAACGGCATTGCGCGGGCGATGGTCGAGCAGGATCACCGGCGCGGCCGGATCGGCACCGGCCAGGGCCGCCTGCAGGTCGGGCAGCGGCAGGCCGTAGCGGGCGGCCACCGGATCGGTGACACCGGCAATGGTCAGCGCCGCATCGCCACGCGGCACCTGGGTGTGGCTGTTTTCCAGCACCTGCATGCGCAGCGCGCGGAAGGCCTGCATCCAGTCGCTGTACTGGGCGTAGTACTCGTGGTTGCCGGTGATGGCGATCACCCCGTCCGGCGCCTGCAGGTCACCCAGCGGGCGGAAGTCATCGCGGCGCGCGTCCACCGTGCCATCGATCAGGTCACCGGTGATGACGATCAGGTCCGGCTTCAGCGCATTGCTCTCGGCCACCACCTGGCGCACCCAGTCGCCGGTGAGCAGGCGGCTGGCGTGGATGTCGGTGAGCTGCAGCATGCGGTAGCCATCGAACGCGGCCGGCAGGTCCTTGATCGCCACTTCGACCTGGCGCGGCTGGGGCACGGCCATGCCCTGGCTGACACCGTAACCACTGAGCAGCAGGGCAACGGCGGCCGCCGACGGGCGCAACAGCGGCGCCCGCAGCGCCGACACCGCGCGCGGCAGGCGCAGCACGCGCGCCGCCAGCAGGCCGGCATCGAACAGCAGCGTCGCCAAGGCCAGCAGCAGCACGGCGGTGGAGCCGGTGGCCAGCACGGCGATGGCCATCTTCGGGATTTCCGGCGAGGCCATCGTGCCCCAGAACGTGGCGACGATGCGCAGCTGCACGGCCAGCCCCACCAGCAGCAGCGACACCACCGCCTTGGCCCACACCGGCAGGCGCAGCGGCCAGAACAGGCGCCAGGCCACGTAGAGGCCCATCAACAAACCAATCGTACTCAGCACTGCGACATTCCGGAACGTGGGGGCCCGCCATGGTGACGGGCAAAGGTTGCAAAGGGTAGTGGAAGCAGTCGAGCAAGCTCGACTCTACGTCAGGTGCCGACCAGCCGCTGCACGCGCAGGCGGGCGATGCGGCGCTTCTCCATCGCCAGCACGGTGATGCGCACATCGGCCACGTCCACTGCATCGCCCTCATCGGGCAGGCGCCCCAGCTGGTCCAGCACCAGCCCGGAAATGGTCATGTAATCGCTGCTGCGCGGCAGCGATACACCCGCCAGACGTTGCAGGTCATCGAGGGTCAGCGCGCCATCGGCTTCCCAGTGGTCCTCCCCCTGCGCCACCACGCCATAGCGGTCGTCCTGGGTGTCGGCCAGATCACCGGCAATGGCCGCCAGCAGGTCGTTGGCCGTCACCAGGCCTTCCACGCTGCCGTACTCGTCCACGGCCACCGCCAGCGGCACTGGGTGCAGGCGGATCAGTTCCAGGGCCTGCAGCGCGCTGGCGCTGGACAGCACGTACTGCGGCTGGCGCAGGTTGGCTTCCAGCTGCAGCGGCTGGCCCTGCAGCAGGTCGGCCAGCAGGTCGCGGCTCTGCACCACGCCACGCAGGCTGTCCAGGTCGCCCTCGCCCACCAGCAGGCGCGTATGCGGCGAGGCTACCAAGCGTGCCACCACGTCGTCCTGGCCACGCGCCAGATCGATCCACTGCACGTCGGCGCGCACCGTCATCACACTCGACACCGGCCGGTCGGCCAGGCCCAGCACGCTGCGGATCATCTCGTGCTCGGCCGGCTGCAGGCGCTCCTCCGCATCGCCGTGGTCCTCTTCGCCCGCATCATCGTGGCCATTGGCCGGGCGTGCACCCAGCATGCGCAGCACTGCATCGGCCGTGCGCTGGCGGAACGGCTGGCGGCGTTCGTTGCGCTCGCGGTTGAAGCGCACCCACTGGTTGAACGCTTCCACCAGGATCGAGAACGCGATGGCCGCGTACAGGTAGCCCTTCGGGATCTTGTAGCCCAGGCCCTCGGCCACCAGGCTGAAACCGATCATCAGCAGGAAGCCCAGGCACAGCACCACCACGGTGGGATGCTTGTTGACGAAGCGGGTCAGCGGCTTGCTCGCCAGCAGCATCAGCACCATGGCGATGGTCACCGCGGCGTACATCACGCCCAGGTTGTCGACCATGCCCACGGCGGTGATCACCGAGTCCAGCGAGAACACCGCGTCGAGCACCACGATCTGCGCCACCACCATCGCGAAGCTGGCATAGACCTTCTTGCCGTCCTCATGGTGCTGGCGGCCTTCCAGCCGTTCGTGCAGTTCCATGGTGCCCTTGAACAGCAGGAACAGGCCGCCGCCCAGCAGGATCAGGTCACGCCCGGAGAAGCTGTGATCGAACAGCGTCAGCAGCGGCTCGGTCAGTTTCATGATCCAGGCCAGCGCGGCCAGCAGCACCAGGCGCATCAGCAGGGCCAGGCTCAGGCCGATCACCCGAGCGCGGTCACGCTGGTGCGGCGGCAGCTTGTCGGCCAGGATCGCGATGAACACCAGGTTGTCGATGCCAAGCACGATCTCAAGCACGATCAGGGTCGCAAGGCCCATCCAGATCGAGGGGTCAGCCAACCATTCCATTTCGGGTCCGTTTCTTCATGAGGTAAGGGAAAGAGGGAGTATTCAGTCGTCGTCCTGCGCCTGCAGCGGGTCGTGCCCGAGCAGGTCGCCCGGCGTGCACTGCAGCTCGCGGCAGATCGCATCCAGGGTGGAAAAGCGGATGGCGCGTGCCTTGCCGGTCTTGAGGATGGACAGGTTGGCCAGGGTGATGTCGATGCGCCCGGCCAGCTCGGACAGGGTCATGCCCCGCGCCTGCAGCATGCGGTCGAGCGTGATGACGATCGCCATCAGTCCATGCCCATCAGATCAGACCGTCCAGGTCATCACGCATGGCCGCACCGACGGCGAACACGCGCGCCAGCACGAACAGCATGAGCACCGCGATCAGGCCGGTGATGGACATGCCACCGCCCACCTCCATCCACGCAAAGTCCGGCCCCATCCAGGAGGCGTACACGCCGATGATGATCGACAGCACTTCCATCGCCAGCATCAGCCACGCCATGCGCTGCAGGCGCTGCGCATTGGCATGGGTGAAGGGGCGCGCGCCGGCGGCCGAGCGCAGCAGGCGCGCCAGGTGCCGCAGGAACACCAGGCACAGCACCAGCAGGGCGACGATGGTGCCCAGGCCGATGCAGAAGTGCAGGAACAGGTCGCTGCCGTGCACGGCGGCGGCGTGCGCGTCATGCACGCTGGCCAGCAGCCAGCGCCGGTCGTAGGCAACCAGGGGAATGGCCAGCAGCGCGGCCAGGATGCCCAGCCAGCACATCGCCCGCACGGCCTGCACGGCGGTCTGGGCCAAGGTGAACAAGCCGCGCGCAGGTTCGGCGCGGGCGGGACGAGCGGTCAAGCAGCCTCCGGTATGGGGCGGCCTCGCCGCCCGGGATGGATTTATCGATAAACGATATACCACATCCAGAGCGAATGGATGAATCGCCCCACCGGGCAGTGGCGGCTTGACACGCGCCCGGCCGCGCAGGATCATCAATTAACGAATTAGTTAATTAACGACTCATGGACCGCATCTTCGAAGCCCTCGCCTCCGGCGCCCGCCGGCAGATCCTGGCCTACCTCAGCGCCGGTGAACTGAGCGCGGGCGAGCTGGCCGAGCGCTTCGACTTCAGCAAGCCAGCGCTGTCCAGCCACCTGCGCATTCTGGAAGAGGCCGGCCTGATCGAACGCGAGAAGCGCGGCCAGTTCGTGTATTTCCGCCAGGTGCCCGAGCGCCTGGCCAACACGCTGTTTTCCTGGGCCGCCGAAGTATGTCCGGTGGGTGGCCCGCTCAAGCGCGAAGCCCGCGCCCGCCGCAAGTCCCCTGCCCGCTGACAAGGAGCACGACGATGCCTGGTTCGACCCGCAACAGCCGTTCGTTTCCAGGTGTCCAGCTGCCCGCGCAGGACGGCGCCGGCCCCATCGAAGTCACCCTCATCGCACAGCTCGGCATCGGTGCGGGCGATGCGCTGGTGAACGATGCAGGCGAGCGCCAGCGCCACCATCCGGCCTTCATCGATGCGCTGGATGAACCCTCCGCGCGCCTGGGCGGCATGCACCTGCAGCACGGCGATGCCTCCTCGTTGTACAGCTTCGTGGTGGAAGGCGGCGGCCACCCGTTCCATCGCCATGCCGGGCCGCGCATGTTCACCGCCATTGCCGGCAGTGCCGGCGCCGAACTGCGTTTCGCCACCGCCGCCGATACGCAGCTTGCGGGGGATCCGTCCGCGTTCCTGCGCAGCCTGCGCCGTATCCGCATTCCGCCGGACTGCCTGTTCACCGTGCGCTTCGGCGGCGGCACCTGGCACCAGTTCGCATCGAACCATCCCGCCCACCCTGCCCTGTTCGCGTTGTCGTGCCACAGCAATGAACTGGCCGGGGCGATGAGCGAGGCCACCCGCGCGCGCGTGCAGGCCAACAGTGCCGACATCCCCAGCCTGACCGAGGTGCTGGCGCAGCAGCACTGGCCGAGCGCGGCCACGCTGGCCACTGCGCCGCTGCTGCAGCTGTCACTGCAGGCCGCGCCGCCCAGCCTGTGCGCGCGCCTGTGTGCGCAGACCCGCTCGATGCTCGGCCCGCTGCGGCGGATCAAGCTGCGGCCGCTGCGCGGGTTTGTCGAACGCAGCACACCGCGCTACCCGGTACACAGCGGTCAGCCCGACGCACAGGGCCTGCTGGCCAGTGCGCTGCCGCGCAGCTACTACCACGACCTGACCGTGCTGACCCTGCGCAGCGGGCACTGCACGCAGCGCTCGGCGTCTGCCCTGCTGGCGGATGTGCTGGAAGGCTTCCTGCGCAATCCGCCGGGCGGCGTGGGCCGCTTGATGGCCCTGCGCAACCGCCTGGTGGCACCGTTGCGCCTGCGCACCTCGCCACTGGGCTGCCCGGTATCGTCGCTGTTGTCGGCGGATCGCAGCCGCCTGTTCGCCGGCCGCTTTCCGGTGCTGGACGCACGCGTGGATGGCGCCGACCGCAGTGCCGAAGTACTGCTGGGCGCCGATGACCGCCACCTGCGCTTCCGCAGCAGCGTGCGCGTGCAGTTCGACGACGACGGCCGTGTACGGATCAGCCTGGGTTCGCGCGTACAGACCCACAACCGGTTCGGCCGCCTGTACATGGCGCTGATCGATGCCGTGCACCGCCACTACATCGCCCCGGCGCTGCTGCGGCGTGCGGTGGAACATGCGCTGGCGCCGGAGCTGGCCGACTGGGTGGATGAGGGCGTGGCGGCAGCGGGTTGAGCCGCCGGGCATGGCCCAGCGCTACCGCGGATGATCAGACGATCAGCTCGCCCTGGTCCTCGCCATCCCAGTAATGGATGCGCTGCGCGTGCACATGGATCAGCAGCAGTCCCGGCGTATCCACGCCCTGCTCGAACCAGCGTTCCAGGTCCTTGACCCAGTGCTGGGCCAACACGCCGCGTTCGCGGATGATCGTGGCCCGGCCTTTGACATGGACAAACAACGGCGGCTTGCCCAGCAGCGACTTGCTGCCGGTGAAGCCCAGCGCGACCCGCGGATCGGCTTCGATCTGCTGCACCATGTCGGTGCTTTGCAGGGCGAAGAACCAACTGTCACCGTCATAGTCGACGTCGCCGTTGTTGCTCATCGGACGGCCGTCGATCTCGCCCCCCGCATGGGTCTGCAGCATCGCGAAATCGATGCCGGCCATCTTTTTCGCCAGTTCGGGCAGGGTGAGCGTGGTCATGCGCAGGGTCCGGGCGAAAAGGGAAGCCCAGCCTCCCCCGCGCGCGGTGACCGGCGCGTGCAGTGGCGCTGGCGCAGCCTTCACGCGCATTCGCCGGGCATGGCCCGGCGCTACCGGATCAGGGACGCCTTGCCGGAATCAGATCCAGCCTTGGTCGACCAGCTCACGCTTCAGGTACGCGTAGAACACCGGGGCCGCCACCAGCCCGGCCAGGCCGAACGCCGCTTCCATCACCAGCATGGCCAGCAGCAGCTCCCACGCCCGCGCCTGGATCTCGCCGCCGACGATGCGCGCATTGAGGAAGTACTCGAGCTTGTGGATCACGATCAGGTACAGCAGCGCTGCCACTGCCACGTAGAACGACACTGACAGCGCGACGATGGTGATGATGGTGTTGGAGATGATGTTGCCCACCACCGGCAGCAGGCCCGCCAGGAAGGTGATCAGCACCAGCGTCTTCGACAGCGGCAGGTGCACGCCGAACAGCGGCAGCACGCCCAGCAGGAATACCGCGGTGAACACCGTGTTGAGCAGCGAGATCTTCACCTGGGCGAACACTACCTGGCGGAAGGCCACGGCCAGGCGCGTCGTGCGGCCGACCAGCTCCTGCGCCAGCGGGCCCATCTTCGGCAGCGGCAGCTCGTCGTAGAGGGCGATCATCGCGCCGAGCACCATGCCGATGAGGATGCGCACGCCCACCTGCACCACCGAGGTACCGGCCACGCCCAGCTGCCGCTGGTGCTCGGCCGCCCATTCGTTCACCGCCTCGCGCAGCCGCGTCAGGTCTTCGGGAATGTACGCCTGCAGCAGTGCGGGCACCTGGTGCCGCGAGGTGTTGAGGATGTCCATCAGGCGCGCCAGCAGCACGTCGGGGCCACCGGTCTCGTTGCGGAAGAACGAGGCCACGCCGATACCGGCCAGCACCAGCGCGCCGATGATGACCGCCGACAGCACAATCACCGCCACCGCGCGTGCGCGGCCTGGCGGCAGCTTGCCTTCCACGCTGTTGGCCAGTACGTGGGTCAGCTGGAACACCAGCAGGCCCGACAGCAACGTGACCACCAGGCCCAGCTTCAGGGCCAGCCACATGCCCAGCAGCATCAGCAGCCAGGCGGCGATGCGCGCGGCAGGCGGCTTGGGCAGGGCGAGGGTCACGTCGGTCATGGCAGGGCATCCACTGGGGTGGCCCATGGTAGTGGATTGCCATGGCGGTTCCGGGGCAGTGCCGGCGTTCCGTTCAGCCCTCTGGCGGCCGCGCCCACGCCAGCGCACACTGGCGCCCCACCCGCCGCATGGATGCCCGATGCCCCGCCTATTGTCCGCCGCCCTGGCGCTGATGCTGTTGCCGCTGCCTGCACTGGCCATGAGCAGCGACGACACCACGCCGCTGCCGCCGCAGGTCAAGGCCGATGCCGAAGCCATCGCCGCCTCGCTGCTGAAGGTGCAGCGCACCGATGTCGAGCTGTCCTGCCCCAAGGCCGTGGAGAACGCGCGCTACGGGCTGGAAACCATGCTGGAAGTGGGCGCGAAGAACGTGGCCGGCGGCTATCTGGATGCCGCGAAGTTCGAGGCCATGGCCACGCCGATGCGCGGCCTGCTGCCGCAGATCACCGATGCCGACTGCGAAGGTGCAGCTGACGCCAAGCGCGATTTCTACCAGTGCATGTCCAGCGACTACAACCACGTGCTGGCCTGCGCCAAGGCGCATCTGCAATGACGCCACGCGCGCGGTGGCGTCCGCCGCTCACCCCGCTGCGGGCGCGGCCGTCGAGCCACGCAGCATCAGGCTGAAGTCCAGCGTCTGCTGCAGCGGCACATCGACGCGCTCGATGATCGCCAGCAGCAGGTTGACCGCACGCGCACCGATCTCCCGCATCGGCTGGCGGACGGTGGTCAGCGGCGGCGTCAGGAAGCTGGACGAGGCGAGATCATCGAAGCCGACGATGGACAGCTGGTCCGGCACGCGGATGCCCAGGTCGCGGCAGGCCGCCAGCGCGCCCAGCGCCATCTGGTCGCTGAAGCAGAACACCGCGGTCGGTGCCTGCGCAAGCGCGAGCAGCTCCGTGGCGGCCGCATGGCCGGATTCCAGCGAGAAATCACCGGGTACCACGCTCAGGCTGCGCAGCCGGCCGCGTGCCTTGCCGGCACTGCGCACGCCTTCCAGCCGCTGCTGGTGCAGCGGATTGTCGGGCGGCCCGCCAACCACAGCGATGCGTTCGTGCCCCAGTGCATACAGGTGTTCCATCACCGCGCGGGCAGCGGCGGCGTTGTCGATGTGCACGCTGGGAATGCCCAGCGCGGGATCGAATTCGCAGCCATTGACCACCGGCGCGGTGGCGCCCAGCGCCTGCACGATCTCGCGCGCGGTCGGCGGCAGGCGATGGCCGAGCACGATCAGGCCATCGGCCTCGTTGCGCCGGAGCATCTGCGCATAGCGCTCCTCGCGATCGGGCTGGTGCTGGGTATCGCCCAGCAGCACGGCGTAGCCCGCGGCCTGCGCCGCATCTTCGGCACCCTGCAGGATCTGCGCGAAGAAGGGATTGGCGATGTCCGGCACGGTGACCAGGATCTTGCCGCTGCGCTGGGTCTTCAGCGTCCGCGCTACCGTGTTGGGCACGTAGCCCAACGCGGCGGCCGCTTGTTCGATGCGCGCACGCGTGGCGGGCAGTACTTTTTCCGGCCGCGACAAGGCCCGCGACACCGTGCCGGCGGAGACGCCCACGTGCTTTGCGATGTCGTAGATGGTTGCCATGGTGTCAGCTCTGGTTGCCGCTGTGCACTGCACAACGGGTCTGCGGGAGGCCCATGCTAGGGTAATGCAATCGATTGCATCTAGGGCGAATCACCTTGAAGACGCTCAAGGGTCCGGCGCTTTTCCTGGCGCAGTTCATCGGCGACAAAGCTCCTTTTGATCGGCTCGACACGCTGGCCGGATGGGCCGCGGGCCTGGGCTATTCTGGCGTACAAGTGCCCACTACCGCGCCCCACCTGTTCGATCTGGCGGAGGCGGCACGCAGCCAGGCCTACTGTGACGACATTGCCGGGATGCTGGCCGGGCACGGCGTGCAGATCACCGAACTGTCGACCCATCTGCAGGGACAGCTGGTCGCCGTCCACCCGGCCTATGACAGCCTGTTTGACGGTTTCGCCCCGGCAGACAAGCGCGGCGATCCTGCCGCCCGCCAGGCATGGGCCGTGGATCAGCTGATGCTGGCGGCAAAGGCCAGCCAGCGCCTGGGCCTGACCGCGCATGCCACCTTCTCCGGCGCGCTGGCGTGGCCCTACTTCTATCCCTGGCCGCAGCGTCCACCCAGCCTGGTGGAGGAAGCATTCGCCGAACTGGGCCGCCGCTGGCGCCCGATCCTGGATGCGTTCGACGCGTGCGGCGTGGACCTGTGCTTCGAGATCCACCCCGGCGAGGACCTGCACGATGGCGCGACCTTCGAGCGTTTCCTCGACGTGGTCGACCAGCACCCCCGCGCGAAGATCCTGTACGACCCCAGCCACCTGCTGCTGCAGCAGATGGACTACCTGGGCTTCATCGACCGCTACCATCCGCGCATCGGCATCTTCCACGTCAAGGATGCCGAGTACCACGCCAGTGCCCGCAGCGGCGTGTATGGCGGCTACCAGGACTGGATCGACCGCCCGGGCCGCTTCCGCTCGCTCGGCGATGGCCAGGTCGACTTCAAGGCGATCTTCTCGAAGTTCGCGCAGTACGACTTCCCCGGCTGGGCGGTACTGGAATGGGAGTGCTGCCTGAAGCACCCCGAGGACGGCGCACGGGAGGGCGCCGCCTTCATCCGCGACCACATCATCCGCGTGACCGAGCGCGCCTTCGACGACTTTGCCGACAGCGGAACGGATGCCGCATCACTGCACCGCATGCTGGGAATCTGAGCTGACAACGCCCCGGGAGGGCAAGCCATGACGCACGCCATGTCGCGCTTGGGCGCGATGATGTTTCTGCAGTTCTTCATCTGGGGCGCGTGGTTCGTGACCCTTGGCACCTACCTGGTGCAGGGCCCGCTGCAGGCCAGCGCAAGCCAGGTGGCCACGGCCTTCCTCAGCCAGTCCATCGGTGCGATCGTCGCCCCCTTCCTGGTCGGCCTGATCGCCGATCGCTACTTCGCGGCGCAGCGCATCCTGGCCGTGCTGCACCTGGCCGGCGCGGTACTGATGTGGCTGGCTTCCACGGCCAGCAGCTTCAGCGTGTTCTCCGCCTGTGTGATGGGCTACATGCTGCTGTTCATGCCGACCCTGGCACTGGCCAACAGCGTGGCGATGCGCCACATGCAGTCGCCCGAGAAACAGTTCCCGCTGGTGCGCGTGGCCGGCAGCATCGGCTGGATCATCGCCGGCGTGCTGATCGGCTGGCTGGGCTGGGAACAGGCACACCGGCTGGAACTGACCTTCCGGATGGCCGCGATGGCCTCCCTGCTGCTGGGCCTGTACGCCTTCACCCTGCCGCACACGCCGCCGCTGGCCACGCAGCGCGACGCCGGGCTCGGCCAGATCCTCGGCCTGGATTCGCTGCGCCTGCTGAAGTCGCGCGCGTACCTGGTGTTCTTCCTGGCCTCCATCGCCATCTGCATTCCGCTGTCGTTCTACTACAACTTCACCAACCCCTATCTCAATGACCTGGGCGTGCGCGGTGCCGCCGGCCTGCAGTCGCTGGGGCAGGTCTCCGAAGTGCTGCTGATGCTGGCCATGCCGTTCCTGTTCGTGCGGCTGGGGGTGAAGACCATGCTGGCGGTGGGCATGGCCGCCTGGGTGGTGCGCTATGCCATGTTCGCCTTCGGCGATGCCGGTGGCGGCTTCTCGCTGCTGGTCATCGGCATCGTGCTGCACGGCATCTGCTACGACTTCTTCTTCGTCACCGGGCAGATCTACACCGATGCACACGCCGGCCCGGACGCGCGCAGCAGTGCACAGGGCTTCATCACGCTCGCCACCTACGGCGTCGGCATGCTGATCGGCACCTTCCTGTCCGGCGCGGTGGTGGAGCACTACACCACGGCCGCAGGGCCGGACTGGCAGCAGATCTGGCTGTTCCCCGCCGGCGTCGCACTGGTCGTGTTGATTGCCTTCCTGCTGCTGTTCCGCGACCGCCCCGCCGTTGCGGCCGCTTCCACCACGCACTGAGGACCGCAATCGATGCCCAAGCTTGGAATCGCCATCGTCGGTACCGGCATGATCGGTGCGGTACATCGCCGCGCCGCCCTGCTGGCCGGTGCCGAGGTGCGCGGCGTGGCCGCGTCCACGCCGCAGCGCGCGCAGGAGGTGGCGCAGGCATGGAATGTTCCGCGCGCCTACCGCGATATCGAAGACGTGGTCGCCGATCCGCAGGTGCAGGTCGTGCATGTGTGCACGCCCAACCACCTTCACCGCCCCATGGCGCAGGCTGCACTGGCCGCCGGCAAGCACGTGATCTGCGAAAAGCCACTGGCCACCACGCTGGGCGACGCGCAGGACCTGGCCGCGCTGGCCGCGTCCAGCGGCCTGGTCGCCACGGTGCCCTTCGTCTACCGCTACCACCCGGTGGTGCGCGAAGCACGTGCGCGCATCGCCGCGGGCGACATCGGCCCGCTGCACCTCATCCACGGCAGCTACCTGCAGGACTGGTTGCTGGACCCGGCCAGCAACAACTGGCGCGTCGATCCGGTGCTGGGTGGCACCTCGCGCGTGTTCGCCGACATCGGTTCGCACTGGTGCGACCTGGTGGAATGGGTCAGCGGCGAGCGCTT
The DNA here is from genome assembly GCF_003086915.1 of Stenotrophomonas sp. ZAC14A_NAIMI4_1. NCBI lineage: Bacteria > Pseudomonadati > Pseudomonadota > Gammaproteobacteria > Lysobacterales > Lysobacteraceae > Stenotrophomonas > Stenotrophomonas sp. ZAC14A_NAIMI4_1. Next base: position 4,032,331 of record NZ_CP026002.1, read on the forward strand.
CACCGAGGTCAGCGCCGCCTTCGCCACGGTGATCGCCAAGCGCAGCGCCGAAGGTGCGCAGAGTTTCAGCACACCCGCCGCAGGCGGCGCGACGCAGGCGGTTTCCAGTGAGGACGTGGCCACGGCGATGTTCCGCACCGGCGCAGGGACGCTGGCGTCGTTGACGGTCAGCCAGGTCTCGGCAGGGCGCCACAACCGGCTCTGGTTCGAGATCGACGGTGCCAAGGCCAGCGTCGCCTTCAACCAGGAAGACCCCGAGCGACTGTGGATCGGCCGGCCAGACCAGCGCGAGGAAACCTTCGTGCGCGGGCCGGGCGCCGGCAGCGCCGAACAGCGCCGGCTGTCGGCCCTGCCCCCCGGGCATGCGCAGGGTTACGCGCAGTGCTTCGAGGCCTTCGTCGCCGACACCTATCACGCCATCGACGGCGAGCGGCCGCAGGGCCTGCCCACCTTCGAGGACGGCGTGCGTTCGGCGCGGATCGTCGACCGCGTCATCGCATCGGCCAGGTCGCGCGCCTGGACCACCATCGAATGAATCCCCGGAGGATGTACGGATGAAGGCTCCAACACGCAGGATCGCCACCCTCGCACTGCTGCTCGCCGCCCTGCCCGCCTTCGCTGCGGAAACCGGCGGTGCAGAAAAGCCCATCGCGGTGCAGATGTACACGCTGCGCAACGCCGGCACGCTCGACCAGCAGCTGAAGATCGTCCACGACGCGGGTGTGCACGCGGTGGAAACGGTCGGCACGCAGAACGTCAGTGCGGCCGAACTCAAGCAGCTGCTCGACAAATATGGGATCAAGGCGATTTCCTCGCACACGGCATTGGCCGACCTGCGCAACGACCTCGACAAGGTGGTGGCCTTCAATCGCGCCATCGGCAATACCACCCTGGTGGTGCCCTACCTGGACAGCAAGGACCGGCCGACCGATGCCGCTGGCTGGGCCGCGCTGGGCAAGGAACTGGGCCGCATCTCCGAACGGGTGCGCGCCAAGGGCATGCGCCTGGCCTACCACAACCATGACTTCGAGCTGGTCGATTTCGATGGCCGCACCGCACTGGAGCTGCTGTTCGAAGCCGCCGGCCCCGGCCTGCAGACCGAGCTGGACCTGGCCTGGGTGGCGCGTTCCGGGCATGACCCGGTGGTGATGCTCGGCAAGTTCCGCGGCCGCCTGTTCGCGGTGCACGCCAAGGACAATGCGCCCAAGGGCGAGGCCGAGGACGAAGGCGGATTCGCCGCCGTCGGCCAGGGGGTGCTCGACTGGAACGCGATCCTGCCGGCTGCAGCCGGCGCAGGCGTGAAGTGGTACATCGTCGAGCACGACCAGCCGCGCGATCCGGCCAAGGTGATCAAGACCGGCGCCGACTACCTGCGCGAACACCTCACCGTCAGCCTGCCCGCCCGCGCATCGCGCTAGCCCGCAAAGGAGCCTTGCTTGAAAACCGTCCTGACCCTGGCCCTGACCCTCTGCGCGGCGACGCATGCGCTGCCGGCGTGGTGCAAGGAAGATCCCGCTGCCGGTGCCAAGCTGTACGCGACGAACTGCGTGGCCTGCCACGGCGCGGACCGTGCGGGCATGCCCGGTGCGTTCCCTGCGCTCACCGACATCAGCAAGCGTCTGCAGCCTGCGCAGATCAAGGAAAAGATCAGCAAGGGCGGCGGGTTGATGCCGCCCTTCTCCCAGCTGTCCCAGCAGGAGATCGATGACCTCGCCAGTTTCCTGGCGAAGTAGACGCGGGCCTTACAGCTCGCGCACCCAGATGTTGCGGTAGCTGACCTTGGATGCGTGCTCCTGCAGATACAGCGGCGCGCAGCCATGCGGCGAGTACGACGGTGCGCCGATGTACTCGGTCCGGCCCGCCAGTACCGTGTCGTCCTGCACCAGCACACCGTTGTGCAGCACGGTGATGCGGGCCGGCGAGGTGAGCCCGCCCCCGGCCGAGAAACGCGGTGCCTTCCAGATGATGTCGTAGGCCTGCCATTGGCCGGGCGCACGCGAGGCATTCACCAGCGGCATGGCCTGCTTGTAGATCGAACCGGCCTGGCCGTTGGCGTAGGTCGGGTTGCCGTGGCTGTCGAGTACCTGCAGTTCGTAGAGCTCCTGCAGGAAGATGCCGCTGTTGCCGCGGTTCTGGCCGTCGAAGCCCTTGGTATCGGTGGGCGTGCGCCACTCGACATGCAGCTGCATGTCGCAGAAACGCTGCCGGGTGCGGATGCCCTTGCTGCCCGGCACCACGGTCATCGCCCCGTCGGCCACCGTCCACGGCACGCGCCCGCCCGTCTCGGCCTCCCACGCGGATACGTCCTTGCCATCGAACAGCACGATGGCATCGGACGGTGCCGCGCCGGTCGGCGTGGCGACGTCCGCCACCGGCGCCCATACCTCGGTCTTTGCCGGATCACGCTCCGCACCGGCCTGCGCGAACGCCGGCACTGCCGCCAGCACGCCCGCGGCCATCAAGAAAGGTCTGATCATCCTGTCGTACTCCATCAGCTGGTGGCCCAGGCCGGCGTACCTGGCGCATAGGCCATGTCGCCATCGTAGCGTCCGGGCACGGCGACGTACTTCAGCACTTCGGTCGCGCCCTGTTTCGAGGTGAAGAAGCCGAAGATGGCCAACTGCTTGATCATGGTGAACGGATGCGGCATCGCCTTCGCGGTTTCCCCGGTGCCGGTCTCGCTCACCTCCACCGCACGCTTGCGGGCCTCGGCATCCAGCGTGCGCAGCAGCGTGGTGCGCGCCTCGGGCGCAAGGGCCACGAAGCTTCCGCCGGCGCGCTTGTCGATGTCGGCCAGGCCGGCACGGAACGTCGCCTGCTGCCGGGCGGTGTAGCAGTCGGTCACGAACCGCGCCATGAAGGCGCCGGTGGCCGCATCCTTCGCGCCGGGGGTGCGGGTGCGCGGCAGGATGGTCTCGGCGATCTCATCAAGCGTGGCGATCTCGGCCTCGGAAAAGCCGGCGCTCGCCGCCGGTGCCGGCAGCTTGGCGCTGGCCAGCGTCGGCAGGCCGATCATGGCCGCGCCGGTGGCGGCGAAGATCATCTTCAGCAGTTCACGGCGGTCCATCAGAGATTCCCCGCTTTCAGTTCGCGCACGGCATGGTCGGCGGCCCGCGCAGTCAGCGCCATGTAGGTCAGCGACGGATTCACGCAGGCACTGGAGGTCATGCACGCACCGTCGGTGACATAGACGTTGGGCGCGTCCCAGACCTGGTTGTGCTGGTTCAGCACCGAGGTCCGGCGGTCACGCCCCATCCGCGCGGTGCCCATTTCGTGGATGCCCTTGCCCGGCGCATAGTCGTTGTCGTGCATCTCCACGTCCTTGACGCCGGCGGCTTCCAGCATTTCCGCCGCGTCGGCCGCCATGTCCTTGCGCATCGCCTTTTCGTTCTCGCGCATGGCAACGTCCATGGCCAGCACCGGCAGTCCCCACTTGTCCTTGCGCTCGTGGTCCAGGCGGATGGTGTTGTCGTGGTGGGGTAGCATTTCGCCGAAGCCGGTCATGCCGATGCGCCAGTCACCGGGCAGGCTCAGCGCGTCCTTCAGATCGGCGCCGATGTTCAGTTCGGCGATCTCGCGTGACCAGCCGTTGCGGCTGGCACCGCCCTGGTAGCCGAACCCGCGCAGATAGCCGCGCTTGTCCGCCGCCACGTTGCGGAAGCGCGGGATATAGAAACCGCAGGGACGACGGCCGAAGTAGTACTTGTCGTCGTAGCCTTCCACCCGGCCGGACGCGCCCGCGCCGAAGTGATGGTCCATCACGTTGTGCCCCAGCTCGCCGGACGACGAGCCCAGCCCGCCGTCCCAGACATCGGTGGCCGAGTTCATCAGCAGCCAGGTCGAGTTGAACGACGACGCGTTGAGGAAGATGACCTTGGCCGTGTACTCGTAGGTCTGGCCGGTCTCGGCGTCGAGGACTTCCACCCCGCGCGCGCGCTTGCGGTCCTTGTCGTAGAGCACTTCCTTGACGATGGAGAACGGCCGCAGCGTCAGGTTGCCGGTCTTCATCGCCGCCGGCAGGGTTGCCGCCTGGGTCGAGAAATACGCACCGAACGGGCAGCCGAGGATGCACTTGTTGCGGTACTGGCAGTTCACCCGGCCCTGCTCGGGCATCGGCTTGGTGATGTTGGCGGTGCGCGAGTGGATCATGTGGCGCGTGCCACCAAAGGCTTTCTGGATCCGCGCGGCGACGTCCTTCTCGACGATGTTCAGCGGGATCGGCGGCAGGAACTCGCCATCAGGCAGCACGTCCAGCCCTTCGCGCGTGCCGGCGATGCCGGCGAATTTCTCCACGTGGTCGTACCACGGCGCGATGTCGGCATAGCGGATCGGCCAGTCGGTGGCGATGCCGTCCTTGAGGTTGGCCTCGAAATCCAGATCGGAGAAGCGGTAGCTCTGCCGGCCCCACATCAGCGAACGCCCACCGACGTGGTATCCGCGGAACCAGTCGAACCGTTTGGTCTCGATATAGGGCGAGTCCTGTTCGTCGGCCCACATGCCTTCAAGATTCTCGGCCAGCGCGTAGTCGCGCATCAGCACCGGGAACGCCGCCTTCATCGCCTGGGTCGGCCGGTTGCGATGCGGGAAATCCCACGGTTCCTTCATCGCATTGACGTAGTCCTTCACGTGTTCGATGTTGCGCCCGCGTTCCAGCATCAGGACCTTGAGACCTTTTTCGGTCAGTTCCTTCGCCGCCCAACCGCCACTGATTCCCGAGCCAACAACGATGGCGTCGTAATGATTATCTGCCATGGGTCTATCACCTGGGTGGATATCGTTTCAGACGTCGCAGAGACGGATCGCCTCGCGCAATGAGCCAACGGGATCGGGCGCTGCAGGCATGAATTCCTGCGCCAGATACCCATCAAAACCGGTGTCGCGGATCGCGCGACAGATGGCCGGATAGTTCAGTTCCTGCTGGTCCCCGATCTCGTGCCGGCCAGGCACGCCTGCGGTGTGGTAGTGCTTGAAGTACGCGTGGTGCCGACCGATGGTGGCGATGATGTCGCCCTCCATGATCTGCATGTGGTAGATGTCGTAGAGCAGGCCGAAGTTGTCCGAGCCGAGCCGCTTGCACAGCTCCACGCCCCACGCGGAGTGGTCGCACAGATAATCGGGATGGTCGACGCGCGAGTTCAGCAGCTCCATCACCAGCACCACGCCGCGCTTCTCGGCATGGCCGAGGATGCGCTTGAGCCCGGCTTCGGCATTGGCCATGCCCTGCTGCGGGTCCATGCCGTTGCGGTTGCCGGAGAAGCAGATGAGGTTTCGATAGCCGGCGTCGGCCACCAGGTCGATGTGCCGGGTGTAGCGGGTTACCAGCTCATCGTGGAACTCGCTGCCGGCGAAGCCCTTGGTCAGGCTCAGTTCCGCGCCGTTGCACATCGAGCTGTCTACGCCATGGGCCTTCAGCGTCGGCCAGTCCTCCGGGCCGACCAGGTCGATGGCGGCAAAGCCGAGGCCCTTCACGGTCTGGCAGAGCTGGGCGACCGACAACTGCGGGAAGGTCCAGCGGGCGACGGAATGCTTCAGCCTGCCCTTCAGGGGCGCGGCAGAGGCGACGGCGGGCAGGATGCCTGCGGCCGCCAGGCCCAGGCTGCCGGTGAGCGCCATGCGCAGCGCCTCGCGCCGCGTGAGCCCCGGCACCGGTGCCGGTTCGATGGAATGGATCGACATCCACTTCCCGGCCTCCCAACCGGTGCAAACATTGATGATTCACCGCGATGCAATCGATTGCACCATAAGGGAGGAATTATTTTTTTTGCAAGACGCGGTGCACGAAAATTGATGCTGCGGGGCACAACGGCAGTGAGGCCGCAGGTGATCAACCACGCATGCGCGCGAAACGCGCCGGTGGCATGCCCACCAACCGCGCGAACGCCGCACCGAAGGTGACCGCGCTGGCATAGCCGACCCGCTCGGCAACCTGTTCCAGGCTCAGCGAGCGATCGTCGAGCAGGCGCTTGGCCAGTGCCATGCGCCAGTGCAGCAGGTATTCCATGGGAGCCACACCCACCACCTGCATGAAACGCGCGGCGAAACCCGAGCGCGACATCGTCGCCTGCCCGGCCAGCGCCTCCACCGTCCACGCGTGCTGTGGCCGGGCATGCAGGGCACGCAATGCGGCAGCGAGCCGCTCATCGCCCAGCCCGCGGACCAGCCCACTGCCCCCCACGCTGTCCATGCCGCTGCGCAGGGCCTCGATCAGCAGCACTTCCAGCAGGCGTTCCAACACGACATCGCGCGCCGGTCGCTGAGCACGCGCTTCCTCGCCCACCATCTGCACCAACGTGGCCAGGCGCGGCTCACCGCGTACATGCAGCAGCCGTGGCAGCAACGAAACCAGCAGGGCCGCATCGGGCGAAGCGAATCCGCAGTGGCCGATCTGCGCGCACAGCGCCACGGGTCCATCAAGGCTGCCTACCCGGAAGTGGCCTTCGGCGATACGCACCGGCAAGCTCGGCGTGATGTCCGCCGGCGCCTGCATGCTGGTATTGACCAGCTCGCGCAGGGCCGGCACCAGCACGAAATCGCCGGCCTGCAGGGTGATGGGCGCCCCCCCCTCCACCGACAGCCGGCATTGCCCGTGCAGCACCGCCATGTAGAACGGCTCGCCTTCCCCTTCGCGGCGCACGCACCACTCGCCAGCGGCCTCGACGCGCTTGGAGAAGCGTGCCGTGGGCTGCAGCAGGGCCACGACGTCGGACAGCGGATCGGACGGCACTGGACGCTCGACGAGGAAATATGGACGTTTCATTGTAGCGCGTCCATCCGGCGGGGCCGACCATGGTCACTCGTTCCTGCTGAAGGCGTACACGATGCAAACCGTACTGATCACCGGCTGTTCCTCCGGCTTCGGGCTGGAAACCGCCCGCCTGTTCCTTGACCGTGGCTGGAAGGTCATCGCCACCATGCGCACCCCGCGCACCGATCTGCTGCCCGCCTCCGCGCACCTGCGCGTGCTCACCCTGGACATCACCGACCCGGCCAGCATCGCGCGGGCCATCGCCGAGGCCGGCCCGATCGACGTGCTGGTCAACAATGCGGGGTTCGGCGCACCGGTGCCGGTGGAACTGACCCCGATGGAAACCGCCCGCGCCCTGTTCGACACCAACACGCTGGGCACGCTGGCGATGACCCAGGCCGTGCTGCCGCAGATGCGCGAGCGCGGCGACGGCGTGATCATCAACGTGACCTCCACGGTGACGGTGAAAGCGCTGCCGCTGGTGGGCGTCTATACCGCCAGCAAGGCGGCGGTGAATGCCTTCACCGAATCGCTGGCCATCGAAGTCGCGCCGCTGGGCGTGCGCGTGCGCCTGGTACTGCCCGGCCGCTCGCCGACCACGCGGTTCGGCGAGAACGCATTCCCGCATCTGGGCGGCGTGGAGCACCCGGCCTATGCGCCGCTGGTGCAGGGCGTGCTGGCCAGCTTCCGCGACAGCAGCGGCCCGGTGACCACGCCGGAAGCCGTGGCCGAAGCAGTGTGGCGCGCGGTGACCGACGAGAACGCGCCGATGCGTATTCCCGGGGGCGATGACGCGGTGGAGTGGATGAACGCGGCGGGGTGATCCCAGCACAATGCTCATAAAAAACCCCGGCAGGCGCAGGGCCTTGCCGGGGTTTTCTGCTGGCTGATGCCAGGCGTGCGTCAGAACGGAATATCGTCGTCAGCGAAGTCGTCCATCGGCGGGGCCTGCTGCGGCTGCGGGCGCTGGTTGCCGCCCTGGTTGCCATAACCGCCACCCTGGTTGCCGCCGCCCTGGTTGCCGTAGCCGCCCTGGCCACCGCCCTGGTTGCCGTAACCACCGCTCTGGCCGCCACGCTGGCCGCCACCGCCACCGCCGCCGTACTCCTGGCGCGGGGCCTGCTGGCGCTGCGGACGGTCGCCGCCGAAGTTGCCACCGCCGCCGCCACCGCCGCCGCCTTCACCGCGGCCGCCCAGCATCTGCATTTCGTCGGCGATGATGTCGGTGGAGTACTTCTCCACGCCATCCTGGCCGGTGTACTTGTCGTAGCGCAGGCTGCCTTCGACGTAGACCGAGCTGCCCTTGCGCAGGTATTCGCCGGCGATTTCGCCGAGCTTGCCGAAGAACACCACGCGGTGCCATTCGGTGCGCTCCTGCTGGTTGCCGTCCTTGTCCTTGCGGACGCTGGTGGTGGCCAGGCTGATACGGGTGATCGCCATGCCGCCCTGGGTGTACTTCACGTCCGGGTCGTTGCCGAGGTTGCCGACCAGGATGACTTTGTTGATGCCACGCGCCATAGGTGTGTTCGTCCGTTGTACAGGGGCAGACCACCAGTGATAGCACGTCCTCCTGGCAGGAGGCAGTGGCCCGGGGCCGCCCCCGATGCATTTGGGGGAATTCAAGAATGTCCCATCTTATCATCGCCGCCGCCGTGCGCCCGGTCAGGGAAGCCCCCGGCGGCGGCCGGAATGCGCCCCGAGCCCTTGCCCCATCAGGCCCTGGAGGCCTTTCAATCCAGCCGACAGCGGGGATGACCTGGACCGGTCTGCACTGTGCGGGTCCGGTCGCGTCACAGCCAAGCGCTGTCCGCACCGTCTCCCCGGTGGGACATCGGCAGGGCCAGCAGCAGCCACCCGTGGCATCATCCGTGAATCCCCCCGCCTGCACCGCCCATGACCATCAAAGGCAAAGCCACGTCCCTGGACATCGCCCACCTGGCCGGGGTCTCCCAGCCCACGGTGTCGCGTGCCCTGCGCGGCAGCCCCATGGTCAATGCCGAGACCCGCGAGCGCATCCTGCGCATCGCCCGCGAGCTGAACTACAAGGTCGACAAGAACGCCTCCAGCCTGCGCCTGCGCAATGCCGGCACGCTGGCGCTGCTGTTCTTCGAAGACCCGACCAATGACGATTCGCTGATCAATCCGTTCTTCCACTCGATGCTGGGCTCGATCACCCGCGCCTGCGCGCTGCACGGGCAGGACCTGCTGGTGTCCTTCCAGCAGCTCTCCACCGACTGGCAGGCCGATTACGAGGACAGCAACAAGGCCGACGGCATCATCCTGCTGGGCTACGGCGACTACCACCAGTCACGCGACCGCCTGCAGCGGCTGGTCGAACAGGGCACGCATTTCGTGCGCTGGGGTGCGGCCCTGCCCGGCCAGCCGGGCGTGTCGATCGGCAGCGACAACTTCCAGGGCGGGCATGACATCACCACCCACCTGCTGAAGCAGGGTTGCCGCCGCATCGCCTTCCTCGGCCATGCGTCCAGCCATTACCCGGAGTTCGAGGAACGCTACCGTGGCCATGTCGAGGCGCTGCGCACGCACGGCCTGGCCGCCGACCCGGCGCTGCAGCACGATGCGATCACCACTGAGGCCTCCGGGCAGGAAGCGTGCATGGCGCTGCTGGCGCGCGGCGAGCGCATTGATGCGATCTGCGCGGCCAGCGACCTGATCGCCATCGGTGCGATGCGCGCATTGCGCGAGGCCGGCCTGCGCGTGCCGCAGGACGTGGCGGTCACCGGCTTCGACGATATTCCGCTGGCGGCCTCGGTGTCGCCGGCGCTGACCACGGTGCAGCAGGACACCAAACAGGCCGGCCAGCTGCTGGTGGAGAAGCTGCTGGCGCTGATCGGCCGGCAGCCGGTGGAGAGCCTGAGCATTCCCGTGAAGCTGGTGGTACGCGAATCGTCGCTGCGGATGTAGGGCCGAGCCCGTGCTCGGCTGCTGTTCGCTTTTCTGTAGAGCCGAGCCCATGCTCGGCTGCTGTTGCTTCAATGGAAAAGCAGTCGAGCGCGGCTCGACTCTACAAAAGAGCCAAAAGCAGCCGAGCATGGGCTCGGCTCTACAGAAAGGCGCGGTCGAGCAAGCTCGACGCTACCGCGCTCCCGGCATGGCGGTGCGCACTGCGGCGCTGAATTCATCCAGCAGGAACGGCTTGGCGATCATCGCCATGCCTTCGTCGAGGAACGATGCGCGCTCCTGGGCCTTTTCCGCGTAGCCGGTCATGAACAGCACCGGCAGCGACGGGCGTGACTGCCGGGCGATCTCGGCCAGCTGCCGGCCGTTCATGCCGGGCAGGCCGACGTCGGTCACCAGCAGGTCGATGGCCTGCGCCGAGGCCAGGATCGGAATCGCGGCATCGGCATCGCCCACCACCTGGGTGTGGTAGCCAAGGTCTTCCAGCACCACGGTCACCAGCATGCGTACCTGGGCATCGTCCTCCACCACCAGGATCGACTGGCCGGCACCGCGGCGGATCGCCTGCGTGGCCGCTGCCGGCGCGCTGGCCCCGGGCACCTCGTCCATCGGAATGAACAGCGACACCACCGTGCCCTCGCCCACCTGCGATTCGATGGCGATATGGCCACCGGACTGCTGCATGAAGCCGTAGACCATCGACATGCCCAGGCCGGTGCCCTTGCCGATGGGCTTGGTGGTGAAGAAAGGCTCGAATACGCGTTCGACCACCGCCGGCGCCATGCCCGCCCCGGTGTCGGCCACCACCACCTGCACGAAGCGCCCGGCCGGCACGGCCGGGTACTGCCCCTCGCGCACGCTGGCGGAGGCGGTGCGCAGGGTCAGCTGGCCGCCATGGGGCATCGCATCACGGGCGTTGATGGCCAGGTTGAGGATCGCGCTCTCGAACTGGTTGGCGTCCAGGGTGGCGTGCAGTTCACCGGCACTGGGTTCGGCGACAATCCGCACCGATTCGCCCAGGGTGCTGCGCAGCAGATGCTGCACCGATTCCAGCAGCGCGTTGATCTCCACCGGTCGTGCATCCAGCGATTGCCGGCGGGAGAACGCCAGCAGCCGCTGGGTCAGCGCTGCCGCCCGCTGGCCCGATGCGGTCGCCGTGTCGAGGAAGCGATCCAGATCATCCACCCGGCCCATTTCCAGGCGCATCCGCACGATATCCAGTGCCGACAGGATGCCGGTCAGCATGTTGTTGAAGTCGTGGGCGATGCCACCGGTCAACTGGCCGATCGCCTCCATCTTCTGCGCCTGGCGCAGTGCCGCCTCGCTGGCCTCGCGCGCGGCCATCTGCATTTCCAGCTCGCGGGTACGCTCGGCCACCTTCGCTTCCAGAGCCTGGGCGTGCTGCTGGCTGCTGGCCAGGGCCAGCTTGGCGGTGGTGATATCGGTGACGAACACATGGAAGCCATCGACGTGGCCCTGCGCATCGCGGCGAGGCGCGTAACGCACTTCGCAGTCGCGGCGACCGCGCAGGCGGTGTGGCCATTCGATCTCGAACACCGCGCCCTGTCCCTGCAGGGCCGCCTCCATCACCGGACGGCGCTGCTGCCAGACGGGTTCACTGATGACGTCGCGCACGTGGCGGCCGATCACTTCGCCGGTGGCCAGGCCGAACCAGTCTTCATAGGCGGTGTTGGCAAAGCGGAAGCACATCGTCGTATCGACGAAAGCGATCAGCACCGGCATCGTGTCGGCGATCACGCGCAGCTCCGATTCGCTGCGTGCCAGTGCAGCCCGGCCATCAGCCAGCGCCTGCAGCTGGTCGCGCAGCAGGAACTGCTTGTCGCGTGCGCGCAAGGCCCCCTGTACCGCGCTGAGCAGGGAGACGCTGCCCAGCGGCCTGTCCATCTCCACGACGTTGATCGACGAAGGAAGCAATGGCTCACGTGTGGAGCGGCGATAGGACCGGGCGGAGCGCAGGAGAATGAAGGGAATATCCGACCAGGTGGGTTGCTGCTGCAACGCGGGCAGCAACGCATCGCCCCCACGCGCCATCGCTTCCTGGGTGACCACAACCAGACCGGTGCTGTCGTCGAGTTGGCTTGCCAGCGCTTCCAGGTTGGGGGCAATGCAGGTGGCAAGGCCTGCAGCGCCGAGCACCGCCGCGATGCTGTCAGCGTCACGCCCGAACGGCGCGACGATGCGGACAACCGGCCCTCCTGCTCCGCTATCGGGCATCGGACTGGCCGAGCAGCGCCGCGCTGTCGCCGACGAATTCCGGCGTTCCGGTAAGAATGCCCTGGAAGTCGGCCAGCGCATCGCTGACGGTGATACCGCGCCCATCGATCTTCAGTTCACGGATGGTGTCCTCATGCGCGCCACCGCGGTTCTTGATGACCGAGATGGCCTTGCGGATGCGGCCCTTGGCCTCGAAGAAACGGAACAACACCACCGCATCGGCGATGTAGGACACGTTGAGGCTGCCGGTGGACATGGTGCCGACCAGGCCGTGCTGCGGGTTGATCAGGAACGTGACGACGCCCTTCTGGTTGAGATAGGACAGCATCTCGTGCAGCTGCAGCATCAGCTGTTTTTCCTGCGGCATGGCGGTCACGTAGCCGTTGAGGCTGTCGATGACCAGCACGCTGCAGTTGCGCTGCTCGACGGACTTGCGCAGGTTCCAGGAAAACTCACCGGGCGAGACCTCGGCGGGATCCATCTGGAGGATCTCCAGCAGTCCGCTGTCCAGGTGCTTGTGCAGGTCGATGTCCAGCGCCTTGGCACGGGCCAGCAGGGTGCCGACTCGCTCATCGAATTCGAAGATGCAGGCGCGCTCGCCCCGTTCACACGCGGCCCAGACATATTGCAGGGCCACGTTTGTCTTGCCGCTGCCGGCCGGGCCGGTCAACAGCGTGGAGGTGCCGCGCAGGGGGCCGCCACCCAGAAGTTGATCGATCTCCGGAACACCACTGCTGATCGGCGTGCCCAGGAAGCGCCCATGGTGCTCCGAGGCGATGAGGCGCGGGAAGATTTCCAGGCCACCGTGGCGGATGACCATGTCGTGGTAGCCGGCGATGAACTCGACACCGCGCAGCTTCTGTACCTGCATGCGGCGGCGCGCGGGACCGAAATCCAGGGTCAGCCGCTCCAGCGAGATCACGCCGTGGCACAGGCTGTGCAGCTGGCCGTCGCGCTCCTCGCCGGTGGAGGTCAGGTCGTCGACCAGGATGACCGTGGCGCTCTTCGGGCCGAAGAACTGCTTGAGCGCGAGGATCTGCCGGCGGTAGCGCAGCGAATCCTGGGCCAGCAGGCGCAGCTCGGACAGCGAATCGAACACCACCCGGGTCGGCCCGATGCTGTCCACCTTGGACATGATCATGTTGACCGTTTCGTCCAGCTCCATTTCCCAGGAGTGCAGCACGGACTGCAGGCGGCCGTTGCCCATCGCGCTTTCGGCCGAGCCGAGTTCGAACAGGTGCAGGCCCTCCAGCGACCAGCCGTGCGCGCTGGCGACCTCGCGCAGTTCCTCGGCCGTCTCGGACAGGGTGATGTAGAGGCATTGCTCGCCCTTGCTGAGGCCCTCCAGCAGGAACCGCAGCGACAGGGTCGTCTTGCCCGAGCCCGGCGGGCCTTCCAGCAGATACAGCCGCGCCTGCGGCAGGCCGCCGCCCAGAATCGTGTCCAGCCCCTGTATTCCGGTTGCGATCCGCATGTGCGCCTGCATGGCTTTGAAGATGATGGCAGCCTAGCGAGGCCGCTGTAGAGGCATTGTGTGATCCAGTGCATGCCAGGCCTCCCATTCAGGTTGGTTTCACGGCTTTGGCGCCTCCGGATGAGGGTCACCATGACCAACGGCGTTTGACCGGGCCCCTGTTCAGCGCGATAAACGGCCATTCATACAGGGAAGGGGTGTACGCGGATGCTGCAGATCGACTCGCTGTCCAAGACCTACGCCAACGGCGTCCACGCGTTGAACAGGGTCACCCTGGACATCCCGCGCGGCATGTTCGGCCTGCTCGGCCCCAACGGCGCCGGCAAATCGTCGCTGATGCGCACCCTGGCCACGCTGCAGGAAGCCGACAGCGGCACGGCAGTGCTGACCATTCCCGGCGAATCGCCGATCGACGTGCTGCGCGACAAGGATGCCGTGCGCCGCCGCCTGGGTTACCTGCCGCAGGATTTCGGGGTCTACCCCAAGGTCAGCGCGCTCGACCTGCTGGAGCACTTTGCCGTGCTCAAGGGCCTGACCCAGCGCGCGCAGCGCCGTGAAGTGGTGGACGGCCTGCTGCAGCAGGTGAACCTGTGGGACGCGCGCAAGCGCAAACTGGGCACCTATTCCGGCGGCATGCGCCAGCGCTTCGGCATCGCCCAGGCCCTGCTTGGCGATCCGCGCCTGGTCATCGTCGATGAGCCCACCGCCGGCCTCGACCCGGAGGAACGCAACCGCTTCCTCAACCTGCTGGCAGCCATCGGCGAGAACGTCGCGGTGATCCTCTCCACCCACATCGTGGAGGACGTGACCGACCTGTGCCCGAGCATGGCCATCATGAACAAGGGCCAGGTGCTGCTGACCGGCCGCCCCACCGATGCCATCGAGGCCCTGCAGCAGCAGGTCTGGCGCAAGCAGGTGGACCCGTCCGAACTGGCCGACCATGAGGCGCGCTACGTGGTGCTGTCCACGCGCCTGGTCGGTGGCCGCCCGGTCATCCATATCCACAGTGCCAGCGATCCCGGCGATGGCTTCCGTGCCGTGGCCCCCGATCTCGAGGACGTCTACTTCCAGCGCCTGCGCCTGCAGGCGCGTGCCCGCGCGGCAGCCTGAGCGGAGCACGCCATGATCCTCAATTTCTTCCGCTTCGAGCTGCGCGAGCAGCTGCGTTCTCCCCTGCTGTGGCTGCTGGCCGGGCTGTTCGCCCTGCTCGCCTTCGCCGCCGCCTCCAGCGATGCGGTGCAGATCGGTGGTGGCAGCGGCAACGTGCACAGCAATGCGCCGACGGTGATCGCGCAGATGCTCGGCATCTTCACTTTGCTGGGGATGCTGGTGAACGCGCTGTTCGTCAGCAACGCGTTGCTGCGTGACTTCGAACTGGGCACTGCCGAACTGATTTTTGCCAGCCCGGTGAAGCGTCGCGACTACCTGGCCGGTCGCATCGCCGCGGCCCTCGCGGCCGGGCTGCTGGTCTACATCATCATTGCGTTCGGCGTGTGGCTGGCGCCGTTCATGCCGTGGGTCGATCCCGAGCGCATGGGCCCGATCAGCTGGGAGGGCTTTGCCTGGGCCTTCGCGGTCATCGTCATTCCGAACCTGCTGTTCACCACCGCACTGCTGTCGCTGCTGGCGGCGCTGACCCGCTCGATCCTCTGGGTGTACATCGGCCTGGTGGCCTACCTGGTGCTGTACGGTGCCAGCGCCGCCCTGCTGCGTGACATCGACAACACCTGGATCGCGGTGCTGAGCGAGCCGCTGGGCATGCGTGCGCTGGGCCGTACCATCCGCTACTGGTCCACCGCCGAACGCAACGGCGGCATCCCCGAACTGGCCGGCTACCTGCTGGCCAACCGCGCCCTGTGGCTGGGCGTGGCGGCAGCACTGTTCGCCGCCACGTTTGCCCTGTTCCGTACCGAACGCAGTGGCAGCGGCCGCCGCCGCTGGGGCCGCAGGCAGGCGCCGTCGGCCGCCGATGCGGGTGCCGTCCGCCCCACCCGCGCGCCCCTGCCGCGGGTGGTACCGGTGTTCACCGCGGGCACGGCGTGGCAGCAGTTCCTGCGCCAGGTCCGCTTCGATACGCGCGGCGTCCTGCGCAGCGTGCCGTTCATCGTGCTGCTGGTGCTGGGCCTGGCCAACTTCCTGCCCAGCGCGTTGTTCCGGCAGACGCTGTACGGCACTTCGATCTGGCCGGTCACCTCGCAGATGGTCATGGCCCTGCAGGGCGCCTTCAGCTGGCTGCTGGTGATCATCGTGCTGTTCTTCGCCGGCGAGCTGGTCTGGAAGGAACGCGGCGCACGCATCAATGAAGTGACCGACGCCATGCCCGTGCCGAACTGGGTGCCGCTGCTGGCCAAGTTCACCGCGCTGCTGGCAGTGATCGCCTGTTTCCAGGCCGCTGGCGCGCTGGCGGCGATGGGCGTGCAGCTGGCCAAGGGCTACACCCACCTGGAGCCACTGCTGTACCTGCGCAGCCTGGCACTGGATTCGGTGGTCTACATCCTGATGGGTGGCCTGGCGCTGGTGCTGCAGGTGCTTACCAACAACAAGTTCGTCGGCTATGCACTGCTGATCATCGTGATGATCGGCCAGGGCGTGCTGGGCATGCTGGACTACACGCAGAACATCTACAACTTCGGCAGCTGGCCCAATGCCCCCTATTCGGACATGAACGGCTATGGCCACTTCCTGGCCGGGCAGCTGGCATTCCAGGGCTATTGGGCGCTGTTCCTGCTTGCGTTGATGTGCCTGGCCTCGGCCTTCTGGGTACGCGGTGTCAGCCAGGGCCTGCGCCAGCGCCTGGCCCTGGCCGGCCGCCGCCTGCGCGGTCCGACCGGTGCCTTCGCCGCGGTCGCTGCGCTGGCGTTCGTCGTCGTGGGTGGCTGGTTGTACTGGAGCACCAACATCCGCAACGAGTTCCTTTCCCCCGACCAGCAGCTGGACCTGCAGGCCCGCTACGAGCGCGAGCTGTCCAGGTACCGCACGCTGCCGCAGCCGCGCATCGTGGCAGTGGACAACCGCGTGGACCTGTTCCCCGAATCGCAGTCCATGGTGATCGACGCCCACTGGAAGGTGCGCAACACCCATGCCGTCCCGATCCAGGACGTGCACGTCTCGATGGGGGATGACAAGCAACTGCTCGCCGTCGATCTGGGTGGACAGACCCTGGCCATGCACGACGCCGATCTTGGCTACCGCATCTACCGCCTGCAGTCGCCGCTGCAACCGGGTGAAACCCGCGACGTGCACTTCCGGGTGATGCAGAAGCCCGACGGCATCACCGCCGGCCAGGCGCCGAGCAACATCGTGGACAACGGCACGTTCTTCAACAGCCGCGTGCTGCCTTCCTTCGGCTACAACGAAGGTGCCGAGATCAGCGACCGCAATGAGCGGCGCAAGCGCGGCCTGGGTGAACCACGGCGCATGCCCAAGCTGGAAGACGAGGCCGCGCGCGCCAGCACCTATGTGTCCAACGATGCCGACTGGCTCGACTTCCGCACCACGGTCTGCACCGCGCCGGACCAGGTGGCGCTGGCCCCGGGCTACCTGCAGTACGAAACCACGGTCAATGGCCGCCGCTGCTTCAGCTATGCCATGGACCGGCCGATGCTGAACTTCTATGCCTACCTGTCGGCACGCTGGGAAGTGCGCAGGGCGAAGTACAGGGACATCCCGATCGAGGTCTACTTCGATCCGGCGCACGGCTACAACGTGGACCGGATGATTGAAGCCGTGCAGAAGTCGCTGGCCTACTACGAAGCGAACTTCACGCCTTACCAGCATCGCCAGGTGCGCATCATCGAATTCCCCGGCTATGCCCGCTTCGCGCAGTCCTTCGCCAACACCATTCCCTATTCCGAGGCCATCGGCTTCATCGCCGACCTGCGTGATCCGGACAAGGTGGACTACGTGTTCTACGTGACCGCCCATGAGGTTGCCCACCAGTGGTGGGCGCACCAGGTGATCGGTGCCAACGTGCAGGGCGCCACGGTGCTGTCCGAGTCGCTGTCGCAGTACTCGGCATTGATGGTGATGGAGCAGGAGTACGGCCGCCAGCACATGCGCCAGTTCCTCAAGCGCGAGCTGGATGGCTACCTGTCCGGGCGCGGCGGCGAGGCCATCGAGGAACAGCCGCTGGAGCGCGTGGAAAACCAGCAGTACATCCACTACCAGAAGGGATCGCTGGTGTTCTACCGGCTGCGTGAGGAGATCGGCGAGCAGGCCCTGAACCGTGCGTTGAAACGCTTCCTGCAGGACAAGGGCTATCAGCAGCCGCCGTACACCACCTCGCGCGAACTGCTCGACTACATCCGCGCCGAAACGCCGGCAGATCGCCAGGCGCTCGTCACCGACCTGTTCGAGAAAATCAGCTTCTACGACAACCGGGTGATGTCCGCGAGCGCGCGCAAGCGCGAGGACGGTCGCTACGACGTGACACTGGTCCTGCACGCGGCCAAGCAGTACGCCGACGGCAAGGGCCAGGAGAGCGATGGCAGCATGGATGACTGGATCGAGATCGGCGTGTTCGCCAACGGGCCGTCGGGCAAGGAACGCGACCAGAAGGTGCTGTACCTGCAACGCCACCATGTGACCACGGCCGAGCCCACCATCACGGTGACGGTGGACAGCAAGCCGGACGAGGCGGGGTTTGATCCGTACAACAAGCTGATCGACCGCGTCAGCGACGACAACCGCAAGAAGGTTTCGATGTGATGCTGGCGGTGGTGCCGGGCCGCATGCCCGGTACCACCGCCATCCTGCCTGGAGATGCAACGTGATCGTGATGGTCTATGGCTTTACGGGCCGCTATGCAGGCGCGTCCGAACTCGAATGGAATGCGCCGGAAGCAGGCGCGTTGCATAGAGCCATGCTGTTCCTGCGGCAGGACGAAGAGCGCGATGCGTTCGACCTGGCCCAGGCCGAATGCGCACGATTCGGCTTTGATGAGATCACCGACCTGCGCTGCGGCCGCTTGCAGGTGGATGTGCTGGACACCGATGCCTACCGTGGCTTCGCCGGGTTCTACGAAGAGGCTCTGACCAAGGGCTCCGCCCTGCTCTACTACCCGGATTGATTCCAGTAGTGCCAGGCCATGCCTGGCAGGGCTTCCCCGCATCACCCTCGCGGCGATGTCCCGCGCTTCGGCCCGAGCAACGCCAGCAGCACATAGACCACGATCGAGGCGACCGTACCCAGCAGCGCAGGCCCACCGAAGGCCCAAGCCGCCCGGCCCTGCTGCCGCGCCCACTGCCCGAGATGCCAGGCCGCCCCCAGGTTGATCAGCCACGCAAGGGCGAATACCGGCCACTGCGCGATGCCGACGGCACGCAGCAGCGGCAGGGCCAACAGTGCGGCAACGATGGCCGCGACCAGGAAGATCAGCGCGGAGCGGGAATGGCGGGGCGTGGGAGCGTTCATGGGTGCAGCCTCCGCACCATCACCAGCACGTGATACCCGTGGCTGTCAGCCTCGCAGATTGGCGTCCAGCCCAGCCGCGCATATAGGCCCCCATCCAACACTTCGGTCTGCAGGTACAGGTCGGAAACCCCCATCCGCGCCGCCTGCGCCGCGGCCTGTTCCACCAGCGCACCAGCCAGCCCACGCCGGCGATGACTGTCGGCCACGAACACGCCGCCCAGCCAATGCTCGTACTGCGGGAAGGCTTGCATCTCGCGGCGCTTGAGCTGGACCGCACCCACCAACTGGTCTCCATCGAAGGAGACGATCAGGTGCGGGAAACCCTCGGCATCCTGCGGCGTGTTCAGCCGTTGCAGTTCCTGCTCCAGCGACAGGCCGGCGTCCTGGCCCCATTGCGCGTGGTACCACTGCGCCAGCTGTTGCCGTTCCGGTGCATCGCCGGTGAGTACGTTGAACTCCATCAATACCCTCTGCATCAATGCGGATCACAGCACCCTGCGTCTACCTCATCGCGGCAGCCTCAGGTAGGCGTAGGCGTTGCGCCAGAAGAAGCGCTCCCTGTACCCGCACCATGGCTCATTCTCAAACAGTTTCAGGAAAAGACCCAGGTAGGGACGCGCCGAATTGACCATCGCCTGCATGTGCCAGTCTGACCCATATGCGATCTTGTCCATGAATCCAAAATCGCCACCGGCTTCACAGGCGCGCCTGAGGTTCTGCTCGAAGCGTTTCATGCCGTCGCCCTTCAGCAGATCCTCCAGATGGCCCACCTCACAGTAGACGTTGGGGTATTGGACGCACAGATCAACCACCTGCCACGCATAGTTGCCCTTCGCCCACTCGACCTCGCTGGAAGCGGCCCACCCCGCAGAAATCGGATTGCGCTTCGGCGCACTCATACCACCGGCATGACCCAGGCACAGGCGCAGCGTCCTGCGCTCCTTCAGCACTTCAAGCCAGTGCACCGGATCGGCCAAACGCCCACTGAGATGGCTGCTCTCGAAGCCTACAGGAGTGCAATGGGCGAAAATTGGTGCGTCCTCTTTCAAGCAGAGATCGTAGAACGCTTCGATCCGGTCCGAGTAGTGTTCATCGGCATGCGGGCGGTAGCCCATCGCAGGGTAGAACTTGAAGCCAAGGAAACCCTTCTCCAGTGCATCTTCCGCCAGACAAACGCAGTCCTTATGTCGTGGATCGAAAGCGAAGAATCCTTTCAGGCCCTGGTTTTTCAGCGCCAGCTCCTGCATCCTCGCCCTGCGCTCGTCAAGCTTGTACCTGGGAGGCCTGCGCCCGGGATATGCAAGTTCCATATCCATCATGTAGTGCACGAACTCCATCGGCGCGGGCGTTTCGCCGTAGGCATCACGCAGCCTTTTCAGGATCACATCCTCGCTCGCCAGCAAAGTGAAGAAAAACTCCGCGTAGTTGTCGATGATGCTGTTTTCGTTGGGCCGGATCAGGTCGGTCATTCTTCGCAGTGCCCGCTTCACCACCCGCCGTGCCCAGGCCGGCATCGCATCAGGCGCCAGGGGCTCGATCCCCTCGGACTCATCCGGATCGGGGTCACCGCTCCAGCCTTCCAGAGCGTAGTCGATCCCATCGAGCTCGCGCAGAGCAGCAACGAGATCGTCGTGGAGCACACCCTCCTGGGTGGCGCCGCGCCGCACCTGATGCTCTGTGATGTTGCAGATCGAATCGATGTAGTCCAGCTCGCCAACACTCTCATGGGCAATCAGGGCGTTGGCGTGCTCTGCTTTGAGCCGGGCGAACTCCGCCTCCTCTCCAGCACTTCCGGTCAATTCATAGAGCAACTTGGCAATGCCGACTGCGAGCAGGCTGGACCAGTTTCCGAGAGCATTCCTGATGATGCTCTCAAGCGGAAGATGACGCGCGTTGAATACGTGTGTGTGCAGATCAACAATGCGCTGCAGCTTCTCCTGCGACTCCCTCATGACGCCCCCCCTGCGATCCTTCGGTCTGCGGACTCTAGCAGGGTGCCCTTGCCTGGCAAGTGCCAGGCGCGGACAACACCGTCCGGCACCGCTGACGCCGATCAGAAAGCACGACGTGCCGCGGTTATTACCTTGGCTAGCCGGCGCCACCGGCGAAGCACCCGGACGAGGGCCCGCTTCTGCAGAACATTCACCCCTGCGCGAAGTCCTTCAGGATCTCGCCCACGCCGCTGGCGGAAATCTCGAAGCCGAGCGTCGTACCGGGGTTGACCACCACGCCGTAGCCACCCGGCACGCGACGCAGCACGTCCAGCATCAGCCAGCGGATCTGGTGCGGGGCCTGCTGGGAATGGATGCCGACCCGCGCCGGATCGGTGAACACAGCCACGTGCAGGGTGCCCTGCTTGTCGAACAGCAGCGGGTCGAAACCGCTGCCGTCAGGGGTGACCAGGCTGCCGGTCAACAGCACCACCTCCGACGCCACGAAGGCTTCCATGAAGGCGCGGATCGGCACGGCCCCGTCCATGGCGGCCTTCAGCAGGGTTTCGATCGGGGTCTGCGGGGCGAGGTCGGTCATGGCGGTACGGCAGGTTTCGGGGGATGCCTATTGTAGAGTCGAGCTTGCTCGACTGTTTGCACGGGGCTCCCGCCGGGCATGGCCCGGCGCTACCGGAATTCAGCCAGGCATGGCCTGGCTCTACTGGGGCTGGGCGTTCAGCGCGGAGGACGACCGCCAGAAACCGTGAACCAGTGCAGCCAGCAGCATGCCCGCGGCCCACGCCATCAGCACGCTGCCGCCGCCCTGCAGCGCATCCATCGCGGCCAGTCCCGCAACCAGCGCCAGCAGGGCCGCCACCAGCATTACAGCCACACCCGTGCCGCGTGCGCTGGCCAGGCGCAGGGCCAGCAGCATCAGCGGGAACGCCACCAGGCTGGCGCCGAGGCCGAACACCACCAGCGCGTCCCACAGGTACACATTGAAGCTGCGCGGCATCGCGATGGCGGCGGTACGCGCCAGCCACGGAAAGGTCACGGCGGCGATCAGGCCACCGGTGGCCGCGCCAGCACAGAGCGGTATCAGTAAACGTCGCATCATTCAGCCCATCCTTGCCGAAGTGCCGGCCGCTGGCCGGCAGTTGCATCTGCCAATGATCTGGAGCTGCCGGCCAGCGGCCGGCACTACCGCTTCAACCGCTGGTCCCGCGCCTGCTGGTCAGCCACCGCCTTGTCCAGCTCGGCCTGCAGGGCCGGCTGCTGCACCGGTGCATCCAGCACGTACACCTTCACGCCGTGCGCCGGCACCTCCACCTTCAGCGAGCGCTTCACCTTCAGTTCGGTGCCGCCCAGCGCATCACGCCAGGTACCCGCCTGCAGGTACCGCGCCACCTCGATGCTGCGCACTGTATCACCCTTGTTCAGCAGCACCAGCGCGGTCTGCGCCACGCCACCGTGCTGCAGTACGCGGAAGAACACCGCCTCGTCGCCCTGCAGGCGTTCGTTCACCTGCAGGCCGCGCTGCAGGGCCGGGGTGGCTTCGCGCAGTTTGGCGATGCGCTGCAGCGGCGCGAAGATCGGGCTCTGCGGTGCATCGTCCACGCGCTGCTGGCCGAAGTACGCGCGGTTGCCGGCGTGTTCGGCGCGGCCACGCATGAAGCCGGTCTCCGATCCGTAATAGACCACCGGGATGCCGCGCGCGGTGAACAGCCAGTTGTGCGCATCGATGAAGCCGGTGTCGCTCGCCTGCAGGCGCGGCATGTCGTGGTTGTCGTAGAAGCTCATCAGCTCGTACGGGTTGGCGTACGGGCCACCGGTCAGGTGCAGCGGCTCGGCCAGCGTTTCAAACCCCTTGCCGGTGGTGCCAAAGGTCTGCTCCAGCGCGCCACGCAGCGGGAAATCGAGCACGCTCACGTTCGCATTGGCCGGCCAGGTGTGCTCGGCGATGCTGGCCGCGTTGTAGTCGAAGGCTTCGCCGAACATGAACATGCCCGGGTGCTCGGCGCGGATGCGGTTGACGAACTCATGCCACCACGGGTGCGGCAGCCAGCCGATGGTGTCGATGCGCAGCGCATCCACGCCCTGTGCGGTCCACTGCAGGTAAGCACCCACCAGGTAATCCATCACCGCCGGGTTGTCCTGGTTGAAGTCGGACAGCTCGGCCAGGTTGCCGTCGAAGATGGAGCCGTCCTTGCCGTCGACCGGACCGATGTTGTTGTAGAACGCGTGCAGCGGCTTGTGCTTCGGGTCCAGCTTCTGCGGCGGCAGGTTCTGGTGGTCGGCAATCAGCGTGCCGTCCTTGTCGAAGATCTGGCCGAACTGCGGCTGCCGCTTGGGCATGGTCCAGGCAGGCGAACCGTGGTTGCCGACGATGTCCAGCACCACTTTCAGGCCGGCATCGTGCAGGCCCTTGTTGAGGCCGGCAAAATCCAGGTCCCTGCTGGGCAGGTGTTCGTCGAGCTTGTAGAAATTGATGCCCCAGTAGCCGTGGTAACCGGTCTTGCCGCGGTCGGTCAGCGTACTGGTGCAGCTGATCGGCTTGCTGCCGGTGAAGGCCTCGTCCGGGTTGTCGACGATGGGCGTGATCCACACCGCACCGAAACCGAGGTTGCGGATGTACTGCGCGTTGTCCAGCACGCCGCGGAAATCACCGCCGAGGTAGCCGATGTTGCCGTCGACCTTGTCCGGGCACGGCACCGGGATGTCGAACGTGCGGTGCTTGCCGCCCTGGTCGCGGTGGTCGTTGGACGGATCGCCGTTGACGAAACGGTCGGTGACCACGAAGTACACCGCATCGCTGGCGAACGGCTCGGTGGTGCCCACATAGTCCGGGCGCGGCGCAGCCACGGCCGGGCCGGCGAACAGGGCAAGGGAAACAGCAACAGCCAGCACACCACGCATCACACCACCTCCGGACGGGACGGAACCCGCAGCACGCACACACCGGCCACGAGCAGGCTGCAGCCGCCCAGCACCAGTACGTGGATCGGCTGGTCACCCAGCCACGCGCGCAGGGCAAAGCCGAGCGCACTGGCCGCCACCAGCTGCGGGATCACGATGAAGAAATTGAAGATGCCCATGTACACGCCCATCTTTGCCGCCGGAACGCTGTCCGACAGCAGGGCATACGGCAGGGACAGGATCGAGGCCCAGGCAAAGCCCACGCCGACCATCGACAGCAGCAGCCAGCGGGGATCATCGATGAACATCATCGAGATCAGCCCTGCCCCGCCCAGCCACAGGTTGACCAGGTGGCTCCAGCGCAGGCCGAGCGCGCGCACCATCGGCGGGATCAGCAGCGCGGCCAGTGCAGCGAAGCCGTTGTAGGCACCAAACAGCACGCCCACCCAGTTGGCGCCTTCGTTGTAGGCCGCCGACTGCGGATCGGTGGAACCGAAGTGGGTGCCGGCCACGGCGGCGGTGGTGAAGATCCACATCGCAAACAGTGCGAACCACGAGAAGAACTGCACCCAGGCCAGGCGCCGCATGGTCACCGGCATCGCCCGCAGGTCGCCGACAATGGCCGCCAGCATGTGCGGGCCGGGCAACAGGCGGGCCAGCGCCAGCAGCAGGCCGTAACCCGCACACAGGCCGGCCAGCACGTACAGCATCTTGTCGCCCTGGCGCCAGGCGATCAGCGCTGCCAGCAGCACGCCCAGGCCCAGCCACAGCGCCACCTGGCCCCACGGTGCGGGCCCGCTGACGGCGGCACCGGCGTGGTGCGTGGGCGGCTCGGCATCGTCGAAGGACGCAAGCTCGGTGGGCGAATACTCGCGCGTGCTGAACACCGTCCAGCTGATTGCCGCCAGAAGCACCACCGCGCCGAAGTAGAACGCGTAGCGCACCGAGTCGGGCACTTCACCCGGCACGGCCGTGTTGCTGACGCCGAAGTGAGTGAGGATGAAGGGCAGGAAGCTGGCGACGATGGCGCCGACGCCGATGAAGAAGCTCTGCATCGCATAGCCGGTCGGCCGCTGGCGCGGCGCCAGCTGGTCGCCGACGAACGCGCGGAACGGTTCCATCGACACGTTGATGGAGGCATCCAGCACCCACAGCGTGCCGGCCGCGATCCACAGCGTGGGCGAGTTCGGCATCACCAGCAGGGCCAGCGTGGTCAGCACCGCGCCGATCATGAAGAACGGGCGGCGTCGCCCCCAGCGCGTCCAGGTACGGTCGGACAGATAGCCCACCACCGGCTGCACCAGCAGGCCGGTCAGCGGTGCGGCGATCCACAGCCCCGGCACCGCGTCCTGCGATGCCCCCAGCGTTTCGAAGATGCGGCTGGCGTTGGCGTTCTGCAGGGCAAACCCGAACTGGATGCCGAGGAAGCCGAAACACATGTTCCAGATCTGCCAGAACGACAGCTGCGGCTTGGCGGGACGACTCATCGTGCACCCTCGACCGCAGCGACCGGCGCCACCTTCAGCGCCTGCACCTGGGCCTGGTTGAGCACGCCTTCGCGCCCGCCCTTGCCGCCGGTGTAGTGCGCGAAGTGCTCCAGCGCGCTCATGTTGAAGCCTTCTTCCAGGGTGACCGTGCAGCGGCCCTTCGGCACGGCGAAGCTGGCCGCGGTCGATTCCTGCGCGGCAACGCTGTGCGGCAGGGTGACGGTCTGCCGCTGCGCCGGCTGGCCTGCGCACTGCAGGTTCAACTGCTTCACCGCCGCGGTCACGCCGGTGTTGATCGGTCCGTTCGGGTTGTTGTACTGCAGGCGCAGGCGCACATGGCCGGCCTTGGCATTGCTGAAGCGCCACTGGCGGTCACCGCGCAGCACCTGCTGCGGGCCCACGCACAGCATCGGGCTGTGCAGCGATTCCAGCGCACCGTCGCGGCGGGTCAGGCTGAGGCAATGCTGCAGCCCATCGTCGCCCACGCGGGCCACGCCCTTGGCCGGCTGCAGTGCATTGCCGTCCTGCCACAGCACCTGGTCGGCGGCCACGGCCACGGTCCAGCCCTTGCCACTGCGCCTGGCCTGCGGTGCGGCCGGCGTGGCCGGTGCACGCGCATTGGCGTCGGCGCTGGCCACCGCATCACGCGGCGCGGCAGCGGCCGGCACCAGCTGTACGGTGGTGGTCGCACCCCGCGTCTTCACCTTGCCGGCCACCAGCAGGCCGTCGCCCAGCTGTTTCGGCCGCTCCAGCACATAGCGCTTGCCGTTCGCCTCCAGGCTGATGCGGCGCTGCTTTCCGAACAGGTCCGGCACCAGGCTGGCCGGCAGCTTGGGCTGCACGCTGCCATCGTCCTGCAGGCCGAACACGCCTTCGCTGACCATGGCCAGGTAACCGGCCACCGACCACAGCTGGCGCTCGGAGTTCACCACCGGGCCACTGAGCGCGCCTTCGTCCACGTGCACGGCCTGGGTGACCAGCTCGTAGTTCTCCATGTTGGAACCGGCCAGTGCCGCGCCCTGCATCAGCGAACGGATTTCGGCGGCGATGCGCGGGGCATCATCGAGCTTGCGCGCGGCACGCAGCGAGTAGGCGCTGACGAACGGCCAGATGGCGCGGTTGTGGTAGATCGGCTGCTGCGCTTCCTGCGGCCACACCACCGGGCTGCCGGCCGGCCCCATCGGGTAGGCGGCCAGCGCACGCTGCGCGCGCCCGGCGGGCAGCACGTCGGCGAGGATGCCCAGCGACAGGCCCAGCAGATCGACCTTGGCGTACGGCACCGGGTGCGCGGCTTCGCCTATGTAGCTCATGTACTGGCCCATGTCCTCGCGCCAGAAGCGTGCATCGATCTGCAGCGCCAGCGCGTCGGCCCAGGCCTTGTACTGTTCGCTGCGCTCGTCGCCCAGCTGCGCGGCCATCTGCTGGCCCAGGCGCAGCGCCTGGTAGTGCAGCACGTTGGTGGACAGCGCGTAGGAATCACCGATGAAGCGCACGTTCTCGCGCGTCCAGTCCGGGTAGGTCTGCTCGCGCCAGTCCAGGAAAGACGTCTCGCCGCGGTACAGGCCCATCTGCGCGTCGAACACCATCGCCCGGTCCTGTGCCAGCGTGCCCTGCAGCGCCTGCCACACCTGGTCGGCGAACGCCGGATCATCCAGCAGGTGGCGCGCGGCGAGGAACCACACCACGCGGTCGCTGCTGATCGGCCAGCTGCCACCGGAACCGGTGTCCTGGGCGACGAACAGGCCAGGGGTGTGGCCATCGCGCGCGGCCGACAGCTTGAACTGCAGCGACTGCCGTGTGCGCTGCGGGTCCAGCTTGGCCAGTGCCAGATCGGCGGCGAAGCTGAGATCGCGGGTCCATACGTAAGGCCAGCGCGCACCGGTCTGGAAGCAGTCGCAGGGCACCGGTCGGCCTTCGTCGAAGGACGGATCGCGGATCGCGTCCACGCGGTCCTGGTCCATTTCCTGCTGCGCCAGCGCGAACAGCGCATCGAACATCACGCTGCCAGTCTGGCTGCGCATGGGCGCGGCGGCGATCTGCACCTCGCCCTTGGGCGCATGCAGGACAAAGCTGCCCTTGGCAGCGGCTTCGGCACGCGCATGGCGGCCGTTGAATTCCAGGTCGGCCGCGTGCGCGGTCGTTCCCAGCGCTGCCCCAAGGGCAGCCGTCAGGCAAATGATCTTCAGCATCGAAGCGGCAGACCGGCTTGCGCCCGTCGACCTCCCTCCCTCTCTGCACCGTTGTGGGTCCGCGCCACCTTGGACGGTGCGCGGGCGCGGCGCCTCCCTCAAGGTGCCTTGGCCCCATGGTAGACGCGGCGCCGCAGCCTGCGGCCAGTTGCATACGTATTCATCGCAGTTGCGTGAAGAGCGGCGCCCACGCTGGCTTATGGTCCGGATCTGCCAACGGCGCCTTGGGAGGGGAAATGCCGGCTTCATCTGCTGCAGTCCGCGCGATGTTCGCGCACGTGTTCGGCCTGGCCCTGCTGGGCCTGGCTGCCCTGGCCCAGGCCGCGCCACAGGTGGCCAGCGTGGAATCGCCGGGCAAGGTGCTCAAGGTCAGCCTGGTGCTGGACGGTGGCACCGCGCGCTACCGCGTCGAGCGCTTCGGCGAGCCCGTGGTGGCCGATTCGAAGCTGGGCTTTGAACTGCGCGATGGCCGCCTGGACCGCGATTTCGCCCTGCTCGGCCAGCAGCAGCGCAGCGTCGATGACACCTGGGAACAGCCCTGGGGCGAGCGCCGGGTCACCCGCAACCACTTCAACGAACTGACCGTGCAGCTGGCCGAAACCACCGGCAGCAAGCGCCGCCTGGACGTGGTGTTCCGCGTGTACGACGACGGCCTTGGCTTCCGTTATGTGTTCCCCGAGCAGCCAAACCTGCGCGAGGCGATCATCGATGACGAGCTGACCGAGTTCGCCATCGCCCCCGATTCAACCGCCTGGTGGATTCCGGCCGGCGAGCCGATCCACTACGAGTACCTGTACCAGCGCACGCCGCTGCGCGAAGTGCCGCTGGTGCACACGCCGATGACCCTGCGCAGCCACGATGGCCTGCACGTGGCCATCCACGAGGCCGCGCTGGTGGACTACGCCGGCATGTGGCTGCGCCGCACCGAGGGCCAGCGCCTGCGCGCGCAGCTTTCGCCCTCGGCCGAAGGCTGGAAGGTGCGCCGTGCCCTGCCGTTCGCCACGCCGTGGCGCACGCTGCAGATCGCCGACCGCGCCGGTGGCCTGGTCGAATCGGACCTGATCCTCAACCTCAACGAACCCAATGCACTGGGCGATGTGAGCTGGGTGAAACCGGCCAAGTACCTGGGCGTCTGGTGGTCGATGCACCTGGACAACGAAAGCTGGGCGACCGGCCCGAAGCACGCCGCCACCACCGCGAAGACGAAGAAGGTGATCGACTTCGCCGCCGCGCACGGCTTCCGCGGCGTGTTGGTGGAAGGCTGGAACCCCGGCTGGGACGGCATGTGGGTCGGCAACGGTTACGACTTCGATTTCACCCGCGCCACGCCGGACTTCGACATCGAGGCGCTGTCCGCGTACGGCCTGAAGAAGGGCGTGCACCTGATCGGCCACCACGAAACCGGCTGCGCCATCGAGCACTACGAAGACCAGCTGGGCGCCGCGCTGGACCTGTATGCGCGGCTGGGCGTGGACCAGTTCAAGACCGGCTACGTCTGCGATGACGGTCAGGTCGACCGCCGCAATCCGGCCGGCGGCCCGCTCTGGCGCGAGTGGCATGACGGCCAGTTCATGGCCCGCCACCACCTGAAGGTGGTGCAGGAAGCCGCGCGCCGGCACCTGTCGGTGAACCCGCACGAGCCGATCAAGGACACCGGCCTGCGCCGCACCTACCCCAACTGGATCTCGCGCGAAGGCGCGCGCGGAATGGAGTACAACGCCTGGGGCCAGCCGCCGAACCCGCCCGAGCACGAGGTCAACCTGGTGTTCACCCGCATGCTGGCCGGCCCGTTCGACTACACCCCTGGCATCCTCAGCCTGAAGGGCCGCCACGGCCAGGCCATTCCCAGCACGCTGGCCCGCCAGCTGGCGCTGTACGTGGTGCTGTACAGCCCGATCCAGATGGCCGCCGACCTGCCCGAGCACTACCTGCAGCACCGCGAGGCGTTCCGCTTCATCGAGGACGTCGCGGTGGACTGGGAGCAGAGCCGCGTGCTGGATGGCGAAGTGGGCGACTACGTGACGATCGTGCGCCGCGACCGCAACAGCCGTGACTGGTTCCTGGGCAGCATCACCGATGAACACGGCCGCGTGCTGCCGGTATCGCTGGGCTTCCTGGAACCGGGCGTGCGCTACCGCGCCGAGATCTACCGCGACGGCGACGGTGCGGATTTCCGCAGCAATCCGTTCGCGTTCAAGCGCGAGGCCCGCGAGGTGACCAGCGCCGATGCCCTGACCCTGGTACTGGCACCGGGCGGTGGCCAAGCGATCCGGTTCACCCCGCTCTGAATGGAACGGTAGTGCCGGCCGCTGGCCGGCATCCATCCGCATCGCGTGGTTGCCGGCCAGCGGCCGGCACTATCGGGATACGGGCACTGGAATCGATTACAACGCTGCGAAAGCCATTGAATACGTATGCAGGGTGATTCCCGCGGAGAAGCCGCTGCCTACCATAGCGGCGACGACAGCGGCCACCGCGTCGCACGTCCACGGCACCGCCGGGACGACCACAAGATGCTCTACAACATTGCCTGGGAGGGGAAAATGTTGAACCACACGCGCACCGCGCTGAGTCTGGCGCTGGCCGTTGCACTGGTGCCGTCGCTGGCATCGGCGCAATCCACGCAGTCCACCGAAACCGCCACCGGTACGTCCGCCACCAACCTGGACACCGTACAGGTCACCGGCATCCGCCGCGGCATCGAAAACGCCATTGCGATCAAGCAGGACGCCACCTCGGTGGTCGAAGCGATCTCGGCCGAAGACATCGGCAAGCTGCCCGACGTCAGCATCGCCGAATCGCTGGGCCGCCTGCCCGGCCTGGCCGCCCAGCGCGTGGCCGGCCGTGCCCAGGTCATCAGCGTGCGCGGCCTGTCGCCCGACTTCGCCACCACCCTGCTCAACGGGCGTGAAGTGGTCAGCACCGGCGACAACCGCAGCGTCGAGTTCGACCAGTACCCCTCGGAACTGGTGAACGGCGTGACCGTCTACAAGACCCCGGACGCCGCCCTGGTCGGCCAGGGCCTGTCGGGCACCATCGACATGCAGACCGTGCGCCCGCTCAGCTTCCCCGACCGCGTGATCGCCGTCAGCGGCCGCCTGCAGAAGAGCTCGCTCGGCGAAGCCGCCAATGTCGATGAATTCGGCAACCGCTTCAGCGCCAGCTACATCGACCAGTTCTTCGACAAGACCCTGGGCATCTCGATCGGCTACGCGCACAGCGACAACCCGATCCAGGAAAACCAGGTCGGCCTGTACGAGCCGTGGACCACCGAGCAGACCACCAACGGCAACCGCCCGGGCGTGGCCGCAGGCACGTACTTCTCCGATGGCATCAAGGCGCTGCGCCGTACCGGCAACAACAAGCGCGACGGCGTGATGGCGACCATCCAGTTCCGGCCGAACAACGCCTGGACCAGCACCTTCGATGCGTTCCACACCGAAGCCGAGCAGATCGACACCGCCAACCAGTTCGAGCTCAACCTGAGCAACTTCAATGGTGGCTATACCCCGGGCCTGCTGATCAGCAACCCGCAGGTCAATGCCGATGGCACCTTCACCGGTGGCACCGCCAGCGGCGTGTACCCGCTGGTGCGCGGCATGTACAACAAGCGCAAGGACAAGATCGATGCGTTCGGCTGGAACAACGAGTTCACCTTCGGCAGCGTCAAGCTCGTCGCCGATGTGAACTACTCCAAGGCCACGCGCGATGAGCTGAACCTGGAAAACAACCTGCAGCTGACCCCGATGCCGCAGCTGGACACCATCGGCCTGCAGATCCGCCCGAACGGCTTCTCGCAGATCAGCCCGGGCCTGGATTACTCCGATCCCAATGCGCTGTTCCTGACCAACACCATCTACGGCTCCGGCTACGGCAAGGTGCCGCAGGTGGAAGACCGCCTGAAGGGCGCCAAGCTGGCCGCGACCATCGCCCTGCCCGAGGCCATCGCCTCGTGGGCACCGGACGTGGACGTCGGCGTGAACTACGCCGACCGCCGCAAGACCAAGACCCAGTCCGAAGGCAACATCCTGCTGGGTGCGCAGGGCGATGCCAACATCGCCTCGGACCTGCAGTACTCGCCGGTCAACCTGGGCTTTGCCGGCATCGGCTACATCCCGGCATGGAACGTGCCGGCGGCCGTGGGCCGCTACATGACCTTCAACCCGGTCGACAACCTCGACTACCTGATCCCGAAGTCGTGGGTGGTGCAGGAAAAGATCACCACCGCCTGGGCGCGCCTGAACATCAACACCGACATCGGTGAGGTGGGTGTGCGCGGCAACATCGGCGTGCAGATGCAGCACACCGACCAGAGCTCGGATTCGCGCTACTGGGACAGCTCGCAGCCGGCCGGCAGCAACATCCAGCCGTATTCCAACGGCAAGACCTACAACGACTGGCTGCCGAGCTTGAACCTGGCCTTCATGTTCCCGCACCAGCAGACGCTGCGCTTCGCCGCGGCCAAGCAGGTCGCGCGCCCGCGCGTGGACCAGATGCGTGCCGGCCTGGAGTTCGGCGTGGATACCGCCACCGGCAAGCCCGGCGGCAGCGGCGGCAACCCGCTGCTGGATCCGTGGCGTGCCACCGCGCTGGACC
Organism: Stenotrophomonas sp. ZAC14A_NAIMI4_1; assembly: GCF_003086915.1. Classification (NCBI taxonomy): domain Bacteria; kingdom Pseudomonadati; phylum Pseudomonadota; class Gammaproteobacteria; order Lysobacterales; family Lysobacteraceae; genus Stenotrophomonas; species Stenotrophomonas sp. ZAC14A_NAIMI4_1. The sequence goes on from NZ_CP026002.1 coordinate 4,064,235, forward strand.
TGTCCTACGAGAAGTACTTCGGTGAAAAGGCCTACGTGGCCGCCGCGATCTTCTACAAGGACCTGAAGAGCTACGTCTACACCCAGTCGGTGGACGACTACGACTTCACCGACCTGCTGGGCAGCTACGTGCCGCCGCCGGGCATGACCGCACCGGTGCTGACCACCGGCACGTTCTCCACCCCGGAAAACGGCAAGGGCGGCACGCTGAAGGGCCTGGAACTGACTGCATCGTTCCCGCTGGACATGCTGACCGACAGCCTGCGCGGCTTCGGCGTGCAGGCCAGTGCCACCTTCAACAAGAGCGACATCAAGATCCTCGACCCGGAAAGCGCCTCCAGCGTTGGTTCGGATCCGATCAGCCTGCCCGGCCTGTCCGAGCGCGTGTACAACTTCACCGCCTACTTCGAGCGCAACGGCTTCGAAGCGCGCGTGAGCCAGCGCCGTCGTTCGGACTTCATCGGTGAGATCGGCAACTTCAACGGCAACCGCACGCTGCGTTACGTGGTGGGCGAGAACGTGACCGATGCGCAGATCAGCTACACCTTCAGCGACAGCAGCGCCATGCGTGGCCTGACCCTGCTGCTGCAGGGAAGCAACCTGACCAACGAGCCGTACCGCACCTACGCCGGCACCACGGACCGCCCGCTGGAATACATCGAGTGGGGCCGCACCTACGTGCTGGGCGTGAACTACAAGTTCTGACCACGATCGGTAGTGCCGGCCGCTGGCCGGCAACCCACCGGTAGCGCCGGGCCATGCCCGGCGACACACAAGGGGAGCAGGACCGGAAACCCGCTGCGCAGGCAGCGGGTTTTCTTTTTGCGCGTGGACACCGCGCCAGGTATCGCATCCACGCATGGCGTGGAACTACTGAATGCATCCACGCATGGCGTGGATCTACTGAATTCATCCACGCATGGCGTGGATCTACCAGACCAGTAGATCCACGCCATGCGTGGATGCACCCGGCAGAACATCATGAGATCAGGACAGCGCAGCTGATCGCGATGACCAGCAACATCAGCAGCAGGACGCGCCCGCTGTATCGGCCAAGGGTATGGCCAACATGGTTCAGGGCCACGGTAATGATCTGCCCCAGCAGTTCCCACATGGAAGCAGCACCCATCTCTCAGATCTCGGCAGACGCCAGCTCGATGAAAGGCCGCTGGCGGCTGGCGGTGCCGATGACACAGGTTCGATAGACCCGATGCGCCGAGGCCCCCGTAACATAGGCGACGATCTGGACTGACGTCGTTGCGACATACGCCCAGCCGGGCACCCAACCCACCGGCTTCGGCACGAGGCTGAAGGCAGCAGAGCAGTCCATGATGTACTTGGTTGTCTCACCAAGGACGCGGCCCACCTCGGTGTTCATGTTCCAGCCCTGCGCCAGGGTTGGCGACCAGATCGCAGCGGCAACGGCCCGCATGGCCGCCTGGTCTTCTTCGCTGGGAAGATCCACAGCAACTGGCGAATCCCAACCGTCCGGAAAGACCTGCGGCGCATCGCCAACGTATTGCCTCGACCAGGCCCGCAGCGCCAAGTGGTGGGGCTGGTCCGCGTTCGAGAAGTAACGCGGGGCACGCTGGCCCGCATTGTAGTAAGCCGCGTCCAGGCTTCCGTCTGGATGCAGGACAACGACAGCTCCGTAGGAATCAGGAAAGCCCAGCCGCCACCCGACCACCATCAAGCCACCATTCTTGAGCGGCACCGACACCGCCGACTCGTCGAAGTTGCGCCGGAACGCCGCGTACTCCCCTCCGAGCAACTGCTTCAGGCCAGGCACCACGTCAGAGCCCTCGAAGGCATCCTCCAACGCGGGGCCCACGATCATGATGGGCGTGGCGGAGAGGGGGTGGGCAGCCGACAGGGCCACTGCCAGCAACAACGCTCGCATCAGGGAAGCAAGGAAACGCATCGGAGGTCCACCATGGAAGGGGGCCACCAGTGTCCACGCCCACCCCGGCCGTTTCCATTCCAATAGTTGGAAAGTGACGGCCAACAGCGACCCACAAAAAAGGGACGGGGCGCTTCGGCCCCGTCCCCGCAAGTACCGCCACCGGAGAAATCGGTCAGCTGCGTCGTGCGCAATACACCGCACGCGGCGGCAGCTGGAGTTCATTGCCCTGCACCGTGCCCGCATCCGGGCCCGGCACCGCCACCTGCTGCCAGTTGCCCGGCGGCAGCGGATGGCTCACCGCCTCGGCCGACAGGTTGAAGGCCAGCAGGAGGGTTTCATCTGCAAGCATACGCTCGAACAGCAGCACTGGCTCGGCACTGTCCAGGAAACGGATGTCCCCGTGCTGCAGGGCCGGCTGGGTCCGCCGCCAGGCGAGGAAGCCGCGGAAGGCCGCCAGGACCGAACCCGGGTCGGCCTCCTGCACCGCCACCGCCGCCGCCCGGTGCTCGGCCGGGATCGGCAGCCAGGGCTTGCCGGTGGTGAAGCCGGCCAGCGGGGCGTCGGTCCACGGCATCGGCGTGCGGCAGCCATCACGGCCTTTGAAGTTCGGCCAGAAGGTGATGCCGTAGGGGTCCTGCAGGTCCTCGAAGGCGACTTCCGCCTCGGCCAGGCCCAGCTCTTCCCCCTGGTACAGGCAGACCGAACCGCGCAGCGAGCACAGCATCGCCACCAGCATGCGGGCCAGGCGCGGGTCGGACGGACGGCCGCCCCAGCGGCTCACCGCCCGTTCGACGTCATGGTTGGACACCGCCCAGCACGGCCAGCCTTCGGTCATCACCGCTTCCAGGCGGGAGACCGTGTCGCGGATGTAGGCCGCGCTGTAGTCGTTCACCAGCAGCTCGAAGCTGTAGCCCATGTGCAGGCGGCCGTCCTGGGTGTACTCGGCGGTGGTGGCCAGCGAGTCCTCCGAGGAGATCTCACCCAGGCTCACCGCGCCCGGGTACTCGTCCAGCAGCGCGCGCAGCTGCTCCAGGAACGGCAGGTTCTCCGGCTGGGTGTTGTTGTAATAGTGGTACTGGTACGCGTACGGATTGTCCGGGCTGAAGCCGCGGCCCACGCGCTTGTCCGCCGGCTTGGGCGGGTTGTCGCGCAGCTGCGCGTCGTGGAAGCAGAAGTTGATGGCGTCCAGGCGGAAGCCGTCCACGCCGCGGTCGAGCCAGAACCGCACGTTGTCCAGGGTGGCCTGCTGCACGTCCGGGTTGTGGAAGTTCAGGTCCGGCTGGTCGACCAGGAAGTTGTGCAGGTAGTACTGCTCGCGGCGCGGCTCCCACTGCCAGGCGCCGCCACCGAACAGCGACAGCCAGTTGTTGGGCGGGGTGCCGTCCTCGCGCGGGTCGGCCCACACGTACCAGTCGGCCTTGGGGTTGGTCCGGTCCTGGCGGCTCTCGCGGAACCAGGCATGCTCGAGCGAGGTGTGGCTGAGCACCTGGTCGATCATCACCTTCAGGCCCAGGCCATGCGCCTTGGCCAGCAGGCGGTCGAAGTCCTCCAGGCTGCCAAACAGCGGGTCGACATCGCGGTAGTCGGCGATGTCATAGCCGAAATCGGCCATCGGCGATTTGAAGAACGGCGAGATCCAGATCGCATCGGCGCCCAGCGCCGCGATGTGGTCCAGCCGCTCGATGATGCCCGGCAGGTCGCCCACCCCGTCGCCGCTGGCGTCGAGGTAGCTGCGCGGGTAGATCTGGTAGATGACGGCTCCGCGCCACCATGGATTGTGCGACATCGACAGCCCCCCTCCGGGCATGCGGGACCCACCGGAAGCGGGCCGAAAACCAACTCCGGCAAGCTTAGCGGCGGCTTCCCGGGCATGGCGCTGCCTGCATACGTATTCACGCCGCCGGGCCGGCCAACGCCCTGCGAAAAGGCCGGATGGGCCGGTTTCCGCCCGATTTCACGGCCAGCCCCTATAATTGGCGGTGAGCCTGAAAGCCTGATCGCATGACCATCACCGAAGACACCCGTCCCGCCCTGGGCCTGCCCCAGATCCAGTCGCTTGCTGCGGCCGACATGGCCGCCGTCGATGCCCTGATCCGGCACCGGCTGTCCTCGGACGTCGTACTGATCAACCAGATCGCCGACCACATCATTTCCGCCGGCGGCAAGCGCCTGCGGCCGATGCTGGTGATGCTGGCCGGGCATGCTGTCGGCACGGCCGGCCCCGAGCACCACCAGCTGGCGGCGATCATCGAATTCATCCACACCTCCACCCTGCTGCACGACGACGTGGTGGACGAATCGAGCCTGCGGCGCGGCCGCAGCACCGCCAATGCCCTGTGGGGCAACGCGCCGAGCGTGCTGGTGGGTGACTTCCTGTATTCACGCAGCTTCCAGCTGATGGTGGAACTGGACCGCATGCCGGTCATGCAGATCCTGGCCGATACCACCAACCGCATCGCCGAAGGCGAAGTGCTGCAGCTGCTGCACGTGCACAACCCGGACACCGACGAAGCCGCCTACCTGCGCGTGATCGAGCGCAAGACCGCGGTGCTGTTCGCTGCGGGCACCCGCCTGGGCGCGCTGGCCAGCGGCGTGGACGAAGCCACCCAGCAGGCCCTGTACGACTACGGCATGCACCTGGGCTACGCCTTCCAGATTGCCGACGACGTGCTGGATTACTCGGCCAACGCCGAGGAACTGGGCAAGAACCTGGGCGACGACCTGGCCGAAGGCAAGGCGACCCTGCCGCTGATCCACGCCATGGCCCATTCGGACGACGCCACCCGCGAGCGCCTGCGCAGCATCGTGCAGGACGGCGACGCCTCGGCCATGCCGGAAGTGCTGGCCGCCATCCGCGCCACCGGCGGCCTGGACTACAGCCGCCGCCGTGCCGAGGAATACGCCGAAGCCGCCGAGCGTGCGCTTGACGGCCTGGGCGACAACGATGCCGTGGCGGCCCTGCGCGGCCTGGCCCGTTACGCGGTGCAGCGCTCGCATTGATGGGTGAAGGTGTGCCGACCAACGGTCGGCACCTACCTCTTCCTGTGTGTGCCGACCAACGGTCGGCACCTACCTCTTCCTGTGGGTGCCGACCGTTGGTCGGCACACCTTTTCAACGTTTCTCGAACCGCTCCTCGAAGAACTCATCCAGCGCCTTCCATGCGCGCTTGGCCGCCCGTTCGTTGTACTGGCAGCCGGGCGGATTGTTGGCGTCACGCTCGGCGAAGCAGTGCACTGCGCCGCTGTAGTTGGTGAACTCCCAGTCGACCTTGGCCGCGTCCATTTCCTTCTGGAAGCTGCCGATGTCTTCGGCGGTCACGCTCTTGTCGTCGGCGCCGTTGAGTACCAGCACCGAGGGATGGCTGCCACCGGCCTGTGCCGGCAGCGGCGAGCCCAGCCCGCCGTGCAGGCTGACCACGCCCGCCAGCGGCGCACCGGCACGGGCCAGTTCCAGCACCGTGGTGCCGCCGAAGCAGAAGCCCACCGCACCGATCCGGCTGGCATCCAGCGGCGCCTTGCCGGCCTGGGCCTTGAGCACGTTCACCGCCTCCAGCGCGCGCGCCCGCAGCAGCGGCCGGTCATTGCGCAGCTTGGTCGCCACCGGGCCGGCCTCGGCATCGGTCTTCGGCCGCACGCCCTTGCCGTACACATCGGCCACCAGCACCACGTAGTCATCGCCGGCCAGCTGCTTGGCCTTCTCGATGGCCGATTCGTTCACGCCCTTCCAGTTGGGCACCATCACCAGGCCCGGGCGCTTGTCATTGTCGCCGTCGTCATAGACCAGCACGCCACTGAAGGTCGTGCCCTGGTGCTTCCATTCCACCGGCTGGGTCTTCATCGCCGCCCAGGCCGGCATCGCCGCCAGCCCCAGCACCATCGCCACGCCACAACGCCATCGGTTCATGTGACTGCTCCACTGAAAAGGGAATGGAGGGGATCACGTCGCAGAACACCCTCCCGCGTCGCATTCTGCATTGGCGACGTGACGCAGGTGTGGTTGGATACGACCTGGTCCGCTCCGTCCCCTCTTTTACATGAACCTTGTTGATCGCTTTCTTTCCGGCCTTGTCCCGCGCCTGCCTGCCGAGGACGCTGCGCAATGGGCACATGTCCAGGGCGCCAGCGCCGAAGACCTGCAGCGCCTGCGCACGCAGTGGCCGCAGGTGCCCGACAGCCTGCTGGCCCTGCTGTCGCGGGTGGATGGCACGCACTTCCGCGAGTATCCCGGGGGCGAAGTCGTGGTCTACGTGCTGGGTTCGGACGTCGAGGACGGCGGCTACCCGTACTACCTGCGCTCGGTCGCGCAGATCTTCGAAGACCAGCAGCAGTGGGACGACAGCATCCGCTCCATCTACGAGGAGTGGCTGGATGACGAGCCGGAGATCCTGGGCGATGGCATCGATGGCGACCTGCCGATGAACCGTCGCCTGTGTTTCTCGCACTGCATGAACAACGGCGGCACCTCGATGCTCTACCTGGATTTCGACCCGGCACCAGGCGGCACCGTCGGCCAGGTGGTGCGCTACCTGCACGATCCGGACAGCTATGCGGTCATCGCGCCGAGCTTCGATGCCTACCTGCAGCAGCTCATTGACGGCGATTACGCGTTCATCGATCAGGAGTAGATCCACGCCATGCGTGGATGGCGCTCTTACCCGCGCTCGATCCAATGCAACGTGCCCGGCGCGAGCGCCGGCAGATCCGCGGCGGCCAGCTGATCCCGCGACCAATGATGTTCCGGCGGGTTCGGCTGCTGGGCACTCACCGCACCGTCGTAGTCACGCACCAGCAGGCCGATGCGCGCGGCACCGGCCTGCAGCAACGCGTCGATGCGCTGCAGCCACTGGCCGGCATCACCCAGGCCTTCGCTCTGGCGTGCCTGCCGCTCCTGCTCGAAATGCGCCAACTGCTCGGCCAGGGCGCGGGCGATCTTCGCCTCGCTCCAGCCTTTCTTCCGCCAGCGCCCGGCATCGCCCTTCCATTCCGGCTCCGTGCGTGCCGACGCCAGGGCCGTGCCGCAATCGCAGTGCGCGGCGCTCAGCCACGGCTGCCAGCCGGGCCCGACCGCCGCCTGCAGGCTGGGCGATGCCTGGGCGAACAAGCTCCGGCCGCTGCGCTTCATGATCGCGGCGGCTTCAACGTGCGCAAACGAGGTGGGCAGGAACAGGGTGATGAAGGTGCACATGCAGGCTTCTCGAATCCGTCCGGGAATGCGCCGATGGTAACTCGCCCCCTGCAACTCGCTGGGGTCAACTCGCTGGGGTCAGAGCCCTTTCCTGCGGAAAGGGATCCGACCCCGGGCCGGTGGATCAGGCGATGCCCAGGCCCGGAATCGCGCTGATGCTGTCCGGATCGAACCCGGCCAGTTCGGCGAAGTGGCGGCCGCGCGCCACGTAATCGCGGTAGGCACCAAAGCTCGGCGCGCCCGGCGACAACAGCACCACCCCACCCTGCGCATCCAGCGCCGCGCGTGCCAGCGCCATCGCCTCGGGCAGATCGCCCGCCGCGTGCAGGCCGAAACGGCCGGCATCCGCCAGCGGCTGCAGCATTGCGTGGATGCGCGGACCGTTGCTGCCCATGGTCACGATCTCAACCGGCGGCACGTCGTGCGCCATGTGCTGCATGAAATCGGTCCAGTCCAGGCCACGGTCGTGCCCGCCCACCAGCAGCGCGATGCGCTGGCCGGCAAAGCACTCCAGCGCGGCCAGGCTGGCGTGCGGCGTGGTGCTGATCGAATCGTTGACGTAGGTCAGGCCATCGGCCACGCCGATGCGCTGCAGGCGGTTGGGCAGCGGTCGGAAGTCCTGCACCGCCGGTGCCAGCGCCACCGCATCCAGGCCCAGCGCTTCCAGCGCGGCCAGCACCGCGCACAGGTTGCCGCGGTTGTGGCGGCCCGGCAGCGGCGTGTTGCGGGTATCGAACACGGCCTGTTCGCCGCGATGCACGATGTCACCGCGCATATGCCAGCCCTGCGGCTGGTTGAACCAGACCACGTCGCTGTCCGGCAACGAGAGCGCGGCCAGATGCGGATCGGCGGCATTGAGCACGGCAATCCGCGGCGCGGCCTCGGTCACCAGCCGCAGCTTGTCTTCGATGTAGCGCTGTTCGCTGCCGTGCCAGTCCAGGTGTTCCGGGAACAGGTTGAGCACCACCGCCACCTGCGGGCGGGCGCCACTGCGCGCCACTTCACCGGTCTGGTAGCTGGACAGTTCCACCGCCCAGAACGCGGGCGCCGGCTGCGGGTCCAGCACCTCCAGCAGCGGCAGGCCGATATTGCCAACCAGGCCGGTGCGGTGGCCGGCCGCGCGCAGCAGGTGCGCCACCAGTGCGGTGGTGGTGCTCTTGCCCTTGGTGCCGGTCACGCACACGGTGTCGTGCACGATGCCATCGTCGGCCGCATGTTCGCCAAACCACAGCGCGGTGCCGCCGATGAAGGCCGTGCCCTGCCCCGCCGCCGCCAGTGCGATCGGCTGGTAAGGACTGATGCCGGGCGACTTGATCACCACATCGAAGGCGGCCAACGCCTCGGCAGTGGGCTCGCCACGCACGTCCAGCAGCCCCTGCGTTTCCGCACGTGCTGCCTCGGCCTCGGCGGCCGGGCAGAACAGGCTCAGGGCCAGCGCAGGCAGGCGCGCGCGCAGCACGGCGAACGCCGCGCGGCCCTCACGCCCCCAGCCCCACAGCGCAACGCGCTTGCCTTCAAGCTGCGAAATCTTCACGCACACGTTCCCACAGCGCAGCCGGAATGCGGTGCTCGCCCTGCAGCTGCAGCAGCGGTGCCAGTTCCAGTTCAGCGGCATCCAGCTGCGGCTGGATCTCGTTGCAGAAGCGCTTCACCAGCACGTCTTCCTTCCATTCCGGGCGCTGCGCCAGCGTGGCCATCGCCGCACGCGATTCACGGCCTTCGCCCACGCATTCGAACGGCTTGTGGTCCTGGAACTCCAGCAGTGCATCGAAACCACCGGCCTGCGCGGCATCGTCCAGCAGGTTGCGGCCGAAGATGCGCACCAGGCGGGTCTTGGGCATGAACGGGGCCAGCGCCAGGAACACGAAATGGCACTTCGGGCAGACACCGCACCAGCGGTTCACCGGGCGCTCGCCCAGGATGTGGAAATTGCGGTTGCAGCTGGAGAAATGCGCGTCGTAGAAATCGCTCTTGGCGAACTGGCGGGCCACCGCCAGCTCGGACATCGGGCGCAGCAGCGAGTAGTACTGCAGATCGGCGGCCACCTGCTTCTGCACGTGGTTGCCGAACGCCTGCTCGAATGCCCAGCCCTTGGACCACTGGTGGTTCACTTCGCCGGTGCCCGGAATCTGGCTGCCGTAGCTGGCCGAACGCTCGTTGGAGAACACCACCTGGTCCACGCCCTGCAGCAGCGCGGCCAGCACCATGATCGCCGAGTTCACCGCGGTGACCGGGATATGGCCGTTCCACGCGCCCTGGCGGTTGAGCTCGAACAGTTCCGGCGCCAGCGCGCGGCCCAGGTTGAGGGTCGGCAGGCCGGTGCGCTCGGCGCAGGCGCGGATCAGCTGCGAACCACCGATCCAGGTCACCGTCTCGTCCACGCCGGCACGGCGCAGCGCTTCGATGCTCACCAGCGAATCCTTGCCGCCGCCGATGGCCACCAGCGCATGCGGCTGCAGGCCCAGCACCGGTGCCTGCACCGCGTCGCCCTGTACCGGCAGGCGGAAGCGCCCGCGCAGGTTCAGGCCGTTGCGGTAGGCGAATTCGCCCAGGCCGTTGAGGTAGACCGTCTCCACCAGCGCCGCGGTATCGGCGTCGATGGCATAGCTGTCGATGCTGACCGTCTCCGGCACGCCCGCCTTGTAGTAGCTGACCCCGGCAATCAGGTGCAGCAGCTGCAGTGCGCGCTGCACCGCAGCGGCACGCGCCTCGTCCAGCACGAAGGGAGCGCCGGGCACGGTAATGGTTTCCACCATCTCCGGGCCGTCATCGAAGGCGTAGACCAGCTTGGCCACGCCGGTATCCGCGGCGAATTCGCAGCGGACGAAGCGGAAGCGGGAAACCTGGTGTTTGTCGAAAGCAGTCATGGTGGATCCAGTTCAAGCACGGTCAGGCACGCCCCGCGCGCGGGCGCGGGGCGTGTCGGTGGGCGGGTGCAGGGCGCGGGTGGTGATCACTCGATCACGTCTTCGCGCGGCATCGCCCGCTGGTTGTAGGTGTTGGACATCACATAGCCGTAGGCACCGGCGTCGGCGATCAGCATCACGTCGTCCGGCGCAGTGGACACCGGCAGCTTGCGGCGCTTGCCGAACACATCGCTGGATTCGCAGATCGGGCCGACCACGTCGAACGCGGCCTCGGCATAGCCGCCCTGGCGGCTGAGGTTCTCGATGTCATGCCAGGCGTCATACAGCGCCGGGCGCATCAGGGTGTTCATGCCGGCATCCAGGCCGACGCGGCGCACGCCGTCCTTTTCCACCACCTGGGTGGCATGGGTCAGCAGCACGCCCGATTCAGCCACCAGGTAGCGGCCCGGCTCGATCGCCAGGCGGAACGCCGGGTGCAGCGCCTTCACTTCGGCCAGGCCCTCGGCCCAGGCATCCAGGTCGAACGGCTCGTCTTCGTCGCTGTAGGGAATCGGCAGGCCGCCACCGATGTCGATGGTCTGCACGCTGCCGATGCGGCGGGCGAATCCGGCCAGCTCATCGCACATCAGGCGCCAGTGCTGCGCAGTTTCCACGCCGCTGCCCAGGTGCGCGTGCAGGCCGACCACGCGGGTGCCCAGGTCGGTGGCGGTGCGCACGAACTCATCCACGCGCGCCATCGGCAGGCCGAACTTGGAATCCTTGCCGCCGGTGCGGACCTTGGCGTGGTGGCCTTCGCCACGGCCCAGGTCGACGCGCAGCCAGATTTCGCGGTTGCGGAACAGGTCCGGCCAGCGCTGCAGCGCTTCCAGGTTGTCCACGGTGACGGTGACACCGAGCGCGAAACCGGCTTCGTACTCTTCACGCGGGCAGAAGCTGGGGGTGAACAGCACGCGCTTGGGCGACAGCTCGGGCAGGTGCTGGAACACGTGCTTCAGCTCGCCGTGCGAGACGCATTCCAGGCCGAAGCCTTCGGCTTCCAGCAGCTCAAGGATGGCCGGGTGGCTGTTGGCCTTGATCGCGTAGTAGCGCTGGTCGATCGGCTTGATCGCGGCCAGCGCGCGGGCGCGGGCTCGTACGGTCGGCAGGTGGTAGACGTAGCGCGGCGTACCGGCGTCGGCCAGCTGCAGCAGGTGCGCACGCTGGCCACGCCACCACGGCGTGCCGCGCGGGCGCACGGTGCCGGCGATCTCGCGCCAGCGCGGGCCGAACACTTCGGTCTCTTCCACCGGCATCGCGCCGCTGTCGATCAGCTCGGCATGCAGGATCGGCAGCAGGCCATCGGCATCGGCTTCATCGATGACGAAGGTCAGGTTCAGGTCGTTGGACGACTGCGAGATCATGTGCACGCGCTCGCGGCCGAACGTGGCCCACACGTCCGACAGCTTGTGCAGCAGCGAACGCATGCCACGGCCGACCAGGGTGATGGCCGCGCACGGCACGATCACCTTCACCTTGCAGATCTGCGACAGGTCGGCCGACAGCGCGGCCAGCACATCGGTGTTGACCAGGTTCTCGGACGGGTCCAGCGACACGGTGACGTTGGTCTCGGCCGAACCGATCAGGTCCACCGACAGACCATGCTTCTTGAACAGGCCGAACACATCGGCCAGGAAGCCGACCTGCTGCCACATGCCGATGCCTTCCATCGACACCAGCACGATGCCGTTGCGGCGGCTGATCGCCTTCACGCCCGGTACCGGTGCGGCGCTGCCATCGATGCTGGTGCCCGGCAGTTCCGGGCGCTCGGTATCGAGGATGGCCATCGGCACGCCGGCATCGCGGCACGGCTTGATCGAGCGCGGGTGCAGCACCTTGGCGCCGGTGGTGGCGATTTCCTGCGCTTCGTAATAGTCCAGGCGGGTCAGCAGGCGCGCGTCCGGCACGTCCTTGGGGTTGGCGCTGAACATGCCCGGCACGTCGGTCCAGATTTCCACGCGGCTGGCGCCCAGCAGCGCACCGAAGTACGCCGCCGAGGTATCCGAACCGCCGCGGCCGAGGATGGCGGTGCCGCCGTCGGCGTGGCGGGAAATGAAGCCCTGGGTGATCAGCAGGCGGGTCGGCTGCGCGCGGAAGCGCTGCATCCAGTCCGCGTCGGCACGCCACTGGCAGTTCACCGACAGGCGCTGCGACCAGTCGCTCTGGTTCGGCTGCGGCGGCATCGCGTCCAGCCACTGGCGGGCGTCCATCCAGCCCATGTCCAGGCCCGAGGCGTGCAGGTAGGCCGCGCCCAGGGTCGAGGACAGCAGTTCGCCCTGGCCCAGCACTTCAGCCTGCCATTCCAGCGGGCGGGTGGCGGCGCGCGGGTCATCCAGCAGCCCCTGCAGGGCGGCCAGGCGTTCGCCCAGCACCTCGCGGCCCAGGCCGAGCTCGGCCAGGAAGCCCTCATGGCGTTCGACCAGGGCGGCCACGCGATCGCGGCTGTCCGGCGCGCCATCGGCAATCGCGGTCAGTTCGTTGGTGACCCCGGACAGCGCCGAGACCACCACCAGCACGCGCGAGCCGGTCTCTTCCGCACGTTTTTTCGCCAGCTTCCCGATCGTGTCCCAGCGGTGGCGACGCGACACCGAGGTGCCGCCGAACTTCAGTACGATCCAACGATCGACAAGGGGGGAAGCTGACATGGATAGGCTATGTGTAATGTGGGGGAGCCGCCCGAGGGGGCGGAACCTTCGATTCTAAGCCCAATGGACCCGCCGATGGCCGCCTTCCGCTACCTGCAGCTTGATGTCTTCGCCCACCAGCCCGGCAGCGGCAACCCGCTGGGCGTGGTGCTGGGCGCCGACGGGCTGTCCGCCGGGCGCATGCAGGCACTGGCGGCCTGGCTGAACCTGTCCGAGACGGTGTTCTTCCTGCGTCCCAGCGCTGCCGGCGCCGACTACCACATCCGCATCTTCACCCCCGGCAGCGAGCTGCCATTTGCCGGCCATCCCAGCGTCGGCTCGGCCTGGGCCGCGGTCACCTGCGGCCTGGCCACGCCGCGCGACGGCGGCGCCCTGGTCCAGCAATGCGCTGCCGGCCTGCTGCCGGTGCGGGTGAGTGGCCCGGCGGATGCGCCCAGCATCGAACTGGCCAGCCCGCCGGCACGCCACCTGCCGACCGCGCCCGGGCAGGTGCCGGAACCGCTGCAGGCCCTGGCCGCCAGCGGCCACGCGCCCGAACTGTGGGACAACGGCCCGCGCTGGTGGCTGCTGCCGCTGCGCGATGCCGCCGCCGTGCGCAGCCTGGCCCCGGACATGGCCGCCCTGCGCGACTGGACCAATGCCACCGGCGCGACCGGGGTGGCGGTGTTCGCCGATGAAGCCGGCGCTGGGCACAGCCGCGTGGTGCGCGCGTTCTGCCCCGGCGATGCGGTGAACGTGCCCGAGGACCCGGTGACCGGCAGCGCCAACGCACTGATCGGTGCCTGGCTGCGCGCGCGTGGCGCCCTGCCCGGCGGCGGTGGCGCGTACGTGGCCAGCCAGGGCCGCGAAGTCGGCCGCGACGGCCGCGTCCATGTCCGCGTCGATGCCGAAGGCACGGTGTGGATCGGCGGCCAGGTACAGCCGGTGATCGACGGCAGCATCCACTGGTAGCGCCGGGCCACGCCCGGCGGCGTCACCCCGCCGCGCTGCGCGCTCGCGGGGCATGGCCCCGCGCTACCATTTCCGCATTTCCTGGAGTTTTACCCCCTATGACCACCCGCCGTTTCCTGCAGCTCGATGTATTCTCGCCGCGCGCCGGCGCCGGTAATCCGCTGGCCGTGGTGCTGGATGCCGAGGGCCTGGACGACGCGGCCATGCAGGCCATCGCTCGCTGGACCCGGCTGCCGGAAACCACCTTCGTGTTCGCCCCGCAGGCCGCCGGCAGCAGCTACCGGCTGCGCATGTTCAGCCCGCAGAAGGAGGTTCCGTTTGCCGGCCACCCCAGCGTCGGCACCGCCCATGCAGTGCTGCAGGCCGGCCTGGCTGCGCCGGTCGAGGGCGTCCTGGTGCAGGACGGCATCGCCGGGTTGCTGCCCCTGCAGGTCAGCGGCGAAGGCGCGCAGCAGCGCATCGCCATCCGTACTCCGCGCGCGCAGCTGGCCGAAACCGCACAGGCCGGGGATCCGCGCCTGCAGCCAGCGCTGAAGGGCTGGCCGCTGGGCGAACTGCCGCCGGCACGCATGCAGGGCGGCCGCAGCTGGTGGGTGGTGCAGGTGGCCAGCGAGGCCGCGCTGCGTGCGCTGCAGCCGGACTGGGACGCCATCGCCACGCTGGCCGAATCCACCGACAGCATGGGCGTGTTCGCGTACGCCTTCAGCGATGGCAGCGAAGGTTTCGACCTGGCCGTGCGCGCGTTTGTCGGCAACGGGCGGCGCTTCGAAGATGCCGCCTCCGGGGCGGCCAATGCCGTGCTGGCGGCCTGGCTGGACCTGCGCGGCGTGCTGCCGCGCGGCCGCGATGCGTATGAAGTCAGCCAGGGCCGCGAGGTTGGCCACGATGCGCGGCTGACGCTGCGCGTGGACGAGGCCGGCGAGGTGTGGTCCGGTGGCCAGGTGCAGACGGTGATTGCCGGAACGATTGATTGGTGATTGCGCTGGGAGTGGTAGAGCCGGCCGCTGGCCGGCTGTTACCTGGACCTCGACATCATGCGGTTGCCGGCCAGCGGCCGGCACTACCGTGACTATCCCGGCCCGCGATTTCTCAGCCCAGCTCGGCTTCCAGGCTGATCGGCACCGCGCTCAGCGCCTTGGACACCGGGCAGTTCTGCTTGGCGTCGTCGGCGATCGCGCGGAACTGCGCGGCATCGATGCCCGGCACCACCGCCTTCACCTTCAGCCGGATCTGCGACAGCTGCGGGCCACCTTCCATCGACAGGTCGACCTTGGCTTCGGTATCCAGCGAGGTCGGTGTAAACCCGGCATCACCCAGCTTGGCCGACAGCGCCATGGTGAAGCAGCCGGCGTGCGCGGCGGCGATCAGCTCCTCCGGGTTGGTGCCTTTCTCATCGCCGAAGCGGCTGTTGAAGCCGTAGCGGGTCTTGTCCAGCAGCCCGCTCTGCGGCGTGCTCAACTGGCCCTTGCCCGACTTGAGGTCCCCTTCCCAGTGCGCGGTGGCGTGTCGCGAGATTCCCATGTGCTGCTCCTGCGTGGCGGTGATGAACGGCTACCCTCGCACGGCTCGCGTTAGCCCTGCGTCGCCCCGCCGCAGGGCACGCCGCAGTCCCGGGCCAGCCCGGTGGACACTTCCTCGCCAGCGAGAAATGAATTTTTCCCTTGTTTTCAGCGGTTTCGCGCATTCCGCAGCAGCGGCACCCCCTATTGCGCACTGCAGCGCACCGCCTGTTTGCCCGCTTCCGGACATGTACTGAATCGGCCTGGATATGAAAAAACATGCACTTTCAGCGCTCCGGGCTATTGGCGGCGCTCGAGAGTTGCCCTACATTGCGCTTGCCGACGGGGTTCGGCGCCGACCACACAACCAACCGTTCACGGAACAGGAAACCATGGCAAAGACCGCTAAGAAGGCTGCCCCGAAAAAGGCAGTGAAGAAAGTCGCGACGAAGGCTGCCGCCAAGCCGGCCGCTCCGAAGCCGATCAAGGAAGTGCTGACCAAGTCGGGCCTGGTTGCACACATCGTGGAAGCGTCCGGCGTTGTTGCCAAGGACGTGCGCGCGGTGCTGGCCTCGCTTGAAACCGCCGTTGCTTCCTCGGTGCACAAGAAGGGCGCTGGCTCCTTCACCCTGCCGGGCCTGCTGAAGATCTCGACCGTCAGCGTGCCGGCCAAGCCGAAGCGCAAGGGCATCAACCCGTTCACCAAGGAAGAGCAGTGGTTCGCTGCCAAGCCGGCCACCACCAAGCTGAAGGTGCGCCCGCTGAAGAAGCTGAAGGACGCCGCGCTCTAAGCGCGCGCCCAACGGCATCTTCCGACGGGACGGCGCAGGCCGTCCCGTTTTTGTTTGGGGCGGCGCCAATCCCATGCAAACCGCAACACAGCGTTTCCGCCCCGCAGCGTTCCTGCCGACAGCCGCACCAGCATTGGCCGGGACCTCGTTTTTCACTGTCGGGAACGGACCGGGTGGAACACTGCGTGCAGCCCCGGCCGTCGCCGCCGGTCGCCGCCTTGCCTATGGTGGGCACATCCCTCCACACCCAGGCGAGCACACCCTCATGGCCAGCCCCTCCACCCGCTACCGGATCTCGGTGACCCCGATCGAAAAGGACGGGCACCAGTGCACCGGGCGCTGCACCATCGAACTGGAACACCGCGCCAGCCGCGACCTGATGCGCCTTCTGGAAACCGCGCCGCGCACGGCCGGGCTGAGCGGTGACGAGCGCGCCACCCTGGTGGTCGCGACCCAGCTGCTGCGCGACATCGTGCAACGCCACGCCGACACCGACGGCCATGCGCTGGCGGCGATCGCCGCACAGGTGCTGCCGGCCCTGGACGCGCTGGAACAGCTGCCCGCATCGCGCTGAGCCCGGCGCTGCCGATACACTGCCGTTCTCCAGGTCGCCTCGGGGAGGAGGCAGACATGCGCAGTGCCCTGTTGTTGATCGCGTCGTTGTCCATGCTGGGCTGTTCCAGCCCGACCCCGCCTGATGCCGCCGCCGTAGCCCCTTCCGCCGATGCGGCGACGGCAGGCCCGGGCCGCCCCGCTTCGACAGGCGAAGCGCCCGCCGTGGCGGCGCTCGGCATCGATCCGCTGTATGGGGCCGTCGCGCCGGGTGGCGAAACGCCGGCGCGACTGCTCAACCGCTACGTGCTGGACCTGCTCAACCACAACAAGGCTGGTATCGAAGCGGCGTGGGCCATCGCCCCGCCCGATGCACGCCGTGCCGATGATGCTGCGCTGCGCCTGCTGCCGGACGTGCGCAACCTGCGCCTGGACAGCGACCCGCCCGTGCCACGGGACGAACAGCAGCCGCCACGCCTGCTGGAAGTGCCGGTACGCATCCGCGCCACGACCGGCGAGGGCCTGTTCCGCTACCACGGCTGGTACCGCGTGCAGCCGCGCACCGATGGCCAGGGCTGGCAGATCCAGTCGGCGCATCTGCAGCCAACGCTGGACTGAACCGTTGCAGCGGCATGCACGCACGATTCAGCGTGCAAAGCTACTCTGTAGCCCTCATTCATCCCCCCGGCCACCGCCATGCGCCTGCGTTCCCTGATGACCCGCCTTGCCGCGTCCACCGTGCTGATCGCCGCCGCGATCGGTGCGCAGGCGGCCCCCTCGATTTCCGGGCGTGAACTGGCGGTTGGCGCCAGCGACGTGCAGCAGTATCTGGATGGCAGCTTCCCGCGCACCCAGGATGCGCTGGGCGGCCTGATCGCGCTGACCATGAGCCACCCCCAGCTGAGCCTGCCGGCCGGCGAACGCCTCGACCTGGGCATGGACCTGGCACTGGCCACCGCCGGTGGCACCCCGACCAACCTGGGCAAGGTCAAGCTCAGCAGCGGCCTGCGCTATGACGCGCAGACCCAGGGCTTCCACCTGCAGGACCCGACGGTGGATGACTTCAGCCCCGCCAGCCAGGGCGGCCGCCTTGATTCGCGTACCCGTGCGCTGCTGAATGCCGCGCTGAGCGATTACGCCCGCCGCGAACCGATCTACAAGCTGGATCCGGCCGTGGCCGGCCTGCTGGGCGCGCTGCAGGTGCAGTCGGCGCAGGTGAAGAACGGCAAGCTGGTGGTCACCTTCAACCAGAACCTGGGCAACCTGGTGCCGGCCGGCCTTCTCGGCAAATAAGGGTAGTGCCGGCCGCTGGCCGGCAGCCCGGTTACCGCATCTGCCGGCCGGCGGCCGGCACTACCAGCAACGCATCATGCGGCCAGTGCCTTCACCACCGCCTCGCTGAAGGCCGGGATGTCGTCCGGCTTGCGGCTGGTGATGAGGTTGCCGTCCACGACCACCTCGGCGTCGCGCCAGCGCGCACCGGCATTGGCCAGGTCCTGCTGCAGCGAGGGCCACGAAGTCACCTCGCGGCCCTTGGCCAGCCCGCTGTTGATCAGCAGCCACGGGCCATGGCAGATGGCCGCCACTGGCTTGCCCGCCCCCGCCACGCTGCGGATGAAGCCCAGCGCGGCCTCATCGGTGCGCAGCGTGTCCGGGTTGATGACCCCGCCGGGCAGGACCAGCGCATCGAAGCGACCGGCATCGGCGTCGGACAGCGGCAGATCCACCGCCACCACGCCACCCCAGTCCTTGTCCTTCCAGCCCTTGATGCTGGCCTCTTTTGCCGGCGACACCACGGTGACGATGGCGCCCTCCGCTTCCAGCAGGCGCTTGGGCTCGATCAGTTCGGACTGCTCGAAGCCGTGGGTGGCGAGGATGGCGACCTGCTTGCCGGCGATACGCTGTGCCATGGTGTGTGCTCCGGGAAAGGGAGCACACAGGGTCGGCCAATGGCCATTGGACCGCGGTGACCCAGCCGTGCACGGCAGGTGCAGACGCCCCCTTTGTAGAGTCGAGCCATGCTCGACTCCACCCGGCCGCGGCCGACAGCCAAAGCAGTCGAGCATGGCTCGACTCTACAAATTCCGGTCAGCGCTTGGGCTGCAGCATCGTGCCGGTGCACTTGGGCGAGCCGCAGCGGCACTCCCAGATCTTCTTCAGCTTTGCCGTGTGGCGCTCGGCCAGGGTGATGCCGTAGTTGTAGGTCAGCTCCTCGCCGGCCTTGATATCGCGCAGGGCCTCGATGAAGACCTTGTCGCCGCGGCTGTCGCCGTCCTCGTCTTCCTCGATCACCGCTTCGCAGTTCGGGTCGCAGCTGTGGTTGATCCAGCGTGCGTCGTTGCCCTTGTAGTTGGCGTCGATCACCCAGTCGTCGTTGAGGGTGAACAGGAAGGTATGGCCGCTTTCGACGTCGCCGCTGTCATCGGCATCGACATCACCGTGGCTGCGCAGCAGGCCCTTGTACTGGATCACGCGCTCGCCCTGCTTGATCGGGGCCACGGCGAACACGCCGTTGCCATGGATGGCGGACTTGCGGGCTTGGATCTTCTTGGGCATCGGCAAGGGAGGTCTGCAGCGAAAGGAACCCCGATTCTCACCCATTCCGGGTGATTGCGAAAATAACCTGCATGCCGCAGCATTACGCGCCGGTGGCGCCCGGTGTGTTGTTCCCGGCCCGCCCAGGACCGCCCCCAGCGCTGGCTGAATGCCCGGGTTGGATGCCGGCGAAGAAAAGCGTACAATTTCAGTCCGCTTTAAGAACCACTCGCATCCCCCATGTTGCGCGTCACCAAACTTACCGATTACGCCACCGTCGTGCTGACCGTGCTTGCCGCCCGCCCGGGTGAAGTGCTGAGCGCGACCGAGCTGGCCGAATTCACCGGTCTGGAACCGCCCACCGTCAGCAAGGTGCTCAAGCCGCTGGCCCAGGCCGGCCTGGTCGAGGGCCTGCGCGGCGTCCGCGGGGGCTACCGGCTGACCCGCCCGTCCATCGAGATCTCGCTGTTCGAGGTGGTCGAAGCGATGGAAGGGCCGCTGGCCCTGACCGAATGCAGCCACGACCACCACCAGTGCGGCATGGCGCCCAAGTGCGGCGCGCGCAGCAGCTGGCGGCTGATCAACGATGTGGTCTCCGAGGCCCTGCGCGATGTCACCCTCGCCCAGATCCTGCCCCCCCTTCCCCTTGTCGATGACGAACAGCGCCGCACCATCGCTGTCGACGTCGTCTCCTGATCCGTAGGCAGCCCCCCATGGCCACCGAAACCATCGAAACCGTCGCCCACGACGACACCCCCAACCGCGAGATCCATGAGCAGCTCGGCCGCAAGTATTCGGCCGGCTTCATCACGGAGATCGAATCGGACTCCCTGCCGCCGGGCCTGGACGAGGACACCATCCGCGCCCTGTCGGCCAAGAAGGAAGAGCCGGAGTGGATGACGCAGTGGCGCCTGGACGCCTACCGCCACTTCCTGACCATGCCGATGCCGAACTGGGCCAAGCTGCAGATCGCCCCGATCGACCTGCAGGCGCTCAGCTACTACTCCGCGCCGAAGGGCCCGAAGTACGCCTCGCTGGATGACGTGCCCAAGGAACTGCTCGATACCTACGACAAGCTGGGCGTGCCGCTGCACGAGCGCGCCAAGCTGGCCGGCGTGGCGGTGGACGCGGTGTTCGACTCGGTGTCCGTCGGTACCACCTTCCGCAAGGAGCTGGCCGAGAAGGGCATCATCTTCTGTTCGATGTCCGAGGCCATCAAGGAACACCCGGAGCTGGTGCGCCAGTACCTGGGTACCGTGGTGCCGGTGGGCGACAACTACTTCGCCGCGCTCAACTCGGCGGTGTTCTCCGATGGCAGCTTCGTGTTCATTCCCAAGGGCGTGCGCTGCCCGATGGAACTGAGCACCTACTTCCGCATCAACGCCGGCCATACCGGCCAGTTCGAGCGCACCCTCATCGTGTGCGAGGACAAGGCCTACGTGTCCTATCTGGAAGGCTGCACCGCGCCGATGCGCGATGAGAACCAGCTGCACGCCGCGGTGGTCGAGCTGGTCGCGCTGGAAGATGCCGAGATCAAGTACTCCACCGTGCAGAACTGGTACCCGGGCGACGAGAACGGCGTCGGCGGCATCTACAACTTCGTCACCAAGCGTGCCGAATGCCGTGGTGCGCGCAGCAAGGTCACCTGGACCCAGGTCGAGACCGGTTCGGCCATCACCTGGAAGTACCCCTCCTGCGTGCTGCTGGGCGACGATTCGGTGGGCGAGTTCCACTCGGTCGCGCTGACCCACCACCGCCAGCAGGCCGACACCGGCACCAAGATGATCCACGTCGGCAAGCGCACCAAGAGCAAGATCGTCAGCAAGGGCATCAGCGCCGGCCGCGGCCAGAACACCTACCGCGGCCTGGTGAAGGTCGACCGCAACGCCGATGGCGCGCGCAACTACACCCAGTGCGATTCGCTGCTGATCGGCAAGCAGTGCGGTGCCCACACCTTCCCCTACATCGAGGTGAAGAACCCGGGCGCGACCGTCGAGCACGAGGCCACCACCTCCAAGATCTCCGACGACCAGCTGTTCTACTGCCGCGCCCGTGGCATCAGCCAGGAAGACGCGGTGTCGATGATCGTCGACGGCTTCTGCAAGCAGGTGTTCCGCGAACTGCCGATGGAATTCGCAGTGGAAGCCAAGAAGCTGCTGGAAGTCTCGCTGGAAGGTTCGGTCGGCTGACCCGCCTGCTGCCCTCGTTCTGATTATTCAGCCACGCATGGCGTGGCTCTACTGGATTCGTATCATGCTGAAGATCGACAACCTCCACGCCCGCATCGGCGACAAGGAAATCCTCAAGGGCCTGTCCCTGGAAGTGAAGCCTGGCCAGGTGCACGCCATCATGGGCCCCAACGGCGCCGGCAAGTCCACCCTGGGCAATGTCCTGGCCGGCCGTGACGGCTATGAAGTGACCGAAGGCAGCGTGCAGTTCGAAGGCAGCGACCTGCTCGACCAGGATCCGGAAGCGCGCGCCGCCGCCGGCCTGTTCCTGGCCTTCCAGTACCCGGTGGAAATCCCGGGCGTGAACAACACCTACTTCCTGCGCGCCGCGCTCAATGCCCAGCGCAAGGCACGTGGCCAGGACGAACTGGATTCCATGCAGTTCCTCAAGCTGGTGCGGCAGAAGCTGGCCGTGCTGCATTTGAAGGACGAACTGCTGCACCGTGGCGTCAACGAAGGCTTCTCCGGTGGCGAGAAGAAGCGCAACGAGATCTTCCAGCTGGCCGTGCTCGAGCCGAAGCTGGCGATCCTCGACGAGACCGATTCGGGCCTGGACATCGACGCGCTGAAGAGCGTGGCCGACGGCGTCAACGCGCTGCGCGCGGCTGACCGTTCGTTCCTGGTCATCACCCATTACCAGCGCCTGCTGGACTACATCAAGCCGGACGTGGTGCACGTGCTGGCCGATGGCCGCATCGTCAAGACCGGTGGCCCGGAACTGGCCCTGGAACTGGAAGCGCACGGCTACGATTTCCTCAAGGATCGCGTGGTGCGCGAGGCGGCGGTCTGATGAGCGCCCTGCTCGACTCGATGGCCCAGGCCTTCTGCGGCAGCGATGCGCGCCGCGAAGTGCTCGACACGGTGCTGCGCGATGGCCTGCCGGCTGCCCGCAGCGAAGCCTGGAAGTACACCTCGCTGCGCCAGCTGGAGCGCCGCGCTTTCGCCGCCGCGCCGCTGTCGCCGCCGGCGCTGGACGTGGCCGTGCTGGAAGACGTCCCGGCACCGCGCCTGGTGTTCGTCAACGGCCGCCTCAGCGACGCGCTCAGCGACACCCACGGCCTGCCGGCTGGCGTGCAGCTGGAGCCGCTGTCCTCGGCGCTGGCCGCCGGTGAGGATGCCGCGCGTTTCCTCGGCCGCCGCTACGAGCGCAGCGACGACGTGTTCGCCCGCCTCAATGCTGCGCTGGCCGATGAAGGCGTGGTGCTGCGCGTGGACGAAGGCGTGCAGGTCGAGGTGCCGCTGCAGCTGGTGTTCGCCAGCGTGGCCGGCGATACCGACCTGGCCTGGCACCACCGCCACCTGATCGAACTGCGTGCCGGCGCCAGCCTTGGCGTGGTCGAGCACCGTTTCAGCGTGGGCGATTCGGCGCACCTGGACAATACCGTGCTGCATGCCCACGTGGCCCGCGACGCCGTGCTCAAGCATGCCCGCGTGCAGGCCGGCAGCGCGCGCCAGACCAGCTTCCTGCGTACCGATGCAGTGCTGGCGCGTGATGCCCAGTACCACCGCGTGGACCTGGAACTGGGCGCCGCGCTCAGCCGCCACGAACTGAACGTGCGCCTGGAAGGCGACAACGCCCAGCTGACCGCCAATGGCGTGCTGCTCGGCAATGGCCGCCGCCATGTCGATACCCGCCTGGGCATCGATCACATCGCCCGTGACACCAGCAGCGAGCTGCTGTGGCGCGGCGTGGCCGCCAACCGCAGCCGCGTGGTGTTCCATGGCGGCATCCAGATCCGCGAAGGCGCCGACGGCACCGACGCGAACCTGTCCAACAAGAACCTGCTGCTGTCGGCCGACGCCGAGATCGACACCCAGCCGGTGCTGGTGATCGACGCCGACGAAGTGAAGGCCGCCCACGGTGCCACCGTCGGCCAGCTCGATGCCAATGCGCTGTTCTACCTGCGCTCGCGCGGCCTGCCGCAGCCGCAGGCACAGGCGCTGCTGAGCGCCGCGTTCTGCCACGAACCGCTGAAGGTGCTGCCCGAAGCGCTGCGCGAACAGCTGGCGCGCCGCCTGGACAAGGCCCTGGCCGAGGCAGGCGTGGCATGAACCTGTCCACGCCGCGCCCGATCGAATCCCCCGCCGGCACGCCCGACTGGGACCGCGTCCGCCTCGACTTCCCGCTGCTGATGCGCGAAGTGCACGGCAAGCCGCTGGTGTATTTCGACAACGCCAACACCGGCCAGAAGCCGGTGCAGGTGATCGGCGCGGTGGACGAGTTCTACCGCCGCTACAACGCCAACGTCAGCCGTGCCGTGCACGCGCTGGGCACCGAGGCCACCGACGCCTACGAGGGCGCGCGCAACAAGCTGGCCCGCTTCCTCAACGTGCGCAGCAGCGAACTGGTGCTGTGCAGCGGCACCACCTTCGCCATCAACCTGGTGGCGTACTCGTGGGCGCTGCCGCGGCTGAAAGCCGGTGATGTCATCCTGGTCTCGCGCATGGAACACCATGCCAACATCGTGCCGTGGCAGCTGGTCGCCCAGCGCACCGGTGCAACGATCCGCGTGGCCGAGATCACCCCCGATGGCGCGCTGGACCTGGATGCACTGCGCCGCGCGATGACCCCCGAGGTCAAGCTGCTGGCCGTGGCCCACGTCTCCAACGTGCTTGGCACGGTCAACCCGGTGCGCGAGATCTGCCGTGAAGCGCGCAAGCGCGGCATCATCACCGTGGTCGATGGTTCGCAGGCCGTGCCGCACCGCAAGGTCGACGTGGCTGCGATCGGCTGCGACTTCTACGCCCTCACCGGCCACAAGATGTGCGGCCCGACCGGCACCGGCGTGCTGTGGGCACGCCGCGAGCACCTCGACGCCATGCCGCCGTTCCTCGGCGGTGGCGAGATGATCAAGGAAGTCAGCTTCGACGGCACCGTGTTCAACGACGCCCCGCACAAGTTCGAAGCCGGCACCCCGAACATCGCCGGCTTCATCGGCCTGGGCGTGGCCGTGGATTACCTGCAGGGCCTGGGCCTGGAGCACGTGGAAGCGCGTGAGGCCGAGCTGCTGGCGCACTTCACCGAAGAGCTGCGCAAGGTCGATGGCCTGCGCATCCTCGGCGAAGCACCGGAAAAGGCCGCTGTGGTGTCCTTCCTGATCGACGGCGCGCACGCGCACGACCTGGCCACCCTGCTGGACCTGGAAGGCGTGGCCGTACGTTCAGGCCAGCACTGCGCGCACCCGCTGCTGCAGTATTACGGGGTTGCCGCCACCTGCCGTGCCTCGCTGGCGTTCTACAACACGCACGCCGAGATCGAGCGCTTCATGGCTGCGCTGACCAAGGTACGCAAGCTGCTGGGCTGAGCCCACAGACCGGGGTCAGATATCCGGGGTCAGATCCCTTTCGCACCGCGAAAGGGCTCTGACCCCAGCAGTGTCCCGCCCATCCGTCGTTGCGACTGCACCGCCTTCCGTATAGAAGCGAGATCCTGCGCAGGAATACCCTGCTCGATGAACTCGGCATAGCGCCTGCGCCGCTCATTCACATCAGTGGCAATCAGCTCAAACGCCGAGTGCGGCACGAGCAATGCATTCGCCCTGCCGTTCGCATTCGCGCGATAGCTCGACCAACGATAGTCCCCGGGATGCGCAACCATCCCCGCCCGCACCGGGTTCAGCTCGATGTAGCGCTGGCAGGCCAGCAGATAGCGATCCGTATCCACCAACGTGGAATGGAAGCGCCCTTCCCACAGGGTTCCCGTGCGCTGCTGCCGTACGTTCACCCGTCGAACGTACGCACGGTTCACCGCCTGCATCATCCGTGACAACCCGGCGGGCGCATCCGGCGTCACCAGTAGATGCACGTGGTTGCCCATCAGGACATAGGCGTGAATCCGGCAGTGATGTTCGATCGCACAGTCGCGAAGCAGTCCCAGGTACAGCGCAGGATCAGCGCTACTGAAGAAAACTGCTTGCCGGTTGTTTCCACGCTGGACGACGTGTTGCGGGTAGCCAGGTGCATCGATACGACGCGGGCGAGGCATTGGCGTCTCCGGAAGCGAAGGGGGTCAGAGCCCTTTGCTGCGCAAAGGGATCTGACCCCTAGCATCTGCTGGCGTCGCGTGCGCCGCAGTCGGGCTATTGCCTGGCGCTGGGTAGGTAGATGGGGTCAGATCCCTTTCGCACGCGAAAGGGCTCTGACCCCATCCGCCCGGTCACGCATGCAACCGCCGCACCGACGACACGCACAGCTCGACCGGCCACTTGCCGAGATGCCCCTTGCCGAACATCGCATCGGGTCGTGCCGCCGACACGATTCCGGTCATTTCAACGGACTGCTCCGTCGGCAGCGTCATCGGCGCAATGCCCACTACCCAGATGCCGTCCGCCGCCCACGGGTCACGTACCGGCGGCCCAGGTTGCAGCGCCGACATTTCCCAGCCATCGACATACGCGCCACGCACCTTCACCAAGCGGCCCTGGTAGCGGACCGGGTGCGCGCGCAGTTCCTCCAGCGCGACAGGCAGTGCACGCGTCGGGTTGAACCTCGGGCAGGCAAAGCTGTTGAACGCAGCGTCCCTGCCCGCAACGGAGGCATCCATGCGCGCCAGAAGGGTGGTGAGCGCCACGACCAGACCGAGCGTCACGACCTTCGCAGCCACACCGCCTCCGCTTTGCCTGTTCATTCCTGCCTCCTGCGGGAAAGCGATGAACGGTGAGCATAGCCGGTACCCAGGGGTCAGAGCCCTTTCGCGCTGCGAAAGGGATCTGACCCCGCGCCATTTTGCGGGCGCCCCTGCCCCACCTAGAATGGCGGCATGAGCACCCTGACTTTTCGTGCCGCCACGCCGGCCGACATCCCTGCCCTGATCACCCTGGTCACCTCGGCCTACCGCGGCGACGCCAGCCGCGCCGGCTGGACCACCGAGGCCGACCTTCTGGACGGCGCCCGCATCGATGCCGAGGGCATCCAGGGCGACCTGGACCGCCCGCGCTCGACCATCCTGCTGGCTGAGCGCGAGGGCCGCCTCGTCGCCTGCGCCCACGTTGCCGATGTCGACGGCAAGGGATACTTCGGCATGTTCTCGGTCGACCCGGCCCAGCAGGGCGGTGGCGTCGGCAAGCAGCTGATGGACGCGGCCGAAGCCCATGCCGCGCGCGAGTGGAACGTGCCGGTCATGCAGATGACGGTGATCGACGTGCGCGACGAACTGATCGCCTTCTACGAGCGCCGCGGCTACCAGCGCACCGGCATCAAGAAGCCGTTCCCTTATGGCGACGAGCGCTTCGGCATCCCCAAGCGCGACGACCTGCGCTTTGAAATCCTGGAAAAGCCGCTGGCCGGGGCATCGGCATGAGCGAGGCCTGGACCTTCGTCTGCGCCGGCGCCGAGCTGCTGCCGGGTGAAATGAAGAGCGTGTTCGATGAAGTGACCGGCACGCCCATCGTGGTGTTCAACCTCGATGGCGAGCTGTATGCGCTGGAAGACCAGTGCACGCACGAGGAATTCGAGCTGTCCTCGGGCGAGTTCAACACCGCCGAAGGCAGCATCGAGTGCGTGCTGCACGGCGCGCGCTTCGATGTGCGTGATGGCCGCGCCCTGTGTGCCCCGGCCTATTCGCCGGCGCCCAAGTTCCCGGTGAAGCGCGAACACGACGCCATCTGGACCCGCGACGACCGCGAGTGATCCGAGCGGGGGCGCGCCCGAGCGCCCGCCCCCCGCCCACGCCGTCCGTTATCCATCCATGGGGTGGATCTACTACAGATTGGCCACCCGCGCCCCCTGAGCACCCTCCCAGCACCCCTGCGCACCGCCCAACCGCCGCTGCCAAATGCGCAGATGCGAATCATTATCGTTGATGTTATCCTGCGCGCCTGATTGGTAACGGTTTGTAACGGACCGCACCTTGGCTTCGCCTGCACCCATCGCCGCGTTGTGCCTGCTCGCCCGTCAGGGGTGGCCGCTGCTCGTGGCCGCGCTGCTGGCGCTGTGGCTGGGGTGGTCGGCGCTGCAGGAAGGCCGCCGTGTATCCGGGGACGCAACCCTGTCCCCCTCTGCAGCGGCGCTGGATGAACACGCCAGTGGGCGTGCCGGCGAATTGCCACCACCCGAGCCCTTGGCCCCGCGCATCGAATCCGGCCCAGAAGGCAGCCACGGCGACAGCCCGCCCCTGCTGAACCGCCTGTGCCTTCTCGTCCCGCTGTCGGGCCCGCAGACCCTGCGCCTGCCTGTGCGCGCCGCAGCAGCGGTACGCCTGGCGGGCCGTCGTCAGCCGCCCTCGCACGCACCTCCAGCCCTGCTGAGCTGAGCCGCTGCGCCGGCACCGGCGCAGCCCCCGCGTTTCCGTACCGGATTCCCCCCGCGCCAACCGCCCTGCCGACCGCCGCGTCGACGGGGCCTTCCTGCCCCTGGCAAAGCCCATCCCATGACCTCGATCAAGAGCCGCAAGCACGCCTCCCCGCTTCGTTCACTGCCCCTGGCCACCGCCAGCCTGGCCGCCGGCCTCGGCCTGGCCGCGCTGCCCGCCGTGGCCATGGCAGACGCCACCGACAATGCCCGCACGCTGGACAAGATCGACGTCCACGCCACCCGCGGCTACAAAGCCGACAAGGTCGCCTCGCCGAAGTTCACCCAGCGCCTGCAGGACACGCCGCAGACGATCCAGGTCATCACCAGCGACCTGTTCAACCAGCAGGGCGCCACCACCCTCACCGAAGCGCTGCGCAACAGCCCGGGCGTGGGCACCTTCTATGCCGGCGAGAACGGCAACACCACCACCGGCGATGCGCTGTTCATGCGCGGCTTCGACACCTCCAACAGCCTGTTCGTGGACGGCGTGCGTGATCTGGGTTCGATCTCGCGCGATGTCTTCAACATCGAGCAGGTGGAAGTGACCAAGGGCCCGGCCGGCACCGACAACGGCCGCTCGGCGCCGACCGGCGCGATCAACCTGGTCAGCAAGCAGGCCAACCTGCAGGATGCGACCTCGGCCAGCGTGTCCGTAGGCAGCGACCAGCAGCGCCGCGCCACCGCCGACTGGAACCAGTCGCTGGGCGCAACCAGCGCGCTGCGCATCAATGGCATGTGGCAGGACAGCGACCAGCCTGGCCGCGACCACGTGCAGAACAAGCGCTGGGGCATCGCGCCGTCGCTGGCCTTCGGCCTGGGCACCGCAACCCGCTATTACCTCAACCTGCTCTATGTGAAGCAGGACAACGTGCCCGATGGCGGCGTGCCGACCCTGGGCCTGCCCGGCTGGACGCCGCAACCGACGCTGGAAGCACTGGCCGGCCATCCGGTGGACCCGGAAAACTTCTACGGTACCCGCGCCGACCACGACGACGTCACCGCGAAGATGGCCACGTTCCGCTTCGAGCACGACTTCAACGACAACGTGCGCCTGACCAACACCGCCCGCTGGGGCCGCACCGAACAGGACTACCTGCTCACCGCCTTCATGGGCACCGGCGTGCGCGGCGCCAACGGCCGGCCGACCGGCAACATCACCTATACCAACGCAGCGGATCTTTCGACCTACGCGATCGCGCGCAGCCTGCCGACCTTCAAGGACCAGCGCAACACCATCCTGACCGACCAGCTGAACCTGCGCGCCGACTTCAACACCGGCGCGGTGGGCCACGCCCTCAGTGCCGGACTGGAGTTCACCCGGGAAGAACTGGACAGCTACGGCCAGGCCGCCACCGGTGGCAGCAGCTGGCCTGCAGCGAACCTGTACAACCCCGACTGGAACGTGGCTGGCCTGGCCTGGGCACACAACGGTGCCGACGCGCACGGCAAGACCACCACGTCCTCGGCCTACGTGTTCGATACGTTGTCGTTTGGCGAGAGCTTCCTGCTGACCGCAGGCGTGCGTGCCGATCATTACAGGACCGAGTACGCCAGCGCCTCGGTGTGTGGCGGCCGTGGCGGCCCGGTGTGTGGCAGCAACCCCACCGGCACCGTGCTGCGCAATCCCACGCTGGAAGCCTCCGATACGCTGCTGAACTGGAAGCTGGGTGCCCTGTACAAGGTCGGTGACACGGTCAGCGTCTACGCCAACTACGCCATTTCGCAGCAGCCTCCGGGCGGCGCCAACTTCCAGCTGAGCAGCTCGGCCAGCAGCGCCGACAACCCGAAGCTGGATCCGCAGAAGGCCAAGACCTTCGAGGTGGGCAGCAAGTGGGCCTTCATGGAAGATGCGCTGGCGGTGAACCTGGCGCTGTTCCAGACCGATGTGGAAAACGAAATCAACACCACCGTGTTGGACGACGCTGGCAACCCGACGCAGACCGGCAGCAAGCGGGTGAAGGGTGTTGAGCTGTCTGCCGTGGGCCGCGTGTCCGAGAACTGGTCGATCAGCGCAGGCTACAGCCACTTGAACACCGATGTGAAGGATGGTGCCAAGGTGGCCGCCGATGGCACCAACAACCTGGTCTATACCCCGGACGATACGTTCACCGGCTGGACCAGCTACGTGCTGCCGCATGGCATTACCGTGGGCGGCGGCGTCCGCTATGCCGCCGGCATGCACCGCGGTACCGACGGTGCCGTCGGCACGCCGGCGTTCACCAAGTCGTATGTGGTCTATGACGCAGTGGTGTCCTGGGCGATCAACGAGAACGTGTCGCTGCGCTTGAACGGCTACAACCTGTTCGACAAGCAGTACGTGGCCAGCATCAACAAGAGCGGCTACCGTTACACCCCGGGCGCCCCGCGCACCTTCCTGCTCAGCGCGGACGTCCGTTTCTGATGCACCTGCGCGGGGGAGCCTGACTCCCCCGCGTATCGACGAGGAACCGCCATGCTGCTGCATATACCCAACGTGCTTGCCCCGGAAGAGGTGGCACAGATGCGCCAGCGGCTGGATGCGGCCGATTGGGCCGACGGTCGCGAGACCGTCGGCGCCCAGGGCGCGCTGGTGAAGCACAACGAGCAACTGCCCGATGCCTCGCCATTGAAGGCCGAGCTCGGCCAGGGCGTGCTGGCCGCGCTGCGGCGCAACCCGCTGTTCTTTGCGGCCACGCTCCCGCTGAAGATCCTGCCACCCCGCTTCAACCGCTACAGCGGCGGCGGCACCTACGGCTTCCACGTCGATGGCGCGGTGATGAACCTGGCCCACGGCGAACAGCTGCGCTCGGACATCTCCTGCACCCTGTTCCTGTCCGCGCCGGAGGAGTACGACGGCGGCGAGCTGGTGATCAGCGATACCTACGGCGAGCACGAAGTGAAGCTGCCCGCCGGCGACCTGATCGTGTACCCGTCCAGCAGCCTGCACCAGGTCAACCCGGTAACGCGCGGTGCGCGCGTGGCCTCGTTCTTCTGGGTACAGAGCATGGTCCGCGACGATGTGCAGCGGCGCCTGCTGTGGGAGATGGACACCTCCATCGAACGCCTGCGGCAGACCGGCGGCGACGCTACTGCGGTGCTGCAGCTGACCGGCGTGTACCACAACCTGCTGCGGCGCTGGAGCGAAGTCTGAGGCCGGCGCAGCGGCCCTGCGACACTTTGGCAATCATTCTCATTTGCAACCGCTAACAGCTCTCATTACAATCACGCCCCGTTGACGCCGGATGGTCCGGCGTACGCCCAGGGGTTGCCTGCCTTGCGTCGCCCGTTCCGCCCTCGCCCGCTTCGCCTCGTGCAGTTCGGTACCGCCATGCGCGGTCATCGCCCTACACTGGCCAGCCTGTTGGCGTGGGTCGCGATGCTGGCGTTGCTGCTGGGCACCCTGCCGCTGCTGCCGCACGGCCAGGCGGAGGCTGCCGCGCAGGCGTGGCAGCAGCCCCTCGAAGGCCGCGGTGGTGAAGTGCCGGTGGAAGAAGACGCGCCGGCCAAGCTGCGCCGTTGCGTCTGCACGCCGACCAAGGCCGCCGACAAGGCACCGCCGCCGCTGCTGCTGGCCAGCCAATGGCTGCGCAGTGAACTGGATCTGATTCCCCTCGCCCCGGTCCACGCCGGGGCCCGTCCGCACTGGCCCCTGGCCACGCCGGACACGCCGTGGGCCGATGCGCCCGGGCGCCGCCAGCAACGCGGCCAGGCGCCGCCGCTGGCCTGATCTCCGGCCCTTCGTGACCGCGCCTGCGGTCGCGCCTGCGCGCCACTGCCTGCTTCATCCCCTGCTGCATCCCTGCTGCCCCTGACCGGGGCTCCCCGTGCATGCCACGCGTTCCGCGCTGGCATCGCACCACCCTGCATCCTTCGAGGTTACTGCCATGGCCCAGCGCCATCGTGTCCGTTCGTCCCTGTCCCGCCACCTGCTGACCACCGCCGTGCTGGCCGCCTTCGCCAGCCCCGCCTTCGCCCACGGCGAAGCCGCCGCCCCGCAGACCCTGGACAAGGTGGTGGTCACCGCCTCCGGCTTCGAACAGAAGGTGGTCGATGCGCCGGCCAGCATCAGCGTGGTCAGCCGCGAGGAGCTGAGCAAGCGCCCGTACACCAGCCTGGTCGATGCGCTGCGCGACGTCGAAGGCATCGACGTGGGTCTGGAAGCCACCGACAAGAACGGCCGCGCCACCATTTCCATGCGTGGTCTGCCCTCCGAATACACCCTGGTGCTGATCGACGGCCGCCGCCAGAGCAATGTCGGCCAGCTGTACCCGAACAACTTCGGCGGCGGCCAGTTCTCGTACCTGCCGCCGCTGGAGGCGATCGAGCGCATCGAAGTGGTGCGCGGCCCGATGTCCACCCTGTACGGCTCGGATGCCATGGGCGGCGTCATCAACATCATCACCCGCCGCAACCAGGACAGCTGGCACGGCTCGCTCAGCCAGGGCTTCACCGTGCAGCAGGACGACCAGTTCGGCGATGCGCGCACCACCGATGTCTACCTCAGCGGCCCGCTGCTGAAGGACCGCATCAGCATGGCCGTGCGCGGCAGCTACTACGACGCCAAGGCGTCCAACCCCGAATGGGATGCGCTGACCCTGCCCGATGGCACGCCGTGGGAGCGCAGCATCGGCTTCGGTGGCGGCGGCAAGTCGGTGGCCAACACCAACTGGAACACCGGCCTGCGCCTGGATTTCCGCATCAACGACGACCACGAGCTGTGGCTGGACTACGACGTCTCGCGGCAGAAGTACGACAACAGTGAAGGCCAGACCGGCACCCTGGACAGCCTGGCCAGCCTGTGGCGCGTCGGCAACGCGGTCATCCCCAACCCGAACGGCAGCGGCACGATCACCCGCCGCGTGGTGCAGCCGCGCGTGGGCTACACCGCCTACCAGCGCTACGAGCGCGACCAGCTGTCGCTGACCCACCAGGGCCGCTACAGCTTCGGCACCTGGCAGACCTCGCTGACCCACAGCAAGAGCAACAACCTCGGCCGCTCGCTGCCGCTCACCCTGGACGAGCGCGCCAACCTGCAGACCCTGTGGAACGACGTCTGCCAGCGCACCGGCGCCGCCAGCAACTGCGCCGCCGGCCGCAGCAACGCGCTGGGTGCGCTCAACGCCGAGGAGATGGCGCGCCTGCAGGCGTTCCTGCCGCGCCCGCTGCGCACCATGGAACTGGAAGGCTACGTGCTGGACACGATGCTCGACCTCGACTTCGGCGCGCACAAGCTGACCGTCGGCGGCCAGTACAACGACACCGACATGATCGACGGCGTGTTCGGCATGGACGGCGCCGGCTACCGCAGCAACACCAAGCAGAAGCACCGCATGTGGGCGCTGTTCGCCGAGGACAACTGGTCGCTGACCGACACCCTGACCGCGACCTTCGGCCTGCGCTACGACGACCACAACGTGTTCGGCAGCCACGTCAGCCCGCGCGGCTACCTGGTGTGGAATGCCAGCGACGCCTGGACCCTCAAGGGCGGCGTCAGCACCGGCTACAAGACCCCGCGTCCGGACCAGCTGTTCCCCGGCATCAGCGGCTTCGGCGGCCAGGGCGTGCTGCCGCTGGTGGGCTCGCCCAACCTGAAGCCGGAAACCAGCACCAACTACGAGCTGGCCGCGTACTACGAAGGCCAGCGCTGGGGCATGAACGTCACCGGCTTCATCAACAAGTTCGATGACAAGATCGCCAGCGGCGGCACTTTCCCGAACTGCGAAGTGGCGCCGGCCGGCAGCGGCTACTGCGTGGACATCGGACCGGGCTGGGCGGAACTGGGCTACAGCACCTTCACCCAGAGCGTGAACATCGACAAGGCTGAAACGCGTGGCGTGGAAATGGCCGCGCACGTCGACCTGCTGCAGAACCTGCAGCTGCGCGGCAACTACACCTGGACCAAGAGCGAGCAGACCAGCGGCGCGCAGAAGGGCCTGCCGATCGCCGGCACCACCCCGGCCAAGCACATGGCCAACGCCAGCCTCAACTGGCAGCTCAACGATGCCATCAGCCTGTCGCTGATCGGCGAAGGCCGCTATGACCGCTACCGCGACACCATCCTCGATGCCAGCGGCGCCAGCCACAACCGCTACTACCAGGACTACACGATCTTCCACCTGGGCGGCAGCTGGGATGCCACGCCGTGGCTGACCGTCAATGCACGCGTCAACAACCTGCTGGACAAGGACTTCGTCTCGCAGTCGTGCCTGCTGATCAGCCAGAGCGAATTCAACTGCGTGGATGACTATGCAACCAAGGACCAGCGCCGTAGTTACTGGATCTCGTTGAACGCGAAGTTCTGATCGCGCCCCGGGTAGTGCCGGCCGCTGGCCGGCATTGCGCTGCTGTGGCATCCACGCATGGCGTGGATCTACTGCACCGGTAGTGCCGGCCGCTGGCCGGCATTGCGCTGCTGTGGCATTCACGCATGGCGTGGATCTACTGCACACCGGTAGTGCCGGCCGCTGGCCGGCATTGCCCGGGTTCTTCCCGCACGGGATACACAACGACACCTAATTGCGAGCCATTCTCATTAATGCTGTAATGGGTAGTCTTCACCCGCCCCGAACAACACCGTGAGCCGTCCCGTGTCCTCCACCGTGCAGCAGCAACAGAGCCGTGGCTTCTGGCTGCGTACGCTGCACCAGTGGCACTGGATCAGCTCGGCGGTGTGCCTGATCGGCATGCTGCTGTTCGCGGCCACCGGCCTGACCCTGAACCACGCGGCGAAGATCGAAGCCAAACCGCAGGTGCAGAACCAGAAGCTGGAACTGCCGGCTGAGCTTCTTGGCGCGCTGGGTGACCGCGAAGACGGCAACGCTCCCATTCCGCTGCCGGCCCGGCAATGGCTGGATGCGCAGCTGGACATCGGCATCGGCGGGCGCGCCGCCGAATGGTCGCCGGAAGAAATCTACCTGTCGCTGCCGCGCCCCGGTGGCGACGCCTGGCTGAGCATCGACCGCGAAAGCGGTGCGGTGGAATACGAATCGACCTCGCGCGGCGCGGTGTCCTACCTCAACGATCTGCACAAGGGCCGCAACGCGGGCCCGGCGTGGGGCTGGTTCCTGGACCTGTTCGCGGTGGCCTGCCTGGTGTTCTGCATCACCGGCCTGTTCCTGCTGCACCTGCATGCGCGGCAGCGGCGCATGACCTGGCCGCTGGTCGGCCTGGGCCTGATGATCCCGCTGCTGATCGCTCTGCTGCTGATCCACTGACTTCCATCCGTTCCCTCCGGAGCCGCCCCATGCGCGTCACCCTCACCATCGCCCTCAGCGGCCTGCTGGCCACCTCGCCGGCCTATGCCGCCACCCTCGACATCAACGTCGAAGTGCCCAAGCTCAACGTCGCCGAATACCACCGCCCGTATGTGGCCGTGTGGCTGGAAGGCGCCGACCAGAAGGTGGCCGCCAACCTGTCGGTCTGGTACCAGCAGACCAGCAACAGTGAAGGCCATGGCACCAAGTGGTTGCCCGACCTGCGCCAGTGGTGGCGCAAGAGCGGCCGCACGCTGCAGGTGCCGGTGGATGGCGTGACCGGTCCGACCCGTCCGGCGGGCAAGCACGCACTGTCGTTCAACGACCAGCAGCCGGCCCTGAAGCAGCTGGCTCCGGGCAGCTACACCCTGGTGGTGGAAGCGGTGCGCGAAGT
The DNA here is from genome assembly GCF_003086915.1 of Stenotrophomonas sp. ZAC14A_NAIMI4_1. Lineage (NCBI taxonomy): Bacteria > Pseudomonadati > Pseudomonadota > Gammaproteobacteria > Lysobacterales > Lysobacteraceae > Stenotrophomonas > Stenotrophomonas sp. ZAC14A_NAIMI4_1. The sequence goes on from NZ_CP026002.1 coordinate 4,099,343, forward strand.
CGGCGGCCGCGAACTGCTGAAGATCCCCTTCACCTGGCCGGCCACCGCCGCGCAGAACGGCAAGGCGCAGGGCGCCACCGAGCTGGGCCAGGTCACCCTCGCCGTCAAGCCGTAACTGCATGACCTCGGGGTCAGAGCCCTTTCCGTTGGAAAGGGATCCGACCCCGGGGTCGGATCCCTTCCGCAGGAAGGGCTCTGACCCCACCCACCCAACGTCCCTGGAGTTTTCCGCATGAAGCGCACGCTCGTCCTAGCCGCCGCCCTGGCCGCTGCCCTTCCGTTCTCCGCCCTGGCCCACAAGGCCTGGCTGCTCCCCTCGCAGACCGTCATCGCCGGCAACGCGCCGTGGATCACCGTCGACGGTGCGGTCTCCAACGACCTGTTCTATTTCAACCACGTGCCGCTGCGCCTGGAATCGCTGGTGATCACCGCGCCGGACGGCAGCAGCGTGCAGCCGCAGAACGCCGCCACCGGCAAGTACCGCAGCGTGTTCGACATCGAGCTGAAGCAGCAGGGTACCTACCGCATCGCCTCGGTCAATGACGGCCTGTTCGCCACCTACGAACAGAACGGCGAGCGCAAGCGCTGGCGTGGCACCGCCGCGACCTTCGGCGAACTGCCCAAGGATGCGAAGAAGCTGGAAGTGAGCCAGTCGGTGGGCCGCGTGGAAACCTTCGTCACCAACGGCGCACCGAACGCCACCGCGCTGAAGCCGACAAACCGCGGCATCGAGCTGGTGGCCGTGGGCCATCCGAACGATCTGTTCGCTGGCGAGGAAGCCACCTTCCGCGTGCTGGTGGATGGCAAGCCGACCGCCGGCCTGGAATTCGAGATCGTGCGTGGCGCCACCCGCTACCGCAACGCGCAGGACGAGCTGAAGCTGACCAGCGACGCCAAGGGCGAGATCAAGGTGACCTGGCCCGAAGCCGGCATGTACTGGCTGGAAACCGGCACCGAAGACAACAAGACCTCGGTGAAGCAGGCCGCCAAACGCCGCCTGAGCTACGTCGCCACCCTGGAAGTGCTGCCGCAGTAACGTGGACCGCGGTGCCGGGCCTGCCCCGGCACCGCGCCTGCAACGCCCCGCCATGACCGATCCCCTGTCCGACATCGCCCGCCTCGGCGGCACCACCATGGGCACCACCTGGAGTGTGTCGCTGGTGGCGCCACGCCAGCGCGACCTGCACCCGCTGCACGCCGGCATCCAGGCGCGCCTGGATGAGGTGGTCGCGCAGATGAGCACCTGGGACGCCGGCTCGGACCTGGCCCGCTACAACCGTGCCGCCGCCGGCCAGTGGTGCCCGCTGCCGGCCGAAACCCGCCATGTGCTGGCCGCTGCGCAGGCGATTGCCGCCACCAGCGGCGGCGCATTCGATCCCACCCTGGGCCCGCTGGTCGCACTGTGGGGCTTCGGTGCACAGGCCGGCCCACGCCGCGTGCCCGACGCCGCCACCCTGCAGGGCACGCGTGCGCGCTGTGGCTGGCAGCAGTTGCAGTGGCGCGCTGACGCCCTGCTGCAACCTGGCGGCCTGCAACTCGATCTCTCTGCGATTGCCAAGGGCTTCGGTGTCGACCACGTCGCTGCCTGGCTGCGCGCGCAGGGCATCACCGCGGCACTGATCGAAGTGGGCGGCGAACTGGCCGGCTACGGCCGCAAGCCGGATGGGCAGCCGTGGCGCGTCCTGGTGGAGTCGGCCCCGGAAGAAGATGCGCACGGCGATACGCCGCCGCGCGTGCTGGCGCTGGATGGCAAGGCCGTGGCCACCTCGGGCGACCGTTGGCACCAGTACCACGCCGATGGCCAGGCCTACAGCCACAGCCTGGACCCGCGCACCGGCATGCCCGTGCGCCAGGTGGCCGCCGCAGTGACCGTGGTGGCCGACGATGCGATGCACGCCGATGCGTGGGCCACCGCGCTGACCGTGCTCGGCCGCGAACAGGGCCTGGCCCTGGCCGAGCGCGAAGGCCTGGCCGCACGCTACCTGGAACGGGCGATCGACGGTCCGCGCGAACATCTCAGCAGCGCCTTCCAGCGCCTGCTGGACGAGCAGGCCGCATGAGCCGCCAGCCAACCCGCGCCGTGCTCGGCAACCTCATCGTGATGGTGCTGCTGGCCGTGGCCGGCTACGCCCTGCTGCGCCTGCACCTGGGCGAGACGTGGTGGCAGGGCACCCCGCCCGCGCGCCACTGGCAGGGCGCCGTGCTGGCCTTCGCACTGTATGCGCTGGCCTGCACCGCAGTGTGGTGGCGTGGCCGCCCGCGCGATGACGCCGCCAGCGGTGATGTCGTACCGCTGCTGCTGGTGTGGTCCAGCCAGACCGGCTTCGCCCGCGAACTGGCCGAACGCAGCGCCGAGGCCCTGCGCGCCGCCAGCCTGCCGGTGCGCGTGCGTGGGCTGCATGAAGTCGACACCGCGCTGCTGGCGCAGAGCCAGCGCGCACTGTTCATCGCCAGCACCACCGGCGAAGGTGATGCCCCCGATCACGCCCTGCCCTTCCTGCGCCGGGTGATGAGCACCTCACCCTCGCTGGGCCACCTGCAGTTCGGCGTGCTCGCGCTGGGTGACCGCAGCTACGGCCATTTCTGTGCGTTCGGCCACCGGCTCGACGACTGGCTGCGCCAACACGGCGCGCACCCGATGTTCGATGCGATCGACGTCGACAACGCCGATCCGGCCGCGCTGCGCCACTGGCAGCAGCTGCTGGGACAGATCGGCGGCGGTGCCAGCGAACTGCCTGACTGGAGCCCGGCGGAGTACCAGCCGTGGCCGCTGCTGCAGCGCGAACACCTCAACCCCGGCAGCCTCGGCGGGCCGGTGTACTGGCTGCGCCTGCAGCCACCGGCCGGCAGCGATGCGCAGTGGCAGGCCGGTGACATCGCCGAAATCGGCCCGCAGCACGCTGCCGTTTCCACGCGCGCGTGGCTGCGGGAGCGCGGTTTCGATCCGGATCTGCGGCTGGACGATGGCGCGGCCCTGCTGGATCGCGTCGTGCGCTCGCACCTGCCCAGCCTCGTCGCACCGGGCGACCTGCCCGGGTTGCTGGCGTCACTGCAGCCGTTGCCGCATCGCGAGTACTCGATTGCCTCGGTGATGGCCGACGGCGCGCTGGAACTGCTGCTGCGCCGCCAGCTGCGTGCCGACGGCACGCCCGGCATCGGCAGCGGCTGGCTGTGCGACCACGCAGTGGTGCATGAGCCGGTGCAGCTGCGCCTGCGTCGCAACGCCAATTTCCATGGCGTGGCCGCCGAGGTACCGCTGCTGCTGATCGGCAACGGTACCGGCATTGCCGGCCTGCGCGCGCACCTGCACGAGCGCGCCCGCAGCGGTGCGCGCCGCACCTGGCTGCTGTTTGGCGAACGTTCGGCCGCGCACGATTTCCATTTCGGCGGCGAACTGCAGGCGATGCTGGCTGACGACACGCTGACACGGCTGGATGCAGTGTTCAGCCGCGATGGCGGCGCCCACCGCTACGTGCAGGACCGGCTGCTGGCCGAAGCAGCGACGCTGCGGCAATGGGTGGATGAAGGCGCCACGATCCTGGTCTGCGGCAGCCTGCAGGGCATGGCCCCGGCGGTGGATGCGGTGATCGAGCAGGTGCTCGGTGCCGAAGGCAAGGAAGCACTGTTGATGGCCGGTCGTTACAGGCGCGACGTGTATTGACCCACTGATCGGGGTCGGATCCCTTTCCGCAGGAAAGGGCTCTGACCCCAACCGCATCCACGACGCCACGCATGGCCCGGCGCTACCCGGCGCGCGTTACCCGTATCGCCAACAACTCACCGCCGCCCTGCACCGCATGGCGTTGCCTTATCCACGCATGGCGTGGATCTACTGCGATGCTCGTTGCCCAGTAGATCCACGCCATGCGTGGATGACGCCCCACGACGCCGGGCATGGCCCGGCGCTACCCGGCGCGCGTTACCCGTATCGCCAGCAACTCACCGCCGCCCTGCACCGCATGGCGTTGCCTTATCCACGCATGGCGTGGATCTACTGCGCTGCTCGTTGCCCAGTAGATCCGCGCCATGCGTGGATGATGCCCCATGACGCCCCACGATGCCGGGCATGGCCCGGCGCTACCCGGCGCGCGTTACCCGTATCGCCAACAACTCACCGCCGCCCTGCAATGCATGCCGTTGCCTTTCACCGGCACCCAACCACGCGGTATCGCCGGCCTGCATCGGTGGCAGCCCGCTGTCCGCGCCGAATTCCGCATTCCCGGCCAGCAGGTACAGCGCCCAGGCCACGCCCGGTTCGCAGAAGAAGAACATCGACCCCACCAGCGGCCGGTGCAGCAGCTCGGCCTGCAACAGCCCGCGCTTCCACATCAGGTTGAAATCGTGGGTGGTGCCATCGACCAGCACGCCGTCCAGCGCTTCTTCGCCGGCAAAGCGCACGCGCCCGTGCGGTGGCAGCACCTCGGCTACACGGCCATCGGCGAAACGCAGGCGCACGCCATTGCCCTGCAGCAGCACCAGCTCGCGCTCCACGCCGGGGAACGCTGAGAACGCGGCGTCCTGCTCGATCTCGGCCACCGACAGGCGCAGCGCCCAGTCATCGCCCTGCGCGGGCAGGCGCAGGATCTCGCGGGTCCAGCCCAGGCCGTTGCGCCAGCGTTCGCGGCGGTAGTCCAGGCTGGAGATCACCTGGCTCGGGGTGCGCAGCAGAGCATCTATATCCATGCGCGCATTGCATCATGCCGCGCGCGATCGCGCATCACCGCGCAGCAACACCGCCCGCTTCGCCACACTGCGGCGACAGCAGCTGCGAATGCTGCAGCCATTGCGGGTCGGGATAGTAGGCGAACACCAGGGTGCCGCCACGCAGCGAATCGATCAGCGGCCGCGACACTGACAGGCGTACCGCCGGGCAGCCGAGGCTGCGGCCCAGCCGGCCCTGCAGGCGGGCCATCGTCGGGTTCACATAGGGCGCACCGTGGATGACGATGGCACGGTCACGTGCCTTGTCGTTGAAGCCCGGCTCCAGCCCGTCCAGGCGCAGCGAATAGCCATTGCCGCCCATGTAGGTTTCCTGCGCGGTGAAGGCACCGATGCTGGACATGAAACTGCCATCGCGGTTGGAGAAGTGCTCGGTGCGGTTGCCGCCACTGTTGCGGCCGTGCGCCACCCACTCCTCGAACAGCAGCCGTTGCCGCGCCAGGTCGAACACCCACAGGCGCTGCTCGGTGGACGGCCGCGAGTAATCGATCACGCCCAGCCGCTCGGCCTTGATGCCCAGTTCCGGACGCTGCAGGGCGCAGCGCAACGCCGTCGCCGCCAGCTTCAATACGTGGCGGTCGGCATTGGGTGCCGTGCGCGCCAGCAGCGCGGTCAGGTCGTCGGTGCTGGCGGTGGCGGGCGGCGCCGCGGCGACAGCGCTGCCGGCGGCGACCAGCGCGAGCAGGCCGCAGGCGGCCTGCCAGCGCGTGCGTGAAGCAATCATGGGCACACGGTATTCACTCAGGACTTCTTCGACGTGGGCGTGGCAGGTTCGGATTCCAAGACCGGCTGCAATCCCGATTCAGCCGCGCTTGGGCGCACCGCTGGCAGCGAGGTGACCAGCAGGGTCGTGCCCGGCACCAGCACCTGGTACAGCTGGCGGGCGAAATCGGCCGGCAGCGCCATCGGCAACGACGGCGTGGCCAGCAGGTCCGGGGTGGCCTGCGCGCGGTCCTGGCCCAGCAGCGGGTAGGCGGTCCACTGGTGCAGGCGCTGCTGCGTGTCCAGCGGGCTGGGCGTATCGCTGAAGCCCTGCCCCATCACGAACAACGTGGTGCCCTGGAACGCCGGCAGCGCATCGGCCCGCAGCGGCGATTCGCCGATCATCACGCCATCGCGCAGCACGTACAGGCGCTGGTCGTGCAGGCTGACCAGGATGCCGACCTGGCCGCTGGGGGCGACCGCATCGTCCCACCAGGCCTTGGCCGGGCTGGCGCCTTCGGTTTCCGGCAAGGCCTGGCCACGCGCGTTCACCGGTGCCAGCACCGCCGGGTAGGCCAGGGTCATCGGCGCACTCTTGGCGTCGGCCACCACCACCGTGTCGCCGCGCTGGGTTTCGCTGAACAGCTTCTGCGCGAACGCCTGCGGCAGGCGCACGCAGCCGTGCGAGGCCGGGTGCCCGGGCAGGCTGCCGCCATGCAGGGCAATGCCATCCCAGGTCAGCCGCTGCATGTAGGGCATCGGCGCGCTGTTGTAGAGATTGGATTTGTGGTCCTTGTCCTTCTGCAGGATCGTGAACACGCCCGTGGGTGTTTCATGCCCGGCCTTGCCCGAACTGATCGTGCTCAGGCCGATGGCGATGCCGTTGCGGTACACGTAGGCGCGCTGCTCATCCAGGCTGACCACCAGCACGATCGGGCCGGCCGGCGACACTTCCGGATGCCACAGGTACTCACCGGGCTTCAGATCGGTCGGGCCACGTACCTCAGCGGTAGCGGGCGTGGCGGCCTGGGCCGCCATCGGCAGGGCCAGGGCAAGGGCGAGCATCAGGGGCAGGCGGGGCAGGCGGGGCAGGCGCATCCAGCAGGTTCCAATCCGTGGGGAACCTTCAACCTACACCATTGGCAGTGCAGCGCCGTGCCAGAACGTGCCCGCGCCAGAAAGCGAAATGCCCGGCGACACAACCATGTGTCGTACCGGGCACTCGTTACGTCCTTGTCGGCCTGCTGCCACCCCCTCGCATCCTGCGCTGTGGGGGCGGCGTTGCATCCTGCACGCGGCCGCGTTCGTCCTGCTTGTATCTCAGCCCCTTCCACAGGTCTGTGATGCCACCATCCTGGTGATTGGTGCCGCATCCCTGCGACGGTCGGTGGGCACGTCCTTCCTGTCCGTGTCCGATGAACCAGCCTCCTGCCGGTCCCGACGATCCTGCTGTCAACGCCTGGGTACGGAGCGCACCGGTACCGATCCGGGTACCGGATCCGCTGGCAACATCGTGTTGCCGACGGTGATCCGCTGTCGATTCCGTTCGACGATTGCTGTCCCTATCCCCTTCACCTGCGTCAGGTCCTCGACGCGATGAAATGGGCCGTGTCTGCGCCGGTGCTCGACGATTGCCGCTGCCTTTACGGCCCCGACCATCGTCAATCCCTGCTGCAGCGCCTGGGCATCGGCCCGGTTGATGTCGATCGGCTCGGCGGCTTGCGCCCCCACCATCCACATCCCCAGTACCAACACCCTGAACACGACTGACCAAGGCACGACGTGTATCTCCTTGTGGTTCTGGCCGTCCCGACCGGCAATCCCGTCGGTCGAAACAGTGTCCGTCACCACATGCACACAGACTATCGGTTTCCGGAATTTCTAAAAGCCAGCCAAATACCCGACGTGCTGTAGGAAAAACCCTACCCCCGGCACAGGCGTAGAATGGCCGCATCACACGCCCATGCAACCGGAGTTTCAGATGGACAGCGCCAAGCTCGGCCAATTCGTCAATGACAAGTGGGACAGCGAGATCGTCCCGCAGTTGGTCGACTACATCCGCATCCCCAACAAGTCGCCGATGTTCGACGCCAACTGGGTGCAGAACGGCTACATGGAACAGGCGGTCACCCTGATGGAAAACTGGGCCAAGGCCCAGGAACTGCCCGGCCTGAAGGTCGAGGTGGTCCGCCTGGAAGGCCGCACGCCGCTGATTCTCCTGGAAATTCCGGCCACCGGCGCCGAGACCGGCGACGACACCATCCTGCTCTACGGGCACCTGGACAAGCAGCCGGAAATGACCGGCTGGGACGAGGACCTGGGCCCGTGGATCCCGGTCCTGCGCGGCGACAAGCTGTATGGCCGCGGCGGCGCCGACGACGGTTACGCCATCTTCGGTTCGCTGGCCGCGGTGCTGGCCCTGCAGGCCCAGGGCCTGCCGCACGCCCGCTGCGTGGTGCTGATCGAAGCCTGTGAAGAATCCGGCAGCTACGACCTGCCCGCCTACGTCGACCACCTGGCCGACCGCATCGGCAAGCCGTCGCTGGTGGTCTGCCTGGATTCGGGCTGCGCCAACTACGACCAGCTGTGGTGCACCACCTCGCTGCGCGGCCTGACCGGCGGCAACTTCACCGTCAAGGTGCTCAACGAAGGCGTGCATTCCGGCGATGCTTCCGGCGTCATCCCGTCCAGCTTTCGCCTGCTGCGCCAGATCCTGTCGCGCATCGAGGACCAGGACACCGGCCGCATCCTGATCGACGGCATGAACGTGGAGATCCCGGCCGAGCGCCTCGCCCAGGCCAAGCGCGCCGCTGAAGTGGTCGATACCGAGATCTTCGAGAAGTTCCCGATGGTCGACGGCCTGCGCCCGATGAACGAGGACCTGACCGAGCTGGTGCTCAACCGCACCTGGCGCCCGGCGCTCTCGGTCACCGGCGTGGGCGGCATGCCGCCGCTGGAATCGGCCGGCAACGTGCTGCGCCCGCAGACCTCGGTGAAGCTGTCGCTGCGCCTGCCGCCGACCGCCGACGGCAAGACCTGCGGCGAACTGCTGAAGGAAGCGCTGCTGCGCGATCCGCCGAACGGCGCCCAGGTCACCCTGGACCTGGAAAAGGCCTCCACCGGCTGGAACGCCCCGGCCATGGCACCGTGGCTGACCCAGGCCATCGACGATGCCAGCCAGGCCTTCTTCGGCAAGCCGGCGATGTACATGGGTGAAGGCGGCTCGATCCCGTTCATGGGCATGCTGGGCGAGAAGTTCCCGGGCGCGCAGTTCATGATCACCGGCGTACTCGGCCCGCACTCCAACGCGCACGGCCCGAACGAGTTCCTGCACATCCCGATGGGCAAGAAGGTCACCGCCTGCGTGTCCAAGGTCATCAGCGAGCACTACGCCGCCAGCCTGCGCGGCGAGACCAGCGGCTCGCCGGTGGCAGCCGACAGCGGCACCCGCCACGGCGACCACGGCTGCTGCTGATCGCACACCCGTGACGGACGCAGCCTGGCCTTGCTAGGCTGCGTCCACCCCAAGCGGAACGCATGCACATGAATGGTCTGTTCGGCAGCAGCAGCTGGCTGTACATCCTGCTGGTCGGTTTCTTCGTCGGCCTGCTCGGGCGTTTCTTCATGCCCGGCAACAACCGCATGGGCTGCCTGCTGACCATCGTGCTCGGCATCGTCGGCGCACTGGTGGCCGGCTGGTTCGGCCAGTACATGGGCTGGTATTCGCCCGGCGAGCCGGTCGGTTTCCTCGGCGCAGTGGTCGGCGCAGTGGCCGTGCTGGCGCTGATGCGGCTGTTCACCCCACGCCGCTGATACCCCTCTTCTTTCTTTCCCCCTGAGCTTGGCGCGCCCGTCGCGCCCGGAACTGCCTGCATGACCGAACCTGCTTCCGATCCCCAGCGCAGCGCGCAGCGCCTGCAGTGGGCCCGCACCCAGCTGGACGATGCCAACGCGGTGGTCGAGCGCGCCTCGGTCGACGCCGGCCTGCGCAGCTATTGGCGTACCACCAGCCGTGGCGGCAGCCACATCGTGATGGATGCCCCGCCCGGCCTGGAAGATCCGCAGCCGTGGCTGCGCATGCGCGGCCTGCTGCACGACCACGGCCTGCGCGTGCCCGCCCTGCTCGCCCAGGATCTCGACTCCGGCTTCCTGCTGCTGGAGGACCTCGGTGGCCCGACCCTGGCCAAGGTGCTGGACGAACGCAATGCCGATGCGTGGTTCGGCCGCGCCATCGACCAGCTGCTGCGCCTGCAGGCGATCCCCGTGCCGGATGATTTCGGCCGCTTCGGCGAAGCCCTGCTGCAGCGCGACGCCGGCCTGTTCGACGAATGGTTCCTGCAGCGCCACCTGGGCATCACCCTGGACGCCGCCGAGGCCGAAGGCCTGCGGCAGGCACAGCGCCTGCTGATGGACAACGCGCTGGGCCAGGCCCAGTTGATGACCCATCGCGACTACATGCCGCGTAACCTGATGCCGGTCGACGATGGTCCGGCCATCCTCGATTTCCAGGACCTGGTGCGTGGCCCGATCGCCTACGACGCGGTGAGCCTGTTCAAGGACGCGTTCCTGAGCTGGCCGCTGCCGCGCGTGGACGCATGGCTGGCGCAGTACCACCAGCGCGCGCTCGACGCTGGCCTGCCGGTGCCTGACCGCGCGACCTTCCTGCGCGACGCCGACTGGATGGGCATCCAGCGCCACCTGAAGTGCCTGGGCATCTTCAGCCGCCTGCGTTACCGCGACAACAAGGGCCACTACCTGGACGACGTGCCGCGCTTCATCGGCTACCTGGACGAAGTGCTGCCGCGCTCCCCCGCACTGGCCACGCTGCAGCAGCTGCTGGACATGCGCATCAAGCCGGCCCTGGCCGAACTGGCCGCACCGATGCGCGTGGTGCGCTGATGAAAGCCCTGATCTTCGCCGCCGGCCTGGGCGAGCGCATGCGCCCGCTGACCCTGCACACGCCCAAGCCGTTGTTGGCGGTGGCCGGCAAGCCGCTGATCGTCTGGCACCTGGAACGACTGGCCGCGCTGGGCGTGCGCGAGGTGGTCATCAACACCGCATGGCTGGCCGAGCAGTTCCCGGCCACGCTGGGCGATGGCAGCCACTGGGGCCTGCAGCTGCACTTCGTGCACGAAGGCGAGACCCCGCTGGAAACCGGCGGCGGCATCCTCAACGCCCTGCCGCGGCTGGGCGATGCGCCGTTCCTGGTGGTCAACGGCGATATCTGGACCGATTTCGATTTCGCCACCCTGCCCCGCGAGCCGCAGGGCCAGGCGCACCTGGTACTGGTGGACAACCCGGCGCAGCACCCCGAGGGCGACTACCGCCTGGATGCGCAGGGCCTGCTGCGCCACGACCGCGCAGGTCCGTGCCTGACCTATGCCGGCATCGGCGTGTACCGCCCGTCGATCGTGGCGGACTGGCGCGCAGTGATCGGCGATGCGCCGGGCAGCGAGCGGGTCCCCCCGAAATTCTCGGTGGTGCCGCTGCAGAAGCATTTCATGGCGCAGGGGTTGATGACCGGGCAGCACCATCGCGGGCGCTGGACCGATGTCGGGACGGTGGATCGGCTGCGTGCGCTGGACGCGGAGTTGGCAGCGAACGGCTGAGCCCCTCGTGGCTGGACGCGTGGTGCGTTGGGATCACTGATGTCTGGCCGGGCGGATGGGCTGCGCAGGGGACGCTGCAAGTACGTCCCTGTAAGCTCGGTCGCCGCATCCATGCGGCTCACGCCCCTGCGCAACCCATCCGCCCGGCCACGGACAATTTCCGTGCGCGTCCAGCCACGGAAAAGAAAAAGAAAAGCAAAAGCGGATCGCTTCGCTGCGCTCGCTCCTGTGTCGACCAACGGTCGACACCCACCACAATCAAGACACGTGTCGACCAACGGTCGACACCTACCAAGAGCAGTGCAGTACGCAGTCCCGGCAGATCGCGGGAAACTGTCGAAGGCGGGGCGCTGTGGGCTTGCGGGGTGTGAGCCGCATGGATGCGGCGACCAAGCCCCCATGGATGGGTTTACGGCGTCCCCGCAAGCCCACAGCGCCCCGCCTCCCTCAGGAAGCCAGCACTTGATCTTGACGTTGCTCTAGCGGGTGCAGGGCCGCAGCCCTGCAAAGAAAACACACCCCTCAGTAGCGAGGGCGGCCTTCTTCCAGTACCTGGCGCAGGAACGGCACCGTGATCCGCCGCTTGGCCGCCAGCGATTCCCGGTCCAGCCAGTCCAGCAGCGTGATCAACCCACCCAGCTCGCGCCCGGTGTGCGACAGCAGCCACTCGATGGCCGCCTCGTCGATCGCCAGCCCGCGCCGCAGCGCGCGCTCGCGCAACACGGCCGCGCGGCCTTCCTCGTCCAGCGGCTGCAACAGCACGCGCACGCACTGGCCCAGCCGCGAACGCAGGTCCGGCAGCACCAGCCCCAGCTCCCCGGGCGCACGCTGCGCCGTGTACAGCACCGTCACCCCCGCCGCGCGCGCGCGGTTGTGGAAGTCGAACAGCGCGATCTCGTCCTCACGATGGCCCGCCACCGCATCCAGGCCATCCAGCGCGACCAGTTCGCGCTGCTCCAGGCCATCCAGCGCCGCCGCCACCCGGCCGACTGCACCGGCCAGCGGCACGTAGGTCGGCAGGCGCCCGGCCTGCTGCGCGCTGGAACACATCGCCAGCGCCTGGTGGGTCTTGCCCGTGCCCGCCGCACCTTCCAGGTAGACCCAGTCGTGGCTGGCACCCACCGCGATCGCACGCAGCTGCGCCAGCGCGCCATCCGGCGCGCCGATGAAGGTCTCCAGGCGCTGGTCCCGCGGGTAATGCAGGGCCAGCGGAAGTTGCGGCACACCAATCACTTCGGGTCCGGGCCGTTCTCGTAGGGGTCGAGGATGATATGGGGCGCGTCGATCACGCCATCAAGCACGATCGCCGGCTTTTCGCCGACGTACAGCTCGCTCTGGCGGTAACGCTGGTGCGCATAGCGCAGCAGCACGTTGCTGACCGCCGCCACCGGCAGCGCCAGCAGCATGCCGAGGAAACCGAACAGCTGGCCACCGGCCATCACCGCAAAGATCACCGCCACCGGGTGCAGACCGATCTTGTCGCCGACGATGCGCGGGGTCAGCACGTAGCTCTCGAGCAGCTGGCCCACGGTGAACACCACGCCGACCAGGAGCAGCAGCTTCAGGTCGATGCCCTGTGCCTGCACCAGCGCTGCCACCACCGCCATCACGATGCCGGTGGTCGCGCCCAGGTAAGGGATGAAGCTGATCAGGCCAGCCACCAGGCCGATCAGCAGGCCCAGCTTCAGGCCGACCATCGACAGGCCGGCGGCGTAGATCACGCCCAGCGCCACCATCACCAGGAACTGGCCACGGATGAACGCGCCCAGCACCTCGTTGGATTCGCGGGCCAGGTTGGTGATCGTGCCGATGTGGTTGCGCGGGATCACCGAGGCCACGCGCTCGACCAGCTTGTCCCAGTCACGCAGGAAGTAAAACGCCAGGATCGGCAGCAGCGCCAGGTTGACCATCCAGGTCACCACCGTGAAGCCCGAGCGCGAGACATAGCCCATGAAGGTCGTGGCGAAGCCGCCGGCCTGCTGCCAATGGCTGCGCACCCACTCGATCAGGCGGTCCGGGTCCATCCACTGCATCACTTCCAGGCCGGTCTTCTGCTCGAACCAGGGGATGCCGGTCTGCATCAGCCAGGCCTGGGCCTGCGGCACGGCGGCCATCAGCGTGGTGATCTGGCGCTCGATCATCGGCACCAGCACCAGCAGCAGTGCGGTGATGACCAGCACCATGGCCACGAACACCAGCACCACGCCGGTATTGCGCGAACGGCCGGTGGCCTCGATGCGGTCGACCAGCGGGTCGCCCAGCCAGGCCAGCGCCAGGGCCAGCACGAACGGGGTCAGGATGGGGGCCAGCAGCCACACCACCCAGCCGATCAGCAGGGCGACGGCCACGTACTTCAGCCGTCGCAGGAACTGCGCGATTTCCGCTTCCGGGGCCTGGATCATCGCAGTCGGTACTCGTTGCTGACCGGGGCCGGCTGCGGTGCGCCGGTGCTGTCATCGATCGGCGCCGGCAGGGCCGGCAGGGCCGCCGAAGGCACCAGCACGCCGTTGTCGCCCAGCATGCGGTTGAAGCCGGCCAGGCCGGTGGTCATTTCCAGGTTCAGCTCCAGGCGGTCGCCCGTCGCCCGCAGCGGGGTGACATTGCGCACCACCGGCACCTCGCGCAGGCCGGCGGCCAGGCGCAGGTACTCGTCGGCGCTGTTGATGCCGGTCACCACCACGCGGTAGGCACCGGCTGCACCGGTGGCCGCGCCGGCCTTGGCGTAGCGCTTGACCAGGGCATCGGCGGCGCCGTCGGCACCGGCCGCCATCGCGCGCATGGCGTTGGCGTCCTTGGTGGTCCACTTGTTCAGCTCGCGGCCGTTGTCGACGAACACCCAGTCAGCCTGCCAGCCGCCATTGGCGCGGTACAGCTTGCCGATCAGCTGCATCGGCGGCGAGTAGCGTGACGACGCGCGGGCCACCGCAGCGCTGTCCTGGCGCCAGATCGCGCCGGCCAGGGCCTGTTCGGCGGCGCCGCCACTGGGCAGGCCCAGCTTGTAGCCGCGCTCGATGGCCCGGTTCAGCAACGGGCGCGCGGCATTGGCCTGCTGCACGCTGACCAGCCGCGGGCCACTGCCGTCGTCCACCGCCAGCCAGACCACCGGCTTCGGCCGCGGCTGCGGCCACAGCGGCAGGCCCAGGGCCGACACCAGCGCATCGACGTCATCTTCGCGGAAACGGGCCACCAGCAGGGTCCGGTAGCTGGGCGCGCCACTGGCGCCCACGCTCTGGTCCTGCTTGAAGTCATAGCTGGCCACGTAGTCCTTGGCGTTGCGCAGGGCCTGCGCGACGCCGGGGCGCGACATGACGCTGCGGTCACCGGACAGCTTGCCCAGGACCACGCTCAGGGCACGGGCCAGGCCACCGTTGCGGTCGGCCTCGGCCTGGCTGTTGACGGGCACTTCGGCCTCGTAGGCACCACTGGCGGTGGCGACATCTCCCTCGGTGCGAAGGCCGCTCTGGGCCATCGTGGCCACCGGCAGGCACAGCGCAAGGAGCAGGGTGAGAATAAGGCTGCGGCGCATCAGGACATCCATTGGCTCGACGTATCCGGGGGGAATTGTTGCCCGAATACGGACTTTGCGCCAATGCGGCCTGTTAAAATCGCCCGTTCAACCCCTGCCAGCGCCGACGCCCGTGACCAACACCCCGTCTTCCGCCCCCTCCCCCCTCACCTACCGTGATGCGGGCGTCGACATCGACGCCGGCAACGAACTGGTCGAGCGGATCAAGCCCCTGGTCAAGCGCAGCTTCCGCCCGGAAGTGATGGGCGGCCTGGGCGGCTTCGGCGCCCTGTTCGACCTGTCCAACAAGTACCGCGAGCCGGTGCTGGTGTCGGGCACCGACGGCGTGGGCACCAAGCTGAAGCTGGCCCACCAGCTGAACCGCCACGATACGATCGGCATCGACCTGGTCGCCATGTGCGTCAACGACGTGCTGGTGCAGGGCGCCGAGCCGCTGTTCTTCCTGGACTATTTCGCCACCGGCAAGCTGGACATCGACACCGCCGCGGCGGTCGTGGGCGGCATCGCCAACGGCTGCACCGAGGCAGGCTGCGCGCTGATCGGCGGCGAAACCGCTGAAATGCCCGACATGTACGCCCCGGGCGAATACGACCTGGCCGGCTTCACCGTCGCTGCGGTCGAGAAGAGCGAACTGAAGGACGGCGCCAGCGTGGCCGCCGGCGACGTGCTGATCGGCATCGCCTCCTCCGGCCCGCATTCCAACGGCTACTCGCTGGTGCGCCGCATCTACGACCGCGCCGGCCAGCCGGCCGACCTGGAGCTGGAAGACGGAGTGAAGCTGGTCGATGCGCTGATGGCCCCGACCCGCCTGTACGTCAAGCCGATCCTGTCGCTGCTGAAGTCGCATGGCACGGCCATCCACGGCATGGCCCACATCACCGGTGGCGGCCTGACCGAGAACATCATCCGCGTGGTGCCCGAAGGCCTGGGCCTGGACATCCAGGCGTCGGCCTGGCCGCTGCCGCCGGTGTTCCAGTGGCTGCAGAAGGAAGGCGCCGTCGTCGACAGCGAAATGTGGCGCACCTTCAACTGCGGCATCGGCTTCGTGCTGATCGTCGCCCCGGAGCAGGTCGCTGCCGTGTCCGAAGCCGTGCAGGCGCAGGGCCTGGCTCACTGGCCGATCGGCCAGGTGGTCACCGCCAGCGGCGCCGAGCGCGTCCGCATTGCCTGATACGCACCCAGGAGCCCGCATGGACGCTACGCCCCCCCTGCCCACCGCACCGGTGCCGCCCCCGGCACCGGCCGTGCCCGGGCTGACCTCGCAGGACAACGACCACCTGCGCCTGCTCTCGATCTTCCACTACGTGGTGGCCGGGCTGGCGGCGGTGTTCGCCCTGATCTTCGTGTTCCACATCGTGATGGGCATCGCCATGCTCAACGGCGCCCTGCCGATGAGCTCCAACGGCCAGCCCAGCTCGGCGCAGGAACAGCAGTTCGCGGGCTGGTTGTTCATCATCATGGGCAGCGGCGTCGTCTCGCTTGGCCTGGTGATGGCCGGCTTCATCGCCTATGCCGGGCGCTGCCTGAAGCAGCGGCGGCGCTACCTGCTGTGCCTGGTCGTGGCCGGCCTGTCGTGCCTGTTCACCCCGTTCGGCACCGTGCTGGGCGTGTTCACCCTGATCGTGCTGCTGCGGCCGCAGGTGAAGGCCGCCTTTGCCGCCAACGTCCCTACCCGAAGCTGAGTTGCCGATGGCCGTCGCCCCGCCCCCGCTGAACCGGCCACGCGGCTGGACCGACCTGCAGGTCAACAGCCACCTGCATTCGCTGAAGATCCTGTTCTACATCTACGGCGGCCTGCAGCTGGTGCTGGCCGTCCTGCTGCTGCTCGCGGCCGCCGGCGGTTATGTCAGCGAGAGCCACAGCACCGATCCCGAAGCATCGCCGGCCCTGCTGGCCGCGCTCTTCGTCGGTGCCAGCCTGGTCTTCGCCGCGCTGGGCAGCCTCAGCCTGACTGCGGCCCGCCGCCTGTCCCAGCGCCGCCAGCGCACGCTGTGCATGGTCGCCGCCGGCGCGGCCTGCCTGGGCGGTGCGCTGGGCATCGCGCTGGGCGTCTACGCGCTGGTCGTGCTGCTGCGTGCCGAAGTCGTGGCCAGCTTCAGCGAACCGGGCAGCGCCGTCGTCGCATGACCGCCCGTATCGCCGTACTGGCTTCCGGCCGTGGCAGCAACCTGCAGGCCATCCTCGATGCGATCGCGGCCGGCCGCCTGCCGGCCGAGGTGGTGGGCGTGTTCTCCGACCGCCCCGATGCAGCCGCGCTGCAGCGGGTCGGGCCCGGACAGCGCTGGGCGCACGCGCCGAAGACCTTCAGCGACCGCGCTGCCTACGAACAGGCACTCGGCGATGCCGTCCACGCTGTGGCCCCGGACTGGATCGTCTGCGCCGGCTACATGCGCATCCTCGGTGCCGACTTCGTGCAGCGCTTCAACGGCCGCCTGGTCAACATCCATCCGTCGCTGCTGCCGCTGCACAAGGGCCTGCACACCCACGCCCGCGCCCTGGATGCCGGCGACGCCGAGCATGGGGCCAGCGTGCACCTGGTGGTGCCGGAGCTGGATGCCGGCACCGTGCTGGCCCAGGTGCGCGTCCCGGTGCTGCCTGGCGATGACGCAACCCGCCTGGCCGATCGCGTGCTGGCGGTCGAGCATCCCCTGCTGATCGCCACCCTGCAGCTGCTGTGCGATGGCCGCCTGGCTGAACGGGAGGGCCGGCCGACACTCGACGGTCACCCCCTGTTTAGCCCATTGGCTCTAGATTCCGCCGGGAACCTGAACCGGTAACGCCCGTGCACACGCCCCGCTGACTGCGGGGCTGGCATCCTGCCACCTCCTGCGGTTCCTGCCTGCCATGAAGAACACGCCCCCGTTGCGCAAATTCCTGCTGCTGCCGTTCGCCGTGCTCGCCTGTGCCGCCTGGGCGCAGACCCCGCCGTCGGCCGAACCGGCGCCCGTGGTGGAGGCACCGGCCGAACCGCCCCTGCCCGCGCTGCCGGCCATGGCCTGGGAACCGCCGCCACTGCAGCCGTTCAGTGCCACCTACCAGGCCTTCTACAAGGGCAAGGAGGCCGGTGACGCAACCATGCAGGTGACCCACACCGGCGGCAACCAGTGGCGGGTGGACATGCAGGTGGTCGGCCGCCGCGGCTTTGCCAGCGTGCTCGGCCTCAACCTGGAGCAGAGCACCGTGTTCGACGTGCGCAATGGCATCTACGCGCCGTTGAGCCAGAGCACCGTGCGCAAGGGCCTGTTCCTGGGCAAGAAGGCGGTGGGCACCTACAACTGGGAAACCGGCACCGCGCAGTGGACCGGCGATGTGAAGAAGGACCGCGCCAAACCCATTCCGCTGCAGCCCGGCGACCAGAGCGCGCTGCTGCTGAACCTGTCGCTGATGCGCGATGCCCGCCCCGGCGTGGCCATGCACTACCGCTACGTTGAACTGGGCAAGGTGCGCCAGCACGATTACCAGGCGGCCGCGCAGACCGAGAACGTGGAGGTCGGCGACCTGTCCTACAACGCGCTGAAGGTGTACCGCACCAACGGCGGCAACAACGAAACCATTCTGTGGATCGCCAACGGCGTTCCCACGCCGGTGCGCATCCTGCAACGCGAAGATGGCGAGGACCGTGTCGACCTGCGCCTGATCGAATACCAAGGAGTATGAGCATGACGACCCTGACCCGCCCGCTGACCTGGATCGCCGCTGCCGCACTGTCGGTGGCCAGCCTGCCGGCCATGGCCCTGCAGCCGTTCAAGGCCGATTACCTGGCCAGCTACATGGGCATGCAGGCCAACGGCACCATGACCCTGGCCAGCGAAGGCACCGGCAAGTGGCGCTACAACCTGCAGGTGAAGAACCAGCTGGCCGACCTCAGCCAGAGCACCGTGTTCGAGGAAGTGCGTGGCCAGCTGCGCCCGCTCAGCAGCCAGGACCGCTCGGCGCTGCTGGTGAAGAAGCGCAACGTGCAGGCCAACTACAACTGGACCAGCAACCAGGCCACCTGGACCGGCGACATCAAGCCGGACCGCGCCGGCCCGGTCGCGCTTAAGGCCGGTGACATGGATGCGCTGCTGATCAACCTGGCCATCGCCCGCGACCTGGCCGCCGGCAAGCCGCTGACCTACCGCATGGTCGACGAGGGCCGTATCAAGAACATGACCTACAAGGTCGTGGGCAAGGAAGCGGTAACCGTGGGCGGCAAGAGCTACCAGGCCACCAAGGTGTCGCGCGTGGATGGCGACAAGGAGCAGATCGCCTGGATCGTGCCCGAGTTCCCGGTGCCGACCCGCATCCTGCAGCGCGAAGGCGGCCGCGATGCGCTGGACCTGACCATCAAGGCGCTGAACTGACCCACCCTGCCGCGGTAGCGCCGGGCCATGCCCGGCGGCTTCGGCTTCCGCGCTGCGCGCTCGCCGGGCATGGCCCGGCGCTACCGTAAAGAAAACGCCCGCTTGCGCGGGCGTTTTCTTATTTCTTCTCTTCCGCTTCGGCCGGCTTGAACTCCGTGCGGCAGTCCACCCGGATCTGCTGGCCACTGCTGCGCCAGACGAACGTGCGGCAATGGCGGTTGCCTTCCTGGCTGTCGTTCACCGCAACGGCATAGAACGACTGGATGATCTCGTCACGGCTGACCGTGCCATCGCCATTCCAGTCCATGTCCTTCTGCTCGATGCCCTTGGTGATGGCCAGGTTGGCGTACCAGGCATAGCCCAGCCACGCCAGCACGATCAGCACCAGCGCCAGCAGCGCCTTGCGGCGGGGGCTGAAGCGGCCGCGCAGGATCATGGCACGCGCCGGATGGTGGCACCGAGCGAAGACAGCTTCTCTTCGATGTTCTCGTAGCCACGGTCGAGGTGGTAGATGCGGTCGATGGTGGTCTCGCCGTCGGCCATCAGGCCGGCCAGGATCAGCGACGCCGATGCGCGCAGGTCGGTGGCCATCACCGGCGCACCGCTCAGGCGCTCGTGGCCGCGGGCAATGGCGGTGTGGCCTTCCACCTGGATGTCCGCACCGAGGCGCAGCAGTTCGTTGACGTGCATGAAACGGTTCTCGAAGATCGTTTCGTTGATCACGCCCACGCCATCGGCCACGCAGTTGAGCGCCATGAACTGCGCCTGCATGTCGGTCGGGAACGCCGGGTACGGCGCGGTGGTCAGGTTGACCGCCTTCGGCCGCTTGCCGTGCATGTCCAGGGTGATGCTGTCTTCGGTGGTCTCGATCGTCGCACCGGCTTCGACCAGCTTGGACAGCACGGCGTCCATGGTGTTCGGGCGCGCGCGGTTCACGGTCACCTTGCCGCCGGTCATCGCCGCGGCCACCAGGAAGGTGCCGGTCTCGATGCGGTCGGGCAGCACTTCGTGGCGGCCACCGGACAAGCGCTCGACGCCTTCGATGACCAGGCGGGCGGTACCCAGGCCCTCGATCTTCGCGCCCAGCGCGATCAGGCAGTGCGCCAGATCGGTCACTTCCGGTTCCATCGCGGCGTTGTCGAGGATGGTGGTGCCCTCGGCCAGCACGGCCGCCATCAGCACGTTCTCGGTGCCGGTGACGCTGACCATGTCGAAGGTGAAATGGCCACCCTTCAGGCGCTTGGCGGTGGCCTTGATGAAGCCGTTCTCGACCACGATGTCCGCACCCAGCGCCTGCAGGCCCTTGATGTGCTGGTCAACGGGGCGCGAACCGATGGCGCAGCCGCCGGGCAGCGATACTTCGGCCGCGCCGAAGCGGGCCAGCAGCGGGCCCAGCACCAGGATCGAGGCGCGCATGGTCTTGACCAGCTCGTAGGGGGCCACGTGCTGGTTGACCGGGCGCGGGTCGACCACGATCGCGCTGCCGCGCGACAGGGTGCCCTGGTCGATGGTGACCTTGGCGCCCAGTTCGCCCAGCAGCTTCACCGTGGTGACCACGTCGTGCAGGTGCGGCACGTTGGTGATCTCCACCGGCGCGTCGGCCAGCAGGGTCGCGCAGAGGATGGGGAGGACGGCGTTCTTCGCGCCGGAGATGCTCACTTCACCGTGCAGCGCAGCGCCGCCGGTCACAACGATCTTGGCCATGTATTGGGAATCTTCTGCGGTTCAGCCGGCTTCGGCCGGGGTCACGGTTTTCAGCGCCAGCGCGTGGATCGCGCCGCCCATCAGGTCGCCCAGGGTGGCATAGACCATCCGGTGGCGGGCCAGCGGCATCTTGCCGGCAAAGGCCTCACAGACCACGGTCGCTTCGAAGTGCACGCCATCGTCACCGCGCACGTCGGCGCGGGCGCCCGGCAGGCCGGTTTCGATCAGGTTGCGGATGGTGTCGGCGTCCAACGGGCTTTCCTAATAAAATGAACCCTCATTCTACTTCCGCTGCGTGGCGTCCGCATGGCCGAGTCCTCCCTGCCCCCCCGTTCCGTCGATCCTGCCGCCCTGGTGGCCAGCGGCCGCCGCGTGTTCGAGATCGAGCAGCAGGCGCTGCAGGCCGTCGCCAACGGGCTGGGCGAGGCATTCCAGCAGGCCTGCCAGGCCATCCTGGGCAGCCGCGGCCGGGTGGTCGCCACCGGCATGGGCAAGTCCGGCCATGTCGCCCGCAAGATCGCCGCCACCCTGGCCTCCACCGGTACCCCGGCCTTCTACGTGCACCCGGGCGAGGCCGGCCACGGCGACCTGGGCATGATCACCGAGGACGACGTGGTGCTGGCGCTGTCCTATTCGGGCGAATCGGACGAGGTGCTGATGCTGCTGCCGGTGCTCAAGCGCCAGGGCAACGTGTTGATTTCCATGACCGGACGGCCGCAGTCCAGCCTGGCCAAGGCCGCCGACGTGCATCTGGACGTGAGCGTGCCGGCCGAGGCCTGCCCGCTGGCGCTGGCGCCGACCTCCAGCACCACCGCCTCGCTGGCGATGGGCGATGCGCTGGCCGTCGCCCTGCTCGACGCGCGCGGCTTCACCGCGGACGACTTCGCCCGCTCGCACCCGGCCGGCAGCCTCGGCCGCCGCCTGCTGCTGCATATCACCGACGTGATGCACAGCGGCGAGGACCTGCCCAAGGTCGATGCCGGCGCCAGCCTCAGCCAGGCGCTGGTGGAGATGAGCCGCAAGCGGCTGGGCATGACCGCCGTGGTCGACGCCCAGGGCGTGCTGATCGGCCTGTTCACCGACGGCGACCTGCGCCGTGCGCTGGACACCGAACTGGACGTGCGCACGGCGAAGATCGCCGAGGTGATGACCCGCAACCCGCGCACCATCGGTGCCGACCAGCTGGCGGTGGAAGCCGCCCGGCTGATGGAAACCCACAAGATCAACGGCCTGATCGTGGTCGACGGCGAGGGCCGGGCGGTAGGCGCGCTGAACATTCATGACCTGTTGCGGGCCCGGGTGGTTTAACCGAGAGTCCGTAGACCCCATTCAGACTGTAAACCGCACCCGCCCCGAACGAGCCTGATGCCCTGATGCCCTGGTCCCCCCTGCCCGCCTTCCCCGCCCACCTGCATGCCACCGCGGCCCGTATCCGCCTGGCCTGCTTCGACGTGGACGGCACCCTCACCGACGGTCGGCTGTACTACGACAAGGACGGCAACGAGAGCAAGGCGTACTTCGTGCAGGATGGTCTGGGCCTGAAACTGCTGCAGCAGCACGGTATCCACCCCGTGCTCATCACCGCGCGCAACAGCCAGTCCGCGCTGCGGCGCGGCGCCGACCTGGGCATCGACACCCAGATCGCGGTGGGCGACAAGCTGGCCAGCGTGCAGGCACTGTGTGCCCAGCACGGCATCGGCCTGGACCAGGTGGCGTTCATGGGCGATGACCTGCCCGACCTGGCGCCGCTGGGCGCGGTCGGCCTGGCCGTGGCCCCGGCCAACGCGCACCCGTGGATCGCCGAACGCGTGCACTGGACCACCCGCAGCGACGGCGGCCGTGGCGCCGCCCGCGAACTGTGCGACGTGCTGCTGGCCGCGCAGGGGCATATCGATGCCGTGCTGACGAGGTTCGGCGCATGAATGCTCCGTCGCTGAACTGGCGCACCGTGCTCGGCGTCGGCCTGCTGCTGGCGGCCCTGCTGAGCAGCTGGGCCGCCCTGCGCAACCGCGACAAGGGGCCGGCGCAGACCGGCCAGGACGTGGGCGTGGATTACATCCTGCACGACTTCCAGATCGTGGCGCTGGACGAACAGGGCAAGGAATCGACCACCCTGCGCGCACCGCTGCTGGAGCGCCAGCGCGGCGACCAGACCATCAACATCACCACCCCGCTGTTCGAGATGCCCGACAAGGACGGCCAGCACTGGACCCTGCGCGCGCAGACCGGCTGGCTGAGCGCCAAGGGCGACCAGATGAAGCTGCGCGGCGACGTTTCAGGCGACAGCCCGGCCGCCCCCGGCGTGGTGCCCACCACCTTCCGCACCGACCACCTGGACGTGTTCCCGAAGGAAAGCCGCGCCCGTACCGATGCCCGGGTCACCATGACCCGACCGGGCATGGAACAGTCCGGCGTCGGGTTCGAGGTGGATTCGAAGAACAACACGTATCATTTCCTCAGTCAGTCCAAGGGCCGCTACACGCCCCAGCGCTGATTCCGCCGCTGGCCCGCGACGTCGCCATGGCGACTGGCGCGAGGCCGCAGCCCCCACCCGCCGCCCGGCATGACCGGGCAGCCTCACCGGTAGAACGGACCCCGATGAAGATTCCCTTTGCTGCCCTGCTCGCCTTCGGTCTGCTGGTTCCTGCCTTCGCGCAGGCCAAGTCCACCGACCGCAACGAGCCCATGAACATCGATGCCGGCGCACAGGCCGGCAACCTCACCGGGGATGGCAAGACCACCCTGTCGCAGGGCGTGATCATCACCCAGGGCACGCTGGACCTGCGCTCGTCCGAGGCCGAGATCTACATGAAGGACGGCGAAGCCGTGCGTGCCGTGTTCACCGGCAAGCAGGCCAAGATGAAGCAGCAGCTCGATGACGGCACCTGGATGGATGCGGTGGCCGACAAGATCGACTACGACATCAAGACCGAGATCATCACCCTCACCGGCAACTACAAGGTGACCAGCGCGCGCGGTACCAATGCCGGCCAGCGCATGGTCTACAACACCCGTACCGGCGAAATGAATTCCGGTGGCGACGGCAGCCGCGTGCGTACCGTCATTCCGCCCAAGAACAAGACGCCTGCGGCGCAGCCGGCGGCCGGGAGCAAGAAGTAATGCTTGTCGCCAAGGGCCTGCGCAAGAAGTACAAGCAGCGCGAAGTCGTCAAGGACTTCGGGCTGACCCTTGATGCCGGTGAAGTGGTCGGCCTGCTCGGCCCCAACGGCGCCGGCAAGACCACCTGCTTCTACATGATCGTGGGCCTGGTGGAGGCCGATGCCGGCAGCATCGTGCTCGACGGCCAGGACATCACCGGCGACCCGATGTACACGCGCGCCAAGCAGGGCGTGGGCTACCTGCCGCAGGAACCGTCGGTGTTCCGCAAGCTGACCGTGGCCGACAACCTGCGCCTGGTGCTGGAACTGCGCGACGACCTGGATGCGGCCGGCCGCGAGCGCGAACTCAACAGCCTGCTGGACGAACTGCAACTGGGCCATGTGTCCGAGCAGCTCGGTGCCAGCCTGTCCGGTGGTGAACGGCGCCGCTGCGAGATCGCCCGCGCACTGGCCGCCAAACCGCGCCTGATCCTGCTGGACGAACCCTTCGCCGGCGTCGATCCGATCTCGGTCGGCGAGATCCAGCGCATCGTCACCCACCTCAAGCAGCGCGGCATCGGTGTGCTCATCACCGACCACAACGTGCGCGAAACCTTGGGAATCTGCGACCGCGCGTATATCCTCGCTGAGGGCACCGTACTGGCCCAGGGCTCGCCGGAAGCGATCCTGGACAACGCCGACGTCCGTCGCGTCTACCTTGGAGACTCCTTCAAGCTGTGACCGCGGCCGCCGGGCCCTTCCCCTCCGTTTCGGCACAGGCATGAAGACTCGGCTGCAGACATCGTTGGGACAGCAGCTGGTGCTGACACCACAGCTGCAGCAGGCGATCAAGCTGCTGCAGATGTCCACCACCGAGCTGGAGCTGGAAATCGCCCAGGCGGTGGAAAGCAACCCCCTGCTGGACTGGGCCGACAGCAGCGATGACGGCGCCGGTGCGGGCAGCGATGCCGGCGATGACCACGGCGCCGACAGCGATGCACCGCCGGAGCCCGCACAAGCCAGCGGCGACGACTGGGCCCCTGCCGAGCAGGACTGGAGCAATCCGGGCAGCAGCGGCAGTTTCGACGACGATGAAGACACCGGCAGCGCCGCCGAGCGCGTGGCCGAGGTCGAGACCCTGGCCGACCACCTGCTGTGGCAGCTGCACCTGTCGCACCTGTCGATGCGCGACCGCAGCATCGGGGCCGCGCTGATCGATGCGCTGGAAGAAGACGGTTACCTGCGCGAGCCGCTGGCGACCATCGCCGAGACCCTGCTGCCGGCCATCCACGCCGGTGAAGACGAGATCCTGACCGTGCTGCACCAGGTGCAGCGCTTCGACCCGGTGGGCGTGGCGGCCCGCTGCCTGGGCGAATGCCTGCGGCTGCAGCTGGACGTGCTGCCCACCGACACCCCCGGCCTGGCGCTGGCCCGGCAGGTCGCCGCCGGACCGCTGGAGCGCCTGCCGCGCAGCGGCGTGGCCGGCCTGGCCCACGAACTGAAGCAGCCGCTGGCCGAGGTCGAGACCGCCGTCGCGCTGCTGCGCTCGCTCGACCCGCGCCCGGGCACCCAGATCGCGCCGCTGGCGCAGGACACCTACGTGGTGCCGGACGTGGTGGTATGGCGGCAGAACGGCCTCTGGCGCGCCGCGCTGGCCGCCCACGCCGGGCCCAAGGTGGTCATCCACCGCGGCTACGAACAGATGATCCGCCGCTGCGGCGAAGCCGACGCCGGTTACCTGCGCGCCCAGCTGCAGGAAGCCCGCTGGCTGCTGAAGGGCCTGCAGGCGCGCGGGGAAACCCTGCTGCGCGTGGTGCGCAGCCTGATCCACCAGCAGGCCGGCTTCCTCGAATTCGGTGAACAGGCGCTGCGCCCGCTGACCCTGCGCGAGATCGCCGCGGAACTGGGCCTGCACGAATCCACCGTCTCGCGGGCGATCGCCCGCAAGCACGTGCGCACGCCGCGCGGCACCCTGCCGCTGCGCGCGTTCTTTGCATCGGGCATCGACACCGAAGGCGGTGGCGAAGCATCCAGTACCGCCATCCAGGCGATGATCCGCCGCCTGATCGATGACGAAAACCCACGCAAGCCGCTTTCTGACGCCAAGCTGGCTGACCTGCTCAAAACGTCGGGAATCCCAGTAGCGCGGCGCACCGTGGCGAAGTATCGTGAGGCCATGAACATCTCCGCCTCGCACGAAAGGGTCAGAATCGCTTGACGCGCCGCCGCGCCCGGCGGAGAGGTTCATTGGCACATCCGAACACAGGAGAAACCCGATGCGCATCGAAACGTTTGGCAAAGATGTCGAAGTCACCCCGGCCCTGCAGTCGTATGTTGAAGAAAAGCTGGCCCGGGTCGGAAAGCACTTCGACCAGCACTGCGAAGCGCGGGTAACCCTCAAGCTGCAGAAGACCGAACACCACGTCGACGCCAGCCTCAATATTCCCGGCCAGACCCTGCATGCCGAAGCCGGCGGCCAGACCATGTATGCCGCCATCGACGTGCTGGCGGACAAGCTCGACCGCCTGGTGATCAAGCACAAGGAGAAAAAACAGCAGCACGCACCACTGCCGGTGGGCGACAATGGCGGCTGATCGCCACCGTTCCCCGCAGACATGCCCCTGACTGACCTCCTGGCGGCCGTGCAGACCCAGCTCTGCACGGCCACCGACCGCGACAGCGTCCTGCAGGCCGCCGCCGGGTTGCTGGCCTGCCGCCAGGCCAACGCCGAACAGATCTACCTCAACCTGTGCCAGCGCGAAGCCCTGGGCAGTACGGCGATCGGTTGCGGCATCGCCATTCCCCATGGCCGGGCCCCTGCCCTGGACCGTCCCCGCGGCGCCCTGCTGCGGTTGCAGACCCCGGTCGATTTCGGCGGCGATGAACCGGTGGACCTGGTGTTCGCCATGGCCGTCCCCGCCCACTACACCCACCAGCACCTGATGCTGCTGTCCGAACTGGCCGAGCTGTTCTCGACGCCCTCGATCCGCGACGCCCTGCGCGCGGCGGGCGATGCGCGGGCACTGCGCGAGGCCCTGGACCTTCCCCCATCGGCGAGCGCCGCATGAATACCAGCATCACCGCACGCGAACTGTTCGACCAGCAGCGCGAGCGGCTGGGGCTGCGCTGGGCCGCCGGCAAGGACGGTGAGAAACGCGAGCTGGAAGCCGGCAACACGGTCTCCCGCCGCCCCTCGCTGGCCGGTTACCTCAACGCGATCTACCCCAACAAGGTGCAGATCCTCGGAACCGAGGAACTGTCCTGGCTGGACGCGCTGGAACCGCGCCAACGCTGGGAAACGATCGAGAAGATCATGCAGTCGCACCCGCTGGCGCTGGTGCTGACCCGCAACCAGTCCTGCCCGGAAGACCTGCGCGCGGCTGCCGATGAATCCGGCACGCCGCTGTGGCTGTCGCCCAAGCGCGGCCATGAACTGCTCAACCACCTGTCCTACCACCTGGCGCGCACGCTGGCGCCGCGGGTGATCCTGCATGGCGTGTTCATGGAGATCTACTCCATCGGCGTGCTCATCACCGGCGAGGCCGGCTCGGGCAAGAGCGAGCTGGCGCTGGAACTGCTCAGCCGCGGTCACCGCCTGGTGGCCGACGACGCCCCCGAATTCACCCAGATCGCCCCCGACGTGCTCGACGGCACCTGCCCCGAACTGCTGCAGGACCTGCTGGAAGTGCGCGGCCTGGGCGTGCTGAACGTGCGCGAGATGTTTGGTGATACGGCGGTAAAGAAGAACAAGTACCTTCGGCTGATCGTCCACCTGACCAAGCCGATGACCGAACCCACCCCGCACGGCTACGAGCGCCTGACCGGCGATTCGGGCACCCGCCACGTGCTGGACCTGGACGTGCCGCTGATCACCCTGCCGGTGATGCCCGGCCGCAACCTGGCGGTCCTGACCGAGGCGGCCACCCGGCTGCACATTCTGCGTACCAAGGGTATCGACCCGGCGGCGATGTTCATCGCCCGCCACAGCAACCTGCTGGAACGACGAACACCCTGAGCCCCACCACCAAGAGCCTGTCCATGAGTACCGTCACCCCCACCGCCCCGACCCTGATCATCGTCAGCGGCCTGTCCGGCTCGGGTAAATCCGTCGCCCTGAAGACCTTCGAGGATCAGGACTACTACTGTTCGGACAACCTGCCGATCCAGCTGCTGCCCGATTTCGTGCGCAGCGTGCTGGAAAACCATGACGGTGGCGCGCCGCGCCGGCTGGCGGTGGGCATCGACGTGCGCGGCCAGGCCGACCTGAGCCAGCTGTCCAACTGGCGCAAGCTGGCCACCGATGCCGGCGTGGAAGCGAAGGTGCTGTACTTCGAGGCGAGCGACGAGACGATGCTCAAGCGCTATGCCGACACCCGTCGCCGGCATCCGCTGAGCCAGCTGGGCCTGTCCCTGCCCGAAGCGATCGCCCGCGAGCGCGAGCTGATCGCACCGCTGCGCCGCGAGGCCGACGTGGTCATCGATACCAGCGCGTTGAACGTCCACCAGCTGCGCCGGCGCATCATCACCGAGTTCGCGATGGGGCACGCCACGCGCCTGTCGCTGCTGTTCGAATCGTTTGCCTACAAGCGCGGCGTGCCGGCCGAGGCCGACTTCGTGTTCGATGCACGCGTGCTGCCCAACCCGCACTGGGACCCGGACCTGCGCGCGCTGAGCGGCCGCGAGCCGGGCGTGCGCGATTACCTGGAAGCGCAGCCGGACGTGCAGCGCTACCTGGGCCAGCTGATGGATTTCCTCGACACCTGGCTGCCCAAGCTGGGCGATGGCACCCGCAGCTACGTGACCGTGGCCTTCGGCTGCACCGGCGGCAAGCACCGCTCGGTGTACCTGGCCGAGCGCATGGCGCGGCACGCCCGCGAGATGGGCTGGGATGACGTGGCCACGTACCACCGCGAACAGGATTGAGGGCAGCCGGGCTGCGCCCGGCACCTGACAGATTCCGTGTGCTGTTGGTAGGTGTCGACCTTGGTCGACACGATGGGGTCGGATCCCTTTTTCAACGAAAAATGGCTCTGACACCGGCAACGCTGAATACGGGACACAGTGCCCCTCTCCTGCTGCTATCGCCGATTCACCTTGACCTGTTAACGTGCAGTAATGACCTGTGGCATTCTCCTCGTAACACATCCTGGGGTCGGGACCGCCCTGCTTGACGTGGCGACCCGGCTCCTGCGGCAATTGCCGCTGAAAACCGAAGCTTTCGAAGTACCGTTCGACGCAGACCTGGATGCTCTTCTCCCGCTCGCCTCGGCTGCCTTGCGCCGGGTCGACGGTGGGGATGGCGTGCTGATCCTGACCGACCTGTACGGCGCCAGCCCCGCCAACCTTGCCGGGCAGCTGGCCCGGTTGGGGACCCCGGTTCGCCGGGTGTCGGCGCTGAGTCTGCCGATGTTGCTGCGGGTGATGAATTATCCGGAACAGGGACTGGATCAACTGCCCGCCACAGCCGCGGCGGGCACCCGTAATGGAGCGATAGTCGACGATGCTTGAACGAGAACTCACCGTGAGCAACCGCCTGGGCCTGCACGCCCGGGCCACCGCCAAGCTGGTGCAGACGCTGGCCCCATTCCGCTGCAACGTGACCATGGCCGCCAAGGGCCGTGAGATCAACGCCAAGAGCATCATGGGCGTGATGCTGCTGGCCGCCGCCCAGGGCACGCCGGTCACCATCCGCATCAACGGCGAGGATGAAGCGGCGGCGATGGACGCGGTGGTCGACCTGTTCGAGCGCCGCTTCGACGAGGACAGCTGAGCGTGCCACGCGCACGCGCCGGCCAACCTGCCACCGGCCAACGGCCGGTACAGCTGCTGGCCGGCCACGGCGCTGCACGCGGTTCGGCGATGGGACGCGCGCGGGTTCGCCTGCCGCACGCCCTGGAAGTGGCCGTACAACGCGTCGCGCCACAGCAGGTGGAGGCCGAACTGGTCCGCCTGCATCGCGCGGTGGATGCCGCCCGCGCGGAAATGCACGAACTGCGCCAGCGCCTGCACGGCGCACTGAGCCAGGACGTCGGCGAGTTCCTCGACCTGCATGCCCTGCTGCTGGACGACCCCGAGCTGCTGCACGGCCTGGACGAACTGATACGCAGTGGTCCGTACAGTGCCGGCTATGCGCTGCGCCTGCAGCGTGACCGCCTGGCCAAGGTCTTCGATGGCATGGACGATGCCTACCTGAAGAGCCGCATGGATGACCTGGACCATGTGATCGGCCGCATCCACGCCTTCCTGCAGCCAGAGCGCCCGCCCGTGGTGAAGGGCCTGGCCGGCGAGATCCTGGTCTGCGACAACATCGCCCCGTCCGAACTGGCCCAGCTGCAGTCGCAGGGCGTGGTCGGCATCGTCACCGCCGCCGGCAGCGCGCTGTCGCACAGCGCGATCCTCGCCCGCAGCCTGCACCTGCCGCTCATCGTCAACGTGCAGCAGGTGCTCAGCCGCATCGTCGACGGCGATGTGCTCATCATCGACGGCGCCGACGGCAGCATCACGGTCAACCCGCAGGCCGACAACCTGCGCGACTACCGCGTGCGGCTGAAGGAACACGCGCGCGAGCAGCGTGAGCTCGGCCGCCTGCGCAGCAAGCCCAGCCGTACCCGCGACCAGGTCGACATCGCCCTGCTGGCCAACGCCGAATCGCTGGAAGACGTGACCCAGGCGCATGCGCTGGGTGCACAGGGGCTGGGCCTGTACCGCACCGAATTCCTGTTCCTGCAGCGCAACGAGCTGCCGGACGAAGAAGAACAGTTCCAGACCTACCGCGATGCCGCCCTGGGCATGAGCGGGCGACCGGTGACCATCCGCACCCTCGACCTGGGCGCGGACAAGGCCGACCGCACCGGCCTGACCCTGAGCAACGAGGAAAACCCGGCGCTGGGCCTGCGTGGCGTGCGCCTGTCGCTGGCGCGGCCGAAGGTGTCCGACACCCAGCTGCGCGCGATCCTGCGCGCCTCGGCCTACGGCAAGCTGCGCGTGCTGGTGCCGATGGTCAGCACCCGCGAGGAACTGCTGGCCGTGCGCCGGCGCATGCTCAAGCTGACCGAGCAGCTGCGCGGCGAAGGCCACGTGGTGGCCGAGCACGTGCCGCTGGGCGCGATGATCGAAGTACCTGCCGCTGCGCTGGCGCTGGAGAGTTTCATCGACCTGGTCGACTTCCTGTCGATCGGCACCAACGACCTGGTGCAGTACCTGCTGGCCGCCGACCGCAACAACGAGGCGCTGGGCGAGCTGTATTCGCCGCTGCACCCGGCGGTGCTGCGCCTGTTGCAGATGGTCATCGATACCGGCGCACGCCATCGCATCCCGGTGGCGGTGTGTGGCGAGATGGCCGGCGACGCGCGCATGACCCCGCTGCTGCTGGCGCTGGGCTTGGCCGAGTTCAGCCTGCACCCGGGCACGTTGCTGGAAGTCCGCCGCGCGATCCGCGATGCCGACCTGGCCACCCTGCGCGCACGCGCGCCGAAGCTGCTGGCCGCGCGCGATCGGCGGGGTATCGAACGCTGGTTGGCACTGGTGGCCGAGACACCCTGACTGCGGCGCTGCGCGCTCGCCGGGCACGGCCCGGCGTTACCACCACAACGTGTCCCCATGAAAACCGCACCACTCGCAGCGCTCCTGGTCCTTGCGGCATTCCCCTCATGGGGAAAAGATTGCCCGGCGGAGACTACGGATACGCCAGCCCTTCGGCTCACATCTGGCCTTCAACGGGAGCATCCGGTCATCATCGCTGGCTGCTACCGCGGCACCCGGCACGGACTCTCCCTGCATGACTGCAGCAGCGGTTTTGGGTCTGGTGTCTGGCTGGAGCTTGCAGATGGCTTGGACAAGGATCCGTACGTGGATTCATTCATGACCACTGCTTTCAGGATGCAGGCCCGGAAGGGACTGCCTCCATTGCATGTTCGAGTCAGCGGACAGCTCGAACGGAGTGACGCCTACGTGCCCGGCGGGGTGGCGTTCCGTGCGACCGCGCTGCATTACTTCGAGTCGCCCCCAACATAAGAGCCGGCAAACACCTCCACCGAAGCCCTTGAGGTTGCCGGCCAGCGGCCGGCATTACCAGCACCCGACGGCTATGCGTTGAAACATCCGCTTGCGATAATGACGCGCTGAACACCCCTGTTGCCGCATCCTTGCCGGGATCGCGGCTTTTCTCTTCCCGCGGGAGCTGTGATGGCTGAAGCCGTACGCCACGACAAGACTGCACGCCAGCTGCGGATGCTGTCCGATGCACTGGACAGCGGCCGGCTGGGGCCAGTACGTCGGCTCGTCAACACGCTGGCGCCGGCCGAGATCGGCAACCTGCTCGAATCGCTGCCCCCGGGCAAGCGCGAAGTGGTGTGGGGGCTGGTCGATCCCGAGGACGATGGCGAGGTGCTGGTCCACGTCGGCGAGGAAGTGCGCGAGAGCCTGCTCGCGGACATGGACCCGGACGAAATCATCGCCGCGGTCGAAGACCTGGACATCGATGACCTGGCCGACCTGGTCGAGGACCTGCCCGATACGGTCATCGACGAGGTCCTCAAGTCGATGGACCGCGAGAACCGCGAGCGCCTGGAACAGGTGCTGTCGTATCCCGAGGACAGCGCCGGCCGACTGATGAACCCGGACGTGGTGACCGTGCGCGCCGACGTCAACGTCGACGTGGTGCTGCGCTACCTGCGCCTGCGCGGCGAACTGCCCGACCACACCGATCACCTGTTCGTGGTCAGCCGCCGCCACCAGTACCTGGGCCGCGTGTCGCTGGCCGCGCTGGTCACCCACGAAGACACCACGCCGATCAATCGCCTGATCGACGACGAACAGCCGGCCATCGACGTCGGCGAGAGCGACCAGGAAGTCGCCCGGCAGTTCTCCGACCATGACTGGGTGTCCGCGCCGGTGGTGGACGACAACAACATCCTGCTCGGCCGCATCACCATCGATGACGTGGTGGACATCATCCGTTCGCAGGCCGAGCACCAGGCACTGGGCGCGGCCGGCCTGGACGAGGAAGAGGATCTGTTCTCGCCGATCAAGCGTGCCGTGCGCGGCCGCGTGGTCTGGCTGGGCATCAACCTGTGCACGGCGTTCCTCGCCGCCAGCGTGATCGGCCAGTTCGAACTGACCCTGCAGAAGGTGGTGGCGCTGGCGGTGCTGATGCCGATCGTCGCCGGCGTCGGCGGCAACGCGGCGGTGCAGGTACTGACCCTGATGGTGCGTGGCATCGCGCTGGGCCAGGTGGGCCAGAGCAATGCGCGCATCCTGCTGTGGAAGGAAGCGCGCGTGGCGCTGATCAACGGCACGCTGATCGGCCTGCTGGTCGGCCTGATTGCGTTCCTGTGGTTCCACAGCCTGCTGCTGTCGCTGGTGATCACCCTCGCGCTGATCATCAACTTCCTGGCCGCCGCACTGGCCGGCGTGCTGTTGCCGCTGCTGCTCAAGCGCATGAACGTGGATCCGGCCGTGGCCGGCACCGTGGTGGTGACTGCGGTGACCGACGTGATGGGCTTCTTCAGCTTCCTCGGCCTGGCCACCCTCATCCTGCTGCACTGATTCCCCGCACGGGGTCGGATCCCTGCACAGCAGGGCTCTGACCCGAGCTGCATGACCTTCCGGACGCCATCATGGCCACCACGATTGAAAACTACTTCCAGCCCGGCTGGCGCGACCAGATGCACACCTGTGCCGCCTGCGAATGGAAAGGCAACTCGCGCGCGATGGTGATGGAGCTCGACGAGGACGCCACCGAGTACGACTGCCCGGTGTGCGAGAACCCGCTGCTGGTGGTGCTGCACCCGGACATGGCACAGGTGCAGGCGGCGGCCGCCGAAGGCAACGCCGAGGCGCAGGAACAGCTGGACATCATCGCCAGTTTCCCGCCCCCGCGGTGACGCGCTGCACGATGCCCGGCGCACGCCGAGCGTCTACCATGAAAACGCTTCCAACCCTTGGGGAAACGTCATGGTCCGTCCGTTGCTGCGCTGGCTGCCGCTGCTGTCCCTGTTGATGCTGGCCGCCTGCGCCAGCACGCCCTACAGCGCGCGCGGCCACTTCGAATCCCGTGCGGTGAAAGTGGACGGGCAGACCGCCTACTACCAGGTCTTCATCCCGGCAACGGCCGCGCGCACGCCCGGCTCGCTGCCGGTGGTGCTGTTCCTGCACGGTTCGGGTGAGCGCGGTAGCGACGGCATCAAGCAGACCCATGCCGGCCTGGGGCCCTACCTGCGCGAGCATGCCACCGACTTCCCGGCGCTGGCGGTGTTCCCGCAGGTGCCCGGCGAAGAGGAATGGAGCGGCCACAACAACCGCGTGGCACTGGCCGCGCTGGATGCGGCGATCGCCGAGTTTGGTGCCGACCCGGCGCGGCAGTACCTGACCGGCATGTCGATGGGCGGCTACGGCAGCTGGAACATCGCCCTGGACGAACCGCAGCGCTTCGCCGCGATCGTGCCGGTATGCGGCGCCGTGCTGGCCCCGCGCGCGGTGCGCCCCACCCTGTTCGTCGAACAGGTGGCACACGAAGCTGATCCTTACGCTGCCATCGCCCAGCGCCTGCGGCAGACCCCGATCTGGATCTTCCACGGCGCGCAGGATGACGTCGTGCCCCCGGCCGATGACCGCCGCCTGCATGCCGCTTTCGAGGCCGTCGGCGCGGGCGACGTGCGCTACACCGAATACCCCGACGGCAACCACAACGCCTGGGACGCCACCTACGCCGACCCGGCGATGTGGGCGTGGCTGTTCGCGCAGAAGCGCTGAACCCCAGACCCTGTTGGTGGGCTGTTGGTGGGCTGTTGGTGGGCTGTTGGTGGGCTGTTGGTGGGCTGTTGGTAGGCTGTTGGTGGACTGCTGGTGGACTGCTGCTGGGCTGCTGTTGGTGGGTGCCGACCGTTGGTCGGCACTATCTCTCCGATCCAGCCAATTCCCATCGACACCACGCATGGGGATACTCACCCAGCTGCGTGCTCAATCCTGCCCTGATCGGGTTCCCCAACACGTACATCGCATGTCGAAACAGCGACTCATCAGATCGGATTGCATGATCGTGATAACTCGATTGCCAGAATCTTCCTGACTGGCCGAGCCTGCGGTTGACCTGCAATGCACTGCTCGATTTGAAGCGCTGCATGATGTAGTCCAGCGAGAATGCGCGAAGCTCCACAAGCCAGTGGATGTGATCCGGCATGACGACGTAGGCAAGCGAGTGCGTGAGGCCCTCAGTGTCGATGCGATGGAGAACATCCATCACCAACTGCGCCGCATTGGGATCATCAAAGTAGCGTCGACGCCCATGCGTGACGGTGGTCAGGATGTAGGAGTTCCCTGTCCGGGAATGGCGGCCAAGGCGTAGGCGTGCACGATTCATGAAAGCAAGCTTGTGCCCGCAGACTGTCCTTTCCTATCGGGCTAGCACTTCGATACAGGTAGGGGCAATGCCGACCAACGGTCGGCACCCACCGGGGCAGTTCAGTGCCGTCCAACGGTCGGCACCCACCGGGGCAGTTCAGTGCCGTCCAACGGTCGGCACCCACCGGGGCAGTTCAGTGCCGTCCAACGGTCGGCACCCACCGGGGCAGTTCAGTGCCAACCAACGGTTGGCACCCACCGGGGCAGTTCAGTGTCGACCAACGGTTGGCACCCACCAGGGCAGTTCAGTGCCAACCAACGGTTGGCACCCACCGGGGCAGTTCAGTGCCGACCAACGGCCGGCACCCACCAGGGCAGTTCAGTGCCGACCATCGGTCGGCACCCACCAAGGCAGTTCAGTGCCAACCAACGGTTGGCACCCACCGGGGCAGTTCAGTGCCGACCAACGGTTGGCACCCACCGGGGCAGTTCAGTGCCGACCAACGGTCGGCACCCACCAGGCCCCCCTCAGGCAGATCAGCCCAGCAGGGTTTCCAGCACGGCCATGCGCACGGCAACGCCGTTGGCGACCTGGCGCAGCACCCACGACTGCGGGCCATCGGCCACGTCGTCGGTCACTTCCACGCCACGATTGATCGGGCCCGGGTGCAGCACCGCTGCATCCTTGCCGGCACGGGCCAGGCGTTCGGCGTTCAGGCCGTACTGGGCGTGGTACTGCTCCAGCGACGGCACCAGGCCTTCTTCCATGCGCTCGCGCTGCAGGCGCAGCATCATCAGCGCGTCCACGCCCTCCAGCATCGCGTCGAAATCATCACCGACCACGCAGCCCTTCAGGGTCGCGTCGTCGGGCAGCAGCGACTGCGGGCCGCACACGCGGATCTCGCCCACGCCCAGCGTGCGCAGTGCATGCAGGTCGGTACGGGCCACGCGCGAGTGCTTCACGTCGCCGACGATCACGACCTTCAGCTTCGAGAAATCCGGGCCCTTGGCCTGGCGCAGGGTCAGCATGTCCAGCAAGCCCTGTGTCGGGTGCGAGCTGCGGCCGTCGCCGGCGTTGACCAGGGCAGTGCCCTCGCCTGCCGCTGCGGCCAGCGCGGCGACCGCGCCGTCATCGGGGTGGCGCACGACGAAGCCGCGCACGCCCATCGCTTCCAGGTTCTTCAGCGTGTCGCAGGCGGTCTCGCCCTTGCGCGTCGACGACGTGGAGGCATCGAAGTTCAGCACGTCCGCGCCCAGGCGCTGGGCGGCCAGCTGGAACGAGCTGCGGGTGCGAGTGGAGGGTTCGAAGAACAGCGTGCACACCGCCGAACCGGCCAGCACCTGGCGCTTGTTGCCGACGCGGCCGACGGCGGCATCGCGGATCTGCCCTGCCCGGTCGAGCAGCTGCAGCAGGGTTTCGCGCGGCAGGCCCTCAAGGGTCAGCAGGTGGCGCAGGCGTCCGGAAGCATCAAGTTGCTGGGCAGTCATGGCGGGAGTCGTGCAGTCAGGGGATGGGGGTGGCGTCGTCAGGGGACGACAGCCAGCGGTCGATGATCACCGCCGCGGCCACGGCGTCGAGGGCGGCCGCATCACGGCGGCGCTTGCGCCCTTCGGCGCGCTCGACGGCGAAGCGGCGGGCGGCCTCGACCGAGCTGGAACGCTCGTCGATCATCGCCACCGGCAGCTTGAAGCGTTCCCGCAGCTGGCGGGCGAAGCCCTGCGCGCGCTTGCGGTTGGGCTGGTCCTGGCCATCCAGGGTGAGCGGATCGCCCACCACCAGGCCGTCGGGCTTCCATTCCTTCAGCAGGCGCTCGATCGCGGTCCAGTCCGGGCCGTTGCCATGCACATCGACCACGGCCACCGCGCGCGCATGCGCCGCAAAGGCACTGCCGATGGCCACGCCGATACGACGCGAGCCGACATCGAACCCCAGCACGGTGCCATCGCGGCGGATGGCCGGGGCGGCAGGAGTCGTGGCGGGCGCGGCCGGCTCAGACATGGCCGCTGTAATCGGTCAGCCGGAACAGGTCCACGCCGATGCGCGAGGCCGCACCCTGCCAACGCTGCTCCAGTGGCAGCTGGAACACCAGTTCGGCATCGGCCGGCACGGTCAGCCAACTGTTCTCGGACAGCTCGCTTTCCAGCTGCCCGGCGCCCCAGCCGGCACAGCCCAGAGTGACCACGGCATTGGCCGGGCCTTCACCGCGGGCCATGGCCTCGAGGATGTCGCGCGAAGTGGTCAGGTACAGGCCCTCGCCCACGCGCAGGCTGGAATCCCAGTCGCGCGCGTCGTCGTGGATGACGAAGCCGCGCTCGGGATGCACCGGGCCGCCATTTAGCACCGTGCGCGCCTGCAGCTCGCCATCACCGGTGGTGATGTCCATCTGCGAAAGCACTTCGCCCAGCGTGTATTCGGAGGGCTGGTTGACCAGCACGCCCATCGCCCCGTTCTCGTCGTGCTGGCAGATCAGCGCGACGCTGCGGGCAAAGGTCGCGTCGATCAGCGACGGCAGCGCGACGAGCAGGTGATCGGCAAGGGAGGTAGGCGTTACAGACATGGCGCCATTCTAGCCGGTGGGCGCCTCCGGCGCCTGCACGCCGCGCATAATGGGGTGCCCGCCCGCCAGGAGAACAGCTTGTCCGGATACTGCCGCATCGCCCCGGGCCACCCGGTGCATGAGTTCTACCACGCCAATGAATACGGCTTCCCGCAGCGTGACGAGCGCGAGCTGTTCGAACGGCTGGTGCTGGAAATCAACCAGGCCGGGCTGAGCTGGGAAACCATCCTGAAGAAGCGCGAGGGTTTCCGCGCGGCCTACGATGGCTTCGACGTGGACCGCGTGGCGGCCTACGCCGAGCAGGACATCGAGCGCCTGCTGTCCGACGCCGGCATCATCCGCAACCGGCTGAAGGTGCTGGCCGCGATCCACAACGCGCAGGTGATCCAGCAGTTGCGGGCCAGCCACGGCAGCTTCGCCGCGTGGCTGGACGCGCACCACCCGCGCAGCAAGGCCGACTGGGTGAAGCTGTTCAAGAAGACGTTCCGCTTCACCGGCGGCGAGATCACCGGCGAGTTTCTGATGAGCCTGGGCTACCTGCCCGGCGCGCATGCCGAGGACTGCCCGGTGCATGCGCAGCTGTTGAAGCTGGCGCCGCCGTGGGTGCAGACGGCTGGCCGCTGACGCACATCCGCCGGGCATGGCCCGGCGCTACCACGTGGTGGTTCCGGTAGCGCCGGGCCATGCCCGGCGAACGCGGTGTATGGGTTTACACGCCCATGTAGCGGCCGGGGCGGTGGTTGAACATCAGCACCAGGCTGAGCACCACCGCGCCGATCGCCGAGTACATCACCTTCGACGGTGACAGCACGAAGAAAGCGGCCACCA
The DNA here is from genome assembly GCF_003086915.1 of Stenotrophomonas sp. ZAC14A_NAIMI4_1. Taxonomy (NCBI): domain Bacteria; kingdom Pseudomonadati; phylum Pseudomonadota; class Gammaproteobacteria; order Lysobacterales; family Lysobacteraceae; genus Stenotrophomonas; species Stenotrophomonas sp. ZAC14A_NAIMI4_1. The sequence goes on from NZ_CP026002.1 coordinate 4,137,770, forward strand.
TCAGGCAGGCATCGAAGGACATCTGCACCTTGCCGGCACTCCAGCCACGGGTGCGCTGCAGGTACACCGCCAGGATGCCGATGCCGCCCAGGCTGGCGCGGTGGCGGATGAAGAACAGGATGCCCAGGCCGGCCAGCGCGCCGCCGACCAGCGCCGAGTACAGCGGCGCGATATGCGCAAAATCAGCCCAGCGCGGCAGGATGTCGGTGAGCACGCCGCAGGCAGTGACCGCGGCAAAGGTCTTGAGGGTGAATTCCCAGCCCATGCGGCGCACGGACACCCAGTAGAACGGCAGGTTGACCAGCACGAACACCAGGCCGAAGTTCCAGCCCATGGCGTAGTGCAGCAGGAAGGCCGCGCCGGCCATGCCGCCGATCATCAGCCCGCCCTTGGCGAAGATGGCCAGGCCCAGCGAGGCCACCAGCGTGGCCAGGACCATGCCCTGCACATCCTCGGCGACCGAGTGGCGCAGCGCTTTTTCGTCGGCGGGGGTGCCGGCGCTGTCCGGGGGCGGGGTGAGCGGACCGGCAGTGACGAGGTGGCCGTCAGCGTCGTCGCACGGCGCCGGGCCATGGGATTGGAGGGACATTCGGGTGGGGACCGCAGGTGGGGAGCGGTATTAGACACGATCCGGGTGACAGTTGCAGATGAAATCGTTCAGTCAGCGAACGGCGCAGCCCCTCGTGGCTGGGCGGGTTGGTAGCAACAGCCGCGCTTGGCCGGGCGGGGTGGGGGCGCGGGGGACGCCGTGAACCCTTCCATGGGGGCTTGGCCGCGGCATCCATGCCGCGGACACCCCCGCGCCCCCACCCCGCCCGGCCTCTGACAGGTTCCGTGGGCGTCCAGCCACGTAAGATAAAAGAAGAGCAAGAGCGAAAGCGGGTCGCTTCGCTCGGTTGCGGTAGGTCAGCGCTGGGCGTTGAGGTGGTGGGCGACCAGGGCGTTGGCGTGGCCGTGGCCCAGGCCGTGTTCGCTCTTCAGGTAGCTGACCAGTTCCATGTGCTTCAGGCCCGGCTTCTTCGCCAGCAGGCCCAGCCAGTGCACCACCGGCTGGCCGTAGGTCTTCTCGATGGAGGGAAAGTACGAGGCCGGGCCTTTCGGCTTGGTGTCAGTGCTCATGTGCAGCTCCCGTTGAAAGTCATTCATTCGACGAACCACAGACGCAGAAATCGACATACCCACACGTCTACACAGAATGGGGTCGGAGCCGTGCCGACCAACGGTCGGCACCCACCAAAGCAGAATGCCGTTCCAACAGCTCGCGGGAAACTGTCGAAGGCGGGGTGGGTCCGGTTGAGGGGGTGTGAGCCGGATGGATGCGGCGACCAAGCCCCCATGGATGGGTTCACGGCGTCCCCCTCAACCGGACCCACCCCGCCATCCCACGGAATGCACGCATTTGACGTTGACGCTGACGTTGACGTGGATTCGGCAGGTGCCGGGCGCAGCCCGGCCGTATCATCCCCTCATGCCCCGCGAAAACCTCAACGACCTGCAGGCCTTCGTCCACGTTGCCCGCCAGGGCAGCTTCACCAAGGCCGCCGCCCAGCTCGGCGTCTCCCAGTCGACCCTCAGCCACGCCATGCGCGGGCTGGAGGAGCGCCTCGGCGTGCGCCTGCTGACCCGCACCACCCGCAGCGTATCCACCACCGAAGCCGGCGCCCGCCTGCTCGATACCCTCGCCCCGCGCCTGGCCGAGATCGAGAACGAACTGGCTGCCCTGGCCGAGTACCGCGAACGCCCCGCCGGCACCATCCGCATCAACGCCACCGGCCACGCCGCCGAGTACCTGGCCTGGCCACGGCTGGCACCGCTGCTGCAGCAATACCCCGACCTGAATGTCGAACTGACCGCCGACTACGCGCTGGCCGACATCGTTGCCGAGCGCTACGACATCGGCATCCGCCTCGGTGAACGCCTGGCCCTGGACATGGTGGCGGTGCCGATCAGCCCGCCGCTGCGCATGCGCGTGGTCGGGGCGCCCAGCTACTTCCGCCAACACGCCATGCCCCGCCATCCGCAGGAGCTGGCCGCGCACAACTGCATCACCCTGCGCCTGCCCACCCACGGCGGGCTGATGCCGTGGGATTTCGGCCAGGATGGCAATGAGCTCAGCGTGCGCGTCAGCGGCCAGTGGACCTTCAACACCATGGGCATGACCCGCGAAGCCGCGCTGGCCGGCAGCGGCCTGGCCTGGCTGCCCGAGGACCAGGTGCTGGCCCTGCTGGAACAGGGGCGGTTGCAGTCGGTGCTGGATGACTGGTGCCCGACCTTTGATGGCTACTACGCGTATTACCCCTCGCGCCGCCATGTCAGCGTGGCGATGCGCACGGTGCTGGATGCACTGCGTGGGCCGATGGGGTGAACATAAGGAGTGCGGACCAACGGTCCGCACCCACCGCCAACATTCCGCACCCACCACCAACGGTCCGCACCCACAAAGGCCAGATCAGCCCTTGGCCTGTGCTGCTCGCTGCGCGTTGTAGCGCTCGCCGACGATCGATACCTCTTCCAGCACCTGGGCAATGCGCTGCAGTTCGTCGGCCGACAGCACCAGCTCGGTCGCGGCCAGGTTTTCCTCCAGGCGGTGCACCTTGGTGGTGCCCGGAATCGGCACGATCCACGGTGCCTGCGCCAGCAGCCAGGCCAGTGCCACCTGCGCCGGGGTGGCGCCACGGGCCGCGGCAATGGTGCCGATGCGATCCACCAGCGCCTGGTTGGCGCGGCGGGCTTCCACCTCGAAGCGCGGCACGCTGTTGCGGAAATCGTTGTCGCTGAAGGTGGTATCGGCGGTGATGGTGCCGGTGAGGAAACCGCGGCCGAGCGGGCTGAACGGCACGAAGCCGATGCCCAGTTCCTGCAGGGTGGGCAGCAGCTCGCGTTCCGGCTCGCGCCACCACAGCGAGTACTCGCTCTGCACTGCGGCCACCGGCTGCACCGCATGCGCGCGGCGCACCGTCGCGGCACTGGCCTCGGACAGGCCGAAGTGGCCGACCTTGCCTTCGGCAATCAGGTCACGCACGGTGCCGGCCACATCCTCGATCGGCACGTTCGGGTCCACGCGGTGCTGGTAGAACAGGTCGATGTGGTCGGTGCGCAGGCGCTTGAGGCTGGCCTCGGCCACTGCGCGGATGTTTTCCGGGCGGCTGTCCAGGCCGGTATCGGTGCGGGCGTCCTTGAAGCCGAACTTGGTGGCGATCACCAGCTTGTCGCGGTACGGCGCAAGCGCCTCGCCGACCAGTGCTTCATTGGTGTACGGGCCATAGACCTCGGCGGTATCGAAGAACGTTACGCCGCGCTCGACCGCGGCGTGCAGCAGGGCGATGCCCTGGCTGTGCTCGACCGGCAGGCCGTAGCTGTGGCTCAGGCCCATGCAGCCCAGGCCAAGGGCGGAGACCTTCAGGCCGCTGCGGCCGAGTTCACGTGTCTGCATCGTCATGCTCCAGAGGGGGAACGACGACGATACGCCCCTCCCCCCGCTGGATTGAACGACCTGGATGGCAGTCGGTCATGACTGGATTTCATCAATCCACCCTCGTACCGGTCACTCCATGGCCTGCAGGGCGTCGGTGCATCCGGCCAGTTCGACCATCATCCTGCCGGCGGTGCGGAACGTCACATCCTGCGGCACCCACCGCGCGAACCAGCGCTGCTCATCGTCCACCACGGACTCGAACGTCCACGTTGAACCATCGAGCCCTGCGCTCGAATCTTCGCCCTGCAGGCGCGCGAACGCAGCGGTGACGGTCTTCCATTCCTGCGCACTCAACGCGCGTGGCGGAGGGCACGTCCAACCGTTGATGATGATGCTGGAGGGGTGCCCGGGCGAGGATCCGGGAATCTCCCACGCGCGCGCACTGCGGCCGACAATCCACGCCTGGCCGGCGGCGTTGCGCTGCGCGCGTATCACCACGCCCGGGAAGAAGGAGGGCGACCAGACGAAACGATAGGCCTGGACCGGAACGTGGCCACAGCGGAAGGACGGCTCAGGCAGGCCCGGCAGATCCCGCAGATGGACAGCGTACGAAGCCCTCGCAAAGCCGGTGAAATCATGGAACGGCAGCGGCTCGCGGCTTTGCGCCTGTGAAGGCGGAGGCAGCAGGTACCAGGCGTGCGCCAGCGGATCGCCGCAGCTTTCGGCCGCGGCTGGCGCGGCGGGCCCGGACGTGCGGGCACACCCGGCCTGCAGCACGACGATTGCCAGCACCACGCTCGCCGTTACCACGCTCGTCGTCACACGCATGCAGGCCTCCCTGGCCGATTCATGGCGGTCATCCCGAAGCAGAGGGCGCCCGCAGGCGCCCAGCGGTCAACGGACCTCGGAAATCTCCACGCCATCCAAACCCTGCGACAGGGTGCGGGCATCGCCGCCCTGGCTGAGCTTGATGCGCAGGCGCACTTCGTTCTGCGAATCGGCGTAACGCAGCGCGTCCTCGTAGCTGATCTCGCCGGCCTGGTACAGCTCGAACAGGCTCTGGTCGAAGGTCTTCATGCCCAGCTGCACGGACTCCTTCATCAGCTCCTTGAGCTTGTGGATCTCGCCTTCGCGGATGTAATCCTGCACCAGCGGCGTGCCCAGCAGGATTTCCATCGCCACCTTGCGCGAACGCCCATCGGGCGAAGGAATCAGCTGCTGCGCGACCACGCCCTTGAGGTTCAGCGACAGATCCATCAGCAGCTGGTTGCGGCGGTCTTCCGGGAAGAAGTTGATGATGCGGTCCATCGCCTGGTTGGCGTTGTTGGCGTGCAGCGTACACAGCACCAGGTGGCCGGTTTCAGCGAAGGCGATGGCGTGGTCCATGCCCTCGCGGGTACGCACCTCGCCGATCATGATCACGTCCGGCGCCTGGCGCAGGGTGTTCTTCAGGGCGGCTTCCCAGCTGTCGGTATCGATGCCGACTTCGCGCTGGGTGATGATGCAGCCCTCGTGCTTGTGCACGAACTCGATCGGGTCTTCGATGGTGATGATGTGGCCGGTCGAGTTCTGGTTGCGGTAACCGATCATCGCGGCCAGCGAGGTCGACTTGCCGGTACCGGTGGCACCGACGAAGAGGATGATGCCGCGCTTGGTCATCGCCAGCGTCTTGATGATCGGCGGCAGGCTCAGTTCTTCCACGGTCGGGATGCGCGTCTCGATGCGACGCAGCACCATGCCCACCTGGTTGCGCTGGTAGAAGCAGCTCACGCGGAAACGGCCGACACCGGCCAGGCCGATGGCGAAGTTGCACTCGTGGGTCTTCTCGAATTCCTCGCGCTGCGCCGGGGTCATCACGTTGAGGACCAGGTCGCGGCTCTGCTGCGGGGTCAGCGGCGTCTGCGTGATCGGCGAGATCTTGCCGTTGACCTTGATCGCCGGCGGCATGCCCGCGGTGATGAACAGGTCCGAGGCGCGCTGGTGCGCCATCAGCTTGAGGAAGGAGGTGAAATCGATGGTGCTGGCGGTACTGGCGGTACTGTTCATGGCGGGCTCCCAATGGGCATGTGCCAGAGATCGGTCGGTGGACAGGACATCGCGGGACGGCGGCATGGATGCGCACCGCCCCACCGTTGCCTCGCCTTACTCGAACAGACGCTTGTCCTTGGCGTACTCGCGCGCCTGGTTGCGGGTGATCAGGCTGCGCTTGACCAGGTCCTGCAGGTGCTGGTCCAGGGTCATCATTCCGTACTGCTGGCCGGTCTGGATGGCCGAGTACATCTGCGCGACCTTGTCTTCGCGGATCAGGTTGCGGATGGCCGGGGTGCCGACCATGATTTCCCACGCCGCCGTACGGCCGCCGCCCACCTTCTTCAGCAGCGCCTGCGAAATGACCGCGCGCAGCGATTCGGACAGCATCGAGCGCACCATCGGCTTTTCGCCGGCCGGGAACACGTCGATGATGCGGTCGATGGTCTTGGCCGCCGAGCTGGTGTGCAGGGTGCCGAACACCAGGTGGCCGGTTTCCGCGGCGGTCAGCGCCAGGCGGATGGTTTCCAGGTCACGCAGTTCGCCCACCAGGATGATGTCCGGATCCTCACGCAGCGCCGAGCGCAGTGCTTCGTTGAAGCCGTGCGTATCGCGGTGCACTTCGCGCTGGTTGATCAGGCACTTCTGCGAGGTGTGCACGAATTCGATCGGATCCTCGACGGTGAGGATGTGGCCGTATTCGTTCTTGTTGATGTAGTCGATCATCGCTGCCAGCGTGGTCGACTTGCCCGAACCGGTCGGGCCGGTCACCAGGATCAGGCCCTGCGGCTGCTGGATCACCTCGCGGAACAGCGGCGGGCACGCCAGGTCCTCCAGGGTCAGCACCTCGGAGGGAATGGTACGGAACACCGCACCGGCGCCGCGGTTCTGGTTGAAGGCGTTGACACGGAAGCGCGCCAGCGACGGGATCTCGAAGGAGAAGTCGACTTCGAGGAATTCCTCGTAATCGCGCCGCTGCTTGTCGGACATGATGTCGTACACCAGCGCATGGACCTGCTTGTGGTCCAGGGCCGGGATGTTGATCCGGCGAACATCGCCGTCCACGCGGATCATCGGCGGCAGGCCTGCAGACAGGTGCAGGTCGGACGCTTTGTTCTTTACGGAAAACGCCAACAGCTCGGCGATATCCATGAGCGGCTACTCCCCAATAACGGCTTCGACTGGAAGGATCTTTCCCCTGGCGGCAGTATAGCCTCCTGTCACACTGGAACGCGTTACGTGGCCACTGCCCTGCCCGAGATCCTGAGCAATCTGCACAACGCCGCCGAGGCCGCCGGGCGGCCACCGCCGCGCCTGCTGGCGGTTTCCAAGAGCCAGCCGACCGAGGCCGTGGCGGCCCTGGCTGCGCAGGGCCAGCGCGCCTTCGGCGAAAACTACGTGCAGGAAGCCCTGGCCAAGATGCAGGCGCTGCAGACGCTGGGGCTGGAATGGCACCTGATCGGCCACCTGCAGTCGAACAAGGCCGAAGCCGTGGCCAGCCACTTCGACTGGGTGCAGAGCGTGGACCGGCCCAAGCTGGTAAGCGCCCTGGCCCGGTACCGCCCGGCCGGCCGCGGGCCGCTGAACGTGCTCATCCAGGTCAACATCGACGATGAAGGCAGCAAGCACGGCTGCGCACCGCAGGACGTGGACGCGCTGGCCGCGGCCATCAGCGCCGAGCCTGCGCTGTGCCTGCGCGGGCTGATGGCCATTCCGGCACCGTGGCCGGAGGCCGAGCGCCGCCGCGATGCCTTCGTGCGCATGCACGCCCTTTTCCAGACGCTGGCCGCGCGCCATCCGCAGGTGGACACCCTGTCGATGGGCATGAGCAGCGATTACGCCGAGGCCATTGCCGAAGGTGCCACCCTGGTGCGCATCGGCACCGCCCTGTTCGGTGCGCGTCCGCGCCCGGCCTGAACCAAGGAATCCCGCATGACAGTTGAATCGATCACCTTCATCGGCGGCGGCAACATGGCCCGCAGCCTCATTGCCGGACTGGTCCGCCAGGGCGTGCCGCCGGCGCAGATCCACGTGGCCGAGCCGGTGGCCGTGCTGCGCGAGGCCCTGGCCGCCGATTTCGGCGTGCAGACCCACGACAACGCCGCCGATGCCGCTGCCCAGGGCCAGACCTGGCTGCTGGCGGTGAAGCCGCAGGTGCTGCGCGAGGTCTGCCAATCGCTGCAGGCACTGGCGCAGGCGCAGGCGCCGCTGGTGGTGTCGATCGCTGCGGGCATCACCAGCGCGCAGCTGCAACGCTGGCTGGGCGGTGCGCTGCCGGTGGTGCGCGCGATGCCCAACACCCCTGCCCTGCTGGGCGCCGGGGTGACCGGCCTGTACGCCACGCCTGCCGTGGATGCGCAGCAGCATGCGCAGGCCGAACGCGTGCTGGCCAGCGCCGGGCGCACGGTGTGGATCGAGGACGAAGCGCTGATGGATTCGGTCACGGCCGTGTCCGGCAGCGGCCCGGCCTATGTGTTCCTGCTGGCCGAAGCGATGGAAGCGGCCGGCATTGCCCAGGGCCTGCCGGCTGATGCGGCCCGCGCGCTGACGGTGCAGACCCTGCTGGGCGCCTCCCGCATGCTGGACGAAGCCGGTGAAAGCCCGGCCGAACTGCGGCGCCGGGTGACCTCGCCCAACGGCACCACCCAGGCCGCCATCGAGAGTTTCCAGGCCGATGGTTTCGAGGCCCTGGTGGCCAAGGCGCTGCGCGCGGCGCAGCAGCGCGGGCGGGAGTTGTCGGCGGCGAATGATTGACCCGTTGGGGTCAGAGCCCTTTGCCTGCGCAAAGGGATCCGACCCCGATGGCGTGTGGCTGGGGTCAGATCCCTTTGCCGTGGCAAAGGGCTCTGACCCCGTTCACCCCACGTGCTGCAGCACGTACTCGATGAAACACTGCAGCCGCGGGCGCGGGCGCCGGTCCGGCAGGTAGATCAGGTGCATCGGCCGCGGCGCCGGCACGTAATCGCGCAACAGCGGCTTCAGGCGCCCGGCTGCGATGTCGGCCGCAAGCAGCGCGGTCGGCTGCAGGATCAGGCCAGCCCCGGCCACCGCCGCTTCGCGCAGCGCATAGCCATCGTTGCTGGACAGCCGCGCCTCCCAGTCCACCTGTTCGCCATTGGCCAGCTGCCAGCCATGGCCGCCACGCCACGCCAGGTGGCTCAGGCAGTCATGTCCGGCCAGGTCGGCCGGCGTGCGCGGCGTGCCGCGCCGGCGCAGGTAGGCCGGTGATGCGCACAGGCTCATCGCATACGGCGGCAGCGGGCGCGCCACCAGTTCCTGCGACGGCAGCGGCCCGACCCGGATCGCCGCATCGAAGCCATCCTCGATCAGGTCCACGCGGCGGTTGCTCAGGTCCAGCTCGATGTTGAGCAGCGGCTGCGCGCGCAACAGCCCCGACAGCAACGGCGCCAGTACGCAGCTGCCCCAGGTGGTGGGCGCGCTGATGCGCAGCAGGCCCTGCGGCTGCCGTTGCAGCCCGGCGACGTCAGCCTCGGCCTGCTGCACCTGTTCCAGTACCTGGCGGCAGCCGGCCAGGTAAGCCGCGCCCGCTTCGGTCAGGCGCTGGTGGCGGGTGTTCCGCTGCAGCAGTGCGGTGCCCAGGTGTGCCTCCAGCTGCTGGATGTACTTGCCGACCATCACCGCCGACACCTGCAACTGCACGGCGGCGGCCGCGAAGCTGCCGTGCTCGGCCACGGCGACGAAGGCCTGCATGCAGCGCAACGTATCCATTGCTAACCCCGGGTTAGGAATGTGCGAATCATACGCCGCTTACCAAACCCGCAACCGGCGGCGCAGACTGGAGCCCTTCCCCTTGAGGACGCCACCATGAAGATCCTGCTTGTCGGTGCCAGCGGCACCCTCGGCCAAGCGGTCGCCCGCCACCTTGGCCAGCACCACGAGATCCTCGCCGCCGGCCGCCGCAGCGGTGCGCTGCGCGTGGACCTGGCCGACGATGCCAGCGTCTCGGCGCTGTTTGCCCAGACCGGGCCGGTCGATGCGGTGATCTCCACCACCGGCAACGTGCATTTCGGCCCGCTGCAGACGATGACCGCCGCGCAGTTCAACAGTGGCCTGCAGGACAAGCTGCTCGGCCAGGTGCGGCTGGCGCTGGCGGCCCAGCATCACCTCAATCCGGGCGGGTCGATCACCCTCACCACCGGCATCATCAGCGCGCAGCCGATCCGCGACGGCGTCAATGCCACGGCGGTCAACCAGGCGCTGGAAGGTTTCGTACGTGCTGCGGCGCTGGAACTGCTGCCGCGCGGCCTGCGCATCAACGCGGTCAGCCCGAACGTGCTGGCCGAATCGCTGGATTCCTACGGCCCTTATTTCCCCGGCTTTGAAGCGGTACCCGCGCAGCGCGCGGCACTGGCCTTCCAGCGCTCGGTGGAAGGCATCCAGAGCGGCGAAACCCTCACCGTCTGGTAACTGCTGCAACCGACGCCGGGCATGGCCCGGCGCTACCGGGCGCGGCTCAGCCCCAGCGCATGGGGCCGTCGCCGCGCTCGCCAAGCACGTCGTCGGGGTTGGCCAGGCGGCAGCGTTTCAGCGACAGGCAACCACAGCCGATGCAGCCGGTCAGTTCATCGCGCAGCAGCTGCAGCATGTGGATGCGTTCTTCCAGTTCCTGCTGCCAGCGCGCGGACAGCCGCGCCCAGTCGGCCTTTGTTGGTGCGCGGCCCTGCGGCAGGGTCTCGAACGCGCGTGCCACCGCCTCCAGCGGCATGCCGACCCGCTGCGCCACGCGGATCACCGCCAGCCGGCGCAGCACGTCGCGCGCATAGCGGCGCTGGTTGCCCGCCGTGCGCAGGCTGCTGATCAGGCCCTTGCGCTCGTAGAAGTGCAGCGCCGATACCGCGACACCGCTGCGGCGGGCCACGTCACCCACGCTCAGTTCCTGTTCCTGCATCGCTTGACCTCAACCATGGTTCAGGTGTCATGCTGCGTCCTTCGCCGCCGGATGACAAGCGCGGCCCGAGTATCCGTCTCCGCATGAACACCCCCTCCACCGCTCCGGCGACGGCCACCGCCGCGCCCGACTCCATCCTCTCGCCCGCCCACCGCGGCACCACCATCGGCATGGTCGTGCTGGTCGCCCTGCTCGCCTTCGAAGCGCTGGCCGTGGCCGCGGCGATGCCCACCGTGGCCGAGGCACTCGATGGCCTGCGCCTGTATGCGCTGGCCTTCGGCGGCACCCTGGCCACCAGCGTGGTGGGCATGACCGTGGCCGGGCGCTGGACCGACCGCAGCGGCCCGGCGCGACCGCTGTGGTGGGGCCTTGCCTGCTTCGTGCTGGGCCTGCTGCTGGCCGGCCTGGCCACGCGCATGGGCATGCTGGTGGCCGGGCGGCTGCTGCAGGGCCTGGGCAGCGGCGCGATTTCGGTGGCGCTGTACGTGATGGTCGGACGCAACTACCCCGAGGCGCTGCGGCCGAAGGTGTTCGCCGCGTTCTCGGCCGGCTGGGTCGTGCCGTCGATGGTGGGACCGGCCCTCAGCGGCATGATCGTGCAGCACCTGGGCTGGCGCTGGGTGTTCCTGGTCGTGCCCCTGCTGGCGATACCGGCGGCGCTGATGCTGCGCCCGGCGCTGGCCCGGCAGGCCCCCGTCGAAACCCGCGAGGGGGACGCTGGCGGCGACGTCGTGCGCTGGGCCGCCGGTGCATCGCTGGCGGCGCTGCTGCTGTACTTCGGTGGGCAGCAACAGGGCGTGCCGGCGCTGGCCTGCATGGCCGTGGCCGTGGCCGGCCTGCTGCTGTGCGGGCACCGCCTGCTGCCACCGGGCACGTTGCGCCTGCGCCGCGGGCTGCCCAGCGTGATTGCACTGCGTGGCGTGGCGGCCGCCGCGTTCTTCGCCTGCGAAGCTTATCTGCCGCTGCTGCTGCAGCGCGAACGCGGCCTGTCGCCGAGCTGGGCCGGCGCGGTGCTCAGCCTGGGCGCGCTGGGCTGGTTCAGCGGCTCCTGGCTGCAGGGCCACCAGCAGCGCGGCTGGTCACGGCAGCAGCTGCTGCGCGTAGGCACGGTGCTGATGACCCTCGGCATCACGGCCACCCTGGCGGTGCTGTTCAACGCGGTGCCGCTGCCGGTCGCGCTGCTCGGCTGGACCATCACCGGCTTCGGCATGGGCATGATTTACGCCAGTCTGTCGGTGCTCACCCTGTCGCTGTCCGCGCCGCAGGAACAGGGCCGCAACAGTTCGGCCCTGCAGCTGAGCGAAGCGCTGTGCGTGGCCACCGCGCTGGCGCTGTCCGGTGCGCTGTTCGCGTTGTTTGTCGAACAGGCGCCCCATACCGGCTATGTGCTGTGCCTGGCCATCACCGTCGGCCTGGCCGTGCTGGCCAGCGTGGTGGCGCGGCGGGTGTGATGGTTGCCCGGGGTCGGATCCGTTTTCGCAGAAAACGGCTCCGACCCCAGCGTGTCACGGCGGGGTAGCAGAACCCACTTCGTCGATGTCACGGTGCAGGATGCGCCGCACTTCCAGCACCGCCTGCGGGCTTTCCTGCACGCTGTGGCCGGAGATGATCACCTTCTCCGACTGCGCGCCCGGCAGGTGCGCGCTCCAGTACGGCACCAGGCCATCGTCGGATTTCTCCAGCGGCAGTTCCGGTTTGCGCTGGGCGATGATCGAGTGGTACTTCAGGCCCGGCTCGATCGGCAGCTGCGCGGCCGCCTTCACGAACGGATCGCTGGCCTTGAGGTTGTCGATGCTGTTGGGGATCTTCGGCTTGGCGGTGCCATCGACCTGCTGCTCGGCCTGCGCCAGCGCCAGGAACACATCCTCGAACTTGCCCAGGATGGTCAGCGGCAGGCGCACCAGCCGCCCGATCAGGCGGCCGACCTTGTTGCCGGCGATATCGGTGCCCTGGTGCGGGGCGGCGATGAAGATCGCGCGCTCCACCTCCGGCTGCGCCTTGAAGTGCAGCAGCGGCCCCAGCTTGCTCTGCACGCGTTTCAGGCGCTCCCCTTTCAGGTCGTAGTTGGCCAGCAGGTCGTTCCACAGCACATCACCCGAATCGCTCACCAGCAGCCGCGCCAGCACGCCGCCCATGCTGTGGCCGATGTAGACCATGTCCTTCGACGCACGCGTGCTGCCGTTGGGATCGAAGTGCTTCAACGTATCGTTGAAGGCAGTGGCGATCTCGTAGCGGTTCAAGGCGATGGGCGCGTTGGTGGGGTAATAGACCTGCCACACCTGGAACTGCCGGCGCAGCTCGGGGTCGCCCATGATCTCGTTGGCCAGGTTCACCCAGGCTTCCGGGCTGCTGGCCAGGCCGTGCAGCATGAAGATGATGCGGCGGTTCGGGTCCCACGGCTGCATCAGGTAGATGTGCGGTTCGCCGATGCCTTCGCTCAGGCCGAACAGCGTGCGCAGCGACTGCGTGGCGAACCCGCTCTGCGCCAGCCACAGGCCGTAGGCCGCGGTGAAGTTGCCGGCCAGCGGCACCTGCTCGCCATGCAGGGTGATACGTTCGGTGGCTTCCGGCGAATAGGCATCCAGTTCGACCCGCCGCGTGCGCATCACGTCGTCCAGGCTGTCACCTTCGAAGCGCAGCAGCGCCGTGACGTTGATCGAGGACATCTCGCTGAACTCGGGCACGCCGTCGTCATGCCGATGGCGGCGGCCGCGTGCCGCGTCATCGTCGTCCACCGCGGACTCGGCCTTGGGGCCATCGGCTGCCACCACCGGCACCACCAGCTTCGGCGGGTCCATCACCATCACCAGCTCGGCACCGAAGCCATCGCGGCGGTAGGTGCTGCGCAGGCCGACGAAGCTGACCGTACCGGCCGGCACCAGCTGCGACGGGATGCTTTTCAGCGCCAGCTGCTGGTAGTTGGCGGCCAACGTCCAGCTGCCGGCAGACATCGGCCGGGTGTAATCCTCGCCGGCCAGCGCCGCCGCACGCGCACGCGCGAACAGCACCACCGCAGCCTTTTCCGCCGCGTAGTTGTAGTAGTCGCGTACCTGCGTCTGCCGGTCTTCGAACGCGCGGTCGGAGGGCGAGCGACCGCTGAAGAACAGGTAGGCGTAGCCGTAACGCGCCGCCTCCAGCCACGCGTCGAGCGCGGCATCGCTCATCGGCGGCTCGCCGGCGGCGTGCTTCTTCGGGGTCAGTGCCAGTGCGGCCTTGACCCACAGTTCGGACAGCGTCGACAGCCGCTGCTCGACATTGAGGTCATCGGTCATCAGCAGCGTGCTGCGGCAGACCAGGAAGTCCTTCTCGCACTGCGATTCATCCAGGCCGGCGGCGCTGAGCGTTTCGCGCGAGGCCGGGCTGAGCTTGCCGGTATTGAGCACGTCGGCGCGCTTGTTCACCAGCGAATCGCTGGAGGCCACCTGCTTGACGGTGACCATGGCACAGCCGCTGCTTGCCAGCAGGACGCACGCCGCCAGCAGCGCCGGCAGCACGCGCTGCCAGCGGATCGGGAAAACAAAGGTCATGGCTGCGGATCCTGCCCGGTGCCGGGAATGCCGCGACGGATCACGGCGGAGAAGTTTTCGCCCGGCGCCATCTGCAGCGCGCGGCCGGTGATGCGGCCCTTGGCCTGCAGTTCGGCATACGGCACGCCGGGCGCCAGCGCACCGACATCCTGTGCGTACTCGGCCAGGTAGCCGGACAGCAGCAGGCGGTAGTCCAGCGGCAGGCCCGGGGCGATGTGCCGGGCCAGGTCGAAGACGATCGTGGTGCAGTTGCTGGTGGCCGTGTTGTAGAAGGCCGGCGCGGCATTCAGCTGCCTGGCCTCATCGAGGTAGGCGGCGAACAGCGCCTTCAGCTGGCCGCGGTCCAGGCCATGCAGGCGGTACAGGTAGACATCCTCGCCCCGCGCATTGGTGCGCGTGCGCAGGATGTCGGTCTCTTCCGAGGCCACCAGGGTCATCTCGAAGCGGCGGAAGAAGCCTCCCAGCGCCGAGAACGATTCACCGCGCTCCTTGCGGATCTCCAGCGAGAACACCAGGTGGCGGCCATCGTCGAAACCGAACGAGACCAGCGTGTGGGCGATGGCCGGGCCCATCCAGTAGGAAAGCACCAGATCGGCCGAGCGCAGCTGGTCCAGGTCGTACTCGCGGCGCACCCAGCGCGCGTCGTAGTCGGTCTCGCTGCGCCAGGTGAAGTCGCGCACATTGTCCAGCACCACGTGGCGGCCATCGAAGGACGCTACGTGCAGGCGCTGCGCCACATCGTCGGCCCAGTCGCGGTCCTGGCGCGGGGTCAGCAGCAGCCACCACAGGCCGGCCAGCACCACCGAGGCCACGTAGAAGCCGCTCCAGCGGCGGGTCTGCATACCGCGCGCCACTGTCCAGCTGGTCCACAGCGCCGCCAGCAGCCACAGCCCGGCCACGCCCGCCGACAGCCAGCCCGGCCCGGGCAGCTGGTAGGCAAACAAGCCGGCCATCCACAGCGCCAGCAGCGCCATGGCACATCCTGTCATCCAACGTCCTGCGGCTCTCACGGGCATCCTGTCGCGTTCGGGGGGCGGCATAGTTAGCCACAAGCGAGCTGATGCTGGCATCACCGGCCCATTCAGCAACGGGCGCCGGCGGCCGGGGCAGCGCATACTGGCCGGGTCACCACCTTCAGGAACAGCGATGGGAATCACCTCTGTAGCCGGTGTTGCGGTACAGCGCCGGCACCGCGCCACCTGCCATTGCGGCGCGGTCGAGCTGCTGCTGGACCTGCCCGACGGCATCGTCGACCCGCGCCGCTGCGACTGCTCGATGTGCCGGCGCCGTGGCGCCATCGCCGCCAGCGTCACCCGCGAGGGGCTGCAGGTGGTGCGCGGCCAGGACCACCTGCGCCTCTACCAGTTCAACACCCACGTGGCCGAGCATTACTTCTGCGGTGTCTGCGGCATCTACACCCATCACCGGCGCCGCTCCAACCCAGACCAGTACGGCTACAACGTGGCCTGCCTGGACGGCATCGATCCCTTCGCGCTGGGCATCATCCCGGTCAACGACGGGGTCAACCACCCGGCCGACCAGACTGCCTAGTGGCGCGTGCGGCGCATGGCCGGGGTGACCTTCTGCCACGGTGCCATGCCGCTGCGCCCTGCCCGTACGGGGCGTTTCAACCAGGGCCTGCGCGGCGGCGGCGGCGGATCGACGGCCATCGGCGGCGGAAGCGGACGGCGGCTGGGCCAGAGATGATCAAGCAGCCACATGGCGGATCTCCGTGGGGGACGGGGATGATCGACTCTAGGCCTGCGGCGGCATGGACCGCGTGAGTCCCTGACGACACGACGATGACATGCCGGGCGACTCAGGCCCGCCCCCGGCTGCAGTTCGGCCAACGTTGCATACGGAAACCACATGCGCTCGAAGTCCAGGCGCCGGTGACCCGATCAATCGAGGCCGATGCGCTGACCGATGGCCGCCTGCAGAAAGTGCCGCCGGCGATGCCACACCAGCAGGGCCGATTTCCGCTGTTGTGGCCGGGCAATCGCTGGCCCAACGCGCGGGTGCAGGGGGTCAACGAGTGCCTGGCCGAACACGTGTTCGACCGCGAGTCAACTCCGTCAGCGTAGATTGCATGGCGACGACTTCGGAAGCCGTCAACGCCTGCCGCCACGCATACGGCTATTCAAACAGGCACCAGATTCCAGCAACCTTCGGGATTGAAGAACAGGTCATCGGCGTCCCGTTGATCTGCTCCCAGCCGCAGTTGAAACACCTGCGCCCTTTCATCAACACTGAAGGTGTGCCCATCGAGCAACGTTGGAGCTTCCACCAAGCGGTAGAAATTGAAGCGATTCATTACATCGGCCGCCGCATCCATGGGAATCTCGCTGGATACCCTGCAATCGGCGAGCCCAAAATGGCGCATCCCGCAGGACGCAAAGAATTCTGCATCTCCGGTAAGAACCACACCGAGACAGTAAAGATCGAACAGGTTGCCGTGCAGTCCGCGTTCCCAGCCCTCCCAGTCATGGGCGTTTCCACTGGATTCGACCTTTACGGCATATCCGCCCAGGTCGCGCAGCAACTGGGTTGTGGCGGCAATCCATTCAACCTGCTCATGCATGAGTCCGTCGAACTCCAGATAAACGACGCTCTCGTGTCGACCGACTTCATCGAGCAGCTCCGGATGCAATCGACCCTGGCCGGCGATGGAGAAAGCTTCGGCCATTTGATCGTAACTTGGTGCGACAACCATTCTGACGTGCCTCCCCTGCCCCACCTCCATCAGTACCCCGCCCAAAAACATGAAGCGGCCCGGCGTTGGCGTGGTAGCGACACGACGCACCAGCTCGTTGTGATCCTTCCACGGGCCCGGAATGCAAAGTACCAATGTGGTCGGCTTGTTCATTGAGGTCCTGTCGAGATTGGCAACAAGCAACAACGTTGCTGCACCACATCCATATGCGTCAATTCCGCAGATGTTGGCTGCAATGGCGATGAAGTCAGATGAGGCCATACGGCAAGTACATCGAGCAGTCTCTGAGACAGTCAACTGATCCAGCTGCAACACAATCATGGTCCAGAAGCGACAACCCGCGCGCGATAGACTGTGCGGCCGTATTGGAAGCAGTTGCGCACATGGCGATCAAACACCTGGACGTACTGAAGCTGCTTGCCGCCGCCGGGCTGGTCGAGGCCATCGACGGCGACGTCAAGCGCTGCGCGCACTGGGCGCGACTTGGCCCTGGGGCGGCCGAGCGCGAACCTGCGCAGATCGGTGCAGAGGTGATGGGAGACGTACTGCTGCGCTGGAACTGCGTCCTGCAGGCCGACCCGGCCGAGGTCGCGCCGCTGCATGTCCACAAGACCGCGTTGGCGCTGGCGGTGTGCCTGCATCGCCAGGGCTTCGCCGATGCGGAACTCACCGACGCAGCGGTTGCGGCGATCGCCGCCTTGAATGCCGCCGTGGCATTGAATGACACGTTCCATCGCCGCAGTGCAGACATCGAAACCCTGCTGCGCAGCCCCGCGTTGATGCCGGCACGCCGCCCCTCGCAGGCGAAAGCGCACACCGCGTGGCGCGCCGGTGACGTGGTCGGCATGCAGGTGGGCGACCGCCACCATGCCTTCCATGTACGGGAGGTCAGCCAGGGTGCGCCCATCGTCGAGTTCTACGACATCGTGCAGGACACGCCGCTGGCATGGGAACACCTGCAGGGCGTCATCGCCCGTGGCGAACGGCTGAACGACGGCCGGGCGTACGTGGACCGGCATGCGCTGTATGGGCTGCAGTACCAGCCCGACCCCGCCCACCAGTTCCGCCTGCTGGCCAGCGGCATCGCGCAGGGGCCGGACAACGCCCACCTTGCCCGGCACAGCGGCCTGTACGCGGTCACCGATGTCTTCCGCATGGCGCGTGAGCTGCTGCCGTAGTCCAGGCCTGCGAAGAATGCACCGCCCGCCGCCACTCCCCAGATGAGGTGCGCTCTGCCTGCACAGAGCTGCAGCGCTCACACCCACGCTGCGGCGTAGATGGGCGGCGGGCGATGCGGGTTGGCGTACCGGAAGACTCTGGAGCGGACCGGCGGATCGGGATGATCCCCACGCATCACCCGCCACGGACCAGCGGGCCGCGTCATCCGGATGCCGTCCTCCCTGGACAGCTTCCGGACACGCGCCAGAGTTTTTTGGGACGCCAATCCCAGCCAGCCACGAAGGCCGGCGAAGGGATGCTGACGGCGCGTGCCGACGCTGGCTGTAGGGGTTACCCGCAGCCACCCCTCAGGAATGTGCGGATCGCCAATGCGACGCGCTGAAGCCCTTGTCCTGCAGTGCCCGCGCACCGGCGTCGCAACGCGTTGCGACCGGTATTTCAGGCACCACCGGCGCGGCAAAGACACACCGCAATGTCGATCACGACAGATCCTGCTGGGCGGCCAGTGCCAGGAAGTGCTGCAGCACCGGCCCAGCCACGCCCGGCCGCGTGCAGAACTGCAGCTCGAAGCCCGCCTCTGCGCCGTCGATCACGCGGTACATCACTTCCTGCGGACGGAAGCTGGCCATGCTGGCCGGCACGATCGCCACGCCCGCATCCACCGCCACCAGCGACAGCACCGCGTGCATGCCCTGCGCCTCCTGCACCACGCGCGGGGTGAAGCCTGCCGTGGTGCAAAGGCCCAGCACCTGGGCGTGGAAGCCAATGCCCTCGCCCGCCGGCCAGGACACGAACGGCTGCTCGGCCAGCATCGCCACGGTAAGCGCCTGGCACTCCGCCAGAGGGTGCGTGCGCGGCAGGGCGATGGCCAGGCGATCCTGGTCGAACCCCTGCAGCGCCAGCTCGGTGGACGGAATGGGTGGGATCAGCACGCCCAGGTCGATGCGCTCTTCGCGCAGCCACTGCTGCTGTTGCCGCGAGGTGGCCTCATGCAGGTGCAGCTGCACCTGCGGAAACGCCTGGCGGAACTGCCGGATCAGGCCCGGCAGGCGACCGTACAGGGCGCTGCCGACGTACCCCACGCGCAGGCTGCCGATCTGCCCGGCCGCCGCTTCACGGGTACGCTGCAGCGCCTGCCCGGCCTGCTGCAGCGTGGCGCGGGCTTCCACCAGCAGGGTCTGCCCGGCGGCGGTCAGCCCCAGCGTGCGGTTGCCGCGCACGATCAGGCGCGTGCCCACCTCCTCCTCCAGCCGCCGCATGGCCGCCGTCAGCGGTGGCTGCGACATGTGCAGGCGCGCGGCGGCGCGATGGAAATGCAGTTCTTCGGCCACCGCCACGAACTGGCGGAGCAGGCGCAGATCGATCATCTCGGCACGGGCAGCGGGGGGCTGCCTAGGGTACGCGCTCAGCCGCGTGCGTCGACACTCGGCCGTGCGATCACCGGCCACTGCAGGGCCACCGCTTCGATGCTGTCGGCCGCCACCGCGCGCAGGTCGCGCGGGTAGCCCACATGTTCGGCTTCCTGCAGGCGCAGGGCATGGAACTGGCCGTTGCTGGCGCGCAGCACCCAGCCCCCTTCGTGGCATCGCGTCGATGCCAGGAAGGCCACGCCGCTGGCTACCGCATCGGGGTGCAGCTCGTCGGGTTCGCCGTCGATGCCCCACATGCGCGTCTTGGCCACCGGCGAAACGGCGTTGACCACGATGCCGTGCTCGGCGCCCTCCAGTGCCAGCACGTTGGCCAGCCCCAGCGCGGCCATCTTCGCCATCGCGTAGCCCGCCAGGCCTTTCTGCGCGTACTGCGGGTACAGCGCGCGGTCGGAGGTGGTCACCACGATGCGGCCACCGCCAGCCTCGCGCATCGCCGGCCAGGCGGCCTGGGCCAGCCACAGTGGCGTCTTGGCGGCCACCCGCAGCATCTGCTCCAAGGCATCGTCATCCACCGCCTCAAGCAGTTCGTACGCTACCCAGCCGGCGTTGTGCACGATGAAATCGATGCGGCCATGCCGTTGCAGCAGTTCACGCACCAGCGCGTGGCAGCACACGCGCGCATTGATCGCGCCCGAGGCCGCCTCCACCGACAGGCCCTGTGCCTGCAGGGCGGCCACGGCGTCGCCGATGCGGCCGGGATCGCTGCCGCGGCCGTCGAGGCCGGCGCCCACGTCATGCATCACCACGTGTGCGCCGCGCTGTGCCAACAGGCGGCTGTACGCCAGGCCAAGACCGCCGGCCGCGCCGGTCACCAGGCCGACCTGGCCTTCAAAGGATACGAGGGAAGGTTTCATCCGCCGCAGCATGGGCGATGCGCCCGCGCTGCGGCCAATACCGATTGTCCACGCGCACGATAGCCGTTGCGTATCAACCACGGGCTCAGGCTTCCGAATCGCTGCGGCTGATGCGCGACACGCGCCAGCCGCCATGCGAGGTGAAGCGCCCGCTGTCCCCCCACACCGCAAAACGCAGCCCGACCACCGATGCGCGCAGGCGCGAGCAGTGCCACTCGCGCGCCTTGCCGTAGGCCTTGGCAAAGCGGTGCAGCAGCCCGCGGTTGGTTTTCTCCGGGCGCTGGGCCAGTCGATCATTGCGCATGTTGCGTTTCCCCTGTTGTCCATGCAGTGCGGATGCCTGTCATGGAACAACCGGAGAAACCGCGCGGAACCTATCGCGCCCGGGCAACCTGTGTGTCGGCCAGCTGCGCGTCCAGGGCCGCCGCGCGCAGCAGGAACTCCGAATGCGGCGACAGCCCGACCAGCTGCGGGCGGGCGCGCTGCAGCTGGGCCGCGGCCGATGCCGCGTTGCCGGACTGCAGCAGGCTTTCCGCGTACGGAATGCGCCACTTCGCCGTGGCGGTGGAGTCGGCACCGTAGAAGCTCTCGAAGGTAGCCACGACGGTCGCCCAGCGCGCGGCGGCATCCCCGGCACCACTCCGCTGTGCCAACAGCGCGGACTGCATCTGCTGGCGCAGCGCCAGGCTCGGCACCGGCGCAGGATGCTGCCGATCGAATGCGGCCAGCGCTTCCCGCGCCTGGGCGATGCGGCCGGCACGGGTCAGCCACTCCAGTTCCACCAGTTCCAGTGTTACCAGCTGCTGGGAATCGGCCGCCAGGGTACGCCGCCACACCACGCCCACTTCGCGCAGCAGCGGCTCGGCTTCGGCGGTACGGTCCGCACGCATCAACAGGCGCGCCAGCACCATCTGCACGTCCAGGCTTCGCGGGTGCTGCGTGCCCAGCAGGCGCTGGTGCAGGGCCAGCGTCTGCCGGTAGCCCTGCTCGGCCAGCGCGAGGTCGCCGCGCGCCTCTTCCATGATCGCCCGGCCGTACACCATGCCGGCGTACGCCAGGCTGTCGGCCCCATCCACCCGCGCGCTGGTGGCGATGGCCGCATCGAAGTGCTGCTGCGATTCGCCATAGCGGCCAAGATCGAGATACTGGCCGGCCAGTGCAGCTTCGGCCGAGGCCGTATAGCTGCTGTCGATCCCGAACAACTGGCGGGTGATGGCGAAGGTCTGCTCGGCCAGCCGCATCGCCTCGTCGGCACGCCCCTGCGCCAGCAGCGTGTAGACCAGCGAACGCAGCACGCGCAGGCGCGCCGGCCCGTGCAGGGGCGAGGCATCACCTCCGATGGCCGCCGCTTCGCGCAACGTCTCCTCGGACAGCGGCAACCTGCCCTGCGACCGGTACAGCGTGCCCAGGTTGGACAGCGTGGTCATCCGGCCCGCATCGAACGCCGCGCCCGTGCCACTGCGGGCCAGGGCCAGTGCTTCGGCATAGGCCGTGTTGGCCTCGTCGAAGTGCTCGCGGCTGGCGTGGGCACGCCCCATCGCATTGAGCAGGTCGATACGCACGCCGACGTCGTCATCCTGTTCCAGCAACGCCAGCCCGCGGCGTGCCCCTTGCAGGGCGGCATCCTGCTGGCCGTCCTCCACCTGCAGCAGGGCCCGTGCGGCTTCCACCGCAGCAATCTCGTGCGCCGGTGCACCGGCCTCGCGCAGGCCCTGCACGGCGCCCTGCAGCAGCGCGCCGGCTTCGCGCGGCTGCCCCAGGTTGCGGTAGGCGCGGCCGAGCGCGGCCTGCAGGCGCGCGCGTACCAGCGGCGAGGCGGACAGGTCCTGCTCGATCCGCAACGCACCGAGATCGAGTACCTCCCGCGCGGTCATCGGGCGGTCGCCACGGATGCCCGGCTCGGCCGAATCGAAGGCCGCCACCAGCACGTCGGCGATGCTGGACGCGGCCGCTGCGTTTTCTTCCGCGCGTGCCCGCGCATCGCCGATGCGCTGCACGAAGCCCACCGCCACCAGCAGCGCACAGCCCGCCACCGCCGAGGCGCGCCACTGCCGGCGCAGGAACAGGCGTGCGCGCTGCACGCGGCTGGGCCGCCGCGCGCGCACCGGACGATGCTGCTGGAACCGGACCACGTCCTCGGCCAGCGCATCCACCGATGCGTAACGATCGGCGGCAACCGGTGCGCGTGCACGGGCGGCCACGGCCATCAGGTCGGCGTGCAGGCGCACCGCCGGCCCACCCAGCGCCAGCAGCTCGTCGAGCATCACCCCGAGGCTGTAGATGTCATCGGCCACCGCCGCCGGGCGCCCCGAGCGCCGCTCCGGGCTGGTATAGCGCGGCGTGGCGTAGGCACCGGCCTCGCTGCTGCCGTCATCCATCAGCCGCGAGATGCCGAAATCCAGCAGTACCGGTTCGTCATCGCTGCGCACCAGCACGTTGGCCGGCTTGATGTCGCAGTGGATCACGCCCTGCGCATGCGCGGCCTGCACCGCGCGGCAGACCTTGCAGAACAGGCCGAGCACCCTTGCCAGGGTGATGTCCGGCGCGCGGCAGGCTTCATCCAGGCGCTGCCCGTCGATGAATTCCATCACCAGGTAGGGCTGGTCGGCGGCCGCACGGCCGACGTCATACAGGCGGGCGATGTTGGGATGCTGCAGGTCGGCCAGGATCTGGCTTTCGGCTTGCAGCCGCTGCGCCAGCGCGGGATCGAAGCTGCGCCGCATCACCTTGATCGCCACCTGGCGGCGGTACAGCTGGTCGGCGCGCTCGGCCAGGAACACCCGGCCCATGCCGCCGGCCGCGAGCAGGCGCACCAGCCGCCATGGCCCGATCAGCTGCCCCACCTGGGTATCGCCTGCATCCAGCGAAGCGAGCACCGTATCGATCGAACGCTGCATGCCGCCCAGCGCCTGGGTCTGTGCACGCAGCAGGGCCAGCGTCTCGTGCACCAGCGTTGCGTCGCCGGTCAATGCATGCAGCTCGCGCTCCCACTGCGGCTCGGGCAGTTCGCAGACCGAATCGAACAGCGCGCGCACCGCGCCCCAGTCCACCGCGCTGCTCATGTGCCGGCATCCCCCGCAGGCGTGCCACCGAGGTGACGCTTGAGCCATGCCTTGGCGAAGCGCAGGTCGCGATCGACGGTCGGCACCGACACGCCCTGTGCTGCGGCGATTTCCTCGCGGCGCATGCCGCCGAAGTACATCCACTCGACCGTGGAACTGGCGCGCGCATCCACATCGGCCAACGCCAGCAGCGCCGCATCCAGCGCCAGCACGTCCACGGCGTCCTGGTCCTCCACCCCTTCGCGGTCGGCGTGGCCCAGGGTGAGATGCAGCTGATCGCCGCCACGCTTGGCCGCGCCCATCGCACGTGCGTGGTCGACCATCACGCTGCGCATCTTCAATGCGGCCAGGGCCAGGAAGTGCACGCGATCGTTGTAGGCCGTGCCGGGATCGAGCATGCGCATCAGCGCCTCGTTCACCAGCATGGTGGGTTGCAGCAGGCCGGGCGCATCGCCACTCAGCCGGACTGCCGCCATGCCGCGCAGCTGCGCGTACAGCATCTGCAGCAGGCGGTCGCGCGCGGACAGATCGTTGCCCGTGCTCCAGCGCCGCAGCAGCGTGGTGGCGCCATCGTCAGCGGGCGATCCGGAGGCCGTCATCTACATCGCGATCCATGCTCAGGCAGAGACCGCATTATTGCCCATGGCAGGTGCCAGGCGACATCGCAGGCCGGCACACAGCGTGCCACGGGGCTTGCGCTGCCTTCAGCGGCTGAAGCGGCGTGCCCCTGCCACGCAGGCCACGGCGGCCAGGGTCACCAGCAGCATGCCGGCGCTGACCGTTTCATGCAGCAGCAGCGCCGCCAGCGCCAGGCCGAAGAATGGCTGCAGCAACTGCAGCTGGCCGACGGCGGCAATGCCGCCCTGGGCCAGGCCGCGGTACCAGAACAGGAAGCCGACCAGCATGCTGAATACCGCCACGTAGCCCAGTGCCCACCACGCCGGTGCACCGATGGCCGCCATCGACGGCGGGCGCATCATCACCGTCAGCGGCAGCATCACCGGCAGGGCCAGCAGCAGCGCCCAGCTGATCACCTGCCAACCGCCGAGGTGCCGCGCCAGGCGCCCGCCCTCGGCGTAGCCCAGGCCGCACACCACGATCGCCGCCAGCATCAGCAGGTCGGCCTGCAGCGACGCTTCGATGCCGTTGCGTGCCGCGTAACCGACCACGCAGGCGCTGCCCAGCAGCGAGAACAGCCAGAACGCCGGTCGCGGCCGCTCACCGCCGCGCAGCACGCCGAACAGCGCAGTACTGAGTGGCAACAGGCCGACGAAGACGATGGTGTGCGCGGACGACGCCTGGCGCAGGGCCAGCGCGGTCAGCAGCGGAAAGCCCACCACCACGCCCAGGCTGACCATGGCCAGGCCGGGCAGGTCCGCGCGCGCCGGCCGGGGCTGGCGCAGGGCCAGCAGCAGGGCCAGGCCGAGCAGTGCGGCGATGCTGGCGCGCGCGGCGGTCACAAAGCCGGCATCCAGCTCCAGCACCGCCAGGCGCGTGGCGGGCAGCGAGCCGGCAAAGATCACCACACCGATGAAGCCGTTGATCCACCCGCTTGCCGACCGTTCCACGCTGACATCCGTTTGCGAAGGGCCACGCGTGGCCCGGGCCGCCATTGGGCCATTACCGCGCCCTGCCACCCAGCTACAATCCAGTACAGTCGCAAGTAACTGTACTGGTCACACTTCCCACACAGTCGCCGCCATGTCCCGATCTCCCAGCCGTATCGACAGTGTCATCCATGTGGTACGCACGCGCATCGCCGCCCGCCAGGATGGCCCCGGCGCGCGCCTGCCTTCGGTACGCGCACAGGCAGCGGCCATGGGGGTTTCGGTATCCACGGTGGTTGAGGCCTACGAGCGGCTCGCTGCCGAAGGCGTGATCGCCGCGCGTGCCGGCTCCGGCTTCTACGTGGCCGGGCCGCTGCCGCCGCTGGCCCTGGCGGCCATCGAGCCGCGCCTGGACCGCGCGGTCGATCCGCTGTGGGTCTCGCGGCAGTCGCTGGAAACCCCCGCCGAACACCTCAAGCCCGGCTGCGGCTGGATGCCCAGCGAGTGGTTGTACCAGGATGGCCTGCGCCGCGGCCTGCGGCGCATGGCGCGCGCCGAGCCTTCCGCACTCACCGACTACGCCAGCCCGCTCGGCCTGCCGGCGCTGCGCCAGTCGCTGCAGCGGCGAGCGGCCGGCCTCGGTATCGAAGTGCCGCTGGACCAGGTGCTGCTGGCCGAATCGGGCACGCACGCGGTGGATCTGGTCTGCCGGCTGCTGCTGAAGCCTGGCGACAGCGTGCTGGTCGACGACCCCAGCTACTTCAACTACCACGCGCTGCTGAAGGCGCACCAAGTGCAGGCCATCGGCGTGCCCTACACGCACAGCGGCCCGGATCTGGAAGCCTTCGCGGCGGCCCTGCAGGCACACGCGCCGCGGCTGTACATCACCAATTCCGGCCTGCACAACCCGACCGGCGCAGTGCTGTCGGCGGCCACCGCGCACCGGCTGCTGGGCCTGGCCGAGCGCAGCGGGCTGACCATCGTCGAGGACGACATCTTCGCCGACTTCGAGCTGCGCCCTGCCCCGCGCCTGGCCGCGCTGGACGGGCTGTCACGGGTGATCCACGTCGGCAGCTTCTCCAAGACCGTGTCGGCCGCTTCGCGCTGTGGCTACATCGCGGCGCGTGCGGACTGGATCGACGCACTGGTCGACCTGAAGCTGGCCACCAGCTTCGGCGGCGGCCACCTGGCTGCACACCTGATGCAGATCGCGCTGACCGACAGCGGCTACCGCCGGCACATGCAGGCCATCCGTGCGCGCCTGGCCGATGCCCGCAAGCACACCCTGCGGCAGGTGCAGCGCCTGGGCATCACGCCCTGGCTGCTGCCCGAAGCCGGGTTGTTCCTGTGGTGCCAGCTGCCCGATGGCCGCGATGCCGCCGCGCTGGCCCGGCAGTGCCTGCGCGAAGGCGTGGTGCTGGCACCGGGCAATGCCTTCAGCCAGTCGCAGCGCGTGGCCGACTATGTGCGCTTCAATGTCTCGCAATGCCAGGACCCGCGCATCTGGCAGGTGCTGGCGCGGGCGCTGCGCTGAGGCGGGCGCCGGTCATCCGGCTTCGGCGCGATCACCCTCGCCCTGGTAGGTTTCGGCCTTGATGTCGAGCAGCTGTGGCCCGGACAACGTCGCACCGTTGAGTTCGGCCCCGGCGTGCAGCGCGCTGTTGACCGCATCCATGGTCGAACTGCGCTGGGCAATGGCCTTGAGCTGCGCGCGCGGGCCGTCGTGGTACATCTGCAGCGCGCGGCGCACAGCCACGGCAAACAGCGGCTCGCGGCCGAAGGCGAAGGTGTGCTCGCCATCCTGGTCATCGCGCGCGGTGAAGGTTGTCGGCAGGGTGAGGCCTTCGCTGTGCCCCAGCACCGCCAGTGCGAACGCTTCGGGCAGCCACACCAGCAGGCGGCGCATCTGCCAGTACTCGACGCCGGCGTCGGCCAGCGCCTGCTCGGCCTGGCCTTCGTCCACGTCTTCCTGGCCCAGCAGCGACAACGCCAGTTCGAACGCCTCGTGTGAGGGCATGGTGGGGGGAAGGGGGGGCATGGGCAGCATCCTGCAGTGCAGACAGGCGCGCATCCTGCGGCAAGGCGCTGCGTGCCTGCAATGCCTCTTGCGCCTCGCGGTACAGTGGAATGTCCCCCCTGCCACAGGAACGCCCCATGTCGACCTTCAATGATCCGCAGGCCGTCGCCCGCTACGCCGAGGGTCCGCTGCGGCAGGTGCCGGGCTTCCTCGCCCTGCAGCAGATGAGCCAGCTGCTGCTGGCCGAACATGTGCCCCGCGAGGGACGCGTGCTGGTCCTGGGCGCCGGGGGCGGCCTGGAGCTCAAGACCTTCGCAGAAGCCCATCCACGCTGGCAGCTGCTGGGCGTGGACCCGGCCGCACCGATGCTGGCACTTGCCGAGCAGACGCTGGGGCCGCTGATGGCGCAGGTCGAGCTGCTGGAAGGCTATATCGACGATGCACCGGACGTGCGTTTTGATGGCGCCAGTTGCCTGCTGACGCTGCACTTCCTCGATGCCGCGCAGCGGCTGCACACGCTGCGCGAGCTGCACCGGCGCCTGCGTCCGGGTGCGCCGCTGGTGGTGGCCCATCACAGCGTGCCGGCCGATGAAGCAGGCAAGCGCCGCTGGCTGCAGCGCTACCTGGCCTTCGCCGAGGCGTCCGGGGTGACCCACGCCGATGCCCGGCGCACGATCGAGGTCATGATCGAGCGGTTGCCGCTGCAGTCACCCGAGCAGGAGGTGGCGTTGCTGCAACAGGCCGGCTTCGACGGCGTGGAGCTGTTCTATGCCGGCTTCAGTTTCAAGGGCTGGGTGGCGTACGCCGGGTAAGGCGCCACATCGCGCCACGGCATTACGGCACCACGGTGATACCGATGCGCTGCATCAGCAATGCCACCTGCTGCACATCCAGCCGCGCCCCGCGCAGGTTGACCACGCGCAGGTCCAGGTCGCCCAGCTCCGAACCGGTCAGGTCGCAATCGGTGAAGTTGGCACTGCTCCAGTCGATGCCCTCGAACTGCCCGGCCGACAGGTCCGAGCCGGCAAAACTGGCGCCACTGAGGTTGGCGCCATCCCAGCGGTTCTCCCACAGCTCGCACTTTTCCAGCGTCACCCGCGAGAAGTTGGCGTAGCGCAGGTTCGATTTCTTGATGAAGGCGCTGCAGAACCAGGTGCGCGTGGTGATCTGGTTCATGAAGCTGGCGTTGCTGAAATCCGCGCCCTGCGCACGGCACTCGCTGATTTCCAGGCCCAGGGCCTTGATGAAGTTGAAGTGGCACATGCTGATGTCGCAGCCGCGGAAGCTGGCTTCCTTCAGCGTGGCGCCATTGAATCGGCAACCGGTGCGGCTTTCGGCATCGTAGAAGCTGCAGTTCACGAATTCGGTGGCAGTGAGATCCGCACCGGAAAAATCACATTCGTGGAACTGCTGGTCGACCACTTTCTGGCCGGCGTACTGGTCGCCGGCAATACGCAGGCGGTGATGGACAGCGGGGGGCATGCGGTGGAATCCAATCGGGTTCGGTCATTGCGCCGCGTCAGCGGCCACGGGTCGCCAGCAGGCCATTGGCGCCGGCCCACTGGTTGATGTCATCGCGCCGGATGGCCGCGGCCATCAGACCGGGGAATGCATCGGGCGTGCAGGCGAACGAGGGTACGCCCAACGCAGCCAGCTTGCCTGCCAGCTGCTGGTCGTAGGACGGCGTACCTTCATCGCTCAGTGCCAGCAGCACGATGAACTGCACGCCCGACTCCACCAGCTCGTGCGCGCGCGCCAGCAGCTTGTCCTCCACTCCGCCTTCGTAAAGATCGGAAATCAGCACGAGGATCGCGCCATGTGGTTCGCGGATCAGGCCCTGGCAATAGCTCACCGCACGATGGATGTCGGTGCCGCCACCGAGCTGCACGCCAAACAGCAGATCGACCGGGTCATCCAGCTGCTCGCTCATGTCCACCACTTCGGTGTCGAACACCACCAGCTGCGTGGACACTGCCGGCAGCGAGGCCATCACCGCACCGAAGATGCTTGAATACACCACCGACGCCGCCATCGAGCCGCTCTGGTCGATGCACAGCAGCACCTCACGCTGCGGCTTGCGCGCCTTGCGCCCATAGCCCACCAGTTCCTGTGGCACCACCGTGCGCAGTTCCGGCTGCCAGTGCCGCAGGTTGCTGCGGATGGTGCGGTGCCAATCGATCTCGGCCAGGCGCGGCCGGCGGTTGCGGCGGGCACGGTCCAGTGCACCGGTCACCGCCGAACGCATCGGCTCTTCCAGCCGCCGCAGCAGGTCGTCCACCACTGCGCGCACGACCATGCGCGCGGTGTCCTTGGTCTCCGCCGGGATGACCTGGCTCAGGCCGATCAGGTTGGCCACCAGGTGCACGTCCGGCTGCACCTGCTCCAGCATTTCCTTCTCCAGCAGCATCTGGGTCAGGTTGAGCCGCTGCAGGGCATCGCGCTGCATCACCTGCACCACCGAGGAGGGGAAGTAGCGGCGGATGTCGCCCAGCCAGCGCGCCACGTTCGGCGCCGATCCACCGCGCCCGCCACGCCGGTTGAGGCCGCCCTGGCCCTCCGGTTCGTACAGCGCGGACAGCGCCTGGTCGATGCCCTGCAAAGGCTTGGGCAGTGCGCCGCAGCTGCCATCGGCCTGCTGGCCCAGGATCAGCCGCCAGCGCTGTTCGCGCGTGGTGGGCAGCTGGCCCGCTGTGTCATTGGACAGGTCGTCTGGCGTGCTCATCCGGCAATCCCCAACAGTTCGCGCAGCATCGGCAGCGCGCGCTCGGCGCGGGCCAGGTTCCAGTCCGGGGCCTCGCTGGCCACCGCCTTCGTCACAGTGGCCCGCGCGACCCGGGTGCCCAGGTCGCGGCGGTCAGCCGCCTCGAACGCAGCAAAGGTGCGCCGCACCAGCGGCAACACGCGCACCAGCTGGGTTTCATCCAGGCTCACCACCCAGTCATCGATCATCCGCCACACCGCATCGTCATGCAGCAGCACGGTGGCGTTGCGGTTGAGGAAGCCATCCAGCCACTGCGCGGCCTGCAGCGGCTCGGCACCCGGCGAGAGCTGCTGCTGCAACTGGGTATGCACGGTGCCGGCGTCCAGTGCGCCGGTATCGAACAGCAGGCGCAGGCTGACACCACGCAGCAGTGCCGTGCTGGCCTGCGACAGCGCGACCCGGCGCAGCGCCTGCCGCCACGCATCGCGCCCGTCGGCATCGTCGCGCAGGCTGATCGCCCGCTCGGCAGCCAGCACCACCTCGCGCGCCGCTTCCGCGCGTGCTTCGTCCAGGCCGGTCAGCGCCAGCGACAGGCCGATCACCGCGCGTTCCAGCATGCTGTCAAACAGGTGCGCGACCTGCACGCCCTCGGTCTGCCGCACGTTGCCATAGCGATGGATGTTGGCCAGCGGCGGCAGCGCGCCGAGCAGGGCCAGCGGATCGGCATCGGTGGCCGCGCGCGCTTCCAGTTCGGCCGCAATGGCCTGCACGGCCTGCGGCAGATCGGCCAGCAGCACCTGGTCGACCAGTTCGGACAACGCCGGCAGGTCAGCCGCCGCGCGCGCCTGGCTGACCGCCAGGTTCGACGCCGCATCCACCAGCGTCTGTCCATGGCGGCTGGCTTCCACCAGCGCCACCAGGAAATGCGGCTGCCAGGCCAGCTGCCAGAGTTCGTGGAAGGTGCCACGTGCAGCGTGGCCGGTACGCGCCAACCGGCCCCATTCAATGCCCAGCAGGCGCAGGCGGTGCAGCAGGTGGCTGCGGGCCAGATCGTTGTCCTTGCGCAGGTCCAGGTCGAGGGTCTTTTCCAGTGCCTCGGGTTTCAGCCGCAGGCGCTTCTGCTGCGCTTCCAGGTCACGCTGCAGCGGCACCACCGGCACGCCGTCAGGCACCTGGCCCAGCGCATTGCCGATCAGCAGCTGCTCGCGGATCAACTGCATCGGCGCGTCGTCGCCATTGCAGATGATGCTGCGGCTGGCCTCGCCGATCTCCTCAAGGCCAGGCGCCGGGCGGCCGCGCAGGGCCGCCAGGGTATCGGCCAGGCGTGTCGCTTCGATCAGGTGCGCGGAGGAACAGTCCAGCCCGTGCTCGCGCAGCAGGCGGCCCACCCGTGCATACCAGCCCACCGCACGCTGGCCATGCACCCCGGCATTGCGCCACAGGTGGTCGTACCAGCCCGGTGCATCGACACCGGCGCCGTAGCCGCTGCCTGCGCTCAGGTGGCGGTAGGTCCAGGGCACCCAGGTGCTCTGCGTTTTGCGCCGGCTCTGGCCCTTCAGCAGGCGGTTGTCGGCGGCCGCACTGTTGGCGCGCAGCGCCGCCGGCTGCAGCGCCGGCACGTGCCACGCGCCACAGACCACGGCCACGCGGCTGAAGTTCTTGCTTGCCACACGCAGTGCCGCGCGCATGTGCGCCTCGCGCATCGCTTCCTGCTCGCCGCGGCGGCCGGGATAATCCGGGGTGTGTTCGCGCAGCGCGGTCATCGCCTCGGCAATCGCCTCGAACAGCCCCTGGCCATCGCCGCGTTCCTCCACCATGTGGTTCCACCATGCTTCGCCATCGGCGTGGCCGGCGACCCGTGCCAGCCAGTCCAGCGGATCGGCCGGGCGTTCCTCGGCGGCCTCCTCGGCGGCGGCCTCAGCGGCCTCCTCAGCAGCATCGTCTGCCTCGGCCTCCTCGGCCTCCTCGTCCTGCGGCGGCGGCACCTGCCGCGCCTGCTCCAGCCACTCCAGCGACAACGCCGGCGGCACGTCCATGAAGCGCACCTCGACCGCATTGCGCGCGGCCCATTGCAGGGCCTGCCATTCCGGCGAGTACAGCGCGTACGGATGGAACACCGCCAGCTGCGGGTCGTCCACGCTGTAGGACAGTAGGGCCACGGGGGGCTGCATGGCCGCGTCCAGCACGTGCGGCAACAGATCCTCGGTACCGGCCGGGCCCTCGATCAGCACGCAGTCCGGCTGCAACGCGTCCAGCGCGGCCAGCAGGCTGCGCGCGCAGCCCGGGCCGTGGTGGCGGATGCCGAACAGGGAAATCCCTTCACTCATCGGCGCGGGCCTGCTCAGGCGTGTTCGCGGAAGGCGCGGTACAGATCCTTCCACTCACTGCGTTCCTTCACCACCGTCTCCAGGTATTCCTTCCACACCAGCGCGTCCTGCACCGGGTCCTTGACGATGGCGCCGATCATGCCGGCGGCCATGTCCGCCGGGCGCAGCACGCCATCGCCGAAGTGGCCGGCCAGCGCCATGCCGTTGTTGATGACCGAGATGGCCTCGGCGGTGGACAGCGTAGCGGTCGGGCTCTTCAGCTTCGACTTGCCATCCTCGGTGACGCCGTTGCGCAGCTCGCGGAAGATGCGCACCACGCGCGCCACTTCCTGGAGCGCCGGCGGCTCGGCCGGCAGGTCCAGCGCCGTACCCAGTTCGCCCACGCGCTTGAGCACGATGGCCACCTCGTCTTCCTCGCTGGACGGCACCGGCAGGATGACCGTGTTGAAGCGGCGCTTGAGTGCGCTCGACAGCTCGTTGACGCCCTTGTCGCGGTTGTTGGCCGTGGCGATCACGCTGAAACCGCGCACGGCCTGCACTTCGCTGCCCAGCTCGGGCACCGGCAGGGTTTTCTCCGAAAGCACGGTGATCAGCGCATCCTGCACGTCGGCAGGAATGCGGGTGAGTTCCTCGATGCGGGCGATCTTGCCCAGGCGCATCGCGTTCATCATCGGGCTGGGCACCAGGGCCTTTTCGCTGGGGCCGTTGGCCAGCAGCTGCGCATAGTTCCAGCCGTAGCGGATCTGCTCTTCGCTGGTGCCGGCGGTGCCCTGCACCAGCAGGGTCGAATCACCGCTGATGGCCGCGGTCATGTGCTCGGACACCCAGGATTTGGCCGTGCCCGGCACGCCGAACAGCAGCAGCGCGCGGTCGGTGGCGATGGTGGCCACGGCGATTTCCATCAGGCGGCGGTCACCGATGTACTTGGGGCTGACCACGAAGCCGTTGTCCAGCGTGCCACCCACCAGATAGGTGACGACCGCCCACGGCGACATCGTCCAGTTGGCCGGGCGCTGGCGGTTGTCCTGGCGGCGCAGTTCCTCCAGTTCCTCGGCGTATTGGTGTTCGGCGTGCTGGCGCAGGACGGCAGTGGTCATGGTGGCTCCGTGTGTAAGGGGTTCGATCAGAAGGGGGAATACAGGGCCTGGCGCAGGGCCAGCAGCGCACGCGCCTGTTGCGCGCAGTGCAGCATCGCGTCGGTGGCCGTGGCCGGCGGTTCGGCGATCTGCACGCCGGCCAGCGTGGACGGATGCAGCACCGCCAGCAGTTCCAGCAGGCGGTCGCGCAGCAGGTAGTCGTAACGCAGGCGTTCATCACCGAACAGTGCGCCCACGCTGGGGGCCAGCGCCTGCGAATAGGCCGCGCTCAACGACTGCGCCGCGCCGGTGCTGTCCAGCACATCATCGAGCAGGCCCTGTGCGATCAGGTCCTGCAGCTTGGCCGGCCAGTACCGCTCGCGCTGCGCCGCAGGCAGCAACGCCAGCAGTTCGCTCTTGCGCGCATGGGTTTCCTTCAGCGCGACCAGCGCTTCCACCCACTCCGGTTCGCTCGCATCCACGCGCTCCAGCCACGCGCGCAGCAACGCCTGGTACCAGTCACTCGCGCGCGCCCAGGCCACCACCTCGGCGGCCGGCTTTTCCAGCGTGCGGCACCACCAGGCCAGCGGCAGCTGGCGCGCCAGCTGGTACAGCCACCAGGCCCGCTCGCCCAGCACTTCGCCGTTGGGCCGCTTGCCGTCGATTGCCGCCTCGGCCCAGCCCGGGTCGAGCGTGGCCGGCGCCTCCAGCGTCCACGCCAGGCGACGCAGCAGGCCGCTGCGCGATTGCTGCAGCAACGCCGCCATCTGCGCCTGCAGATAAGCCGCGTGCGCCGAGTCAGGCAGGCGCGCCAGCATCGGCCCGGCCAGCGCGCGCACCTCGCGGCTGCGGTCCTTCAACAAGGCCTGCAGCAACGGCGCATCGTCCGCGCCCAGGCCTGGCTGCAGGGCCGCCACGAACGCGGCACGCTCGCGCGCGGGCAGTTCCTTCAGGCTGTCCTGCAACCGCGTACGCGCCGCCGCTGCATCCTCCAGGCGCTGCTGCTGGAACACGGCCAGGCGTGCCTCGCTGCTGCCCTCGTTCCAGACCTGCTCGACCTCCTCCGCGCTGGCCTGTGCCTCCAGCGGTGC
The DNA here is from genome assembly GCF_003086915.1 of Stenotrophomonas sp. ZAC14A_NAIMI4_1. Classification (NCBI taxonomy): domain Bacteria; kingdom Pseudomonadati; phylum Pseudomonadota; class Gammaproteobacteria; order Lysobacterales; family Lysobacteraceae; genus Stenotrophomonas; species Stenotrophomonas sp. ZAC14A_NAIMI4_1. The sequence goes on from NZ_CP026002.1 coordinate 4,171,646, forward strand.
AGATGCATAGCGCCACTCCGGATTGCAGGCCGCCAGCCAGTAACCGCGCACCCCCAGCACCGCACGCAGCGCCTCGCGCAGCACGGCCAGCCGCGCGCCTGCCTCCAGCGCCTGCGGCAGCACCGCCACCGGCAGGTGCCGGCCGTGTGCGGCCAGCTGCGCGCAGGCCTGCAGCCGCAGCCGCTTGCCCCAGGGCGAGAACTGGCCGGGCTGGAACACCGTGGCCAGCAACGCACCCCACGGGTGGTCGGCCGCCAGCTGCAGCGGGTCATCCGCCACCGGCGGCGGCACGCTCACCGCTGCGGCCGTGCGCACGGCGGCGCGGTCGCAGGCGGCCAGCACGCCCACCTGGCGGCTGTAGGCCAATGCTGGTTCGTCCGCATCGGCCACCGCCTGCAGCAGCGCATCCAGCGCGCCACCCACGGCAATCACCTGCGGGCGGTCAATGCCCAGCAACGCCGGCTTCAACCAGGCCTGGTTCATGCGGCACTCCTTTCCCAGCGCTCGTCGCGCGCATTCCATGCCGACAGTGGCAACAGCACCTGGCCGTCCCACTCACCCATCACGCACACCGGATGGCCACCGGCAAACGCCATCAACGCCCACGCCTGCAGGCCCGGCAGCTGCAGCGGCAGCGCGCCTTCGGCATGCTGCAGCCAGCACTGCGTGCCGTCATGGGCGATGTGGACGTCCTGCAGGCGCATCGGCACCTGCGGCAACCAGGGATTGCGCGCGTACGCCTGCGAGGCCGCGTCGAAGGTATCGGTGCGGGGCGTGGTGGCTTCAGTGCGGGGCGCTTCGAATTCGGTCACCACCGCGCGCAGCGGCACACTGCCGGCATGGAAATGCAGCCGCGCTGCATGCACGCTGCCGGTGCGCCATTGTTCCTGCCAGCCGCGACCGCCGTGGCTGAAATCCTGCACCAGCGCACTGCGCCCGCTGTCCAGCCCATGCAGCCAGACACGGCGCTCGACCAGGTTGCCCGGCTGTTCCAGCAGCCATTGCCCCTGCACGTGCCAGCGGTCGTGTACCGCCTCGCCATCGCGCTGCACCGCCTCGCGGTCCACCGGCCAGCCCAGCGCGGCGCGCAGGTCGGCCAGTCGCGCCGGCTCGTACTGCGCACGGCGGGCCACGGCCTGGGTCAGCAGCTGCAGCAGCCCCAGCCGCGCGCCCAGTTCGCCCAGGCCGGCCAGGCCCGGTGTGCCCTCGCCCAGCGCAGCCTCCAGCTGGCTGGCCAGCCCCGGCGCCTGCGCATCAATCATGCGCGCGACCATGGTCTGGCCCTGCGCGTGGAAATCGGCGGGCAGGTTGGCCAGGCCCTGGCGGAACTGATCGGCAATCCAGCGCTGCAGCTCGGCTGCACCGGCTTCGATGCGGCCCCAGCGCACCTGCTCGCGCTTGGCGGTAGCCGCGGCCTGCGCCTGCGGATCCGGGGGCGGCGCAACGGCGGCCGCCTCCACGGCAGCCTCCTTGCGCGCAGCGCGGTCGCGGCGTCCGTTCAGCCATTCCTCCACCCACGCGGGTCGCGCCTGTGGCACGCAGCGCGGGTTGCCGGCGGCATACAACAGCAGCAGGGCCAGCCCGTGCTTGCAGGGAAATTTGCGGCTGGGGCAGGAACACCGGCTGACCAGCGCGGCCAGGTCCACCTGGGTCTGGTAGGGCTTGGAACCACTGCCCTGGCATTCGCCCCACAGCGCCTCGTCATCGGCACCCAGCAGGCCCCATTTGCCATCGATGGCCAGGCCGCCGCCGGCCTTGGCCGACGCCGCATCCGGCGCGAGCGCGAGTACCTGCTCGCGCGTGAGTCGTACTTCCATATGCGTACCCACTTCAGATCGACCCATCATAGCGAAGGCGGATGACAATGACTGTGGCAACGATCATCACGCACGGGCGTATCACCACGCGAGACCGGGCGCCGTCATCCCCTTCGCTGGCGCGGCCGGCCGAATTTCATCCGCAGCCGCCGCGTGCCGATCACGACAGCGGTCGCACACAGGCCGGTACCCGCAGCGCTCAGCAGCAACAGCACGCCCAGCCGTGTGTTCTCCTGCCGCAGCATGCCCGGCAGGTCCCAGCTGTGCAGGAGGTAGAACAGCCAGCGGCCGACGCGTTCGCGATGGCCCAGGGTCAGCAGCGGATCGCCGGTGGCCAGATCGATGTACACCCGCGTGGCGTGTTCATCGCCGAAGTCGGCCACCGCCACCGGGAAGCGCCGCACCGCCGCACCGTTCATCGCCTCGGGCGCGCGGGGATAGAACCAGGCATCCGGTGTGTGCAGGATCGTGAATGCACGCAGCGGTGCCGTGCCCAACGCCTGTGCGCGCTGCTGCAGCCACGCCACTGGCAACTGCTCTGCAAGCTGCAGCTGCCCGTCCACGCGCGAGACGATGCGCGTACCGCCCTGCCCGTCCAGCAGCACCGCAAACAGCTGGCCATCGATGCGCCGCCACTGGATCTCCACCGGCGCAAACCCCGCCTGCGCCGCTGCGGCCAGCAACGCCTGCGGCTGGGCCAGCGCATCATCCAGCGCCACCGCCGCACCGCGATAACGCTCGGCATTCGTCGCATCGCCCGGGCTGCTGAACACCTGCAGCGGGTTCATCGACATCAGCCCGCTGAAGATCCAGGTGAACACGAAAGCCGAGGCCACCAGGCCCACCAGATGGTGCCAGCGCATCCACGGCTCTACGTAGGGTGTTTTCGCACCGGAGCGATACCGGCCACGGAAGCGCCAACGCCACACGCCCACCACGATGCCGCTGATGGCCGCCACCGTGCACAGCCCGGACAGCACGATCACCACCCACGTCCACACCGGGTCCACCGACTGCATGCGCAGGAAGTACAACCAGTGCAGCCACGCACCCACGTAGTTCCAGCGCTGCTGGTGGTACGGCGCATCCAGCACCACTTCACCGGTACGCGAGGAAACGTACACGCTGCCTGGCTGTCGGCCGCCCACCTCCACCTTGTACAGCGGCCGGTGCGCATCCAATCCGCGCGAATGCGTCCAGCGATCCTCGTCCACGCGCACGGCGCCCAGGAAGGCCGGGCCACCGGCAAACGCCGCCGCCGCAAGTTCGGCACGCTGTGCCGACACCGGCAGCAGCGCGTGGCCGCTGCCGGCCGACCACGCACCCACGTTCGCACCGCTGCGCACCACATAGGCCGGCTCGCCACGCAGCGTGGTCAGCGCCACGCGTTCCGGTTCGGCCTGCACGGCGTCGGGCAGGATCGACAGCCCCTGCAGCGCGCGCGTGCCATCAAGCACCGGCAATGCGGCCAATCGCTCACCCGGGGTCAGCTTCGGGTAGCCGATGAACAGCATCACCATGCCGCTGACGAACCACAGCAGCATCAGCAGGCAGCCCCCAATACCCAGCCAGCGATGCAGCAGGTAAGTCCAACGCTTGGCGGTGGATCGCAGCGACATGGCCAGCGCCCTCAGAAGCGATGGTCGAGGGTGAACTCGACGCGGCGGTCCGCGCCCAGCAGCCACTGCGTGCTGGTGTAGTACGCCGTTGCGTAGTACGCCTTGTCGAACACGTTGAACAGGCGTGCAGTCACCCGCGTGCGCGGCGCGGCCTGCCAGGTCAGCGCCAGATCGGTGGTGCTGTAGCCGGGAAGTTCGAGCGTATTGGCGTTGTCCGCGTAACGCTTGCCCACATAGCGCGCACCACCGGCCACGGTCCAGTCCGGCAGGAACTGCCAGCTCAGCCACACGTTCGCCATCCGCTCGGCCACGTTCGGCGGCACGTTGCCATCGCGCGAGACCACCACTGCGGGCGAGCCGGTGGTTTCCAGGAAGTCCTCGAACTCGGACTTCAGCACCGTGGCATTCGCATCCAGCGACCACTGCGGTGCGAACGCCCAGTTCAACGAGGCCTCGATGCCGCGCGAGGTCTGCGCGCCCACCTGCACGCGGCGATCAGGCTGCAGCGGATCACGGCTGAGCAGGCCGGTCTTGCGGATGCGGTACGCCGCCAGCGTCCACTCGCCGCCGTCGAACGCCTGCTTCATGCCCACTTCGAACTGCCGCCCCTTGGCCAGATCGAACGCACCGTTGGCCGGGCTGATCATCAGCAGGCCACTGACCGGGTCCGCCGCCTGCGAGTACTGCGCGTACAGGCTCAGCGTCGGCCGCAGCGCGAACACCGTGCCCGCGCGCCAGCCGGAGCTGCTGTAGGTCTTGGAGAATGCTGCCGCGCCACTGATCAGATCGGTGCGGTCGATGGTCGCGCGGTCATGGCGCAGCCCACCCAGCACCGACCAACGCTCGCTCAGCGTCAGGTGGTCTTCGGCAAACAAGGCGTACTGCTCGGCACCGTTGCGGTAGCGCGGCAGGTTGGGCGCATCGCTGGCGAACTGCCCCGGCACCGGATGGAACGGATCCACCGGCCCGGAGCTGCCGGAGTAGGTGTTGTTGGTGTGCTTGAAGTGCGCGCGGTTGGCATCCAGGCCCACTGCGAAGCTGTTGGCCAGCCCGCCCACCTGCCCCTGCACGCGCAGCGTCGAGGTCAGTCCGGTCTGGTCCTGGTTGTGGGTGATCTGCGTGTTGTCCGAGCGATCGATCAGGCCCGTGGCATCGTTGTAGACATAGGCCTCGGCATTGCGCCAGTCACGCTGGCTGTCGATCTGGTAGACGCGCGTGCGCCATTCCACGTTCGCGGTGGGCGTCCACAGCGCATCGAGCTGGGTCCAGCGGTCGCGGAAACGGATCTCGCTGTCGGCCACGTTGTAGTTGCGGTGGCGCAGCGCGTCCAGCTGGCGGCCCTCCACCAGCGGCGTGCCGAAGTAGCGCATCGGCTGCTGGTAGCCCTGCGCATGGGTCAGGGTCAGCTGCAGGTCGGTGCGCGGCTGCCACAGCAGCGCGCCGGAGAACGTCGCATCGTTGTTGCGGCCACGGTCGACCCAGCCACCGCTGTAGTTGCCGCTCACATCCACACGGTAGGCCAGATCCGGCGTCAGCGCGCCACCGCTGCCGAAGCCCAGGCGCGCGGTGTCCTCGCTGCCCACGGTCACGCTGATCTCGTTCTCGATGGCACCGCGCGTCGGCTTCTTCGGCACGATGTTGATGACCCCGCCAATGGCACCATCGCCATGGATGACCGACGCCGGGCCGCGCAGCACTTCAATGCGCTCGATCGACCAGGTATCGAACGGGAAGGTGACGCCCACCCCGCCGTACTGGCGCAGGCCGTCGTACAGGCGCATCACCGACGCGCCATCGGTAAAGCCGCGGCTGGACAGCGCACTCAGGCCATTGCCCGGGTGCGGCATCGCGCTGATGGCACCGGCACGGCTGATCGCATCGTTGAGGTTGCTGTCGCCGCGCTGTTCCAGCTGGTCGCGGTCGATGACGGTGAGCGCGGCCGGCGTCTGCAGCACGCTCAGGCCGAGCGCCGAGCCCGCGGTGGGCACGGCCGACAGTTCGCCATGGCGGGTATCGACCACGCGCACGGTGTCCAGGGTGGTGGGGTCTGCCGCATCGGCATGGGCCGGTGCGGTGTACAGGGCGCAGGCGCACAGCGCCGGCAGCGTCGCCCAGCGCAGGGCAACGACGTTCGGGTTGGTTTTCATGTTTCCACGGCATGCAATGCCGCCCCATCAGACAGGGCAGCAGAAAAGGAAAGCGCACGCGCTAACGCCGGGCGATGCCCAGCAGCTTCAAGAACATCGGTAGCGCCGGGCCATGCCCGGCGGCCTTTCGCGTGCGCGGCTCAGCCAGCGAACGCCATCGGAGGCCCACGCGCACCCAGTGTTCCGCGCAGCCGCGAGGGCAGCGCTCTGACAGATCCCGCCAATGCCCGGCACACCGGCGCCAGAGGCACCAGCAGCAGGAACGCCGCCACCAACAAGGTGATCAGGCGCGCTGCGATCAGGCAGTACTCACAGTCCACACCCATTTCATGCTCGGCGTGGGGATCGACCGCCGGCTTGGAGACGGTCTCGTCGTGCGCCATCGCGTGGTGGTCGTGGTGCCCTTCCATCGCGTGCTGCGCGTGCGCGCCGTGGCCCATAGCGCTGTGGTCCATCGCGCCATGATCCATGCCCGCCATCACCGGCGCGACGGCTGGCGCCGGCCCATGGGCCATCCAGCGGCTCACCAGCGGGGCAAGCAGCACCAACAGCATGGCAAGCCATGCCAGGGTCTGGAACCGGCGGTGGAATCGGGGGCGACGCACCCCGCCATTCTACGGCGCGGCGGCCAACCCTGGACCACGTTCAGGGTTTTGCCCCTGCGACACGGTGACGCAGGGGCACAACCCGGGCCACGCCGATGACTCCGCCCTCTCGCAGTAGATCCACGCCATGCGTGGATGCTCTTGCTCCTGGGCCATCAACTCACGTACTGCGCCACCCCATTTCCGAACGACCAATTCTCCGGCTTCACCTCCACCAGATTGATGAATACGTCCTCGCGGCGGATACCCACCGCCTCATGCAGGCCATTGGCAATGCCGAGGTACAACGCCTTTTTCTGCTCCTGCGTACGCCCCTCGCTCCAGGTGATCTGCACACAGATGAAGTCATCGGTGCGGGCCACGCCCAGATAGCCGGGATCGAAGACGAGCGTACCCGCCTCGTGTTCCTGGAAGACCTGGAAACGATCGTTTTCCGGCACACCCACCGCACGCAGGGCCTGGTAGATGGCCTCCCCTACGCGCTGCAGATAATCGGCGGATTTACCTTTGCGGAGATCGATACGGGCGAGCGGCATGGCAGGGCTCCAGAGGCGTGGCGAGATGTGCTGCCGATAGGACCACGCCGCAGGCCCGGCAGCAAGCGGGCGCCCACCTCTGTCGCGTTGAGCCTCGCAGGCAGTGGTCGACCCCACCGCATGCCGCCGGGCCAGTGACGGGAGGCGCATGCGGGCCGTGCCCTCCATCACGCCCGGTTCGACATGCGGGCTTTTCCTACCCTCCTCCATCGGTTGGCAGGCGCATCAAGGGGCACCGGCACGCAGCGCCGGCGACCTGTCCACTACGAGGAAACCCCGATGAAACTGACGCCACTGGCCCTGGCCGCAACACTGTGCGCGTTCACCGCGCGTGCCCAGGAAGACGATGACTGCCCCAGCGATGCACAGATGATCGCCACCATGACCTTCGCCGAGCTTGATCGGTATGAAGCGGACATGCGCGAGGAAGAGCCGCCCTTCGAGGAACTGTGCAAGGACGCCACCGACAAGGACGAAGAGGACGCGACGGGTTCGCGGCGCCACTACTGCGTAAAGCGCACCGCGCGCTACGTGTCCTACAACACCGACATCGGCGCAGAGGAGTATTCGGACATCACGATGTACGACTACGCCTACCTTCCTCGCACAGGCACCACCTGGACACACCGCGTGCGCGTGGACATCCAGGACGTGCTCGGTGAGGCCTCCAAGGGCCTGACGGTGGCACCGTTCCTCTACTGCGGCAGCTGCACCGACAAGCAACAGTTCCAGATGATTACCATCGGCGGGCCGGGAGCCTATGACTTTGCGGTGACCCTGCGCATGGACACCGAAGATGGACGAACCAGCCAGAACACCCAGTTGATCCTGACCCGCTTCAACGTGGACCAGACACCCATCGAGATGTCGGCCCCGGAACTGCGGTGCGAGAAGCTGGCCACAAAGCAGTACGCGGGCTGTCGACACTCAGCCTATCCCGCAGTCTTTGAGCTTTCGGTGAGCAATCCGGACGTTGATGAATCGGCCAAGCACCTGAGAAGCGCTCAAGAGGCGCTGGCGGGCAATCCGGGAAGGTGGAATCCCGATCCTGCGCTACGCGGCGCAGCGCTGACACGCCTGGCACCCACGAAAGAGATTGAGAAGAATCGTGCCGCATCGGTTCAGCTGTGTCGGAAGCGATTCCCGGATTCAGCCGCGCCCGGCCTCAATTGCGATGAGTACCCGTTTGCAGCGACAAGGCAGGGTGCAGCACAGAGCCCGGCCGAAGCCATGTCAGTGCGGTACATCGACGCAGCAGACAACAAGCGTGTCGGTGGACTTCTGAAAGGTTTCTACTGCACGCACGCCAGGATCCTGGATGGCGAACCGTTCTGGGTATCCATCAAGGAGTGATGTCATGACGCATGATGAATGGAGCGAACTACTCCATGAACTCAGCCGAGCCTGCCTTGCATCCATCCCGCGCGACAGCGATCCGTCGCCGTTTGGATTTGGATTGCAGCAATTGATTGATCGATATCCGCAGGAGGGGATATCCAACGTTGCCCGCGAGGTGCTCGCGCGAAGGGCCGGCTACCTTGGGCTACCCCCTGCAACACCAGCTCAGATCGCGCAGGAAGAACAGCGACTGGGTATCCAGCTACCTGCCCAGTATCGATGCTTCCTTGAAGTCTCCAATGGCTTCCTGCTTCCGGGCGGTGCCATCACATCCTATCTTCCGATTGAGCAGGTAGAACCACTCAAGACGAACTATCCGGAGGTGGCTGAGTTCTGGAGGACGATGATGGATGGTTTGGAAGAGGAGGTGCCTGACCTGCTGGAGAGCAGGCTCGATAGCACCCTGCAGATCTCCGGACCACCCAATGACAGGTGGGATTTCATCATGCTTGACGACCGTCCAGAAAGTGAAGGCGAAGAACTGTCGATGTTCAACCTGGGCCACAACGGGCCATCCGATCCCATCGGGATGGATGCGTTGGTAAGAAATGCACTTGCCTACTGGCAGTGGCACGCATGAATTCTGCAGAGACTGTCGGAACTCCCATTTCCAAAAACGCCTTCTGGAAAATTTCTGCATGAACGCGCCAACGAAAGACTCTGAAATACCTGTCACCGTGGATGACTGGCTCGGCCTTCTCACCCGACTCAATCGACAACTGCTCTCCACGCTGAATGAGAGGCTTGCCGAGTCCCACGTTGATATGGGCCTGCAACCCTTTGCCGACCAGTACCCGGACAGCCCGCTGGCAGAGGTTGCTCGACGCGCACTCACTGGGAACATCGACTGGTGCGGCGTACCGGGTGCCAGTGAGCAGGCCATCGTCGACGCGGAGAAGCGCCTCGGCGTCAAGCTGCCGAAGAGCTACCGTGACTTCCTGAAGGTCAGCAATGGCTTCGTGCTGCCGGGGCGCTTTGTGGACATCCTGCTTCCCGTTGAACTGATTCGTCCCTTCGGACAGGAAAACGAGGAGATCGTGCAGATCCGCAGGGAGCTGGTTGTGGATCCGGTAGTGGAGGCATTCGAGTACCACCTTGACCGTGCCATACAGGTAACCGGCACACCGCAGATGGGCGATGATTTCTTCCTGTTGGACACTCATCGATCTTCCACGCCGAATGAGTGCGATGCCCACGTCTACAGTCGCGTCGATATCGACTGGTTCGCCTCGTTTGCACACCTGATGCTGGAGGAGAGCGAGTCAAGTCTGTAGCGCAGCAACGCCCTGCTCCTTGATCCTCGCGGGCCGGCGTGAAGATCGATATCGGACAGACCGTCGCTCGTTGACGCTTTTGGCTCTATCGCGTCATCGCAACCCGACCGGCCCGCTTTTTTCAGCAGATCCTGGCTAGTCTTTGCACGAATGCGATGAGCGTACTGGCGCACAGAACGCGAGTCGCCCTTCCCGCCTGCGTATCAATGCAACTTTCCTCACTGACTTCCGTCTTTGCGCGGATCGATGATCACCCCGCCAAGGCAGCACGCCTTGGTCGGGATTGGCGTCTCGAATAAACGAACAAGCTTCAAGGGCTGCGAAATCATTCGCAGCTGAGAGAATGGACCTACTGCCTTCAATGGCGGGCGGTGCGTGGGGATCGACAGATCCACCAGGCCTTCTTCTCCCTTGAAGTTTGTTTGCCTTGGTACGCCAACCTGCACCGTCCGCCACCTTCATTCCGAAGGTGGCCTTACGCCAGTGAGGGTTTTGCCATGACCAACCGAGCCGCATCGCTTCCCCGCCTGTACGCGTTGATTGCCGACATCGCCAACCAGGTTCCCGACGACATCGCACGCGAGATCGAGTGCGCGTTGGACGAACAGAATCTGCCCCTGCAGGCCCCCACGTTCTTCGCCTGCCTGGACGCCATCCGGCGAGCCGACGGCGCAAACGGGCAGCCCTGCAGCCCGCGCAGGCTGGCGGCCAGCGAGCACGCCTCACTCAGCCGTTCGCTGGCCGGGCTCTCCGCGCTGCTCGACATTCTGCAGGCCGCCGAGCGCGCGCGTGTCGAAGGCGGCCCGGACGAACAGATGGGCAGCTTCCACACCGATGGCCTGATCGTGGCCGCGCGGCAGCTGGTGTGCGAGGCCACCCATAGCCTGGAAAGCGGAACGCCCTGAGCGCCTTGGCTACAATCGCGCAGGGAATCGCAGGAAACCGCAATGGACGCCGAACACCTGGAGTACTTCAAAGCCGCGCTGGAAGGCCGCGCAGCCATCGGCTGGAACGTGTGGTTTGCCGCCAATCAGCAGGCGCTGTCACAGCAGTTGACTCGCCCTGCCCTGCTGCGGTTGAAGTTCAATCAGCTGGATGAAGCCGAACGCCTGCTGGCCGAGGCAGGCATCGTGCCTGCCAGCACGGCGGGCAAGCGCTACGAGATGTACTGCGCGCAGTTCGCTTTGGATGTGCTGGATGAAAAAGGCCGGCCGCTGCCGGCCATCTGGCGCGCGGCGCACGGGGGTGCCATCGGCCTGCTTGCCGATGGCGAACACGAAGCGGGCCAGGCGAAGCTGCTTGCGGAATTCCGCCGCGCCCGCAAGCGCGGTCTGCCGCAGGCGCACGAATGGCTGGGCGATCTGTGCTTCGAGGGAGAGATGGAATTGTGCGGCGGCAATACCGAGGTGGGCCGCCAGCTACTGGCGGTGGTGGTGCAGGCCGGTAGCGGCCACGACCTGCTGGACGGGACCGCGATGATCGCGCGCGAGCTGCTGGGGGATCTTGATTGAGGCAATGCGGCTGCGCCACATCGCAGTGACCCGTCCTGCCATAGGTTGACACCCATGGGGTGGATGAACCGGCCGCCTTCAGGCGGCCAAGGACGCCCGATGCATCGCATCGGACGTCTGCATTTTAAGGGACAGGTGGGGTCGCTCGGCGTTGTAGATTTCTACTGCCTCAGCCACCATCTGGCGGGCCTGTCCAAGGTCCCGCGGGCGATGGAGCAGAAACTCGCATTTCAGGATCCCGTTGACTCGTTCTGCCAGAGCATTCTGATAGCAGTCATAGCCGTCGGTCATCGAGCAGACCAAGCCATGCTTGGCGTGGATATGCTGGTAGTTGTCCGAGCAGTATTGAATGCCTCGATCCGAATGGTGGATCAGTCGCTGCCTCGTTTTCCGGGCTTTCAGGGCCATTTCCAGTGCTTGCGCGGTATGTTCGGTCTGCAGCGTCTCAT
>NZ_CP026002.1:4183104-4634632 GCF_003086915.1 Stenotrophomonas sp. ZAC14A_NAIMI4_1
ACAACTACCAGCATATCCACGCCAAGCATGGCTTGGTCTGCTCGATGACCGACGGCTATGACTGCTATCAGAATGCTCTGGCAGAACGAGTCAACGGGATCCTGAAATGCGAGTTTCTGCTCCATCGCCCGCGGGACCTTGGGCAGGCCCGCCAGATGGTGGCTGAGGCAGTAGAAATCTACAACGCCGAGCGACCCCACCTGTCCCTTAAAATGCAGACGCCCGATGCGATGCATCGGGCGTCCTTGGCCGCCTGAAGGCGGCCGGTTCATCCACCCCATGGGTGTCAACCTATGGCAGGACGGGTCACGCAACGACAGTCGAGCATGGCTCGACTCTACAAAGGGCACCTACATCGAGCGGCTGATGGTAAAGCTGCCGAACACCGGGGCTTCGCGCTGGCCGTTGAACTCGCGGGTGCTGTGGTAACGGGCCATCGCGAACTTCCAGCGGCCGCGCATCACGGCGATGCCGTAGCCGCCGTAGGCCACCACGTGGCGCTTGTCCACGCTGTGGCTGTCGCGGAAGGTGTTGCCGTCCAGGGTGATATCGCGGATCACCCAGGCCGCATCGGTGGTGGCGAACAGGTGCCACGACCAGCCGCTGGGCTTGCCACCGCGGGTCGGCGCGGTGTTCTCGCCGGCCGGGCGCAGCGGGGTGCTGCCGAAGTCGTCGGGCAGCTTCCAGCCGAAACGCACTTCACCGCCGAAATTCGCCTTGGTTTCCAGATTGCCGACCGAGCCGCCGTAGTGGCTGATCGCATCCCAGCCCCAGCCGCCGGCATTCACGCTGGCATCGCCCGGCCAGCGGCGCATGCGCTCGTGGGTGTACATCACCACCGGTTCGTTGTGCAGCTGGTTGTCCCAGCCCTGGAATTTTTCGTCGCCCAGCAGGTCATGCACCGCGTTCTGCACCTGCTTGCCCTGCGCCCACGGGCCAACCACGCCCAGGGTCAGCAGGGTGGTCTGCAGGCGATCGCCGCGGCGGGCGTTGTAGCCGAAGCTGGCCACCAGCACGCCGGCGTACGGGCGATCGTCCTCGATCACGTCCTTGCGGGTGAAATCGGTGGGCGTGTAGATGCCCTGGCCGAGGCTGAAGATCATGTTCTGCTGCTCGAACTCACCCGGGTGCAGGCGCTCGAGGTGGCGGTTCACCCAGCGCGCCAGGCGCGGCAGGCAGGGATCATCGGTGTAGTCCACCAGGTTGGGCGAGACCAGGGTCAGCTGGGCGCCGTTGGTGTAGCCCTGGTCCTGGTCCTTGGCGCCGAACAGGTCGTTGTCGACGCGGAAATTGACCTGTGGCGGGTGCTCCCGCATCGCATCGGGGCCGCACTGCTGCGCGGCGTGGGCAGTGAGGGGCAGGGCGGCCGCCGCCAGCAGGCCGGTCAGGCCGAGGGTGGCGGCAGTACGCATGGATGGAATGATCATCAGGTCGTTGGCGTGTGAAGGTCGATTTATGCAACAACACGTTACTCCCGTCGCCGTGAGGGAACGAGCCTCCCGCCTTCACTTGTCTGTTCCGTAAAACGCACTTGTCCCTTCAGCGAAACTGGAGGCGGGCCCGGCGCAGCCTGAACCGGGCCGCAGCCTGCAACGCAGCGGGCTGCCGGTGCGGCGTTCGACCTTGATGAATACTCTTGGGTTTGTTGCCTTGCGGCCCGATAATGGGGGGCATGGAAATCAAGTCCGACAACCCCGATCACGGCTTCCAGTTCCCCGGTCAGTTCGAGCTCAGCGCAATGGGCCCAGCCAACCGTGGCCTGGAGCAGGAACTCCCCAGCCTGCTGATTGCTGCAGGCGTCGATGTGGTGAACGAGCGCATCAGCTGGAAGCATTCGTCCAACGGCAAGTACGTTTCGGTGCGCCTGGTGTTCCGGGCCGAGAACCGTGAACAGTACGACGTGGCCCACCAGGCCCTGCGCGACCACCCGGAAGTGAAGTGGACGGTGTAGCCACCAGCTGCGCGGCCGAACCTGCCCCCGGGCAGCGTCCGGCCCGCCCTGCAGTGGTGCGCGACCTCGGTCGCCAGGCCTATGAACCGGTCTGGCGCGCCATGCAGCGCTTCACCGACCAGCGGACCGACGACGATGCCGACGAGCTGTGGGTGGTCGAACACGATCCGGTGTTCACCCTCGGCCAGGCGGGCAAGGACGAGCACGTACTGGCGCCGGGCGATATCCCGGTGCTGCACGTCGACCGCGGCGGCCAGGTGACCTACCACGGCCCCGGCCAGATCGTGGTCTACCCGCTGCTGCGCCTGCCGCGGCTGGGCATCGGCGTGCGCGACTACGTCTGCCGCATCGAACAGGCCCTGATCGACACCCTCGGCGAATGGAACATCGGCGCCGAGCGCCGTGACGGCGCGCCGGGCGTCTACGTGGGCGATGCCAAGATCGCCGCGCTCGGCATCCGCGTCCGCCGCGGCTGCACCTTCCACGGCCTGGCCTTCAATGTGTCGATGGACCTGGAACCCTTCCACCGCATCAACCCCTGTGGCTACCAGGGGTTGCAGGTGACCTCGGTGGTAGACTTGGGTGGCCCGTCCGGGATGGACGCCGTCAAGCCGGTGCTGCTGGACCATCTGGCCCGCCAGTTTGGCCTTCTGCTGCAGCCCACGCCCGAACTGCCCGATCTTTCTGCGGCCGCCTGACCGCCCCCCGGAACTGCCATGACTGAGACCACCGCCCGCACCATCCCCCTGCAGATCGTGCAGGCCGAGCTTCCGTCCGCCGCGCCGCTGCAGGTGGGCGTCAAGCAGATGGGCGGGGACAAGATCAACCGTTCGCCGGTGCAGTTCGCCGACGCACCGGTGCTGCGCAAGCCGTCCTGGATCCGCGTGCGCATTCCTTCGGGCAATGCCGTGCAGAACCTGAAGGCCAAGCTGCGCGAGAACCGCCTGGTGACCGTGTGCGAGGAAGCCAGCTGCCCGAACATCCACGAATGTTTCAGCCACGGCACCGCCACCTTCATGATCCTGGGCGAGGTCTGCACCCGTCGCTGCTCGTTCTGCGACGTGGCCCACGGCCGCCCCAAGCCGCCGGATGCCAACGAGCCGGCCACCCTCGGCCAGACCGTGGCCGACATGGGCCTGAAGTACGTGGTGGTGACCAGCGTCGACCGCGATGACCTGCGCGACGGCGGTGCCCAGCACTTCGTCGACTGCATCACCGCCATCCGCGAGAAGTCGCCGGGCACCCGCATCGAGGTGCTGACCCCGGACTTCCGTGGCAAGGGCCGCATGGAGCGCGCGCTGGAGATCCTGGCGCAGAACCCGCCGGACGTGTTCAACCACAACATCGAAACCGTACCGGACCTGTACCGCAACGTGCGCCCGGGTGCCGATTACCAGTGGTCGCTGAACCTGCTGAAGAACTTCAAGGCGCAGCACCCGTCGGTGCCGACCAAGAGCGGCATCATGCTGGGCCTGGGCGAGGAGTTCGAGCAGATCAAGGCCACCATGCGCGACCTGCGCGCGCATGACGTGGACATGATTACCATCGGCCAGTACCTGCAGCCGACCGCGCACCACCACCCGGTGCTGAAGTACTGGACCCCCGAGGACTACAAGGCGCTGGAAGACTACGGCTACGAGCTGGGCTTCAGCCACGTGGCCTCCGGCCCGATGGTGCGCTCGTCGTACCACGCCGACGTCCAGGCCAAGGGCGCCGGCGTCGCCTGAGGTGGGTGCGGACCTCCGCACTGGTGGGTGCGGACCGTTGGTCCGCACGCCTTCGCCTGCATTCACAATTTGCTACACCGGCCCCGCTAGGCTGGTTTTCCACCGAACGCGGCCGGGTGACAAACACGGCAACTTTCGGCACTGTCGTGGTGTCTGAACACCCTGCAGTCTCCCCCTTGGCAAGGCGCCTTCGAGCACGTTCATGAAATTCAAAGCCCCCGCATTCCTGATGGCCCTGGCGCTGGTCGCGCCGCTGGCGCTGGCGGCCAAGGCCGACTCGCCGGCGCTGCCGGCGGCCGCGACCGCCGACCAGGTCACCACCTCCAAGCTGGTCTACGGCCTGCTGTCCGACAGCCGCTACGCCTACCGGCCGCGCGCGCTGGACGAGGCCACCTCCAAGGACGTGTTCAAGCGTTACCTGGAAACCCTCGACGGCGGCAAGCAGTACTTCACCCAGGCCGACGTGGCCCGTTTCGCGCCGTTCCAGGCCGGCATCGCCAACGCCATCCGCGGCGGCGAACTGGAGCCTGCCTTTGAAGTGTTCGCGGTCTACAAGCAGCGCGTGGGCGAGCGCGTCGGTTATGCGCGCAAGCTGCTGAAGCAGGAGCCGGACTTCACCGCCGACGAGCGCTTCGAATACGACCGCAAGGACGTGCCGTGGGCGGCAAGCAACGCCGAGCTCGATGAGCTGTGGCGCAAGTCGGTGAAGAACGACTGGCTGCGCCTGAAGCTGGCCGGCAAGAAGTCCGACGACATCCGCAAGACGCTGGACAAGCGTTACGCCACGCTGGAAAAGAGCGTCAACGAGCTGAAGGGCGAGGATGTCTTCCAGTTCTTCATGAACGCCTACACCAGCGCCGTCGACCCGCATACCGACTACTTCACCCCGCGCACTGCCGAGAACTTCAACCAGGCGATGTCGCTGTCGCTGGAAGGCATCGGCGCGCAGCTGCAGCGCCAGGACGACATGGTGGTGATCCGCGAGATCATCGCCGGTGGCCCGGCCGCCGTGGACGGCACCCTGAAGCCGGGCGACCGCATCGTCGGCGTCGGCCAGGGCAAGTCCGGGCCGGTGGACGATGTGATCGGCTGGCGCATCGATGACGTGGTGGCCAAGATCCGTGGCGCCAAGGACACGCAGGTCCGGCTGGAGTTCATCTCCGCCGAGGACGGCGTGGACGGCAAGCACCACACCCTGCTGCTGACCCGTCAGAAGGTGCGCCTGGCCGAACAGGCCGCCAAGGGCGAAACCATGACCATCCCGGGCAAGGATGGCCAGCCCGAGCGCAAGGTGGGCGTGATCAAGCTGCCGACCTTCTACCAGGATTTCGAAGGCCGTCGCCGCAACGCGGCCGACTACGCCTCGGCCACGCGCGACGTCGCCAAGCTGCTGGCCGGCTTCAAGGCCGACAAGCTGGACGGCGTGGTGCTGGACCTGCGCAGCAACGGTGGTGGTTCGCTGGATGAAGCCATCGAACTGACCGGCCTGTTCATCGAGCAGGGCCCGGTGGTGCAGGTGCGCGAATCCGGTGGCCGCGTCACCGTCAACAGCGACCGCAACCAGGGTGTTGCCTGGGATGGCCCGCTGGCCGTGCTGATCAACCGTGGTTCGGCCTCGGCCTCGGAAATCTTCGCCGGTGCCATCCAGGATTACGGCCGTGGCCTGGTCATCGGTGAAACCACCTTCGGCAAGGGCACCGTGCAGAACATCGTCGACCTGGACCGCTGGCCCAGTGGCGAGACCCAGCGCTTTGGCCAGGTGAAGCTGACCATCGCCCAGTTCTTCCGCATCAGCGGCAGCAGCACCCAGCACAAGGGCGTGGTGCCGGACCTGGCGTTCCCGGCCAGCGTCGATGCCACCGAGTTCGGTGAAAGCACCTACGACAACGCGCTGCCGTGGACCCGCATCGCTGCCGTGCCGCACACCCAGTACGGCAACTTCGCACCGCTGCTGCCCAAGCTGGAGTCGCGCCACGAAGCCCGCATCGCCACCGACAAGGAATTCCAGTGGTGGAACGAGGACGTGCAGCAGTTCCGTACCGAAGCGGCCAAGAAGTACGTCTCGCTCAACGAGGCGACCCGCTTGGCCGAGCGTGAGCGCCAGGACAAGCAGCGCAAGGACCGCCAGGTCGTCCGCAAGGAACTGGGCCTGGCCCTGGACCCGCTGGCCGATGACAGCAGCGATGACGGCCTGACCGGCAACGAGCGCGACATCGTCAAGGATGCCGCCCGCGAGAAGGCCGCCGAGAAGCGTCCGGACCCGCTGCTGCGTGAATCCGCCTCGATCCTGTCCGATGCGGTGAACCTGCTGGAGACCGACCGCCCGCTGTCGGCCCAGGTGCTGCCGCAGTCCACCGGCGCAGGCCGCTGGGCGGACTGATCCGCTGCTGATGTGAAGTTCCCCACGGGGCCGGCACTGCCGGCCCCGTTTGTTTTCCGGTCGCGCCGGGCCATGCCCGGCGGATGTCCATGAACCGGGAGCAACGGGGGCGGGCGCATCGACCTGCCGCACACGGCCCCAGGTCTACCCTTGGGGCTCCGTTCTCGCAGGAGTACCCATGCGGGCCTCCCGTCTTTCGCTGTCCCTGCTGGCTGTGGCCAGCACCCTGGTCCTGGCCGGTTGCGGTGGCCGGGCCGCCGACAACAGCCTGCTGCGCGAGTCCTTCGATTCGGGCGACACCTTCTCGCGCACCGTCGATGGGCGCCCGGCCGAGGCCTGTGAAGCGGCCCGCCGTACCCTGCTCAGCCAGGGCTACGCCATCGCGCGCGCCGACGATGGGCAGGTGGAAGGCAACAAGAATTTCCAGGTGCGCGAGGACGATCACGAGCAGCTGGTGCTGCGCATTTCCTGCGCGCCACGTGGCAGCGAGCAGGCGCTGGTGTTCGTCAGCGCCGTGCAGGACCGTTATGCACTGAAGAAGAGCCCGACCTCGGCCAGCGTCGGCGTGGGCGCACTGGGCTCGGTGTCGCTGCCGTTCGGCAGCAACGATGATTCGCTGGTGAAGGTTGCCAGCAGCACGATCACAGATTCTGATTTCTACCGTCGCTTCTTCGACCGCCTGCACCAGTACCTGCCGGCGGCCGCTGCGGCCAAGCCGACGCCTGCGCCGGCCCCGCCACCGGCGGAGGTGCAGGAGCCGGCACCCGTACCGGCTCCGCCGGTTCCCGCCGCACCCGCGACACCCGTACCCGAGCCCGCCCCGCAACCGGCGGCCGAACAGGGCTGACGGTGAAGGGCAGGGCGCTGGGGCTGGCCCTGCTGCTGGGCTGGCCCATGCTCGGCAATGCCGCGGGCAGTGGCTGCGAGCAGGGCTTGCTGCAGCGGCTGGGCTGGCGCTTCGAAACCACGGCAGTCGAGGCGCCCCGCATCCATGGCGGCCCGGTCTGCACGCGTGCCTCGCTGCAGGCTGCGCAGCAGGCCGGCGACCTGCAGGTGCGCTGGCCCGCCACCATGACCGAGCAGGCGCGGCAGGCCGTGCTGCAGCGCCTGCTGGACGACCCGGCCACGCTCTGCGCCTACACCTTCGAACTGGGTGCGGCTGCGCAGCGCGCCGCGCGGGCATTGCAGGACAACCCCGGTTTCCGTTTCAGCGGCCTGCAGCTGGGCTGGATCGGCTTCGGCGCGGGCGGTGCACCCGCGCAGGGCTGGCGGAACACCCGCAGCTTCGGCCGCGGTTATACGCCGCTGGCCGGCAACAGCCGCGCGCTGGAGACGTTCTACAACGGCAACGTGCGCGCCGAATGTGGCGTCGGTCGTCAGGTCGCGCAGCTGGCCACGCAGCGCGAGCTGTACGGCGATGCCGCCTTCGATGGTGAATTCTCTGCCGATGAGCTTTCCATCGGTACCCTGCGGGGCCTGCACGATACCGACAGCATCCTGCTGGGCGCCGGGGCTGGTGAGTTCTTCGCCGATGGCAAGGCCGTGCGCACTGCCGCACGGGGGCGCAGCGCGTTCCTCGGCGTGCCCGGTTTCATCGAACACGTCGGCGACCGTTCGACGCTGGACGACCTGAGCAACCAGGCCGAGAACTTCATCGTCGTCGATGTCGGCGCAGACGCCGCGCAGGCGCTGGCCGCACACGGCGGGCTGGCCTGGTACGACCAGCGCAATGCCGAACTGTGGACGCTTGCGCAGGGTATTCCGCGGCTCGGCCGGCGCTACTTCGAGCGCCTGTTGTACGAACGTGATCCCGGCCTGCGCGCGCAGCTGGAGCCCCGCTACCAGGCCACGCTGGCACGCATGGACCAGTTGCTGGACGATCCGTTCTACCAGCAGTTCGTGATCTATGTGCACCCACGCGGTATACGTCCCATCGGTTACCACATCATCCGCCTGCTCGACCGCAACCCACGCACGTCGTTTTCCATCGACCTGGCGTTGCACAATCTGCATACCACGCTCTATCGGCGCTGGCGCGAAGCGCAACTGCGCCACTGCGCGGCGACCGGCCGGCCAGGCAGCCTGACCCTAGACCCCAACTGAAGGTGAAACAATGGACATTGCAATGATCGGCCTCGGCCGCATGGGCGCCAACATGGCCCAGCGCCTGCATCGCGGCGGCCACCGCGTGGTCGGCTACGATCCGGGCGAAGGCGCCCGCCAGCGCGCCGCCGAGGCCGGCCTGGAGGTCGTCGATTCGCTGGCCGCGGCGGTTGCCGCACTGCCGGTGCCGCGCGTGGTGTGGCTGATGGTGCCGGCCGGCGAGACCGTCGACCAGACCCTGGGCCAGCTGACCCCGCACCTGGCCGAAGGCGATATCGTCATCGACGGCGGCAACTCCAACTACCAGGACTCGATCCGCCGCGCCAAGGCGCTGGCCGAGGATGACCTGGGCTACGTCGACTGCGGCACCAGCGGTGGCGTCTGGGGCCTGCAGGAAGGCTACAGCCTGATGGTGGGCGGTGACGCCTCGGTGGTGGAGCAGGTCGCGCCGTTGCTGCGCACCCTGGCACCGGCCGAAGACCGCGGCTGGGGCCGTGTCGGCCCGTCCGGCGCCGGCCACTTCACCAAGATGGTCCACAACGGCATCGAGTACGGAATGATGCAGGCCTACGCCGAAGGCTTTGCGCTGATGGAGCGCAAGCAGGAGATGGAACTGGACCTGGCCCAGGTGGCCGACGTCTGGCGCCACGGCAGCGTGGTGCGTTCGTGGCTGCTGGACCTGAGCACCGAAGCGCTCAAGCGCAATCCCTCGCTGGATGGCATTGCTCCGTACGTCGAGGATTCCGGCGAAGGCCGCTGGACCGTCGCCGAAGCCATTGCCCTGGACGTGCCGGCCCCGGTGATCACCCTGTCGCTGCTGGAACGCCTGCGCTCGCGCGAATCCAATTCGTTCACCGACCGCCTGCTGTCGGCGATGCGAAACGAATTCGGCGGCCACGCCATCAAGAAGTCGTAAGCACCGCGATGGGGTCGGATCCCTTTCCGCAGGAAAGGGCTCTGACCCCATTTGCGCCGACGGAAGGTGTCAAGGTGGCGCTGCGGGCTTGCGACTGGCTGGAGTGAGCAGGATATGCGTCGATTCCGATGCCGCGTCATCAACTTGAAAATATGAAATCCAGGGTTTCGCTTAGTTCCGCGTTGTCATATTCCACTCCCGCAAGGTCAAGCTGGATCTGCGTCAGAGCGAGGTGTGGTGCGAGTGATTCAGGGCTCTCTACGGAAATAGTCAGCAACTGATCGCATAGCTCATATGCAATGGTTTTTAGTGTTCTTCCGTTCGATTGATCGAACAGTTCACAGTAAATACCGTCTTCGTCATCTGACTTCGTGATGTCGATATAGCTTCCTTGTTCTCCCCACGTCACATAGATGTAGGAAAGGCCGTCATCGTCGCTGACGACATGGTCAATCTCAGTTGCTTCGGCCCTCATGGCGCCTCCTCTGTATTCCGGTCGGGATATTTTCGCAGTCCCACTCCTCGTGACCAAAGCATCCACGCATGTCGTGGATCTACCCGCGAATCCAATCCATTCACCGACCGCTCGATATCGGCCATGAAGCCAGTCGAGCATGGCTCGACGCTACAGAAGCCTATTCCAATCGTTCCACGTCATCCACGCATGGCGTGAATCCAGCCGATGCAGGACGGGGTCAGAGCCCTTCGGCGTTGCCGAAGGGATCCGACCCCATGAAGCCCATGCCGATCGTTTCAGCGTCACCCGAGCCCGTGCCGACCAACGGTCGGCACCCACCAAAGCAGAACGCCGTTCCGACAGATCGCGGAAATCTGTCGAAGGCGGGGCGGGTCCGGTTGAGGGGGTGTGAGCGGCATGGATGCCGCGACCAAGCCCCCATGGACGGGTTTACGGCGTCCCCCTCAACCGGACCCACCCCGCCAACCCACGGAATGCAGGCTTTTGCCGTTGACGTTGACGTTGCATTGAGCAGGTGCAGGGCGCAGCCCTGCCGATCACCCCAACACCACCCGCCGTCCCTCGCGCGCACTCACCATCCCCGCCTCCAGCAACCGCATCAACTGCAGCGCCTGCACCGCACTCACCGTCGCCTCGCCCTCGCCACGCATCGCCGCCGCGAACTGTGCATACAGCCGCCGGTAGTCCCCTGGCAGGTTGTCCACGGTCGTGCGCTGCACGTTGTCCTCGGCATCGCAGCGCAACAGCTCGCCATGCCGCGGGTCGATGCCCCAGCCGGGGGCACCCGGTGCCACGCCGCGACGCAGCTGCGCCTCCTGCACGTCCAGGCCATGCTTGATCCAGCTGCCCTCGCGGCCATGCACCGCGAAGTGCGGCGTCGGCGCCGCCACCAGCGAACCGGCATGCACGATCGCGCGGTGCCGCGGGTAATGCAGCACGGCATGGAAATAGTCGACGCCGCTGCCACCTTCGCGCTGCACCGCCAGATCGGCATCGATGGCCTGTGGCCAACCGAACAGCACCAGCATCTGGTCCAGCAGGTGTGGGCCAAGGTCGTACCACAGGCCGCTGCCGGGCCCTTCCTGTTCGCGCCAGCGATCGCGCACCTGCGGCCGGTAGCGATCAAAGTGCGCGTGGCATTCGGCCACCTCGCCCAGCGCGCCCTCGGCAAGCAGCGCCTGCAGGGTGAGGAAATCCGCATCGAAGCGACGGTTCTGGAACACCGTGGCGATGCGTCCGGCACCGCGCGCGGCGGCCAGCACGGTTTCCGCTTCGGCCACGTCCAGCGCGAAGGGCTTGTCCACCAGCACATGCTTGCCGGCAGCCAGTGCGGCAATGGCCAGCGGCGCGTGCTGCTCGTTCGGCGTGGCGATCACCACCGCGTCCACCGCCGGGTCATCGAATACTTCCTGCGCGCTGGCGCGTACGTGCACATCGCTGAAGCTGCGCAGCAGGGTGTCGCGCTGCGAGCTGACGATGCTGTGCAGGGCCAGCCCGGGCGTGTGCTGGATGAGCGGTGCGTGGAAGACGCGGCCGGCGAGGCCGTAGCCGATCAGGGCCAGTTGCAGGTCGGGGCGCATGGGGGGGCTCCGCAGGGTGGGGGAGACAAAGCGTAGAACGTGGCTCCGGGCGAGGCAAAACTGAACCGTTACCGTTGCAGCCGGCGGGTTCACGGCAGCGTGACCAAAGCCCGACGCCTGCAACACAGGCGACTGTCCAGACTGGCAGCACATCCAGAAGGAGCACCGCACGATGAGCAACCTGACCCGTACCCTGATTGCTTCGTCCCTCACCCTGGGCCTGGCCCTGTCTTCCTCGGCCGTCATGGCCAAGGATCCGCCGAAGACCGACCATGCCGCGATGACCCACGCCGACCGCCACGACTCGAACGAGCCGGTGACCGACAGCTGGATCACCACCAAGGTGAAGGCCGACCTGCTGGCCAGCAGCAACGTACCGGGCACCGAAGTGAAGGTGGAAACGGTCAATGGTGTGGTCAGCCTCAGCGGCACCGTCGCCACCCAGGCCGAGAAGGACAAGGCGGTGACCACCGCCAAGGGCATCAAGGGCGTGACCCGCGTCGATGCCGCCGCGCTGAAGGTCAACGCTGCCGCCAAGCGCTGATCGGCGCTGGCCTGAAGTGGACAGGGGCGTCCCGCAAGGGGCGCCCTTCGTCGTACTCGTTGTATTCTCCCGGCTCCACCCGCTGCGCTATATTGGATGCATCGCTTTCGTTGACGACAGGACCATGGGGCTGGCGTTCGAGGATGACATCGGGGATCGCTGGCGTCTGCCTGCACTTGCACTGGCCGCCGCCGCCATCATCGTCGTGCCATGGCTGACGCAGCGGCACCTCCAGCAGGAAAGCGAAGCCGCAATGGCCTGGGTCACCCACACCCAGCAAGTGGGCGTGGCAGCACAGCAGCTGCAGGCCGATGTGCGTGACGTTGAGTCCGCCGCGCTGACCCTGTCCAAGGGAGTGGATGTGCCCGGCCTGCGCGAACGCATGGCCAAGGCCGATGAAATACCCGGAAAACTGTCCGCGCTGGCCAGGATGACGCGCGACAACCCCGACCAGCTCATCCGCATCGGGCGCATCGAGTCGATGCTGGATGGACGCATGGCACTGGCCCGGCAATTGGCAGCGTCCATGCCCAATACGGACCAGCGGCGGCTGGTTGAGGAAATGAGCACGCGTTACCCGATCCGCGGCCTGGTGGAGGAACTGCAGGCCAGCGAAAAGACGCTGCTGGCGGCGCGTGCCGAACAGGCCGCGCGCCAGCGCAGGCAGACGGAACTGGTGTCCTGGAGCTCGCTGGTGGTGCAGCTGTGCCTGCTGGCCCTGGTGCTGTGGCTGCTGCAGCGGCAGATCGGCCGCCGCCTGCAGGCCGAGCGGCAATCGCTGCGCGCCGCCGCGCGTGCCGCCTCGGTGCTGCAGACGGTGCGCGAGCCCATCGTGCTGCTCGACCGCGACCTGCGCGTGCAGCTGCACAACACGGCGTTCGCCGAGCTGTACGGGCTGCAGGACGAACGTGCCGATGGCACCCTGCTGGCCGATGTCGGCGAGGGCGCCTGGCAGGACCCGGTGGTGCGCCAGCGCCTGTCCGACGTGCTGCTGCGCGGGCGCGAGCTGTGGGATTTCGAGCTTGAACAGCGCACCGACGGCACGGTGCGCTACATGCTCATCAACGCGCGGCGCATGCCGCTGCCGGACACCGATGACGAAGTGGTGCTGATGACCATCAGCGACGTGACCGTGCAGCGTGCGGTGCAGTGGCGCGTGGAAGAACTGAACCGCCAGCTGGAAGGCAAGGTGGCCCAGGTCTCGGAGGTCAACCGCGAGCTGGAGGCCTTCAGCTATTCGGTGTCGCACGACCTGCGCGCGCCGCTGCGCCATGTCGCCGGTTTCTCCGACAAGCTGTCACGCCACCTGGGCGAGGGCGCTGATGAAAAGAGCCGCCACTACCTGGACGTGATCTCCGGCTCGGCACGGCGCATGGCCGCGCTGATCGACGATCTGCTGGTCTATTCGCGGCTGGGGCGCGCTGCGATGCGCCAGCAGGCGGTGGACATGCAGACGCTGGTGGCCGACACCCGCGCCATGCTCGATGCCAACCTGAAGACCGATGCCGAAGGCAGCGGCGTGGCCCACCACGTTGAATGGACCATCGCGCCGCTGCCAATCGTGGTGGCCGACGAGAACATGATGCGCCAGGTGTGGCTGAACCTGCTGGGCAACGCGGTGAAGTATTCGGCCAACCGCGCGCCGGCGCGCATCCGCGTGGACTACCAGCAGCAGGCCGATGGCGGCCATCAGTTCACGGTCAGCGACAATGGCGCAGGCTTCGACATGGCCTACGCCGGCAAGCTGTTCGGCGTGTTCCAGCGCCTGCACAAGGCCAGCGATTACCCCGGCACCGGGATCGGCCTGGCCAGCGTACGCCGCGTGCTGACCCGCCATGGTGGCCGCATCTGGGCCGAAGCCGTGCCCGATGCCGGCGCCACTTTCCACTTCCACCTGCCTCCTGCGCTGGACGCAGTCAACCAAGGGCCCTCCGCATGACCACGCTGCGCACCATCCTCCTGGCCGAAGACAGCCCGGCCGACGCCGAAATGGCCATCGACGCACTGCAGGAAGCCCGCCTGGCCAATCCCATCGTGCACGTCGAGGACGGCGTGGAAGTGATGGATTACCTGCTGCGCCGTGGTGCGCATGCCACCCGCGAAGAGGGCCTGCCCGCAGTGCTGCTGCTGGACATCAAGATGCCGCGCATGGACGGACTGGAAGTGCTGCGGCAGATCCGCGAGCACGAGGAGCTCAAGCGCCTGCCGGTGGTCATCCTGTCGTCCTCGCGCGAGGAAAGCGATCTGGCGCGCAGCTGGGACATGGGCGTGAACGCCTATGTCGTCAAGCCGGTGGACGTGGACCAGTTCTTCGGCGCGGTGCAGACCCTGGGCAGGTTCTGGGCGCTGATCAACCAGGCACCGGAGGTCGAGTAAGGCCATGCCGCTGATCGGTCCGGCCCTCGGGGCGCTGCGCATCCTGCTGGTGGAAGATTCACCGGAAGATGCCGAGCTGATGTGCGAACAGATGCTCGAGGCGGGCCTGGATGCCCGTTTCGAGCGCGTGGAAAGCGAGCCCGAACTGCGCCAGGCGCTGGCCGGGTTCGTGCCGGACATCGTGCTCTCGGACCTGAGCATGCCGGGCTTTTCCGGTGATGAAGCGCTGCGCATCGTGCGCGAGACCGCGCCGGATGTTCCTTTCATCTTCGTCTCCGGCACGATGGGCGAGGAGAACGCGGTGGAGGCCCTGCAGAAGGGCGCCAACGATTACATCATCAAGCACCACCCGGCGCGCCTGCCGTCGGCGGTGGCGCGCGCGGTGCGCGATGCGCGCAGCGCGGTGGAGCGCCTGCGCGTGGAAACCGAGCTGATGCGCGCGCAGCGGCTGGAAAGCCTCTCGCTGCTTGCCGCCGGCCTCAGCCACGACCTGCGCAACATCCTGCAGCCGCTGCTGATCATGCCGGAGCTGCTGAAGGCGCGCACCGAAGATCCGCAGCTGCACCACCTGGCCGATGTCATCGCCGAGTGCGGCCGCCGTGGCCACGAGATGGCCGAGTCGATGCTGTCCTTCGTGCGCGGTTCGCGCACGCCTAGCGAGCGCATCTTCATCGACGACCTGTTCCAGGCCGTGGCGCTGCTGTTGCGCAGCAACGTACCGGAAACGGTGAGCCTGGAACTGGAGGTGCAGGACGAGGGGCTGGTGGTCGATGCCAACTACACCGAACTGCAGCAGGTGCTGCTCAACCTGGCGCTCAATGCGATCCAGGCGATGCCGCAGGGCGGCCGCCTGGGCCTGACCGCCGACCATGCCGGCGAGCGCGACGGCGTGGACTGGCTGCGCATCGTGGTGGCCGACGAAGGCATCGGCATGGATGCCGACACGTTGTCGCACCTGTTCAATCCGTTCTTCACCACCAAGGCCGATGGCACCGGCCTGGGCCTGATTTCCTGCAAGCGCATCGTCGAAGGCGCCGGTGGCAGCATCCACGTCAACAGCCAGCTGGGGCAGGGCACGCGCTTCGAGCTGCGGCTGCCGATGCATGAGCGGGCCGAGGGCGGTGAACCGGTCGAACAGCTGGTGGCGCTGGGCAGTGGCCAGTCGATCCTGGTGGTCGATGGCGAGGCCACGCGCCTGTCGCTGCTGGGCAACGCGCTGTCCAGCCAGGGCTACCAGCTGCAGCTTGCTTCCGACGGCCCGGCCGCGCTGCGCTGGATGCAGCAGGAAGCCATGCCGGCGCTGGTCATTGCCGATGCCGGCTCCAAGCTGCTGCCGGCCAGCCAGCTGCTGGGCGAAATGGCCACCCTGGGGTACGCCGGCCCGGCCCTGGTGCTGGAAGAGGCGGCGGTGGAGCTGGATACCCGCGCCTTCCCGCCGGGCATCGATGTACACGTGCTGCGCAAACCGCTGCAGATGCAGCAGGTGTTCCGCGCCGTGGCTGAAGCGCTCGGCTGAGGCCGTCGCTCACCGCAATCCGGTAGCGCCGGGCCATGCCCGGCGGTGTCACGCGTCGGAGCCGGGCGCCTCCCACGGAAACCGCGGCAGGCTCGCCACCGCCTGTTCCAGCCGCCGCGACCAGTTGTTGTGGATATCGGCATACAGCGGCGAATCGGCGGTGAAGCGCAGTTGCTGGCCCACCTGCAGTTCGCCCTTGCGCAGCAGCACCATGTCGATCGGCAGGCCCACTGAGAGGTTTGAACGGATGGTCGAATCCAGCGACAGCAACGCGGTGCGCGCGGCATCTTCCAGCCGCGTGGCCGGGCTGACGATGCGGTCGAGGATCGGCTTGCCGTATTTGGATTCACCGATCTGCAGGTACGGCGTCTCCGGCGAGGCGGCAATGGCGTTGCCCAGCGGGTAGACCATGTACAGCCCCGGCTGCTCGCCGTCGATCTGCCCGCCGAAGATCAGCGTGGCCTGGGTGTTGACGCCGTCGTGGCCGTGTTCGGTGTGCTGGCACTTCACCTGGCTGTCCACCAGCAGCGCGCCAACGTAGGCGGCGGCTTCGAACAGATGGCGCATCTGCCGCAGGTTGGGCGTGCGCGCTTCGGCGGCATCACGCTGCAGGCGAGAGACCAGCAGCTGGGTGGTGGCCAGGTTGCCGGCGGCCATCAGTACGAAGGTCGCCTCGCCGGGGTACTCGAACACGTGCAGCTTGCGGTGCACGCGGACATCGTCCAGCGCGGCATTGGTCCGGGTGTCGGCGGCGAAGACCAGGCCTTCGTCCACCTCGATTCCAACGCAATAGGTCATGTGGGTGTCCTATCATGTACATCCCGGATTGTAGGCAGGCCGCCGTGACGACGGCATGCCCACCCCCCACCTGATCGCCGTCACCGGAACCGCATGACCACCGTGCTCCTGAGCCTGGGCAGCAACGTCCAGCCCCGCCGCTACCTCCACGCCGCGGTGACGGCCCTGCGCGAGCGCTTCGGCGCGCTGCAGGTGTCACCGGCCTATCGCACTGCCGCGGTCGGCTTCGATGGCCCGGCCTTCCTCAACAATGGCGTGGCGATCCAGACCGATCTGCCGCTGCAGGAATTGGACGACTGGCTGCATGCGCTGGAAGACGCGCATGGCCGCGACCGCAGCGGGCCGCGCTTCTCCGACCGTACGCTGGACATCGACGTGGTGTTCTACGGCGACCTGGTGGTGGAAGGCCCCGGCCATCTGCGCATTCCGCGCCCGGAACTGAAGCACGCCTTCGTACTGAAGCCGCTGGCGGACATCGCGCCGGACTTCATCGATCCGGTGAGCGGCCAGGACCTGGCCACGCTGTGGCGGGCGCACAAGCAGCATGGTGAAGCCTTCGAGGTCGTGGACCTGGAATGAAGGGTTGCCGGCCAGCGGCCGGCGCTACCGGTAGTGCCGGCCGCTGGCCGGCAACATGTCAGCTGACCGTACGCCCACCATCCACGCGCAGGGTGTGGCCGGTGACGAAGCTGGCCTCGGCCACCAGCCAATACACCGCCTCGGCGATCTCCTCGACGGTGCCGATGCGGGCCAGCGGCGTGCGCGCCAGCAGTGCCTCGCGGGCGAAATCGTCCTTGCCCTGTTCCGGCCACAGGATCGCGCCCGGCGCCACGGCATTCACCCGCACCTTCGGGGCCAGTTCCAGTGCCAGCGAACGGGTGGCCATTTCCAGCGCGGCCTTGGCCATGGTGTAGGCGACGTGGTCGCGCATCGGGTCGGTGCCGTGCAGATCGGTCAGGTTGACGATGCAGCCCTGCTGCCGGCGCAGGTAGGGTGCGGCTGCCTGTGACAGCAGCAGCGGCGCGCGGGCGTTGACCGCGTACAGCTCGTCCATGGCCGCGGCGGTGACCTGGCCCAGCGGGGTGGGGAAGAAGTTGGAGGCGTTGTTGACCAGTGCGTCCAGGCGGCCGAAGTGGGCCACGGCCTGTTCCACCAGATCGGACAGGGCATCGGCGTCGCGCAGGTCGGCCTGCAGGGCCAGCACGCTGCCGGGGCGGATGTTCTCCAGGTCGAACGCGGCCTGCTGCAGCTCTGCGCTGGACGTGTGGGCGTGCAGCACCACCGACCAGCCACAGGCGTGGAACTGGCGGGCGATGGCCGCACCGATCCGGCGGGCGCTGCCGGTGATCAGGGCCACGGGGGCGGTGTCGCTCATGAGGGTCCTCCAAGGCTCGGCTATCCTGTGCACCATTGTCACCGCATTCGAAGACACCATGCAGCCCACCTTCCCCCTGCCCGAAGCCGACGCCCTGGCCCACAGCGACCAGCTGACGGCCGCCCTGCGTGCCGAAATCCTTGCGCAGGGCGGGGCGATCCCGTTCTCGCGCTTCATGGAGCTGTGCCTGTACGCCCCCGGCTGGGGATATTACAGCGCCGGCGCCAGCAAGTTCGGCGGCAGTGGCGATTTCACCACCGCGCCCGAGCTCGGCAGCCTGTTCGCTGGCAGCGTGGCCAACGCGCTGGCCCCGGTGTTCGCCCAGCTGGATGCGCACGCGCGCATGCTGGAACTGGGCGGCGGCACCGGCGCCTTCGCCGAGGCCGTGCTGCTGCGCCTGGCCGAGCTGGACGCGCTGCCGGCGCGCTACGCCATCCTCGAGCCCAGTGCCGATCTGCGCCAGCGCCAGCAGCAGCGCCTGCAGCAGAACCTGCCGGCCGAGCTGGCCGGCCGGGTGGAATGGGTCGACCGCCCGTTCGACGATGACTGGGACGGCGTGGTGTTTGCCAACGAGGTGATCGACGCGCTGCCGACCCCGCGTTTCCTCATCAAGGACGGCGAGGTCTACGAGGAAACCGTCGAGCTGGATGGCGATGGCAACTTCATGCGCGGCGCGCAGCCGGCCGACGTGCTGCTCAACGGCGCGGTGCGGCACCTGGAACGCTATCTGGAAAAGCCCTTTGCCGATGGCTACCGCTCCGAAGTGCTGCCGCAGCTGCCGTACTGGCTGCAGGCGGTGGCCGGCGGCCTGCAGCGCGGCGCGATGCTGTTCGTCGACTATGGCTACAACCGCGGCGAGTTCTACCAGCACGACCGCGATGATGGCACCGTGCGCGCGTTCTACCGCCACCACGTGCACAACGAGGTGTACCGCTGGCCGGGGCTGCAGGACATCACCGCGTCGGTGGATTTCACCGCCATGGCCGAAGCGGGCCTGCACGGTGGCTTCGAGCTGGCCGGTTACTGCAGCCAGACCAGCTTCCTGCTTGGCAACGGGCTGGACCAGGTGCTGGTGCTGGCCGAGGAGCGTACCGATGAAGTGGGCCGCATCCAGCTGCGCGACCAGGTGAAGAAGCTGACCCTGCCGACCGAGATGGGCGAGCGCTTCCAGGTGATCGGCCTGCAGCGCGAGGTGGATTTCGAACCGGCCTTCGAGCTGGGTGACCTGAGCTGGCGCCTGTGAGTGCGGCGTTGCCGGTGATCAAGCCGCTGCGTCGCCCACGGCTGTGGACGGCGTTGTGGCTGCTGGCAGTGCTGGTGGTGATCGTGGTCTGCCTGATTCCGCCGCCGCCGATCGACCTGCCGCAGAACGGCGACAAGGTCGAGCATTTCCTGGCCTATTTCATCCTGTCCGGCAGCGCGGTGCAGTTGTTCCGCCGTGGTACGCCGCTGCTGTGGGCGGGCGTGGGCCTGGTGCTGATGGGCGTGGGCATCGAGCTTGCGCAGGGCGCGCTGACCAGCAACCGCAGCGCCGACCCGATGGATGCACTGGCCAACACGATCGGCGTGTTGTCGGGCCTGGCGACCGCCCTGACCCCGCTGCGCGACATCCTGCTGCGCTGGCGGGGCTGAGGGAACCGCGCTTGGGGTCAGAGCCCTTTCCTACGGAAAGGGATCCGACCCCGGGCCAGTAGATCCACGCCATGCGTGGATGGCGTTACTTCTGCAGCGTCATCTCATCCAGCACCCACATCGCCGGGCGCGTATCGCCGGTGAAGTTGATGCACAGATCGTCGCGACCCGAGATCCCCTTCGGCAGCGCCGCGCGCAGGGTGACAAAGCCATCGGCATCGGTGTTGGCCGGCAGCGGCACCTGGGCTACGACCTTGCCGGTGCAGTTACCGCGACGGACCAGCATCTCGCCGTTGCGGCTCCTGGCCTTCTCGAACTTGCGCGCGGGCTCGTCGTGGGCCAGCTGGAAGTAGTACGGAATGCGCCCGGCCCGGACTTCAACACTGCCGATGCCGTCCAGCTGTGCCGACGGCCAGCGCCAGCACGGCTGGAAAATGTCCACGGTGAACACCGTGCGTGCGCCTTCGCGCGGGCCGTCGTCTTCCAGGCGCAGCACCAGGCCCTTTTCGCCCACGCAGCTGCGCAGTTCCTGGCTGTGGCGGCTGAGCAGCGACTGCGCGGTGAACGAGGCCACCGTCGGTGCGGCGGCCAGCGGCTGGCCCTGGAAGAACGCGGCCGCCTGCACGGTGGCCGGCACCGGCTGGGTCAGCGGCTGCTGGTACAGCGGCGAGGACGCCGTCACCGGGCTGCCGTTGGTGCTGTAGCGCACTTCATAGCCCAGCGGGTTGGCCAGCGATACCGTCACCGTGTTCGCGGCGCGCTCGTCGGTATGGCCCACGCCCACTTCGAACGGCGTCTGCGCATAGGCCAGGCCCCAGGCGCGGTAGCGTTGCAGCTGCGCGGGCAGGCGGGCGAGGAAATCGCGGAAGTCGCGCTGCTCCGGCGTGCTCCAGCCGGTTTCGGCCACGGCGGCCAGGCGCGGGAACAGGTTGTGCTGCAGGCGTGCGTAGCTGCGCGTGTGCTCGGTGAACATGTTCGCCTGCAGGCCCAGGATGTGCCCGCGCTTGTCGGCGGCCAGCTCGGCCGGCACCGGCTCGAAGGCGTACAGCTTGGCCAGGTTGACCTGCGCCGGGCGGCCCGGCGGCTCGTTCGGCGAGCCGGTCTGCAGGTAATCCAGGTACAGGTGGCTGACCGGCGACATCACCACGTCATGGCCACTGCTGGCTGCAGCCAGGCCGCCTTCGGTGCCGCGCCAGGACATCACCGTGGCCTGCGGCGGCAGGCCGCCTTCGAGGATCTCGTCCCAGCCGATCAACCGGCGGTCGTGTTCCTCCAGGAAGGTCTCCAGGCGCTTGATGATGTGGCTCTGCATGGCCATCTCATCCTTGATGCCCAGTTCGCGCATGCGCTGCTGCACCTGCTTCGATGCGATCCACTGGTCCTTCACCGCCTCGTCACCACCCACGTGCACGTACTTGGCGGGGAACAGCTGGATCACTTCTTCCAGCACGTTCTCCAGGAAGGTGACGGTGCCGTCCTCGACATTGAACAGGTTCGGGAACACGCCCCATTCGCTGATCGGCTTCAGCGGAGTGCTGATCGAGCCCAGTTCCGGGTAGGCCGCGATCGCCGCGGTGGCGTGGCCGGGCACGTCGATTTCCGGAATCACCTGGATATGCAGCGCGGCAGCATAGGCGATCACTTCACGGATCTGCTCCTGCGTGTAGAAACCGCAGTACGGGTATTCCTGCTTCGTCACCGGATCGATGCCGCCATCGCCGGCCGGCAGGCGGCAGCTGCCCACTTCGGTCAGCTTCGGGTAGCGCTTGATCTCCATGCGCCAGCCCTGGTCATCGGTCAGGTGCCAATGGAAGGTGTTGAGCTTGTGCGCGGCCATGGCATCGAGCACGCGCTTGATTTCATCCAGGCTCTGGAAGTGGCGTGCCGAGTCGAGCATGAAGCCGCGCCAGCTGAAACGCGGCGCATCCTGGATCTGCACGGCCGGCAGCACGCCCTGGCTGCCGCCGGTGGCCAACTGGGCCAGGGTGGTGGCGCCGTAGAACAGGCCGGTCTCGTTGCCGGCCTGCACCAGCACGCCCTGGGCGGTGCTCTCCAGCGTGTAGCCCTCGCCGCTGTCGCGGAAGGTGGGAATGATCTGGAAGCGGATGCTGCCGCCCTTGCCAGCGGTGCGGGCCGCGGTCTTGCCGCTGGCCAGCGCCAGGCGCGGGCCGCCACTGCGCGCCAGCAGGTCGGCGAACTGGGCTGCCACGCGCTGCTCGGCTTCGCTGTCGGCGCGCAGGGCCGTGCCTGCGGCCACGGTGATGCCGGCACCACTGCCACGCTGCACGTTGGCCGGCGCGGGGATCAGCATCAGGCTGCCGGCGCGCAGCTGCGGGCCGGGGCCGGTATCCAGTGCCGGGGCATCGGCAGCCTGGGCGGCGGCGGGAAGCAGCGCCAGGCCCAGCAGCATGCTGGCAAGGGGGAAGGGTCGCATCGTCTCACTCCTGTGGTGGGCGGCTCGCTGTGCCGCGCGTTGCCGCCGCGCAGGCGGCGATTCCGGTCTCCCATCGTACGACGGGCCCGGAAATCCGGGCCCGTCGCGATGTGCAGCTGGTGCAGTCTTAGAACTTGAAGTGCAGGGTGGCCATGTAGCGGCGGCCACTCTTGTACTTGCCAGCCAGGTGTTCCTTGTCACCCAGGTACTGGAAGTAGGTCTCGTCCAGCAGGTTCTGTGCGTCCACCGTCAGCGACCAGTTGTCGTTGAAGGTGTAGCCGAAGCTGGCACCCAGTTCCGCGTAGTCGTCCACGCTGGACGGGGCGGCACCGGCCACGTAACCACCGGCCAGGTAGCTGTCACGCCAGTTGTAGGTCAGGCGCGCATTGATCGGGCCCTTCTCGTAGTACGGGCTGAAGGCAATGGCATTGCGCGACTGGTACGGCAGCGGATCGCCGGTGTTGTTCTCACCATTGGCGTAGGTGTAGTTGGCGGTCAGGCCGAAGCCGCTTTCGCCGAAGGGCTGCTGGAAGCTGATGTTAAAGCCCTTGACGTGGCCGCTGCCGGCATTGCGCGGGCGCTGGATGCTGTAATCGCAGTAGCCGTCGGCGGTGCAACCGTTGGTGCCGACGATGTTCGCCCAGGTGGCCGGCGAGGTATCGCGGATCGAGTTGTACTGGCGCTCGATGGTGGCCGAGGTATCGATGTAGTTGTCGATCTTCTTGTAGAACACCGACCAGGCCACCACCGCCTGCGGCGCGTAGTAGTACTCGGCCGAAGCGTTGAAGTTCCACGACTCATACGGCGACAGATCGGCGTTGCCGCCCGAACCGGTCAGGGTGGTGTCGTTGAGGAAGGTGTTGTTGACCATCTGGTTGTACGGCGCCCAGGCGATCACCTTGGCCGCGGCGAAGCGGAACACCCAGTCGTTGTCGGTGTCCCAGGCCACGTTCAACGACGGCAGCACGAAGTCTTCCTTCTTCGTGCGGGTCTGCCACTTGCTGTCCAGGTCGGTCAGGGTGGGCGTGCCGCCGTAGACGAAGCCGCTGCCTTCGGTCTTGGAATCGACGTAGCGCACGCCCAGGTTGCCGCGCAGCGGGCCGTTGGAGAAGTTCAGCTGCGCGTAGGCCGCGTTGTTGGTCTGGGTCAGCGCCCAGCTGTTGTTGAGGTAGCTGGCCGGATCGGGGTTGCTGTAGTCGATCGGGCTGTTGCGCACCCAGTTCAGCACGTTGTTGCGGCCGGCCTGCACGTGGTGGCCCTGGTCGTTGGTGAAGCCCTGGATGTCGGTCAGGCCGATGGTGCCCACGTCGGCCAGCGTGCCCGGGGTGACGCCGCCGTACACGTTGAGGGTGAAGGCCTCATCGTGCTTGCCGTGGCGCACGCCGAACTGCAGCTGGTTGAAGATGCTGTCGAACTGGACGTTGAAATCAAGCTGGGCGTAGGTGTCCTTGCTCTCGGTGGAGAACACGCCGTTGTTGCCGAACCAGCCACCGGCCGAGCCCCAGTTGGCCGGGTCGCGGGCGCCTGCCGGGTCATCGAAGGTGATGCCCTTGTCCATGTTCCAGCTGTAGCCGCCGTTGTAGAACGGCTCGATGAAGTACTGGGCCAGGTTCTTGTTGTCGGACTTGCTCTGGCCGGCCTGGCCGGTCACGCCCCAGCTTTCGCCCTTCCAGGCGCCGCGCAGGTCCACGCCCTTGGTGACCACTTCGGACAGGCGCACGTTGTTGTCATAGATCAGCGTGCCGCTGTTGGCGATGGCGCTGGGGTTGGAGTGGCCGCTGGTGGCCACGCCATTGCGCACGTCGCCGAGCTGGTTGACGGCGTTGACGGTGCCCGGGTTCCAGGTCAGGAAGGAATAGAGCGACTGGTTGTAGTTGTCGAACTTTTCCTTGATGTACATGCCGCTCAGGTTGAACTCGAGCTCGTCGGTCGGCTTGAACTGCAGGTTGACCACGGCGCTGTCACGCTTGCGTTCCTGCTGGAACCAGGCGGCGTTGAACGAGTTCGGCACGTCCACGTCGGCGGCCACGCCGGTGGCGTTGGGGAAGGTGCTGGCCTTGGTGTAGCCGAACACTTCCTTGCCCTGGCGGTCGACGGCTTCTTCGTAATGCTGGGCCGACACGGCCACACCGAAGGTCTCGTCGTTGTTCTTCCAGCTGTACAGCACGGCAGCGTTCGGCTTGCCTTCGCTGGCCTGCTGGCTGTAGCTGTAGCCCACCGAGGCGGCCACTTCGTTCTGCTTCAGGTCCAGCGGCTGGCGGGTGTGCATCAGCACGGTGCCGCCGAGGCTGCCTTCGGTCAGTCGCGCTTCGGACGACTTGATGATCTCGGCGCGGCCCAGGATCTGCGGGGCCAGCAGCGTGTAGTCGAAGCCGCGGTTGGGCTGCTCGCCATACAGCCAGATGGCCTGCGCCACCGGGTGGTTGTCGAGGAAGGACAGGTTGAGGCTGGGGTCGGTGCCGTCGATGCTGACGCGCTCGCCCTGGCCGAAGCGGCGGTCCAGGGTGACGCCCGGGATCTGCGACAGCGCTTCAGCAACGTTGGTGCTGGGGAACTTGCCAATGTCCTCGGCGGTGATCGCTTCGGACACACCGACGTTGTTGCGCTTGGTGTCCAGCGACTTTTCCAGGCTGGCGCGGATGCCCACCACCTGCACGGTGTCCAGGTCCTGCGGGGTGGCCTGCTGGGCGTGCGCCGAGAAGGCGAGGCAGCCGACGATGGCTGCCGAAAGCAGAGTCTTGCGGGTGTTCATGATGTCTCTCCTCATCACTGATGTGCGTTGTCGGCGGCGAACGAATGGCAGGTCATGCCTGGCGCCAGCAGGGGCTGCCGGGCGCGATGGTGCGATTCCAGTGCGTCGTGCGTACTGCGGTGCTGCGTACTGCTTGCTGCGTACTGCGGTTCAGGCGTTGGCGTGGAGCAGGAACCAGCTGGCGGCGCCGATGACGCCCAGCTGCCCGTGCTCGACCACCTTCACCGGGATGCGTGCCAGCGCTTCGCCCATCGGCCCCTTCTGCAGGTAGCGTTCGACGAAGGTGCTGGCATGCAGGTATTCGCGGATCTGCGGCAGGATGCCGCCGGCCAGGTAGACACCGCCCTGTGCGCCATAGAACAGCGCCATGTCACCGATGGTGCTGCCGAGCAGGCCGCAGAACACATCCAGCGCCTGGCGCGCCAGGGCATCGGTGCCGGCCATCGCTGCGGCGGTCACCGCATCCGGGCTGGCCAGTACCGGCGCCTGCCCCTGCAGCGCGCAGATGGCGCGGTACAGGTTCATCAGGCCGGGGCCGGACAGCGCGTGTTCGATCGACACGTGCGCGCGGTCGCGCTGCATGTGGCGGACGATTGCCATTTCCAGTTCGGTGCTGGCCGCCAGCGTCGGCTGGCCGGCTTCGGTAGGCAGGACCACCGGGCCATTCGGGGTGGGGATCCACAGTGCCGCGCCCAGGCCGGTGCCGGGGCCGACCACCAGGGTCGGGCCGCGCGGTGCGGTCTCGGGGCCGCACAGGTGCAGCACGCCGCTGGCATCCACCTGCGCCGCGGCATAGGCCACCGCTTCGAAGTCGTTGACGATGTGCACGTGCTGCAGCCCGACGTCCGCTTCCACCTGGCGGGCCGACAGCGGCCACGGCAGGTTGGCGGTGATCACCGTGCCGTCCTCGCGGGCGAAGCCGGCGGTGGCCACCACGCACTGGCTGGGCCGCGCGCTGTCACCGAGGAAGTCGGTGAGGATCGCGCTGAGGCCGGCGTAGTCGGCGTTGCGGTACTTACGGTATTCCAGCAGCTGCACCGGATGTGCCTCGTCGCCGCTGGCCTGGGCCCGGGCCACGCGCACATGGGTGCCACCGACGTCGGCGGCCAGGAACGAGGGCGCGACTCGGGACAGGACATGGGCCGGGGCGGGGTGGCTGGCGGTCACGCGGGCTCCTGCTGCAGGTGAGGGCCGGACCCACGAAAGGCCCGGCGATTGGGCGGAGTCTGTAACTGCGCTGACAACGATGTCAACGAGTTCGTGACACTTTCGTTGCTGCGCCGCAACGAATGAGAGACACGGTAAACGTTTACATGGTCTTGACCTGGCGTTAACCCGAAAGCCTTTGCGCCATGGGCCTCTAGGGCCAGAGCGCATTCAGCGCGGAGCGCGGGTGTTGCCTTGCGCAGTGCAGCACGGCCGCATCGGGCCCGTGCAATCAAGTTGACAAACCGCTGTGGTCCATCGAAAGAATGTGACAACGTTGTTCCCAGCCACTCTCCGACACCGCCTTCTGCGGTGGTCGCCGCAGGAGCCCACCCGATGTCCGCCGTCACTGCTGCAAGCGCGCGCCCGAACGTTGCCGCCTCCATCGCCATCGTCGGCGTGCTGTTCTTCCTGATCGGCTTCTTCACCTGGCTCAACGGCCCGTTGATCACCTTCGTCAAGCTGGCCTTCGAGCTCAGCGAAGTCGGTGCCTTCCTGGTGCTGATGGTGTTCTACCTGTCCTACTTCTTCCTGGCCCTGCCGTCGTCGTGGATCCTGCGCCGCACCGGCATGAAGAAGGGGCTCAGCCTGAGCCTGCTGGTGATGGCCGGCGGCGCGGCACTGTTCGGTGAATTCGCCACGCAGCGCTGGTACCCGGGCGCACTCGGTGGCCTGTTCGTGATCGGCAGCGGCCTGGCCCTGCTGCAGACCGCGATCAATCCCTACATCTCCATCCTCGGCCCGATCGAAACGGCCGCGCGCCGCATCGCGCTGATGGGCATCTGCAACAAGATCGCCGGCATGCTGGCACCGGTGCTGATCGGCACGCTGGTGCTGCATGGCATCGGCGATCTGTCGGCCACCGTCGCCACTGCCGACGAGGCCACCAAGGCGCAGCTGCTCAACGAATTCGCCGCCAAGATCCACGCGCCCTACCTGGCCATGGCCGGTGTGCTGGTGGTGCTGGCGGTGGCGGTGCTGTTCTCGCCGCTGCCGGAAATCAAGCCGTCCGAAGCCAATGCCACGCCGAAGGCAGCGGGCGCTGCCGAACGCCGCAGCATCTTCCAGTTCCCGCACCTGTGGCTGGGCGTGCTGTGCCTGTTCGTCTACGTCGGCGTGGAAGTGATGGCCGGCGATGCCATCGGTACCTACGGCCACGGCTTCAACCTGCCGCTGGACCAGACCAAGATGTTCACCTCGCTGACCCTGTTCGCCATGCTCATCGGCTACGTGGTCGGCCTGCTGCTGATTCCGAAAGTGGTGTCGCAGTCGCGCTACCTGACTGTTTCGGCGGTGCTGGGCGTGCTGTTCTGCCTGGGCGCCTGGGCCACCCACGGCTATGTCTCGGTGGCCTTCGTGGCGCTGCTGGGCTTCGCCAACGCGATGATGTGGCCGGCCATCTTCCCGCTGGCCATCCGCGGCCTGGGCCGTTTCACCGAAACCGGCTCGGCCCTGCTGGTGATGGGCATCGCCGGCGGCGCGATCATTCCGCAGCTGTTTGCGGTGCTCAAGCAGCACATCGATTTCCAGCTGGTGTTCGTCCTGCTGATGGTGCCGTGCTACCTGTACATCCTGTTCTACTCGGTGATCGGCCATCGCGCCGGCCTGCCGCAGGACAAGGTCTGATCGGCGATGATGGACGGCAGCCAACCCCAGGAAAAGCCGATGCGCAGAGCGACCATCAAGGACGTTGCCGAAAAGGCCAAGGTCTCGCTGAAGACGGTGTCGCGGGTCATCAACAACGAACCGTCGGTGATGCAGGCCACCCGTGCGCGGGTGCTGCGGGCCATCGCCGAACTCGACTACGAACCCGATCCGTCGGCGCGCAACCTGCGCAGCGGCACCACGTTCGTAATCGGGCTGGTGTACGACAACCCCAACCCGTACCACATCATCGGCGTGCAGAACGGCGTACTCGCCGCCTGCCGCGAAACCGGCTTCGGCCTGCAGATCCATCCGTGTGATTCAAGCTCGCCGATGCTGGCCGATGAACTGGCCGACTGGGTGCAGCGTTCGCGCCTGGCCGGGCTGGTGCTGACCGCGCCGATGTCCGAGCGCCGCGACCTGATCCAGACGTTGACCGCGCGCGGCATCAAGCTGGTGCGCATCATCGCCGCCACCGAGGATCCGGCCGATGGCGCCTGCGTGTTCGTCGACGACCGCGAGGCCGCCTACGAAGTCACCGAGCACCTGATCCAGCTCGGCCACCAGCGCATTGGGTTCCTCTGGGGTGGCTCCTCGCACCGGTCTTCGGGCGAGCGCTATGCCGGTTACGAAGCCGCGCTGAAGGACTACGGCATGACCGTGGACAAGCACCTGGTGGTGCAGGGCGACTACACCTTCGACGATGGCTTCCGGGGCGCGCGCCGCCTGCTGGCGCTGCGCGAACCGCCCACCGCCATCTTCGGGTCCAACGATGAAATCGCTGCCGGCGTGCTGGCGGCGGCCAAGTCGGCCGGCATGAACGTGCCCTACGACCTGTCCATCGCCGGCTTCGAGGACAGCCCGTTCTCGCGCCAGTCGTGGCCGCCGCTGACCACCGCCAAGCAGGCCACCGAGGACATCGCCCGCCATGCCGCGCGCCTGCTGATCGCGCAGCTGCGCAGCGATGCCTACGACGATGCTCCCGCCGCCCTGCAGAACCAGGGCTTCGTGCCGCAGCTGGTGGTGCGCGGTTCCACCGCACCGATGCGCCCGGCCGGCGTGCGCCCCCTTCCTTCCGATCCCGCCTGAGTCCGCCATGTCGCTGTCCGACCCCACTGCCACCCTGATGTTCGCCGAGGCTGCTGAAGCGGCCGACGTGGTTGCCCGCCAGTTCGCCCGCAACCACGCCACCCTGGAAACGCTGGCCGCCAGCCTGCGCGCGGCACCGCCGCCGTTCGTGGTGACCTGCGCGCGCGGCAGCTCCGACCATGCCGCCACCTACGGCAAGTACCTGCTGGAAACCCAGTTGGGCCTGGTGGTTGCCTCGGCATCGCCGTCGGTGGGTTCGGTCTACGCCGCACCGCTGCAGCTGCGCGGTGCGTTGTTCATCGTCATCTCGCAGTCGGGCAAGAGCCCGGACCTGCTGCGCAATGCCGAGGCCGCCAAGGCCGCCGGCGCGCGCGTGGTTGCCCTGGTCAACGTCGAGGATTCGCCGCTGGCGCAGCTGGCCGACACGGTCATCCCGCTGCATGCCGGTGCTGAAAAGAGCGTGGCGGCGACCAAGAGCTACCTGGCCTCGCTGGCCGCGCTGCTGCAGCTGGCCGCCTACTGGAAGCAGGACAGCAGCCTGCGCGCCGCACTGGACCTGCTGCCCGATGCACTGCGTGCCGCGTGGCAGTGCGACTGGAGCGCGGTCTCCGATGGCCTGGTCGATGCCACCAACCTGTTCGTGCTTGGCCGTGGCCTCGGCCTCGGCGCGGCGCAGGAAGCGGCGCTGAAGTTCAAGGAAACCTGCAGCCTGCATGCGGAGGCCTACAGCTCGGCCGAGGTCAAGCACGGCCCGATGGCGCTGGTCGGCCGCGGCTTCCCGGTGCTGGCCTTCGCCCAGCCTGATGAAACCGGTGCCGGTACGCGCGCGGTGGTCGAGGAATTCAGTGCGCGCGGTGCCCAGGTGTGGCTGGCCGGCGCCGGTGGCGACCTGCCGGTGGCAGTTGCGCCGCACCCGCTGTGCGCACCGCTGCTGACCGTGCAGAGCTTCTATCGCGCCATCAATGCACTGGCGATCCGCCGTGGCTTCAATCCCGACCTGCCGCCGCACCTGAACAAGGTCACGGAGACGGTCTGATGGCCACGGTCCTGCGCAACGCCCGCATCCTCACCGGCGATGATTTCCGCGACGACCTGGCGGTGGTGATCGAA
Source organism: Stenotrophomonas sp. ZAC14A_NAIMI4_1 (assembly GCF_003086915.1). Lineage (NCBI taxonomy): Bacteria > Pseudomonadati > Pseudomonadota > Gammaproteobacteria > Lysobacterales > Lysobacteraceae > Stenotrophomonas > Stenotrophomonas sp. ZAC14A_NAIMI4_1. The sequence continues at coordinate 4,212,716 of NZ_CP026002.1, forward strand.
GACGGCCGCATCATCGCGCTGCTGCCCGATGCCGCCCCGCAGCTGGGCCAGGCCGACGAGCAGGTGGACCTCGGCGGCGGCTGGCTGCTGCCGGGCTTCATCGACGTGCAGGTCAACGGCGGTGGCGGTGCGCTGTTCAACAACACCCCGGATGTCGCCTCGCTGCGCACCATCGCGCAGGCCCACCGGCGCTTCGGCACCACGGCGCTGCTGCCGACGCTGATCAGCGACGACGTGGCGGTGATGCGCGAAGCGATCGCGGCGATGCGCGAGGCGATCGCACGCAAGGTGCCGGGCGTGATCGGCATCCATCTGGAAGGCCCGTACATCGCCCCGGCGCGCAAGGGCACCCATGACGCCAGCAAGTTCCGCGTGCCCGATGCCGAGGAAATCGCCCTGGCCGCGTCGCTGGACAACGGCGTGACCCTGCTGACTCTTGCGCCGGAACGCGTGCCACTTGAGACCATCCGCGCGCTGGTCGAGCGCGGGGTAATCGTCGCGGCCGGGCATACCGCAGGCACGTACGAAGAAATCCGCGATGGCCTGGATGCTGGCGTGCGCGGCTTCACCCATCTGTACAACGCGATGTCGCCGCTGCAGGGGCGCGAGCCCGGTGCCGTCGGTGCAGCGCTGGAAGACCGCGACAGCTGGATCGGCATCATCGTCGATGGCGTGCACGTGCACCCGGCCAGCCTGCGCGTGGCGCTGGCCGCCAAGCCGCGCGGCCGCCTGCTGCTGGTGACCGACGCGATGCCGCCGGTCGGTGCCGATGACCCCAGCTACGTGCTGTACGGCGAAACCATCACCGCCGTTGACGGTGTCGTGCGCAATGCCGCCGGCGCACTGGCGGGCTCGGCGCTGGACATGGCCACCGCGGTGCGCAACACCGTGCAGCTGCTCGGCCAGCCGCTGGCCGAGGCCGCGCGCATGGCATCGACCTACCCGGCGCAGTTCCTCAACGTGGATGACCGCCTGGGCCATATTGCCGAAGGCTACCAGGCCGACCTGGTGCTGCTGGACGATGCCCTGCAGGTGCGTGGCACCTGGATCGCCGGACAGTACGAGGCGGCCTGATGAACACTGCGCCGCCACGCCGGCTGGGCTCGATCGACGCCCTGCGCGGGCTCACCGTGGCGGCGATGCTGCTGGTCAACAATCCCGGTGACTGGAGTGCGGTGTTCGCGCCGCTGCGCCATGCGGAATGGCATGGCTGCACGCCCACCGACCTGGTGTTCCCGTTCTTCCTGTTCCTGGTGGGCGTGTCGATGGCCTTCAGCGTGGCACCGCGTGCGCAGGATCCCCTGGCACGCCCGGCGCTGGCCAAGGGCGTGCTCGAACGCGCGCTGCGCATCGCCATCGCCGGCGTGCTGCTGCACCTGCTGGTGTGGTGGGCGCTGCACACGCATCACTTCCGCATCTGGGGCGTCCTGCAGCGCATTGCGCTGTGTGCGGCGGTGGTCGGCGTGGTGGCGGTGTATGCGCGGCCACGCGTGCAGGCCGCGCTGCTGGTGGCGCTGCTGGTGGGCTATACGGTGCTGCTGCTGGGCATCGGCGATCTGGCACCGTGGACCAACCCCACCAGCCGCCTGGACACCACGCTGTTCGCGCCCTTCATCTACCAGTGGCACGCCGATACCGGCCTCGGCCACGACCCGGAAGGCCTGCTGAGCAGCCTCGGCGCGCTGGCCAGCACCGTGCTGGGCCTGCTGGCCGGGGCCCTGCTGCGCCATGGGCGTGCGGGCGCACTGGCCGGCCTGGGCGTGGCGACGGCCGTGCTGGGCCTGCTGCTGGCCAGCGTACTTCCGCTCAACAAGCAGCTGTGGACGCCGAGCTATGTGTTGTGGACCGGCGGCCTGGCCGCGCTGGCGCTGTGGCTGGCGCACCTGCTGATCGACCGCCGCGGCTGGCCCGCGCTGGGCCGCCGCTTCGGCGTGAATGCCATCACGGCCTACCTTGGCGCCTCGGTGATGTCGGTGCTGCTGCTGGCGACCGGCGCCTGGGGCTGGGTGTGGCAGCAGCTGGCCACCGCGCTGCCGCAGGCGCTGGCGCTGGCGTCGATGCTGCAGGCGCTGGCGTTCGTCGCCCTGTGGTGGGGCGTGGCGTGGTGGCTGGACCGGCGTCGCATCTACCTGAAGATCTGAGGGCACCTGTCCTTGGATTGGCCTGAACGCCTTCATGCACATGCACGCCACGTGATGCCCGCGCGATTTCACACTCGCACTGTGATGCTTCCGGCATAACTTCACACCTGAACCCTTCATGGCGCCCCAGCGGCGCCCGCAGTGTCCATATCCGCAATTCCTGACTTCCCGATCCAGGAGTGCCGTATGTCCGTTGCCGCACCGCGTCCGCGCCGCTTGACCCGCTGCCTGCTGCAGGCCCTGGCCGTTCCCGCCGCACTGGCCGCCACCGTGCCCATCGCCTGGGCAGGCTGCGACAGCGTCGCTCCGCTCACCGGGCAGACCGTCACCTGCAGTGCAGCTGCACCCAACCCGCAGACCGTGCCGGTCAGCGCCAGCGGCGAATCCGGTATCACCGTCACCGTCGCCAGTGGCGCCCAGCTGCAGCAGAGCGGCGGCGGCAGTGCCATCACCCTGGTCGGTGCCGGTGGCCACCAGCTCGGCAACCAGGGGGCGATCAGTTCGGCAGGCGGCGTTGCCGTTCAACTGGGCGGCGGCAGCCGCGTCGACAACCTCGGCAGCATCAGCGCCGGCAACAACACCGCGCTGCAGTTCGTCGGCGCCGGTGACAGCGTGCTGGTCAACCGCGGCACGCTCACCGGCCTTACCGGCGTGCAGTTCGGTGCCGGCAACGATCGCCTGGAGATGCTCGATGGCAGCATCAGCGGCGGCGTGCTGCAGGGCGACGGCAACGACGTGCTGCTGCTCAGCGGCGGCACCGTCGACCGCGTCGACCAGGGCAGTGGCGATGACCAGATGACCGTCAGTGGCGGCACGGTCACCGGGCTGGTGACGCAGGGCAGTGGCCGCGATGATTTCGTCATGACCGGCGGCACGCTGGGCGCCCTGCAGCAGGGCGACAACATCGATACCTTCCGCATGAGCGGCGGCCGCATCATCGGCGCCTTCGAGGATGGCGACCAGGCCTGGATGACCGGTGGCCGCATCGGCCGGGTCAACATGAAGCTGGACAAGAACCTGTGGGACCAGTCCGGTGGCACCGTCGACGGCAACGTCGTCACCGGCTTCGACACCGACACCATCATCATTTCCGGCACCGCCTACATCGGCGGCAACATCAGCGTCAGTGGTGGCAACGACAGCGTGACCATCACCGATGGCACCGTGCGCGGCCAGGTACTGCTCAGCACCGGCAACGATACCTTCAACTGGAATGGCGGCGGCATCGTCTACGGCGCCATCGATGGCGGGCCCGACGACGACGTGGCGAACCTCAGCAACCTCAACCAGGCCAACCTGGGCGCCGTGCCCCTGTTCGATGGCGGCAGCGGCACTGACCGGCTCAGCTTCGACAACGTCAAGACCACCGGCGTGGCCCGCTTCCAGAACTGGGAGGCGATCAGCCTGGCCAGCAGCACCGAGCTGACCTTCGATGGCGACCTGGTGCTGGGTGACAGCGGCACAGGCACCGGTACGCTCACCCTGGACGACACCAGCACGCTCTACGCCGGCAACGGCACGCATGCGCTGCGGTCGTTCGCAGCTGGCGCGCTGGTAGATGTGGTCAACGCCGGCCGCATCGACCTGACCGGGAGCGGTGCCGGTGATGTCTTCAGCATCCGCGGCAACTACCGCGGCGAGGGCGGCGGCCTGTACCTGCGCACGGTGCTGGCGGGGGATGGATCGACCAGCGACCGCCTGGTGATCGACGGCGGCAGTGCCAGCGGCACCACCGGCATCGGCATCCTCAATGCTGGCGGGGGCGGCGCAGCCACGCTGGCCGACGGCATCCTGGTGGTGCAGGCGCTTAATGGGGGGACCACTGCGGCCAATGCGTTCTCGCTGTTCGCGCCGGTCGCGGCGGGCGCCTATGAATATTTCCTGTTCAAGGGTGGTGTCAGCGCGGGTACCGGCGAGAACTGGTACCTGCGTTCGACCCTGGTGGCGGGCCCGACCCCGGCCCCGAACGGCAGCGGCACCGCCACGCCGCCACCGCCCACGCCCGATGTCGCCCCGCCGCCGCCGATCACGCCCGCACCTCCGCCGCCGCCAGAGGGCGCGGTTGATCCGGACCTGACTGCGGGCGAAGCCGCACCGCCGCCACCGCCGCCCGAGCCCGCGCCTGTAGCGCCGCCCAGCGACCCGGCCGTGCCCGACGTACCGGTGGCCGGCAGCAGTCTGCCGGGCGCTGGCGCCATCCCGCCCAGCCCCGGTGCGCGCCCGGCACAGGGCGACGTGGTGCCGCTATACCGGCTGGAAACCGCCGCCTACGCGGTCGTGCCCCCGCTGCTGCGCGAGACCTCGCTGGCCAGCCTCGGTACCTTCCACGAGCGCCAGGGCGAACAGCGCCTGCTCTACAGCAACGGCGCCTTCCGCACCGCCTGGGGGCGGCTGGTGGGACAGAGCAGCGACATCCAGTGGAAGGGTGACGCCCAGCCGGGCTTCGATGGCGATGTGATGGGCGTGCAGGCCGGCCTGGACCTGTGGGCCAGCGCGGGCGACCACCATCGCAACCAGATCGGCGTGTTCGTCGGCCGCACGCGCGCGCAGGGCAAGACCCTCGGCACGGCGCTGGGCTGGGAAAACGTGGAGGTCGGGCAGAGCCGGTTGGATGACAAGCACGTGGGCCTGTACTGGACCCTGACGGGCAGCGAAGGCGGCTACCTCGACGCCGTGGCCATGCAGAGCCGCTACGACGGCCGCACGCGGTCCTCGCGCGGGCTCGGCATCGACGTCAAGGGCGACGGCACCACGCTGTCGCTGGAAGCGGGCAAGCCCCTGCTGCAGTTCGGGCAGTCGTCCTGGTGGCTGGAGCCGCAGGTACAGGTGATCTGGCAGCGCAGTTCGCTGGATGACCAGCGCGACCTGGTGTCGGCCGTGCGCTTCGACAATGACAACGCCTGGACCGGCCGCATCGGCCTGCGCCTGGCCGGCGATTACCAGCTGGCCGACAACGGCTGGCAGCCGTACTTCAAGGTGAACTACTGGCATGGCCGCGCGGGCGAGGATCGCATCCAGTTTGACAGCGACACGATCATCAATTCGCAGGGCTCACGCGCGCTGGAAGCCGGTGTCGGTGTGGTCGCGCGCTTCAACCGCACGATCAGCGCCTACGCCGTGGCCGACTACACGCGCGAACTGGGCGGCGACAGGAACGAAAAGCGCCGCATCATCGAAGGCAACATCGGCCTGCGCGCGGACTGGTAGCGCCGGGCCTTGCCCGGCGGTGGTGGCATGCACGCAACACCCGCCGCAGGCGCGTATGCTGTCTCGGTAACCCACGACGAAGGAACGTCGAATGCACGTCGATCTGCGCGTCATGGCTGTGGCACTGTTCTGCGCCATGGCCTTGGCCGCCCCCGCAGCAGCCATCGAACTGCCCACCGCACAGGCGCGCATCGAACTGCTGGACATGCTGGAACGCGAGGCGCTGTACCGCGACCGCGTGGACTGGCCAGAGATGCGAGCGCGCTTGAGTGCCGCACAGGGCAACCCGGAAAAGATCCGAGACGTGCTCAAGGAAGCCATCGGACGCAGCTCGGGAGGGCATGGCGCCTGGATCAGCGCGGAGCGGATGCAGGCGGAAGGGAAGCGCCTTGGTCGCGTCAACGCCGCCCGCACTGCCGCGCCTGGTGCAGTGGGCGCCCCTGTCCCTGCACCGCGCCTGGATCCGCGCATTGGCTGGGTGGACGTCGGCGGATTCTCCGTTGTTCCTGGCCCGGTCGCGCAGCAGCAGATGCAGGATCGCGCAGCGCGCTGGCAGGCGACCATCCGTGAGCAGGACAACGGCAGCCGCTGCGGGTGGATCGTGGATCTGCGTGGAAACACCGGTGGCAGCATGTGGCCCATGTTGCTGGGCGTCGCGCCGCTGCTGAGGAGCACCGCCGTCGCCGACGAGATCGTGGGCGCGTTCGCTGAAGCAGATGGACCGATGCTCTGGCATTCCACGCCTTCAGATGTACGTCTTGGTGCGGATGTGATCGTTGACCTCGGCCAGTCTGCTTATCAAGCGAAGCAGCTGGGTGCGCCCCTGGCTGTCCTTGTCGGGCCGCTCACAGCCAGTGCCGGCGAAGCGACGGTGCTGGCCTTCCGGGGCCGGCCGCAGACACGCAGTTTCGGCGAGCCGACCGCAGGCGTGTCCACCGCCAACGTGGTGCGTCCTCTGGTCGACGGCAGTTCGCTGGTGCTGACCACCAGTGTGATGCAGGACCGCAACGGCCGCGGCGATGGACTGAAGATCACGCCGGATCAGCGCACCCGCAGCGACACCGCCACCATTTCCGCTGCACAGGCCTGGCTGCTGGCACAGCCGGCGTGCGCCATACGCTGACAAGGATTCAACAATGAACTCACGTTTCCCCGCGCGCGCTGTCGTCGGCGCCGCCCTCCTGATCGCCTGCATGGGCGCGGCATTCGCGGCTCCGGCTGACAGCGTGGAACTGCCTTCCGCCGAAGCGCGGGAACAAATGCTGCACCTGCTGGAAACACAGGCCCTGTACCGCGATCGCGTGGACTGGAACGATGTGCGCGCGCGACTGGCCGCCGCAGGCGATGACCGTGTACAGCAGCGCCGCGTGCTGGATGAAGCGGCCACGCGCAGCAGCCGTGGACATGGCCGATGGATATCGCCCAGCCAGCAGCGCGAACGCTCCGGCCGCGCCCGGCGCCTGAATGCCGGGCAGGGCGCTGCGTTGGCAGAATCCCCGGCCGTCAATGCCCGCATTGGCGTGCTGAAGGTCGGCCCGTTCGTGGAGGATCTGCAGCGAAGCGAGCAGGAGCGTCATGACGCGCGCAAGGCCTACGCGCTGGCGCTGCAGCAGCGCATCGTCGATCTGGATGACGGCACGCGCTGCGCCTGGGTGGTGGATGCAGGCAGCAACGGTGGCGGCAACATGTGGCCCATGCTGCTGGGGTTGTTGCCGTTGCTGCAGGGAACACCGGATGCCCAGGGGGCATTGATCGGCGCTTTCCGCGGTGCCGATGGCCTGCAGTGGTGGCGGCAAGGGGAAGGTGAGGTCCGGCAGGACGGCACGCAGGGGCTGCGCTCGCGGCAGGCCGCTTATCGCCTGCGTGCAGGTAGCGCTCCGGTCGCAGTGCTGATCGGTCCACGCACCGCGAGTTCAGGTGAAGCCGTCGCGTTGGCATTCCGCGGGCAGGCGGGCAGCCGCAGTTTCGGCCAACCCAGCGCAGGCTTCTCCACCGGCAACCGGCCCGTGACACTGGTGGATGGCACCACGTTGCTGTTGACCCACAATGTGATGGCTGATCGCAACGGACAGGGTGACGGTGCCAAGCTGCAGCCCGACGAGACCACGGCCACCGGACCGGCAACCCTGGCTGCCGCCCAGGCCTGGCTGCTGGCCCAGCCCGCCTGCAAGGACGGCTGACCGATGATGATGATCGGCCAGCAGGAACGGGTGGTGGTGGTCGGCCCGACCGAGGCCCATCACTGCCTGCGCTGCCAGACCGAAACCGGCTTCGCCCCGCGGCTGCGCTACCGCATGGCGCGCATCGATCTGCTGTTCGGCTTCGTCTACCAGCGCCGCTACGAGCTGGCCTGCACTGGCTGCGGGCATGGCTGGCTGCTGGATACCGACACCATGGACCAGCAGCTGGGCGGGGTGCCGATCCCGTTCCGCCACCGCTTCGGCCTGCCGGTGATGCTGGTGGTGGTCGCTGGCCTGGGGGTGGCCGGGTGGATGTGGCGGCAGGGCTATCTGGCCTGAGGCCCCGTCCTGCTAAAGTGACAGCCTGCAATCACGTACCGGAAGCGACCATGGACCACGACACGCCGTTCGAACCCCTCAACGACCTGGAGGTCCGCCTGCTGCAGGCACAGGACGGTACGCTGACCGCGTCGCAGTTCCTCGATGGCCTGCTGACCGCGCCGGTGTTCGTGCTGCTGGACAAGGCCATCGGTGAGGATGGCGCCTGGGACGAGACCATTTCGCCGCTGGTGCTGACCAGCGAGGGTGGCGAGCCGATGTTCGCGGTATTCACCGCGCCCGAGCGCGCCGGGCTCTGGCACGAGCAGCTGCCGCAGTTCGCCCATGCCATGCCGATCGCCGTGCACGCGCTGCTGGCGGGCATCGGCGAGGGCGTCGGCCTGGTGCTGAACCCGGGCCTGGATGTGGGCATGGAGATGATTCCCGATGCGGTGGCCCAGCTGAAGGATCGCGCTGCGGCGATTACCCGCGGGATGGCGCACTGACCGAGGGCCTGATCCGCCCACTGTCGTTTTCAGACCGGCGTGGGCGATTGCGCGCCGGTTGCTGGGCCCGCCATGGGTGTTTCGTACTTTTTGTAAAGCGCTCAAAGGCCTGATGGTGTCAGCGTTTCGCGGGGGGTATGCCTCCCGTGTCGCATTTGCCTCTTCAACGAGCCTCTTTCCCGCAACACGCTCATGGCTCATTGGCTCTGCGCGCGTTGCTCCATGGATGGCTCCGCTTCTCGTCTGCACTGGCTTGCCCTGCGCTCGGCGCTGGCAAAGCCGCACGATGTGCATCGTTTCCTCAGGCTGCATACGACCTGCGGCCCCGATGTGCTGGTGGCCGAAACCCTCGATGGCGTCGAGCAGATCGACGGCATCGGCTTCCAGTGGACGATCACGGCGCTCTCGCTGGATGCGAGCCTGTCGCTGGCACCGCTGATCGGGCAGGGCGCGCTGCTGCAGCTGCAACAGGCCGATGGCAGCGTGCGGCCGCTGCATGGACGCATCACCGCCGCCGAGCGGCTGGGCAGCAATGGCGGCCTGGCGCGCTACCGGCTGCGACTGCAGCCCTGGCTGGCCTTCCTGTCGCAGCGGGTGGACAGCTACGTCTTCCATGACAAGACCGTGGTCGAGATCGTCGAAGATCTCTTTGCCGATTACGGCACGTTGGCGCCGGCCTGGCGCTGGTCGCTGGGCGATGCCAGCCAGTACGCGCGGCGCAGCCTGACCACCCAGTACCAGGAAAGCGACCTGGCCTTCATCCAGCGCCTGCTGGCCGAAGAAGGCATCTATTACTGGTTCGAGCATGCCGGCGAGCCCGGCGGCGCGGACTTCGGCACGCACACGCTGGTGCTGGCCGACCACAGCCACGACACCGCCGAGCTGGGCGTGGTGCGTTTCCACCGCCGCGACGAGAGCGAGCGCAGCGACAGCGTGCAGCAATGGTCCACCGCCAACCGCTGGCGGCCGGGCAAGGTCGAGCGTGCCACCTGGGATTACCGCACCCTGGAGCGCCGCCAGGCCAGTGCCGAGGCCGGGCAGGGCAACGACCTGGGCATCGTCGACCGTGATACCTGCGGTCCGTACGGCTGGCAGGACAACGCCCGCGGCCAGCGCCGCGCACAGCAGCACCTGGATGCACTGCGCGTGCGCGCGCAGACCATCGACGGTGCCGGCCAGTGGCGCGTGCTGGCGCCCGGCGCACGATTCGGGCTGTCGCAGCACCCGCAGGTGGGCGAGGACGCCCGTTTCCTGTGCCTGTCGGTGCGGCACCAGGCGCGCAACAACCTCGATGCCGAGGTGTTTGATGCGCTGGAGAAGACCCTGGGCCCGGCCAGCGTCGCGGCCCCGGCACTGCCCGGCGCATTGTCCGGGCTGGCCTATGGCGATGCACCCGGCGAGGTGTCCACCGCGTTCTACGACAACCGCTTCGTGGCCATTCCGGCTGAGGTGGTCTATCGCCCGCAGACCGAGGATGGCCATGGCGCGCACCTGCATCCGCGGCCGACGATCACCGGCACGCTCAGCGCGATCGTGGTCAGCGATGGCGACCCGCTGCTGTCCGACCGCGATCACCGCATCAAGGTGCAGTTTCCGTGGCAGCGCGGTGGCAACGCCAGCAACGGTTTGGCCCACCCGGGTGGGGACGACAACGCCCCGGCCAACGGCGGCGCCTGGACCTGGGTGCGGGTGATGACCCCGTGGGCCGGTGACAACTGGGGCGGCGTGGTGCTGCCACGGCGCGGGCAGGAAGTGCTGGTGGCGTTCCTGGAAGGCGACATCGATCGCCCCGTGGTGGTCGGCGCGGTCTACAACGGCCGTGGCCAGCAGGATGCGCAGCACAACCAGATCAACGGCGGTGGCGGCAACGCCACCGGCAACGCGGCGGCATGGTTCGAGGGCAATGACCACGCGGCGGTGTATACCGGCTTCAAGAGCCAGGCGCTGGCCGACAGCCAGGGCGGCACCGGCGGCTACCAGCAGCTGCGCTTCGACGACACGCCCGGGCAGGGCCGTGCCCAGCTGTCCACCACCCAGCACGAAACCACGCTGACGCTGGGTCACCTGAAGGGCGGCCAGGACAACGTGCGCGACGGCGAGCGTGGCTTTGGCGTGGAGCTGGCCACGCAGGCACAGGGCGCACTGCGCGCCGGCCGCGGCCTGCTGCTGACCACCGAGCAGGGCACGCCACAGATGGCCGCGCCGCAGGCGCTGGCCCAGCTGCAGGAAGGGCAGCAGCTGCTGCAGCAGCTGGCCGAATCGGCCGCCAACCAGCAGGCGCAGCTGCCGAGCGACCCGGCCGAGCTGCCCGCGGACACCACGCTGGGCGAGCTGCAGGAACACCTGCGTGCGACCCACAGCGGCAGCACGGCCGGCAGCATCACCGGGGGCGATGGCGAAGCACCCGGCTGGAGTGCCCCGATTCTGCTGGGCAGTGGCGTGGCCGGCGTACTGAGCCTGACCCCGGCCGACCAGGTCTGGGTGAGCGGCACGCACACCACCCTGGCCAGCGGCGTGGCACTGAACTGGATGACGCAGGGCTCGCTGACGCTGGCGGTTGCCGGCGGCCTGGTGCTGTACACCGCCGGTGTGCAGCCCAGCGGCGAGAGCCCGAACCAGGAACGCGGCATCGCACTGCACGCCGCGCAGGGCAAGGTCAGCGCACGCGCGCACAAGAACCAGGCGATCGTCGCGGCCAAGACCCAGGTGCGCATTGCCAGCACCGAAGCAGACGTGATGCTGTCGGCGCCGAGCAAGCACCTGCTGGCGACGGCAGCAGGGGCCTACATCCGGATCGAGGGCGACAACATCGAGCTGGGAGCGCCGGGGAAGGTGGAGTTCAAGGCGAGCCAGCGGGAGTGGGTGGGGCCGGCAACCAGTTCGGACGCGGCAGACGTACCTGCTGGGCGGTTCAAGGGCTGCGAGCCGCACTTGACCGCTGCAGTGTGCCGGCACGAAGGATGCGCCGATGTCGGTTGAGTCGTTGTGCGAACAGCTGATCGGTATCGACCGCAGCAGCCCGGGGCAATGCCACCTGCTGATGCAGCCAGCGGTAGAACGATGTGAGAGGGACGAGGCCTTCGACGCGCTGCTGGACTCGGCTGGAGTCCAAGCGGTCCCGATCGCCATTCGGCAGATACCGGCTGCCATGTGGCCGTCCCTGATCCCGCTCGACCTGAGCAGAGGCATGCATTCCCTGCTGTCGGGCCAGGCGATGGCAATGGCGTTGGCGCAGCGCTCCTTGGCATCGCTGCTGACCGCACGCCCACAACGTGCGTGTGCGTGGCTATGGACGCCGCTGCTGACCCGGCAACTGGCCAACCAGCTAGCCGCGCAAGCGGTCGCTCACTGCCCGCACGCCCAAGGTCGAAAGCGGTGGCTGCGCTTCTACGATCCGATGGTGACGGACCTGTTCCTGCACACCTCATCGCGTTCGCAACGGGCGTACCGGTTCGCGGGTGCCACAACGTGGATGTTCCTGGATCGCTGGGGACACTTGGCCATCAACAACATGGTCGCGCCTGCGCTGCCCGGTGACCCGGCCGTGTCCTGGCCAGAGGTGGAGTGCATTGGCGCATTGAATCAGGCATGGATCGGAGCGCTGCAGACCGGCGACGTGCCCGACCGTTCCACCTTCGCCCACGTACAACGCTGTGTCGAAGAAGCGCACCGTCGTGGTGTGGCCAATGGACATGAGCTGGATCTGTTTGCAAGGCATGCGATCTCGCTTGGCCCTCACTTCCACAGGCATCCCACCGTTCAGAGGCTGCTGGCGCAGGTGGAGAAGGGCGAACGGTACGACGAACTGGCATGGCGCATTGAAGACGCAGAGTGGCAGGACATACGCGCGGCAGCGTTGGGACACGCAGCTGCGACAAGGGGAGGGTTGCACACATGACGCAGCATGGTGAGGAAGGAAACGACGTGAGCGGTTCCTATACCGGCAGCAGCAACAGGGGAGTTCGCGGCAAGGACAGCCAAACCGTATCTGACCTTCCTGTTGTTACCGCCGCACCGCCGGAGTCGCAGAGCCGCGCGGTCTGTGACATCTGCCGCTCCACCGGCCTCGCCATTCTGCCGGTGCGCTATACCTTGGTACCCGACAGTTGTGACGTCGACCTGGGCGGCCTATCACCCTCACATGTGCCCGACGCTGACATGAGTGCAGCGGGACTTGCGCATGCTCTCAGGACCATGCGCCAAGGCATGTTGTACCTGTACTACGAGAAGGGGCCTTACGGCCCTCGGTACTGGGAATGCTATGCCATCGCCGAGAACGGTACGTTGTGGCGGCAGCCTACCGCCATGAGCGCCCGCCCCATCGTCGGAGCAGGGCTGCCGAGCTGTGGGCGCAGCGGTCACGATTACATGCGCACCGAGTTCATGACCATACCGCGGCCCGATGTGTGCGGGACGGTCTGGCTTGCCTACTCCCAACACCCATGGACACCCGCGACGCTGGATCGTTATGGGTCCGACCCGGTCCTGCGCGCCGAGCGGATGCAGTCGATCGAGCCTGCCAGATGGATCAGGTCGGCGAGAGCGGAGGGCGACCAAGCACCGTTGAAGGACGCCGCTGGGCTGGCCTCCATCATGGAATATCGGCTACTGGACAGTCCCTCGGGCGATCCGCCGGATCTCCCTCACATCAGCGCGCTCCCGGCGGCTTCCACGCTGGATGGCGCACTCAACGTCGCACGGCTGCGAAAGCACGGCACGCGTTACCCATGGTCACGGCGGGACTACCCCCGTAACAGCGGTATCGGCCCTCTCGAACAGCGCTTCAAGCTGCTGCAGCAACATAGCAGCAACGGGCGAATCGGCAGTGATCGCCACGAGTACCCGCCCATGCTGCTGGGACTATGGGATGCGGTGGGCGCTGTGCATGAGCTCAGTGGCTACTGCAATGACCTCGCTGCCTGCATCGGCCAGTTCAAGCGGGAGCGCGAGCTGGAGGTTTCAGCGGTTGACCAGATCGAACAGATCTCGAAGTTGCTGGAGCTCAACGGCGCGGTGATGGCTGGGAACTATGCAGCGCAGACCGTGCGGGAGGAGGAACGGCAGCTCCGCCTCGGGAATCCCTCAATTCCGTCATGGGACCCGAGAGTGAAGATTTCCGAGGAGGAAAAACGGAAGCGCGAGCAGGCATACAAGGACATGTTTCTGCCGCTCTATCTGCAGGATGCGCAGGAAGCCTGGAAGAACAAGTATTGGCCGCTGATTGATGAGCCTCGCTTTACCGCGTTCAAGAAAAACATGGATGCAATGGCGCAGATGGTACTCGACCGGTTGGGCCCAGAGATGGCTGTGCTGGTTGCCTGGCTCCGCCATGATCTGTTTCTGGCGACGCTGGAGGATTTTGACGGCCAGTCTCCGGCGCAAGGCGTGTGGTTTGAAGAAGTAATCACCGATGCCATCGCGGCGCTCGGCATGCACGAGATCGGCCGTGCATTTTTGACTGAATCGGCCAACGACACAAAAGTTACCGGAAGAGGATCCCTGCTCTGGCGAGCTATCGCGAAGAACCAGGAAGAGGCTCGCAAGGAGCTGGAGCAGACACTCTCGGCGGCGCAGGTCGGTTCCGACACAATTCTTGAGGTGGGCGGCGCAAGCTGGGCAGCATTTGTCGCAGGCACCGCACATCTGAAGTCCTTCTTGACCCTTTACCGCAAGTTGGAGGTGGCGCAGAAGGAGGCTGCGCCCTCCACCGCCAGTGCCCGCATCCTTCGCGACAGTGGCGTTGATCGCTTCGTCACTACCGCAGGTGCGTACCTCCTGAATCGATTCCCGATGAAGGGCATCCAGGATACTGTCGGCAATGCCATGGTCCGCGTTGTGCTCCTGACGCGGGCATTGATGGAGCGCGATGAGGCGATCAGCCTGGTGGCCGAAGAGCTGAGCAGTGGCCAGCAGGGCAAGCGCTATTTCCTGGAGCGCATCCAGTTCTATCGCAAGAAGGGGAGTGCGCTGCCGATGCAGTTCGCGCTTCGCGATCTGGAGCTGCACCACGGCGCGCTGGCGATGCGCAAGCGTTGGCAAGCTGCGGCGGAAAGCAGCCGTAATGTCGTTGGTCTGAATTCCCTTACGGGCGTGCTGGAGATGGTGAACTTCATCCATCTGGCAACAAAGGTGGATAAGGACACGCGCGACTATGCGACGTTATTGGCGTCCGGCATGTCGCTTGTGGCTGTGTATACCAGTGTGCATGAAACGGTAGCCAAGGAGTTCTTCGGGGCGGGCAGTGTCAGTGCCATTCGGATGAAAGCTGCCGGCAGTGTGCTGGCGGGAGCGGGTAGTTTTATTGGGGCGGCTTACAGTTTTGCGGATGCAACGGTTGCGCTCGAAAGAAAAAGCTATGCGACCTACGTCTTGCTCAATATTCGCGGAGCCACGGGGGGCGCTGTAGGTAGTGCACAGTTCCTGACTGCGCTTGCCTACTCGGCCCCTGTGATTGAGCGAACGTTTGGACGTAACTCACTGAGTTTGGGTCTAAGGGGATTGAGCGCCGGACTGGAAGCGGCAGCTGCTGTGGACGGTGCGGAAGTAGTTGCATCGCAAGCAATGAAACGCGTTGGCGTGTGGGTACTACGACTGAGTGGATGGCAGGTCGGCTTGGCACTTCTAGCTGCAGAGGTGCTTATCTGGGCTCTTAGTCCTAATGATCTGGAGAAGTGGGCCAGAAGTAGTGCTTTTGGAAGAAGTTCTGATGGCGGAATCCGTAAAGATAACTCAAACGAGAAGCGCTTCACCGCAGCCGAAGATCAGCAGATCGCCTTCTACAAGGCCATTGGCTCAGTGTCTGTGAGGCCGCGATGACCGCTAAAGTGAAGGCAAGACAAAGCGCGTGCGCGCCCTTCGATACTGAGATCGGCGTGATTTCCAATTTGCGAATCAAGCGTAGTGTAGAAAATGTGTTCTGGCGTAGTGGCGATCGCGAGGGTATGGCCGCCACTGGAGCCTTTGCTGCTGCACTCGGTCTCAGTGGTCCTGCGGCCAGCATGGCGATGATGTCCGCCGAGGAGATGGAGGAGCCAGTTGTCCGAGTTGAGTTCCGACTAGACGATTTGATCGTGAAAGGCCTGCTCTGGAACTGGCCCTACAAGGAAGGAGATCTCGTGCGAGTGGTCGGAAGCCGAGACCCGGACGGAGTATTTATCGCGTTCTCGGTATTGGATGAGCGCAAGAGATTGATTGTCTCCTACCCACACGTCAGTGCTGGCACTCGCGCTCACTGGATCTCGGTCTGGAAGTACACGTCATTGATTTCGTTGCCGATATGCACATTTTTTACCGTAGGTATTGGCCTGAATTCTCTCGGCATCCTGGAGGACGGATGGTTGTTGTTGAAGTTGCTGCTTTGCATATTTGCCGGGCTCCTGTTCATCGCTGCCACTGTTGGGGTCAGTATTGGCTATCGATTTCACCGGTTTGCCCGGCTTGCTGACGGCATATTTGGGTCGCTTGGCTGGGGCGACAGTAGGAGTGTGAATCTAAGGCGTATTACAAAACTCAAAAGAAGCCCGAGTGATCCTGCTGCGCTTGGTGATACCTATTTCAGATACTGAGAATCTTTTGATGATTTCGATGACGGATACGCACCGGTCGGCGTGTGGCATTTCCTAGGTGGATTTGCAGTGAATCGTAAACGTAAGCAGGGCTCGACCGGCAAGGTGCTGTTCGAGACGGAAACCGGCATCATTTCCAGTCTGCGGGTGAGACATGTGGTGCAGAACGTCTTCTGGCGCGACGGGGATCGCGAAAAAATGGCCGCCACGGGCACCGCTGCCGCGGCTCTGGGCCTTAGCGGGCCCGCCGCTGGCATGGCGATGATGTCCAATGAGGAAACGGAAGAACCAGCGACGAGGGTGGAGTTTCGATTCGGCGAAATGCTGGTGAAGGGGCTGTTCTGGAATTGGCCCTTCAAAGAGGGTGACTCCGTGCGGGTGGTCGGGCGTCGGGACAAGGCGGGGAACTTCATTGCCTTGTCCGTGCTCGATGAGCAGAAGAGGCTCATCGTTTCCTATCCGTATGTCAGTTCAGGTAGCTGGGCCCACTGGATCGCGGTGGCCAAGTACTCGCTGGCGCTATCTGTGCCCTTGTACATGATCCAAATCGCTTTTTTCCTGATCGACGCTCTCACGGGAGACGGGCTGGCACCTCTGGAGATGATCGCGGATGCGTACTTGATATGCGTTCTGGTCTGCTTCTACCTTGGATACAGAATTGGCCGCTATTTCACGCGGTTCGCAAAGATGGCCGATGCGATATTCGGAACGCTGGGTTGGCCCAATGCAAAGCGCATCAATCTGCGACGCATCACCAAGCAGAAGCGTCAGCCGGGCGACCACCCCGCCTTGGGTGATACCTATTTCAGGTACTGACCATCAGCGGCTGACATCACGCTTCCCCAGCGAGCCGCACATCCCTACCGTGCCCCAGCAATCGCCTTCACCCGAGCTCTGGCCAGCGCCTCGCCCACCGCAGGGCCCTTCAAGTGGCTCAGGTCCAGATCACGCGCCTGTACCGACAGCGCGGCCTGGTGCAGGCGCTTGAGCGTTTCACCCTGCGGGTAATCGCCTTCTTCAAAGCCCAGTCGGCCGCGCTTGTCGGCCTCGCAGCACAGGGCGATGCGGGCCACGCGCTCTGGCCGGCGCAGTGCATCGCAGCGGCCCAGCAGCTCCAGCACAGTGGCATCGCGTAGTTCGTCGATGCGGTGCACGTTCAAGTGTTCACGGCAGACTGCTTCGGCCAGCTGCTGGTGCTCGGTGGGAATCTTCAGGCGCGCGCACATCGCCTTGAGCGGCTTCAGGCCACGCTGCTCGTGCATGATGTGACGCGGCCATTCGTCCGGCGGGGTCAGGCCCTTGCCGAGGTCGTGGGTGAGTGCGGCGAAGCCGACCAGATCATCGCCTGGTGCCAGGCGGGCGGCCATGTCGCTGACCATTTCCTGGTGGATGCCGGTATCCACTTCGGGGTGGAACTCAGCACGCTGCGGTACGCCGTACAGCGCTTCCAGTTCGGGCAGGATCGGGCCCAGCGCATGTGCGTCGTGCAGGGTGCGCAGGAACGCGGAGGGGCGTTCGCAGGCCAGTGCCTTGCGCAGTTCCTGCCACACGCGCTCGGGCACCAGGGCGTCCAGCTCGCCACTGGCGGCCACCTCGCGCATCAGGGCCAGGGTCTCTTCGGCAACGGTGAAACCCAGGGGTGCGAAGCGCGCCATGAAACGCGCCGCGCGCAGCACGCGCAGCGGGTCTTCGACGAAGGCGGGGCCGACGTGGCGCAGTACGCGCTGCTGGATGTCGCGCGCGCCGCCGTAGGGGTCGACCAGGGTGCCATCGGCTTCATCGCAGGCGATGGCATTGATGGTGAAATCGCGGCGCTGCAGGTCTTCTTCCAGGGTGACGGCCGGATCGGCGTCCACCACGAAACCGCGGTAGCCACGGCCGGATTTGCGCTCGGTGCGCGCCAGCGCGTACTCCTCACCGGTCTTGGGGTGCAGGAATACCGGGAAATCGCGGCCCACGGCGGTGTAGCCCTGCGCTTCCATCTGCGCGGGCGTGGCGCCGACCACCACCCAGTCACGGTCGCCGGCGGGGCGCTGCAGCAGGCGGTCGCGTACCGCGCCGCCGACAAGATAGATCTTCATGGGGGGATGATCGCACGGGCATGTGTCGCTGCGCTGCGCGCTCGCCGGGCATGGCCCGGCGCTACCGGGTCGGAAGGCACGACCCCGCGTCGATCAATCCCCGCCCTGGTCGGCATCCGCCGCGCAGGTGAAAGCCTTGCGCTTGTCCACCAGGCGACCCATCAGGCGGTCGCTCAGCGGCAGCGCGTTGCCGTTGAGGCGCCAGTCGTAGATCACGCTGAAAGCCAGCACGCGGGCCACGTACTCGCGCGTTTCCTTGTAGCTGATCGTCTCGATCCACAGGTCCGGGTCGAAGCCCGGGCGCTGGGACTGCCAGCGTGCGGTCGGGGTCGGCCCGGCGTTGTAGGCGGCGATGGTGACGTAGGGCAGGCCGTCGTACTTGTTCATCAGCTGGCGCAGGTAGGCCGTGCCGATGGCGATGTTGGTGTCCGGGTCGTACAGGCTATCGGCGCCGCCGTATGCGGTCAGGCCGATGTTCTTCGCCACGCCTGCGCCCGTGGCCGGCAGCACCTGCATCAGGCCCATGGCATTGGCAGGCGAGCGCGCGCGCGGGGTGAAGGTGCTCTCGGCGCGGATCTCCGCGGCCACCCAGGCCGGGTCGATGGCATTGCGCGAGGATTCGCGGCGGATGGTGCTGTCGTGGTGCAGCGGGAAGCGCAGGTCGTACAGGCGCTGTTCCTGCGGCTGCTTGCCGAGTGCGAACACGGCGCGGTCGAACCAGCCGTTGTCCTGTGCCACGCGCACCGCCAGGCGGCGCTGGGTGTCATCGAAGCGGGCCAGCGCGCTGTTCCACTCGGCCACGGCCCAGCCGTTGCGATCGATCTGGTACAACGCCATCGCGCGCTGGATGGCCGGGTCGCGGGCGACGGCGGCCTGCGCCTGGGCGCTGTCATTGGGCTTCCACGGGCACAGCGTGTAGTTCTGCTGCAGCTTGTCGGCGGCGAGGAAACCGTGGAAGGTCGGCGCGCGCGCGGCGCTGCGGAACAGCGACTGGGCCTGCTGCGCCTGCCCGGTCTTTTCCAGCATGCGTCCTTCGAAATACGCCCAGCGCGAATCCGTGCGCTGCTTGCTGCCCATCTTGCGGATGGCGGTGAGTGCGGCCGGCCAGTCGCCACGCGACATCGCCTCGCGCACGCGCCATTCGTGCAGGCGCTCGTCGTAGGCCGATTCGGGCACCGCGTTGAGGCGGCGCGCGGAGTCGGGCAGGTAGGAGGCCACTGTCCACAACGCGATCTGGTACCGCACCTGGGCCTGTTGTTCGGCACTCAGGCCCAGCGCCTGCGCGTACTGCGGCAGCTGCTGTTCGGTGGCGCCGGGGTCGGCCTTGGCCAGCTTTTCCAGCCCATCGGTGGCGATGCGCCGGCTGCGTTCGTTGCGCGGCCAGTTCAGTGCGCTGGCATTGGGCTTGTCGACGAAGGCGGCATAGGTGTTGGCCAGGGTCAGATCGGCCGCGGGCAGGCCACGCGCGGCGCTGCGCATCACCGCGGGCTGCTGCGCGTCGGCAGCGGCGTCGACGCGCTCCCAACGCAGTGCATCGCTCATGCCGCCTTGTGCCTGCAGCACGGCGAACACCGCATCGCAGGCGTCGGGCAGTGATTTGCCGTTCTTGCGCCACAGGTCCTGCGCCTCGCTGATCCACTGCGGGTCGACCTTGCCGGTGGCCTGGCGCGCGGTCAGCTGCGCGCAGCGCAGGCCGAGGTTGTCGGTCGGTGCCCAGTTGGCCAGCAGGGTAGGCCAGTCCTGGCGGCGGGCCACCGAGGGCAGCCAGACGCTGCGGAAGCTGTTGGCCACGGCCTGCCCGTCATAGCGCTTGAGGAAGGCCTGCGCCTGGCCGCTATCGACCGTATCGATGTTGCGGCGCAGCTGGGCGAACTCGACCCAGCCATAGGCCGGATGGCGGCTGAGTGCGGCGGCCTGGCCCGGACCGAGCTGGCCGCGTTCGGCAGCGTCGATGGCGGCCTTGAGCTGGCCGCTCTGGGCGTCGAGTGACTGGGCGCTGGCGCAGCCGATCAGCAGCGATGCGGACAGCGGGAGCAGGGACAGGGCGGTCGAAGAGCGTCGGGTCATGGCGCCAGCATAGCGGGCGCTGGCTGAATTCAGTTTCTCGCCGCGTGCACGTCGCAGCGCGGGCAACGGCAGCTGAATGCTTCGTGGATGCCCACTGCCGTCGGCACATGGCGGCGGCGTACTGTCGGCTTGGGCGAACGGCCCGGGTGCAAGGAGTGGCACATGGCGTTCAACAGCGCAGGAAGAAGCGGCCCCTTGGCGGAGATCAATGTCACGCCGCTGGTGGATGTGATGCTGGTTCTGCTGATCATTTTCATCGTTACCGCGCCGATGCTGTCGCGGCCCATCGCGGTGCAGTTGCCGCAGGCCACCGACCGGGTGGTCGATCGTCCCGACCCACCGCCACCGATCGAGCTGCGCCTGGATGCCTCCAGCCAGCTGAGCTGGAATGGCCAGCCGATGGCCATCGGCGATCTGCAGGCCCGCCTGCGCGGCCAGGCCAGCGAACACGCCGGCAACCTGCCGGAGCTGCGCATCGCCACCGATCCGTCTGCCGAGTACGAAGGCATGGCGAAGATCCTGGCGGCGGCCGAGGCGACGGGGATGGAGCGGATCGCGTTCGTGCGATGACCGCTGGCGAGGACGGCCCGGCATCCGTGGGGGCCGTCCTTCGTCTGGGCGTGGCTGTCGTTTTGGCCCGCATCCGTTCAGCGCTCTTGATGGTGCGTTGCCGCACCTTTCGCTCATTTCAAGACATTAATTGACGCGATCTCCGGTCTGTTCCGTCAATTCCACGTGAAATGGTGTCCGTCGTCACGTCGTGATTTTTACCGCTTGTTTACAAAGGAGACGCTGCCGCCATGCAGGGGGGAGCGCGGCAGTCCATGTCCCGACATTCCTTTGGAGAGAGAGCGAATGAATCACCTGCATTACCGCCCCTTGGCGGTCGCTGTTGCGCTGTGCGTGACGGCCCTGGCACCGCTGGGGGCAATGGCCCAGACGGCCACCACCCTCGATGCCGTCGAAGTCACCGGCACGCGTATCAAGCGCGCTGAAGTGGAAGGCCAGGTGCCGATCCAGACGTTGAGCCGTGGCGACATCGAGCGCACGGGCCTGAGCTCGATCGGCGAAGTGCTGCAGCAGCTCACCGGTTCGGGCTCGGCGTTGAACGCCAAGTTCAATTCGTCCGGCAACTTCGGCTTCCCGCCGGATGGCAGCGGTGTCGGCGCGGGTTCGGCACAGGTCGACCTGCGCCACCTGGGCGCCAAGCGCGTACTGGTGCTGGTCGACGGCATCCGCTGGGTCAATGAATCATCGGCCTCCGGTGTGGGCGCGGCCACCGACCTGAACACCATTCCGCTGGCGATCGTTGAACGCATCGAAGTGCTGGAAGACGGTGCGTCGTCGCTGTACGGCTCCGATGCGATCGCCGGCGTGGTCAACATCATCACCCGGCGCGATTTCGATGGCGGGCAGGTGACCCTGAACTACGGTGAGTACAGCAAGGGCGATGGCACGCAGAAGGGCGTGGACCTGGCCTGGGGCACCAGCGGCGAGCGCTACAGCCTGTTCCTCGGCGCCAGCTGGACCCGGCAGGACGCGGTGTACGCACGCGACCGCGAGCAGTCGCGCTTTCCCATTCCCGGTACGGGCCTGGCCTTCGGCAGCGGTGGCATCCCGCAGGGGCGTTTCGCCTTCGTCGATCCCAACACCGGCGCCGAACAGGACATCGTGCCCAACACCGGCGTGAGCAACCCGCGCTATGACGGCAGTGCCGGCTGCAACCGCAGCGATGACTACCACTGCTTCACCAGTGCCGATCGCTTCAACTTCGCCGAATACAACATGGTGCTGACCCCGTCCGAGCGCAAAGGCGTGTTCGGCCAGTTCCGCTTCGACATCACCGACGACGTGCAGTGGTACGTCAAAGCGCTGGGCAACCGCCGCGAATCGACCAACCAGGCGGGCCCGGAACCGCTGTTCTTCGGCCCTGACGGCGCCACCGGCAATCCGTTGGCCGACAACATCGTGGTGTCGGCGCTGAACCCGTACAACCCGTTCGGCTTCGACCTGGCGTCCGGCGACAACATGACCCTGATCGGCCGTCGCCCGGTGGAGGGCGGCGCGCGCGTGTTCGAGCAGGAGGTCAACACGACCTACTTCGCCACCGGCCTGGTGGGCAGTTTCCAGGCGGCGAACCGCAGCTGGTACTGGGACGTCAACGGCATGTACAGCAAGAACAAGGCCGAGCAGACCAACTACGGCAGCTACAACATCTACAACGTGAACCTGGCGCTGGGTGATCCGGCACTGTGCGCGGCAACCCCCGGCTGCGTGCCGCTGAACATCTTCGGCGGCGTCGGCTCGATCACCCCGGACATGCTGCGCTGGATCCAGCCGGTGGTGCGCGACCGCAGCCAGAACGAGCTGAGCCTGGTCACCGCCAACCTGTCCAGTGATCTGTTCACGCTGCCGGCCGGCCCGGTCTCCTTCGCCACCGGCCTGGAGCACCGCCGCTATGAAGGCTGGTACCAGCCGGATCCGCTGACGGTGATCGGCCATTACAACGGCGTGCCCTCGCAGCCGACGTCCGGTTCGTACGACGTCAACGAGGCCTACGTGGAGCTGAGCATCCCGATCTTCGCCGACTCGTCGCTGGGCAAGAAGCTGGACCTGAGCCTGGCGGGGCGCTACTCGGACTACTCCACCTTCGGTGGCGAGTTCACCCCCAAGTACGGCCTGCGCTGGCAGGTGACCGATGACTTCGTGCTGCGCACGACCTACGCCGAGGGCTTCCGTGCGCCGTCCATCGGCGAGCTGTACGGTTCGGCCGCGCGTGCGGACCTGCAGCTGTTCGATCCCTGCTCGGTGGGCCTGGGCGGCACCGCACCGCGCGGCAACCCTGCCAACTGCGCCGCGCTGGGCGTGCCGACCGGCTTCCAGCAGGCCAACTCGCAGATCTCGGTGACCACCGGCGGCAACCGTGAACTGGAGCCGGAGCGTTCGCGCAGCTTCAGCGCCGGCTTCGTGTGGAGCCCGTGGTTCGGCAATGACACCTCGTGGTCCGAGCGCTTCGACGTGGAGGTGACCTTCTATCGCCACAACATCGACGGCGCGATCCAGGCGATCAACGCACAGACCCAGCTGGACCTGTGCGTGGATACGCTGGACCCGATCTACTGTGATGGCATCACCCGCGCCAGCACCGGTGCGGTCAGCAGCTTCAACAACCGCCTGACCAACCTGGGTTCGATCAAGACCGATGGCTGGGACGTGGACATGTTCTGGACGCTGCCGCAGAGCGACATCGGCCAGTTCAAGCTGGGCTGGAAGAACACGTTCGTCGGCCGCTACGAGGCCACGGGTGCGGCCGGCCAGCGGCAGCCGCAGAAGCCGGGCGTGGAAGTGGCCGACAGCTCGATTCCGGAATGGACCAGCAACGCCAGCATTGGCTGGACGCTGGACAACTGGAGTGCCAACTGGACGGTGCGCCACATCTCCGAGCTGACCGAAGACTGCGGTGATGCGGTGGCCTTCCCGGTGTGCAGCAACCAGACCGCCGGTACCAACACGCTGTCCGCCACCACCTACCACGATGTGCAGGTGGGCTACAAAATCAACTGGATGAAGGGGCTGCAGCTGACCGCGGGCCTGAACAACGTGTTCGACAAGGATCCGCCGATCTGCCTGTCGTGCTCGTTGAACGGCTACGACGCCTCGACCTATGACATTCCGCGTGGCCGCTACTGGTACATGCGCGCGGACCTGCGGTTCTAGGCTGACAGGCAGGTGCCAGGGAACGGCACCTGCGTTTCACTGGTAGCGCCGGGCCATGCCCGGCGGCTTTTCGCTGTTCTGTAGAGCCGAACGATGCTCGGCTGCTCCACGCCCTTGTAGAGCCGAGCCATGCTCGGCTGCATTGGTCGAACGCCAGTCGAGCAAGCTCGACTCTACAAGGCACGGCGCCGGGGGTTGCCCGGCGCCCTCTGCATCAGAACGACCAGGTGAAGGTCAGCGAGCCATTGCGGCCGTCGCCGAACGCACCGTAGCCGTTGATCTGCGAGTAGTACTTCTTGTCCAGCAGGTTGTTCAGGTTGGCCTGCACGCTGAACTCCGGCGAGATGCGGTAGCGCACGAAGGCGCTGACCAGCGCGTAGCCGTCCTGTTCGATGCGGCCGTATGCAGGTACCGCGTAATAGATGCGGTTCTGCCAGTTGGCACCGCCACCCACGGTCAATGCGGTCAGCGACTGCGGGGTGTAGCTGGTGAACAGCTTCAGCGTGGTCTGCGGCAGGTTGGTGTTGATGTCCGCGTCATTGATGTCCTTGGCCACGTAGCGCGATGCACCGAAGGTCGCGTTCCAGCCCGGTGCCAGTTCGCCGTTCAGCTCGAACTCGAAGCCGCGGCTGACCGTGCCGCGTGCGGCGATGTAGGCCGTTTCGCCGCCGGTTCCGCCGATCACCGGTTCGCCGGTCGACTGGCCGACGTTGTCCTGCTCGATGCGGAACACGGCCACCGAGGCATTGAGGCGGTTGTCGAACCAGGCACCCTTCACGCCCACTTCGTAGCTCTTGCCGTCGACCGGATCGAGGTAGCTGCCGTTGCGGTCCTTCAGCATCTGCGGCTGGAAGATTTCGGTGTACGAAGCGTAGGTCGAGTAGGTGTCATTGATGTCGAACACCAGGCCGGCATACGGCGTGGTCACCTTGTGCGAACGATCGGCGCCTTCGCCTTCGCTCTTCCAGTCGGTGTAGCGCGCACCGATGATCAGCTTCAGCGGATCGGCCAGCGACAGGCGTGTGGCGGCATAGCCGGCCTTCTGGGTGATGGTGCCTTCGCTGGCCAGGCTGAGCGGGTTCCAGTTCGGTTCGCTGATGTTGCCGGTCCAGTTCAGGTAGCTGGAGAAGGGATCCCAGGCAAGGCCGGCACCGCCGACCTGGTAGTCGCCGTAGTTGGCGTAGTCGCGCTTGTTGTAGCTCAGGCCCGCCATGAACTGGTGTTCGCGGCCGAACAGCTGGAACGGACCGTCAACGAAGCCATCGATCGCGTCGACCTTGCGTTCGGTGTTGTAGAAGCCGGCCGACGGCGAGATGCCCGCACCAGTGTTCTTGTCAAAGAACGAGGCGCCGGTAACCCAGTCGTTGTAGGCCGGGTAGAACAGCTTGTCGTCGGCCTTGGTCTCGTCATGCGTTGCGCCGATCTTGAACTTCCAGCCGTTGGCGAAGCCGTGCTCCAGGGTGGCGAAGGCGCGCTTGCTGGTGGTGTCCCAGTAGGTCCAGTTCGGGCTGGCATTGAACGATTCGTCGTAGCCGGTGCTGGTGCCATCGGAGAACAGCATCGGGAAGCCGCCCCAGGTCGCGCCGTTGGCGCGCTTCTGCTGGTAGTCGTAGCCCACGCTCAGCTGCGTATCGGGGGTCAGGTCGGCATCGATGACCATGTAGCCCAGCGTCTTGTGCTGGTTGTAGCGGTCCATCTGCGCATCGGTGTCCAGGTAGCTGCCGATGACACGACCGCGCACGGTGCCGCTGGCATTCAGTGCGCTGCCCACGTCCACGGTGGTGCGGGTGCGGCCCCAGCTGCCGACGTTGACCGAGACGCTGCCGGCCAGCTCGGCGCTGTCGGCGTGCTTGCGGATCAGGTTCACCGACGCCGACGGGTTGCCGGCGCCGCTGAGCAGGCCGGTGGCGCCACGCACCACTTCCACGCGGTCGTACAGGGCCAGGTCCAGGCCGGAATCGCCGTAGCTCCAGTTCTGCACCATCTGCGTCGGCAGGCCATCGAACTGGTAGCTGTCGATGTAGAAACCGCGTGCATAGAACTCGGTGCGCTCGGTATCGGACTGGGTGCTGCTCACGCCGGTGGTGTTGCCCAGCACGTCGATGATGTCGTCGAGGTTCTGGTCCTCGATGCGCTGGTGGCTGATGATGCTGATCGACTGCGGGATCTCACGCGGGGCGAGGTCGAAGCGGGTGCCGGCCGAGGTCTTGCGCACCGAGTAGCCTTCGGCGCGCTCACCCTTCACCACCACCTTGTCGAGCGTGGTCGGGTCGGCGGCGGTTTCAGCGAAGGCGGCGGGCGCGGCGGCCAGGCACAGGGCGGAGAGCATCGCCGCGGACAGGCGATGCGGCAGCAGGGCAGGGGTCGAACGGATCATTGGGTTTCCTGGACGGGCACGTGCGTGCGTCCGACCGGCTTCCCGGATGGTCTGGCGCCGCGGCTGGTGGGGGTCTCACGCCGCTGGCGGGGCCCTGCGCTGCAGGGCGGTGGCTGGGCAATGCGAGGAGGGCGAACCATCCTGGCTGCCCGGAAAACGCAAATATGGTAATGCGAATTGTTTCTATTTACAAATGACGCAGGGCGCGTATGGCGGCGTCAACGCAGCAGCGGCAACGGGTCGCGGGCGCCGTCCGTGCCGTAGATGCCCCAGTGCAGGTGCGGCGGCGTGCCCTTGGCATTGCCACTGTCGCCCACGTAGCCCAGCAGCTGGCCGGCCTGCACCACCTGGCCTCGCGCCAGGCCCTCGGCCCAGTCTTCCAGGTGCGCGTAGTAGTAACGCTCACGGCCGGGCCCGATCACCCATACCTGGCGCCCGCCCAGCCCGCTTTCGCGCACATCGGCGATGACGCCCACCGTGGCACTGCGCACCGGCGTGCCGCGCTTGCCGAAGATGTCGATGCCGGCGTGGGTGCGGTCACGGCCGCGGGGCGCGCCGAAGGTGTCGGCGATCTGCCTGGGCCGCACGCCGTCTACCGGTACCGGCAGTTCAGTGGCCACAGGCATGCGTCCCAGTGTCCACAGCATCTTCGGTGCCGCCGCCCAGGGGCTGTTGCACAGGGACAGCGCGGCGATGCCGGCGATCAGCAGCAGCGTGGCGCGCAGCAGCCAGCGGCGCAGGCGTCGGGCAGGGGAGGGCGGTGTGCTCATGGTTTCCGGATGTAGAGTCGAGCTTGCTCGACTGGCGGCAATGTAGAGTCGAGCCATGCTCGACTGCATGGAAAAGCAGTCGAGCATGGCTCGACTCTACAACGGCACAGGCAACAGCAGTCGAGCATGGCTCGACTCTACACAACCGGTGGCATCGGGACCGAGAAGCTGCGCTTCAACGTGCCCAGCGCCACCGAGGTGCGGAAGCGCTCGATGTTGTCGTCGCCGCCGAACAGTCGCTCGGTGATCGCTTCGTACTCTTCCATCGAGGCCGCCGAAAGCAGCAGCAGGAAATCGCCGTCGCCGGTGATCGAGTAGCACTGCTGCACGGCCGGGTCATCCTGCACGCGGCGGCGGAACGGGGCGACCTTCTCGCGCTGCTCGCTCACCACACGTACCTCGACGATGATCGTGAGCGGGCGCCCGACCCTGGCCGCGTCGAGCACAGCCACGTTGGCGGAAATCACGCCGCTGTCCTGCAGTCGCTTGATGCGCCGCTGCACGGCGGGCGTGGACAGGTGCACGGCCTCGGCAATCTGCCGCTGCGGCAGGGCGTTGTCCCGCTGCAGCAGGTCGAGGATGGCGTGGTCGAAGCTGTCCAGCACGGGGGCGGTGGCCATGGCGAGCAGAAATTGCGCGGACGGGCCCTCAATTGAGCCAAGTGCTCGCCGCCAGCGCAATAGACTGGGCGCATGCAGACTTCCCGATTCGCGCCGATGTTGCCGGCGCTGGCGGTGCTCGGCTCGGTTACCGCGCTGGCCATCGGCACTTCCTATGCCAAACACCTGTTCCCCCTGGTCGGCGCGCAGGGCACCAGCGCGTTGCGCGTGGGCTTCTCGGCCCTGTTGCTGCTGCTGTTCTGGCGGCCGTGGCGCTGGAAAACCAGCCGCGTGGATGCGATGACCATCCTCCGCTACGGGCTGACCCTGGGCCTGATGAACCTGCTGTTCTACATGGCCATCCGCACCATTCCCTTCGGCATCGCCGTGGCCATCGAGTTCACCGGCCCGTTGACGGTGGCGATGCTGTCCTCGCGGCGGCCGATCGACTTCCTCTGGGTAGGCTGTGCGCTGGTTGGCCTGTTGCTGCTGCTGCCGCTGGGCGGCGGGCCGGCGTTGGATCCTGCCGGCGTGCTCTACGCCATGGGCGCCGCAGCGTGTTGGGGTCTGTACATCGTCTTCGGCAAGCGCGCCGGCCACCTGCATGCCGGCCATACGGTTTCGCTGGGGCTGCTGGCCGCGTCACTGGTGGTGGTGCCGGTGGGCGTGGCCCACGCCGGCATGGCGCTGCTGGAGCCGAAGATCCTGCTGGCGGGCCTGCTGGTGGCGCTGGTGTCCAGCGCGATCCCGATGTCGCTGGAAATGATGGCGCTCAAGCGCCTGCCCAAAGAAACCTTCGGCATCCTGATCAGCATGGAACCGGCGGTGGCCGCGCTGTGGGCGATGCTGTTGCTGCACGAGCAGCTGGCCGGCGTTCAGTGGCTGGCAATCGGCTGCACGGTGGTGGCTTCGGTAGGCAGCACGATGACCGCGCGGCGGTTGAGAACGCCGGTGGTGCAGGCGGGGTAGCGCCGGGGTGTGCCCGTCGGAGAGCGTGCGGACCAACGGTCCGCACCCACCAGAACGGTAGGTGCGCACCCACCGCGCCAACCAAGGTTGGCACCTACCAAACGGGTCAGCGCAGGGCGTCGGCGGGAACGTCGATGGCCATGGCCAGGGCCAGGTGATCGGAGAACGCGGCCGGGACGGCTTCCACGCTGCGGGTCTGCAGGTTGCTGCTGACCAGGATGTGGTCGATGGCCCGGTCCGGGCGCCAGCTGGGGAAGGTCGGCACCACGCAGCCCGGCGGCTGCAGCCGGGTCTTCTGGTACAGCACCTGCATTTCCGGGCGCTCGGCCAGGCAGTTGAAATCGCCCATCAGCACGGCGTTGGGATGGTCGGACAGCAGCTCGGCGATGAAGCCGAGCTGGGACATCCGCGAACCCGCACCCAGTGACAGGTGGGCCACCGCCACGGCCAGGCCGTCCTCGCCATCGCCGAACTTGGCCAGCAGTACGCCGCGCCCGCCGATACGGCCGGGCAAGGCGTGGTCCTGTACTTCCACCGGTTCCAGCTTGCTCAGCAGGCCGTTGGCGCTGGACGCCACCCCGCCCATGCGCCGGTTCGGCTGGTGGCTCCAGTAGTTGAAGCCGGCGCGCTGGGCCAGGTAGTGGGTCTGGTTGGTGAAGCCCGACCGCAGGCTGCCCGGGTCGGCCTCCTGCAGGCCGACGATGTCATGGCCGCGCGCCAGGGTGGCGATCGCGTCCAGGCTGCTGCGCTTGCGTCCCGCCGGCAGCGCATGTGACCAGCTGCGGGTCACATAGTCGCTGTAGCGGCGGGTGCTCGAGCCGGCCTGGATGTTGGCCGTCAGCAAGCGCAGGGTCCGTGTGTGGGGGGAAGTCACGGCCGGCAATGCTTTCTCTCGGGATCAGTGCGCCTGGGCCGCACCGCGTTCGCGGGCGATCAGGTGGTCGGCGATGCGCAGCATGTCCGGGAAGGTCTTGCCCTTCACCAGGTACTTGCCGTTGATGATGATCGACGGGGTGCCGCTGATCTGGCTGCGCTGGGCGAACTGCTTGGCCGAGTTGGTCTTGGCATTCACCGCGAAGCTGCCCATGGTGGCGGCGAACTGCTTCGGATCCACGCCGTAGCCGGCGTAGAACTTGGCGATGTCGTCGACCGAGTCGGCGCCGCGCTCACCCTTCAGGGTCTGCTGCGAGTGGATGGCGGCGTACAGCGCCTCGTGGGTCTTCTCCTGCACGCCCAGGGTCTGCGCGGCGTAGAAGGCACGGGCGTAGTTGTCCCAGGTGCCGCCGAACATGGCCGGCACGTAGACGAAGTTCACGTCGCTGGGCAGGCCGGCCTTCCACGGGCCGACCAGCGGCTGGAAGGCGGCGCAGGCCGGGCAGACGTAACCGAAGATCTCGACCACTTCGACCTTGCCGGCAGCCGGCTGGAACGGCTGGCCGTTGCTGATCAGCTGGTAGTCGGCGCCTTCCACCGGGGCCGGGCCGGTCAGCGCGGTGGTGGTCGGGGCCGGGGCCGCAGCGGTGTCGGTGGCGGCCGGGGCAGCGCCTTCGGCGCCGGCAGCGGGCTCGGCGGCGGGGGTCGCGGCAGGCTCGGCGGCAGGCTCGGCGGCAGCCGGGGTCGCGGCCGGTTCAGCCGGAGCGGTGGTGTTGGTGGTGCCATCGTCGGCCTTGCAGGCCGCCAGGATCGGCAGCAGGGCTGCAAGTGCGAAAGCAGCGATACGGGTCTTCATTGAAACGTCTCCAGCATCTGGAAAGGTGGGGCCGGCGGCGGGCGCCGGCCAGGGGGAAATGATGACATGCGGCGGCGACAGCGCCGTGTCGATGGTCGGGATTGGTTCAGCGGCGGGCGCGGGCTTCGGAAATCAGCTTGGACGCGATGCGCAGCTGGTCCTCGAAGCTGTTGCCACGCACCAGGTACTGGCCGTTGATGATGATGGCCGGCGTGCCCGGGACCTGGGTGCGCTGGGCGAAGGCACGGGCCTCGGCGACCTTCTTCTGCACCGCATCGCCACGCAGGGCCTGCTTGTAGCGGTCGGCGCTCACGCCATAGGCGCTGTAGAAGGTGGCGAGCTCATCGGCCGAGACGTTCTGCATCGGCAGCGAACCCTGCTCGTGCAGGGCCTTGAACACGGCGGCGTGGCTGCGCTTGGCCACGCCCACTTCATCGGCGGCGTAATAGGCCAGGGCCCAGGCATCCCAGGCACCGCCGAAGGCGGCCGGGACCGGGGTGAAGCGCACGTCGGCCGGCAGCTTGGCGGCCCAGGCTTCCAGCTGCGGCTCGAAATGGGCGCAATGCGGGCAGGTGTAGCCGAAGACTTCAACGACTTCGATCTTGCCGGCCAGGGGCTGGAACGGGCCGGACTTGGCGATGCGTTCGTAGTCTTTGCCTTCAACCAGCGGGGCATTGGCGGG
This sequence comes from Stenotrophomonas sp. ZAC14A_NAIMI4_1, assembly GCF_003086915.1. Classification (NCBI taxonomy): domain Bacteria; kingdom Pseudomonadati; phylum Pseudomonadota; class Gammaproteobacteria; order Lysobacterales; family Lysobacteraceae; genus Stenotrophomonas; species Stenotrophomonas sp. ZAC14A_NAIMI4_1. Next base: position 4,243,624 of record NZ_CP026002.1, read on the forward strand.
GGTGGCGGCGTAAGCGGCCAGCGGCAGCATCACCAGCAGGGACAGCAGAAGGCGGGGAATCAACCTCATCGACACGCATCTCCATTGAAAATAACAACGCCGGCGCAGCCGCCGGCGTGAAGGAAACATACCGCAGCCGCGGGCCGCCGTGGCGACCCGGGCCGACCAGTGGCGGTCAGGGGGCGGCGGCCGGTTGCGTGGCGGCGGCTTCGGCGGCGATGTCATCGGCCTTGTTGTGCAGGCCCTGCAGGTAGCTGGAGAGGGCCTGGACTTCCTGTTCGCTGAGCTTCTGGGCTACCGCGGCCATGATCTGGAAGTGCGCCTTGTCGGTCTCGTTGGTCTGGCCGGCCTGGTATTCCTGCAGGCGGCGAGCGACATAGCTGGTGTGCTGGCCGCCGATGTGCGGATAGGCCGGGCCGGGGTTGCCGGCGCCGCTGGGGCCGTGGCAGGCCATGCAGGCCGGCAGGCCGCGCGTGGCGTCGCCGCCGCGGTACAGCTGCTGGCCGATCTCGTAGAACTTCATGCCCTTGTAGGGGCCATCGGTCACGGCCGTATCGTCGGCGATGCCGGCGGTGGCCTTCTGGGTGGCGAAGAACGCGCCGATATCGCGCATGTCCTGCGGGGTGAGGTTCTGCACGAAGGGCACCATCGCCACCGATGCGCCGGAACTGCGCTGGCCGTTGGCGATGAGGGCCATCTGCTGGGCCACGTAGCGCTCGCTCTGGCCGGCGATGGACGGGTACATCTCCACCGTGGAATTGCCGTCGGCCCCGTGGCAGGCCGCGCAGGCCGAGGCCTTGGTCTGGCCGGCCTTGGCGTCGCCCCAGGTGGTCTTGCTGAAATCGACCTCCAGCGAGGCCGTGCGGATCGGCCCGTTGTCCGGCAGCGGGGTCAGCGTGGTCTGCGCGAAGGCAGCAGCGGCAACGACGACGGCAGTGGCAAGAGCGGATACGGCAAGAACGCGAGCGTGGCGCATGCTAAAGCTCCGTATGGACCGGGCCGGGCGGTGGCCGCCGGCATCGCCCGGATTATCAACGCCGTTTCCGCGCACGGTCAACGCAGCAGTGCAGCATTTTCCCGGCCAGCGGCGCCGGGAACGGGCGCGCGGCGCCGCAACATGCGATCCTAGGCACATGTCATTGCTCATCGAACGCGCCCGTTACCACCTCTCGGCCCATAACGTGCGGCAGCTGCCGCCCGATGAAGGGGCCGAAGTGGCTTTCGCCGGCCGCTCCAACGCCGGCAAGTCCAGCGCCCTCAACGCGCTGACCCGGCAGAACTCCCTGGCCCGTGTGTCCAAGACCCCCGGCCGCACCCAGCAGCTGGTGTTCTTCCAGATCACCCCGGAAGCGCACCTGGTCGACCTGCCCGGTTACGGCTACGCCAAGGTGCCGCTGGACCTGCAGGCGCACTGGCAGGCCTTCATCGACCGGTACTTCCGCACCCGCGAAGCCCTGAAGGGCCTGGTGGTGGTGATGGACATCCGCCACCCGCTGAAGGACTACGACCGGCAGATGCTGTCCTACGCCGTGCAGCGTGGCATGCCCGCGCACGCGCTGCTGACCAAGGCCGACAAGCTCAGCCGCAGCCAGCAGATGCAGACCCTGCAGAAGGTGCGCAAGGACCTGCATTCGGCCTACGGCGACAGCGTCAGCGTGCAGGTGTTCTCCGGTGAAGACCGCACCGGCGTGGATGAAGCCCGCGGCGTGATCGGCGGCTGGCTGGGGCTGGCGTAAGGCGTCTGCTGGTCGCCCGGCTGGCAGCCGGGCGCTACCGACCTGCCTTCTGGTAGTGCCGGCGGCTGGCCGGCAACGGCACCATGCCCGGCGGCACTTCATTTCAACGGCGAATACTCCGCCGGCACCCACGCATAGGCCTCGCCCTCGCGGCGCACGTGGCCCAGACCGGGGAACGGCAGGTGGGCACCGGCCACCCACCAGCCCTGGGCGGTGGCCTCCTCAAGCAGGGCGCGACGGCTGGCGATGGCCGCCTTGCGGTCGGCATCGGCCTCGAAGGCCGCTTCCGGGTGTGCGAACTGCACCGCGTGGAAGTGCAGCACATCTCCCCACACCAGCAATGACTGGCCCTGGCTGTCGAACCGGTAGGAGACATGGCCGGGGGTATGGCCGTGGCTGTCCATCGCCACCGCGCCACCGGGCAGGGCATCGCCGGGGCTGAAGGTGCGCAGGTGACCGCTGGCCTGATACGGCGCCACTGCGTTGCGCGCCAGCGGGAAGGCGAAGCGCACGCCCTGCGGCGCCCGGGCTTCGCTGGCCGGGTCCAGCCAGTAATCGGCATCGGCCCTGGACAGCCACACGGTGGCATTGGGGTAAGCCGGCTGGCCCTGCGCATCCAGCACGCCGCACATATGGTCCGGGTGGGCGTGGGTGAGCAGCACGTCGTCCACCTCGGTCGGGTCCACGCCTGCCGCGCGCAGGTTGCCCAGCACCTGGCCCAGGCCGGGACCGAAGCACTGTGCGGTGCCGGTGTCGACCAGGGTGAGGTGGTTGCCCTGGCGGACCAGGAAAGCGTTGACCGCGGTCTGCAGGCCTTTGCTGTCTTCCGGCACATAGCGACCATCGAGCAGGCGGGTGACCAGGGTGGGCGCGACACCAACCACTTCCTGCCGTCCCAGCGCGACCACGCCATCGAACAGGGCGGTGACCTGCAGGGTGCCGACGCGCTGGTGGTAGACGCCCGGCACCTGTTGGGCGGGGGGCGGCGAGGTGGCTTCGGCCATGGCAGCCAGCGGCAGGGAGGACAGTGCCAGCAGCAGCGCGGCGTGCAGGGGCATGTGATGGAGGTTCATGAGGGGCTCGGCAAGGCGGGGGATTCCGTTGCCGTGCAGCGTGCCGGGTGGCGCGTGCGCGATGCGCTCAAACCACTGCGTGGAATGCTCAGGGGGGGTGTGTGCGGCAGGGCTTGCAGCCCTGCACCCGCAGAAGCAACGTCAACTGCCGAAGCAACGGCAGAAGCTGGTCTCCTGAGGGTAGGCGGGGTGGGTCCGGTGGCAGGGGACGCCGTAAACCCATCCATGGGGGCTTGGTCGCGGCATCCATGCCGCTCACACCCCTGCCACCGGACCCACCCCGCCTTCGACAGTTGGCCGCGATCTGCCAGAGCTCGGGGTCGGATCCCGTTGCTGCGCAACGGGCTCTGACCCCAGAAGGATTTCGATATCTGAGAGATGTGTCGACCAAGGTCGACACCTACCAAAAGCCGCCGTTACCAGTAGATCCACGCCATGCGTGGATGAATTCATTCGATATCTGACAGATGTGCCGACCAACGGTCGGCACCCACCCTCAGCAGTTGGCACCAACAGCACCGGCCAACTGTCAGAGGTGGGGCGGTGTGGGTGGGCAGGACCGTTGGCGCCATGGATGGCGCCATCGAGCCCCCATGGACGGGTTTACGGCGTGTCCTGACCACCCACACCGCCCCGCCATCCCACGGAATGCCGCTCCGGCTTTTGACGTTGACGTTGCTCTGGCTCGCAGCAGGTGCAGGGCTGCAAGCCCTGCCAGACAACCCCACCCTAGATGTCTGTCGGAGCCAACCCGTACCGCTCGGCGAAGCGCTTGCTGAAACTCGCCGCCGACCGATACCCCGCGCGTGCGGCCACCGTCTTCAGTGGCAGGTCCGTCGTGTACAGCAGCGTCATGCCATGTGCCAACCGCGCTTCGGTCAGCAACTGCCGCAGGCTGGTGCGCTCGGCCGCCAGGCGACGGCGCAGGGTCGCGCCGCTCAGCGCGAACTGGTCTTCAACGTCGCGCGACTGCCAGTCACGCGCCGGCTCGGCCGCGATGCGGTCGCGGATCTGTTCGCCCAGGCTCGGTGCCTGCGGCAGCAGCAGGTTGCCGTGGCCCTGCCGGCACCACGCCAGTACCAGCTCGGCCAGGGCCAGCCGTGCGTCGCTGTAATGCCCATCCTGCAGCGCCTGGCGCCAGCGCCGCAGCACCGCGCCGTGGTCGTCCAGGCGTGGCTGTGCGATCGCATCGCCAGCGGCCGGCAACGCTTCGCTCCACAACGTGCGCGCCGCGCCCAGCACTTCCGCACACAACGGCACGATGGCACTGAGGTAACGGCCGGTGCCCGCATCGGGCGTGTTGACCACATCGATCCGGCAGCGCTGGGTGAACAACAGCATGTCGCCGGCGTGCACGGTCAGCGACTGGTGCGCGGTGCGTACCTGCTTGCTGCCTTCCAGCAGGATCACGAACTGCGGTTGTGGAATGTCCACCGAGCTGGCGCCGTGTTCGCGGCGCGCGGTGATGCAGGCATAGCCTTCGGCGCGGTCGCAGCCGGCCAGGCTGGCCATCTCCGCCAGCAGGGCGACGGCCGGTGGCAGCATCGCGGTCATGACAGGTGGGCTCCCAGCAGTCTGCCAATGCCGGCGGCGGCAGCCATTGCCAGCGCGCCCCAGAACATCACCCGCACGGCACCGCGCACCGGCGGCGCACCACCGGCACGGGCGGCCATCGCGCCGGTCAGGCACAGGCCGAGCAGGGTGCTGGCGGTGGTGGCCACGGTGACCTGCGCCGCGCTGGAGAACAGGGCGGTCAGCACCGGCAGCGCGGCGCCGCAGGTGAAGGCGCCGGCCGAGGCGAGGGCGGCCTGCAGCGGACGCGCGCGCAGGGTGTCGGTAATGCCGAGTTCGTCGCGCGCGTGCGCGCCCAGCGCGTCGTGTGCGGTCAGCTGTTCGGCCACCTGCCGGGCCAGTGCCGGCTCCAGGCCGCGATGGCGGTAGATCGCGGTCAGCTCGTCCAGTTCGCTGTGCGGGTCTTCGTGCAGTTCGCGCATTTCCACGGCCAGGTCGGCCGCTTCGGTGTCGGCCTGGGTCTGCACCGACACGTATTCGCCGGCGGCCATCGACATGGCACCGGCGACGGTGCCGGCCACGCCGGTGGCCAGGATCGTGCTGGCCGAGGCGCCGCTGGCGGCCACGCCCACCACCAGGCCGGCCACCGAGACGATGCCGTCATTGGCTCCCAGTACGGCGGCGCGCAGCCAGCCCACGCGATCGGCGCGGTGCAGTTCCGGGTGTCGTGAATGGCGGCTCATGGCCTGAGTGTACGGGGGTCAAGAGGTCGTCGGTAGGATGCTGAAACCCGTCACCGTCGCATGCTGCGAAGGGCCGCCACGCTATAGTGCGCCCTTGCGATGGAAGGCTCCCAGCCCCACATCCCCTGCCACTGTCCAGCGAGTCCTCCCCTTGTCGAGTCCCAGCCACGTCGCCGATACGCCCATTACCGACCGCTCGGAGCTGGTCGAGGTGCTTGCCTCCGGCGAAAAGCCCCGTGCGCAGTGGCGCATCGGTACCGAACACGAGAAGTTCGGGTTCCGCCTGGACGACCTGCGCCCGCCGACCTTCGAAGGCGAGCGTGGCATCGAAGCCCTGCTCAACGGCCTGACCCGCTTCGGCTGGGAGCCGGTGCAGGAGAACGGCAACACCATCGCCCTGCTGCGTGACAACGCCTCGGTGACGCTGGAGCCGGCCGGCCAGCTGGAGCTGTCCGGCGCGGCGCTGGAAACCATCCACCAGACCTGCGTGGAAACCGGCACCCACTTGAATGAAGTGGCACAGGTGGCCGGCGAACTGCAGCTGGGCTTCCTCGGCATGGGCTTCCAGCCGAAGTGGCGCCGCGATGAAATGCCGTGGATGCCCAAGGGCCGCTACAAGATCATGCGTTCGTACATGCCCAAGGTCGGTTCGCTGGGCTTGGACATGATGACCCGCACGTCCACCGTGCAGGTGAACCTGGATTACGCCACCGAAGCGGACATGGTGAAGAAGTTCCGCGTGTCGCTGGCGCTGCAGCCGATCGCCACCGCGCTGTTCGCCGATTCGCCGTTCACCGAAGGCAAGCCGAACGGCTACCTGAGCTACCGCTCGCACATCTGGACCGACACCGACGCCGACCGCACCGGCATGCTCGACTTCGTGTTCGAGGATGGCTTCGGTTACGAGCGCTATGTCGACTACCTGCTCGACGTGCCGATGTATTTCTCCTACCGCGATGGCATCTACCACGACGCCAGCGGGCAGAGCTTCCGTGATTTCATGCAGGGCAAGCTGCCGGTGCTGCCCGGTGCGCTGCCGACGCTGCGCGACTGGTCGGACCACATGACCACCGCCTTCCCGGAAGTGCGCCTGAAGAAGTACCTGGAAATGCGCGGTGCCGACGGTGGCCCGTGGAGCCGTCTGTGTGCACTGCCGGCGTTCTGGGTGGGCCTGCTGTACGACGACACCGCGCTGGATGCCGCCTGGGACCTGGTGCGTGATTTCAGCCTGGCCGAGCGCCACGCACTGCGTGACGGCGTACCGAAGCATGCCATGGGCCTGCCGTTCCGCAACGGCACCGTGCGCGACCTGGCCCGCGAAGCGGTGAAGATCTCCGTGGAAGGCCTCAAGCGCCGCGGTGCGCGCAATGCCGATGGCCAGGACGAAAGCAAGTTCCTGGACGTGCTGCAGGAAATCGTCGAGTCGGGCCTGACCCCGGCCGAGCGCAAGCTGGCGCTGTTCCATGGCCGCTGGCATGGCGACGTGGACCCGGTGTTCCGCGAGTTTGCTTATTGATCGTGTTGCGTGGCCGCCGGGCATGGCCCGGCGCTACCGGCCCTTGCCATGAGCCAGTTCATCTTGTTCGAGCAGAATCCTGCCGCAGAGGGAACAGGGCGGGATGAAATGGCGCCAGCGCGGAACAGTGACTTCCTGGCTGAAGTTGCCGACCTCTACTTCCCTGGGGCGGAACAGGTAGTCAGTTGCGCCGCAGTTGCCGGGGATGGCAGTGATCTGATCAACGACGTCTACCTGCGCATCAGATCCAACTCAGATGTGGAAAGCTCGCGTATCGCCCGGCTGGTGAAGCGTGCGTTCGGGATGAACATCGGGTTCGTGTTCTGGGCTGGATCGGACTACAGGGATCTACCCGCCATAGGGTCCTATGCGGACTTTCTGCAGGCGCTGGCGGAGCAGGCTGAGCAACAGCCCGTTGACGTCTTCATGAAATGGATTCCGCATCGTGTCGGTTGATTTGACTGGGCTGACCGTGTCAGCCGGCTGTGCGCCATGAAAAAACCCCGGCATTGCCGGGGTTTTTTCGTTCCATGACTGTGGCGATCAGGCCTTGATGGTGGCCATGTCGATCACGAAGCGGTAGCGCACATCGTTCTTCGCCATGCGCTCCCAGGCCTGGTTCACGTCCTTGATGTTGATCACTTCAACATCGCTGACGATGCCGTGCTCGGCACAGAAGTCCATCATTTCCTGGGTTTCGGCCATGCCGCCGATCGCAGAACCGGTGACGTGCTTGCGGCCGAAGATGACCGTGCCGCCCATCAGCGGCGGGTCCAGTTCGGTGATGACGCCGACCAGGCACATGGTGGCATCGCGCTTGAGCAGGCTCATGTACGGGTTGGTGTCATGGCTGACCGGCACCGTGTTGAGCAGGAAGTCGAAGCTGTTGGCGTGGGCCTTCATCTGTTCGGCGTCGCGCGAGACCAGCACTTCGTCGGCGCCCAGGCGCTTGGCGTCGGCACCCTTTTCCGGGGTGGTGGTGATCATCACCACGGTGGCGCCCATCGCCTTGGCGAACTTCACGCCCATGTGGCCGAGGCCACCCAGGCCGATCACGCCCACCTTCTGGCCCGGGCCGACCTTCCAGTGGCGCAGCGGCGAGTAGGTGGTGATGCCGGCGCACAGCAGCGGTGCGGCGGCCTTCAGGTCCAGCTTCTCGGACACCTTCACCACGAAGCGCTGCTCGACCACGATGTGGTCGGAGTAGCCGCCCATGGTCAGCTCGCCGGTGTTGCGGTCGTGGCTGTTGTAGGTGTAGGTCGGGCCCTTTTCGCAGTACTGCTCCAGGTCGTGGTTGCAGGCATCGCAATGGCGGCAGGAATCGACCATGCAGCCGACGCCGGCGAAATCGCCGACCTTCAGGGTGGTGACGGACGGACCGACCTCGACCACGCGGCCGATGATCTCGTGGCCGGGCACCATCGGGTATTCGGCGCCGCCCCAATCGTCGCGGGCCTGGTGCAGGTCGGAATGGCAGATGCCGCTGTACAGCACTTCGATGCGGATGTCGTTGGCGCCGACGGCGCGGCGTTCGAAGGTGAAGGGCTCAAGCGGGGCGGTGTTGGTGCGTACCGCATAACCATGGGCGAGGGACATGGGGAATCCTTGGCGGGGTTTGTCGAAAGGCGCTTTACAATACGCCCCTCGTACCGGCCTACAAAGCCCGGATATCGGCATGATTCATCAAGGCAGACTGCACAATCATGGCCACTGACAATCTTTCGCACCTGGCGGCCTTTGCTGCGGTGGCGCGCCATCGCAGCTTCCGCAAGGCTGGCGGCGAGCTGACCTTGTCGACCTCGGCGGTGAGCTATGCGATCCGCGCGCTGGAAGAGCGGCTGGGGGTGGGCCTGTTCCACCGCACCACCCGCAGCGTGGCCCTGACCGAGGCCGGGCAGCGCCTGCTGGACCGGCTGCAGCCGGCGCTGGGCCAGGTGCATGACGCGCTGGAAGAAATGAACCAGTTCAGGGACAGCCCGACCGGCCTGCTGCGCATCAATGCGGCCCGCTCGGCGGTGCCGAACCAGCTTGGCCCGCGGCTGACCCGCTTCCTGCGCGCGCACCCGGACGTGCGCCTGGAGTTGACCGAGAACGACGGGCTGGTGGACATCGTGGCCGAAGGTTTTGATGCCGGCGTGCGCCTGCACGAGTTCGTGCCCGAGGACATGGTGGCGGTGCCGTTGGGGCCGGCGCTGCACGGCATGATCGTGGCCTCGCCGGAGTACCTGCGCCGGCACCCGGCGCCGCAGCATCCGCGCGACCTGCTGCAGCACGAATGCATCCGTTTCCGCTTCGCCAGCGGGCACCTGTACAAGTGGCAGTTCGACCGCGATGGGCAGTCGCTGGAAATCGATGTGCGCGGGCGGCTGACGCTGAGCGAGCAGACCACCATCATCCGCGCGGTACTTGATGGGTTCGGCCTGGCCTACGTGCTGGAAGATGCCGCGCGCCCGCACCTCGAGGCCGGGACGATGGTGGCGGTGCTGCAGGACTGGAGCGAACCGTTTCCCGGCTTCGTGCTGTATTACCCGAAGCAGCGGCAGATGGCCTCGGCGCTGCGTGCATTCGTGGACATGCTGCGGGAGTGATGCCGTGCCGACCAACGGTCGGCACCCACCCGCATGCGGCAGGTAGATCCACGCCATGCGTGGATGTCCTCTCGAGAAAATTCCGCACACCTGGAGGTCGAAAAGCACTCGAATTTCTACGGCAGTTCGGAAACCGCTGAGAGGTTTTCCACCATTTTCCGATACATTGCCGTGAGCTGGACAGCCCGGCGGCGGCTTACTTCTGTCTGCAGTCCTGTCAGCAGGTAGTCTTGCCAGCGCGCGTCGAGCATCGTGGCGAAGTGATGAAACAATCGCCACTCATCGTTCGCATTCGGCACTCCGCACTTGGACAGATGGTCCACCACTGCGTTCAGGTCGTCATTGGGATGGCACCTATTCAACTTTCCAATCCTGGGATGCGCCGAGTTCCGATGGCAGAGCGCATGAAAATAGGTGTACGCGAAGTCGCGCGCCGATTCGCGGATATCCCAGCTCCACAACTCGCCTTCAAAACAGCTTGCATGCATGTACTCCGTCAGTGACAGACGATGCTGACGCAGGTCCTGGAGGTCTGCGGTGTGATCACCCGTGTGCCGTTCGCTTGCGAAGCCTCTGAGAATGCACCAGTAGAGAAAGAAGGCTGCGGCTTGATCCACGTGTTTCCATCTGGATGAATTTCCATCCCGTTCGAGGCGGTCATTTCCAACGGCATCGTGGCCAGGCATCGAGTAACGGTGCATCTGTGCAAGCTTGATCTGCCAGCGGCGAGGTGTGCTGGGGAGAACAAGGATGCAACCTGGATGGTCCGTGAGCTTTGCAGCTGTACGCGCTGGTATATCTTCCGCAATTAGTCGAGGAGTCGCTTGAAAAAGATCCGAAGCGAGAGCATCTGGAGAAAGTTGCAACGGCAGATTGTCGACTGTTGTCGGATCGAACCAGATCGAATCGATCCAGCAAACAAAGTCTGTTCCAGATCTGCGCGGCGGGTAGTACTGCGGAGCCAGTATCTCGTGCGTCCAGGCAATCTCAAGACCGGTTGCGCCGTGGGACATGACTCCGCTGGAATTCGAGCACTTCAATGAAGTTGGTCGGGGTGGTTTTGCCCCTATCCGGTTGGCTGTGGACAAGACAGCATTGCAATCGATGCGTTGTCCGAGGAGTTCGCAGAGTTCGATAAATGAGAAACGCATGAGGAATGCAGGAGTCAAAGCGCCAATGGTTGGCTGGCAGGGTCGGCAATTCAATGCGAATAGTTGCAAATTTTCCTGCGCCGATTTTGGGCTGATTTCCCGTTCACTCCACCAGCGCGTCGTACCCCAACCCGACGAACTGGATCAGGCAGAACCCGTGCCCGAAGGGATCGGCCAGCACCGCCAGCCGTCCCCAGCGACGCTCGCTCACCGGCAGTTCGATCACCGCGCCTGCAGCCACCGCGCGTGACAGTGCGACGTTGATGTCTTCCACCACCCAGTCCAGGTGCAACGGCGTCCAGTGCCGCTCGAAATCGCGCACGTCGCCCTCATCGGTAGCCACGCTGCCGTCTTCGCTCTGCAGCAGGTACAGCGGGGTGGGGCCGCCGAGCAGTTCCAGCGCGCCCGCCCCCAGGCGGCGACCGGCATGCAGGCCGAACGCTGCAACGTAGAACGCTTCGGCAGCGGCCAGGTCGGGTACATCGATGTTGACGATGAAGGTGCGGGCGGGGGAGTCCATGGCAGGGGTCTGCGGAGGCCGGTTGCACGCAGTCTAGACCTGCTGGAGCAGGCTGCGGGTTCATCTGCCGGGTGAATTCAGGCAAGGTAGGTGGCTCCCCATGACAAGGACATCCATGAGCAGATTGAGCGACATCGAACAGGCGACCGGCCAGGCATTCCCGCCGCTGTTCCAGCAGCTGCATGACGCAGGTCGGTTGAGCTGGGGCGGCAGCCACCCGCAGTGGTCCGAAACGGTGTTTCCCACGCTGCAGGACGACCCGCCGGTGCTGCTGTATGCGCAGGAATACGAGCCGCTGGAGCACGACGAGCTGCTCGAGGCGTGGCAGGAGCTCACGGCCGAAGATCACTACAATCCCCTGCGCGCGGACCTGCAGCTGCTGCCGTTCGCACGCACCGGGGCAGGTGACAGCTACTGCTTCTGGACCAATGCCCCCGGCTTTGACGAGCCGCCGGTCGTGCTGGTGTGGCATGACGATGATCGTGCCGATGTACTGGCCGCCAATTACCAGGACTTCGTGTTCCGCAAGATGGTTGAAGCCGTGGCCGAATATGAGCGGCCGTACTCGCTGCTGTCGCATGGTGAGCTGGCCGTGAACCTGCAGCGCTGGTTGCAGAACCACCAGCCGGTTCTGCGCGCCGACCAGTACGCGGCAGTGGCGGCGCTGTTCGCGCGCGAGGGCGAAATCGCTGAAGGCGACATCACCGATGACGACGCGCAGGCGCTGGTACAGCAGGTGATCGGCTTCCCGCGGCTGGACGAGTCGTTCGCCTACGTGCGCGAGGACGCTTGAAGGCATGGGGTCAGATCCGCGCCTGGCGCGGCTCTGACCCCTTCTTCGAACCAGGGGTCAGAGCCCTTTCCCCTGGAAAGGGATCTGACCCCATGCCTGGTCAGACCGCGACCGGGTAATCCAGATAGCCTTCGCGGCCGCCGCCGTAGTAGGTATCGCGATCGGGGGCGGCCAGTGCGATGTCCTGCTGCAGCCGCGCGACCAGGTCCGGGTTGGAGATGAAGGGCTGGCCGAAGGCGGCGATGTCTATGGTGCCTTCATCGACCAGGCGCAGCGCGTACTCACGGGTCATGCCGCCGGCAAGCAGCACGGTGCCGCCGTAGGCCTGCTTGAAGGCCTTCAGGAACGCCTCGCCGATGGCGCGCTCGCCGTGCAGGTAGTTGTCATTGAGATGCACGTAGGCCAGCCCGCGCTTGCCCAGTTCTTCGGCCAGGTACAGGTAGCTGGCCTCGTTCTCGGCATAGGCCGGCATGTCGAAGACCTGGCTGTTCGGCGCCAGGCGCACGCCGACGCGGTGCGCACCGATGCGCGCGGCCATCGCATCCACGGTGTCCAGGATCAGCCGTGCGCGGTTGCGCAGCGACCCGCCGTACAGGTCCTGCCGATCGTTGGTGAGCGGGTTGAGGAACTGCTCGAACAGGTAGCCATTGGCAGCATGCAGTTCGATGCCATCGAAGCCGGCGGCGATGGCATTTTCCGCGCCGCGCACGAAGTCGCTGACGATGCCCGGCACTTCCTCGGTGCGCAGGGCGCGCGGCGGGGTCGGGTCGACGCGGCCGCGGCTGCCATCGTCCAGGTACACGAACGCGAAGTACCTCGGATCGCTGCCCACCGCACGCGTACCGGCGCTGACCGGCTGGCCGCCGTCGGGCTGCAGCGAGCTGTGCGACATGCGGCCGACGTGCCACAGCTGGGCGAAAATGGTGCCCTGCGCCGCATGCACAGCGTCGGTCACCTGTTTCCAGCCCGCCACCTGTGCGTCCGACCAGATGCCGGGCACATCGACGTAGCCCTGGCCCTGCGGCGACACCGGCGTGCCTTCACTGATGATCAGGCCGGCACTGGCGCGCTGCTGGTAATACTCGGCGGTCAGCGCGTTGGCCACGGCGCCGGGGTTGCGCGCGCGGGTCATCGGCGCCATGGCGACGCGGTTGTGCAGCGGGGTTCCCGCCAGGTCGAAGGGGCGGAACAGCAGGTCGGTCATCTCGGTCATCTCGGTGTGGGGGAGGGCGCCCGCGGCGCCATGCACACAGGATGGAGTTGACATCGAGGCACATAAAGAGCTTCGATTTCCCATTTGGCGGGACATGGTGTCCCCAATGGAGGCTGCAGATGCTGCCCGTGGAATCCCTGAACGGCCTGGCGACCTTCGTCACCACGGCCCGTGCCAGCACCTTCACCGAAGCGGCCGAGGCGCTGGGCATCTCGCGCTCGGCGGTGGGCAAGGCCATCGCGCGGCTGGAGGCGCGGCTGGGCGTCCGCCTGTTCCACCGCACCACCCGGCGCATCTCGCTGACCACCGACGGCGAGGCCTACTACGCCTCATGCGCGGCCGCGCTGGATGAGATTTCCGCCGCCGAGGCCTGCCTGGGCTCGGCCGCGCACCTGCCCAGCGGGCGCCTGCGCATCGACATGCCCTCGTCGTTCGGCCGCCTGGTGGTGATGCCGGTACTGCTCAGGCTCTGCCAGCAGTACCCGGACCTGCAGCTGACGGTGACCTTCACCGACCACTTCGTCGACCCGATCGAGGAGGGCATAGACCTGCTGATCCGCTTCGGCGGCCTGCAGCAGGCCGAGCACCTGGTGGCGCGCCGGCTGGGCAGCCAGCGCCTGGTCACCTGTGCGGCGCCGTCCTACCTGCAGGCGCACGGTGTGCCGCGCAACGTGGACGAGCTGCGCCAGCACCGCAGCATCGTCGGCTACCGCCACGGCCAGCCGATGGCATGGCGGATCGGCCCGGACGGGGAGGGTGGCACCTTCATTCCCTCGGCCACCCACCAGCTCAACGATGGCGACGCGGTGATCGACGGTGCCATTGCCGGGCTCGGCATCTGCCAGATGCCGGTCTCGCTGGTGCGGCGGCACCTGCAGTCCGGCGCGCTGCAGTCGGTGCTGGACGACTGCATGCAGCGGCACATCGAGATCCACGCGCTGTGGCCGCCCACCCGCCACCTGCGGCCGAAGGTGCGCTACGTGGTGGATGAGCTGACCCGGCTGGCCAGCACCGGTGCGTTCGACTGAACGCCTTCGATCGCCTGCTGGATTGAGTGCCAGCGCCGCCTGTGTATACTATCCCCCAGTATAGTTCCGCAGGTGGCCGCCATGCCGCATTCCCCCGAAGAGAAGAAGAAGGTCCTGGCCCGCGTGCGCCGTATCCGCGGCCAGTGCGATGCGCTGGACCGTGCGCTGGAGGCGGGTGCCGACTGCGGGCCCGTGCTGCAGCAGATCGCCGCCATCCGTGGCGCGGTCAATGGGCTGATGTCCGAGGTGATGGAAGCCCACCTGCGCGAGGAATTCGGCCAGCCGGCCACATCCGACGAACAACGCGCCGAACGCGTGCGCGAGATGAGCGGGCTGATCCGCTCGTACCTGAAATAAACAACGGCGCAACATAGCGCCGCCCATCCTGTTACTGCCTGTCTTTGGAGAGTCCGCCATGAAATCCCGTGCCGCCGTCGCCTTTGGTCCCGGCCAGCCGCTGCAGATCGTCGAGATCGACGTCGCCCCGCCGAAGGCTGGCGAAGTGCTGGTCAAGATCACCCACACCGGTGTCTGCCACACCGATGCGTTCACCCTGTCCGGCGACGACCCGGAGGGCCTGTTCCCGGTGGTGCTGGGCCATGAAGGCGCCGGCATCGTGGTGGAAGTGGGCGAGGGCGTGACCAGCGTCAAGCCGGGCGACCACGTGATTCCGCTGTACACCGCCGAGTGCGGCGAATGCCTGTTCTGCAAGAGCGGCAAGACCAACCTGTGCGTGTCGGTGCGCGCCACCCAGGGCAAGGGCGTGATGCCCGACGGCACCAGCCGCTTCAGCTACAACGGCGAGCCGATCTACCACTACATGGGTTGCTCGACCTTCAGCGAGTACACCGTGGTGGCCGAAGTCTCGCTGGCCAAGATCAACCCGGACGCGAACCCGGAGCACGTCTGCCTGCTCGGCTGCGGCGTCACCACCGGCATCGGCGCGGTGCACAACACCGCCAAGGTGCAGGAAGGCGACAGCGTGGCCGTGTTCGGCCTCGGCGGCATCGGCCTGGCGGTCATCCAGGGTGCGCGCCAGGCCAAGGCCGGCCGCATCATCGCCGTGGACACCAACCCGTCCAAGTTCGAGCTGGCCCGTGAATTCGGCGCCACCGACTGCATCAACCCGAAGGACTTCGACAAGCCGATCCAGCAGGTCATCGTTGAAATGACCACCTGGGGCGTGGACCACAGCTTCGAGTGCATCGGCAACACCAGCGTGATGCGTGCGGCGCTGGAATGCGCGCACCGTGGCTGGGGCCAGAGCGTGGTGATCGGCGTGGCCGGTGCCGGCCAGGAGATCTCCACCCGTCCGTTCCAGCTGGTCACCGGCCGCAAGTGGATGGGCACCGCCTTCGGCGGCGTGAAGGGCCGCAGCCAGCTGCCGGGCATGGTGGAAGACGCGATGAAGGGCGATATCGAGCTGGCCCCGTTCGTGACCCACACCATGGACCTGGACAAGATCAACGAAGCCTTCGACCTGATGCATGAAGGCAAGTCGATCCGCTCGGTCGTCCATTACTGAGCCTGGGCATGGGCTGGCTGGACGCCCTGCGCCGGCCGCGTGCGGAAGACCCGCGCGCGGCCCTGGTCGCCCCGATCGAGCAGGCGCTGCGCGCGCTGGGCTGGGTCGAGGGCGAGGTCGGCGCGCCGCGTGCGGTGGATTCGCCGTTCGGCATCGATGAGATGCCGTTCGAGCACTGGCTGGCGCAGGTGTTCCTGCCACGCCTGCACGAGGCGCGCGCCGATGGCCACTGGCCGCCGCGCAGCGACGTGGCGGTGGCGGCCTGGCGCAACCTGGAGGGCCAGCCCGGCGTCGAACCACTGCTGCACCTGCTGTCCCGGCTGGATGCAACGATCAACACAGGCGTGCGCTGACGCGCCGCGCAGGAGAACACCATGGAACGCATCGAACACCGCGCCTGTTTCGGCGGCTGGCAGGACGTCTACCGCCATCACTCGGCCACCCTGGGCTGCGACATGCAGTTCGCGGTGTACCTGCCGCCGCAGGCGGCCACGCAGGCGCTGCCGGTGCTGTACTGGCTGAGCGGCCTGACCTGCACCGAACAGAACGTCATCACCAAGGCGGGTGCGCAGCGCTACGCCGCCGAGCACGGTGTGATCCTGGTGGCGCCGGATACCAGCCCGCGCGGCGATGACGTCGCCGATGCCGAAGGCTACGACCTGGGCAAGGGTGCCGGTTTCTATCTCAACGCCACCGAACAGCCGTGGGCCAAGCACTACCGCATGCACGACTACGTGGTGCACGAACTGCCGGCGCTGATCGAAGCCAACTTCCCGGCCAGCGATGCGCGTGCGATCAGCGGCCATTCGATGGGTGGGCATGGCGCGCTGGTGCTGGCGCTGCGCAACCCGGGCCGCTACCGCAGCGTGTCGGCGTTCTCGCCGATCGTCGCGCCCAGCCAGGTGCCGTGGGGCCAGAAGGCCTTCACCGCGTACCTGGGCGACAACCCGGCCGACTGGGCGCAGTGGGATGCCACCGCGCTGGTGGCCGATGCCAGCGAGCGCCTGCCGCTGCTGGTCGACCAGGGCGATGCGGATGAGTTCCTGCAGAACCAGCTGCAGCCCGAACGCCTGCAGCAGGCCTGCGAGGCCGTCGGCCACCCGCTGACCCTGCGCCTGCAGCCGGGCTATGACCACAGCTATTACTTCATCGCCAGCTTCATCGGCGAGCACATCGCCCACCACGCCCGCGCGCTGAAGGCTTGACCTGTAGAGCCGAGCCTATGCTCGGCTGGCCTTCGGTAGAGTCGAGCTTGCTCGACTGGGCAGCAGAGCAGCCGAGCGTGGGCTCGGCTCTACGGAAGCAGCAGCCGAGCGTAGGCTCGGCTCTACGGAAGCAGCAGCCGAGCGCAGGCTCGGCTCTACGGAATCAGGCGTCCAGCCGCCACGCATGGCGTGGCGCTACCTGTCGTCGTCTTCTTCCGCCGCTTCACGGCCCTGCTGGCGGATCAGGGCTTCCTCGCGCGCATCGTTGATGGCGTGGCGCACGCTGTCCAGGTCGATGGTGGATTCATCGTGCACGAAGGTGCCGGTCAGCTCGCTGTCCGGCAGCAGGTTGCCCGCCTCGAACAGCGCCCACATTTCCTCGCCATACCAGGTGTCCAGCAGTTCGGGGGCGAAACGGCCCAGGTAGGCGGTGAGGTTGTTGACGTCCCGCAGCAGCATGCTGCGCGCGGCATTGTTGCCGCCGGCACTGACCACCTGCGGGAAATCGATCACCACCGGGCCATCGGGACCGACCAGCACGTTGTACGGCGACAGGTCGCCATGGATCAGGCCGCAGCACAGCATGCGCACCACCTGGCGGACCAGGGTCTGGTGGAACTGGCGGGCCTGTTCCGGCTCCAGCACCACCTCGCCCAGGCGGGCGGCGGAGAAGCCGTCGGCATCGGTGACCAGCTCCATCACCAGCACGCCGTGGTAGTAGCCGTACGGCTCGGGCACGCGCACGCCGGCATCGCGCAACTGGTACAGCGCGTCCACCTCGGTGTTCTTCCAGGCCGTTTCCTGCTGCTTGCGGCCGTACTTGCTGGCCTTGCCAACCGCACGTGCCTCGCGGCTGCCGCGCACCTTGCGGCCTTCCTGGTACTGCACGCGCTGCTGGAAGCTGCGCTGGGCCATGTCCTTGTAGACCTTGGCGCAGCGCACCTCGTTGCCGCTGCGTACCACGTACACGGCCGCTTCCTTGCCGCTCTTGAGCGGGCGGAGCACTTCATCGATCACGCCGTCGTCGATCAGCGCACGCAGTCCTTCAGGAGTTTTCACGGGGTCTCGGGGCGGCCGGCGCGGAGGCGCTTGCTGGGATGGGGAGGGATTTTCGCATTTACAGGTCGCGGCTGCCCAGCGGCTTCCCGGGGTGGCCCGCGGCAGTCGCCTGGCATCCGCCCCAGGAGACGGCGGCCACCGTCGCGGATCCGACTTTTCCAAAGCGGATCACGCCGCGGTGGCCGTGTGCTGCGGTATGGTGCGCGCATACGGCCTTGCGGATGGGGGTAGTGCATGCCGGTAGTGCTGGCGCTGCTGTACCTGTTTTGCCACGGGTTGGTCGTGGCGTTCTGGCCTGGGACGGCCGGTGGCGGTTCGTTTGGCTTCCTGACCGCGGCCCCCTTGCTGGCCGCGGCCGCCTGCCTGTGGCGGGCGCAACGTGACCGGGCGGCGCTGGGGTGGCGTGCCACGGCACTGGCCCTGCTGCTCTGGGCCGGCGGCATGGGCTTCAACATGCTCGATGCGCTCAGTGCCGGGCGGGCCAACATCACCCCCAGCGTAAGCCTCCTGCTGTATGTGCTGTATGGCGTGCCGCTGGTGTTCATCCTCGCCCGGGCCCGGCGCGAGCGCTGGACCATCAGCCTCATCGACGGCCTGATGGCCGCCCTGCTGGGTGTGCTGTTCTTCGTGCACACGCAGTCCTTCGCCGACCGCATCGACGTCGACGTGCGCGCGCTGGCCAACATGCAGCACATGTTCGACATCCAGAACCTGTGCATCGCCGCCTTCGCCGTGGTGCGCTGGCTTGCCGGCGATGTGCCGGAGCGGCGGGTGTTCTTCCGTGCGCTGGCCCTGTACGCGCTGGGCTACCTGCTGGTGGCGTTCTACATCAACCATTACACCGCCGAGCAGTCCTTCGGCGCCTATAACGACCTGCTGATCGACATGCCGTTCCTGCTGCTGGCACTGCTTGCACTGCGCCAGGCGCCGGCCCGGGGCGTGGTGCTGCACCCGCGGCTGTCGCGGCTGGTGCAGGCGGGTGGGCCGATGATCCTGCCGTTGCTGCTGCTGGTGGTCGGCACGTTGGTGGTGGACCACGCGCGGCCGCTGGCGCTGGCCGGGTTCGTAGTGGCCACGCTGGGCTTCAGCCTGCGCAGCACCCTGCTGCAGATCGATCTGCTGGAACGCCAGGCCGGGCTGGACCAGCTGGCGCGGCAGGATGGCCTGACCGGCGTTGCCAACCGGCGCCAGTTCGACACGGTGCTGCAGGCCGAGTGGAACCGCGCCCGCCGCAGCGGCACCGAGCTGGCCCTGCTGCTGGTGGATATCGACCACTTCAAGGCGTTCAACGACCAGCACGGCCACCCGGCCGGCGACCGATGCCTGCGTGCCGTGGCGGCCGTGCTGCAGGCCACCGCCGGACGCGCGGCTGACAGCGTGGCGCGCTATGGCGGCGAGGAATTCGCGGTGATCGTGCCGGGCAGTTCGCTGTCCGGCGTACTGGCGCTGGCCGAGCGGCTGCGCCTGGCAGTGGAAGCGCTGAGCCTGCCCGAAGGCCCGGTCAGCATCAGCATCGGCGTGGCTTACCTGCACCCGCCGGCCACGGCCAGCGCCGACCAGCTGCTGGCCGACGCCGATGCCGGGCTGTACGCCGCCAAGCGTGCCGGCCGCAACCAGGTGACCCTGCACGCCCGGGTGCTGGACGATGAGAGTGGCGAAGAAGGCGTGATCGACTGCTGAGGCGTTGCCGGCCTGGCGGTCAGCACAGGCCCGGCGACGACGCCGGGTCCGTGCGTGGCGTGTCAGTCGGCAGTGACGTCGACAATCTTGACGTCGTTTGCATCCTGCGCCAGCGCGATGATCTCCGCGGCGGTCATGCCGCTCACATCGTCCTTGATCGGCACGATGGACGGATCCGGTCTGCCGACGAGATCGTAAGCGCTATTCACGCCGCGCATGTTGAGCTTGAGCATCGCGACGGCCAGCTCCGCCTGCTCGGCAGCAGGCAGGGCATCGATCATGGATGCGAAGCTGCTGGTGGCCGCTTCATCACTGCTCGCGTCGATGCGCGGCACTTCCTTGGCGATGGCGCTGCCGGCACACATTGCCAGCAGCAGGCCGGTACACATCAGGGTCTTGCGCATGACAGATCCTTGTCTCGGTTGATTGGATCACAATAGCGACCCGGCCCCGTGCGGGCAACGAGCGCGATGTCAGCCGCCGCGCGTTTCCACCAGCACCGGGCACGGCGCGTGGTCCAGTGTCCACTGCGCCACCGAGCTGTCGAGCAGCCGCTGCAGCCGCGACAGGTGGCGATGGCCGATCACGATCAGGTCGGCACCCAAGTCGCGCGCCTGGGTGCTGATCACTTCGCCCGGATCGCCCGCCGGCAGCAGCGGGCGGGCATCGATGCCGCGCTCGCGCAGCTGTGCGATGGCGTCCTGCAGCAGGCCCTCGGCCTTTGCCTGCTGGCGCGCCGCGGCGGGGTATTCGCGGCGATCGGCGTCGCCGGCATCGGCGGGCAGGGCAAACTCCGGGTCGATCACGCAGAGCAGGTGGATGCGGCTGCGCGGCCCGGCAACGTGGGTGACCAGGTCCAGCAGGGCGTCGTGCTGGGGGCCGCCATCGAGGGCGACCAGCAGGGTGGTGAACATGGGGAGGCTCCTTGGCAGGCGGTGATGGTCGCCCATGCCGCGCCGCGCACCCATGCCGTGCGGCGCAGGCAATACCTGCACGGGATGCAATCGACTTTGGCCAAGGGTGTCGTAGAGTCATTCCATCTGCTGGAGACTGCCATGCCCTTGCCTGACCTGAACCTGCTGCTCGCCCTGGATGTCCTGCTGGACGAAGGCAGCGTCGCCGGTGCGGCACGCCGGATGAACCTCAGCGCCCCGGCCATGAGCCGTACCCTCGGGCGGATCCGCGAGGCGCTGGGCGATCCGGTGCTGGTTCGGGCCGGCCGCGGGCTGGCGCCGACCCCGCGCGCGCTGGAGCTGCGCGAGCAGGTGCGTGATGTGATCGAGCAGGCGCACCGGGTGTTCCATGATGGCCGCGAAGTGGACATCCAGACCCTGGAGCACACCTTCAGCATCCGCGCCAACGATGTGTTCATCGGCAGCTACGGCGGTCGCCTGCGCGAGGTGTTCCGCCAGCAGGCGCCACGCTGCACGCTGCGCTTCATGCCTGAAGGCGATACCGACGATGATGCGATGGTGCAGGGCCGGATCGACCTGTTCATCAGCACCGCCGGCAAGCATGCACCGGAGACCAAGGTGCAGAACCTGTTCACCACGGCGCTGCTGGGCGCGGCCCGCGAGGATCATCCGTTGTTCGAAGGGGACATCACCGCCGAGCGTTTCGCCGCCTGCGACCACATCGCCGTCTCGCGGCGCGGCATCGCCCATGGTCCGATCGATGATGAGCTGGCGCAGATGGGCCTGGCGCGACGGGTGGCGATGGTGATCCCCACCTTCCATGGCGCGATCTTCGCAGCGGCCGCGTCGGACCTGGTGCTGCCGCAGATGCCGAGCGTCATGCTCGACCGCATCGCTTACATGGGGCTGCCGCTGCGCATGTTCCCGCTGCCGGTATCGGTGCGCACGGTTGCCCTGGTGCAGGCCTGGCACCCGCGCATGGACAACGACCCGGCACACCGCTGGCTGCGCCGCGCGATCAAGGCGATGTGCGACGCTGACGCCGTGTAGAGTCGAGCTTGCTCGACTGCATCAGAGGATGTGCCGACCAACGGTCGGCACCCACCAGAAGCCTGTGCCGACCAACGGTCGGCACCTACCAGAATCGACATCCGCCCGGATACGTGCGTCCCACGCACGGGTGGCATCGCACCCACGCCATTTTTCGCAGCAGTGGGCCTGCCTAGACTGCGCTCCCCACCGTCACCGAGCGCACGCCATGTCGCTTCACCTGCCGTGCGCTGCACGGATCGGCCGGCACCGATGAGCGCGGTCGCCTTGCCCCGGGCCCCCGCCGCGCCATCTGGCTCCGCCTTCGACCGCCGCATCGTGGTGGGCCTGTGCGGCGTGCTGCTGGTCGTGCTGGTGTCGGGTTTCAACGAGAACATCACCAAGGTCGCGCTGGCCGACATCCGCGGCGCGATGGGCTTCAGCGTCGATGACGGCAGCTGGATCATCAGCGTGTACAGCGCGATGTCGGTCAGTGCGATGGCATTCGCGCCGTGGTGCGCGGTGACGTTCTCGCTGCGCCGCTTCGCCCTGGTGATGATTGCCGCCTTCATGCTGCTGGGCGTGCTGTGCCCGCTGGCACCGGACCTGCCCACCTTCCTGCTGCTGCGCGCGCTGCAGGGCCTGGCCGGTGGCGCGCTGCCGCCGCTGCTGATGAGCGTGGCGCTGCGCTTCCTGCCACCTGGCATCAAGCTGTACGGCCTGGCCGGCTATGCACTGACCGCCACCTTCGGGCCAAGCATGGGCACGCCGCTGGCCGCGCTGTGGGTCGAGCACGCGGGCTGGCAGTTCGCGTTCTGGCAGATCGTGCCGTTCTGCGTGGCTGGCATGGCGATGGTCGGCTGGGGCCTGCCGCAGGACCCACTGCGGCTGGAGCGCTTTGCCCAGTTCAACGGCGTGGGCCTGGCCCTGGGGCTGCCCGCGCTGGTCATGCTGGTGCTGGGCCTGACCCAGGGCGCGCGCCTGAACTGGTTCGATTCGCCGTTGATCACGGTGATGCTGGGCGGCGGCAGCGGCCTGCTGGTGCTGTTCCTCATCAACGAATGGTTCCACCCGCTGCCGTTCTTCAAGCTGCAGCTGCTGGCCCACCGCAACCTCAGCTACGCGCTGGTGACCTGCGTGGGCGTGCTGTTCGTGCTGCTGGCCGTCATTTCCATTCCCTCCGGCTACCTGGCCAGCGTGCAGGGTTACCGCCCGCTGCAGACCGCACCGATGCTGCTGTGGGTGGCGCTGCCGCAGGTCATCGCGCTGCCGCTGGTGGCCACCCTGATGAACCAGCGTGCGGTGGATTGCCGCTGGGTGCAGGCGGCAGGGCTGTTGCTGCTGGCCGCGGCCTGCTTCCTCGGCGCGCACCTGGACGTGCAGTGGAACCGCGACAACTTCCTGTGGGTGCAGCTGCTGCAGGTGGTTGCACAGCCGATGGCGGTGCTGCCGTTGCTGCTGCTGGCGACCACCGGCCTGGCACCGCAGGACGGTCCGTTCGCCTCGGCCTGGTTCAACACCGTCAAGGGTTTTTCCGCGGTGTTCGCCGGCGGCGTGCTCGATGCGGTCGGGCAGTCGCGGCGCCACCTGCATTCCACCGCGCTGGTGGACCACCTGGGCAACCAGCCGTGGTTGCCGGCCAGCGCCGATCTGCCCGCGCGGCTGCACGCCCAGGTACAGGCGCTGACCTCGGCCGACCTGTACTGGCTGGTGGCGCTGGTGGCCCTGGGCTGCCTGCCGCTGCTGCCGTGGGCGACCCGCGTCCATCCGCCACGTGCCGTGGCCTGACCCCCACTTTTCAAGGACTCCCCCGCATGAGCCTCAACAGGACAACCCTCAATACCGGCCTTGCGCTGGGCGTGCTGGCGCTGGCCCTCGGCGGCTGGCTGCTGCTGCGCGACGGGCGCTACCAGCGCACCGACAACGCCTACGTCAATGCTGATTTCACCGTGGTCGCACCGAAGGTGGCCGGCTTCGTCAGCAGCGTCGAGGTGCAGGACAACCAGAAAGTAAAAGCAGGTGATGTGCTGGCCCGCATCGATGACCGCGACTACCAGGTGGCACTGCAGGCGGCGCGTGCCGACCTGGCCAATGCGCGCGCGCAGCTGGCCAATGCGCAGGCCGCGCTGGCACAGCAGGGCTCGCTGATCGAACAGGCCCGCGCCAGCGTCGATGTCAGCCGTTCCGAGCTGACCCTGGCCAGCGCCGACCAGCAGCGCTACCGCGAACTCGCCCGCGATGGCGCCGGTACGGTGCAGAACGCGCAGCAGGCGCAGTCGAAGCAGGCCGTGGCCAGCGCGCACCTGCAGCAGGGCCAGGCCGCACTGAGCACCGCACGCCAGCGCACCGGCATCCTCGCTGCTGGCGTGCAGTCGGCGCAGGCTGCCGTGCAGCGCGCCGAAGCGGCGCAGGCGCGGGCGGAACTGGATCTTTCGCATACCGAACTGCGTGCACCCATCGACGGGGTGGTCGGGCGCCGCGCGGTACGCGTCGGTGCCTACTTGACGCCGGGCACGGCGGTGGCGGCCGTGGTGCCGCTGCAGCGTGCCTTCGTGGTCGCCAATTTCCAGGAAACGCAGATGACCCGCATGCACGCCGGCCAGCCGGTGGAGCTGACGGTGGACGTGTTCCCCGGCACCCGCCTGCACGGCCACATCGACAGCATCGCCCCGGCCACGGGCGTGACCTTCGCCGCCGTCGCGCCGGAGAACGCCACCGGCAACTTCACCAAGGTGGTGCAGCGCATCCCAGTGAAGATCGTGCTGGAACCGGGCCAGCCGCTGCTGGAGCAGCTGCGCGCCGGCATGTCGGTGGAAGCGCGCGTGGACCTGCAGGGCGGGGAGGGCGCATGAGCACGCGTTGCGCAATGAAGACGCTTGCCAGTGCGGTCCTGTGCCTGGCCGTGGCGGCCTGCACGATGGGGCCGGACTTCGTGCGGCCGCAGGCCGGGCTGCCGGCGCAGTGGCAGGGCGAGGCCGTGACCGTGACCACAACGCCTCTCGACGACGATGCAGCCTGGTGGGCCGGTTTCCATGATCCGCTGCTGGGCCAGCTTGCCGGACAGGTGCTGCAGTCCAACCTGGACCTGCAGCTGGCCGCCAACCGGGTGCAGCAGAGCCGCGCGGCGCGTGGCATCAGCGCGGCCGACCGGCTGCCCTCGGTGGCGGCCAGCGCCAGCGGTGTGCGCGCACGCAACAGCGAGGTCGGCCTGAGCGATCCCTCCGGCAATGCGGGCCGCGAGGACTTCGGCCTGTTCCAGGCCGGCATCGGCCTGAGCTGGGAGCTGGACCTGTGGGGCCGCGTGCGCCGCCAGGTGGAAGCGGCCGACGCCCGCGTGCAGATGGCCGAGGAGGACGCGCATGCGGTGCGCATCGCGCTGCTGGCCGAAACCGCGCGCTCCTACCTGCAGCTGCGTGCGACCGCGCAGCTGCTGGCGATCACCGAGGACAACCTGCGCATCGCCGCCGACATCCAGCGCCTGACCGAGGCGCGCCAGCGCCAGGGCGTGGCCAGCACGCTGCAGGTCTCGAGCGCCGCGGCGCAGGTGGCCGCGCTGCAGGCGCGCATCGCCCCGCTGCGGCACCGCCAGTCGCAGCTGCGCAATGCACTGGCCTTCCTGCTGGCCAGGCCACCGCAGGCAGTGGATGCGCAGCTGCAGGACGTGCGTGCCGACTGGCCGGTGCTGCCGCCGGTGGCGGTGGGGCTGCCCAGCGAACTGGCCGAACGCCGACCGGACATCCGCCGCGCCGAAGCAGCGCTGCATGCGGCCACCGCGAACATCGGCGTGGCCAAGGCCAGCTTCCTGCCGCGCATCACCTTGAATGGCGATGCCGGATTCCAGGCAAAGCAGCTGGATGACCTGGACGGCTGGGATGCACACCGTTTCAGCATCGGGCCGTCGATCAGCCTGCCGATCTTCCAGGGCGGGCGCCTGAAGGCCAACCTGGCGCTGAGCCGCCTGCAACAGCAGCAGTCGGCGCTGCAGTTCCAGCGCACGGTGCTGCAGGCCTGGCATGAAGTGGACGATGCCATCGACGGCTACGCGGCCGAGCAGCAGCGCACGACAGAGCTGCAGGTGGCGGTGACGCAGAGCGAATCCGCCCTGGGCGCGGCGCGCCGGCAATACCAGGCCGGCGTGGTGGACATGCTGGATGTGCTGAGTACCCAGCGCATCGCGCTGGACAACCAGGCCGCGCTGGCCAACAGCCAGGCCACGGCGGCCATCGCCCGGGTGGAGCTGTACCGCGCGCTGGGCGGTGGCTGGCAATGACATGGAAACGCCGGGCATGGCCCGGCGCTACCCATCAAGGCGGTAGCGCCGGGCCATGCCCGGCGGCTCGGTAGTGCCGGCCGCTGGCCGGCATCTCGGTGGATGCCGCGGTTGCCGGCCAGCGGCCGGCACTACCAGAACGTGGCCTCAGCGCACGTCGCGCAGTTCCCAGTGGTGGCCGGCCAGCAGGCGCAGGCGCTGCTTGAACACGTCGCTGTCGATGCGGGTGGTGGCCACCAGATTGATGCGCAGGTCCTTCTGCTCGCCGGTGACGGTGGCGTCCGGGTCGGTCACGCCCCACTGCGGTTCCACCGCATCCGGGTCGGGCTGCTTGGCCTTCCAGCGTTCGAACAGGGTGCCGCTGCGCAGGGCGTCCTGCAGCTCCTCGGCGAAACCGCCGGCGCTCTGCGAATGGAAGGACAGGTCAGGGTCGTTGCCGCGGGCCTTGGACGGGTCGGGCAGGCTGATGTGGTACTGCGCAGGCATGGTTCGTCTCCTTGAGGTGCGGCAAGGCTGGCACAGCCGCAGTGCAATGCTTGTGTACGCCACAACGGCTTATTCGAAGCGATGCGGCCCGTCGGCAAAGCCCACCGTCACCGCGCCCTTGCCGACGTTGACCATGCCGGTCAGGCTCATCACCGATTCGTACACGGCCACCGCGTGGCTGGCGCAGACCTCCTTCATCTGCGCATAGCCGGGCAGGGCCCGCAGTTCCTCCAGCTCGCCGCCGTAGCTGACGCAGACGGTGGGGGTCATCAACCCGCTGCGCACGCGCTGGCTGACCACGCCGAACAGCTTCTGCACGGCGTTGTCGAAGCCCTTGATCTTGGCCACCGGGCCGGTCTCGCCACGGTAGCCGTGCAGCACCGGCTTGATGTCCAGCGCACTGCCCAGCGCCGCGCTGAGCAGGCCGACGCTGCGGTCGCCCTTGTGGCGGGCGCGGGCGCGCATGTAATACAGGTCGCGGGTGACCATGTAGCCGTGCACGTTGCCGGACAGTTCTTCCAGCCGCTCGCGGATCTGCTGCACGCTGGCGCCACTGTCGCGCAGGCGCACGGCTTCCACTGCGGTGACCGCCTGGGCGGCGAACAGATTCTGGGTATCCAGCACGCGCAGCGCGAACGGCGAGTTGTAGCCCGCTGCCTGGCGCACCGGCTTGTAGTCGTTGAGGATGGCGAAGCTGGCCTGCAGCGCGTTGTCGTGGATCGGACTGCGCGTCTTGGTGATGGTCATGCAGAACACGTGGTCGTAATCGATCACCAGCTGCTGCAGGAACAGATCGCGGATCTGGTTGACGCTGAAGGGGATGGTTTCGGCTTCGGCGCCATGCTCGGCCACGTGGGCGTGCAGGAAGCTGAGGGTGGCCTGCTCGTCACGGTGGTCGGCCAGCACCGCTTCGCCGATCCGCACGGTGATCGGCAGCAGCACGATGTTGTGCTCGGCAATGAAATCCTGCGGCAGGTCGCAGGCCGAATCGACGACGATTCCGATGCGCATCCGGCTCCCCCTCCAGGGCGGTTGTAGGTTCGGAATGTGAAAGCTATCGCAATTTTATCCGGGGCGCGCGAGGGAATCACGCCACGTCCTGTTCAGCGACTGCGCTGCGCCGCCACTGGAAGCGTTATCACGGCCTGCCAGTCCGGGCGCTGCAGCAGGCCGGGGTCGGCCAGCACGGCGGCCATCATCGGGTGGGCATCGTTGCCCCAGAACAGTTCCCCATCGATGGACAGGGTCGGTACGCCGAAAATGCCACCGTCGATGGCCGCTTCGGTATTGCGGCGCAGCTGCTCCTTCACCGCAGGCTCGGCGCAGGCCGCCTGCACGTCGCTGATGCCCAGCCGCGCCGCCGGAATGCGCAGCATCTCGGCACTGTCGCCGGCGTTGCCATCGCGCCAGATCCAGTCGAACAGCACGTCCACCGCCTGGGGGCTGGCACCGGCGGCCAGGCACAGGCGCAGCGCGGCCAGCGGGTTGAACGGATGGGCGGGCGGGAAGCGCAGCGGCGTTCCTTCGGCCTGTGCGGTCCACAGCAGCTGCCGGTAGATGAAACGGCGCTTGGCCGGAATCTCGGCCGGGCCCAGGTTGCCCAGGTGGTGCAGCACCGCACCGAAGGCGATCGGCACCGGCTGGATGGCCGCGAACTGCGGCAGCTGCTTGACCTTCTGCCAGTGCAGGTAGGAATAGGGCGAGACGAAATCGAAATACCAGCGCAGGGTCGGCATCGGCGGATTCCTCGGGCGGTCAGGG
Organism: Stenotrophomonas sp. ZAC14A_NAIMI4_1; assembly: GCF_003086915.1. NCBI lineage: Bacteria > Pseudomonadati > Pseudomonadota > Gammaproteobacteria > Lysobacterales > Lysobacteraceae > Stenotrophomonas > Stenotrophomonas sp. ZAC14A_NAIMI4_1. The sequence continues at coordinate 4,271,426 of NZ_CP026002.1, forward strand.
GTGCGCGTTGTGCTGCAGGTAACGGTCACGCAGTTCGGTCTGGCGCGAGCGCATCGGCATGGCGCGTCCGCCCAGCCAGACCTGTTCGGCATAGTGCGCCACATCCAGCGGGTCGCCTTCCCACAGCACCAGGTCGGCGCGCTTGCCCGGTTCGATGGTGCCGATCTGGTCGGCCACGCCCAGCACCTGGGCGGGCACCCGGGTCAGGCCGGCCAGGCCATCGGCCCACGGCAGGCCATTGGCCACCGCGTTGCCGGCCAGCTGGCGCATCTTGCGCGCGTTGTGCGAGGCATCGTCGCGCTGGGCGAAGCTGACCGGCACGCCCGCACGCTGCAGGCGCGCGGCGTTTTCCAGGGTGGCGCCGATCTGGTCGAAGCTGGTGGGCAGGTTGCCCAGTGCATCGACGAACACCGGTACCTGCGCGGCCGCCAGGTCCGCCGCCATCTGCCAGGCCTCGGCGCCACCGGCGATGGCGATCTTCACCTTCTCGCGCGCGGCCCAGCGCAGCAGCTGGCGGATGTCGGCGGCACGGTCCACTTCCACCACGATGCGGCCCTGGCCGGCGAGGTAGCGGGCCAGGGTGCGGCGGCCCGCGGGCGTCAGCAGGGCATGCGGCGAATCGGCGGCGACCTGGCCGCGCGCTTCGTCCACCATCTGCTGCAGCAGCATCCACTGCGCCGCACGCGACTGTCCGGTCAGTTCCGAAGCGGCCGCGCCCAGGCGCAGGAACAGCGCACGCGGTCCGATCGGGTCGGCACTGCCATCCAGGCGCATCACCCCGCCCTGGCCGGCCACGAAGCCGCCGCCGGTGGCGGCCCCCAGCGCGGTGAAGCCGATGCCGTCCAGGCGCGCCACGGGAATCAGCACCGACGCCGGGTTGTAGGCGAGGGTGACGTCGAATTCCGGTCGCAGCGGCTGCTCGCCCAGCTTCAGCGTGCTGTCCACGGTGCTCGATTCACCGGAGACCTCCTCGATGCCGATCTCGGTGATGCCGCCGAACAGCGCCGGAGTGAGCGGGCGGCCGTTGGCCTCAACCACCGCCACGCCGGCCGGAGCGGCCAGGCCGGGGCCGACGGCACGGACCAGGCCGCCCTGCACCAGCACATCGGTGTTCTGCAGGCTGCCGCGCGCGCTGGCGGTGTGCACCGTGGCATTGCGCACCAGCAGGTCCTGCGCCGATGCAGTGCCAGCGATACCTGCCAGCACCATGACGGTAGCGCCGAGCCATGCTCGGCGGCTGTTGTTCAACACGCCCATCAGCGCACCTCCTGGCCAAGCTGGAAATCCGAGCGCGGCAGCGATTCCGGCGCGGTGCGGTCGTACAGGCGGCGGCCATCGACGAACACCTGTTCGGCCAGCGCATACGAACTGAAGGGATTGCCGTTCCACACCACCACGTCGGCCATCTTGCCGGCCTCCAGGGTGCCGGTCTGGCCTTCGATGCCCAGCGCCTTGGCGGCGTTGGCGGTCATCCAGGTGATCGCATGTTCCGGGGCGATGTCCGGCATGCGCGCGCGGCGCGCCGCCGCCATCACCTTGGCGGCCTCCTGGTTGAGGCGCTGGATGCCCTCGGGCGAGTCGGAATGGACGATGGCGCAGCTGTTCTTCGGCCGGTCCACCAGCGCGATGTTCTCGGCGATACCGTCGAAGGCTTCCATCTTGAAGCCCCACCAGTCGGCCCAGAGCGCGCCGCAGACGCCGTCGGCAGCCAGCCGGTCGGCCAGCTTGTAGGCTTCCACGCCGTGGTGGAAGGCGGCCACCTTGAAGCCGAATTCCTTGGCCAGGTCGAGCATGGTGGCCATCTCGTCGGCGCGGTAGCAGTGGATGTGCACGCGGATGTCGCCCTGGATGGCGCCGGCCAGCGTGTCCAGCTTGAGGTCGCGCTTGCCGCCGGCATCACCGGCGCTGTCACCCTTGTCGCTGCCGAACCAGCCCTTGCGCTTGGCCGGCTTGGGGCTGTTCTTGGCGATGTAGTCGGCCGCGTCGATGAAGGCGGCGCGGTAACCGGCCACGTTGCCCATGCGGGTGGCCGGGGCGGTGCCCTTGCCGCCATAGACGCGCTTGGGGTTCTCGCCGCAGGCCATCTTCAGGCCCCAGGGCGCACCAGGGAATTTCATCGCCTGGTAGGTGGTGGCCGGCACGTTCTTCAGCACCACGCCGCGGCCACCGACCAGGTTGGCCGAACCGGGCAGCACCTGCATGCTGGTCACGCCGCCGGCCAGTGCGGCGGTGAAGCCCGGATCCTGCGGCCACACCGAGTGCTCGGCCCAGACGTTGGCGGTGACCGGGGCGGTCATCTCGTTGCCGTCACTGTGGGCGCTGACCCCCGGGCTGGGGTACACGCCCAGGTGCGAATGCACGTCGATCAGGCCGGGGGTGACCCACTTGCCCTGCGCATCGATGCGGGCGATGCCGGCATCGGCCTGCAGCTGCGGGCCGACGGCGACGATGCGGCCGTCGCGCAGCAGTACGTCGGCGTGCTCCAGGCGCTGGCCGGTGCCGGTCAGCACGGTGGCGTTCTGGATCAGCACCGGGCCATCGGGATGGGCCTGGTAGGTGCTGGGGTAGGGGTCGGCGACGAAGCGCGAGGCGCCCACCGCGGGGGCGGTGCCCAGTGAGGCCAGTGCCAGGCCCAGCCCGGCGCGCAACAGCGTGGATGGCATGCAGATTCCCCTGGCAGGCACGTGAATCCGCCGACGCTATCCGGCGCCGGGGGCGCTTGCCAAGTGACCTTGGGCACCCCGCAGGCGGCCCCAGGTGTAGGGCGGCAGGCACGCGCCTACAATGGCACCCCCACGCCGTACCGGATGCGCCATGAAGAGCAAGCAGGAAATCGTCGACAACTGGCTGCCACGCTATACCGGCGTGCCCCTGGACCAGTTCGGCCAGCACATCCTGCTGACCAACTTCGGCGGCTACCTGCACACCTTCGCCGAGCTGACCGGGGCGCCCATCGTCGGCCTGGACCGGCCGATGGCCAGTGCCACCTTCGACGACATCACCATGATCAACTTCGGCATGGGCAGCCCCAATGCCGCGATCATCATGGACCTGCTGTCGGCGGTGATGCCCAAGGCGGTGCTGTTCCTGGGCAAGTGCGGTGGGCTCAAGCGCAAGAACCAGCTGGGCGACCTGGTGCTGCCGATCGCCGCCATCCGTGGCGAGGGCACCTCCGGCGACTACCTGCCGCCGGAAGTCCCGGCGCTGCCGGCATTCGCCCTGCAGCGGGCGGTGTCCACGATGATCCGCGACCTGGGCCACGACTACTGGACCGGCACGGTGTACACCACCAACCGCCGGGTCTGGGAGCATGACGAGGCCTTCAAGGAGCGGCTGCGGGCAATGCGCTGCATGGCCATCGACATGGAAACGGCCACGGTGTTCGCCGCCGGCTTCGCCAACCACATCCCCAGCGGCGCCCTGCTGCTGGTGTCCGACCAGCCGATGATCCCCGACGGGGTCAAGACCGAGGCCTCCGATGCCAAGGTCAGCTCCCAGTTCGTGGAAAACCATATCCAGATCGGCATCGAGGCGCTTAAGCTTATCCGGCGCAACGGCAAGTCGGTCCGCCACCTGCGCTTTGACGAATGATGATGACGGCCTGGCGCGGCGCGCCGGCCCTGGAGAGCAGGTGATGGACGTTGCCGCGCAAGTGGTGGAATTCTGGAAAGAGGCGGGCCCGGCGAAGTGGTTCGCCCGCGATGATGCGTTCGACGCGCGGTTCCGCGAGCTGTTCCTGGAGGAACACCATGCGGCGGCCTCGCGCGGGCGCGAACACTGGCTGGGCAGTGCCGAAGGCGCGCTGGCGCTGATGCTGCTGCTGGACCAGTTCCCGCGCAACTGCTTCCGTGGCACTGCCCATTCCTTCGCCACCGATGGCCTGGCCCGGCATTACGCCATGCGTGCCATCGAGGAAGGCCTGGACCTGCAGCTGGTGCCCAAGCTGCGCGCCTTCATCTACCTGCCGTTCGAGCATTCCGAAGATCCGTTCGACCAGGATCGTTCGGTGGCCATGTTCGACGTGCTGGGTGACAAGGAATACCTGCAGTACGCCGAAGTGCACCGTGACGTCATCCGCCGCTTCGGCCGCTTCCCGCACCGCAACGCCGTGCTGGGCCGCATTCCCAGCCCGGAAGAACTGGATTTCCTCGCCGAAGGCGGGTTTGCGGGGTAGGTCCACGCCATGCGTGGATAAAAAAACGCCGGCGTTCGCCGGCGTTTTTCGTGCCGGGTCAGATCCCTTCCCGCAGGAAAGGGCTCTGACCCCGTGGGCTGGCCGATCAGTACTTCGGCACGCCGTTGTCCACCTCGTCCGACCAGGCGTCAATGCCGCCGGTGACGTTGAACACCTTGGTGAAGCCCAGGGTGCGGAACTGCTCGGCGGCCTGCGCGCTGCGGCCACCGTGGTGGCACAGGAAGGCCAGCGGGGTGTCCTTGGGCAGGCCTTCCAGCTCGGCGCGGCCGTTGCCGTCGAAGCTCTTGAACGGCACGCCGACCGCGGCGATGGCGCGCTCGTCGGCCGGGCGCACGTCGACCAGGGTCACGTTGCCGGCGCGCACCAGGTCGTCGGCGTCACGCACGCTGATTTCCTGCACGGGCTTGGGCGCGTTCGGGTTGTCGATGGCCAGGCCCTTGCCGCGGATGTCATCGACCCAGTCGATGGTGATGCCGTCGGCGCGGCGCGCGCTGGACAGGTCGAACTGCACGCGCAGGCCGTTGGATTCGGCAGCGATCGCGCTGTCATCGTGCGGAGCCAGCTGGAAGTTCGGCTGGAAGCGCGCATCGATGGTCAGCTGCAGCGAAGCGCCGGGGGCATCGGCCAGCGCACCCTTCAGCATTTCCACGGCGGCCGGGGTGACGGTGATGCGCGGCGGGGTGCGGTCCGGCGCGGCCAGGCCGAGCACGCTGCTCAGTTCGCCGCTGGCGGCCATCTGCAGGATGATGTCGCTGCCACCGACCAGTTCGCCGTCGATGTACAGCTGCGGGATGGTCGGCCAGTCGCCGTAGGCCTTGATGCCTTCACGGATTTCCTGGTCGGCCAGCACGTTGACGTGGGCGAAGTCGACGCCCAGGTCCTGCAGGGCGCCCACGGCTTTGGCCGAGAAGCCGCACTGCGGCATCGACGGCTGGCCCTTCATGAACAGCACGACGCGGTTGTCGTTGAGCAGGGATTCGATGCGCGAACGCAGGGCGGGATCGAGGGACATGGGCAGTCTAGGGTCCGTAAATTCGAATCACCCATTCTACGCCCCATGGCATCATGGGGCATGACCAACGCAGGAACATTGCATCGCATCCCGACCCGGCCGTGGCGCTGGCTGCCCTGGCTGGTGGCGTCGCAGGTGGCGGTGATCCTGGTCTGGGTGCTGGCCGGCTGGCGCTGGGGGCTGCCGTTGATGGTGGCCACCCACGCGCTGTTCATGGTGCCGGTGTTCCTGCCCAACAGCCGTTTCTACACGCCGGTGCTGGACCGCCTGGCCGACGCCGGTGACAGCGTCTGGCTGACGATCGACGATGGCCCCAGCGCGGAGACCCCGGCGCTGCTGGACCTGCTGGACCGGCACCAGGCGAAGGCGACTTTCTTCCTGGTCGGCGAGCGCGCATTGGCGCACCCGGCCCTGGTGGGGGAGATCCTGCGCCGCGGTCATGACCTGGGCAACCACAGCCACACCCACCCGCAGACCCGGTTCTGGCGGCTGGGCCCGGCGGCGATGCGTGCCGAGATCGAAGGCTGCCACCAGGCGCTGGAAGCGGTCAGCGGCCGCCCGGCGCGCTGGTACCGCTCGGTGGTGGGCATGACCAACCCGTTCGTGGCGCCGGTGCTGGCGGCGCTGGGCCTGGTGCGCGTGGGCTGGACCGCGCGCGGCTATGACGGCGTGGGCTGCACGCCCGACGGCGTGATGGCGCGCCTGCTGCCCGGCCTGCGGCCCGGTGCCATCGTGCTGCTGCATGAAGGTGCCGCACACGGCCACAACCTGGCCATCATCGAACGCGTGCTGCAGGTGCTGGACCAGCGTGGCCTGAAGGCGCGGCTGCCGTCCCTGTAGTGCGGTAGCGCCGGGCCTGCGCTCGGCGAGCGCATGGCGCGGCCTGCTTCTGGAATCCGCCGGGCATGGCCCGGCGCTACCGCGCCCGCTGTGCCACCAGCAACCAGCTGTTGAACGGCGTGCGCCCATGCAGCGGCCGCACCTGACCCACCTGCAATCCCGCCTCGGCCAGCGTCGCCCGCAGCCGTGCGGGGTCGGGGTAATGCCGCGGCCGCGTACCCATCCAGCCCACCAGCCAGGCCAGGCGATCGGCCACGCGCGTGGTGCGGTCCCGGCGGTCGCCGGTGGCCAGCGGCGTGCGCAGCAACAGGCTGCCCCCGGGGGCCACCCGTGCGCTGGCGGCGTTCAGCAGCGCCAGCTGCGGCTGCGCGTCCAGATACTGCAGCACGTCCAGCAGCAGCACGTGCCCGGCCTGCGCAGGCAGCGGCGCCTGCACGTCCAGGCAGTCGAAACGCACATCGTCCAGGCCGGCGCCGGCCCGCTGCGCGCGGGCGATCTTGCCGGCATCCACGTCCACGCCCAGGTAAGGTTGGCGGCGGCCGCGCTGGCGCAGCACGTGGGCGAACAGGCCCAGCCCGCAGCCCAGGTCGAGCAGCGGCAGGGCATCGTCGGGAAGGTGCTGCAGGACGCCGTCGTACAACGGGTCGCTGCCCAGCTTGCCGCGCGTGTAGTAGTAGTCGCGGCGGTTGCCCCAGGCCTGCACCGGGCGGAACGCCTCGGCAATGGCCCGTGCGTGGCCGCGCTCCAGCGGCGAACATTCCAGCGGTGTGCCGTTCCCTGGCAGGCCATCCATCGCTCAGTCCGTGCGCTGCAGCAGCTGCGTGGCCACGGGCAGGGCGCGTTCGGCCCACAACGCATACATCCGCGCGGACGGATGCAGGCCATCCCCGGCGATCATCGCCGGGTCGGTGCCGTGCGTGCGGCTGATGTCGGTGATGTCGACGAAGGCCACGCCACGCTGGGTGCTGATCACCTCGGCGGCGGCGTTGAATTCGTCGGTCTCGATCTCGACGCTGGCCAGGTCACGACCGCTGCCGGCGCCGAACGGGGTCGCGCCCCAGTCGGGGAAGGACAGCACCAGCACGCGGCCGGCATCGCCACCGGCAAAGCCGATCGCACGCTGCAGCAGCGCCTCGAACTGGTGGCGGTATTCGTCCAGCGGGCGCCCGCGGTACTGGTTGTTGACCCCGATCAGCAGGCTGACGAACCCAAACGGGCCCTGCGGTGCGGCCGCATCGATGCCGGCATCGAGCTCGTCGGTGGTCCAGCCGGTGGTGGCGATGGTCTGCGGGTCGGCCAGGTCCACGCCCTGCGCGCGCAGCGCCGCGGCCAGCTGGTGCGGCCAGCGGCCTTCGACCGCGACCGCCTCACCGATGGTGTACGAATCGCCCAGCGCCAGGAAGGACAGCGCCACGCTCAGGCCACCGAGCGGCGCGGCTTCAGCGGCACGACCTTGGTGGCGTCCTCGGCGCGGCGGGCCAGCACGCGGTCGATGCGCGCGAACACATCGCGCATCACCGAGGCTTCCGGCAGCAGGGTCACGCGGAAGTGGTGGCGGTAGGGCACGTTGAAGCTCGAGCCCGGTACCACCAGCACGCCTTCGTCGTTCATCAGGTCCAGCGCGAAATTGTGGTCGTCGAAGCCCTTGGCGGCAGCACCGACCACGGCCGGGAACGCGTACAGGGCGCCGGCCGGGGCGACCAGCGACAGGTGCTCGCTGGCGTTGCAGGCCTCGATCACCGCGCGGCGGGTTTCATACAGGCGGCCGCCGGGGGCACACAGTTCGGAAATGGTGTCCGGGCCGTTTACCGCGGCGTCGATGGCGTACTGGCCCGGCACGTTGGCGCACAGGCGCAGCGCACTGAGCAGGTCCAGTGCCGCGCGGAACTCACCCAGGCGCGCATCGTCGCCACTGAGGTGGGCCCAGCCCACGCGCCAGCCGCAGGCACGGTGCACCTTGCTCAGGCCGCTGAAGGTCAGGCACGGATGGTCGCCGGCCAGCGGCGCGACCGGCTGGAACACCGCATCGTCATAGAGGATCTGGTCGTAGATTTCATCGACCAGCAGCAGCAGGTTGTGGCGGCGTGCGATCTCGACCACGCGTTCCAGCAGCTCGCGCGGGTAGCTGGCGCCGCTGGGGTTGTTCGGGTTGATCAGCACGATGGCACGGGTGCGCGAGGACACCAGCGTCTCGATCTCGGTCGGGTCGGGCTGGAAGCCGTTCTCCGGCGCGCAGCGGTAGTACACCGGGCGGCCGTCGTTGAGGATGGCGGCGGCCGACCACAGCGGGTAGTCCGGCGAGGGCACCAGCACTTCGTCGCCCGGGTTCAGCAGGGCGCGCAGCGACAGGTCGATCAGCTCGCTGACGCCGTTGCCGACGAACACGCGGTCCGGGTGGGCATCGGGCGCACCACGGCGCGCATAGGCGGCGGCGATGGCTTCGCGGGCCACCGGCAGGCCCTGCTGGTGGGTGTACGGGTCGGTGCGGCCCATGTCATCGGCAATCGCGTGCTGCAGGTGCTCGGGCGCGCGGAAGCCGAAGTTGCCGGGGTTGCCGATGTTCAGCTTGATCAGCTTGCGGCCCTGCGCTTCCAGCTCCCGCGCTCGCCGGGCCAGTTCTCCGCGGATTTCGTAGCGCACTTCGGAAAGGCGCTCGCGGGTGGCCAGGGGCTTGTGCGACGTGGTGGACATGGGGGCTGGGCCGTCAAAAGGCATGGGGTTTCCATCCTACCGGAATTGCTGCAGTGCATGGCAAGGCCCCAGGGCCTGCCGTTGCTGGGCTGGCAGGGCATCGGGCCGGTTAGAATGGCGGCGATGACCCAGACCCCCGATTTCAACGCCCTGCAGACCATCGGCTGGCCCTGGCCGGGCCCGCCGCAGCAGGCCGACTGGCAGGCCGCCATGGCCGCGCACCCGCAGGCCCGCCCGGCGCGCGTGATCGAACAGCACCGCACCCACTATGTGGTGGCCGACGGCCCGGACGCCTCGATCAAGGCCGAGTCGCTGCCGGAATGGCAGCGCCCGCGCTTCCCCAGCCACGAGCGGCCGGCGGTGGGTGACTGGGTGCTGCTGGACGGCATCCGCATCGTTGCGCTGCTGCCACGGCGTACCGCCATCAAGCGCGGCGCGGCTGGCGAGCATTACCACCAGCAGGTGATCGCGGCCAACATCGATACGGTGTTCATCGTCTGTGGCCTGGATGCCGACTTCAACCCGCGCCGCATCGAGCGCTACCTGCTGCTGGTCGGCGGCGGCGGTGCCGAACCGGTGGTGGTGCTGACCAAGGCCGACCAGACCGAGTACAGCGAAGACGCGCTGGCGGTGCTGGAGGAGCTGGAGATGCAGGGCATCGCGCTGCACGCGATCAATGGCCTGGATGCCGACAGCGTGTCCGTGCTGGAACCCTGGCTGGGCCCGGGCCGCACGGTGGTGCTGGTCGGTTCGTCCGGTGCCGGCAAATCCACGCTGACCAACACCCTGCTGGGCGAGCAGCGGATGAAGACCAATGCCGTGCGCGCCAACGATTCGCGCGGCCGCCACACCACCACCCACCGCGCGCTGATGCCGCTGCCGATGGGCGCGTGCCTGATCGACACGCCGGGCATGCGCGAGCTGAAGCCGACCGGCGAAGAAACACTGTCCGAAGGCGGCTTCGCCGACATCGAGGCACTGGCGGCGCAGTGCCGTTTCAACGACTGCATGCACCAGCAGGAGCCGGGCTGCGCCGTGCGCGCTGCCATCGATGCCGGTGAGATCGAAGAGAGCCGGCTGCAGAACTACTTCAAGCTGAAGGAAGAAGTGGCTGCCGCCGCCGCCAAGCTGGCCGTGCGCCAGGCCGAAACCGCGCAGGAGCGCGGCGGCAAGAAGGGCAAGGGCCAGCAGTTCCGCCCGGCGGGCAAGCCGCGCAGGCGCTGATGGGTATCGCGGGGTCGGATCCCATTGCGCTGCAATGGGCTCTGACCCCTGCAATGGCCCCGCCTCTGCCTGCTCTGGTAGGTGTCCGAAGCCCCGCCTGCGGCGGATGCCAGCCAAGGTTGGCAACTACCGGGATGCGCGCCTCTGCTCTGGCAGGTGCCAACCTTGGTTGGCACGGAGGTGTCCGAAGCCCCGCCTGTGGCGGATGCCAACCAAGGTTGGCAACTACCGGGTTCCGCGCCTCTGCTCTGGTAGGTGCCAACGTTGGTTGGCACGGAGGTGTCCGAAGCCCCGCCTGCGGCGGATGCCAACCAAGGTTGGCATCTACCGGGATGCGCGCCTCTGCTCTGGTAGGTGCCAACCTTGGTTGGCACGGAGGTGTCCGAAGCCCGCCTGCGGCGGATGCCAACCAAGGTTGGCGTCTACCGGGATGCGCGCCTCTGCTCTGGTAGGTGCCAACCTTGGTTGGCACGGAGGTGTCCGAAGCCCCGCCTGCGGCGGATGCCAACCAAGGTTGGCAACTACCATCTCGCGGGCAGGGCGCTATAGTCCGCCCATGGAAACGACCGCGACGCTGGACCATGACGTGGCCCACCATGCGGCGCTCGACGCACGACTGGTCGAGGCCGTGGGCGGCATCCGCCTGCTGGGGCTGACCAGTTGGCCGGCAACGGTGCAGGCACCGTTCCTGGACAGCGTGGCCCGCGGACAGCCGGTGCTGCCGAAGGTGGAGTACCCGAAGCTGGATTTCAGCGAGGAGCGCCGCGCGCTGGCCGCCATCGCCGCCGAGTGTGATCCCAGCCATCCGCTGGGCCACTACGTGCAGCAGTCCGCGCAGAGCTGGGACCTGGCCGCGCAGCTGCTGGAAGGCCTGGGCACTGCCGCCGTGGACCGCTGTTCGGTGCAGCTGTTCGGTGCGCCGGAACAACCGTTGCCGGGCAACGGCCCAAGCACGCGCGAGGCCGCCCGCCACTTCATCCAGATCGCCAGCGAACTGGACAGCGAACTGCTGGCGCCGGAAGAACAGGTGCCGGTGTCGGCCATCGCCCTGCAGCTGCAGCTGCAGAACGACCTCGACGGCTTCTTTGAATCGCGCATCATCCAGGTGCAGCTGGACCCGGAACTGGTGTCCAAGGCGGCCGCTGGCCCGACCCGCATCCGCCTGCGCACCAGCGCGCGTTTCAGCGCCTATGACCGCGCGCAGCTGTTCCATCACGAAGCGCTGGTGCATTCGCTCACCGCATTGAATGGCCGCGAACAACCGGTGCTGCCCAGCCTGGCCCTGTCCTCGCCACGGGTGACCGCCACCCAGGAAGGCCTGGCCACGTTCGCCGAGCAGATCACCGGCAGCATCGACATCGAACGGCTGAAGCGCATCAGCCTGCGCACCGAAGCCATTGCAATGGCACGCGAAGGCGCGGATTTCATCGAGGTGTACCGCTATTTCTGCGAGGCCGGGCAGAACCCGGAAGAGAGCTTCGCCTCGGCGCAGCGCGTGTTCCGCGGCGTGCCGCCGAGTGGAGGCCTGGCCTTCACCAAGGACACGGTGTACCTGCGCGGGCTGGTGTCGGTGCATACCTTCTTCCGGCACATGCTGGCCGAGGATCGCCTGCAGGTCTGCCGCTGGCTGTTTGCCGGCAAGATGAGCCTGACCGATGCGATTGCCTTCGCACCGTTGTTCGAAAGTGGCGTGTTGAAGCCACCGCGCTGGCTGCCGCACTGGGTGAGCCGGGCGAATGGATTGGCGGGCATGCTGGCGTTCTCGTTGTTCGCCAACCGGATTCGGATGGACCAGCTGGCGCCGGAGTGAAAGGCGCGTTGGAAAGTCCGCCGGAAGTAATCGCCAAATCAAAAACAGAACCGGGGTCAGAGCCCGTTGCGTAGCAACGGGATCCGACCCCGTGCCGACCAACGGTCGGCACCCACCAACAGCCGCGTGAAACTGTCGAAGGCGGGGCACTGTGGGTTTGCGGGGTGTGAGCCGCATGGATGCGGCGACCAAGCCCCCATGGATGGGTTTACGGCGTCCCCGCACACCCACAGTGCCCCGCCATCCCACGGAATGCCGCTCTTGCCTTTGATGTTGACGTTGACGTTGACGTTGACGTTGACGTTGATTCGGCAGGTGCAGGGCGCAGCCCTGCCGAAAAACCCCACGAACGAGACGCGCGTCACTGCCCGCAACACCCGCGCCACTTCGTAAAAAACATTTCATCTTCCATTCGCATAGTGGCGGCGCGCCGTGCCGAGTCGCGGCGGACTCCCCCCATGCAATGGATCCACATGCAGACCCGACACCTCACGATCGCCGTGGCGATCGCGCTTTCCGCCGCCAGCGCGCATGCCGCTGAAACCACCGATGCCACCGCCGACGCCGCGCTGAGCGCACAGACGCTCGACACCGTGTCCGTCATCGGCCAGGGCGAAACCCGCCAGGTGCAGCGCATCACCGCCGTGGACAAGCAGGTGCTGCCGCCTGGCACCAGCGGCCAGAAGATCCTCGACCGCCTGCCGGGCGTGTCGGTGCAGTCCAACGATGCTTTCGGTGCGAATGAAGAATCGCAGACCATCAGCCTGCGCGGCTTCGACAAGAGCCGCCTCGGCTACACGCTCGATGGCATCCCGCTGGGCGACAACAGCTACGGCAACTACAACGGCCTGAGCATCGCCCGCGCACTGATCGCCGAAAACCTCGCTGGTGCTGAACTGTCGCAGGGCATCGGTTCACTGGGCGTCGCCTCCACCAGCAACCTGGGCGGCACCATCCAGTATTTCTCGATGGACCCCTCCACCGAATTCGGCGGCCGTGCCAGCGTCACCGTGGGCGATGACAACCAGCGCCGCGGCTACCTGCGCGTGGATACCGGCGACATCAACGGCTTCTCGGCCTATGTCTCCGGCGTGCACCAGGACCAGGACATGTGGGCCGCGCCGTACCAGAACCAGACCACCCGCCAGTTCAACGCCAAGGCCGTGTGGAACGTGGGCGACCACCGCTTCGGCGCGTTCGTCGCCACCTCGCGCGCCAGCCAGGCCAACTACGCCTATCTCTCCAAGGACATGCTGGACCGCGGCCTGGGCTGGGACTGGAACATCTACGCGCCGGACTGGGACCGTGCCGTCGCGGCCGCCTGGTGCGCACCCGGCACGCGCGATCCGGCCAAGTGCCAGTTCAGCGGCGGTGTCAACAGCATCGACGATGCCTACTACCAGAGCCGCGCGCTGCGCGATGACAACCTGTACTCGGTCGATGCCGACCTGCGCCTGGGCGAGCAGGGCCGCCTGAAGCTGGTGGCCTACCACCATGACAACCGTGGCCAGGGCCACTGGTGGGCGCCGGGCCAGCCGTCCTATCCGGGCACCGACCAGATGCTGCCGATCTCCATCCGCAGCACCAACTACACCATCAACCGCGATGGCCTGACCGCTGCGCTGTCGTGGCAGGTGGGCATCCACGAGCTGGAAGCCGGCCTGTGGTACGAGCAGAACGACCACAACGTGTCGCGCAATTTCTACTACATCAGTGGTCCGTTCCTGGATGATCTGTACCTGAAGAATCCGGACCGCCTGCTGTTCAACCAGGACTTCGACATCCGCACGCAGCAGTTCTACGTGCAGGACCGCATGCGCTTCCTCGACCAGCGCCTGACCGTGGACGTGGGCATCAAGAGCCCGAACACGCGCATGCGCGCCACCGCAAAATCCGGTGTGGAGACCAGCATTGCCTCGGGCACGCTGACCGCCAAGGAATCGGTGCTGCCGCAGGTCGGCCTGGGCTTCAAGCTCAACGCCAACAACGAGCTGTTTGCTTCGTACGCCGAGAACATCGCGGCCTTCGTCGGCGGCGGCAGCGGCGGCCCGCTGCAGGTCTCGCCGGAATCGTTCGCGGCCAGCGCCGGGCTGGAACCGGAAAAGTCGAAGAGCCTGGAAGCCGGCTTCCGTACCTTTGGCGAGAAGTACCAGGCATCCATCGCCGCGTACAACGTGAAGTTCGACAACCGCCTGCTGTCGCTCAACCCGTGTTCGAGCATCGAAGTCGGTACGCGCCCTGAGTGCGTGACGCGCTTCATCAACGTGGGTTCGGTGAAGAGCCATGGCGCCGAGCTGACCTTCATCCTCAAGCCGGTTGATGGGCTGCAGTGGTACAACGCGCTGTCCTGGAACAAGACCACCTACGAGGATGACTACACCTCCGGTGGCGCGATCGTGCCGGTGGCCGGCAAGATCACCGTGGATACGCCGCAGCGCATGGCGTCCAGCGAGATCAGCTGGAACCGCGATGGCTTCTTCGCCAGCCTGCGCGCCAAGTACACCGGCAAGCGCTACTACACCTACACCAACGACCAGTCGGTGCCGGGCGTGACCACCTTCGATGCCGGTGCAGGCTATGACTTTGGCCCGGGCATGGGCCTGCGCAACATCCGCGTGTCGTTGAACGCGACCAACCTGACCAACAAGCGTTACGCCGGCCAGTTGAGTTCGTTCGCACCGACCGATCCGACCGGCACGCGTTATGCCATCCATGCCAGTGCACCGCGCCAGGTGTTCATGACGGTGGCGGCGGAGTTTTGATCGGGTAGGGATGACGCATCCACGCGTGGCGTGGATCTACTGGGTCTTGGTGCCTCCACGTCGCGCGCGGATGGTGTTGGACCGGTAGATCCACGCCGCGCGTGGATGGGGTTGTGCAGTCAAGGGGCACCGGGCATTCACGGCGTCTCCGTCGGCGCTGCTGCTTCCTGGGGCGTAGGTGCTGCTGGCTGACCAATGCGCGGGGGGCGCTCTCTCGCAGCGCTTTGCGCGGCGACGCCCAAGCTCACCGCCAGAACGGCAGCAACCAATGCGCCGCACAGCCACACCTTGGCTGCAGTCCGGGACATCTGGGCCGCCAGCACCTCGCCAGGTCGCCCGTGGTAATCCCAGTACTGCGCTGCGTTGTGTTCTTCCTTCAATGCGGCCGAGCGGATCATGCCGATCAGCAGGCAGGCTGGCAACATTACGGCAATCAGTACGACAGGATAGATCAAGCGGGCATTGACAGATTCATACTCGATGTAGCCCACGGTGAGCACCAGCATGAACCCTGCAGCGCCGAATGCGATCTGGTCCAGCTGCCCCGCGTACCGCTTCCCTATCCACTGGTCGAGAAAGCCGCGGCGCATGCCGTTGACCGTTGCAAACAAGGGTATGAACAGCATCATCGCAAACGGGATCGGGCTTTCATCAGATGCGTAGCGGTACGCATGGTCGGGGCCCTCCTGGAACGCGGGGAACAGCGCGACGACAAAGAAGGCCAGGCAGAGGGCGACGAGCAGGTCCAAGGCGGCCCAGGCAAGCACAACGGAATCTGCTGCCTCCTGGATGACCTCACGTGGCTGATGGGGCTCTTCCGGTGGGGAAGTACTTGGCTGTCGATCATTCATGGACGAGTCCTTCTGTTGCTGAGCGGAGCTGAAAAATGGGACGTGTCTTCTGCCGCACGACTTATCCCACTTTGACGTGCGCGGCCTTGCCGGCGATGGCATGGCAGCCGCAGCTGAGCAGGTGGCCTTCCAGCACGATCGGCAGGCCGTTGGCCAGATGGGTGCTGCTGCCCTCGACGAAACTGTGCTCGCCGGGGTGCAGGGAACAGCTGGCGTAGTCACCCTTCACCGCCACTGGATGCCCATTGATGCGATGGGTGGAAGCATGCTGGCAGCGGGTGACCTCGCCGCCGCCCGTGGTGGAATCGCCTTGGCAGATGGGGGAAGGCATGGCATCACCACCGGCCCGGAGGAGGTGTGCGGTAGATCAATGTCGCGGTCACGCGCTCGCCGTCCAGCAGTTCCAGCACCGCATCGTCTTTGCCAAGGCGGTAGCCGGTTGCGGTGCTGAGTGCGGTGGCAAAGCGGTCACCGATCGTGTCGAACGTTGCCTTGTGGCACCTCGCACCTGTGCGGGCGACAGCCTCGATGGCCAACCCTTCATTGCCTTGCAGGTGGTAGACGCCGCTCAGCGGCTGGCAGCCCGCGAACCCGGTGAGGCGGTGGCCGTCCGCCTCGAAGATGACGAAGCCCGCCTGGGAGCGGGGGACGAGCTGGACGGCAGGGTGATGGTCGTCAACCGGAAGGTGGCTCAGTTTCCAGACGGTATGAAGCAAAGGCTGCGGGGCTTCGGGACCCTGCCAGGGCTCCGGGGCGTACCAGGGGCGGGCTGGGGGCGATTCCGTCTCTGTGCAGGCAGCCAGCGCCAGTGCCAATGAGAGCATCGTAAAAGACAGGTATGGCTTCATGCAGGCTCCTGTGAGGCGAGCGGAGAGGATGGGAGTGGCGCCAGCACCGGTTGCAGCAGTAGTCCATTGACGCTGGGCAGGACTACCACGTGGCTGCCGGGTGACCGCGCGGCTAGCGCCACCCCGATGGCACCGGTACTGCTGCCGAGAGGGCCGAGGCGGTGATAGAGATCCGTGCCGAAATCGGTGTCATCGAGATCCAGAGGCTGGGGCAGCCTCGCCAGCGCGATGCGCAGATCCATTGTGGTCTGGGGGTATAGCTGGCTGTCGTGCCAAACCCTTAATGGACCGGCCGGTAGGCAAGCACGCAGCGCACACCACGCCTCGGTAATGCGTTGCTGGCGCTGGAGACGCGGAAGAACGGTTCCGTTGGTGTCCTGCAGCTCGACCTGTACGGGTGCAGGCAGCTGAGCCAGTAATGACTCGTCGTCGAACGATTCCACCTCAGTCGTGGTCCACGGCAGGGGGTAGCAGGGGTCGGCTGAAAGATCACTGGCGCGCTCCATGCCCTCTGTCTTCTGCAGTTCGCGCAGGTACGCCGCAGCAAATTCGCTGGAAATCGCTCTGCCTTCGGGTTCGTCGGACGCAATAGAAGCGACTGCCGACACGCGATCCCGCCACCACGCCCACGCTTCCTGTCGTCGTCTGCCAGTGGGGCCGTCCACGACTACCGCCTCGTTGCGGACCTGTGGAGGAAGGATGCTTCGGCTGATCAGTAGCACCACCACGCTGTCGTGCAGTTCCTCACGCGGAGGTGCGTGGGGACCCGGGTAATGCCCGCGCACGAGATGTCCGTCAAGGCAGACCAGCAATGCACGGCTGAGCGTCGGCGATCGTTCGAAATGTGCGTGCACCTGCTGCAGCAGGGCCGCCATGTCGCCACCGTCCTGGTCCTTCTCGCGCAGCAGAAGAGGCAAGGACAAGCTTGTCTGTGCAACCATCAATCCAAGCCACTGTCGTGCAGCGAAGCGGCTTTCAACTGTCAACTCGGGCGCCAGCGTGTACACGGGCAGCACTGCAGCGTCAGGGAGGGTTCGTGCCAGCCAATCCATCGCCAGCCCGAACCGAGCCTGTACGATCATTCCTGCTCGTGCCAGGGATGTCTGTGGATCGGGAAGGTCTGCGGCGAGCGCCGATCTGCCATCCTTCTCTGCAAGCATTGCCAACAGCGATTCGATCGAATGGCTGTCCACACGCGAAAACGCCGCACGTATCTGCAGGGAGGCAACGCCAAGCGCAGCTGGCTCAGCGTGGCTCGCTTCCTGGGAGGTGGCCGGAGTTGGCTCTGCGGGCTGCAACCGCCAGTGAATGAGCGCAGCGGCAAGGCCTGCAGCCAACAGCGGAAAACCTCCGATCATCCATCCGTGCATGATCTCGCGGGCGCTGAAGCTCTCGGTGGGATCCAGTGCAGACCAGGCTACAACGCTGGTCCACGCAAACAGGAGAACCCCGGCCACTGCCAGAACGGCACGCGCTACCGATCGATGCCCCATGCTCATGAAAGGCCATCCGCATAGGTCAGGCGTCTCATCTTCGAGTTGTCACTGACCTCGCCTCGAGGGTTGTCAGTCATGCCCTTCACGGCTCGGAACACCTGGCGTCGGCGCAGGTAGCTCCAGCGCACCTCACGGCGGGAGAACCTGGCGATCAGATCCAGCGCATCCTCTTTACCATCCATGGAAGAGCCCGGATGTGCATCGCTGAAAATCGGCTTCCTGCCAGACCTGTAGGTTTCAAGTGCCTTGCGATCGGCCTCATTCAGCGGGTCCTCGGGCACCGGTCGGATGAGCGGTGGCTTGGGCCGAGGTGGCTTCGTCTCCATCCAGCCACCCGGTACGAACACCTCGTTGTCGTGGCGGTCGAGGGCCTCTTCATACTGCTGCATCTTGTGGACCCGCTCTGCTTCGTGCAGGCGCAGGCTCTCAAGGTGCTGAGCATCCAAGCGTTCCAGATCCGCGTGCATGGTCTGGTAGTCGCGCTCGCACTGGGGATCGGTCAGCACGAACGCCGCGCGCGAATCGTGCGCATATCCCTCCAGCAGCGCACGCAGCGGTTCCCCGGGCGTTGGCAATCCGGCCCAGTAACGGTCATAGAGCTTCATGCAGTCGTACTGCCGCAGCAGATAGTCGCGCACGACGAGCACCTTGCCGGCCTGGATGACGGCACGATCGGAGGGGCGCATGAACGGCACGATGTAGGCTTGGAACTCTACGTTGGCCTGGTCCAGGTTGACGAAGTCCTGGGGCTCGCCATCCCTGCAGCGCTGCATGAAGGGCATCGCAATGAGAGTGTCCCGCTGCAACACGTGCTTGCGCCAGCCGAGATAATGCAGGTAGTGCATGTGGATCTGCGTCAGCAGCGGCGCGCCGCTGGAGGAGGCGTTCAACGTGCGCTGATAGGTGTCATAGGCCCGTTGCAGCTCGGGTGATACGGTGAACTGGCTTGCTATCCTTTGTCGGGCAAGCCTGCTGCGTTCCATCAATGGAACTCCGGCAACTCGGGCGCGATCGTACATGTCATTCAACGGAATCTGCGACAGCATGTCGGCCTCACCTTGCCGTACCTGGCCGGCGGCCAATGTGCCTTTGCCCTGCGAACGGGGGCCATAACCACCACCCACGTCCGAGTGCATGCCGGGATAGATGATTTCCAGGCGACGTGGTGCGTCCTGCTGGCTGGCGGAGATGGTGGTGAGCGGGAAGGAGTTGCGCGCCTCGTGGGCGGCCACCAGGTGCACGCATTGCTCTACGAATGCCGGAATGACCATCAGACGTGGTTCCGCCCACTTCAAGTGACCATCGCCGGGCAGCGGCATCGAGTCGGCTATGTGTACCGAGGCCACCGTATCGAACAGCCCCATGAAGCGCACGCGCAGTGGCGCGCCGAACAGGTTGGGCGGCATGTGAGAGGCCCGTGTGCCAGTCCATTCCAGCAGCTGGTTGAGAAAGGCGCGCGCTGCGGTGGCTCCGCGGGAGAAGCCGAACAGGTCCAGGGTGACACCGACAATCTGCGGTGCTGCCGGTTTGGGGCTGGCGAAGATCTCGCACAGCTTGCGGGTCCAGACTTCTACTTGCGCTTCATCCTCGATGGCACGAGCCAGTGCCTGGTCAGTTTCCTCGACGATGAGCGGGTAGCCACTAAGCTCTGCAATCCGATTCGCGATGAACAGGTAAGCGTAGCGCAAGCGGCGGTCGCCGTACGCGCCATCGCGGGCACCAAGAGGATGGGGGACAGGTTCTCCAATGGGTGGGAATGGGGTGCCAACGCCCGGGATGTAGAGACGAAACTGCCCGTCCCGATCCTCGCCGAGGCAGGCTCCGAACAGGCGCGCGATGTTGCTCTGCGATCCAGAGGGCTCGTCCTCCTCCGCATGATTACGCGTGCCATCAAAGAAGATGGAGAACTGTGTAACGATCTGGCACGACACTGAACTGTTGCCGGGTTGCGGTGCCACCGGATTGAACTGCAGTGTGGCAGGCGCACCGCTGGGCGCCCACGCAAACTCGATTTCCTGCTTACTCATGTTCACCGATGCCCCTCTTCTTATCGAAGCTCTTGTATGGATGTCTCGCGCCGGGATAGTCGGGGTCGCGTGGGGAGAGCGCACTGGGAATAACCAGAACCTCATCGTCCTCAAAGATGTGCAGCCAGGTCTCGGCCACATAGGTATAGGGCTGGACTGCAACATCCTTTTCTATCCAGCGGCAGCCTTCATCCTCTGATTCACCGGGTACGTACTCTGTACCTGCCTCGCAGCGCCGCCACTTCACGCGAACGGTAAGGCCCGGATGCCACCGCGCTGGAAGAGTCAGGACACCCAGCATGGTGCTGCCTCCCGTGCCCGCGCTGTCCCCTCCCTGGCCATTGACATAGACCGGCCGAACAAACGTATCGGTTGGTTCGTAATCCATCGAGGTCAGATTGCTGCCTATCCAGGTCGGCACGGGTTGCGGTACTTCCCGGGTCTTCCAGATCACCAGCAGCACGGCGGACAGGGCAACGTACACAATGAGTAGCGCTGCTTTTGCCACGGGATGCAGCGAAGCCAGCTTCTGCAGAAGCGAACCTCCCGGCGAACGAGATCGGTCGTGCATCACTCCTCCTCAACGGCTCCGGTCACCGCATGCATCGGGTAATGGAGCGGCGCATCCTCTTTCTCTTCGTCTGCGCCACCGCGGCTTGGGACAAGCGTGGATATGCCAAACGCGGCCGACGCTGCGGTCGTCAACAGCGCTACGCTGATCCACGCTCGGCCTGCAGATCGGGCCTCAATGGCACGTTCAGCCGCCGAGCGCTAGTCCGCTTTTTCCAGCTCCCGGGCCCATCTCGCTTCTTCCCGTCTTGCGCGGAAGTGCAGGCCGAAGATCACCAGGCCGGCCGGCACCATGACCGCGGGCAGGTACAGGGGCAGCAGCATCCGCAGATATCCGTCGCCGTACTGCGCATAGCCGAACGCCATCACCAGCACGGCGGCGGCGGATCCCACGGCCATCTGATCGAGTGCACGTGCATGCCGCATTGCGACGGCGTGGTTGAGGAAACCCCGGCGCATGCCATTGACGATGAGGAATACGGGCACTGCCAGTACCAGCGCGAAGCCAACCGGACTT
Source organism: Stenotrophomonas sp. ZAC14A_NAIMI4_1 (assembly GCF_003086915.1). Classification (NCBI taxonomy): domain Bacteria; kingdom Pseudomonadati; phylum Pseudomonadota; class Gammaproteobacteria; order Lysobacterales; family Lysobacteraceae; genus Stenotrophomonas; species Stenotrophomonas sp. ZAC14A_NAIMI4_1. The sequence continues at coordinate 4,292,269 of NZ_CP026002.1, forward strand.
TCCTCGCTTGCGTAGGGCCTGCTGCCAGCGATATCGGGCTGGAAGGCGGGCAGCAGCGAGACCGCCAGAGTGACCAGGGCCAGGGACACCAGCACGTCCAGCAGGATCCAGTCGAGCATGATGGTTTCCTCCCGCAGACTTCCGTCGCCATCGTCGGCCTTCGGTGCGTCCGGGGAGGCGCCCTTTCGATCTGTGCCGTTCAAGGTGTGTTCTCCGTTGTCAAATTGAATCGGATGAAGGTCGAACGACCTCCGCATTCCCCAGGGCCATCCACAGATCCGCGCCTCGCAGTGCTTGTGCATGCACCGGATGCGCGCGAAGCGCGTCGGCGTCCTCACTGCAACGCATACCCCAGGCAACCCAGCTGGCCAGATCGCTGGGTTCGACATAGCCGTGCTGCCGTGCTGCGGCAATCAGTGTTGTCGCCAGAGCGTGGCGCGCTTCCCGGGATGTAGCTGACGGCATGGAGCGAAGCGTGGGTTTCAGTGACTGCAGCAACGCATCAGCCAATCCCGATTCAGCGAGCGCCGCCGTCTGGTCCGCGTCCCAGCCAGGAGACGCATCCCCCACAGCAGCCATGGCATGCAGCGGGGGAATCGCCAGGGGCATCGCCCGTCCGTCGCGGTCTGACAGCCACCACCCGGCCCACGGCGTGCTGAAAGCGATAAGCTGAGCGGGACGCCACACTTGGATCGCCGCACGCAGCACCCGGCCATCTGCCAGCCGGGTGTACTGCATGCCGGCTGGGTCGCCGTCGCGCAGCCAATGGCGCAGGTGCACGAGCGTCTCTCCGAAGGTGCAGCGGCTGGCCAGCCAGTTCATTCCCGGGCCGCTGCCGTCCAGCCCCAACGACACGGCGTGGGCAGGGAGCATCAGCCAAGGGCCGAGCGCCTGTGCCGCCCCGGGCAGATCTGAAAACAGCGAGACGGCGTCGCCTGCTCGGTCTGCCAGGCGTGCGCCCACGTCGCGCTGCATTGCGCCGTCCACCAGCACCAGCGGCTCGATACCGGGCTGCGTGCTGCAGTCATTCCACCGTGGGGGCAGCGGATTCATGCCGCGCCCGCCAGCTGCACGCGGGCACTGCCTGCGGCCGCCGCTCTGGCCAGGCAGGGCAGGCAGATCGGCGGGAGTTCGGTCGGCAACGTGCGGCTCCAGTGGTCGCTTGCCGGGCCTTCCCAGCGGTGCTCTGCACCGTGGAACGCCAGAGCCCCCTTGCTGCCGACCGTCACCCCATCACCGATGCGGATGAAGCTGCCATCGGCGGCCACCAGGCGGATGCTGGGCGCGGACAGCACGATCTCCCCCTTCTCCGTGCTCAGCTGCATGCCGGCGAGCGCATGACCGTCCAGCAGCCCGTCACGGGCCTGCAGCTGCAGGTCACCCTGGTTGGCGACGGCCTGCACGCCGCCCTCGGCCACGAACATCGACAGGCCTTTGCCGGCCAGCAGTTGCATGCGTTCACCGCTGGTGTGCTGCACCCGTCCCTGCGCCACCACGTCGTGGTGCTGGCCGCTGACATGCAGCTGGCTGGCAGGCGAGGCACTGACCAGGCCCGCAGATGCCGCCAGAGCAATGACCGGCTCGTTGGCTGCGACGGCATCCCCCGACCAGCCCTGCAGTGCGGTATCCAACGCTGCCTGGGCATCGGCGTCCGGTGTGCCGGCCTGCAGGCGCGTGGCCATCTCGGCCAGGGTGCCGAACAGCTGGCGGCAGGTGCCAAGTACGTCCAGCAGCTCCGGCAACGCCATCTGCGGGCCGTTTCCACCGGTCTGCGCATGGCTGCTTACCAGCAGGCCTTTGGCCGAGCGCAGCGCCAATGCCGCATCGGTGCGCAGTTCCGCACCCTGGCCGCGTGCCTGCGCGTTGCCATCGCGGCGTGGTGTTGCCACATGGCCCAGGTGCAGTGCACTTTCGAAGGGGCTGGATCGCAGCGTCGTGCCCAGTGCCTGGCCGGTGTCGTCCATCGAGAGTTCATTGAATCCGTCACCACCGTGCTCGTGGCTGCGGATGCCCGACACGGCGCGGTTGGCCGGCAGGCTGCCCATGCCACCAAAGCGTGGCGTTGCGTGGCGCCCGTTGTAGACGCCAGCAATGACCAGAGGGCGATCAATGTCGCCGTGAAGAAAGGCGACGACCACTTCCTGCCCCACCCGTGGCAGGAACTGGTGGCCAAAACCGTCACCTGCACTGGGCATGGCCACGCGCACCCAGGTGGATGACCACGCGTCCTGCCCATCGCGATTGGCCGGTTCATCCTGGTCACGCTGCCAGTGAAAGCGGATGCGGATGCGCCCCAAGGCATCGGTGTACACGGTCTCGCCCTCCGGCCCCACCACCGTCGCGGTCTGCATGCCGGGCGCATTGGGACGCAACAGAGGGCGCGTGTGCATGGGTACCAGCGGCATATCGCCCGGCACCGCGCGGAACCGGGTGAGGCATTGGCCTGCCGGAGGCAGGTGCCCAGCTGCCGGAGCGAGGGAGGCCATCGCATCAGGGAGGTTGTTGGTGGCAAGCACGTGCACGCCACTGATGAGGAAGCCCGCAGGCGCCGGTGCCCCGGCTGTACCAGGTCGTCCTTCCACCAGCACGCTGTCGGCGGTGGCAAGCCCGCGGAAGTCGCCTTCGCCGAGCCACGTCTTCGACCTCAGCTCCTGCGCCTGCATCTGCAGGCGCGCGTAGCGGTTCATGTCCGCGGTGTTGCTGCCGTAATAGAGGGTGCGTGCCTGATGGCTCTCCAGGCCCTGCACACTCCGGGCCAGATCGGCACTTGCCGAAAGCGCGAGATCGTCGCTGCCGCGCAGGCGCTGTGCGCTCGCATAGTCGAAGCTGGACAGCGTGTGGCGCGAGGGAATCAGCCTGTGCAGCAGCTGCCACCCCTGCAGATGGGGCGTGCCGTCATCCGTACCGGCGGCGCGGTGCGGCAGGGCGACGGCGCCGTCAGGATCAAACAGGGGCTGGTCGCTCAGAACAAGCACGTGGCGCGGCGTGCCGTCCACCCGATCGAACTCGAACCGGTAGCTGATGCCTTCTTCGGCCAGCAGGCGTTCGATGAACTGCTTGTCCGATTCGTTGAACTGCACGCAGTACGAGCGCACGTCATGCTGCGCCAGCAATGAGCGCCGGTGGTCGAACGCCAGGGCAATGCTGGCGTTACCCTGGCGGTGCTCGTCCAGGATGCATGCCACGACATCCGGCACGCTCATGTCCTGGAAGACGCGGCAGGCCGTCCGTCGGTCCAGCAGGGCCAGCGCTGACACGACCCGCAATGTGACGTTCTGCCACACGCCGTGCTGTGCTGTACACCGGATGGCATCCACGATGCCGCAGAACCAGCGACGACCGTTGCCGGGGCGGGTCACGCCGACGCCTACAACGCGGCCCTGCAGTGCCTGTACGTCTTCAAGGCTAGCCTGCACCAGACCGTGGGCGGTGAGAGCGAAATCCTCGTTGAACGCATCCCGGTAGTCGAGCGACTGGACGAATACCGATGGTTCAGTAGCGCCCGGTCCCCAGCAGGCATCGATCAGGCGATCGCCACTGACGGGTTTCGCAATCGTGTGCATTACAGCGTGCCTCCCTGGCAGAGTGTTGGTACAGGGTGCGGTCCGCTGACTGCCGTGGTCTATAAGACGATTACGAAAAATGAAGCTGGTTTCTGGCTGGGTGCGCTGTAAGGGTGACGTGGATCGTGGCGGGTGCATCCACGCATGGCGTGGATCTACTGATTCCACGCCAGAGGGGAGGGGCGGCTAAACTGCGCGGGTCCCGCTGTGATGGAAGTCCCCCCTTGACCCCCGACGAGTACGACCGCGCCTCCCGCGCGCTGCTGCAGGACTACCTGCTGCAGGCATCTCCCGAGCAGCGCCACATCTATGTTGCGCGCCGCAACTACGACGACAGCCCCGAGCTGCTGGCCTGGCTGGCAGGGCGCAGCGAGCTGGATCGCGCGACGGCCCTGCTGATGTACTGGTCACTGGGCGCAGCCTGGTTCGCCCAGTACGCCAGCGATGGCGACGTGCCCGAGCATGAGCGCGATGCCTACGCGATCGTCCGCGACATCGAGCAGCGCTATCTCGAAGGTTTCTATGCCGATCATGGGCTCGCCTTCGATCCGTGCAACTGGCCTGGCCCATCGGTGGGCGATCATCCCGGGCTGACGATGCGCCGTGCCGTGCCGGACGCCCTGCTGGCCGCCGTCGTGGGCGCGCGGGCGGTCGATCCTTTCGCGGAGGTGATTGACGAAACCTTCGATGACGGCCTGCCATTGGACGTGGCTGCACAACTGCAGGACCTGGCCGCTGCGATGCAGCCTGATCGTGGCCCGGCCCTGGGCGACGACGTGGCCGGCGACGTCGACATCTATGCTGAAGCGGTCCCACCATTGTTGTCGCCGGTGGCGATGGCATCGGATCCGGGCTGGCCGGTACTCGAGTCCTTCCTGCGCCAGGCATCGCCGCAGCAACGCCATCAGGTGATGCTGTTCGCCGAGGCCAACTCACTGTCAGATGCGCTGCAGTGGCTGCTGGACCAGCCGACATTGGCGGCATCCAGCGCACTGGCGCTCTACTGGAACCTGGGCGCGTCGTGGTACGTCCCGTTCGTCACGATCGAGGATGTGCCGGAGTCGCACCGCTACACCGCTGCAGTGTTGCGACAGATCGAGCAGCGCCTGGCTGAAGGCGCCTACGCGGATGACGGGCTGGGTTTCGACCTGGAGTTGAACCGGCCACGTTTCCCCACACGCTGGCCGGGCCGGGAGGAGTTGCGCGCGATCCCCGCCCTGATGTGGCAGCCGCGCCCGGGTCAGATCGTGGAGGAATCGGACGACGTGGATTTCATCACCGGCCTGCCCGAAGACATTGCCGATGCGCTGGCAAACGCCCGCGGGTAGAGGATCAAGCATCCACGCATCAGGCAGGGGTCAGAGCCCTTTCGCACGCGAAAGGGATCTGACCCCACGGGCCTCACCCCATGTACAACCCACCATTGACCGGGTAATCCGCACCGGTCACATACGAGGCTTCATCCGAGGCCAACCAGGCCACCAGGCCGGCCACTTCCTCCGGCCGGCCCAGGCGGCGCACCGGCACCGAGGCGGCCAGCCGGTCCAGCACGTCCGGCGGGAAGCTGCTGATGGCCTGGCTGGCGATGTAGCCGGGCGACAAGGTGTTCACGGTGACCCCGCGCGAAGCGACTTCAGCAGCCAGGGCGCGGCTGAAACCGTGCATTGCCGCCTTGGCCGTCGCGTAGTTCACCTGGCCGATCTGGCCCTTGTGGGCGCTGACCGAACCGATGTTGACGATGCGGCCCCAGCCGCGCGTGGCCATGCCATCGACCACCTGCTTGGTCAGGTTGAACAGCGCGTTGAGGTTGGAGGCGATCACCGCATTCCAGTCCTCCACCGTCATCTGCCGGAACAGCAGGTCGCGGCTGCCGCCGGAGTTGTTGACCAGCACGTCCACTTCGCCCACTTCGGCGCGCACCTTGGCGAAGGCCGCCGAGGTGGATGCCCAGTCGGTGGCGTTGCCTTCGGAGGCGATGAAGTCGAAGCCCTGTTCGCGCTGCTCGCGCAGCCAGTTGGCCTTGCGTGGCGAGTTGGGGGCGCAGCCGGCGACCACGGTATGGCCCGAACGGGCGAGGCTCTGGCAGATGGCAGTGCCGACACTGCCCATGCCGCTGGTGACGTAAGCAATTCGAAGCGTCATTGCAGAAGGCTCCTTGGTGTCCGGATCAGGATGCGAAGGGATACAGGCCGAACAGCAGGCCGCCGACCATCAACAGCAGCGAGATGGCGATCGCCCACTTCAGGGTGAACTTCTGGTGGTCGGCGAACTCGACCTTGGCCAAACCCACCAGCAGGTAGGTGGACGGCACCAGCGGGCTGAGCAGGTGCACCGGCTGCCCGGCCAGCGACGCGCGGGCCATTTCCACCGGGGTGATGCCGTAGTTGCCGGCGGCCTCGGACAGGATCGGCAGCACGCCGAAGTAGAAGGCGTCGTTGGACATGAAGAAGGTGAACGGCATCGACGCGATGGCGGTGATGACGGCCAGGTACGGGCCCCACGATTCGGGAATGATCGCCAGGAAGCTGTGCGACATTGCCTCGACCATGCCGGTGTTGTTGAGGATGCCGGTGAAGATGCCCGCGGCGAAGATCAGCGCCACCACCGACAGCACGTTGCCGGCGTGGTTGACCACGCGGCGACGCTGTTCGGCCAGGTTCGGGTAGTTGATGACCAGGGCGATGGCGAAGCCGACCATGAACAGCACCGGCATCGGCAGCACGCCGGCGATCAGCGCGCCCATCAGGGCCAGGGTCAGTGCCAGGTTCACCCACAGCAGCTTCGGGCGCTTGATGTCCTCGGCGTCTTCCACCGACGGCAGCGCGTTGTTGTCATCGGACACGCTGTTGTCCATCCAGCTGCCACCCTGCGGCAGGGTGACCACGCCCAGGCGGCGGCGTTCCTTCATGCCCAGGTACCAGGCCAGCAGCAGCACGCCGGCACAGGCGATCACCATCGACGGGATCAACGGCACGAACACATCGGCCGGGTCCACGTGCAGCGCGGTGGCCGCGCGTGCGGTCGGGCCACCCCAGGGGGTCAGGTTCATCACGCCGCCGGCGAGGATGGTCACGCAGGTCATGTTCAGCGCGTTCATGCCCAGGCGCTGGTACAGCGGCAGCATCGCCGAGACGGTGATCATGTAGGTGGTCGAGCCATCGCCGTCGAGCGAGATCAGCATCGCCAGCACGGCGGTGCCGAGCACGATCTTCATCGGATCGCCCTTGACGAAGCGCAGGATGATGCGCACCAGCGGGTCGAACAGGCCCGCATCGATCATCACGCCGAAGTAGAGGATGGCGAACATCAGCATCACGCCGGTCGGCGCGATCTTCTTGATGCCTTCCAGCATCATTTCATCGATGTTGGCGCCAAAGCCGCCCAGCAGGGCGAAGATGATCGGGATGGTGATCAGGGCGACCAGCGGCGACAGTCGTTTGCTCATGATCAAGTACATGAACGTAATGACCATGCCAAAGCCGAGGATGCTCAGCATCATCTGCGGACTCCTTGCGTACTGCGGTTGAAGAGGGGGGGAGGGAGTGCGTGGCTCAGAAGTCGAACTGCAGGCGGCCGGTGACCGCGCGGGTGCGGTCCAGCGTCACCCCGGCCAGGCGGTCACGGTTGCGGCTTTCGATCAGGTCGAGCATGAAGCGCAGGTTGTCGCGCAGGTACCAGTTGCCGCCCAGCGTCCAGGCGGCGGTGCTGCCGCGGCGCAGGTCGGGCGCGCCGTCGAGGTGCTGGGCGCCCCACATCTGGTCGTAGCGCAGCGCCACTTCGAAGGCACCGGCCTTGTGGCGGATGTCCTTCACCCGGGCGAAGCGACCGGTCTTGCGGTCGTAGGCCTTGCTTTCGCCGGTGACGAACCAGCTGAGCATGCCGTAGGCGGCCATCACATCGCCGCGCTGGGCGCCGTCGTCGAAGGTGGCGCCGCTGAATTCACCCTGCCAGGACAGCGGGCCGCGCACCTGCGCGTATTCCAGCGACCACTTGTTGACGTCGGTATCGCGGCCGGCAGAGAAGTCGACCAGGGTCAGGCGGCTTTCGTCGGACAGGTGGCCGGCCGGGCGCGGGCGGATCTTCAGGCCCGGGGTGCCGTTGCTGCCGGGGTTGTCGTAGGCCTCATGGGCCAGCGACAGGCCCAGGTGCAGCACGTCACCGTCGCTGGGCGAGGGCGCCCAGGTGACGCGGCCACCGGCTGCGCGACCCTTCACCTGCCAGGCATCGATGCTCTCCAGGCTGTAGAGGCTGGCGGCCCAGGTGAAATCACCCGGATTGGCCTGCCAGGACGCACCCAGGCGGTACAGCGGCGCCAGCGTGGTGCCGGCGTTGCCGCGCTCCAGGAAGCTGCCGTAGTTGGAACTGGTGCGGTCATCCAGCGAGAAATACTGCTTGAACTGGCCCACCGTCAGCTTGCCGGCCTTGCCGAAGCTGCGGCTGAGGTAGACATCCTTGGCCTCGACGCGGTCACCGGAAAAGTCCGCCTCGGCCTTGTAGTCGACCACGAAGAACTTGCCCGACACGTCCAGCCAGGCGCGGCGGATCTCGGTGTCGTCCTTGTTCGGGGTGCCGCGGTCGTCGTTGTCGAACGTGGCGAAATCCAGGTGCAGGCGGCCGCCGACGGTGGCGGTGACCGGCCGGTCGTCTTCCGCAAAGGCCGGCGCGGCCAGCGCAGCCAAGGCCATCATGGCGGCGGGGCGCTGCCAGGCAAACTTCAGTTCCACAAACCCTCCCAGGTGCGCGCCGGGCGCGCGGCAATCGTGGGCACCGGATGGTGCGCGGCCGCAGTCTGGGTTGCCGTAGCTGTCATCGTCCTGTCAGCGGTTTGTGCGGTGCAGCGTAAAACGGGCCGCCGCGCTCGCCGGGCACGGCCCGGCGCTACCGCCGCGACGGTGCCCTGGTAGCGCCGGGCCATGCCCGGCGGTTTGCCCGCCACACGCCACCGCGCCGCACGCGGTAGCATTCGCTTCCCCCGATCTCCTCCGTTGCCTGCCGATGCGCCTGCTGCTGGTCGAAGACAATCCGGATCTGGCCGATGCCATCATCCGCCGCATGCGCCGCAGCGGGCACGCAGTGGATTGGCAGGCCGACGGCCTGGCCGCCGCCAGCGTGCTGCGCTACCAGAGCTTCGACCTGGTGGTGCTGGATATCGGCCTGCCCAAGCTGGATGGCCTGCGCGTGCTGGCCGGCATGCGCGAGCGCGGCGACAGCACGCCTGTGCTGATGCTGACCGCGCGCGATGGCATCGAGGATCGCGTGCAGGCATTGGATGTCGGTGCAGACGATTACCTCGGGAAGCCCTTCGACTTCCGCGAATTCGAAGCGCGCTGCCGCGTGCTGCTGCGCCGTGCGCGCGGCCAGGCCAGCGAAGTGGTGCAGGTGGGCGGCTTCCAGTTCGACAACGCTGCGCACCGCGTCAGCGTCGATGGCGAGCCGATCGAGCTGCCCAACCGCGAATACCGCCTGCTGGAAATCCTGGTCGGCCGCCTGGGCCAAGTGGTCGGCAAGGACGAGATCGGCAATGGCCTGTTCGGCTTCGACGACGAGGCGGGGCCGAACGCCATCGAGCTGTATGTGGGGCGGCTGAGAAAGAAGCTGGCCGGTGCACCGCTGCGCATCACCACCGTGCGTGGCGTCGGCTACCTGCTGGAAGAAGCCGGCGACGGCAGCAGTGACGGCGATGGCTGAGGCACGCAGCGCAGCGGCCGCGCCAGGATCGCTGCGGCGCACCCTGCTGCTGTACCTCGGCACATTGCTGGCGGTATTCGCGGTGGCCCTGCTGTTTGCCGCGCGCGACTACGGCCAGCGCGCCGCCAACCGTTCCTACGACCACCTGCTGGTGTCCTCGGCCCTGTCCATCGCCGATTCGGTGGCGCTGGTCGATGGCCAGTGGCAGGTGGACCTGCCGTACGCCGCGCTGGACCTGCTGGCGATGGCACCGGAAGACCGCGTGTTCTACCGGGTGGCCGACAGCCGCGGCAACCTCATCACCGGCTACGGCGATCTGCCCGCGCCGCCGCGCCGGCCCGGCACGCAGCCGCAGCTGTTCGACGCAGGCTACAGCGGCGAGACCGTGCGCTTCGTGGTGGTCAGCCGCAGCTTCGCCGCAGCGTCCGCACAGGGTGAGGTGCAGGTGCAGGTCGGGCAGACCCGCCGTGCGCGCGAGGCGCTGGCGCAGGACATGGTCAACCGCGCGCTGCTGGCCATCGGCGTGCTGTCGCTGTTTCTGCTGGCCCTGGTCGCCTTCGGCGTGCACCGCGCGTTCCGGCCGCTGGTGCGGGTGGAACGCGAGCTGTCGCGCCGCGAACCGTCCGACCTGAAGCCGCTGGATGCGCGCGTGCCGCGCGAGATGGACCAGATGGTGGCCGCACTGAACCGCTTCATGGAACGCCTGTCCAGCAGCAACGAGACGCTGCGTGCGTTCATGGCCGAGGCCGCCCACCAGATGCGCACGCCGCTGGCCGCGCTGCGTGCGCAGGCGCAGCTGGCACTGGACGACGACGACCCGGATGACATGCGGCGCAGCCTGCAGGCCATCGAGCGCAATGCCACCCACATGAGCCGCCTGCTCAACCAGCTGCTCAGCGATGCCAGCGTGATCCACCGTTCGAACCTGCAGCGGTTTGCTGCGGTGGACCTTGCCGAGACCGTGCACCAGGCCCTGCATGAAGCATTGCCACAGGCGGGGCCTGCGCCGCGCGTGCAGCTGGCGATGACCGCCGAGCCGGTGCAGGTGCATGGTGATGCGCTGCTGCTGCGCGAGGCGATCAAGAACCTGGTCGATAACGCGCTGAAGTACGGCGGCGACGGTGCGCTGCAGATTGCGCTGACCGTGGAAGGCGGGCAGGCCGTGCTGACCATTGCCGACCATGGCGCCGGCATTGCCGCGGCCGATGCCGGGCGCGTGTTCGAGCGCTTCGCCCGCGGCGAGGGCGCGCCCGCCGGTGGCGCCGGCCTGGGCCTGGCCATCGTCAAGCGCGTGGTCGACAGCCATGGCGGCCACATCGACCTGAGCAACCGCCCGCAGGGCGGCCTGGTCGCCACCATCCGCCTGCCCCGGAGCAGCCCATGATCCGCCTGATCGTCGCCGCCTTCGCCCTGCTGCTGGCCGTGCCCGCCGTGGCCGCACCGGGCGATGTACGCCGCTTCGCTGCGCAGGGCCCGGCCACCGCGCAGCTGCGCATCCACGGCAGCACCGACATCGAGGTGTTCGCCGTGGTCATCGCCGATTACCAGCGCCTGCACCCCGGCACCGAAGTGGTGTACGAGGACATCATCACCCAGGACCTGTACGCGCGTTACCTGCACGACCGGGCCGGGCCGGACTCGCCGGACCTGCTGATTTCCAGCGGCATGGACCTGCAGACCAAGCTGGTGAACGACGGCCACGCGCTGCCGCACCGCTCGGCGCAGACCGCCGCGCTGCCAGCCTGGGCGCAGTGGCGCAGCGAGGCGTTCGGCATCAGCTACGAGCCGGTGGTGATGGTCTACAACACCCGCCGGCTGCCCGCCGCGCGGGCCCCGCATACGCGCCGCCAGCTGCTGGACCTGCTGCGCGCCGAGGGTACGCCGCTGCGCGGCAGGGTCGGCACCTACGATATCGAGCGCAGCAGCGTGGGTTACCTGCTGGCTACCCAGGACGCGCAGCGCGGCAGCATCGCCGGTGCGCTGCTGGGCGCGCTGGGCGACAATGCGGTACTGCGCGAGGAGCGTACCGGCGTGCTGCTGGACAAGGTCGCCAGTGGCGAACTGTCGCTGGTGTACAACGTGCTGGGTTCGTACGCACAGGCACGCATCGATGGCGGTGCGCCGCTGGCCATCATCGAGCCGGAGGACTACACCCTGGTGGTGCTGCGCACGGCGGTGATTCCGCGTACCGGGCCGCACCCGGAGGAGGCGCGGCGTTTCCTCGATTACCTGCTGTCGCCGCGTGGCCAGCAGGTGCTTTCACGCGAGGCGCGGTTGATGCCGATCGTCACCGGCAATGCGCGCAGCGACGACGCACCGGGCCGCAGCCGCCGCCCGATCCAGCTCGGCCCGGGGCTGCTGGTGTACCTGGACGCGCTGAAGCGGCGGCAGTTCCTCGATGCCTGGCGCAGCAGCGTGGAGCCGGCCGGGCGCTGACCCGCCGACCTGCACGTACAATGGCGCCATGAGCGAATACACCATCCTGATCGCCGATGACCACCCGCTGCTGCGTTCGGCGGTGGTGCAGTCGCTGCGGCAGAGCCTGCCGCTGGCGCAGGTGCGCGAGGTGGCCAGCGCCGATGCCCTGGCCGAAGCCCTCGACGCCCAGCCCGAGGTGGACCTGGTGCTGCTGGACCTGACCATGCCCGGCGCGCACGGTTTCTCCGCGCTGCTGCACGTGCGTGGCTCGCATCCGGACATCCCGGTGGTGATCCTTTCCTCCAACGACCACCCGCGGGTGATCCGCCGTGCCCAGCAGTTCGGCGCGGCCGGCTTCATCCCCAAGTCCGCCCCGGCCGAAACCATCGGCCAGGCGGTACAGGCCGTGCTCGACGGCAGCCTGTGGTTCCCGGCGATGGCACCGGAGCGCAGCGAGTCCGATGCGCTGCTGGCCGCGCGGTTGGCCCAGCTCACCCCGCAGCAGTTCCGCGTGCTGCTGTGCCTGGCCGATGGCCTGCTCAACAAGCAGATCGCCTACGAACTGGGCCTGGCCGAGAACACGGTGAAGGTGCACGTGACCGCCATCCTGAAGAAGCTCGAGTGCCACAGCCGTACCCAGGCCGCAGTGCTGGTGAAGGCACTGGAGCCGGAAGGCGACGCAGGCGGAATCTGACCGATGCGGGTGATCCCGGCACCGTTCTACGCCCTTGTCGACACGGCCTTCGGCGACGATCCAGCGGTGGTGGTGGTCAACACGGCGCTGCGGAACTTTGCAGATCGCGACGCGTTCCCCTGGCACCTGCGGATCGGCATCGCCTGCAGCGGGTTGGGTGACAACGGCATGCCCACCGCGGAGGAACTGGAGGTGGTCACGCGCCTGGAACGCCACCTCGAATCAAGCGTTGGCGCGGACGGCAATGCCGTTTTCCTCGCGCGCATCACCGCCCGTGGCGAACGCGTGCTGCTGTATCGGGTAGATGATCCCGAACAGGCGAATGACCGCCTGCAGCAGCTGCTCGCTGCACCCGTGCAGCTGCGGCAATGGGAGTTCCAGATGGAATACGACCGCGACTGGACCCTGGCCCATCCCGAGCTTGACCTGCCGCTGCAGGATCCCCGGGTCAACTGACCCGTGTAGCGCCGAGCCCATGCTCGGCTGATTCCTGTCACGCACTGAGGGAACGCAGATCGATGCTGGGGCGCATGCGGTCGGTGCCGTCCCACTCGGCAGGCAGGCCCACGCTGGCGAAGGCATCGACGATGGCCTGGCCGATCCGCTCCATGGCAGCGCTGTCGGGCGGGCCCCAGAAGCCAATGGAAAGATCGCTGGTGCGCTTGGCGCGCTTCATGTCATCGCCGGAATAGAAGCAGAACCCTTTCAGGCCCGCGTCCGTGCCGCCGCGTTGCCAGAACAGCTCGTTGGTGTCGTCGGCAGCGTCGTCGCGGGTATCGCCGCAGCCGCCGGTGGTGACGATCCCAGCCGATTCCAGAACGGCGAACGCCGCATCGATCTTTGCCCGGGCCAGTTTCCATGCAGCGGCAGACATCTTCCGGTCCGGCTTGCGCACGATGACCTCGGGAATGGCGTGGCCGGTCAGCGCGGACAGCAAGGCCTTCACCCGCGCAGACCAGGCGTTCTCCACGATGTGGTTGCCGTGTCCATCGCAGACATCCGGCCGTGCGCCGGCATCAATCAGCAGCTGCACTGCCTCGGGACCGTCAGGCGAGAACTCTGCCGCCAGATACAACGCGGTGCGACCGCCAGCGCCGACGTGCTCCAGCGGGCTGCCGGCATCGATCAGCAGGCGCAGGGTCGCGAGGGTGTCTTCCATCGGCGCACAGTCCTGGCTGGATGCAGCCCTTTCCAGCGCGGTGAAGCCAAAGGCATCCACTGCGTGTACATCCGCGCCTGCAGCAAGAAACGCAGCCGTTGCCGGTGCGTTGGCAGCGCCCGCGGCGGCAAACAGATCAACGGGAACGTCCGCCTTCGGGGATTTCGGCATTGTCGGTCGTCCTGGCTCAGGGAGGGCTGCCGATTGTAGCCAACGCAGCCGAGCGTGGGCTCGGCTCTACAACGAGCAACGTCAATTTCCGTTATCCGCGATGCCGCAACAGCATCTGCGTCATCAGCGCGCGCAGCGCCGGCGGTCGCACCGGCTTGGGCAGGAAGCCCCAGCCCTGCTCGGCAGCATGGGCCTTCAGCGCATCATCGCGCTCGGCAGTCACCAGGATCACCGGCGGCCGTGCCTGCCACAGCGTGCACAACGCCTCGTACAGATCCGGGCCGTGCCACTGGCCCATGCGCACGTCCAGCAGCAGCAACTGCGGCACGTTCAGTGCGCTGGCAATCTCCAGCGCGCCCTGCGGGCCATCGGCCAGCTCCACGTTGCAGCCCCAGCGCTCCAGCAGGGCACGCGTGGCCGCACACACGCGCGGGTCATCGTCGATGCTCCACACCCGGCACTGGCGCAGCGGGCTGTCGTCGGACGGTTCGGCCGCCAGCATGGGGGGCGGTGCCGGCGCGGCCACATCGTCGGCATGGCCCAGCGCCACGCTCACCGCAAACACGCTGCCCTTGCCCAGGGTGGAGCGCAGGCTGATGCGATGGCCGAGCAGGCGGCCGATGCGTTCGACGATGGCCAGGCCCAGGCCGGCGCCACGTTCCTGTTCGACGCCATCGTTCAGGCGGCGGAATTCCTCGAAGATCTCGCCCTGCAGGCTTTCCGGAATGCCCGGGCCCTGATCGTGCACTTCGATGCGCAGCTGGTCGCCCACGCGGCGGCAGCCGATCAGCACGCGCCCGCGCGGGGTGTAGCGCAGGGCGTTGGACAGGAAGTTCTGCAGGATGCGGCGCAGCAGTGCTTCATCGCTGACCACCACGGCGCGCGTGTCGACCCAGTGCAGCTGCAGGCCGCGGCTCTGTGCGGCGATGCCGAACTCGCGGGCCAGGGTTTCCAGCAGCGGCGACAGCGCGAACGTGCGCACGCGGGTCTGCAGCGAGCCTGATTCCAGCCGCGAGATGTCCAGCAGGCTGTTGAGGATGGCGTCCTGCGCGGCCAGTGCGGCATCGACGTGCTCGCTCAGTTCGCGTGCTTCACCGCTCAGGCGGGCGCGCAGCACGGAGACGAACATGCGGGCGGCGTTGAGCGGCTGCAGCAGGTCGTGTACCGCCGAGGCGACGAAGCGGGTCTTGTAGCGGTTGGCCTGCACGGCTTCGCGGCGTGCTTCGTCCAGGTCATGGGTGCGCTCGGCCACGCGGTGTTCCAGCGCATCGGCCAGCGAGCGCAGTTCGCGCGCAGCGTTCTTGTAGCTGGTGATGTCCGCGTAGCTGGTGACGAAGCCGCCGTCGGGCAGGGGGTTGCCGCGGATTTCCAGCACCGTGCCGTCATCCTTCTCGCTTTCGCGCATGTGCGGGCGGCCGCTGCGCAGGTGGTTCAGGCGGCGCTCGATGGCATCGTCGATGGGGCCGGGACCGAGCAGGCCGCGGCGGGCATTGAAGCGGAACAGCTCCTCGATGGGCCGGCCCACGCGGACCAGCCCCTGCGGGAAGCGGAACAGCTCGATGTAGCGCGAGTTCCATGCCACCAGGCGCAGTTCGCGGTCGATGATGACCACGCCCTGCGGCAGGTGTTCCAGGCTGCGGCTGAGGCCACTGTCGGCATCGGTGGCGGCCTGCAGCAGGCCATCCTGGGCGGTGCGCAGTTCCTGCGCGTGCTGCTTGAGCAGGGTTTCCAGCTCGCTGCGGCTGCGCTGGCGGTGCCGCGACAGGCGCCGGCGCTGCTGCACGAACAGCACCAGGAAGCCCAGTGCCAGCCAGACGGCGGCACCGGCCATCGCCGCGGCGCGGCCCGCGCTGGCCGCACCGCCGGCATCGTGCAGCAGGTGCAGGCTCCAGTCCTCGTCGGGCAGCGGCAGTGTCTGCCACAGCATCGCCTGCGGCAGGGCCGGGTCGAGCAGGCGGACCATGCGCCCGCCATCGGCCAGCACGTCCTCGGTGCGCACGCGCAGCGGCTGCAGCGAACGGTCGGCGTACTGGCGGGCGTCGAGCATCTCGCGGCGCTCGTCCGCGCCCAGCGGGCGCAGCAGGCGGTAGCGCCACTCATCGCGGTTGGCCAGGAACACCACGTCATGGTTGTCGCTGGCCAGTACCACGTCGGGGCTGCCCAGCCATTCCTGTTCCAGCGCGGACAGCTCGATCTTGATGACGATCACGCCGATGCGCTGGCCATCGCCATCGACGATCGCCTCGGACATGAAGTAGCCCGGCACGCCGGTGGTCATGCCGATGCCGTAGAAGCGGCCCCGGCCGTGCGCAAGTGCCTGCTGGTAGTAGGGGCGGTAGGCGTAGTCCTCACCGACGTTGGTCGAGGGCTGGTCGAAGTTGCTGGCCGCCACGGCCACGCCATTGCGGCCGACCAGGGTGAGGGTCGAGGTGCGGGTGACCTGGTTGGCGCGCTGCAGCTTGAGGTTCAGGCGCTGCGTTGCGGCCGGTGTCAACGGCGCGCGCAGCGCCTGCAGCAGGTCCGGGTCCAGCGCCATCACCTGCGGCAGGGTGCCGAAGCGGTCGATGCGCTGCTGCAGGCCCTGGCCGTACAGCTGCAGCTGGCGCTGCACCTGGTTGCTTTCAGCGGCCAGTGCCCGCCGCCAGGCGAAGTGGCCAGCGGCGATCGCGCACAGCACGGTGCCACCGACCATCACCGCGATGGTCAGCAACAGCATCCGGTGGCGGCTGAGCCAGTACATGGCGGCAGTCTACGCAGGGCCGGCGGGCGTGGCATGCACGCCCGCCGGTTTCTGGTCCGTGGAAGGGATCAGAAGTGCATCTGCGCGCGCAGTTCGAAGATTTCCGGGGTGCTGTGCACGCCACGGCGGCTGGCATCGACCTTCACGTAGTTCGCCTGGAACTTGAAGTGGCTGGTCAGGTACCAGTTGGCGCCCACGGTGAGGTCGTGCTGGCGGCCGCCGAGAATGCTGCCATCGTCCAGGTCCAGGCGGCTGTAGCGGGCCAGCAGTTCGACCGCGCCGTAGCTGTGGGCCGGCTTGATGTTGGCCACCGCGCCGGCGTTGTACGGGCGCGATTCGCCGGTCAGCACCCAGCTGGCCATGGCGTACTCGCCATTGCCGGTGTAGTCGGGCAGGCCCTTGCGGGTCACCGTCGCCTGCAGGGCTTCGGCCTGCAGCGAGAACGGGCCGCGGATCCAGATGCCTTCCAGGCCGGTGCGGCGGATCTGGTCGGCGGTGACCAGGGCGCCGGAGTCGACCAGGCGGATGTCGGTCAGGCCGGCTTCCGGGCGCGCGCGCAGGCGGGCGCTGGCTTCATGGTGCACGTCGCGGCCGTCGCTGTAGCCGCGCGGGTTTTCCTGCGAATAGGCCAGGCCCAGGTGGACCACATCGCCCGGTGCCTTCACCGGGGTCCAGACCGCGCGCACGGCCTGGGTGGTGCCCGGGTTGTCACCCTGCAGGTCCTTGCCGCCGTAAGCGCCGGCCTGCAGCAGGTACTGCGGGCGTTCCAGCACCCATTCCACGCCGGTGCGGCGGCCTGCGTAGAAGGCCTGCACGGGCAGCGCGGTTTCCATGAAGCTGCCGGCGCGCGAGGAGGTGTTTGCATCCAGGCCGACCGGGGTCTTCATGTAGCCGAAGCGGAAACGGCCGACGTCACGGCCGAAGAAGGCCTTGCTCTCGAAACGCACGAACACGTCCAGCCAGGTGTCGGCCTGGAAATCGTAATAGACCATCGCGTCGTACACGCCCTTCTTCTTCAGGGTCGCGCCGAATTCCTTGCGACGCACCGCGTCATCGTCTTCGATGCCGCTGGCCGAGGAAAAGTCGTTGTAGTCGTAGGCGATGTTGGCGGTGGCAGCCAGCTCGGTACCGTCGCTGAAAGCGTACTTGGTCGGCCAGTTGTCGAAATCGGCGGCGGAAGCGAAGGCGGGCAGGGTGGCCAGCGACAGGGCCAGCAGGGTCGGAATCGGGCGCATGGTGGTGCGGCTCTCTCTCTCGGATGCGTGTGGACAGGACAACAACGGCCGCAATGGCCGGAACTTTCGCAGGGGGGCGCCCGATCGTTCAGGTCGGGCCGGCGGCCGTGCCCGGGACAGGCGGTACGGCGCCAGTGTAGGCACCCGCGCCACCTGAACCGGGGGGCTAGTACCAATAGGTTATCTGCGCTGGCGTGCCCGGCGCGTACAAAGGCGTCCATTGGTCGCACCTCCGCACACGCCGTGCCGGGCCTGCGGCCAGATCCACGGAGGCGGTCCCTGTGCCATCAGGGGCCGTTGCGACAGAACTCTCCCCTTCCGGAGTCCGCCATGCACATCCCGACCACCCCGGCGCTGCCCAGCAAGCCGCTGCCGCTTTACCGCCAGCTGTACTTCCAGGTGATCGTGGCGATCATCCTGGGCGCCGTCCTCGGCCACTACGAGCCGTTGATCGGCGAGAAGATGAAGCCGCTGGGCGATGCCTTCATCAACCTGGTGAAGATGATCATCGCGCCGGTGATCTTCCTGACCATCGTCACCGGCATCTCCGGCATGACCCACCTGCGCACGGTGGGCCGCGTCTTCGCCAAGGCGATGGCGTACTTCCTGTTCTTCTCCACCCTGGCCCTGATCGTGGGCATGATCGTGGCGCACGTCGTGCAGCCCGGCGCGGGCATGAACATCAACCCGGCCGAGCTGGACCAGACCGCGGTCCACAGCTACGTCGAGAAGTCGCATGACCTGACCCTGGTCGGCTTCCTGATGGACGTCATCCCGAAGACGCTGATCAGCGCCTTCGTCGATGGCAACATCCTGCAGGTGCTGTTCGTGGCCGTGCTGTTCGGCATCGCGCTGGCCTCGGTGGGTGAGAAGGGCAAGCCGATCGTGAACTTCCTGGAGGCGCTGGTCGCCCCGGTGTTCAAGCTGGTGCACATCCTGATGAAGGCCGCCCCGATCGGTGCCTTCGGTGCCATCGCCTTCACCATCGGCAAGTATGGCGTGGGCTCGCTGATCAACCTGGCCTGGCTGGTGGGTTCGTTCTACCTCACCGCCTTCCTGTTCGTGGCCGTCATCCTGGGCGTGGTCTGCCGCCTGTGCGGGTTCTCGGTGTTCAAGCTGGCCCGCTACCTGAAGGCCGAACTGCTGCTGGTGCTGGGCACCTCGTCCTCCGAATCGGCGCTGCCGTCGCTGATGGAGAAGATGGAGCGCGCCGGCTGCAGCAAGTCGGTGGTCGGCCTGGTGGTCCCCACCGGCTACTCGTTCAACCTGGACGGCACCAACATCTACATGACCCTGGCGGCGCTGTTCATCGCCCAGGCCACCAACACCGAACTGACCCTGGGCCACCAGATCGCCCTGCTGCTGGTCGCCATGCTCAGCTCAAAGGGCGCGGCCGGTGTCACCGGTGCCGGCTTCATCACCCTGGCCGCCACCCTGGCCGTGGTGCCGGAAGTGCCGGTGGCCGGCATGGCGCTGATCCTCGGCGTGGACCGCTTCATGAGCGAATGCCGCTCGCTGACCAACTTCATCGGCAATGCGGTGGCCACGGTGGTGGTCTCGCGCTGGGAAGGCGCGCTGGACCGTGACCGCCTGAAGCTGGCGCTGGACGGCCGCGAGAGCGAGCTGCCGCCGCCGGTCGATGCCGTGCCGGACGCACTGCCCGCCAAGGGCTGACACAGGTGTGTGGTACCGCGGGGCCGGTCACGTGAGTGACGCGGCCCCGCAACGTTTCAAGGCGACCCATGGCTGTCATGGGCAACGCCGAAGCTGGTCCCCGGACCCGTCGCATACGGCACGGAATTGTGCGGTCGCAGCATGGTTGCGACAGGATAGCGACAGGTCCAGGCCCTCCAACGGGGGTATCATCCCCTGTCCCCCTTGCCCATTCATTAATCCAAGTCGATGTCCAACGAAGATTTCAAACAGGCCGCCCTCGATTACCACCGGATGTCCCCGCCGGGCAAGATCAAGGTCTCTGCAACCAAGCCCATGCTGACCCAGCGCGACCTGTCGCTGGCGTATTCGCCGGGCGTTGCGTACGCCTGTGAAGCGATCAAGGCGGACCCGCAGCAGGCCAGCGAGCTGACCGCGCGCGGCAACCTGGTGGCGGTCATTTCCAACGGCACCGCAGTGCTGGGCCTGGGCAACATCGGCGCGCTCGCCGGCAAGCCGGTCATGGAAGGCAAGGGCGTGCTGTTCCAGAAGTTCGCCGGCATCGATGTGTTCGACATCGAAGTGGACGAGACCGACCCGGACAAGCTGGTCGACATCATCGCCTCGCTGGAGCCGACCTTCGGCGGCATCAACCTTGAAGACATCAAGGCCCCGGAATGCTTCGTGGTCGAGCGCAAGCTGCGCGAGCGCATGAAGATCCCGGTGTTCCATGACGACCAGCACGGCACGGCGATCATCGTCGGCGCAGCGGTGCTCAACGCCATGGCCATCACCGGCAAGAAGATCGAGGAAGTGAAGCTGGCGACCACGGGCATGGGCGCCGCCGGCATTTCCTGCGTGAACATGCTGGTGCAGCTGGGCCTGAAGCCGGAGAACATCCTGGCCTTCGACCGCGAGGGTGTCATCCACACCGGCCGTACCGACCTTGACCCGGAAAAGCAGCGCTATGCGCGCGACACCGACAAGCGCACCCTGGCCGAGATCGTCGACGGCGCTGACATCTTCCTGGGCCTGTCGGCCCCGGGCATCCTGACCGCCGAGATGGTCAAGACGATGGCACCGGATCCGGTGATCTTCGCCCTGGCCAACCCGACCCCGGAAATCATGCCGGAACTGGCGCGCGTCGCCCGTCCGGACGCGATCATTGGCACCGGCCGTTCGGATTACCCGAACCAGGTCAACAACGTGCTGTGCTTCCCGTACCTGTTCCGCGGCGCGCTGGACGTCGGCGCCACCGCGATCAACGAGGAAATGAAGATCGCCTGCGTGCGCGCCATCGCCGCGCTGGCCCGCCGTGCGGCCACCGACATGGGCTCGGCCTATGGCGGTGATACCCCGAGCTTCGGCCGTGAATACCTGATCCCGCGTCCGTTCGACCGCCGCCTGCTGGTGGAGCTGTCGGCCGCCGTGGCCCAGGCCGCGATGGATTCGGGCGTGGCCGCCCGTCCGATCGCCGACATGGGCGCCTACCGCGACAAGCTGGCCCAGTTCGTCTACCGCACCAGCCTGATGATGAAGCCGGTCTACGACCGCGCGCGCAACGACAAGCAGCGCGTGGTCTACGCCGAGGGCGAAGAAGAAGTGGTGCTGCAGGCAGTGCAGAACGTGGTCGACGAAGGCCTGGCGCACCCGATCCTGATCGGCCGCCCGGACGTCATCGAATCGCGCATCGAGCGTCTCGGCCTGCGCCTGAAGGTCGGCGAGAACATTGAAGTCACCAACATCAATGACGACCCGCGCTTCAACGAATACTGGCAGTACTACCACGGCCTGACCGGCCGCCGCGGCGTGACCGTGGCCGCGGCGAAGAACCTGATGCGTTCGCGCCCGACCCTGATCGCCGCCGTGATGGTGGCCCGTGGCGAAGCCGATGCGATGCTGACCGGCATCGTCGGCCGCTTCCACAAGAAGCTGGGCTACGTGCGCAGCGTGCTGCCGCTGGAATCGAAGGTCACCTCGACCTCGGCCATGACCGGCGTGATCAACCAGCAGGGCGTGTTCTTCTTCGTGGACACCCACGTGCAGGAAGACCCGACCGCCGAGCAGCTGTGCGAGGCGACCCTGCAGGCGGCCTACCGCATGAAGCTGTTCGGCATCGAGCCGAAGGTGGCGCTGCTGTCGCACTCCAACTTCGGCAGCCACGATTCGAAGGACGCGCTGAAGATGCGCCAGGTGCGCGAGATGTTGCTCAAGCGCAACCCGCGCCTGAACGTGGACGGCGAAATGCAGGGCGACACCGCATGGGATGAAGCCCTGCGCCAGAAGCTGCTGCCGGGCTCGACCCTGCAGGGCCGTGCCAACCTGTTCGTGCTGCCGAACCTGGAAGCGGCCAACATCGCCTACAACCTGGTGCGCGTGTTCACCGACGGCGTGGCGATTGGCCCGATCCTGATGGGCGTGAACAAGCCGGTGCATATCCTCACCACCAGCGCGACCTCGCGCCGCGTGCTGAACATGACCGCGATCGCCGCCGTCGATGCACAGATCCGCAAGCAGCTGGAAGCGGAAAAGAAGGCGTAAGCCCTCGTTCCCGCGACCGCAGCAGAAACGCGCCCTACGGGGCGCGTTTCTGTTTCCACCTGGCGGAAAGGGATCGGGTAGCGCCGGGCCATGCCCGGCGAGCGCGCAGCGCGGCCAATCAGGCATTCCGCCGGGCGTGGCCCGGCGCTACCTGCGGTCAGCGCTTGCCTTGCCCAGCCGGTGCCGTCGTCGGCGCATCCGTGCGCGGACCGGCGTACGCGCTCCACAGCGCAGGCAGTGCCTTGCCGGTGTGCGTCTGCCACAGCGCCGGGGTGTACTGGCCGGCACGCAGCGCCTTGTCCAGCGCCAGCACCAGGCCGGGATGTCCGCCTTCGGCCCACTTCAGGAACGCGCCGGTCACCCGGTAGCCGCTTTCCACGGTCTGGCCCGCGGCGACCTTCTGCGGCAACGCCCAGCCGGCGGCGGCATTGCCCATGCCGTAGCGGTCGCGCGCGTAATCGGCGATGCCCTCCACCAGCCAGCCCGGCACCTGCTGGTCGCCGTAGCTGGGATAGCCCTGCACGATGTGCATTGCTTCGTGCGTCACCAGATCCAGGTCAGCCGGATGTTTGGCCAGCCAGCCGGGGTTGATGGTGATGGTGGCCGCTTTCTCCTTGTCCCCCACATAGGCCACGCCGTCGTAGCCGGGGTCGATGACGATGCCGACCCGGCTGGGCGCGGCCGGATGGAAATCCGCCCGCTCGCGCAGGTAGGCCGAGAAGAACGTCTCGATGATGCGCGCGCGCATCGGTGCATCCAGCGCGTCGGTGGCGTCGGTGTAGTGCAGGGTCACGCCCTGGCGCATCTCGGTGGTCTCCATGGCATGCGCAGGCATGCTGGCGAGGGCGGCAGACAGGGCGGTGGCGGACAGCAGCAGTCGGAACGCAGTCATCGGTTTCCTCAACGGGCCAGGGTGGAAGCGGGGGCGAGCAGTTCGATCTCGGCCAGGGCCAGGCGTCCCGGCGCGCCGAGGCGCAGGCGGTACTCGGCATGCCGGGCAGGCGTGGCGATGCGGAACGGACGGGTCTGGCGGGGCGAGTCGAAGGTCTCGCCACTGCGTTCGTCCAGCACGACCCACGCGCCGCCATTGCTGCGCGCTTCCAGGGTCCAGCTGCCGCCACGGATCGCACCGTCGCCGCTGGTCAGCGTGTACATCGTCGGTGCGCCATCGCCCACTGCGCTCAGTGCAATGGTGGCACCGGCGCCCAGCGGCACGGCCGTGGTCGCATCGTCGTCCAGCAGCGCCGGCACGGCACGGCCATCGGCCAGCGCCGCACGGGCACCGTTGCCGAGCAGGTCATGCAGCATCTGCGGGCGCTTGCCGGGCGCGGTCAGCGAACGCGGCACATCGTCGGCACCGCTGCCCCAGCGCGACGGCTGCGGGCCCATCACGAAGTCCAGCGTCGCGCCCTTGGCGATCACCTCGTGCGGCACCCAGGTCTTCGTCCACGGCTTGCCGTTGATCTTCAGCGACTGCACGTAGACGTTCTGCGCCGAGTTGTTGGCCGCGTTGACGGTCAGCACCGCGCCGCCCTGCAGTTCCACCCGGGCGTGCTCGAACGCCGGCGAGCCGATCACGTACTCCGGCGCGCCCATCCGCAGCGGGTACAGGCCCAGCGAGGCCAGCACGTACCAGGCCGAGGTCTCGCCGTTGTCTTCATCGCCCGGGTAGCCCTGGCCGATCTCGCTGCCGACATACAGCCGCGACAGGATCTCGCGCACGTGCTGCTGGGTCTTCCACGGCTGCCCGGCGTACAGGTACATCCACGGGATGTGGTGCGCCGGCTGGTTGCTGTGCGCGTACATGCCCATGCGCACATCACGCGCCTCGGTCATTTCGTGGATGGTGCCGCCGTAGGAGCCGGCCAGCGCCGGGTCGGCGGTTTCCGGGGTCGAGAAGAAGGTGTCCAGCTTGGCCGCCAGCTTGTCGCGGCCGCCGTACAGCGCGGCCAGGCCTTCGCCGTCGTGCGCGGCGGTGAACGCGAACGTCCAGCCATTGGATTCGGTGTAGTCGTAGCCCCACACGCGCGGGTCGTAGGCCTTGGCATCCAGGCGCCAGCTGCCATCGGCCTTGCGGCCCTGGAAGAAACCGGCGGCCGGGTCGAACAGGGTCGAATAGCCGGCCGCGCGGTAGCGGAAGTACTCGGCCTCGGTGGTGTAGCGCTCGCGGGCGGCCTTGCTGGTCGCACGCTTGGCCAGGGCCTCGGCCATGTTGGCGATGCCGAAGTCGTTCAACGCGCCTTCCATCGTCCACGACATGCCTTCATGCACGTCGGCGCTGGCGTAGCCGCGGAACGTCGAACGGTCCATGCCCTTGCGGCCGACATGGCGGTCCGGCGGCACCACGGTGGCGTTCTTCAGCGCGGCGGCATAGGCCTCGGCCGGGTCGAAGCCACCGATGCCCTTCAGCCAGGCATCGGCGAAGGCCACGTCCGAGCTGGTGCCGACCATCAGGTCCGCATAGCCCGGCGAGGACCAGCGCGCGATCCAGCCGCCCGCGCGGTACTGCTCGATGAAGCCCTGCACCAGCTTGCCGGCATCGTCCGGGGTGAACAGCGCATAGGCCGGCCACGTGGTGCGGAAGGTGTCCCAGAAGCCGTTGTTGACGTACACCTGGCCATCGCGCACCGGCGCGAAGCTGCGGGTGGCGCTGCCGTCGGTGTTGTTGTCCTCGGCGCTGGCCTGGCTGGCATAGCGCCAGTCGGGCGCGGCGGCGGTGCCCGCATTCTCGTGGCCGGAATTGGGGTACAGGTACAGGCGGTAGAGGCTGGAATACAGCGTGGTCTTGGCATCGTCGCTGGCATTGCCGATGTCGAAGCGGGCCAGGCGTGCGTCCCAGGCGTCCTGCGCGCGGCCGGCCACGCTGTCGAGCGTGTCGGCGGCGGCGATTTCCAGGTCCAGGTTGTGCCGCGCCTGCTCGACCGAGATCAGCGAGGTGGCGATGCGCATGGTCACCTGGCGGTCGCTGCCGGCGTCGAACTTGATGTAGCCGGTGGGGCGGCCGGTGTCGATGCGGCCGCTGCTGCGCCATGGCTTGTCGAAGCGGGCGACCACGTACATCCGGGTCGCACCATTGGACAGCCCGCTGCGGGTGTCGGTGTAGCCGCTGAGGGTCTGCGTGGCTGCATCCAGGGTCAGGCCGCCACGTGCATCGACGTTGTCGAACAGCAGGTTGGCATCACCGCCCTCGGGGAAGGCGAAGTGGAACAGTGCGGCATGGTCGGTCGGCGCGATGGCGGCGGCGATGCCGTTGTCGAAGCGCACGTCATAGCGGTACGGCCGCGCGCTTTCATGGCTGCGGTCGAAGGACAGCGCGCGCTTGCCACGGTCGGTCTCGGGTACGCCGCGGCTGGCCGAAGGCATCACCTGGAAGGTCTGGCGGTCACCCATCCACGGGCTGGGCTGGTGGCTCAGTGCCAGTGCCTGCAGCTGCGGGCGGTTCTTCGCATCGTTCTGCTCGTTCCAGCGGTACAGCCAGTTCAGTGCACCGGCATCGGTCACCGGGGTCCAGAAGTTGAAGCCGTGCGGCACCGCGGTGGCCGGGAAGTTGTTGCCACGCGAGAAGGTGCCGTTGGCCTGGGTGCCGCGGGTGGTCAGCACCCAGTCCGAAACCCGCTGCGGCACGGTGCGCGGCTGCGCATCCAGGCGCACGTCGTCGATCCAGCCGGACACCGGCGCGCCGTCGGCGCTGGCCACCTCCAGTTCGATGGCGACCACGCGGCGGCCGCGCAGCGCCGGCACATCGCCCAGGCGCACCGCCTTGCGTGCCCACTGCTGCGGGTACAGCGTCTTCGATTCGCCCTGCGCGTGTGCGCCCAGCGCGATGCCGTGCTGGTCGCGCGCGCTGCTGGCGGAAACGCGGCTGCCATCGTCCAGGCGCAGGTCCAGCGAGACATGGGTGGAGGCCACGGTGTCCTTGCCGACGATCTCCGGCAGCACCAGCCAGGACAGAGTGGTATCGGCATCGATGGCCAGGTCGGTGCTGAACAGCTCGCGCCGCGCGCTGCCACCGGCGGCCTGGTAGTGCAGGGCGCGCAGGCCGCTGTAGCCGACGTTGGGCTTGGCGGCATAGGGCTCGGCCGGGCCGTTGCCGATCTGCACCTGCAGGGTGCCGCCGGCCTTGGCCGGTGCCGGCTCACCCGCTTCGAACGAGGTCTGCAGGCCCTGCGCCAGTGCGGGCAGGGCGGGAGTGGCGCAGGCC
This sequence comes from Stenotrophomonas sp. ZAC14A_NAIMI4_1, assembly GCF_003086915.1. Lineage (NCBI taxonomy): Bacteria > Pseudomonadati > Pseudomonadota > Gammaproteobacteria > Lysobacterales > Lysobacteraceae > Stenotrophomonas > Stenotrophomonas sp. ZAC14A_NAIMI4_1. Next base: position 4,318,332 of record NZ_CP026002.1, read on the forward strand.
AGGGCGAGGGCAAGCGGAAGCAGGGCGCGGCGCGGATCGGACAGGGTCATGCAGGGTCTCCCGGTAGGGCAGGCGGCAGGCAGAACCCGCATCGGCACGCACCACGGACAGCATCGCGCCCGCCGCCCAGGGGGCAGTGGAAAGGGGCGATGCCGGTCCGGTGGGGGTCGGGCCATGCGATCGGGTCAGGGTCGGAATCGTCCCGATCCTGCCTCAGCCCGTTGCCCCCTGACAAGTGCAATTAGTTCGATCCAAATCCGGCAAAACCGTTTCATTTCAAATTATTGACAGGTGACCTTGGATCGATTTAAAAGTGCGCAGCTCACCCCCTGTACCGGAATGCCCCGCATGTCCTGATCCGGGCCGGCGCTGTTGCCGCCCCGCTGTTACCCGCCACTGCCGTCCATCCACGACCTTCCCGTCCGCCCCCCACCGGCTGGACCGTCATCCGCCTCTGGAGAGAGCTTGATGAAACCCCGGTTGTTGTCGTTGTTGATGTCGTCGTTGCTGTTGTCGCCGCTTGCCGTACAGGCCCAGTCCGCTCCGCAGGGGGAGGGCGCCGATCCGCCGCGCACCCGCGACCTGGATGCGGTCAAGGTCACCGGCTCGCTCATCCCCCGCGCGCAGGTGGAGGGCCCCTCGCCGGTCACCACCATCACCGCCGAGCAGATCCAGGCGCAGGGGTTCACCACCGTGTTCGACGCGCTGCGCTCGCTGCCGGTGTCGAATGGTTCCGTGCAGGATTCGCAGGGCACCGGGTTCTACACCCCGGGCGCCAAGACCATCAGCCTGTTCGGCCTGGATCCCAGCTACACCCTCACCCTCATCAACGGGCGGCCGATCAACAGCTACCCGCTGGCGTACAACGGCAACACCAGCATCGCCGACATCGCCAACATCCCGCTGGGCATGGTCGAGCGCATCGACGTGCTCACCGGTGGCCAGTCGTCGGTGTACGGCTCCTCGGCCATTGCCGGCGTGGTCAACATCGTGCTGAAGGACCGCGTGGAAGGCACCCACCTGCGCTACCGCGTTGGTGGCTACAGCCAGGGCGGTGGTTCCAGCCAGCGCTTCAGCGCCAGCAGCGGCCAGACCTTCGGCAACCTCGATATCAGCTACGGGCTGGAATACACCAACCAGAAGGCGATCTACGCCTTCGACCGCAGCCGCATCGACAGCGTCAACGACAACCCGACCGGGCCGCAGGATTCGTCGCGCAGCTTCCTGCGCATGCGCATGGGGCCCAATGCCTACATCGATCCGGGCGCAGCCACCTGCGCGCCCCTGTCGGACCTGTTCGGTGGCAGCACCGTGTACGCGCACCGTGATATTTCCGGCGGTGGCTATTACTGCGGCACCCCCGACAACGTCGGCACCGCCTCGCTGTACAACTCCAGCCAGGACGTCAACGCCACCACCTTCCTGCGCTACCACGTCAGCCCGGATACCGAGCTGTACGCGGACGTCCTGTTCGGCTTCGGCCGGCCGACCTACAGCGGTGGCAGCCCGTTCTGGAACAAGACCTTCTACAACCAGACCAGTGGCCAGTACGAACAGTGGCAGCGCATCTATGCGCCGGAGGAAGTCGGCCTGGATGCCAAGGACCAGCGTGTCTACACGCGCTCGCTGAATGTCACCGCCGGCGTGCGCGGCGTGCTCGGTGGCTTCGACTACGACGTCTACGTCAACCGCTCCAGCACCGATGTCACCCGCAAATCCACGGACTTCCTCGCCCGGAACGGCGTGGACGATTACTACCTGGGGCCGATGCTGGGCATGCAGGATGGCTACGAGGTCTACGCGCCGGACCTGTCGCGCCTGTACCAGCCGATCACCCGTGACCAGTACGACAGCTTCAGCGGCCTCAACCGTGCTGCTTCCAGCGCCTCGCGCACGGCAGTGACGGCGCTGCTGACCGATCGCTCGCTGTTCACCCTGCCGGCCGGCGACGTCGGCTTCGCGCTGATCGCGCAGGGCCAGCGCGAGAAGTTCTTCAACCAGTCGGCCGATCCGAATGCGGGCGTGCTGTTCCGCGGGCAGACCGCCGGCACGTCGGCGCAGGGCCAGCGTGACCTGTACGCGCTGGGTGCAGAACTGCAGGTGCCGATCTTCGATACGTTCAGCGCCAACCTGTCCGGCCGCTACGACAAGTACGCCCTGCAGGGCGGCGGTGGCAACGGCAAGGCCACCTGGAAGCTGGGCCTGGAGTACCGGCCGATCGAATCGCTGCTGCTGCGCGGCAGCTATGCCACCGCGTTCCGCTCGCCGGACATGTTCTACCTGTTCTCGCGCGAAAGCAGTGGCTACACCACCAACACTGATCTCTACCAATGCCGGCAGGCCGGCTACACCTCCGACAATTTCGACGAGTGCGACCAGTCTGGCCTGTCGGTGCTCTCCTCCAGCACCGGCAACCGCGACCTGAAGGACATCACCGCGCGCACCTTCACCTATGGCGTGGTGTGGTCGACGCTGGACAACGCCCTGACGATGTCGGTGGACTACAACTCGGTGGTCATCGAGAACGAAGTGCGCATCCTCGGTACCGACAGCATCCTCGACACCGAGGCCAACTGCCGGCTGGGGGTCTCGGAAAACGGGCAGACCCAGTTCGACATCACGTCGCCCACCTGCCAGCAGGTGCTGGGCCAGGTGCAGCGCAAGCCGGCCACCGATCCGCTCAACCCGAACGGCGTGGACAAGGTGTTCTCCTATCCGATCAACATCGCCAGCCAGCGCCAGAACGGCGTGCAGGCGGCGCTGGACTATCGCTGGAACACGCAGTCGGTGGGTGACTTTGCGGTCAATGCCGGCTACTACCGGCCGCTCAAGCACACCACCCAGGACAAGGAAGGCGACCCGGTCTACGACCAGTTGTGCTGCGCCAATTCCAACGAACTGCAGTACCGCGCCACGCTGGGGGTGAACTGGAAGCGCGGGCCGTTCACCGCCAGCGCCTTCGGCATACGCAATGCACCCTCCTGGGACAGCCGCGGCGAGCAGCGCAACATCGGCCCGTGGACCACCTGGAACGCCACCGTCGGTTACCGCATCAACGATCTGGCCAGCCTGCTGCTGACGGTCAACAACCTGACCGACGAGATGCCGCCGATCGACCGCAGCAACGGCAACTGGCCGTACTACGACCAGGGCATCTACAACGCCTTCGGCCGTTCGGCCTTCCTGGAACTGTCGCTGGACTTCCAGTAAGCCGGTGCGCCTGGACCCCGGGGCCGGCCAGCGGCTGGCCCCGGCAGGCGCCTGCGGCGGGGGCAAAGGGCAGGGGGCGGCCGGGGTGCCGCCCCAAGGTGCTAGAATCGCAGGCCTCGCAATCCGTTCATCGACACCCGCCATGAGCCATACCGCCACCGCGCCCGCCAACGCCGAAAAGCGCTACACCGTGCACCGCAGCGACCTGCCGCTGAGCTGCCCGACCCCGGAAATGGCGCTGTGGAACTCGCATCCGCGCGTGTACCTGCCGATCGAAGACGAGCCCAATGGCGAAGCGCAGTGCCCGTACTGCGGTTCCACCTTCGTGCTGGCCGACTAAGCAGGCCCGTTGATGCGCCGACTGACCGTGGTGCAGTTGCTGCCGGCGCTGCACTCCGGTGGCGTCGAGCGCTCGACCCTGGAAATCGCTGCGGCCCTGGCCGCCGCCGGCCATCGCGCGCTGGTGGTGTCCGCCGGTGGCCGTCTGGTGCAGCCGCTGCTGGACAGCGGGGCCGAGCACCTCACCCTTGATATCGGCCGCAAATCGCTGCTGACCCTGCGCCACCTGCCCACCCTGCGGCGGTTGTTCGCCGAGGTCGGCGCGGACATCGTGCACGCGCGATCGCGCCTGCCGGCGTGGCTGGGCCTGTACGCGATCCGGGCGATGCCCGCCGCGCAGCGCCCGCACTGGGTGACCACCGTGCATGGGTTGAATTCGCCCAGCCGCTACAGCGCGGTCATGACCAGCGGCGAGCGCGTCATCTGCGTGTCCAGCACGGTGCGCGACTACGTGCGCCAGCATTATCCGACGGTGCCGGAACAGGCCCTGCAGGTCATTCCGCGCGGCGTCGATGCCAGCCAGTTCCCGCGCGTGGCCCGTGCCGACCGCCGGCCGCGGCTGGCGCTGGCTGCCGAGTACCCCTGGCTGGCCCAGGTCGACGGCCCGCTGCTGCTGCTGCCGGGCCGCGGTACCCGCCTGAAAGGTCATGCGCATGCCCTGCAGCTGCTGGCCGGCGTGCGCGCTGCCGGCGTACCGGCGCAGCTGTGGATGCTGGGCACCGATGAACCCGGGCGTGAAGCCTACGTAGCCGAGCTGCGCCGCCAGGCGGCCGCGCTGGGCGTGGCCGGGGCGGTGCAGATCACGCCCCCGACCGCACGGATCGCCCAGGCCTACGCGGCCAGCGATCTGGTGCTGCAGCTGTCGGACAAGCCCGAAGCCTTCGGCCGTACCGTGGTCGAGGCGCTGTCGGTCGGACGCCCGGTGCTGGGCTGGGACCATGGCGGCGTGGGCGAACTGCTGCAGCAGCTGCAGCCGGCCGGCGCGGTGCCGCTGGGCGATGCCCAGGCGCTGGGTGAACGTGCGCTGGCCCTGCTGGCACAGCCGCCGTCCTTGCCGAGCCGTATCCCGTTTACCCTGCAGGCCATGCAGCGCGACACCCTCCGTCTCTATGCCGACCTTGCAGGCTGACGCCGCCCCCATCGCGGGTGACGCGCGCGCCGGGCGCTGGGCGCCGTGGTGGGTGCTGGCCTATGTGGCCCTGTGGCCGTTGCCGGGCATCGCCGAAACCGTGCTCGGCCTCGGCGCGGTGTACGCCGCGGTGCGCATGGTCATGCGCCGCCTGCAGCGCCGGCCGCACCTGCTGACGCCCGCCGCGTGGGCACTGACCTCGATCCTGTTCCTCGGTTACTGGCTGCCGCAGGCATTCTCGGCGTTCGATGCGATCGACCCCGCCGCCTCGTGGACCAAGGCCGCCGCCGGCCTGCGCTACCTGCCTTTCATGTGGCTGGTGGCGATCGCCGTGGCCACGCCGCAGCGGCGGCGCCTGATCTTCGGTGGCCTGGCGCTGATCACCGCGCTGTGGACGCTGGATGCGCTGGTACAGGCGGTGGCGGGCACCAGCCCATGGTTCTGGTCGCTGCAGCAGCTCAAGCTGGCTGTCAGCGGCCATGCGCTGTGCCCGGCCGAGGAGATGGCGCTGGCCGACCGCCTCAGCGGTCCGCTGGGGCCGTGCAACCTCAAGTTCGGCCAGGTTCTGGCCAGCCTCTCGCCGTTCCTGCTGCTGCCGGCCGCGCGCCGCTTCGGTACGCCGGGCTGGCTGCTGGCCGGCGCGGCGCTGGCCATCGTGCTGCTGCTGGCGGGTTCGCGCGCGTCCTGGATCACCTTCGCCGTTATCGTCGCCTACAGCGGCGTGCGCCAGCTCGGCTGGAAGCGATTGGGCCTGCTGGCGCTGGCCGGCCTGCTGGCGTCGGCGGCGTTGACTGCCAGCGTGCCGCAGCTGCGCGAGCGCGTGACGCGTACCGCGATGGCCTGGGATGGCGGCACCGATGGCGTCGACCAGGCGTTGTCCGGGCGCGCCCGCATCTGGAGCGCGGCCGGCTGCATGATTGCCGGGCACCCCATCAACGGCGTCGGCGCCCGCGGCTTCCGCGATGCCTACCCGCAGTGCGTGGACGAGCAGGGGCCGGCGGTGTGGGGTGCCGAACCGGCGCTGCACGCGCACCAGATCGTGCTGGAAATCCTCGCCGAAACCGGCGTGCTCGGCCTGCTGCTGTGGCTGGCTGCCGTTGCCCAGGCCTGGCGTGCCTGGCGCTTCGCACCGCCGGCGGCACGCGAGCGCGCACGCCCGGCGATGCTGGCGCTGGCCGCCACTGTATTCCCGCTCAACACGCACCTGGCGTTCTATTCCGCGTTCTGGGGCGGGGTGACCGTGCTGCTGGCCGCCTTGTTTGTCGGCACGTTGCTGGCCCGCGAACCGGACGACGTACCGAAAGCGGTGTGATCGCGTATCCACGCATGGCGTGGATCTACCGCGATTGCCGGATGGGCATCCACGCATGGCGTGGATCTACTGCGGTTGCCGGATGGGCATCCACGCATGGCGTGGATCTACTGGATTTATCCGCGCGTGGCGTGGATCTTCCGCGGGCGTTGCAGTAGATCCACGCCATGCGTGGATGGAGCTTTCCCGACACCAATACGGGCAACCCCCCAATACCGACGCTCGCGTGCATACCGCACGCTGGCGCCATGGCCAGCCCAAAACTCCGCTACGGTCGCCACTCCAGCACCGGCATCGTGTACTCATTGACCACGACCACCCAAGGTCGTGAACCGTTCTTCGCCGATGCCGCCAACGTCGCGGTGCTGGTCGACGCCCTGCGCTTCGTCGAACGCGCCGGTGTGAGCCACAGCCTTGCCTGGGTGGTGATGCCCGGCCACCTGCACTGGTTGATGGAGCTGCAGACGGGCACCCTGGCCGAATGCATGTCGCTGCTCAAATCCCGCAGCAGCCGTCTGCTGAACCAGCAGCTGGGCCGGCGCGGTGCACTCTGGCAGCACGGGTACCACCACCACGCGGTGCGCAGCGACGAGTCATTGCACGAGAAGGCGATGTACATCATGGCCAATCCGGTGCGGGCCGGGTTGGCGTGCGAGTTGGGGGAGTACCCCTATGCGTGGTGCCGGTGGCCGTTGTGAAACGGTGGCGTCGGCTGGACATCATCCACGCATGGCGTGGATCTACTTGTAGAAATCGCTGCGGCCGCCCGGCTGGCGCTTGAAGCGCCGGTGGATCCACAGGTACTGGTCCGGGGCCTCGCGCACCATCTGCTCGATGGCCTGGTTGACCCGCGTGGTATCGGCTTCCACGTCCTCGCTGGGGAAGTTCTCCAGCGGCGCGCCGATCTTCAGGAAGTACTTCCCGCCCTCGCGGCGGTGGAAGTAGGGGATCACCGCGCAGCCGGTCATCCGCGCCAGCTGGTGGGTGGCGGTGATGGTGGCAGCGGTATGGCCGAAGAACGGCACGAACACGGTGTCCTTGCCGCGCATGTCCTGGTCCGGCGCGTACCACAGGAAACCGCCCTTTTTCAGGTGGCGCACGGTGGCACGGATATCCTCGTTGGCGTACATCGCCTTGGCATAGCGCAGCCGGCCGAACTTCACCGCCCACTCGTACACCGGGTTCTTGTGCTTGCGGTACATGCCCGACAGGTCGACGTGGTCGCACAGCAGGCGGCCGCACATCTCCAGGGTCATGAAGTGGCCCGACACCAGCAGCACGCCGCGGCCTTCGGCCTGCATCTGCTTGAGGTGTTCCAGCCCTTCGATCTGCACCTGCGGGCGGATGCTGTCGATGCTGCCCCACCACGAACGCGCGCATTCGAAGATGCCCACGCCAAGGGCGTCGAAGCTGTCGCGCACCAGCCGGTTGCGCCAGGCCTCGTCCTTCTCGGGGAAGCACAGCTTGAGGTTGACCTCGGCGGCACGGCGGCGGCTGCCAAGCGTGCGCCAGGTGATCCAGCCGACGCCGCGGCCGAGCGCGCGCTGCAGCATCCAGGGCAGCCGGGCGATGCCGAACGCGGCAAACATGGCCGCGAACATCGGCCAGTTGCGGGGATCGGCCAGGGACGGGCGGACGGCGGTAGAGGCATCGGACATGCCGCCATTCTACCAACCCCGCCGCGTGTCTTTCCCGGGGGGCTCCCGTATCCTTGCTGCATGCGTAAAGACCCTGTCGAATGGATCCTGCGCGGCCTGTATTCGGCCGTGCTCTACATCCTGCTGCCGATCACCGTGTACCACCTGGTGTGGCGCGGCTTCCGGGTCCGTGAATACTTCCGGCGCTGGGATGAACGCTATGCGTCCTACCCGCAGCCGACCGGCCAGCCGCGGGTCTGGCTGCACGCGGTCTCGGTGGGCGAGGTCAACGCCGCCGCGCCGCTGGTCAACGCCCTGCGCGAGCAGCGCCCGGACATCCGCTGGGTCATCACCACCATCACCCCGACCGGTTCGGAACGGGTGCGCGCGCTGTGGGGCGACGCGCTGGACCACGTCTACCTGCCGTACGACGTGCCGGGCAGCGTCAACCGCTTCCTTGGCCACTTCCAGCCCAGCCTGGCCCTGATCCTGGAAACCGAACTGTGGCCGAACATGCTGTTCGGCTGCCGTGACCGCCGCATCCCGGTCTACATCCTCAACGCCCGCCTGTCGGCCCGCTCGCTGCGTGGCTACCGGGTGCTGGCCGCACTCATCCGCCGCGCGCTGCGCACGGTCACCTGCGTGGCCGCGCAGTCGGATGACGATGCCGCGCGCTTCGTGCAGCTGGGCGCGGCGCCGGAGCAGGTGCAGGCGCTGGGCAACCTGAAGTTCGACATCACCACGCCGGACGTGCGGCCGTTCGTGGCCCAGTTCCACGCGAAGGTGCCGGCCACGCGGCCGGTGTGGATCGCGGCCAGCACCCACGATGGCGAAGAGCAGGCGGTGATCGACCTGCACCGGCGCCTGCGCGAGCGCCATCCGGACCTGCTGCTGCTGTGGGCGCCGCGCCATCCCGAGCGCTTCCCCAAGGTCGAAGCGCTGGCCCGCGAGCAGGGCTGGAGCGTGGCCACGCGCCGTGCACAGCAGTGGCCAGGGGCCAGCACCGAGGTGTTCGTCATCGACACGCTGGGCGAACTGATGCCGTTCTACGGCTGCGCGCAGGTCGCCTTCGTCGGCGGCAGCCTGCAGGCCATCGGCGGGCACAACCTGCTGGAACCGGCGGCGATGGGCACTGCCGCGGTAACCGGCCCGCACCTGCACAACTTCGCCGAGATTTCCCGGCGCATGCGCGAGGCCGGGGCGCTGCTGATCGGCGAGGACGTGCAGGCGGTGGGCGACCTGCTGCAGCACCTGCTTGATGATGCGCAGGCCCGCGAGGACATGGCGCGGGCCGGCTGCACCCTGGTGAGCAACGGGCGTGGCGCCCTGCAGCGCACGCTCGCGCTGGTCGCCCCGCACCTGCCGCCACCGCGCGACTGAGGCGAGGGCGGGGTGCCGCACAGGCGCTGTCGCGTTCAACAATTTCAAGCCTGCTTGATGACGTCCGCACTGTCGTAGCCGGGCCGTCAGGCGCTGCCTCGCGTGCGTGCCATCACAACGCTGCACACGTTCGGCCGATTCTGATTCCGTCTCGTTGTCCGGGCTGCCAGCCTGATGTCGACCACGCTTGGGCGGCATCAAGGGAGCTTGTGATGAAGGACGACAGCGGTGCCGATCCAGGCAGCGGACGCGCGGCATTCGACCGGTTGGGCAGCGACCACCTGCTGGTGCTGGCGCTGACCCTGCTGATCGGGGGCAGCGTGATCGCGCTGGTCGGGCAGAACACCGCGGCACGGGCAGGGCCGGCCATCGTCCTCAGCCTGCTGCTGGCCGCCGCAGGTACGGCGCCGCTGCTGTTCTGCCTGCGCGAAGTGATGCGCCGCATGCCCGGTGGGGCCGGGCTGCCGGCAGCGCTGCTGGACGTGTGCGGGCCGCGGCCTGCAGCCGTCCTGCTGGGCCTGCTGCTGCTGGATCTGCTGGCCACCCTGGCCGGCGCCGCGCAGTCGGGTGCCCACCACCTGTATGCGACCGTCAGTGCGCTGGGCCAGCCGCCGCAGCGCTGGCTGCCGATGCCGCTGGCAGCGGCGCTGGGGCTGTTGCCGGTGGGCGTGGCGGCCATGCTGCGCCCGCGCCGGGCGGTACGGCTGGCCTGCGTGCTGCTGAGCGTGAAGTTGGGCCTGGGCCTGCTGCTGGTCCTGCTGGCCGCACGCCATGTGCACTACGGCAACTGGGTGCCGTGGATGCCGTCATCGACCGGGCCGCACCGGTTCGGGCTGGGCGGCGTGGTGGCCGCAGCCGTGCCCCTGCTGGGGGTGTTTGCCAGCGCCGGGCTGCTGCTGGGCATGGCCCCGCGGGTGCAACAGCCCCATCGGCAGCTGACCCGGGTGGGCGGTGGCGCGGCCCTGGTCGCGATGCTGATGCTGATGGGCCTGGCGGCACTGCAGTCGGGCCTGGTGCAGTTCGCCGCGCTGGACAGCACGCGGCCGCTGTCGGTGGCCGTGCAGGGCGTGCCGCACCTGCAGTGGATGTTGCCGCTGCTGCCATTGGCGGGCTGGGCCGGGCTGTTGGCGCTGCAGGTGGTGGTGCTGCTGCTGATGATGGACCTGCTGCCGGCGCTGTGGCGGCGATCGGGCGGCGGCGCTGATGATCGCGACCCGGGCCGGATGACGCTGGCCTTCGGCGTGGCGGCGCTGGCCATGCTGCTGGTGCCGTGGCTGCCTGAGCGCGAGGTGCTGCCACCGGGCTTCGGCGCGCTGCCGGTGCTGGCGGTGCTGTGCCTGGGCCTGCTGCGCCCGTACCCACAGGTGCCACCGCGTCGCGTGGCGATGATCCGCCTGCTGGCGCCGTTGGCGGCGTTGTTGTGCCTGGCGCCGCTGGCCCGGCAGATCCTGCCTTGGCTGGGGTAGGCACGGGATCGCGCACGGCAGCCACGCATGGCGTGGCTCTACTGCAATCAACGCCTCCCTCCAGTGGATGCACGCGCACCCGGTAGATCCACGCCATGCGTGGATGCACGCGTACCCGGTAGATCCACGCCATGCGTGGATGCACGCGTACCCGGTAGATCCACGCCATGCGTGGATACACGCGCAGTCGGTAGATCCACGCCATGCGTGGATGCACATCTCGCGACCCTCACCCACAAAAAAGCCACCCTCGCGGGTGGCTTCTTCGTTCTACCGGAAGGCGACGGCTCAGTTCGTGGTCGTCGCCGGGTTGCCGGCATCCTGGGTCAGCAGGCGGTTGATGTCCTGCAGTTCCGCCACATCCAGCGCACCCAGCGACTGGCTCAGCAGCAGGCGGTTCTGCAGGAAGGTGTAGCGCGCGTTGGCGTAGTCCAGCTGCGCCGAGAACAGGATGCGCTGGTTCTGGATCACGTCCAGCACGGTGCGGGTACCCACTTCCAGGCCGACCTGCGATGCGTCGTACGCGCTCTGTGCCGAGACCACCGCCAGGCGGCGGGCTTCCACTTCGCTGATGCCCTGCACCAGGGTCTGGTAGGCATTGCGGGTGTTGCGGTCCAGCGCACGCTTCTGCTGCTCGTAACCGTCCTGGGCGATGTCACGCTGGGCCAGCGCCTGGCGCACGCCGGACTGGGTGGCACCACCGGAGAAGATCGGCACGCTCAGGGTCAGGCCGATGCTGTTGGTGCGTGCATCCGGGGACAGCGAGCCGGCACCGGTGCTGTCGCCCCAGGTTGCGCTCTTGCCCCAGCTGCCGCCCAGCGACAGGGTCGGATAGTGGCCGCCACGGGCCGCCTGCACGCCGGCTTCAGCCGCGCTGACCTTCAGTTCCTGCGCCTTCAGCGCCGGGTTCTGGCTGGTCGCCTGCTGCACCAGTTCACTGATGTTGCCGCGGTTGGCCGGCACTTCCGGACGGAAATCGGCCGGCAGGCCCTTCAGGTTCATCACCGGCTGGCCGGTCAGTTCGGTCAGGGCCTGGTAGTTGTCGGCCAGGGTGTTCTGCGCAACGATGGTGTTGGCGCGTGCCTGGTCGTACTGGGCACGCGCTTCGTGCACGTCGGTGATCGGCGCCAGGCCCACTTCCAGGCGCTTGTCGGCGAAGTCGAACTGCTTCTTCGCGGCCGCTTCATTGGTCTGTGCGGCGTTCAGCGATTCGATCGCCACCAGCACGTTGAAGTAGGCCGCCGAACTGCGCACGATCAGGCTGTCGTTGGCCGAATCGAGGGTGAAATCCGCCGCCTTGCTCAGCTCGCGCTGCGAGCGCAGGTTGCTGATCTGCGTCCAGTTGAACAGCGTCTGGCTGCCATCGATCGTGTAGTTGCGGCGCTTGCTGGTGACCGAACCGGAGTTGGCATCGGCATTGGCTTCGCTACGCGAGCGGTTCAGCGAGGCCGTGCCGTTGATCTGCGGCAGCAGCGCGGCACGCGCCTGCACGGCGCCTTCCTTGTCGTACAGCCGGGTCGATTCGGCGGCCGACAGTTGCGGATCGCCATTGCGTGCCATTTCGTAGACCTGCAGCAGGTCGGCGGCATGGGCGGACAACGGCAGCAGGGCAGTGGCCAGCGCAACAGCGAGGGATCGGCGGATCATTGCGGCTTCCTTGGACTCAGAGGTGGAACTGGGGGGCCGGGGCGGCACCACGCAGGTAATCGATATCGGTTTCAAACAGCGATTCGGTGCTGCCATCGGCCTTGACCAGCAGGGCTTCCATCGCCGGCGAGCGGCCATGGATCACGAACAGGCGACCGCCCGGACGCAGCCACGAGGCGAACTGTGACGGCACGGCGTCAACCGCGCCAGTGACACAGATCACGTCAAAACGGCGCTCGGTCTGCCAGGCCAGCGCATCGGCCACTTCGACGCGGACGTTGGTGCCCAGGCCGGAAGCGTCCAGGCGGGCGCGCGCGGCGGCGGCCAGTTCCGGGTCGATTTCCAGGCTCAGCACGTCGCGCGCCAGCGCGCCGATGCAGGCAGCCAGGAAGCCGCTGCCGGTGCCGATTTCCAGCACTTCGTCACCCGGCTGCAGATCCAGTGCCTGCAGGGTACGGCCCTCGATGACCGGCTTCATCATCTTCTGGCCATTGCCGATCGGCAGTTCAACGTCGGCATAGGCCAGCGCCCGGTGCGCGTCGGCGACAAAGGCCTCGCGCGGCAGGCGGGCGAGGACGTCGAGCACCTTGATGTCCAGCACGTCCCAGGGACGGATCTGCTGTTCCACCATCAGTTCGCGGGCGTGGGCGTAATCAATCGTCATGAGGTTCAAATCCAGCGCAGTGGGCCGGCCATTTTACCGGTGCCGGAGGCCGGCGGCGCGCCCAGAGCATCAGCTTTCGGGCGGCCGGGGTCGCAGTGCCGGAAGTCATCGCGACCTCCGGTTCGTTCAGTTTGGTGCTTCAGGCGCTTCCAGGCCCTCGCGGCGCATAGGCGCGCAGGAAGAAATCGACGCTGTCGGGCACGTGGCTGGAAGCATCGCACTGCCCCGGTGACAGCGGCATGCCGCACATCCGGTTCATATGCACTTCGCCCTTGATGAGGGTCAGGAACTGCTGGCCCGCCAGCCGGCAATCGGGGATTTCCAGCTCGCCGCACGCGGTGCGCGAACGCAGGAAATCGGCCAGCGCCTCGCAGGTGCGCTCCGGGCCGGCCTGCCAGAACAGTTCGCGCAGCCGTTCGTCGGTTTCCGGGGCCATCATCACCCGCTGCACCGAGATCGCCGCGTCGGAGGTGATCATCTCGAAGAAGGCCTGGCCGATGCCCAGCAACTGGTCGCGCAGCGGCCCTTCGGCATCGGCCACGAACAGTGCGTCCGGCAGCATCTCCATGCACTTGGACTGCACAGCTTCGGTGAAAAGCGTCTCTTTATCGCCAAAGTGGCTGTAAACGGTCAGCTTCGACACACCCGCCTGGGCGGCGATGCTGTCCATGCTCACGCCGGTATAGCCCTGCTCGACGAACAGGGTCTTGGCTGCTTCAAGGATCGCCGCGCGCTTGCCGAGGTCCTTCGGACGCCCGGGTCCGGCGGCCTTGGCAGCAGGCTTGGCCGACGCTTTGCGGGAAGTGGGAGAACTCATTGGCGTAATACTAGACCAACCGGTTCGATATTTATACTATACCGGCCAGTTTACTAAATTGGGGCCTGCGCTCGTGCCGGCTCCCCCGCGTTTGAACCCTGCGTTTTCAGGACGTTGACCGATGAAGAGCGTGCGCTGGCTGGGCGGTATGGTGTGGGTGGTGGCGCTGGCCGCCTGTTCGGGGCCGGAGCAGGCGCCGCAGGCGGCGGTGCCGGTGCTGGTCGTGCATCCGGGCGAGCAGGCCGGGCAGGGCACGGCGTCATTCCCGGGCACGATCCGTGCACGCCAGGAAAGCCCGCTGTCCTTCCGCGTGGGCGGCAACCTGGTCAAGCGCCACGTCGATGCCGGCCGGCGGGTGAAGCAGGGTGATGTGCTGGCCGAGCTGGACGTGGCCGACTTCGCGCTGCAGGCGCGCGCCTCGCAGGCGCAGCTGGCCGCGGCCGAAGCCGACCTTGCGCGTACCCGCGATGACCTCAAGCGCTACCAGGTGCTGGCCGACCAGCAACTGGTGAGCCGCTCGCAGCTGGACCAGCAGAGTGCTGCGTTCAAGGCGGCGCAGGGCCAGGCCAACGCGGCCCGTGCCAACCTCGATGTGCTGCGCAACCAGGCCGGCTACGCCCAGCTGCGCGCGCCGGCCGACGGGGTGATCGCCAGCCGCGAGGGCGAGGCCGGACAGGTCGTATCGGCCGGCCAGACCATCTTCAACCTGGCCGCCGATGGTGCCCGCGAAGTGCTGATCGACCTGCCCGAAGCGACCTTCCGCGATTACGCCGTGGGCCAGCCGGTGCAGGTGGAACTGTGGAACCGCCCGGGCCAGCGCCTGCCGGGCACGATCCGCGAGATTGCCGCGGCAGCCGATCCGCAGGCCCGTACCTATGCCACGCGGGTCAGCCTGGCCGCTGACGCGCTGGCCGATGTCGAACTGGGGCAGAGCGCGCGGGTGTTCAGCAGCGCCGGCCGCTCGGGCACGCTGCAGCTGCCACTGGCCGCCCTGCAGCGCGGTGCCAACGGCGCTTCCAGCGTCTGGGTGGTGGACCCGTCCAACAGCACCCTGAAGCAGGTGGCCGTCACCACCGGTGCCTATGGCAGCGACAGCGTGCCGGTGCTGTCCGGCGTCGGTGCCGGTGACTGGGTGGTGGCCGCCGGTGGCCACCTGCTGCGCGCCGGCCAGCCGGTGACCGCCGTGGACCGGCAGAACCGCCCGGTGCTGAAGCCGGCCACGCCGGCCGCTGCGCCGAAGGCGAAGGAGTAAGCCGGTGCGCCGCTTCAATCTTTCCGAGTGGGCGCTGGCCAATCGCCCGCTGGTGCTGTTTGCCATGCTCGCCTTCGCAGTGATCGGCGCATGGTCGTACAAGCACCTGGGCCAGTCCGAAGATCCGCCGTTCACCTTCAAGGCGATGGTGATCCGCACGCAGTGGCCCGGTGCCACCGCCGAGCAGGTGTCGCGGCAGGTGACCGAGCCGATCGAGAAGGCGCTGATGAACACCGGCGAATACGAGTTCATCCGCTCGTACTCGCGTCCAGGCGAATCGCAGGTGATCTTCATGGCGCGCGACAGCCTGCGCTCCAAGCAGATCCCGGACCTGTGGTACCAGGTGCGCAAGCGCGTGGGCGACATCCGCGCGACGCTGCCCCGCGAGATCGTCGGCCCGTTCTACAACGATGAGTTCGGCGATACCTACGGCAACATCTACGCGCTCACCGGCAAGGGCTTCGACTATGCGGTGATGCGTGATTACGCCGACCGCATCCAGCTGGAGCTGCAGCGCGTGCCCGACGTCGGCAAGATCGACCTGGTCGGACTGCAGGACGAGAAGGTGTGGATCGAGCTGTCCAATACCCGCCTGGCCACGCTGGGCCTGTCGATGCAGCAGGTGCAGCAGGCGCTGGCCGACCAGAACGCGATTGCCGGCACCAGCTTCTTTGAAACGCCGACCGACCGCGTGCAGCTGCGCGTGACCGGCCAGTTCGACAGCATCGAGGCGATCCGCCAGTTCCCGGTGCGTGCCGGCGAACGGACCGTGCACCTGGGCGACATTGCCGAGGTCAAGCGTGGCTTCGCCGATCCCGCCTCGCCGAAGATGCGCTTCATGGGTGAAGAAGCCATCGGCCTGGCCGTGGCGATGAAGGACGGTGGCGACATCCTCAAGCTGGGTGCGAACCTGGATGCGGAGTTCGAGCGCCTGCAGAAGACCCTGCCCACCGGCATGCAGCTGCGCAAGGTGTCCGACCAGCCGCAGGCGGTGGAAGAATCCGTCGGCGAGTTCGTGCAGGTGCTGACCGAAGCGGTGGTGATCGTGCTGCTGGTCAGCTTCTTCTCGCTGGGCCTGCGTACCGGCCTGGTGGTGGGCGTGACCATTCCGCTGGTGCTGGCGATGACCTTCTTCGTCATGCACTACTTCGGCATCGGCCTGCACAAGATTTCGCTGGGCGCGCTGGTGCTGGCCCTGGGCCTGCTGGTGGACGATGCGATCATCGCGGTGGAGATGATGGCCACCAAGATGGAGCAGGGCTTTGACCGCCTGCGCGCGGCCAGCTTCGCCTGGGAATCGACCGCGTTCCCGATGCTGACCGGTACCCTGATCACCGCGGCCGGCTTCCTGCCGATCGCCACGGCGGCGTCGAGCACGGGCGAGTACACCCGTTCGCTGTTCCAGGTGGTGACCATCGCGCTGGTGGTGTCGTGGATCGCCGCGGTGCTGTTCATCCCGTACCTGGGCGACAAGATGCTGCCGGACCTGTTCAACCCGCAGCCGCCGAAGCCGGGCAGCCTGTCCGCGCGCTGGCTGGCCCGGCGCCGGCAGTGGGCCGACCGCTACCCGGCGCTCGCCAACCTGCTGCGCCCGGCCGAGCACGGCCATGACCATGATCCGTACCAGCGGCCGTTCTACCAGCGCTTCCGCCGCTTCCTCGATGCGTGCCTGCGCCATCGCTGGTGGGTGATTGCCGCGACCATCGGCCTGTTCGTGTTCTCGCTGATGATGTTCCGCTTCGTGCCGCAGCAGTTCTTCCCCGATTCGACCCGGCCGGAACTGATGGTCGACATCGAACTGGCCGAAGGTGCCTCGCTGCGCTCGACCCAGGCCCAGGCCGAGAAGCTGGAAAAGCTGCTGCACGGCCGCGAGGACATTGCCAACTACGTGTCCTACGTGGGCACCGGCTCGCCGCGCTTCTACCTGCCGCTGGACCAGCAGCTGCCGGCAACCAACTTCGCCCAGTTCGTGGTGCTGGCCAAGGACACCCACGCCCGCGAAACCGCGCGCGACTGGCTGATGAAGGAGGTCATCCCGCAGTTCCCGGACGTGCAGATGCGCGTGACCCGCCTGGAAAACGGCCCGCCGGTGGGCTACCCGGTGCAGATGCGCGTGTCCGGCGAGCACATCGAGCAGGTGCAGGCCATCGCGCGCCAGGTCGAGGCCAAGGTGCGCGAGAACCCGCACGTCATCAACGTCAACCTGGACTGGAGCGAGCCGAGCAAGGTGGTGCGCCTGGTGATCGACCAGGAGCGTGCACGCGCGCTGGGCGTGAGCAGTGCGCAGGTCAGCCAGTTCCTGGCCAGTTCGCTGGCCGGGCAGTCGGTGAGCGTGTACCGCGAAGGCAACCGCCAGATCGAGATGCTGCTGCGCGGCCCGGCCGACGAGCGTGACCAGCTGGAGCTGCTGTCCAGCCTGGCCATGCCCACCGCCAACGGTGGCAGCATCACGCTGTCCCAGGTGGCCACGATGGAGTACGGTTTCGAGGACGGCATCATCTGGCACCGCAACCGCCTGCCGACGGTGACCGTGCGTGCCGACATCGGCGATGGCATGCAGCCGCTGGACGTGGTGCAGCAGATCCTGCCGACGCTGGATGGCATCCGTGCGCAGCTGCCCAGCGGCTACCTGCTGGAAACCGGCGGCACGGTGGAGGATTCGGCACGTGGCCAGGATTCGATCAAGGCCGGCATGCCGCTGTTCCTGATCGTGGTGGCGACCCTGCTGATGCTGCAGCTGCGCAGCTTCTCGCGGGCGGCGATGGTGTTGGTGACTGCGCCGCTGGGCATCATCGGTGCGACCCTGTTCCTGCTGCTGTTCCGCGCGCCGTTCGGCTTCGTGGCGCTGCTGGGCACGATCGCCCTGGCTGGCATGATCATGCGCAACTCGGTGATCCTGATCGACCAGATCCAGCAGGACATCGATGCCGGGCACGATCGCTGGCATTCGATCATCGACGCCACGGTGCGGCGTTTCCGCCCGATCGTGCTGACCGCGCTGGCAGCAGTGCTGGCGATGATCCCGCTGTCACGCAGCGCGTTCTACGGCTCGATGGCGATCTCGATCATGGGCGGCCTGATTGTCGGCACCGTGCTGACGCTGGTGTTCCTGCCGGCGCTGTATGCCGCGTGGTTCCGGGTCAAGCCGGGTGAGTAGAGTCGAGCTTGCTCGACTGCCGTTATCGGGGTCGGATCCCTTTCCCGCAGGGAAAGGGCTCTGACCCCATCGGCTGCGGATTGCTGCCCCTGCGATATGGCTGCATCATTCCGTTGATGGGAAATGGCAGGGAGCCGGCCGTGATGGACAGCAGGATCAAACTAAACAAGCGAAGCCCCCTGGACACGGTGGGGCTCCACGACGCGTCACTCGCCGCGGTGCAGGTTTCGCTTCAGGAGCGTTCGAGCGTTGTTCGGGTTGTCGGCGTGTGTGGAGATCTTCCAGAAGGAGCGATCGCTGATATCACGTGCCATGGCCTGGATTCATTCTTTCTCCTGCTGGACAGTAACGAGCTTTCGGAAAATGCGCGGCCCGGCAACATCCAGGATGGCCACTTCGAATCGGGTGGCGAAGCCGGTGTGTCCAGGCTCTACCTGACCGGGGGCATGCTGGAGGCACGGGGGGCGGTGCTTGCCTCGGATGTCCATGGGCGCGAGCCGCCCCTGCTGGCAATGATCGACGATGCGACGGATGCCGAATACAGCGATGTGCTGGCAGGTGAAGCGCTGCACTTATCCGTCCTGACGGGGTTTGCGCACTGGGTTGAGCGCAGGCGGTTCTCTCTGCAGTTGCTCGTACCGAAGGATGCGCCACGTCAGCAGGTTCCCCTGGTCGTTGATCGCGCTCCGGCATCTGTCTGCTTCAAGGGCGTGACGTCACTGACGGTGCGGTTCGATGGGTCAGCCCTCGGTGATCATGACCGGTTCGGCAACGTAAGAAACTTCCTCTTTGACCGGGAGCGGGGCCTGTACTGGATCTATCTATCCAACGGCATCATCGAAGTCTCGGCAGCTTCGGCAGTATGGCAATTGCCTGAGTGAGAGCCCTTCCTGCGGAAAGGATCTGCCCCCATCCACGCACGGCGTGGATCTACTGGGGCACGGCGATGCCGGGGTCGGATCCCTTTCCCACAGGGAAAGGGCTCTGACCCCATCCACGCATGGCGTGGATCTACAGTAGAGCCACCCCATGGGTGGCTGCACCGGCAGGGGTCAATACAACCCCTGCGCGAGCATCGCGTCGGCGACCTTCACGAAGCCGGCGATGTTGGCGCCGTCCACATAGTTGACGCTGCCGTCCGCGCGCTTGCCGTGGCGCACGCAGCTGGCGTGGATGTCCTTCATGATCGCGTGCAGGCGCTCGTCCACGTCGGCGTGGTGCCAGGACAGACGCTGCGCGTTCTGGCTCATCTCCAGCCCGGACGTCGCCACGCCGCCGGCGTTGCTGGCCTTGCCTGGTGCGTACAGCGTGCCGGCCTGCAGGAATACATCCACCGCTTCCAGCGTGGAGGGCATGTTGGCGCCCTCGGCCACGCACTGCACGCCGTTGTGCACCAGCGTGCGGGCGTCGTCCTCGTCCAGCTCGTTCTGGGTGGCGCAGGGCAGGGCGATGTCGGCCGGCACATGCCAGGGGCGCTTGCCGGCGAGGAACTCGAAGCGGGTATCAGCGGCCAGTTCCTGCAGGCGGCCGCGGCGCTCGTTCTTCAGTGCCATCAGCTCCTGCAGGGCCTGCTCGTCGAAGCCGTCGCGCGCGTACAGCGTGCCGCCCGAATCGGAGAAGGTCAGCACCTTCGCGCCCAGCTCGGTCGCCTTCAGGGCGGCGTACTGGGCCACGTTGCCGGAGCCGGATACCAGCACGCGTGCGCCGTGGGTTTCGCGGCGGGCGTGGTGCAGCATCTGTTCGACGAAGTAGACCGTGCCGTAGCCGGTCGCCTCCGGGCGCATCAGGCTGCCGCCATAGGACAGGCCCTTGCCGGTGAACACGCAGGCGGCATCGTTGCTCAGCTTCTTCATCATGCCGGCCATGTAGCCGACCTCACGCGCACCCACGCCGATGTCGCCGGCGGGCACGTCGGTGTCCGGACCCAGGTGGCGGTGCAGTTCCAGCATCAGCGCCTGGCAGAAGCGCATCACTTCGGCATCGCTGCGGCCCTTGGGGTCGAAGTCCGAACCGCCCTTGCCGCCGCCCATCGGCAGCGTGGTCAGTGCGTTCTTGAAGGTCTGTTCGAAGGCCAGGAACTTCAGGATCGACAGGTTCACTGACGGATGGAAGCGCATGCCGCCCTTGAACGGGCCGATGGCCGAGCTGTGCTGCACGCGCCAGGCGCGGTTCACATGGGCCTGGCCGGCGTCATCGCTCCAGGCCACGCGGAACTGGATCAGCCGCTCCGGCTCCACCAGGCGTTCCAGCAGGCCCTGCTGCAGGTAGCGCGGATTGTCCTGCAGGAACGGCCACAGGCTGTGGACCACTTCCTTCACTGCCTGCAGGAACTCGGGCTGGTGCGGGTCACGGCGGGCAACGTCGGCGAGGAACTCGTCGGGGGAACGATGCTTCAAAGACATTCCTTGGATTGAGGCCTGTGCGGGGCGGCGGCTGCGCGGTCGGCATGAAGGTGGGGGCCTGTAGCGTCGAGCCATGCTCGACGACGGTTGCATCAGCCGAGCATGGCTCGGCTCTACAGTAGTGCCACCCCATGGGTGGCTACTCCAGACATCACTTCAGCTTGGCGAGCACCGCGTCGGTGGCAGCAGCGGTGCTGACCGCCTGCCCCTTGGCCGCAAGGTCGGCGGTGAACACGCCGTCATCCAGCACCGCATGCACGGCGGCTTCCACCGCAGCGGCTTCGGCATCCAGGCCCAGCGAATGGCGCAGCAGCATGGCGGCGCTGAAGATCGTCGCGTAGGGGTTGGCGATGCCCTTGCCGGCGATGTCCGGTGCCGATCCGTGGATGGGTTCGTAGATGCCCACCGCGCCCGGTTCGCCCAGCGAAGCCGACGGCAGCAGGCCCAGTGAACCGGCCAGCATCGAGGCTTCATCGGTGAGGATGTCGCCGAACATGTTCTCGGTGACGATCACGTCGTACTCGCGCGGCTTGGCCAGCAGGTGCATGGCCATCGAATCGACCAGCTGGTGTTCCAGCGCCACGTCCGGGAATTCCTCGCGGCCGATGCGCGCGGCTACGTCACGCCACAGGCGCGAGGTTTCCAGCACGTTGGCCTTGTCTACCGAGGTGACTTTGCCACGGCGCTGCTGGGCCAGGCGGAAGGCGCTGCGCAGCACGCGCTCGATCTCGGCCACGGTGTAGCGGCACAGGTCGCTGGCGCTGTCGGCGTCGCGCGTCTTGTCGCCGAAGTAGATGCCGCCGGTCAGCTCGCGCACTACCACGAAGTCCACGCCCTGCAGCAGCTCGGCCTTGATCGGCGAGGCATGCAGTGCGGCTTCGTGGGTACGCACCGGGCGCAGGTTGGCGTACAGGCCCAGCGCCTTGCGGATCGCCAGTAGGCCCTGTTCCGGGCGCACCTTTGCGTTCGGGTCGGACCACTTCGGGCCACCCACCGCGCCCAGCAGCACCGCGTTGGCGGCCTGGCAGGCGGCCAGGGTGGCGGCCGGCAGCGGTTCGCCATGGCGGTCGATGGCAATGCCACCGATGTCGTGCTCACTGAAGGAGAAGCTGTGGTTGAAGCGTTCGGCGACGGCCTTCAGGACGGCAACCGCAGCGGCGGCCACTTCCGGGCCGATGCCATCACCGGGCAGGACAACAATTTCAGCGTGCATGCTCACTCTCGTAACGTTCGATTTCAGGGACACGGCCCAACAGATACCCCAACTGGTCGACACCTTCCAGCAGGCAGGTCTGCGAGAAGCCATCCAGCGGGAAGCAATAGACGCGGCCGTCGGGCGTGCGCAGCTCGCGCGCGGCAACGTCGATGGTCAGTTCATCGTCCGGGCGCTGCATCAGCGCCTGCACGTCGGCTTCGTCCAGCACGATCGGCAGCAGGCCGTTCTTCAGCGAGTTGCCGCGGAAGATGTCGGCGATCTCGCTGCTGACGATGGCACGCAGGCCGAGGTCGGTCAGCGCCCACGGCGCGTGTTCGCGCGAGGAGCCACAGCCGAAGTTGCGGCCGGCAAGCAGGATGCTGCGGCCAGCGTTGTGCGGCTGGTTGAAGGCGAAGCCGGGCACCGGCGAGCCGTCGGCCTGCCAGCGCCAGTCATTGAACGCGTTGCGGCCCAGGCCGGCACGTTCCGTGGTGGACAGGAACCGCGCCGGAATGATCTGGTCGGTGTCGATGTTGGTCTGCGCCAGCACCACGCTGGACGAGGTCAGGGTACGGAAACCGGCCATCACGCCACCTCCTGTGCGAACAGTTCGCGGGTGTCGGCCACCTGGCCCTTCACCGCGGCCCACGCCGCACTCATCGGCGAGGCCAGCAGGGTGCGCGACCCCGGGCCCTGGCGGCCCTCGAAGTTGCGGTTGCTGGTGCTCACGGCCAGCTGGCCGGGGGCGACCAGGTCACCGTTCATCGCAATGCACATCGAGCAGCCCGGCTCGCGCCATTCGGCACCGGCCGCGCGCACGATCTCATGGATGCCTTCGGCCTCGGCCTGGCGCTTGACGATTTCCGAGCCCGGCACCACCAGCATGCGCACGCCCTCGGCGACGTGGCGGCCACGCAGCACCTGCGCCACTTCGCGCATGTCGCTCAGGCGGCCATTGGTGCACGAGCCGACGAACACC
The DNA here is from genome assembly GCF_003086915.1 of Stenotrophomonas sp. ZAC14A_NAIMI4_1. Classification (NCBI taxonomy): domain Bacteria; kingdom Pseudomonadati; phylum Pseudomonadota; class Gammaproteobacteria; order Lysobacterales; family Lysobacteraceae; genus Stenotrophomonas; species Stenotrophomonas sp. ZAC14A_NAIMI4_1. The sequence continues at coordinate 4,340,918 of NZ_CP026002.1, forward strand.
ACATCCACCGGCGTACCAGCCAGGGCCTTGCCGGCCTGGAAGTGCATGTAGTCCAGGCCCTTCTGCGCGGCAGCATCGTTGGCCGCCGGAATGGGCGTGTCCACGGCGATGGCGGTGCCCGGGTGGGTGCCCCAGGTCAGGGTCGGGCGGATGTCGGCGGCATCGATGCGCACTTCGCTGTCGAAGCGTGCGCCTTCATCACTGCGCAGCTGCTGCCAGCGGGCCACCGCGGCGTCGAAGTCGGCGCCCTTGGGGCCGCGCGGGGTAGCGGCCACGAAGTCGAAGGTGACCTGGTCCGGGGCGACCATGCCGGCACGCGCACCGGCTTCGATCGACATGTTGCACAGGGTCATGCGCTGTTCCATGTCCATCGCTTCGATGGTGCTGCCGCGGAACTCGATGACGTGGCCGGTACCACCGTTGACGCCGATCACGCCGATGATGTGCAGGACCACGTCCTTGGCGCCGACGCCGGGTGCCAGCGGGCCATCAACGGTGATCGCGAAGGTCTTTGCCTTGCGCTGCAGCAGGCACTGGGTGGCCAGCACGTGGCCGACTTCGCTGGTGCCGATGCCGAAGGCCAGCGAACCGAATGCACCGTGGGTGGAGGTGTGGCTGTCACCGCAGACGATGGTCATGCCGGGCTGGGTGAAACCCTGCTCCGGGGCGATGACGTGGACGATGCCGCGGTTGTCCGAAGCCATGTCGAACAGTTCGATGCCGTACTCGGCGCAGTTGCGCGCCAGGGTGGCGACCTGCGCTTCGGAGGCGGCGCTGGCGTAGGGCAGCTTGCCGTCGGCACCGGCCGGCAGGGTCGGGGTGGAATGGTCCATCGTTGCCTTGGTGCGATCCGGGCGGCGCGGCGCCAGGCCGCGCGAACGCAGCTCGGTGAAGGCCTGCGGCGAGGTGACCTCGTGGATCAGGTGCAGGTCGATGTACAGCACGGCGGGTGCGCTGTCGGATTCGGGAACCACCACGTGGGCGTCCCACAGTTTGTCGTACAGGGTGCGGGGTGCGGAAGTCATGCTTATGCCTGGCAGAAGTACGAAAGAACGAACATCAATAAAGAAAGCGGAACGGTCAAGTCAGCGGCGGCGGGCGAGCACGCGCAGGCGCACATAGTCGGCCAGCGGCTGCCCGGCTGCGTTGCGCGGCAGGTCGTCCAGCAGGGCCGCAGCCGCTTCGCGCACCGTGCTGCGGGCGGCGGCCGGCAGGTCGTCCAGCAGCGGCGCGGCGAACACCCGCAGCCAGCCGGCGACGCCGGTAGGCAGCGCGGTCGGGCGCGGCGTGGTTTCGATCAGCTGCACCTGGAAGCCATGCTGGCGCAGGCGGTCGGCGTAGGCATCGGCGGTGGGGAAATACCACTGGAACGCACTGGCGCCGTGGCCATGGGCCACGCGTGCGGCCTGCACCGCAGCGATGATCGTAGCCACGTTGCCATGGCCGCCGAACTCGGCGACGAAGCGGCCACCGGGACGCAGGGCACGGCGCACGCCCTCCAGCACGCGGTCCGGGTTGCCCATCCAATGCAGCGCGGCATTGCTGAACACCGCATCGAACTCCGCGTTGAAGGTCAGCGCGTGGCCATCCATCACCTGCGCATCGACACCACGCGCGCGGGCGGCATTGACCAGTTCCGGCGAGGCATCCACGCCGTGGATGCGCGCACCGCTCAGGGCCAGTTCGGTGCTGAGCACGCCATCGCCACAACCCAGGTCGAGGATGCGTTCACCGGTGCGCGGGTCGAGCAGGCGCGACACCGCACCGCCGAGCAGAGGCACGAAACCGGCATCGATCGCATAGTCCTGGGCGTTCCACTGCTGGCCAGCGGCCGTGGTGGGGGTGTCGAAGGCGCTCATGTCAGGTTCCTCAGGCAGTGGCGGCGGTCGGGGTTTCGGTGTTGCTCGTGGCCGCCTGGCGCTGGCGCAGCAGGCGGTTGGCCACGTCCAGCCAGGCCAGGGCAGAGGCTTCGATGATGTCCTTGCTGGTGCCGGTGCCGTCGTACTCCACGCCTTCGTGGCGCACGCTCAGGTTGGCCTCGCCGCGTGCATCGGCACCGATGCCGACGCTGTGCACCTGGTAGCTGTCCAGCTGCAGCTGTACGCCGGTGGCCGAGGACAGCGCGCCGAACAGGGCGTCGACCGGGCCATCGCCCTGTGCGGTTTCGGCCACGCGGTTACCTTCCGGGTCGGACAGTTCGACCAGGGCGTTGGCGCGGCTGCCGACGTCGCTGATGGTCATCGAGGCCAGGCGGTAGCCCTGGTTGTTGGCACCGCCCTGCATCAATGCCTGCAGGTCGGCATCGGTGACCACGCGCTGCTGCTCGCACATCGCCTTGAACTGCTCGAAGACCAGCTTCAGTTCGTCTTCTTCCAGCCAGAAGCCCAGCGCACGCAGGCGCGATTCGACGGCGGCGCGGCCACTGTGGCGGCCCAGCACCATCTGCGAATCCTCCCAGCCCACGTCTTCCGGGCGCATGATTTCGTAGGTGCCGCGGTGGCGCAGCATGCCGTGCTGGTGGATGCCCGACTCATGGGCGAAGGCATTGGCACCCACAATCGCCTTGTTGCGCTGGACCGGCATGCCGACCAGACGCTGCAGCAGCTGCGAGGTGCCGACGATGCGCGGGGTGTTGATCGCGGTGTCCTGCTCGTAGAAGGCCTGGCGCACCTTCAACACCATGGCGATTTCTTCCAGCGAGCAGTTGCCGGCGCGTTCGCCGATACCGTTGATGGTGCACTCGACCTGGCGCGCGCCACCCTCGACGGCCGCCAGCGAGTTGGCCACGGCCAGGCCCAGGTCGTTGTGGCAGTGCGCGCTGAAGATCACGTTGGCCGCGTGCGGCACGTCGGCCACGCCGGCGATGACCTGCTGGAACATCGCGCGGATTTCTTCCGGCGTGGTGAAGCCGACGGTGTCGGGCAGGTTGATGGTGGTGGCACCGGCCGCGATCGCCGCGCGCGAAACCTCGATCAGGTAGTCCAGCTCGGTACGGGTGGCATCCTCGGCCGAGAACTCGACGTCGTCCACATAGGTGCGGGCCAGGGTGACGTGCTTGCGTACCGATTCCAGCACCTGTTCGCGGGTCATGCGCAGCTTGTGCTCGCGGTGCAGCGGGCTGGTCGACAGGAACAGGTGCAGGCGCGGGTTGGCTGCGGCTTCCAGTGCGCGTGCGGAGGTTTCGATGTCGGCCTGCAGGCAGCGCGACAGCACGGCCAGGGTCAGGCCGGGGCGGCGCAGCTCACGGCCGATCAGGGCCATCGCTTCGCGGTCGGACTGCGAGCTGGCCGGGAAGCCGGTCTCGATGATGTCCACGCCCAGTTCGTCCAGCGCACGCGCCATCACCAGCTTCTGCGGCGGGCTCATGCTGCAGCCGGGGGACTGCTCGCCGTCACGCAGGGTGGTGTCGAAGATGCGGATGCGCGGGGTGGTAATTCGTTCGATGGTGGTCACAGGGAAATCTCCTCGACAGCGGGCGCGACGGCTTGCAGGTTGGAAGGGGAAGAGGTGGGGGAGGCGGGGGCGCTGGCCTTGGTGGGCGAGCGAGGGGTTTCACTGCGGCGCCGGCGCGGTTTGCGCGGCGGCCGGGGGCGGATGTCGGTCAGCAGGCCGGCCAGTACGCCGGCATCGATGTTGCCGCCGGACACCACCGCGCACTTGCGGCGGCCGGCCACGCGACGGCCCGCAGCCAGGGCCAGCGCGCCAGCGCCCTCGGCGATGATGTGTTCTTCCAGCGCCAGGCGGACCAGGGTCTCGCGCAGCTCGGCTTCGCGCACGATCACCACGTCGTCCAGCAGCGAAGCGCACAGGCGGCGGGTCAGGTAGCCGGGCACCTTCACCCGCACGCCGTCCGCCAGCGACGGCACCGGTGCGATTTCGTTGACATCACCGTGGATCGCGCGGGCCATCGAATCAACGCCCTCGACCTGCGCGCCGATGATGCGCACGCCCTGCGATTTCAGCGCCAGCGCCACGCCGGAGGCCAGGCCGCCGCCGCCGATCGGCACGATCACCACGTCCGGCGCGTGCGGCGCCAGCTCGATGCCGACCGTGCCCTGGCCGGCGATCACGTCGGCATCGTCGAAGGCGGACAGGAAGCGGTAGCCATGGCGCTGCGCCAGCTCGACGGCGAAGGCGAAGGCTTCGTCGTAGCTGTTGCCATGCTGGCGTACGGTGGCGCCCCAGTGGGCAACGCCGGCGATCTTGGTCGCCGGTGCGCCGTGCGGCATCACGGTGATGGCCGGCACGTCCAGGCGGTAGGCGGCCCAGGCCACGCCCTGGGCGTGGTTGCCGGCCGAGGCGCAGATCACCGGCCGGGTGTCGCCGCGTTCACGGCCTGCCAGCAGGGCGTTCAATGCGCCGCGCACCTTGTAGGAACCGGTGCGCTGCAGGTTCTCCAGCTTCAGCCAGGTGCCGAAGCGCTCGGCATGGTGCAGCGGGGTGGGCGGCAGGAAGCGGCGCAGGCGGGCCTGCGCAGCCAGGACGTCGGCGACGCTTACGTCGCCGACATCGCTTTCCTTGCTGGCATCAGCGGCCGGCATGGGCCACCAGCGGGGTGCAGCAGACCGCCGCGTGCGGGCACGGGCGACGAAGAAGACGCCTCCGTGCCGGCACCGTGGTCGATACGGTACGGGTGTTCATCATGCAGCTCCTTCCACGGGCGTCAGCTGTACCGACACGCAGTCGTAGATCTTTTCCATCTGCCGGCACAGCGTTTCCGGCGGCCGCTGGCCATCGACCACCAGCTGCAGGTGCCAGCGTCCGTCATCGGCGGCCACCGGCGCGCCGCTGATCGCGCGCGGGGCGAAACCGCGGCGTTCGGCCATGCCGATCACGCGCAGCAGCGCGCCTTCGGCCGGGTGCAGCACCAGGTCAAGCCGGTATTGCATTGGGGGTCTCCTGGCGGACGTGGGCGGGGTTGCTTTCCAGCATGGTGCTGTTGGCGGTGTTGGGCGGCACCAGCGGCCACACGTTGGCACGCGCATCGATGGCCACGTGCAGCAGGGCCGGGCCCGGCTCGGCCAGCAGTGCAGCCAGGCCGCCTTCCACGTCGTCGCGGTTGTCGATGCGGGTGGCCGCAATGCCGAACACCTTGGCCAGGGCCACGAAGTCCGGGTTGTCGGACAGGTCGATCTCGCTGTAACGCTCGGCGAAGAACAGTTCCTGCCACTGCCGCACCATGCCCAGCGAACTGTTGTCCAGCAGCACGATCTTCACCGGCAGGCGGCAGCGGGCGATGGTGGCCAGCTCCTGCACGTTCATCATGAAGCTGCCATCGCCGGACACCAGCACCACGGTGCGGTCGGGGCAGGCGAACTGCGCGCCCATCGCCGCCGGCAGGCCGAAGCCCATGGTGCCCAGCGCGCCACTGGTCAGGTGGTTGCGCGGGTGGTTGAAGCGGCAATGCTGGGCCACCCACATCTGGTGCTGGCCGACATCGCAGGCGATGACCGCATCGGCCGGCGCCACTTCGCTCAGCCGCTTCAGCAGCGCCGGGGCATAGATGTGCTGGCCCGGTGCGTCGTAGCGGGCGGCGAAGCGGTCGCGGTGCTGGGCACAGCGCTTGCGCCATGCGTCCTGGTGGGCCTTGGGGGAGGGGAAGGCCGCACGCAGGGCACGGATGGCATGGCTGACATTGCCCGGCACCGCGACATCGGCGCTGCGCAGCTTGGAGATCTCGTAAGCGTCGGCATCGATGTGGACCACGCGGGCGAACGGGGCGAACTCGGCCAGCTTGCCGGTGGCACGGTCATCGAAGCGCGCACCCAGCACCAGCAGCAGGTCGCTTTCCTGCACGGCCATGTTGGCCGCGCGGGTGCCGTGCATGCCCAGCATGCCCAGCGACTGCGGGTGCTGCGGGGGCAGCGCGCCCAGGCCACGCAGGGTCATCACGGTGGGGATGGCGCTGGCCTCGACGAAGTCGCGCAGGTCCTGCACGGCTTCGCCCAGGGCAATGCCACCGCCGGCGTAGACGACCGGCTTTTCGGCCGCCGCCAGTGCTGCGATGGCTTCAGCGATCGCTGCATCGGCCGCCGCCGCGGGCGGTTCGACACTGGCCGGCAGGTGCGCCGGCAGGTGGCTGGCATCGGCCAGCTGCACGTCCTTGGGCAGGTCGATCAGGACCGGGCCGGGGCGGCCCTCGCGGGCGATGCGGAAGGCGTCCGCGACCACGCGCGGCAGGTCGTCGACGCTGCGCACCAGCCAGCTGTGCTTGACGATCGGCAGGGTCAGGCCGAACACATCCAGTTCCTGGAAGGCATCGGTACCCAGCAGCGGGGTGCCGACCTGGCCGGTGATGCAGACCATCGGCACCGAGTCCAGCATCGCATCAGCGATGCCGGTGACCAGGTTCGACGCGCCGGGGCCGGAAGTGGCCACGCAGACGCCAACCTGGCCGCTGGCGCGGGCGAAGCCATTGGCCGCCAGCGCTGCACCCTGTTCGTGGCGCACCAGGATGTGCTTCAGCGACGAATCCACCAGCGCGTCGTAGAACGGCATGATGGTGCCGCCGGGGTAGCCGAACAGCGTACGGACGCCCTCGGCCTCCAGCGCCTGGGTCAGCCAGCGCGCGCCGTTGGGCGGCGCGCTGCGGTGTGTGGGAGAGTTCATGGGGGAACCTTGCAAAGCGGGTGGGGGAGGCCGCGTGGTTACGCGGCCTGTCCTTGCAACCAGACCATCTTGGCGCGCAGTTCCTTGCCTACCTTCTCGATCGGGTGCTCCAGGTCGGCCTGCTTGTACTTGTTGTAGTTCGGCAGGCCCGCTTCGTACTCGGCCACCCAGTTCTTGGTGAAGGTGCCGTCCTGGATGTCCTTCAGGACTTCCTTCATGCGCTCCTTGGTGCCGGCGTCGATCACGCGCGGGCCGCTGACGTAGTCGCCGTACTGGGCGGTCTCGGAGACGAATTCCAGCATGCGCGAGATGCCGCCTTCGTAGAACAGGTCGACGATCAGCTTCAGTTCGTGCAGCACTTCGTAGTAGGCGATTTCCGGCTGGTAGCCGGCTTCCACCAGGGTCTCGAAGCCGGCCTGCACCAGTGCCGAGGCACCGCCGCACAGCACCGCCTGTTCGCCGAACAGATCGGTTTCGGTTTCTTCCTTGAAGGTGGTCTGGATCAGGTTGGCGCGGGCGCCGCCCAGGCCGGCCGCATAGGCCTTTGCATGCTGTTCGGCATTGCCGCTGACGTCCTGGTGGATCGCCCAGATGCACGGCACGCCGCGGCCGATTTCGTACTCGCGGCGGACCAGCGCGCCCGGGCCCTTCGGCGCCACCAGCACCACGTCCAGGTCGGCGCGCGGTTCGATCATGCCGTAATGCACGTTCAGGCCGTGGGCGAACAGCAGGCAGGCACCCTGCTTCATGTTCGGCGCCAGCACCTCGTTGTACAGCTTCTTCTGCACCATGTCCGGGGTCAGCACGGCAACCAGGTCAGCGTCTTTCACCGCTTCAGCCGGTGCCACCACGTTGAAGCCATCGGCCTGGGCCTTGGCTTCGGTCGGGCCGCCCGGACGCAGGCCTACCACCACGTCGAAGCCGGATTCGCGCAGGTTCAGTGCGTGGGCGCGGCCCTGGCTGCCGTAGCCGATGACGGCGATCTTGGTCTGGGGCAGTTCGTTGGTGCTCATGGGGGAGGTTCCTTGCGTGGGAAGAAAAAAGACGGCCGGCAGTCGAAGCGACGTACCGGCCGGTCAGGGGAAAACGGTGGGGGAGGCGCCGTGCATCGCACGGGCACAGCCACCACGAGGCGTCGTGGGGTGGCAGGTCCGGGTTTTGCAGTTGGCGGTGTTCATGGTGGTTGCGTCTGAAACCAGGTCTTGAAATGAAAAAACCCGCACCGGGGCGGGTGCGGGTTTTTGTCGAGTTCCGGTGTGTCTGTTGCTTACACGCTGGCTCGTCCCGCACCTGTTGGTTGGGTAATAAGTACGAGCACGAGAATCGAACGCAGCGAGGCGGCGCCGGTGTCGGCGGCTTCAACGTGGGTTCGCGGTGGCGTGGTGTGGTGCAACATGTGATCGAGAGAAACATGGGCGATTCGGCAGTGTCAACCCTGGCAACGGATATTTTTTTGGTTTCCGCTGCATCCGGCGCAATCGCTTGCGGCACAAGGATGGTTTCCAGCGAAAGTGTTTCGGTGAACCGGAATTCACTCTTTTCAGGGGGTCTTTTTGCGCGGGAATGAGGGTCTTTCGCCGCTGCGCTCGCCGGGCATGGCCCGGCGCTACCGGATCCCGTGCAGGTAGCGCCGGGCCATGCCCGGCGGATTGCCGCTGCCTTCCATGACCTCTGCCCGATACCGCGTGAAGGCCGCAACGGCGAAGATCGGGGGACCACCCTTCCATCGGAACCCGACCGTGTCCCGACGCCTTGCCCGTTCCCTGCTTGTCGCCGCCCTCCTGGCGACCCTGCCGACCCTGGCTTCCGCCGCCGATCGCATCACCGGCCACACCTTCGCCACCCGCTCGGAGGTGATCGCCCCGCATGCCATGGCCGCGACCTCGCAGCCGCTGGCCACCCAGGTCGCGCTGGACGTGATGAAGGCCGGTGGCTCGGCCGTCGATGCCGCCATCGCGGCCAACGCCACCCTGGGCCTGATGGAGCCGACCGGCAACGGCGTCGGCGGTGACCTGTTCGCGATCGTCTGGGATCCGAAGACCCAGAAGCTGTACGGCTACAACGGCTCGGGCCGCTCGCCGAAGTCGCTGACCCTGGCCGAGTTCCAGCGTCGCGGCCTGAAGGACATCCCCGCCACCGGCCCGCTGCCGGTGTCGGTACCCGGCGCGGTCGATGGCTGGTTTGCCCTGCACGAGCGCTTCGGCCGCAAGCCGATGGCCGACAACCTGGCCCCGGCCATCCGCTATGCCCGCGAGGGGCACCCGGTGGCCGAGGTCATCGCCTACTACTGGGACCGCTCGGTACCCAAGCTCTCGCAGTACCCCGGCTTCAAGGAGCAGTTCACGATCAACGGCCACGCCCCGCGCAAGGGCGAGATGTGGAAGAACCCGAACCTGGCCAACACCCTGCAGCAGATTGCCGACGGCGGCCGCGATGCCTTCTACAAGGGCGCCATCGCCCACACCATCGGCGACTACTTCAAGGCCAACGGCGGCTACCTGAGCTACCAGGACATGGCCGACCACCATGGCGAGTGGGTCGAACCGGTCAGCAGCAACTACCGAGGCTATGACGTGTGGGAGCTGCCGCCGAACAGCCAGGGCATCGCCGCGCTGCAGATCCTCAACGTACTGGAAGGCTACGACTTCTCGAAGATTCCGTTCGGCTCGCCCGAGCACGTGCACCTGTTCGTCGAAGCCAAGAAGCTGGCCTTCGCCGACCGCGCGCGCTTCTACGCCGACATGGCCTTCCAGCCGGCACCGGTGCAGAAGCTGATTTCCAAGGACTACGCCGCGCAGCGCCGCGCGCTGATCTCGATGGACAAGGCGCTGAAGGAAGTGCAGCCGGGCACGCCCAAGCAGCTGGAAGAGGGTGACACGATCTACATGACCGTGGCCGACGCCGACGGCATGATGGTGTCGCTGATCCAGTCCAACTACCGCGGCATGGGCAGCGGCATGGCACCGCCGGGGCTGGGTTTCATCCTGCAGGACCGCGGCGAGATGTTCGTGCTGCAGAAGAACCACCCCAATGGCTACGCACCGGGCAAGCGCCCGTTCCAGACCATCATCCCGGGCTTCATCACCAAGGACGGCAAGCCCTACGCCAGCTTCGGCGTGATGGGGGGCGCGATGCAGCCGCAGGGCCACGCGCAGATCGTGATGAACCTGGTGGACTTCGGCATGAACCTGCAGGAAGCCGGCGATGCGCCGCGCATCCAGCACGAGGGATCGACCGAACCGACCGGGCAGGCGACGGCGATGAGTGACGGTGGCGAAGTGAACCTGGAAACCGGCTTCCCGTACGAGACGGTGCGCGCGCTGATGCGCAAGGGGCATCGCATCGTGTTTGCCGACGGCCCGTATGGCGGCTACCAGGCGATCATGCGTGATCCGGAGAGCGGCGTGTATTACGGCGCTTCGGAGAGCCGCAAGGATGGGCAGGCGGCGGGGTACTGAGGTTTCCGGCCAACGGGCTGAGCCCCCTCTGCGGTGGTGGTTCGGAAGCCGGTGTGCGTGATTGGGCCGGGCGGGTGGGCTGGTCGGGGGACGCCGTGAATCCGTCCCTGGAGGCTTGGCAGCCGCATCCATGCGGCTGACACCCCCGCCCAGCCCACCCGCCCGGCCCCTGACAGTTTCCGTGGCCGCCACCGCAGGAAAAGAAAAAAGAAGAGCAAAGGCAAAAGCAACGGCCACAGCCGCGTGCTTTGGGTGGGGTCGGATCCGTTTTCCGCAGGAAAACGCATCCGACCCCTTCTCGTTTTCCGATACACCTCATCCACGCATGGCGTGGAGAACCAACCGTCACCGGGAAACTGTCGGGGGTGGGGCGGTGTGGGTGGGCAGGACCGTTGGCGCCATGGATGGCGCCATCGAGCCCCCAGGGACGGGTTTACGGCGTGTCCTGCCCACCCACACCGCCCCGCCCAACCAGCAGCAACCCAGAGCCGCTTTTGATCTTGCTTCGGCTTCTGCAGGTGCAGGGCTGCCAGCCCTGCAAAACACCCTCAATCCGAATCCTGCGCGCGCGCCGCCTCCGCCTGCGTCTCTTCCTGCGCCGCCATCTCGCGCGCAATCCACGCATCGATCATGTGCCGCTGGCGCTGCACCCTGCGTCGCTCAAGTGTGTATTCCTGGTCCAGCACCCGGTACAGCGACACCATCACCAGCATCATCAGCAGCGCGAACGGCAACGCCGCGATCGTGATCATCCCCTGCAGCGCATCCAGGCCGCCGGCCAGCAGCAGCGCCGCAGCGATCAATGCCACTGCCACGCCCCACGCCATCTTGCGCTTCAGCGGCGGATCGCCCGCCTCGTCGGTCGACATGCTCGCCAGCACCAGCACTGCTGAATCGGCCGAGGTGACGAAGAAGATCATCAGCAGCACCAGCGCGACACAGGACAGCAGCAACGGCATCGGCATGCTGTCAAACATCGTGAACAGCACGGTTTCATAGCCATTGCCGAGCGCCTGCACCAGATTGGCATCGCCGAAGATTTCTGCCCACAGCGCCGTACCGCCGAACACGGAGAACCAGAAGAAGCCCAGTACCGTGGGCGCCAGTACGACACCGATGACGAACTCACGCACGCTGCGCCCACGGGAGATGCGCGCGATGAACGAGCCTACGAACGGCGCCCACGAGATCCACCAGGCCCAGTAGAAGATCGTCCAGTCGGCGACCCAGGTGCTGCCGGAGAACGGCGACATGCGCAGGCTCATGGTCACCAGCTGGTTGAGGTAGGAACCCAGCGTGGTGGTGAACGTGTCGAAGATGAAGCCGGTCGGCCCGAGCACCAGCACGATGGCCGCCAGTAGAGCCGCCAGTGCAAGATTGAAGTTGGACAGCCACTTCACACCGCGCTCGACACCACTGGCCGTGGAGGCCATGTACAGCACGAACGCCACCGCGATGATGGTCATCTGCACGGCGACGGTCGCCTGGATCCCGAACACGCGCTCGACGCCGGCCGCGATCTGGATCGTGCCGAAGCCCAGCGTGGTGGCCACGCCGATCGCGGTGGCGACGACGGCGGCGATGTTCACCACCTTGCCGATCCAGCCGCGGTGGTGGCGGCCGATGATCGGCTGCAGCATGTCACTGACCAGGCCGCGCCCATTGCGGTTGAACTGGAACCAGGCCATCGCCAGGCCGATCAGCGCGTAGATCGCCCACGGGTGCAGGCCCCAGTGGAAAAACGCATAGCGCATCGAGGCGCGCGCGGCCTCCATGCTCTGCGGTGCCAGCCCTTCCGGCGGCTTGGTGAAGTGGGAAATCGGCTCGGCCGCGCCCCAGAACACCAAGCCGATGCCCATGCCGGCGGCGAACAGCATCGACATCCAGCTCGCGCGCGAGAACTCGGGTTCGGCGTCTTCGCCGCCGATGCGCAGGTTGCCGAAGCGGCCGAATGCCAGGTACATCAAGAAGGTCAGCGCGAGGAATACCACCAGCAGATACAGCCAGCCGACGCTGCGGATGACATCGGCCAGTACCGACTGCACCACGGTGTTGAAGGGGCCTGGCGCGAAGCCGGCAAGAAGCGCCAGGACGAGCACCAGTGCGATGGAAATGCGAAACACCATGAAGGAGCTTCTCCGATCAAGCGAGTGAGGGGAGCGAGCCAGAGCTTGCAGCGAGGGCCGCGCATGCGGCACTGCATCACGTTATTGAACGCAATGTCATCGTTCCGTCAACGAGGGGTCGGATCCCGTTGCTCCGCAATGGGCTCTGACCCCAGCCAGCAGCTCTGTGTTCTAATGCGCGGCAAGAAGCGGGGGTACCGCGGCCTGGTGGTCGCGGTTGAGATAGTCCCTTGGAACCTGATCCGGCTCATACCGGCGTAGGGAAGCTTTGCAGTGCTGCCGTGCCCGGAGTCCGCCCAAGGACCGTCCGGGCGCGGTGCGCAGTGCGCCGCCGCTTCGTCCCTGACCTTTCTGGACGATGCCCGATGAACGCACAGCTTTCCGCCCTGCAGCAACAGGCCCAGCAACTCTCCGCCTCGGTGACCGAGCCGATTGCCGGCCCGCGCAAGATCCACGTGCCCGGCTCACGCCCGGACCTGCGCGTGCCCATGCGCGAGATCGTGCTGGCGCGCACGCCCGCGTTGTTCGGCGGCGGCGAGAACGCGCCGGTCACCGTCTACGACACGTCCGGCCCGTACACCGATCCAGAGGTGCAGATCGATCTCTCCGCAGGGCTGCCGGCGTTGCGCCGTGGCTGGGTGGAGGAGCGTGGCGATACCGAACAGCTTGATGGCCTGAGCTCTGCGTTCGGCCGTGGCCGCGAGCAGGATGCAAAGCTCGACCCCGTGCGTTTCCCGGCGCGGAGCCTGCCACGGCGTGCGCGTGCCGGTGCCAACGTCACCCAGATGCATTACGCGCGGCGCGGCATCATCACGCCGGAAATGGAATTCGTCGCCATCCGCGAAAACCAGCGTCTGGAAGCGATCCGTGATGCAGTGCTGCTGCAACAGCATCCGGGGCAATCGTTCGGCGCTGCCATCCAGAACATCATCACCCCCGAATTCGTACGCGAGGAAATCGCCCGCGGGCGCGCGGTGCTGCCCAACAACATCAACCACCCGGAAAGCGAGCCGATGATCATCGGCCGCAACTTCCTCACCAAGATCAACGCCAACATCGGCAACAGCGCGGTGTCCTCGGGCATCGCCGAAGAGGTGGAGAAGCTGGTGTGGGCCATCCGCTGGGGCGGCGACACCGTGATGGACCTGTCCACCGGCAAGCACATCCACGAAACGCGCGAGTGGATCATCCGCAACTCGCCGGTGGCGATCGGCACCGTGCCGATCTACCAGGCGCTGGAGAAGGTCGACGGCCGCGCCGAAGCGCTGACGTGGGAGATCTTCCGCGACACGCTGATCGAACAGGCCGAGCAGGGCGTGGATTACTTCACCATCCACGCCGGCGTGCTGCTGCGCTATGTGCCGCTCACTGCCAGCCGGGTGACCGGCATCGTCAGCCGCGGCGGTTCGATCATGGCGAAGTGGTGCCTGGCGCACCGCAGGGAAAATTTCCTCTACACGCATTTCGAAGAGATCTGCGAAATCATGAAGGCCTATGACGTGACCTTCTCGCTGGGCGATGGACTGCGCCCGGGCTGCATTGCCGATGCCAACGACGCGGCACAGTTCGGCGAGCTGGAAACGCTGGGCGAACTGACGAAGATCGCCTGGAAGCACGATGTGCAGACCATGATCGAAGGCCCTGGCCACGTGCCGATGCAGCTGATCAAGGAAAACATGGACAAGCAGCTGCGCGAATGCGGTGAAGCGCCGTTCTACACGCTGGGGCCGCTGACCACCGACATCGCGCCGGGCTACGACCACATCACCAGCGCCATCGGTGCAGCGATGATCGGCTGGTTCGGCACGGCGATGCTCTGCTACGTGACGCCGAAGGAACACCTGGGACTGCCCAACCGCCAGGACGTGCGCGACGGCATCATGGCCTATCGCATCGCGGCGCATGCGGCAGACCTTGCCAAGGGCCATCCCGGTGCGCAGGTGCGCGACAACGCACTGAGCAAGGCACGCTTCGAGTTCCGTTGGGAAGACCAGTTCCACCTCGGCCTGGATCCTGAAAAGGCCAAGGCTTTCCACGACGAAACGTTGCCGAAGGATGCACACAAGCAGGCGCATTTCTGTTCGATGTGTGGCCCGAACTTCTGCTCGATGAAGATCACCCAGGATGTGCGCGACTACGCCGAGGCAGGTTGGCAGCGGTAGCGCCAGGCCAGGCCCGGCGAGCGCAGCGGTCCGTGGAAACCGCCGGGCATGGCCCGGCGCTACCACCACGCATCCACGCCGCACCGGCTATCCTCGCGCCATCGACCAGGGGAAGGACGCCATGCCCGTTGCCATCACCACCCGCTGGCTGGCCATCGCCCGCCGTCATCCTTCTGCCTGGTTGCTGGGTGCGCAGCTGATTGCCGTGCTGTTGTACCCGGCGCTGGATGACACTGCAGGCGGGCGTGCCGCACTCGGCGTGTTCGGCATGGCCGTGCTCGGCCTTGCGCTGTGGGTGGTGCAGCGCAGCCCGCTGGGAACCTGGCTGGCGCTGGTGCTGGCCATCCCGTCAGTGGTGTTCTCCATCGCCGGTGCGCTGCTGGACCGCCCGGCGCTGGGCACCACGGCGCAGCTGCTGGAAAGCCTGCTGTATTTCTATACGGCAGGCGCGCTGATCGCCTACATGCTGCAGGACCACAAGGTCACCCGCGATGAACTGTTCGCTGCCGGTGCCACGTTCACGTTGCTCGCGTGGGGATTCGCGTTCGCATTTGCAGTGTGCCAGCAGTGGTATCCGGGCAGTTTCCAGGGCAGCGGAGAGGGCCCTCAACGCACGTGGATGGAACTGCTTTATCTGAGCTTCAGCTTGCTGTCCGGGGTAGGGCTCAGTGACGTGGTTCCACTGCATCCGCAGGCACGCGCATTGGTCATGCTGGAGCAGTTTTCCGGGGTTATGTACGTCGCTCTGGTGGTTTCGCGACTGGTCGGCCTGACCATGATCCGGCGGCTTTGAAAATGAACGTTAGATAAAAATTTCGCGCCCAGAAGGGCGCGAATGATGTTGCTGCTTATGTGAATGCGTCGGCGAGAGAGAGCCTGATGTCGTCCACGCGTAGGCGAGGTAACCTGCATAGGCTAATATTCGTCGGCTTGGTTTTTTTTGCGGTATGCGCTGATGCTTTTTGCGGAATCTGGCTTCTCGCTGTGCCCCGGACTGAGTGGTATCGACCCATTGTTGTTTCCGTGGCCCGTTTCAAACCTGTAGCAGCAGATGACCAGCAGCGAAACCCAGCCGCCTGAAGCCGATCGCATACGCATCGGCGATTGCACCGTGACATTGTCCTCGCGAGAGGTCGATGTCGTGGGTGCGCGTCGTCCGCGTCGGCTGACGCCGAAGGCGTTGGGCGTGCTTCGCGTGCTGCTGCGTCAACCCGGGCGCGTGGTCACGCGCGAAGAACTGTTCGCCGAAGTGTGGCCGGATACGCTGCCGACCAACGATGTGCTGACCCAGGCCGTGACGCAGTTGCGCAAGGCGTTCAGCACCGACCAGGACAACGGCCAGGCGTACATCGAAACCATCGCCAAGACCGGCTATCGATTGCTTGTACCGGTGCAGGTGCTGGCCGATGCAGCGCCGGAAGGCGTGGACGACGCAACGCCGCCGCTGGCTGAAGCCATCGATGCTGCGCTGGCAACGCCGCCGCCTGCTGCGCAGTCGCTGGCACGCCGTCGCTGGCGTTACTGGCGCCGGCGCCTGCTGCTGGCGCTGGGCATTGCCATGTTGCTGGCGTTGCTGGTGATGACCGTGCTGCTGGTGCGGCGTCCGTCGCCGGTGAGTTCGCCGGTGGATGCCGCCGTGGAAGATGGCATGCGCGTGATCGGCAGCCCCGAGCGCCCGTACCGGCTGATTACCGCAACCGCTGGATTCGAGACCTATCCCACGCTGTCGCCGGACGGTTCGCAGGTTGCCTATGAAGGCGCCAACGAGGACGGCAAGGGCGGCAACGCGATCAAGGTGCAGACCTCAGGCAATGCGCCGGCGCGCCAGCTGCTGTCGCCGCCGGAAGGTGCCAACGATCGTTTCCCCACCTGGTCACCGGATGGCCGCGAGATCGCCTTTGCGCGTTTCGGCGCTGGCGGCAGCTGCCAGGTGCTGGTGGCCAGTGCCACCGGCGGCGCGCTGCGCCAGGCCACCCGCTGTGATGGCACCGAACTGCTGAGCTTCGACTGGACGCCTGATGGCCGTGGCCTGGTGTTCGGCAGCATGGTGGGCCGTTACGCCCATCGCGGCATCCGCGTGCTGGACCTGCCTACCGGGCAGTGGCGTGCGCTCGATTACGCCGTGGACGAGGACGATTTCGACTACGCCCCGCGTTACTCGCCGGACGGCCGCTGGCTGGTGTTCGTGCGCAACCCGCAGCTGGGCGATCTATGGCGTGTGCCGGCTGCGGGCGGCACGCCCGAGCAGTTGACCAACGAGGCAGCGGAACTGCGCGGCTGGGCCTGGCTCGGCGATGGCCGCAGCATCGTGTTCGGCCGCCGCGTGGACAGCGAAGCGCGCCTGTACTACCTGGACGTGGCACGGCGCACCCTGCGTGATGCCGGCCTGGATGATGCGCAGTGGCCGGCGGTGTCGCGACGCGGCGACATGCTCGCCTTCGTCCATCGCCGCGCTCAGTTCGGCGTGTTCAGGATGCCGTCGACCGGCGCCAGCGAGCGCCTGTTTGCCTCCAGTGGGCGTGACGGGCAGCCGATGCTTGCCCCCGATGGCCACCAGATGGTCTTCAGTTCCGACCGTTCCGGCAGCTTCGCGCTGTGGTGGGCGGACCTGCAGCGGCCTGATTCGCTGCGGCCGATCGAAGGGCTGCGCCCGGAAGGCCGGCAGGCCCCGGACTGGTCCGAGGACAGCCGCCAGGTGCTGGTGGTAGGCCGCGATGAGCATGGCAAGGCGGTGGTCTATGAGATCGCTCCCCGCGACGAGCGGCTGCAACTGCTGCCAGTGCCGGTCGAGCAGCCCCTGCAGGTCCTGTACGGGGCGGCGCCGGACCAGCTGCTGGTGCTGGAGCGTGATGCGGACCAGCACACCCGCTTGAGCCTGTTCGACCGCAGCAGCCAGCCCTGGCGGCGCCTGGCCAGCCTGGAAGGCGTGTCCCAGGCCCGCTTCGACCGCAGCGGCGGGCGCGTGGTGTTCACCCGCTTGGCCGCAAGCGGGCTGTGGTCGATCGATCCGGCCCTGGCGCTGGACAGCGTCCAGCAGATCAGCCAGGACCGGCCCAGCCGTTGGCGCTACCGGACGTGGACCGTGGCGGGGCAGGGCGGTGTTGATTACCTGGGCACGAGCAATGCCTGCGCCACCACGCTGGTGCGCATGCGCGATGGCCAGGAGCAGCCGGAGCGCTGTCTGGATGCGCAGCGGCTGAGTGCTGGCAATGGCCTGAGCGCCAGCGCCGATGGAAACGACCTGTATCTCGCCCTGGCGGTCAGTGACGGCGCCGACATCGGCGTCATGCGCCTGCCCCGGCAGCCACCGCCGCTGTTTCCGGCCTTCAGCAAGTTCATGATTTTCAAAGAGAATGGGCCTTCGTAACTTCTTCGTGGGGATCTCGTCGCGAATTCGTGGCGATCTCGTCAGACTTTCCTGACGCGGAGGCACCTGATTAGGCAAAACGGTGGCCTGTACTTGGCAAATCCGTGGTGCCTCCATGCGTCAACTCTCCCTGGCCGATCGCGGCCAAACCGTGTCCCTCGACAAGGCCATCGACGATGTTTCGCCGACCTGCCTGGGCGTGGCCCGTCTCGGCAGCCTGCAGACCTCCGGCACCAGCTTCACGGTGTGGATGCAGGTGCGTGGCACCTCCTGGGTCGAGGCGAAGGAAGGCCGCTTCCGGCTGCGCCAGGGCGAATGGATCGCGTTCGAGAAGGAATCGCGTCCGCTGGTGCAGGCCGGCCGCAATGGCCTGTGCGTGGGCCTGAGCCTGAACGCCGAAGCGCTGCGCGTGCTGGCCGAGATGGCCGACTGCGGCCTGTACGCAGGGCGTGGCCGGATGAGCCGCAGCGACGCCCGTGTCGGCCTGCGCCTGTGGCGTGACGCGCTGGCCAATGGCCTGCCGGCGCCGGCACTGCGCCCGCTGCTGCTGCACCTGGCAGGCCTGCAGCGCAGCCTGGCGGACAACGTGCAGCGTTGCCCGGGCCGCTCGCGCAGCCGCAAGCGCCAGGTATTCGGCCGCATGCAGCGCGCCCGCCTGTACCTGGAAGGCAACAGCCATCGCGTGGTGCGCATCGGCGAACTGGCCGAGCTGACCAACTTCTCCAGCTGGTACCTCTCCAAGACCTTCCAGAGCCTGTACGAGGAAAGCCCGCAGTCGCTGTCCGCACGCCTGCGTCTGGAGCGTGCCGCGGACCTGCTGCGCGACACCGACATGATGGTGGGCGAGGTGGCCGCCGCCAGCGGCTTCGACAACTGCTGCAGCTTCGCCCGCGCCTTCCGCGCGCGCTACGGCACCTCTGCTTCGCGTTTTCGTGAAAACGGCGCGAAGCTTCCGCCACAATCGGCAAAGTCTCCGGGTGTGTCGCGCAAATACAGCGCTGCAACGCAATCGTAACGTGCTGGGGTGTTTTAACACGCTGCTAACACGTACCTTGGAGAGATTGATGAACTTCCGTAATCCCGCAGTGCGTCTCGGCCTGCTGCCGGCCGGCATTGCGCTGGCGCTGACGCCTGCGTTTGCTTCCGCCCAGGAAGCGGCTTCTGGCACCACCGACCTCGATCGTATTTCGGTCACCGGTTCGCGCATCCGCGGCGCCGCCATGGAGACGCAGCAGCCGATCCTGACGATGACCCGTGAAAGCCTGGAAAAGCAGGGCTTCTCGAGCGTCGCTGACGTGCTGAACAACCTCACCTCGGCCGGCTCCCCGGCCATCTCGCGTTCGGAGTCGCTGGCTTCGGGCGAGAACGTCGGCGGCTACTACGTCGACATCCGCAACCTGGGCGCCGAGCGCACCCTGGTGCTGATGAACGGCAAGCGCCTGGGCGCTTCCACCGCCGGCCTGCAGGACCTGAGCCAGATCCCGATGTCGGCCGTTGAGCGCATCGAGATCCTGAAGGACGGCGCGTCCTCGATCTACGGTTCGGATGCCATCGCCGGCGTCGTGAACGTGATCACCCGCAAGAACTTCGACGGTGGCGAAGCGCAGGTCTACGTTGGCCAGTACGGCAATGGCGACGGCGACACCGAAACCTATTCGATGACCCTGGGTGCCCGCGGTGAGCGCGGCAGCCTGACCCTGTCGGCCGAATACAACAAGCAGGATCCGGTGTGGGCCAAGGACCGCTGGTACAGCCGTGACGGCGCGCTGGGTCCGAACTCGACCTCGGCAGACTGGAGCCCGGTCAGCCAGAACAGCACCTGGTGCAACCCGACCCTGTACAACTGTGCAGACGGCAAGACCGCGGTGTGGCAGACCCTGAACCAGGGCGGCAACCCGAACAACGCTGGCGACTACCACGAGCTGACCGAAGACGAATACGCCAATGCCAACCAGCAGATGACCCTGCTGACCGGCGTGAAGCGCAAGTCGGTCTACATCAACGGCACCTACGATTTCACCGATTCGATCAGCCTGAACACTGACCTGCTCTACAACGAGCGCCAGACGTTCCAGCAGATCGCCGGCTATCCGTACCAGTCCGCTTCGACTGACATCAACACCCCGCTGAGCGGCAGCAGCGCCTTCAACCCGGTGCCCGGCCAGGACGTCAGCTTCCGCCGTCGCCTGTGGGAAGTGCCGCGTACCACCGACAGCCAGCTGAAGACCCTGCGCTTCGCGCCGACCGTCAGCGGCTACTTCGACTTCGCCGGCAAGACCTTCGATTGGGACGTCGGCGCACTGTGGAACCGCAACGAGTCGATCAAGACCAACCGCGGTGACATGAGCCTGATCGGTGCCCGCCAGGCCCTGGGCGCTTCGTACATCGACGACAACGGCATTGCCCAGTGCGGCGTCAAGGGCGTGCTGAACCCGTCGCTGTCGGGCTGCCGCCCGTGGAACCCGCTGCTGCCGTACGGCGTTGCAGGCCAGGGTTCGCTGGCTGACCAGGAACTGCAGGACTTCCTGTTCCCGACCTTCACCACCCGCGGCATCACCAAGACCACCAGCTTCACTGCCAACCTGGCCGGTTCCATCGTGACCCTGCCGGCCGGTGACCTGGGCTTCGCCCTGGGTGTCGAGCACCGCAAGGAAGAAGGCAGCTACGTGCCGGACGCCTTCGCACAGTCGGGCCAGTCCACCGGCCTGGGCCAGAAGCCGACCCGTGGTGAGTACGATCTGAACGAGGTCTACCTCGAACTGAACGTGCCGCTGCTGGCCGACGTGGCCTTCGCCAAGGAACTGACCCTGAACGTTGCCAGCCGTTATTCGGACTACAGCAACTTCGGTGGCACCACCAACAGCAAGTTCGGCCTGACCTGGCGTCCGATGGACGGCCTGCTGGTCCGCGGCACCTACGCCGAAGGCTTCCGTGCTCCGACCATCAGCGACCTGTACGGTGGCCTGAGCTCGAGCTTCGAGTCGTACATCGATCCCTGCGGCATCACCGCTCCGGGTTCGGTCAACGGCAACGCCGCGTGCAACTCGGCCGGCGTGCCGGTGGGTTACACCCAGGTGGGCCAGGCCGGCAAGGTCTGCTCGACCCTGCCGTGCCAGTCGGGTGACCAGTTCATCTCCGGTGCCAACCCGAACCTGAAGCCGGAAACCTCGAAGAGCACCACCTTCGGCCTGGTGTGGAGCCCGCAGTTCGTGCAGGGCCTGGACCTGTCGCTGGATTGGTACAAGTACGAAATCAGCGACATGATCATCGCTGACAGCGTCGACCGCATCCTGCGTGACTGCTACGTGCTGGGCAACTCGGCCCGTTGCGCTGACGTCGTCCGTGGCAATGACGGCCACGTCAGCGGCATCACCTACGGCACCGCCAACCTCGGCAAGATGGAAACCGAAGGTTTCGACCTGGGTGTCAAGTACCGCCTGCCGGAGCTGGCCATCGGCCAGTTCAACATCGACTGGACGACCAGCTACATGTCCAAGTACGACGAGGAAGGCCAGAACAGCGACGGCGACACCATCACGATCGGTCGCGTCGGCGAAGCCGGCCTGTTCCGCGTGCGTTCGAACCTCGGCGTCAACTGGCAGTACGGCGATTTCGGCGTGAACTACACCGCTCGCTACTACTCGGGCATGAAGGAAGGCTGCATCGACACCGGCGAGTTCTGGTGCAATGCGCCGAACCACTACGCCAACGGCGAGGCTGACCCGCTGCGCAAGACCGGCTCCAACACCTTCCACGACCTGCAGGTCAGCTGGAAGGCACCGTGGGATGCCACCATCGCCCTGGGCGCCAACAACGTGTTCGATCACAAGGGTCCGCTGATGTACTCGGCCCCGAACTCGGCGTTCGCCTACTACGGTGGCTTCGACGTGGGTCGCTTCCTGTACATGAAGTACACCCAGCGCTTCTGATCCATCGAAGCGGTGTAGCAACACAAGGAGGGCGGGCCGCAAGGTCCGCCCTCTCTGCGTGTGGGGTCAGGGAAATCTGAGTTTGATGTTTCGGTGATCCCAATCACGGTCTGGGCGGCCTTTCCGTTGATACGGTCAGTCGGTCCAATGAAGGACGATTGAGAGATCGATATGAAAATGACGTTCGCTCAGAAACTTGCCGCTGTCTTCCTCGCCAGCCTCGCCGTGGCCGGCAGTGCCTCGGCCGGCATCATCGTGTGCCAGGGCGGCCGCTATTGCGCCGAGCTGCGCCAGGAGTGCCTCGCTTCGGGCCAGTACCTGCCCGCGTACTGCGAGGCGCTGTGGCGCGATTGCGTGCTGGACGCCTGTCCCCAGCGCTGAAACGACGATGGCGCGCCTCACGGCGCGCCATCCTGGGGAAATACGGCTTCGGGCCGGCTCAGGCTTCGGTCGGTACCAGCCCCATCAGGCTGTTGGCATGCTCGCGCCACTGCGGCAGCTTGTTCAGCACGCCGGCACGCTGCAGGTAGTCCTCGTCCACCGGGTCGCCGTTGACCAGCGCCAGGGCCACGTGCACCGCACCGGTCACCCAGAAGCTGCGCGTGTTGGCACGCTGCGGCTGCAGGTGGAAGGCCACTGCTTCAATGATCGGCATCGGCAGGCCCCACAGGCCCAGCAGGTAGGCACCGGCCTCGGCATGGCCGGGGCGCGGATCGTCGGCAAGCGCCGGTTCGCTGCGCTCGTTGCGCACGCCCGGCAGCAGCAGGCCGATATCGGCCAGCAGGGCGGCCGTCGCGCCCAGCTCGGCACTGGATTCAGGCAGCAGGCGCGCGGCAAGGCGCGAGGCCATCAGCGCGCGCTGCTGCAGCGAATTGCGCTCGGCAGTGGACAGCGTCGGTGCGGAAAACACTTCGCTGGCCAGCACCAGGTCACGCAGCGTGGCCAGGCCCAGGCGGGTCACTGCGGTGCGCAGGTCGGCAATGGTGCGGCCCTGGCTGAAGAATGCCGAATTGGACAGCTGCAGCACCTTGGCTGCGATCGCCGGATCGGCGGCAACCAGCTTGGCCACGTCGGCACTGTCGGTGTCGTCGTCATGTTCCAGCGCCTGGGTCAGGCTCAGGTACAGGTGCGGCGGCGAGGGCAGCTTCTCGATGCGGCCGATGGCATCGCGCAGGCGCGGGCTGTCCAGCACGTCGCGCAGCTCTTCCAGGCTGGTCAGCGCTTCCAGCAGCACTTCCGGCGCCAGCGGCAGCGGCAGGAAGCGGTGGGCCACGCCGATCAGGCGCGCCGGCGGCGGCCGGTTGCCATGCTGGGCATCGACCAGCGCGATACGGATGGTTTCAGGCCGCAGCGTGCGGATCTGGCCGAGCAACGTGGTTGCGTTGAGGTCGGGCAGCTGCGGGCAGACGATCACCGCATCCACGCCCTGCGCAGCCACCGCGGTCATCGCAGTGTGGCCATCGACGGCGGTCAGCGGTTGCCATTCTTCCCCAAGATCGGCAATGAATTCGCTCAGCTCAGCCGGCAGGCTGGCTGAATCCCCAACTAGCAGAATACGCACGACACATTCCCCTGGCTGTCTCGACGGTGTGCGTCGATGACGTGTGAAGTGACGCAATTTACCTAATACGGCGCCAACAGTGATGGCCCGCAGTGTTGAAACGTGACCAGCATCGCTCCGGCGCGCAGCACCGGAGCGATCCTGTTCAGGCTCAGGCCTTGCTGTCGAGGTGGCGCTGGTGCGCCTCGATCAGGATCTGCTTGGCCTCGGCCGCGCCACCCCAACCGTCCAGCTTGACCCACTTGCCCTTTTCCAGGTCCTTGTAGTGCTCGAAGAAGTGGCCGATGCGCTCCAGCCAGTGGCTGGACACCTGGGCGATGTCTTCGACATGGGCGTAGCCGCTGAAGATCTTCGAGACCGGCACGGCCAGGATCTTCTCGTCGCTGCCCGCTTCATCGCTCATCTTCAGCACGCCGACCGGACGGCAACGCACGACCGAGCCCGGGACCAGCGGCAGCGGCAGCACCACCAGCACGTCGGCCGGGTCGCCATCGCCGCACAGGGTGCTCGGCACGTAGCCGTAGTTGCACGGGTAGCGCATCGGGGTCGACAGGATGCGGTCGACGAAGATCGCGCCGGTTTCCTTGTCCACTTCGTACTTCACCGGCTCCGAGTCCTTCGGGATCTCGATGATGACGTTGATTTCTTCCGGCGGGTTCTTGCCGGGCGAGACGAGTTCCAGACCCATGGTGTGCTCCAGGTGGGGGATGTGGACGGATAGCTGACCATTTTATGCCTTTGCCGGGCGCTGTGCAGGGTAGGGCAGCGCCGACCTTCGTAGTGGTCCCCGCCGGAGGGGCCGGGGCGGGGTTCCCCGATAGGGCCGGTGCCTGGGGCGGGGCAGGCTGTGGCTTCATTCCCGAGGAACGCCGCCATGACCTGGATACGCTGCTGTGGCCTTGCCGTCCTGTTGACCGTTACCCCGCCGGCGCTTGCCGGCAGCCATGTCGATCTGATCGATTTCCCCACCAGCGAGGCCAACTGGGACCGCTTCTACGACCTGGAAGCTGCCCTGATGCAGGGGTTTGACCGGATCTGCGCGGATACGATCTGCGCCGGTGACTACACCAACTACCGGGTGATGCAGGTGCGCTGCGCGGTGCAGCGGCGGGCCGGCGTGGTCGACCGTTGCGCCTGGGTGGTGGCCGCCAGCGAGCTGCGCGTGCAGCCGGATACCGGCGAAGTGGAAGCAGACAATGGCCGCTGGGTCTGTCCTGTGGACCTGCAGCCGGGCGTACCGGTGGAACAGTTCCACGCGGTGCTGTCGGGGCCGGACGGGGTGGAGGCGCCATTCCCCGGCCTGGGCCGGGGCCTGTTTGACGGTCTGCTGGGGTGCCTGCAGGGGCCCGGCAACCACGGGAGGGTGCAATGATGCGCGTCCTGCGATGGATGATCGGCCTGCCACTGCTCCTGGCAGGCGTGCCCGCCCTCGCCGGGGACCGTTACGTCGATGCGCGGCTGTATCCGGACCAGGGCAGTGGCTGGGAGCGCTTCCGCGGCGTTGAACGTGCACTGGTGGCCGGCTTCGACGACGTCTGCGGCGACACCTTCTGCGAAGGCGAGTACTACAACCTGCAGGCCATGCGCCTGCGCTGTTCGGTGGAGCGGGCCAGTGGCCAGGTGGCGGGCTGCACCTGGACGTTCGCGGGCAGCAACACCTCGGTGCTGGATGACGGCAGCATCGAGGTGGATCTGCGCAGTTATGCCTGCGTGCTGCCGCTGGCGGAGGGCACGCCCCTGGAGAGCCTGCTGCACGCGCTGGAAACGGTGCCGCCTCGGGATTCCATCGACGTGCCACTGCCCGGTACCTCGACCAGTGTCTACGACGCGCTGGTCGATTGCCTGTAGGCCCGGCAATCGATGCAAACGTGACTGATTCGCATTTACGGAGTAGCATGCGCGCCGCCCCCGTCTGTCCCGTCCTCCGCGCATGCCTTCCAATGCCGCCACCCTCACCGAACTGCTGATCCGCGAACGGCCGGCGCTGCTGCGCCGGGTGCAGCGCATCCTCGGCGGCGACAGTGGTGCCGAGGATGTGATCCAGGCGGTCTGGTTCAAGGCGCGTGGTGTCGACAACCAGCAGTGCATCGACAACCCACGGGCCTACCTGTACCGCCTGGCGATGAACCTGGCCACCGACCATGGCCGCGAGTCGACGCGCCGCAACCGCCTGCTGGCCGAGCACTACCTGTGGCAGGAGGAGGACGAGGTGTCCACCGAGGATCAGGTGATGGCCCAGGATGAGCTGCAGCGGGTGCTGGATGCCGCCGGGCACCTGCCCGAGCCGACCCGCACCATCTTCCACCTCAACCGGCTGCAGGGGCTGACCCAGGCCGAGATCGCCCGCCGCCTGGGCGTGTCGGTCACCACGGTGGAAAACCACGTGCGCAGCGCCCTGGCCCGGTTGGCCTGGGCCCGCGAGGGTCGATGATCAATCGCCCTTGGGGGCCGCTGCACGACGAACGTCTTGATCCACGGGCCGCAGTGCGGTTCCGTCCTTTCCACTGCGCCTGACCGCGTCCGCCTGCCAGCCGATGAGCCCGCACTCCCCTTCCAGCGCCCGCGCAGACGACCCCGTGGCCGAACAGGCCCGGGACTGGATCGTGTTCCTGGCGTCCGGCGAGCACAGCGATGCGCGCATGCAGGCGTTCGAGCAGTGGCTGGCGCAGCCAGGGCATCGTCGTGCCTTCGAGCACGAACGGCGCCTGTGGCGCAGCCTCGGCGCGTCGCCGGTGGCAGTGGCCACAGCCGCAACGCTTCCAGCGGCGCGTGGGCGTGTGCGTTCCCGCCGCCGCCTGCACTGGGCCGCCGCCGCCGCAGCCGCTCTGGCGCTGCTGGTAACCGCCCCCGACGCCTGGCTGCGCCTGCAGGCCGACCATCGCAGCAACCACCAGGTGCAGGCGGTGCAGCTGCCCGACGGCAGCCGTGCGGTGCTCGATGCCGACAGCGCGATTGCCGTGCACTTTGATGCACACGCCCGCCGTATCGAGCTGCTGCAGGGGCGCGCCTGGTTCGAGGTGACCCCGGATGCGCAGCGCCGCTTCAGCGTGGCCGCCGGCAATGGCGTGGTCGAAGACATCTCCACCGCGTTCACCGTCGCCCGCCATGACAGCACCGTGGAAACCGAAGTGGGGCAGGGACGGGTGCGCGTGGCCAACCCGATCGATGGCGGCTGGACCTACCTGCAGGTGGGGCAGCGCGCGATGTACGGCGCACACAGCGGCGTGACCCGCCTGGCGGACGTGGCTGCCGACCGCGTCGGCGCCTGGCGCCAGGGCGAGCTGCTGCTGGATGACGCCACGGTGGCCGATGCCGTGCAGGAGGTGGGCCGCTATCGCCGTGGCCCGACCTTCGTGCGCGGTGACCTGTCGCGCCTGCCGGCAGTCAGCGCGGCCCTGCGCATCGACCAGCCGGAACAGGCGCTGGACACGCTGGCCGCGACCGCAGGCCTGCAGGTCACACGCCTGCCGCTGGGCGTCGCCATCGTCCACCGGTAGATCCACGCCATGCGTGGATGAATCGATCGGCAACCCTGCAGCCACGCATGGCTTGGCTCTACTGGATCACGCACCGGTAGATCCACGCCATGCGTGGATGAATCGGCCTTGGGGTTCCCCGCGCCCCATTCGTCCTACCCAGCGAACGTACCCGCCGCCGCCACGTACGTCGTTGTGTCCGCGCCCCGCGCGGATGACGCCGCGCCCGCGGCTCCGTTCCCCTCACAGGTTTCCCATGTCCGACTTCCGTCGTCCGGGCCGCGCACCGCGCCCGTCCCGTCTGTGCATCGCCCTGCTCGCCGCTGGCCTGGCCGGCGCCGCGCCGACCGTGCTGGCCCAGTCCAGCACCACCGCGCCCGCCGCGCTGCTGCGCTTCGACATTCCTGCCCAGCCGCTGGATGGCGCGCTGCGCGCCTACATGCGCCAGTCCGGCGTGCAGGTGGCCTATCCGGCCACGCTCGGCAACGGTGTCACCTCGCAGGCGGTCAGCGGGACGCTGTCGGCCAGTGATGCGCTGTCGCGCCTGCTGCAGGGCAGTGGCCTGGTCGCGCGCCGGGTCGGCAGCGACGCGGTGACGCTGGAAGCGGCGCCGGCACAGGCCGGCAGCGGCGTCATCGTTACCGACACGCTGAGCGTGTCCGGCGAGCACATCGACGGCGGTGCGGTCAGCGACGAAGCGCGCCTGCTCGACAGCTACCGCAGCGTCGGTTCCACCACCACGATCAACCGTACCCAGCTGGAACGCTTCCGCGGCACGTCCAACGGCGACATCGTCAAGGGCGTGGCCGGCGTCACTGCGGGCGATCCGCGCGTGGGCAACGGCTTCGACGTCAACATCCGCGGCATCCAGGGGCAGAGCCGCGTGCCGGTCATCATCGACGGCGGCCAGTCCAGCATGGACACCTACCGTGGCTACGCCGGCCAGTCGCAGCGCACCTACCTGGACCCTGACCTGATCTCGCGGCTGACCATCACCAAGGGCCCGAGCCTGCAGGCCAACGCCTCCGGGGGCATCGGTGGCGTGGTGGAAATGGAAACACTGAACGTCGATGACGTCCTGCGCGAAGGCCGCGATGTCGGCGTACGCGTGCGTGGTGGCCTGGCCAACAACAGCGCCAACAACCTGCCGGACTACGACGCCGCACCCCGCACCGACCGTGGCGCCAGTGGCAGCCAGTTCTTCAACGTCGCCGCCGCCGGCCACTGGGATCGCTTCGACCTGGTCGCCGCCTATGCGTACCGCGACAACGGCAACTACTTCGCGGGCAAGCACGGCTACGACGATTTTCCGCAGACGCGGCGCACGCTGGCGCCGCTGAACCCGCCGCGCACGGAAGTGTTCAACACGTCCTCGCGGTCGAAGTCGGCGCTGCTCAAGGGCACCTGGCGCATCGATGAGGTGCAGACCCTGGAGCTGGGCTACCGCCGCTATGAAGGCACGGCGGGCGAGATCATGGCCTCGCAGATCATCCGCGTGGACCGCGACCGCGTGCCGCAGTGGGACCCGGGCCACGTCGACATGGACAGCTACAGTGCGCGCTACCGCTTCAACCCGGACAGCGACAAGGTCGACCTGCGCATCAACGCCTGGTACACCGATACCGACAGCGTGATGTACAACAACCTGACCGGCATCACCCCGTGGTACTACGACCGCCGCACCGAGTGGTACGACGCACCGAGCTTCAGCGGCAACCCCGGTTACAAGGACGCCTACCGCAATCCGCTGCGGCAGAAGCACTTCGGCCTGGACGCCAGCAACACCTCGATCTTCGAGACCGGCGCAGGTCGCTTTACCCTCGACTATGGCCTGGCCTACAGCGACGAGGACATCGCGCCGGGCAGCTCCGGCCCGATCATGCACGACGACCTGGTCAACAACCGCTTCCTGCGCAATGCCGAGCGCAAGGAATACAGTGCCGTGGCCTCGCTGAAGTGGGCGCCGGACGAGCATTGGGAAGTGCAGGCCGGTGGCCGCTGGAACCGCGTGGACGTGCACGACCGCAACCGCCTGGCCACCCCCGACCAGTACGAGGTGCAGGGCCAGTACCGCTACACCGAACTGCTCAACGGCGACCCGAGCCTGCCGTCGTGGCGGGCCAAGCGCATCGCCCTGCTGAACTGGTACCCCGATGCCAACGGCAACTTCACCCAGGACTCGCTGCTGGCCTCGCCCTATGAGCGCGGTACCGTGGCTGACATCGGCGGCTGGAACTTCTACGACGCCGATGATGCCGAAGACCTGGAAGTGCCGGTCAGCTGGACCTGGTCCAAGCCGATCCGCCGCCGCGACAGCGCCTTCTCGCCGACCGCCAGCGTCGCCTTCCGCTTCAGCGAAGACAGCATGGTCTACCTGAAGTACGCCGAAGGCACCAAGCTGCCGAGCCTGTTCGAGACCACCCTGGGGCTGTTCACCGCCGCCAAGCCGGTGGCCGAACTCAAGCCCGAACGTGCGCGCAGCTGGGAACTGGGCGCCAGCACCATCCGCCATGACCTCTTCACCGCCGGCGACCGCCTGGCGCTGAAGCTGGCCTACTTCGACACCCGCATCGACGACCTGATCACCCGCGACTACCGCACGCTGTCGGCCGGCCTGATCCGCAACGTCGATCAGTTCAAGGTGTCGGGCCTGGAGTTCCAGTCCAGCTATGACAGCGGCAAGCTGTTCGCCGACCTGTCAGCGCACTACTACTTCAAGGCCAAGACCTGCGCACCGGACATCGCCGCCGAGCGTCGCGCCTATGGCGTGCAGCGCAGGATCGAGGAACTGGCCAACACGCCCGACTGCGTCGATGGTGGTTTCGAGGGTTCGTACTCGAACACGCAGAACCCGCCGCGCTACATGGTCAACCTGACCGTCGGTTCGCGCCTGTTCGACGAGCGGCTGACCTTCGGTACCCGCGTGGTCCACAACGCCGGCCCGATCAGCAAGCTGGACAAGGAATGGAACGTCGGCCTGTCGGCGATCCAGCAGCTGTACCGGCCGACCACCCTGGTGGACGTGTTCGCCAGCTGGAGCTTCAACGACCAGCTGTCGGTGGAAGCCAACGTCGACAACCTGACCGACCGCTACTACCTGGACCCGCTGGCCCTGGGCGTGATGCCGGCCCCGGGCCGCACCGCGCGCCTGGCGT
This sequence comes from Stenotrophomonas sp. ZAC14A_NAIMI4_1, assembly GCF_003086915.1. NCBI lineage: Bacteria > Pseudomonadati > Pseudomonadota > Gammaproteobacteria > Lysobacterales > Lysobacteraceae > Stenotrophomonas > Stenotrophomonas sp. ZAC14A_NAIMI4_1. Next base: position 4,370,761 of record NZ_CP026002.1, read on the forward strand.
TGACCTGGAAGTACTGACCGGCCATCCACGCATGGCGTGGATCTACTGAAAAACCGGTAGCGCGGATCAGGCAGAAAGACGGTAGCGCCGGGCCATGCCCGGCGGATCACGCAGATGAAACGGTAGCGCCGGGCCATGCCCGGCGGATCACGCAGATGAAACGGTAGCGCCGGGCCATGCCCGGCGCTCCCCTTGGCGCGCTTACCGCCCGGTCGCGGCCTTCACTGCGTCTTCGTGCAGCGCTTCATTCAGCTCGTCCACCACGGTGCTCCAGGCTGCATCAGCCTGCAGCGATTCGGCCAGGAACTGGCGCTGCGCATCGCTCCAGTACGCGGCATCGGCCACTTCCACGCCGTTGGCCAGCTGGTGGCCGGCGATGAACCCGGCAATGGCCTCGGCGCTGGCGTCCAGGCCCAGCTGCAGGAACAGGTTGGTCATGCTCGGTTCGGTGGTGATCATCGGAAGCTGCCTGGAGGGGAAAGGTAAGCTGCATTATCGACGCATGCCGCCTTGGGGGAACCCCCTCGTGGCACGTCTCATGATCGACGCTTCCCCCTGGCACCCCCCGATGACCGCGACAACCTCCCCCGACGACAGCCGCAGCGTGCGCCTGAAGGCCGCCACCCGTGACAGCCATGGCGCGCTCGACAAGCGCATCATGGCCGGCGACATCTTCGCCGACCGTGGCAACTTCGCCCGCTTCCTGCGCGTGCAGTACCGTTTCCACCGCAGCATCGACGCGCTCTACGCCAGCCCCGCACTGGACGCACTGCTGCCGGCCCTGCACGAACGCCGCCGCCTGCAGCAGGTGCGCAACGACCTGCAGGATCTCGAGCAGACCCTGCCGGGCCAGGACATCATGCCGTTGGCTGCAGACCTGCCGCTGCCGGCCGCGCTGGGCTGGCTGTACGTGGCCGAAGGCTCCAACCTGGGCGGCACGGTGCTGTACAAGATGGCCGCCGCGCTGGGCCTGGACCGTGATTTCGGCGCGCGCCACCTGGCGGCACACCCCGATGGCGCCGCCCGCCACTGGCGCGAGTTCACGGCGGCGCTGGACGCGGTGCCGCTGTCGGCCGAGCAGGAACAGCAGGTGATCGACGCCGCCGATGCGGCCTTCCGCAGCGTGCATGGCCATGTCGAAGTGGAATTCGGCGCATGAGCGGCCAACGTTGATGCGCTGGCTCTGGTTCGCGCTGGGCTGGCTGATGGTCGGCCTGGGCGTGATCGGTGCGTTGTTGCCGGTGATGCCCACCACCATCTTCCTGATCCTGGCGGTGGGCTGCTTCGCCCGCAGTTCGCCGAAGTTCGAGCAGCGCCTGCTGGCCCATCCGCGCTATGGCCCCTCGCTGCGCCTGTGGCGCGAGCAGGGGGCGGTGTCGCGCAAGGGCAAGGCGTTCGCCAGCGCCGGCATGGTGGTGGGCTTCGCGCTGTTCTGCTGGGGCGCGCATCCCTCCTGGCGGTTGCTGCTGGGCGTGGGCCTGTTCTTTGCGGCCAGCGCCGGCTACGTCCTGAGCCGGCCAGCGCCGCGGCTCGACCCCACCCCACTGGTGGAAGTGGACGATGCCGAACCCCGCGCGGCCCGCCGCCGCGCGTCTACTCATGATTCTGATGGAACCCGCGACGATGCTGCCTGCTGACCTGGCGCCCCTGGCCACTTCCGCCCTGACCCCGTGGGGCATGTACCTGGCCGCCGACGTGGTGGTCAAAGCCGTGATGATCTTGCTTGCCGTCGCCTCGCTGGCCACCTGGACCGTGCTGCTGGCCAAGGGCTGGGAGCTGTCGCGGCAGGCGCGCGCGCTGCGTGCGGCCCGCGCGCGGCTGCTGGAGGCGCCAAACCTGCCCGCCGGCGATGTGGATGCTGCGCTGGCCGAAGGCACTGCGGCGGCGATGCTGGAGGCGGCACGCAGCGAACTGCGCCTGTCGCAGGACCTGGCGTGCCGCGACGGCATCAAGGAACGCGTCGCCTCGCGCCTGGACCGGCTGGAACTGGACACCGCACGCGTGCAGCGGCGCGGCATCGGCGTACTCGCCAGCATCGGTGCGGTGGCGCCGTTCGTGGGCCTGTTCGGCACCGTGTGGGGCATCATGAACAGCTTCATCGGCATCGCCCACAGCAACACCACCAACCTGGCCGTGGTTGCACCGGGCATCGCCGAGGCGTTGCTGGCCACCGCGCTGGGCCTGGTCGCGGCAATTCCCGCCGTGCTGGTCTACAACCACTTCAGCCGCGTGCTGGCTGGCCTGCGTGGCCTGCTGGGTGATCTGTCGGCGGCGGTGCAGCAGTTGGTCTCGCGCGATCTGGACCGTGCCGCTGCGCGTGCCCCGGCCAGTGCACTGCGTGCGGTGCACTGAATGGCGATCAGGACCGCATCCGACCGCGACGACACGCCCGAAGAAGCGCACGAGATCAATGTCACGCCCTTCATCGACGTGATGCTGGTGCTGCTGATCATCTTCATGGTGGCCGCGCCACTGGCCACCGTGTCGGTACCGGTGCAGCTGCCGGCCAGCAGCGCGCAGGCCACGCCCAGCGAACAGGCCCCGGTGTACGTGACCGTGCAGGCCGACCTGTCGCTGCGCGTGGGCGAAATGCCGGTCGCGCGCGACGGGCTGTCCGCTGCGCTGCAGGCGGCCACGCACGGTGATGCGGAGCAGCGCATCTACCTGCGCGCCGACCAGCGCGTGCCCTATGGCGAGTTGATGGCCACCCTGGATGCACTGCGTGCGGCGGGTTACCTGAAGGTGGCCCTGGTTGGCCTGGAGCAGGGCGCACGATGAGCACGCTGCGGCGCTGGGCGACCAGCCTGGCGATCGTGCTGCTGGCACACGCGGTGCTGGCCGGCGCCGTGTGGTGGTGGCATGCGCGCGCTGCACCGGCGCCCACGGCAGCGCCACCGGCCGCGCTGATGCTGGAGCTGGCACCGACCGTGCAGGCGCCACCGGCTCCGCCACGCGCGCTGCCGACCGGGCCGCTGCAGCAGGAACAGCAGCGCCGCGAAACCACGCCGCAACCGCCGCCCGTGCCCAAGGTGCCGCCGCAGCCGCAGGGGGATCTGCCGCCGAAACCGCAGGTGCCGGCCAGCACGGCGCAGGACAGCGCGGACGCCAATGTCGAGCGCAGCACCGCACCGCCAGAGGTTCCCGCCGACGTTGCCACGCGATACGCCGCGCAGCAGACCACCGCCGGCGAGCGCAGCCGCGCCAACGCCACCTGGCAGGGCCTGTTACTGGGCCACCTGCAGCAGCACCGGCGCTACCCGCGCCAGTCCGAGCGCCTGCGCCAGCAGGGCGTGGTGTATGTGCGGTTTGCCGTGTACCGCGATGGGCGCGTGTCCGCCGCGCGCATCGAGCGCGGCAGTGGCTTCGCGTTGCTGGACCAGGAAACCCTGGAAACCGTGCAGCGCGCCAGCCCGGTTCCAGTGCCGCCGGCCGAAGTGGCCGGCGACCCGGTGGAAGTGATGGTGCCCGTGGCGTTCCATCTGCGCGGGCGCTGACCAGTCCTGTAGAGCCGAGCCCATGCTCGGCTGCATCAGCGGAGCTCTATCATCGCCCCGACCGTCAACGGATGACCGGAGTCTGCAATGACAACACGGACGCTGCGGGTACCTGCCTGGTGCAGCGTGGTCTTCGCTGCCTGCGTGGCGTTTGCGGCGACCAAGAAGGCAGTTGCGGTGAACTCTGATACCAGCGTGCGGGGTTTCTCGGTACTGCGTGTTTACTTCGGCGATCAAACTGGAACTCCACTCGGCGCTGGAGAGTTCCTATGCGGGCAGTCACCGTGTTGTTGGTCATGGGCGTTATTGCAACTTCTTCCGCTGCGCGAGGCTCCCCGCCAAAAGGCGATTATGTCGAGCTTGCGGGCTACTCGAGACAGACCGAGCGTTTCGACGAGTCCGCTTGGGAAGTACGGCTGGGCTTCGAAAGAACGTGCACGCGGGAAGTATGTGTAAATTGGGCGGGACATTACCGACCTGTCCATTTCCAGTGCTCGGCAAACCGCCGTACAGGCCTCATTGGTGAATGCTATTGGGTGCTTGTTGCCATGCACATCGAGTTGGATGAGGATTCTGGCGACACGCATTCGTCGACGATTGTTACGGAATGCAGAATTCCCCTGCCAGAGCAGGTCGGGGCAGTTGAGTTCGCAAATGCGATGTTCGTTGAAGATCCACTTCATATTCCTTTGCCCGGAATCAATCGGTCCTTGTGGAGTCTCAGCAAGGAGTGTATTCCGGGGAGGTTCCTATGAGCCGGCTAATCTATGCCGTGTTGAGCATATGTCTCTGCTTGCCGGTGGGTGCTCGCTCGGCGCCCGTATACGTTGACGCGCGTGATTACCCGGTCAAAGGTGCTGGAGTTGCTGCGTTTGCAGAATTTGAGAGGCGCTGGGAATCCGGATTCGACGATGCCTGCAGCGATGCACTTTGCGGTAGTGGCTATGGCAACTACCGTCCCGTCTACTTGCGCTGTGTAGTGCGCGCTGTCGATGGGAGCGTTCAAAGCTGTCATTGGGCGGTCGCTGGGAGCGCGGAGGGAATCGATCCGAAAAATGGACGGGGGGAGTATGAAGTCCGCACATTGATCTGCGCGATTCCCATGCCTTCCAATGTCCCATTGCAGGTGCTTCTGGCCACCGCTGACGACGAGGATCCGTTCAATGAGCCACTGCCTCGCGGAGGAAGAATTCCTTACGAGGTAATGCGCGATTGCGTCGGGGCGATGGCTGACGGCCATTGACATGGCCGTCAGCCGCTCGGGCGTTACAGCAGCGGCACCAGCAGCAGCGCCACGATGTTGATGATCTTGATCAGCGGATTGATGGCCGGGCCGGCGGTGTCCTTGTACGGGTCACCGACGGTGTCGCCGGTCACCGCGGCCTTGTGCGCCTCGCTGCCCTTGCCGCCGAAGTGGCCATCCTCGATGTACTTCTTGGCGTTGTCCCAGGCACCGCCGCCGGTGGTCATCGAAATGGCCACGAACAGGCCGGTGACGATCGTGCCGATCAGCAGGCCGCCCAGTGCGCGCGGTCCCAGCAGCAGGCCCACCACCACCGGCACGGCCACCGGCAGCAGCGAAGGAACGATCATTTCGCGGATGGCCGAGCGGGTCAGCATGTCCACGGCCCTGTCGTACTGCGGCTTGGCGGCGCCCTGCATGATGCCGGGGATCTCGCGGAACTGGCGGCGCACTTCCTCCACCACCGCACCGGCCGCGCGGCCGACGGCTTCCATCGCCATCGCACCGAACAGGTAGGGAATCAGGCCGCCGATCAGCAGGCCGATGATCACCGTGTGGTCGCTGAGGTCGAAGCGGAATTCCTGGCCGGGGTTGGCCGCCTGCAGGTTGTGGGTGTAATCGGCAAACAGCACCAGCGCGGCCAGCGCCGCCGAACCGATCGCATAGCCCTTGGTCACCGCCTTGGTGGTGTTGCCCACCGCATCGAGCGGGTCGGTGATGTCGCGGATGTCCGAGGGCAGCTCAGCCATCTCGGCGATGCCGCCGGCGTTGTCGGTGATCGGTCCGTAGGCATCCAGGGCCACGATCATGCCGGCCATCGACAGCATCGCGGTGGCGGCGATGGCGATGCCGTACAGGCCGGCCAGCGCATAGGCGCCCCAGATCGCCGCACACACGGCTACCACGGGCAGGGCGGTGGACTTCATCGAAATGCCGAGGCCGGCGATGATGTTGGTGCCGTGGCCGGTGGTCGAGGCCTGCGCCACGTGCTGCACCGGCTTGTACTGCGTGCCGGTGTAGTACTCGGTGATCCACACGATCAGGCCGGTCAGCACCAGGCCGATCAGTGCGCAGCCATACAGCGCCATCGGGCCATGCACGTTGTCGTTCATCAGCCCGGTGGTGATCGGGTAGAACGCGATGGCGGCCAGCACGCCGGAGACGATCACGCCCTTGTACAGCGCGCCCATGATCGAGCCGCCCGGCTTCACCTTGACGAACAGTGCGCCGATGATCGAAGCGATGATCGACACCCCGCCCAGCACCAGCGGGTAAAGCACCGCATTGGCACCGGCTTCGCTCAGCATCAGGCTGCCCAGCAGCATCGTGGCGATGACGGTGACCGCGTAGGTCTCGAACAGGTCGGCAGCCATGCCGGCGCAGTCGCCGACATTGTCACCAACGTTGTCGGCGATCACTGCCGGGTTGCGCGGGTCGTCCTCGGGAATACCGGCTTCCACCTTGCCCACCAGGTCAGCGCCGACGTCAGCGCCCTTGGTGAAGATGCCGCCACCCAGGCGCGCGAAGATCGAGATGAGCGAAGAACCGAAGGCCAGGCCGACCAGCGCGTGCAGCGCCTGTTCCATCGGCAGGCCCATGCGCAGCAGCAGTGCGTAGTAACCGGCCACGCCCAGCAGGCCCAGGCCGACCACCAGCATGCCGGTGATGGCGCCGCCGCGGAAGGCCACGTCCATCGCCGCGCTGATGCCGTTGCGTGCGGCCTCGGCGGTGCGCACGTTGGCGCGGACCGAGACATTCATGCCGATGTAGCCGGCCGCGCCGGACAGGACCGCACCGACGGCGAAACCAATGGCGGTGTACCAGCTGAGGAACACGCCGACCAGCACGAACAGCACCACGCCGGCCACGCCGATGGTCAGGTACTGGCGGTTGAGGTAGGCACGCGCGCCTTCCTGGATCGCGGTGGCGATCGCGATCATGCGTTCATTGCCGGTGGGTTGGCGCAGGATCCAGCGCGCCGAGATGATCCCGTAGAGGATCGCGAGAATGGCGCAGCCCAGCGCCAGTGACAGCCCATGACGTTCCAGCATCAGACCCCTCCGCAGAATGGATGGTGAGCATCCAGTGGCGATGAACGGCACCACGAGGGGGACGACGGGTTGCAGCCTGGAACCAACCCGTGCCGACCGGAACGGTCGTCCGACGTATGGCGGTGTTCAGCATTCCCTGGTGTCCGCAGTATGCGTCGCTCCGCGCCCGGATGGTAGCGCCGGGCCGCGCCCGGCGAGCGCAGCGGCATGAGTAGCGATCCACCTGCCCCCGTCCTTTGCACCCCGTTAAGCCACGCTCTGCAAGCCTGCGCACAGTCCTGACGGAGATTCCCCATGCGCCTGTCCGTGCTGATGCTTGCCGCCCTGGTGCCGGCCATGCCCGCGCTGGCTGCGGAAACGCCTGAACTGCAGCGGGCGGTGGGCGCCCCGCAGGCGGTGGGCGCCGTGCACACCCTGCGGCAGATTCCCGAGGCCTGCGCGCGGCTGGAAGGCGTGTTCACCGGCCAGGCCGCCGAGCCGTATCGCTTCTCCGCTGTGCGTACCAGCGAACAGTGCCAGCCGCGTGCCCGCTTCGTTGATTACGCCAAGGCACAGCCCAGTGCCGACAAGGGCTGGAAGCTCAACGACGTGATCCGCGTGCCGAATGCCGCCTGCCCGGCACAGCAGGCCGTGGTGCGGGTGTGGCGCCTGCCGGTCAACAACACCCAGGCGCTGGATGGCCAGGGGCAGTCGCGCATCTACCTGGAAGAGGCAAAGAAGCAGGCCGCCGCCGGCAAGATCCCGCAGGTGACGATGTTCGCCGCGCAGCTGCAGGTGGAAGGCAAGGCCTGTAATTGATACAGATGGGTGCCGACCGTTGGTGAAGTGTCGGTGGGTGCCGACCGTTGGTCGGCACCGGTGTCGGCACCCATGCTTCATCCACGCATGGCGTGGATCTACTCCCCGGCCAGCTTCGCCCCGCGCGCAACCAGCAGCTCGCGCAATGCCGTGCGGTGGCAGTGCGCCTCGTCTTCGCAGTAGCACCCCACGGCGATGTCGCTGTGCTGCGACAGCGCCGCCAGCAGATCCAGTGCGTGCGCCGCATCGGGCGCCTTCATTTCGGCCTTGTAGTGGCGGAAGAAGGCATTCCAGTCCGCCGCAGTGGTCGCCCCGTGGGCCTGTTTCACCAGCTCGGGGCTGGGGGCCAGGGTCGGAAACCAGACGTCATACCAGTCCTGCCGGGCGAATTCGCGGCGTGCCACGCCACGTGGCGGCCGCCGCACCGTGCCGATGCGCAGGCCCTCACCGGGCGTGCGCGGGCTGCCAAGACGGACCACATGCAGGGTCATGCTGTTTCTCCTTGCGCAGGACCGCATCTTCGCGCCCGTGACGTGCCGCAGGCGTGAACCGGGCCGCAAACAGAAGGCCCGGGCACTTGCGCACCCGGGCCTTCGGCCATGCCATGCCGGCGGTGGTCAGTTGCCGCGGCAGTCCTTCAGCCACAGCACGCGGCCGATCTGGTCGTAGTTGTCGACCACGCCGGTCAGCGTCACCTTCTCGCGAGGGCGCAGGGACAGCGCATAAGCGGTCTGGTTGGCAGCGAACGAGCAGGAGATGGCCACGCGCTCGAAATCGATGCTGCCATCGCTGGGCAGGTCGAAGGTGGTGTTGTAGGTGCCACCGCTCTTCAGCACCGAGGCGATGCGGCCGGTGATGACGTAGGTCTTGCCCTTGTAGCGCGGCTCGATCGCAGCGGGGTTGTCCTTGTTCTGGTTGCGCAGCTGGAAGCCGAAGCGGTCGGCGGCAATGGTCACTGCCGATGCCTGCGGCGTGGCCTTGGCAGCCTGGTCACCGGCCTTGCCCGGCTTGACCTGGTTGAGCAGCTTGCACATCTCGGTACGGACGCCGTCAGCCGAGGCGATGGCCCCCTTGTTGACCTTCACCACCATGGCAACGGTGCCCTGGCCGCCTTCGGAGGTGGCGCTGATGATCATCGGGATCGGCTTGTGCGCCATGCTCTCCGGTTCTTCGATCAGCATCGAACCGCCTTCGATGTCCTCGCTCAGCACGTCCATGTTGGCGTTCTTGGCGATGACCCGCATCTGGCCGATGGCGCTGGCCACGCTCAGGTCCGGGTGGCTGACCGACGAAGTGAAGGTGGTGCCGGTGAAGGGGTTGCCCTTCTTCTGGAAGTTGGCTTCGCAGGTCGCGGCGAACGCGGGCGCGGCAGCCGTGCACAGCAGCACGGCGAGGAAGGTCTGGCGCTTCATGGATACAGTCCTTGTGGTGTGGCACTACGCGCCCGCAGGAGCGGGCGACAGACGGGTTGGCACGCATCGGCCCCTTGCCCCGGGCCGGGCCCCGATTGTGGGCTGCTTCTCAGATCGCCGCAATCCAACCATCAAGGGCCCTTTCCGCTGGAAAGAGCCCTTGGCTGCAAGTTGTGACGTGGATCAACCTTCGAAGGCGGCCAGCTTCTGCTTCACCGCCACGTTCTTGAGGGTGACGTACTTCGGCAGGCCGTCGCTGCCATAGGGCAGGGGGGCTTCGCCCTTGATCAGCGGCGACAGATAGGCGCGCGCCTTGGCGGTGATGCCGAAACCATCGCGGCGGATGAAGCTGGCGGGCATCTTCTTCTCGTGGTTGGCGATCTTCGCCAGCGGCGCGGCCTCGATCTTCCAGCGGTAGGGCGCATCGCTGCTGCGCACGATCACTGGCATCACCCCGTTCTGGCCCTTCAGTGCCAGCTGCACGGCCGCCTTGCCCACCGCCTGCGCCTGTTCCCAGTCGGTCTTGCTGGCCAGGTGCCGGGCCGAGCGCTGCAGGTAATCGGGCAGGGCCCAGTGCACCTTCAGGCCCAGCTGGTCCTTGACCCGGCCCGCCAGGTGCGCGGCGACGCCGCCCAGCTGCGAGTGGCCGAAAGAGTCCTTGCCACCACCGGCATCGGCGACGAAGCGGCCGTCGGCGGTGGCGATGCCTTCGGAGGCCACCACCACGCAGTAGCCGACGCGCTCGACCACGGCCTTGACCTTGGCCAGGAAGGTGGCCTCGTCATAGGCACGCTCGGGCAGCAGGATGATGTGTGGGGCCTCGTCCTCGCCGTTGCCGGCCAGGCCCGCGGCGGCGGCCAGCCAGCCGGCATGGCGGCCCATCGCTTCGTAGATGAAGACGCGGGTGGAGGTCTCGGCCATCGCCGCCACGTCCAGCGCGGCCTCGCGCACGGAAACCGCGGTGTACTTGGCCGCCGAGCCGAAGCCCGGGCAGGTGTCGGTCACGGCCAGGTCGTTGTCGATGGTCTTGGGCACGCCGATGCAGGTCAGGTCGTAGCCGGAGGCCTTGGCCAGCAGCGAGACCTTCAGCGCGGTGTCGGCCGAGTCGTTGCCGCCGTTGTAGAGGAACCAGCGCACGTCGTGGGCGCGCAGCACCTCCAGCAGGCGGTCGTAACGGGCCCGGTCGGCCTCCAGCGATTTCAGCTTGACCCGGCACGACCCGAAGGCGCCGCCCGGGGTATGGGCCAGGGCGCGGATGGCGGCGGCACTCTCCTTGCTGGTGTCGATCAGCTCCTCGCGCAGGGCGCCGAGGATGCCGTTGCGGGCGGCCAGGACCTTGATGCCCTTGGCCCGGGCCTGCTCGATGACCGCCGCTGCGGTGGCGTTGATGACCGCCGTGACGCCGCCGGACTGGGCGTAGAGGAGGGTACCGTTGCGCATGCTTCTACCTGCTCGGTGAGGGGGACATTGCAGTGACATTACCCGTATGCGCTAAAGTGGCGCTATTGCGGTGCAGCGATACCGGTCCGTCCGGGGCGCGAACTTTCTTTGTTTTCAACACGTTGGAGTCAGGTCAATGCGATTGGTTCTGTTGGGACCGCCCGGTTCGGGCAAGGGGACGCAGGCGACGCGCCTGAAGGAAAAGCTGGGCATCGCCCATATTTCGACCGGTGACATGCTGCGCGCGGAAATCGCCGCGGGCTCGGAGCTGGGCAAGCAGGCCAAGGCGGTGATGGATGCCGGCAACCTGGTGTCCGACGACATCCTGCTGGGCATGCTGGAGTCGCGCCTGACCCAGGCCGATGTCGCCAAGGGCTTCATCCTGGACGGCTACCCGCGCAATGTGGCCCAGGCCAATGCGATGGACGGCCTGCTGGCCAAGATCGGCCAGCCGCTGGACGCCGTGGTGCAGCTGGACGTGGCCACCGAGCTGCTGGTCGAGCGCATCGCCGGCCGCGCCCAGGAACAGGGCCGCGCCGACGACAACCCGGAAGCGGTGCGCCAGCGCCTGCAGGTCTACAACGACCAGACCGCCCCGGTGGTCGACTTCTACGCCGGCCGTGGCACCCTGGCCCGCGTCGATGGCGTCGGTGACCTGGACGAGATCGAAGCCCGCATCCTGGCAGCGATCAAGGGCTGATGGCGGTCGGCCGGCCCGGTGCCGGCCACCGTGCAGCCACGACGAAACAGGCCTGGTCCTTGCGGACCAGGCCTGTTTCGTTTCATAGGTGCCAGCGATGAGCTTGCTCAGGGCTCCGCAGCATGAGCTCCCTTGGGGATGGCCTCTTGGGGAGTAGGACCGGTTCGGGTACTACGGCTGGCTTCCTGAATTGTGTACGGGTTCACATACCTGCGCTATCGGGAATTCCCTGACAGACGATTGGAGTTTTCTCACAACCGGTGTAGGACTTGTCTGACCCCATTGCAGACAATGGCCCTATACAGCCGTGATCGGTCACAATCCCCGGTCATGAGCAGCGTACATATCCTTGCAATCGCCGGCACCTTCATGGGTGGCGTGGCCGCCCTGGCACGGGAACTGGGCCACACGGTCAGCGGCAGCGACCAGGCCATCTATCCGCCGATGTCCACCCAGCTGGAGCAGCTGGGCATCGCCCTGGACCAGGGCTACCGCGCCGACAGCGTGCCGCCGGGCACCGCCGAGGTGGTGATCGGCAACGCCCTGTCGCGCGGCAACCCGGCCGTGGAAGCCGTGCTCGATGCCGGCCAGCGCTACATTTCCGGCGCGCAGTGGCTGTCCGAGCAGGTTCTGCCGGGCCGCGACACGCTGGCCGTGGCCGGCACCCACGGCAAGACCACCACCACCACCATCCTCACCTGGCTGCTGGAAAGCGCCGGGCGCTCGCCGGGCTTCCTGATCGGTGGCGTGGCCGAGGATTTCGGCGTCTCCGCACGCCTGGGCCAGGGGCGCGAGTTCGTGGTCGAGGCCGATGAGTACGACACCGCCTTCTTCGACAAGCGCAGCAAGTTCGTGCACTACCGGCCGCTGGTGGCCATCCTCAACAACCTCGAATACGACCACGCCGACATCTTCCCGGACGTGGAGGCCATCGAGCGCCAGTTCCACCACCTGGTGCGCACGGTGCCCGCGCGCGGCCGCCTGATCGTCAATGGCGAGGACGCGCACCTGGCCAAGGTGCTGCAGATGGGCTGCTGGACCCCGGTCGAGCGCTTCGGTTTCGACCCGGCGCTGGAATGGCATGCCGAGCTGCTGGCCGCCGATGGCAGCGCGTTCCGCGTGCATCACCGTGGGCAAGCGCTGGGCGATGTGCACTGGTCACTGCTGGGCCGCCACAACGTGCTCAACGGCCTGGCCGCACTGGCCGCCGCACATGCGGTGGGCGTGGCCCCCGCTGAGGTGATCCCCGCGCTGGCGCGCTTCCGCAGCGTCAAGCGCCGCATGGAAGTGATCGGCAGCCACGACGGCATCACCGTCTACGATGATTTCGCCCACCACCCCACGGCGATCGCGACCACGCTCGAAGGCCTGCGTGCCAAGGTCGGCGACGCGCGCATCGTGGTGGCCATGGAGCCGCGCAGCAATTCGATGCGGCTGGGTGCGCACGCGCAGGCGCTGGCGCCGTCGCTGGCGCTGGCCGACGAAGTGGTGTTCCTGCACCGGCCGGAACTGGCCTGGGATGCCGCAGCGGTGATCGCCGCCGTGCGTGGCCAGGCCCATGCCGTGCCGGACACCGACGCGCTGCTGGCGCAGCTGCAGTCCAGCGCGCGCAGCGGTGACCATGTGGTGTTCATGTCCAACGGTGGCTTCGATGGCGCTCCGCGCCGCTTCCTCGCCGCCCTGCAGGCCCAATGAGTACCGACGTTTCGCTGCCGCTGTTCCCGCTGCACACCACGCTGGTGCCCGGCGCGGCGGTTGGCCTGCGCGTGTTCGAGCGCCGCTACCTCGACCTGGTGCGCGACACCGGCCGCAGCGGCGAGGGCTTCGGTGTCTGCCTGATCCTGGAAGGGCAGGAAGTGGGGGAGCCGGCCACCCCGGCCGCCTACGGCGTGCAGGTGCGCATCGAGGATTTCGATGTCGGCGCCGATGGCGTGCTGCAGCTGCGGCTGCGCGGCACCCGGCGCTTCCATGTCGAGCGTACCCGCGTGCGCGACAACGGCCTGGTCGTGGCCGATGTGCGCTGGTGCGAAGAAGACCCCGATGACGAACTCAAGCCGCAGCACGCGCTGCTGGCCACGGTGCTGGGGCACATCATCGAGCAGGCCGGCGAGGCGTATGCGCCGGCGAACCCGGCGCTGCTGGACCAGGCCAGCTGGGTCGGCTGGCGGCTGGCCGAACTGCTGCCGCTGGGCGAGCAGCAGCGCCTGCAGCTGCTGCAGATGGACGACCCGCACCAGCGCCTGCAGCAGTTGCTGGGCTGGATGCCGTAACAGCCATCCACGCATGGCGTGGATCTACGCCGCCGGGCATGGCCCGGCGCTACCCCTCCGCGTTCCGGTAGCGCCGGGCCATGCCCGGCGGATCCATCACGGCTGCGTCTTCAACCGCAGCACCGGCAACCCGGTCTCGGCATGCACGTCCTCGTGCTGCGGCATGCCCTGCACGGCGTCCTTCACCGCATTGAACGCGGGGTCGATGCCACGCACCGGATGCCACATCCCGATCCACTCGAAGTGGCGCTCGTAGCGCAGGGTCTGCGCACTGCCCAGCCACAGCGGCACGTCGCCCGGCTGCAGCTGGCCCGGTGCCTGCCACAGGCGCAGCACGTAACGCTCATCCGGCCTTGCCCCCTGGCGCACCATCAGCAGGGCTTCCACGCGCGTTTCCAGCGTGGCCGGCAGCACCGGCAGTTCGTCGGCGCCGGTGTTCTTGTCCAGCATCAGCAGCGCTTCTTCCCAGCCGGCCTGCGCCTGCACGGTCCAGCCGCGCGCCTGCAGCTGTGCCTGCAGCGGCGCCAGCGGGCCGGCCACCTGCACATCCAACGGCCAGCGCTGGTCATCGTCGAACTCGTTGCGGCGCGCCGGCAGCTTGGCCCAGTCATGCTGCCACCAGGCCTGCATGTCGATCGCAGTGGGTGCCGGCAGGGTCGGTTCGAAGCGTTCCAGCTTCACCGGGATGTTGCGCGGCGCGTACCACATCGCCGCGACCGCGAAGACGCCGTAGAACAGCCACGCCACCGGCTTCACCCAGAACGAGCGGTTGAAGCGGCGGCGGTAGGCGATGCCCAGCACCAGCAGCCAGAACGTGCCGAACAGCATCCCGCCGATGACGTCGCTCAGCCAGTGCGCGCCCAGGTAAAGGCGCGAGAAGCCGATCAGGCTGACCACGATGCCCGAGACGAGGTACGGCCAGACGCGGGTACGGCCGGGCATCTCGCGGGCGATCAGCACGGCGAAGAAGCCGAAGGTGATGGTGGCCATGGTCACCGACACCGAGGGGAAGCCGAAGCCGCTGCTGGCATCGACCGGGCGCACCACGTCCACGGTGGTGCCCAGCAGCTTGGTCAGTGCCAGGCCGAAGGCCAGTGCGGCCAGCCAGTGCGCGGCGGCCATCCAGCGCCGGCGCCACACCAGGTAGCCCATGGCCGCGGCGGTGGCCGGCATCAGCACCTGCCAAGCGCCGAGCGAGGCCAGGGCCGCCATCGGGTAGTCGGCCAGCGGGTTGCGCAGGGCCAGCATGGCCTGGTGCACCAGCAGGTCGATGGCCAGCGGTTCGCCGTGGGCGACCACCACGGTCAGCAGCGCGAACCAGCCCCAGCCCAGCAACAGCAGCATCAGCGCCAGCATCGCCAGCGGTACCGATTCACGGCGCTTGGGGTCGAGCACGCCCACCGTGTAGCGGCCCAGCGTGGGGTGGCGGTTGGACCAGTCCAGCAGGCGCGCCAGCCAGTGGTCCATGCGCGCGGCCGACCAGCGGTAGCCGTACAGCACGATGGCCCAGACCAGGCCGAGGATGACCATCAGCAGGCCGACCACCACCACCAGGCGTCCAGCAACAGCGGCAACCGCGTCATACGCCTCGCCCAGGATCCAGCCCGGGGCCAGGAACAGCACCGCCCAGGACAGGCTGGCGATGCCGCTGGCCTGCACGTAGCGGCTGGCCGGCATCTTCAGCATGCCGGCGATGGCCGGCACGAACGGCCGGATGGCGCCGACATAGCGCGCGATCAGGATGCTCTTGAAGGCGTTGCGGCGGAACAGGTTCTCGCCGCGGTCCAGCAGCTGCGGGTAGCGGCTGAACGGCCAGACCCCACGCAGGCGGTCGCCCCAGCGGCGGCCGATCCAATAGCTGATGCCATCACCGGCAAACGCACCCAGCGCTGCCGCCGCCACCGCATACGGCCCGGAGATCTGCCCCAGGCCGATGAACACGCCCACTGCGAACAGCAGGGGCAGCGCCGGCACGATGGCACCGAGAATGATGACCGCATCGCAGAAGGCGATCAGAAAAATAACCGCGCCCGCGAGTACGGGATGGGCGGCAATCCACGCGAGGGTGGCGTCGATCCATGAAGAGTCCATTGCCCGATTATAGAGGCGTGAAGGTGACTGGTTCCCAGCGGCTTGGTGACCGTTTGCAACCAGCGCCATCGCCTAGAATGGGCGCATGCCGCACTCGACCGACGCTCCAACGCATGCCCTGAAGGCCGACAGCTTCGGCCGCATCCTGCTCGTGCAGGGGCCGCAGGGCCCCTTCGTGCGCCGCGACCTGGGCGCAACGCCGCTGTGGCTGCGCGTGCCGGCGTGGTGGCTGGCCCGCCGCGAAGCACGCGCGCTGCGGCATATCCACGGCATGGCCGACGTGCCGCAGCTGCTGGACTGGGATGGCCGCCACCTCGACCGCAGCTTCATGGCCGGCGATGCCATGTACCAGCGCCCGCCGCGGGGTGATCTCGCCTGGTTCCGTGCTGCGCGCCGGCTGCTCCAGCAACTGCACCGGCGGGGTGTGGCCCACAACGACCTGGCCAAGGAGGCCAACTGGCTGGTGACCGAGGACGGCCGCCCGGCGCTGATCGACTTCCAGCTGGCGGTGATCGGCCACCCGCGCTCGCGCTGGATGCGCCTGCTCGCCCGCGAAGACCTGCGCCACCTGCTCAAGCACAAGCGCATGTACTGCCGCGAGTCGCTCACCCCGGTGGAGAAGCGCGTGCTCAAGCGCACCTCGTGGGTGCGCGAGCTGTGGTTCGCCACTGGCAAGCCGGTCTATCGCTTCGTCACCCGCCGCATCCTGCATTGGGAAGACAACGAAGGGCAGGGGCCGAAGCCGTGAGTCCATCGCAGGTGGTGACCGCGCCGCCGAGCGTGGGCAGCGTGCTGCGCGCGCAGCTGCCTGGTGCCGGCTTCGTGCACGCCTGCCAGGCTCGCACCCGGCGCGATGGCCGCAGCGCGCTGCAGGCCTACCGCGATATGGCCGCGACCATCCCCGGCTGGTTCGATGGCCTGATGGCGCTGCGCAACCGCGGCATGCGCCTGCTCGGCATGAAGGACCTGGGCTCGTTGCGCGCGGTGCAGGACACCGTCGCGCCGAGAGCGGGGCAGCGTCTGGGCATCTTCACCCTGCAGTCGCTGGATGAGGATGCCATCGTGCTGGAAGACAACGACCGCCACCTGCGCGTGCAGCTTGCGCTGCAGTGGCAGGGCGACGTGCTGGAAGTGGCCACCGTGGTGCATACCCACAACGCGTTTGGCCGGGTCTACATGCTGCCGGTGGCGCCGGTGCATCGATGGATCGTGCCGCATCTGCTGCGCAGGCAGGTGCAGGCTTACGACTGAAAACGGGATGTGTTGCGAAGCGTCGAGCCGCCCCGCATGGTGCGGGTGCGCATGCGGACGCAAGGGGACGGCGTGAATCAAATCATATTCTGGCAGGGCCGCGCGGCCCAGGAGGGGTAGGGGGTGTCAGTCCGTGCAAAGCAGAAGTGGGACATCGGAAGCGTCTTTCTGCTTCCGCTTGAGGATGGCGATTCGTGTGTTGGCCAAATGATCGGGCGTGAGGCGCACGTTCTGAATAGTGCGGTGATTGCGCTGTTTGATTTCAAAGGTGCCTGGGCCGATGGAAATATTCCTTCGCTGGGATTGGATGGCTTGTTTTCGGCACTTTTTGTAACCCGCGACCTGCTGGATTCAGGTCGTTGGAAGGTGATCGATGTTCGTGACGCTGGTGGCGTGGTCGAAGCGGCCCCCTATGAGACGCTGCGCAGGAGCGGATTCATCGGCGCCAAAGTTCGAGGCTCGGGTATCGTGGAAGCGTTTGTAAATGCCTTCTACGGTCTTGCGCCTTGGGATGATTGGTATGTGCCGGACTATCTTGATGCCTTTTTGATTTCGGCTAGCAAGAAACCGACTGATCATCTTGTGTACTCGGGAAGGCACGCTGTATAGATGAAGGGGGTGCCTGTGCATCGATGGCTGGATGACTCATCAAGGAAGATCGCGTGAGGGGGGCGTCTGGTTCATGGCTGTTCTGCTGTGCGGAGTGTTGATTGCCTGCAAGGGCAGCATGCACGGCAACGTCGCTGTCCCGTATCCTGACCGCTGCGCCCATCGCCGGAATCCGCAAGCTGATATCCGTCGCAGCAGATCATGACGCCGGAGACGGCGGGCTGCCCTCGGGCGTTGAGCTCACCTACTCGGTCGTGGCCGTGGACACGCTGGACCAAGTGCAGCGTCTTCCCCGCGGCGATGCCATCGAGGTTCTGTACCAGGAATAGAGTCGGGCAAGGCGGAGACGCGCTGTAAAAAATTCAACGCCGGATGAGGTGATCCATGCTGGTTGGTTTGAAAAAGATCCATAGGCTGCTCCCAATGGTCCTTCTGTTGGGGGCCGTTGAGTCGACTGCGCAGGTTGCCGCTGAAGGTGGAGGGCGGTGTCAGGATCTGACAGGTGCGTACGAGGGAGTTCAGTACTGCCAGATTCCGATCCATGCGCTCCTCGCCAACTCGGTCGATTACAGAAACAGGAACGTTGCAGTGTTTGGTTATCTTCTTCATGGAGAGGAAGGTGGGGATGTCCTTGGGCCGTCAGCCGATGCTCTCCGTCGCATTGATTTCATCGCATGTGCGGCGGTGGACCTTGATGGTGTGAGATATGAGGATTCTTCGGACGTGCTCGAGCCGGGAATATACTTTGCAATGGTGCAGGGGGTTTACGTTGATGGGGCGGTGAATGGCGCTTGCGTAGGGTCCATTGAACGACCGATCATTTCGAGAGTATCGAAAGTTGAAGAGGCGGATTGAGTGGTGTTGCGCATCCAGGGAGTGGGCAAGCCTCCATGCTCGGTAGCTTGCCCGATGGTTGATGTTCGGGTGAGTCGCGTTTGCCGGTCAGCGCAGGCATTGATGCCGCCGGAAAGGTGGGGGCGATGATTGATTCTGATGAGTCGGCTGATGTTGCGAAAACGCTTGCCTGGTACAGGAGCAGTTTCTTCGAAGGCTGTGAAGAGGGCTTTGTTGCGGACTTCATGGTTTTCTGTTGGCAGACCCTTGATCCAGGGAATGTCGCAGCCACGGATCTGCGCGGCGATCTTTTCGACGCCTGCGCTGGGCAGCTCCGCGAACTTCTGCAGTCGGTTGAAGAAACCTGCGGGCCGTGGAGTGCGCCTGCCTTCTGGAAGCGCTACATCGAGTGGGCTGACTACGCGACCCTGTTCAGCATCGAAGATCAAAGGGAATTCGCGCAGCATGATCCCGGCTATATCGAGCCCGCGTTCTCCGTGTTCGCGTTCACCGGCGGGCAGGAGATGCGGGCAGAGGCGATGACCGTGCTCGCCGGTTGTGCGGCCTCCAGCACCATGCGGGCATCGTATGTGAGGTCCGTCATCGAAAGCCGCCTTCGCATCGAAGCATTTGCGGCCCGCACGCGTTGATTTCAGCAGCATGCAATTGATCGAGGTGATGTATGTGGTACTGCGCGCACGCCATCTTCTACTACGAATGCGAGGGGCAGGAATCGTTCCTGGTGCATGAGAACGTCTACCTGATCCGCGCGGACAGCGACGAGCAGGCGCTGGCGGATGCAACGGCTCTGGCCTCCGAGTATGAGGATCTGAGCGGCCGCCTGATGGGTGAAGACGGTAGACCGTCCCTCTATCGATTCGCCGGAATCCGCAAGCTGATATCAGTAGAGACTGACGAGCACACTGCTGAGGGACGCCTGCACTCCGGTGTGGAAGTAACGTACTCGGTCATGGCCGTGGACACGCTGGACCAAGTGCAGCGTCTTGCCGGCGGTGATGCCCTCGACGTTCTGTACCAGGAATAGACCAAGGCCGCCGGGCATGGCCCGGCGCTACCTCAAGGGCACGCTCCGGTTCGGTAGCGCCGGGCCATGCCCGGCGGGCACGCAACGTTCCGGTATCACGGCGCCGCCGGCACCACCTGCTGGCCGATGAAATTGCGCTTGCCATCGAAGTCATAGCCGATCTGCAGCTGGCCGACATCCGGGCAGGCATGGCAGTCGCGCAGCGGCGTGCGGTACAGCAGGCGGATGCCGCCGCCATCAAGCGGTGCAGTACCGGCCGCCTGTGCGGGTGCGAACGGCGTGGCCTGCGGATGCGCGGCCAGCACCGCCTGCACGCCCGGATCGGCGCGCAGGGTGTCGTCCAGCTGCACCGCGTCGACATCGATGCGCTTGCCAGCGGCATCCACCAGTCGCGTGCCTTCGTTGGTGTTGGCGCGGAACGGGTATTCCACCGTAGCCACGCCCAGGCCATCGTGTTCATGCCAGGCCGTCACGTAGGCCAGCTCGCCGCCGGTGGACAGCTGCTCGGCAGCGGCGACGGCATCGGCGCTCGCACCGGCGGACTTCATCGTTTCAGCCAGGCACGCGCGCGTGGCGTTGTTCTCGCCCTGGCGGCACGCATTGAGGTCGCCATCCCAGACCACCGACTCGCTCCAGCGCAGTGAACCATCGGCCGCCTTGTTGGCGGCAGGCGCATCGCCCGTGGCGGGTTCGGTGCCGGGTTCAGGCGAACGGCCCTGGCAGGCGGTGAGCAGGGCCAGGCCCAGGCCCAGGGCAGGCAGCAGCAGGCGGGAACGGCGCATGGCGTATACCTCGTGCGTGTGACCGGGGCGCCAGTATCGTCAACGCGCGGTGAACTCCGCGTCGGCGCGGCATACTAGCGGTTCATGGCATACGCTGGAGTGTGGAACGTGGGCAGTCTGCAGGGCAAAACCCTTTTCATCACCGGTGCCTCGCGTGGCATCGGCCTGGCCATCGCACTGCGCGCGGCGCGCGACGGCGCCAACGTGGCCATCGCCGCGAAGTCGTCGGTGCCCAACCCGAAGCTGCCGGGCACCATCCACAGCGCCGCCGAAGCGGTGACCGCGGCCGGTGGCCAGGGCCTCGCGCTGAAGTGCGACATCCGCGAAGAGGACCAGGTGAAGGCTGCCGTGGCTGCCACGGTGGATACCTTCGGTGGCATCGACATCCTCATCAACAACGCCAGCGCGATCTGGCTGCGCGGCGCGCTGGATACGCCGATGAAGCGGTTCGACCTGATGCAGCAGGTCAATTCGCGCGGCAGTTTCCTGTGCGCGCAGGCCTGCCTGCCGTACCTGCTGCAGGCGCCCAACCCGCACATCCTCACCCTGGCCCCGCCGCCCAGCCTGGAACCAAAGTGGTGGGGCCCGCATACCGGCTACACGCTGGCCAAGATGGGCATGAGCTTCGTTACCCTCGGCCTGGCCGCTGAATTCGGCCCGCAGGGCGTGGCGGTCAATGCGCTGTGGCCGCGCACCGTCATCGCCACCGATGCGATCAACATGATCCCCGGCGTGGATGCGGCCGGCTGCCGCACGCCGCAGATCATGGCCGACGCCGCACACGCGGTGCTGGTGCGCGAGGCCGCCGGTTTCCACGGCCGCTTCCTCATTGATGACGAAGTGCTGGCCGAAGCTGGCGTGACCGATCTGTCCGCTTACGCCGTGGACGCGTCGCGGCCGCTGCTGCCGGACCTGTTCCTGGATTGATCGGCGGCGAGTGCTTCTGAGGCAGTGGTCAAGGATGGCCACGGCCAAGGTTGGGTAGAATGTGCGACTGGAACCGTTTTCAACAAGGACGTACCCCTATGCGACCGATGCTCCGCGCGGCCACCCTGGCTGCTTCGCTCTCCCTCGCCCTGGCTGCCTGTGGTGGCAAGCCTGCAGCCCCGGCCGATGCCGCCGCCAACGCCGGCAAGGGCGACACGGCGGCCGCCGACACCGGGGCCGACAGCGACCAGGCCCTGATGGGCAAGCTCAACGGCTACATCGAGTGCTACAACGATGTGGACCGCAAGATCCACGCGGGCATCGGCCCGTACACGGTCTGGATGAAGGACCCCGAGGCCGGCCCGACCGGTCGCGAGGAGCGCCCGATCGGTCCGCCGGACCTGACCGCCGGTGACCTCAAGCTCTGCGACAAGGCGCTGCCCGAAGCCATCGCCGCGCAGCCGTCGCTGCCCGAGCTGGACAAGGCTGCGCAGGGCTACCTGGATGCACTGCATGCACTGCAGCCGATCACCCACGAAGCGGCCGACTACTACCAGCGCGACGACTACGAAGACGATGGCTTCGCGCGCGGAAAGGCGCTGCACGCGCCGTTGATGTCTGCATTCGGCACCTTCGTAGAGGCCAGCGGTGTGTTCAGCGATGCGCTGGATGTCGCGAACGACCGCCTGCAGGACTCCCAGCTGGCCAAGGTGGAAGCGCAGGAAGGCCGTACCCGCAACTTCTATCGCCTGGCCATCATGCGCGATGCCAAGGCGCTGATGGACCTGATGGCCGAAGACAGCTTCGACGTGATCGAGGCGCGCCGGCGCCTGGATGCATTCAATGCGATCTCCGACGAGGCCCACGCCAAGGTGGCTGAGCAGGAGCCGGGCAAGCTGGACTGGAACAGCTTCGAGCGCACCGCCGAGAATTTCCGCCGCGAGAGCAAGGAGCGCCTCAAGCGCGTCGCGGAGAAGACCCCGTACAGCGATATCGAGCGGCGCATGCTGGACACCACCATGGCACCGCATGGCTCGCCGGGTAAGCTGATGCAGGAATACAACTCACTGGTATTCCAGAGCAACCGCCAATAAGGCGGTGCTCTTTTTTTTCTGCAAGGAACTGATGTGAACGCTTCTGTACGTGTACTGCCGGTGCTGCTGCTCGGCGCCGTGGCCGGCCTGGCCGGCTGCAACAACTCCACCGGCCTGTCGCTGGCTGATCCCAGCCTGGCCAAGGTCAATGCCTACATCGAGTGCTACAACGGTGTGGAGCAGCCCATTCACGAGGGCTTCGAGACCTACACCGGCTGGATCAAGGATGTCGAGGCCGGCCCGACCGGCAAGGAAGCGCAGCCGCGCTCGCCGGGCAAGGTGCTTTCGCACCGGGTGGAGTACTGCGGCCAGCCGCTGACCGACGCCCTGGCGATGGCACCGGCGACGCCGATGGATGCGTCGGTGCGCGACTATCAGCAGGCATTCCAGGCCTTGTACGCGAAGATCGAGCAGGCCGATGGCTACTTCACCCGCGAGGAGTTCCGTCGCGATGGTGGCGAAGGCATGCGCAGCCAGCATGCACCGCTGATGCAGGCCTATGCGGCGTTCTTCAAGGCCAGCGACGCACTGGACGTGGCGCTGGAAAAGAACGAGGAAGACCGCCGTGCCGCGCAGTTGAAGCAGATCGAAAAGAGCGAAGGCCGCTCGATGGCCTATTACCACCTGCGCATGGTGGGCGAAGGCAAGCAGCTTGCGGTGGCCTTCCAGGATGAGAAGCCGGACGTCGCCGCGCTGCGCACGCGCCTGGCGGATTACGAGGCGCTGGTGAAGGAAATGCAGGCCGCCGGCATCGGCAAGGACGACCCGATGTGGGGCCATGTGCAGCGCTCGGCCGAGATGCTGATCCGCAAGGCCGGCCGTGGCATCGAACGCATCGAGCAGGGCAAGCCGATCAGCGCCGAAGGCCTGGCCGCCGAGCGCAAGGCCTCCGGCAGCTGGCTCACCTCCGCCCCGGAAGGCGCGCAGTCGGACATCCTGGATGCGTACAACGACCTGGTGACCACCAGCAACCGCATGCGCTGACGGGTGCATCCACGCATGGCGTGGATCTACTGACTCTGGTGGGTGCGGACCGTTGGTCCGCACTGTGCAGGTTCTCATCCACGCATGGCGTGGATCTACTGGCTCAGGATGGCGTGGATCTACGTGTTGAAGGTGTCCGGCAGGGCACTGCCGCACCTGCGGCAATGGCGCGCGTCGGGTTCGTGGCCTTCCAGCCCGCAGTGTGGGCAGCCTCGCGCATCCCGGCGCGCCGCCATGTCGGCCTCGCGCATGGTGCTGGCCAGCTCGGCGGTGTAGATGCCGGTGGGCACGGCGATGATGCTGTAGCCGATCAGGATCAGCACCGAGGTGACGAAGCGGCCCAGCACGGTCTGCGGCACGATGTCGCCGAAGCCGACCGTGGCCATGGTCACCACCGCCCAGTACATGCTGGCCGGGATGTTGCTGAACCCATGCGCCGGGCCCTCGATGATGTACATCAGGGTGCCGGCGATGATCGTGATGGTGATGACCGTGAACAGGAACAGCAGGATCTTGCGCCGGCTGCGCCACAGCGACTGCAGCAGGACGCCGCTTTCCTCGATGTAGCGGGTCAGCTTGAGGATGCGGAACACCCGCAGCATGCGCAGTGCGCGCACCACCAGCAGGCTCTGCGCGCCGGGGATGAACAGCGACAGATAGGCGGGCAGGATCGACAGCAGGTCGATGATGCCCCAGATGCTGACCGCGTAGCGCAGCGGCCGCTTCACCACCGCCAGCCGCAGCAGGTACTCGATCGTGAACAGGGCGGTGAAGCCCCATTCGATGACGTACAGCCAGTCCGACCACGCCACGTGCAGGTGCTGCACGCTGTCGATCATCACCACCAGGATGCTGGCGATGATGGCCACCACCAGGATCAGGTCGAAATTGCGGGACGGCCGGGTGTCGTGGCGGTAGATGATGTCGAACCAGGTCCGGCGCCAGCCGGAAGCGGTGGCGGGGTTCAGCTGGGGGGCGGAAAACGGGCGCATCCGCACATTGTGCCGCAGGGGCTGGGGGGCGAGAATGGGGGTTCCTGAACCCACTCCACTGCCATGACCGCCGCTACCGATCCGTTGATCTCCCTGTCGCACTACTACCTGCCGGTGTACAAGCCCCGCCAGGTGGTGCTGGAGCGAGGCCAGGGCGCCCGCGTGTGGGACAGCCAGGGCCGCGAGTTCATCGACCTGGCCGCCGGCATTGCCGTGTGTGGCCTGGGCCATAACGACCCGGACCTGGTGGCCGCGCTGGTCGAGCAGGCCGGCAAGCTGTGGCACACCAGCAACGTGTTCTACAGCGCGCCGCCGCTGCACCTGGCCGAGGAACTGGTGCAGGCCAGCCGCTTCGCCGAGCGTGTGTTCCTGTGCAATTCCGGCGCCGAAGCCAACGAAGTGGCGATCAAGATGGTCCGCAAGTGGGCCTCCAGCAAGGGTCGCCCGGCCGACAAGCGCGTCATCATCACCTTCCGCGGCAGCTTCCACGGCCGCACCATGGGCGCGGTGACCGCCACCGCCCAGCCGAAGTACCAGGAAGGCTACGAGCCGCTGCCCGGTGGTTTCCGCTACATCGACTTCAACGATGAAGTGCAGCTGGAAACCGCGATGGCCGCCGGCGACGTGGCCGCGGTCATGCTCGAGCCGGTGCAGGGCGAGGGCGGCGTGATGCCGGCCAAGTCCGGCTTCCTCAAGCGCGTGCGCGAGCTGTGCGACCAGCACGATGCCCTGCTGGTGCTGGACGAGATCCAGGCCGGCATGGGACGCACCGGCACCCTGTTCGCGCACTGGCAGGACGACGTGGTGCCGGACATGGTCACCCTGGCCAAGGCACTGGGCGGTGGCTTCCCGATCGGCGCGATGCTGGCCGGCCCGAAGGTGGCCGAAACCATGCAGTTCGGCGCCCACGGCACCACCTTCGGTGGCAACCCGCTGGCCGCTGCCGTGGCCCGCGTGGCCCTGCGCAAGCTGGCCTCGCCGGAGATCGCCGCCAACGTCAGCCGCCAGTCGAAGGCGCTGCGCGATGGCTTTGCCCGCATCAGTGAAGAGTTCGGCGTGTTCAGTGGCGTGCGAGGCCGTGGCCTGATGCTGGGCGCGGTGCTGAGCCCGGCCTTCGCCGGCCAGGCCGGTGCCATCCTCGACCATGCCGCCGACCAGGGCCTGCTGACCCTGCAGGCCGGCCCGGACGTGCTGCGCTTCGTGCCGTCGCTGAACATCACCGACGAAGAAGTGGCCGAAGGCCTCAAGCGCCTGCACGCCGCAATCGCCGCGTTCGTCGCCGCACGTTGATCCTGACGCTGGGGTCGGATCCCTCTCCTGCGGAGAGGGCTCTGACCCCGATGCTGCCGAACCCCTGTAGAGCCGAGCCCATGCTCGGCTCATCGCGATGCCAGGCAACAGCAGCCGAGCATGGGCTCGGCTCTACAGGATCGCGTAGCGCTTCAGTACCTTGCCCAGCCCGCGCCCGTCGCGCACCGTTTCCGCGTGAAGGCCGGCAGCGCGTGCGCCGCGCACGTTGGCGAACAGATCATCGACGAACAGGGTGCGTGCAGGCGCCACCTGCAGCACGTCCAGCACGCGCTGGAACACCGCCGGCTGCGGTTTGCGCAGGCCGAAGTCGGCACTGCAGAACACCCGGCCGTGCAGTGCGGGGAACAGCGCCGGCAACAGGCTGGGCAGTGCCTGCACCATCAGCGCACCGTTGTTGGTCAGCACCGCCAGCGGCACCTGCAGGTGTTCCAGACGTTGCAGCACCGCATCCTGCGGGTGACTGGCGGCCTGGCGCGCGGCAATCCACGTGCGTGCATCCACCGTGCGCCCCAGTTGTTGGCCCAGGCGTGCAAGATAGGCGGTGGCATCGAGCGCGCCACTGTCATGCGCCGTTTCCAGCCCGCTTTCATACAGTGCTGCCTGTACCGACGCGGCCGGCACATCCAGCGCCTGCGCCAGGTGCAGCACGCGCTGCGCGCGCTGGTACTGCACCAGCACGCCGTCCACATCCAGCAGCAACAGGTCGATCCGCATGGCCTGAGCATGCCATTGCCGCAGATGCGCGAACACCCTGCCGCGTGCGTGCGACAGACGGTCGCAGACGATGGCGGGTGGCCCTGCCTAGAATGGCCGGTGAACCAGAAGGAGACGCAACGATGAAGGCTTGGATGGTGGCAGTGGGACTGGGCGCGGTGATGCTGGCGCCGTCGGCGACGGCGCGCGTGTGCGCGGTGAGCATCGACAGCACCGACCAGATGAGCTTCAGCACGCGCCAGATCAAGGTGGCCGCCGACTGCAGCGAAGTGGACCTGACCCTGCGCCACACCGGCAAGCTGGCCGCCACGGCGATGGGCCACAACTGGGTGCTGACCCGCACCGCCGACTACCAGCCGGTGGCGATGGCCGGCATGCGCATGACCCTGGCCGACAGCTACCTGCCCAAGGCCGACAAGCGCGTGCTGGCGCACACCAAGGTGATCGGCGGCGGCGAAACCACGCGCGTGCGTTTCTCCACCAAGGGCCTGCAGAAGGGCGGCGATTACACCTTCTTCTGCTCGTTCCCCGGCCACTTCGCGATGATGAAGGGCAGCTTCGTCTTCGGTTGATGCCGTTGGTAGAGTCGAGCCATGCTCGACTGCACGCGTGCCAACCAAGGTTGGCATCTACCAATGCAATGCCTGGCCACGGCCATGCCCACCAAGGTTGGCATGGCCGGGCGTGGGCTCAGCCCTTGGCAGCCTTGAACGCCACGCGGGCAGCGGCCAGGGTGGTATCGATCACCGCGTCGTCGTGCGCGCTGGACATGAAGCCGGCCTCGTAGGCCGACGGTGCCAGGAACACGCCCTGTTCCAGCATCGCGTGGAAGAAGCGGTTGAACGCCGGAATGTCGCAGGCGGTGGCCTGCGCATAGGTCTCCACCTTTTCACTGGTGAAGAACAGCCCGAACATCGCGCCTACGCAGGTGGTGGTCACGGCCACGCCCGCTTCGGCGGCGGCCGCTTCCAGGCCTGCGCACAGGCGCGCGGTGCGCTCGGCCAGGTCAGCGTGGAAGCCCGGCTGCGACACCAGTTCCAGCATCGCCAGGCCCGCAGCCATCGCCACCGGATTGCCGCTCAGCGTGCCGGCCTGGTAGATCGGGCCGGCCGGGGCGATCTGCTGCATCAGGTCGCGGCGGCCACCGTAGGCGCCCACCGGCATGCCGCCGCCGATGATCTTGCCAAAGGTGCTCAGGTCCGGGGTGACGCCGTAGTGCGCCTGCGCACCGCCGAGGGCCACGCGGAAACCGGTCATCACTTCGTCGAAGATCAGCAGCGCACCATGCTGGGTGCACAGGTCGCGCAGGTGCTGCAGGTAGCCCTCGCGCGGCGGGATGCAGTTGGCGTTGCCCACCACCGGTTCGATGATGAGGCCGGCGATGTCGCTGCCCTGCTGTTCGAACAGCGCGGTAGCGGCGTCGAAGTCGTTGTAGGGCAGGGTCAGGGTCAGTTCGCTCAGGCCGGCCGGTACGCCCGGCGAGGTCGGCACGCCCAGGGTCAGCATGCCGCTGCCGGCCTTGACCAGGAACGAGTCGCCGTGGCCGTGGTAGCAGCCTTCGAACTTGACGATGCGGTTGCGGCCGGTGGCGCCACGGGCCAGGCGGATGGCCGACAGCGTGGCCTCGGTACCGGAGTTGACCATGCGCACCATCTCGCAGGACGGCACCAGGCGGGTGATGGTCTCGGCCATGGTCACTTCGGCCGCACAGGGCGCGCCGAAGGACAGGCCGCTGTCGATGGCCTTCTTCACCGCCTGGCGCACGGCCGGGTGGTTGTGGCCGACGATCATCGGGCCCCAGGAACCGACGTAGTCGATGTAGCGGTTGCCGTCGACGTCATGCAGGTAGGCGCCATCGGCGCGCTCGACGAAGAACGGTTCGCCGCCGACGGACTTGAACGCGCGCAC
This sequence comes from Stenotrophomonas sp. ZAC14A_NAIMI4_1, assembly GCF_003086915.1. Classification (NCBI taxonomy): domain Bacteria; kingdom Pseudomonadati; phylum Pseudomonadota; class Gammaproteobacteria; order Lysobacterales; family Lysobacteraceae; genus Stenotrophomonas; species Stenotrophomonas sp. ZAC14A_NAIMI4_1. The sequence continues at coordinate 4,398,711 of NZ_CP026002.1, forward strand.
CGGTGAATTGACGCCACCGGGCAGCAGCTGCTGGGCGCGGGAGAACAGGGCGTGGGACTGGTCGTGGTTCATGGGGCTTTCCTGGGCGTTACGCGAACTGGGCGAGGAAGGCGCGCTGGGTCGCGACCGGGTCCTGTGCGGCGTAGATGCCGCTGACCACGGCCACCAGGTCGGCGCCGGCATCGATGATGGGACCGACATTGTCCGGCGTCAGGCCACCGATCGCCACCCGCGGCACACCCAGTGCGGCGCTTTGCCGCAGCAGGTCGGTGTGGGCGCGGCTGCTGGTGACCTTGGTGGTGGTGGGGAAGAAGGCGCCGAAGGCCACGTAGCTGGCACCGGCGGCCACGGCCTTTTCGGCATTGGCCAGCTGGTCGTAGCAGGACGCGCCGATGATGGCGGCCGGGCCGAGCAGGGCACGCGCGCTGGGGATATCGCTGTCGGTGCCGCCCAGGTGCACGCCGGCCGCGCCCACGGCCCGGGCCAGCGCCGGGTCGTCGTTGATGATGAGCGGCACGCCCTGGGCGGCGCACAGCGCCTGCAGGGCGGTGGCTTGCTCCCGCCGCAGCGCATCGCTGGCGGTCTTGTTGCGGTACTGCAGCCAGGTAGCACCGGCGGCCAGCAGCGGCGCCGTGCGCGCCAGCAGGCGTGCGGTATCGGGTTCATCCGGGGTGATCAGGTAGACGCCGCGGGGCGCCGGGGAAGCAGAAGTCATTGATGGCTACCGGTGAGTGGGCCGCGATGGGACAATGGCAGCCCGTGAATCCAGCCCTGATTATCCGATGACCGACGCCACCCCCACCACCTTGCGTACCTGGATGTGCGTGGTCTGCGGCTTCATCTACCGCGAAGCGGACGGTCTGCCGGAAGAAGGCATCGCCCCGGGCACGCGCTGGGAGGACATTCCCGAGACGTGGACCTGCCCGGACTGCGGGGTGACCAAGGACGACTTCGAGATGGTCGAGATCGATTGATCGAGGGCCGCCGGGCATGGCCCGGCGCTACCGGTCAATGCAAGCGCGGCATCGGCCCACCCAGGTCGATCAGCTTCTCGCGCAGCCACTGCGCATCGCTGGCCTCGGGGTTGCGGCGCAGGTACTGGCCAAGGTCGTGGCGGGCACCGGCCACATAATCCAGCTGCAGGTACGCCAGGCCACGGTCGCGCAGGGCGTCGTCCTGTTCCGGGGCCAGCTTCAGCAGGCGGTCGGCACTGCGCGCGGCGCGGTCCCACTCGCTGGCTTCGGCATACACGCCGTGCAGGTTGCGCAGCATGCGGATGAGGATCGCGCGCGTCGGTGCAGGGTCAAGGATCTGCGCCAGCACCTGGTCGTCCGGGGCCTGCCCGCCGAGGTGTGACTTGGCCCGCTCGCGCAGCTCGTCCACGTCCAGCGGGCGGCCGCCGTTGAACGGGTCCATCACCAGCACGCCGTCGTCCACCGGCAGGCGCACCAGGAAATGGCCGGGGAAGGACACGCCATCCAGCGGAATGCCCAGGCGCCGGGCGACTTCCATCTGCACCAGGGCCAGCGAAATGGGGTTGCCCAGGCGCCGCTCGAACACCTGGTTGAGGTAGCTGTTGCGCGGGTCGTAGTACTCCTGGTGGTCGCCGCTGTAGCCCAGTTCGTCGAACAGGTGGCGATTGACCGCGGCCATCTTCAGCGGCCAGCGCTCGATGGTGTCCACTTCCGCACGCAGGTGGTCGACATGGCTCTGCACCAGCGCGTCGTACACGCCGGGTTGCAGGTCGGGGTATTCATCGCGCGCGATCAGCAACGCGGTCGGCAACAGTGGCAGCGCCTCGTCATCGACGTCGGCCAGTGCGTCCCAGTCGGGGAGTGTGATCCGGTCCTGCATGGCCACAGACTGGAGGCAATTGCAGGCGGTTTCAAGCGGTGTGGCGTGAAAAGAACCTGCCATGAAAAACGGGGTCAGAGCCCTTTCGCGCGCGAAAGGGATCCGACCCCGGATTCCGGTGGCCTTATTTGTCGATGCCCGGGCCGAAGGTCAGCGGGGTGCCGTCCTGCAGCTTCAACTTCTCGGCCTGCCCGGCGTTGAGCTCCAGCACGTACCGCGCCGGGCCGCCGCTGGGGTAGGGCGGGCACATGTCGCCGGCCGAGCACGGCGGCACGTCGCGCTGCTGGCTGACCAGCTTGCGCTCGCTGTCGAAGTACAGGATGTCCAGCGCGATCTTGGTGTTCTTCATCCAGTACGCCTGCATTTCCTCGCGGTCGTGGATGAACAGCATGCCGTGGTCGGCCTGCATCTGGTCGCGGAACATCAGCCCGCGGGCGCGGGTTTCGTCATTGGTGGCCAGCTCGACCTGGTAGCGGGCGCCATCCAGTTCCACCCAGTGGCGGGCGGCATCGGTGGCACAGCCGGTCAGGGCCAGCAGGGGGAGGATCAGCAGCGAGCGTAGCGACATGTCAGCATCCTTCCGTAAATCAGAGCACGACCGGCGGTTCGCCGCCGACGATCACCACATCGGCGCGACGGCGGGCGAACAGGCCGACGCAGACCACGCCCGGCAGCTGGTTGAGCTCGCGCTCCAGCTTTTCCGGATCGGTGATCTCCAGGTTGTGGATGTCCAGGATCTGGTTGCCGTTGTCGGTCACCACGCCCTCGCGCCAGGTCGGCTGGCCGCCGGTCATGTCGCGGATCTGGCGGGCCACCAGGCTGCGTGCCATCGGGATCACTTCCACCGGCAGCGGGAACCTGCCCAGCACCGGCACCTGCTTGCTCGGGTCGACGATGCAGACGAAGCGCTCGCTGGCCTCGGCGATGATCTTCTCGCGGGTCAGCGCGGCACCGCCGCCCTTGATCAGGCACTTGTTGGCATCGCACTCATCGGCGCCGTCCACGTACAGCGACAGGGTGCCGGCATGGTTCAGCTCGATCACCTCGATGCCGTGCTGCTTCAGGCGCGCGGTGCTCTGCTCGGAACTGGACACCGCGCCCTTGATGCGGTGCTGGATGCGGGCCAGGGCATCGATGAAATAGGCAACGGTGGAACCGGTGCCGACACCGACGATCATGCCGTCCTGGACGTATTCGATGGCTTTCTCGGCGGCCAGGCGCTTGGCTTCGGACATGGGAGGACTCTCAGGCAGGGAATCAGGATTTTTTTTCGAGCGACAGCAGCAGCTTCCACTGCGCGGCCGTTACCGGGAACACCGACAGGCGGTTGCCCTTGGCAACCAGCGGGAAGCCCTCGCCGAGTTCGTCGGCGTGCAGCTTGATCTCGTCCAGCGCGATCACCTGCTTCAGCTTGCGCTCGAAGCCCACGTCCACCAGCATCCAGCGCGGATTCTCGCGCGTGCTCTTGGGATCGTGGTAATCGGATGCCGGGTCGAACTGGGTGTCGTCCGGGTAGGCCGCGCTGGCCACCGTGGCCAGGCCGACGATGCCCGGCACCTTGGTATTGGAGTGGTAGAACAGGATGCCGTCGCCGACCTGCATGCCATCGCGCATGAAGTTGCGCGCCTGGTAGTTGCGCACCCCGTTCCAGGGCTCGACCTTCACCTTGGCCAGGTCATCGATGGAAAAAGCGTCCGGTTCGGACTTCATCAGCCAATAGCGCTTGCGGGCGGTCATGCGTTCACGGGGGCAGCGGAGGGGAACAGGGTGCCGTCTTCGGTGCAGATCGCATCCACCGGCACGTCCCACGACGCCACCGGCAAGGACTCGACCTGCTGCACCGCGAATGCAGCACCGACCAGCCAGGGCGGCGCCGGCCGGTCGTGGCGGAAGGCGAAGCTGCGATCATACCAGCCGCCCCCCATGCCCAGCCGCCGGCACTGGTGGTCGAAGCCCACCAGCGGGGTCACCACCAGCGCCATCTGCGCCGGTTCCAGGGTGTCTGCCAGCGCCACGTCGGGTTCGGGGATACCGTAACGGTTGCTGGTCAGCGGTTGGCCGGGGCGCCACGGTGCGAAGCGCAGCACCTCGCCGGCCAGCACCGGCAGGCAGTAGGTGAGGCCTTCGGGCAACTGCAGTTGCCAGCGGTGCAGGGCGATCTCGCCATCCAGCGCCCAGTAGCCGGCCACCGGGCCGGTGCGAGGGGCGAAGGGCAGGGCAAGCAGGGCATCGGCCAGCGATTCGGCGGCGGCGATGCGCGCGGGCGCGGAAAGATCGCGGCGGCGTTGCCGCAGGTCGTGGCGCAGGGCCTGGCGCGGGTCGGTCATGGCAGCGTGCGGCGGGAAACAGCCGCCATTGTGCCGTAAAGAACAAGGGCGACGCCCGAAGACGCCGCCCTTGCTGGAATATTGCATTCTCCGCAATGTCGATGCATGCGAAACGACCTTGAACCCGGGGGCTCAAGTGGGAACGCTGGAGAACCATCGGGCTTCCCGCTACAAGGCGGACCTGCACTCCCGGCGCTGTCGCGCTCCCGGTGTCGTTCTTAAGGGACAAGGCGAATGTTTGCACATGCCGTCGAGTACCGCAGAGAACGCGTGGCCATTATAGCCAGCATGCGCGATCTGGATATGCCGTTCGTCGGCAACAGTACGTGCCAATTCAGTTATGAAAAGGCGCGATGCACGCTCTTCTCACGTGCTGCTGTCGATCGCCCGGTCCAGGCGCCGGTTCAGATCGGCCAGGGTCTGCTGCAGGGCCACGGCCTGGCGGGCATTCTCATCCCGCAGCTGCTGCAGCTCGTGGGCCAGGTTGAGTGCGGCCAGCACCGCCACCCGGTCGACCGCGGCCATGCGGTTGCTGCCGCGGATCTCGCGCATGCGCGCATCGAGCAGGCGCGCGGCGGCCATCAGGCTGTCGCGTTCATCGCCACCCACGCCCACCGTGTATTCACGATCGAGGATGCGGACACTGACCGGTTCGGCGCTCATGTGTGCTGCTCCAGGGATTTGAGCCGGCTGATCATCGCTTCCACCCGCGAGCGTGCCTGCTCGTTCTTGGCCAGCAGCGTCGAGCGCTCGGCCACCAGCTGTTCCTGCTGGTGGCGCAGGCTGCGGTTCTCCTCGGCCAGGCGCTGGTTGCGTTCGAGCAACGCTTCCACGCGGGCGGCGAAGGCCTGCAACTGGGCAAGGGGATCGGCGGGTTCCATGCCGCACGATAGGCAAGCCGGGCAAGGGCGGTCAAGCGTTGCCGCAGCAGGGCCGGACCGCCACGAGGAGGAGCCGGTTGGGTTGCTACACTAGCGGGCTCACGGGCGCGCGCGTGCGCGCCCCGGGTTTCCCTTACGAACGAGCCGCACGATGACCGAACTTCCCTCCGTCGACGACGTTTCCCGCGCCAGCCAGGAACTGGGCCTGGGCGCCACCGCTGCCGAGCTGCATGGCGGCCTGTGCGGCTGGCTGGCGGCCGGCGGCGCCCCCGGCAATGACTGGCCGGCACGCGTGCTGGCCGACGACAACCTGGCCCCGGTGGCTGACGGCAGTGCGCTGGCGCAGCTGCTGGAAGCCACCATCAAGCAGCTGGAAGACCGCGACTTCGCCTTCGAACTGCTGCTGACCGACAACGACGACGTGGCCGCGCAGGCCGACGCGATGTTTGCCTGGACCCGCAGCTTCCTCGGTGGCTTCGGCCTGGGCAGCGGCGGCCGCCGCCCGACCCTGTCCGAAGAGGGCGAGGAAGCGCTGACCGACATGGCCAGCCTGGCCCGTGCCTCCAGCGAGGATTTCGAGGCCGGTGGCGAGGACGACGACGAAGCCCTGTCCGAGATCGAGGAGTTCATCCGCGTGGCGGTGCTGCTGCTGCACGGTGACGTGGTGCTGGCCGCGCGCCACCGCCAGCGCCTGAACTGATGGACATCAAGCAGCGCACCGGCATCGCGGCCGGCGAGTACAAGCGTCGCCGCCGCCAGTTGATGGAGATGGCCGGCGATGACGCGATCCTGGTGCTGCCGGCCGCATCGGAGAAGGTGCGCAGCCTGGATACGCATTACCCGTACCGCCAGGATTCGGATTTCCAGTACCTCAGCGGCTTTCCTGAGCCGGAAGCGGTGCTGGTGCTGATTCCCGGCCGTCGCCACGGTGAGGTGATCCTGTTCTGCCGCGAGCGCGATGCCGAACGCGAGGCCTGGGACGGCGGTCGCGCCGGCCAGGAAGGCGCGGTGGCGCAGTACGGCATGGACGATGCCTACCCGATCGACGATCTGGACGACATCCTGCCGGGCCTGCTGGAAGGGCGGTCGCGTGTCTATTACCACTTCGGCCGCGATGCGGATTTCGACCTGAAGCTGATCGGCTGGGTCAACCGCGTGCGTTCGCAGGTGCGCCACGGCGCGCAACCGCCGCATGAGTTCCTGGAACTGGGCCACCTGCTGCACGAACAGCGCCTGTTCAAATCCGGTGCGGAAGTGGCGCTGATGCACCACGCGGCGCAGATCAGCGTGCGTGCGCACCTGGCAGCAATGCGCGCGGCGAAGGCGGGCATCCACGAGTACGAACTGCAGGCCGAACTGGAGCGCGTGTTCCGCGCCAACGACGCCGTGCCGGCCTACTGCAGCATCGTGGGCGCCGGCCGCAACGGCTGCATCCTGCATTACCGCGACAACAACGCACGGTCGCGCGATGGCGAGCTGGTGCTGATCGATGCCGGTGCCGAGTACCGCGGCTACGCCAGCGACATCACCCGGACGTTCCCGGTGAACGGTCGTTTCAGTGCCGAGCAGCGCGCGCTGCACGATCTGGTGGGTGAAGCACAGGCGGCGGCGCTGGCCCAGGCCAAGCCGGGCGTGGCCTACGAGACCGGCCACCTGGCGGCGGTGCAGACCCTGACCGAGGGCCTGCTGCGGCTGGGACTGCTGAAGGGTACGCTGGAGAAGAACCTGTCCGAGGGCCTGTACCAGCGCTTCTACCGGCACAAGACCGGGCATTGGATCGGGCTGGACGTGCATGACGTGGGCGACTACCGCCTGGCCGGTGATTCGCGCCTGCTGGAACCGGGCATGGTGTTCACCATCGAGCCGGGGCTGTACGTCGGCGCCGACGACACGACGGTGGAGCCGCGCTGGCGCGGTATCGGCATCCGCACCGAGGACGACGTGCTGATTACCGATGACGGCCATCGCGTGCTGACCGAAGGTCTGGCGCGTAGTGCCGACGAGATTGAAGCGGTGATGGCGGGTTGAGGGTTTGTTTGCAGGGCTTGCAGCCCTGCACCTGCTGCAATCAACTTCAACTTCAACTTCAACGCCAAAAGCGGGCATTCCGTGGGATGGCGGGGCGGTGTGGGTGGTCAGGACACGCCGTAAACCCATCCATGGGGGCTCGTAGACGCCATCCATGGCGCCTGCGGTCCTGCCCACCCACACCGCCCCACCCCCGACAGTTGGCCGGTGGCTGTTGGTGGGTGCCGACCGTTGGTCGGCACATCTGTCAGATATCGAATGAATCATCCACGCATGGCGTGGATCTACTGGCACGCGCGGCTGTTGGTGGGTGCCGACCGTTGGTCGGCACATCTGTCAGGTATCGAATGAATCATCCACGCATGGCGTGGATCTACTGGCACGCGCGGCTGTTGGTGGGTGCCGACCGTGGGTCGGCACATCTGTCAGATATCGAGTGAAACATCCACGCATGGCGTGGATCTACTGGTAGGTGTCGACCTTGGTCGACACAGAGCGAGCGCAGCGAGCGACCCGCTCTTGATCTTCTTTTTCCTTTTCCGTGGTTGGACGCGCACGGAAACTGTCAGAGGCGGGGCGGGGTGGGTTCGCGGGGGTGTCCGCGGCATGGATGCCGCGGCCAAGCCCCCAGGGATGGGTTCACGGCGTCCCCCGCGAACCCATCCCGCCCCGCCAAGCGCGGCATTTTGAATTCATCGCCCATCCACGAGGGGCTCAGCCGTTGGCTGCAGCAAACTCCGGGCGCGTCAGGTTGTCCGCTTCGCCCTCGGTGCACAGCACCTCGTCCTCGATGCGGATGCCGCCGTACGGGCGGAAGAAATCCACGCGGTCCCAGTTGATCGCATCGCCATGGCCGGCGGCCTTCACTTCGTCCAGCAGCATGTCGATGAAGTACAGGCCCGGTTCGATCGTCACCACCATGCCCGGTTCCAGCACGCGGGTCAGGCGCAGGTAGGGGTGGCCGGCCGGGCGCTCGATGCGGCCGCCTTCTTCACTGGCCGCGAAACCGGCCACGTCGTGCACCTGCAGGCCGATCAGGTGGCCGATGCCGTGCGGGAAGAACGCGGCGCTGACGCCGGTCTCCAGCGCGGTCTGCGGCGATACCTTGATGACGCCGAAATCCTTCAGCACGCCCATCAGCGAAAGATGCGCGTCCACGTGCAGCTGCTTGTAGTCGAAGCCGGCACGCACCGCCGCGCACATCTGCTGCTGGGCCGCGTCCACCGCGTCGATCATCGCGGCAAACTCGTCGTGGCCCTTGGCCGCATAGGTGCGGGTGATGTCGCTGGCGTAGCCATGCGCACTGGCGCCGGCATCGATCAGGAAGCTGCGCAGCGGCTGCGGCGCCGTGCGGCCCAGCTCGGTGTAGTGCAGCACGGCGGCGTGTTCGTTCAGCGCAACGATGTTGCCGTACGGCAGTTCATTGGCATCCTGGCCCACGGCCTGGCAGTAGGCCATGTGGATGTTGAATTCGTCGGCACCATTGCGGAACGCGGCTTCGGCAGCACGATGGCCGCGTACGCCCAGCACCTGCGCCTGGCGCATCAGCGCGATTTCATACGGCGTCTTGCAGGCGCGGTGCCATTCCAGGTAGTTCACCACCGGCGCCGGGTTGTTCGGCACGTAAGTCCCCAGCGCGCTCTGCGGCTCGCCCAGGATCGCGCAGCGCGCCGGATCGGCCGGCAGCAGGGCCAGCGCGTCTTCCGGCTTGCGGATGATGTGGATGTCGAAGTGCTCCACCCACCAGCCGCTGGGCGCGTCCGGCACCACGTGCCAGTAGTCGAACGGCTGGTGGAAGATCACCGCCGGGCGCTTGCCCGGGGTGAACACCACCCAGCTGTTGGGCACGCGGGTGAGCGGCAGCCACGCCTTGAACTGCGGGTTCACCGCGTACGGGTAGTCACGATCGTCGAACACCTGGTAGTGCAGGGTGCCGCTGGGCACCACCAGGTGGTCGAAGCCGCCGCGTGCCAGCGCCTGTTCGGCGCGTCGGCACAGCACGGCCAGGTGGTCGGAATACAGGGCGCCAGGGTCTTGCTGGATCATTGCGGTGGCTCGACACGGAAAACGGCCCTAGATTCTGCCGCATACCGCAGAAAACCGCTGTGCAGGAACCGGCACTCAGCTTGTCGAAACCGGCGCCTCGTCGCTGTCCTCGCCGATCCAGGCGCGCAGCAGATGCCGATGTTCGCGCGACAGGGTCAGGAAGCGGAACCCGGCCCAGCTTTGGCCCGGGGCATGCGCCGGCTCGCTCCACAGCAGGTGCACGCCCACATCGATGGCTGCGCTGCGGCCATCGCCCAGCGGCAGCGGGAAGCGCAGCTGGTACAGCGCGTCGTCGCGCAGGGGCTGGCTGGCCAGCATCAGCATGCCGGTTTCGGACACATTGCCCAGCCGGCCCACCACGCTGTCGCGCATCTGGTCGGTGACCGGGACCAGGTCGGACACCTGGCGGCGCGGTGCGCGGCGGGTGTCCTGCGGCGGTAGCTGGCTCATGCGTCAGGCTCCTGGCGGCGGCGACCGGCCAACGCGCGCAGGGCCGACAGGCTGGCCTGCCACGCGCGGTCGACCAGGCGGCCTTTTTCTTCGGTGACCAGCTGCGCCTGGCCAGCGGCCATCTGCCGGGCCAGCGTATCCAGGTCGGTTTCGCTGCTCTTCTGCCCGCGCGGATTGACGAACAACACGTGGCCGGTCAGCAGGCTGTACCAGGACAGTCGCTGGCGGCGCACGCTGCCGTCCTCGTCGGCCAGGTCGAACCAGCTGCCGAAGGGCAGGCTGGTCAGCTGGTCATGGCTGGCCTGTTCGGCCGCCGTGCGCGGTGCGGCGGCGTGGCTGCCGGTACTGCTCGCCGCATGCTCGCCCAGGCGTGCACGTGCCTTCAGGCGCGCGCTCAGCTCGGTGCGTGAGGTGTGCTCGTCTTCGCCGCCGGGCGTGGCCAGGCGACGGGCGACCGCCGAAGCTTCCTCGGGGTGGTAGCCGACCTGCAGCAGGGCCGCTTCCACTTCCGCGGCCAGCGGCGCGTCGGGCACGCTGTCGGCCTCGGCCGGTGCGGCGGTGACGGCTGCAATGCGTTCGGTCTGCTGCAGGCGTTCCTGCCACTGCGCCGAGTCATCGCCATGGCGCAGCCGGGTCAGGGTCAGCGCGTCGGCCCAGGCCTCGCGCAGCAGGGTCTGCACGAAGCGTGGCGGTTCCTGTGCCTGGCACTGCTGGTCGATCTGCGCGCTGGCTTCGCGGCGGGCCAGGGCCAGCCGTTCCTTGCCGCGCGCTGCCTCGACATGGCGGCGTTCGGCCAGCTCGGCACGGTGGGCGGCGGCGCGCTGGTGCTGCTGGATTTCCTCGTTGGCCGCCGCAAATGCCTCCGGCGTGCGTGCGTCCTGGCCCAGCAGGCCCTGCACGCTCTGCGCCAGCCGCTGCATCAGCTGCGGGTCCACATCGTCATCGCCCAGCCAGTTGGCGCCGGCTTCGGCGATGGTGTTGAGCAGTTCGCGTGCAGGGTGTTCGTCGCGCACGAAGAAGGCCGGGTCGGCCATTGCCGCGCGTGCCAGCGGCACCTGCAGGCGGGCCAGCAGGGCGGCCGGCACGGGGTCGGGGCGCTGTTGCTGCTGCACCTGCTGCAGCAGCAGGCGCAGCAGGTCCAGGTGGTCGCGGTCATGGCTGGCCAGCTGGGCCTGCGCACCGTGCTCGCTGCGCAGCTGCGCGGTCACCGCGGTCTGCAGGTCGGTGATGCTGGTGGCGGCACCGGCCTGTGCCTGCAGGCGCGCCAGCACCGCATCCACCAGCCCGCTGGGCACCGAGGGCGGTTCGATGGCCATGGGTGCGGCATGCCGCGCCTGTTGCAGCAGGTCGTGCAGCAGGTTGGCCGGTGGCGTGGTCAGTTCCGGGTTGGCTGCGCCCGGCGGCGTGGCATCGGCGAAGGCGTTCTGCATCAGCGCCGACCACGAACCGGCGCGGCCGGAGCCGTTCCAGCCGGTCAGCGGTTCGGCCGAGCGCGGCGCGGGCTGCGTCGCGCGACCGCCGCCGACGGACTGGGTGATGATCCGGCGGGTGCTGGACGACCGTGCCAGGTACGGGGTGTAGACCAGGCCGGGCAGCACGCCGTGCTGCGCCAACAGGGTGTTGGAGCGCTCCAGGACGTCGCCGAGGCGTTCCAGCAGCTGGCGTTCGAAGCTGCGGTAGAGCGCCAGCTGCAGTTCCGCGCTCAGGCCATCCTGTTCGGCCAGGCGCCGCACCAGGGCGCACAGCGCCTGCGGTGCCAGTGGCAGGGTGTCGTTGTCGAACGCGGGGGCGGCGGCCAGCACCGCAAGGCGCTGGCCCAGCAGGTTCAGCGCATTGCCCGAACGCTGGTTCTCCCGGCGCACCATTTCGGTCAGCACCAGGTTGCGGTCCACTTCGTGGTCATCCACCAGCGACAGCCCCAGCAGGCCCGGCGGGCGGGCGGGTGCTGCCGGCGGCGCGATGTCCTGCGGCGCGCGCAGCTGCACCAGGCTGTCGGCCAGCGCATCGAGCATGCGCTCGCTGAAGGTGCCGGCGAACGCATGCAGCTGGCCACGCTGGGCCAGCAGTTCGGCCTGCATCTGCGGGTTGCGGGCGTGGTCGGCATCGTGCAGCAACGCCTGTTCGGCCGCTTCCACGGTGAGGATCAGCGGGGCGGTCAGCACATGCCGGCACAGCACCAGCAGTTCACCCAGCAGCTCGCGCACGCGTGGGGGAAGGTCTGCGGCGGCCAGGCGCGCGCTGTCAGGGGTGGCAAAAGGGAAAGCGGCAGACATCGGGAGCAGTTCCGGGATTCCCGCGAATCGACATGGGAATCTACCGTGTCGGCAGCCGCGGGCGCTACTTGAGGACTTTCTGCGGTGGGCGCCCGTTCAAACGCAGCCAAGGCCGGCCAGCGGCCGCATCCGCCGGGCATGGCCCGGCGCTACCGAATGCTTGCCCGTCAGGTAGCGCCGGGCCATGCCCGGCGGACGTATCACTGGAAGATCATTCCTCCAGGAACAGGCTCACCACATCATTGGTGAAGCGGCGGCCCAGCTCGGTGGGCTGCACATGGCCATCGGCCACGGTCAGCCAGCCGCGCTGCACGGCCTCGGCCAGCGGCGCATCCAGCACGCTGCGCGGCAGGCCGGTGCGCGACTCGAAATCGCGCAGGCCGAAGCCCTCATGCAGGCGCAGCAGGTTCAGCATGTACTCGAAGGGCAGGCGGTCGGCCGCGATCACGTCGTCGCCGCCGAACGAGGCCGGGCTGCCAGCGCTGTCCATGTAGGCCTGCGGGTGCTTGAGCTTCCAGCGCCGCAGCACGTGCTCCTCGGCACCGGAGCTGATCTTGCCGTGCGCGCCGGCGCCAATGCCCAGGTAATCGCCGAAGCGCCAGTAGTTCAGGTTGTGCGCGCTCTGCCGGCCGGGGCGGGCATAGGCGCTCACTTCGTACTGGCCAAAACCGGCCTGCGCCAGCAGCGCCTGGCAGTGTTCCTGCATGTCCCAGGCATGGTCCTCGTCGGGGATGCCCTGCGGCGGCCGCGCGAAGAACACGGTGTTCGGTTCCAGGGTCAGCTGGTAGTGCGAGATGTGAGCCGGCTGCAGCGCGAACGCGCGCTCCAGGTCGGCCTCGGCACCGGCCAGGGTCTGTTCCGGCAGTGCGTACATCAGGTCGATGTTGAAATTGTCGTAGCCGGCGTCCTGCGCCATCTTCACCGCGCGCTCGGCTTCGCCGCTGTCGTGGATGCGGCCCAGGCGCTTCAGCGCGGCATCGTCGAAGCTCTGGATGCCGAAGCTGAGGCGGTTCACGCCGGCCGCGCGGTAGCGGTCGAAGCGGCCGTGCTCGGCGGTACCCGGGTTGGTTTCCAGGGTGATCTCGGCATTGGGCGCGAAGCGCAGGCGCGCGCTGGCCTGCTGCAGGAAGCGGTCGATGGCTTCCGGCGGGAACAGGCTGGGCGTGCCGCCACCGAAGAACACGCTGTGCACCACCCGGCCCCAGACCAGCGGCAGGTCCTGGTCGAGGTCGCGCAGCAGGGCGTCGATGTAGGCCTCGAACGGCAGCTCGCCCTTGGCCTGGTGCGAGTTGAAATCGCAGTACGGGCACTTGCGCACGCACCACGGCAGGTGCACGTACAGCGACAGCGGCGGCGGTACCAGGCGCGGCGCGGTGTCGTGCGCGTGGTCGCCGGAACAGGCTTCGCCGGGCAGGTGGTTGCAGTGGTCGTGGTCGTGCGGCATGGGCTTCATCGGTAGTGCCGGCCGCTGGCCGGCTTCCCTTGGGTAATCAGGACGGCATCAGAGCCAGGTGGCCAGCTGCTGCTTGAGCTGCTGCAGGGCGGTGGCGCGGTGGCTGATGGCATTCTTCAACGCCGGCTCCATTTCCGCAGCGGTCAGGCCGTGGGTGGTATCGAGGAACACCGGGTTGTAGCCGAAGCCGTTCGTGCCGCGCAGTTCGCGGATGATCTGCCCTTCCCAGCGGCCTTCGCAGATCAGCGGCTGCGGGTCGGTGGCATGGCGCAGCAGCACGATGACCGCATAGAAGCGGGCGCTGCGCTGGCCATCGGGCACGTCCGCCATCGCGTCCAGCAGCTTGGCGTTGTTGGCCGCGGCATTGGTCGGGTGGCCGGCGTAGCGCGCGCTGTACAGGCCGGGCGCACCGCCGAGGGCATCGACGATCAGGCCCGAATCATCGGCCAGTGCCGGCAGGCCGGTCGCCTCGCAGGCCGCGCGTGCCTTCAGCAGCGCGTTCTCGACGAAGGTCAGGCCGGTTTCCTCCACGTCCCCCAGGCCCAGTTCGGCGGCCGAGGTGATCTGCAACGGCAGGTCGGCGAGGATCTCCTGCATTTCCACCAGTTTGCCGGCGTTATGGCTGGCAAGCACGAGCGTCTTCATCAGCGGGGCTCCAACAGGTCCCAGGTGTTGCCGTACAGATCGCGGAACACCGCGACGGTGGCATAGGGTTCTTCGCGCGGCGCTTCCAGGAACTCGACGCCGGCGGCGACCATCGCTGCGTGGTCGCGGTGGAAGTCATCGGTGTTGAGGAAGAAGCCGACGCGGCCACCGGTCTGGTTGCCGATGCGGCTGCGCTGTTCCTCGTTGCTGGCGCGGGCCAGCAGCAGGGCGGCAGCGCTGCCATTGGTCGGCCCGACCACCACCCAGCGCTTGCTGCCCTGGTCGATGTCGTCCAACAGGGCGAAGCCGAGCTTGCCGGTGTACCAGGCAATGGCTTCGTCGTAGTCGGCCACCACCAGGGTGGTCAGGGCGATGCGGCGGTTCATGCCGACAGCGCCGCCTGCTGTGCGGCCAGCAGTTCGCCCACGCCCTTTTCGGCCAGGCCCAGCAGCGCGTCCAGTTCATCGCGGCGGAAGGCGTGGCCTTCGGCGGTGCCCTGCAGCTCGATGAAGCCGCCGCCGTCGTTCATCACCACGTTCATGTCGGTGTCGCAATCGCTGTCTTCGGCGTAGTCCAGGTCCAGCACCGGGGTGCCGCGGTACACGCCCACCGACACCGCCGCGACGGCGCCCAGGATCGGGTTGCGCTTGATGTCGCCACGCTTCATCAGCACGTTCACCGCATCGACCAGGGCCACGTAGGCGCCGGTGATGGCGGCGGTGCGGGTGCCACCGTCGGCCTGCAGCACGTCGCAGTCCAGGGTGATGGTGCGTTCGCCCAGCGCGTTGCGGTCGACGCACGCACGCAGGCTGCGGCCGATCAGGCGCTGGATTTCCAGGGTGCGGCCGCCCTGCTTGCCACGCGCCGCTTCACGGTCGCTGCGGGTGTGGGTGGCGCGCGGCAGCATGCCGTACTCGGCGGTCACCCAGCCTTCGCCCTTGCCACGCAGGAAGCCCGGCACGCGGTTTTCCACGCTGGCGGTGCACAGCACGCGGGTTTCACCGAAGCACACCAGCACCGAACCCTCGGCATGGCGGGTGAAGCCGCGTTGGATGACGACCGGGCGGAGCTGGTCGGGCTGGCGGCCGCTGGGGCGGGAATCGGACATGGTGCGGGTTCCGTAAGGGCAAGGGAGTACGCCGCCATGCCCGCGACCTTGAGGGGGCGGGCAGGGGGGCTCAGGTGAGGGCGCTAGGGTACCATTCCCCCTTTGCACGCACCGGACACATTCCATGATTCGAAGCATGACCGCCTATGCCGGCGGCGAGCGCGTCACCCCGTGGGGCACGCTGGGCTGCGAGCTGCGCTCGGTCAACCACCGGTTCCTGGAAGTGGGCACCCGCCTGCCCGAGGAACTGCGTGCGCTTGAACCGCAGCTGCGCGAGCGCATCGCCGCCCGCCTGAGCCGCGGCAAGCTGGACCTGGTCATGCGCCTGCGTGCGCCGGAAGGGGCCGCCAGCCTGCAGGTGAACGAAGTGCTGCTGGGCCAGCTGGGCCAGCTCGCGCACCGGCTGACCTCCGATTTCCCCAACCTGCAGGTCAGCTTCACCGAACTGCTGCAGCTGCCGGGCGTGACCCAGGGCGAGGCCACCGACGCAGCGGCCCTGCAGGCCGAGGCGCTGTCCCTGCTGGACCAGGCACTGGACGGCTTCGTCGCCGCCCGTGAGCGCGAGGGCGACAAGCTGGCCGCCGCCATTGCCGAGCGCGTGGATGGCATCGAGCGCATCGCCAATGACGTGCGCACGCTGATTCCGGCCATTCGCGACGGCCAGCGCGCCAAGCTGGCCGCCCGCCTGGCCGACCTGCCGCACCCGGTCGACCCCGGCCGTGCCGAGCAGGAGCTGGTGATGTGGCTGCAGAAGCTGGACGTGGACGAGGAGCTGGACCGCCTGGGCAGCCACATCGTCGAGATCCGCCGCGTGCTGAAGCAGCGCGAGCCGGTCGGCCGTCGACTGGACTTCCTGCTGCAGGAATTCAACCGTGAAGCCAACACGCTGGGGTCGAAGTCGGTGGACAGCCGCACGTCCAATGCCGCGGTCGAGCTGAAGGTGCTGATCGACCAGATCCGCGAGCAGGTGCAGAACATCGAGTGATGTGCAGCGGGGCGCCTTCGGGCGCCCTTCTTCATTGGCGTGCAAGCGTGGCGCCCGCCCTGCCATCGCCAGCGTCGTTGCCAGGCCGCACGATCAGCCATCCCGGCCCGCTCTGTTAAAGTTGCGTGCCCGCACCCCGGGGAGCCATCTGCCGGGCCTGGTTCCAGGATGTTCCGCGCAGCTCCCGCCGTGCTGGCGCGATCCTCCGCGCCGGTTCTGGAACATCGAGGATAAATTTTGCGAAATCAACAACTTGGGTTCCGCGCATGAGCGCTCCGTCCACTCCGTCGGCCGCCGTTGCGCGCGGTACGCTGTACATCGTTGCGGCCCCCTCGGGCGCCGGCAAGAGCAGCATCGTCAACGCCACCCTGGCGCGTGACCCGCAGATCGCCCTGTCCATTTCCTTCACCTCGCGCGCCATGCGCCCGGGTGAGGTGAACGGCGAGCACTACCACTTCGTCAGCGCCGAGACGTTCGAGGAAATGATCGCCGACGGCGATTTCTTCGAGCATGCCTGGGTGCATGGCGATTGGAAGGGCACTGCCCGCCAGTCGGTGGAACCGCAGCTGGCCGCCGGCCAGGACGTGCTGCTGGAAATCGACTGGCAGGGCGCCCAGCAGGTGCGCCAGCTGGTGCCGGGCACGGTGACGGTGTTCATCCTGCCGCCGTCCAAGCAGGCCCTGCAGGACCGCATGCGCAAGCGCGGCCAGGACAGCGAGGCGGTCATCGCCCAGCGCCTGGGTGCCGCCCGCGATGAAATGCTGCACTTCAACGAGTTCGACTACGTCATCGTCAACGAGGTGTTCGACACCGCCGTGGACGAGCTGTGCGCCATCTTCACCGCCAGCCGCCTGCGCCGGGAGGCCCAGAAGGTCCGCCACGCCGGCCTCATCCAGGCCCTGCTGACCCCGGATACGGGCGCAACTGACTGATTCCAAAAGAATCGGGTGGGGGTTGGCTTGATTTTGTCCAGCCCCTGCCAGTACACTCCGTCCCCTTTCCCTCATTCGACTGAGCGGCCGACCGGTCGCCGGGAGCCCGTATGGCCCGCATCACCGTAGAAGATTGCCTGGAAGTCGTTAACAACCGTTTCGAGCTGGTCATGATGGCCTCCAAGCGTGCCCGCCAGCTTGCCAACGGCGTGCAGGCCACCCTGGACAACGACACCGAAGACAAGCCGACCGTGCTGGCACTGCGCGAAATCGCCGCCCGCAAGATCGACAACGCGCTGATCGACGAAGTCGAGAAGGCCGAGCGCGAGCGTGCCGAGCGCGAAGCGCTGGAGTGGGCTGCCGCTGAAGTGGTCGCCGACGAAGACATGTCCAAGAACGACGATTGATCGCATCGATCAATGCCGTTGCTTGACCGCTGAACAGCCCGCCCCGTGCGGGCTGTTTCGCATTCAGGGTTTGCCGTAATCGGCGCGCTGGCATAGGCTTCTGGCATGAACCCAGGCCCCACTGCCAAGGTAGCCGCGCCCACCGCCGCGGCCGTACCTGATTACGTCCTCCAGCTCGAACGCGCCGCCCATTACCTGCCGCCGGAACAGCTGCCGCTGCTGCGCCGTGCCTGGGAAGTCGGTGCGTCGGCGCACGCTGGGCAGACGCGCAAGTCGGGCGAGCCCTACATCACCCATCCGGTGGCCGTGGCCCAGGTCCTGGCCGAGCTCGGCCTGGACGTGGAAGCGCTGATCGCCGCGATCCTGCACGACACCATCGAAGACACGCCGCTGACCCGCGAGGAGCTGGCCTCGGAGTTCGGCGAAGCCGTGGCCGAGCTGGTCGACGGCGTGACCAAGCTGGACAAGCTGAAGTTCCGCGACCGCCAGGAAGCGGCCGCCGAGAGCTTCCGCAAGATGCTGCTGGCCATGTCGCGCGACCTGCGCGTGATCATGATCAAGCTGGCCGACCGCCTGCACAACATGCGTACCCTCGGCGCGCAGAGCCGCGAAGCGCGCGGCCGCATCGCCCGCGAAACGCTGGAGATCTATGCGCCCATCGCCCAGCGCCTGGGCATGAGCCTGGTCAAGAGCGAGCTGCAGAACCTCGGCTTCAAGGCGCTGTACCCGTGGCGCCACGCCATCATCGAAAAACACATCCGCAGCCAGCCGGTGGTACGCCGCGAGGCGATGGCGCAGGTGGAAGTGCAGCTGTCGCAGCGTCTGGCGAAAGAGGGCATCGAGCACCGCCTGGTCAGCCGCATCAAGACCCCGTGGAGCATCTACAACAAGATGCGCGACGAGAACAAATCCTTCGACCAGGTGATGGACGTGTTCGGCTTCCGCCTGGTCGTGCGCAGCGTGCCCAGCTGCTACCACGCGCTGGGTTCGGTGCACGCCACGTTCAAGCCGCTGGATGGCCGCTTCCGCGATTTCATCGCCATTCCCAAGGCCAACGGTTACCAGTCGTTGCACACCGTGCTGTTCGGGCCCTACGGTTCGCCCATCGAAGTGCAGATCCGCACCGAGGAAATGGACCTGATCGCCGAACGCGGCGTGGCCGCGCACTGGACCTACAAGTTCGGTGGCGATTCGCCCAATAGCGCGCAGAGCCGTGCCCATGCCTGGATCGTCGAACTGATCGATTCGCAGCGCGCCGCAGGTTCTTCGCTGGAATTCCTCGACAACGTGAAGGTCGACCTGTTCCCGGACGAGGTCTACCTGTTCACCCCGAAGGGCAAGATCCTGGCCCTGCCGCGCAATTCCACCGCGCTGGATTTCGCCTACGCCGTGCACACCGACGTCGGCAACATGGCGGTGGCCTCGCGCGTGGACAAGAAACTGGTGCCGCTGCGCACCAAGCTGGTGTCCGGGCAATCGGTGGAAATCATCACCGCGCGTTCGGCCACGCCCAAACCGCAGTGGCTGGAATTCGTGGTTACCAGCAAGGCGCGCACCGCCATCCGCCACCAGCTCAAGCAGCTGGAACACGAAGATGCCGTGCAGCTCGGCCACCGCATGCTGGACCGCGCGCTGGAAGCAATGGATTCGTCGCTGGAGCGCCTGCCCAAGGGGCGCCTGGATGCGTTCCTGGCCGAACACCGTTTCCCGCGCCTGGAGGCCCTGCTGGCCGAAGTGGCGCTGGGCAACTGGATGCCGACGCAGGCCGCGCAGGCGCTGATGGCCTATGCCGAACTGCGCGGCGGCCCGCATTCGCGCCACCACTCGCAGGAAAAGATCCTCATCAACGGCAGCGAGCGTGGCGTGGTCACCTTCGCCGGCTGCTGCCAGCCGATTCCCGGCGACGAGATCATGGGTTACCACACCGCCGGCAAGGGCATCGTGGTGCACCGCATGGACTGCCCGAACCTGGCCGAGCTGCGCAAGTCGCCCGAGCGCTGGGTGCCGATCGGTTGGGACACCACGGTGTCCGGCGACTACGACACCGCGCTGGTGGTGGAAGTGGAAAACGGCACCGGCGTGCTGGCGCAGCTGGCCGCGGCCATCGCGCAGAGCCATTCCAACATCGAACGCGTGGATTACCTGGACCGCGACTTCAACGCCGCCGTGCTGGCGTTCAACATCCAGGTGCGCGACCGCAACCACCTGGCCGAAGTCATGCGCCGCCTGCGCCGCCTGTCGGTGGTGCAATCGGTACGCCGACAGTAACGCATGGGGTCAGAGCCGTTTCCCGCGGGAAACGGATCCGACCCCGGCCGCATAACGCACGGGGTCGGATCCCTCTCCGACGGAGAGGGCTCTGACCCCAGCCGACATCGCGCCCACCCGGTACAATCACCGCTCTGTTTTCCCCCAACGCACCGGAGCGACCATGTCCCGCCAGATCATCAACACCGAAAAGGCCCCGGCCGCCATCGGCCCGTACTCGCAGGCCGTGCGCGCCGGCAACACCGTGTACTTCTCCGGCCAGATTCCGCTGGACCCGGCCACCGGCGACATCGTCGGCGCCGGTGACGTCGAAGCGCAGGCCCGCCGCGCCTTCGACAACCTCAAGGCCGTGGCCGAAGCCGCCGGCGGTTCGCTGGACAAGGTCGTGCGCCTGGGCCTGTACCTGACCGACCTGGCTGAGTTCGCCAAGGTCAACGCCGTCATGCAGGACTACTTCCAGGCCCCGTTCCCGGCCCGTTCCACCATCGAAGTCTCCGGCCTGCCCAAGGGTGCCAACTTCGAGGTCGACGCGGTGATGGTCATCGACTGACCCACCCGTGGCACGCAAGGCGGCGGTCACCCCGGCACTGTCACCGTCCGGCGAAGCATCCCTGGCGATGCTTGCCGGCGTAGGCCCGGCCGTGGCCGCCAAACTGCAGGCGCGTGGCCTGGCCACCCTGCAGGATCTGTGGCTGCACCTGCCGCTGCGCTATGAAGACCGCACCCGGCTGACCCGCATCGAAGACCTGCGTTCGGGCGTTCCGGCGCAGGTGGAAGTGCGGGTCACCGCGGTCGAACGCGGCATGCGGTACCGGCCGATGCTGAAGGTCGCGGTGGAAGACGAAGGGCAGGGCACCCTGGTGCTGCGCTTCTTCCACTTCCGCCAGCAGCAGGTCGGCCAGTTCGCGGTGGGCAACCGGCTGCGCTGCTTCGGTACGCCCAAGCCGGGCCACCTCGGCCTGGAAATCGTCCACCCCAGCTACCAGGTGCTGGGCCGCAACGACGATCCCGAACTCGGCGACCGCCTCGACCCGGTGTATCCCACCGTCGAAGGCGTTGGCCCGATGACCATGCGCAAGCTGATCGGCCAGGCCCTGGACCGCCTGCCCGAGGAAAGCACGCTGGAGCTGCTGCCTGCCGGTTGGCTGGACGGCCTGGGCCTGCCGTCGCTGCGCAGTGCGCTGCTGACCGTGCACCGGCCGCCGCCGGATGCTGACCTGGCCGCGTTGGCGGCCGGCACCCATCCGGCGCAGCGCCGCCTGGCGATGGAAGAACTGCTGGCCCACCACCTCAGCCTGCGCCGCCAGCGCATCGCGTTGCAGGCGCACCACGCGCCGCCGCTGGCTGGCCCGGGCAAGCTGGCCAAGGCCCTGCTGAAGCAACTGCCGTTCGCCCTGACCGGTGCGCAGGCGCGCGTGTTCAAGCAGATCCGCGACGACCTCGCACGCCCCAGCCCGATGCTGCGGCTGGTGCAGGGCGATGTCGGCTCCGGCAAGACCGTGGTCGCCGCGCTGGCAGCGATGCTGGCGGTGGAGCAGGGCAAGCAGGTGGCGTTGGCCGCGCCCACCGAACTGCTGGCCGAACAGCACCTCAACAACCTGCGCGGCTGGCTGGAACCGCTGGACGTGCGTGTCTGCTGGCTGGCCGGCAAGGTCACCGGCAAGGCGCGCGCGAAAGTGATCGAGCAGGTCGCCAATGGCGAAGCGCAGGTCGTGGTCGGTACCCATGCGCTGATGCAGGACGCGGTGGTGTTCCAGGATCTGGCATTGGCCATCGTCGATGAGCAGCACCGCTTCGGCGTCCACCAGCGCCTGGCGCTGCGTGACAAGGGGGCGGGTGCCAACAGCGTGCCGCACCAGCTGGTCATGACCGCCACGCCCATTCCGCGCACGCTGGCGATGTCCGAGTACGCCGACCTGGATGTATCGGCCATCGACGAACTGCCGCCCGGCCGCACGCCGGTGCAGACCGTGGCCCTCAACAACGATCGCCGCCCGGAACTGATCGAGCGCATCGCCCTGGCCTGCCAGGAAGGGCGGCAGGTGTACTGGGTGTGCACGCTCATCGAGGAAAGCGAGGAGCTGGATGCCACGCCGGCGCAGGCCACCTACGAATCGCTGCAGGCGCTGCTGCCCGGCGTGCGCGTGGGCCTGGTGCACGGCCGCCTGAAGGCGGCGGAAAAGCTGGCGACGATGGTCGCGTTCAAGGCCGGCGAGATCGACCTGCTGGTGGCGACCACCGTCATTGAAGTGGGCGTGGACGTGCCCAA
Source organism: Stenotrophomonas sp. ZAC14A_NAIMI4_1 (assembly GCF_003086915.1). Classification (NCBI taxonomy): domain Bacteria; kingdom Pseudomonadati; phylum Pseudomonadota; class Gammaproteobacteria; order Lysobacterales; family Lysobacteraceae; genus Stenotrophomonas; species Stenotrophomonas sp. ZAC14A_NAIMI4_1. The sequence goes on from NZ_CP026002.1 coordinate 4,420,637, forward strand.
CGCTTCGCTGATGGTGATCGAGAACGCCGAGCGCCTGGGCCTGGCCCAGCTGCACCAGCTGCGCGGCCGTGTCGGCCGTGGTTCGGCGGTGTCGCGCTGCGTGCTGCTGTATCAGGCACCGCTTTCGCAGATGGCACGCGAGCGCCTGCAGACCATGCGCGAAACCAACGATGGCTTCGTCATCGCCGAGAAGGATCTGGAACTGCGCGGCCCCGGCGAACTGCTGGGCACCCGCCAGACCGGCCTGGCCGGCTTCCGCATTGCCGATTTGGCCCGCGACGCCGGCCTGCTGCCGGGCGTACACGAGCTGGCCGAGCGCCTGCTGGACCAGCAACAGGCACTGGCCGACCGCGTGGTCAACCGCTGGATCGGCACCGCCGTGCGCTACGCCTCGGCGTAACCGCCGAAGGGGTCAGATCCCTTTGCGCAGCAAAGGGCTCTGACCCCATTCCCGGGATGCTCATCCACGCATGGCGTGGCTCTACTTCGCGCTGCGTACGGGAGTCGAGCATGGCTCGACGCTACAAAGATCATTCTTGATCATCTCGTGGATGTGTCGACCAAGGTCGACACCTACCAGAGCAAAACGCCGTTCCGACAGACCACGGGAAACCGTCGAAGGTGGGGTGGGTCCGGTGGCGGGGGCGTGAGCCGCATGGATGCGGCGACCGAGCTTACATGGACGTACTTGCAGCGTCCCCCGCCACCGGACCCACCCCGCCATTCCCCAGGAAACCAGCTTTTGCCGTTGCTCTGGCGTTTGCCGTTGCTCCTGCCTTTGCGGGTGCAGGGCGCAGCCCTGCCGAACCCCCAAGCCCCGTACTTGCAACGGTCATCAACCCGGTCCACACTTCGTTGCCGATCTGAAGACGGCAACGATGACCCACAAGATCCCGCTGTTGATCGACACCGACCCCGGTGTGGACGACGCCCTGGCCCTGCTGATGGCCTTCGCCGATGAACGGCACGACGTGGTCGCCCTGACCATCGCCGCCGGCAATGTCGGCCTCGACTACACCGTCCGCAACGCCCTCAAGCTCTGCGACATCGTCGGCCGCACCGATGTGCCGGTGTTCGCAGGCAGCCCCGATCCGCTGATCCACCCCTCGATGGACGCTGCCCACGTGCATGGCCGTGATGGCTATGGCGACGTGGACCTGCCGCCGCCCAGCCGCCAGGCCGAGGCCGAGCACGCCGCGCTCGCCATCCTGCGCCTGTCGCACCAGCATGCCGGCGAGCTGATGCTGGTCATGCTCGGCCCGCTGACCAACCTCGCGCTGGCACTGAAGCTGGACCCGACCCTGCCCCAGCGCATCAAGCGCATCGTGGTGATGGGCGGCGCGGTCACCTGTCACGGCAACATCACCCCGGCCGCCGAATTCAACATCGCCTTCGATCCGGAAGCCGCGCATGTGGTGTTCACCTCGTTCAAGCACCTGCTGGTGTCGGACTGGGAAGCCACCGTCGCCCACGGCCTGCCGCTGGAGCAGGCGGAGCAGTGGCTGCAGGCCGATTCCGACCGTGCCCGCTTCTACGAGCTGATCTCGCGCAAGACCCGCGCGCTGTCCGAAGACGCCAAGGGTGGCCGCTGGTACACCGCCGATGCGGTGGCCATGGCCTGGGCGCTGAACCCGGAAGGCCAGCTGCAGGTGGAATCGCGTCCGCTGAACGTGGAGCTGAACGGTACGTTCAGCCGCGGTGCCACCATCGTCGACTGGAACCGCCAGACTGGCCAGCCGGACAACTGCGACCTGCTGATGGCCTACGACCAGGCGCGTTTCGAGGCCCTGGTCCGCCAGGCGCTGGGCGCGAACTGAGCCCGATGTGCAAACACCGGTTGCTCCGCGCGGCAACCGGTGTTTATAATGCCGCTCTTGACCACCAGCCCATTTACGGTGTGAGCCCATGAAGGCCGATATCCATCCGAACTACCGCGACGTCGTCTTCGAAGACGTCACTTCCGATTTCAAGATCCTGACCCGCTCCACCATGGCGACCAAGGAAACCACCACCTGGACCGACGGTAATGAATACCCGCTGGTCAAGGTCGAAATTTCCTCGGCTTCGCACCCGTTCTACACGGGCAAGCACAAGGTGATCGACACCTCGGGCCGTATCGACAAGTTCCAGAAGCGCTACGCGCGCTGATCCGTCGATCCAGCTTCGAACCGACGGCCGCGCTTTGCGCGGCCGTTTGTTTTTGTCCGGCGCCCACCCAACGGGCGTTTGGAATGGCGGAACAGACCGTTCAGGGAATGGCATCTTTGCCCATCAAGGCCGCTTGCTGGCAGGGTTCCTCCTGCCCGTCGTCTACGACTTCCGTCTAGCACCCGACAAATGCTGCTGTGCGATAATGACCTGATCCCCGGCACAGGCCGAGGACGTCATTCACGTGCCTGACCAATGCGCTTGGGCAGGCGCCTTCCCATGAAGGAGCGCACACAGTGTCCGATCTTGATCAGGTCACGCTCAACGCCGGCGAAAAGTCGGTCGTTCTGCCCGTCATCAAACCCACCCTTGGCAACGACTGCGTCGACATTGCGAAGCTGACCAAGGAAACGGGGTATTTCACCTACGATTCCGGCTTCACCGCCACGGCCAGCTGCAAGTCCGCCATCACCTACATCGATGGCGACAAGGGCGTGCTGCTGTACCGCGGCTACCCGATCGAACAGCTGTCGGAAAAGTCGAGCTACGTCGAAGTGGCCTACCTGCTGATCAACGGCGAGCGCCCGAGCGCCGAGCAGCTGAAGGCCTTCACCGATGAGCTGGCTGCCGAAGCCAACGTCGATCCGTCGATCAACACGCTGATCGGCAGCTTCGCCAAGGATGCCCACCCGATGGCCATCCTGACCGCCGCCATCGCGCAGCTGTCGGGCATCTACCACGACTCGCTGGACCTGTCCGACGCCGAACAGCGCCGCCAGGCCGCTGTGCGCCTGATCGCCAAGGTGCCGACCCTGTCGGCGCTGATCTACCGCCACGGCAAGGGCCTGCCGGCCAACAAGCCGGACACCTCGCTGGATTACGTCAGCCGCTTCCTGAAGCAGACCTTCGAGTCGGCCGATGGCCAGTACGATCTGAACCCGGACGTGGTCAAGGCGCTGGACCTGCTGTTCATCCTGCACGCCGACCACGAGCAGAACGCCTCGACCTCGACCGTGCGCCTGGTCGGTTCGACCGGTGCCAACCCGTATGCGTCGGTCGCCGCTGGCGTCACCGCGCTGTGGGGTCCGGCCCACGGCGGTGCCAACGAAGCCGTGCTGAAGATGCTGGAAGAGATCGGCACCGCCGACAACGTCGAGTCCGCCGTGGTCAAGGCCAAGGACAAGACCTCCGGCTTCCGCCTGATGGGCTTCGGCCACCGCGTCTACAAGAACTTCGATCCGCGCGCCAAGGTCATCGGTGAGATGACCGGCAAGGTGCTCAAGCAGCTGGGCGTGCAGGATCCGCTGCTGGACGTGGCCGTGAAGCTGGAACAGGCCGCGCTGCAGGACGAGTACTTCGTCGCCCGCAAGCTGTACCCGAACGTCGATTTCTACAGCGGCATCATCTACAAGGCGCTGCAGATCCCGACCGAAATGTTCACCGTCATGTTCGCCCTCGGCCGTACCTCCGGCTGGGTGTCGCATTGGCTGGAACAGCAGGTCGATCCGGAAATGAAGATCGGCCGTCCGCGCCAGGTCTACACCGGCGCAGACGTGCGCGATTACCAGGGCTGATTGCCCGCGGTAAGCCGTGATGAGAACGCCCCGCATCGCGGGGCGTTTTTTTTTTTGCGTCGCGCATGGTGGGTGCCAACCTTGGTTGGCACGCTTGGGGCCTTCGCGAAAAACCATCCACGCATGGCGTGGATCTACTGACGCGCTCATCGATCCACGCATGCATGCCCTCGGCGCCGGCACCGTCCCCGGTAGCGCCGGGCCATGACCGGCGGCTCTTGCCCTGGTAGATGCCAACCTTGGTTGGCACGCCTTTCGCGCAGACCCGCCCGCGCCAAGACCGCGTGATTCAAGGGTCTCGCCAGCTTCACAACGGCACGCGCAGCCTCAGGACGCACGCTGCACCCGCAGCACCCGATACGGAGCGTCCACCCCATGAGTACCCGATTCGACCCACCCGAGCGCGGCCCGCTCGGCGCCGACGTCGCCACCGTCGTCACTGCACCCATCGTCGCACCGCCCAGCGAAAGCGCGGTGTCGTGGGGTGCGATCTTCGCCGGTGCCGCTGCGGCGGCCGCGCTGTCCCTGGTGCTGCTGATCCTCGGCGTCGGGTTGGGCTTGTCCTCGGTGTCACCGTGGTCGTTCGAAGGCGTCAGCAAGGAAACCTTCGGTTGGTCCAGCGTCATCTGGCTCACCTTCACCGCGCTGGCCGCTTCCGGCCTGGGTGGCTACCTGGCCGGCCGCCTGCGCACCAAGTGGACGCAGATCCACGGCGATGAAACCTACTTCCGCGATACCGCCCACGGCTTCGTCTCATGGGCCGTGGCCACGCTGCTGACCGCCGGCCTGCTGACCTCGGCCATCGGTGGGGTGCTGGGCGCCGGTGCAAAGGTGGCGGGCGCCACCGCAGGTGCCGCAGCGTCCACCGCAGGCGTCGCCGCTGCGGGCGCCGGCAGTGCCGCTGCCGCCGCGCCGGACGGTGATCTCAACTACTGGGTTGATTCGCTGTTCCGCAGCGCGACCCAGCCGGGTCCGGAGGCCGCCGCTGCGCCGCCGGCTCCGCCAGCACCGGGCGCTGCCCCGGGCAATGCGCCCATGGGCCCGGCCGCAGCGCCGCCGCCGCCGCGTCCGATGCCGGGCAACGGGCCGATGGGTGACCGCCGCGAAGTGCGTGCCGAAGTGAGCCGCATCATCATCAACAGCCTGCAGGGCGATGGACTGGATCCGGCCGACACCCAGTACGTGTCGCAGCTGATCGCACGCGAAACCGGCATGAGTCCGGCCGAAGCGCAGGCGCGCGTGACCGACGTGCAGACGCGCATGCGGGCTGCGCTGGAAAAAGCCAAGAACACCGCCAAGCAGACCGCCGACGATGCCCGCAAGGCAACGGCGTACGCCGCACTGTGGTTGTTCATCACCCTGCTGATCGGCGCGTTCTTCGCCAGCCTCAGCGCCACCTGGGGCGGCCGCCGCCGCGACCTGTAACCCGTATTCCATGCAAGGAGACCTGACATGAAAATGATCCTGCTCTGGCTGTTGGGCGTGCCGATTCCGCTGTTGATCCTGTACGCGATCTTCTTCTGATAGTGCGCATTCGAATGATCTGGACATCAGGCCGCCGAAGGGCGGCCTGATGTGTTTACCGCTGCTGCTGGGCGTCCCCGCCGATGTAGGCGGTGATCTCTGCTTCGGCGAGCAGCTGCCGCAACTGGGCGATGGAGGCGCGTCGCATCGGCTTCTCATCCACCGGTGACAGCGGTGCCTGGCGCAGTGCGTCGTAGGGCAGTACGGCCAGATCGAAGGTCAGCTCCTCGGCACTGAACACCCACACCGGTACGTCCAGACTGCGTTCGCGATCCAGGCGCAGCCGCCGCACGCGCGATTCGGCGGGGATGCCGTGCTCGTCCAGGAAGCGGTGCACGGCTTCCGGATCATCGCTGTGCAGGTGCAGCTGCACGGGGCTGTTGGCATCGGCGGTGCCGTCCAGCACCGGCCCGACCAGGCGCGGGGCGAACCCATGCAGGAATTCCAGCGCACGCACGGCAGCTTCGCGGCGGCGCTGCAGGTCGTTGCCGTGCTCTGGTCCGGAAAACAGGCGCTGGTACTCGCGCAGGGCGTCTTCGATCTCGACGTTGCGGGGCAGGGAGGCATCGTCGTGGATGCCGAGCCGGCTGGCGGCCTTCAACTTGGCCTGGTGGTAGTCGCGGATGCCGCCTTCGGCCATGAGGCGGGCGGCTTCGTGGGCGAGGCGGTGGCGCCGCTCGCGGGTCTGGCTGGCAGCATGCTGACGTGCCCGATGCATGCAAAGACTCCTGATGCGACCTGGGTGCAGGGTAGCGCAGGGATGTGACACCTGCGTGGGGGTGGGCGTAGGTAGCGGCCAACCTTGGTTGGCCATCGTTGAGAGCGCCAACCGAGGTTGGCACCTACCAGAGCCATCGTGCCAACCAAGGTTGGCATCTACCGGTAGCGCCGGGCCATGCCCGGTGGATGCCAAAGTGCCAACCAACGGTTGGCACCCACCACTACCTGCCTCAGAAGATGTCGAACGCGGCCGCGTCAGCCTGCGGGGTGTTCTGCAGGTTGAGGTCGTAGTCGGTCAGGCGGTCCATGTCTTCCACCTTCACCCACTCCACGGCGCCATTGAGCGTGGCCTGGACCATGCCGGCCGGCGGTTCGTTCTCGGCCAGCGGCACGTCCTTCAGGGCGACGCGCATGTAGTCGATCCAGATCGGCAGGGCGGCCTTGCCACCGTATTCGCGGTAGCCCAGCGAGCGGAAGTCGTCGCGGCCCACCCACACGGTGGTGACGTACGGGCCGCCGAAGCCGGAGAACCACGCATCGCGATGGTCGTTGGTCGAACCGGTCTTGCCACCCAGGTCGGCGCGGCCGAGCACCTTGGCGGCGGTACCGGTACCGCGCTGGACCACGTCGCGCATCATCGACACCAGCTGGTAGGCGGTGCGGGCGTCGATCGCGCGCGGGGCGGTGCGGGCGTCCGGGTTGGCCGGCGCGGCCGGGGCCTCGGTAGCCGGCTTGGCCGCGGCGGTGGCATCGGGCTTGGGTGCCGGGGCACCGAAGTTGAAGCCATCCACCACCTGGTTCACCGGCTGGTCGCTGGTGCCGGCGCACTCGCGGCAGGCCAGGGCCGGGTTCTCCTTGAACACCAGCGTGCCGTCGCGGTCGCTGACCTGGTCGATCAGCCAGGTGTCCACGCGCGAGCCGCCGTTGGCGAACACGGCGTAGCCGCGGGCCACCGACAGTGGCGTCAGCGAAGCGGTACCCAGCGACATCGACAGGTTCGGCGGCAGCTCCGATTCGGCAAAGCCAAACTCGCTGATGTACTTGCGCGCGTAGTCCACGCCCATGCCATCGAGCAGGCGCACCGAAACCAGGTTGCGCGACTGCACCAGGGCCTCGCGCAGGCGCATCGGGCCACGGAAGCCGCCGCCGTCGTTCTGCGGGGCCCAGGTCTTGCCGCGGCGGTCGCGGAACACGACCGGGGCGTCGAGCACGATCGAGGCCGGGTTGTAGCCCTTGTCGAAGGCGGCCGCATAGACGAACGGCTTGAAGCTCGAACCCGGCTGGCGGCGTGCCTGGGTGGCACGGTTGAACTTGTTGCCGGAGAAGCTGAAGCCGCCGACCAGGGCCTTCAGGGCGCCACTGTGGGCATCCAGGGAGACCAGGGCGGACTGGCCGCGCGGGATCTGGTCCAGCAGCCACTCGCCTTCCTTGGCCCCGGCACGCACGCGCACGATGTCGCCGCGCTGCACCAGCTTGCCCGGGGTCTTGTTGGTCCACTTGGCGGCGGCGGCCGGCAGCACGACCTCGCTGCGGTTGGCCATGACCACCGTGGCACTGCCGTCGGCGCCGGTGCTGGCGACGATGGCCGGCAGCAGGCCGGCCTGGCCGGGGATGCCGCGCAGGTGCTCGGCCAGGGCGGCAGCGTCATCCGCGGCGCCCAGCTGCACCTGCTTTTCCACGCCGTGCCAGCCGTGGCGGTGGTCATACAGCAGCAGGCCGTCACGCACGGCCACGTTGGCCGATTCCTGCAGGGTGGAATCGATCGTCGTAGTGACGTGATAGCCCTTGTTGACCACGTCGCCGCCGAAGCGGGCGATCATTTCCTGGCGCACCAGCTCGGCCACGTAAGGGGCATACACCTGCACCGGCGGCTCATGCGGGGTGGCATGCATCGGCACCGCCTTGGCGGCGTCCGCTTCGGCCTGGCTGACGAACTTCAGGTCCGCCATGCGCTGCAGCACGTAGTTGTCGCGGCGCTGGCGGGCACGCTCCGGGTTGGAGATCGGGTTGCCCGAGGAGGGGAACTTGGGGATGCCGGCCAGCGAGGCCATCTCGTCCAGGTCCAGCTCGTTCAGCTTCTTGCCGTAGTAGAACTCGGCGGCCGCGGCCACGCCGTAGGCACGGTTGCCGAAGAAACTCTTGTTCAGGTACAGCTCGAAGATCTCGTCCTTGCTCAGCTCCGACTCGATCTTGCGGGCCAGCAGGATCTCGGCCAGCTTGCGGGTGTAGCTGTATTCGGAACTCAGGAAGAACTGGCGGGCGACCTGCTGGGTGATGGTCGAGCCACCCGGCACGCGGCGGTCGCTGGTGGTGGCCAGCAGCCAGACCGCGCGGGCGATGCCCTTGTAGTCCACGCCGCCGTGCTCATAGAAGCGGGCGTCCTCGGTGGCCAGGAAAGCCCTCTTAAGGTTCTCCGGCACGTCCTTCATGGTGATGGGGGTGCGCCGGGTTTCACCGAAGACGGCCATCAGCTTGCCGTCGGCAGCATAGACGTACATCGGCTCCTGCATCTCCACGTCGCGCAGGGTCTGCACGTCGGGAAGCTTGGACGATACGGCGTAGTACAGGCCGCCCACGGCGGCAGCACCGACCAGCGCCAGGACCAGGACAACAACAAAGATCCAGCGCAGCCAGCGGCGGAGACGAGTCATCGGTGTCAGATTCCGATTGCGAATTTCGTGGTCGCAGAGTATAGATTACGCAAGGTGGCGGCTGGGGCCGGCACCGGGGAACGCAAGGGGAATTGCCAGGGGCTGCGTGTTCATCCTGTGAGGGATTTCACAGCAGGGCGGTTGCCATTCGCTAAAAATACGTTATTAATGCGCGGACGCAGATCCTGTGTCCAAGTGCCCGTCGGCAGGGGAGAAACCGTGGGGCTCATCCCAAAAAGTCAGTCGCCGCTCATTGGCGTCGACATCAGTTCGACTGCGGTAAAGCTGTTGCAGCTTTCCCGCAGTGGCAACCGTTTCCGCGTGGAACACTACGCCGTGGAACCGTTGCCGCCGAATGCTGTGGTTGAAAAGAACATCGTCGAAGTGGAGGCCGTGGGTGAGGCCATCCGCCGGGCGATGAACCGTTCCGGAAGCAAGGCCAAGCTGGCCGCTGCCGCCGTGGCCGGTTCGGCGGTGATCACCAAGGTGATCCCGATGCCGGCCGACCTCGACGAAGCCGACATGGAAGCCCAGATCGAGCTGGAAGCGGTCAACTACATTCCGTACCCGATCGAGGAAGTGAACCTGGACTTCGAGGTGATCGGGGCGATCCCGAACAACCCGGAAATGGTCCAGGTGCTGCTGGCTGCCTCGCGCTCGGAGAACGTCGAGCTGCGCCAGTCGGCGCTGGAGCTGGGCGGCCTGCAGGCCAAGGTGATGGACGTGGAGGCCTTCGCGGTCGAGAACGCCTTCGCCCTGGTGGCCAGCGAGCTGCCGGTGTCCCATGACGGCGTGGTCGCCCTGGTCGACATCGGCGCGACCATGACCACCCTCAACGTCCTGCGCGGCGGCCGCAGCCTGTACAGCCGCGAACAGGTGTTCGGCGGCAAGCAGCTGACCGACGAGATCATGCGCCGCTACGGCCTGAGCTACGAGGAAGCCGGCCTGGCCAAGCGCCAGGGCGGGCTGCCGGAAAGCTACGAAGTGGAAGTGCTGGAACCCTTCAAGGAGGCGACGGTCCAGCAGATCAGCCGCCTGCTGCAGTTCTTTTACGCGGGCAGTGAATTCAACCGTGTCGACCACATCGTGCTGGCGGGCGGTTGCGCCGCGCTGGCCGGTCTGCCGGAAATGGTCGAAGAACAGCTGGGCGTGCCGACCGTGGTCGCCAACCCGCTGGCACAGATGACCCTGGGCCCGAAGGTGCAGGCGCAGGCGCTTGCCCAGGATGCCCCCGCGCTGATGATCGCTACCGGTCTGGCACTGAGGAGCTTCGACTGATGGCACGCATCAATCTATTGCCCTGGCGCGCCGAACGGCGCAAGCAACGCCAGCGCGAGTTCGGCGTCATGCTCGGCATGGCCGCGCTCGGTGGCCTGCTGCTGTCCCTGTTGATCTGGTTCTATTACGACATGCAGGTCAGCGGCCAGCAGGATCGCAACGCCTACCTGCAGACCGAGATCGAGAAGGTCAAGAAGCAGAACGAGGAGATCAAGCGCCTCGACGAGCAGAAGAACCGCCTGTTGGCCCGCAAGGCCGTCATCGAGCAGCTGCAGGCCAAGCGTTCGCAGATGGTCCATCTGTTCGACGCCCTGGTCCGCACGATCCCCGATGGCGTCGTGCTCACCGCCCTGACCCAGGACGGTGACATGCTCACCCTGGAAGGCCGGACCCAGTCCAATGCACGCGTTTCGGCGTACATGCGCAACCTGGAAGTGTCCGGCTGGATGACCAGCCCGGAACTGTCGATCATCGAAGCCAGCGCGCCGGACAAGGAGTCGAGCCAGGGGAACCTGCTGGCTGACGTCAAGGCCCTGCCGTACAAGTTCAAGGTGACGGTGAAACTGCCGGCGCAGAGCGATGAGTCGACCACGCCAGGCCTGAACGCCGATGGTTCGGTCGCGGCACCGGGTGCTGCGGCTCCGGCGGTCGCGCCGCTGGCGGCTGGCGCCGATGCCGCTTCGGCCGCCCCGGCACCTGCCCAGCCCGGCGCAGCCCCGACGCCGCCGCCGGCACCGGCTGCCCCCGCGAAGGCACCGGCTGCCCAGCCCGCTCCGGCAGCACCGGCAGCTACCCCGGCGGCCCCGCCCAAGCCTGAAGGGAGCCGACTGGCCCAACCGCCGCAGGCCTTCCATGCCCCGTTGCAGGGGGACCGCGCATGAGCAAGAAATTCGACGTCAAGAGCCTGGATTTCAACGACATCGGCAACTGGCCGCGGAACGCGAAGATCGTGTTCTGCGCGCTGATCGCCCTGGTCATCATGTTCGTCGCGTACATGCTGCTGATCAGCGGCAAGCGCGAGGAGCTGGAGGGCCTGGAGTCACAGGAAGCCACCCTGCGTGACCAGTTCAGCAAGGAACAGGCGCGCGCGGTGAACCTGGAGCCGCTCAAGCAGCAGCTGGCGCAGATGGAGCAGGTCCTGCAGCAGATGCTCCGGCAGCTGCCCAGCAAGACCGAGATGCCGGACCTGATCATCGACATCTCGCAGACCGCGCTGTCCAGCGGCCTGACCAACCAGTTGTTCGAGCCGGAACAGGAACAGGTCAAGGAGTTCTACGCCGAGAAGCCGATCAAGCTGAAGATGGTGGGCAGCTACCACCAGTTCGGCGCGTTCGTCAGTGGCGTGGCCTCGTTGCCGCGCGTGGTCATCCTGACCATGCACGACATCAACCTGAAGCCTGTCGACAAGGCCAACGGCAACAGCCGTGCCGGTGCGCTGGAGCTGTCCGGTACGGTCAAGACCTACCGTTACCTGGATGATGCCGAGGTCGCCGAACAGCAGCAGCTTGAAGCCGGCAAGGAGGCGCAGCCGTGATCCGTTCCTTCATTGCACGAGGCGGCATGGCCCTGGCGGTGTTGATGCTGGCCGGCTGTGGCCGCGGCGTCACCAGCACGCCGGGCGACGCGCCCAACCTTGAAACCTGGGTCGCCAGCGAACGTGCACGACCGGCGCAGCCGCTGGAGCCGCTGCCGGTGATGCAGCAGTTCGAGACCTTCGAATACTCCGCGCAGGGCATGCGCGATCCGTTCACCGATGCCTGGACCAATCCGCAGCAGGGGGCTGGCGGAACCCGTCCGGATCCGAACCGGCGCAAGGAGCCGCTTGAAGGCTTCCCGCTGGATGCGCTGGACATGGTGGGCACCATCGGTACCGGAGGCGGCACGGTCGCCCTGGTGATGGGGCCCGACAAGGTGACCTACCGGGTGCGCCCGGGTGGATACCTTGGGCAGAGCGACGGGCGGGTCACCGCGGTCTACGAAGACCGCGTGGAACTGATCGAACTTGTGCCGGACGGCGCGGGGGGCTGGCTGGAACGTCCGGCCACGCTCGCGCTCGATGATCAATGATCGTTTACTGGGGATAGCACGATGACTTTTCACCAAGCCAAGGGGCTGCGACCCATCCGGCGCTCTACCTTGAACCGCATCAGCGCGCTGGGAGTCGCGCTGATGCTGGCCTGCGCTCCGGCGCTGGCTGCCGCACCGGCTGAAAAGCCGGCCAGCACCGCCGTTGCAGCGCAGGCCACCGCGCCGGCATCGCTGGCGGTGCAGCGGATCGATTTCAAACGCGGCGAAGACGGCAGCGGCCGCCTGATCGTCGAGTTCGACGGCCAGGGCGCGATCCCTGACCTGCGGACGCAGGACAACAGCGTGGTGGTCGACGTCGGCAATGCCCGGCTGCCGGCCAACCTGCAGAAGCCGATGAACGTCACCGACTTCGCCACGCCGGTGCAGCGCATCGACGCCAAGCCGTCCGGCGCAGGCACCCAGCTGGTGCTGAGCACTGGCGGCGCGGTTGAATCGCTGGCCTACCAGAGTGGCAACGAGTACGTGGTGGAGATCAGTGCCCGCAAGGCACCGGCCGCCGTCGGTGCCGTCACCGCAGGCAGCGTCACCCAGGCCGCCAAGGGCGTGCCGCAGCGTGGCTACAGCGGCAAGCCGGTGACCTTCAACTTCCAGGACGTGCCGGTGCGCACCGTGCTGCAGTTGATCGCCGAAGAATCCAACCTGAATGTCGTGGCGTCCGATTCGGTGCAGGGCAATGTGACCCTGCGCCTGGTCAACGTGCCGTGGGACCAGGCACTGGACATCGTGCTGCGCGCCAAGGGCATGGACAAGCGCCAGGATGGCAGCGTGATCTGGGTCGCGCCGCAGGCCGAGCTGGCCAAGTTCGAGCAGGAAAAGGAAGACGCACGCATCGCCATCGAGAACCGCGAGGATCTGGTGACCGATTACGTGCAGATCAACTACCACAGCGCCTCGCAGATCTTCAAAGCGCTGACCGAAGCCAAGGGCATCGGTGGCGGTGGTGGTGGCAGTGGTGGCAGCAGCTCCAGCAATGAAGAGAGCGGCTTCCTGTCCTCGCGCGGCCGCATCGTGGCCGACGAGCGCACCAACACCCTGATGATCAGCGACATCCCGAAGAAGATCGCGCGCATGCGTGAGCTGATCAACGTGATCGACCGCCCGGTCGACCAGGTGCTGATCGAGAGCCGCATCGTCATCGCCACCGATACCTTCGCCCGCGAGCTGGGTGCGAAGTTCGGCATCAGCGGCAGCCGCGACAATGTGTTCTTCGGCGGCAACGTGGCCCAGAACCACAATACGCTCAACTCGCAGGTCGACACCAACGCAGCCAACGCCAATGCCGTGCGTGACTGGATCATTGGCGGCAGCGTCGGCCCCGCCCCGGTTCCGACTGCCTCGAAGATTGGCGACGGCCTCAACTGGAACCTGCCGGTGGCCTCCACCAGCAACCCGGGTTCGCTGGCACTGTCGATCCTCAACGCGGGCTACCTGCTGGACGTCGAACTGTCGGCCATGCAGGAAGAGTCGCGTGGTGAAGTGATCTCCAACCCGCGCGTGGTGACCACCAACCAGCGCGAGGCCCTGATCAAGCAGGGTAAGGAAATCGGCTACGTGACCATCAGCGGCGGCGGTGCCGCCGGCGGTGCCGCCACCCCGAACGTGCAGTTCAAGGAAGTGGTGCTGCAGCTGAAGGTCACTCCGACCATCACCGACGACAACCGTGTGTTCCTGAACATGGAGGTCAAGAAGGACGAAGTGCAGCGCTACATCACCCTGGCCGGTTACGGTGAAATCCCGGAAATCAACCGCCGCGAAGTCAACACCGCCGTGCTGGTGGAAGACGGCCAGACCGTGGTGATCGGTGGCGTGTACGAGTTCACCGACCGCAGCAGCGTCAGCAAGGTGCCGTTCCTGGGCGACGTGCCGTTCCTGGGCAACCTGTTCAAGAAGCGTGGCCGCAACAAGGACAAGGCCGAACTGCTGGTGTTCGTGACCCCGAAGGTGCTGCGCGTGGCCAAGAAGAGCTGAGCCAGCCATCACACGCTGTTCGAACCGGGGCCGCCATGTGCGGCCCCGGTTCGTTGTGGCGCCACGCCCTGCGCGGATGGCCATTCATCCGTCCTTGATCCAATCCCGGGACCGGCCTGCGATGATGTGGGGAACCCGTGCCACCCCGCGCCGGTCAAAGGCCCCCATGAACCTGCCACCGCCGATGCCCGATTCGTCGAACGCGCCGCCTGACGCGCCAGCCACCGCGCCGCCCGCGCAGACCCCCTCGCAGCTGCATGCGGCCTTCATCGGCCTGCGTGACGCCCTGTCGGCCGAGATCGTCGGCCAGGCCGCGCTGGTCGAGCGCCTGCTGATCGCCTTGCTGGCTGATGGCCACCTGCTGGTCGAGGGCGCCCCCGGCCTGGCCAAGACCACCGCCATCCGCGCGCTGGCCTCGCGCCTGGAAGCCGATTTCGCCCGCGTCCAGTTCACCCCGGACCTGCTGCCGGCCGACCTGACCGGTACCGAGATCTGGCGCCCGCAGGAAGGCCGCTTCGAATTCGTGCCGGGCCCGATCTTCCATCCGATCCTGCTGGCCGATGAAATCAACCGCGCCCCGGCCAAGGTGCAGTCGGCCCTGCTGGAAGCGATGGGCGAGCGCCAGGTCACTGTCGGCCGGCATACCTATGCGCTGCCGTCGCTGTTCCTGGTGATGGCCACGCAGAACCCGATCGAGCAGGAGGGTACGTTCCCGCTGCCCGAGGCGCAGCTGGACCGCTTCCTGATGCATGTGCGGATCGGCTATCCCGACCAGGCCGCTGAATCGGAGATCCTGCGCCTGGCCCGCGAGCGCGCACGTGGCGCCCTCGGCGACGCGGCGCCCGCACCGGAAAAGCTGCCGATGCAGGTGGTCTTCGACGCCCGCCGCGAAGTGCTGGACCTGCACATGGCGCCGGCGCTGGAGCGTTACCTGATCGAGCTGGTGCTGGCCTCGCGCGATCCGTCGCGCTATGACGCCGGCCTCGGCCGCCGCATCGCCTGGGGCGCAAGCCCGCGCGGCTCGATCGCGCTGGAGCGCTGCGCGCGAGCACGGGCCTGGCTGGCCGGTCGTGACTTCGTCACCCCCGATGACGTGCGCGCCGTGGCCGCCGATGTGCTGCGCCACCGCGTGCTGCCCAGCTACGAAGCCACTGCCGAAGGCTGGGATGGCGAGCGCCTGGTGCAGGAACTGCTGGCCCGCGTGCCGGCACCCTGAGCCTGCGCATGTCCGATCCATCCGCGCCACAGAGCGCCAGCGTGGTTGAAGGCGATGGCCTGCGCCCGCAGCTGGCCGAACTGGTGGCCCTGCGCCGCTTGGCACAGCGACCGCCACCGCCACGCCGTGGGCGTGCCGGCAATGCCGGCCAGGCGCCCTCACCGTTGCGTGGGCGCGGCATGGAGTACGCCGAATCACGCGAATACGTCGCCGGCGATGACGCGCGGCACATCGACTGGCGGGTGACCGCACGCACCGGCCGCGCCCACACCAAGCTGTTCCAGGCCGAGCGCGAGCGGGTCAGCCTGATCGTGGCCGACACCTCGCCCGCGCTGTACTTCGGCACGCGCGTGCGCTTCAAATCGGTGCAGGCCGCACGCGCCGGTGCCGTGGCCGCATGGTCGGCGCAGCGTCGTGGCGACCGGATCGGCGCCCTGCGCGGCAGCGACCGTGAAACACCGATCGCGCCAGCCGGCGGGCCGCGTGGCGTGCTGCGCGTGCTCGACGCACTGACCCGCTGGTACGCGCAACCGCCCGCCGATGACCTCGGCCTGGAGCGTGCGCTGGACCACGCCGGACGCGTGCTGCGCCCCGGCGCGCGCATGCTGGTGCTGGCCGATCCCCAGCAGGCCCTGCGCATCGCGCCGGCGCGCTGGAGCGCCCTGGCCCAGCACCATGACCTGACCCTGCTGCTGCTGGTCGACCCGCTGGAACTGCAGCCGCCGTCGGCGCCGCTGCAGTTCCTGGCCGCACAGCAGCGCATCGGCCTGGACCTGCGCCGCAGCGAGGTGCAGGACCACTGGCACGCACACTTCGTCGAACCGCTGCAGGCGCTGCGCCAGCAGCTGGCCGCTCGCCGGGTCGATGTGCAGATCCTTTCCACCGACGCCCCCAGCGATGCCTGGCTGGCACCTGCGCCCACCGAGGTGCCGGCATGAGTACGGCGCTGCCGCTGCGCGATGTCGCGCTGCCGCCGCCACCGTCGTGGTGGCCGCCCGCACCGGGCTGGCTGATGCTGGCCGCCGTCCTGCTGCTGGTGCTGGGCATCCTTGTGTTCATCAGCCAGCGCCGTCGCCGCCGTCGCCAGCGCTGGCTGCAGCAGTTCGACCGCGAGCTGCAGGCCGCGCCCGCCGCAGCGGCCGAGCTGGCCGCCATCGCCGGGCTGCTGCGCCGTGCCGCGCGGCTGGCCCAGCCCGGCAGCGAAGCCCTGCATGACCAGGCCTGGTGGCAGCGGATCGATCCGAAGGAGCAGCTGCCGGAGCCGCAGCGCCGCCTGCTGGCCGAAGGCGCCTACCGGCCGCAGGTCGCAGCAGGCGACGTGGCCGAGGTCCGTCGCTGGGCGCGCGAGCGATACCTGCAGTTGCTGCAGGAGCGCCGCCGATGAGCCTACTGGCAAGTTACTGGCCCTGGCCGGACCTGCAGCTGGCCTGGCCGCTGGCGCTCTTCGCGCTGCCGGTGCCGCTGCTGATGCACCTTTGGAAACGCCGCGCCGACCCCGGTGCAGCCCTGCGCGTGCCCTACGCCGCAGCCGAGCTGCAGGCATTGTCCGGGGGCGGGCGTATCGATGCGTCCTGGCTGCGCACGCTCATCCTGTGGTTGGCATGGGCCGCCTTGTGCGTGGCGATGGCACGGCCGCAGCAGCTGGGCGAGGCCATCACGCCGCCGCAGCAGGGCCGGCAGATGATGCTGGCGATGGATGTGTCCGGCAGCATGAGCGAGCCGGACATGGTGCTCGGCTCGCAGGCAGTGGAACGCCTGACCGCGGCCAAGGCGGTGCTGGCCGACTTCCTCGACCGGCGTGCCGGTGATCGTGTCGGCCTGCTGGTCTTCGGTGACCGCGCGTACACCCTCACCCCGATCACCCCCGACCTGGCCAGCGTGCGTGACCAGCTGCGCGACAGCGTGGTCGGCCTGGCCGGGCGCGAAACCGCCATCGGCGATGCGATCGCGCTGGCGGTCAAGCGCCTGCGCAGCCAACCCGAAGGACAGCGCGTGCTGATCCTGCTGACCGACGGCGTCAGCAATGCCGGTGTGCTGGAGCCGCTGCGCGCGGCCGAACTGGCCCGTGCCGAAGGCGTGCGCGTGCACACCGTCGCGTTTGGCAGCGATGGCAGCATGCGCCTGTTCGGCATCCCCATCGCCAGTGATCGTGATCCGGTGGATGAAGCCACCCTGCGCAGGATTGCCGAGATGACCGGGGGCCGATTCTTCCGCGCCCGCGACACCGACGAGCTGGTCGGCATCTACGCCGAGCTGGATCGTCTGGAACCCATCGCCGCCAAGGGCCCGAGCCTGCGCCCGCGCAGCGAACGCTATGCCTGGCCGCTGGCGCTGGCCCTGCTGCTGGGCGCGCTGGCCTGGCTGTGGCCGGAGCGGCGCCGATGATCGCGACATTCCTGCAGAAGCTCCACGCCGTCCTCCCCGATGCGGGCGCACTGCATTTCCTGCGGCCGGAATGGTTGTGGGCGCTGCTGGTGCTGCCGCTGGTCATCGCCTTCACGCTGTACCGGCAACGCCGCAGCGATGCGTGGCGGCAGGCGGTCGATGCCCACCTGCTGTCGCACCTGCTGGCGGCCGGTGAGCGCCGTCGTACGCGCCTGCCGTGGGCCCTCCTGCTGGGCTGCACGCTGGCGGTGCTGGCCCTGGCCGGCCCGAGCTGGCGCCAGCAGGCGCAGCCGATGTACCAGGCCGGCACGCCGTTGGTGGTGGTGCTGGACCTGTCCAGTCGCATCACGGCCACCGACCTGCCGCCTTCGCGGCTGCTGCAGGCGCGGGCGAAGATCGGTGCGCTGCTGCGTGCGCGGCAAGGAGGCCAGGTCGCCCTGGTGGTGTATGCCGACGATGCCTACACCGTTGCACCGTTGACCGATGACACCGCCAACGTAGCGCTCTATCTGGATGCGCTGGCCCCGGATGTGATGCCGCGCGATGGCCAGCATGCCGACCGTGGCATCGACTGGGCCACCCAGCTGCTGCGCCAGACCGGCACGCTGCGCGGGCGCATCCTGCTGGTCACTGACCAGGCCGATGCTGCCGCTGCACTCGCCGCAACGCAGGCGCGCAGTCTCGGCCTGCAGGTATCCGTGCTGGGGCTGGGCACGCCCACGGGCGCGGCCTATCGCGATGGCAGCGGGCAGATCGCGCAGGCGGCGCTGGATGAAGGCAGCCTGCGCACGGTGGCGACCGCCGGTGGGGGGCAGTACGCGCGCATTGCCGCCGATGACCGCGACCTGCGCGCGCTGGACGTGCTGGATGCCAGTGATGGCCCTGCACGGCAGGGCCCGGGGCAGGGCAGGCAATGGCAGGACGAAGGTTACTGGCTGCTGCCGCCGCTGATGCTGCTGGCCCTGCTGGCGTTCCGCCGCCGCGCGGTGCTGGCCGCGGTGCTGGCGGTGGGGCTGTTGCCGCTGGCAGGCAACCTGCAGGCGCAACCCCGCAACACATCGGCCAAGGAAACCGGCACGCTCTGGCAGCGTGCCGACCAGCGCGAGCACGAACGCATCGCCGAAGGCGTGCAGGCCTACCGCAACGGCGATTTTGATACGGCGCGCGCGCGCTTCGAAGGCATCGACAGCGATGCCGGCCTGTACAACCTGGGCAACGCGCTGGCGCGGCAGGGTGACTACGACGGTGCCATCGCCGCCTACGACCGCGCGCTGGCCAAGCATCCCGGCATGGCCGACGCGGTGGCCAACCGTGCGGTGGTGGACGCCGCGCGCAAGCGCAAGCCGCCGTCCAGCAAAGACCAGAACAACCGCTCCAACCAGGACAAGCAACAGGGCCAGCAGCAGCCGCAGCAAGGGCAGCAACAGGGCCAGCAGGGTTCGCCGGGGCAGCAGGATCCCAAGCAGGGGCAGCAGGGCCCGCAGCAGGGCCGGCAGGATCAGCAGCCGCCGCAGCAGGGCAAACCCGGTGACAAGGACCGCCAGGACACCGGTCCGCAGGCGGCCGATGCAAAGGCGCAGGCACAGGCCGATGCGGAACAGCGCCAGCGCATGCAGCAGGCCATGCAGCAATCCAGGCCGGGCGAGCAGGGCAAGCCCGCTGGACGCGGCGACGGGCGCACGCCGCAGCAGCGCGAGGAACAGCAGGCCGTGGACGCCTGGATGCGCCGCGTGCCCGATGACCCGGGCTCGTTGCTGCGCACCAAGTTCCAGTTGGAAAACGAACGTAGAAAGAGGGAAGGGCGATGATCGGCGTGCCGCGCAGGACACTCCACGTGACGGTGCTGCTGGCGATGCTGCTGGCCTGGCTGCCATCGGCCGCGCTGGCGCAGACGCGCGCGTGGCTGGAGACGACCAGTACCCAGCTCGGTGAACCGGTCACGCTGCAGGTGGAAACCGACCAGGGCAGCCCGGACTACGCGCCGTTGAATGCCGATTTCGTGCTGGGTGCGCAGGGCAGCAACCGCCAGGTGCAATGGAGCAACGGCAGCATGCAGCAGCGCACCGTCTACTCGGTGACGCTGACCCCGCGCCGCAGCGGCACCCTGCTGGTGCCCTCGCTGCAGGTGGGCAGCCAGCGCACCGAGCCGCTGCAGCTGCAGGTGGGCGCGGGCACGGTGGCCACCGCACAGAGCAATGCCGTCGCCTTCGTCGAAACCGAGGTGGATGATGCGCAGCCCTACGTGCAGCAGAGCGTCGGCGTGGTGGTGCGCCTCTACTTCGCCTCGCAGCTGGCCTCCGGCGAGCTGGTGCTGGATACGCCCGAGGGCGCGTCGCTGCAGCGGGTGGGCGAGGACCGCACCGACGTGCGCCAGATCAACGGCCGCCGCTACAACGTGGTGGAGCGGCGCTTCCTGCTGATTCCCGAACGCAGCGGGCCGCTGCGCCTGCCCGGTGCCCGCTTCAACGGGCGCACCGCGGGTGGCTTCTTCGATGATTTCTTCGGCGCCGGCGGCGACGGGCGCATGAATGCCGTCGCCCCCGAGCGTACCCTGCAGGTCCGCGCGCAGCCGGCGCAGGCACCGCAGCCGTGGTTGCCGCTGCATGGGCTGCAATTGCGCTACACCACGGCGCCGGACAGTGCGCGTGCCGGCGAAGCGGCCACCGTGGTGGTCGAAGCCGTGGCCAACGGCGCGACCCGCGCCCAGTTCACTGATCTGCCGGTGCCCGACGTAGGCGATGCCGGGCAGGTCTTCGCCGAGCCGGCCCAGTACGATGAAACGTTCACCGGCAGCACGCCGCGCTTGAAGATCACCCGGCGCTACTCGATCGTGCCGCGCCAGGCCGGCACGCTGGTCGTGCCCGGGCCGAGGCTGGCCTGGTGGAACGTGGACAGCGGCAGCGCCCAGCAGGCCACGCTGCCGGACCTCACGTTGGTGGTGGCCGCCGGCCGTGGCGGCGCTCCGGCCGCCCAGCCCATCGACACACAGGCCGCGCTGCCCGGCGACGACGCGGCGCCGGCCGCACCGACTGCCGTGCCGCTGGGGGCCGCGGACGCGCGCCCGTGGCCGTGGATCGCCGCCGCCGCTGGCCTCGCCCTGCTGTGGCTGCTGACCCTGGCCTGGGGCTGGCGCCGTGGCCGCCGCGTGTCTCCTGCAGGGTCGCCCACAGCGGCAGGCACCAACCACAGTGGCGTGCCGCGCGGCAGCGTGGCCGAGCTGCGCCGTGCGCTCGATGGTGAAGGTTTCGACCAGGTGCAGGCGCAGCTGTGTGCGATGGCCGGCGTCGAGCGCCTGGAGCAGGTGATCGAACGCCTGGCCGATCCGGCCCAGCGCCAGGTGCTGCTGGACCTGCAGGCCGCGCGCTGGGGCGGGCAGGGCGAAGCCTCCGCACTGCGTGCACGCCTGCGCGAATGCTTCCGTGACGGACCGCACTGGTCGACACCGCAGGAGGCCGCCGACACTGGGCTGGCGCCGCTGTACCCCACGCAGCGACCCTGAACCGGCGCGGCTTGCGCGCTTTGTTAGAGTAGATTCATTTTTCGAGGAACGCCGCGTATGACAGCAGCTGCTGCCGACAAGAAGAAGTTGCCCCTGCACTGGAAGATGGGCATCGGCTTTGCGATCGGCCTGGTCCTGGGACTCACCGTGCATGCCCTGGGCGGCAGCGTCGATGGCCTGCAGGCCGGTGCCAAGTGGGTCATGGACTACATCACCACGCCGGCGTCGGGCCTGTTCCTCAACCTGATCTTCATGCTGATCGTGCCGCTGATCTTCTCGGCGCTGATCATGGGCGTGTCGGAGATGGGCGACATCCGCGCCCTCGGCCGCATCGGCTGGAAGACCCTGGCCTACACCGTGCTGCTGTCCGGCATCGCCGTGGGCATCGGCCTGGTGCTGGTCAACGTGCTCAAGCCGGGCGCCGGCGTCGACCCGCAGACCGCCGCGCTGATGCTCTCGGAGAACGCCGAGCGCAGCAAGGAAATCGTGGCCGGCATCCATGGCACCCCCAAGGGCATGGACATGCTGCTGTCGATCGTGCCGAGCAACGTGCTGCAGGCCGCGTCGGACAACGGCGCCATCCTGTCGCTGATGTTCTTCGCGCTGATGTTCGGCATCGGCATGGTGCTGACCGATGAAGCGAAGGTCGCCCCGCTGCGCCGCGCCATCGAAGGCGTGTTCGAAATCTCGATGACCCTGATCAACCTGGTCATCCGCCTGGCCCCGTATGCGGTGGCCTGCTTCATGTTCAACCTGGCCGCGCTGTTCGGCTTCGAGCTGATCATCCGCCTCGGCGCCTACGTGGGCGTGGTGGTGCTGGCGCTGGGCCTGCACATGATCGTGACCTATGGCGCGGCGGTGTGGCTGTCGGGCCGTTCGCCGCTGTCGTTCTTCCGCGATACCCAGGAAGCGACGGTCATGGCGTTCTCGACCGCCTCCAGCAACGCCACCCTGCCGACCGCGCTGCGCGTGGCCGACCAGATGGGCCTGCCGCAGCGCGTGTCGCGCTTCGTGCTGACCGTGGGCGCCACCGCCAACCAGAACGGCACCGCGCTGTTCGAGGGCGTGACGGTGATCTTCCTGGCCCAGTTCTTCGGCGTGGACCTGTCCATCGGCCAGCAGGTCATGGTGATGGCGGTCTGCATCCTGGGCGGCATCGGCACCGCGGGCGTTCCCTCCGGCTCGCTGCCGGTGGTGGCGATGATCTGCGCCATGGTGGGCGTGAACCCGTTGGGCATCGGCCTGATCCTGGGCGTGAACCACTTCCTGGACATGTGCCGTACCGCGCTGAACGTGACCGGCGACCTGGCCCTGACCACCTTGGTGGCCAAGGGCGAGGCTGCGGACACCCCGGCCGAGGCCGCTGCCGCCGCCGCCCGCCTGGACAACTGATCCCGGCAACACCTGAACGGGGTCGGATCCCTTTCCACCAGGAAAGGGCTCCGACCCCGTCTCGTTTCCGGGCGACGTTGACCTGACCCTGCCGGGCGTCTGTGGGACAATGGCGCGCCCGCAGTTTCGCGGCCGCCTCCCGATTCCGACAGAACCATGACGCAGCCTACCCGTCGCCAGTTGGCCAACGCCATCCGCTTCCTTGCCGCTGATGCGGTTGAAACCGCAAATTCCGGCCATCCCGGCATGCCCATGGGCATGGCCGATATCGCCGAAGTGCTCTGGAACGACTTCCTCCGGCACAACCCGAACAACCCGCAGTGGTTCAACCGCGACCGCTTCGTGCTGTCCAACGGCCACGGCTCGATGCTGCAGTACGCGCTGCTGCACCTGAGCGGCTACGACCTGCCGATCGAGCAGCTGAAGCAGTTCCGCCAGCTGGGCAGCCACACCGCCGGCCACCCGGAACGCCACGAGACCCCGGGCGTGGAAACCACCACCGGCCCGCTGGGCCAGGGTTTCGCCAATGCCGTGGGCTTCGCTCTGGCCGAGAAGCTGCTGGCACAGCGCTTCAACCGCCCGGAGCTGGAGATCGTGGACCACCGCACCTGGGTGTTCATGGGCGATGGCTGCCTGATGGAAGGCGTGTCGCACGAAGCCGCTTCGCTGGCCGGCACCTGGGGCCTGCACAAGCTGGTCTGCTTCTGGGACAACAACCACATCTCCATCGACGGCAACGTCGAGGGCTGGTTCACCGACAACACCCCCGAGCGTTTCGAGGCCTACGGCTGGAACGTTGTGCGTGATGTCGACGGCCATGACCCGGAAAGCATCAAGGCCGGCATCGAGGCCGCGCTGTCGCAGAGCGACAAGCCGACCCTGATCTGCTGCCGCACCACGATCGGCTTCGGTTCGCCGAACAAGGCCGGCAAGGAATCCAGCCACGGCGCCGCGCTGGGCAAGGACGAACTGGCTGCCACCCGCAAGGCGCTGGACTGGAACTACGGTCCGTTCGAGATTCCGGAAGAGATCTACGCCGGCTGGCGTGCCGGCGGTACCGGTACCCTGCGCCAGGCCGAGTGGGAACAGCAGTTCGACAAGTACGCTGCGCAATACCCGGCCGAAGCCGCCGAACTGACCCGCCGTTCGCACGGCGAACTGCCGGCCGACTTCGTCGCCCAGGCCGATGCCTACATCGCCAAGGTCGCCGCTGAAGGCGCCACCATCGCCTCGCGCAAGGCCTCGCAGCTGGCCATCGAAGCCTTCGCGCCGCTGCTGCCGGAAATCGTCGGCGGCTCGGCCGACCTGGCGCACTCGAACCTGACCCTGTGGAAGGGCAGCAAGTCGGTGGCCAGCGATGACGCCAATGCCAACTACGTGTACTACGGCGTGCGCGAGTTCGGCATGACCGCCATTGCCAACGGCCTGGCCCTGCACGGTGGCTTCATTCCGTTCGACGCCACCTTCCTGGTGTTCAGCGATTACGCCCGCAACGGCGTGCGCATGAGCGCGTTGATCCCGGCCCACGCGATCCACGTCTACACCCACGACTCGATCGGCCTGGGCGAAGACGGCCCGACCCACCAGCCGGTGGAGCACCTGGCCTCGCTGCGCTACATTCCGAACAACGACGTGTGGCGCCCGTGCGATGCCGTCGAGTCGGCCGTGAGCTGGAAGGCTGCGATTACCCGCCAGGACGGCCCGAGCTGCCTGGTGTTCAGCCGCCAGAACCTGCCGCACCAGCCGCGCAGCGCCGAGCAGATCGCCCAGATCGAGCGCGGTGGCTACGTGCTGGCCGACGCCGCTGGCACCCCGGACGTGATCCTGATCGCCACCGGTTCGGAAGTCTCGCTGGCCACCGAAGCCAAGGCCCAGCTGGACGCCGCCGGCCTGAAGACCCGCGTGGTCTCCATCCCGTCCACCGACGTGTTCCTGCGCCAGGATGCGGCCTACCGTGAATCGGTGCTGCCCAATGCCGTGCGCAAGCGCGTGGCGATCGAAGCCGGCGTCACCGGTTTCTGGCGCCAGTTCGTCGGCCTGGACGGTGCGGTGATCGGTATCGACACCTTCGGTGCCTCGGCCCCGGCGGACAAGCTGTTCAAGCACTTCGGCATCACCACCGATCACGTGGTGGCCGCGGCGAAGGCGCTGTAAGCAGCTTCGCGAAGCAGAAAGGAGAAGGCCGGCGCAAGCCGGCCTTTCTCGTTTCCGGGTGGACACACTCTCTTTCCCGGAATGACTCATCGGCGAACCGGTGATGTCGCGTTGGCCTCTTCCGTCTTTACTGCGTTCTCTGCGAAAACAACCACCTTCGTTAGGTTCGCCGATGCGGGCCGAGTTCGTATACGGGAGGAATCGTGAACAGGACGCACATCCAAATTGCGGAATGTAAGGTCATGCCTTACAGTGGACGTCCGTGATCGTCAGCTTCCGGCACAAGGGGCTGAAAGCACTTTATGACCGTGGTGACGCGTCAGGAGTCAGGCCGGACCATGTCGGCCGGTTGCGTCGTCTGCTCCATCAGTTGGATCAAGCCGAACTGCCCGGCGACATGGGATTACCGGGTAATCGCCTGCACCCATTGCAAGGGAACTACAAAGGCTATTGGTCCGTAAGTGTGTCGGCCAGCTGGCGAGTGATCTTCCGGTTCCGGGGGCCTGATGTTGAGTTGGTTGACTACCTTGATTACCACTAGGAGCACCCGCGATGCCCATGTATGACCCGCCTCATCCGGGGCAGTCGCTGCGCGAGGACATCCTGCCTGCGATCAGCATGTCCATCAGTGCGCTGGCGCAGCACCTGGGGTACTCCCGGGGGCAGCTGTCGAC
This sequence comes from Stenotrophomonas sp. ZAC14A_NAIMI4_1, assembly GCF_003086915.1. Taxonomy (NCBI): domain Bacteria; kingdom Pseudomonadati; phylum Pseudomonadota; class Gammaproteobacteria; order Lysobacterales; family Lysobacteraceae; genus Stenotrophomonas; species Stenotrophomonas sp. ZAC14A_NAIMI4_1. The sequence continues at coordinate 4,445,908 of NZ_CP026002.1, forward strand.
GATCATCAACGGGCATGCGGGCATTTCTGCAGAGCTGGCGTACCGGCTGGAACTGGCTGGCTTGGGAAATGCACGGATGTGGCTGGCGATGCAGGCAGCCTATGATCTATGGCAAGCGGAACATCGGGAACATCCTCCGATCAAGCGCCTGTATCTGGGCGACATGCTGAACAGTCAGCAGTAGATCCGCGCCATGCGTGGATAGACGCTACATCGCCCCGCGCACGTCCATCAGTGCGAACCCCAGCAGGTTCAACCCGCGCCACTGCGCCGGGTTGTGCGCGTCGGCGTGGTCCTTGGCCAGGCCGATGCCCCAGATGAAATCCACCGGGCTGGCTTCGACCAGCACCCAGCCTTCGGTTGCGCGCAGGAACGCCCCCAGTTCCGGGTTCTGGGCGAACTTGGCCTTGTTGCCGTCCACCACCAGCTGGTAGCGCGCCTGTACCCAGCGCGCTTCGTCGAAGCCTTCAATCTGGCGGCCCAGTGCCTTGGCCTTGTCCGGCGTGGTGCTGGCGATGATCCTGTCGAGCAGCTCGGTGGCACCGAACAGGCGCGCCTTGCCGGCCATCATGTAGTGCTCGGCGGTGCGGTAATGCACGCCGTCGATGTCGAAGCCGGCGTCATACCACTGACTGAAACAGGAGGCGGACACACCGCTGCGCGGCGGCTGGTGGCCCCAGAAGCAGAGGTACCGCAGGTCTTCGCCTGCAGCCTGGCGCTGCTGCAGGTCATGCAGGAAACGGGAATCGTCTTTCATCGCTACAGGATAGCGTGCCGCCGTGCCCAGGTAGGTGCCAACCTTGGTTGGCACTGATGCTTGTCCGCCGGGCGTGGCCCGGCGCTACCACCGTGCAATTACGCGGTGCGGGCCAGGGCCAGGCGCAGCAGCCGTGCGTTGAGGCGCTCGCCAAACTCCTTTGGCGCCTGCAGGCCCATGCGCTGCAGGTACACCGCATCGCCATCGCCGGCCGGCTGCCGCAGCGCTGCCCAGACCGTGCGCAGCATGTCACCGCGCGTCTGCGTGTTCGATTTCAGCCAGCCCAGTGCCTTCACCAGCACCTGCTCGATCTCGTTGAAATCGCTGCCCAGCGGGTAGTCGGGCAGGGTGCCATCGGCACGGAACGGGGCCAGTGCCGAGGCCAGAGCCTGCGGTGTGTTGCGCTGTTCGCGCTGCGGGTCCGGGTGCCGCCCCGTACGCAGCTTGCGCGATGCGTAGGCCTGCTGCAGCAGCCCCGCCTGGAACGGCGCTTCGGTGATCGCGGCCATCGCCTGCACGCAGTCGTCGTCGGTCAACGCGCGCAGGTCGGCAATGCCGTACTCGTTGAGGTAGATGTCGCGCAGGTGGCGCGGAATGGTCGTGTGCCCATAGTTCCAGCGCACGTTCGAGGCGCGCTGGCCCTTGTCGTCGCGCGCGGCCCGGAACATCAGCACGCTGCGCGCTTCCGGCAGCGCATGCGCCATCGCCACGAAGTTGTACTGCCCGCCCACGCCGGACACCACGCGGCCGTCGTCCAGCGCATCGGACACTGCCGCACCCAGCGCGGTGGCCATCATGCAGGAATTGAAGAAGCGCGCATGGCGGCGCTGCAGGCGCTCCAGCGTCTCGTTGCCGCCGTACAGCTGGTTGATCTCGCTGATGCGGCGCATGCCGATCGCGCGGCACTCGTCCTCGGGCAGCGTGCGCAGCCATTCGTAGAACTCGGGCGAGCCGAGGTAGAACGCGCCGTGCAGGTACTCGCCCTCGGCTTCCAGCGTGGCATGGTCGATGGACAGCGTGCTGCCATTCTCGATGCGCTGCATGAGCGCCAGATCGTCGTGCACCTTGCGCCGGATGACGCCGGTCTGCACCAGCCGCCGGAAGCCTTCGTTGAGCATTTCGCTGCAGCCGTAAAGGCCCACCTCGAACGGATCCAGCCCGCCGATTTCCTGCACCAGCGGGTGGCTGGCCAGCTGCGGGTCCAGCGCGTTCAACACGCGGCGGTAGCGCGCGTTGTCGGTGTGGCGCAGCACCAGCGCATGGCTGAGTGCATCGGCCAGGGTGCCGATGCCGATCTGCAGCGTGCCGCCATCGCGTACCAGGGTGCTCGCGTACAGGCCGATGGCGTAGTCCGCATCGGCCACCGGCTGCCGTGGCAGGCCGAACAGCGCCGGGTACGGCGGCGGCGGGGTGATGACCAGATCGAAGAAGGACACATCCACCGTGGCCGTGCCGCCCAGGTAGGGCAGCTGCGGGTCGATCTCGGCCACCAGCAGCGGGCGTGGCAGTCCACGCGCGGCCATCGCGTCCAAGGTGTCCTGGGTGATGTCGTTGTTGCACGACAACGAGAGCCGGCGATCGTCCGGGCGCATCGCCACCTTCTGCACGATCACGTGCGGCGCGCGCTGCGCCACGGCATCGGCGGCATGCGTGTAATTCAGGCTGGTGTAGCTGGACTGCGCTTGGCGCGAGCCGAGCAGCGCACCGGACTGCATGTAGAACTCCTCCACCTCCACATGCGGGGGCAGCGCATCGCGGGCGATCGCATCGGCGTAGGCCAGGCGCGGGAAATCCTCGCCGAAATGGCGCTGCACGAACGGCGCCATGAAGCGCGCCTCCAGGCCATCGCCGCGTGCCTTGGGCGGGTTCAACGACAGTGCGGTGTACAGCTGCAGCGGCCGCGACGCATCCCCTTCCACCCGCGCATACAACGCATTGAGCAGCCGGTGCGGCTTGCCCAGTGCCAGCGGTGCCCCCACCCGCAGCGGCCCGTCCACGCGCGCGAACAGCCAGTCAACGGCGGCGTCGAGGTCGGTCAGGTGTTCGGTCATGCGTGGCGGTCCTGCGGCAAGGGGAGTGCTGGCATTACAGCATGCCGGGCTTGAACCGCCGTCGACGCGAGATTTCCTGCCCCGACACCATGAACCGGCCATCGCCCCGGTAGTGGAACGTGCGTGGCAGCTTCGGTCGCGGGGCGACGTGGGCGCGCACGATTTCCCAGATGAAAAGGTTGTTGGCCTGCACCTGGCTGTCGTCGTGCAGCCGGCACTCGAAGCTGGAATGGCATTGGCCGACCAGCGGTGCGGCGACGTCGCGGGCGGGCACTGCATCCAGGCCGAACCGTGCGAACTTGTCCACCTCGCGGCCGCTGCAGTTGCCGATGTCCACCACGGTGTCCAGCATTTCCACGCCCGGCACGTTGATCACGCACTGCCGGCTGTCGCGGGCCAGGGCGAAGCTGTGGTTCTCGTTCCAGATGTAGGTGGCCAGCAGCGAGGGCGAGAAGCCCATCACCATGTGCCAGCCCAGCGTCATCAGGTTGCGCTGGCCGTGGGCCGCCGTGCTGACCAGCACGATGGGGCCCGGCTCGAGGAAACGCCGGGCCTGGTCCACCGGGTAATCCAGTTTGCGCAGTGGCTTCATGCGGGCTCCGTGGGCAGAAGGGCCGATGCTGGGGCAGGCCGGATGAACCGACAGTCGAGGGCTTGACATCCCATTCGATTACGCGCGTAATCGGGTTGTCGATTACGGATGTAAACCATGACCCCGATCAGCGAAGCCGAAGCCGTCGTGATGGAGGTGCTGTGGCAGCAGGCGCCGCGCAGTGCCGATGAGGTGGTGGCCGCACTGGCCCACCGTGAATGGGCCGAGCCGACCATCAAGACCCTGCTCAACCGCCTGCTGACCAAGGGCGCGATCGCCGCCGAGCGCGATGGCCGCCGCTACCTGTACCAGCCGCTGCTGCAGCGCCAGGCCTGGGTGGAAACGCAGAGCCAGGACTTCATCGGCCGCGTGTTCGATGGCCGGGTGGCGCCGCTGGTGGCGCACTTCAGCGAGCGCGGGCAACTGACGGCGCAGGACATTGCCGAACTGAAGAAGCTGATCCAGGAGATGGACGATGAATGAGCTGCTCGATGGACTGTGGCAGGCCAGCCTGTGGCTGGCGCTGGGCGCGCTGCTGCTGGCGGCCGCGCGGCCACTGCTGGTGAAGCTGGGCGGCGCGGAGCTGGCCTATCGCAGCTGGTGGCTGCTGCCGCTGCTGCTGGTGGCCCTGCTGCTGCCCCTGCCGGCCCTGCGGGCATTGCCGGTGCTGCAGCATGTGCCCACGCTGCCGCTGAAGGTGGTGCCGGGCACCGTTGAAGGTGTCACCGCGCAGCTGCCGATGTGGCCTTGGCTGCTGGCCCTGGTCTGGGGGCTGGGTGCCGGCCTGCACCTGGCGCGCGAACTGCGCGCGCAACGCCGCTTCGAGTGCGCACTGGGCACGCTGCAGGCACGTGGTGATGGCAGCTGGCAGGCCAGCGCCGACCCCGGCCTGCCCGCGCTGGTCGGCCTGTGGCAGCCGCGCATCGTGGTCGGCCCGCACTTCGACCAGCAGTTCGATGCCGACGAACAGGCGCTGATCCTGCGCCACGAACGCAGCCACCGCCGCAATGGCGACCACTGGGCCAATGGCGCATTGCTGCTGGCACGGTCGGTGTTCTGGTTCCACCCGTTGTTGCCCTGGGCTGCGCGCCGCTTCCTGCGCGACCAGGAACTGGCCTGCGATGCGCGCACCGTTGCCGCGCAGCCGATGCAGCGCCGTCTTTATGCCAGCACGCTGTTGAAGGCGCAGCTGGTCCACCCGGTTGCACCGATGGCATGTCATTGGCGCAGCCAACCCGTGTTGAAGGAGCGTATCGCCATGTTGAAGCAGTCGAAGCGGAAGGCATTGCCGAAGGTGTCCGGCCAGGTGTTGCTGGTGGGGTTGTGCATGGGTGTTGCTGCGTTGGCCTGGGCCAGCCAGGGTGCGGTGAAGGGCACGCCGTCGGTCAGCGCCGAGCCGTACCAGTACGCCGCGGCGGATGCCGCCAAGGCCGGGCTGGACAGCCCGATCCAGGCACAGAAGATGTCACCGCCCAGCTATCCGGCCGAGGCTTTCGAGAAGGGCCAGACCGGTGTGGTGAAGCTGATCGTGGCCGTCGATGCCAAGGGCACCGTCACCGACGTGCAGGTGGAAAGTGCGACCAACCCCGGAGTATTCGAAGCTGCCTCGATCGCAGCGGCGCGTAAATGGACCTACACGCCGGCGATGAAGAATGGCAAGGCGGTGGCCGGCAAGCTGCGTATCCCGATCACCTACGCCATGGACAACACCGAACCTGCTGGTGGCCAGGCGCAGTGAAGGCAGCGATGAAGGGCGCACCGCTGTGTATTGCAGCGGTGCTGCTGGCAGGCTGCGCCACCCGGGAGCGCGTGACCACGGTCGACACCCGCAGCGAGAACGTCGGCCACCAGCGCCTGCGGGCGGCGGATGGGGACGGTAGCGGGCAGATCCAGCCCTACACGCTGGCGGCCAGCGAGGGCTATCGGATGCCGCAGCTGCATACCGCACCCGACCCGGTGGTGGGCGGGAACGACCCACGCACCTCGCTGGCACCGACCACCATCTGCCTGCAGGTGGTGGTCGACGCGCAGGGGCGGGTTGAACGCAGCCAGCCGCTGACCGACCGCAGTGAATGCAGCGCCGGCCTGGCGGCGGAGAACGGGCCGCTGCTGCAGGCTGCGCAGGCCGCGGTCGCGCAGTGGCTGTACTCGTCCGCAGCGGTCTGCCACTTCGCACCGGGCAAGATGCCTGATGACCGTGGCTGCGAGGGCGCGGACCGCATCGAACCGGTGGCGGTCACCCTGCAGTACGCGTTCACCTTCGAGATCGTGAAGGGCCAGCACGTGGTACGCACGCAGGGCAGGTAACGGGTAGCGCCGGGCCACGCCCGGCGGTTCTCCACCGCTGTCGTCAGGCGCCGCCAACGATGTTGGCTTTCACCGCCGGCTGCATCAGCCTGGGTTCGGCCAGGGTCGCATCGCGTGCCTCGCGTACGCTGACGAATGCGGCTTCCTCTACGCCGTCGTGCACGTGGATGTTGTGCGCGCGCTGCTCGCCGATGGTGGTCCGGTTGGCGAACGCGCGGCCACCCGGGCCGTAGTCGTGGCAGACGAACACGCGGGTGGCATCGGGCAGGGCAAGCAGGCGCTGGATGGAGCGGTACAGCTGCGCGGCATCACCGCCCGGGAAATCGCAGCGGGCAGTGCCGCCATCGGGCATGAACAGGGAGTCGCCGGTAAACAGCGCATCGCCGATGAGGTAGGCGATGCTGTCGCTGGTGTGGCCGGGCACGGCGATGATGCGGCCCTGCAACTGGCCCAGCGCGAAGGTTTCGCCGTCGGTGAACAGATGGTCGAAGTGTGCGTCCTGCGCTGCCAGCTCCAGGCCGTAGCGCGGTGCGAAGGTGGCCTGCACCGCGCGGATGCCCTCGCCGATGGCCAGGGTCGCCTGCGGGAAGCGCTGCTTCAGCCGCCGCCCGGCCGACACGTGGTCGGCATGGGCGTGGGTTTCCAGCAGCCAGCGCAGGCGCAGGCCCTGCTGCTCGATGGCCTCCAGCAGCGGGCGCACCGGCGCGTCGCTGCTGGCGTCGGTGTCCGGGTCGTAATCCAGGACCGGGTCGATCAGCGCCGCTTCACCGCTGTCCGGGTCGAAGACCAGGTAGCTGAAGGTATTGCTGTCGCGGTGGAAGAAGGATTGGACCTGGGCCGACATCGGAACCTCCTCAGCGCGTGCCGAGCACGCGGTTCAGCAGCTGTGCCAGATTTTCGCCGGCCAGCCGCAGCTGTGCTTCGGCCACCGGGCGATAGCGTTCGGTGTATTCATCGCCGATCTTGCGCGTGGCCGGGTACACGCCCGGCTGCACCGAGATGCGGCAGCTGGCTTCGGCCCAACGCTGCGGGTCGCGCTGCGGGTTGGACTGGCGGGCCAGCTTCGGCGCCGGCAACGCGCGCAGCACCGGCAGGTAGCCGGCGTCATCCAGCTTGCGGGTGTTGAGCATGCCGCTGTCCCACAGCGAATGCAGGTTGGTACCGCGGTTGCCGAACTGCAGCTGGAAGTCGTTGCCGCCCTTGTCGTGGCCATAGCCGGCATGCATCGGCTGGTGCACGTCGCCGACCATGTGCACGACGAACTTCAGCGCCTGCAGGCGCTCGCCGTCGGTCAGGCTGTGGTCGCCGAGAATGGCGCTCTGCGCCTTCAGTGCTTCGACGATGCAGTTACCGTTTTTGCAATGCTTGGCCGGCTCGTACTGGCAGCCGTCCTCGGCGATGTTGACGTAGTGCCAGCCGGCGGAGCGACGGCCCAGGCCGGGGTCCTTGGCGCGCAGCTGGTCGGCCCACGGCGCGATGCTGGCCAGGGTGGCGCCGGGCTCGGTGGCCAGCAGGCGGTCGACCTCGGCACGCGCGGCCGGGTTGAGGCGGGTATCGGCCACTTCGGCCACCAGGCGATGGCCTTGCGCGCCCCAGGCATGGGCGGGGGCGGACAGGGTCAGCAGGGCCGGCGCGAGGGCGGCAGCGAGGATCAGGGAGTGCAGGGCTTTCATGCGCCCATTCTAGCGGGGCGAAGGTAACCGCGGGATTGACGCAATGTGTCCACAAAAAAGCCCCGGCACACACACCGGGGCAACATGCTGCGAGGGTTGTGGGTGTCCTGGAACTTGAATTAGAACTTGAAGACGTAGGAGACGCCGTAAGCCAGCGGGTCGATGTTGACCGTACCGATCTTCTCGCCGTCCAGCTTCACCTTGCTGTCGATGTCGATCCAGCGCAGGTCCACGCGCAGCGCGCCCTTCTCGCCGATGGCGAAGTCGATACCGGCATGCGCGGCCAGGCCCCACGAGTCTTCCAGCTTCAGCTTGCTGGCCGCCAGCGCGCCAGTGGTGTCCTCGCTGAAGAACGTCGTGTAGTTCAGGCCCGCGCCGACGAACGGCGAGACCTTGCCCTTGCTGTTGAAGTGGTACTGCAGGCTTACCACCGGCGGCAGGTGCTTGGTGCTGCCCACGCGGCCCAGGCCGTTGATGTTGATGTCGTGCTTGAACGGCAGCGCGGCCAGCACTTCGATGCCGAGGTTGTCGGCGATGAAGTATTCACCGGTGATGGTCGGCTTGATGTCACTGTCGACGTCCACCTTCAGGGTGCCACCGGCCAGCGAGCCGTTGTTCGACTTCGGGGCGACCTGGTGGACGCCGGCCGAGACGGTCCAGTCGCCCTTGGACTGGGCCATGGCCGGGGCGGCGGCCAGTGAGACGGCAGCGGCCAGGCCGGCCAGGATCAGGGGGGAGGTCTTGCGCATGGGGGTGTTCTCGTTGCGGGGTAGATGCGGCCAGTCTCGGCCTCACGCCGCGCTAACGCTTTGATCCGGATCAAATCCTGTCCCGCCGCCTGCCAGCCCGCGGCGCTGGCCGGCGGTGGCCAGTGGGGTGCTGCTAGACTTATGGGCCCTATCCATCCCGCCGCACCTGTCGCGGCTGCAGGAGCTTCTGAACATGGCAATCAAGGTTGGTATCAACGGTTTCGGTCGCATCGGACGCAACGTCCTGCGCTCGGCGGTGCTGAACTTCGGCGATGACATCGAAATCGTGGCCATCAACGATCTGCTGGAGCCGGACTACCTGGCGTACATGCTGAAGTACGACTCCGTGCATGGCCGCTTCAAGGCCGACGTGGCGGTGCAGGGCAACGACCTGCTGGTCAACGGCAAGAAGATCCGCCTGACCCAGGAACGCGACCCGGCCAACCTGAAGTGGGACGAAGTCGGCGCCGACGTGGTGCTGGAAGCCACCGGCCTGTTCCTGACCAAGGAAACCGCGCAGAAGCACATCGATGCGGGCGCGAAGAAGGTCATCCTGTCGGCTCCGTCGAAGGACGACACGCCGATGTTCGTGTTCGGCGTGAATGACAAGACCTACGCCGGCCAGGCGATCATCTCCAACGCGTCGTGCACCACCAACTGCCTGGCCCCGCTGGCCAAGGTCATCAACGACAAGTGGGGCATCAAGCGCGGCCTGATGACCACCGTGCACGCGGCCACGGCCACCCAGAAGACCGTCGATGGCCCGTCCAACAAGGACTGGCGCGGCGGCCGCGGCATCCTGGAGAACATCATTCCGTCGTCCACCGGTGCGGCCAAGGCCGTCGGCGTGGTCATCCCGGAACTGAACAAGAAGCTGACCGGCATGAGCTTCCGCGTCCCGACCTCGGACGTGTCGGTGGTCGACCTGACCGTCGAGCTGGAAAAGGAAGCCACCTACGCCGAGATCTGCGCCGAAGTGAAGGCACAGAGCGAAGGCGCGCTGAAGGGCATCCTGGGCTACACCGAAGACAAGGTGGTGGCCACCGATTTCGTCGGTGAAACCCACACCTCGGTGTTCGATGCCGACGCCGGCATCGCCCTCGACGGCACCTTCGTCAAGCTCGTGTCGTGGTACGACAACGAGTGGGGCTACTCGAACAAGTGCCTTGAAATGGCCAAGGTCGTCGCGGCCAAGTAAGGCCCGCGAAGATCCGCACACGAACCCCGGCTTGCCGGGGTTCATTGTTTATGGGTCCCGGCTTGCCGGGGTTCGTCGTTCATGGGCCCGGCTGACGTAGCATGGGCCACGGACCGCTGCCGCTGGGGCGCGGCTGCGTTGGGGTAGACGAAGAATGGAAGCACTGATCGTCCTGGTGGTGTTGGCCCTGCTGGCGATACCGCTGCTGCTGGTGGTGGCACTGGTGATGATTGCCGGCCTGCGCCGGCGCGTGGCCGCCCTGGAGAGCGTGGTGGCCGACGGCATCGCGGCCACCGCCGCGCCGCCGCGTGAGGCCGAGGCCGCCGTGGTGCCGCCACGGCCCGCCGCGCCCCGCGAACCGCCGCTGCTGCGCCCGGCTGCGGCCGCCCCGCCGCCGGTGGTATCGCAGGTACCTCCCGTTGCATCGCGTCCCGCGCCCGAACCACCTGCGCCCCCCGTGCCCCCTGTGCCACCGCCGGTATCGGCGCGGCCGCCGCTGCCGCCGCAGCCGGCGCAGCCCAACGTCGTCGAACGTGCCGTGGGCGCGGCCAAACGCTGGTTCACCGAGGGCAACGTGCCGGTGAAGATCGGCATGCTGGTGCTGCTGGCCGGCGTCGCCGCGCTGCTGAAGTACGTCAGCGACCAGGGCTGGCTGGTGCTGCCCATCGAGCTGCGCCTTGCCGCCATCACCGTCGGCGCGCTGTGCCTGCTGGGCTTCGGCTGGCACCAGCGTGAACGTCGTCGGTTGTTTGCGCTGGCCCTGCAGGGCGGTGCCATCGGCGTGCTGCTGCTGACCATCTTCGCTGCGTTCAAGCGCTTCGAACTCATCAACCCCGGCTTCGCCTTCGCCAGCTCGATCCTGCTGGTGGCGGGCCTGTGCGTGCTGGCCGTGGTGCAGAACTCGCGCACGCTGGCAGTGCTGGGCACCCTTGCCGGCTTCATGGCGCCGCTGTGGCTGTCCACCGGCAGTGGCAACCACGTCGGGCTGTTCAGTTACTACGCGGTGCTCAATGCGGGCATCTTCGCCATCGCCTGGTTCCGCCCGTGGCGCGCGCTCAACCTGCTGGGTTTTGCTTTCACTTTCGGCATCGGCACCTTCTGGGGCGTGCTGCAGTACCGCGCCGACAAGTTCGGCAGTACCGAACCCTTCCTGCTGCTGTTCTTCGCGTTCTACCTGCTGATTCCGCTGCTGTACGCACGCCGCCAGCCGGCCGAGCGCCGCGATCTGGTTGATGGCAGCCTGGTGTTCGGCACGCCGCTGATCGCGTTCTCGCTGCAGGCCGGCATGCTGCACGAGCAGCCGATGACGCTGGCGCTGTGCGCGCTGGGCCTGGCGGCGGTCTATGCGTTGCTGGCACGCGCGCTGATCCATCGCGCGTCGTACAGCGTGCTGGCGCAGTCGCACGCGGTGCTGGCGGTGGGTTTTGCCACGCTCGCGGTGCCGCTGGCGCTGTCGGCGCGCGCCACCGGCGCGGTGTTCGCGCTGGAAGGTGCCGGCCTGGCGTGGCTGGGGCTGCGGCAGAAGCGCTGGCTGCCGCAGGTGGCTGCCGCGCTGCTGCAGCTCGGCGCTGCGTTCGCCTTCGTGGCGGGCGCCGACCACTGGCACGGCGACACCCGGTTCCTGCTCAACGCCACCGCCGTCGGCGCGCTGCTGCTGGCCGTGGCCGGCTTTGCCAGTGCCTGGAGCTACCAGCGCCGCGCGCGGCATGACGTGGCCCTGGTCTATTACCTGTGGGGCCTGCTGTGGTGGCTGGGCGGCTTCGTCCATGAAATCGTCCGCTTCATCGAGCACGCAGCAAAGGCCGATGCCCTGCTGGTGCTGGCGGCGGTGACCGCTTGGCTGGCCGCCGAGGTGCATCGTCGGCAGCCGGCGCGTGCGCTGGGCATGACCGCGCTGCTGATGCTGGCGACGGGCTTCCCGCTGGCGCTGTTGCAGGGCGATGCGCACCAGCAGCCGTTTGCCGGCTACGGCGGGCTGGCCTGGGCGGTGTTTGCGGTGCTGGGCGTGCGCACGCTGTTGTGCCTGCGGCAGAGCGGCGACGGCGTGGGCCGCATCGCCCAGTTCCTGTGGTGGCTGCTGTGGCCTTCGCTGCTGTCCCTGCTTGCGCTGTGGGGCGATGATGCCGCGCAGCTGGCGCAGGGCTGGACGGCGCTGCTGGTGACCCTGCCGTGGCTGCTGCTGGCGGCCGTGTCGCTGTGGCGCTGGACGTGGTTGCGCTGGCCGCTGGGCGATGCCTTCGACGCGGCACGCACCACCCTGCAGACCGTGGTGTTTGGTGTGCTGGCCTGTGCCTGGTGGATCGGCATCAGCCTGGCCGGTGATGCCGATCCGCTGCCGTGGCTGCCGGTGCTCAACCCGGCTGAACTTGCGCAGTGGCTGAGCCTGCTGCTGGCCGCGCGCTGGCTGTTCGGCAGCCAGGCCCCGGCCTCGTTGCAGCGCCTGCGCGTGCCGGTGCTGGCGCTGGCCGGTTTCATCGCCCTCACCAGCACCGTGCTGCACGGTGTCCACCACTGGGGCGGCGCGCCCTGGAGCCCGTCGATGGCACGCGGGAGCCTGGCCCAGACCAGCCTGACGGTGCTGTGGAGCGTGCTAGGCGTTATCGCCTGGGTCTGGGGCTCGCGCCGTGGCCAGCGCGTCCTGTGGATGGTGGGTGCCGTGTTGATGGCCGTGGTGCTGGCCAAGCTGGTGCTGATCGACCGCCAGCACCTGGGCAACCTGCTGGGTATCGCATCGTTCATCGCCTACGGCCTGCTGTGCACGGTCGTGGGCTATCTGGCGCCGGCGCCCCCGGGCACCGCGCCGACCGTGGAGAACACGCAATGAAGACATGGCGCAGTGCATTGCTGCCGATCCTGCTGGCCGTGGCGGGTACGGCATCCGCGCAGGCCAACGATTACCGCAGGCACTACGCCGAGCAATGGCCGTTGAGCCTGTCCAGCGCGCAGTCCGGCGCCTACCGCGTGGTGCTGGAGCCGGCCATCTACCGCCGCGCTGGCCGTGCCGACCTGGGCGACCTGCAGGTGTTCAACGCCGCCGGGCAGGCGTTGCCGTCGGCGCTGCTGGCCCCCGACCAGCCGCTGGCACAGCCGCCGGTGCAGCGCGAGCTGCCGTGGTTCGCGCTGCCGCCGCTGGCCGAAGCGCAGCGCAACGACCTGCAGTTGCTGACCGAGCGCGATACCGATGGCCGCGTTCGCCGGGTCGAGGCGCGGGTGGGAAGTGGTGCCGTGGCGAACGGGCAGGGCGGCTGGCTGATCGACGGCAGCGTGCTGGGCCAGCAGCCGGTCGCGGCGCTGGTGCTGGACTGGGTCGACAGCGGCCAACCCCTGCAGGCACAGGTGCAGGTCGACGCCAGCGACGACCTGCAGCACTGGCGCGCGGTGTCGCGCGATGTGCCGCTGGTGGATCTGCAGCGCGCCGGCAAGCGCCTGCTGCAGCGCCGCCTGCAGGTGGATGGCAATGCGCGTTACCTGCGCGTGCTGCCGCAGGGCGAAGCGCGCCTGCCGACCCTGCGCAGCGTGCTGGCCGAACTGCCGCCCGCCCCGGCGACGGTGCCATGGGAGTGGCTGTCATTGCAGCCGACCGCCGCCGGCAAGGGTGAATACACCTTCGAGCTGGACGGGCGATTCCCGGTCAGCAAGGCCGACGTGGCCAGCACCGACAACAGCCTGGTGCAGTGGACGCTGTACAGCCGCGATGATGCCAACGCGGAATGGCAGCGGCGCAGCGCGCCGTGGATCGCCTACCAGGTGCAGCAGGGCGCACCGGGCCAGCGCCAGCAGTCGGCGGCACAGTCACTGGCCGGGCCCTGGCGTGACCGTTACTGGAAGCTGGTGGCCAGCCCGGTGGAAACGGCCACGGCGCCGACCCTGCGCCTGGGCTACCAGCCGGAAGTGATGGTGTTTCTGAGCCAGGGCGCGGCGCCGTATGCGCTGGCCGTGGGCAGCGCCACCGCACGCCGCGCCGAAGCCCCGATCGCGGTGCTGATCGAGGAACTGCGCCAGCGCAACGACCCCGCGTGGCAGCCGACGCTGGCGCGCCTGGAAGGCGCCCCGGAGACGCTGGCCGGCGCGGCGGCGTTGGAGCCGCAGCGCGACTGGAAGGCATGGTTGTTGTGGGCGCTGCTTGGCTTGGGCGTTCTGGTGGTGGGTGGCCTGGCGGTCAGCCTGCTGCGGCAGAAGCCTGCGCCTTCGGCGTAGGTTCCCGCGAACGGCACAGCCCCTCGTGGGTGGTCGCAAAACGCGATTCATGCGCTTGGCCGGGCGGGTGGGCTGGGCAGGGGACGCCGCAAGTACGTCCCTGTAGGCTTGGCCGCGGCATCCATGCCGCGGACACCCCTGCCCAGCCCACCCGCCCGGCCTCTGACAGTTTCTGTGTGCGTCCACCCACGGAAAGAAAAAAGAAGAGCAAAAGCGGGTCGCGCGCTGCGCGCACTCGCTGCGGGGTCAGATCCGTTTTCCGCAGGAAAACGGATCTGACCCCGTTCTTTCTCCATCCGACATCAGAAACCGCTTCTGCTCTTGCCTTCCGTTCCGTCACCGGGAACCTGTCGAGGCCAGGGCGGTGTGGGTGGGCGGGACCGCAGGCGCCATGGATGGCGCCTACGAGCCCCCATGGATGGGTTCACGGCGTGTCCCGCCCACCCACACCGCCCTGGCCCCACACAGACAACCCAGAGCCGACCATGCGGGCTGTTGCTGTTGCCGTACGCCTCTGCCTGCCGCAGGCATCGCCACCCGATACAATGCCCGTCTGCCGTACACCGGCATCCCGTCCCCGAGCCAAAGAGTTGCCCATGTCCATCGTCCGCATGACCGACCTCGACCTCTCCGGCAAGCGCGTGCTGATCCGCCAGGATCTGAACGTGCCGATCGAGAATGGCCGCATCACTTCCGAACAGCGCATCACCGCTTCGCTGCCGACGCTCAAGCGCGCGCTGGAGCAGGGTGCCGCCGTGATGGTCACCTCGCACCTGGGCCGCCCGAAGGAAGGCGTGTGGACCGAAGCCGACTCGCTGGCACCGGTCGCCGCGCGCCTGTCGGAACTGCTGGGCCGCGAGGTTCCGCTGGTGCGTGACTGGGTCGACGGCGTCGACGTGCAGCCGGGCCAGCTGGTGCTGCTGGAAAACTGCCGCATGAACGTCGGCGAGGGCAAGGATGACGAGGCCCTGTCCAAGCAGTACGCCGCGCTCTGCGACGTGTTCGTGATGGATGCCTTCGGTACCGCGCACCGTGCCCAGGCCTCCACCCACGGCGTCATCCGCTTCGCCCCGGTGGCCGCCGGTGGCCCGCTGCTGATGGCCGAGCTGGACGCCCTGGCCAAGGCGCTGGATGCCCCGGCCAAACCGCTGCTGGCCATCGTCGCCGGCAGCAAGGTCAGCACCAAGCTGGAACTGCTGGCCAACCTGGTCGGCAAGGTCGACCAGCTGATCGTCGGTGGTGGCATCGCCAATACCTTCATCGCCGCCGCAGGCTACAAGGTGGGCAAGTCGCTGTACGAACCGGACCTGCTGGATACCGCGAAGAAGATCGTGGCCGACGCGCAGGCGCGCGGCGCCGCCATTCCGCTGCCGGTGGACGTGGTCACCGCCAAGCAGTTCCTGCCCGATGCGGCTGCCGAAGTGAAGGCCGTAGACGCCGTGGCCGACGATGACCTGATCCTCGACATCGGCCCGCAGACCGCCGCGCAGTACGCGCAGCTGATCGAGAAGGCCGGCACCGTGGTCTGGAACGGCCCGGTGGGCGTGTTCGAATTCGAAGCCTTCAGCAAGGGCACCGAGGCGCTGGCGCGTGCCATCGCCAGCTCCAGCGCGTTCTCCATCGCCGGCGGTGGCGACACCCTGGCGGCCGTCGACAAGTTCGATATCGCCGGTGATGTCAGCTACATCTCCACCGGTGGTGGTGCGTTCCTGGAGTTCCTGGAAGGCAAGACCCTGCCGGCCGTGGCTGCGCTGGCCGCCCGCGGCGCATGAGCGTCGCGCTGCAGGCCGGCGGGGAAGCGCGTGCAACGCTCTTCTTCGACATGGACGGCACGCTGATCGATTCGGAAGTGGGCATCACCACCTGCATCGCCTATGCGCTGCAGAAAATGGGCCACCCGGTGCCGCCGCAGGAAACCCTGCAGGGCTGGATCGGGCCGTCGCTGCGCACCACCTTCACCCCGCTGTTCGGCGACGACGTGCGGGTGGAGGAGGCGGTGGCCTACTACCGCGAGCGTTTCGACGTGGAGGGCTGGCGTGAGCACGCCCTCTACCCGGACATCGAGGCGACCGTTCGTGCGCTGCGTGACCGTGGCCACCGCCTGGCGGTGGTCACCGCCAAGAACGAGCCGCACGCGCGCCGCATCGTCGAGCACCTGCCATTCGGCGGCCTGTTCGATGATGTGATCGGTTCAACCCCGGATGGCTCGCGCAGCAGCAAGGCGCAGCTGGTGGGCGAGGCGCTGCAGCGCCTGCAGCTGCAGCCGGCGCAGTGCTGGATGATCGGCGACCGCCGCATGGATATCGAAGGCGCGCGCCACCACGGCCTGCGCAACGTGGGCGTGCTGTGGGGCTTCGGTGGCGAAGCCGAGCTGATCGAGGCCGGTGCCGACCACCTGGTACGCGAGCCGGCGCAGCTGCTGGCCCTGCTGGCCTGACCAATACCGGGGTCAATACCGGGGTCGGATCCCTTTCCCGCGGAAAGGGCTCTGACCCCGTTGCTGCCCTGCCCGGCGGGCGCTGCACACCCGCCGGCCAGCGTATGTCCGGAACATGTCCGTTCGATGTCCCGCAGAGTCAGGCGCCCCAAGGCTGTAACCGTATACATGGGGCGTGAAGGATGTGCTAATTTCCCACCTTTAACGGGAGAGGCCCATTCACCATGTTCGAGCGTCAGCGTCGCACCAAGATCCTAGCCACCCTCGGTCCGGCGACCGACCCGCCGGGCGTGCTGGAGGATCTGTTCCGCGCCGGCGTGAACGTGGTGCGCCTCAACTTCAGCCACGGTGACCCGTCCGGCCAGGCCAAGCGTGCCGCCGATGTCCGCGCGGCGTCCGCCCGTGTCGGCGTGGAAGTGGGCATCCTGGCCGACCTGCCGGGCCCGAAGATCCGCATCGAGCGCTTTGCCGAAGGCAAGGTGTACCTGAAGGCCGGTGACCGCTTCGACCTGATCGCCAGCGACAACGCCGGCCCGGGCGATGCCAGCCAGGTGGGCGTGAGCTACCTCGGCCTGCCGCAGGACGTGGGCCCGGGCGACGTGCTGCTGCTCGACGATGGTCTGATGCAGCTGCAGGTAGTTGAAGTGCAGGGCGACCGCATCATCAACACCGTGCTCAACGATGGCGCGCTGTCCGACCGCAAGGGCCTGAACAAGCAGGGCGGTGGCCTGTCGCTGGGCGCGCTGACCGAGCGCGACAAGGAACTGATCGGCATCGTCGCCAAGATCGGCGTCGACTTCATCGCCGTGTCCTTCTGCCGCAACGCGCAGGACATGAACGATGCGCGCCAGATCGCCGAATCGCACGGCTGCTACGCCGCGCTGGTGTCCAAGATAGAGCGCACCGAAGCCATCGAGAACCTGGAAGAAATCGTCGAAGCCAGTGACGTGGTGATGGTGGCCCGTGGCGACCTCGGCGTGGAAATCGGCGATGCCGAGCTGCCGGGCCTGCAGAAGAAGATCATCAAGGCCTCGCTGGCGCAGAACAAGGTGGTGATCACCGCCACGCAGATGCTGCAGTCGATGGTGGAAAGCCCGATCCCGACGCGCGCCGAAGTGCTTGACGTGGCCAACTCGGTCATCGATGGCACCGATGCAGTGATGCTGTCGGCCGAAACCGCCGCCGGTGCCTACCCGGTGAAGGCGGTCGAAGCAATGGCGCGCATCTGCCTGGGCGCCGAGCGCCAGTTCCAGACCGAAACCGACTTCAACGCCTCGCCGCGCAACCTGGAACGTGCCGACCAGGCCATCGCCATGGCCACCATGTTCCTGTCGCAGCACGTGGGCGTGCGTGCCATCGTGGCGATGACCGAATCCGGTGGTACCGCCCGTTACCTGTCGCGCTTCCGCGCCAAGGCACCGGTGTTCGCGGTGACCCGCCATGACGGCGCCCGCCGCCAGATGGCACTGATGCGCGATGTGTACCCGATCAACTTCGACAGCCGCGGCCTGACCCCGCGCGAAGCGGCACGCGGCAGCATCCGCCTGCTGGTGGAGTCGGACCTGCTGCAGGCCGGTGACCGCGTCGTGTTCACCAGCGGCGAGCACATGGAAACCCTGGGTGCCACCAACACCCTGCGCCTGCTGGAAGTGGGCGAAGACGGCCGCGCCAGCGGCCTGGGCGATCTGTAAGCCCTGACGTTATCGGGTCGGCGCTGCCGATCCGGGGTCAGAGCCCCTGCGGGGATCTGACCCCACGCCGACCTGGGGTCGGATCCCCGCAGGGGCTCCGACCCCATGCCGCAGGACACCGTTTGTCCTGCGCAGACATGGAAGCGTTTCCATCCTGTCCTCCACGGCGAGGCAACGGGCAGCGGGGCTATACTTACGTTTTTCCCGCACCCGCCACAGGAAATACATGAGCATCGAACAGCTGGCTGAAACCGCCCAGGCCATGGTCGCCCCGGGCAAGGGCATCATCGCGATCGACGAATCCACCGCTACCATCGCCAAGCGTTTCGCAGGCGTCGGTATCGAGAACACCGAGGAGAACCGTCGTGCCTACCGCGAGCTGCTGCTGACCACGCCGAAGCTCAACGAGCACATTTCCGGCGCCATCCTGTACGACGAAACCATCCGCCAGTCGACCAAGGACGGCGTGCCGTTCGCCAAGTACATGGCCGACCACGGCATGATTCCGGGCATCAAGGTGGACAAGGGTGCACACCCGCTGGCCGGCTGCCCGGGCGAGCTGGTCACCGAAGGCCTCGACGGCCTGCGCGAGCGCCTGCAGGAGTACTACAAGCTGGGTGCGCGCTTCGCCAAGTGGCGTGCGGTCATCAACATCGGCGAGAACACCCCGTCGGGCACCTGCATCGAGTCCAACGCCCACGCGCTGGCCCGTTATGCCGCCCTGTGCCAGGAATGCGGCCTGGTGCCAATGGTCGAGCCGGAAGTGATCATGGACGGCGACCACGACATCGAGACCTGCTACGAAGTCACCGAAGCCACCCTCCGTTCGCTGTTCGACGCGCTGTACCAGCAGAACGTGCTGCTGGAAGGCACCATCCTGAAGGCCTCGATGGTCATCTCCGGCAAGGGCTGCGATGAGCAGGCCGACGCCGAGGAAGTGGCCGAGTCGACCGTGATGTGCCTGAAGAGCACCGTGCCGGCGATCCTGCCGGGCGTGGTGTTCCTGTCCGGTGGCCAGAGCGACGAGCAGTCGACCGAACACCTGAACGCGATGAACCAGCTGGGCAACCTGCCGTGGCCGCTGAGCTTCTCCTACGGCCGCGCCATGCAGCAGGCCGCGCTGAAGCTGTGGGCCAAGGACATGAAGGGCAACTACGCCGCTGCCCAGAAGACCGTGTACGAGCGTGCCAAGGACAACGGCCTGGCCGCGCTGGGCAAGTGGAACGGCTGAGCCGTCCCATCCCCTGCATGACGTGACACAGCAGCGCCGGCATCATGCCGGCGTCTGCTTTTGCGGGTATCGTTGCTGCTCCCTTGCGCAGGGCCTGTGCGCCAGGGATGTCCGCGAAAGGCCAGGGAGAGGTTCAATGCGTACCACCGCAATCGCGCTGGCCATCGCCACGGTGCTGTCCGTGGCAGGCTGCGACCGCTTCGGCGCGCCCGCGCCGTCGGGCCGGGTGCCGGTCCTGCAGTTCGACAAGCCCGTGTCCGGCGAGATCACCTCGCGCAATGGCACGAACTTCAACGATGGCAGCCATCACCAGCTGTACCAGATCACCCTGCAGGACAAGCAGCGCGTCGGCATTACGCTGACCGGTACGCTGAGCGGCGCGATGACCGTCTTCCACGATGGCAAGGTGGTGGCCCGCAGCCGCGCCACCGATGAGGGCAGCAGTGTCGCGGTCGCCTTCCGGGCCGACGGCGGCGGCAGTTACCAGGTGGCCGTGAATGCCTCCGGGCCGGACACCTACGGTCCGTTCCGGCTGCGCGCTGAGCAACTCAAGCCTTACGACGGCAAGCCGATCATCAACTCCGGGCATATCGCCGACCTGCTGCTGGAGACGTCGCAGACGTACACCCTGCAGGTGGATGACGCCGGCCTCTACACCATCGATCTGCGCTCGGACGTGTTCGACACGCTGCTGGCGCTGGAGGGCGAGGGCCAGGATGCCGAGAACGACGATGGCGGCGAAGGCAGCGATTCGCGCATCAGCCTGCTGCTGCAGCCGGGCCGCTACACGCTCAACGTCAGTGCCCTGGATGAAGAGGACAGCGGTGCGTTCACGCTGGACGTCCAGCGCAGCAAGGTGCCTGCCACGATCGTCGACCAGGACGGCACCCCGCTTCCAGCGTCGGGCAGCGTATTCACCGTGCTGGATGCCGACGGACGCCGGCGCTTCCTGCTGAGCCTGGACGCACCGGCGCGGGTGCAGGTGGATGCGCTGTCCAGCCAGGTCGATACCGTGCTGCGCGTGGTCGGCGGTGACATCGACATCGAAGACGATGATGGCGGCAGTGGCACGGACGCGCGCCTGCAGGAAACCCTGCCGGCCGGCCACTACACGGTGGATGTATCCAGCATCGGCGGCGATTCCGGCCTGGTGGAGCTGCGCATCCAGCGGTAGATCCACGCCATGCGTGGATGGCCTTTCATCCACCTGCGCTGCTGCACCTCAATGCGCGGCAACGTACCCGGCATCACCCACCGGCGGCAGCGGCAGGATGCGTTCGGCCTCCACCGCCTGGCCCGCCGCGGCCAGTGCCTGCTGGTAGGCCTTGGCCGTGGCCGTGTTGAACGCCACCAGCACGATACGCATCGGCTGCGCGTGGCTGCGCTGCCATGCCAGCGTTTCGGTCACTGCCACCTGCGCGGCCTGGTACAGCGGGTAGCCATAGACGCCGCAGCTGATGGCCGGGAACGCAATCGAGTGCACGCCCAGCGATTCGGCCAGCTGCAGTGATTTCCAGTAACAGTTGGCCAGCAACGCCGGTTCATCGCGCTGGCCGTCATGCCAGACCGGGCCGACGGTGTGCAGCACATGCCGTGCGGGCAGTGCATAGGCGTCGGTGGCACGCACTTCGCCGGTCGGGCAACGCACGCCCGGGCGCAGTTCCGGCAGGCGCTCGCATTCGACCAGCAGCTCCGGCCCGGCCGCACGGTGGATCGCACCGTCCACACCGCCCCCGCCGAGCAGGGTTTCGTTGGCCGCGTTGACGATCGCATCCACCGCCAGGGTCGTGATGTCGCCCTGCCACACTTCGATCTTCATGCGTCCGTCTCCTGCCTGTTGTTGTTGCGCGCCGTGCCCGCGCTGGCTGCACCCACCGTAGTGGAGAGGGCATCCATGCTGCGTCATGACCGTCTCACGCGCTGCGATTACGGCCTTCAGGCACGATGGGGGCAATCACCTTCACGCAGGCTGAAGCAGAAAGGGGTCAGATCCTTTCCCGCATGGGAAAGGCTCTGACCCCTGTCGCTGATCCACGCGGGTGGGGTCAGAGCGCTTTCCCTGCGGGAAAGGGATCCGACCCCGTGCGGCTTACGGCAGGCCGGCCAGCCAGTCGTCGTCGGAGCCTTCGTTCACCTCGGCAAACAGCGGCGTGGAGAAGTAGCGTTCACCGGTGTCCGGCAGCATCGCCAGGATCACCGAACCCGGCTCGGCGCGGGCAGCCACGTCCAGTGCGCTGGCCACCGTGGCACCGGCGGAGATGCCGACGAAGATGCCTTCTTCGGCTGCCAGGCGGCGGGCGGTGGCGATGGCGCGGTCGTCCTCGACCGTCAGCAGCTCATCCACTACGTCGCGGTTGAGCACGTCCGGCACGAAGTCCGGGGTCCAGCCCTGGATCTTGTGCGGCTTCCAGTCGTCGCCCTTCAACAGCGCAGCGCCGGCCGGTTCGGTGGCCACGATGCGGGTCTGCGGGCGGGCGACCTTCAGTACTTCGCCCACGCCGGTGAGGGTGCCGCCGGTGCCCCAGCCGCTGACGAAGTAGTCCAGGCGCTTGCCAGCGAAGTCGCGCACGATCTCCGCCGCCGTGGTGTTGCGGTGGTAGGCCGGGTTGGCCGGGTTGGCGAACTGGCTGGCCAGGAACCAGCCGTGCTGCTCGGCCAGTTCGGCGGCCTTGCGCACCATGCCGCTGCCGCGCTCGGCGGCCGGGGTCAGGATCACCTTGGCGCCATAGGCACGCATCAGCTTGCGTCGCTCCACCGAGAATGTCTCGACCATGGTGGCCACGAACTTGTAGCCGCGCGCGGCGGCCACCATGGCCAAGGCCACGCCGGTGTTGCCCGAGGTGGCTTCCACGATGGTGTCGCCCGGCTTGAGCAGCCCGCGTGCCTCGGCGTCGAGGATGATGGCCAGCGCCAGGCGGTCCTTCACCGAGCCGCCGGGGTTGAACGATTCGACCTTGGCGTACAGGGTCACGCCCTGCGGAGCCAGGCGCTGCAGTTTGACGATGGGGGTGTTGCCGACGGTGTCGAGGATGGAGTCGTACAGGGCCATGGAAGCGCTCCGGAAGCGGGCCGCGCCGTGGGCCGGCGGGCGGAAGGGGGGAGGCTGGCCGTTCAGGCCAGCGGCTGCCGGCTGACCGTAGCGCCGGCATATGACGCCCGGAAATGACCAGATACCTTTCTTAAACAACCTTTGGTTATAAGCTGGTGAGGGTATTAGACCCTAGAGTGGACCTCCGCCCCCCTGCGCCCCCGCCTGCCATGACGCTTACCCAGCTGCGCTACCTGGTCGCCATCGCCGACGCCGAGATGAACATCACGCTCGCGGCCACGCGTGTGCACGCCACCCAGCCCGGCCTGTCCAAGCAGCTCAAGCAGCTGGAGGACGAGCTGGGCTTCCTGTTGTTCGTGCGCAAGGGGCGCAGCCTGGAATCGGTGACCCCGGCCGGTACCGAAGTCATCTCCCGCGCCCGCGCGGTGCTGGCCGAGGCCAACAACATCCGCACCTACGCCGCCAACCAGCGGCGCGAGAGCCAGGGCCAGCTGATCCTGACCACCACCCACACCCAGGCGCGCTTCGTGCTGCCGCCGGCGGTGGCGGCGATCAAGCAGGCCTACCCGCAGGTCAGCGTGCACCTGCAGCAGGCCGGTGAAGCCGACGCGCTTGACCGCTTGAACCAGGGCGATGCCGACATCGCGATCATCAGCACGGCCGGCGGCGAACCGACCGATGGCATCGCGGTGCCGCTGTTCCGCTGGCGGCGGCTGGTGGTGGTGCCCAAGGGCCACCCGCTCGACCGCGCCGGCCGCGCCCCGGACCTGGCCGCGCTGGCCCGCCAGCCGCTGATCAGTTACGAATCCTCCACCCGTCCCAGTTCCTCGCTGCAGCGCGCCTTCGCGGCCAACGGCCTGGTACCGGACCTGGCATTGACCGCGCTGGATGCCGACCTGATCAAGACCTATGTGCGCACGGGCCTGGGCGTGGGGCTGCTGGCCGAGATGGCGGTCAGTTCCAACGATGAAGACCTGCGCTCGTGGCCGGCCCCGGAGCCGATCACCGAGTGCATTGCGTGGGCGGTGCTGCCGCGCGACCGTGTACTGCGTGATTACGCACTGGAGCTGGTGCACGTGCTGGCGCCGCAGATTGATCCGCGCGACCTGCGGCGGGTGCTGGATGGCAACCAGGCGGCCGCATGGCCGGTGCCGCCGACATGGGAGTCGCTGACCCAGACCATCACGGTCTGAGGGGGGCGGTTTCGGCAGGGCTTGCAGCCCTGCACCTGCTGCAATCAACGGCCAAAGCCAAAGCGGGATATCCGTGGGATGGCGGGGCGGTGTGGGTGGGCAGGACACGCCGTAAACCCATCCATGGGGGCTCGATGGCGCCATCCATGGCGCCAACGGTCCTGCCCACCCACACCGCCCCACCTTCGACAAGTTCACGCGGCTGTTGGTAGGTGTCGACCGTTGGTCGACACATCTGTCAGATATCGAATGAAATTCATCCACGCATGGCGTGGCTCTACTGGGCATGCGCGGCTGTTGGTAGGTGTCGACCTTGGTCGACACATCTGTCAGATATCGATAGCCGACCCCGTGCCGACCAACGGTCGGCACCCACCACCATCAGCAGCAGGTTCCAACAGTTCGCAGGAATCTGTCGAAGGCGGGGTGGGTCCGGTTGAGGGGGCGTGAGCCGCATGGATGCGGCGACCGAGCTTACATGGACGTACTTGCAGCGTCCCCCTCAACCGGACCCACCCCGCCATCCCACGGATAGCCCGCTTCTGCTGTTGCTTCGGCTCTGGCTTCTGCAGGTGCAGGGCTGCAAGCCCTGCAAAAAAAACAGGGCCGGACCCCGCCAGGGCCGACCCCCGCCTGGCGCCCTCTGCCAAGCAGCCTCGACTGTACGATGACAACGCACGACAAAGTGCGGCTGGATACATCCCGACATACGCCGACACTGCCCCGGCGAGCCTTGCATGGAACGGGTTCACGGCGCCACCGCAGGGCCTGTTCCACGCCAGTAAACGCTTGGCACATATCGCTTTCGCAGCCCCTTGCCTACACTCGGCGGCCGTGCATCAACCAGGACCTTTCATGTTGGCTCGTATCACTTCGACCCTGGCCCTTGGCCTCAGCCTGGCCGTCCTGGCCGGGTGCGCAGGCAAACAGGAGGCCGCCGCGCGTCGGCAGGGCGAAGCGGTGCCGGTCACCGCCCAGGTCGTGCAGCCCTCGCAGTGGAACGACACGCTGCAGGCGCTGGGGACGGCCAAGGCGCGTGAATCCATCAGCGTAACCGCCAAGGTCAGCGAGATCGTCGACCGCGTGCACTTCGAAAGCGGCCAGCAGGTCGCTGCCGGTGCGCCCATCGTGACCCTGCGCGGGCAGGCCCAGGAGGCGGCGCTGGTGCAGGCGCAGGCGACCTTCCATGAAGCCGACCAGCTCTACAAGCGCCAGCGCGAACTGGCGACCCAGCGCCTGGTCTCCAGCGCCACCCTCGATACCCAGAAGTCGATCCGCGACGCCGCCGAAGCACGCGTGGCGCAGATGCAGGCGGACATCGGCGACCGCCGCGTGCGCGCCCCGTTCGCCGGCGTGCTCGGCATCCGCCAGGTCAGCCCGGGCACGCTGCTGACCCCGACCACCGTCATCGCCACCCTGGATGACATCGAACGCATGCACGTCGATTTCCAGGTGCCGGAAGTGGAAATGGCCGCGCTGTCCAACGGCGACAAGGTGAGTGCGACCAGCGTCGCCTGGCCGGGCCGTACCTTCGAAGGCGAAGTGACCACCATCGATGCGCGCGTCGATCCGGCCACCCGCGCGGTGACCGTGCGCGCCGACTTCGCCAACGCCGATCATGCGCTGCGTCCGGGCATGCTGCTGGACGTGCGCCTGTTCCGCCCCGAGCGCCCGGCGCTGGTGGTACCGGAAATCGCCGTGGTGCAGGTCGGCCGCGATACCTTCATGTACCGCATCAAGGCCGACGACACCGTCGAGCGCATTGACGTGACCACCGGTGCGCGTCGTGCCGGCGTGGTCGAGATCCGCCAGGGCCTGCAGGGCGGCGAGCGCATCGTCGTCGATGGCACCGGCAAGCTGCGCGCCGGCCTGAAGGTGGCGGCGACCGACGCCGCGCCGGCCAGCGGCACCGCACCGGCCAAGACGCCGGCAGCGGCACCGGCCGAGGGCAACGGCGGATGAAGCTGTCGGATATTTCCATCCAGCGGCCGGTGTTTGCCGTGGTGATGAGCCTGCTGCTGGTGGTGCTGGGCATCATGTCCTTCACCCGCCTGACCCTGCGCGAGCTGCCGGCCATCGATCCGCCCATCGTCTCGGTGTCGGTGGATTACACCGGTGCTTCGGCGGCGGTCATCGAAAGCCGCGTGACCCAGGTGCTGGAAGATGCGCTGGCCGGCATCGAAGGCATCGATACGATCAACGCGCGCAGCAGCAATGGCCGCTCGCAGGTCAGCATCGAATTCACCTCCAACCGCGATATCGAAGCGGCCGCCAACGATGTGCGCGATGCGGTCAGTCGCGTGGCCGACCGCATGCCCGAAGAGGCGCGCCCGCCGGAAATCGCCAAGGTCGAGAGTGATGCCGATCCGATCATCTGGTTCAACATGTCCTCCACCACGATGGACACGCTTGAACTGAGCGACTACGCCGACCGCTACGTGGTCGACCGCTTCTCCAGCCTCGATGGCGTGGCCCAGGTCCGCATCGGCGGCCGCCAGCGCTATGCCATGCGCATCTGGCTGGACCGCGACCAGCTGGCCGCCCGCGGCCTGACCACCGGCGATGTGGAAACCGCGCTGCGCAACGAGAACGTGGAGCTGCCGGCCGGCCGCATCGAGTCGACCGACCGCGACTTCACCCTGCGCGTCGAGCGCAACTACGTGAAGCCCGAGGATTTCGCCACCATCCCGCTGGGCAAGGGCAGCGATGGTTACGTGGTGCGCATGGGCGATGTTGCCAAGATCGAACTGGCCTCGGCCGAACGCCGCGCGTACTTCCGCAGCAACGGTGAACCCGGCGTCGGCCTGGGCATCGTCAAGACCTCCACGGCCAACTCGCTGGACGTGGCCCGCGCCGCGCGCGCGGAAGCTGAGAAAGTTGCCGCGACGCTGCCCGAGGGCACGCAGATCGTGGTCACCTTCGACAACACCACCTTCATCGAAGCGGCCGTCGATCGTGTCTACGCGACCCTGATCGAAGCGATGCTGCTGGTGCTGGCGGTCATCTGGCTGTTCCTGGGCAGCTTCCGCGCCGCGCTGATTCCAGCGGTGACCGTGCCGGTGTGCCTGGTCGCGGCCTTCATCGCGTTGTACGCCTTCGGCTTCTCGATCAACCTGCTGACCCTGCTGGCGCTGGTGCTGTGCATCGGCCTCGTGGTGGACGATGCGATCGTGGTGGTGGAGAACGTGCAGCGCCGCATCGACCTCGGCGAGCCGCCGCTGGTCGCCTCCAAGCGGGGCACCACCCAGGTGGCCTTCGCGGTCATCGCCACCACCGCCGTGCTGGTGGCGGTGTTCCTGCCGGTCGGCTTCCTGGAAGGCAATACCGGCCGCCTGTTCCGCGAGCTGGCGGTGGCGCTGGCCGCCGCGGTGGCCCTGTCGGCATTCGTCGCGCTGACGCTGACGCCGATGATGGCCTCCAAGCTGCTCAAGCCGCACAGCGGGCACGCGCCGCGCGGCCTGTATGGCGTCATCAACCGCAACCTGGAGCGCCTGGCGTCGGGTTACGGCCGCGTGCTCGACCACCACGTCGACCGCCTGTGGATCTACCTGGTGGTGATGGCGCTGGCACTGGCCGCCAGCTGGGGCCTGCTGAAGATCCTGCCGTCCGAGCTGGCCCCGGCCGAAGACCGTGGCTCCTTCCAGATCATGATCGACGGCCCGGAAGGCGCCGGCTATGACTACACCGTGCAGCAGGTGCAGCAGGTCGAAGCACTGCTGGCGCCGCACGTGGGCGCCGACAAGACCATCGCCCGCGCCAACCCGCGCGTGCCCGGCGGCTTCGGTGCCAGCGAGGAAATGCACACCGGCCGCGTCAGCGTGTTCCTGCAGCCGTGGCGCCAGCGCACCGAGAACACCGTGGACGTGGCCAACGACCTGCAGAAGGAGCTGGACACCCTGCGTGGCGTGCGCGTGCGTACCCAGGTCGGTGGTGGCCTGGTGCGCAGTGGCGGCCAGCCGTTCCAGATCGTGCTGGGTGGCCCGGAATATGCCGAGATCGCGCAGTGGCGTGACCGCATCCTGCTGCGCATGGCCGACAACCCGGGCCTGGTCGGCCCCGATTCGGACTACAAGGAAACCCGTCCGCAGATGCGGGTGAACATCGACCGCCAGCGTGCGGCCGACCTCGGCGTCCCGGTCACCGCGATCGGTTCGGCACTGGAAACCATGATGGGCTCGCGCCGCGTCACCACCTTCGTCGACAACGGCGAGGAGTACGACGTGCTGGTGCAGGCCGGTCGCGATGGCCGTGCCAGCCCGGCCGACCTCGCCGCCATCCGCGTGCGTGCCAACTCCGGCGAACTGGTACCGCTGTCCAACCTGGTCACCCTCAGCGAAGTGGCCGAGGCCGGCACCCTGAACCGCTTCAACCGCCTGCGCTCGATCACCATCAGCGCCGGCCTGGCCCCCGGCTACCCGCTGGGCGAGGCCATCGCCTGGGCACAGCAGGCCACCCGCGAGGAGCTGCCGCAGTACGCGCAGATCAACTGGAAGGGCGAGTCGCGCGAATACCAGAGCGCCGGTGGCGCCGTGCTGCTGACCTTCGCCATGGCCCTGCTGGTGGTGTACCTGGTGCTGGCCGCGCAGTTCGAGAGCTTCATCCACCCGCTCACGATCATGCTGACCGTGCCGCTGGGCGTGCTCGGCGCGCTGGTCGGGCTATGGGTCAGTGGCGGTACGGTGAACCTGTTCAGCCAGATCGGCATCGTGATGCTGGTGGGCCTGGCGGCGAAGAACGGCATCCTGATCGTCGAGTTCGCTAACCAGCTGCGCGATGACGGGCGTACCGTGCGCGCGGCCATCATCGAATCGGCGGTGGTGCGCCTGCGCCCGATCCTGATGACCTCGATCGCCACCGTGGTCGGCGCCATCCCGCTGGTGGTGGCTGGCGGCCCGGGTTCGGCCAGCCGTGGCACCATCGGCATCGTGATCATCTTCGGCGTCACCCTGTCCACGTTCCTGTCGCTGTTCGTGGTGCCGGCGTTCTACGCGCGCCTGGCCCCGTATACGCGTTCGCCCGAAGCGGTGAAGCGCGAACTGGAGAAGCAGGAAGCCGAGTCGCCTTCGGTGGGCGGTCATGCCTGACCGGCGCGCCAGTGGGGTCGGATCCCTTTCCCAAGGGGAAAGGGCTCTGACCCCAAGCCTGCAGGGCGAAGGTTTCACCCTGCGCCCCTGGCACCCCAACGACCTCGAATCGCTGCTGCGCCATGCCGACGATCCGGAGGTCTCGCGCGGCCTGCGCGACCGCTTCCCGAGCCCCTACACGCGTGCGGACGGCGAGGCCTTCCTGGCCGGCCGCGTGCTTGGCCCCGGCACCCTCAACCTGGCCATCGAGATCGACGGCCAGGCCTGCGGCAGCGTTGGCGCCCAACCCGGCGCGGCCGAGCGCGGGCATACCGCTGAACTGGGGTACTGGCTGGGCCGGGCGTTGTGGGGGCAGGGCGTGATGACCCGGGTGGTGGGCCTGTTCGCGCCGTGGGTGATGGACGAGCTGCGCCTGTTCAGGCTGCAGGCCGAGGTGTTGGATTTCAACGAGGGCTCGGCCCGCGTGCTGCTGGCAAATGGCTTTGCCGAAGAGGGCACGGCCCGCTGCGCCGTCTACAAGCGCGGCGTCCTGCACGACCTGCGGCGCTTCGCCCGGGTACGCACGCAGCTGCCCTGACCGGCTGGGGTCAGATCCCTTTTCGCCAGAAAAGGGCTCTGACCCCCGACCCGCCAAACGAGGGAGTCGGGGTCAGATCCCTTGCGCAGGGCGCAAGGGATCCGACCCCATCCATCCGGCGCTATCGCAGCGACCTTCGATCAGGGAGAATCGGTCCGGTCCCTTCCAGCCGACGGGACGTCCTTACAACCCGCCGACTGGAGAGAGCGCGCGTGGAAGCAACCATCCATTTCATCAACAGCATCATCTGGAGCAAGGCACTCATCGCCGTGTGCCTGGGCGCCGGCCTGTTCTTCAGCCTGCGTACCCGCTTCATGCAGCTCCGCGGCTTCTTCGAGATGTGCCGCCTGACCGTCAGGGGCGAGAAATCCGAAGCCGGCGTGTCGTCCTTCCAGGCGCTGGCCATGTCGATGGCCGGCCGCATGGGCATCGGCAACATCGCCGGCGTGGCCACCGCCATCGCCTTCGGCGGCCCCGGCGCCATCTTCTGGATGTGGGTGATGGGCTTCTTTGGTGCGTCCACTTCGTATGTGGAGTGCACCCTGGCGCAGATCTACAAGACCAAGGATGCCGATGGCCGCTACCGCGGTGGCCCGGCGTACTACATCGAAAAGGCCATGGGCCTGAAGTGGTATGCGCTGGCCTTCGCCATCGCCACGATCATCGCCGCCGGCTTCCTGATGCCGGGCGTGCAGGCCAACGCCATCGCTGACAGCGTCATCAACGCCTGCCGTGGCACCGCCGTGTGCGGCCCGCTGGATGGCCAGATGCTGGGCATGAGCTCGGTCGAAGCGCTGAAGCTGGGCATCGGCATCGTCGTGGCGCTGCTGCTGGGCGTGGTCATCTTCGGTGGCGTCAAGCGCATCGCCAACTTCGCCGAAGTAGTTGTGCCGTTCATGGCGGCCGCCTTCATCCTGATGGCCATCGTCATCATGATCATCAACTACGACCGCGTGCCGGAAATGTTCGGCATCATCTTCGACAGCGCCTTCGGCACCCACGCGGCGTTCGGCGCGATGATGGGCCTGGCGGTGGAGTGGGGCATCAAGCGCGGCATCTACGCCAATGAAGCCGGCCAGGGCTCGGGCCCGCACGCCGCTGCTGCCTCCGAGGTTTCGCACCCGGCCAAGCAGGGCTACGTGCAGGCCTTCGCCATCTATTTCGACACCATGATGGTGTGCACCGCCACCGCGTTCCTGATCCTGGCCAGCGGCACCTACAACGTGTACTCGCCTGCGGGCGCCGACGCGCCGCCGATCTTCCAGGGCTTGGCAGGCATTCCGGAAGGTGCCGGCTACGCACAGGCGGGCGTGGAAGCGGTGCTGCCGGGCTGGGGCGCGGCGTTCGTCTCGATCGCCATCTTCTTCTTCGCCTTCACCACCATCATGGCCTATTACTACATGGCCGAAACCAACCTGACCTACGTCAACCACAACAAGAAGCGCCCGCTGACCGTGCTGGTGCTGCGCTTGGGCATCCTCGCCATGGTCGTGTTCGGCGCATTCCATAATGCGACCCTGGCCTGGGCGCTGGGTGACATCGGCGTGGGCCTGATGGCCTGGCTGAACATCATCGCCATCCTCATCGTGCAGAAGCCGGCCATGCTGGCCCTGCGTGACTACGAACGACAGAAGAAGCTGGGCCTGGATCCGACGTTCGACCCTGATGCCCTGGGCATCAAGAACGCCGACTTCTGGCGCCAGCGCAAGCAGGAGAATGTGTAAGTGAACAACCCCTGGAACAACCGCCGCCCGTCCGCCCGTCCGCCGCGCGCAACCCCGTTGCCGCGTCCGGAGGTGCCGGCCACGGGGGGTGGCGGTGGTGGCCGTGGCGGCAACGATGAGCTGCGCCTGTTCGGCCTGAACGCCGTGCTGGCCGCTTTCGAAGCGCGCCCGCAGGCGCTGCGCAAGCTGTACCTGCTGGAGGCGCGCATTCCGCGCCTGCAGCCGCTGCTGAAGTGGTGCGTGGCCAACCGCGTGGGGTACCGCGTGGTGGAAGACGGCGACCTGAACAAGCTGGCCGGCACCACCCATCATGAGGGCGTGGTGGCTGACGTGGTGCGCGCGCCGGTGCTGCCGCTGGCGCAGTGGCTGCAGCAGGTGGGCGACGGCCCGGCGCTGGCGCTGTGGCTGGATGGCGTGGGCAACCCGCACAACCTGGGCGCGATCCTGCGCTCGGCCGCGCACTTCGGCGCCAAGGCGCTGCTGCTGCCGGCCGGCAGCACGCTGGCGCTGTCCGGTGCCGCCGCGCGCGTGGCCGAAGGTGGCGCCGAGGCTCTGCCGCTGGTGCAGCTGCCCGGTGACGCAGATGCCATGGCGGCGCTGCGTGCGGCGGGCTTCGGCCTGGCTGCGACCCTGGTCGAGGGCGGCCAGGACGTGTTCCGTGCCGAGTTGCCCGCGCGCCTGGTGTACGTGATGGGTGCCGAGGGCGAGGGCATGGATCGCGCGCTGGCCAGCCAGTGCGACCAGCAGGTCTCCATCCCCGGCAGCGGCGCGGTGGAAAGCCTCAACGTCGCCTCGGCGACGGCGGTACTGCTGGCGCAGTGGGCCAGCCGTCACGGCTGAGTGCCCGGATCGGGGTCAGAGCCCTCGCCGCAGGCGAGGGCTCTGACCCCCGTCGATTGCCAAGCATGCTTTACAGCGCTGAAAGCGCGCTGGAAATTTGAAACTTTCCTCATAGGTCGGCCGTCGCCGGCGACGCAGGGTGGAACTCCATCCCTCGTTGTCCCCGGAGTGGCTGTCATGTCCCATCTGCAACGCACCTTGTCCGTGTCCCTGCTGCTGGCCAGCGCGCTGGCCAGTGCCAGTGCCTGCGCCAACGAACGCAGCCTGGAAAACGTCAACTTCATGGGGCCGTTGATCACCCCCAATCCCGCGGGCCTGCCGCAGGGCCGCTGGTTCCTCGAACCCTACCTGGTCCGCGTCGACAGCAACGCCCACTACGATGCCGACGGCGAGCGCCAGCGCAGCGCGCAGGACAGCGGCGCGTGGGCGGTGGTCATGCCGGTGATGTACGGCTTCAGCGACCGCCTGATGGGCCAGGTCAACCTCAGCGCGTCGCGGGCGGAGTCCGGCACCGCGCACAGTGGTGGCTTCCGCGCCGGCGATACCACCGCCCGCCTGCAGTACCTGCTGCAGGCGCCCAGTGCCGATGGCACCCGGCCTGCGGTTTCGCTGGCGGTGTCGCAGCGCTTCAGCACCGGCAGCCACGACCGCATCACCGGCAACCCCCTGGATGCGCAGGGCGATGGCGTGCAGCGCACCACCGTCGCGCTGGGTGTGCAGCAGGTGGTGTGGATGCCGAACGGGCGACCGCTGCGCTGGCGTGGGCAACTGATGGCCGGGCCGGCGCCGGCGCGTACGGCGCTGTCGGGCGCCAGCATCTACGGCACCGAAGCGGGCTTCCAGGGCCATATCGCGCGAGGCTCGGTGCTGGGCCTTTCGGTGGCCGGCGAGTACAGCTTCAACGACCGCTGGGTCGGGGTGATGGAACTTGCCGCCAGCCGCGAGACCGGCCAGCGCCTGATCGGCTTCATGCCCACCGCTGACGGGGGCGGGCGACGCATCGACGAACAGCGCCCGGCCAGCCGCTCGCTGTCGGTGGCGCCGGCGGTGGAGTACCACTTCAGCCCGTCGCTGGGGCTGATTGCCGGCGTCGAGATCACCTTGGCCGGGCGTAACACCGGCCGCATCATCAGCCCCCAGGTCGCCCTGGGCGTGTTCTTCTGAGGGGGCGGCCATGAGCATCGAATCGATCGTCAATGTCCTGCTGGGCATCATCTGGAGCCCCTGGCTGGTCGTGCTCTGCCTGCTGGCCGGCCTGTACTTCAGCGTGCGCACGCGCTTCATCCAGCTGCGCGCGCTGCCTGACATGCTGCGCCTGATGTTCCGCCACGAGCGCTCCGAGGCGGGCGTTTCGCCCTTCCAGGCGCTGTCGTTGTCACTGTCCAGCCGGGTCGGTGTCGGCAACATCGCCGGTGTCGCCATGGCCATCGCTTTTGGCGGCCCGGGGGCCATCTTCTGGATGTGGATCGTGGCCTTCCTCGGCGCCTCCAGTGCCTTCATCGAATCGACGCTGGCGCAGATCTACAAGGAGCGCGACGCCAGCGGCCAGTACCGGGGCGGCCCGGCCTACTACATCGAAAAGGGCCTGGGCCAGCGCTGGTATGCGGTGCTGTTTGCGCTGGTCACCGTGCTGGCGGGGGCGATGCTGGCCGGCACCCAGTCCAATGCCATCACCAGCGCGGTGAACGAGGCCTGGGGCATCCCGGTGGCGGGCACCACGGCGGTGCTGCTGGCTGTCCTTGCGGCGGTGCTGTACGGCGGCGTGCGCCGCATCGCCCGCGTTGCCGAGTGGGTGGTGCCGATCATGGCCGTGGCTTACCTGCTGGTCGCCGCCGTGGTCATGGTCATCAACGTCGACAGGGTTCCCGAGGTCTTCGCGCTGGTGCTGCGCAGTGCGTTCGGCGTGGACGCCGCGTTCGGCGCGATGATCGGCACCGCCATCCAGTGGGGCGTGCGTCGTGGCGTGCTGTCCAACGAGGCGGGCATGGGCAGTGGTGCGCATCCGGCCGCGGCGGCGGAAGTCTCGCATCCGGTCAAGCAGGGCCTGGTGCAGTCGTTCTCGGTCTACATCGACACCATGGTGGTGTGCAGCGCAACCGCGTTCCTGATCCTGTCGACCGGGCTGTACAACGTCTACGATCCGGCCGTGAACGGTGTGCCCGACGAGGCGCGCGTGCTGCTCGCCAACCTGCCGGGTGTCGAGGCCGGGCCGCGCTTCGTGCAGCATGCGGTGGAATCGGCGCTGCCGGGTTTCGGCAGGTCGTTCGTCGCGCTGGCGATCCTGCCGTTCGCGTTCACCACGATCCTGGCGCTGTACTACATGGCCGAAACCAATGTCAGCTACCTGTGCCGCGACCGCCCCGGGCGCGCGACGGTCACCGGTTTCCAGCTGCTGTTTCTGGGCGCAACCGGCTACTCGGCGGTCAATACCGCAACGGTGGCCTGGGCGCTGGGAGATATCGGCGTGGGCATGATGAGCTGGTTGAACATCATTGCGATCCTGCTGCTGCAAAGGCCCGCCCTGGCAGCACTGCGCGATTACGAACAGCAGAAGCGGCAGCAGCGTGATCCGTTGTTCAGGCCGCAGGCGATCGGCGTGCGCAATACGCGTGTCTGGGAGCGTTGAACGTAAGCGGGGTCAGAGCCCTCGCCCAAGGCGAGGGGTCTGACCCCGTGACTTCACCGCGACCGGGGTCGGATCCCTCGCGCATGCGAGGGCTCTGACCCCATCACTTCACCGCGTCACTCGTTCGGCGGCGTGGTGGCCTTGGCTTCGCTGCCGAAACTGCCATCGGCGTCGGCCGCCAGGTAGGCGAACACAGTGTAGGCGGCCACGTTCTGCGCCAGTGCCTTCGGGTCGATCTTGTCCAGGGTGTCGTCGGCGGTGTGGTGCAGGTGGAAGTAGTCCGACCCATCCTGCGCCAGCCACGCCCACGCGCCGCCCTTGGCGGCCAGCGGGCCGACATCCGGGCCCGGGCCACCCTTGTCGGCCATGTACTCGATGCCCAGCGGCTTCATCACCTCGGCAATCTGCCGGGTGGCGTCACGCGAGCCTTCCGGGTTCGGCGAGCCGGTGTTGAACGCGTAGATGCGGCCGGCACCGAAATCGCTCTCGGCGGCCAGCTGGTGCAGCGTCACGTCCTTGGCATGTGCCTCGGCGTACGCCTTGCCGCCATACAGGCCCTGTTCTTCGTTGGCGAAGGCGATCACGCGGATGGTGCGCTTGGGGGCCTGCTTGAGCTGGCCGATCAGGTGGCCGGCGGCCATGGTGATGCCCACGCCTGCGCCGTCATCCACGGCGCCGGTGCCCAGGTCCCAGGAATCGAGATGACCACCGATCACCACCACTTCCTTCGGCAGCGTACGCCCGGTGATTTCGCCGATCACGTTGTAGGAGGTCGCAGTGCCGTCCCAGCCGCAGTCCAGCGCCACCTTCAAGGTGGTGGTGCCACGGGCGACCAGGCGGGCCAGCTGGTCGGCATCGGGCACCGAGAGGGCGGCCGACGGCACCGGGGTCAGGCCATCATCGAAGCGGGTGATGCCGGTATGCGGCACGCGGTGCGAATCGGTACCGGCCGAGCGCATGAGGAAACCGACCGCGCCCTTGCGGATCGCCTCGGACGGGCCCTTGCTGCGGATCGCGCCGCCGCGGCCGTAGTCACGGCCGTCGCGGAACGGCAGCATCTGGTAATCAACGAAGGCGATCTTGCCCTTCAACGAACCTTCCGGTGCCGCCTGCAGCGCGGCGAGGTCGGCAAAACGCACCACCTCGGCCTCGACGTTGCCGCCGGGGCTGCCACCCAGGGCGGTGATCTGCAGCGGCTGCGGGTTCCTGCCGGTCACTGCGGCATGTTCACTGCGGCGCTCCCACTTGGGGAAGGTCACGGGCTCTTTCCACACCTTGTCGAAGCCGAGTGCCTTGAACTTGGCTTCGGCCCAGGCCACGGCGCGGGCGTCGGCTTCGCTGCCGGCGATGCGCGGGCCGATCTCGGTGGTCAGCGATTCAACCACCTTCCAGCCGGTGTCGTCGGCCAGTGCCTGGTCACGCAGTTGCGCAGCGGTGGCCAGCGAGGCCGGGGGCAGGGTGGTGGTGCGCGGCGCCGCGAAGGCCGGCGCGGCCAGCAGGGCGAGGGAGGATGCGATGGCAAGGACGCGGCGACGCATGGACAGCTCCGGGAAGGGAATCAGCCTTGGAGCTTAACAGTCGTTCAGTGCCGCGCATGGGCGGGAGGTCACGGTGGCGGCGAACGCTGTTTTCCGGCCATGAGCGGCAAAGCGGTAGCGCCGGGCCATGCCCGGCGAACGTCGACCAACCGCTGCGCTCGCCGGGCACGGCCCGGCGCTACCTTGACGACTGTCCGGCGCAGTCGAGCACGGCTCGACTCTCCAGGTACGCGGGGCGCGCGATGGCGCCCGGCACCTTACTTCTTCAGGCTGTCGCGGATCTCGCGCAGCAGCACCACTTCTTCCTTCGGTGCGGCCGGGGCGGCATCCTTCTTGCGCGAGAGGCGGTTGATCACCTTGATCACCATGAAGATGGCGAAGGCCACGATGATGAACTGCACCAGCGTGTTGAGGAAATCACCGTAGCCGATCACCACCGCCGGAATTTCCTTGCCATCCGGCCCGATGCTGGCGGCCGACAACGTCCACGCCAGATCGGAGAAATCGACCTTGCCAATCAGCATGCCCAGCGGCGGCATGATGATCTTTTCCACCAGGGCGGTGACGATCTTGCCGAAGGCCGCGCCAATGACCACGCCGACGGCGAGGTCGATGACGTTGCCGCGCATCGCGAATTCCTTGAACTCGGTGAGCATTCCCATTCTTGTTCTTCTCCTGAGGGCGAGGGATCGAGCGCAGGTTAACGCAGCGGATGTCAGCCTGCGATGACGCCGTGGCGTTCGGCCACGTTTTCCAGTCGTGCACTGAAACGGTCGCCCGGCTTCAATGCGGCCACGCCCGACGGCGTGCCCATGAACACCAGGTCGCCGGCGCGCAGCTGCCACAGCTTGGACAGCTCATGC
Organism: Stenotrophomonas sp. ZAC14A_NAIMI4_1; assembly: GCF_003086915.1. NCBI lineage: Bacteria > Pseudomonadati > Pseudomonadota > Gammaproteobacteria > Lysobacterales > Lysobacteraceae > Stenotrophomonas > Stenotrophomonas sp. ZAC14A_NAIMI4_1. The sequence goes on from NZ_CP026002.1 coordinate 4,482,285, forward strand.
AGGATTTCCGGCACGTTCCAGATCATCTGGTCGAGCAGCGATTGCTGGCGCACTTCGCCGTTCACTTCCAGCGACAGGTTCAAGGCGGCCAGGTCGCCCACTTCACCGGCGTGCACGATCTCGCTGATCGGTGCGGAGGCATCGAAGCCCTTGGCCGAATCCCACGGGTGGCCCTTTTCCTTGGCGGCGGCCTGCAGGTCGCGGCGGGTCAGGTCCAGGCCGACGGCGTAACCATAGATGAGCGCATCGGCATCGGCCACGGCCAGCTCGCCGGCGGGCGCATCCACGCCGATCGCCACCACCAGCTCCACTTCGTGGTGCAGGTTGCCGGTGGCGGGGGGATAGGGGATTACATCGTCGTGGCCGACCACGATGGCATCGGCCGGCTTGCAGAAGAACATCGGGCGGCCGCGATCGTCGGCCGCCGGCACTGCAGCACCCATCTCACGCGCATGGTCGGCGAAGTTGCGGCCGACGCAGTAGATGCGGTGGACCGGGAAGGTGCCACCGCCCACCACCGGTACGCGCGGCACGGCGGGGGCAGGGATCACATCGGAAGCAACGGCAGTGGACATGCGGGGGTTCCAGTAGGAAGGCCCCTGCAGTCTAGAACGGTGCGGCGCCCACGTCAGCGGGCGAACGCATCAGCGCGACATCGGCAAAGCTGACTTGCGCACCACGCGGTATTCGCCTTCCACCACGTTGGCATCCGCCGCACGGCGCGTGACGCTGGGCTTGCGCGACGCCAGCAGCTTCCACGCCAGGCCGATCAGGATCATCGCCGCACCGACGAACACGCCGATGAACACCATCGCTGCCAGGATCGCCAGGCCGAGCAGGCCCACGGCAACGCGCACCAGCGGGTGGCGCGGCTTGCGCGGCGCGAACAGGGTGCGGAACTGGTTGAAGGCGGAAGCGCGAGTAAACATGGCGGCTCGATAGGGCTGGGATCAGCGAAACCAGAGTATCGGGATGCGCCACTGTCATTGAGTGAAAAACTCGTTAAATATAGCCTTTGCTTATTACGGATCAATGACTTGTGTTCATGTCGCAGCCAGTCATATGAGCGGCCGTGCGACAATCCGGTTTTCCGCAAGAGCCTTCCGCCATGACTGCCGCCGCTGCCTTGATCGCCCTTGATGCCCTTGCCGACGGGGCCTTTGCCGAGGTCGAAGCGGTGGTCGAGGGCGATGCCGAATCGCTGGTGCTGTACCGCGATGGCGCGCAGGTGCGTGCATTCCTGAACATCTGCCCGCACGCCGGCCGCCGCCTCGACTGGGCTCCCGGCCAGTTCCTGAAGAGCCGTGAAGGCCACCTGGTGTGTGCTGCGCACGGCGCCTCGTTCGCGCTGGACAGCGGCGACTGCATTGCCGGCCCCTGCAAGGGCGACCGCCTGCGCGCGGTGCCGGTGGATATCCGCGACGGCCAGGTCTACCTGGCCTGAGGCCAGCGTCGGGGTCGGATCCGTTTTCCGCAGGAAAACGGCTCTGACCCCATCGGGGCGTCAGGGTAGAAGTAGAAGCATCCACGCATGGCGTGGATCTACTGTCGACCAAGGTCGACACCTACCAGAGCACAGCCCGATTCCGACAGATCGCGGCCAGTAGATCCACGCCATGCGTGGATGGAACCAGTCAGATATCGAATTTCAGATTGGGGTCAGAGCCCGTTGCGCAGCAACGGGATCCGACCCTGTGCCGACCAACGGTCGGCACCCACCAAACCCGTGGTGGTCCGCACCTTCTGCAGGTGCAGGGCTCAGAACATCAGGTTGATCATCACCACCACCACCAGCGTGTAGATCAGCGACAGCGGTCCGCCGACCCGCCACATCTCGCGCGGGGTGTAGTTGGCCGGGCCGGTGATCATCGAAATCACCGGGTTGGAGGCCGTCATCAGGTTGTTGGACGCTGACAACGCCACGATCAGCGCGAACGCAGTCGGATTGCCACCCGCCGCCAGTGCCAGGTTCACCGCGATGGGCACCATCACGATCGTCGCGCCCACGTGGCTGATCACCAGCGAGAACACCGTGGTCAGCAGTGCCAGCGCAAGCTCCAGCACCCAGATCGGGATGCCGGTCGGCAGCTTGTCGATCGTGTGGCCGGCCACCCAGGCCGCCGCGCCGCTGGAATCCATTGCCCAGCCGAGCGGAATCAGCCCGGCCATCATGAATACCGTCTTCCAGTTGATCGAGGCGTAGGCCTCGTCCATGCGCAGCACGCCGGTCAGCAGCATGCCGGCCACGCCGGTCATCAGGGTCAGCGCCACCGGCAGCTTGCTGGTCAGCGCGATCAGGATGGTCAGCGCGAAGATCGCCATCGCGATCTTGAACTTGTGCGGGCGCTGCTCGCCGGTCGGGTAGTCGGTCACCACCACGAAGTCGCGGCTCTTCGCGGCCTGCGCCAGGTCGGTCCAGATGCTGTGGAAGACCAGCATGTCACCGGCGCGCAGCTGCACGTCGCGCACGTCCTCGCGGATCACCTGCTTGTCGCGGTTGATCGCCAGCAGGCTGATGCCGCGCTCCTTGCGCAGGCGCAGATCGGCCGCGCTCTTGCCGATCACGTTGGAGGTCGGCGGCACCACTGCCTCGGAAATACCGGCGCGGCTGGGGTTGAACAGGTCGCCCAGGTGCTTCAGCCGCGAGGACATGCGCAGGAACTGGTTCTGCGCGAAATCGTGCACGTCCTGGCGCGGGCCCATCGCGCCCAGCACGCTGCCCACCCAGATGCGCATCTCCGCCGGCGGTGCCAAGCGGGTGTCGTTGCCGGTCTTCAGCGCCAGCAGCAGCGGCGCATCATGCAGGGTCTCGGCCTCGCCCAGGGTCATGCCCACCAGCGGGCTTTCGGCGGTGACCATCAGCTCGAACACATCGCCTTCGATGCCGTAGGTCTTGGCGAAGTAGCTCTCGGTGCGTGCCGGGGTCACCCCGTCATTGACCAGGCTTTCCTCTTCGATCAGCTTGCGGTCGCCGTAGTAGCGGAAATACAGCAGCGAGGCGATCAGCAGGGCCACGCCGATCGGCAGCGGCGCGAACATGCGCAGCGGCTCGATGGTCGCCAGGCCCGAGGGCAGGTTGTTGTTGGCCGAGGCCAGCAGATCGTTCAGCAGGATCAGCGGCGAGTTGCCGACCATGGTCAGCGCGCCGCCCATCACGATCGCTGCCGAGATCGGCAGCAGCAGCCGTTGCAGGGTCAGGCCGGTGCGCGCGACCAGCCGCGAGGCGACCGGCAGGTACAGCGCCATCACCGAGGGGTTCTGCATGAAGGACGAGTTCAGGCCGGCGATGGCCATGGTCATCATCATCAACCGCTGCTCGATGCCGTGGCCGCGCCGCAGCAGCCACGCGGCCAGCCGGTTCAGCGCCCCGGTGCGGTCCAGGCCCGCACCGAGGATGGTGGTGGCGATGATGCTCATCACCGCGTTACCCGAGAAGCCACCGAAGATTTCCTCCGGGGCGATCAGGCCGGTGACGCCGAGCACCACCAGCACCACCAGCGCGACGACGTCGGCGCGGATGCGCTCGAACAGGAACATCGCCATCGTGAAGCCGACCAGCCCGAGCACGAGCTTCATGTCGTTGGTCAGCGTCAGCGCGGTATCCATGTGGGGCGCAGCGTCCTCGGGCGTGGGTCAGGTGCGGTCGTACAGCAGGTCCCAGACGCCGTGGCCGAGCTTCTGGCCGCGGGTCTCGAAGTGCGTCTGCGGGCGCCAGTCCGGGCGCGGCACGCTGCCACGCGGGCCGGCACGGTTGGCCAGGCCGGCGGTGGCGTCGAGCACGTCCCACATCTGCTCGGCGTAGTCTTCCCAGTCGGTGGCGCAGTGCAGGCGGCCACCCGGGCGCAGCTTGCGCACGATCAGTTCGGCAAAAGCCGGCTGCAGCAGGCGGCGCTTGTTGTGGCGCTTCTTGTGCCACGGGTCCGGGAAGTAGATGCGCACTTCATCCAGCGCACCGTCGGCGATCTCGTTCTGCAGCACTTCCACCGCATCGTGGTGGTACAGGCGCACGTGGTCGGCGTTGTCATCGGCCAGCGCGTTCAGCAGGCGGCCAACACCCGGCGCATGCACTTCGATGCCGATGTAGTCGCGCGACGGATCGTGCTGCGCGGCGAAGCGCAGGGCTGCACCGTTGCCGAAGCCGATTTCCAGCACTTTGTGCGCCGGGCGGCCGAAGGTGGCGTCCAGGTCGCGCGGCTGGCCGTTGTAGTCGATGCCGAAGCGCGGCCAGCGTTCGTCGAACGCGCGCTGCTGGGCGGGGGTGAAGCGGCCCTGGCGCAGCACGAAGCTGCGCACCTCGCGGCGGCCCTCGCTCACGGTGAAGGGCTTGGGCGGGGCCTTGGAGCCGGCGCTGTCAAATGGATTGGTCATCAGCCGATCAGCCCATCCACCGGGGAGGAGGCGCTGGCGTAGCGCTTGCGCGGGATGCGCCCGGCCAGGAAGGCCTCGCGGCCGGCTTCCACGGCCTTGCGCATGGCGCTGGCCATCAGCACCGGGTGGCGCGCACCGGCGATGGCGGTGTTCATCAGCACGCCGTCGCAGCCCAGCTCCATCGCAATGGCGGCATCGGAGGCGGTGCCCACGCCGGCGTCGACGATGATCGGCACCTTGGCGTCTTCGATGATCTGCAGCAGGTTGTACTTGTTCTGGATGCCCAGGCCCGAGCCGATCGGCGCGGCCAGTGGCATCACCGCAGCGCAGCCGATCTCTTCCAGGCGCTTGGCCAGGATCGGGTCATCGGAGGTGTAGACCATCACCTCGAAGCCGTCCTTGACCAGCTGCTCGGCGGCCTTGAGGGTCTGCACCACGTCCGGGTACAGCGACTTCTGGTCGCCCAGCACTTCCAGCTTGGTCAGGTTGTGGCCGTCCAGCAGCTCGCGGGCCAGGCGGCAGGTGCGCACGGCGTCTTCGGCGGTGTAGCAGCCGGCGGTGTTGGGCAGGATGGTGTAGCGGTCCGGCGGCAGCACGTCCAGCAGGTTCGGTTCGCCAGGGTTCTGGCCGATGTTCGTGCGGCGGATGGCCACGGTGACGATCTGGGCGCCAGCGGCCTCGGTGGCCAGGCGGGTTTCTTCCAGGTCCTTGAACTTGCCGGTGCCGGTCAGCAGCCGCGAGCCATAGGTCTTGCCGGCGATCACCAGCGAATCGGGGGAGACAGGGAGGTTCATGACGCGATTATCGCTTATCCGCCTGAAGATGGGGTCACGCAGGAAGCAGGGTCGGATCCCTTTGCCCGCGGCAAACGGCTCTGACCCGCTGCTGGGTGGTTCGGGGTCAGAGCCCCTCGCGATGCGATGGGATCCGACTCCTGGACCTCACCCGCCGCCGAGCGCGTGCACGATCTCCACCACGTCACCCTCGGCCAGCACGTGCTCGCCATGGCGGCTGCGGCTGACGATCTCGCCATTCACTTCCACCGCCACCCGGCGCTGCAGCAGCTGCTCGGTGGCGAGCAGGTCCAGGAGGGTCGCCGAAGCGGGCAGGGTGCGGGGTTCGCCATTGAGCTGGATGTTCATCCACGCATTGTCGCTTATGGCCCGTCAGGATCGGAACCGTCGCCTCCGTGCGCCGCACGCCATCTCCGGCACAGCCCGCCAGCGCAGTCTCAGGCGACAATTCATGCCGCGGCGCAGCGTGAGCAATCGGCGACACGGTGAAACCATTCACCGTGCGCCGGCGTACGTGTGCGCCGGATCCCCAACATTTCCCCCCAGGAGTTCTACATGCTGCTCAGCAAACGCCCGATCCGCTCCCTGATGGCGGCCGCGATCGCGCTCGCCGCGCTGCCGGCCATGGCAGGCGAATCCCCGTTCACCCGCACCGTGTTCTTCGGCGACAGCCTGACCGACAGCGGCTACTTCCGTCCGCTGCTGCCGGCCGACGTGCGCCCGGTCACCGGCCAGTCCACCACCAACCCGGGCTGGGAATGGGCGCAGTTCGTGGCCGATTACTACGGCACCAACGCCAGCCCCAACGGCAACGGCCAGAACGGTGACAACTACGCCGTCGGCGGCGCCCGCGTGGGCGTCGACCTGACCCAGCCGGCGCTCGGCAACGTCGCCGTGCCCTCGCTGAAGACGCAGATGGCCAACTACCTGGCCGCCAACGGCGGCAAGGCCGACCCGAACGCCCTGTACACCGTGTGGGGCGGCGCCAACGACCTGTTCTCGATCACCGCCCCGGCCCAGGCACCGGCCGTCATCGGCGCGGCGGTCACCACCCAGATCGGCATCGTGTCCAGCCTGAAGCAGGCCGGTGCAGAGTACGTGCTGGTGCCCAACCTGCCTGATATTGGTTCCACCCCGGGCTTCATCGATCGTGGCGCCGCGGCGCGCGCACAGGGCACCGCCCTGTCCAACGCCTACAACAACGCGCTGTACGGTGGCCTGAAGCAGGCCGGCATCGAGTTCATCCCGCTCGATACCTACACCCTGCTCCGCGAAATCATCGCCAACCCGGGCATGTACGGCTTCAGCAATGTCACCGGTCGCGCCTGCCTGGTGGCCTCGTCGCTGACCTGCAGCCCGCTGGCCTATGTGCGCCCGGATGCGGCCAGCACCTACCTGTTCGCCGATGACGTGCACCCGACCACGGCCGCGCACCAGATGCTGGGCCAGTACGCCATCTCGATCCTGGAAGGCCCGCGCCTGCAGCAGATCCTGACCCACTCGGCGCAGACCATCGGCCGTTCGCGCGCCGACCAGGTCAGCCTGCACCAGGCCGGCCGTCCGGCCGATGGCATGTCCTGGTGGGGCGGCGTGCGCGGCGACATGCAGCGCTACGACCACGCCGACGTGTATGACGGCCTGGCGCCGGCCGGCCTGTTCGGTGTCGACTGGGCACGTGACGGCATGGTCTTCGGCGGCTTCGCCGGTTTCGGCCGCATGAACGCCGACTTCGGCAACAGCCGTGGCGACTTCACCCAGAAGGACACCACCGCCGGCCTGTTCGCGGGCTGGTACGGCGACCGCATCTGGGTCAACGGCCAGGTCAGCTACACTTGGCTGTCGTATGACGTGAACCGCAAGGTCCAGCTCGGCCCGGCCACCCGTGAACACGGCGGCTCGCCGGACGGCAGCAACCTGACCGCCGCCCTGAACGCCGGTTACGAGTTCGGCACCGAAGGCGGCTTCCGCCACGGCCCGATCGCCTCGGTGATCTGGCAGAAGGTGAAGATCGACGGCTACACCGAAACCGCCGATGCCAACACCCTGGCCACCGCCCTGGGCTATGGCAAGCAGGACGTCGATTCCACCGTGGGCCGCATCGGCTGGCAGGCCCGCTTCGATGGCGGCAGCGTCAAGCCGTACGTGCAGGTGACCTACGACCACGAGTTCGAGGACACCAAGCAGGCCAGCGCATGGGTGCAGAGCCTGCCGGACGTGGGCATGTACCGCGTGCCGGGCATGGACTTCGACAAGAACTATGCAACCGCCATCTTCGGCGCGCGCATGGAGCTGTTCGGCCTGCAGAGCAACATCGGCCTGAGTGCCACCACCCTGCAGAAGCGTGCGCAGGACGCCACGCTGTTCGCCAACTTCAGCGGCAGCTTCTGATCCAGGGCGGGGTCGGATCCCTTTCCACGAGGAAAGGGCTCTGACGTTGTTGATCCAAGGCGGGGTCGGATCCCTTTCCGCAGGAAAGGGCTCTGACCCCATTGCCCAACACCGGCCCCTGCGCATAGACTTTCACCCTGCAATGCGGGCGTAGCTCAATGGTAGAGCTGTAGCTTCCCAAGCTACTGACGAGGGTTCGATTCCCTTCGCCCGCTCCATGTCTCCCAGTGGTTCTTCCGCGCATGGATCCCGGTCGTGATGATCGGTGAACGCCTCGAACAGGCCTGCGCTTCGCGAATATCCTGTGCCGAATCAACCGTGTCCGGGCCCATTGCCTGGGGCCGTGTTGAACGCTTGAATGGTGCACGGATGCTGATGCGATGCCCGGATGACTGCTGATCGAACCACGCTCCGTCGCTTTGCCCAATGGTTGCCGTTGCTGGCGTGGGTGGCCATCTGCGTCGCCTGGTGGTCACCGTTGGGCGTGGTGGTCGGCCTTGCCGTGTGCGTTGTGCTGGGAGTCGTGCTGCAGCGCCTTGACCTGGTCGGTGATGCCGTCGGCGGCGCACGGCTGCGTTCGGAGTTGCCAAGGCGCCTGGCCGAGCGTCCCCCCACGCATGACGTGCTGCTGGAATCGGCTGAAGTGGGCATGGGCGGGCCTGTTTACAGCATCCAGATGCTGCGCGATGGCGCCATCGTCGAAGGGGTAGCCACCCTTGGCAGCAACGAAGCCAGCTGTGAATGGACGTCGCTGCCGGGCAGCGCGCTGCGCCTGTCCACCGGCTCTGTCGACCGGAACGAGGGGGTGATCGTCTACGACGAGCAGCACAAGGTGGTGCACCTGCTGGCCGTCGCTCCAAGCGTGCTCGCGCAGGAACTGGGGGCTCGTCGGCAATCCGATGGCGATGCGGCGGCGGCATCGTGGCTGCACAGCCTGCCTTGCCGCCTGATCCAGCTGCATCCCTGTCGAGGTCTATGGCTGGCGGAGGGGCACCCGGCACTGGCTGCAGGCGTGCCGAAGGCGCTTCGCCACGTCCTGCCCGACACCCGGGTCCTGCAGGCCATCCCCATGCTTCCCGAGGATCTGCGCCTGACCGCGCATCCGGCCCTGTTCACGCGACTCTGTCCGTACTCGCTTCACTTCGACGGTGAGGCCACGGGCTGCCATGTGTGCGATCTGGAGACGGTGATCGCCAGCCCGTCGGGACGATGCGTGGTGGTAGCGGGCAGCGTGATCGATGCGGATCTGCGTCCCCAGCAGAGCGTGTGGCTCATTTATTGGCGGGGGCGTTGGCAGGCCATCGCCGGCCATGCCGTGGGCGGTCGTGGCAAGGCCAGGAGCGTGGCCTGGATCGATGTGATCGAGGTGGGTGATGACGGCACGCTTCATGGCGAAGCCCATGAAGATCACTGGGTGGCCGATGCCATCACACGGATCCCCACGCCGCACACGGCACTGGAACTGCCCGTGGAGTGGCGGCAAACCGGGCTGGCCCTGCGGGTCCGCGACGGACGCTTCACGCTGCGCCTTCCCTGATCTGCGGCAGCACGTCGCGGAGCATCATCCTGCCGCCACACGCTCGCGCTATGCTGCGCGCCTGCCGTCCACTGCCGCCGCGATGAAGCTCGCCATCCTGTCCCGCAACAGCTCGCTGTACTCCACCCGCCGGCTGGTCGAGGCTGCGCGCGCGCGCGGCCATACCGTCCGCATCCTCGACCCGCTGCGCTGCTACATGCGCATTGCCGCCGATGGCTTTTCCATGCACTACAAGGGCCGGCCGATGACCGGCGTGGACATGGTCATCCCGCGCATCGGCGCCTCGATCACCCGCTACGGCACCGCCGTGCTGCGCCAGTTCGAGCTGATGGGCGCGCGGACACCCAATCCGTCCGACGCGATCCTGCGCTCGCGCGACAAGCTGCGCGCGCACCAGCTGCTGGCGGCCAAGGGCATCGACATGCCGGTCACGGTGTTCGGCGACAACCCGGACGATACGGTCGACCTGCTCTCCATGCTCGGCCCGCCGCCGCACGTGGTGAAACTCAACGAGGGCACGCAGGGCCGCGGGGTCATCCTCACCGAGAAGGCCAGCGCCTCGCGCGGCATCGTCGAGGCCCTGCGCGGCCTGTATGCCAACTTCCTCATGCAGGAATTCATCGGCGAGGCGAAGGGCGCGGACCTGCGCTGCTTCGTCGTCGGCGACCAGGTGGTGGCCTCGATGCAGCGGCAGGCTCCGGAGGGTGACTTCCGTTCCAACCTGCATGCCGGTGGCACGGCGGTGGCGGCCAAGGCCAGCCGGGCTGAACAGCAGGTGGCGGTGCGCTCGGCCAAGGCCTTGGGCCTGTCGGTCTGCGGGGTCGACCTGATCCGCTCCGAACGCGGCCCGCTGGTGCTGGAGGTGAACTCCACGCCGGGCCTGGAAGGCATCGAAGCGGCCTGCCAGGTGGACGTGGCCTCACGCATCATTGCCCACGTCGAGAAGATTAAAAAACCTTGATTATCAGTAACTTGTAATTTTCCTGAAGATTGCCGGGCGGGTTTAACAAGGCTTTAATCGGGGCCGGCGTAGGCTTCAGCGAACCGCAGCTCTGCCTCTCAGCAGGATCGGTAATCGGGATACGACTTCAGGCCCAGGCGGGTAGACCGCCTGGGTCTTTTTTATGCCCGTCCGGCTCCTGCCAAAGGTCCCTTGTGGTGGCGCAGGGCGGCTCGTAGAGTTGGGCCTTCGTTCCGGGATGGATCGGGAGGCTGGCGATGTACCGCATCACCGTGTTTGCAATGTTGCTGGGGCTGTCCGCGGCCGCACAGGCCGGGTCGGAAAAGCCCGTCGTGCAGATGGACCGGCAGGCGCCGGTAGCCGACCAGGTGCGCCAGGTCGAAAAGGCGCTGGACAACGGCGAGTACGCCGAAATTTCAAAGGATGACCGTGCGCAGGTGCGGCAGTCGCTGGCCCGCATCACCCAGCGGATGGGTGACCGCCAGACGGTGCAGGAACTGCCCGCGACGGTGCAGAACGAGGTCTTCAACGACCAGGAGCGGATCAACACCATCCTTACCCGCGCCCACGCCGACAGCCGGCAGGTCTGCCAGCACACCCGTACCACCGGCAGCAACATGCCCAAGAGCCGCTGCTTGACCGTGGCCGAGCGCCGGCGGATCGAGGAGAAGGGCAAGGCGCTGCTCAACGACGAGCGCAGCTACAAGACCCTCTCGCCGCCCCCTGCCGGGCGCTGACGGACGGCCGTTGGGCCCCCTGCCGGTCGTCCCTTGTAGGTACACCGGCAGCTCCGTAGAGTGAGTCATTCTTCATGGACGATAACAAGGGAAACTATGCGCCGCATGACCTCGCTTGGCCTGGTGTTCTGCATTGGAGTGACGCTGGCGGCCACCGCCCAGGCCAAACCCGACAAGGATGCTGAAGTGAAGCTGGATGCGAACCTGCCGGTTGCCGCGCAGGTGAGCGCCATCGAAAAAGCGATCGATTCCGAGGATTACAGCGAGATCGCCAGGGAAGACAAGACCAACCTGCAGCAGGCGCTGGGCCGCATCCAGACCCAGCTGGGCGACCAGGAGCGGGTGGACCAGCTCGACCCGCAGGGCCGCGCCGAGATCCTCAAGGACCAGGACGTGGTCAACACCATCCTGGCCCGGGCCTGGTCCGACAGCCGGATGGTCTGCAGTCGCGAGCGCACCGTCGGCAGCAACATGGCCAAGCGCGTTTGCACCACGGCGGCCCAGCGGCGCCGGATCGACGAGGCCAGCCGCAGGTCGTTCGAAGACAGCAACCGGACGGGCAACCTGAGGCGCTGATCTGCCGGTCCCGTGTCCCGTACGAAATGTTAAGAATGGAACCTGTATCGTTCAGCGGGTAGACGTGGCGTCCACCTGCTCGGTTGCATCCTGAGCAGGTCGGCATCCCTCGACGACCCTTACTGAATCAGAGGTCCCAGTGCGTATTCTCGTAATCGAAGACAACAGCGACATCGCAGCCAATCTTGGCGATTACCTCGAGGATCGGGGCCACACGGTGGACTTCGCTGCTGACGGGGTCACCGGCCTGCATCTTGCCGTGGTGCACGAGTTCGACGCGATCGTGCTGGATCTCAACCTGCCGGGTATGGACGGCATCGAAGTCTGCCGCAAGCTTCGCAATGAAGCCCGCAAGCAGACCCCGGTGCTGATGCTGACCGCGCGTGATTCGCTGGACAACAAGCTGGCCGGTTTTGATTCCGGCGCCGATGACTACCTCATCAAGCCGTTCGCGCTGCAGGAAGTGGAAGTCCGCCTCAACGCCCTGTCGCGCCGCGGCAAGGGCGTGCAGACCCGCGTGCTGGAAACCGGCGATCTGGAATACAACCTGGACACGCTGGAAGTGCGCCGCCAGGGCAAGCTGCTGCAGCTCAACCCGACCGCGTTGAAGATCCTGCAGGCGCTGATGGAGGCCGCTCCGGCGGTTGTGACCCGCCAGGAACTGGAAACCCGCGTCTGGGGCGAGGAGCTGCCGGATTCGGATTCCCTGCGTGTGCACATCCACGGCCTGCGCGCGGTGGTCGACAAGCCGTTTGAAGTGCCGCTGATCCAGACCCGCCATGGCATCGGATACCGCATCGCCACCCCGGAAGCCTGATCCGGTGGCAACCAGGGGGGAGCGTCGGCGCACGCCTTACCGGCGGCGCCTGCGCAGTCGCATCATCGTCTCGTTCGTGTTGTTGGGCTTCTGCCTGACAACACTGTTCGCGTTCGCCACCAACTGGGCCCGCATGCGCGTGGAAACCCAGCTGGTTGAAGACGTGATGAACCGCAACATCAACGAGTACGCGCGGCGTTACTACGAAGACCCCCTGCGCAGCCCCGATCTCCCGGTCCAGCAGATCCGCGCATTCGCCTACCCGAAAGACAAGTTCGAGCGGGTCAGGGAAGAGCGCGCGCAGTGGGCAGCGTTCCCCGATGGCATCCACACGGTCACCGGTGACGAGCATGGCGAGCAGTATTCGTACAAGTTGGCCGTGCGCAAGACCCCTGACGCCTGGTTCTTCCTCGCCTATGACATGACCGACAGCGTGCGCGGCGGGCAGCAACTCAACCGCGCGCTGGTGTTGTCGGTACTGGTGTTCAGCCTGCTGTCGCTGGTGCTGGGCTGGTGGTCAGCATCGAAGGTGATGAAGCCGGTGTCCGACCTGGCCGCACGGCTGCGTGCCTACCGTGGAGGCACCAGCGATCCCGAGCCCCTGGCGCCGCGCTTCCCGGATGACGAGGTGGGCCAGCTGGCGCAGGCGCTGGATGACTATTCCTCGCGCCTTACCGAGGTCGTGCAGCGCGATCGCGAATTCAATGCCGATGTCAGCCACGAGCTGCGTACACCGCTGGCGGTCATCCGTGGCGCGACCGAGCTGCTGCTGACTCGCCCCGGCCTGGACGAGAAGGTGCTGCAGCGACTGCAGCGCATCCAGCGTGCCGAACAACAGTGCAGCGACCTGATCGGCGCCTTGCTGCTGCTGTCGCGCAACGAGCGCGGGCAGGGCACCAGCAATGTGGCGCGCGTGGCCGATCAGCTGCTGGATGCCCACCGCGCCCAGCTGGGTGGCAAGCCGCTGGAGCTGGTGCTGGAAGGCGAGCGCGACCTGGTGATCGATGCTCCCGAAGCCGCGTTGTCGGTGGCGCTGGGCAACCTCATCGGCAACGCCGTGAAGTATTCGCAGGATGGCAGCGTGCGCGTGCACGTCAGCAGCAATGCAGTTTCGGTGACCGACAGTGGCCCTGGCCTGAGTGAAGAAGATGCCGCCAAGCTGTTCCAGCGCGGCTATCGCGGTACCCATGCCGGCCACTCGCAGGGCGGCGGCATCGGCTTGTCGATCGTCAGTCGCCTGTGCGACCTGTACGGCTGGCAGGTGAGCGTGCGCCCCGGTGGCGACCGCGGCGTGATTGCAACCCTGACGTTCTCGCCAAAACCGCTCTGATCATCCACGCACGGCGTGGTTCTACTGAACCCTGCTGGCGGTGGGTGCGGACCGTTGGTCCGCACGGCGGATAAGTCCGGTGAGTGGTGGGTGCGGTGAGTGGTGGGTGCGGACCGTTGGTCCGCACGGAGGATGATTCCTGTTAGTGGTGGGTGCGGACCGTTGGTCCGCACGGTGGATGTCCTCATCCACGCATGGCGTGGATCTACTGTCGTAACCGGCGTGCTTGGGTCTTGCTTCTGACGGTGGACGTCCATCCATTCCCTTGCCGCAGAGCGCTTTGACGCATTTGCCTGCTGACATCGCCCCGCGTAGCTGGCCAGATGGCCTACCACCTGCACGGAGCCCGGCCATGTCCCATCGCACCCGTTACCCGAACCTGCACCAGCTGGTCGGCGATTCGATCGACCTTCTGTCTGCGGAGGTCGCCGAACGCGTGGAAGCTGTCCTCAAGGAACCTGGTGACCTGATGAACGTCCTGCAGGAAAGGATGGAAGCCGACGCTGCAACCAGCCAGGCCGCCCAGCGCGCCGGGCTCAGCGAGCCGCAGACCGGCACGATGGCGGGCCTGAGGCGTACCGTGTCCGGTATCAGCACGCTGACCCGGCTCATGCATGCCGCGCACATCGCGCGGACGCGTGGCGGCCCGCTGCAGGCCGTGCCATCAGAGACGATGGAAGGCCTGATGGTGGCCGCGCGTGAGCTGACCCGCCATGTGCAGCAGCAGCTGCAGGCCGAGCGCATGCGGGGCGCTGCGACGCTGCAGTAGAGCCGAGCCCATGCCTGGCGGCCTTGGCGGCGGTGCCGCCGCCCGGGAATCGAGCCTGGTGGACGGTGGGTGCGGACCGTTGGTCCGCACTGCTGATGCTCTCATCCACGCATGGCGTGGATCTACCGGGCCTTCGTGGCCGCGGGCTCGCCTGGAATCGGCGTTGCTGTGCCGAGGGCTTCGACGACATAGAGCCGCTTGACCAGCACATACAGCACCACGGTCAGCGGCGCCGCCAGCAGCACGCCGGCCGGGCCCAGCAGCGAGCCGATGCCGAACAGGGAGAACAGCAGCAGGGCAGGGGGGAGGTCAACCGCGCGCTGCTGGATAAGCGGCTGCAGCAGATGTCCCTCCATCTGCTGCACCACCACGAACAGTGCCACCGTGGCCAGGGCAATCTCCGGGCTGACGGTGAAGGCCAGCAGGATGGCCGGAACCGCCGCGAGGATGGGGCCGACGATCGGTACGAAATCCAGCAGTGCAGTGATGATGCCCAGCCCGAAGGCGACCGGCACGCCCAGTGCCCACAGGCCCAGCCCGGTCAGCAGGCCGACGACCGCCATGGCCAGCAGCTGGCCGCCCAGCCAGGCCTTCAATGCATTGCCGCTGGCGTGGAGTGCGTCGTCCACGGCCGGACGCTGCCGCGTCGGCAGCAGCTTCAGCAGGCCCGTGCGGTACAGCGTCGGTTGCGCGGCCAGATAGATGCCGCCGATCAGCACCAGGAACAGGTCCGCCACGCCGCCGGTGGCCGACATCGCCAGTGACCCGGCGCGGGCGGCCTTCGTCGATACGCTGGATTGTGCGTTCTGGGTCAGCTCATGGACCGTAGGCCCGATGGGGCTGTCCGCCAGCCACGTCTGGAAGTTCTCCCATGCGGCCGGCAGCGTCTGTCGCAGGGTGGCCATCTGCGCACTCAGCTGCGACCCGAACAGCCACATTGCCAGCGCGAACAGCACCATCAGCAGCAGTACGGTCAGGCCCAGTGCCCACCCTTCCGACAGCGGCGTGTAACGAAGCACCGCGCCGACGATCGTCCGCAGCAGCGCGGCCACGACCACGGCGCCGAAGATCAGCAGCACCAGTTGCGACAGTTGCCACAGCAGCAGGCCGAGGGCGACCAGCGCCAAGGTCACCACCACGCGGGCGGTATAGGAACGGAGAGAGGCGGTGGGCACGGGGTGATCTCACAGGCAGGCGCAATGACAGGCGCAGGACCATAGCGGGAGGCGTGAGAAGACGGTGTGTGTCTGTCCGGTTTCAGTTGTCGCGTACGCGGCACGGCTGTCCGGAAGGCGATTGTCGGGGCGACCTCTGGTGTGGGAGGTAATGTGTGAGCGTCACCGCCCTTTCGAGCGCTGCTGATTGTCGATGAGGCAGTGTGTGCGTAGCCTGATGAAGTCAGGACGCTGTGCGCCCTGTCGTCACGGCCCGGAAACCAATATCCCTGAGCGCGATGCTATTTGGATGATGATCAGATCACGTGTCGTAGCGTTGGCATTTCTGGCGGGTGTTGCTGGCTGTGATCGCAGCGCGCGGACCTATGATTCCCTCTCGCAGATTGCAAGTGAGGGGGATCTTTCCGTGGTGCGCGCTGCAGCAGTGCCCGAGGATGCCACGCTGATCGATATCCGGTCGGATGTGGAATCCGGGGAATACTACATTTCCTACAATGCGAAGGATCCGCTTGCCTGGATTCGTGATGGCGGGCTGAAGAAGGCGGAGGGAAGTATCGTTCCGATGATCCGGAGTTCAGTTGGCTTCGGGGCCAGTTTGCCGCCTGATGCTGAATTTTATTACAGGTGCGGCATTTCCCGCCGTTTGGGCGCGGAGGGTATGAGTGCGTATGAGCTTGTGCTGGTCGGCCTGGATGGAAAGCGGCGATATTTCTGGAACAGCTTCCATGATGAGGATCTCGAAAGGGCCTTGTGCCTTGAAACGGTGATTCCTGCTCAGGCTCGTATTGTTGCGGTGTGATCGAGCATTGCGGCTGCACTCCGGCTGCGCCTTGAGTGATTTTCGGTCCAGCATGAGTGCCCCGGCCGCGCGGGCGTCATGTAGAACATATCTCCCAAGGAGGTGGAAGTGTCCAGACTGCGGCGGACGTGGCGTCCGGTGATTTTCATTTCGGCAATGGTATTTGCCCTTCTGTCCGCAGCCATGGGGGCTGCGACATTGGGGATTGGGCTCAACGAGGGGGCTGCGCGCTGTAATCGCCGCTGCGGGGTTGTTTTCTCGCTCCTGAAGTATTTCAGTCACTCGACGCAGGAGCGTGTCATCGCGCTGTTATTTTTCGCCACGGCTGCAATGCTGGTGTATATCGCAATGCGTCGTGGGTTGCTTGACGGGCACCAGCGTAGAGTCAAAAAGAAGAAATCCAGGAAATGAGGGCTGATCCCAGTCGTTCTTCCAGGGGCAGGCAGTACAGCCCGCTACGGCGCAGCCAGTTCGAGATACCGCGCATGCAGGGCTTCGACCTGCGCCTGCAGGTCTTCCGGGTGGCCATCATTGACCACCACGTCATCGGCCAGGGCCTGGCGCTGTGCGCGGCTGGCCTGGGCGGCAATCATCCGGTCCGCCAATGCAGCATCGATGCCGTCGCGCTGCATCAACCGCGCGTGCTGCACGGCCTCGGGCGCATCAACCAGCAGGATGCGGTCCAGCCAAGGGTAGGCCTGGCGGCCGCCGACCTCGGTCAGCAAGGGAATGGCGGCCAGCGCATAGGGGCTGGCTGCCTGTTCGCACTGCTGCTGCATCAGGCGGCGAATCGCGGGATGGGTAATTGCCTCAAGGGCCACCCGTTCGGCGGGGTCGGCGAACACATGGGCCCGCAGGCGGGCCCGGTCCAGGCTGCCATCGGGCAGCAGCATGGTGGCGCCGAAGCGCTCGGCGATCATGGCCAGCGCCGGGCTGCCGGCAGCGACCACCGCACGCGCGGCCAGATCCGCGTCGGCGACCACGATCCCCAGCGCCTCGAAGCGCCGGGTCACCTCGCTCTTGCCGGCGGCGATGCCGCCGGTCAGGCCGACCACGTAGCGGCTCATGACGGCAGCGT
Source organism: Stenotrophomonas sp. ZAC14A_NAIMI4_1 (assembly GCF_003086915.1). Classification (NCBI taxonomy): domain Bacteria; kingdom Pseudomonadati; phylum Pseudomonadota; class Gammaproteobacteria; order Lysobacterales; family Lysobacteraceae; genus Stenotrophomonas; species Stenotrophomonas sp. ZAC14A_NAIMI4_1. The sequence goes on from NZ_CP026002.1 coordinate 4,499,614, forward strand.
CAGCGCAGCCCGCTCATGACCAAGTACTGGTTCACCACCGGCTCGCCCCACATGAAGTACACCCAGCCAGCCAACGCCAGATAGGGGCCGAAGGGGATCGGCGTGGCCTTGTCGCGGCCGCGGGTGTACAGCCAGATCGAGCCGATGATGGCGCCCAGCACGGACGACAGCAGGATGATGGGCAGGATGCCCTTCAGCCCGCACCAGGCACCCAGTGCAGCGAGCAGCTTGGCATCGCCGCCGCCCATGCCGTCGCGGTTGGTCACCAGCTTGTAAGCCTTGGCCACGACCCACAGCACGAGGAAGCCGGCAGCGGCGCCGATCAGGGCGGGCTTGGCTGGCATGTACAGGTTGTCCATGCTCCCGACCAGGCCCAGCCACATCAATGGCAGGGTGACCTGGTCCGGCAGGTACTGCGTGCGCAGGTCGATACCAGACAAGGCGATCAGGAAACAGGTCAGCACGATGGCGCCGAAGCCCTGCCAGCCGAAGCCGAACTGCCAGACGCAGGCCAGCACCAACACTGCGGTCAGCGCCTCCACCAGTGGGTACTGGATGGAAATGGGCGCCTTGCAGTGGCGGCACTTGCCGCCCTGGATGATCCAGCTGAACAGCGGGATGTTTTCGTACCAGGACAGCTTGTGCTTGCAGTGCGGGCAGTGCGACGGCTCGACCACGATGCCGGGTGGAGGCGGGTCGTAGATGTCCGGCTGCTCCAGGACCTCACGCGCCTCGCGCTTCCACTCCCACATCATCCGCCTGGGCAGGCGCAGGATGACCACGTTGAGGAAACTGCCGATTAGCAGGCCCAGGGCGGCCGCGGCGGGGTAGCCGAGGCCGGGATGCTGGTCGAGAAATGCCATGTAAGGTTAGACCACGGAAGCAAGTTTGAAGATTGGGAGGTACATACCGATGACGAGGCCACCCACGATGACGCCGATGAAGATCATGATCATCGGTTCCAGCAGGCTGCTCAGTGCGTCAACGGCATTGTTGACCTCCTGCTCATAATACTCGGCTACCTTGAACAGCATGGTGTCCAGGGCACCCGCCTCCTCGCCGATGCCGGTCATCTGGATGACCATGTGCGGGAACAGGTTCTGCTGCTTCATGGCCATGTTGACCGGGTAGCCGACGGAGACGTCGTCGCGCATGCGCAGCACGGCTTCTTCGTAGACCTTGTTGCCGGTGGCGCCGGCAACGATGCCCAGTGCCTCCACCAGCGGAACGCCGGCCTTGAAGGTCACCGCCGTGGTACGGGCGAAGCGGGCGATCGAACTGTTGTTCATGATCTGCCCGATCACCGGCACTTTCAGCACCAGCCGGTCCAGCGTGTGCTGCATCTTCGGAGAGCGCTTGTAGGCCATGGTGAACCCTACGAGGGCACCGATCACCACAAGCAGGATCAGCCACCACCAGGAAACCATGAAACGGGACATGTTCACGATCAGCTGGGTGAAGGCCGGCAGATCGGCGCCGAAGCCGCGGAACACGTCCTCGAACTGGGGCACGACCCAGATCAGCAGGATGGAGCTGACCGCCAGTGCCACGGCGATGACCATGGCCGGATAGAACAGCGCCTTCTTGATCTTGCCCTTCAGGGCCTCGATGTTTTCCTTGTAGTTGGCGACGGTATCCAGCACCGTTTCCAGCACGCCGGCGCCTTCGCCAGCCCTGACAAGGTTGCGGTAGAGCTCGTCGAACTGCACCGGATGCTTGCTGATCGCTTCGTAGAGCGAGGAGCCGCCCTCGATATCCGTGCGGATGCCATCCACCATCTTCTTCATGCGCGGGTTCTTGTGGCCGCTGCCGATGATCTCCAGCGCCGACACGATCGGCACGCCGGACTTCATCATGGTGGCCATCTGCCGGCTGAAGAACGCGATGTCCTTTGGGCTGACCGCCTTGCCGGCGGCACCGAACATCGGCTTGGGCTTGACCTTCACCTGTCCGGGGTTGATGCCCTGGCGGCGCAGTTCGGCCCGCAGCAGATTGGCGTTCTTCGCCAGCTGCTCCCCTTTCATCTTCACGCCACGCTTGTCGGTCCCCTCCCAGACAAACGGCTGAAGCTCCATGGTGCTACGCGCCACGGGCTCTTTCTTTATCGCACTGCGACTGACAGACATGTTGGCTCCCCAAGGCCCGCCATCCCCAGGCGGGCATCATTGGCTCCGATGTTAGCCGGTTCATGGCCTTCTGGGCAGGCTGTGCGGGGGGCAAATTGCGGAATCGTGCCGGGTTCCGGCCAAAGGTGACGCATTGCGTCACATTGGCTGACTCGTCGCATTTCCGGGCCGGGGGGCTTCACATACAACAAATTGCTGCCATTATTGGCGCCGGGGAAATCCAGGGGGGGGCGTGCCGGGGTTGGCACGCAACCTGCGTTGATCCACCCGCGGGGCGCAGGAACCGCTCAGCCGGCTCGGAGCCGGACCGTTCAGGCGCACTGAACTCAACCACCACCAATCTTGGGGATGTACACAATGAAGAACCAGAAGGGCTTCACCCTCATCGAACTGATGATCGTCGTCGCGATCATCGCGATCCTGGCCGCCATCGCTCTGCCGGCTTACCAGGACTATGTCGCTCGCTCGCAGGTCTCCGAAGCGATGACCCTGAGCGGCGGCGCCAAGACTGCTGTCACCGAGTACTACGCTGACAAGGGTGCCTTCCCGGACACCAACACCAAGGCTGGCCTCGCTCCGGCTGCTTCGATCAACGGCAAGTACGTCCTCAGCGTCGGCCTCAGCGGCAATGGCTTGATCACCGCCACCATGAAGGGTTCCAACTCGGCGAGCGCCAAGATCGCTGGCAAGACCTTCATCATGACCCCGGCTGATGCCGGTGGCTCGATCACCTGGGCTTGCACTGGCGGCACCATCGACGCCAAGTACCGCCCGTCTTCCTGCCGCTAATTGCGCAGAGGACATTGCTGTACTGGGAAAGGGCCGCTTGCGGCCCTTTCTCTTATCTGGAAGGGGAGTTCCATCCGATGCAAAGCGTGCCTGCCCAGCGGATTCTGCGCTTCGGAGCGTTGCTGCTGCTGTTGCTTGTGGGAATGGTCGTCTATTGGAATGGCCTGAAAGGCGGTTTCATCTTCGATGACTTTCCCAACCTGGTGGACGATGAGGACTGGCGTCTTGTTTCATTGGACGCTGGATCCATCAAGGCCGCCATGACCGAAGGGATCACGGGCGATGCGGGGCGTCCGCTTGCGCTCCTCAGCTTCGGTCTCAACTACTATTTCACCGGTCTGGCCACGTGGCCCATGAAGGCCACGGGCCTGGCCGTGCACCTGCTGAACTCGCTGCTGGTGTTCGCGTTGGCGTCAGCGTTGATGCGGCGGGTACTGTCCGCTCCGGTGGCGAAGGTACGCCTGATGGCGCTCGCCGTGGCGCTGGCGTGGATGGTGCATCCGCTGCAGGCGTCTACCGTGCTTTACGTCGTGCAGCGCATGGAGCTGGGGGCGGCGACAGGCGTGCTCATCGCACTGAACTGCTACCTCCAAGCACGCAGCAGCATGCCGCGTTCAAGGAACGCAGTCCTGTGGTGGTGTGGTGTCGTGCTGGGCACCGTGCTGGGGCTGGGCTTCAAGGAAACCGCGATTCTCGTTCCTGCCTACGCGTTGATGCTGGAGGTATTCGTCCTCGGCTTCCGCAACGCGGATGGAGCGCGCGCGCGTGCGCTGATTGCCTTGTATGCAGTGGGCATTCTGGCGGCAGCCGCTGTGTTCTTCGCCATCGTCCTTCCGGGGGCGATGGCGCCGGAGCGGTACTCCGCGCGTGATTTCAGCCTGGCGGGCCGGCTTCTCTCACAGCCAGGTGTCCTGCTCGATTATCTCCAGCAGATCATCCTGCCTTGGCCGGAGTCGCTGAAGTTCTACTATGACAACGCAATTGTGCCGACCTCCTGGCTGGCACCTGCCTTCATGGTCCCGACGCTGTTGCTGGTGGCATTGGCGGCTTTCGGCTGGGCCGTGCGCAAGCGCTGGCCGCTGACCGCGCTGGGTATCGCCTGGTTCTTTGTCAGCCACGCGCTGACCAGCAATGTCGTGCCCCTGGAATTGGCCTTTGAGCACCGCAACTATCTCGCGCTTGCCGGTATCGCCTTGGCATGGGTGCAGCCCCTGCGTGCGCTGATGGCGCGATGCACGCGCGGCGTCGCAGTGACGGTTGTGTCAGTGCTGCTGGTATTCGTGGCCGGGATGGGATGGGTGCAGGTCCAGACCTGGGCTGACCCGATGCGCTTGGCGCTGACGTTGTCCAACCGGAATCCTGATTCCCCCCGGGCAGGCTATGAGCTGGGGCGCGCCTTGCTGGCGGCGAATCCGGACGACCCGGCATCGCCTGCCTGGGGATTGGCGGAGAAGGAGTTTGAGCATGCGGCGGCGCTTCCCGGGGGATCTCCACTGCCTGAGCAGGCATTGATCATCCTCCACTCGTACCAAGGGCGGACGCAGTCGCCCCAGGTGTGGGCGTCGCTTGAACGGAAGATCGCCCGGCGGGCGCTGGGGCCGCAGGAATCCGGTGCACTCGAGGCAGTGGTCGCCTGTCGCGTGCAAGGGGGCTGTCGCCCTGTCGATGAGCAGGTGCTGCTGGACCTGCTGACGTCAGCCACGGTCGCAAATCCCAACTCGTCGCGGATCAGGCTGGTGTTTGCCAACTATGCGTTCAACGCAATGAAGGACTACCCGCTGGCCATGGAGCTCCTGCGGGAGGCGGTGCGTATCTCCCCCGACGACACGGGCGCGCAGCTCTGGCTGCTGCGGATGGGGTTGGCATCCAACTTGCTTGGCTTGGAGGAAGGCCGCAAGGGGATGGGGATCCTCACGGCGGCCAATAGTCGCCATGCGTATGATCCGGACATCAAGCACCTGGAGCATTGGCTGGCGGAGCAGCAGCAGACAAAGGCAAAAGGGGACTAGAACATGAAACAGCGCGGCTTTACCTTGATCGAACTGATGATCGTCGTTGCGATCATTGCCGTCCTGGCGGCCATCGCGACGCCGGCGTACCTCGACTACGTGGCTCGTGCCCAGGTCGCAGAAGGTCTTTCCCTGTCATCGAGCGCCAAAGAAGCGATCGCGACCTACTACTCTGACCACGGGCAGTTCCCGGCAGACAATCTGGCCGCAGGGATGGCAGCTCCGGCATCAGTGCGGGGTAAGTACGTGCGCTCTGTCACGGTGGACAATACCGGTTCGATTTCGGTCGTGTTTGCGTCTTCGGCCAGCTCAAAGATCGCAGGCCGCAGCCTGGTCCTGACTGCCCACGATACGAATGGCGCGGTGAACTGGTCCTGCAGTGGACTGGATGGCCGCTACGTTCCGTCGTCCTGCCGCTAGTTGATCGCCGCGTCCCAGCGCCTGCAGAAGCAGGCGCTCCATCTGCGTGGCTCTCTGCTCCCAGCTGCAGGCCAGTGAGCGGGCCGCCCGCGATGGGATGGACAGTTGCTGCTCGATGGCTGCTTTCAGTTCCTCGCAGCTCCCGGGGGAGTAGGTGGCCAGGGCTTCGCCGCCGATGCGGCGTGTGTCGCCCACGGCCGCAGCCACGACGGGGACCCCGCAGGCGATGGATTCGACCAGCTTGAGCGGATAGCAGAAGCGCCCGAAGGCCGAGTCGCGATTGCAGACGATGGACACGTCCAGCGCATTGATCAGGACGGGCACGTCTCGCCAGTCCAGCGTACCCTGGTCGATGATCCTTGGATGTGCGTAGCGCTCAAGCGTGTTGTCCCTTGGTCCAGCGATGACGAGATGGAGATCGGGGTCGCTGTGCGCGAGCAGGTGGAATGCCTTGAACAGGTCTTCAATGCCCCTGCTCTGGTCCAGCGCGCCTGCGCAGCCGATCAGGCGCGCATTCGTGGGCAGGCCCAGCTGCGCCCTGCATGCGGCCTGCTCCATGGGATGGAACAGGTCAGTGCGCACGCCATTGCCGATCACTTCCAATGGCGTGCCACCAGGAATGGATGGACGCAGTGCCATTGCCAGTGAGTTGGTCACCACGCTGATGCCGGCCGCGTGGCGGCATGCATGGTCGAACGCCGCGTGTACGCCAGGAAGTTTCGTCAGGCCAAACGCTGCGTAGTTGTCATAGAGATCGACGACGTGTGCGACACGCAGGCGACGGGAAAACCGGTCGCCGAGCGTTGCGCACAGGGCGTCGGAGCTCGAGAGGAGGACATCGATCGGCCGTTGCGCGTGAATCTGGTCGATCATCCGACCCATGTACAGCGCGCGCATCGAAACGGCGTTGATCGAGTGCCAGTGCACATCGGCGGGAGAACGATGCAGGCCCGTACTCCTGCGGCGATAACTCAGCGTGAGCCCACTGACCGCATGGCCTCGGTGGGCCAGCGCTTCCGGAATCTCCCACAGGCGGCCGTACTGGTCATCGAGCAGGTCCCGCCCGGTGTACTGGCGCTTGCAGAGCATGAGCACATGCATGAAGGGACCTGTGTGGCTATTCTGTCGGGCAGTACCGCATGATGGGCAGTTGCAGGTGGAAAGTCACCTTGGGGAAAGGCGATGGGACTGACGATTGGCAGCCTGCAGGGAACGGCTGGTGATTCCTCCTGCTGCGCCCGGAAACCGGCATGATCTGGCTGTTGGCCAGCCGCTGGGAGCCGGGCGGCCTGGAGCGTGTGCAGCTGAATCTGCTGCGCGGTTTCAGGGAACGGGGCGAGGCTGCCCGTGTCATCGCCGGCCGCGATCTCGGCGGCCCCGGCCATGCGGGGGAAGTCGACTTCGTTGCACCGCGCGGTGCTTGGCAGCTGCTTCTGCGGTTGCCATGGCTGATCAGGCGCGAGCGTCCCGCGATCGTGGTGACGACCGCCAACGATCTCGCCATCTGGATTGTCTTCTGGCAACGGCTGCTCTATCCCCGCACGGCGGTGGTGATCGCCCAGCATCTTGCGCTGTCCGCACCGCGAAAGAAGGCGCGCGGCTCTGCACGATGCAAGCGGGAGGTCATCGGTTGGCTCATGCGTTTCGCCACGCCGGCAGCGCAGGCGGTGGTTGCGGTCTCTGCAGCGCTGGCCAGGGATATGGAAGAGGAGCTTGGCCTTCCGGTCGCGCAGGTTCGGGTCATCCACAACCCCATCACCCGCAAGGCGCGCAGCGCGCCGATCCTGCCGGACCAGGCATGGCCCTTCCCGGATGACGGGATCCCTGTGTTCATCTATGCCGGGCGCCTTTCGCCGGAAAAGCGCCTGGACCTGTTGTGGGACGCGTTCGTCCTTTTGCGGCAGACCCACCGGGCGCGCCTGCTGGTGCTGGGGCAGGGGGAAGAGGGAGGCCGTCTTGCCGGGTGGGTGGCAGCAAGCGCGCTGCAGGATAATGTCGCACTGCCCGGCCGCGTGGAGGACGTGCTGCCGTGGATGGTGCGCAGCACGGCGCTGGTGCTGTGCTCGGACTACGAAGGCTTTGGCAATGTCCTGGTCGAGGCCATGCACTGCGGCATCCAGGTAGTGGCCACCGATTGCCCGCATGGCCCTGCCGAGGTGCTGGGGGAGGGGCGGTATGGACAGCTCGTGCCGGTAGGGGATGCGGCTGCGTTGGCGCAGGCCCTGCGCAACGTCGTTGAGGGGAACGGCCACGTGCCTGCGCAGACGCTGCGCGCGCGCGCCGATGCGTTCTCCATCGAGACGGCGTGCCAGGCCTATCTGGATGTGTTCAGCGCTGCGCGCTCGCGCTTGCCGGCGCGGGACTGAAGGACACGACCAGCCAGGCGATGCAGGCCATCACGGCCTCGGCGGTGATGATCATCCACACGGCACCCTGCAGGCCGTACGCCGGGATCCACAATGCCGAGAGCGCCGCCATCAGCAGCAGGCCCAGCGCTTCGACGAGGAACTTGCGCAGTTTCCAGCCGCGCCCCAGCAGCGTGTGGCAGCCGATCTGCCGCACGCTGTAGCCGACCACGAACAGGCCCATCCACTGCAGGCCCGGAATGGCCGCGGTGAAATCGCTGCCCAGCAGATGCGGAAGCATGTGGGCGCCGTAGCCCAGCACCGCGCTGGCGGCGATGCCATAGCCCAGCGCGGCCAGGATCATCGAGGCGACGAGGCGCCGGTGCTGGGTGTTGTCCCGTTGCGCCCGGAACAGGCGCGGCATGGCGGACATGATCATGGCGTCGAGCGGCATCGCGAACACTGCCGCGATGCGGTACGCGGCCGAGTACTGGCCGGCAACCGCGCTGCCACCTGCATGCAGCACGAAGGACTTGTCCAGGGTGGTGACGCCCACCGATGAGCTCCATCCGGCTGCGTGGCCGCTGCCGTGCATCAGGTCGCCGCGGCTGATCCGTGCCTTTGCCGGCCCCGGCTTCAGCAGGCAGCGCACCGCCAGCAGCGCGAGGAGCGCACTACAGGCGGACGCGGCCAGATGCAGCGCGAGATATGCGGTCAGGTCGGCCGATGCGGGCAGTGCGCTGAAGATGCAGATCGCGGCCAGCCGCAGCAAGGCGTTCAGCGCGGGCAGGGCGGCCGACCATCCCATCCGGTCATTGGCCGAGAGGGCGAACGCCGCGTTGGTCACGAACGGAAACGCGACGATTTCCGACAATGCGATCAGGCAGAGCGCGGGCCATGACAGCAGCCCCGCACTGAGGAGATAGAAGACCAGCGAAAGCGGACCCGCGCTGATCACGCAGAGCAGCAGGCACTGCTTCCAATAGCGGGCGAAGCGCGAGCGGTCTGCAGCGGCGTACTGGTACATCAGCATTCCGCCGCCCAGGCCCACCAACCCCGCCAGCGCCGATGCGGTGCCCACCGTGCCGGAAAAGAGGCCGTAGTTGTCCGCACCCAGGACGCGCGCACCCACGATGATCCAGGCCGCCAGGCACAGCATGCGGATGCCCTGCCAGAACATCACCAGGAGGGACGTCCGGGCCAGGCCACCGAGGCGCGGCAGTCTAACGGGCACCCGGCATCTCCATGATTGCCTGCAGCTGGCGTGCATAGTTCGCTGCGACCTGGGCGTGGTCGAAACGGGCCAGCAGCGCGGGGCGCTGCGAGTGCGCCCATGCTTCGGCCACTTCCGGCGCGTCGAGCAGCGTCAGCAGTACGCTGGCAAGCGCTGCGGCATCGCGTTGCGGGGCCAGGTAGCGTGGTGGTCCGGCCGGGAATGCATCCTGCACCGCCGGCACGTCGGTGGTCACCACGGGGCATCCACAGCCAAGTGCTTCGACGGTGACCAGGCCCAATCCCTCCTGGTCGCCATTGCGGGCCTGCACGAAGGGGGCGACGAGTGCGGTGGCCCGTTGGTAGTGCGCCGGCAGGGATTCCTGCGGGAGGGCACCCAGGAACCGCACGTGCGCCTGCAGCCCCAGGGCTTCCACCTGGGCTTGCCGCGCGTCGCGCTCCGGGCCATGGCCGATGACGGTGAGCGTCGTATCGGGGTGGTGTGCGAGCACCGCCGGCAATGCGTCGAGCAGGTGGACCAGGCCCTTCTTCTCGACCAGGCGGCCGACGAACAGCAGTTCATTGCGCGCCCGTGCTGCTGAAGAGGGCACGAAGTGGCGCTGCAGGTCCACGCCCATCGGCGAGACCGACAGGGGGAGGTGCGGGGCCAAGGCTCGCATCGGGGCGACCATCGCTTCGCTGACAACCGTGGCTGCCTGTGCACGCAACAGGACGAAGCGCTTGATTGCATGGAACATGCGGCCACGCAGCGAGAACAGGTCGCCACCATGGGAGGTGACCAGCATCGGGGGGCGCAGGCGTTCGGGCAGAAAGGCGCTGGCCAGGCCCTGCGGTACGATCCAATGGACGTGCAGCGCGTGGTGGCCATGCCGCTGCAGTTCACGCCGCATGGCCCACCATTGGCCCAGCAGGAAGGTGGGCACCAGGGCCAGCGTCCATGGGCGCTGGCGCAGGTTGGAGACGATGCCGCCCCCGTTGACCAGCTGCTCGAGTGCTATGGGTGCGTAGCGGTAGCGGATGACCCTGACACCGTCGAGATCCTCCTGCGGAGCTGCGCCGGGCGCATGCGGACAAAGCACCGTGACCTGGAAGTGGTCGGTCAGGTGCCGGCTCAGCGCATGCACGAACCCTGGCTCCGGGTCACCGCGCCAGCGCGGATAGGTGGAGGCCACGACCAGCAGCTTCGGAAGGGCTGCGGTGGCCCCGCCCTCCGATGTCACGGTTGTGAATCCTTCCGCGACGCCAGGTAGGTCAGGCCGGTGATCTGCTCGGAAACCAGCCCTATCAGGAAAATGATCACCGATGCACTGAACAGCAGCGTGCTCATGTTGGTGAAGCGGTGCATGGTCGCGAAGGTATAGCCGTAGTAGCCCAGGCCCACCAGGAAGAACGCTACTGCCACCGGCGCGAACAGCTTCAGCGGCGAGTACAGGGTGGCGATCTTGAAGATGATCAGGAGGAAGCGGATGCCGTCCTTGATGGGACGGATGTGGCTGCCGTTGCCGACCCGCTTGGCCACCGGGATCGGCACGTAGGCCACCGGGTATGCGCTGCGGAAGAAGGCCATGGTGCTGGTGGTGGGATAGCTGAACCCGTTCGGCAGCAGGTGCAGGAACTCGCGGAAGCGTCCTGCGCGCACCGCACGGAACCCGGAGGTCAGGTCCTTCACTTCGAAGCCGGTCATGTGGCTGGCCAGCCAGTTGTAGAACCGGTTGGCGAGGCCGCGGTGGACGTTTGCCTGGCCGCTGCTGTCACGGGCACCCACGACCATGTCATAGCCTTCGGCCAGCTTGTCCAGCAGGGCCTGGATGTGGGCCGGATGATGCTGCCCGTCGGCATCCATGAACACCAGGATTTCGCCGGTGGCCTCGCGCGCGCCGCGCTTGATCGATGCGCCGTTGCCCATCGAGTAGGGGCTGGAAAGCACCTTGACGCCGTGTTCGCGGGCGATGGCCGCGGTGGCGTCGGTGGAGCCATCATCAACGACGATGATCTCCGCGTGAGGATAGTGCTGGCGAAGTGCCGGAAGCGTGTGCTGGAGCCCCTCGGCTTCGTTCTTCGCCGGCAGGATGATACTGAGCTGGTTCAAGGTGTTTCCCCGTTTTTCCCCGCCGTAATGTTACTCCGCCGCGATGCCTGAATGGGGTGCTGGCCGTTCCAGTCCGCAGGCCCGGAATGGGGGATGTTCACCGCTGCTGTGTTGGCCGGGCACCGGGAGAGCTATCATCACCCGGGGAGTCAGGATTGTGCCTGCCAGGCTGGACGCAGGAGGGCGGTCAGTGGCCGTGGCATGTCCTGGGACCCCGTGACGTGGCCTCGTGAACGAGCCACGGCATTGCCCGCCCCACGAGCCAAGGATTTCAATGAACGCCGTAACCACCGCCAATCTCGTCGGCATCACCGGCCTGGCGCGCCGCCTGGTCCAGGATGGCGCGCTGGATGAAGCTGCTGCCCGCGATGCGATGGCCAAGGCTACCGCCGCACGCCTGCCCCTCCCGACCTGGTTCGCGCAGAACAAAGTCGTGGGCGCCGCGCAGCTGGCCGCCGCCAATTCGGTCGAATTCGGCATGCCGCTCTTCGATGTGTCCACGTTCGACAGCAGCCAGAACGCCATTGCGCTGGTCAGCGAGGAGCTGCTGCGCAAGCACAACGTGCTGCCGCTGTTCAAACGCGGTGGCCGCCTGTTCGTCGGCACCAGCAACCCGACCCATTCGCTGGATGAGATCAAGTTCCACACCAACCTGGTGGTGGAGCCGATCCTCATCGACGAGGACCAGATCCGCCGCACGCTGGAGCAGTGGCAGGCCAAGCATGACACCATGTCCGACGCGCTCGGTGGCGATGACGAGGGCATGGCCAACCTCGACATCAGCGGTGGCGACGAGGATCTCGCTGGCAGCAGCGACAGTGGCATCGACGCCAAGGGTGACGACACCCCGGTGGTCAAGTTCGTCAACAAGGTGCTGGTCGACGCGATCCGCAAGGGCGCTTCGGACATCCACTTCGAACCCTACGAAGATGACTACCGCGTGCGCCTGCGCATCGACGGCCTGCTGAAGATGGTCGCGCGCGCGCCGGTGAAGTTGAACCAGCGCATCGCCGCGCGCCTGAAGGTGATGGCGCAGCTGGACATCGCCGAGAAGCGCGTGCCGCAGGACGGACGCATCAAGCTGAACCTGTCCAAGACCAAGCAGATCGACTTCCGCGTGAGCACGCTGCCGACCCTGTTCGGCGAAAAGGTGGTGCTGCGTATCCTGGATGGCAGCGCGGCCAAGCTGGGCATCGACAAGCTGGGTTACGAGCCGGAGCAGCAGAAGCTGTTCCTGGAGGCGATCCACAAGCCGTACGGCATGGTCCTGGTGACCGGCCCGACCGGTTCGGGCAAGACGGTGTCGCTGTATACCGCGCTGGGCATCCTCAACGACGAGACCCGCAACATCTCCACTGCCGAAGATCCGGTGGAAATCCGCCTGCCCGGCGTCAACCAGGTGCAGCAGAACAACAAGCGCGGCATGACCTTTGCCGCCGCGCTGCGCTCGTTCCTGCGACAGGATCCGGACATCATCATGGTCGGCGAAATCCGCGACCTGGAAACGGCCGAGATCGCGATCAAGGCCGCGCAGACCGGCCACATGGTGCTGTCCACCCTGCATACCAACGACGCGCCGCAGACCATCGCGCGCCTGATGAACATGGGCATCGCGCCGTACAACATCACCAGTTCGGTCACCCTGGTGATCGCCCAACGCCTGGCGCGCCGCCTGTGCAGCAACTGCAAGCGTCCGTCCACCCTGCCGGCGCACGCGCTGCTGGCCGAGGGCTTCACCCAGGAGCAGCTGGATGCGGGCATCGAGCTGTACGAAGCGGTGGGCTGCGATGAGTGCACCGAGGGCTACAAGGGCCGTACCGGTATCTACCAGGTGATGCCGATGACCGATGAGATCTCGACGATCATCCTGGCCGGTGGCAATGCCTTGCAGATTGCCGAGGCAGCGCAGGCGATCAAGGTGAACGACCTGCGCCAGTCCGCGCTGAAGAAGGCCGCGGCGGGCGTGACCAGCCTGGCCGAGATCAACCGCGTCACCAAGGATTGATGCGGCTGTAGCCGAAGCAGCCGAGCGTGGGCTCGGCTCTACAGTAGATCCACGCCATGCGTGGATGGCGCGGTCCGAATGGGGTCAGAGCCCTTTCCTGCGGAAAGGGATCCGACCCCAGGGCCTGCGGGCCCTTACTCCATCCCCAGCTTCTTCAGCTTGTAGCGCAGCGCCCGGAAGGTGATGCCGAGCTGCGCGGCGGTGCGCGTCTTGTTCCAGCGGTTCTCTTCCAGCGCACGCTGGATGGCGCTGCGCTCGAGCTGCTCGATGTAGGAGGGCAGGGCGGCACTGCCAGGCTGCAGGTCGACCACGGCCTCGGGCGCGGCAGGGCCTCCGGCGGCGCGCGGGGCGTGCTGCGGCAGGCGCAGGTCATCGGCACCGATCCGGTCTTCCTCGGCCAGGGCCAGGGCGCGCTCGAGGATGTTCTCCAGTTCGCGCACATTGCCCGGGAAGCCGTAGTGGGACAGGGCGTCCAGCGCCGAGGGCGCCAGCAGCGGAGTGGCACGGCCGTGGCTGCGGGCCAGCCGCGCCAGGATCGAACCGGCCAGGTCCGGCAGGTCCTGGCGGCGCTCGCGCAGTGGCGGCACCTTCAGTTCGATGACGTTGATGCGGTAGTAGAGGTCATGGCGGAAGCGCCCGTCCTCGACCAGTTCGGCCAGGTCCTTGTGGGTGGCCGAAAGAATGCGCACGTCCACCGGTTCCTCGTTGGCCGCACCCAGTGCACGCACCGATTTTTCCTGGATGGCGCGCAGCAGCTTGACCTGCATCTGCAGGGGCAGCTCGGCCACTTCATCCAGGAACAGGGTGCCGCCGTGTGCCGCCTGGAACAGGCCGGGCTTGTCGGCGTGGGCGCCGGTGAAGCTGCCCTTGCGGTGGCCGAAGAACTCGCTTTCCATCAGCTCGGTGGGGATGGCGCCGCAGTTGACCGGAATGAAAGGGCCCGAGGCGCGTGCGCCCTGCGCATGGATGGTGCGCGCGACCAGCTCCTTGCCCACCCCGGATTCGCCCAGGATGTAGACCGGCGCCTGGCTGCGGGCAACCTTGCCGATGGTGGTGCGCAGCACGTCCATCGCCGGCGAACTGCCGAGCAGGCGCGCGGCCTGTTCGGTGGCCGCCGCGGCGACCGGCCGCTCGCTGTTGTTGAGTTCCAGGGCGTGCTTGACCAGGCCCCGCAGGACGCTGATGTCCACCGGCTTGCTGACGAAGTCGAAGGCGCCGGCTTTCAGCGCTTCCACGGCCAGGTCCATGCTGCCGAAGGCGGTGATCATCGCCACCGGCGTACGTGGGTAGTGGTGGGCGATCTCGCTCACCAGTTCGATGCCGTTGCCGTCGGGCAGCCGCATGTCGGTGATGCACAGGTCGTAGGGGTTGCTGGCCAGCAGTTCGCGGGCTTCGGCGAGGTTGGCGGCGGTGCTGATGCGCAGGCCCATGCGGCCAAGGGTCAGCACCAGCAGTTCGCGGATGTCGCGTTCATCGTCGACGACGAGGGCGCTGCGGGTTTCGTTCATGGGCAGGGAAGATAAACGACGGGGGCTGGAAGCGACAAATGTTTGACGCGGCGGATCACTGCGGAATCAATGCATGCGGGCCGGGCAGGACCAGGCGGAAACAGGAACCACCCGCCGGCACGGGGATGTAGTCCAGCCGTGCCTGGTTGGCGCGGCACAGCTCGCGGGCGATGTACAGGCCCAGGCCGGTGCCGTGTTCGGAGGTGGTGAAGAACGGACGGAACAGCTGCGCGGCCACGGCCTCGGGAATGCCGGGACCACGGTCCATCACATCGATCACCGCGCTGCGCTCGTGCTGGGCCACGCGCAGGCGCACGCGCGCCGGCTGCTCGCCCACGCGGCCGTACTTCAGCGCGTTGTGCACCAGCACGGTCAGCACCTGGTACAGGTGGCGGGTATCGACCAGGGCCGGGACCGAGGTGTCGTTGATGATCGGCTCGATGCTGTCCGTTTCCAGGGTCTGGCCCTGCTTGTACTCCAGCACGAAGCGGCGCACGAAGGCGGCCAGGTCGACGTTCTCGGGCGTGGCGCGCTCGCGCCGGGCCAGGCCCAGCACGCTTTCCACGATGCCGTTGGTGCGCTGGCACTGCTGGTGGATGATCTGCAGCAGGCGGCGGTCACTTTCATTGAAACCGGTGCCTTCCTCCAGCAGCTGTACGGCGTAGTTGATGGCCGCCAGCGGGTTGCGGATCTCGTGGGCCAGGCTGGCCGAGAAACGGCCCATCGCCGAAAGGGTGAGCGATTCGGCGCGGCGCGAGACCACGCTGGAGTCGTCCAGGAAGACCAGGGCCAGCTCGCTGCCGGCCAGCAGGCGGGCAAAGCGCGGCTGCACCTCGGGTTGGTCCGGGTTGAGCTGCAGCGGTAGTTCGTCCTGGGTCCAGCCGTTGCGCCAGCGGTTCAGGCGCCGGGCCAGTTCGGGCGCGATGCTGGCCAGGTCCAGCTGGCCTGTCTCGCCCACGCCGTCGTTGTCACCCAGCAGCAGGGAGGCGGCCTCGTTGGCCAGGGTGATCCGGTTGTCGCCATCGACGACGATCACCCCGGTGCGCATGCGGCGGATGATCAGCTCGTTGATCTGGAACAGGTTGGCCACTTCATCGCCGCGCTGGTTGGCCAGCTGCTGGTTGCGGCGGGCGCGGCTGCCCACCTGGTAACTGATGAAGGCCAGGGCCAGGTAGCTGGTGGCGAACATGGCCAGCTCGGCCAGGGTACGGGTGGGGTCGCCGCCCTCCAGCACCTTCCACAGGTACTCGGCGGCGGTGGCGGCGCTGGCGGCCAGGGCCAGCACCAGGCCCCAGCTGAGGGGCAGCAGGGTGGCCGCCGCGGCGATGTTGAACAGCAGCGACATGGAGATGCCGGCGCTGGCACCGGGCAGGGCGTGGGCCAGCAGGCTGGCCGCGACGATGTCCAGCAGCACGCCGGTGACCACGATCGGCAGCAGCCAACGCTCGCTGCGGCCGACCAGCAGGAGCAGCAGGGACAAGGCCAGGTAGGTCGCCCCGACCAGGTAGGCCAGGCGGGGGTGGTGCGCTTCGCCGACGAGCATGGACAGCGGGCTGTACAGCAGCGCGGCGATGACCGAAGCGATCAGCACGCGGTACAGCGCGAAGAAGTACAGCTCGCGCCGGGGAATCGATTCGATGCGGTCGATCAATGAAGCGCTGGGTGACACGCCGGAACTCCCCTTCTGGCTGCCTGGATCTGGATGTGACGGCGTTGATGCTGCAGCGTACCCGACGTTCCCCCGATCGTCGGACCCGCGGCGGGGTAGAGTCGAGCTTGCTCGACTGTCGTTCTCTGTAGAGTCGAGCTTGCTCGACTGCTCCAAGCATCAGTCGAGCAAGCTCGACTCTACGGCCCAAGTATAGGCCGGTGGAAGCGGTTTCCTGCGCAATCGGCCCACACCGGGCCCGGGCGGGCCGCCCCCGGGGCGGCGCAACTGCCTGAATGAACGTGGAAAACTGGCCGGGTCTGGCCGTTCGCCCCGGGTTCTTTGCGCCCCGGCGCTGGCTCGGCCACAATAGTGGGCCCGCCGCGGTCCATGCCGGCGCCCCGCCGGGGCCCCTGAGGAATTGCGTGCGGTCGTTCCTATTCCCACGGTGACGCATGAATTTCCACGAATACCAGTCAAAACAGCTGCTTGCCGAGTACGGCATCCCGGTCCCGGCCGGCAAGGTCGCGGCGACCCCGGACGAAGCAGTCGAAGCTGCCAACTCCCTGGGCCAGGGCCCCTGGATGGTCAAGGCGCAGATCCACGCTGGCGGCCGCGGCAAGGCTGGCGGCGTCAAGTTCTGCAAGACCACTGACGACGTGAAGGCCGCTGCGGCCAAGATGCTCGGCACCAAGATGGCCACCTACCAGACCGCAGGCGTCGAACTGCCGGTCAACCTGGTGCTGGTGACCACCGCCGGCGAGATCGTCAAGGAACTGTACCTGTCGGTGCTGGTTGACCGTGGCACCAAGACCATCACCTACATCGCTTCTTCGGAAGGCGGCGTGGAGATCGAGCAGGTCGCTGCTGAAACCCCGGAGCTGATCCACTCGCTGAACGTCGACTTCGTCGAAGGCGTGCAGGGTTACCACGGCCGTGATTTCGGCTTCAAGCTGGGCCTGACCGCCAAGCAGGCCGGCCAGTTCGCCAGCATCATGGTGAACCTGTACCGCCTGTTCAACGAAAAGGACCTGGCCCTGGTTGAAATCAACCCGCTGGCCATCCTGGACGACGGCAACCTGTACGCGCTGGACGGCAAGTTCGACAGCGACGACAACGCCGCCTTCCGCCAGAAGGCCCTGGTCGCCATGCGCGACAAGACCCAGGAAGATCCGACCGAAGTGATCGCTTCGGAGCTGGACATCAACTACGTCACCATGGACGGCAACATCGGCTGCATGGTGAACGGCGCCGGCCTGGCCATGGCCACCATGGACGTCATCAAGCTCAACGGCGGCGAGCCGGCGAACTTCCTGGACGTGGGCGGCGGTGCGAACAAGCAGCGCGTCATCGAAGCCTTCAAGCTGATCCTGTCCTCGGACAAGGTCGAAGGCATCTTCGTCAACATCTTCGGCGGCATCGTCCGCTGCGACATGATTGCCGAAGGCATCATTGCCGCCGTGAAGGAAGTGGGCGTCAAGGTTCCGGTCGTGGTGCGCCTGGAAGGCACCAACGTGGAAGAAGGCAAGCAGCTGCTGCGTGACAGCGGCATGGCCATCATCCCGGCTGACAACATCAACGATGGCGCCAAGAAGATCGTTGAAGCTGTCAAGAACGCCGCCTGATACCGACACCAAGGAATTCCAATGTCTGTTTTGATCAACAAGAACACCAAGGTGATCGTGCAGGGCTTCACCGGCCAGCAGGGCACCTTCCACGCCACTCAGATGATCGAGTACGGCACCCAGGTCGTCGGCGGCGTGACCCCGGGCAAGGGTGGCACCACCCATATCGACCTGCCGGTCTTCAACACCGTTGCCGACGCCGTGCAGAGCACCGGCGCCAACGCTTCGGTCATCTACGTGCCGCCGCCGTACGCGGCTGACGCGATCCTGGAAGCCGCTGCTGCCGGCATCTCGGTCATCGTCTGCATCACCGAAGGCATCCCGGTGCTGGACATGCTGCGCGTCAAGAACGTGCTGACCCGTGCCCACCCGGACACCGTGCTGATCGGGCCGAACTGCCCGGGCGTCATCACCCCGGGTGAGTGCAAGATCGGCATCATGCCGGGCCACATCCACAAGCCGGGCAAGATCGGCATCGTGTCGCGTTCGGGCACCCTGACCTATGAAGCAGTCAAGCAGACCACCGAAGTCGGCCTGGGCCAGTCCACCTGCATCGGCATCGGTGGTGACCCAATCAACGGCCTGAACTTCGTCGACTGCCTGAAGCTGTTCAACGAAGACCCGCAGACCGAAGGCATCATCATGGTCGGCGAAATCGGCGGCGACGCTGAAGAAGCCGGTGCCGAGTACATCAAGAACCACGTGAAGAAGCCGGTCGTCGGCTTCATCGCCGGTGCGTCGGCTCCGGCCGGCAAGCGCATGGGCCACGCCGGTGCGATCGCCTCGGGCGGCAAGGGCACTGCAGAAGGCAAGTTCGCCGCCATGGAAGCTGCCGGTGTTGTCACCGTCCGCTCGCCGGGCGACCTGGGCGCTGCCATCGCCAAGCTGGTCAAGTAAGCGACCCGCCCATGTGTTGATTGAAGGCCCGCATCCGTGCGGGCCTTCTTTTTGGACCGGAGCAACTGCGTGGAATTTCGAAAGGAAATCGAGGGTCTGCGCGGCGTCGCCGTGCTGCTGGTGGTGCTGGCACACGCGGGCGTTCCGGGGTTCGAAGGCGGGTACATCGGCGTCGATGTCTTCTTCGTCATTTCCGGCTATCTCATCACCGGGCGCCTGGCGCAGGAGCGGGCGGACACCGGCGATATCAGCCTGATGGCCTTCTACGCACGACGCGCGCGCCGCCTGCTGGCGCCGTTGGCGGTCCTGCTGCTGGTGGTCGCGGCATGCACGGTGCACCTGCTGCCGATGTCCGCCTGGCAGCTGCAGCTGGACAGTCTTGGCTGGGCTGCCTTGTGGGCCTCCAACGTCTTCTTCTCCAATGCATCGTTCGGCTACTTCAGTGAGGGGGCCGATACCAGCCTGCTCCTGCACACCTGGTCACTGGGAGTAGAAGAACAGTTCTATCTGATCTGGCCTGCCGTGGTGCTGCTGCTCTGGCGCTGGCGGGGCAGGAACGCCCTGGTCGTGGGCTGCTGGCTGCTTGTCCTCGCCGGTTTTGCTGCAGCAGTGGTTGCCGCTGAGTACGCGTCGGTGTCTGCCTATTACCAGATGCCTTTCCGCCTGTGGCAGTTGGCTGCCGGCGCAGCCGTACAGCTGACCTTTGGTGCACGGGATGGAGTGGCGCGTTTCACGGTCCTCTTCCACGTGCTTGGCGCGGCCCTGCTGGCGGTATCTGCCGTTTTCTTCGTGCCTGAGTGGATCAGCTACCCGGGGGCCTGGGCCCTGCTGCCGACGCTGGGTGCATCGTTGCTGCTGCTCGGGGGCAGGGACGTGCTGTTGCAGGCACGGCCGCTGCGCTGGTTCGGTCGCATTTCCTACAGCCTGTACCTCTGGCATTGGCCGGCGATTACGCTGGCTGTTGCGTGCCTGGGCACATCGCCGGCAATTCGCGCGGGCGCCGCGATTGCCGGCATTCCGGTGGCCTGGTTGAGCTGGCGATTCATCGAAACGCCGGTACTGCGCCGACCCATTGGTGATGGGCGGGCTTGGGTTGCCGTATTTCTTACGACTGCTGCGGTCTTTGCCGGCACCGCCCATTGGAGCTCGTGGCAGATCGCGAAGATCGAGCTCAGCGCGCAGCAACCTCCGGTGTTGCGTACCGTGGCCCTTCCGGCACTGTATTCCGATCCCTCCTGTGATGAATTCTATTCCGCTTCGCGCGTGGTGCCCTGCAGGCTCGTCAGCCAGGCGGAACCCGGCCGGCCACGGGTCATCCTGGCTGGCGACAGCGTCGCGGCGCAGTGGTCCACGGCCCTGTCCGCGATTGCCGTCGCGCGCGGCTGGGACCTGACGGTCATCACCAAATCATCCTGCCCGATGGTCGATCAGTCCTTCGTCTACGCGCCCATCAAGCGGCGTTATGTGGAGTGCGAGCAGTGGCGCGACGGTCTGGTGGAGTACCTGCACGCACATCCCGCCGATCTCCTGCTGTTGGGCTCGTCAGCGGCGTATGGCTTCTCGCCGCAGGAATGGGAACAGGGCGGCAGCCGCCTGCTTGCGCGAGTGGCGCCCACGGCGGACCAGGTGCTGGTGCTGGCGCCGACACCGTTGCTGCCATTCAATGCTTCGCAATGCATCCAATCGGTCTTTTCGATGAACACGGCCGGGACGGCGACCGGCGACTCCTGCAGCGCGGCGCTGGCTGATGTCCGCCCGGACGAAGTGACGTCGAGGATCGGCGCGGCGGTGGCAACGCAGCCCAACGCCCGGTTGATCGAGGTTGCCGATATGGTCTGCCCCGATGGCCTCTGCCGCGCGGAGCAGGGCGGGATGATGCACTACCGGGATGGCCAGCATCTCAACGCCGCCTATGTACTTTCACTGGCGCCAGCGCTGGGCGATGCCCTGGATGCGGCGACAGGGCATCCTGCCGGGAAATAGGACCATCCACCGGGGGCCGCAGGGCAGGGTGAGGCGGTGCCCGTCAGGCAGGCGGCGCTACAATGGCCGCATTGCAACCACAGGCTGGATTCCCATGGCTTCGATCCGCATCGCGATGGCGCAGTTCGATTTCCCGGTCGGCGATGTCGCCGGCAACACCGAGCGCATCATCGAGATGATCGGCCAGGCGCGCGAGGAGTACGGCGCCGAGCTGGTGATGTTCCCCGAGCTGGCGGTCAGCGGCTATCCGCCGGAAGACCTGCTGCTGCGCCCGGGCTTCCTGTACGAGTGCGAACAGGCCATGGGCCGCATCGCTGCTGCCTGCCGTGGCATCACGGCCGTGGTCGGCTGGCCGCAGGCCGCCGGTGCGGTGGTCTACAACGCCGCCAGCGTGCTGCGCGACGGCCTGGTCGAGCGCACCTACCGCAAGCGCGAGCTGCCCAACTATGCGGTGTTCGACGAGCGCCGTTACTTCGACGTGGATCCGGACGGCGGCAGCTGCGTGTTCGACGTGAACGGCGTGCCGGTCGGCCTGCTGATCTGCGAGGACCTGTGGTTCGCCGAGCCGCTGGCCGACACGGTGCGCGAGGGCGCGCAGCTGGTGGTGGTCCCCAACGCTTCGCCGTACGAGCGGGGCAAGCACGCCCAGCGTGACGCCGTGCTGGCCGCGCGCACGCGCGAGAGCGGGGCAGCGATTGCCTATCTCAACGTGGTCGGTGGCCAGGATGCGCTGGTGTTTGACGGCGCCTCCGTGGTGGCCGATGGCGATGGCACGGTGCACCCGGCGGCCGCCGCCTTCGTCGACCAGTGGCTGGTGGTGGACTACGACGGCGAAACCCGCCGCTTCCTGCCGCATGTGTGGATGGACGATGGCGACGAGAGCATGGACGCGCTGGCCTGGCGCGCGGTGACCCGCGGCATCCAGGACTACTGTGGCAAGAACGGTTTCAAGAAGGTGTGGCTGGGCCTGTCCGGCGGCATCGATTCGGCCCTGGTGCTGGCCCTGGCGGTCGACGCGATGGGGGCGGAGAACGTCACCGCCGTGCGCCTGCCCTCGCGCTATACCGCTGGCCTGTCCAACGACCTGGCGGCCGAGCAGTGCCAGGCACTGGGCGTGAAGCTGGAGGCGGTCTCCATCGAACCGGCCTTCAAGGGCCTGATGGAGTCGCTGGCGCCGATGTTCGAGGGCACCACGCCGGACGTCACCGAGGAGAACCTGCAGTCGCGCAGCCGTGGCGTGATCCTGATGGCGCTGGCCAACAAGTTCGGCGGCCTGCTGCTGACCACCGGCAACAAGAGCGAGTATGCGGTCGGTTACGCCACCATCTACGGTGACATGTGCGGCGGCTATGCGCCGCTGAAGGACCTGTACAAGACGGAGGTGTTCGGCCTGTCCAAGTGGCGCAACACCGTGGGCGGCGCGCCGGTGATCCCGCCGGCGGTGATCAGCCGCCCGCCATCGGCCGAGCTGCGCGACAACCAGCTGGATCAGGATTCGCTGCCGGCCTATGACGTGCTGGACGGCATCCTGTACCGCTACGTGGACCAGGAGCAGTCGCGCACGGAGATCGTGGCGGCCGGCTACGACGCGGCCGTGGTGGACCGCGTGCTGCGCCTGGTGCGCATCAGCGAGTGGAAGCGGCACCAGGCGGCACCGGGCCCGAAGGTTTCGCGCCGGGCGTTCGGCCGCGAGCGCCGGTACCCGATCAGCAACGGCTACAAGAGCTGAGGGGTTGTCGCCGGGCATGGCCCGGCGCTACCGGGCCATCCACGCATGGCGTGGATCTACTGTAGAGCCACGCCATGCGTGGATAAAGAAGAAGGGCCCCTTGCGGGGCCCTTTTCTTTATTTCTTTTCCAGCCGCGCGTTGCGCTGGCCGGTGCTGGCCGACTTCTCGCCGGCGAACGGGTTCAGCTTGCGGATCATCCACGGGTACTTCGGCCAGTTGCCTTCCAGCCACGGGTGCTGCGGCTGGTTCAGCGTCAGCACGCGACGGGCATCGTCGGCCAGGGTCTTGTTGCCCAGGTGGGTGTAGGCCTCGCCCAGCACCGCCACGGCGTCGTACTGGAAGGCGCTCTGCGGGTAGGTTTCCAGCAGGTAGTTGGCGCGGCCGGCGGCCGAGACATAGGCCTCGCGACGCAGGTAATACAGGGCGTTGTCCAGCTCGTGCTGGGCGAACACGTCACGCAGCTCGATCATCCGCTGGCGCGCATCGGCGGCATAGCGGCTGTTCGGGTAGCGGTCGACCACGATGTTGAAGTCCGAATACGCCTGGTGCGGCGTGGACAGATCGCGGCGGCTCGGGTCCAGGGACCATACGCGGCGCAGGAAAACCGTATTGCGGTTGGAGTTGGCCAGGCCGCGCAGGTAGTACAGGTAGGCGATGTTGCGGTGGGTCGGGTAGGTACGGATGAAGCGGTCGATGCTCGACACGGCGTCATCGTGCTTGCCGGCCTTGTACTGGGCGTAGGCGGTTTCGATCATCGCCTGCTCGGTGTACGGGCCATACGGGTACTGCGCCACCAGGCGACGGAAGCTGGCTTCGGCGCCGCTCCAGTTGCCGCCCTGCATCAGCGAGTGGCTCTTGTCGTACAGTTGTTCGACCGGCGTTCCTTCATCGGGGCGATCACCCTTCTTGGCGCCGCGATGGCAACCGGTGGCGGCGATGACCAGCACCAGCAGCAGGGCGGTGAGGCGGACGGGCGCGGAGAGCATGGAGGAGCGTCGGATCATGGGGTCAAGGCGGGACGCGTCTGGAATACGAAGGGTCGATGATAGCCTAGTGTCCTGTCCAGCGACTGAAACCGGTCGGCCGGACCCCAAAATTTCGAAGATACCCCCCTGCCATGTCTGAACAATCCTCCGAATCGGCCCGCCAGGCCATCGTCCCCGACACCTCCGCCGGCCGCCGTTTCGACGCGGTCGTGGCCGAGCTGTTCCCCGAATACTCGCGCTCGCGCCTGACCGAGTGGATCAAATCCGGCAATGTGCTGCTGGACGGCGCCCAGGCCCGCCCGCGCGACCCGCTGCGCGGCGGCGAGGCCGTCACCCTGAACGTGGTGCTGGACACCCAGACCGACGCCCAGCCGGAGGACATCCCGCTGGACGTGCTGTTCGAGGACGAGCACGTGCTGGTGATCAACAAGCCGGTGGGGCTGGTGGTCCACCCGGGCGCCGGCAACCACAGCGGCACCCTGGTCAACGCCCTGCTGTACCGCGACCCGTCGGTGGCCGTGCTGCCGCGCGCGGGCATCGTGCACCGCCTGGACAAGGACACCAGCGGCGTGATGGTGGTGGCGCGCACCCTGGAAGCGCAGACCGCGCTGGTCGAGCAGCTGGCCGCGCGTGACGTGCACCGCCAGTACCTGGCCATCGTGATGGGCGCCCTGGTGGCCGGCGGTACCGCCGATGCCCCGATCGACCGCCACCCGCGCGACCGCCTGAAGATGGGCGTGCGCGAGGACGGCAAGGAAGCGATCACCCATTACCGCCTGCGCGAGCGCTTCCGTGCGCACACCGCGCTGGAATGCCGCCTGGAAACCGGCCGCACCCACCAGATCCGCGTGCACATGGCGCACATCCGCCACCCGATCGTGGGTGACCCGCTGTACGGCGGCGCGCTGAAGCTGCCCAAGGGCGCCAGCGATGAGCTGGTCGCGGCCCTGCGCGGCTTCAAGCGCCAGGCCCTGCACGCGGAAACCCTGGAGTTCGTGCACCCGATCACCGGCGAGCAGGTGCGCAATACCGCACCGGTGCCGGCGGACATGCTGCACCTGATGAAGGTGCTGCGTGAAGACAGCGCGGCCTTTGCCGAGCGCGAGCGGGACCGCTGGTGATGGACGCCGCGCTGCCGCTGCTGCAGGCCGACTGGCCGGCGCCTGCGGGCGTCCGCGCGCTGACCACGCGCCGGCATGGCGCGGGCATCTCGCCGGCGCCGTTCGCGCAGTTCAACCTGGGCAACCGGCACGCGGCCGACGGCGATACCCCGGCCAACGTCGAGCACAACCGGCAGCTGCTGCAGCAGGGCCTGGCCCTGCCATCGGCTCCGCACTGGCTGCGCCAGGTGCATGGCACCACCGTGCTGCGTTTCGACGCAGCACCGGTGGCCGGTGCCAGCGAGCCGGTGGCCGACGCCGCGGTGACCTCGGTGCCGGGCGTGGTGCTGGCCATCCTCACCGCTGACTGCCTGCCGGTGGTGTTCGCCGCCGCCGATGGCAGCGAGGTGGGGGCGGCGCATGCCGGCTGGCGTGGCCTGGCCGACGGCATGCTGGAAGATACCGTGGCTGCCATGAGCACCCCGCCGGCGCAGCTGCGTGCCTGGCTGGGCCCGGCAGCCGGCCCGCAGGACTATGAAATCGGTGAAGAGGTCTACCACGCCTTCGTTGGCCACGATCCGGGCGCGGAAGCGGCCTTCGTGGCCACCCGCGCCGGGCACTGGAAAGTGGACCTGTTCGCCTTGGCCCGGCAGCGCCTGCAGGCCGCCGGGCTGGATGCGGCCAGCATCCATGGCGGCACGGTCTCGACCATGGCCGACCCGGACCTGTATTCGCACCGCCGCGACCGCCGTACGGGGCGCATGGCCACGCTGGTATGGATGGCATGAACCCGGCTGACGGCCCGATGGGGTCAGAGCCCTTTTCTGCCGAAAAGGGATCCGACCCCGTCCCGGCCATGGGGTCAGATCCCTTTTCGCCAGAAAAGGGCTCTGACCCCAACCAGCCAGCCGTGATCGTCTTCGACGGTGTCTGCGCGCTGTGCAGCCGCTGGGTGCGTTTCCTGCTGCGGTTTGACCGGCAGGGGCGTTACCGCTTCGCGGCGATGCAGGGTGCACAGGGCAGCGCCCTGCTGCGCGCCCACGGCCTGGACCCGAACGACCCGCTGTCCTTCCTGCTGGTGGACGCGCAGGGCGCCTGGACGGACACCGACGCGATCCTGCGCGTGCTGACGGGGCTGGGTGGCCTGTGGCGCGTGGCCGGCGTGCTGCGTCTGCTGCCAGGTGGTTGGCGCGACGTGGCCTATCGCGCGCTGGCGCGCAACCGCTACCGCTGGTTCGGCCGGCACGACGCCTGTTACCTGCCCACTCCGGAACAGGCCGCACGGTTCCTGGATTGACCGCCGCCATCTGCTCTTTTGTAGAGTCGAGCCATGCTCGACCGTCGTTCCACAGCCAGTCGAGCATGGCTCGACTCTACAAAAGCAGGAGCCGTCAGGCTTCCAGCGCTTCCAGGTAGCTGCGGCGCCAGTGGTTGATGTCGTACGTGCGCAGGTGGTCCATCATCGCGTGCCAGCGTTCCTGGCGCCGGCGCAGTGACATCGTCGCCGCGGTGGCGATGGCATCGGCCACGCCGTCCAGGTCGTGCGGGTTCACCAGCAGCGCCTGCTTCAGTTCATCAGCGGCACCGGCCAGCAGTGACAGCACCAGTACGCCGGGATCATCCGGATCCTGCGAGGCCACGTACTCCTTGGCCACCAGGTTCATGCCATCGCGCAGCGGGGTAACCAGGCCCACGGCGGCAGCGCGGTAGAAGCCGGTCAGCGTGGCGTGGGTGAAGTTCTGGTTGACGTAGCGCAGCGGGGTCCAGTCGGGCTCGGCGTGGCCGCCGTTGATGTGCCCGGCAATCTGCTCCAGCTGGCTGCGCAGCTGCCGGTACTCGGTGACGTCGCCGCGTGAGACCGGGGCGATCTGCAGGTAGGTCAGCGAGCCGCGCTGGTCGGGGTGGCGCTCCAGGTAGCGTTCGAAGCCCTGGAAGCGCTCGGGCAGGCCCTTGGAATAGTCCAGGCGGTCCACGCCGATGGCCAGCTGGCGGTCGCGCAGGCTGCTGCGCAGGTTCTTCACCGAGGGCTTGGTCGCTGCCGTTGCCGCCTGGCGGGCGATGAGGTCGGTATCGATGCCGATCGGGAAGGCTGCCGCGCGGAAGCGGCGCCCGCCGGGGGCTTCCAGCCGGCCATCGTCCAGTACGCGGCCACCGCCGAACAGGCGCAGGTAGGTCTGGAAGCGGTCGGCGTCGCGCTGGGTCTGGAAGCCGACCAGATCGTAGGCATAGAGCGAGGAGAACAGCCGCAGGTGGTCGGGCATGGCCTGCAGCAGGTCGGCCGACGGCATCGGGATATGCAGGAAGAAGCCGATCCTGCAGCCGATGCCGCGCTCGCGC
Source organism: Stenotrophomonas sp. ZAC14A_NAIMI4_1 (assembly GCF_003086915.1). Lineage (NCBI taxonomy): Bacteria > Pseudomonadati > Pseudomonadota > Gammaproteobacteria > Lysobacterales > Lysobacteraceae > Stenotrophomonas > Stenotrophomonas sp. ZAC14A_NAIMI4_1. Next base: position 4,526,444 of record NZ_CP026002.1, read on the forward strand.
AGCATCGCGCCCAGCGGTATCAGGTGATAGTCGTGGATCCAGACGATGTCGTCCTCGCGCAGCAGTGGCGCGAGCTTGTCGGCGAACAGCGCATTGACCTTGTGGTAGGTCTCGCGGGTGCCGCGGTCATAGTCGACCAGGTCCAGGCGGAAGTGCAGCAGCGGCCACAGCGTGCGGTTGGAAAAGCCGTTGTAGTAGCCATCCACATCGCGCTTGGCCAGGTCCATGGTGACGTACTCGATGTCACCGTCCTTCTGCTGGTGCAGCGTGCCGCTGGCATCCTTTGCGTTCTTGCCGCTCCAGCCGAACCACATGCCGCCGCGTTCCTTCAGGGCGGCAAGCAGGCCGACGGCCAGGCCGCCGGCGCGGCTTTCACCGGGTACGGCCACCCGGTTGGACACTACGACCAGACGACTCACGACGCCTCCTGCCAGGAACGCGACAGGCGCATGGCGGCGGTGATCAGGCCGACGTGCGAATAGGTCTGCGGGAAGTTGCCCCACGCTTCGCCACCGTCGAAGGCCAGGTCTTCGGAGAGCAGGCCCAGGTGGTTGCGCTGCTTCAACAGCAGCTCGAACATCTCGCGCGCTTCGTCCATGCGGCCGATCGCCGCGAGCGCGTCGATGTACCAGAACGTGCAGATGGTGAAGCTGGTTTCCGGCTCGCCGAAATCATCCGGGGCCACGTAGCGGTACAGCGAATTGCCGTGCTTGAGGTCGCGGCCGATGGCCTCGACGGTGGCGACGAAGCGTGCGTCCAGTGCGTCGATGAAACCGATGTCGGCCAGCAGCAGCAGCGAAGCATCCAGGCGGTGGCCGTCGAAGGTGTCGGTGAAGTGGCCAAGCTCCTCGCTCCACGCTTTTTCCATGATGCGGGCGTGGATGGTGTCGGCGCGCTCGCGCCAGTAGTTCGCGCGGTCGTCGCGCTTGAGGCGCACGGCGATCTTGCACAGGCGGTCGCAGGCGGCCCAGCACATCGCGCTGGTGTAGGTATGCACTTCGGTGCGGCCGCGGAACTCCCACAGGCCGGCATCGGGCACGTCATGCAGGGCGAAGGCCTGCTCGCCCAGCGGCTCCAGCCGCGCGAAGGTGTGCGCATCGCCCGGATCCTGCAGGCGGCGGTCGAAGAACAGCTGGGTGGATGCCAGCACCACGCTGCCATAGACATCGTGCTGGCGCTGTACCCAGGCCAGGTTGCCGCGGCGCACCGGGCCCATGCCGCGGTAGCCGGACAGGCTGGGCACTTCATCCTCGTCCAGCTTGGCCTCGAAGCCGATGCCGTACAGCGGCTGCAGGGTGCCGTCGGTGGTGGCCAGGTTGAAGATGTAGCCGAGGAACTGTTCCATCGTGCGGGTGGCGCCGAGGCGGTTCAACGCCCGCACCACGAATGCTGCATCGCGCAGCCAGCAGTAGCGGTAATCCCAGTTGCGCACGCTGCCGGGCGCTTCGGGAATGGAGGTGGTCATCGCGGCGATGATCGCGCCGCTGTCCTCGTACTGGCACAGCTTGAGGGTGATCGCGCTGCGGATGACCGCGTCCTGCCACTCCAGCGGAATGGACAGGTAGCGCACCCATTCACGCCAGTAGTTGGCGGTGCGCTGGAAGGCTTCCTGCACGTAGCCGCTGATGGAGCGGTTGAGCGATTCATCCACGCCCAGGATCAGATGGATGGGGTGGTTTAGCACGAACGGCAGGCCTTCGCGCACCATGCGCACGGGCACGTCGGTGGTCAGGCGCAGCACGTGTTCGGGCAGGATCCAGCGCACGTGGTTGCTGCCCCAGGTCGATTCGGGCACGCGGGCGCCCCAGTCGGCCAGCGGGCGCGCCAGCACGGTGATGCGTGGGCTGCCGGTGAGCGGCCGCACCTGGCGGATCAGGCTGACCGGACGGTAGAAGCGGTCGTTCTGCCGCCAGCGTGGGGCGAAGTCGAGGATTTCCAGCGAACCGCCGTGGCTGTCGTGCAGCACGGTGCGCAGGATCGCGGTGTTGGTCAGGTATTCCTGCTCGCTGCTGGCGAAGTCCTCCAGCTCGATGGCGAAATCGCCGCCGGTCTGCTGGTTGGGCCCCAGCAGGGCGCAGAAAGTAGGGTCGCCGTCGAAGGTGGGCAGGCAGCTCCAGACAACGCGGGCATGTTTGTCGACCAGGGCGCCGAAGCTGCCGTTGCCGACCACGCCCAGATCAAGATCGGGTTGGGTCATCACGCGGTACATCTCGGTTGCGGCCGTGGGGTGGCCGGGTCAATACGCATTCTCACGCAGCCAGGCGTGCACGCTGCGTATGTCAGGCAGCGCGAACACCGCCGCGCTGGGTTCACGTTCGCCGATCAGCACGCTCCAGCCATGCTGGCCGTTGGCGGCCTCGAAGCCGAACTCATCGGTGAGGTCATCGCCGAGAAACACCGGCAGGCGGCCACGGAAAGGCATGTACTGCATCAACCGGCGCACGGCGCGGCCCTTGTCGGTGCCGACGGGCACGAATTCAATCACGTGGTCACCGGGTTGCAGCCGATAGCTTGGCCGGCCGCGGGCATGGCGCTCGGCGAAGGTGCGTACATCACTGGCGGCATGCGGTGCGCCACGCCAGTGCAGGGCCAGGCCGGCACCCTTTTCCTCCACCAGCACACCGGGGTAGCCATGGGCGAAGCGCATGGCCTGCTGGTGCAGGGCATGCAGCCATTCGGCGGTGTCATCGTCCTGTTCTTCACGCAGCACGCGCCCGTCCTGGCCACGCAGCTCGTGGCCATGCAGGCCGGCGGCGGGCAGCTGCAGGGGGGCGAACAGCTGGTCCAGCTGTTCCAGTGGGCGACCACTGACGAGGGCGACCGCGCCTTCGAGGCGATCACTGATACGGCCGATGGCTTCACGCACATCCGGCAGGAGCTGCACGGCATCCGGGCGCGCAGCGAATTCTATGAGGGTGCCGTCGACATCGAGGAACAACGCACAGGCGTCGTCCAGCAATGGCGGTGGCGGACGCAGGGGGAGCGGTTCAGCCATGCCGACCAGCTTGCCAGCGGCGACGTGTAGGGCAGGTCGAGGAAAGGCTACGCGTTGGGTAGTGCCGGCCGCTGGCCGGCAACCTGATGATCTCTGGATGCACCACGAGGTTGCCGGCCAGCGGCCGGCACTACCAGTCTGCAGGTCAGAACGTGTAACGCACGCGGCCGTAGTAGTACGCGCCGTTGCTGCCGATCGGCGACAGCACGTCGTACGGCAGGTTGCCGTAGTAGTAGATATCGTCGTTGGACTTGTCCGGGTAGTTGTCCGTCAGGTTCTGCCCGCCGATGGCCACGCTCCACTGCTTGTTGAAGCGGTATTCCACCTCCGCATCCAGCTGCCACTCGGCCTGGTAGGTCTGGCGCGGAATGTAGCCATCGCCGAAGTTGAACACGCGGGTGGCGCTGCCGTAGCGGTTCACGCGGCTGCTCAGCGACCAGTGGTCGTTGCTCCAGGCGGCCGAGAAGCTGGCACGGGTGCGCGGGGTCGCGTCGGTCAGCGTGTTGGTTTCCTCGATGCCGAACAGCACGTAGTCCGCGTCCAGCGCCTGCAGCTGGGCCGGGGTGGCCAGCACGTTCTTCAGCGTGGTCTTGGTGTAGGCATAGGTGCCGGTCAGCAGCAGCTGGCCATCGCCCAGTGCCTGGCGCCAGTTGGTCACCAGCTCGGCGCCACGGGTGCGGGTATCGGCGGCGTTGACGAAGAAGCTGGCACTCTGCAGGCCGGTGACGCCGTAGTTGGCGGCCACGAAGTCGGTCAGCGCGTCGCCGGTGATGCTTTCCGACAGCGCGATGCGGTCTTCGATGTCGATCTGGAAGAAGTCCAGCGACAGGTCGAAGTGCTCACCGATGCGGCTGGTGAAGCCCAGCGAGGTATTGAGCGATTTTTCCGGCTTCAGGTCCTGCGCGCCGAGGCCGCGGGCGATCGGGTTGTTGACCGACAGCAGGCGGCCCTGCACCAGCTGGCCAGCGGCGTTGTAGCCGGTGGACGTGGATTCGTAGCCGATCTGTGCCAGCGATGGCGCGCGGAAGTTGTTGGAGATGGCACCGCGCAGGGCGAAGGCCGGGGTGAATTCGTAGCGCAGGCCGAGCTTGCCGGTCAGTTCGCCGCCGAAATCGTCGCTGTGCTCGTAGCGCGCGGCCAGGTCGGTGGAGAAGTGGTCGCCGAACTGGCTGGACAGGCTGGCATAGGCACTGGCCACGTCACGCGCCAGCGACGCGGCATCCTGCGGGGTCAGGCCACCACCGGCCTGCGAGCCGGTCGGGCGATCGGTGTACGGGCCGGCCGCATAGCTGGACGGGTCACCCGGACGCGTCTGGTAGCGCTCGTGGCGCACTTCCGCGCCCAGGCCCAGGGTGTGGGTGATGCTGTCGCTCTGCGAGAACACGCGGCTCAGGTCGAGGTTGCCCACGGTCTGCGCGTACTGGTAGTCGGCGGTCTTGAAGCGGGTCGGGCTGGTCGGGCCCAGCGAGGCATTGATCGAATCGCGCAGGCGGTAGGTGAAGTCGTTCTGGCCGTAATCCACGCTGCCGTCATAGCTCCACTCGCCCCACTGGCCACGCACGCCGGCCACGGCCTGCACGTCGCGGTTCTCGCCTTCGGAAATCGGGCGGTAACCGTTCGGGTAGACCTCCTTCCAGTTGGCATCGCCGTCGGGGTAGCGGAAGTAGTTCGCGCCCTCGGTGTCGCGCTGGTTGAAGGTGCCGAAGGCATAGAAGGTGGCGGTCTTGCCCACCGGAATCTCGGTGTTCAGCCACAGGTTGATGTCCTTGCTGGCGCCATCGCCGAGCACGTAGTTGCGCTTGCCCTGCAGCGCCAGGTTGGCCTCGGTCTGGTCCCACGGCGGGATCAGGTCGTAGCCGGCGCGGTTGGTGCCGTTGCGCTTCTTGTATTCCAGGCCTACGCGCAGGAAGCCGCCATCCTCGCCCAGCGACGTGCCGACCTTGGCGCTGATGTTGCCGGCCTGGCCGTCGGTGAGGGTGCGGCCGATCGGCTTGAGGTCGGTGTGGTTGGCGCCGTAGCTGGCTTCGATCTCGCCGCCGTCGCCGCCGTTGTCCAGGATCACGTTGATCACGCCGGCCACGGCATCGGAGCCGTACAGGGCGCCGGCGCCATCACGCAGCACTTCGATGCGCTTGATGGCGCTGACCGGGATCGAGTTGAAATCGACCGGCGTGGTGCCCTTGCCGATCTTGCTGTCCGTGTTGACCAGTGCGGTGTGGTGGCGGCGCTTGCCGTTCACCAGCACCAGCACCTGGTCAGGCGACAGGCCGCGCAACTGCGCGGCGCGCACGTGATCGGCGCCGCCGGAGTTGGACTGGCGCGGGAAGTTGAACGACGGCAGCAGGGCCTGCAGCGCACTGCCCAGCTCGCCGTTGACCACGCCGGCCTTGCGGATGTCCTCGGCGGTGAGCACGTCCACCGGCGAGGTGGATTCGAGCACAGTGCGGTCGGCGGCGCGGGTGCCGGTGACGATCACCGTGTCCAGGTTGGTGGCCGCATCCTGGGCAGAGGCGAGGGCGGGGGACAGGGCGGGGGACAGGGCGAGCGCGATGGCGAGGCCAAGCGGCGACGCGGACAGGCGGGGGGACATGCGGACTCCAGCAACAACGACGTGGGGAAGGGGCGGGGAGAGAAAGTTTCACTTACATCCATCCGGATGAAGCGATATATTATCTTGGCGTGAGGAGGGGGTGTGACGCAAGCCCCGTTTCCAATCGCATCAGCTGATGCCCCTGTGGCATGAGTGATTGGTTGCAACCGCAAGCGAAACGCAGGTGTACCCTCCGTGCCCCTTCGTCGTGCTTTTCCCCTTCCCCGGAGTGCTGTCCCCCATGAAACACCTTGGCCTGATCTTTGCCGTGCTGCTGGCGACCAGCGGCTGCGCCAGCCTGTCCTCGAAGGCGCCCAGCGCCTATGCCACCACCGCCGAGATGCAGGGCGACGCCGCGCGGCCGTCCAACGGCCAGGGCTGGGTGCGCAGCGAGCTGTACTTCGGCGTGGGTGAGGAGCAGGGCGCGGGCAACCGGCCGCAGGCCGACACCATCAGCGAGGCGCAGTGGCGCGCCTTCCTGGACAAGGAAGTGACCCCGCGCTTCCCCGATGGCCTGACGGTGTTCGATGCCTACGGCCAGTGGCTGTTCCGCGGCGATACCTCGCCCAACCGCCTGCGCACCAAGGTGCTGGTGGTGCTGCATGAAGACAGCCCGCAGCGTCGTGCCGACATCGAAGCGATACGCCTGGCGTGGAAGCAGCAGACCAAGCACCAGTCGGTGTTGTGGTCGCGGCAGGCAGTTGACGTATCGTTCTGACCTGGAGGCGCCACCGTGGCGCCGCAGGGAACGACGATGAGACACAGGGACACCGTGATGGGACTGCTGCTGGCGGGCCTGATGATGCCGCTGGCGCATGCCGCTGAAAGCAATGCGCCGCTGCGCTTCGAGGCGGCGCCCGGCGTCCGCGTGCAGGCTGAGGTGACGGAGGGCGGCAGCGTTGCCGTGCAGGTACTGCCCTCTGGCAAGCGGCAGAGTCTGCCGGGGGCCCCCGATGTCGACGGCAGTTCCCGCCTGTCTGCGGAGGATGTCGATTTCGATGGGCGCCCGGAGCTGGTTGCGCGGGCGTCGGTCGGCATGGTCAATGAAGCAGTGGCGGTGTATCGGTACGATCCGGCCAGCGGCGGTTTCCGCGCGCTGCAGGCCCAGACCCATGGCCGTGACAACTGCGGCGGCCTGATGGGCCTCACCGTTGATGCCGCCACGCGTACGCTGACCAGCAGCTGCCGCGGCGGGCCGATGTGGTACACCGATCAATACCGCTTCGATGGCAGCACGCTCTATCTGTACCGCTCCGAGGACGTGCTGCGCCTGGGCGACACATTGAACAACACGCTGCAGCCGGACCGGACCGAGGAAAACGGTCCGCTGGCGGTCTGGCGAACCCATGATGCGTCCGGCCGCGTGCTGGAAAGCGCCATCGCCGATGGCCTGAGTGCACCGGCCGCCAATGCACCGCTGCGCGGTCAGCAGGCCACGGTGCTGACCGCGCGCCTGTTCCTGTTTGACCGCCCGGGTGCTGCAAGCACCAAGCGCTATCTGCTGCAGGGCGACCGGGTCGAGATGCTGGATGAAAAGGACGGGTGGATGAAGCTGCGCTATCGCAACCCGAAGCGCGGCGCGATCGAGGGCTGGGTCAACGTCAACGATTGAAACAGGCGTTCAGTCACCGACGCAGCGGATGGTGCTGCGCTGGCGATATGCCTGGTCGAACAGCACCAGCAGACGCAGGGCCACCTCAGCCAGCGGCGAGTCTGCGCCCTGCGGTTCCTCCAGCATGCGGCCGATGATTTCCTGCACCAGTGCCTGTGACTGCTCGGGCGAGATGGAAGGCTGCGCGTAGAACTCGCGCGCGAGTCGGCACAGCTGCGGGTAGCGCTGCGCATCGGAACTGAGGATGGCTTCCTCGTGCGGCGCAATCCAGGCACGCTGTTCCGGGTCGCGCCCGTTGTCGAGGTAGAGGTCGAAGGCCACGTCGGTTTCTGTCCGGGTCAGCGGGTCTGCCAGGCCACGGCCTGGCCATCGCGGTGGGCGGCGGCAAACACCAGCAGCAGGCGCAGGCCGCCCCTGCGCTGCACGTCGTCACCGGGGACGGTGGCCAGGCACTGCAGCAGTTCGTCCATCGCGGTTGCGAGCGTGGTGCCCTCGATGCTGCCACGCGGCTGCGCACGCAGTGTTGCCAGATGCGGATGCAGGGTCGCGTCGAGCCCCTGCAGCCACTGCAGTTCGTGGTAGTTCAGGGTGTCGCGCGATTCAGCGCGGTGCAGGATGAGCTGCATGGGGGCAGGCCGGGGAATCTGCCGTCAATGTATCGGATCAGCCTGCACAATGCCCACAGTGGCATCACTTGGCCGGGTCTAGCCTCGGGTTTCCCCCGAACCCCGGCTGTGCCCCCATGAGCAAGCGCGTTGCAGAAATCGTCATCGACACACTTCAGCAGGCCGGCGTCCGCCGCTGCTACGGCATTGTGGGCGATACCTTGAACCACGTGACCGATGCGATGCATCGCAGCGAAATCGAATGGGTGCACGTGCGCCACGAAGAAGTGGCCGCCTTCGCCGCCGGCGCTGATTCGCTGGTGAGCGGGCAGCTGACCGCCTGCGCCGGTTCCTGCGGGCCCGGTGGCCTGCACTTCATCAACGGCATCTTCGAAAGCAACCGCAACCGCGCGCCGATGGTGCTGATCGCCAGCCAGATCGTCACCAGCGAACTGGGCATGGAATTCCCGCAGGAAGTGGATTTCAAGGCGGTCTATGGAAGTTGCACGGTGTTCTGCGAGCAGGTGCACAGCCCCGAGCAGGCGCGGCGCGTGGTGGCGCTGGCCTGCCAGGCGGCGATCAGTCGCCGTGGCGTGGCAGTGGTGATCCTGCCGGCGGATATCAGCGAGGCCGAGGTGAAGCACGACGTGCCGTTCTCGGTGCATTACGCCCAGCCGGTGCTGCGCCCGTCCGATGACGAGCTGCAGCGCATCGCCGAGCTGCTGGCGCAGGGCAAGCGCATCGGCATCTACGCCGGCGCCGGTTGCCAGGGCGCGCACGGGCAGCTGCTTGAACTTGCCCGGCGGCTGCAGGCGCCGGTGGCGCACACCTCGCGCGCCAAGGATTTCGTCGAGCCGGACAACCCCTACAACATGGGCATGACCGGTATCTTCGGCATCGAATCGGGCTTCCACACGCTGATGGAGTGCGACACGCTGCTGCTGCTGGGCGCTGACTTCGCCTGGGGCCAGTTCTACCCGGACAAGGCGACGATCATCCAGGTCGACCGCGATGGCAGCCACCTCGGCCGTCGCCACCCGGTGAGCCTGGGCGTGGTCGGCGATATCGCACCGACGCTGGACGCGCTGCTGCCGATGCTGCCGCCACGCGAGGACAGCACCTTTCTGGACGAGTGCATCACGCACCGGGACAAGGCGCTGCAGAAGCGCGAGCAGGAAGAACAGCCCGGCGAAGGCGAACTGATCCACCCGCAGCACCTGACCGCGTTGCTGTCAAAGCACGCCAGCGACGATGCCCTGTTTACCGCCGACGGTGGCTCGCCGATGGTCTGGGTACTGCGCCATATCCGGGTGAACGGCCGCCGCCGCACGCTGACCAGCCTGCTGCACGGCACGATGGCCAACGCGATGCCGCAGGCGCTGGGCCTGCAGAAGGCCTTCCCCGGCCGGCAGGTGATTTCGCTGTCCGGCGATGGTGGCCTGGCGATGCTGCTGGGTGACCTGCTGACGGCGGTGCAGGAAAACCTGCCGATCAAGGTGGTGGTGTTCAACAACGGCTCGCTGAATTTCGTCGAGCTGGAGCAGAAGGTGGAAGGCCTGCTGGACAACTACACCGACCTGAAGAATCCCGATTTTGGTCGGCTGGCCGAGGTGATCGGTTTCCACGGCCGCACGGTGACCCGCAGCGAGGATCTGGAGGAAGCGGTACTGGACTTCCTGGCCCAGCGCGGACCGGCATTGCTGGATGTGCATACCAGCCGCGCGGAGCTGGTGATGCCGCCGCAGATCGAAGCCAAGCAGGTGGCGGGGACGGCGTTGTATGCGGCCAAGGCGGTGTTGAACGGCCGCTTCGACGATGTGAAGCACCTGCTGGTGGACAACTTCCTGAAAAAGTAGGGGGTGGTCGATGCAGGGCTGCGCCCTGCACCTGCCGAATCAACGTCAACGTCAACGTCAAAAGCGGGCTATCCGTGGGTTGGCGGGGTGGGTCCGGTTGAGGGGGACGCCGTAAACCCATCCATGGGGGCTTGGTCGCGCCATCCATGGCGCTCACACCCCCTCAACCGGACCCACCCCGCCTTCGACAGTTTCCCGGTGGCCGGTAGATCCACGCCATGCGTGGATAGCGGAAGAATGATCGGAAAGATCTTCTGTAGAGCCGAGCCACGCTCGGCTCAGGGCTCTCGCGTACAGCAGCCGAGCATGGGCTCGGCTCTACAACGAGAGCCTGCTTCTGATCTTCTGATTCTCTTCCGTGGCCGGCGCGCGCAGGAAATTGTCAGGGGCCGGGCGGGATGGGGTGCGCAGGACCGTTGGCGCCATGGATGGCGCCATCGAGCCCCCAGGGACGGGTTCACGGCGTGTCCTGCGCAGCCCACCCCGCACGGACCACTCCGGGAAACCCTTTTCGGCGACCAACCCAGCCACGAGGGGCCCTGCCGTTGGCTGGAACCCATCATTCCATGACGGAATTGGCGCCCAGGCCCCGCTGGGCCTACCATCGGCGGTCCCCACCCCCACCGCCCCTTCCATGTCCGCTCCCGCTCCCGCCGCACCGCGCCGCTGGTTCGTCGCTGGCGACTTCAATGGCTTCTTCGGCCTGGTCGTCGACAACCTCTCCATCCTTGGCTTCATCGCCATGGCCCTCATCGGCATGTTCCAGTTCCCCGCCGATGTGGTGTTTGGCCGCATGTTCCCCGGCACGGCCTTCGGCGTGCTGGTCGGCAACCTGCTCTACACCCTGATGGCGCGCCGCCTGGCCGCACGCACCGGCCGCGACGATGTCACTGCCATGCCGCTGGGCCTGGATGCGCCGACCAGCATCGGCATGGCCCTGCTGGTGCTTGGTCCGGCCTTTGCTGCCTTCAAGCAGCAGGGCATGGACCCGCACGCCGCGGCAATCGCCACCTGGCAGCTGGGCATGGCCGCGCTGGTCATCATGGGCGTGCTGAAGCTGATCCTGTCCTTCTTCGGTGAAGCGGTGACCCGCGCGCTGCCGCGTGCGGCGCTGCTGGGCTCCATCGCCGGCATCGCCCTAGTGTTGATGGGCCTGCTGCCGCTGCTCGAAACCCTGCGTTCGCCGCTGGTCGGCTTCACCACGCTGGGCCTGCTGCTGTACGTGCTGATCGCCAAGGGCAAGCTGCCGGTGCGTGGCCCGGGCGTGTTGCTGGCCTTCGTGTTCGGCACCGTCCTCTATTACGGCCTCGGCCTGGCCGGGCTGGGCGTGCCGGGCTTCCAGGTGCCGGCCTGGGTGCCGCCGCAGGTGGTGCTGCCGCTGCCCACGCTGGGCTTCATCGATGGCCTGCCGACGGCGATGACCTACCTGCCGCTGCTGCTGCCGTTCGGCCTGCTGATGGTCGTGGGTGGCATCAACGTGTCCGAGAGCGCGCGCGCGGCCGGCGATGACTACCGCACCCGCGACATCCTGCTGGTGGAAGCGGTGGCCACGCTGGTGGCCGGTGTCTGCGGCGGCGTTGCCCAGACCACGCCGTACATCGGCCAGCCGGCCTACAAGCACATGGGCGCACGCAGCGGTTACACGCTGCTGACCGGCCTGTTCGTCGGCATCGGCGGCATGCTGGGCATCATTTCCGGCCTGGTGCAGTGGCTGCCGCTGGCGGTGCTGGCGCCGATCATCGTGTACGTGTCCATCGACATCACCACCCAGGCGTTCCAGGCCACCCCGCGCCAGCACGCCGGTGCAATGGTGCTGGGCTTCCTGCCCTCGGCGGCGTATCTGCTGGCGATCAAGGCGCCAGGCTGGATTCCCGCCGACCAGATGGGCGCGCTGCTGACCCACGTCGATGGCCACGGCCTGCCGGAACTGGCGGTGATCTTCGCGCTGGGCAATGGCTTCATCATTACCTCGATGCTGTGGATCGCCACCGTATCGGCGATGGTCGATGGCCGCCTGCGCCGCGCCTGCGGTTTCCTGCTGGTGGCGGCCGGCCTGACCCTGTTCGGCCTGATCCATTCGGTCGACCCGCGCGGTGGCATCTACCTGCCGTGGGATCTGCAGGGCCTGGCGCGCATCATCAGCTGGCAGTTTGCCGGGGCCTACGTGGCGCTGGCCGTGCTGCTGGGGCTGCTGTCGCTGCAGAAGCAGCCGGTGAAGCCGTTGGCTGACGCCGGGCATTGATGGGGCGCCGGGCCGTGCCCGGCGTCAGGTGTCCCCGTCCAACTCGGGGTAATGGCGGAAGATGCCGTTGGTGTTGAACGCCAGCCGCCGCTCCGAGCCCAGGTACGCGGCGATGTTCGGCCGTTTCGCCACCCGCTCCTGCAGCGCCCGCAGCAGGGGCAGGGTGGGCGCCAGGGCCTGCATCCGCTTCGGGAACATGTAGTCCAGGCCGCTCAGCAGCTGGAACAGCGAGAGGTCCACGTAGGAATGCTCGCGCAGCGGGTGGCGACCGCCGTTGGCCTCGATCACCCGTTCGAAGTAGCCGAGGAATTTCGGCAGGCGCTCGCCGCGCATCGTTGCCGCTCGCGCCCTGGCCTCGGTTTTCTGTTCCTCGTAGTACTGCGAGGCGGCGATGGGGTGGTGCGTGTCGTGTACTTCGGCCACCAGATCGGCAACGGTCAGCTGCAGCTGCAGCGCCTGCATCCGCCGCGAGGCCGCCTGCGGTACCAGGTCCAGCGTGGGGCCGAGGAAGTCCAGGATCGCCGCAACCTGTGCGATCACCTGCCGTCCGGCCTTCAGGAACGGGGGTGCAAATGGCTGCCCGCCCTCGGCCTGGCCCTGCAGGAACGGCTCCATGACCGCATCACCATGGACGCGTGCCATGTCCACGTACCCGGCGCCGGCATCTTCCAGTGCCAGCCGCACGAACTCGCCACGGCCCTGGATGCCGGTCCAGTAATACAGCGCGTAGTGCATGGCCTGTTCCTTCGCAACGAACCAGCCCCCAGAGTCGCTGCATGGACGCAAAGCAGGCGTGAGCGCCGGGCGTGGGCGATGTCAGTGTCTGGCTTCAGGCCCGCGGTGGTGCGATGGGCAGGGCAAAGTCGAAATCGTCATCTGCCCGTATCGCAGGCAGTGCGGTCACGGCCCGCAGCTGCAGCCCATAGCCCTGTGGAGGATACGGCTGTGGCAGGCCGGTGTACCCATTGATGGCAACGTCGTAACTGCCTGGAACCACGTCCAGATAGTCGCTGTTTGGCAGGCGCTCCTGCAGGCGCTGGCGGTAGTGCAGGAAGAAGTCCGCATCCCACGCCATCAACGCGTGCAGGTCGGCGGCGATCAACATGCCGCTGTCCACCCGCAGCGGGGCGCCGGGATGGCTGAAGCAGCGCGTGGCGCCGTCGGCAGGAGCGCTGGTGTCGGCGAATGCGGGCTCAATGAAAACCGCGTAGTCGTCTTCTTCGATGGGGTACATCGGGAATACCGCGCCGGCCCGCGTGGCCGCATCACCGGCCGCCGGGTCATCAACGAACCTGCTGAAAGGTGCTTCGCCCGGTGCAAGGTGCTGCCGCAGGAATGCATCCAGCACCTGCGGATCAAACAGCACGATGCCGGGCTGGAACAGGCGTAGTGCCGCAGTGTGTTTCATTGGAACTCCAGAGTGGGCGAAGCGGGCATTCATGCGGCCTGCGCGAAGATGCAGTGTAAACGCGACAGTACACGGTCGAGTGCGGCGGGGAACCCCGCAAACGCGTGCCGGTCTGACGTAGTCCAAGCAGTTTGCAGAGCGAGGTTGCGCATCATGCAGAAGAGTGGAAAAGCAGTATGGCCCTGGGTGTTGGGCGTCGTGGTGGTTGGCGGTGCGGGCGCGTGGTTGTTCCGCGACCAGTGGCAGGGTCTGGCTGATCGCGTGGAGGTACCTGCCCAGACGGCACCGCCTTCGACCGCGGCACCCCCTGCAGCACCGGCCACGGAGGCCGCACCCTCGGCACCGGCCATCCAGCATCCGCTGGACACCGACGTTGCTGCCGATCCGGCGCTGCCAAAGATGGAAGACAGCGATACTGCTGCATGGACCGCGCTGAGCGGCCTGTTCCAGGGGGAAGGCGGGCTGGCGCTGCTGCTGCGGGACCACCTGATCCAACGCCTGGTCACCCACGTGGACAACCTGGACAAGACCAGCGTGCCACCGTCTGCGCTGGCTACGCGGCCGCTGCCCGGCGGCCTGCAGGTGGAGGCCGGCGAGAACGGCGAGCAGATTGCCGCAGGCAACGCGGCGCGCTATGCGCCCTACGTGCAGGCATTCACCGCGCTCGATCCTGCGGCAACGGGTACGGCGTACAAGCGCTTCTATCCGCTGATCCAGCAGGCCTACGTCGACCTCGGGCGGCCGCAGGGCTACTTCAACGACCGCCTGGTGGCGGTGATCGATCATCTGCTGGAAACCCCGGAACCGGCGCGACCGGTGGCGGTGGTGCGTGATGAGCGGGGCCGCTATCGCTTTGCCGATCCCGATCTGCAGTCGCGCTCGGTGGGGCAGAAGGCGCTGCTGCGCATGGATGCCACGCAGGAGCGTGCGGTGAAACAGCAGCTGCGCGCGATCCGCAGTTCAATCACGCGCGGCTGAAGGCTGCAGCGGCGGATGTCATCACCACCGTGATACGGTCGGCGTCGGGTAGACAGGAGTAACCTCGATGCATGCAATGTGGTTGGGAGTGAGTGCGTTGTTCGCCACGGCGGTGGCTTCGGCTGCCACCGTGGACACAGCGGACGCCGAACTGAGCGATCCCTATCGCTACACCCGCAGCGTGCGCCTTGCCGAACTGGGCAGGCTGCAGGCGCTGGGCAAGACCCAGGGGGCAAAGGGACTGCTGGGCCAGGCAGGCTTCTACCGGGTGCGCGGGGAGCTGGAACGCTCCAGCAAAGCCGCCCAGCAATGCCTGCAGGCCGTGGCCAGTGAACCGGCCGACAGCGTGAAGGGGGTCGAGTACCTGTGCTCGGCCACCCTGGCCGGCAATCTGCTGCTGCAGGGCGATATCGCCGGATGGGCAACGCAGATGCTGCAGGTCCGCACGCTGCTGGAGCGTGATATCCGGCCGCTGTTGAAACGCCAGGTGGGCGACATCCATCTCGCCGGCATCAGTGAGCCGCATTTCGAGCGCTTCACTGCCTGGCCGCGCAATGCGCTCGCAGTGCCGGCGCCTGCCAGCGATGTCAGCGTTCCCCTGCAGATGAACAACGAACTGCCGACGCTCGCCCTGAAGGTCCGTACCGCCACCGGTGAACGCGAGGTGCGCGTGCATCTGGACAGCGGCGCGGCGCATTCGCGCATCGGGCGCACGTTGGCGGCCGAACTCGGGCTGGCGCTGACCGAGGGTTTCATGGTGGCCGATGGCAAGCCCGGGCAGTTGTATGCGCTGGCGGCGCCGGCCGATCTCGAGATCGGTGGTCTGCCGGTGCGCGGCGTGTCCTTTGCGGTGTTGGGCCAGGACGACCTGCCACGCATCGGCCTGGACGTGCTGCGCGCGCTGGGCCGGGTGCGCATCAACAAGGATGCGCTGGTGATCCAGGCCACTGCCACCCCGGTGCCGTGCACGCGGCGGATGGCCACGCTGTCGACACTGTGGGGGGATGCATATGACGTCCGTTATCCGATCCGCGCCGGCAAGCAGAACGTGCTGGTCAAGGTGGATACCGGCTTCAATGGCGCCTTCCAGGCCCGTGGAACGCTGCCGGCAGCGCCGCCCGCGTCGGCGATCCGGCGCAAGAACGTGATCACCACTGCGGGCAGCGAGGACATCCAGTACGTAGAGGCGACCACGCCGGTGATGATCGGCGAGGAAGTGCTGAACCTGCCGGTGGACATCGGCCTGGCACCGGGGCCTGACCCCCTGTTCAACCCGGACTGGCGGGTGGGTTTCGCCGCGACCCAGCGCTACAGCCTGTACATGGACGTTGCTGGCACCTATGGCTGCCCGGTTGCCATTGCTGCCGCGCCGCCGCTGCTGCCACCGAAGCCGGCTGCCGCGCCGCCCGCCGGCGGCTGACTGCAGCTACAGGGTCTGCAGGAATGCCTCGATGTCCTGCAGGTCCTGGCGGCTGAGCCCGCGCGGCCGCAGCAGTGGATCTGGCGCAGGGAAGGGTGCCGCATCGGCCGCAGGCGAGGCCGGTGCGCGCGGGCGTGCGCCGCCGACGTTGTAGAACGCCAGTACGCCCGACAGGCGCGGGATAAGACCGTTGTGCATGTAAGGCGCGGTGGTGGCCACGCCACGCAGCGAGGGCGTGCGGAAGCGGCCGCTGTCGGCGGGATCGCCAGTGACGTCGTAGCGGCCCAGGTCCTGGCGTGGGCGTCCGTGGAAGTGCAGGCCCAGGTTGTGGAAGCCGTTGTCGGTGAGCGCGGCCCCGCTGTGGCAGTTCATGCAGCCGGCCTGCGTGCGGAACAGGTGCAGGCCGCGCAGCTGGGCATCCCCCAGTGCACCCGCATTGCCACGCAGGAAGCGATCAAAGCGACTGCTGCGTGGCGACAGGCTGCGCTCGAAGGCCGCGATGGCCTGGCCGAGCTGGGCGGCATCGATGCGCGGTTGCGCGAACACCTCGTTGAACGCACGGCGATAGGACGCATCGCGGCGCAGGCGGCGCACGGCGCCCTGCGCGCTGAACCCCATTTCGATGGGATCGGCGATGGGGTGCAGGGCCTGGTCTTCCAGCGTCGCGGCGCGCCCATCCCAGAACAGCGGTGATGCGTGTGCGCTGATGGCAACGCTGGGTGCGTTGCGGCGGCCGGGTTGGCGGTCGTGGCCGAACGATACGCGGCGGCCATCGGCCCAGCCCAGATCGGGATCGTGGCAGCTGGCACAGGCCAGTTGCCGTGATTTCGACAGGACCGGATCGAAGAACAACCGGCGCCCCAGCGCGACCTTGGCCGGGGTGGATGGATTGCCTGCAGGATCGACCGGTGCCGGCAACGGCGCGAGTTCCTGCCAGGCAACACCGGGGTCGACCTCCGGCGCGGGCCAGCGCGTGCTGGGGCTGCTGTAGAGCGCGCGCAGGCAGGCGCCGTCCGGGCGTGCGGGCAGCACCTCGGGGCAGGGCGTGTCCCGCGCAGGCGCAGGCCCGCCCGCGCTGCCCAGCAACAGGGCAGCGACGGGCAGGGCCAGGCGCAGTGGGTGCAGGCGCTTCATCGACAATGGCCTGGCAGATGCCTGCCGCGCCGCCGGCTCAGAACGAATAGCCCATTTCCAGCCAGAAGCTGCGGCCGGGTTCGAAGTACATGGTGCCGGCGGCGGCACCGCTGGCCGTGGTCAGGTTGCTGCGGTTGAGCACGTTCTGCACTTCCACCCGCACATAGGCTTCCTGCTCGCGCGGCAGCACCCGGCGGTATTCCAGGTTGGCATCCCAGGTCCAGCTGCCGGAGAAGCGGCGCGTGGTGAGGTTGCGTACGCTTTCGCCGTCGATGACTTCCAGCGTTCCCTCGGTGGTGCCTTCGAAGCCTGCGCGGTAGCGGAAGAAGTTGTTCCAGCTCAGGCCCCAGGCTGGAATGTCGGTGCGGGTGCTCAGGCGTGCGCTCCAGGGCCGCAGGTACTGGGTGGCGGGCAGTTCATAGCGGTACATCAGCTTGCCATCCAGGCGAACGCGCTCGAACAGGTCAGGGCTGTCTTCGTAGCTGTTGTAGTTGCGGTTCACATCAGTGTGGTCGGCCGAAAGCTGGAAGCTGTTGCGGGTGCCGGCAAACTCCCACGGGCGCTGCGGGCTGACCGACAGCGTCCATGTCTGCGAATCGCTGCGGCCTTCATTGGTGTATTCGAAGGTATTGAGGTTGTAGAGGTCGCGGTCCGGGCCGTCGACCTTGCGGCGCAGGATGTCCTTGCGGCTGCTGCGGTCCACGTACTTCAGGTGGAACTGCAGGCCGAACGCCTGCTGGTCCACGCCCAGGGTCCATTCGTCGGTGTAGGGCGAATCGACATCGCTCAGGCGGTTGGTGGCCACGTTCCTGGTGCTCTTCGCATCTTCCCAGCGGGTGCTTGCACTGGTGCGGTCCAGCGTGTCGCGCAGGCGCTCGCGGCCATCGCGCAGCAGGTAGCTGTAGAAGCTGCGCCCGTAGTAGCGGTTCACGCCGGCGTTGATGACCGTACGCTGGTCACCCAGCACATCCCACGACGCGGCCAGGCGCGGTGACACGTTGGTCTGTTTCCACAGGTTGTTGCGGTCCAGGCGCAGGCCGGGACGGAGGTTCCAGTTGCCGATGCGGATGTCGTCCTGCAGCCAGGCTTCGTACTCTTCACCGCTCACCTCGAACTGGCCGGCATGGAACAGGAACATGCGCTTGAAGTACTGGCCGGTGCCGCCGCTTCTGGTCGGCGACAGTGAGCAGCTGAAATCATCCACGCTGCCGTCGGACAGCGTGCAGCTGCGGGTGGTGGCGGTGCTCAGCAGTACCCGGTGGTCGTTCAGGCGCTGGTAGTCGCCATCGCGGCGCTGCACGCCGGCACCGAACTGCAGGGTGTGTTCACTGCTGCCCAGCTGCAGCGGTTCGCGGTCGGCCACGAAACGGTAGCCGATACGGCGGTCGTGCTGGTCGATGTTGCCCCAGCTGCCCTCGGTGCTGATGCCGGACACGCCCCAGTCGAAGTCATCGGAGATCAGCCAGTTGCGCATGTAGTCCAGGTCGCCGCGACGGCTGGTTTCCACCTCGCTGTAGTTCAGGGTGTTGCGCAGGGTCCAGGCCGTGCCGGTCCAGTTCGCGCGCAGGCTGGCAGTGGGCCCGCCGGACTTGATGCTGAAGTACGAATCGCGCGAGTTGGAGATGAAGTAGACATCGTCGGTGGGCGCGTAGGACAGGTTGGCACCGAGCTGCAGGCCTTCGCCATTGTTCCAGTCCAGGGCCACCGTGGCGCTGGTGTTCTCGCGCGTCTGGGTGCGGGTGTTGACGTCCGCGCCGGTGGTTTCACGGCCGCCGGCGTAGGCGCGCAGGGGGATCTCCGAGCGCGTGCGGGTGAAGGTGCCGATGATGCCCAGGCCGCCGCGCGTGCGTCCTTCCAGCCGCGCGCCGACGCGGTACTTGTCGTACTGCGGCTGGTATTTGTACGTATCGGATTCCTCGAAGTTCTCCTGCTGCGCTTCATTGGCGATGATGCTGTCCCAGGCTGAGCGGGCCATGCGGAACCAGACCTTGCCATGCAGGCCGTCCGTTGCAGAACGGCTGCGCGCGTCCACGACGCCGCCCAGGAAGTGGCCGAACGAGACCGGCACATTGGCGTCGTAGACGGTCAGCGATTCCAGCAGGTCCACATCCACGGCGATGCCCTGCGCGCCGCCGGGCACATCGAAGTTGTGCGCGGGGTTGCCGTTGTCGGGCGTATCGGCCGGATCGAGATCGTTGTTGATCGTGGCGCCATCGAGCAGGAACAGGTTCTGGTAGTACGGCGCGCCATTGATGCTGAAATCATCGGGGCGGATCTCGCCCATGTTGCGGCTGCTGCGGTTGGTATCGCTGAACTGCACCGCCGGGTTGCTGCGCAGGGCCGTGGCGATGTCCCCATTGCCCTTCACCTGCGCATCCAGGGCATCGGCATCCAGGGTGACGCCCTGGCCGAAGGGCAGCGCCTGCGGCAGCGCCACCTTGCCATCGGACGCCCCCACGCGCAGCGGCTGCGTCTGCCGCGTGGTCTTCGCGCCCTGCAGGGTGTAGCTGCCATCGGCCCGGCGCACTGCACGCAGGCCCGTGCCCTGCAGCAGCGTGCTGAAGCCTTCGTCCACGCCCTCTGCCGCATCGACTGGCGGCGCGGTGCGGCCCTGGGTCAGCGCCGGATCGAAGGAGAGGGCGACGCCATGCTGGGCGGCAAAGGCGCTCAGCGCACTGCCCAGCGATGCCGTAGCCGGTGCGTTGGCGGGCTGCCCGGCGGGCGCGGTCTGGGCGAAGGCGGGCGTGGCAGCCAGGGCGATGGCCAGCAGGCTGTAGCGGAAACGGGGTGGGATCACAGGCATGGAGGGAGCCGGCAGAAGAAGGATTCACTTCCTCTGCCACGCAGGATCGAAAAAAGTGTCATTGCGGCGTGGCGGCCGCGCGCACGCGTACTGTCAGGCCCTGATCGATGCGCAGCGGATAGGTGGCGGCCAGCATCGACAGGCTGCGCGGCAGGTCATCCAGCGGGAATGCGCCGGACACCGGCAGGGCCGCCACAGTGTCATCCACCCGCAGCCAGCGCCGGTGGTAGCGGCCCAGTTCATGCAGCAGCGCCTGCAGCGGCAGGCTGTCGGCCACCAGCATGCCGTGCAGCCACGCGTCGCTGCCGGGCGCAGCGGCCTGCGGTGCGGCCAAGCCAGCGTCCCCCCAGCGCAGTTGCTGGCCGGCTGCAACGCGCTGCGTGGCACCGGCGGCGGTGGTCACCTGCACCGCGCCTTGCTGCACCACCAGCAGGGTGGCATCGTCGAACAGGCGCACGTTGAAGCGCGTGCCCAGCGCCTGCAGCATTCCGTGTGGGGTGGCCACCCGCAGGGGCCGCGCGGGGCGGTGTGGATCGGGCGCGGTGTCGATATGGATCTCGCCGCGCCGCAGCCGCAGCAGGCGCTGCTGGCCATCGAAGGCGATATCGACGGCGCTGGCCGTGGCCAGGTGCAGCACGCTGCCGTCGTCCAGCACGCGGCGCAGGCGTTCGCCCACGGCGGTGCGCACGCTGGCGTCCCAGGCCGCATCGTCGTACAGGCGCCAGGCCAGCCAGCCGCCCAGCGGCGCCACCAGCAGCGCGGCAACGCTGCGCAGCACGGCGCGCCGGCCGGGCGATGCAGGGCGCTGCAGCGCGCCATGGGCGAGGGCGGGCGGCACCTGGCCACTCAGCGCCAGCAGCCGCTCCGCACGCTGCCAGGCGCGTGCGTGCTCGGGATCGGCATCGTGCCAGCGCTGCCACTGCGCACGCTGCATGGCATTGCCGTCCTCGTGCAGGCGCATCAGCCAGTCGGCCGCCTGTTCCAGCACACGGGGCGACAACGCCCGGTCGCCTGCAGCCTCCCCGCCCATCGTCAGCAGGCGTGCGCCAGGCAGCCCATCAGGGCGCGCTTCATGTGTCGCTTCACCGTGGACAGCGACAGCCCCAGCTGCTCGCTGATGGCCTCGTAGCGCAGTCCATCGAACTGCGCCAGCAGGAATACCCTGCGCGCCATCGGCGGCAGGCCGTCCAGCATCGCGTCGATCTGCTGCAGTGCCTCGCGCACCAGCGCCTGTTCTTCCAGCGACGGCAGCACCGGATCCGGGAACTGCGCCAGGTACTCCAGGTAGGCGCGTTCCAGCGCCTGGCGGCGGAACCAGTTGGCCGCCAGCCCGCGCGCGACGGTGGTGAGGAACGCCCGCGGCTCGCGCAGCGCGGCCAGATCGCGGCCCTGCAGCAGCCGCGCGAAGGTGTCCTGGGTGAGGTCGTCGGCCACATCGCGATTGCCCACGCGGCCGCTCAGCCAGCCCTGCAGCCACCGGTGGTGGTCGCGGTACAGCGTGCCCAGTTGCTCGTGGTGTGCGTGCATGCGGAAGGCGCGGTCGCGCATGGATCGTAATGAGAATGATTCGCAAGTATGGCATTGGCGAGGCCGGCATGCCAGCCCTGGCGCGCGGCTTGCGCTGGATCAACGCGCTGCCTACGCGTCCGGGCGCATGCTTGCCACAGGCTGACCAACCCGATGGTGCAGTCGCAGCCACCCTTGAAACCGGGTGGGGCAACCGCATCTTCCCTGCATCGCCGGCGCGGGCCGGCACTGATGACCGATGAGGATTCGCAATGCGGATGGACAAGCTCACCTCGCGTTTCCAGCAGGCGCTGGCCGACGCGCAGTCGCTGGCCGTGGGCCGCGACAACAGCATCATCGAACCGGCACACCTGTTCAGCGCGCTGCTGGACCAGCAGGGCGGCAGCACGCGTCCGTTGCTGGCCCAGGCCGGCGTCAACGTACCGGTGCTGCGCGAGCGCCTGGCCGAGGCGCTGGATGCGCTGCCCAAGGTGTCCGGCCAGGCCGGCAACGTTTCGATGGGCAATGACCTCGGGCGCCTGCTCAACCACACCGACAAGCTGGCCCAGCAGAACGGCGATGCCTTCATCGCCAGCGAGTGGTTCCTGCTGGCCGCGCTGGAAGACAGCGGCACGCTGGGCATGGCGCTGCGCGCCGCCGGCGCCGACAAGGCGCGCCTGCAGGCCGCCATCGACAAGCTGCGTGGCGGCGAGAACGTGCAGTCGGAAAACGCCGAAGAACAGCGGCAGGCGCTGGAGAAATACACCATCGACCTGACCGCGCGTGCCGAGAGTGGCAAGCTCGACCCGGTGATCGGCCGCGATGAGGAAATCCGTCGCACCATCCAGGTCCTGCAGCGCCGCACCAAGAACAACCCGGTGCTGATCGGCGAACCCGGCGTGGGCAAGACCGCGATCGTGGAAGGCCTGGCCCAGCGCATCATCAACGACGAAGTGCCCGAGGGCCTGCGTGGCAAGCGCGTGCTGTCGCTGGACATGGGCGCGCTGATCGCCGGTGCCAAGTTCCGCGGCGAATTCGAGGAGCGCCTGAAGGGCGTGCTCAACGACCTGGCCAAGAGCGAAGGGCAGATCATCCTCTTCATCGACGAGCTGCACACCATGGTGGGTGCGGGCAAGGCCGATGGCGCGATGGATGCGGGCAACATGCTCAAGCCGGCGCTGGCCCGTGGCGAGCTGCATTGCGTGGGTGCCACCACGCTGGACGAGTACCGCAAGTACATCGAAAAGGATGCCGCGCTGGAGCGCCGCTTCCAGAAGGTGTTCGTGGGTGAGCCGTCGGTGGAGGACACCATCGCCATCCTGCGTGGCCTGAAGGAAAAGTACGCGGTGCACCACGGGGTTGAGATCACCGATCCGGCCATCGTTGCCGCCGCCACGCTGTCCAACCGCTACATCACCGACCGCCAGCTGCCGGACAAGGCCATCGACCTGATGGACGAGGCCGCTTCGCGCCTGCGCATGGAGATCGACTCCAAGCCGGAGGAGCTGGATCGCCTGGAACGGCGGGTGATCCAGCTGAAGATCCAGCGCGAGATGCTGAAGAAGGAGAAGGACGACGCCTCGCGGCAGCGCCTGGCCGATCTTGAGAATGACATCGACGGCCTGGAACGCGAGTTCTCCGACCTCAATGAAATCTGGAAGTCGGAGAAGGCTGCGCTGCAGGGCGCCACGAAGATCAAGGAACAGGTGGAGCAGGCCAAGCTGGACCTGGAAGCCGCACAGCGCCGCCAGGATTTCGCCCGCATGAGCGAGATCCAGTACGGCCTGCTGCCGCAGCTGGAAAAGCAGTTGGCTGCTGCGCAGGAACTGGATGCCAACGACTTCAAGCTGGTGCAGGACAAGGTCACTGACGAGGAGATCGCCGAGGTCGTGTCGCGCTGGACCGGCATCCCGGTCAACAAGATGCTCGAGGGCGAGCGCGACAAGCTGCTGCGCATGGAAGAGGTGCTGCACAACCGCGTGGTCGGCCAGGAAGAAGCGATCAAGGTCGTCTCCGATGCCGTGCGTCGTTCGCGTGCCGGCCTGTCCGATCCGAATCGTCCGGGTGGCTCGTTCCTGTTCCTCGGCCCGACCGGCGTGGGCAAGACCGAGCTGTGCAAGTCGCTGGCCGAGTTCCTGTTCGACAGTGCCGACGCGATGATCCGCATCGACATGAGCGAGTTCATGGAGAAGCACAGCGTGGCCCGCCTGATCGGTGCGCCCCCGGGTTACGTGGGCTACGAGGAAGGCGGCTACCTGACCGAAGCCGTGCGCCGTCGCCCGTACTCGCTGATCCTGCTGGACGAGGTGGAGAAGGCGCATCCGGATGTGTTCAACATCCTGCTGCAGGTGCTGGACGATGGCCGCCTGACCGATGGCCAGGGCCGCACCGTGGACTTCCGCAACACCGTCATCGTGATGACCTCCAACCTAGGCTCGCACCAGATCCAGGACATGGGCAGCGATGACAGCCCGGAGGCCTACACGCAGATGAAGGCCGCAGTGATGGGCGTGGTGCAGGCGCACTTCCGCCCGGAGTTCATCAACCGCCTGGACGACATCGTGGTGTTCCACCCGCTGGACAAGCAGCAGATCAAGCAGATCGCGCGCATCCAGATGCGTGGCCTGGAGCGGCGCCTGGCCGAGCGTGGCTTGAAGCTGGTGGTGTCCGATGCAGCGTTCGACCTGCTCGGCAACGTGGGCTTCGATCCGGTGTATGGCGCGCGTCCGCTGAAGCGCGCGATCCAGGCGCAGCTGGAAAACCCGTTGGCGCAGAAGATCCTCTCGGGGGCCTTCGTCAACGGCGATACCATCGAGGTCGGCAACGATGGCGGCCACCTGGTGTTCGCCAAGGCCTGATGCGGGTGTAGTGCAGAACGGGGCGCCGCGCGGTCATCGCGCGGCGCCTTTTTTGTGCGCTGATAACGGCTGGTAAGGGCGATATGCCGAGCTGATCTGACCCGTGCGCAAGGGCTGCCCTATGGTGGCCGTTTCCCGGATGGAGTCAGGTGCGATGAGTGACCCGCAGTGGCAACTGGAAACCTTGGCCGTGCATGGCGGCTACCGTCCCGACCCGACCACGCGTGCGGTGGCGGTGCCGATCTACCAGACCGTGGCTTACGCCTTCGATGACACCCAGCACGGCGCGGACCTGTTCGACCTGAAGGTGCAGGGCAACATCTACACCCGCATCATGAACCCCACCACCGACGTGCTGGAACAGCGCCTGGCGGCGCTGGAAGGCGGCATCGGTGCACTGGCGCTGGCCTCGGGGCAGGCGGCCATCACCTATGCCATCCAGACCATCGCCGAGGCCGGCGACAACATCGTGGCGGCCAGCGCGCTGTATGGCGGCAGCCTCAACCTGCTGGCGCACACCCTGCCGCAGTACGGCATCCAGGCCCGATTCGCCGACCCGGCGGACCCGGCCGCCTTCGCTGCGCTCATCGACGAACGCACCAAAGCCGTATTCGTCGAATCCATCGGCAACCCGCGCGGGAATGTGACCGACATCGCCGCGATCGCCGAGGTCGCCCACGCCGCTGGCGTGCCGCTGATCGTCGACAACACCGTGGCCACGCCGTTCCTGCTGCGCCCGTTCGAGCACGGCGCCGACATCGTGGTGCACTCGCTGACCAAGTATCTCGGTGGCCACGGCACCAGCCTGGGCGGGGCGATCATCGACTCGGGCCGCTTCGACTGGGCCGCGCAGCGCAGACGCTTCGCCCGCCTGAATGAACCCGACCCCAGCTACCACGGCGTGGTCTATACCGAAGCGCTCGGGCCGGCGGCGTACATCGGCCGCGCGCGGGTGGTACCGCTGCGCAACACCGGCGCCGCGCTGTCGCCGTTCAACGCCTTCCTGATCCTGCAGGGCATTGAAACCCTGGCCCTGCGCATGGAGCGCATCAATGCCAACGCGCTGGCGGTGGCGCAGTACCTGCAGGCGCACGCGAAGGTGGCCTGGGTGCGCTATGCCGGCCTGGCCGACGACCCCGAACATGCCGCCGCGCAGCGCTACCTGGGCGGGCACGGCTCCGGCGTGCTGACCTTCGGCCTGCCCGGTGGGCGCGATGCGGGCGCGCGCTTCCTGGATGCACTGAAGTTGTTCACCCGGCTGGTGAACCTGGGCGACGCGAAATCCCTGGCCACGCACCCGGCCTCGACCACGCACCGCCAGCTCGATGCCGCCGAACTGGCCCGTGCCGGAGTCAGCGAGGACACCGTGCGCCTGTCGATCGGCATCGAACATATCGAAGACCTGCGCGCAGATCTGGAACAGGCCCTGGCCGCCGCCTGATAGCTACCGGCTTGGTCGTCATCGCCAGCGGCGATCACCACGCCGCGCAGGATGGGGTACGGTGGAACTGCCTCTCCAAGGCGTGGCAGAACTGGCAATCCCCAGCAGTACAGATCCCCGACGGGTGCGGGCCCGCCGGGGATTTTTTTTTGTAGATCCACGCCATGCGTGGATGGATGGCCATCGAAGAGCATCCACGCATGGCGTGGATCTACCGTGTCGACCAAGGTCGACACCTACCAACAGCCGTTACACCACCGGAATGCTGTGCTGCCCCAGGTTCCGGTACGGCGGCGTCGACATGATCATCTCCGCCAGCGAATACGCCAGCTCGCGCTCGGCCATCACCGTGCCATCGGCACCGTGTTCCAGCAGATGCTTCACTTCCGCATCGCTGTGCGCCCGGGCCAGCAGGGTCAGGTCCGGGTTGATCGCCCGCAGCTTGGCCAGCGCCTCACCGGCTTCCAGCGGCTGCGGAATGGCCAGCACCGCGATCTTCGCGCGCTCCGGGTGGGCCTCGGCCAGTACCCGGTCGGCAGCAGCGCTGCCGCGGATCGCCGCCAGGCCCCTGGCGTGCGCCTGCTCGACGTGTTCCTTGTTGTCATCGATCACCAGCACCGGCACGCCACGGTCGCGCAGCACCTGGGCCAGCTCGCTGCCAACGCGGCCATAACCGATCACGATGGCGTGGTCATGCAGGTCGCGCGACGGGCCGGTGGCCTCTTCGGGCTCGGCCGCCTGCGGCGACTGCTCCTGCTTGGCCTGCCAGCGGTCCAGCAGGCCGAACACCAGCGGGTTCAGCATGATCGATACCAGCGCACCGGCCAGCACCAGCGACTGGCCTTCCTTGGGCAGGATCTGCAGCGCCACGCCGAGGCCGGCGATGATGAAGGCGAATTCGCCGATCTGCGCCAGGCTGGCCGAAATGGTCAGTGCGGTGCTGGTGGGGTGGCCGAAGGCGCGCACGATGAAGAACGCCGCCGCCGACTTGCCGAACATGATGATGGCCACCGTCGCCAGCACCTGCCACGGGTGCTGCACGATGATGTTGGGGTCGAACAGCATGCCCACCGACACGAAGAACAGCACCGCGAACGCATCGCGCAGCGGCAGCGAATCGGTGGCCGCCTTGTGGCTCAGTTCGGATTCGTTGAGCAGCATGCCGGCGAAGAACGCGCCCAGCGCGAACGACACGCCGAACAGCATGGCCGAGCCGAACGCCACGCCCAGCGCGATGGCCAGGACCGACAGGGTGAACAGCTCGCGCGAACCGGTGCCGGCGATGCGCTCCAGGATCCACGGGATGACCCGGCGGCCGACCACCAGCATCACCGCCACGAACAGGCCCAGCTGCACGAAGGTCCAGCCGATGTCGGCCAGCACGCTGCCGATGCTGTGGGTTTCCTTGGAGGCGTCGGGGCCGAACACGCCGGCCAGCACCGGCATCATCACCAGCGCCAGGACGCAGGCCAGGTCCTCGACGATCAGCCAGCCCACCGCGATCTTGCCGCGCAGGGTTTCCAGCAGGCGGCGCTCTTCCATCGCCCGCAGCAGCACCACGGTACTGGCGGTGGCCAGGGAGAAACCGAAGATGACCCCGTGCAGGGCCGGCCAGCCCATCAGCCAGGCCACGCCCCAGCCGAGCAGGGTGGCCACGGCGATCTGGCCGATGGCGCCGGGGATGGCGATGGCCTTCACCGCCATCAGGTCCTTGAGCGAGAAGTGCAGGCCGACGCCGAACATCAGCAGCATCACGCCCAGTTCGGCCAGCTGGTTGGCCAGCGCCTGGTCGGCGACGAAGCCGGGGGTGAACGGGCCGACGCAGATGCCAGCCACCAGATACCCGACCAGAGGAGACAAGCGCAGCTTGTTGGCCAGCGCGCCGAAGATGAAGGCGAGCCCCAGGCCAACGGCCACGATGTTGATCAGGTCGGTGTCATGGTGCATCGGCACTCGCAGGAAATCGGGGGGATGCCCCGATTTTCACCGATGGGGCCAGATACGGCAAACCGTAAATGCAAACGGGGTCAGATCCCTTTTCCCTCAGGAAAAGGGCTCTGACCCCACCAGGGCCCGGGAATGCCGGCCAGCGGCCGGCACTACCGTTTACCAGTTGTACTTGATGCGGCCGTAGACGTACGCGCCATTGAAGCCGAACGGCGAGTAGTTGCTGTAGGGCAGCATGCCGAACGTCGAGTTCTGCAGGTCTTCGGTGCGGTCCGGGTACTCGTCCAGCAGGTTGTCGGCGCCCAGGGTGAGGGTCCAGTTGCTGCTCGGCTTGTAGCTCACCGATGCGTCCAGCACCCACTTGTCGCCGTAGGTCTGGTCGCGCAGGGCGGTGGCCGAGTTGCGCACGGTGAACTCACCGTAGCGGGTGGCGGCCAGGCCCAGCTCCCAGTGGTCCGAACGCCAGGTGCCGCTCAACACGGTCTTGTCGCGCGGGTAGCTGTCCTCGATGCGGCCGATCTCATCGCGGCCGATCAGCGACTGGGTCAGGCCCAGGGTGCTGAACACGGCCGGGGTGCCGCCCACGCGCTGCACCTTGGTGTCGTTGTAGCTGTACGCCGCGGTCAGTTCCAGGCTGCTGGCCGCGAACGGCACGGTGTAGCTGGAGACGAAATCAACACCGCGGGTGCGGGTGTCCAGGCCGTTGGTGAAGTACGAGAACGCGGTCACCTGCGGCAGCCCCAGGCTGGTCAGCAGCGCGCTGCTGGCGGCGTTGGTGGTGATGCTGGACGACAGCGCGATGCGGTTGTCGATGTCGATCTGGTAGGCATCGACGGTGATGTACAGGCGGTCCACCGGCTGCAGCACCAGGCCCAGGCTGTAGGAGGTGGAGGTTTCAGCCTTCAGCGGCGAAGCCCCCAGCGCCTGTGCGGCCGCGCTGGTGGTGGGGAAGGTGCCGCGTTCGACGAACACGCCGTTGGTGAACTGGCTGGTCACCGCCTGGTAGCCCTGCTGGGCCAGCGACGGGGCGCGGAAACCGCTGGAGGCTGTGGCACGCAGCGCGACCTTGTCGGTGAACGCATAGCGCGCCGACAGCTTGCCGGAGAAGCGGTCACCGAAGTCCGAGTAGTCCTCGTAGCGGCCGGTGA
Source organism: Stenotrophomonas sp. ZAC14A_NAIMI4_1 (assembly GCF_003086915.1). Taxonomy (NCBI): domain Bacteria; kingdom Pseudomonadati; phylum Pseudomonadota; class Gammaproteobacteria; order Lysobacterales; family Lysobacteraceae; genus Stenotrophomonas; species Stenotrophomonas sp. ZAC14A_NAIMI4_1. Next base: position 4,554,987 of record NZ_CP026002.1, read on the forward strand.
TGCCGGCGGAGAACTTCTCGGTCAGGTCGGCTTCCAGGCCGGCATAGACCGCGTAGTTGTGGCGGTCGGCATGCACTTCATTGGTGGGGGTGAAGCCGGCGAAGCCCTGCGCACCGGTGCCGGTGTAGGAATTCAGTTCGCCCGGGTTCTGGTCCCACTTTTCCTTGCGGTATTCACCACCGAAGGACAGGGTGACCGGGTAGGCCAGGCCCCAGTCCAGCGACTTGGTCACGTCGGCATTGAAGATGTCCTGCTGGTACTTCAGCGTGCCGTCGTAGAACGAGCGCGGGCTGGTGGCGCCCAGGCTGTAGTTGATGCTGTTGCGGGTGTTGAAGTCCAGGGTGTTCTCGCCGTGGTTCAGGCTGAGGTCCCAGGTCCAGCCGCTCTCTGTGTTGCCCTTGACGCCGGCCACCAGCGAGCGGTCCTTGGAATACTGGTTGATCTCCGGCACGTAGCCGTCCGGGTAGATCTGCGACAGCAGCGCGGTCTGGCTGCTGTGGTTGGGCGAGCGGTAGAACGCGAACGAGGTGATGTCGCGGTTGCTGAGCAGCGCGCTGGCGTAGCCGGTCACGTGGTCGCTGAAGTCGAAGCTGCCGTTGAGCGAGGCCGCGGTGGCATCCACGCGCGGGTCGCCGACGATGAAGGTGGTTTCACCGATGGCCGGGAAATTGCCGGTGTTCGGCGTGGTGCCACGGTACGGGCCGGCGCGGTTGCTCTCATCCTGCTGGCTGATCTGCCCGGCCACGTGCACGCGGCCACGGCCGTTGGCGAACTCCACGCCGGTGTCGCCGGAGAGCTGGTACTTGTTGCCGTCGCCAGCCGAATACTGGCCATAGTCCACGGCCAGGCTGCCGCCGCTGCCGCTGCCCTTGAGCACGATGTTGATGACGCCGGCGATGGCGTCCGAGCCGTACTGCGCCGAGGCGCCGTCGCGCAGCACTTCCACGCGTTCGATGGCGGCGATCGGGATCGCGTTGATGTCCACCGCCGAGGCGCCGCGGCCGATGCTGCCGTTGACGTTGATCATCGCCGAGGTGTGCTGGCGCTTGCCGTTCACCAGCACCAGCACCTGGTCCGGCGACAGGCCGCGCAGCTGCGCCGGGCGCACGCCGCTGGTGCCGTCGGTCAGGGCCGGGCGCGGGAAGTTCAGCGAGGGCAGGGCGCGCGACAGCGCGGTGGCCAGTTCGCCGGTACCGGTGGACTGCAGGATTTCCGGGGTGATGATGTCGATCGGCGACTGCGACTCGGCGACCGTACGGTCGGCCACGCGGGTACCGGTGACGATCACCGTATCGAGGGTGTTGGCGGCGCTGCCGGCCTGCTGGGCAGCAGCGGCGAACGAAGAGCCACCGAGTGCGACAGCGACGGCGGCGGCGATCAGGCTGGTCTTGCGGGTCATCGGGGTGGGGCTCCGGTTGGCGGGAACTGGCACCGGAATCGACATCACGGGGGTGAGGCGGACGACGGTTGTTGCGGTGCGCAATACAGCAATTAACGGGAATTTAAACAGCTGTCAAATGCGCGTCATGTGAAAAAACGTTGCAAAAGCAAGCATTTAGCGCTGGCGGGCATTGGCGGGGGAGGGGCCCGGGAGGCGCGCGGACTCGACGAGGGAGAGAAGTGGAGCGACCGCGTCGCTTCCCGGGGCGCGTCAAGTATTCGTTAACGCTAGAATTGCGTCGCAGGAACAGTGCTTACCAGCACATTCCATTCGGTTATATGGACGCCTTCCCCCATGATTTCGCTTCGTAATTTCGCCTTGCGCCGCGGCGAGCGGCTGCTGTTGTCCAATGTCGACCTGACCCTGCATGCCGGTTACCGGGTGGGTGTGGTCGGCCGCAATGGTGCTGGCAAGTCCAGCCTGTTCGCGGCGGTGAAGGGCGAGCTGGAGGCGGACAAGGGCGACGTCGACCTGCCCGGCAAGGTACGCATCGCCAGCGTCGCCCAGGAAACCCCGTCGCTGCCCGACCCCGCGCTGAGCTTCGTGCTGGGCGGCGATATCGAAGTGGCGGCGGTGCTGGCCGCCGAAGCCGACGCCACCGCCCGCGAGGACTGGGAAGCCGTGGCCGAGGCGCATACGCGCATGGCCGAGCTGAACGCCTATGACGCCGAAGCGCGCGCCGGCAAGCTGCTGCACGGCCTGGGCTTCCCGGCCGAGACCCACCACCGCGCGGTGTCCTCGTTCTCCGGCGGCTGGCGCGTGCGCCTGAACCTGGCCCGCGCGCTGATGATGCCCAGCGACCTGCTGCTGCTGGACGAACCGACCAACCACCTCGACCTGGATGCGGTGTACTGGCTGGAACAGTGGCTGCTGAAGTACCCGGGCACCCTGCTGCTGATCTCGCATGACCGCGAGTTCCTCGACAACGTGGCCACCCACACCCTGCACCTGCACGGTGGCGGCGCCAAGCTCTATCCGGGTGGCTACACCGATTTCGAGCGCCAGCGCGCCGAACAGCTGCGCCAGCAGCAGATCGCGCACGAGAAGGAGCAGGCCGAGCGCGCCCACCTGCAGAGCTTCATCGACCGCTTCAAGGCGCAGGCCAGCAAGGCCGCGCAGGCGCAGAGCCGCATGAAGCGCCTGGCCAAGCTGGCCGGTACCGAAGCGGTGCGCGCCGAGCGCGAATTCCGCATCGAATTCGCACCGCCGGCCAAGCTGCCGTTCTCGCTGATCCGCCTGAACCATGTCGAGGCGGGGTACGGCAAGGACGCGGTGATCCTGCACAACGTCGGCTTCGGCCTGGAAGCGGGCCAGCGCATCGGCCTGCTAGGCCCCAACGGCGCCGGCAAGACCACCCTGGTGAAGACCCTGGTGGGCGAGCTGATGCCGATCGACGGCGAGCGCTCGGCGCACCCGGACCTGAAGATCGGCTACTTCGCCCAGCACACGGTGGAATCGCTGCACGAAGGGCAGTCGCCGATGGAACATTTCCGCGAGATCGCCCCGGATGCGCCGAACCAGTCGTTCCGCGATTTCCTGGGCAAGTGGAATTTTCCCGGTGACCGCGCGTTCGAGCCGGTCGATGGCTTCTCCGGTGGCGAGCGCGCCCGCCTGGCGCTGGCGCTGATCGCCTGGCAGCAGCCGAACGTGCTGCTGCTGGACGAACCGACCAACCACCTTGACCTGGAAATGCGCGAAGCGCTGGCCGAAGCGCTGGCCGATTTCGATGGCGCGATCGTGATGGTCTCGCATGACCGCCACCTCATCGGCCTGGTCTGCGACACCTTCTGGCGCGTGGCCGATGGCGTGGTCGAGCCGTTCGATGGCGACCTCGACGCTTACGCCGCCTGGCTGCGTACCCGCCCGCAGGCGCAGGGCACCAAGGCGCGCATGGAGCAGGTGGAGGAGCCAGTGGTGGTCAAGACCGCCCCGGTGGCGCAGGTGGTGCAGAAGAAGCCGGCCAACCCGCACAAGCTGGCCTCGGCCGAAGCCAAGGTGTCCGAGCTGGAAAACAGCCTGGCCGAGCTGGACCGCCAGCTGGCCGACCCGGCCAACTACGCCGATGCCACCCGCATGGCCGTGCTCGGCCGCGACCGCGAAACCACCGCTGCCCAGCTGGAAAAGGCCGAAGCCGCGTGGATGGAGCTGCTGGAAGGGTAACGGGTAGTGCCGGGCCATGCCCGGCGGGGTTACCCGCCCTGCGCCTGCAGCCACTCGCGGAAGCGCCGGGCCGGCTCGCGCTCGGCACGCGAGCGCAGCCGCGTCAGCCAGTAACGGCCCAGTTCCAGCGTGGTCGCAAACGGCTGCAGCAGGCGGCCTTCGGCCAGCTCCTGCTCGAACATGCGCAGCGGCAGCAGGGCCACGCCGGCGCCACCGGCCGCGGCCATCGCCACGGTCAACGACGAATCAAACACCGGCCCGCGCGCTTCCACGCCACTCACGCCGGCTGTCTGCAGCCAGCGCGGCCATTCATCGCTGCGGTAGGACCGCAGCAGCGGCACCGTGCCCAGATCGCGCGGCTGCTTCAGGCGCCGCGCCAGCGCCGGCGCGCACAGCGGCGCGAACGGCGCCTCGAGGATCGCCGTGCAGGCCTGGCCCTGCCAGTCGCCATCGCCAAAGCGGATCGCCAGGTCGAGGCCTTCGCCGGCCAGGTCGATGCGGTTGTTGTGGGTCTGCAGGCGCAGCTCGATATCCGGGTGCGCGGCTTCGAACGCGGCCAACCGCGGCAGCAGCCAGCCGGTGGCAAAGGTGCCCACCACGCCCAGCGTCAGCACTTCCCGCGCCGGCCCGCCGGTGTAGCGGGCGATGCTGGCCGAGATGCGCTCGAAGGATTCATTGAGCACCGGGAACAGCGCGGCGCCCTCATCGGTCAGTGCCACCCCGCGCGGCAGGCGGTGGAACAGGCGGATGCCCAGCCGGTCCTCCAGGCCACGGATCTGGTGGCTGAGCGCGGCCTGGCTGACACACAGCTCCAGCGCCGCACGGGTGAAGTTCTGGTGCCGGGCGGCGGCCTCGAAGGCGCGCAGGGCATTCAGCGGCAGGGTCGGGTGCAGCATGGCCAGGTGTGAGGTGGGGTGATGGCTGATCCTAGCGCGGCAGGTCGCACCCTCGCCATGGCATGGGTTCATTTGCGGCAGGCATGAATTCATTTCATGCCTTCCCCTGAAAATTCCCGCTGGTGGCCTCGCGCCGCAGCTCCTGATAATCGGTGCTCGTCCACCGGAGCCCGCCCATGCACGCCCGCCGCCGATTCCTGCAGTTCAGTGGTGCCGCCCTCGCATCCTCCCTGCTTGCGCCCGCACTGGCGCGCGCTGCCGCCGCCGTGCCGGCCGTGCCGGCCGCCATTGCCAATGCCGCCGATTTCGGCGCGCTGGAGAAGGCCAGCGGCGGCCGCCTGGGCGTAACCGTGCTGGACACCGGCAGCGGTCGTCGCATCGCCGGGCATCGCCAGGACGAGCGCTTCCCGATGTGCAGCACGTTCAAGTCGATGCTGGTGGCCCACGTGCTGCACCTGGCCGATGCGGGCCGCGTCTCGCTGGACACCCGCGTGCCGATCGCCGAAAAGGATCTGCTGTCCTACGCCCCGGTGGCCCGCCGCCACGTTGGCAAGGACCTGAGCGTGCGCGACCTGTGCCGGGGCACGCTGACCACCAGTGACAACACCGCCGCCAACCTGCTGCTGGGCGTCAATGGTGGCCCGCCCGCGCTGACGGCGTTCCTGCGCGCGCAGGGCGACGCGGTCACCCGCAACGACCGCTACGAGCCCGAGATGAACCGGTTCGCGAAGGGCGACCCGCGCGACACCACCAGCCCGGCGGCGATGGCCGCCAGCCTGGCCCGTTTCGCGGTGGGCAATGGCCTGTCGGCGGCATCCCGGCTGCAGTTCGCCGATTGGCTGATCGACAACCAGACCGGCGATGCCTGCCTGCGCGCCGGGCTCGGCAAGCGCTGGCGGGTGGGCGACAAGACCGGCAGCAATGGCGAGGACACCCGCAACGACATCGCCGTGCTGTGGCCGCGTGCAGGTGGCGCGCCGTGGGTGGTGACCGCCTACCTGCAGGGCGCATCGGTGGATGATGACCAGCGTGCGGCGGTGCTGGCTCGGGTCGGTGCGCTGGCCGATGCGATGATCGGCCAGCGATAGAACACATCAGCCTGCCTGCTGCACCGCCTGCAGGAAGTCGCGCCCCCACCGGTCCACGTCGTAGTACTCGACGATGCCTTGCAGTTGCCGCAGTCGCTGGCTGGCTTCTTCCTCCGGCATCGACAGGGCCTGCAGCAGGCCGGCGGCCAGATCGGCCGGATCGTGCGGGTTGGTCAGCACTGCGCCCTTCAGCTCGGCGGCTGCACCGGCGAACTCACTCAGCACCAGGACGCCCGCCGTGCCTTCGATGCCCTGCGTGGCGACGAATTCCTTGGCCACCAGGTTCAGGCCATCACGCAGCGGCGTGATCCACATCACCTGCGCGGCTGCGTAGTGCGCCACCACCTGTTCGAACGGCAGTGCCTGGGCGAAGAAGCGTACCGGTGTCCAGTCCAGCCGCGAAAAGCGGCCATTGATGCGCCCCACCGCCTGTTCAATCTGCGTCTGCAGCGTGCGGTACACCGTCATTTCGCGCGCAGCGGGCACGCAGACCATCAGCAACGTCACCTTGCCACGCTGCCCGGGGTGCTGTTCCAGCACGCGCTCGAACGCTTCCAGCTTGGCCAGCGTGCCTTTGGTGTAGTCCAGGCGCTCCACCGACAGCACCAGCTTGCGTGCGCCGATCTCGCGCCGCAGCTTGAACAGGTCATCGCGCACGTCGCTCCGGGCCAGCACCTGGCGGATGCGACGGATATCGGTGCCGACCGGGTGCGCACCCAGCGCCACTTCGCGATCACCCACCTGCAAGCGGGTGGTCATCGTGTCCAACCCGACCGCGCAGCCGTACGTCAGGAACCGCGGTGCACAGCTTTCCCACGCCAGCCGCTCGGCCGGCATCGCACCACGCACCACGTCCACGAAGTTTTCGACCTGGCGCGGGATATGGAAGCCGATGTAGTCGCAGCACAGCAGGCTGCCGATGATCTCGCGTCGCCACGGCACCACGTTGAAGACATCGGCCGAGGGAAAATAGGTGTGATGGAAGAAGGCGATCTTCAGGTCCGGGCGCAGTTCCCGCAGTGCCGCTGGGACCATCCACAGGTTGTAGTCGTGGATCCAGACCGTAGCGCCGTGTGCGGCTTCATCGGCCACCGTCTCGGCAAAACGCCGGTTGACCTTCACAAACACCTGCCAGTCGTCCTCGCGGAAGCGGGCGCGTTCCCAGAATACGTGCAGCATCGGCCAGAAGGCTTCCTTGGAGAAGCGCTTGTAGAAGATGTCCACGTCCTGGCGGCTCAACGGCACGCGGGTGGCGCGCAGGGTGGGGTAGCGCTGTGCGTCCATCTGCACGTGGCGCTGGAAGGGGCGGTGCCTGGGATCATCGATGCCCCAGGCGACCCAGCTGCCGCGCTGGCCGCCTTCGAAGAAGCTGAGCAGCGACGGAATGATGCCATTGGGTGAACGCGGTGCCCGCTGCACCAGCTGGCCGTCTTCGATGGCTTCATCGAACGGCAGGCGGTGGTAGACCATCACCAGATCGGCGCCCTGGGCAGGGACTGCCGTGGGGGCGTGCAGGTGCGGGTCATCGGCGGCGAGCAGGCCGAAGTGCTCGATGGCCTGCAGAATGCCGCCGCACCCCGGGGCTTTCGCATGCCAGGTGCATTCCAGCCCGGCCGTGGCCTCGACCAGTGCGGGTTCCGATTCGCCCACGCACACGCCGCGGAAGCCGGCCTGGTACATGGACAGATCGTTCAGCGTGTCGCCGGCCACCAGGATGCGATCGCGCGGCAGTTCCAGCAGGCGCGCAAGCGCGGCCAGGGTCCGGCCCTTGTCGGTGTCCGGTGGCAGGATGTCGAGGTAGCGGTCGGCCGAATACAGCACATCGCAGCCCAGTTCCTGCGCAGTATGTTCGATGTCGGCACGCAGGGGCGCCAGGGTGGCCGGGTCGCAGAAATAGGAACACCGGCGTTCCTGCGGTACATCCTGGCGCTGCAGCGCGGTGAAGGGGCGCATCGCCTCGGCCACCACCTGGTCGCCGGGCCAGTGTGCATCGATCAGTGACTGCAGTGGTTGCAGCGGTTGCAGGGTGTGGCCATGTACCACGGTGGCGCCGACATCGCAGACGATGTAGTCCGGGCGCGGGATTGCTGGATCGGACAGCAGCGGCATGACCGCTTCCAAACCGCGACCGGTGATGAAGACCAGGGTGATGCCAGGGTGCTGGTCGATCATCCGGTACAGCCGATGGCGCTGCGCAGCGCTGCCGGCCAGGAAGGTGCCATCCAGGTCGGTGGCCAGGATGAGCTGGGCTTCGCCAGCGGTGGTGCGGGTGGGAACGGGGTTGGGAATCAGGGTCGGGGACTCGACAGTCAATGCACTTCCTTTCTTGAAGTGGGGGGAATCGGCAGTGGTGCGCAGACGCCGCTGTGCGCAAGGCATGGGCGAAAGACGGGTGCTGCGCCGTAGGGCGGCATCGCAACGTGCCCGCAATGCGGGCAGCCGCCTGGGCAGCGGCTTGGGATCGAAGCTGCAAGGAAAAACGATGTTCCACCCTAACATAGCCGCCATTTGCGGCCGGCTGGATCCTGTGCGGGGATTTGCATGGGCTTCGCGGCTCGCGCATCCTCCCCGGCCGAGCCCTGCGAACCTGCCAATGAGCCACGAACTGATCTATCTGTTGCTGATATTCGCGCTGCTGGTGATTCCCCGCGCGCTGCAGCGCTTCAGCCTGCCGGCACCCCTGACCTGCCTGCTGTTCGGCATCATCGCCATGTTGTGGCTGGGCGAACGCTCCCACGACGCAGTGATCGGCCTGCTGGCCACGCTGGGCATTTCCTCGCTGTTCCTGTTTGCCGGGCTTGAGGTGGACTTGCGGGCACTGCGTCGCGGAATGTGGCCGCTGCTGGCGCATCTGGTGGTGCGCACGGGCACCCTGTTCGGCGTGGGCTGGCTGGCCTGGCATTACGCCGGCCTGCAGTGGCAGGCAGCCGGGTTGCTTGCGCTGGCGCTGCTTACGCCGTCCACCGGCTTCATCATGGATTCGTTGAACCGCCTTGGACTCAGCGAAGACGAGCGCTTCTGGGTCACCAGCAAGGCCATTGCTGGAGAGTTGCTGGCGCTGGCAGCGCTGTTCGTGGTGCTCCAGGCCGGCGATCCATGGCACATGGCCCTGTCCAGCAGTGCGCTGCTGGCGATGATGGTCTGCCTGCCGCTGGTCTTCATCGCGCTGGGCCGTTGGGTCGCGCCGCATGCACCGGGATCGGAGTTCTCTCTGCTGGTGATGGTGGGCATGGTGGCTGCGTACATCACCTATGTGCTGGGCGTGTACTACCTGGTGGGCGCCTTCATCGCAGGGCTGGTGGCGCGGCTGCTGCACCAGCGCATGCCGTTGCTGGCCTCGCATGAAAACCTGCATGCGCTGCGCCTGTTCGCCTCATTCTTCGTGCCGTTCTATTTCTTCAACGCAGGCACCAAGGTGCCCCGTGAGGCACTGAGCTTCGAAGCGCTGGGACTGGGCGTCGTGATCACCCTGGTGGTACTGCCGCTGCGTATTGCCGTGGTCTGGCTGCAGCGGCGGGTAATGTTCGGGGAAACCTTCCGCAGCAGCCTGCGTGTGTCGCTGGCATTGGCGCCCACGCTCATCTTCACTCTGGTGCTGGCAGCGATCATGCGTGATCGGTTCCAGATTCCGGGCGTGCTGTTCGGTGCGCTGCTGCTGTACGCGGCTCTGACCACGCTGTTGCCGTCGCTGGTGTTCCGCACGCCGTTCGATGTGGACCCGGTTGAGCAGGAGCCGGCGGGGGAGGGCGTCGATGCGCCGGTTGCTGCAACCGAGGCGGTGCCGGACGCGCCGCCGGAGGCGTCCCCGGCGCGGCTGGGCTGAAGTGAGCGGCAGGCTACGGTTTGCGCCTGCCCGGCATGGCCGTTAGGGTTGGGGCATGAATGTACGTGCCTCCCTGCTTTCCGTCGCCGCGCTGTGCAGCCTGGCCGCCTGTTCGCAGCAGACGCCAGCGATCAACCACGATCTGTCCACGGCCCCGGCCGATGCGTTCATGGCGGCCATCGCCGCCCACTGCGGCCAGGCCTTTGCGGGCAGGGTTGTCGAGGACACCCCGGCCCCGACCGGCGAGGATCCCTTCGCCGGCCAGCGCCTGGTGATGCACGTGCGCGGCTGCGCCGATCCGGGGCATGAGCTGCGCATCCCGTTCCATGTCGGCGATGACCATTCGCGGACCTGGATCATCACGCGTACCGAAAACGGCCTGAAGCTCAAGCACGACCACCGCCATGCCGATGGCAGCCCGGATGCGATCACCCTGTATGGCGGCGACAGCAAGCCGCCGGGCACCGCCGAGCGCCAGCAGTTTCCGGCCGATGGCGATTCGGTGGCGATGTTCCGCCGTGCCGGCATGCTGGCCTCGACCCACAACACCTGGGCGATGGAGGTCGAGCCGGACCAGCGGTTCGTCTATGAGCTGACCCGGCCGGAAGGACGCCGCTTCCGCGTCGAATTCGATCTCAGCAAGCCGGTTGCGCTGCCGCCGGCGCCGTGGGGCGACGAGGCCCCGCCGGCACCCTGACCGGCACGGGGTCGGATCCCTTGCGCAGGCAAGGGCTTCGACCCCATTCAAGTATCCAGCGCCCGGGTCAGAGCCCTGGCCTTCGGCCAGGGATCCGACCCATCCCTCACCGCGTGCCGAAGCGCGCCCGGCAGCCGTTGCTCACCCAGACCTGCCCGGCGTCGGATCCCTTGCGCAGGCAAGGGCTCTGACCCCATTCAAGTATCCAGCGCCCGGGTCAGAGCTCTGGCCTTCGGCCAGGGATCCGACCCATCCCTCACCGCGTGCCGAAGCGCGCCCGGCAGCCGTTGCTCACCCAGACCTGCCCGGGGTCGGATCCCTTGCGCAGGCAAGGGCTCTGACCCCATTCAAGTATCCAGTGCCCGGGTCAGAGCCCGGGCCTTCGGCCAGGGATCCGACCCATCCCTCACCGCGTGCCGAAGCGCGCCCGGCAGCCGTTGCTCACCCACACCTGCCCGCGCGAATAGCCCCAGCTGCGTCCTTCCTGGCAGGCACTGCCCGACAACTGCTGCTGCAGCACCGGGCGGCCCTGGCGTTCATCCCAGTCGCAGTTCTGGGTGCGATTGTTGTTGCTGCTGCAGGTGACGGAATAGTTGCTGTTGCCGCCGCCCCAGCCACCGCCGTGGCCGCCGCCCCAGCCGCCACGCGACTCGGCAAATTCGCCGCGGCAGCCGCGGTTGACCCAGATCGAGCCGTTGCGCATGCCCCAGGTCTGGCCTTCCACGCAGGACGAGCCGGAAATCTGCCGGACCAGCGACGCACCGCGCCAGTTGGTCGGGCAGGTGCGCTCGCGGTTGTCCTGGCTCTCGCAGCGGATGGTGCCGCCGCTGCCACCGCCCCAGTTGCCGCCATTGCCGCCGCCCCAGCCACCGCGGCCCTCCACGAACTCGGCGCGGCAGCCATTGGTGACCCAGATGCTGCCGTTGCGGCTGCCCCAGGTGCGGCCCTCCACGCAGGACGAGCCGGACAGCTGGCGCACCATCTGCGCATTGCGCCAGCCGGTGTTGCAGACCCGCTCGCGGTTGTTCTGGCTTTCGCAGCGGACGACGCCGTTCTGCGCAGCGGCGGGGGCGACGGGCAGGGCGAGGCCGGCAAGGCCGCCCACAGACAAGGTCAGGGCCAGGCTGGCCAGGGACAGCGGTTTCATGGCGAATCCCCATACGGTGTGTGGTGCGCGACTATAAGGACGGGCCGGATAAAGCCCGTGTGACTGTCCGCATTTGCCCCGGCCGGGGCCTCGGCCGCAGAATACGGGGCTTTCCGGCCCCCGTCGGGTGCCGGCGTTCTCCAGCGGAGCTTTCCCCCCATGCGTACCCACTTCTGCGGCCTGGTCGATGAGACCCTGATTGGCCAGACTGTCACCCTCGCCGGCTGGACCGACGTGGCCCGTAACCAGGGCGGCGTCTGCTTCATCGATCTTCGAGATCATGAAGGCATCGTGCAGGTGACGGTGGAGGTGGACAACGCCGAAGTGTTCGCCGTGGCCGCCTCGCTGGGCTATGAGGACGTGCTGCAGGTCGAAGGCGTGGTGCGCGCCCGCCACGCGGTGAACGACAAGATGGCCACCGGCAAGGTGGAAGTGATCGCCACGGCCATCACCGTGCTGAACAAGGCCGCCCCGCTGCCGTTCCACGCCCACGAGAACCCGGGCGAAGAAACCCGCCTGAAGTACCGCTACCTGGACCTGCGCCGCCCGGAAATGCAGCGCATGCAGCGCACCCGCATCAAGCTGGTGCAGGCCCTGCGCCGTCACCTGGACGAGCGCGGTTTCCAGGACATCGAAACCCCGATCCTGACCAAGGCCACCCCGGAAGGCGCCCGCGACTTCCTGGTGCCCGCGCGCATGCACCCGGGCGAGTTCTACGCCCTGCCGCAGAGCCCGCAGCTGTTCAAGCAGATCCTGATGGTGGCCGGCTTCGACCGCTACTACCAGATCGCGCGCTGCTTCCGCGACGAGGCCCTGCGTGCCGACCGCCAGCTGGAATTCACCCAGCTGGACATGGAATTCGCCTTCGTCCGCGAGCAGGACGTGCAGGACTTCGTCGAGTCGATGATCCGCGCCATCTTCAAGGAAGTGGTCGACGTCGAGCTGGCCGCCGCCTTCCCGCGCATGACCTGGGCCGAGGCGATGCGTCGCTACGGTTCGGACAAGCCGGACCTGCGCATCGCGCTGGAACTGGTGGACGTGGCCGAGCTGGTCAAGGACAGCGAATTCGCCGTGTTCACCGGCCCGGCCAATGACGCCGAAGGCCGCGTGGCCGCGCTGCGCATCCCGGGCGGCGCCTCCCTGTCGCGCAAGCAGATCGACGAATACGCCGCGCATGCCGCCAAGTACGGCGCCAAGGGCCTGGCCTACATCAAGATCGCCGAGAACGGCGAAGTCAGCTCGCCGATCCAGAAGTTCTTCAGCGAGGGATCCTTCGCCGCCCTGGTCGCCCACGTCGGCGCCGGCAACGGCGACATCGTGTTCTTCGGTGCCGGTGGCTACAACAAGGTGTCCGACTTCATGGGTGCCCTGCGCCTGAAGGCCGGCAAGGACTTCGGCCTGGTCGCCGACGGCTGGGCCCCGCTGTGGGTCACCGACTTCCCGATGTTCGAATGGGACGACGAAGACCAGCGCTACGTCGCCCTGCATCACCCCTTCACCGCGCCGGCCGTGGATGACATCGCCGATCTGCGCGCCAACGCCCGTACCGCCGTTTCGCGCGGCTACGACATGGTGCTCAACGGCAATGAAATCGGCGGCGGCTCGATCCGTATCCACCGCCCGGACATGCAGAGTGCGGTGTTCGAGCTGCTGGGCATCGGTGCCGAAGAGGCCCGTGCCAAGTTCGGCTTCCTGCTCGACGCACTGAACTACGGCGCACCGCCGCACGGCGGCATCGCCTTCGGCATCGACCGCATCGCCGCCCTGATGGCCGGCACCGAGTCGATCCGCGACGTCATCCCGTTCCCGAAGACCACCGGTGCGCAGGATCTGATGACCGATGCGCCGTCGCCGATCGTCGACACGCAGCTGGCCGAAGTGCACATCCAGGTTCGCCCCAAGACCAACTGATCAGGAGATCCAGGCAATGACCGAGTTTGCGTTTTCGCTGGAGTGGGAAAAGCTGGGCAATGAAGGCTCCGAGGCCAACCTGGTCACCGAGCGTGCACGTGTCTTCGGTGGTTGGCTGGTCCGCGTCGGTACCAACCCGGCGGCGATGGCCCTGACCTTCGTCGCCGACGGCGAAGGCCGTTGGGACGGTGAAGACTTCGGCGTCGAGGATTACGAGGACGACGAAGAGGAAGAGGAAGAGTTCGACGAGGACGAGGAAGAAGGCGAGGACGAGGACGAAGAGGAATACGAGGAAGAGGACGAGGAAGAAGAAGACGAAACCGAGTCGCCGGAACGGGCTTGACCCCGACCGTCGCCCTGGCGTCAACTCGACCCATGTATTCCATCCGCCGCGCCACCGTGGACGATGCGCCGACCCTGTCGGCGCTGGCTGCCCGCACGTTCACCGAGACCTTCGGCCATCTGTACCCGCCGCAGCACCTGCAGGATTTCCTCGAGGAGTCCTACACGGTGGAGCGGCAGCGCACCATCCTGGCCCACCCCGATTACGCGGTGTGGCTGCTGGAGCTGGACGGGGAGGCGGTCGGCCATGCCGCCGCCGGCCCCTGCGGGCTGCCGCACCCGGACGTGAAGCCGGGTGATGGCGAGCTCAAGCGCCTGTACCTCATCAAGACCCAGCAGAGCTGTGGCTGGGGCAGCCGCCTGCTGGAAACCGCACTGGCCTGGCTGGAACAGGACGGCCCGCGCACCCTGTGGCTGGGGGTGTGGTCGGAAAACTTCGGTGCCCAGCGTTTCTATGCCCGTTACGGCTTCGAGAAGGCCGGCGAGTACCTGTTCCCGGTTGGCGAAACCAACGACCTGGAATTCATCCTGCGCCGGGTACCGCGTCCGGCATGAGGCCGTTCACCGGCGCTTGCCGGTCGATTCTGTTCAATCACCGTACGTCCCGCCCCGCCGAACGCCAGGCTGCAACGCATGACTCCCCCCGTACTGCTTCTGCATGGCATCTGGAATGCCCGCGCCTGGGTCGGGCCATTGGCCTGGCGCCTGCGCGCGCGTGGTTTCCAGGTGCATGCCTTCGGTTACTCCTCGGTATTCGGTGGCCCCGATGTCGCCGTGCCGCAGCTGCTGGAGCGCCTGGCCGATGCCGGCCCGCTGTCGCTGGTCGGCCACAGCCTGGGCGGCCTGCTGGCGCTGGAGGCCCTGCGCCGCCAGCCGCAGCTGGATGTGCAGCGCGTGGTCTGCCTGGGGTCGCCGCTGCGTGGCAGTGGCACGGCGCGGTCGCTGTCCGAGCACGGCTGGGGCCTGGCCCTGGGCCGCAGCAGCGAACTGCTGCTCGATGGCCTGCCGGACTGGCAGGGCAGGGCGAAGGTCGGCCTGATCGCCGGCTCGGTGCCGCATGGCCTGGGCAGCCTGCTGGGCGCGCTGGATGACGTATCCGACGGCACCGTGGCCCTGGCCGAGACCCGCCTGCCGGGCCTGGCCGACCACTGCGTGGTGCGCACCAGCCACAGCGGCCTGGTGGTATCGCCTGATGCCGCACGGCAGACCGCGCACTTCCTGCGCCACGGCCAGTTCGACCACAGCCGCGACGCCGCCGCCGCGTAGGTTGGTAGGTGCGAACCGTTGGTTCGCACGCTCTTCGCCGGGCATGGCCCGGCGCTACCGCGCGGCAGGGCTCCCGGTAGCGCCGGGCCATGCCCGGCGGCATCTACCGCCCTAGACACGGTTGCGGCCGCCGATCAGGTAGAATCCGCGCCTTGATCCTGAAGCAGCCAGACGGTAACACCCATGGGAAGAGGTCCCTCGATCGAAAACCGCAAAAACGCGTCTGACGCGAAGCGCGGCAAGATTTTCACCAAGATCATCCGCGAGATCGGCGTTGCCGCGCGCGGCGGTGGAGGCGACCCCAACAACAACCCGCGTCTGCGTGTTGCCATGGACAAGGGCCTGAGCGTGAACATGTCCAAGGACGTGATCGAACGCGCCATCAAGAAGGCCACCGGTGAACTGGAAGGCGTCGATTACGAGGAAATCCGCTACGAGGGCTACGCCCCCGGCGGCGTGGCCGTCATCGTCGACTGCCTGACCGACAACCGCGTGCGCACCGTGGCCGATGTCCGCCACGCGTTCAGCAAGTGCGGCGGCAACATGGGCACCGAAGGCTCGGTCGCCTTCATGTTCAAGCGCCTGGGCGTGCTGCACTTCGCCGCCGGTGCCGATGAAGAAGCGATCACCGAAGCGGCCATCGAGGCCGGCGCCGACGACATCGTGGTCTACCCGGAAGACGGCGCGATCGACGTGGTCACCAGCCCGGAAGCGTTCAACGCGGTCAAGGATGCAATGGCTGCGGCCGGCCATGTCGCCGACCACGCCGAGATCACCTTCCGCGCGGACAACGACATCAAGGTCGAGGGCGATGTCGCCCTGCAGGTCAAGAAGCTGCTGGACATGCTGGAAGACCTGGACGACGTGCAGGACGTGTATTCCAACGCCGATCTCGGCGCCGACGCCTACGCCTGAGCCGTCTTTGACGGCCTGGGCGCGGGCCGTTGAACGGTCACCGCGGACAGTCATGAGCCCATTGCCCTGCCAGCGTTTCCCGTTCCATCCGGCCAGGAGTGCCACATGACCCGCATCCTCGGCATCGACCCCGGTTCCCAGCGGACCGGGGTCGGCATCATTGATGTCGACGCCGCCGGCAAGGTCAGCCACGTGCACCACCAGCCGCTGGTGCTGCTGGGCGCCGACGATTTCCCCCAGCGCATGAAGCTGCTGGTGCTGGGCCTGGCCGACCTGTGCCGGGAATACCAGCCGGACGAAGTGGCCATCGAAAAGGTCTTCATGGCCCGCAACCCCGATTCGGCGCTGAAGCTGGGCCAGGCCCGTGGCGCGGCGATCTCGGCGGTGGTGCTGCGCGACCTGCCGGTGCACGAATACGCCGCCAGCGAGATCAAGCTGGCCGTGGTCGGGCGCGGTGGCGCCGAAAAGCAACAGGTTCAACACATGGTCGGGCTCATGCTCAACCTGAAAACCAAGCTACAGGCCGACGCGGCCGACGCGTTGGCCGTGGCGATCACCCATGCCCACGTAAGGGCGACGGCCAACCGCCTGGGGCTCAGTGCCCGCCAGGCCTGGGGCCGCAAATGAGGAGCTGCACGCAATGATCGGTCGACTGCGCGGCATCGTCGCCTACAAGGCACCGCCGTGGCTGGTGGTGGATGTGAACGGGGTGGGCTACGAACTGGAGGCGCCGATGAGCACCTTCTACGACCTGCCCGAACTCGGCCGCGAGGTCACCCTGTACACCCATTACTCGCAGAAGGAAGACAGCGTCTCGCTGTACGGCTTCCTGCGCGAGGGTGAGCGCCGCCTGTTCCGCGATGTGCAGAAGGTCAGTGGCATCGGCGCGAAGATCGCGCTGGCCGTGCTGTCCGGCGTCACCGTCGAGGAGTTCGCGCGCATGGTGCAGGCCGGTGACATCACCGCGCTGACCCGCATCCCCGGCATCGGCAAGAAGACCGCCGAGCGCATGGTGCTGGAGCTGCGCGACCGCGCCGCCCAGTTCGGTGCCGGCGGCGCATTGCCGACCGGCAGCGGCCCGGCCCCGGCCGATCCGCTGTCCGACGCCACCGTGGCCCTGCAGCAGCTGGGCTACAAGCCGGCCGAAGCGGCGCGCATGGCCCGCGAAGCCTTCAATGAAGGCGACGAAGTGGCCACCGTCATCCGCAAGGCCCTGCAGTCGGCGCTGCGCTGAAGCGCGCCGCCTCCCACCCCACAACCGCCTGAGCTTCGCCAGGAGAGCCATGTCCAGCAGTCAAACCCCGCACGCAGCCGCCCCCGGCGGCCATGGTCACGCCCCCCCGGCTGGGGGAATGGCACTGATCATCGGTGCGATCGGCGTGGTCTTCGGCGATATCGGTACCAGCCCGCTGTACACCCTGAAGGAGGCGTTCTCGCCGCACTACGGGCTCAACAGCGACCACGACACCGTGCTCGGCGTGCTGTCACTGGCGTTCTGGGCGCTCAACATCGTGGTCACGCTGAAGTACGTGACCATCATCATGCGCGCCGACAATGACGGCGAGGGCGGCATCATGGCGCTGATGGCGCTGACCCAGCGCACCCTGCGCAACGGGTCACGCTCGGCGTACGTGGTCGGCATCCTCGGCATCTTCGGTGCCTCGCTGTTCTTCGGCGACGGCGTGATCACCCCGGCCATTTCCGTGCTGGGCGCGGTGGAAGGCCTGGAGGTGGCCGCCCCGGGCCTGCATGCCTTCATCGTGCCCATCACCGTGGTCGTGCTGATGGCCGTGTTCGCGGTCCAGCGCTTCGGCACCGAACGGATCGGCAAGCTGTTCGGGCCGATCACCACGATCTGGTTCCTCTCGCTGGCCGCCATCGGCATCTACAACATCGTCGATTCGCCGGAAGTGCTGAAGGCCTTCAACCCGTGGTGGGCCATCCGCTTCTTCATGGAACATGGTTGGCACGGCATCTTCATCCTCGGTGCGGTGGTGCTGGCGGTGACCGGCGGTGAAGCACTGTACGCCGACATGGGCCACTTCGGTGCCAAGCCGATCCGCCATGCCTGGTACTTCTTCGTGCTGCCGTGCCTGGTGCTGAACTACCTGGGGCAGGGCGCACTGGTGCTCAACCACCCCGAGGCGCTGAAGAACCCGTTCTTCGAAGCCGTGCCGGACTGGGCGCTGTACCCGATGATCATCCTGGCCACCATGGCCGCGGTGATCGCCTCGCAGTCGGTCATCACCGGCGCATTCTCGGTGTCCCGCCAGGCCATGCAGCTGGGCTACATCCCGCGCATGCGCATCAAGCACACCTCGCACGACACCATCGGCCAGATCTACATCCCCGGCATCAACTGGGGCATCGCCGTCATGGTCATTGGCCTGGTGCTGGCATTCCGCAGCTCGTCCAACCTGGCCGTGGCCTATGGCATCTCGGTGTCGGCCACCATGCTCATCGACACCCTGCTGCTGGCCCTGGTGGCCCGCTCGCTGTGGCCGAAGGCGCGCAACTGGATCCTGCCGCTGTGCGTGGTGTTCTTCATCATCGACCTGGGCTTCGTCATCGCCAACGGCGCCAAGCTGCTGCAGGGCGCGTGGTTCCCGGTGGTGCTGGGCATCTTCCTGTTCACCATGATGCGCACCTGGCGCCGTGGCCGCGAGCTGCTGCGCGATGAGATCCGCAAGGACGGCATCCGCATCGACACCTTCCTGCCGGGCCTGATGCTGGCGCCGCCGGTGCGCGTGCCGGGCACCGCGGTGTTCCTCACCGCCGACCCGACCGTGGCCCCGCATGCGCTGATGCACAACCTCAAGCACAACAAGGTGCTGCACGAGCGCAACGTGTTCCTGCACGTGGAAACCCTGCCCATCCCCTATGCGATGGAAGGGCAGCGGTTGAAGATCGAATCGGTGGGCGACGAGTTCTACCGGGTCTATGTGCGCTTCGGCTTCATGGAAACCCCGGACGTGCCGCTGGCGCTGATGCGCTCGTGCGACCACGGCGGCATCTACTTCGACCCGATGGACACCACGTTCTTCGCCAGCCGCGAGACCATCGTCGCCACCGCCAACCGCGGCATGCCGATCTGGCGCGACAAGCTGTTCGCGCTGATGCACAGGAATGCCGCCCCGGCCACCGGCTTCTTCCGCATCCCGGGCAACCGCCTCGTCGAACTGGGCGCGCAGGTGGAGATCTGACCGCGCGGGGTCGGATCCTTTTTCCGCGGGAAAAAGGCTCTGACCCCATGTTTCGCGCGTTCGGAAGTGGGGTCAGAGCCGTTTTCCGTTGGAAAACGGATCCGACCCCGTGCCGACCAACGGTCGGCACCCACCATCAGCAGCAGTTCCCAACAGCTCGCAGGAAACTGTCGAAGGCGGGGTGGGTCCGGTTGCGGGGGCGTGAGCCGCATGGATGCGGCGACCGAGCTTACATGGACGTACTTGCAGCGTCCCCCGCAACCGGACCCACCCCGCCATTCCCCAGTAAGCCCGCTTCGGCTGTTGCTCTGGATGTTGCCGTTGCCTCTGCGGGTGCCGGGCGCAGCCCGGCCGAAACCCGCACTTTTGCCGCATAATCACGGCATGACCGACGATCGCATCATCGGCGCCGGCGCCACCCGCGAGGATGACGCCGCCGACGCCAGCATCCGACCCAAGCGACTGGCCGATTACCTCGGCCAGGCGCCGGTGCGCGAGCAGATGGAAATCTACATCCAGGCCGCCAAGGGGCGTGGCGACGCGCTCGACCACGTGCTGATCTTCGGCCCGCCCGGCCTGGGCAAGACCACCCTCAGCCATGTCATCGCCAACGAACTGGGCGTGGCGCTGCGGGTGACCTCCGGCCCGGTGATCGAGAAGGCCGGCGACCTCGCCGCACTGCTGACCAACCTGCAGCCGCACGACGTGCTCTTCATCGACGAAATCCACCGCCTGTCGCCGGTCGTCGAGGAAGTGCTGTACCCGGCGATGGAAGATTTCCAGATCGACATCATGATCGGCGAGGGCCCCGCGGCCCGCTCGATCAAGATCGACCTGCCGCCGTTCACCCTGATCGGCGCCACCACCCGCGCCGGCCTGTTGACCGCGCCACTGCGCGACCGCTTCGGCATCGTCCAGCGCCTGGAGTTCTACAGCGTCGAGGAACTGACCCGCATCGTGCGCCGTTCGGCGGCCATCCTGGCCATCGACTGCACCGCCGACGGGGCGGGGGAGATCGCCCGCCGCGCGCGTGGTACCCCGCGTATCGCCAACCGCCTGCTGCGCCGCGTGCGCGATTACGCCCAGGTCAAGGCCGGCGGCCATATCGACGAAGCCGTCGCCCAGGCCGCCATGAAGATGCTCAAGGTCGACCCGGAAGGCTTCGACGAGCTTGACCGGCGCCTGCTGAAGACCATGGTCGACTACTTCGACGGTGGCCCGGTGGGCATCGAATCGCTCGCTGCGGCCCTGTCCGAGGAGCGCGGCACGCTGGAAGACGTGGTTGAACCCTACCTGATCCAGCAGGGCTTCCTGGTGCGCACCGCGCGTGGCCGCATGGCCACCCACAAGGCCTACCGGCACATGGGCCTGAAGCCCAAGAACCCGCCGCAGGACCTGTTTGCGGAGGTTCCCGATGTCGGTTGAGCCCCGATTCAGTTGGCCGACACGCATTTACTGGGAAGATACGGACGCTGGCGGGGTGGTCTACCACGCCCGCTACGTGGCCTTCATGGAACGGGCCCGGACCGAATGGATGCGCGCGCTGGGCTACGGCCAGGAGCGCATGCGCAGCGAGCACGGCATGGTGTTCGCGGTGCGTTCGATGCAGATGGACTTCATCAAGCCGGCCCGGCTGGATGACGCCCTGCAGGTGAGCGCCACCCTGGTCCAGCTGAAGAAGGCCAGCATGGTCTTCGACCAGCGGGTCGAGCGCGACGGCGAACTGCTGCTGTCGGCCCAGGTCCGCATCGCCGCACTGGACGCGGCCAGTTTCCGCCCGCGTGGCATGGACGAACCCGTCCTTGCCGCGCTGCAACCCTACCTCCACCCCGAATCCGAACTTTGAGGAACAACGGATGATCGCAACGCTCCTGGCCCTGCAGGCCACGGTCACCGAGGCACTGCCGGCCGATGTCAGCAATGCCGCGACCCAGACCCTTGCCCAGGCCACCACCGGCGGCGGCATCAACTACCTCGAACTGATGGCCAAGGCCAGCCTGCCGGTGAAGCTCATCGTGCTGCTGCTGCTGGTCGGCTCGTTCGTCAGCTGGGTGATCATTTTCCGCAAGGCCCGCGTCTTCAAGCAGGCCACCCGTGAAGCGGACGAGTTCGAGAACCGCTTCTGGTCCGGCGCCGACCTGGGCAAGCTGTACAGCTCGGCCACCGACCGCAGCCGCAATGTCGGCGGCCTGGAAGCCATCTTCGAAGCCGGCTTCCGCGAATACAGCCGCCTGCGCGACAAGCGCCGCCTGGATGGCCGCGCGCAGCTGGAAGGTGCCCAGCGCGCCATGCGCACCACCTACACCCGCGAAGTGGACCAGCTCGAGCGCAACCTCGAACTGCTGGCCAACATCGGCTCCACCGCCCCGTACGTAGGCCTGGTCGGCACCGTGTTCGGCATCATGGTCACCATGCACGACATGATCAGCAGCGGCGCCCAGGCCGGTATCGCCGCCGTCGCGCCGGGCATTTCCGAAGCGCTGTTCGCTACCGCCATCGGCCTGTTCGTGGCCATCCCGGCGGTGTGGGCCTACAACCGCTTCACCACCCGCGTGGAGCGCATGTCGGTGCGGTTCGAGACCTTCGCCGAAGAGTTCAGCTCGATCCTGCAGCGCCAGAGCGCTGGCGACGAGTAAGCGACTGACCCGGGAGTCCAAGCCATGTCCGCTGCCATCGGTCGCCGCAAGCGCCGCAAGCTGAAATCGGAAATCAACGTCGTTCCCTACATCGACGTCATGCTGGTGCTGTTGATCATCTTCATGGTCACCGCGCCGCTGCTTACCCTGAGCTTCGATGTCGACCTGCCGCAGTCCAACGCCAAGGCGCTGGAAAGCAAGCAGGACCCGGTGATCGTGTCGGTGCGCGAGGACGGCCAGCTGAGCCTGAAGCTGCCCGACGCCAAGGAGCCGGTCGCGGTCAGCGCCGAGGAACTGGAAGGCCGCCTGGCCGGCATCGCCGCACAGGACAAGGGCGTGCGCGTGATCGTCGCCGCCGACCGTGCCGTGGCCTATGAAAAGGTCATCGCGGCGATGGATGTCATCAAGCGCGCCAAAGTCGACAAGGTAGGCCTGGCCACCGATGCACGCTGACACCCTGCCACCGCCGCACAAGCAGGAACCGGGCTGGGGCCTGCCCCTGGGCCTGGCCGTGCTGGTGCACCTGCTGGTCGCGCTGGTCTTCATCGTGGCCTGGCTGTGGTCGCCGGAACGCAACACCGAAGCCGCCGCCGGCGATCCGTCGGTCGAGGCCAGCCTGGCGCTGTCCTCCGCCGAGGCCGCCGCCGCGCGCCAGGCCCTGCGCCAGTCGGAAAAGCTGGAAGACCTGCCGCAGCCGGTGCCCGAGCCGGTACCGGTCGCCGTGCCCGAAGACACCATCCCGCCGCCGCAGCCGATCGAGGCGCCGCGCCCGCAGGACGCGCCCACGCCGCAGCAGCAACAGGCGCAGGAGCGCGTGGCCCAGCCGGACACCAAGGACCAGGACGCCGCCAATGCCCTGGCCATCTCGCAGGAGAAGGCCAAGCAGGAGCAGGAGGCCAAGCGCCGCCAGGAACAGATCGACCTGACCGAACGCAAGCGCCAGGAAGAAGCCGAGCAGAAGGCACGCCTGGCCAAGCAGCAGGAAGAAGACGCCAAGAAGAAGATCGCCGACCAGCAGAAGGTGGCGGCCGACAAGGCCGAGGCCGAGCGGCAGAAGAAGATCGCCGACATCCGCGCCAAGCGCGAGCAGGCTGAAAAGGAAGCCAAGCTGGCCGAGCAGAAGCTGCGCCAGGTGGCCGCCGCCCGCAACGCCGCAGGCGCGGCCCCGGCCGGCAGCACCAGTGCGGCGCAGCCGGCCGCCGGTGGTGGCGGCACCAGTGACGATCTTTCGGCCAAGTACGCTGCCGCCATCCAGGCCAAGGTGCTGGCATCGTGGAGCCGTCCGGACAGCGTGCCGCTGGGCCAGAAGTGCCAGATCACCATCAACCAGCTGCCCGGTGGCACGGTGCGCAGCGCGACGGTCAGCGGTAGCTGCCCCTACGACGAGGCTGGCAAGCGCTCGATCGAAGCGGCCGTGCTGAACGCCCAGCCGCTGCCGTACCGTGGCTTCGAGTCGGTCTTCGCCCGCACCATCAACTTCACCTTTACCGCCCAGGATCGCTGAGGCCGGTATCCGGGTGGCTCCGGTGGGGCTGCCCGGCTGACGTTCGCCATGAAGTTAACGGGGTGTGAGAGGCGGGGCGTGTACTGACCCGGAATTCACGTACCCTTGGTTCATGATTGCGAAGCGGTTCACCCCCGTTTTGTTATCCATCTGTCCGGTTTCCCCTTTATTGAGCGCTCCATGAAGAAGATGCCTCGCTGGCTTGCCGTGTTTGCGGCCCTCTTGCTGCCTTTCGCTGCCTTCGCGCAGCAGAAGGGGCTGGATATCGACATCATCGGCGGCAATGCCTCCGCACTGCCGATCACTGTCGTGCCCATGCCCTACCAGGGTTCGGCCGGCGCCCCGCAGACCGATGTGGCCGGTGTCGTCCGCGCCGACCTGGAGCGTTCGGGCCAGTTCCGCACGCTGCCCGAAGCACAGATCGTGGAAAAGCCGACCCGTGGCGGCGAGATCCAGTTCCCGACCTGGCGCGCGCTGAAGCAGAACTACATCGTGGTCGGCCGTGTCATGGACGCCGGTGCCGGCGCCTACCGCGTCGAGTACGAACTGTTCGACGTGCCCAAGGGCGAGCGCCTGCTCGGCCTGGCCATGACCGCGCGCGGCAACGCCATGCGTGATGTGGCCCACCAGATGGCCGATGCCATCTACGAGAAGATCACCGGCGTGCGCGGTGCCTTCTGGACCCGCATCGCCTACGTCACCGCCAGCGGCAAGGGCGATGCCATGCGCTACGCGCTGATGGTCGCCGATTCGGATGGCTACAACCCGCAGACCATCGTCCGCTCGGCCGAGCCGCTGCTGTCGCCGTCGTGGAGCCCGGATGGCGGCAAGCTGGCCTACGTCAGCTTCGAGCGTGGCAACTCGGCCATCTACATCCAGAACATCTCCACCGGCGCCCGTGAGCTGGTCACCAGCTTCCGCGGCATCAACAGCGCCCCGGCCTTCTCGCCGGACGGCCGCAAGCTGGCCCTGACCCTGTCGCGTTCGGGCAACCCGGAAATCTACGTGATGGACCTGGGCAGCAAGCAGCTGACCCAGCTGACCAACCACTTCGCCATCGATACCGAGCCGACCTGGGCCCCGGACGGCAGCGCGGTGTACTTCACCTCCGACCGCGGCGGCCGTCCGCAGGTCTACAAGGTGGGCGCCGGCGGCGGCAGTGCCGAGCGCGTGACCTTCCAGGGCAACTACAACGCCAAGCCCTCGGTGTCCTACGACGGCAAGAAGATCGCCGTGGCACAGGGCTCGGGCAACAGCTACAAGATCGCGGTGATGGACAGCTCGCTGGGCTCCGCGCGCTGGAACACCCTGTCGGTGGGCTCGCTGGACGAGTCGCCGAGTTTCGCCCCGAACGCGAGCATGGTGCTGTACGCCGCGCGCGAAGGTGGCCGTGGCGTGCTGTATGCCGTCTCGGCGGATGGGCGTGTCCGCCAGCGCCTGGTGCTGGCCGATGGTGATGTGCGCGAACCGGCTTGGTCGCCATACCGTACCCAGCGCTAAAAGAGTGTTAATATTTTCGCTGTATTGACCCCTCATCGGCCTAGGAGCCACAAAGGTATTGCCATGAACAAGTCCACCCGCGTACTGCTTGTTTCCCTGCTGTCTGTGGCCGTCCTGGCCGGTTGCTCCAAGAAGGTGAAGGAAGAGCCGGCAGCCCCGGTTGACACCGGCACCTCGACCACCGCTCCGACCGGCCCGGCCACCTCCGGCCTGTACGGCCCGGGCGACCTGGACACCGACGCCTGCCTGCGCCAGCGCGTTGTCTACTTCGACCTGGACAAGGAAGACGTGAAGCCGGAATTCCAGGCGATCATGGCTTGCCACGCCAAGTACCTGCGTGACCGTCCGTCCTCGCGCATCACCCTGCAGGGCCACACCGACGAGCGCGGTTCGCGCGCGTACAACCAGGCCCTGGGCGAGCGTCGTGGCAACGGCGTCAACTCGGCCCTGCAGGCCAACGGTGGCTCGGCTTCGCAGCTGACCGTCGTGTCCTACGGTGAAGAGCGTCCGGTCTGCACCGAGTCGAACGAGTCCTGCTGGTCGCAGAACCGTCGCGTCGAAATCGTCTACACCGCGCAGTAATCCATGCGCATTGGCATCAAACTGATGCTGGTCGTTGCGGCAGCCCTCGTGGCTGCCGCACCGGCGCACGCACAGCGGCAGAGCCTGGCCGACCGTGTCGGTTCCCTCGAGCAGCAGATGTACAACAACAGTGCCAACCAGGACCTGTTGAACCAGATCAACCAGCTGCGCCAGCAGGTCACCAGCCTGCAGTCGACCCTCGAGCAGATCCAGCATGAAAACGCCCAGCTCAAGCAGTCCTCCCAGGACCAGTACCTGGATCTGGACGGCCGCCTGAACCGGTTGGAAGGGGGCAATGCAGCGCCCGCCCTGCCGCCCGTTCCGGCAACCTCGTCGAAGGCCCCCGCGGCCCCGGCGCAGCCCACTGCAGCGGCCACTTCCGAGCGGCCGCCTTCGGTGCATGGCGACCCGGGCAGCCTGGCGGCCACCGGTGACGAACGCACCTCGTACAACGTCGCCTTCGATGCGCTGAAGGCCGGCAAGTACGATGATTCGGCGCAGCTGTTCCTGAGCTTCCTGGAGCTGTACCCGAACGGCGTCTACACCCCCAACGCGCTGTACTGGCTGGGTGAGAGCTACTACGCCACCCGCAATTTCCCGATGGCCGAGACCCAGTTCCGCGAACTGCTCTCGCGTTATCCCACCCACGACAAGGCCCCCGGTGGCCTGCTCAAGGTTGGCCTCTCGCTGTATGGCGAAGGCAAGGTCGACCAGGCCCAGCAGACCCTGGAAACCGTCGTGGCGCAGTACCCGGGCTCGGACGCCGCGCGCACCGCGCAGGACCGCCTGCAGTCCATCCGCCTGGGCAAGCAGATCCGCTGATCCGCCTGCCGGGCGTACAATGCGTAACCTGTAGAGCCGAGCCCATGCTCGGCTGCTTTCGTTTCCGGCGCCTGCTGATCCGGCCGCCCGCCCCATGAAGAAGTGCCCGCCATGACCGCCGTTTCCCCGTCCGCCGCCGTCGCTACCCCCAGCGAGATCGTGCAGTCGCCGCTGCCCCGGCTGAAGATCACCGAGATCTTCACCTCGCTGCAGGGCGAGGCCGACACTGCCGGCTGGCCGACCGTGTTCGTGCGCCTGACCGGCTGCCCGCTGCGCTGCAACTACTGCGACACGGCCTACGCCTTCCACGGCGGCACCTGGTGGGATATCGACGACATCGTGGCCGAGGTGCTGGCCCAGGGCGTGCGCCATGTCTGCGTGACCGGCGGCGAGCCGCTGGCGCAGAAGCGCTGCCTGGTGCTGCTGCAGAAGCTGTGCGATGCCGGCATGGACGTCTCGCTGGAAACTTCCGGCGCGCTGGACGTCAGCGCGGTCGACCCGCGCGTGTCGCGCGTGGTCGACATCAAGACCCCGGGGTCGGCCGAAGCCGCGCGCAACCGCCTGGAAAACCTGCCCCTGCTGACCGCCCGCGACCAGATCAAGTTTGTCATCTGCAGCCGCGAGGATTACGACTGGGCCAAGGGCATGCTGGCCGAGCACGACCTGGTGAAGCGCTGCACCGTGTTCTTCTCGCCCAGCAAGGGCGAGATCACCGCGCGCCAGCTGGCCGACTGGATCGTCGAAGACCGGCTGCCGGTGCGCTTCCAGATGCAGCTGCACAAGATTCTGTGGAACGACGAGCCGGGCCGATGAGCCCGGACGTGGTGCCCTGATGTAGTTCCGGCGCGGGACAGCGTGCTGGCTTTCCCCTCCCAACCGGATGTTTTACCCATGAAGAAGGCAGTCGTGCTTCTCTCCGGCGGCATGGATTCAGCCGCCGTCATCGCCATGGCCCAGGAACAGGGCTTTGCCGTGCATGCCCTGAGCGTGCGCTATGGCCAGCGCCACACCTCCGAGCTGGACGCCGCCGTGCGCGTGGCCAAGGCCCAGGGCGTCATTGCCCACAAGACCGTGGACGTGGACCTGCGCAGCATCGGCGGCTCGGCCCTGACCGATGACATCGACGTGCCCGAAGCGGGCGGCGAGGGCATCCCGGTCACCTACGTGCCGGCCCGCAACACCATCATGCTGTCGCTGGCCCTGGGCTGGGCCGAAGTGCTGGGTGCCAACGACATCTTCTGCGGCGTCAACGCCGTGGACTATTCGGGCTACCCGGACTGCCGCCCCGAGTTCATCGCCGCCTTCCAGGCGCTGGCCAACCTGGCCACCAAGTCGGGCGTGGAAGGGGCGGGCATCACCGTGCACGCGCCGCTGCAGTTCCTCAGCAAGGCGCAGATCGTCAGCGAAGGCGTGCGCCTGGGCGTGGATTTCGGTCTGACCGTGTCCTGCTACAACGCCGACGCCAATGGCGCCGCCTGCGGCCACTGCGATGCCTGCCGCCTGCGCGCGCAGGGCTTCACGGATGCCGGCGTAGCCGACCCGACGCTGTACGCGTAACCGCCCCCCAGTGGGTGCGAACTGCTCCCCCGGTGGGTGCGAACCGTTGGTTCGCACGCCCTCCGCCGGGCATGGCCCGGCGCTACCGGTGTGCTGTGGTGGGTGCGAACCGTTGGTTCGCACGCCCTCCGCCGGGCATGGCCCGGCGCTACCGGTGTGCTGTGGTGGGTGCGAACCGTTGGTTCGCACGCCCTCCGCCGGGCATGGCCCGGCGCTACCGGGCTGCTGTGGTAGGTGCGAACCGTTGGTTCGCACGCCCTCCGCCGGGCATGGCCCGGCGCTACCGGGCTGCTGTGGTAGGTGCGAACCGTTGGTTCGCACGCTTTTGCCTTCCCACCCAGCCATCAAAGTAGGTTAAAATGCCGACCCCGCCGAAAGGCAGGGCATGCACGGGCCGTTAGCTCAGTCGGTAGAGCAGAAGACTTTTAATCTTTTGGTCGATGGTTCGAATCCATCACGGCCCACCAATGCATTCAAAGAGAAGACGCCCTTGGGCGTCTTTTTTTTGCTCCGCAAACGCCCTTCTGGGTCGCCCGGCTGCTCATGCCACACGCTCAATGCTGGGCTTGGCCAAGGATGACCCGGCAGCCAGCAACAAGGTGCCGAGCAGGCCGGCGCGATTGAGCACGGAGAGAGCCTCGTGAGGATGTCTGTTGGTCGCGCTCTGAATCACATCCGTCGAGCGGCGCAAAGAAGCGTAGCCCGGATGTCATGCGGGTGCTGACCTGCCTCTGCGCAGATTGATCAATCCGCGTCCCGAAGTCTAAAGGCAGGCTATTCAGGCAAGAGTGGACATCGCGGCCTGGTCGAACGGCATACTTGCGCCCCCCATGTCGTAGCAAGGAGCAGTAATTACATGACGTTTGTTGAATTGAAGCGCGTTGGCGCCATTCTTGTTGCCACTGTGGCCCTGGGGATTACGTCGGTCCAGGCCGCCGAGAAAGCGGGCGCAACGCAGGGGAATGCGGCGACGGCGGCATCAGCAAGAGCAGACGGGGTCAAATCACCAGAACGCTGGTACTACCTGGGCAGCAGTGCGTCATCCAAGACCTATATCGACAGGCAGCAGAAGCTGCGACGTGAGGGTGACACCGTCACGATGTCGATCCGCCAAGTGCTTGATACCGTACCCGACGATCTCAAGGTTCACCCCCGGACCCGATACATGGACGTCCGATCACGCTATGACTGCAAGAAGCACACCGTGGCGCACCTCTCCAGTATTGAACTCAGCGCAGACAACGAGTACCTCGGGGGCGAACCCAGGCCGCTCGATCCTGTGCCGGTGCATGCGGGCACATTGAATGCTGCGGTGATGGACGTCGCCTGCTCGGCGGGTTGAGCCCGCGCCAGGCTTCAGCGTTGCGCGGCAATCGGCTGCGCAATACCGCTTGATGATGTGGTCCGTGCGTCAGCGCGGACCCATCCGGCCTGATTGACCACCGATGCAACGTGGCCTACTTCGGGTCGGCACCCTTGGTTTGCGCCGCACTGCGATCTGCCGCCGCCTGCGCGGCAGTAGCCGCCGCATTGGCAGACCGCACCGCTGCAGCATGATCCGCATCGAACTGTGCCTGTCGCTGGGAACTGTGTCGGCGCTCAAGCTCAATCGCGTCGGCGTAACTGGCTGGGTACTTCGCGGCACACGCATGCTGCACCAACAGCACGGCACGGTCACTCAGGCCGGGCTGGATGTTGGCCAGCACGCAATCGGCGTACGGCGAGGATGAGGCGGGGCCTGCGGCCAGTGCGGCGATGATCAGTGCATTCAACATGCGAACCTCCTTGTAATTGACGACTTGACTGTACATCGGTCCGGCCCGCGCAGGGGCCGGCGTGCGATGGCGATGCAGCTACTGCGGCCGGATATCCCGGCACACCAGTTCGGCCAGGCCGCGCCAGGCCAGCGACATGCCGTCCACCACGCCTTCATCCAGGTGCTGATCGGGCGTTGCCAGCACGCGGCAACGTTCGGCGGCGTGCAGCATTTCCGCCACGGTGAGCATGCCGACGGCGGCGCGCTCGACACGCGCGAGGTCCTGCGCGCGTCCCGGCAGCAGCTTGGGTTCCGGCCAGCACAGGCCGTCGGCGGCGTCTCCATCGCGGATGCGTTTGAGGCATCCCCAGAAAGTGCTCAGATCGGGCGCGGGGTTGCCGTCGTTGGCGGCCTGGTTGACGACGGTGTGGATGGAGCGGGACGCTTGGGGCGGACGCGGGTTCATCTCGTTTTCCTCGGCACTAGGGCGGAAACGCCACCGCGCGGATGCGGGTGGCGGACGGTACGTGGCTGCAAGCCCGGAAGACATCAAGCAATTAACCGGCGGGTCCGAAGACCCCCACGCACCGCCCGCCATAAAGGCCGACGGATCACCCGCCGGCACGGTCCGGAGACAGTGCCGACGGGTGAGCGCAAACAACATGCTTGATGTCTCCCCGGGCTTGCAGGCCCGGTGCCACCCGTTGTCGGTGGCGCAGCATGTTGGTTACGCCCGCGCCTGGATTTCAATCGGAGTTTTCTGAAACTCCGCCGAGTGCAGGCGCTTACAACTATTGTCGCAGGCGCGTTTGGCGCAGCAAACGACAGGACGCGACGCATCTACTGGAACGCGTGGCGGATCGCGCTGAGAAATGGCGTAAATCGCAGTGTGCGCGCCATTCGGTGTGAAGCTGCTCGTGTATGGCTGGCTTCAATATTTCTTTCGAAGGCGGTCGGGCGAGCGCGTCTGGCGGCTGATTTTCAGTGCAGATGCGACAGGGGTGCGGCGATTGTTGCTGCGCCAACGGCAGCCGAGCGTGGGCTCGGTTCTACCGGGGAATGTCGCGTGGTGGGGCATCCACGCATGGCGTGGATCTACTTGCGTCGGTTGAGAACAATCGCTGCGATCACGCCGGCGATGCCGAGCGGGATCAGGATGACCGCCAGAAGGATGAGCCAATGCCAGATGCTGAATGCACCCATGTTCCAACTCCTTGTAGGAAACGATGCAGGGTAGCATCGCACAGCGCCATCGCTGCCAAGAGCGCGTTATGCTCGGCATCTTTCCCAGGACGGGTTGCTCCATGCGCTTGATCGTGCTGTCGCTGTTGTTGTCCGCCGTCGCTGCGACGCCGCTGTGGGCTGCCGAACCGGCACCGGCTGCACAGGCAGCGCCGGCCACGCCGCTGGTGATCGGTGAAACCTTCACCCTCGAATCGAAGGCGCTGGGCGAAACCCGCCGCATCAACGTGTACCGCCCGCAGCCCTGGGGCCTGGACCCGAAGACACCGCTGCCGGTGCTGTACATGCCTGATGGTGGCATTGGCGAGGACTTCCTGCACGTGGCCGGCCTGGTGCAGGTGCTGACCGGCAACGACAGCATGCGCCCGTTCCTGCTGGTGGGCATCGAGAACACCGAGCGCCGCCGCGACATGACCGGCCCCAGCAGCGACCCGGAAGACAGGAAGATCGCACCGCGCATCGGCGGCTCGGCGGCCTATCGCACCTTCCTGCGTGACGAACTGATGCCGCAGGTGCGCCAGCGTTACCCGACCACCGACGAGCGCGCGCTGATCGGCGAATCGCTGGCCGGCCTGTTCGTGGTGGAAACGCTGCTGCAGGAGCCGACCCTGTTCAACAGCTACATCGCGTTGGACCCCAGCCTGTGGTGGAACAAGGGCGCGTTGCTGGCCTCGACACCGAAGCTGCTGCCGGCGGTGGCCAAGGCCACGCCGCGCGTGTTCCTGGCCAGCAGCGGGCAGCCGGAGCTGGCGCAGACCACGCAGCAACTAAGCACGCTGCTGCAGGGCGCCTCGCCCTCGCTGCAGGTCGACTATCAGCCGTTCCCGCAGGAAACCCACGGCACGGTCTACCACCCGGCGGCGCTGCAGGCGCTGCGCACGCTGTTCCCGGCGCACCCGCCGGCGCAGCCTTGATGGCGCTGGCGGCTACAGGAGAAACGGTGATGAAGCACAGACGTGGATGGAGTGCGGTGATGTGCCTGGCACTGGCCGGGTGCGCGATGTCGGTGACACCACCGGCGGCGCAGGACACACCAAAGCAAGATCCGGCAGCAGCCACCGCCACGCCTGGCGTGGTGCTGCCCGATACCGAAGCGCTGCGCGTGCACGACCCGGTCGGCCGCGACTACCCGATCTGGGTTGCCCTGCCGGCCGACTACGCCGCACACCCTGAAAAGCGCTATCCGGTGCTGTACGTGACCGATGCGCTGTACAGCTTTCCGCTGGTGCGCAGCGTGCGCAACCTGGTGGGGCAGCAGGGCGTGAACATCGAGAACTTCATCCTGGTCGGGCTGCCGCCGCAGGAAGGCCTGACCTCCAAGCAGAGCCGCTCGCGTGATTACACGCCCAGCAATCCCGTGCGGAGGGCTGACGGTTACTACAGTGATGACGTGACCTACGGCGGTGCCGAGCATTACCGCGACTTCCTGGCCGCAGAGGTGCTGCCGATGATCGACGCGCGCTACCGCACCGATCCGGCGCGACGCGCGTTTGCCGGCCATTCCTATGGCGCGTTGTTTGGCGCTTATGTGCTCACCACCCAGCCGGACCTGTTCAGCACCTACATCCTGTCGAGTCCTTCGCTGTGGTTCGACGAACTGCTGCTGCCGCGCATGCAGGACAACGCCGTGGTTCCGGCACAGCCGACACGCGTGCTGCTGTCGGTGGGCAGCTACGAAACGGTCAAGCCGGGGCCGCGCTATTCCACCGGCAACGACATGCTGCGGCAGGCCGGAGATTTCACTGCCCAGCTGCAGCGTGGTGGCCGCAAGCTGCAGGTGGACAACGTGGTGATCGATGGTGAGGACCACCTGACGGTCTACCCGCGGGAGATCACCCGTGCGCTGCTGGAGGTGATGCCGGGTGTGGGACCGTACACCGGTGGCTGAGGATCGTAGCGGCACGCCGATGCCGCCCGAACTGGTTGCCAGGGTGGAAGCTCTGCTGGCCGAGCATCCCAGCCTGCGCGGGCAACCGGCAACGGACGCCGAGATCGAAGCGGCCCAGCAGATACTCGGGACCGTGTTTGCGCCGCAGTACGTGGCCTTCATCAAGCACTTCGGCGGTTCGTTCGGCGGCGTGGATATTCACGCGTTCGCGAACGGATCGTTGATCGGGCGTGAGACGGTGA
The DNA here is from genome assembly GCF_003086915.1 of Stenotrophomonas sp. ZAC14A_NAIMI4_1. Classification (NCBI taxonomy): domain Bacteria; kingdom Pseudomonadati; phylum Pseudomonadota; class Gammaproteobacteria; order Lysobacterales; family Lysobacteraceae; genus Stenotrophomonas; species Stenotrophomonas sp. ZAC14A_NAIMI4_1. Next base: position 4,587,605 of record NZ_CP026002.1, read on the forward strand.
CCGAGCTGACCCTGGGGTTCCGTGAGCGTTACGGCGACGACGTGTCGGATCACCTGCGCACTGCGCTCGCTATTTCCGATGATGGTGCCGGTAATCCTGTTCTGATATCTGCCCGAGGTGAAATCATGCTTTACCTGCACGATGAGGGGGAGGTGGAGATGCTCTTCCCCTCGCTGTACGACATGATGAACGCGTGGCTGCCATGAGCCTGCACCTGGCGGCCGACATGGAACTGCTGAAAGAGCGCTTCATCCGCCGCGTGCGCGAGCATGGCGAGGTGTGGGGCCTGCGCAGCGAGGCGCGCGGGTGGGCGTACTGCCCCTCCAATGACGGTGACGAGGACGTGCTGGTGTTCTGGTCCGACCGGGCGTATGCCGCACGGCATGCGGTGGACGAGTGGGCGGATTACGTGCCTACCGTCATTGCGCTGGAGGCCTTCATGCAGCGCTGGCTGCCGGGCATGCAGCGCGACGGTGCCCTGGCCGGTGTCAATTTCAATGCTGATCTGGCGGGCCTGGAACTCCGCCCTGAGGTCCTGCTGGAAGCGCTGCGGTAGATCCACGCCACGCGTGGATCCGGGCTTCAGGCGGCCTGCGCGTCGGGGCCGGTCGACGGTCATCCACGCATGGCGTGGATCTACTTCAGTGTCAGTAGATCCACGCCACGCGTGGATCAAGGCTTCAGGCGGCCTGCGCGTTGGGGCTGGTCGACGGTCATCCACGCATGGCGTGGATCTACTTCAGTGTCCAGTAGATCCACGCCACGCGTGGATCAGGGCTTCAGGCGGCCTGCGCGTCCGGGCCGGTCAGCACGCCGGCATCGGCGTGGCGGAAGCACAGCCGGATGGCGTCGAGCAGCTCGCTCATGTTGTACGGCTTGGGCAGGAAGTGGATGCCATCGCGCAGCTGCGGCAGCACCGCGTGCTGGTCCATGCCCGAGGTGACCAGGATCGGCAGCTGCGGGTACAGGCCGCGCACGTGGTTGGCGGCCTCGATGCCGCTGACCAGGCCCAGGTTGACGTCGGTGAACAGCAGGTCGAAGCGCTCGCCGGCGGCCAGCAGGCCCAGCGCGGCTTCGGCCGAGCTCACGCCCACCACGTGGCACGCCTGGCTCTCCAGCGCCATGCGGCTCAGCTCGCGGGTTTCCTCGGCGTCCTCGATCAGCAGGACGCGGGGCTCTACGTGGCGCTTGGACAGCAACATGACGCGACAACTCCGGACAGCGTTTGGTGAAAAGGCGCGCAAGTATGCTCGACCGTGGGGTGATCCCGGCGTGCAGGGTTGGCTAATACGGCGTTACAGCACGCTTTGGGCGCAGTTGCAGGCTTAATACGACAATGGCGGGCAGGGCGACGGCCCTGTGCCGAGGGTCATGTTGCCGGGCAGTCATCGATGCACAGGTAGAGTCGAGGGCTGACCAACAGGAGCGACGCCCATGCAGTGCCCCGTGTGTACCACCCAGACCCTGCAGATGGCCGAGCGCCATGGCATCGAGATCGACTATTGCCCGGGCTGCCGTGGCGTGTGGCTGGATCGTGGCGAGCTGGACAAGATCATCGAGCGTGCCGGCGCTGCAGTGCCGCCGCCGGCCCCGGTGCAGGCCGCGCCGCAGGTCGCGCCGCCGCCGGTGATGCATCGCGATACCCGCCATCTTGGCCAGCGCCAGGATGAGCACCGTGGGCAGTACGGCCACGGTTACAAGAAAAAGAAGAAAGAGAGCTTCCTGTCGGAGCTGTTCGACTTCTGACGCTGTTTGTAGAGTCGAGCCGTGCTCGACTGCTTCGCTCTTTGTAGAGTCGAGCCGAGCTCGACTGCTTCGCTCTCTGTAGAGTCGAGCCGTGCTCGACTGCTTCGCTCTCTGTAGAGTCGAGCCGTGCTCGACTGGCTGTTGCCGGCAGCAGTCGAGCAAGCTCGACTCTACCGCCGGCGCAGGATGAACTCGCGGTCCAGCGTGCTGCCGACGATGAAGTCGTACTCGCCGGCCTTCTCGCAGCCATAGCGCGCGTAGAAGCGCTGCGCGGCGAAGTTCTCCTCCCACACCCCCACCCACAGGGTGCGGTGCCGGGGCTGGTCCAGCCAAGCGATGAACGCATCCATCAGGCGCGCGCCATGCCCGCCGTTCTGGTGGGCGGCGAGGATGTACAGCCGCTTCAGTTCGATGTCGCCCTCGCGTGCATCGGCATGCGGCAGGGTGTTGGCACCGGCGGCCAGGTAGCCGACCACGTCCGCATCCTCCAGCAGCAGCCAGACCGCGCTGCGCGGGTCGGACAGTTCCTCGCGCTGCGGCGCGATGCCGTAGTGGTCCTGCAGGAACACGTCCAGCTCCTGCGGCGGGTACGAATCACCCCAGGTTTCGGTGTAGGTGGCAATGGCGATGGCCGAAAGCGCTTCGGCATCGGCCAGGGTGGCGCGGCGGATCTGCAGGGACATGGTGGTGTGTAGGATGGAACGCGGCGCAGTGTAGCTGGCCCCGGCAGTTGCCGGGGCCCTGTCGTGCTTCAGAACCACATGCGCAAACCGGCCACCCAGCGTGTGTCGCGCGCGTGGTCACCGGCCTGGTCGGCAGCATCGCCGAAACTGCGCTCGTGGCTGATGCCGATGTAGGGCGCGAAGCGGCGGCTGAACTCGTAACGCAAGCGCAGGCCGGTCTCGACCTTGTTCAGGCCGCGGCCGATGCCATGTTCCGGTTCGTCCTTGGCTGCCAGCGTCGCTTCCACCAGCGGCTGCAGGATCAGCCGGTTGGTCAGCAGCACCTCGTACTCCACTTCAGCCTTGGCCAGCACCTGCCCGCCGGAGCCCAGGTAAAGCGTGGCCGAGCTTTCGAACTTGTACGGCGCCAGGCCCTGGATGCCGATGGCGGCCCAGGTGCGCGAATCGGCCGGGCGGAAATCCTGGCGCACGCCCACCAGCACGTCCCACCACGGCGACACGCTGCGGCCGTACAGCGCTTCCAGTGACGAAGACGCGGTGCGGCCACCACTGCGCTCGCCATCGCTGCGCAGCCACAGGCGGTTGATGTTGCCGCCGATCCAGCCGGTGGCTTCCCAGGCCTGGCCGTCACCGTTCCTGCCGTCCCAGTGTTCCAGGCGATCGATCAGCAGCAGGCTGTTGATGTCCGGGGCGTGTTCCATGGCGCCATGGTCGATGGGCGGGAAGGCGGCAGCGCGGTCGGCGTCGGTGGGCACCGGAATGGGTTCGCGCGGTTCACTCGGCGCGGTCATGGGCATGTCGTGGCCCATTGCCGAATGATCCATCTGCGAATGATCCATCTGCGAGTGGTCCATCGCGCCGTGGTCCATCTTCGAATGATCCATCTTGGAATGATCCATCTTCGAATGGTCGACAGGCGCCTTTGCGGGCGTGGCCATGTCATGGCCGGCATGCGCGTCATGCGACTGCGCGAACGCGGGCAGGGCGGCGGCCAGGCCCAGGGCCAGCAGGCTGCGGGAGAGGTGACGGCTCATTCTTCGATCCTCACTTCGCGCATCATGCCTGCTTCCATGTGGTACAGCAGGTGGCAGTGGTACGCCCAGCGGCCGAGTGCATCGGCGCGCACGCGGTAGCTGCGGCGCGTGCCCGGCGGCATGTCCACGGTGTGCTTGCGCACCTGGAATTCACCCTGTGCGTTTTCCACGTCGCTCCACACGCCGTGCAGGTGGATGGGGTGCTGCATCATGGTGTCGTTGACCAGCACGATGCGCATGCGCTCGCCGTAGTTCAACCGCAGCGGTTCGGCGCTGGCGAAGGGAATGCCGTCGAACGACCAGGCGAATTTTTCCATGTGCCCGGTCAGGTGCAGCTCGATCTCGCGGCTCGGCTCGCGGCCATCCGGGTCTTCGAACAGGCTGTGCATGGCGCCGTAGGTGAGCACCTGGCGGCCGTTGTCGCGCAGGCCGATGCCGGGATCATCCAGCTTGGGTTCGCTGGCCGAACTCTGCATGTCCACCAGCGGGTTGTTTCGTTCGCTGGCCGGGTGCTGCGGTGCCTTGCTGGTGCTGCCGCTGCCATGCGCGCCGTGGCCCATGCTGGCACCGCAGCCGCCTTCGATGCTCTTCATCGCGGCCATGTCGTGGCCACCGTGGCCGCCCATGTCGTGGTCACCCATGTCATGCCCCATGTCGGACATCGTCAGCAGCGGGCGCGGGTCGCGCTGCGGCACCGGCGCCTGCAGGCCATGGCGCACGGCCAGGGTGCCGGCGGCGAAGCCGGTGCGGCCCATGTCCTGGCAGAAAATGGTGAAGGCGTCCTGCCCGGTCGGTTCCACCAGCACGTCATAGGTCTCGGCCGGGGCGATGCGGAATTCATCGATGCTGACCGGGTGGATGTACTGGCCGTCGGCGGCGACCACGGTCATCTTCAGTCCAGGGATGCGCACGTCGAAGTAGGTCATCGAGGCGCCGTTGATGAAGCGCAGCAGCACCTTCTCGCCGCTGCGGAACAAGCCGGTCCAGTTGCCGGCCGGGGCGGTGCCGTTCATCAGGTAGGTGTAAGTGTGGGCGTTGACGTCGGAGATGTCGGTGGGCGTCATCCGCATGCGGCCCCACATGCCACGGTCGGCCAGGGCGGCCGACCAGCCATCGCGGCGCACGTCGCGCACGAAGTCGGACAGGGTGCGCTTGTAGTAGTTGTCGTGCTCGGCCAGCTTCTTCATGCGCCGGAACAGCGCGCCCGGATCCATGTCGGTCCAGTCCGAGAGCAGGATCACGTGCTCGCGGTCGTGGTGGTACGGCGCCGGTTCGGCCGGGTCGATGATGAGCGCGCCGTACAGGCCGGCCTGCTCCTGGAACATCGAATGGCTGTGGTACCAGTAGGTGCCCGACTGCCTCAGCTGGAAGTGGTAGTGGTAGGTCTCGCCGGGGCCGATGCCGTTGAAGCTGAGGCCGGGCACGCCGTCCATGTTGGCCGGCAGCAGGATGCCGTGCCAGTGGATGGAGGTGGGGTGGCGGTCGAGCGTGTTGCGCACGAACAGGTCTACGGTCTGGCCTTCGCGCCAGCGCAGGATGGGCGCGGGCAGCGAGCCGTTGACGGTGATGGCCGGGCGGGTGCGGCCGGTGAAGTTGGCCAGCGACTCGCCGATGGCCAGTTCGATGCGGGTATCGGTCAGCACGGCGGGCGCGCCGGCCAGGCGCGGGGTGGCACTGGCCGCGGCAAGCGCGCGCTGCGGCACGCCGATGGCGGTGGCGCCGGCCACTACGCCGCCAGCAGCCAGGCCCTGTACGAACAGGCGGCGCGACGGCATGGGCAGGCCGCCCGGGCCGGGGGGAATGCGGGTATTCATGGGGTGACTCCAGACACGGGAAGGCGCCGGCAGGAAGCCGGCAGCGGTACGCGTGGAATCAGCCGATGGGAGGGCGTGAGATGGGCGGCAGCGGCGGTGCCGGGCGGCCAGCGCCGGGCATCGGCTGCGGGGCCAGCGACAAGGCCGGGCCGGCCAGGAACGGCTGCGGCTGCACGGCCAGCAACGGGTGCTGGGCGCAGCTGCGCACGCAGTCCTTGATCTGGCAGTGGGCGTCGTGGGCCGGTGCTTCGGCCTGGGGCGCGGGCTCGGCCTTCATGCCAGCGTGGTGATGGCAATCGCCCTCGGCCGCGTCTGCGGCGGCCATGGCGTGCGTCATCTGGCCCATCTGCTCGTGCCCGCTGGCCATGGCCGCGTTCAGCCCGTTGAGCAACAGGCTGAGCATGAGCACGACGCGGAGCAGGGTCGAGGCGAGGGACATGGGCGTCAATCTAGCGGCAAGCGGCGCGCGATGCACTTCTTGCTGAATGGCGTGTTCAAGGTTGGAGCAGCGCCAATGTAGAGCCGAGCCCATGCTCGGCTGCTTCTGCGGCGACGGCAGCCGAGCATGGGCTCGGCTCTACAACGGCATACACCGCATGCGGTAGCGCCGGGCCACGCCCGGCGAGCGCGCAGCGCGGCACGGCAGAACGGTCACCCTTCCTCGCGCACGATCTCCACCAGACGCGGGCCGTAGCGGCTCAGCTTGGTGCCGCCGATGCCGCCGACCCGGGCCAGTTCGTCCAGGCTGGTCGGCCGCTGCTCGGCGATGTTGCGCAGGGTGCTGTCGTGGAAGATCACGAAGGCCGGGACGTTCTGTTCGCGCGCCAGCTCGCCCCGCAGGCTGCGCAGGGCGTTGAACAGGGCCAGGTCCTGCGGCAGCACCGACAGGCCGGTGCGCTGCGCGCTGCGCTCGCGGCCGCCGCTGGTGCTGGCGGCATCGCGGCGCATGCTGACCTGGCGGCGGCCGGTCAGCACGTCACGGCTGGCGTCGGTCAGGCGCAGCCCGCCATGGCCCTCGCTGTCCACTTCCAGCATGCTGGCCGCCACCAGCTGGCGGAACACGCTGCGCCACGTGCGCGCATCCAGGTCGCGGCCGATGGCATAGGTGCTCAGCTTGTCGTGGCCCTGCTGCTTGATCTTCTCGTTCTCGCTGCCGCGCAGGATGTCGATCAGGTGGCCGACGCCGAAGCGCTGGCCGCTGCGGTAGACGCAGCTCAGTGCTTTCTGCGCGGGAACGGTGGCATCCCAGGCGGCCGGCGGGGTCAGGCAGTTGTCGCAGTTGCCGCAGGGCTGCGGGTAGGTTTCGCCGAAGCCGGCCAGCAGCACCTGGCGTCGGCACTGCATGGATTCGCAGTAGCCCAGCAGGTGGTCCAGCTTGGACCGCTCCAGTTGCTTGCGTTCCTCGCTGGCCTCGGACTGCTCGATCATCTGCTTGAGCAGCACCACATCGCCCAGGCCGTAGCACAGCCAGGCCTCGGCGGCCTCGCCATCGCGGCCGGCGCGGCCGGTTTCCTGGTAATAGCCTTCCATCGACTTGGGCAGGTCGGTGTGCGCCACGAAGCGCACGTCCGGCTTGTCGATGCCCATGCCGAAGGCGATGGTGGCGCACATGACGATGCCGTCCTCGCGCAGGAAGCGGCGCTGGTTGTTGGCCCGCACCTCCGGCGGCAGGCCGGCGTGGTAGGGCAGGGCATTGAAACCCTGGCCGCAGAGGAATTCAGCAGTCTCCTCGACCTTGCGCCGCGACATGCAGTAGACGATGCCGGCCTCGCTGCGGTGGCCGCGCAGGAAATCGGTCAGCTGCTTGCGGGCGTTGTCCTTCTGCACCACGGTGTAGCGGATGTTGGGGCGGTCGAAGGAGCTGACGAAGTGCCGTGCCTCGGCCAGGTCCAGGCGCTCGGCGATCTCGCGCTGGGTGGGCGGGTCGGCGGTGGCGGTGAGGGCGATGCGCGGAATATCCGGCCAGCGCTCGTGCAGGACGGTCAGCTGGCGGTATTCGGGGCGGAAATCGTGGCCCCACTGCGACACGCAGTGCGCCTCGTCGATGGCGAACAGGGCGATGTGGCTGCGCGAGAGCAGGGACAGGAAGCGGCCGGTCAGCAGGCGCTCGGGGGCGACATAGAGCATGTCCAGTTCGCCGGCCAGCAGCTCGCGCTCGACGCGGGCGGCGGTTTCGCCATCCAGGGTCGAGTTCAGGTATTCGGCGCGCACGCCGAGCTGGCGCAGGGCTTCGACCTGGTCCTGCATGAGGGCGATGAGCGGGGAGATGACGATGCCGACGCCATCGCGCAGCAGGGCCGGGACCTGGTAGCACAGCGACTTGCCGCCGCCGGTGGGCATGAGGACCAGGGCGTCATGACCGGCAGCCACGTGCTCCACGATGTCCTGCTGGGGACCACGGAAATCGTCGTAACCAAAGACGCGTTGGAGCAGTTCGTGCGCGGGACGGGAAGCCATCCGGCTAGTTTACCTCCCGGAGGCGGCGGCAGGGCTGCGCCCTGCACCTGCTGGCAGCCAGAGCAACGTCAAAGGCAACAGCCGGCTCTGGGGTGTCTGCTGGTTGGGCGGGGCGGTGTGGGCTTGCAGGACACGCCGTAAACCCATCCATGGGGGCTCGTAGGCGCCATCCATGGCGCCAACGGTCCTGCAAGCCCACACCGCCCCACCCCCGACAGTTTCCCGGTGACGGTGGGTCCATCCACGCCATGCGTGGATGAAATCTGTCAGATATCGACAAACAAAATGGGGTCAGAGCCCGTTGCGTAGCAACGGGATCCGACCCCAGGGTTTGCTGGCAGATCGCGGAAAACTGTCGAAGGCGGGGTGGGTCCGGTTGAGGGGGTGTGAGCGGCATGGATGCCGCGACCAAGCCCCCATGGACGGGTTTACGGCGTCCCCCTCAACCGGACCCACCCCGCCAACTTTCAGGAAACCCGCTTTGCTCTGGCTCTGGCCTTGGATTCAAGGCCTCTGCAGGTGCAGGGCTGCAAGCCCTGCCAAACCCCCTCAACCCTTACTGCAACAGCGAGCGCAGCATCCAGGCGTACTTCTCGTGGGTCTGCAGGCGCTGGGTCATCAGATCCTCGGTCGGGGCGTCGTCGGCGTCGTCCGCCACATCCAGCACTTCACGCGCCGTACGGCAGACCGCTTCGTTGGCGACCACCAACTGGCGTACCATTTCCCGCCAGTCCGCACTGTCGGTCAGGCCCGGCTCCTCGGCGATCGAGGTCAGCGCAGCAAATTCCCGGTAGGAGCCCGGGGCATTGAAACCCAGCGCACGGATACGCTCGGCCACGTCGTCCAGCGCCGCCCACTGCTCGGTGTACTGCGTCTCGAACATCGTGTGCAGCGAGTTGAACATCGAACCGGTCACGTTCCAGTGGAAGTTGTGGGTCTTCAGGTAGAGCGTGAACGCGTCAGCCTGGAACCGCGACAGACCGTCGGCGATCTTCTTGCGGTCGCCCTGGGTGATCCCGATATCGATGTTGGGTGCCGACGGTGCCGCCGCTGCAAGCTTCTGCTTGCCGGTCTTGGGCTTGGTCGTGCTCTTGGTCTTCGCCATGGGGTTCCTCCTTGTGGAATCGTTGGCCTTCACAGTAAATCAGTCTCGATGACTGGTCGCTTTCAAAGTTTTGAACGAACCGATTGATGAACGCTATCGATAAAAATCCGCCGCCCCGCCTGCGCCAACAGCGCGCCGCCATTGACGGCGCCATGAGCCGCGACCGGGGCCGTTTGCTGGGAATGCTCTCGCGTTGCCAGGCCAAGCCAGACGATGCCGCTCTGGCGACCAGCTTTGAGCAGGCCTTGCAGGCGTCGGTGCAGCGCCGGCAGGTACGGGCGCAACAGCAGCCGGCCATTACTCTGGACCCGCAGCTGCCGATTGCGCGTGAAGCCGAGGCGATCATCGGCCTGATCCGCGACCACCAGGTGGTGGTGATTGCCGGCGAAACCGGCTCGGGCAAGACCACTCAGCTGCCCAAGCTGTGCCTGGCCGCGGGCCGGGGCCAGGCCGGCATGATCGGCTGCACCCAGCCGCGACGGATTGCCGCACGTGCGGTGGCCAGCCGCGTGGCACAGGAACTGCAGAGCGAGCTGGGCCAGCTGGTCGGCTACCAGGTGCGCTTCAACGACAAGGTCAGCGAAGACAGCCGCATCAAGTTCATGACCGACGGCATCCTGCTGGCGGAGATCGCCAGCGACCGCTGGCTGTCGAACTACGACACGATCATTGTCGACGAGGCGCACGAACGCAGCCTCAACATCGACTTCCTGCTGGGCTACCTGAAGCAGCTGCTGCGCAAGCGCCCGGACCTGAAGCTGATCGTCACCTCGGCCACCATCGACACCGAACGCTTCGCCCAGCATTTCGACAATGCACCGGTGATCAGCGTGGAAGGCCGCACCTTCCCGGTGGAAGTGCGCTACCGCGCGCTGGAAGGCGAGGGCGAAGACCAGGGCGAGCGCACCGTCAACGATGCCATCGTGTCGGCCATCGACGAGATCACCCGCCTGGATTCGCGCGGCGACGTGCTGATCTTCCTGCCCGGCGAACGCGAGATCCGCGACGCGCACCAGTCGCTGGAACGGCGCAAGTACCGCAACACCGAGGTGCTGCCGCTGTACGCGCGGTTGTCCAACCAGGACCAGGACCGGGTGTTCAACCCCGGCCCGAACCGGCGCATCGTGCTGGCCACGAATGTGGCGGAAACCTCGCTGACGGTGCCGCGCATCCGCTACGTGGTCGATCCGGGTTTTGCCCGCGTCAAGCGCTACAGCCCGCGCAACAAGCTGGACCGCCTGCACATCGAGCCGATCTCGCAGGCCAGCGCCAACCAGCGCAAGGGCCGCTGCGGGCGTATCGCCGAAGGCATCTGCTACCGCCTGTACGCCGAGGCTGATTTCCAGGCGCGGCCGGAGTTCACCGATCCGGAAATCCGCCGCTCCAGCCTGTCCGGGGTGATCCTGCGCATGCTGCAGCTGGGTTTGGGCCGCATCGAGGATTTCCCGTTCCTGGAAGCGCCGGACGAACGTGCGGTGGCCGACGGTTGGCAGCAGCTGACCGAGCTGGGCGCGATCGATGCCGAGCGGCGCATGACCACCATCGGCAAGCAGATGGCACGCCTGCCGGTGGACGTGAAGCTGGCGCGCATGCTGGTGGCCGCGCAGGCCGCCGGCTGCCTGCGGTCGATGCTGGTGATCGCCTCGTTCCTGGGCATCCAGGACCCGCGCGAGCGCCCGCCCGAAGCCCGCGGTGCGGCCGACAGCGCGCATGCGCAGTTCGCCGATGGCCGCTCTGAATTCGTCGGCGTGCTGCGGCTGTGGGATGCCTACCGGCAGGCCCACGAAGACCTGACCCAATCCAAGCTGCGCGACTGGTGCGGGCGCCACTTCCTCGGTTTCCTGCGCATGCGCGAATGGCGCGAGCTGCACCGCCAGCTGCGCCTGCTCTGCGAAGAACTGGGCTGGAAGGAAGAAACCAGCGATGCCTCGATGGCACCGTTGCTGGCTGGCAGCAGTGCGCCAGCGCCGGCGCGTGACGATGCGGCGGCGGTGAAGGCCACCCGTGGCCAGTTGCACCGCGCCGCGCGCCTGGCCCGCGAAGGCAAGGCCGAAGCCGCGCCGGCCCCGGTGGCCGTGCGCGCACAGAAGGAACAGGCCCCCGCCGGGGGCGGTTTCAGCGAACGCGTACGTGCGGCCGCCTACCAGACCCTGCACCGCGCACTGGTGGCAGGCCTGCCGACGCAGATCGGCCATCGCACCGAAAAGGGCGATTTCCAGGCCCCGCGGCAGCGCCGCTTCCTGCCGTTCCCGGGCTCGACGCTGTCCAAGCGCCCGCCGCCGTGGCTGCTGGTGGCCAACCTGCTGGATACACAGAAGGTCTGGGGCATGACCCTGGCTGCGATCGAGCCGGACTGGGTGATCGCCGAGCTGCCGCACCTGCTGCTGCGCAAGCACTTCGACCCGCACTGGTCGCGCGCGCAGGGCCAGGTGCTGGCGTCCGAGCAGATCAGCCTGTTCGGCCTGGTGCTGGCACCGAAGAAGCCGGTGCACTACGGCCGCATCGAGCCCGGCGAGGCGCATGACATCTTCGTGCGGCAGGCGCTGGTGACCGGCGAGATCAACACCCGCGCCAGCTTCGTGGCCGACAACCAGAAGGTGCTGGAACTGGCCCGCGAGGAAGAGGCCAAGCTGCGCCGTGCCGGCATCGTCGCCGACGAGGACTGGCAGGCGCGCTGGTACCTGGACCGGGTGCCGCCGCAGATCCATTCGGCCGCTGGCCTGGATACCTGGTGGAAAGCACTGCCGCCGGAACAGCGCAGGACGCTGCACTGGTCGCTGGTCGACCTGCTGCCCGGCGAAGGCAGCGAGCAGGAGCGCTACCCCAAGTACTTGCCGCTGGGACAGGCGCGCCTGCCGCTGCATTACCGCTTCGAGCCGGGCGCCGACGACGACGGCGTGACCCTGGACGTGCCGTTGCACCTGCTCAATGCGCTGGACCCGGTGCAGCTGGGCTGGCTGGCGCCGGGCTTCGTGGCCGACAAGGCCTCGGCGCTGATCCGCAGCCTGCCCAAGGCGATGCGCCGCAACTACGTGCCGGCACCGGACTTCGGCCGCGCCTTCTTCGAGGCGTTCCCGCAGCCCAGCGCCGATGCCATCAGCGGTGAACTGGCGCGCTTCCTGTCACGTGCGACCGGCGCGACGGTGAGCGCGCTTGATTTCGAGCCCGGTTCGATCGAGCCGCACCTGCACATGAACCTGCGCCTGCGCGATGAGCACGGCAAGGTGCTGGCCACCTCGCGTGACCTCGATGCGCTGCGTGCGACGTTCGGTGGCCGTGCCGGTGATGCCTTCGCTGCGCGGGCTGGCCGCGAGATGGCGGCCGATGGGCTGCGCACGTTCCCGGCCACGCCGATTCCGCTGCAGGTACCGGGCGAAGCCGGCGTGCCGGCCTATCCGGCGCTGCTGGACGAGGGTGACAGCGTGGCGCTGCGCATCTTCGCCGACCGCCAGCAGGCACAGGAGGCCCATCCGCTGGGCGTGCGCCGTCTGCTGGAGATCGCCCTGGCGGAGAAAGTGAAGCAGGCGCGCAAGCAGCTGCCGGTCGCGCCCAAGACCGGCCTGCTGTATGCGGCCATCGAATCGCAGGAACGCCTGCGTGGGGATCTGGTCGATGCGGCGATGAACGCCGTGCTGGCCGAAGGGCTGGAGGACATCCGCGATGCGGCGGCGTTCGAGCAGCGTCGCGACCACGCGGCCAAGGCGCTGTTCGGCGAGGCGATGTCGCGGCTGAAACTGGCCGAGACGATCCTGGCGCTGGTGGCGGAACTGAAGCCGCTGCTGGAAGCACCGCTGATGGGCTGGGCGCGTGGCAACCTGGATGACATGGAAGCGCAGCTGGTGGGCCTGATCCATCCCGGCTTCCTGCGCGATACGCCGGCCGACGCGTTGGCGCAGTACCCGCGCTACCTGAAGGCGATGATTCTGCGCACTGAACGCGCCAAGCGCGATCCGCCACGCGACCAGGCGCGCATGCTGGAACTGCATCCGTTCCTGGACGCGCTGCGTGCCGGTGATGAGCAGGGCCTGCGTGAGCGCCCGCAATGGCAGGCGCTGCGCTGGGACCTGGAAGAGCTGCGGGTATCGCTGTTCGCGCAGGAACTGGGTGCGCGCACCGGCATCTCGGCCAAGAAACTGGCACAGCGGGTGACCGCGCTGCGCCAGGCGTGAATCCAGTCCTGTAGAGCCGAGCCCACGCTCGGCTGCCTTTCGATGCATTGCAAGCAGCCGAGCGTGGGCTCGGCTCTACAGCAAGGCCACGGCGTTACTTGGTGCGGCGCACCTTGGCCTGGGTGTTCACGCCTTCCACCTTCATGTACCACACGCCCATCATGCCGGGCGAGATGCTGACCTTGGGCGACGTGCGGCGCACGCCGCTGAGGCTGGTGGCGTCGGTCTGTTCCCACACCTGGCCGTTGTCCAGGGTGTAGACGCGGCCCTTGCCGAAGCCGCGGAACTCGCCCTGCAGCACGCCGGTCACCGGTTCACTGCTGCCGAAATCGAAGAACCCGCGGTTCTTGACGATCACTTCCTGGCGGCCCTCTTCGCGTGCTTCTTCGCGCACGGCGGCCACGGCCTGGGTGGTGGCCGCTTCGACCTTGCCCTGCAGCCAGCGGTTGAGCGTGGCCAGTTCGGCGGCACTGAGCTTGTCCAGGCCGGCGGCCTTGAACTCGGCCTGGGTCATCTGGGCCTGCAGGTCGCCTTCGACAACCCGTTGGGCCAGGGCCGGCATCGCGGCAGTACACAGAACAAGGGCGACGCAGAGCGGGCGCAGCAGGCGCAGGGACATGGCGTTTCTCCTGGAGGTGGCCCGAGTGTAGAGCAGGCCACGCCAAGCGGCACCTGCCCTACGGCCCGCGCGGCTTCCGCCAGGCTTTCACCGGCCGCGCCTGCTCGTCCATGCGCACGGTCACCACCCGGTGCCGGCGCAGGGTATGCATCACCTGGGCGGGGGCCTGCAGCCGCTCCCGCACTGCCGCGTCGGCCACGTCCGGGCGGCGCAGGCGGCGGTCGGCGTCGGCAAATCGTGTACGGTTGTACTCGGCCCAGCCGATCAGCAGCAGCCCGCACAGCAGCGCGATGATCGGCAGCGCGGCGAGAATGAAGGGGTCGACCGCGTTGCGCTGCAGGTACAGCCGGTCCCAGCCCGCCTGCAGGCCCAGGACCCAGGCGACCAGCGTGGCCAGCGGCACCCACAGCCAGGCGTAGGCCGACCAGGCCAGCAGGGTGGCTGCGCGCTGCAGGAAGCGCTTCTGGCGCGCCAGCCGCTCGGGCCGGACGATGACAGGTGGCGGCGTCATGAAACCCCCCGGTCCGGACTGATCCAGCGCGCACGCTGCTGCTTCCGCCACGACAGCAGGGTGCGCGGCAGCGCCACCACGGCGGCGGCCATGCCGATGGTCCAGAAGGCCAGCGGATACCAGATGACCCAGTAGAACTGGCGCGCCAGGCCGCGTTCGTAGCGGCGTTCGATCAGCAGGCTGGTGCCGAACTGCAGCAGGCACACCAGCGCCAGCACGACGCCGTGCCAGCGCGGCAGCAGCGTATCCACGTAGAGCGCGCGGGGCAGGGGCACCACCTTGCCGAGCAGCCACAGCAGCACGATGACCAGCATGGTGTAGGCCCAGGCCAGGCTCAGGGCGTATTCCAGCAGTACGGCCCACATCCGCCGCCGCCGCCACGACAGCACCCTGCGCCCGTGCTGCAGCAGGACTTCCACGCCGCCGCGTGCCCAGCGCAGGCGCTGCCGCCACAGGCCGCGCAGGGTTTCAGGCATCAGCACCCAGCACAGCGCGTTGGGTTCGTAGCGGATGTCCCAGCCATCCAGTTGCAGGCGCCAGGAGATGTCGATGTCTTCGGTGACCATGCGGTCGTTCCAGAAGCCCACCCGATGCAGCGCGGTGCGGCGGAACGCGCAGATGGCACCGGACAGGGTGAACAGCCGGCCGTAGACGCGCTGGGCGCGCTTGATCAGGCCGATGATGGCCGAGAACGCGCCCACCTGCATGCGGGCCAGCAGGGTGGTGTGGTTGCGTACGCGCGGGTTGCCGGTGACCGCGCCAACGCGCGGGCCGTCGATCAGGTGGCCCACCATCCAGCGCGTGGCATGCGGGTCCAGCAGCACATCGGCATCCACGCAGACCAGGAATTCCTAACGCGCGGCCAGTGCACCGATGCGCAGTACGTTGGCCTTGCCCTGGTTCTGTTCCAGGTGCACCACGCGCAGGTTCGGGTACTGCGGCAGCAGGCTCTCCAGCACGGTGGCGCTGTCATCGCTGCTGCCATCGTTGATGGCGATGATTTCCAGCCGCGGGTAGGCCTGTGCAGCGATGGCGTGGATCGTGTCTGCGATGTGCCGCGCCTCGTTGAAGCAGGGCACCAGCACGCTGACCGGCGGTTGGCTGCGCAGTGGCGGGGGCGCGTCAGGGCGTGGCGCACCGCGTTCGCGGCGCAGGTAGTAGTAGATGCCGCCGACCATCCAGAAAAAGGCCATCACGACCGGATAGAAGAAGGCGAAGTTGAACAGCAGCGTGACGAGTGAAACGTTTTCCATCCACGACATCGGCACTCCCCGCAGGCACGCTGCGGCACACCACCGCAACGGGCTCGACCATGCCCAGCGGTTTGTAAACCCGGCGTGGTTGTCTGAACCGTCCAGTCAGGAAGCAGGGTGCCGCGCCCGCCGCCACGGGCGTGCGCCGGCATGAACACATGAGCGTCGATGAAGGCGCTGGCGATTGTTCCTGAACGGGCGGAGCGTTACCGTAGAGCCCTCTGTCTTTGATGTCCGATGCTGTGAACCGCGCGTCTGCCCCCGGCCTGGAAGCCTTGTTGAACCGTCCCTCGGCAGCGGTGCTGCCCGCGCCGCTGCGCGAAGCCCTGCTGCAGTGGTGGGACGCTGCCGATACCTCGCACGAGATGCGTGGCAGCAGCCTGTCGATCCTGGCCGATACGCTGGACGCACTGGCCCTGCTGTCGGCCGACGAAGGCGCGGTGCTGGCCGCCCTGCTGTTCGACCTGCCGGGCCTGCGCGCGCACCTGGACGCGCTGCCGCTGGGCAGCCACAAGGCCGCGGTGGCCGGGCTGCTGGACGGCCAGGACGCCGCCGATCCGGTCTGGGCACTGCATGCCGGCCGCGAAGCCGGGCGCAACAGCGAAGGCCTGCGCCGCTTGCTGCTGGCCATCATCCACGACCTGCGGGTGGTGCCGATCCTGCTGGCCCGGCAGCTGGCGCGCATGCGTGCGGCCGACAAGCTGGATGAGGAGCAGCGCCGCGCGCTGGCCCAGCTGACCCGTGACATCCATGCCCCGCTGGCCAACCGCCTGGGTATCTGGCAGTTGAAGTGGGAGCTGGAGGACCTGGCGTTCCGCCACCTGGAGCCGGACACCTACCGCCGCATCGCGCGCGAAGTGGACGAAACGCGCATCGCCCGCGAACGCTACGTCGAGCACGTCAAGAAGACGCTGTCGCGCGAACTGGCCGCGCAGGGCATCCACGCTGAAGTGAGCGGGCGGCCCAAGCACATCTACAGCATCTGGCGGAAGATGCAGAAGAAGCGGCTGGCCTTCGACCAGCTGTACGACATCCGTGCGGTGCGGGTGATGGTGGACGATGTGGCCGCCTGCTACGCCGCGCTGGGCGTGGTGCACGCACTGTGGGCACCGGTGCCCAGCGAGTTCGACGACTACATCGCCCGCCCCAAGGCCAACGACTACCGTTCGCTGCATACCGCCGTGGTCGGCCCGGAAGGGCGCACCATTGAAGTGCAGATCCGCACCCATGACATGCACGCGCAGGCCGAGCTGGGCGTGGCCGCGCACTGGAAGTACAAGGAAGGCAGCAAGGGCGCGGAAAAAGCCTTTGATCGCAAGATCACCTGGATGCGGCAGCTGCTGGAGCAGGCGCAGGAAGGGCAGGGCAACGAACTGGCCGGCGCGCTGGATGCCGAGCTGACCGAAGACCGGGTCTACGCGCTGAGCCCCAAGGATGAGGTGCTGGACCTGCCGCAGGGCGCCACGCCGCTCGATTTCGCCTACCAGGTGCACACCATGGTGGGCCACCGCTGCCGGGGCGCCAAGGTCAATGGCCGCATCGTGCCGCTCACCTACCGCCTGCGCAGCGGCGACCGCGTGGAGATCCTGACCGGCAAGGAGGCCGATCCCCGCCGTGACTGGCTGATGCCGGCACTGGGCTTCCTGGCCAGCAACCGCTCGCGCGAAAAGGTGCGCAGCTGGTTCCACAAGCTTGACCGCGCACGCAACGTGCAGGCCGGCCGCGAGCTGCTGGAGCGCGAGCTGAAGCGGCTGGGCCTGCAGCATTCGGACCTGGCAGCGGCAGCGAAGAAGTTCCACGCCGACAGCATCGACGACCTGTACATCCAGGTGGCGCTGGGCGATACCGGCCCCAACCAGGTCAGCCGTGCGCTGCTGGAAGCCGAGCGTGCGGCCAGCCAGCCGGCGCCTGCGCCGACCCTGCCGCGGCCGACCGCGCGCCGCGAGAACCTGGGCAATTCCAAGTTCACCGTGCAGGGCGTGGGCAACCTGCTGGTGCAGCTGGCGCGCTGCTGCCAGCCGGTGGCGGGCGAGCCCATCGTCGGCTACCTGACCCGTAGCCGGGGTGTCACCGTGCATCGTGCAGACTGCGCGGCGCTGGCACGGCTTGCCGCCGCCAGCCCGCAGCGCATCCTGCCAGTGGAATGGGGCCAGGCCGGCGGCGGCTACGAAGTGGACGTGGTGGTCAGCGCGGTCGACCGCCGCTGGCTGCTGAAGGACATCACCAACCTGATCGCACAGGAAGACGCGTACGTGCTCGACATCCACAGCGACAACGTGCGCAACAGCGGCCGCGCGCACCTGCGCCTGCGCCTGAAGGTGACCGATTACGGCCAGCTGTCGAACCTGCTGGGCAAGCTGGATGCACTGCCGGGCGTGAGCGAGGCGCGTCGTCTGGGCTGAGCTTCACGCTGCCCCGACTACCCTGCACGCATGGAACGCGAGCCCCTGCATCGCCGCCACGGCGCCGACCACCCCGCGCTGGACCGCGTTCGCCGCGAGGGGCGCTGGTGGTGGCTGCAGGCGCGCCATGCGCGCCGGGTCTGGCGCTGGGCACTGCTGGCGGCGGTGGTGGTGTTCGTGGCGCTGGTGCTGCTGCGCAGGCCGCTGGCGGACTGGTTCTGGGACGAACCGCAGATCGAACAGCTGCTGGCCGAGGGCGACCGCGCGCTGGCTGCGGGGCGCTTGAGCGCCGACGACGGCAGCGGCGCCCGCGAACGCTACCAGGCCGCGCTGGCCCTCGATGGCGACCGCCTGCAGGCGCGACAGGGCCTGGCACGCACGGGGACGGCGGCATTGCGGCAGGCCGGCGAGCGGCTGCAGGCCGATGACCTGGACGGCAGTGCAAAGGCGCTCGCCCTGGCCCGCGAACTGCAGGTGCCGCAGGGCCAGGCCGATGCCGTGGCGCAGCAGCTGCAGGCACGGCGCAGTGCAGGTGCCGGTATCGGCGCATTGCTGGCACAGGCGCGCAATGCCTTCGCGGCCGGCCGCCTGGATGACGGCGACACCAGTGCACTGCCGTTGTTCCAGCGCATCCTGGCCCTGCAGCCGGACAACCTGCAGGCGCTGGAAGGGCGCGAAGACGCGCTGAGTGACCTGCTGCAGCGTGGACGGGCGCTGGCCGCACGCGGCGAGCTGGCGCAGGCCGCGGCGCTGCTGCAGCGCGCGCGACAGTTTGATGCCGGGCACAGCGATCTGCCGGCCAGCCAGGAAGCGCTGGCACGAGCGCTGGACCAGCGCCTGCGGCAGGGCCAGCGCGCGCTGAAACAGCAGAAGCTGGAGGCCGCGGCCGACGCCTTCGAGGCGGTGCTTGCGGTGGCGGCCGATGATCCCAATGCGCTGCGCGGCCGCGAGCAGAGTGCGCAGGCGCTGCTGGCGCGCAGCCAGCGCCACGCTGCCGACTTCCAGCTCGAAGCGGCCGAGGCCGACCGTGCGCGGGCTGCTGCGCTGGGCGCATCGCAGGCGGCCGTGCAGCAGGCCGCGCAGCGCATCCAGCGTGCGCAGCAGGCCCGGCAGGCGCAGCAGCAACCCACCTTGAGCGCGGCCCAGCGCGAGCGGCAGCTGCGCGACCGCCTGCGCCAGATCGACCGCGCCGAACGCGAAGGGCGCTGGATCAGCCCGCCGGGGCACAGCGCGTTCGACGCACTGCGCGAGGCGCAGTCACTGGCTCCGCGCGATGCCCGCGTCAGGGCGGCCGCTGCGCGCCTGTTGCCGGCCAGCCGGCAATGTTTCGATGACAACCTGCGGCAGAACCGGGTACAGGCCGCGGGCGCCTGCCTGCAGGCGTGGCAGACGCTGGCGCCGACCGCACCGGGCCTGCCGTCGGCACGGGTGCGGCTGGCGCAGCGCTGGCTGGCCATCGGCAGCGAGCGCCTAGGCCGCGGCGACGTGGCCTTCGCCGAGGCCGCCGTTGCCCAGGTGCGCCAGCTGCAGCCGGACCTGCCGGAACTGGCCGCGTTCGAGCAGCGCCTGCGGCAGGTAGGCGCGGAATCCTGGCGGCGTTGACCCTGCGCCGTGCAGGGGAGTCGGGTATAGTCCAGCGGCTCCAACTTCCCCCGTCTGGCCATGTCCCGCGTAGCGTCTGAAGCAACTGTCGGCTGGAGCATGGTGCCGGCGATGCGGTGGGCCCGATGATCCAGCAATCACCCGCGAGCCTGTCCGCCACCGACGCGTCCCGCGTCTGTGCAGTGATCGTCACTTACGGACCGGACCCGGTGCTGTTGCAGCGCGTGGTCGACAGCGTGCTGCAGCAGGTCGGCCATCTGGTCGTGTTCGACAATGGCAGTGGCGATGTCGATGTCACCGCGATCCTTGGCGACAGGGCCGGCGTCACCCTGGTGGCGTCGCCCCGCAACGTGGGGCTCGGCTGCGCGCTGAACCGCGCGTACGAAACGGCCGACGCACTGGGTTTCGACCACGTGCTGTTGATGGACCAGGACAGTGTGCTGGCGCCGGGCATGGTCGATGTGTTGTGGACGGCGCTGGTCGAGCTGGCGCAGGCCGGGCCGGTGGCTGCGGTCGGGCCGCAGTTCCGCGATTCGCGCAGTGGCGTGCTGGCACCGTTCGTGCGTTTCGGCTTCCCGCTCAACCACAAGCTGCGCGGTGGGCCGGGGCAGCGCGTGTCGTGCGACTTCCTCATCACCTCCGGCTCGCTGGTGCCGATCAAGGCGCTGCAGGCCATCGGCCCGATGGACGAGGGGCTGTTCATCGACAACCTCGACATGGACTGGTGTTTCCGCGCCAAGCGCGCCGGCTATGCGCTGTATGGCATCTGCGACGCGCAGATGAGCCACAGCATCGGCGAGGAGCTGCTGCCTTCGCGCGCGAAGGCGGACGGGGTGATCGTGCACAAGCCGTTCCGGCTGTACTTCATCATGCGCAACCGGGTGCTGCTGTACGCCCGCGCTTACACCCCGCGCGTATGGATCGCCCAGGACATTCCGCGGCTGCTGCTGAAACTGGTGGGCAATGGCCTGTTCCTGGCCCCGCGCCGGGTTCGACTGCGGTTCATGTTGAAGGGCCTGTGGGACGGCGTGCGGGGCGTGACGGGCGGGCTGCCACCGGGCAGTCGCTGAACAGGCCCAATTGCAGACCTTTCCTGCGGGAAGGGCTGGGGTAGACTCGCCTGACCCTACATTCCCGCATTCCCGTGCCCCGACGCTACGATTCCGACGACATCGACGATTCCGACGACGACCTGCAGGACTCCGGACCGCTGTGGCGCCGCCGGCTGATCACCTGGACCATGGCGGCAGTCGCGCTGGGACTGGGTTTCCTGATCCCCTATACGCTGTACCTGAATCAACAGGTCACCCAGCGTTTCGGCGAGCTGCGCTGGCAGATTCCGACCCGCGTCTACGCGCGCCCGCTGGTGCTGGTGCCCGGCAAGGCCATGGACGCGGCCACGCTGAAGACCGAACTGGCCGCCTCGGCCTACCGTGATGATGGACAGGGCAAGGACCCGGCCACCTACGCGGTGCAGGGCGGGCGCTTCACCATCTCCAGCCGCGGCTACAACGATGTCGATGGCCACGTCGCCGCCAAGCGGGTGGAACTGTCGCTGTCCGGCGGCAGCATCGCCTCGCTGCGTGATGCTGATTCGCGCAAGGCGCTGAAAGCGGCCCGCCTCGATCCGGCCCGCATCGCCACGCTGTACGGGCAGAAGCAGGAAGAGCGCCGCCTGATCCGCATGAACGAAGCGCCGGACCTGCTGGTGACCGGCCTGCAGGCGGTGGAGGACAAGGACTTCAACCGCCATCACGGCATCGACCTGTCCGGCATCGCGCGCGCGGTGTGGGTGACCATCCGTTCCGGTGGCCAGAGCCGCCAGGGCGCATCCACGCTGACCCAGCAGCTTGCCCGCAGCGGCCTGCTCGGCATCGGCAAGGAGCAGACCCTCACCCGCAAGTTCAATGAAGTGCTGTATGCGCTGATCATGGAAGCGCGCTACGACAAGCGCACCATTTTCGAGGCGTACCTGAACCAGGTGTACCTGGGCCAGCGCGGCAGCCAGGCGATCCACGGCATGTCTTCCGGCGCCGAGTTCTGGTTCGGCCGCGACCTGTCCTCGCTGGATACCGAGCACATCGCGCTGCTGATCGGCCTGGTCAAGGGCCCGTCCTACTACGACCCGCGACGCAACCCGGAACGGGCGACCGACCGCCGCAACTTCGTGCTGGGCAAGCTGCACGAAGCAACGCTGATCGACGACGCCGAGTACCAGCGTGCGCTGAAAGCACCGCTGGGCGTACCCAAGAGCCCGGGCTTGGTGGCGGCCAACCGCTTCCCGGCCTACGTCGACCTGGTGCGGCGCCAGCTTGGCCATGACTACCCCGAATCGGCCCTGCAGGGCGCCGGCCTGAGCGTGATGTCCGGTATGTCGCCGTCCGCGCAGGCCTACGCGGAAGGCGCGGTGACCCGCACCATCAAGTCGCTGGAAAGCAAGCGTCGCCCCGAGCTGCAGGC
This sequence comes from Stenotrophomonas sp. ZAC14A_NAIMI4_1, assembly GCF_003086915.1. Taxonomy (NCBI): domain Bacteria; kingdom Pseudomonadati; phylum Pseudomonadota; class Gammaproteobacteria; order Lysobacterales; family Lysobacteraceae; genus Stenotrophomonas; species Stenotrophomonas sp. ZAC14A_NAIMI4_1. The sequence continues at coordinate 4,609,460 of NZ_CP026002.1, forward strand.
CGGCCTGGTGATGACCGACGTGCACAATGGCGACGTGGTGGCGGTGATCGGCAGCCGCGAGGTATCCGAAGTCGGCTTCAACCGCGCGATCGAGGCACAGCGCCCGGTGGGCTCGCTGCTGAAGCCGTTCGTGTACCTGCTGGCCCTGGCCCAGCCCAACCGCTATTCGCTGGCCAGCTGGGTGGACGATTCGCCGGTGACGGTGCAGCTCGGCCGTGGCCGCAACTGGAGCCCGGGCAACGCGGACAACCGCAGCCACGGCACGGTGCGCCTGATCGATGCGCTGGCCCATTCCTACAACCAGGCCACGGTGCGCGTGGGCATGGATGTGGGTCCGGAGCGGGTGACCCAGCTGATCCACGTGCTGGCCGGCATCAAGGCCGATCCCAATCCGGCGGTGATCCTCGGCTCGACCGACCAGAGCCCGTATGCGATGGCCCAGCTGTACCAGTTCCTGGCCTCCGGCGGCGAGATCCAGCCGCTGCATGCGGTGCGTGGCGTGCTTGATCCGCAGGGCAAGCTGCTCAAGCGCTATGACAAGACCCCGGCACCGGCCCAGGAAGGCGATTCGATTGCCGCCAACCTGATCAGCATCGGCCTGCAGCAGGTGGTGGCCAGCGGCACCGCGCAGCGCCTGAACGCCGATGGCCTGGGCCGCCTGCAGCCGGCCGGCAAGACCGGTACCACCAACGATGGTCGCGACAGCTGGTATGCCGGTTACACCGGCGACCACCTGGCGGTGATCTGGATGGGCAACGACCAGAACGAGCAGGCTGGCCTATACGGCGCCACCGGCTCGATGCGGGTCTGGTCGGGCATCTTCCAGCGCCTGCCGAGTGCGCCGCTGAAGGTCAGCAACAAGGGCCTGGACTGGCAGTCGGTGGCTGGCACCGGCACCAACAGCACCGATGAAGGCTGCCCCGACGCTCGTCGTTTCCCGTTCGTGGTCGGCTACGCGCCGGCCTACGCGCCCTGCGCCCCGGCCGCATTGCCGGAGGAGCAGGGAGGCGAGAGCGAAGGCGGCGGCTGGCGCAGCTGGTTCGGCCTGGACCGCAAGCAGGAACCGCCGGCCGAGCCGGCGGCAGCGCCTGCCACCGCCACTCCTCCTCCCAGCCGGTGATGCCGATGACCCTTCGTTCCCTGTATCCGCTGCTGGCCGTGACCGGCCTGAGCCTGGCGCTGGCCGCCTGCGTGAGCAGCCCGCCGCCGGCCGCCAAGCCGGTGGCCACGACCACGCCGGCGCAGCGCCTGGCCGCCGTGGAAGCGGCAGCGGGCCCGGACGACAAGGAACTGTCGGTGCAGCCGCTGCGTGATTCGCAGGTGGAAGACCTGCGCCAGACCGCGCTGGCCCAGCGCCAGGGCAACGACTTGGCAGCGGCCGCGGGCAGCCTGGACCAGGCCTTGCAGATCGTGGCCGGCGACCCGGCGGTGCTGCAGGAACGCGCGGAGATCGCGCTGCTGCAGGGCCAGTGGGCCGAGGCGGAGGCTTTCGCGCGCAAGGCGGTGGACCTGGGGTCGAAGACGGGCCCGCTGTGCCGCCGGCACTGGGCGACGATCGAGCAGTCGCGCCTGGCGCGCGGCGAGAAGGAGAATGCGGTGTCGGCGCATTCGCAGATTGAAGGGTGCACGGTGCCGGGGATCAAGCGGTACTGAGTTTCCAGGCAACGGCGCAGCCCCTCGTGGCTGGCGGGTCGGTAGAGTCGACTGTTAGTCGACTGGCCTTGCGAGGTGGGCCGGGCGGGTGGGCTGCGCAGGGGACGCTGCAAGTACGTCCATGTAAGCTCGGTCGCCGCATCCATGCGGCTCACGCCCCTGCGCAGCCCACCCGCCCGGCCTCTGACAGTTTCCGTGTGCGTCCAGCCACGGAAAAGAAAAAAACAAATCAAAAGCGGGTCGCACGCTGCACGCACTCGCCGTGGGGTCGGATCCGTTTTCCGCAGGAAAACGGATCCGACCCCTTCTTGTTTCCGTTCCATCACCGCTTCCAGATGCCAGTCGAGCAAGCTCGACTCTACGAAGCAGGTCCATCCGTCACCAGGAAACTGTCGAAGGCGGGGGGCTGTGGGTTTGCGGGGTGTGAGCCGCATGGATGCGGCGACCAAGCCCCCATGGATGGGTTTACGGCGTCCCCGCAAACCCACAGCCCCCTGCCAACCCGCAGTACAACCCAGAGCCATGAACACCGCCGTTGCCGTTGCCTTTGCCTACGCCCTGGCTTGAAACGGGTGCCGGGCAGCGCCCGGCCGGGTATCCTTCCTGTCTGATGTCCGACCTCGTCCATGCCAGCCGCGAAGCGCTCAGCGAAGGCGGCGCGCTCGCCTCGCACCTGGATGCCTTCGTCCCGCGTCCCGCGCAGCTGCGCCTGACCGAGGCCATCGCCGATGCGCTGCAGCAGCGCGATCTACTGCTGGCCGAGGCCGGCACCGGTACCGGCAAGACCTTCGCCTACCTGGTGCCGGTGCTGCTGTCCGGCCTGCGCACCATCATCTCCACCGGCACCCGTGCGCTGCAGGACCAGCTCTACCATCGCGACCTGCCGCGCGTGCGCCAGGCGCTGGGCGTCGGCCTGCGCAGCGCGCTGCTGAAGGGCCGTGCCAACTACCTGTGCCGCTACCGGTTGCAGCAGGCACGGGGCGAACCGCGCTTTTCCAGCCCCGAACAGGCCGCGCAGTTCCAGCGCATCCTCGCCTGGTCCGGTCGCTCCCAGTTCGGTGACATCGCCGAGCTGGATGGACTGGCCGACGATTCGCCGCTGCTGCCCATGGTGACCTCCACTGTCGACAACTGCCTGGGCACCGACTGCCCGTTCTGGGACGACTGCTTTGTCGTGCACGCGCGGCAACGTGCGCAGGCGGCCGACGTGGTGGTGGTCAACCACCACCTGCTGCTGGCCGACCTGGCCCTGAAACAGGATGGCTTCGGCGAACTGCTGCCGGGTGCGCAGGCCTTTGTCATCGACGAGGCACACCAGTTGCCCGAACTGGCCGCGCAGTTCTTCGGCGAAGGCTTCGGCATGCGCCCATGGCAGGAACTGGGCCGCGATTGCCTGGCCGAGGCGCGTGGCGTGGGCGGTGCGCAGTCGGCGCTGCAGGAACCCGTCGACCAGCTGCAGCAGGCGCTGCTGGCGCTGCGCCTGGCGATGGAAGGGCTGCCGTCGCGTGGCACGCAGTGGCGTGCGCTGGCGATGCCGCAGGTGCGCGAGGGCTTCGATATGGCCATGAGCTGCCTGGTGGCGCTGGAACAGGCGCTGCAGCCGCTGCGCGAAGCCGCCGCCGGCCTTGATGCCTGCCATGCGCGTGCACGCGAAGCGGTTTCGCGGCTGGCGCGCTGGCTGGGCGACGACGAACCCACCCTGGATTTCGATACCGACCCGGCCGATGCGGCCAGCGCCGCCGACGTGCTCTGGTACGAACTCACGCCGCGCGGTTTCCGCTGCCAGCGCACGCCGATGGATGTGTCCGGGCCGCTGCGCGAGCACCGCGAGCGCAGCCGCGCCGCCTGGATCTTCACTTCGGCCACGCTGACCGTGGGCGGGGGCTTCGAGCACATCACCACCCGCCTGGGCCTGGATGATCCGCACACGCTGGTCCAGCCGAGTCCGTTCAACTGGCCCGAGCAGGCGCTGTGCTACCTGCCTGAAGGCCTGCCCGATCCGGCGGCGCGCGGCTTCGGCACGGCGCTCATCCAGGCCCTGCGGCCGGTGCTGCAGGCCTCGCAGGGCAGGGCATTCCTGCTGTTTGCCTCGCACCGTGCGCTGCGCGAGGCGGCCGAGGCGCTGCGCGATGGGCCGTGGCCGTTGTTCGTGCAGGGCGAGGCGCCGCGCGCAACGTTGCTGCAGCGCTTCCGCGATTCCGGTAACGGCGTGCTGCTCGGCTCGGCCAGCTTCCGCGAAGGCGTGGACGTGGTGGGCGAGGCGTTGAGCGTGGTGGTCATCGACAAACTGCCGTTCGCCGCGCCGGATGACCCGGTCTATGAAGCACGGCTGGAGGCGATCCGCAGCCAGGGCGGCAATCCGTTCCGCGACGAGCAGTTGCCGCAGGCGGTGATCGCCCTCAAGCAGGGCGTGGGCCGGCTGATCCGCAGCGAGACCGATCGCGGCGTGCTGGTGCTGTGCGACCCGCGCCTGCTCAACCGCGGCTATGGCCGGGTGTTCCTCGATTCCCTGCCGCCGTTCCGCCGCACCCGCGCGCTGGCCGATGTGCAGGCCTTCTTTGCGCCACAATGGTCCCCCGTGGCCGAGGACGCCGCCGCCCCGACCGCCCCGGCCCCCGCGCCGGGTCCGGAGCCGGCCCCCGGTGCCACGTTCCCCCTGTTCTGACCCGATGCGTCCTGATCCGATCCGATGAAACTGCTCGCCTTTGAAACCGCCACCGAAGCCTGTTCCGTTGCCCTGCATGTCGATGGGCAGGTGCTGGAGCGCTTCGAGATCGCCCCGCGCCGCCATGCCGAACTGAGCCTGCCGTGGGCCGAGGCGCTGCTGGCTGAAGCCGGCATCAGCCGCCGCCAGCTGGATGGCATCGCGCTCAGTCGGGGCCCCGGCGCGTTCACCGGCGTGCGCCTGGCGATCGCGATCGCCCAGGGCATCGCGCTGGCGCTGGACCGGCCGCTGCTGCCGGTATCGACGCTGCAGGTGCTGGCGCTGCGTGCGCCGGCGGAAGAAGACCAGATCCTGTCGGCGATCGATGCGCGGATGGGCGAGTTGTACGTTGCGTGCTTCGAGCGGGTGGATGGCCTGCCGGTGGCGCGCGATGCCGAGCGTGTCTGCGCACCGGCGGCGGTGGCGCTGCCGGACGGGCTGCGGGCCTACGGTGTCGGCACCGGTTTCGGCGCGGCCGAGGGCGCGCTGGTGGCGCAGCTGGGAGCTGGGTTGCGTGGCTTCGATGCAGCAGCGTTGCCTCGCGCATCGGACGTGCTGGCGCTGGCGGTGCCCGCGTTCGCCCGTGGCGAAGGCATGGCGGCGGAGAAGGTCGAGCCGGCCTATCTGCGTGACAACGTCGCGCTGACCCTGGTCGAGCAGCAGGCCGCCCGCGAGGCGAAGGCGAAAGCCAACGGCTGAGCCCCTCGTGGCTGAAGATCGGTAGAGTCGACTGTTAGTCGACTGCAACAACCGCGCCTGGTCGGGCGGGTGGGCTGCGCAGGGGACGCTGCAAGTACCCCTCCGGGGCCCGGCCCAGCCGCAGGCGGCTGGGCGTTCGGGCGCTTGCGAAGCAGTGCTTCGCGAGCAAAGCGGCCTCACCCATGTAAGCTCGTAGGCGCCATCCATGGCGCCTGCGCCCCTGCGCAACCCACCCGCCCGACCTCTGACAGTTTCCGTGCGAGTCCGCCACGGAAAATCAAAAAAAGAAAAGTCAAAGTCAAAAACATCCACGCGTTGCGTGGATGTGTGTCGACCAAGGTCGACACCTACCAAAGGCGAGGACGCGCCGCGATCTGTCAGGGGCGGGGCGGTGTGGGCTTGCAGGACCGCAGGCGCCATGGATGGCGCCTACGAGCCCCCATGGACGGGTTTACGGCGTGTCCTGCAAGCCCACACCGCCCCGCCAGACCCACAGCCCAACCGCCGCTTTTGACGTTGACCTTGACGTTGAAGTTGACGTTCAGCGGGTCCCGGGCCGCAGGCCCGGGCAACAAAAAACCTACCGGTCGTCGCGCAGTTCGCCACCCGGCAGGAACACCCACGTCCGGGTCACCTGCAGGATATCCACGCCATCATCCGTCTTCGGCAGCGCCGGGAACGGCTGCGCCAGCCTGATCACCCGCAAGGCCGCCTCATCCAGCAACGGCGTGCCGCTGGATTTCAGGATGCGGCTGCTTTCCACGCTGCCATCGCGGCGCACCCCCACGCTGATCACCACCTGGCCGCCCAGCCGGCGCTGGCGCGCTTCGTCCGGGTAGTTCAGGTTGCCCACCTGCTCGGCGCGGTCCACCCACGCGCGCAGGTAATTGGCATAGGCGTACTCGCGCGTGCTGGCCGAGACGAACTTGCGGTTCGGGCGCTTGGCGTACTGCGCCGAGCGCAGGTGCACCTCGGCCGCGAGCCGGGCCATTTCCGCATCACGCTGCTCGCGCGCGGTCTGCGCCGCGTCCGGGGTGGGCTCCAGCGGGGTGGGGCGGGCCTGCGCCTGCGCCACGGTGTCCTCGCCATTGCGGCTGCTGACCACCCGCGCCTGCGGTGGCGGCACCGGCGCGGCCGACTGCTGTTGCTGCGGGACCGGGCTCAGTCCGGCCTGGGCCTGCGGCACGATGCCGGTCTGGTTGTCACGCGGGCGCTGCGCACGGTCATGCTCGCCGCCGCCTTCCTGGCTGGCCGCCGCCAGGAAATCGGCCTGCTTCGGCGTCAGCGCCGTGCGCGTCTGGCTGAAGATCACTTCCAGCGTCGGCACCAGCGGCGCCTCGCCCTTGACGGCAAAGCCCACGCCCAGGATCAGCAGGGCGTGGACGATGACCGACAGGGCAAGGGTGGCCCCCAGCCGCTGCGCTTCGCGCGGCGGCGGGGCCAGCACAGCAGGTGCGGCGTCCATCAGCGCAGGCCGGCCTCGATCGCGTCGAACAGGGTGCCGGCGATGTTCAGGCCGTACTGCGCGTCCAGTTCGCGCACGCAGGTCGGGCTGGTCACGTTCACTTCGGTCAGGTAATCGCCGATCACGTCCAGGCCGACGAAGCGCATGCCGCGGCGCTTCATCTCCGGCCCGACCTGGGCGGCGATCCAGCGGTCACGCTCGCTGAGCGGGCGGCCTTCGCCGCGGCCACCGGCGGCCAGGTTGCCGCGGAACTCGTCACCCTGCGGGATGCGCGCCAGGCAGTAGTCCACCGGTTCGCCGTCGACCAGCAGGATGCGCTTGTCGCCGGCGGTGATGTCGGGGATGAACTTCTGGGCCAGCGCCAGCTTGCGGCCGCCGTCGGTCAGGGTTTCCAGGATCACATTCAGGTTCGGATCGCCCTGGCCGCTGCGGAAGATGGAGCGACCGCCCATGCCGTCCAGCGGCTTCAGCACGGCCTGGCCGTGTTCCAGGGCGAAGGCCTTCAGCGCCTTGGCGTCGCGGCTGACCAGGGTCGGCGGGCAGCACTGCGGGAACAGCAGGGCGGCCAGCTTCTCGTTGTAGTCGCGCAAGCCCTGCGGGTTGTTGACCACGCAGGCGCCGGCAGCGGCGGCCACGTCCAGCACCTGGGTGTCATAGACGTATTCGGCATCAACCGGCGGGTCCTTGCGCATCAGCACGATCTGGCCGGGGCCGAACACGGTGCGGCTGAATGCGCCAAGCTCATACCAGCCGGCGGGGTCGTCGCGCACCTGCAGCGGGGCGGTCTGGGCCACGGCCACGCCGCCTTCCAGCGCCAGGCCGCCCGGCCGCACGTAGTGCAGGGCGTGGCCGCGGCGCTGAGCTTCCAGCAGCATGGCGAACGTGGTGTCCTTGGCGATCTTGATGTGGGCGATGGGGTCCATCACCACGATGACGTTCAACGGCATGGGTGCACCTGTCAGGCAAGGCGTTGATGGTAGCGGCAACGCCCCCCGCGTGCCTGCCCGGGGCAGTGCAACGCTGCGTCCGTCCTGCCGCCTGCGCAGTCATTGCCAAACGGGTCACGTTCAGCCAGCCGCCGACCCAAGCGCCGTGGGCGTGGCTTGAAGCGGGCGCCGGAAGTGCGATATAGATACGCCTTCGTAGCGGCCCCCAGCACAGAAGGGTCGCGCGCTTGGGGAAAGGCAATGACTGAAAACACGACTGCGGGCGGGGAGCTCGCAGGACTCCGGGTGATGGTCATCGATGACTCGAAGACCATCCGCAGGACTGCGGAAACACTGCTGAAGCGCGAAGGCTGCGAAGTAGTGACCGCGACCGATGGCTTCGAGGCCCTGGCCAAGATCGCCGACCAGCAGCCACAGATCATCTTCGTGGACATCATGATGCCCCGTCTCGACGGGTATCAGACCTGCGCGCTGATCAAGGGCAACCAGCTGTTCAAGGCGACGCCGGTGATCATGCTGTCCTCCAAGGACGGCCTGTTCGACAAGGCCCGCGGGCGCATCGTCGGCTCGGAACAGTACCTGACCAAGCCTTTCACGCGTGAAGAACTGCTGGGTGCCATCCGCACATACGTCAACGCCTGACCAGGGGGGAAAGGCACAATGGCTCGTATCGTCCTGATCGAGGATTCACCGACCGACCGCGCGGTGTTCACCCAGTGGCTGCGCCGTGCCGGCCACGAGGTGCTGGAAGCGGACAACGCCGAGGATGGCCTGCAGCTGGTGCGTGACCAGGTTCCGCAGCTGGTGCTGATGGACGTGGTCCTGCCCGGCATGAGCGGGTTCCAGGCCACCCGTGCGATGGCCCGCGACGCGGCGATCAAGCACATCCCGGTCATCATCGTCAGCACCAAGGCGATGGAGACCGACAAGGCGTGGGGCCTGCGCCAGGGCGCGGCCGATTACATCGTCAAGCCGCCGCGCGAGGAAGACCTGATCGCGCGCATCAACGAACTGGTGGCCTGATGCGTTCGCCCTTCGACATTCTTGAAGCCTATGAACGGCGCAGCCTGTCCCATGCGGTGCAGCTGCCCGGGCGGCAGTTCGCCGAGGACATCTGGCGTGGCGTCGGTTTCCGCGTGGGACAGCGCCGGCTGGTGTCCGATTTCCGCGAAGTGGTGGAAATCGTGCCGATGCCGCCGGTGACCCCGGTGCCCTGTGCGCAGCCCTGGCTGCTGGGCGTGGGCAACCTGCGCGGCAACCTGTTCCCGGTGGTCGACCTGAAGTATTTCCTGGAAGGCACGCGCACCGTGCAGCAGGAAGGCCAGCGCGTGCTGATCATGCGCCAGGCCGGCGGCGACGTCGCCCTGACCATCGACGAGCTGTTTGGCCAGCGCAGTTTCGAACTGGGCCAGCAGGTCCAGGCCGGCACCCTGGCCGAAGGCCGCTACGGTCACTTCGTCGATCGCGCCTTCCATGCCGATGGCTACGACTGGGGCGTGTTCTCGCTCTCGTTGCTGTCGCGCACCCCTGAATTCCGGCAAGCCGCGGCCTGAGGCCGGGCAACGCCCCCTGCATTGAAGATCGAGGTTGAACGATGAGTACTGCTTCGGACGCCCCCAAGACCGGCAAGCTGCGGCTGGGCGGCAGCAACCTCTGGCTGGCCCTGCTGGCCCTGTCGATGATCCTGTTCGGTGTGAACACCGGCGTATCCACCTGGCAGGGCAGCCGCCTGGCCGACGCCGGTTCCAAGGCGGCCGACCTGCAGGTGCTCTCGCAGCAGCTGGCCAACCAGGGCCGTGACGCCGTGGGCGGCAACGCGCAGTCGTTCACCGCCTTCAAGGCCACCCGCAACGCCATCGAGCAGAACGTGTCCACGCTGCAGGGCCGCTACGGCAACGAGCCGGGCGTGTCCAAGGCGATCACCCGCCTGTCCGACACCTGGACGCCGCTGGGCAAGCAGGCCGGCCAGCTGGTGGCCAGCGAGCCGGCGGTGCTGGCGCTGGCCGGCAACGCCAACAACTTCACCGGCGCCGTGCCGGGCCTGCAGGCCCAGCTGAACGAGCTGGTGCGCGCGATGTCCGCCTCCGGTGCCCCGGCATCGCAGGTGTACAGCGCCCTGCAGCAGGTCGTGGTGGCCGGTTCGATGGCCCGCCGCGTGACCGAAATGCGCGCCGGCGGCACCGCCGCGGCCGCTTCGGGCGACGCGCTGGCCCGCGACATCACCGTGTTCTCGCAGGTGCTCGATGGCCTGCGCAACGGCAACGAAGACCTCGGCATCACCGCTGTGCGCGGTGCCGGCGCCGTGGCCGCGCTGGAACAGTCGCAGCAGAAGTGGGAAGCGATGAAGCAGGACGCCGACGCGATCCTGGCCAGCTCGCGCCAGCTGTTTGCCGCGCAGTCGGCAGCCAACGCGCTGGGCCAGGGCTCCGCGCGCATGCTGGACGACAGCCGCAAGCTGTTCGAAGCGTTCTCCTCGTTCGGCTCGGTGTCCGATACCCGCCTGTTCCCGAACTTCTGGATCGGCGTGGTGTCCGGTGCGCTGTCGCTGATCGCGATCATCGGCTTCGTCTCCACCAGCGTGCGCAGCCGTTCGCGCGAGCAGGAACTGCGTTACCAGACCCAGGTGGAATTCAACAGCCGCAACCAGCAGGCGATCATGCGGCTGCTGGACGAAATCTCCTCGCTGGGTGAGGGCGACCTGACGGTGAAGGCCTCGGTGACCGAGGACATGACCGGCGCGATCGCAGACGCGATCAACTACGCCGTCGACGAACTGCGCCACCTGGTGACCACCATCAACGACACCTCGGCCAAGGTCGCCGTGTCCACCCAGGAAACCCAGGCCACCGCGATGCAGCTGGCGGAGGCCGCCGGCCACCAGGCCAACCAGATCACCTCGGCCTCGGACCGCATCGGCGAAATCGCAGCGAGCATCGAACAAGTGTCGCGCAACTCGGCCGAGTCGGCCGACGTGGCACAGCGCTCGGTGGTCATCGCCGCCGAGGGTGCCGGCGTGGTGCGCGAAACCATCCAGGGCATGGACCAGATCCGCGACCAGATCCAGGAAACCTCCAAGCGCATCAAGCGCCTGGGCGAGTCCTCGCAGGAGATCGGCTCGATCGTGGAACTGATCAACGACATTTCCGAGCAGACCAACATCCTGGCGTTGAACGCCGCCGTGCAGGCCGCATCGGCCGGTGAAGCCGGTCGCGGTTTCGCGGTCGTGGCCGACGAAGTGCAGCGCCTGGCAGAACGTACCTCGGGTGCGACCCGACGCATCGAAAACCTGGTCCAGGCCATTCAGGCCGATACCAACGAAGCGGTCACCTCGATGGAACAGACCACCGCCGAAGTGGTGTCCGGCGCGCGCCTGGCCGAGGACGCCGGCACCGCACTGACCGAGATCGAGCGCGTGTCCAACGCCCTCAATACCCTCATCAAGAACATCTCCATCGCCGCCCAGCAGCAGTCCGCGGCGGCCTCGGACATCACCCGCACGATGGGCGTGATCCGCCAGATCACCGGCCAGACCTCGCAGGGTGCCGGTCAGACCGCCGAGTCGATCGGCCACCTGGCGCAGTTGGCGGCCGACCTGCGTCGTTCGGTCGCCGACTTCAAGCTGCCGGCGTGACGCGGGCAGGGCGGCGAGCAAGGAATCATTCGATGAAGCATTTCCATTTCCCACGCCAGAATGCGCGCGGCCTCCGCGCGGCGGCGACCGGAGCGCGTCCATGAGCAGCCTGCGCGATGCGATGAGCCATGCAGCGCTGGGCTGGGTCAAGCCGGAGCTGGACGAGACCCTGCGCCAGGTGCGCCACGAGGTCGAGTACTTCGCCGAGGACCCGGCTGACGGCAGCCGCATGCGCATCTGCGCCGGCTACCTGCACCAGGTGCAGGGCACCCTGCGCATGGTCGAGCTGTATGCCCCGGCGATGGTGGCCGAGGAACTGGAACAGCTGGCCGTGGCCGTCGGCGAAGGCCGCGTGGCCGACCGCGACGAGGCCTGCGCCACGCTGATGCGCGGCAGCGTGCTGCTGCCCGATTACCTGGAACGCCTGCAGAACGGCCACCGCGATATTCCCATCGTGCTGATGCCGCTGCTGAACGAGATCCGCGCCGCGCGTGGCGAGGAAGGCGTGAATGACAGCGTGCTGTTCGCCTTTGCACCGGACAGCGTCAGCGCCACCGAAGCCGAGCTGGACCACGCCCGTGGCAGCCTGAGCGGGCGCAACCGCGAGCTGCTCGACACCGTCGGCAGCGCGGTCAAGGAAGAACTGCTGCAGGTCAAGGATGCCCTGGACCTGCACCTGCGCACCGGCGGTGCGCCGCAGCAGCTGCAGGAACAGGTGACCAAGCTGGGTGCCGTCGGCGATACGCTGGGCATGATGGGCCTGGGCGCTGCCCGCAGCGTGGTCGCGCAGCAGCGCGATGCGTTGCTGGCCGTGGTCGAAGGCCGCCAGCAGATCGACGAGGACATGCTGCTGGATATCGCCGGCGCACTGCTCTATGTCGACGCGTCGCTGGACGACCAGGTCGCCCATCTGGGCGCCGGTGGCAGTGGCGAGGATGACCCGAGCGCGGTGGAGAACCGGCGCACGGTGGAAGTGCTGGCGCACGAGGCGATCGCCAATTTCGCCGCCGCCCGCGAGCATTTCGTCGCGTTCATCGAAACCAGCTGGAACCATGCCGAACTGCAGGACGTGCCGCGCCTGCTGGGCGATGTGTCCGGTGCGCTGCGCATGCTCGACCTGGGCACCGCCGCCGACTACCTGCGTGGCGTGCAGCAGTACATCGAGGCCGAACTGATCGGTCGCCAGCGCGTGCCCAGTGGCCGCCAGCTGGACACGCTGGCCGATGCCATGGCCAGCCTGGAGTACTACCTGGAAGCGCTGCGTGACCGCCGCCCGGGTCGCGAAGACATTCTCGACATCACCCGCAGCAGCCTGGAAACCCTGCGCTACTGGCCGCTGCCCGAGCGCGCCAGCGCCAGCACCGAGGCCGACGCGGTGCAGCCCATCGTGCGCGAAGGCGTGGCAGTGGCCGCCGCGCCGCTGCAGCTGGATCCGGTGGAGATCGACGTGCAGCCTGCCGCACCGGCGCCGGGCGAGGTCCCGCCGTCGCTGCCGGACTTCACCTTCGATCCGCTGCCTGCTGCGCCGGTGGCCGACAACAGCCTGATGTTCGGTGCGCTGGGCGGGCAGGACACTGCCGCCACCCCGGAACAGGCCGAACCGGCGTCGTTGCTGTTCGCCGCTTCCACTGCGCCGGCACCGAGCGTGCCGCAGTGGGAGCTGGGCAGCCACGAGCCTGCGCCCGCCGCCGATGAGCGCGCGCCGACCTTCAACAGCTTCGATCCGGTCAGCTTCGACTCGGTCAGCCTCGATCTGGTGGGCGCCGAGCACGTGCAGGCGGCCCCGCAGTGGTCGCTGTCCGAGGTGGCCGATGCACAGGCCGATGAAGGCGACGCGCTGGTGCTGGAAGACAGCGTCGAGGACTTCAGCTTTGCCGCGCTGGACGAAGCCGCCACGGGCGCTTCGCTGGAGCTTTCCGCTGCCCCGGCGTTCGACCCGGTGGCCGCCGAGCATGACGCCCCGGCGATGCTGGACGATGTGGTGTTCCACTTCGACAACAGCGCCCTGGACAACGCCGATGACGTGCTGTCGCTGCAGGCGATGGAAACGCTGTCGCTGGACGAGGAACTGGACGCGCCGCAGCCGGTGGTCGAGTTCGCCGACGCCGTCGAGGCTGCGCCGGTCGAAGCACTGGCGCCTGCCGCGACCATCGAGCCGGTCGAGCACATCGACATGGCCGACGTCGCTGCCGAGGCTGCGCCGGTCGAAATGATCGAAGCCCTGGCCGCCGCCGAGACCGGCGCGGACGAGGGCCTGGCGACCGTTGCGGCACCTGCCGCGACCGTGTCCCTGGTCGACGTCGATACCATTGCGCCGATCGATTTCAGCGAGGCCGACGCGCAGTTCTTCGCTGAACTGAGCGCCGCGGCCGCCGAATTCGACCCGCAGGCCGCACCGGCCGCACCGGTTGCCGACGTCGCCGCCGAGGCCGTCGAAGCGGCCGGTTTCGAGGCCGGTTTCGACGATGACGCCGAGAACATCGACCAGGACATCCGCGAGGTGTTCCTGGAAGAGTTCGACGACGAGATGGGCAATCTCGGTTCGCTGCTGCCGGCCTGGCGCACGCAGCCGGACAACATGGACCGGCTGCGCCCGATCCGTCGCGTCTTCCACACCCTCAAGGGCAGTGGCCGCCTGGTCGGCGCCCGCACCCTGGGCGAATTCGCCTGGAAGATCGAGGGCATGCTCAACCGCGTGCTCGAGGGCAAGCGTGCAGCCACCCCGGCCGTGCTGGCGATGGTCGACCACGCCAACGCCGCGCTGCCGCAGCTGAACGCCGCGCTGCGCGATGGCCAGCGTGTCACCGTCGATCTGCAGGCAATGCAGGCCATTGCCGATCGCGTTGCCGTAGGTGAGGAAACCTTCTACGTGCCGCTGCCGGTTGCCGCTGCACCGCAGCCGGCCGTGCCGGCCGAAGTCGAGGCCTTTGTCGCCGAGCCCGTGGCCGAGCCGGTCGGTACCCCGGCCAACATCGACAGCGTGCTGCGCGAGATCCTGGAAGCCGAGGTGGACGTCCACCTGGCGACGCTGCAGCAGTGGCTGCAGTCGGCACAGCAGGCCGAGCAGCCGGTGAACGATGCGCTGCTGCGCGCCGTGCACACCATGAACGGCGCCTTCGCGATGACCGAAGTGCCGGAGATCACCGCCGTCACCGGCGCTGCCGAGTCCTACATCAAGCGTGCGCTGGCCGCCGAGGTAGTGCCGGGCGCCGAGGCGCTGGGTGCGTTGCAGGCGACCGCGCAGGCGATCAGCGCAACCATGGAAGCGCTGCAGGCTGAACAGCCGCGCATCGCACCGCAGGCCGAGCTGGCGCAGCGCCTGCAGGCGCTGGCCGCTGAGCTGCCGGAAGCACGCTGGCCGATGGTCGGCCTGGACCTGGACGACGAAGATTTCGACGAAGTCGAAGCCGAAGCCGAAGCGGAAGCTGAAGCGGAGGTCGCGGCCGACGTTGAAGCGCCTGCCGACGCCGCTGTGCCGGTGGCCGAAGCCGAGCCTGACGTCGGCCTTGAGGCTGCCGAACTGACCGGTGGCGAAGATCTGTCGCGCTACTTCGACGCCGGTTGGCCGTCGATGCCGGAGGCCGCTGCCACGCTGCCGGCGGAGATCGAAGGCGACGCTGCCGTTGAAGCCATCGAAGCCGATGACGTTGCTGAAATCGCTGAAACCGCGCAGGACGCGGCTGAAGCCGCGCCGGTTGCGATCGATGTGGACGCCGCCTGTCTGACCGCCGTCGACGACCTGTCGCCCTACCTCGACGCCAGCGCGCTGCCTGTGGACGACCGGGATCCGGAAGACGCCGAGGTTGCGGCGGAGAATGACGCAATTGCCTCGGAAGCTCCGATGCAGGCGCCGGTCATCGAATATGCCGATGAAGACATCGAGGCACTGGCCCTCGACAGCGACGCATCCAGCCTTCAGGATGAAATGGCTGTGCCGGGCTTCGCAGAACCGGTCTCGCTGGAAGCCGCGCTCGACGCCGGCCTGCACGTGATCGAGGAAGAACAGGCGCAGGACGAGGACGGCCAGTGGCCGGTGCTCGGCCTGCAGGCCAGCGAACTCGCGCCGGGCGAGGCGGAAGCCTTTGCCGAGGATGCGGACGTCGGCGGGGAGGCGGCGGTCGGTGAAGGAGAGAGCGCCGACCTGCCGTCCCCGGCGACGGTGAATGACGAGGTGTCGGCCGATGCCGTGGCTGATGCCGTGGCCGATGCCGCCGCGCCGGTGCGCCTGTTCGAGATGGAAGAGGCACCGGGTCACAGCCAGGATGCCGTAGTGCACGCGCCTGAAGTGGTCGCCGTTGAAGCTGAGCCCGTCGAAGCCGTCGAAGCCGTGGAAGCCGACGCCGAACAGCTCGACTTCAGCATCTATGACCGCGAGCTGGTCGACATCTTCGTCGAGGAAGGCAAGGACCTGCTCGACCACTGCGATGGGCTGATCAGCGAGCTGCGCGATGCACCGCAGGACCGCGAAGTGGTGGCCGGGCTGCAGCGCGACCTGCACACGCTCAAGGGCGGTGCGCGCATGGCCGGCATCAACGCCATCGGCGACCTCGGCCACAGCATCGAATCGCTGCTGGAAGCCGTGGCCGCCGGCCGCACCGAGATCGAGCGCCGCGACGTGCAGCTGCTGGAGCGGGGCTTCGACCGCCTGCACCAGCTGCTCACCCGCACCGGCGACCACCGCGTGGTCGAGCCGGCGCAGGATCTGGTGGAGGCCTTCGAGGCCCGTACCCGCAGCGACGCCGCCGTCGCCGCCAGCACCAGCGCAGGCATCGCCGAGGAGGCCGTCGAGGCACCGGTTGCCGCCGCGCCGCTGGCCCTGGCCGACGCACCGCTGTCGGCACCGCTGCCGGTGGAAGGCACGCCGGACGAAGATCCGCTGGCCCGCCCGCAGCAGGAACAGGTGCGCGTGCGCGCCGACCTGCTCGACCGCCTGGTCAACCATGCCGGTGAAGTGGCGATCTACCGCTCGCGCCTGGAGCAGCAGCTGGGTGCCTTCCGTGGCGCCATGGGCGAACTGGAGCGCACCAATGCGCGACTGCGCGACCAGCTGCGCCGCCTCGATCTGGAAACCGAAGCGCAGATCGTCGCCCGTTACCAGCGCGAGCAGGACCAGGCCGACCAGAAGTTCGATCCGCTGGAACTGGACCGCTTCTCCACCCTGCAGCAGCTCAGCCGCGCGCTGAACGAGTCCGCAGCCGACTTGGGTGGCCTGCAGGGCGTGCTGGACGATCTGTCGCGCCAGTACGACTCCCTGCTGCAGCAGCAGTCGCGCGTCAGCTCGGAACTGCAGGACGGCCTGATGCGTGCGCGCATGGTGCCGTTCGACGGCCTGGTGCCGCGCCTGCGCCGTGTCGTCCGCCAGGCGGGCATGGACACCAGCAAGCAGGTCCACCTGACCCTGGAAGGTACCCACGGCGAACTGGACCGTAACGTCCTGGACCGCATGGTCGCGCCGCTGGAACACATGCTGCGCAACTCGGTGGCCCATGGCCTGGAAGCACCGGAACAGCGTCGCGCCGCCGGCAAGCCGGAAGAGGGCGAGATCGCCATCCGCCTGCACCGCGAAGGCTCGGAAATCGTGCTGGAAGTGGCCGATGACGGTGCCGGCCTGGACCGCGAGGCGATCCGCCGCCGTGCCATCGACCGTGGCCTGCTGGCCGCCGATGCGGCGCCGAACGAACAGGAACTGGACAACCTGATCTTTGCCTCCGGCTTCACCACCGCCGACCAGGTCAGCCAGCTGGCTGGCCGTGGCGTGGGCATGGACGTGGTGCGCAACGAAGTGCGCCAGCTCGGCGGCTCGGTCGACATCCAGTCGGTGCGTGGCCAGGGCGTGCGCTTCACCCTGCGCCTGCCGCAGACGCTGGCCGTCACCCAGGCCGTGTTCGTGCAGATCGGCGAAACCACCTTTGCCGTGCCGGTGGCGTCGGTCAGTGGTATCGGCCGCCTGTCGCGCGAGCGGTTCGAAGCCGCCGACAGCAGCTACCGCTACAGCGGCGAAGACTATCCGCTGTACGACCTAGGCAGCCTGGTCGGGCAGGCCCCGGCGCGCGCCGACGGCCAGGACCAGGTGCCGCTGCTGCTGGTCCGCGCCGGCGACCTGCGTGCCGCCGTGGCGATCGACCAGGTGCTCGGCAACCGCGAAATCGTGGTGAAGCCGGTCGGCCTGCAGATCGCGTCGGTGCCCGGCATCTACGGTGCCACCATCACCGGCGATGGCCGCGTGGTGGTCATCCTCGACGTGGCACCGCTGGTGCGCCGTTACCTTGCCAACCCGATCGCGCCGGTGCAGGAAAACGCACCGCGCCAGGACCGCCAGGTTCCGCTGGTGATGGTGGTCGACGATTCGCTGACCATGCGCAAGGTCACCGGCCGCATCCTGGAGCGCCACAACTTTGAGGTCAGCGTCGCCCGCGACGGTGTCGAAGCACTGGAGCAGCTGGAAGAACGCGTGCCCGACCTGATGCTGCTGGACATCGAAATGCCGCGCATGGACGGGTACGAGCTGGCCACCGCGATGCGCGCCGACCCGCGCTACAAGGACGTGCCGATCGTGATGATCACCTCGCGCAGCGGCGACAAGCATCGCCAGCGCGCCTTCGAGATCGGCGTGCAGCGCTACCTGGGCAAGCCGTACCAGGAGCTGGACCTGATGCGTAACGTGTATGACCTGCTGGGGATCGCCCGTGTCCGTGAGTGACGTCAATCCGGTTCCGGCCGTTGCCCTGCTGGCCCGCCCGGGCGCAGCACGCGAGCGCCTGCGCGAAGCGCTGGCCCATGCCGATGTGCAGATCGTGCTGGAAGATGATCCGGTCACGCTGGAGCCGCAGGCGCTGGCCGATGCCCATCCGCAGTTCGTGGTGATCGCCCTGGAAGCGGCCATCGAAGACGCGCTGGAGCGCCTGGAGCCGGCATTGTCGGCACCGGGCCTGACCCTGGTGTTCGACGAGGCCGAACTGGCCGCGCGCCGCGATGGCTGGGAAGCGCAGCGCTGGGGCCGCCACCTGTCGGCCAAGCTGCACGGCCACCAGCAGGTGCTGCCGCCGGGCGCCGAAGACGAGCCCAGCCTGCAGCTGGAACCGGGCCGGCCTTCGCCGCCGCCGGTGCCGCCAAAGGACGAGGTACTGCACGCGCACATGGAACAGGCCCAGGACTGGGCCGGCGATGTGCCCGCCGACAGCCTGTACGCACCGCCGACGCCGTCGCCCACGTTCGAGCCGGTGTCGCTGGAGCAGCACCTGGCGGCCCTGCAGGCGCTGCCGCCGGAGCCGGCCGCTGATGCAGCCGAGGCACCCGCTGCCGACGCCCCCGTGCCGCCGCCGGTGTCCTTCGATCACACCGCCTGGTCGCTGGTTGATGAGGCCGCCGATGCGCCCGCCGCCGCGCCCGTGCGCAACGAGCCGCCCGCAGTGCCGTCCTTCGAGACCGGCCACCTGAGCCTGGTCGACCTGGATGCCGGCCTGCCGGCCGGCGCGCGCGCCGGCTCGCTGCTGGTGCTGGCCGGCATTGGCGGTCCTGATGCGCTGCGCCGCCTGCTGGGCGCGCTGCCGACCGGGCTGGCCGTGCCGGTGCTGGTGCACATGCGCCTGGACGGTGGCCGCTACGGCAACCTGGTCAAGCAGATGGCGAGGGTTTCACCGCTGCCGGTGCAGCTGGCCGAAGCCGGCCAGCGCGCAACGCCGGGCGAAGTCCACATCCTGTCCGACGACATTGGTGTGCGTGCCGCCGCCGATGGCCTGCATTTCCAGACCGATCCGCTGGGTGTATCGATTGCCGGCCTGCCGGCCGAACACAGCGCCCTGATCCTGCTCAGTGGTGCCGACCTGGCCCATGTCGGCCCGGCGCTGGACCTGGCCGCCGCCGGTGCCTGGGTGGCCGGGCAGGTGGGTGAAGGCTGCTATGACCCCGCCGCGGCGACCGCCGTGGTGGCTGCCGGCATGGTCGCCGGCGAACCGCAGGAACTGGCGCAGGCCATCGCCGCGCGCTGGGGCGTGGACGAGGACAACGGAGAGACGCCATGAGCTACGCAAGCAACGATGAAATCCGTGGCGTCCTGATCCAGTCCGGTGGCGAACGCGTGCTGCTGCCCAATGCCACGGTGGCCGAAATGATGTCGCGCGTGCCGGTCGAACCGGTGGCCGACGCTCCGCGCTGGCTGGTCGGGCAGATCGCCTGGCACGGCTGGCAGGTGCCGCTGCTGTCCTTCGCCCGCCTGTCCGGCCTGGGCGATGAAGTAGTGGGCGGCCACAACAAGGTGGTGGTGCTGAAGGCCCTCAGCGGCAACGCACAGCGCCCGTACTACGCGCTGCTGACGCAGAACTTCCCGCAGCTGATTGCCGTGCCGCGTGACGGCCTGCTGGCCGACGCTTCGGAAGAAACCCTGCCGGACATCGTGCACATGCGCGTGCTGCTGGGTGAACGCAGCGCGCTGCTGCCGAACCTGGACGCGCTGGAATCCGCGCTGGATTCGCTGGCCGCCTGATCACCAGACGGTAGTGCCGGCCGCTGGCCGGCAACCTCATCATTGCGTGGATGCCGGCCAGCGGCCGGCACTACCGCGCTGCCCGCGCTTCGGTAGATGCCGACCTTGGTCGGCACGCCGCAGGCGTTGGCCTTACCCCAGATCCCCCAGCCGTGCCTGCAGCGCTGCAATCGCAGCCAGGCCGGCGGTTTCGGTGCGCAGGATGCGCGGGCCCAGCTGCAGCCCCTGGAAACCGGCCGCCGCCAGCTGGTCGCGATCACGCGGCGACCAGCCACCTTCCGGACCGATCGCAATGACGATGCCACCGGACGGCGCGGCCTGCAGCGTCGACAGCCGGTGCGCGCCCTGCGGGTCCAGCGTCAGCCGCAGCGTATCGGCCGGCAGCGCCGCCGCTGCCTGGGCCAGCGACAGCGGCGGACCCACCTGCGGAATGCGCGCACGCCCGGACTGGCCGCACGCCGAGGTCACCACGTTGTTCCAGTGCGCCACGCGCTTTTCCGCACGCGCCGCATCCAGCTTCACCTCAGTGCGCTCGGCATTCACCGGCACGATGGCGCCCACGCCCAGCTCGGTGGCCTTCTGCAGGATCAGGTCCATTTTCTCGCCACGGGCGATGCCCTGCAGCAGGGTGATCACCAGCGGCGATTCGTTGTCCACGGCCTGCACCGCGTCGATGCGTACCTGCACCTCGCGCTTGCCGGCCACGGTCAGGGTGGCGCTGTAATCGTGGCCATCGCCGTTGAACAGCACGCAGGCATCGCCTTCGCGCAGGCGCATCACCCGCACCAGGTGGTTGGCCGTCTCTTCCGGCAGGGTCACGGTCTGGCCGCTGTGCAGCGCCAGGTCGATGGGGCAGCGGGTCACGCGCATGCAATCGCCTCGTCGATGGCTGCCAGCGTGGTATGTGCCAGCAGCTCCAGTTGTTCGTCATCCACGCAGTAAGGTGGCATCCAGTACAGCACGTCGCCCAGCGGGCGCAGTACCACGCCGCGCTTCAGCGCGGCCTTGTAGGCGTGCAGGCCAAGCCGCAGCGCCGGGTTGAACGGCGTGCGCCGGTTGCCGTCGCGCGACAGCTCGAAGGCCACCACCATGCCGGCCTGGCGCACATCGGCCACGTGCGGGTGGTCGGCGAAGGGCGCGGCCAGCGTGGCCATCACCGCGGCGGTGCCACGGTTGCGGGCGATCACGTCCTCGTCGCGGAAGATATCCAGCGTGGCCAGTGCCGCCGCACAGGCCAGCGGGTTGCCGGTGTAGCTGTGCGAATGCAGGAAGGCGCGTTCGCGCGACTCATCCAGGAAAGCGTCATACAGCGCCTGCGTGGCCAGCACCGCGGCCAGGGGCAGGAAGCCGCCGGTCAGGCCCTTGGACAGGCACATCAGGTCGGGCATCACCCCGGCCTGTTCACAGGCGAACAGCGTGCCGGTGCGGCCGAAGCCGGTGGCGATCTCGTCGGCGATCATGAATGCGCCGTGCGCGTCACACAGTTCGCGCACGCGCTGCAGGTAGACCGGGTCGTGCATGCGCATGCCGCCGGCGCATTGCAGGCGCGGCTCCAGGATCACCGCGCAGATCTCGCCGGGGTGCTGGTCGAACAGGGTGGCCAGGCCGTCGGCGGCCTGTCGCGCACGGTCGGCCGCGCTCTGGCCCGGTTCGGCCAGGTAGGCATCGGGGGAGGGCGCGAACAGGCCTTCGGCCAGCAGCGGCGCATACACGCGGCGGTACAGCGGGATGTCGCCCAGCGCCAGCGCCCCCAGGGTCTCGCCGTGGTAGCCGTTTTCCAGCGCAATGAAGCGTGTGCGCCGGGTCTCGCCGCGGTTCTGGAAGTACTGGAAGGCCATCTTCAGCGCCACTTCCACCCCGGCCGAGCCGTTGTCGGCGTAGAAGACCTTGGCCAGCGGCGCGCGGCCGGGCTGGCGCGGCGCCAGCGCCAGCAGGCGTTCGGCCAGGGTGATCGCCGGTTCATGGCTGAACCCGGCCAGCATCACCTGTTCCAGCTGCCCGGCCTGGGCGGCGATGGCCGCGCCGATGCGCGGTTCGGCATGACCGAACAGATTCGTCCACCAGCTGCTGACCGCAT
This sequence comes from Stenotrophomonas sp. ZAC14A_NAIMI4_1, assembly GCF_003086915.1. NCBI lineage: Bacteria > Pseudomonadati > Pseudomonadota > Gammaproteobacteria > Lysobacterales > Lysobacteraceae > Stenotrophomonas > Stenotrophomonas sp. ZAC14A_NAIMI4_1. The sequence goes on from NZ_CP026002.1 coordinate 4,631,118, forward strand.
CCAGGTAGCGGTTGCCGTCGTGGTCGATCAGCCAGGCGCCCTGGCCACGCGCGATCGGCACCAGCGGCAGCGTGTCCGGATGCTCGCGCATCTGCGTGCACGGGTGCCACAGCACCTGCAGGTCGCGTTGCTGCCACTGCCGGGCCAGCGGGGAGGGGGTTGGGTCTGCTAGCATTTCGGGCTCATGAACATGTTGCTGCCTGCACATTCTATCGGCCCCGGCGCACGCGCCGGCTGCCGCGGAGATTCCGCATGAACGACGACCGCAGCGGCCGTCGCCTGCCGATCATCCACCGGATCACCGACGAGGAGAACGGCCCCTTCCAGCGCCAGCACCTGGACCTGGAGTTCTCCAACGGTGAACACCGGCGTTTCGAGCGCCTGGTCAGCCGTGGCCATGGCGCGGTGGTGGTGGTGCCGATGCTGGATGAGGAGACCGTCCTGTTGGTGCGTGAATACGCTGCCGGCGTGCACCGCTACGAGCTGGGCCTGGTCAAGGGCCGCATCGATGCCGGCGAAACGCCCGAGCAGGCCGCCGACCGCGAACTGAAGGAAGAGGCCGGCTATGGTGCCCGCCGCGTCGACGTGCTGCGCGCGATGACCCTGGCGCCGACCTACATGAGCCACCAGTCGTGGCTGGTGGTGGCGCGCGATCTCTACCCGGAAAAGCTGGCCGGCGACGAGCCGGAAGAGCTGGAGGTGGTGCCGTGGAAGCTGGCCGACCTGGACCAGCTGATGCTGCGCGAGGACTTCTCCGAAGGGCGCTCGCTGGCCGCGCTGTTCATCGCGCGCCAGTGGCTGCAGGGGCGCCAATGATCAAGCTGACCACCGAGCTGCGCGAAACCACGATCGCCATTGCCCAGGAAGCGGGGCAGGCGATCATGCAGGTCTACAGCGACGGCTTCGATGTCACCCTGAAGGCCGACGACAGCCCGGTCACCGCCGCCGATCTCGCCGCCGACCGGGTCATCCAGCAGGGCCTGCGCCAGCTGACCCCGGACCTGCCGATCCTGTCCGAGGAATCGGCAATGGTGCCGTGGGAACAGCGCCAGCACTGGGGCGCCTACTGGCTGGTCGATCCGCTGGATGGCACCCGCGAATTCGTCAAGCGCAACGGCGAATTCAGCGTCAACATCGCGCTGATCTACCAGGGCGCGCCGGCCTTCGGCGTGGTCCAGGCGCCGGTCACCGGCATCGTCTGGCACGCCATGCGCGGCGAGCTGGCTTACCGCCGCCAGGGCCTGCACGACAGCGTGCTGCGCACCCGCACGCCGGCCACCGCGCCGCTGCGGGTGGCCGCCAGCCGCTCGCACCGCTCGCCGGAAACCATCGCGCTGCTCGAGCGCATGGGCGATATCGAAACCGTGGCGCAGGGCTCGTCGCTGAAGTTCTGCCGCATCGCCGAGGGCGGCCTGGACGTGTACCCGCGGCTGGGCCCGACCTCCGAATGGGACACCGCCGCCGGCCAGTGCGTGCTGCACGCTGCCGGGGGTGCGGTGCTCTCGGCCAGCAGCGGCAAGCCGTTCCGCTACAACCGCCGCAGCACCCTGTTGAACGGCGATTTCATCGCCCTTGGCGACACCAGCCTGCCGTGGCGGGACTGGCTGTCCGACTGACCCTGGAGCCCGCATGAGCGACACCCCCACCGCCGGCAGTGCCGCCAGCACCGAACTGGAGCGCCTGCTGGCGATCATGGCGCGCCTGCGCGATCCGCAGGGCGGTTGCCCCTGGGACCTGGAGCAGGACTTCGCCACCATCGCCCCGTACACCATCGAGGAAGCCTACGAGGTCGCCGATGCGATCGATCGTGGCGACCTGGACGACCTCTGCGACGAACTGGGCGACCTGCTGCTGCAGGTGGTGTTCCATGCGCGCATGGCCGAGGAGCAGGGCGCGTTCGCCTTCGCCGACGTGGCGCGCGCGATCAGCGACAAGATGCAGCGCCGCCATCCGCACGTGTTCGCCGATGCCAGCGTGGACGATGCCGATGGCGTGATGCGCAACTGGGACGCGATCAAGCGCGCCGAGCGTGCCGCCAAGGGCGACCAGGATACCTCGGCGCTGGCCGGCATCTCGCGCGGGCTGCCCGAGTGGCAGCGTGCGGTGAAGCTGCAGTCGCGCGCGGCCAAGGTCGGCTTCGACTGGCCCGGTCCGCTGCCGGTGCTGGACAAGGCTGCCGAGGAGCTGCAGGAACTGCGCGAGGAATTTGAGCGCGGCGACGTCGCCGGCAACAAGGCGCGGCTGCAGGAAGAGCTGGGTGACCTGCTGTTCGTCTGCGCCAACCTGGCCCGCCATGCCGACCTCGACCTGGGCGCGGCCCTGCGCGGTGCCAACCACAAGTTCGAGCGGCGCTTCCGGGCAATGGAAGCGCAGGCAGAAGTGCAGGGCGGTGCGTTGGCGGGGATGGACCTGGATGCACAGGAAGCGTTGTGGCAGCACGCCAAGGCGGCGGAGAAGGCGTGAAGACCCTCGCCCTGTTCCTGCTGACCGCGCTGGCGGAGATCGTCGGCTGTTACCTGCCGTGGCTGTGGCTGCGCAAGGGCGGCAGCGTGTGGCTGCTGCTGCCGGCCGCGGCCAGCCTGGCCCTGTTCGCCTGGCTGCTGACCCTGCACCCCACCGCCAGCGGCCGCGTGTATGCCGCCTACGGTGGCGTCTACATCGGCACCGCGCTGTTCTGGCTGTGGCTGGTCGATGGCATCCGCCCCAGCCGCTGGGACCTGCTGGGCGCCGCACTGTGCCTGGCGGGCATGGCGGTGATCATGTTCGGGCCGCGCCAGCCGGTGTGATGGCGGCGCCTGCTTCTCCGTAGAGTCGAGCTTGCTCGACTGCTTTCGATCTTCTGTAGAGCCGAGCCATGCTCGGCTGCTTTCGATCTTCTGTAGCAACTGTCTTGTTAGGCGGAGGCCATCTGGGCCTCCGCGTCCCGCTTGCGGGCGTTGAGGATCACCAGCATCTTGCGCATCACCGCGACCAGGGCCACCTTGCCTGGCTTGCCTTGGTTGACGAGGGATTCAAAGAATTCCTTGAGCCGGGGCTCATAGCGTTTGGCGGTCAGCGCTGCCATGTAGAGCGCTTCGCGTACAACGGCACGGCCACCGGTGATACTCCGTCGTCCTTTCCAGGTGCCGCTTTCGCGGCTCATGGGGGCAACCCCTACCAACGCCGAGATGGCTTTCCCACTGAGCCTTCCCAGCTCCGGCAGCTCGCAGGCCAGGGTTGCCATCAGCACCGGGCCAGCGCCTTTGAGCTTGGCAAAATCACGCCATCCATCCTGCTCGGCCAAGAGCGCTGCGATGATGGAATCGAGCTGCTTGATGCTCCTCTGGATCTCGCGCAGATGCTGATTCAGCATGGAAATCAGGCTGGGTTCGCTGAACGCGCGCATGCGCTGATGCTCGCTCACCCGCATCTGCACCAGATGGCGCCGACGCTGGCAGAGCTCACCCAGACGGCGCTGCCAGGCCGCTGGCGGGACGTAGCGGGTCAGCTTGAGAGCGTCGGCCATGTGAGCCAAA
>NZ_CP026002.1:4634644-4635055 GCF_003086915.1 Stenotrophomonas sp. ZAC14A_NAIMI4_1
GCGGCGGTGGCGTTGGCGGCGGTCCTTCGGCATCGGCTTCAGCGTGCGCGGCACGAGCGAGGCGCTGGGGGGACGCCGCACCGCGCGGCGTCTGATCGGGTAGTGCCGGCCGCTGGCCGGCAATCCACCGTGCTGCCGGCCAGCGGCCGGCACTACCGGGTCAGGTCGCGTCGGGCAGGCGGAAGAGCGGCGGTGGCGTTGGCGGCGGTCCTTCGGCATCGGCTTCAGCGTGCGCGGCACGAGCGAGGCGCTGGGGGGACGCCGCACCGCGCGGCGTCTGATCGGGTAGTGCCGGCCGCTGGCCGGCAATCCACCGTGCTGCCGGCCAGCGGCCGGCACTACCGGGTCAGGTCGCGTCGGGCAGGCGGAAGAACGTGCGCGTGGCGGCGGTGGCGTTGGCTGCGGTCCTTC
>NZ_CP026002.1:4635155-4698328 GCF_003086915.1 Stenotrophomonas sp. ZAC14A_NAIMI4_1
CCAGGTTGAGCCCAGGGCTTTCACAACAGACTTAAACAACCACCTACGCACGCTTTACGCCCAGTAATTCCGAGTAACGCTTGCACCCTTCGTATTACCGCGGCTGCTGGCACGAAGTTAGCCGGTGCTTATTCTTTGGGTACCGTCATCCCAACCAGGTATTAGCCGGCTGGATTTCTTTCCCAACAAAAGGGCTTTACAACCCGAAGGCCTTCTTCACCCACGCGGTATGGCTGGATCAGGCTTGCGCCCATTGTCCAATATTCCCCACTGCTGCCTCCCGTAGGAGTCTGGACCGTGTCTCAGTTCCAGTGTGGCTGATCATCCTCTCAGACCAGCTACGGATCGTCGCCTTGGTGGGCCTTTACCCCGCCAACTAGCTAATCCGACATCGGCTCATTCAATCGCGCAAGGCCCGAAGGTCCCCTGCTTTCACCCGTAGGTCGTATGCGGTATTAGCGTAAGTTTCCCTACGTTATCCCCCACGAAAAAGTAGATTCCGATGTATTCCTCACCCGTCCGCCACTCGCCACCCATAAGAGCAAGCTCTTACTGTGCTGCCGTTCGACTTGCATGTGTTAGGCCTACCGCCAGCGTTCACTCTGAGCCAGGATCAAACTCTTCACTTAAAACTACATGATCCGAAGATCAAAATTTAAAGCTGCAGATGATTGATGCTGGCAACGTATCGCTTGCTTTAAAACAATTAATAGTTGCTTGATCAAACGTCTGCAAGATGGACAATCATCCTTCCTGCAGGCGCCTTCACAAGATACCTGCGCATACTTTCAAAGATCTTGGGAAGTGGCCTCAGCGCCATTCCCGTGTGCTGCGAAGTTTCCTTCGTAGCGAGCCGCCCATTATAGCCGGCTTTTCCGCTTCGTCAACACCTTTTTTCAAGGCCGTCTCACCGAAGTGGACGTTGTTGCCGATGCTGCTTCGTCGTTGGACCCGAAGGTCTTTCGTCGTTGCGAGCCGCCTATTATGCCGGACTTTTTGAGTCCGTCAACACCTTCGTTCGATCATCTCGTTCGCCGGTGTGGCGTCGCTGTTGGCGGGTCACTTCCGAGGAAGTTGCCACGCCGCAGCAAGGGAGCGAATTCTAGAGATCCTGCAGGATTCGTCAAGATTTTTTTTTCAGGAAGATGACAAAGACGTCACCTGCGCCATGCATAGCGTGCGTGCCGGCATCACTGCGGCGTTGCCCGCGCGTTGCGCGGTCAACGCCGCAAGCGCTATGTATGTACGGATGCATACAGACGAGACAGCGATGGGCACGCAGGTTCGACAGGTGTGGTGGCGCGATCTTTCGGTGCCGGCGATCGTGGCCGGCTTCATTACGGTGCTGGTGGGCTTCGCCAGTTCGGCGGTGATCGTGTTCCAGGCCGCACAGGCCGTCGGCGCCAACCAGGCGCAGATCGCTTCATGGATGTGGGCGCTCGGCCTGGGCATGGGCGTGACCTGTATCGGCCTGTCGCTGCGCTACCGCGTGCCGGTGGTCACCGCGTGGTCGACCCCCGGCGCGGCGATGCTGGTGGTCGGCGCTGGTGGCGCTTCGCTGTCCGAAGCCACCGGCGCGTTCCTGCTCGCGGCAGTGCTGGGCATGATTGCCGGCTTCTCGGGCATCTTCTCCCGCCTGATGCAGCGGGTACCGATGGCGCTGGCCGCCGGCATGCTGGCGGGCGTGCTGCTGCGCTTCGGCCTGGACGTGTTCATGGCAATGAACACCCAGGTGGTGCTCGCCCTGGCAATGTTCGCCACCTGGCTGGCCGGCCGCCGCCTGTTCCCGCGCTATGCGGTGATCGCCACCCTGCTGGTGGGCATCATCATCGCCGCCAGCCGTGGCCTGCTGCATGCGCAGGACCTGCAGCTGCAGCTGGCCACCCCGCACTGGGTCACACCGTCACTGTCGTGGCAGGCGGTGGCTGGCATCGCCCTGCCCCTGTTCGTGGTCACCATGGCCTCGCAGAACATCCCCGGGGTGGCGGTGATGCGCGCCTCCGGCTACAGCGCGCCCATTTCGCCGGTGATCGGCTGGATTGGCGTGGTCAACACGCTGCTGGCCCCCTTCGGCGCCTACGCCTTGAACCTGGCGGCGATCACCGCAGCGATCTGCATGGGCCGCGATGCCCATGAGGACCCCGCGCGCCGCTACACCGCAGCGATGGCGGCCGGCGCCTTCTATATCGTGATCGGCCTGTTCGGGGCGACCGTGGCGGCGCTGTTCGCCGCCTTCCCCAAGGAACTGGTGGCCTGCGTGGCCGGCATCGCCCTGTTCGGCACCATCGGCAACAGCCTGGCCAGCGCCCTGGCCGTGGAGCGCGACCGCGAGGCCGCGCTGGTCACCTTCCTGGTGACGGCCTCCGGGGTGTCACTGGCGGGCATCGGCTCGGCATTCTGGGGGCTGGTGGCAGGTTCGCTGTGCCTGCTGGTACTGCGGCCACGCACATCGGGTTGAGACGGTTCAGGCCGCCATGAGCGCACCCAGTACGCTCATGGCCAGGGCTACACCGAGGGCGGCGAGCGCGGAACCCACGCTGGTGCCGCCCCGCTCGGCCAGCGCGCGCAGCCGCCGTGGTTCATCGTAGCCGCGCAGGCGGCGTACCTCGGCCATGTTCCGCTGGCAGTGGGAGAGGTACCAGCCGTTGCCGCAGACGCCCGCCGTGATGGACAGCCCCACGGAGATGAGCAAGGTGACCAGCTCGGGCAGGCCGGCGAGCTTCTCGAGCACCAACAGGGTGATCATCAAGCCGAACCAGGGCGCCGCAATACCGTACATCCTGCGATACATGATCCAGATGACCCCGAAAAGGAAGCCCGGCCAGTGCCACGTGCTGGCAGCGTTGGCGCCGCCGAAGTCCAGCCGCCAGCGTTGGCGATAGACGGCGAAGCGCGGGCCCACGAACGCGGCATACGGCGCCATCTCACCGTCGAGGTGATCCACTGCGCTCGTTTCGGTCGTTTCGGTCGTTTCCGGACCGGCTGCGGCTGCGGATGCGCGGTAGGGATCATGGGCGGCCGAATCCACCGGCGCGTCTGCCGCCGGGTCGATTTCGGCAAAAGGCCGCCAGCCGGAACCGCCCTCGCGCTGCAGCAGCGTTTCCGGCGTGATGGTCCGCTGCTCCATCAGTTGCCGCAGTTCGGCCAGCGTGCATGGCCCGTGGTGACGGTCCCCGTCGGTGTAGTGCCAACGCCCTTCTTCCATGAAGCCTCTCCTTGTTCCTGCCGCACCGATGCCCTCGCACCGCCGTCGTGACAGTGCGAGGGATGCTTGCCGGGTGCTGCAGGCCAGTCCAGGCCAATAGCGTCACTGCTGTCGATCCGGCCTGGAAAAGCCCATGGCCTGGTCCTTTCCCGGGCCGGATGAGGATGCCCGGGCGGCATCCGGGGAATCAGGCCGGCTGCGTTCCGTGCAGATTGCGACTAATACCCGGTGCCATGACAGGCCCGCGGTCAAAAGCAGCCGGCCTGGCGCCGGCTATAGAGGCGCTGCCGAGATCACCTGCACCAGCACATGGCGGCCGCCCGGGGCGATGGTGACCACATCGGGACCGGCGTTGGCCGCCTCCAGGCAGACGTAGTCGCGCCAGCCATCGCCGACATCGGCCATCTTCGCCGCGGCTTCAGCACCGGGGTTCCACGCCACCAGCGCGCGGCTGCCTTCGGTATGCAGCTCGATGCGGCGCTTCAGCACCGGGTCGCGCAGCACGTAGCGGCCACCGGCCGGGCTGTAGATGCGGTCGCTGCGGCCCGGGTCGCGCGGGTCGCGCAGCGACCAGGGCCCCTGCTGGCGGCGGGTCTGCGCGTAGTTCTCGTACTTGTCCTGGTAGGTCACCCCGTCCACGCCATCCACCTCGACACGGGTGGCGTCGCCCACGCGGAAATAGTTGTGCAGGGCCTGGGTGAAGGTGGCCGGTGCAGTGCCGGTGTTTTCGGTGACCAGCTGCTGGCGCAGTTCGCGGCCCACCCGCACGGTCATCGTCAGGCGCAGGCCAAGGTCCTGCAGCGCCGGCGGCGCCAGGGTCAGCTCGATGCTGCCATCGTCGAGGCGGCGCGCCTGCTGCAGTTCCCACGGCAGGGTGCGGACGAAACCATGCGCCGGCACATCGTTGCCCTGGCCCTGGCGGCCGAAGTACGGCCAGCACACCGGGCTGCCGCCACGGATCGGGGTCGGCAGCTCGGCACGCTTGGGCGAAAGCCACATCACATCGGGCTGGCCCTTGGGCACGAAGGACAGCAGCTGGCCGCCGAACACGCTGATGGCGGCGGTGGCCTCGGGGGTTTCCACCAGCCAGGCATCGAGTCCCTGGAACTGGCCGCTGCTGACACCCTGGATCTGTTGCACGGTGGATCGACTCCGTATGGCCGGCGACTGCGCGGCACTGTAGTTGGCGGGAAGGCTGAAACGGGTGGGCGTGGCCGGGGTGCGTGGTTCGCCCTGCAGCGCGCGCAGGATGCGCTGGCCGGGGCGGCCATCGGCATCGGGCCAGCCCAGGCGACGCTGCTCGACCTGGATCGCGCGCCGGCTGGCGTTGCCGATCATGCCATCGGCGCTGCCGATATCGTGGCCGCGGGCCAGCAGCAGGGTCTGCAGCTGGCGGCGCTCGTCGCGGCCCAGGCCGGGATCATCGGTGGGCCAGGCCGTGGCCAGCCCATTGCCGCCACGCAGCCGGTCAGCCAGGGTGGCGATGGCCAGTGCGTAGCTTTCGGCGGCGTTGTAGCTGTAGATCGCATCGTAGTTGCGGAACACCAGCAGCGCCGGGCCCTTGCTGCCGGCGGACAGCAGCAGGGCCGCGCGGGCATCGGCCGGCAGCCCCGGCGGCGCGAGGGCGCTGCCATCCAGGCCGGTGATGCCCAGTGCGCGCCAGTCCGCCAGCGCACGACGCTGGGTGCGCCCGGCCTGGCTGGTCTTGAAGCCCTCGGGGACACGCACTTCCATGCCCCACGGTTCGCCGCTGCGCCAACCGGCACGCTTGAGATAGTTGGCGGTGGAGGCCAGTGCATCGGGAATGCTGCCGACCAGATCGCGGCGGCCGTCGCCATCGCCGTCGACGGCGATGCGCGCGTAGGTGCTGGGCATGAACTGGGTGTGGCCGAAGGCGCCGGCCCAGGAACCGGTGAGCCCCTGCGCCTGCAGGTCGCCCTGCTCGATCAGCCTGATGAGCGCCAGCAGTTCGCCACGGAAGAAGGGCTGGCGCCGGCCCGCACAGGACAGCGTGGCCAGTGACTGCAGCAGCGGGCGCTTGCCAAACACGCGGCCGTAGTCACTCTCCACGCCCCATACGGCGACGATGGTGGCCGGATCGACGCCGTACTGCGCTGAAACGCGCTGCAGCAGGTCGCGGTGCTGCTGCAGCATCGCGCGGCCGTCATCCACCCGCGGGCGATCGACCAGCGCGGCCAGGTAATCCCAGATGGGCGTGGTGAATTCAGGCTGCGCGTCCAGCAGTGGCAGCACGCTGGGGTCGGGCTGCAGGCCGGCGGTGATCGCGGTGAAGCGGTCCGCGGCCACGCCCTGCTTGGCGGCCGTGGCCTGCAGCTGCGTCATGCAGCGGGCGAACGCCGGATCCGCGGCGGGCGTCGTTGGCGCCATCGACGGCGCGGCCAGCGCGGCGGCCAGGCCGAGCGTGGTCATCAAGGGCATGGCGTCCTCCGTGTTGCCGGTGCTGGGGCCATGTTAGCGCGGGCGGACGGCCTGGCAGCCGGCAGGCATGGCCAGGCACTACCGATGCGGAGCGGAGGCGCGCAGCAGGCGCAGGCCGTAGGCGGGGTCGGACGCGTCCCAGTGGGCGACGGTTTCCAGGCCGGCCTGCTGCAGCAGGTGGTTGAAGCTGGCCTCGGTGTACTTGTGGCTGTACTCGACCCGGATCGGCTCGCCGGCCTGGAAGTGGAAGGTCTGCCCGTCCAGGTGCACGTCCTGTTCGCGCTGGCTGACCAGATCGGTTTCGATGCGCAGGCGCGCGGTGCTGTAACGGGCCTGGTGGCGGAAGCCATCGAGATCGAAGTCGCTGCCCACTTCGCGGTTGAGGCGGGCCAGCAGGTTGAGGGTGAAGGCGGCGGTGATGCCGTCGGCATCGTTGTAGGCGGCTTCAATCAGCGCCGGGTCCTTGTGCAGGTCGATGCCGACCAGCGCCAGGCCGTCATCGCCCATCGTCTGGCGCATCGCACGCAGCAGGGCGATCGCTTCGTCGCCCGCGAAGTTGCCCAGGGTGGAACCCGGGAAGAACAGCAGGCGCCGCGCCGCCGGGCGTTCCGGCGTGGGGACCTGCACCGGGCGGGTGAAATCGGCGCAGACCGGCAGCATTTCCACCTGCGGCAGGGCCGGGGCCAGGTGATCGATGCTGGAGAGCAGCGCGGCGCGCGAAATCTCGATGGGGGTGTAGGCCACCGGGTCCTGCAGGGCGGCCAGCAGGCGCGCGGTCTTGCGCCCACTGCCGCTGCCCAGTTCGACCACGTGGGCATGCGCGCCGACGGCGCGGGCGATCTCCGGCAGCACCCGGTCAAGCAGCGCCAGTTCGGTGCGCGTGGGGTAGTACTCGGGGGTGTGGGTGATCTGCTCGAACAGGCGCGAGCCGCGTGCATCGTAGAAATACTTGGACGGCAGCTGGCGCGCGGCGCGCGAAAGGCCGGCTACGGCGTCGGCCAGGATCTGCTGGCGGCCGGGGGTGAGGTCGGTCAGCGCCTGCAGCGCGTCCTGCACGGTACTCATGGAAGATCCCTCGCCAGGCGCACGCCGGAGAACTGCCAGCGGGCCGGTGGATTGAAGAAGTTGCGGTAACTGCTGCGTACGTGGCCGCGCGGGGTGGCGCAGCTGCCGCCGCGCAACACCCACTGGCCACACATGAACTTGCCGTTGTATTCGCCCAGGTTGCCGCCGAAGGGCTGGAAGCCGGGGTAGGCGCCATAGGCGCTGGAGGTCCATTCCCAGACATCGCCGAACAGCTGGCGCAGGCCCGTGCCCTGCCCTGCATGCGGATGCAGCTGGTCGTCGTCGGCGAAGTGGCCGCTGGGCGGCTGCGTGGCGGCGGCGGCTTCCCATTCGAACTCGGTCGGCAGCCGCGCTTCGTGCCAGCGCGCACAGGCATCGGCTTCGTAATAGCTGAGATGGCAGACCGGCGCATGCGGATCGAGATCGCGCCAGCCACCCAGCGTGTACTCACGCTGCAGATCGTCGTGCCAGTACAGCGGGTGCTGCCAGCCTTCGGCTTCGCACAGCGCCCAGCCTTCGCTGAGCCACCAGCGCGGATCGCGGTAGCCGCCGGCATCGACGAAGGCGCGGTACTCGCTGTTGCTGAGCGGGCGCTCGGCGAGGGCGTGCGCGGGCAGCAACACGCGATGCGGCGGCGATTCGTTGTCATAGGCGAAGGCGGCCTGCTGCGGCCAGCGCGCTGCGCCGACGGTGACGATGCGCTCGTCCTGCGCCCTCCAGCCCAGCGCGCTGGGCACGCTGGCGATCGTCGCCAGGTCTTCGCGATAGGGCGGCTGCAGCGGGTTGCACCACAGCGCATGCTTGATGTCGGTCAGCAGCAGCTCCTGGTGCTGCTGTTCGTGCTGCAGGCCCAGCTGCAGGTGCTGCAGCGCTTCTTCACCGAGATCACCGTCGGCCAAGCGCGCCAGCACCTGCTCGTCCACGTGCCGGCGATAGTCGCGCACCTGCTGCAGCGAGGGCCGCGACAGCAGGCCACGGCGCGGCCGTGCGTGGGCGGGGCCCAGGCTCTTGTAGTAACTGTTGAACAGGAAATCCCACGCGGGATCCCATGGCTGGTGGCCGCGCACGCTGGCCAGCACGAAGCGTTCGAAGAACCAGGTGGTGTGGGCCAGGTGCCATTTGGCCGGGCTGGCGTCGTCCATGCTCTGCAGCATCGCGTCTTCGGCGCTGAGCGGTGCGGCCAGTTGCTGGCTGCGCCCGCGCACATGGGCGAAGTGGCTGGCGAGTTCACGCTGCGGGGCAGCGACGGCGAGGGTTGCGCTGTCCATGGGCCCAGCTTCGGCTGCGGCGGGTGAGCGCGATGTCATCGCACAGGGCCGGCGCATTCACATCGCGCCCATTCAAGAACCCCGCAGCGACGCCGCTAACGCCAGTGCTGCGGCCGTGTAGTGACCGCGCTGGAATGACCGCTTGTCCCATCATCCGCTCCGCCAGCCTGCGCATTACCTGTTCGTGCTGCCTGCCCTGCTGGTCGCGCTGGTGCTGTGGACCACGCTGGGTAACGAAGATGTCGGCCGGACCGGCCAGCGCGTGCTGCCGTGGTTGCTGGCCTGCCTGGGTTCGGGGCTGGCGCTGATGTACAACCAGGTGCGCACGCTGTGCCTGCTGCTGCTGGTGGCTGCCGTGTTCACGGTGCTGCACCCCGACCTGGCCCACTACCTGCGCCTGGGCTACATCAGCCCGCTGACGCCGCTGCGCTTCCATGCCGTGTCCAGCTGGTTGCCGCTGCTGTTCGCCGCCCACGCGCTGTGGCCCGAGCGCGGCCGGCGCCGCCAGGATCTGCTGCTGCGCGGGATCGGCAGCGGCGCCCTGCTGGCCATCTTCATCCTGCTGGCCGTGCAGCAGCCACAGGGCATGCATGACCTGCTGTCGAACCGGCATTTCGCCTGGATACCCAGTGACTGGAATGCGCTGGCGCAGCTGCCGGCCCTGCTGTTCCTGCTGGCCACCGCCGCGCTGGGCTGGCAGGCCTGGCAGCGCCCGCGCCCGCTGCACACGGCCATGCTGCTGGCGCTGCTGTGCCTGTGGTGGATGCTGCCGCGCATCTTCCTGCAGCCGGCGCTGCTGCCGGCGCTGAGCGTGGCGGCGCTGCTGCTGATGCTGGGCGCGACCCTGCAGGAGTCCTTCCACATGGCGTTCCGCGATGAACTGACCGGGCTGCCCGGGCGGCGGGCCTTCAACGAGACCCTGCAGCGTGCCGCCGGCACCTACAGCATCGCCATGGTGGACGTGGACCACTTCAAGAAGTTCAACGACACCCACGGCCACGACACCGGCGATGACGTGCTGAAGCTGGTGGCCTCGCGCCTGGCGCGGGTGGGCGATGGCGGCCGCGCGTTCCGCTACGGCGGCGAGGAGTTCGCGGTGGTGTTCCTGGACCGGCCGGCGCCGGCCTGCGTGGATGCAGTGGAGGCGCTGCGGCAGAACATCGAGGACAGCCGCATGCAGCTGCGCGACCGCAGCACGCGCAGCCGGGACGATGCGGCCGGGCAGCAGCAGCGCGGGCGTGGCGGCACGGGCCAGGTGGTGCAGGTGACGGTGAGCATCGGCCTGGCCGACAGCCGCGTGGATGCGCGGCCGTCCGGGGTGGTCAAGGCAGCCGACCAGGCGCTGTATGCGGCCAAGGAAGAAGGCCGCAACCGGGTCTGCGCGCACGGCGGCCAGCGCGTGCTGGCTGTGCGCGGTGGCTGAGGCTCAGACGGCGTCGAGGTAGTACCAGCGGCCGTCGATGCGCAGGAAGCGGCTGTGCTCGGTCATCCGCACCGCGCTGCCACCGCCGATGCGGTAACGGGCGGTGAAGCGGACCTCGGCGCTGTCCGGGCCGGTGACGCTGTGTTCGTTCACGGTCAGGCCCAGCCACTGGGTGCGCTGGCCCGGCGCCTCGTCCAGCGAGAGTTCGGCCGGGCGCGTATCCGGGTGCCAGGTCTGGCGCAGGTAACCGGCCAACTGCCGCACGTAGGCGCTGTAGCGCGAGCGCATCAGGCGTTCGGCATCCGGCGCGGCTTCGCCGGCGTGATAGCGGCCGCAGCAGGCGGCGTAGTCGGCGGGCAGGCCGCAGGGACAGGGATCGGCAGGGGTGCGGGTCATGCCGCCATTGTCGCGCGGGACGCCCCCGGCATCCATCGGTGATAGGCGTATGCTGTCGCGCCCCCACTTTGGTTGATTGCCGTGCTGGAACTGGTTCCCCCCGAGTTGTGGTGGTTGGTGGTGATCGCCTTCATCGCTGGCCTGGTCGATGCGGCGGTGGGCGGTGGCGGGCTGGTGCAGTTGCCGGGCCTGTTCACGGTGTTGCCGCAGCAGACGCCGGCGATGCTGTTCGGCACCAACAAGTTCAGTTCGATGTTCGGCACCGGCGCGGCTGCCTGGCGCTATGCGCGCAACGTGCGCTTCCCGTGGAAACCGGTGCTGTTCGCCGCCGGTACGGCCTTCATCTTCTCCTTCGCCGGTGCCACGGCGGTCAGCCTGCTGCCCAAGGACGCGGTGCGGCCACTGGTGCTGGTGCTGCTGGTGGCGATGCTGGGCTACACGCTGTGGAAGAAGGATTTCGGCGCGCTGCACCGGCCGCAGGAGATCGGCCGCCGCGAGCTGGTGATCGCCCTGGCCATCGGTGCGGCCATCGGCTTCTACGATGGCTTCTTCGGGCCGGGCACCGGCAGTTTCCTGATCTTCCTGTTCGTGCGCTTCTTCGGCCTGGATTTCCTGCGCGCCTCGGCGGCGTCGAAGGTGGTGAACCTGGCGACGAACGTGGCAGCGATCTCGTTCTTCATCCCGACCGGCAACATCCTGTGGCTGTTCGCACTGCCGATGGCGGCGGCCAACATCATCGGCTCGGTGGTGGGCACGCGGCTGGCGCTGAAGGGCGGCACGCCGTTCATCCGCAAGCTGTTCGTGGGGCTGGTGGTGGTGCTGATCGCGCGGATGGCGTGGGATACGTTCCGCGGGGCGTGAGGGCGAAGTGCCGCCGGGCATGGCCCGGCGCTACCAGGGGGGCCGCCGAGGCGCTCAGGCCTCGGCTTCTTCCGGTTCGTTGGCCTGCTGTCGGCTGCGTTCGGGCAGCTTCAGGCGCTTGCCTTCCTCGTCGTACTCGATGAGCAGGACGCCCGAATCGTGGCGGCCGCTGATCTCGACGAAGCAGGCGCCACCGATGAACGGCTCCAGCGTCATCACCGACTTCAGCGGGGTGGCCACCACCATCTGGAAGCCGAAGTTGTCGAAGATGTTCATCGCCAGCGCGGTGAACTCGTTGTCGGCCTTGTCGAAGGCTTCGTCGAGCACGACCGCGGCGTAGCTGGGCAGCTGGCTGTCGGCACCGCCGAGCTGGTAGCGCAGCGCCGCCGCCAGGCAGGTGGTGGCCAGCTTCTGCCGCTGGCCACCGGACTTGCCGGCGCCGCTGCGGTAGATCTCGACCTGCTGGCGCGTTTCCGCATCCAGCTCCACGCCGATGAACTCCACGTGCATGCGCACGTCCAGCACCAGCTCGCGCCAGCGCTTGTCCTCACCTTCCTGCGAGCCGAGGCGGTTGACCAGCTGGCGCAGCACGGTGAACTGCGATTCGGCCAGCTCGCGCTGCTCGGTCTGCTGCTGCGACAGCACTTCGCGCAGCTGCAGGTGGAACTCGCCCACTTCCGGCAGGCGACGGTCGCTCAGCTCGATGGTCAGCAGGGTGCCGCGGTTGAACGGCACCTGTTCCAGGCTGGCGTTGACCTCGTCCAGGCGCTGGCCGATCGACTTGCGGGCCTCGGCGCTGTGGCGCTGCAGGGCCAGCAGGTTGTTCTTGCTCTGGTTCTGCAGCAGGTCGAAGAAGCGCTCTTCGTGCTGCGGCAGGCCGTCGCGTTCCAGGCGCTCGAGGCGGGCGAGGAAATCCTCGGCCGAGGCCACCGACACGGTGAAGTCGCCCGATTCCTCCGGCCACTGCTGGACGAAGCGGCGGAAGCAGCCCAGCAGCAGGTTCTCGACGCGGTTGACGTCCTGCTGCGAGGACGACAGCTGTTCGTTCAGCGCGTTGCTGACCTGGCGCATGTGCGCCTCCAGCGTTTCCAGGCTGAGCGGGCCCTGCTCCTGCAGGCGCTCGGCCAGGCCGGCTTCCTGGTCTTCGGCCAGCGCCGGCAGCACCAGGGCGCGGCTCTGCTGGCGGGCACGGTCCAGGCGGTCGCGTTCGCGCACCAGCTGGCCGCGCTCGACGCGGGTGTCCTCATAGGTGCGGCGGGCCTGTTCAATATCGGCGCGCACCGCGTCGATCTGCTTGGCCAGGCGGGCCAGGTCGGCGTTGCCTTCGCGCAGGTCGCGCAGGGTGGCTTCGATATCAGCCAGGCGCTGCTGCGGTGCGGCCGCGTCGATCTCGTTCCACTGGATGCCGATCAGTTCATGGCAGGCCAAGCGGCGTTCGTTGTCGCGGTCACGCTGCCCGCGCAGGCTGGCGATATCGGTATCGCAGCTGGCGATGCGCTTGGCCAGTTCCTGCGCTTCGCGCTCGAACACCACCAGCTTGTCGCGGTTGTTGAAGCCGAGGATCCAGCGGCGGCGGTCGTTCACCGCGCTGCGGTCATCCTTCTCGAAGCGGTCGCCCGGATGCTTGACCTGGCCTTCGCGGGTGATGCCGCGGTCGACATTGCGCAGCTGCTTGGCATCGACGCACTCGTAGTCGAAGCGCTTGCCCAGTTCGCGGCGCAGCCAGCCTTCGAAGGCGTGGTCACGCAGCTCCAGCTTGTGCAGAAGCGAACGCGCGGACGGCTCGCGGGCGAACGCATCATCGTTGCGGCGCACGCGGTAGTAGGTGAAACGCATGCCGAGATGGGTGCGGTTCACCCAGTCGGCCACTTCGTTGTAATGCTTGTCGTCCACCAGCAGCGACTGCGCGAAGCCGCCCAGCACGCGCTCGATCGCGCCCTGCCAGTTCTGCTCCTCGCTGCGCACCTGGATCAGCTCGCCGACGAAGGGCAGCGCGGCTTCGGAAATGCCGGTTTCTTCAGCCAGGCGCGCGCGCAGCTTCTGCATCGGCGCGGGGATGCTGGACGGCGTGCGCTGCATCGCTTCCAGTTCGCCGCGCACTTCGCCGAAGCGGCGCTCGTCATCGCGCTTGCCGCCCAGGCGTTCGCTGATCGCATCGTCCAGCGCCGCCGAAGCGCGCTGGCGGTCCTGCAGTTCGTTCTGCGCGCGCTCGACCAGCTCGGCAAACGCATGCGCGTCTTCGGGCAGTTCAGCCTGCAGGTGGCGCGCGGCGTCGCGGGCCTGCGCCTGCTTGGCCAGGCGGCGGTCGCGCTCGGCTTCGGCGCGGCCCTGCTCGCGTTCCAGTTCCTCGATGCGCTCGCCACCCTGCTGGCGGCGCTGCAGTTCCAGCTCGGCCAGGCGTTCGGTGTGGTTGTCCAGCGCCGCACGGCGCTGGGCTTCTTCGCCCAGCAGGCCACGGTCGCGCACATCCATCTCGCGCAGGCGCGCTTCGATCAGCAGCTGGCGGCGGCTCTCGCGGAAGCTGTCGATACCCAGCTTGAGAGTCTCGTCATCGCCGCGCTGGCGATGCATGTGCTTCAGTTCGGTGTAATGCGCGCGCGCCGGCAGCAGGGTTTCGACCTGGCGGCGGGCGGTGACCACCGCCTGGTGCGCGCCGTCGAGCTCGGCGAAATCGCTGACCAGGCGCTCGGCGGCATCGAAGGTGCGCGGCGTGTCCAGCATGAAATCGCGCAGGAAGACGTTGAGGTCGCCCAGGTTCTTCGCCGACTGCGTCTTGTGCAGCAGGCGCAGCGCCATTTCGTTGTCGATGCCCAGCAGGTGGCGGAAGCGCTCGGCGTAGCCGGAGAAGGTGTCGAAGTGGTGGATGTCGGCCAGCTTCTGCT
This sequence comes from Stenotrophomonas sp. ZAC14A_NAIMI4_1, assembly GCF_003086915.1. NCBI lineage: Bacteria > Pseudomonadati > Pseudomonadota > Gammaproteobacteria > Lysobacterales > Lysobacteraceae > Stenotrophomonas > Stenotrophomonas sp. ZAC14A_NAIMI4_1. Next base: position 4,648,695 of record NZ_CP026002.1, read on the forward strand.
TCAGCTTGCGCAGGTCCAGGTCGAAGCCGCCCAGGTCCTTGGCGATGTCGAAGGGACGCTCGGCGATCATGTAGTGCTTGCGCACGTCACCGGCCGAGGTGCCGTTGCCGGAGATCCAGAGCAGGCGCACCAGGCACACCACGCGGCCATCGCCGGCGCGGTACTCCAGCACCAGTGCGGTCCAGGTGGCACCCTTGCGCAGGTACTGGGTGGCGATCTCGCCGGTACCGCTGTCCTGCTGGTCGGCCCAGGCACCGCGCACGTAGGACACCAGGTTGCGGTCGCGGCCACTGCGCTCGGCTTCACGCGCCGCGGCGTTGAAGTCGACGATGGCCGGCGGGGTCAGCAGCGCGGACATGGCATCGAGCAGGGTGGACTTGCCCGAGCCGGAACGGCCGACGAACAGGAAGCCGCGCTCGGCGATCGGCACTTCGGTCAGGCCGTTGAAGGTGCCCCAGTTGTGCACCTGCAGGCGACGCATGCGGAACTGCTGCAGGCGCGGGTCCGGCAGGCCGTCGTTGAACAGGGCGGGAGTGTGCTTGGAAATGGCCATGCGGTGCTCGGGTCTCTCAGGCTTCTGCAGCCGGGGTTTCGCGCAGCTGGCGGTACACCGCCGAGAGCTGGGACACGTCTTCGGCCGAGAACATCAGCTTCAGCGCCGGCGAGACTTCGTGGCGGTCTTCCTGGCCGCCGAGGCGGGTCAGGATGTGGTTGTCCTTCATCTTCTGCACGGCCGAGGCCACGCGGCGGTTGAAGCCGGCGCGGTCGGTGGACAGGTTCTTCTCGTAGATGGCCAGGGCTTCGGCCATCTCGGCGTCGGCGACGACGGCGCGGTTGCCGCGCGCATCGGCCTCGGCCAGCTGCTGGCGCAGGAACAGCAGCAGCACCGAATCGATGAAGGTCAGCGGCGAGGTACGCAGCAGCACCGGGGCGTCGACGTCTTCGGTGTCGGCCTGGCGGGTGAACGCCACGCCGCTGTCACGGTCCAGCACCAGTTCCAGGAACAGGTCGGCCAGTGCCGAGCGGATGGCGGCCTCGCTGCGGATCAGCGCGGGCCACAGCTTGGCGTGGCGCAGCTGGTCGATGCTGGGGCCGATCAGCAGCTGGCACAGCGCGCGGCGCGCATCCAGCGGCAGGCGGCCGGTATCGCCCATGTAATAGACGTCGTTGCCGCGGCGCGGCGCTGCAGCCACGGGTGCCGGTTCGGCCTCGTAGGCGTCTTCGACCAGGTCGGGCGCTGCTGCTTCGATGGGATCTTCATGCCAGCTCATGGCGTCTCTCCTGGGTGAACCAAACCAGCGGAATACGTGCGCGGCGCACCTGGCCGTCGCCTCCGCGCCATTGCGCAAGTTCCTGCTCGCCGGCGACCACGTTGCCGAAGCGCGTGCCCAGCGACAGGTAGCCGATGACGCTGCCCAGCCCCTGCGGCGCTTCGCGCTGGGCCAGGGCCTCGGCGATGCTCAGGCGCGGCTGTGCGTCCAGCAGGTCGTGCAGGTCGCGACGCAGGGTCCGGAAGTCGATTTCCGACGACGCGACCAGGTCGCCTACGCTTTCCAGGCTGATGGCGGCCGCATCGTTGTATTCGACGTTGCCATCGACCTGGGCGCTGCGCGGGTCGTGCAGCTTCCACTGCGACCACGAGCGCAGGCGGCTGGTGGTCAGCTGCAGGTCGCGGCCGATGCTGCGCTGGGCGGGGAAATCATCGCGCAGGGCCAGGGCTTCGGACTGCGCCTGCTTCAGCAGCTGGTTGAGGCGGCGCTGTTCCAGGTAGCCGCGGCTCTGCACGAAGCCGCGCAGGCTGCGCGCGAAGTTCTGCAGCACGTCGTGCACCTGGCCGCCGCGTTCCAGCATGGTGCTGGTGAAGCCGCGCAGGAAGTTGCGTTCGTTGCGGTCCAGGCGACGGGCGAAGCCGCGCGCGAGCACGGCCTCCAGCGCGGCGTCGAGCTGCGCGCTCTGCTCGGCATCATTGAGCAGGCGCCAGAACGCCTGGAAGCTGCGGCCGGCATCGCTTTCGCCAATGACATCGACACCTTCGAACAGCTGCGACAGCACGTCGCCGCGCTCGCCTTCGTCGTCGATGATGCGTTCGCGGAAATCACGGTTGAGCTGCTCGAAGTCATCGCGCACGCGGCGGAAGTCCTCGGTCAGTTCGTCGGCCAGGCCGATGATCTGGCGGGTGCGTTCCAGCGCGCGCTTGCCGTCCAGGGCCACCACGCGGCCGGCGCCGACGCGGGCGATCTCGGCATCGATGCGGTCGCGCTCGTCGTGCAGCGCGGACAGGCGCGCATCGGGATCGGCTTCGGTCTGCGCGGCCAGGGCCGAGAGCTGCTCGATGACCAGCGCCAGGCGGCTTTCGGTGGCGGCCACGCGGGCCTGCTCCAGGCTGTCGGCGAAGCGGATCGCCTGCAGCGCCGGGGTCGACAGTTCGTACTGCTCCTGGTCGGCGCCTTCGGGCAGGCGGCGTTCCAGCCAGCCCTGGGCCAGCCAGTGGGCGATGTAGGCCTGGGCGGTACGCGGCAGCTCGCGCGACAGTTCGTCGCCAGCCAGCTGGTCCAGCGCGCGTTGCAGGCGCTCGTTCAGCACCGAAGACGGCAACGTGCGCTCGCCGTCCATCAGCAGGCCCTGCAGCAGGCCGATGATTTCCGGGGCGTGGTCGGCGGCAAGCAGCTTCCACTGGGGCTGTTCGCGCAGATGGCGGTAACGGGCAATGCGTTCGCGGTGCTTCATGCAGCCAAAGGATTCATGGACGCTGGCGGCTGCGGGCAGCCATGCACGGCCGCCGCAGGGGCAGCCGTGGACGTGCCGGCCACGCGGGGCCGGCGCGGTGCGGGCAGGCGGCTCAGCGCCTGCCGCCCACTTCGATGAAGCGCAGGAACTCGGCGCGGGTACGCGCGTCGTCGCGGAAGCTGCCCAGCATCTTGGAGGTGACCATGCTGACGCCGCGCTTGTGGATGCCGCGGGTGGTCATGCATTCGTGGGCGCCTTCGACGACCACGCCGACACCGATCGGCTGCAGCACATCCTGGATGCACTGGGCGATCTGCGCGGTCATCTTTTCCTGCACCTGGAAGCGGCGGGCGTAGGCCTCGACCACGCGGGCCAGCTTGCTGATGCCCACGACCTTGCCGGCCGGCAGGTAGCCGACATGCACGCGGCCGATGATCGGCGCCATGTGGTGCTCGCAGTGGCTTTCATACTCGATGTCGCGCAGGACGATCAGCTCGTCGTAGCCAGCCACTTCCTCGAAGGTCCGCTCCATGTAGGCGCGCGGGTCGTCGCGGTAACCGCTGAACCAGTCGCCATAGGCTTCGGCGACGCGGCGGGGGGTATCCAGCAGGCCTTCACGGGACGGGTCCTCGCCGGCCCAGCGCAGCAGGGTGCGCACGGCATCCTCGGCCTGGTCCTGGGTCACATCGCCCTGCGGGGCGGCCTTTTCGTTGTTCTTGCTCATTGCGTACAGCGTCCCGAACGGGGGGCGAGCATCGTACCCGACCGGGGGGTGGGTCGTCCTGTGGATCGGGTTCATCGGGGGCCTGTCTTGGCGCTTCATTGCTATCGGTCTGGAGGGGGAGAGGGGGCTGCGCAGGACACGCCGTGAACCCGTCCATGGGGGCTCGATGGCGCCATCCATGGCGCCAACGGTCCTGCGCAGCCCCCTCTCCCCCTCCCGGACAGTTTCTGCGGGCGCGGCGAGGCCACCCGAAAGCGGGGGCAAAAGCGGGGGTTGATGGCTTCGGAGGGACCGCGCGGCGCTGCTGTGGTGGGTGCGGACCGTTGGTCCGCACTGCTTTGGCTCCTGCCCTTGCCTTTAAAAGAGCCAACCCACCGCGCCTGCGGGGTGATGGATGGGTGGCGCAGGGCCGGATGGGCCAGGACCGCAGGCGCCATGGATGGCGCCTACGAGCCCCCATGGACGGGTTTACGGCGTGTCCTGGCCCGTCCGGCCCTGCGCCACCCCAACCGCCAGCACACGAGGCGCAACGCTTTCCTCAACGCACCCACCCCATTCAGCAAAACCTATTGATAGGAATGAAATTAGTAGTATCCTATCTATCTCTTATGAACACACCCCTCGACGAACGTACCCGGCTGCAGATGCAGCTCAGCTCCGGCCTGCTCTATGCAGGGCGGCAGTGGCAGCGTCTGGCCGACAGCCGGCTCGGCAGCTACGGCATCTCCACCGCCTGCACCATGCCCCTGTTGATGATCGGCCGCTCCGGCGGCGGTATCCGCCAGGTGGCGCTGGCCCAGCAGCTGGGCATGGAAGGCCCGTCCCTGGTACGCCTGCTGGACAAGCTGTGCGCCAGCGAACTGGTCCGCCGCGAAAGCGACGCCAGCGACCGCCGCGCCAACCTGCTGTGGCTGACCGACGAGGGACAGGTGCTGGTGCGCGAGCTGGAAGAACAGCTCATCGGCCTGCGCCAGGACGTGTTCGGCGAACTTTCCATGGATGAACTGCAGGCCGTGCTGAAGGCATGGCGCCTGCTGGCCGAGGCGGCCGACCGCATCACGTGACGCCGTTCTCCTTGAAACACCGCCGCTGCCGTGCACGCGCCAGCGGCTTTTGCCCGTTGCCGTTGTTCTGTGTGTTGCCCTCCCCTCCCCCATCTCGCCCCCCTACCGATGCCCGGTGAATTCAGTCTCCACGGAGTGTTCGTCCCGACCCTGCTCGGGTTGATGTTGTTGGCCTACCTGGTCAACAGCGGCCTGCACGCGCTGCTGCAGCGTGCCGGCGCCTATCGCCATGTCTGGCATCCGGCGCTGTTCAACCTGGCGCTGTACGGGATCGTGCTGGGCCTGCTGTTCCACCTCCTGCGTTGGATGCAATCGTGAACAAGATCGTGAAGAAGACCCTTCCCATACTGCTGACCAGCGCAGCGGTGATCGTGGCCCTGCTGGTGCTGCGCCAGCTGTGGGTCTATTACATGGATGAGCCGTGGACCCGTGACGCCCATGTCGGCGCCGACGTGGTGCAGGTGGCCCCGGACGTGTCCGGCCTGGTGGAATCGGTGAACGTGGCCGACAACCAGGCGGTGAAGAAGGGCGACGTGCTGTTCGTGGTCGACCGCGCGCGTTACCGCATCGCGCTGGAACAGGCCAAGGCCAGCCTGGCCGAGCGCCAGGCGTCGGTGGCACAGCTGCGCCGCGAGATCGGCCGCGACCGCAGCCTGCAGGACCTGGTGGCCGCCGAGGATGCCGAAGTGCGCCGGGCCAAGCTGCAGGCCGCGCAGGCGTCGCTGGCCACCGCCCAGGCCGCGGTGGACCTGGCCGATCTGAACCTGGCCCGCACCGAGGTGCACGCGCCGGCCGACGGCCGGGTCAACGACCGCACCATGCGCGTGGGCGACTACGTGGTGGCCGGCAAGCCGGTGCTGGCGCTGCTGGATACCGGCTCGTTCCGCATCGATGGCTACTTCGAGGAAACCCGCCTGCGCGGCGTGGCCCCCGGGCAGAGCGTGGACATCCGCCTGATGGGCGAGTCGACCGCGCTGCGTGGCCACGTGGAAAGCATCGCCGCCGGCATCGAGGACCGCTACCGCAGCAACGGCAGCACCCTGCTGCCGAACGTCACCCCGGCCTTCGACTGGGTGCGGCTGGCGCAGCGCATCCCGGTGCGCATCGCCATCGACGAGGTGCCGCAGGGCGTCGAACTGATCGCCGGCCGTACCGCCACGGTGACGGTGCAGACCAACAGCAGCAAGCACGCGGACAAGGCCGGCACCACGCCGACACAGGCGGGCCTGTGAACACCACCCTGCCCCGTCTCGGCCTGATCGTTGCGCTGGCCAGCCTGGCGGCCTGCAAGACCGTCGGCCCGGATTACGCCCTGCCGGAAGGCTCGGCCTTCAAGCGCCCGGAGGCCAACGCCGCCTTCATCGACACCCGGAACCCGGACGTCGCCGCCAACCAGGCGCTGCCCGACCGCTGGTGGTCGCTGTACAACGATCCGGTGCTGGACGGCCTGATCACCCAGGCGCTGCGTGACAACGTCGAACTGAAGGCCGCCGATGCGCACCTGCGCCGCGCTGCGGCCGTGTACGAACAGGCGATGGATGCCGGTGGCTTCGAGTACGAGGCCGAAGCCGGGGTCAGCCGCGCGCAGCTGTCGGCTGAGGCCTTCCTGCAGGAGCACGAACTACCGGTGATCAACCTGGCCGACGGCAAGTTCGCCGCCAGCTACCAGTTCGACCTGTTCGGCAAGCTCAAGCGCGGTGCCGAAGCCGCCCACGCCGACGAACAGTCGGTGGCCGCCGCACGCGACCTGGCCCAGGTGAGCGTGGTGGCCGAGGTGGCCGACAGCTACCTGGAAATCTGCCACGCCAACCACGAACTGCACGTGGCCGAGCATTCGCTGCAGCTGCAGCAGCGCAGCCGCTCGGTCACCCAGCGCCTGATCCAAGCCGGCCGCGGCACGCCGCCGGAACTGGCCCGCGCCAACGCGCAGGTGGCCCTGCTGGAAGCCGCGCTGCCGCCGCTGCGCGCGCAGCGTTCGGCCGCGGCCTATTCGCTGGCCGCCCTGCTTGGCCAGACCCCCGGCCAGCTGCCGGCCGGGGTGATCGACTGCGCCGACGCGCCGCGCCTGGCCCAGCCGCTGCCGGTGGGTGATGGCCGCGCCCTGCTGCAGCGCCGCCCCGACATCCGCCAGGCCGAGCGCAAGCTGGCCTCGGCCACCGCGCGGATTGGCGTGGCCACCGCCGAGCTGTACCCGGACATCCGCCTGGGCGCCTCGCTCGGTGCCGCCGGCCTGCTGGAGGACTTCGGTACGCCGATGACCCAGCAGTGGTCGATCGGCCCGCTGATCTCCTGGACGCTGCCGTCCTCGGGCACCCACGCGCGCATCCACGCCGCCGAGGCCGGTGCCGATGCTGCGCTGGCCGAGTTCGACCATGCCGTGCTGCAGGCCCTGCGCGAGACGCAGACCGCACTGGACCGCTACGCGCAGGACCTGCGCCGCCTGCAGTCGCTGCGCGAAGCCCAGCAGCAGGCCGCACTGGCCGCCGAGCAGAACCGCCGCCTGTACCAGGGCGGACGCACGCCGTACCTGTCCAGCCTGGACGCCGACCGCAGCCTGGCCACCAGCGATGCCACCCTGGCCGCTGCCGAGGCGCAGGTCTCGCGCGACCAGATCCATCTGTTCCTGGTGCTGGGTGGCGGCTGGCAGGCGACGGCCGCGCCCGCCACCGCACAGGCCACGGCGAAGTAAGCCATGAACGCGCTGACCGACCGCCAGGCGTGGCTGTTCTCGATCAAGACCTACCTGGCCGCGGTGGCCGCGCTGTACATCGCCATGGCCGGCAACCTGTCGCGCCCGTACTGGGCGATGGGCACGGTGTACATCGTCAGCCAACCGCTGCTGGGCCCGACCCGGGCCAAGGGCGTGTACCGCATCGTCGGCACCCTGGTGGCCGGCCTGGCCACCCTGCTGGTGCTGCCGGCGCTGGTGGAAACACCCCTGGTGCTGAGCGCGGCGATGTCGATCTGGCTGGCCGCCTGCCTGTTCCTGGCCCTGCTCAACCGCGGCCCGCGCGGCTATGCGTTCCTGCTGGCCGGTTACACCACCGCCTTCATCGGCTTCCCGGCGGTGACCTCGCCGGAAACCATCTTCGACACGGTGGTGGCGCGCAGCGAGGAGATCATCCTCGGCACGGTGGTGGCGGTGCTGGCCGCCTCGCTGCTGTTCCCGGCCTCGGTGCAGCCGATGCTGCGCACGCGCATCGGCAACTGGATGGAGGATGCGTCGCAATGGTGCCGGCAGATCCTCGAGCGCGGCCGTGCCCATGCCCCGCGCAACCGGCTGGCCGCCGACCTGGTGCAGTTCGAGGCCCTCATCGAGTTCCTGCGCCGCGATGATCCGCGCCATGCGGGCTCTGCTGTTTCGATGGAACGCCTGCGCGAGCGCATGCTGCTGTTGCTGCCGGTGCTGTCCTCGATCGCCGATCGCCTGAGCGCGCTGCGCAGCGATGGCCAGGCACTGCCCGAAGGCCTGCCTGCGCTGGTCGATGACATCCACGACTGGATCGATACGCCCGCCAGTGCCAGCGACTACGCCCGCCTGCGCGCGCGCATCAGTGCGCTGAAGCCGCAGGTGGACAGCGACCTGCAGCACCTGCAGCTGGCCAGCCTGCTGCTGCGCCTGGAGGAGCTGGTGGACCTGTGGCAGGACTGCCGCACCCTGCAGCATGCGATCGATCACGGCACCGCGCCGCTGGACCGCGTGCACTACCGCATCCGCACCGAACGCGCGGCCACCGACAAGCATGTCGACTACGGCATGGCGCTGTTCTCCGCACTCAGCGCCGGCGTGGCCCTGATGAGCTACTGCGTGCTGTGGATCGGCCTGGGTTGGGAAGGTGGCGGCAACGGCGCGATGATGGCGGCGGTGACGGCGGCCTTCTTCGCTGCACAGGACGATCCGGCACCGAGCATGGTCTCGTTCCTGGTGTGGGCCATCGTCGCCTCGCTGGTGGCTGGCGTGTACCTGTTCGGCGTGTTCCCGGCCGTGCATGACTTCGGCCTGCTGGCGCTGGTGCTGGCGGTGGCGTTCCTGCCGCTGGGCCTGTTGCTGCACCACCCCAAGAGCGCGCTGTTCGCACTGCCGCTGACGGTGAACCTGGCCGCCCTGCTGAGCCTGCAGAACACCTACAGCGCCAACATCCAGAGCTTCCTCAATTCGTCCATCGCCATGTTCATCGGCATCGGCTTTGCAGTGGTGATGACCCGCCTGTTCCGTTCGGTGGGTGCCGAGTGGACCGCGCGCCGCCTGGTGCGGCAGGGCTGGACCACGCTGGCCGAGGCCGCCGAAGGGCGCGGCCAGCAGGACCGCCAGCGCTTCGCCGCGCGCATGCTCGACCTGCTGGGCCTGCTCGCCCCGCGCCTGGCGGCGACGCCGGAAGGCAGCGACATCGCTTCGGTGGACATGCTCAACGAGGCGCGCATCGGCCTGAACATCCTGCAGCTGCGCCGCGCCCGCCTGGAACTGCCCGAGCGCAGCCGCGAGGCGGTGGAGCACATCCTGGAAGAGATCGCCGCGCACTACCGCCGGCAGATCGCCGCGCGCCGCCCGATTGCCGCGGCCGAAGCCCTGCGCGAGCGCCTGGACACGTCACTGGGGCGCGTGGGTGGCGTGGCCGCCTGCAAGGCACGCGATGAAGCACTGATGGGCCTGATCGGCCTGCGCTTTGCGCTGTTCCCGGAAGCGAAGGCGCTGGCGCCGGGGTTGGCGATGAGTGCGGCCGAACAGCCGTAGCGCGATACCCTGTGCAGCCACAGACCCCGCGCCGGGGTCGGATCCTTCGCCAACGGCGAAGGCTCTGACCCCGCCATGCACAGGACGGTTCAATGAGTTACGACATGATGGTGTTCGAGCCCAGCGCGGCCCCGCGAGACGCCGCGGCCTTCATCGCCTGGTTCGAGAAACAGGCGGAATGGGGTGAGAACCACGAGTACGACGACCCGGTGGTGAGCAGCCCGGCGCTGCAGGCGTGGTTCGCGGAGATGGCACAGGACTTCCCGCCGATGAACGGGCCGCTGAGCAACGACGATGACGATCGTGCCGAGGTGACCGATTACAGCATCGGCCGCCAGGTGATCTACGGCGCGTTCGCGTATTCGGTGGCCGAGCGTGCGCATGGGCGCGTGCAGGACCTGGCCGAGAAGCACGGCGTGGGGTTCTTTGACCTGAGTGCCGATGAGCCGGCGATCGTGTTTCCGGACGGGCTGGTGTTGATCGCGGAGTAGGTGTCGCGGCAGGGCTGCGCCCTGCACCTGCGGTAGTGCCGGCCGCTGGCCGGCAACCTCAACGGCAAAAGCGGGTTTCCTGAGGGATGGCGCTCTGCTTTGGTGGGTGCCGACCGTTGGTCGGCACGGGGTCGGATATCGATGTCTGACAGATGTGTCGACCAACGGTCGACACCTACCAACAGCCGCAGTCGCCAGTAGATCCACGCCATGCGTGGATGGGGGTCAGAGCCCGTTCCCGTCGGGAACGGGATCCGACCCCGCTTCGGCGCCCAGCCGCCAGGCCAGGCCGCCCAGGCGGCTCGCATGCCGCTTCAGCGCGGCCACCAGCACCTCTTCGCTGCCGGCCACATGCAGGCGCTGGCGGGCGCGGGTGAGGCCGGTGTAGACCAGTTCGCGCGACAGCACGCGGCTGTCCTGGCGCGGCAGCTGCAACCACACTTCATCGAATTCCGAGCCCTGCGCCTTGTGCACGGTCATCGCGAACGCGCTCTCGTGCGCGGGCAGTGCGGCCGGGTGGAACGCGCGCGGCTGTTCGGCGGTATCGCCGGGGAACCAGGCCACCATCGCGCCGCTGGGGTCGCGCAGGCAGATGCCGATGTCACCGTTGAACAGGCGATGGCGGTAGCTGTTCTCGGTCACCAGCAGCAGCCGGCCCTGGAAGTAGCCGGGGGTGTTGCCGGCCAACAGCTGTTCGATGCGGCTGTTGAGCCCGCGTGCCCCCTGCGGGCCTTCGCGCAAGGCGGTCAGTACGCGCAGGCGGCCGGCCTGCTGAAGCGCGCGGCCGGGATCTTCCGCTTCGGCCAGCGCGCGCCAGTGCGAAAGCAGGTGCTCGCGCTGCCCGCGCAGCGGGTCAGCATCGTTTTCATGGAAGCTGACACCGGACAGGCTGCCGCCACGCAGCAGGGCCAGTGCCGTGCGGCTGTCGCCCTCACGCACGGCCTGCGCCAGCGGCGCCAGCTGCAGTGCATCGCTTTGCCGGTAGCCACGCTGCAGCTGCACGCGGCGGCCAGCGAAGGCGCGTGGCACGGCCTGCGGCTGCAGGGTCGGCGCCGCCAGCAGGCCGTGCAGGGCCTGCGCATCATCGGCGCGCGTACCGGTGCCATCGCCACTGGCGCGCAGGATGGCGCTGAGCACATCGCCGGCCTCCACCGAGGGCAGCTGGTCCGGATCGCCCAGCAGGATCAGGCGGGTGCCGCTGGCGATGGCGTCGACCAGCTTGGCCATCAGCGGCAGGTCGATCATCGACGCCTCGTCGACCACCACCACATCCACCGGCAGCGGGTTGTCGGCGTGGTGGCGGAAGCGCGGCGAATCGGGGATGACACCCAGCAGGCGGTGCAGGGTGGTGCCGGTGCCCGGCAACGCGGCGCACAATGCCGGATCGAGGCCCTCTTCCTGCAGGCGCTGCACGGCCAAGCGCAGGCTCTCGGCCATGCGTTCGGCGGCACGCCCGGTGGGCGCCGCCAGTGCGACCTGCGGCACCGGCTCGCCGGCATGCAGGGCCTGCGCGGCCAGCAGCAGCAACAGGCGCGCGATGGTGGTGGTCTTGCCGGTGCCGGGACCGCCAGTCACCAGCGCCAGCGGATGGCGCAGGGTGACCCCTGCCGCGCGGGCCTGGTGGTCTTCCTGCGCCGCGGCAGCGGGAAACAGCCGCGCGAACAAGGGTGCCAGCGCCGCCATGTCAGGTGCCGGCAACGGGTGGCGGCCGATGCGCTGCAGTCCTGCCGCCAGCTGCCGCTCGTATTCCCGGTAGCGGCGCAGGTACAGCAGGCCGTTTTCCAGCACCAGCGGTGCCTCGTCGGCGGCCGCGTCGGGGTCCTCCGGCTGCGCCACCCACGGCGAAGCCTGCAGCTGGGCCAGCCACTGCGCCGGCGCGGGCCAGGCCTGGAAACCTTCCAGCACGCGCTGCGGCTGTGCCGGATCGAACGCGGCATGGCCCTGCGATACCGCCAGCGATGCCAGTGCGGCGGCAACCGCCACGCCATCGGGCGTGTCCTCGCGCAGACGCCGCAGGCTGGTGGCCAAGGCATGGTCGAGGGTGCGCAGATGACCGCCGCGGTAAAGCTGCTGCAGCAGGGTGGCGCTCATGCGCGGGCTCCGATGGCGCGCGCGACCAGTTCGGCATGGGCGGCGTCGCCACCGGCGAACAGCGCATCGAGCCCATCCACCAGCGCCGGCGCGAAGCGGTCGACGTGCACGCCATTGCCGTTGCCATCCAGGCCGCGGCAGAACAGGTAGCGGATGCCGCCCATGTCGCGCACGTAGTCGTAGGCACCGCCCAGGCGGAAGCGCAGCCAGCGGTGCAGCGCCACGGTGTAGATCAGCGCCTGCAGGTCGTATTCGCTGTGGCGCATGGCGATCTGCAGCAGGTCCGGGCTGTAGCCCGGCAGGCGGTTGGATTTGTAGTCGAGCACGTACCAGCGCCCATCGCGCACATAGGTGAGGTCGATCTTGCCGGTCATCAGCCCTTCCAGCCGGCGGCGCAGGCCGAAACCGCGGCGCGCGCTGGAAATGCCATGGGCGTGCAGCAGCTGCAGCAGTGCCGGCACGGCGGTCGGTTCGATCGCGAAGTGGAATTCGATTTCGGCGCGGCGCTCGCCTTCGCCCAGGCTGTGCAGGGCACCGCCTTCAGGCAGCGCGACGGTGAGCGTGTGGCCAACCAGCGGCACCAGCACCGCCACGCCGTCGTCGAGGTCCTCGTCGGCATAGCCTTCGTCGTGCAGCGCCTTGCGCAGCAGCTCGGCCTGCCCATCGGGCGCGGGTTGGTCGGCTGTCCAGCCGCCCCATGCGGCGAAATCGACGTTCTCCAGCGCCTCGTGCAGGACGTTGCCGAAACGGCTGCCCATGAAGCGCGGGTCCAGCGGCGCGGCTTCGGCGGCAGCGGGTTCGGGCAGGGCCGGTTCCAGCGGCAGCTCCGCGCCGGCCGGCTCATCGGCCGCGGGCGACGGCAGTTCGGTCGCAGCAGCTTCGATGTCATTGCCGGCATCGGCATGTGCCAGCTGGGTGAAGCTGTACACCCACCAGTCGTGCGGCACGCGCCGGGTCAGGCCGCGCACGGCCGGCAGTTCACCTTCCTGTTCCACCGGCAGCTGCGGCAGGCGCAGCACCGGCTCGCTGTCGTCGATATGCACATCGGCGTGCGCGCGCAGCCCCTGCAGGTCGCCCAGCAGCGGTGCCAGCCGGGTCCTGCCCAGTCCGGCGAGGTCGCCGATGGCAATCCACAGCGCATGCTCGGCGCGGGTCAGGCCGACGTACAGCAGGCGCGCATCCTCGGCGCGCTGCTCGCGGTCGCGCTGCCCGCTGGCGGCATCCCAGGCCTCGTCCTTGTCCAGCTTCCAGTGCAGCTGGCGCTCGCCGCCCACGTGCACGGTGCAGTGCGCGGCGTTGTTGGGTGCGCCACCGTCGATGCCAACGAACGGCAGGTAGACCAGCGGGTACTCCAGGCCCTTGCTCTTGTGCAGGGTGATGATCTGCACGCGGCGCGCATCCGACTCCAGCCGCAGCAGCTGCTGTTCGTCGTTCTGGTCGGCATTGGCCATCTGCCCCTGCAGCCAGTCCAGCAGGCCATGCATGCCCAGCGCCTGCGCGGAGGCTTCCTGCAGCAGTTCGCCCAGCTGCAGGTAGTTGGTCAGCCGGCGCTCGCCATCGATCAGCGCCAGCAGGCGCTCGCCCTGTGCGGCGCAGACATCGGCCACCACGGCGAACGGGCCGCCGCGCTGCCAGCGCTCGCGCCAGTGCAGCAGCTGCGCCTGGAACGCACGCTGCAGGTCACCCTCGCGCTCCATGCTGGCGATCGCGCTGGCCCGCTGGCCGAGCAGCACCGTCGCCAGCGCCGCACGCAGGCGGCCTTCGTCGGCCGGTTGCAGCAGGGCCAGCAGCAGCGCGCGCAGATCGCGCGCCTCGCTGGTGGAGAACAGGCTCTGCTTGCCGGCTGCCACCGCCGGAATGCCCACCGCCGCCAGCGCGCGCTGCACCAGCGTTGCCTCGCGGTGCGAGCGCACCAGCACGGCGATGTCACCGGGCTGCACGGGGCGGCCGCGCAGGATGGCGGTGCCGGCGCGCGCGTCCAGCAGGGTCTGGTGGATGTCCGCCACGCAGGCGTGGGTGGCGGCGGCACGCGAGGCGTCGGCGCTCAGCGCCTTGTCGCCGTCGCTGCGCAGCACGCGCAGGGTCAGTGCCGGCGCTGCTGCGCCGTCGCGCTGGTAATCGTCGTCGCTGCGCACGCCACCGGGACGGACCGGCTCGAAGCCGATGCCCGCCTCCAGGAACGCGTCGTCGCCGCCGTTGTCGTACAGCGCCTGCAGCGCGCGCAGCACCGAGGGCCGCGAGCGGAAGTTCTGGTCCAGCGGCGGTGCCGGCCGCGCGGCCTGCTTGGCCTTGAGGTAGGTGTGGATATCGCCGCCACGGAAGCCGTAGATCGCCTGTTTCGGGTCGCCGATCAGGAACAGCGCCGGTGGCAGGCCCAGCTGCTGCACCTCCGGCGAATCGCCGAACACGGTGTGGAAGATGCCCCACTGGCGATCATCGGTGTCCTGGAATTCATCGACCAGGGCGATGCGGTACTGCTGGCGCAGCTTGCGTACCAGGTCCAGCCGCTGCGAGCCCTCCAGTGCATGGGCCACGCCGTCGATCAGGTCGTCATAGGTCTGCACGCGGCGCGTGCGCTTGAGCGTGGCCAGGCGCTGGGTGGCTTCCTCGCGCAGGGCGTGCAGGAAGTTCAGCGCAGCGGCGCGCAGCCACTGCTCGCGCTGGGCCAGCAGGGCCACGTAGCGCTGCAGCGGGGCCTGCAGCGGCGAGGACGGCGTGCGGTCGGCGAACTTCTTGTTGGTCTTGGCCACCAGTGCATCGGGCAGCAGCGCCGGCAGGCGGTCGCTGGACAGCAGTTCGGTGGCATCGCCACGCCCGGCCCAGGCCAGCAGCTGCCGGCCCAGCGGATGCAGCCAGCCCAGCTTGTAGGAAACGCCGTTGATCCACTTGTTGTCGACGGCCTCGCACAGGTCGAGGAAGAACTGCTCGCCATGCTCGCGCACGGCCATCGACAGGTCCGCCGCCGCGCCCTGCAGGGCCGCGCGGGGATCCTCCACCGCCAGCGGCTGCGGGCGCGGGTACAACGGAGGCGAGGCCAGCAGCGCGCGCAGGTCCGAGGCCAGCGCGTCCGGGTTCGACCACAGCCAGGTCAGCGGCTCCAGCGTCGCCGCATCGTTGGCGTGCACGCGCCACAGGTCGGCCGCCAGTTCCTCCAGCAGCTCGCGGTCGCTGGCCAGCAGTTCCGGCGGATCGAAGGTATGCCCGCTTTCCAGCGCGTGCTCGCGCAGTACGCGGGTGCAGAAGCCGTGGATGGTGAAGATCGAGGCCAGGTCGATTTCGTCGGCGGCCACCTGCAGGCGGCGCTTCAGCGCGACGGCGCTCTCGCTGCCCGCTTCGAGGTGGCGCTGCAGCACCTGCCGGGTCAGCAGCGCGTCGGGAGCCTCGTCATCGGCGGGCGGCAGATCGACCAGGCGCGCGGCCAGAGCGAGGCGCTCGCGGATGCGCTTGCGCAGTTCCTGGGTGGCGGCGTCGGTGAAGGTGACCGCCAGGATCTGGCCGATGCGCAGGCCCTGTTCCACCACCAGGCGGGTGAACAGCGTGGCCAGGGTGAAGGTCTTGC
Source organism: Stenotrophomonas sp. ZAC14A_NAIMI4_1 (assembly GCF_003086915.1). Lineage (NCBI taxonomy): Bacteria > Pseudomonadati > Pseudomonadota > Gammaproteobacteria > Lysobacterales > Lysobacteraceae > Stenotrophomonas > Stenotrophomonas sp. ZAC14A_NAIMI4_1. Next base: position 4,664,083 of record NZ_CP026002.1, read on the forward strand.
CGGTACCGGCGCTGGCCTCGATCAGGCCGATGCCCTGCAGCGGCAGCAGCAGGTAGGGATCCACGGGGGTGCTCATGCGTCGGCCTCCTTGCCGGTGCCCGCCGGGCCACGCCCATCGCGTACCGCACCGAAGACGACCTGGCTGTTGCGCAGCAGGTCGGCGTAATCATCGTCATCGGCGAAGGGATCTGCGCCGCGCAGCAGCAGCTGCCACGCATCGCTGTTGGCTTCGCCCCAGCTGCGGTCGCTGCCGTGCCACTGCTTCCAGCCTTCGCTGCGTTGTTTTTCCACGGGGGCGGTGAACAGCACCCAGCCGGTGTACGGGGCGAAGCGCAGCGGCTCGCGCAGGCCACGCTGGCGCAGCTGCAGCAGGGCACGCAGGGCCGCGCGCGCGGCCGATGCGCCCGGCGCGGGCAGGATGTGCGGCCCGGGGCCGGCGTCGCCGCCATCGTGGAACTGCACCAGCGGCAGCGCGTCACCGGCGGCATTGGCCAGCAGCCAGTCCAGGCCCTGGCGGATCACCGCATTGCCGTTCAGCGTGCCGGCGCGCAGCCGCACCAGGCCTTCGGGGTGGCGATCGGCCACGCGGCCGTGCAGGCGCACGCCGTCGATCTCCACCTCATACCGACGGCTTTCCAGTGGCTGCCCCTGCATCCAGCCCAGCATCGCGCTGGCGTAGGGGCGGGTCTTGAGCTGTTCCGCCTCGAACTGGCGCTCGCCCAGCGCGCCGGACGGCAGCAGGCCACGGGCGCGCAGGCGCGGGTACAACGGCTCGACATCACCGCTGATGGTGGCGCGCACCACCGCAGCCTGCACGCTACGCTTTTCCGGGCCGCGCGAGGACAGCACCAGCGGCTCCAGGTCATCCACCTCCTCGACGTCGTCGGCCAGGCGCAGGCCCAGGGCCTGGGCCAGGAACTGCCCGGCCGGGTCGCACAGGAAGCGGCGCAGCGTATCCAGCGCGACTTCGGTTTCCACCGCATCGTCCACGGGCGGCGGCAGCGCGGCATCGAACCACGGCTGCAACCCGCCACGCTGGCCGGCCATGCGACCGGCGGCCGGATGCCACTGCCGGCGGTAGCTGAAACGGCGCGGATCACCCTCGCCGAAGGCGGCAGGCGAGAACGGCTGCAGCGCATGGCGCACGGTGAACCCGCGGGTGGCCGCGACCGGGTCCTGGTGGTAGGCCGCAGCCGCGTCGATCAGCTCGCTGACCAGCACCGAGGGCTCGCGCACGCTGCCATCGCGCGGGTCGGCGCCCAGGTAGCTCAGGTAGAACACATCCTGCGCGGCGGCGAACAGCTGCAGGAACAGGAAGCGGTCATCTTCGCGGGTCGAACGGTCGCCCGGTCGGCGGCGCGGCGTGTCCAGCTCGGCGGTGAGCTGGTTCAGGCCAGCGGCCGGGTCGCGGCGCGGGAAGTCGCCATCGTTGAGGCCCAGCACGCAGATCACCCGGAACGGCAGCAGGCGCATCGGCACCATGCGGCCGAAGCTGATGCCGCCGGTCAGCAGCGGCGCACGCGTATCGGCCTCGGACAGGGCACCGGCGAAGTGCGCACGCACCACCTCCGGCGGCACGCCGTCCTCGAAGCCGGCCTTGTGCGCGTCGTCGGCAAACTGGTTGAGCAGCTTGCGCAGGCGCTCCAGCGCGCGCTGGCTGTTGGGTGAACTGGGGGCTTCCGGCAGCAGCGCATCGAGCAGGGACAACAGGCGCTGCCGCCATTGCGCCGGGCTCAGGGTCTCGCCCAGCCTGCGCTGGTACAGCGCCAGCACGCGCAGCAGGCGCAGCAGCCGGTCCAGCGCGTCCAGTGCGCCGCCCTCCAGCTCGATCCACGGCGCGACGCCGGCCAGGTCGACATCACTGCCGGTGGCGTGGCCCAGCAGCAGGCGATCCAGCGCGAACTGCCAGGTGTAGGCATCGTCGCGCGGCGCCAGCAGCTGGCCGCGATGGTTGGCATCGAGGCCCCAGCGCGCGCCGGCCTGCTGCAGCCAGCCATGCAGGCGGTCGAAATCCACCGCCTCCAGCCCGGCCGCCTCGGCCAGCGGTGCGCTGGCCAGCAGGTCCAGGATCTCGTTCAGGCCGAAGCGCGATACCGGCAGCGACAGCAGGTGCACGAACACGTCGGCCAGCGGCTCGCCCGCCAGCGGGCTGCTGTCGGCCAGCGCATACGGGATGTGTTCCTCGTCGCCGCCACGGCCACCGAACACGGCTTCCAGGTACGGCACGTAGGGATCGATGTCCGGCGCCAGCACGGCGATCTCGCGGGCCTGCAGCGGCGGGTCGAAGCGCGGGTCCTGCAGCAGGCTGCGCAACTGGTCGTGCAGCACCTGCAGTTCGCGCAGGCGGGTATGGCAGGCATGCACCTGCAGGCTGGGGTCATCGCTGCGCAGTTCCGCGCGCAGCTCGCCCGAGGGCAGCGCGCGGCGGTGGAACAGATCGCGCTGCAGGCGGTGCAGCAGGCTGTCTGCCAGGCCGCCCTCGGCCAAGGTCGGGCGGGTGTCATCCTCGGGATCGGAGTACGCGGCGATCTCGCCGGCCGGGTGCACCACTTCGTAGCTGCCCAGCACCGCCATGAAGTCGCGGCCAGCCGCGCCCCAGGCTTCCAGCAGGCGGTTCTCGCCCGCGGCCTCGCCGAAGGGATCGGGTGCGCCGCTGCGCAGGCGCTCGGCCAGGGTCTGCAGGTCGCCCCAGTAGGACTGCACCGGCGTGGGCATATAGAAGTGCAGCTCGCCCACGCGGGCCTGGGTGGCCATCACCCGCAGCACATCGGGCGAGATGTTGAGCGTGGCGAACGCCGACAGACGCGGCGGCAGGCCGTTCGGCTTCGGCTTGTCCGGGCCTTCGAAGCGATCCAGGTAGGCCTGGATGCGCCGCGCACGGTAACCGCGTCCGCCGGCGATGGCCCGCCACAGGATCGCCTGCGGATCGGCCGGGTCGGCGCCGGCATCCCAGCGCAGCAGCCAGTCACGGCGCCAGGCCTGGTACTTCTCGAACACCGAAGCCAGCTCGCCCGCCAGCGCCCACGGCTTCAGGGCATCACCACCGGCAAGATAGGCCTGCAGCGCACGCATCGGTGGCTGTGCCAGCAGCGCGGGGTCGCGCAGCGCCTGGTACAGCTTCCAGTGCAGGCCGGCGGCATCGAGGTCGTCGCTTTCGCCGGTGACGTTGGCGTTGAGCGCGCGTGCGACGAACTCGCCCGGGGTGAGGAATTCCAGATTGGCCGCCACGCCGTACTCGGCCGCCAGAGTTGCCTGCAGCCAACGCCGCATCGCCACCTGCGGGATCAGCACCACCTCCGGCGCCAGCAGCGGCTGGCCCGGCACCGGGGTGCGCACGTTGCGGGCCAGCAGGGCGGCCAGCACGTCCAACGAGTTGGAGTGGTAAAGGCGGAAGTCGCTGAACGGGTCGGTCATCGTGCACAGTGTGCAGGACGCTCGGCAGTATTCAATGGTGACGTACGTCACTGGGGGACGCAGCGACCGCTGCGATGGATTGTTCCGGCACCCCTGGGAATTGTCCCGGCCTGTCGCCGGTCGCGACGTGCCACAATACTGCACCGTCCAGTCTGCTTATGTTCAGCCGGCTGACCCCACCCTTCGATGTCTAAAAAACGTTAATGGTGCCCATGTCGGCTTCCGCCTCCAGTCTGGTGCAGTTGTCCAACGTCCGCATCGACCGGAGCGGACGCACGATCCTGCGCGACGTTTCGCTGCAGGTTCCACAGGGCAGCATCACCGCCGTGCTGGGCCCGTCCGGCAGCGGCAAGTCGACCCTGCTGGCGGCACTGACCGGCGAACTGCGCCCGGTCGCCGGTGAGGTCACCCTGTTCGGCCAGCCCATTCCGCATGACAGCGGCGCGCTGCTGGAAATGCGCAAGAGCGTGGGCGTGCTGCTGCAGGGCAATGGCCTGCTGACCGACCTCACCGTGGCCGAGAACGTCGCCCTGCCCCTGCGCACCCATACCCGCCTGCCGGCGGCGGTGCTGCGCCGGCTGGTACAGATGAAGCTGCACGCGGTAGGCCTGCTGGCCGCCGCCGATGCCTGGCCGCGCGAGCTGTCCGGTGGCATGGCGCGCCGCGTGGCGCTGGCCCGCGCACTGGCGCTGGACCCGCCGCTGATGATCTACGACGAGCCGCTGACCGGGCTGGACCCGATCGCCTCCGGGGTCATCATGAGCCTGATCCAGCGCCTCAACCACAGCCTGGGCCTGACCAGCATCATCGTCAGCCACCACGTGCATGAAACCCTGCCGATCTGCGACCAGGTGATCGCCATTGCCAATGGCGGCATCGTGTTCCAGGGCACGCCCGAAGCGCTGCAGTCCAGCCAGGACCCGCTGCTGCGGCAGTTCCTGCATGGCCAGCCCGACGGCCCCATTCCGTTCGACGCCGCTCCGCGGGCGAGGGTTGCCTGATGCCGTTCGTGCAAGCCACCCGTTCGCTGGGCCGCGCCGGCCTGTTCTCGCTGACCGTGCTGCGTGGTTCGCTGCCGACGCGTGATTTCCTGGCCGAGCTGACCCGCGAGATCTACAAGATCGGCGCGCGCTCGCTGCCGATCATCGCCGTCGGCGGTGCCTTCGTCGGCCTGGTGCTGACCCTGCAGGGCTACCGCACGCTGACCACCTTCGGTGCGGCCGACGCGCTGTCGACCCTGCTCGGCCTGTCGCTGTACCGCGAGCTGGCGCCGGTGCTGACCGCCCTGCTGTTCATCGGCCGCGCCGGCAGCTCGATCGCCGCCGAACTGGGCCTGATGCGGGCCACCGACCAGATCAAAGCATTGGAGCTGATGGCCATCGACCCGGTGGCCAAGGCGGTGGCGCCACGCTTCTGGGCGGCGGTGCTGACCGTGCCGCTGCTGACCGGCATCTTCTGCTCGCTGGCCATCAGTGCCAGCTACTTCGAAGCCGTGCACGTGCTGGGCCTGGACAATGGCGTGTTCTGGTCGGCGCTGCGCAACAGCGTGGACTTCTGGGATGACTTCGGCGTGGCGATGCTGAAGTCGGCGATCTTCGGCGGCACCGCCGCGCTGGTCGCCTCCTACGTCGGTTTCCATGCCGAGCCGACCATCGAAGGTACTTCGGTGGCCACCACCCGCGCGGTGGTCAACGCCTCGCTGCTGGTGCTGATGTTCAACTTCGTGCTGTCGGCAATGTTGTTCACCTAACCCCTCCTTTGGCGGTGCGCAGGGCGCGCGGCCACCACGACTCGATCAGGTAATCCACATGGCCATACGCGGTCCCAGACTCGAATTCTCCGTCGGCGCATTCCTGCTGCTGGCCCTGGCATCGCTGATGGTGCTGGCCGTGGCCTCGACCAACCAGCGCTGGAGCTGGGGCGGCCAGGGCTATGAGCTGAAGGCACGCTTCTCCCAGGTCGGCCAGCTGCGCAAGCAGGCGCCGGTGAAGATCGGCGGCGTCACCGTCGGCCAGGTCGCCTCGATCGAACTGGACCCGGTGAAGTTCGAATCGATCGTGACCCTGCGCATGGACAGCAAGGTCAAGGACCTGCCGGCCGACACCTCCGCCGGCATCTTCACCAGCGGTTTGCTCGGCGAGAGCTATATCGGTCTGCAGCCCGGTGGTGATCCGGAAGTGCTCAAGCCCGGTGAGGAGATCGTCTTCACCCAGCCGGCGGTGGACCTGCTGCAGCTGGTCGGCAAGTACATGTTCAGTGGCAGTGCCGGTGGCGCTGGCCAGAAACCCAACGATGGCGAGCAGTCGCCTGCAACGGAACCGCAACCATGAAGATGAAACTGATCCCGGCCCTGCTGGCCTCGTCGCTGCTGCTGGCCACCCCGTTCCTGGCCCAGGCGCAGTCCGCCCCCGCCGCTGCCGCCGCCCCGCAGGGCCAGGCCGGCAAGGTGGTGATCGACGCCAGCAGCCGCATCATGTCGACCCTGCAGCAGCGCCGCGCTGAGTTCACCAGCAACCCGGCCAGCCTGCGCAGCTACATCGACAGCGAACTGACCCGCACCTTCGACCGCGACTATGCCGCGCGCCTGGTGCTGGGCACGCACGCCCGCGGCGCCTCCGACGCCGACATCAAGCTGTTCGCCGATGCGATGGCCGACAGCCTGATGCAGCGCTACGGCTCGACCCTGCTGAACATCCAGGGCAAGCCGAGCTTCCGCCTGAAGGGCGAGAGCCCGCTGCCGGGCAACCGCGGCGTGCGCGTGGCCACCGAGCTGGTGCGTGCCGGCAACGAGCCGACCCCGGTCGAGTACTGGATGCGCAACGTCAACGGCCAGTGGAAGATCTTCGACGTCAACATCGAAGGCATCTCCTACGTGCAGACCTTCCGCAACCAGTTCGACGCCCCGCTGCGCCAGAAGGGCATCAAGCAGGTGGCCAGCGACCTGCGCAGCGGCAGCATGCAGGCCGGGCCGGCCGGCAATGGCAAGTAAGCCGCTGGCACTGCTGGAAGGCGACACCCTGCGCCTGCGCGGGGTGCTCGACCGTGCCGCGGTGATCGCCTTGTGGCCGCAGCTGCAGGCCCTGCCGGCAAAGCTGGCACGACTGGAGCTGGGCGAGGTCGAGCGCGTGGACAGCGCCGGCCTGGCGCTGCTGGCCGAACTGGCCGCGCGTGCGCGCACCCAGGGCCACCCGCTGGCGATCTCCGGCACCCCGGCTGGTTTCAACGAACTGAGCGCGGCCTACCGGCTGTCGCCCGATCTGGATTTCAATGCACCCTCTGCTGCGAGCTGACATGAACGTCGTACGCGCCATTCCCCTGATGATCCTGGCCCTGGCGCTCAGCGCCTGTGCCGGCAAGCCCGCGCGCAGCGATGCGCCGGTGGCCGACACCGTGGTCCCGGCCAGCACCGCCGATGCACCCGCTGCCGATACCGGCACGGTTGAAGCGGCACCGGCTGCCGCCGCGGACGACGCAACGGCGACGGCCACCCCGCCGCCGGCCGACACCGCCGAAACTGATGCCGCCACGGCGGCCGCCGCCGCCGCACCCGGTGGCGATGACGATTTCGACGCGCTGTACGGCAACGCTGGCACGGCCGCCACCACGGCTGCCTATGACCCGTGGGAGCCGCTGAACCGCCGCGTGCACCGTTTCAACGTGGGCGTGGACAACGTGATCGCGCGACCGCTGGCGACCGCCTACACCCACGTCGTGCCGCGCTTCGCACGCACCGGCGTGAGCAACTTCTTCAGCAACATCCGCTCGCCGGTCACCATCCTCAACCAGCTGCTGCAGGGCCGCCCGGATGATGCGTGGGATACCCTCGGCCGCTTCCTGATGAACTCCACGGTGGGCATCGGTGGCCTGTTCGACCCGGCCAGCAAGGCGATGGTGCCCAACCGCCGCGAGGACTTCGGGCAGACCCTGGGTGCCTGGGGCTGGCGCCGTTCGCGCTACGTGGAACTGCCGTTCTTCGGCCCGCGTACCGTGCGCGATGTGTTCGGCCTGGCGGGCGACATGCCGCTGTCGCCGATGCGCACGATCGAGGAAGACAAGATCCGCATCGCCCTGCAGGGCCTGCAGCTGGTCGACACCCGCGCGCAGCTGATGGCGGTGGACGACCTGCGCAGTTCGGCGGTGGATGAGTACGCGCTGGTGCGTGATGCCTGGCTGCAGCGCCGCAACTACCAGATCGAGAACGACCTGCGCGGCAAGCGCGAGCGCGGCAGCGACGATGAGAATTCGCCGATTCCGGTGGATGCCATGCCGATGCCGAACTGGACCAACTGATCACCGTGGTCCATGCATGAAAAACCCCGCCTTGGCGGGGTTTTTTTTTGCTCATGGCCCGGGGTCGGAGCCCTTTCCCCTGGAAAGGGATCCGACCCCGGGCGATCAGGCGGCCAGCGCGGCCTCGATCGCCTCACGCAGGCGCGCGTCATCGGCGGCCACGTCCGGGGCGAAGCGTGCAACGACCTTGCCATCGCGGCCGACCAGGAACTTCTCGAAGTTCCACAGCACTGCCGGTGCGGCGTGGATCGGAATCTCCTTGCTGGCCAGGCGCTCGCGCAGCGGGCCTTCACCGATGGCCTGCGGCTGCGCAGCGGTCAGCTGCTGGTACAGCGGGTGGGTGTCCTCGCCGGCCACGCTGATCTTGGCGAACATCGGGAAGGTGACGTCGTAGGTCAGCTGGCAGAACTGCTGGATCTCCGCTTCGCTGCCCGGCTCCTGGCCGAGGAAGTTGTTGGCCGGGAAACCCAGCACTTCCAGGCCCTGGGCCTGCTTTTCCGCGTACAGCGCCTGCAGGCCTTCGTACTGGGGGGTCAGGCCGCACTTGGAGGCAACGTTGACCACCAGCAGGACCTTGCCCTGGTAATCGCCCAGGGTGGACGGCTGGCCGTCGATGGTGGTGAGGGAAATATCCTGGATCGGGGTGCTCACGCGGGGGCTCCGGCTATGGCGGGGAAAGGTCCACCAGCATAGCGCTGCGCGGATGCGCCGCGTGCGATCAATCCACGCAGATCGTGCCCTGCGCCTTGCCGTCCTCGATGCGCTGGCGGCAGCCGAAGTTCTGGCTGACATCACGCTGGCAGGTGCCGGTTGCCACCACGCCCGCCTCGGCTTCGCCCGTGGCCAGGCACTGGCCGCTGCAGTCGCGCTTGCTGCTGCAGGCCTTGCCCGCATCGGCATAGGGAATCACGCATTGCACGCGTTGCAGGCGGCCCAGCGGTTGCAGGGTGCCACCGGCGGCGCGGCAATCCACATCGCGCGCTTCCTGGTAGGCCTCGGTGGCCTCCGGCGTGTCTGCCGCCGCCGGCTGTGCCGCCGCATCAGCGGCCGGCGGCGTGCTGCTGCAGGCCGACAAAAGGGCGGCCAGGGCCAGGCTGGCAAGGAAGCGTAGACGCATGGTCGGACCTGCAGGCGGTGATCGAGGCCGCCAGCATACGCATTGCGTGGTGCAGGTGGTGTGTCAGTGCACTCAGGTCTCTTCGCCCTCGCTGGCCTCGTCCTCGCCCCCCTCTTCTTCCGCCTCGCCCAGGTCGCCCAGCAGCTGCTGCACCTGCTCGTTGGCCAGCGTCTCCACCCCGCGCAGGCGGCGTTCGATGGTGCGCGTCTTGCGGCTGGCCGCGCCGATGCTGCGGCCGACCGTGGTGATCTGCTTCTCGGCCTTTTCCAGGATGCCGGCGAACTTGCCGAACTCGCTCTTCACCGCACCCAGCAGGCTCCACACTTCGCTGGAGCGCTTCTCGATGGCCAGCGTGCGGAAGCCCATCTGCAGGCTGTTGAGCAGCGCGGTGATGGTGGTCGGGCCGGCCACCACCACGCGGTGGTCGCGCTGCAGCAGGTCGACCAGGCCGGGACGGCGGATGACCTCGGCGTACAGGCCTTCGGTGGGCAGGAACATCACCGCGAAATCGGTGGTGTGCGGCGGCACGATGTACTTCTCGGAGATCGACTTGGCCTGCACCTTCACCGCGCGTTCCAGCTGCGTGCCCTGGACGCGCACCAGCTCGGCATCGCCCTGGTCCTGGGCATCCAGCAGGCGCTCGTAATCCTCGCGCGGGAACTTGGAATCGATCGGCAGCCACACCGGCGCGTCGTCGCCACGGCCGGGCAGGCGCACCGCGATGTCGACCATCTCGTTGCTGTCCGGGCGCACCTTCACCGCGCGCGCGTACTGCTCCTGGATGAGCGTCTGTTCGAGGATGTTCTCCAGCTGCACTTCACCCCAGCTGCCGCGCGTCTTGACGTTGGTCAGCACGCGCTTGAGGTCGCCCACGCCGGTGGCCAGCTGCTGCATTTCGCCCAGGCCGCGCTGCACCTGTTCCAGGCGCTCGGAGACCAGCTTGAACGACTGCCCCAGGCGCGTTTCCAGCGTGGTCTGCAGCTTCTCGTCCACGGTCACGCGCATCTGTTCCAGCTTCTGCGCGTTGTCGCTTTGCAGCGCGCGCAGCTGTTCTTCCAGGGTCGTGCGCATCTCGGCGATGCGTTGTTCGTTGCGCTGGGTCAGTTCCTGCAGGCGCAGGCCCAGGCTTTCGGTCAGGCGCTGCTGCGACTGTGCGCCTTCCTCGCGGCCCTTGCGCGCATCGTCCACCAGGGTCTGGCGCAGCGCGCCCAGCTGGCTGTCGGTGCGGGTGGTCAGTTCCTGCAGCTGCTGGCCGAAGGCGTGGATGCGAGCTTCCTGCTGCTGGCCGAACACTTCCAGCTGCGCGCGCAGTTCCTGCAGGCGCTGGCCCATCAACGCACCGCTGCGCTGCTGGCTTTCGGCCGCTTCAGCGCGGGCCTTGCGCGCATCTTCGCCGAGGGCTTCGCGCAGCAGGTCCAGGCGCTGGTCGGTGCGGGTGGACAGATCGTTCAGCGCGCGGGCGAAGCCATCGAGCTGTTCGCGCAGTTCGCTGCGGCCGGCCCGCGCCTCCTCGCGCACGGCCTGTTCCAGGCGGTCATGGGGCGGGCGGCGCAGCAGGGCGACCAGCTGCAGGACGAGGACGGCCAGGAGGAGGGCGCCGAGGAGCAGGAATTCGGTTTGCATGCCGCCAGTGTAGGCTGGCCCCGTCTCAAACGCTGCGTCTGGCCATGCTCGAACTGTACGGAAAGCCGACCTCGATCAACGTGCGCAAGGTGCTGTGGCTGTGCGCCGGGCTGGACCTGGCGGTGCGGCACCATGCGGCACCCGATGCCGAGCTGCTGCGCGGGCTGAACCCGAACGCACAGGTGCCGGTGCTGCGCGAGGGCGACTTCGTGCTGTGGGAATCCAACAGCATCTGTCGCTACCTGGCCGCGCGCGCCGGGCGCCACGACCTGTTGCCGGTGGCGCCGCAGGCACGGGCGCGGGTGGAGCAGTGGATGGACTGGCAGGCGACCGATCTGAACACGGCGTGGCGCCACGTGTTCATGGCGCGCGTGCGCGGGCATGCCGATTACCCGGACGATGCGCGGGCGGAGGCGAGCCTGGCGCAGTGGAACCGCCTGATGACGATGCTCGACGCGCAGTTGGTTGGCCATGCGCACGTAGCCGGTGCGGATTTCACCCTGGCGGACATCGTGCTCGGCCTGTCGACGCAGCGCTGGCGCAGCACGCCGGGCGGCAAGCCGCTGCTGGCGAATATCGAGGTGTGGTTCGAGCGCTTGCGGCAGCAGCCGGGGTTTGCCGCGCACGTCGACAACGGCGTCGCCTGAGGGTTGGGGTTTGCTTGCAGGGCTTGCAGCCCTGCACCTGCAGAAGCCGAAGCCAGAGCAACAGCAGAAGCGGGCTATCCGTGGGATGGCGGGGTGAGTCCGGTTGAGGGGGACGCCGTAAACCCATCCATGGGGGCTTGGTCGCGGCATCCATGCCGCTCACACCCCCTCAACCGGACCCACCCCGCCTTCGACAGATTTCTGCGGTCTGTTGGTGCCCGCTGCTGAGGGTGGGTGCCGACCGTTGGTCGGCACGGGACCTGCTCTGGTAGGTGTCGACCTTGGTCGACACACGAGCGAAGCGACCGGCTTCTGCTCTTCTTTTTTCTTTTCCGTGGCTGGACGCGCACGGAAATTGTCAGAGGTCGGGTGGGTAGGTTGCGCAGGGGTGCGAGCGCCATGGATGGCGCTCACAAGCCTCCATGGATGGATTCACGGCGTCCCCTGCGCGGCCTGCCCACCCGGCCCATCCGCAGATGCGCGGCCGCGGGACCGGGCGGCCAGCCACGAGGGGCTCAGCCGTTGGCCATGATCCTTACCAGCCTTCCAGCACGATCTTGCCCTTGGCACGATTGCTTTCCAGCAGCGCATGCGCGCGGCGCAGGTTGGCCGCGTTGATGCGCCCGAAGTGCTCGCCCAGCGTGGTCTGCAGCACCCCGGCATCAACCAGCTCGGCCACGCGGTTCAGCAGATCGTGCTGGCGCTGCATGTCGGCGGTCTTGAACAGCGGCCGGGTGAACATCAGCTCCCAGTGCAGCGACAGCGCCTTGCGCTTGAGTGCCATCACGTCCAGCTGGCCCGGGTCGTCGATCAGGCCCAGCTGGCCCTGCGGCGCCAGCACTTCCACGATCTGCGCATAGTGCTGGTCGGTGTGGGTCAGGCTGGCCACGTGCTCGACCTGGGGAATGCCCAGCCGGGCCAGGCCTTCGGTCAGCGGCAGGGTGTGGTCGATCACGTGGTGCGCGCCCATCGCATACACCCAGTCCTGGGTGTCCGGGCGCGAGGCGGTGCCGACGACGGTGAGCTTGGTCAACGTGCGTGCCAACTGCACCAGGATCGAGCCGACGCCGCCGGCTGCACCGATCACCAGCAGGGTCTGGCCTTCACCACCGCCCTCGGCGATGCGCAGGCGGTCGAACAGCAGTTCCCAGGCGGTGATCGCGGTCAGCGGCAGCGCCGCGGCGGCAGCATCGTCGAGGCTGGCCGGCTTGCGGCCGACGCTACGCTCATCCACCAGCTGGTATTCGGCGTTGCTGCCCGGGCGGTCGATCACCCCGGCGTAGTAGACCGCGTCGCCCGGCTGGAACAGGGTCACGTCGCTGCCCACGGCATCGACCACGCCCACGGCATCCCAGCCCAGCACGCGCGGGCCCTCGGTGGCGGCGTTGCGGCGCACCTTGGTATCCACCGGGTTCACCGCCACGGCGCGCACCGCCACCCGCAGGTCGCGCGGGCCCGGCTGCGGCAGGTCCAGGTCGATGTCGATCAGGGCCTGGGGATCGTCGATCGGCAGGCCGGCGTGGGTGTAGGCAATGGCGCGCATGGCAGCGGTCCGGTGGGAAGAGGAACCCACAGCGTGCGCCGCGCGCGGCCCCCCGGAAAGGCGCAGAATCAGTCAGCACTTTCACTCCGGCAATGAAAATGATCCGTTTCGACGACCTCCAGCTGTTCGTCCGCACCGCCGCGCTGGGCAGCTTTTCGCAGGCCGCGCGCGAAGCCGACCTGCTGCCCGGGCAGGTGGCCGCGGCGGTGGCGCGGCTGGAACGCGAGCTGGACCTGCGCCTGTTCGTGCGCACCACCCGCAGCCTGCGCCTGACCGGCGAAGGCGCGCTGTACCTGCCCTATGCGCAGGAGGTGCTGGCCACGCTGCGCGAGGGCCAGGCCCGCGTGCAGGGCGAGGACGCCGACCTGCACGGCACCCTGCAGCTGTCGGCGCCTTCGGATTTCGGCCGCAACCTGCTGCTGCCGTGGCTGGCCACCTTCCGTGCCGCACACCCGCGGCTGCGGCTGCACCTGCGCCTGTCCGACGAGGTGGCCGACGTGTTCCGCGACCCGGTGGACGTGGCGATCCGCCTGGGCCACTTCGACGATGCCAGCTACGTGGCGCTGCCGCTGCTGGAGGGCAACCGCCGCGTGCTGGCGGCATCGCCCGCCTACCTGCAGCGGCGTGGCGTGCCGGCACGGCTGGAAGACCTGCGCGAGCACGACTGCCTGGCCTACCAGCTCGGTGGGCGCACTTACGACCGCTGGGCGTTCGAGGTCGAGGGGCGGCGCGTGGTGATACCGGTGCGCGGGCCGCTGGTCTGCGACGATGCCGACGTGGTGCGGCGCTGGGCGGTGGCTGGCGAAGGCATCACCTACAAATCCTGGCTGGACCTGCGCGAGGACGTGCGCGCCGGGCGCCTGCAGGTGCTGCTGGGCGGCATCGGCAGCCATATCCCGCTGCAGCTGGTATGCCCGCACCGCAAGCAGTTCTCGCCGGCGGTGCGGCAACTGCACGCGCAGCTGCGCGACCACCTGCAACCGTTGCTGTCCGGCCTGCCCGGCGATGGCGGCGGCCCCCTGTCCCCGGCCCCGCCACTGGCCGACAATGGCGCCCCCCCGCAACAACAATGAGCCATGCCATGCCGTGGATGGGCATCCAGGACCTGTGGACGTTCCTGCTCGCCGTGCTGGTGTTCCTCGCCCTGCCCGGGCCCGGCACCTTCACCCTGCTCACCGCCACCGGCCGCGGCGGCGTGCGCGGCGGCTACACCGCGCTGGCCGGCCTGCTGGTCGGTGACCAGATCCTGATGTGGCTGGCCCTGGCCGGCGTCGCAGCGCTGCTGAAGGCCAACCCGCTGGTCTTCCACGCGGTGCAGTACCTGGGTGCGGCCTACCTGGTGTGGGTGGGCATCAGCCTGCTGCGCACGCCGAAGACCGAGGGCGGCGATGCCGGCCCGATCCGCATGCAGCCCGGACGCTATTTCCAGCAGGCGATCCTGGTCAGCCTGCTCAACCCGAAGGCGATCCTGTTCTACATGGCCTTCCTGCCGCTGTTCATCGACCCGGCCGCGCACCACGGCATCGCCACGTTCGCGGCCTTGGCCGGCATCATCTTCGTGGTCAGCGTGGCCTACTGCTCGCTGCTGATCGGTGCGGGCAACCTGGCCCGTCGCCACCTGATCCAGCACCCGCGCATCAGCACCGTCCTGCGCCGCGTGGCCGGCCTGTTCCTGGTCGGTTTCGGCATCCGCCTGGGGTTGAACGGATGATCCGGCGGCTGGCCGTGCTGCTGTTTGCCTTGCTGCTGGCCGACACCGCAGCGGCGGCCGCGGCGCAGGACCATCGTTGCCTCACCGGCGGCCGCAACGACAGCATCCACCTGCTGTGGCGCTGGCTGGACGATGGCAGCGCCGACGTGCAGTACGCCGGGCAGCGCGGCCGCCTGCCGGTGCAGCGGGTCTCGCAGGAAACGACGGTGCTGGATGAAGACCGGCCCTCCCAGTTCGACAGCGTGTGGGAAGAACGCATCGAAGGCCGCCGCAACGGGCGCTATCACCTGAGCACGCAGGGCGCGCGCGTCTACGGTTTCAGCTACGAACGCGCGCGCGATGGGCGACGCACGGCCTTCAGCGAAGACGTCGAGGCATGGCAGGAAGATGGCTGCCATTGGCCGGGCGTCGAGCCGCTGACCGTTGCGTCGAGCTTGCTCGACTGATGCAAAGAGCAGTCGAGCATGGCTCGACTCTACAAAGGCGGCGGAGCAGTCGAGCAAGCTCGACGCTACCGGTCGTGCATTCCCTCGCGCAGGTGGTCGATGAACACCCGCAGCTTGGGTGCCATCTGCTCACGCGCCGGGTAGTACAGGTGGAAGCCGGGGAACGGCGGCTGCCAGTCCTGCAGCACGCTCTGCAGCCGCCCGGCGGCGATGTCGTCGGCCACCAGCGAGGCGAAGCCCTGGGCCATGCCCAGCCCGGCGAGCACGGCGCGATGGGCGACGCCGGCATCGTTGAACACCAGCCGCCCGCTCACTTCCACCTCCAGGTCGTGGCCCTCGCGGCTGAACTCCCAGGGCATCAGCCGGCCGTTGGCCAGGCGGTGCACGATGCAGGCGTGGCCCTGCAGGTCATGCGGGGTCTGCGGCACGCCCTGGCGCTCGAAGTAGGCCGGCGTGGCCACCACCACCTGCCGCTCGGGCGGCCCGATCGGCACCGCGATCATGCCCTGCGCGAGTGATTCGCCCAGGCGGATGCCGGCGTCGAAGCCCTCGGCCACCAGATCGGCCAGCGCCGGGTCGACGCACAGCTCCACCTGCACCTGCGGGTAGCGCGCCAGGAAATCGGGCAGCCGCGGCAGCACCATGCGGTCGGCGACGATGCGCGGCAGCGTCACCCGCAGTCGCCCGGCCGGCACCGAGCGCGCGCTGTCCAGTTCGGCGAAGGCCTGGTCGATCTGGTCCAGGCCACCTCGCACCCGCTGCAGGAAGCGCGCGCCGTGTTCGGTCAGGCCCACCCGCCGCGTGGTCCGCTGCAGCAGGCGCACGCCCATCCGCGCTTCCAGCGCGCGCACGCTCTGTGACAGCGCCGAGGTCGACACGCCCAGCGCATCGGCGGCGCGGGTGAAGCTGGCATGTTCGGCCACGTGGACGAAGGCGACCACGGCAGTCAGAGGAGCGGAGGCATCCATTGTGAAGCCAGCCTTCAAGGTGAGTCAGTTTATACGCAGTTTATCCACACGATCGACAGGAGGAAGCTGGCTTCCCCGGCGGATGCACCGCCCCCGTGATGGAGACCTGCGATGTCGCTCGACCACTACCGCCTGCTCGGCCGCTCCGGCCTGCGGGTCAGCCCGATGGCTCTGGGCACGATGACCTTCGGCGCCGACTGGGGCTGGGGCGCGGACGAAACCGAGGCCCGCCGCATCTTCGATGCCTACGTTGAACGTGGCGGCAACTTCGTCGATACGGCAAACAACTACACCGACGGCAGCGCCGAGACCCTGCTCGGCCGTTTCGCCCAGGGCCAGCGCGAGCGCCTGGTGATCGCCAGCAAGTACACCCTGGCCACCGTGCCGGGCGACCCCAACAACGCCGGCAACCACCGCAAGAGCATGCGGCGTTCGGTGGAGGACAGCCTGCGCCGGCTCGGCACCGACTACCTGGACGTGCTGTACCTGCATGCCTGGGACGACACCACCGGCGTGGATGAGGTGATGCGCGGCTTCGACGATCTGGTGCGCAGCGGCAAGGTGCTCTACGCCGGCATTTCCGATACACCGGCCTGGCAGATCGCGCGCATGCAGACCCTGGCCGACCTGCGCGGCTGGGCCCCGCTGGTGGCCCTGCAGATCGAGTACAGCCTGATCCAGCGCAGCGTGGAGCACGAACTGCTGCCGATGGCCGAAGCGCTGGGCCTGGGTGTGGTGGCCTGGTCGCCGCTGGGCAGTGGCGTGCTGACCGGCAAGTACAGCGCCAGCGACCTGGCCCAGGACGAGGTGCTGGCTGCTACGCCGGGTGGCTCGCGCCGCAACGTCGCCCTGATCAATGGCGCATTGACCGCGCGTTCGCTGCAGATCGCCGATGAAGTGACACAGATCGCCCAGGAACTGTCGCATTCGCCGGCACAGGTCGCCCTGGCGTGGCTGCTGCAGCGCCCGGGCGCCGGTGCCCTGCCCATCGTCGGTGCCCGCACCCTGGCCCAGTTCGAGCACAACCTGGCCGCGCTGGACCTGCAGCTGCCGGCCGAGGCGCTGGCACGGCTGGACTCGCTCAGTGCCGTCGCCCCGTCCTTCCCCCACGACTTCCTGCAGATGCCGCTGCCGCGCATGTTGATGAGTGGCGGCACCCGCCTGCAGCCACGCGCCTGACCCTTCCCCCCTGGAGACACCCCAATGAGCACCCAGCCGATGAGCTCCCCATCCATGACGACCCGCACCCTCGGCCCCGCCGGCCCCACCGTTTCCGCCCTCGGCCTGGGCTGCATGGGCATGAGCGCCTTCTACGGTGGCCGCAGCAGCGAGGACGAGGCCATCGCCCTGATCCAGCAGGCGCTGGACCGTGGCGTCACCCTGCTCGACACCGCCGATGTGTATGGCCCGCATACCAATGAACGCCTGCTCGGCCGCGCCATCGCCGGGCGCCGCAACGAGGTGTTCCTGGCCAGCAAGTTCGGCCTGAAGCTGGACCCGGGCAACCCGCAGGCGCGCGGTATCGACGGCCGCCCGGAGTACGTGCAGGCCGCCTGCGAGGACAGCCTGCGCCGGCTGGGCGTGGACCACATCGACCTGTACTACCAGCACCGCGTCGACCCGGCCGTGCCGATCGAGGACACCGTGGGCGCGATGGCGCGCCTGGTCGAACAGGGCAAGGTGCGCTGGCTGGGCCTGTCCGAAGCCTCGGCAGCCACCGTCCGCCGTGCCCATGCGGTGCATCCGGTCACGGCGGTGCAGAGCGAGTACTCGCTGTGGTCGCGCGAACCGGAGCAGAACGGGGTGCTGGCCACCACCGCCGAACTGGGCATCGGCTTCGTGCCGTATTCGCCGCTGGGGCGTGGCTTCCTGACCGGCGCCATCCGCAGCCCGGATGACTTCGAGGCCGACGACTACCGCCGCAGTTCGCCGCGCTTCCAGGGCGACAATTTCGCCCGCAACCTGGCGCTGGTGGCACAGGTGCAGGCGCTGGCCGCCGAGCTGGAGATCACCCCGGCGCAGCTGGCCCTGGCTTGGGTGCTGGCACAGGGTCCGCACCTGGTGCCAATCCCGGGCACCACGCGCGCGGCCAGGCTGCAGGAAAACCTGGGCGCGCTGCAGGTGCAGCTGGATGCAGGCGTGCTCGCGCGGCTGGATGCGGTGTTCCCGCTGCATGCCGCCGCCGGCGAGCGCTACCCGCAGGCGGTGCTGGCCACGGTGGACCGCTGAGGGCCCGGGTGGGGGCGCGCTATGCTGCAGCCCCCACCTGCAACTGCCACGGACGCACGATGACCACCATGGATGACGACACCCTGCTCGAACGCAGCTGGGAATTCCGCGAAGAGACCCTGTACCGCCAGCATTTCGGCGACACCGGCCCGGGCATCTTTCCGCTGGACATGGACCTGCTGCATGGGGTGTTCCAGCAGGAGGAAATCGATCCGCGCTGGCTGCACGTGGGCGTGTTCGCCTGCCCGCCGCATGGCGAGCGCCGGCACTGGGTGTACGTCAGCTCGGGCCTGTCCAATGCATGGGAAGGCCCGCACGAGGATGGGGATTCCGGTTTCGGCGTCGAGCTGCTGATGGAAACGCTGGACGAGGCGCCCTGGGCATTGACCACCGTGCGCTGGTTCACCGCCTACCAGCTGCTGCTGTGCCATGGGCGCATGCCAGGCGATCCGCTGTCGGCATGGGACCGGCTGAAGCTGGGCATGCCGGTGGACCGCGCCGACAGCGCGCTGCAGGCGATGGTGTTCATTCCCGCCCCGCACTTCCCGGGTCCGCAGCAGCTGCCCTCCGGGCGCTTCGATTTCCTGCAGCTGCTGCCGGTGACGCTGGACGAGCACGCCTTCGGCCGCGAGCACGGCTTTGAAACCGTGCTGGCCCAGCGGCGGGATCGGGGACGCGGGTTTTGTGCCGATTCCGGCAGCCTGGTCGGGGCGCAGCGCGCGCCTTGGCGGGTATGACCCTCGTCAGTGGTAATGCTGCGCTGCGTTCGGTCACACTCGGGAACTTGTCGTTCCAAGTCATCCCCTTCCGAGGCCTGCATGTCCCTGCTCCGGCGCAAGTCGCTAGATTCCGTCACTGTCCATGAAGCCGGTCGGCGCCTGGTGCCGACCCTCAGCTGGCCGCACCTGATCGCCCTGGGCATCGGCGCCATCGTCGGCACCGGCATCTACACGCTCATCGGCGTCGGCGCCAACCTGGCCGGCCCGGCCGTGCTGATCTCCTTCGCCATCGCCGGTGCGGTCTGCGCCTGTGCGGCACTGGCCTATGCCGAGCTGTCGACGATGATGCCGGCGGCCGGCAGCGCCTATACCTACAGCTACAGCGCGCTGGGCGAGGTGTTCGCCTGGGTGGTGGGCTGGAGCCTGATCCTCGAGTACTCGCTGGTGGTCAGTACGGTGGCGGTCGGCTGGTCCGGCTACTTCGTCGGCTTCCTGGAATGGATCCACACCCAGTTCGGCATCGACATCACCCTGCCGGCCGCACTGGCCGCCGGGCCGCACGTGGCCGGTGGCTTCATCAACCTGCCGGCGATCATCATCACCTGGCTGGTGGCGCTGATGCTGATGGCCGGTACCAAAGAGAGCGCCACGCTCAACGCCATCCTGGTGGTGTTCAAGCTGATCGCCCTGGCGGTGTTCGTGGCCGTCGCCCTGCCCGCCTTTGACCCCGCCAACCTGCAGCCGTTCATGCCGTATGGCTTTGCCAAGTCGCTCGGCCCCGATGGCGTCGAGCGTGGCGTGATGGCCGCGGCGGCGATCATCTTCTTCGCGTTCTACGGCTTCGATGCGATCTCCACCGCCGCCGAGGAAACCAAGAATCCGGCGCGTGACCTGTCCATCGGCATCATCGGTTCGATGATCGGCTGCACCATCGTCTACGTGCTGGTGGCGCTGGCCGCCGTGGGCGCGATGAGCTACGCGGTGTTCGGCCACAGCGCCGAGCCGCTGGCGCTGATCATGCGCGAGCTCGGCAGCTCGAAGGCGGCGATGTTCATCGGCGTGGTCGCGATCATCGCCCTGCCCACCGTGCTGCTGGCCTTCCTGTACGGGCAGAGCCGCATCTTCTTCGTGATGAGCCGCGATGGCCTGCTGCCGCGTGGCCTGTCCAAGGTCAACGCACGCACCGGCACGCCGGTGGCGACCACGCTGTTCACCGCCGTAGTGGTGTCGGCACTGGCCGGCGTTGCCCGCCTGGACGAAATCGCCGCCCTGGCCAACGCCGGTACCCTGGCCGCGTTCACCGCGGTGGGTATCTGCCTGGTGGTGCTGCGCGTGCGCGAGCCGAACCGCGAGCGCAGCTTCCGCACGCCGCTGGCCTTCGTGGTCGGGCCGCTGGCCGCGCTGGGCTGCATCTACCTGTTCATCAGCCTGCCGCACACCACCCAGCTGTATTTCCTGATCTGGAACGTGGTCGGCCTGGTGCTGTACTTCCTGTACAGCCGCCGCAATGCGTTGATCGCGAAATAACCGGATCACCGGGTATGCCGGCCAGCGGCCGGCACTACCGCTTTCGCATCACCGGTAGTGCCGGCCGCTGGCCGGCATTTCCTCGGGGCGGTCAGCCGCCCTGCTTTGCCGCGTAGTCCTGCGCCTGCCGCATCACCCGCAGCAGGTTGCCGCCCCAGATGCCGGCGATCTGCTGCTCGGTGTAGCCCTTGCGCAGCAGCCACGCGGTGATCTTCGGCAACTGGCTGACGTCGGGCAGGTCGCTCAGGCCACCGCCACCATCCCAGTCCAGGCCGATGCCCACGTGTTCGGGGCCAACCACCGTGAGGATGTGTTCGAAGTGGGCGAAGAAATCGTCCAGGCTGGCGTGGCGCACCGGGTGCTCGTGGTCCAGCGCCTGTTCGGCCTGCTGCAGGGCCACGCCCTGGGCGATGCCCATGCCTTCCCAGCCGCCCAGCTGCTTGCTCAGCGCTTCTTCGGCCTGCTTGCGTTCGGGCGTTTTGGCAGTGTCGATCAGGTAACCGCCATAGGCATTCACCTGGATCACGCCGCCGGCCTTGGCCAGCTGGCGCAGGCGTGCATCGTCGAGGTTGCGCGGGTGGTTGTAGACCGCCTTGGCCGAGCTGTGCGACAGCACGAACGGCACCGGCATCATCGCCAGCAGGTCATCGAACACCGCATCGGAGGCGTGCGACTGGTCGATGACGATGCCCAGCTTCACCGCCGCACGCACCAGATCCTTGCCCGCCGGGCTCAGCCCCTTCCACTCCGCGCCCTTGGGGTCGGTGGCCGAATCGGCGAACTCGTTGTTGGCGAAGTGCACCGTGCTGAGCAGGCGCAGGCCGGCGCGATGGTAGAACGAGAGCAGGCTGGGGTCTTCCACCAGCGGGCTGGCGTTTTCCATGCTGATGTAGACCACGCGCTTGCCAGCGGCCTTGATGCGCGCGGCATCATCGGCGGTCAGCGCCAGCGCGAAGCGATCGGGGTTGGCCGCCAGCATCTGCCGGATCTCCATTAGGCGCTGCAGGCCATGGTCGCGCTCGGCCAGGTGGGCGGCGGAAGTGCGATCCCCCTGGTCGGTGTAGATCGCCCAGAAGCCCCCATCCAGCGCGCCCTCGACCATGCGCGGGTAATCCACCTGCGAAAGCGCGTTGTGATCGTGCCGCTGTTCGATGTCGAAGCCAGCGCGGCCGAAGTTGGCCGGCGTATCCAGATGGCTGTCCAGGGTCAGCAGGCGCTGCTGCAGGGTCTTGGCGCGGGCCAGCTCCTGCGCGCTGAACTCGATGGCATGGGCGGACAGCGGCGCGCACAGCGCCAGGGCAAGCAACAGGGACAGGCGACGCAGCGATGGCATGGGCTCTCACCGGCAAAGGGAAGAGCCCGACCATAGCGCTGCGGCCAGCAGATTTGTAGAGTCGAGCCATGCTCGACTGATCAGGCACCGCGAGCCGAGCGTGAGCTCGGCTCTACACGTTGAAATCAATCAACCACGCGGCAGAACACGGCCTTCAGGTAACGCGATTCCTGCACGTGGGCCATGAACGGATGGTCCGGACCGGCGCCGGCCACCTTCAGGATCTGGATCGTGCGGCCGGAGAAATAGGCCGCGCGGCGCAGCATGTCCAGGAACTGGTCCTCGGCCACCAGGCCGGTGCAGGAGAACGTGGCGAACAGGCCACCGGGCTTGACCACGCCCAGCGCCAGCTTGTTCATGTCCAGGTACTTCTTCAGCGCGGTGATGACCTGGTCGCGGTCGCGGGTCATCTTCGCCGGGTCCAGGATCACCACGTCGTACTGCTCGCCGCGGTTGGCGGCATCGCGCAGCCACGGGAAGATGTCGGACTGGATGAACTTCGGGCGCACGTTGTTCAGGCGCGAATTGCCCTTGGCGATCTGGATGACGTCTTCATCGATGTCGATGCCAACCACTTCCGACGCACCGCGCGCAGCGGCGTACACGGCGAAACCGCCGGTGTTGCAGCACAGGTCGAGCACGCTCTTGCCTTCCACCTGCTGGCTCAGCCACTCACGGTTCTCGCGCTGGTCGGCGAAGAAGCCGGTCTTGTGCGCACCGGCCGGGTCGGCGCGGAACTTGATGCCATGCTCGGTGATCACCGACGCTTCGGTGGTGGTGTTGCCGTGGAAGTCGAAGCTTTCCTGCTTCTGCACGTGTTCGTCGGCGAAGCTGTGGAAGCGGCAGCCCGGGAACTGTTCGCGCAGGGCGTCGTAGATCCACTCGCGGTGGCGGAACATGCCGGCGGCGAAGAATTCGACCACCACCAGGTCGTTGTAACGGTCCACCACCAGGCCGGACAGGCCGTCGCCTTCGCTGTGCACCACGCGCCAGGCGTCGGACACCGCATCGAGCTTCAGCACGCCGCGGCGCAGTTCGACCGCCTGGGCGATCTTGCGCGAGAACCAGCCGGCATCGACCGGCACGTTCGGGTCGGTTTCAAGGATGCGCACGGCGATGCGCGAGTGCCCGTTGTAGAAGCCACGGCCGATGAACTCGCCATCGATGCCGACCACGTCGACGATGGAACCGGGCTTGGGCCGGACGGTCGGCTTCTCGACCAGTTTCTGGAAGATCCACGGGTGGCTGGAGCGCCACGCGTTCTTGAGGCGGACAACGGGAAGGGGGGTATTCATCGGCCTATTGTAAACCGGCCGCCGGGGTCAGATCCCCGCAGGGGCTCTGACCCCGGCCCGCCGCCCATTTGACGGCGGCCCGGCCAGGCCGCAGAATCGGCCCCAGAAGGGGAGTAGCTCCCAGACGTTGTCGCCGTCAATTCGAGCCCGCAGGCTCCGGTGCAACGGCAATCCCACCCGCGTGGGGTTGCGAGCGAGACCTTCGCCGTACTGGCGAAGCTCTGTCCCTGGATCCCCTCCCGATCCTCCGTTGCAGATCCTCGCCGTCCGGCTTGGCATTCATCTTTCCAACGGATATTCCCAATGCAGACGATCGGTAATGTGTGGATGTGGGGCGGCTTCGTGGCGGTGGTCATCATCGCCCTGCTCGTCGACCTGGTGTTGATGCGCCACGGCGGACCGCACAAGGTCACCTTCAAGGAGGCCCTGTGGTGGTCCATCGGCTGGGTCGCGCTGGCCCTGCTGTTCAACGCGGGCCTCTGGTATTACCTCAGCGAGACCGCCGGCCAGGTGGTGGCCAACAAGGTCGGCCTGGAGTTCCTGACCGGCTACCTGGTCGAGAAGGCCCTGGCGGTGGACAACATCTTTGTCTTCCTGATGATCATGAGCTACTTCGCGGTGCCGGAGGAGCAGCGCCAGAAGGTGCTGATCATCGGCATCCTGGGTGCGATCGTGCTGCGTACGATCATGATCTTCGCCGGCAGCGTGCTGATCAGCCAGTTCCATTGGCTGCTCTACGTGTTCGGTGCCTTCCTGCTCTTCACCGGCTGGAAGATGTGGTTCGCCGCCGGCCAGGAGCCGGACCTGGAGACCAACCCCGCCCTGCGCTGGATGCGCAAGCACCTGCGCCTGCTGCCGGACTACGCCGGCAACGCGATGAGCGTGATGCGCGACGGCAAGCGCTGGTTCACCCCGCTGTTCGCGGTGCTGATCCTGATCGCGGTGACCGACGTGATCTTCGCGGTGGACAGCATCCCGGCGATCTTCGCCATCACCACCGACCCGTTCATCGTGCTCACCTCCAACGTGTTCGCGGTGCTGGGCCTGCGTGCGATGTTCTTCCTGCTGGCCGGCATGGCCGACCGCTTCCACCTGCTGCCGTACGGCCTGGCGCTGGTGCTGGGCTTCATCGGCATCAAGATGATGATCATCGACCTGTTCAAGATCCCGACCCCGGTGTCGCTGGGCGTGGTCGCCGCGATCATCGCCGCCACCGTGGTGCTCAGCCTGAAGTACCCGCCGAAGGAAGGCGCCGGCCAGGCCTGAGCCTGACCGGCCTGCGGCACGCGGCCGGCGGGATTGTCCCGTCGGCCGCTTCCACTCTCCCGTTGCGCTGGCCTTGGTTTCGCGCCGGCCACCGCCATTGCTGAGGTATGGACAACAACACGCCCCTGCCCGCCGGTGACGTGCCGGCCCCCCGCAACGACCGCATGCGCATCCTGCGGGCGTTCAATGTCAGCCTGGCCGCCGTGCTGGTGCTGGTGGCCGTGTTCGCCCTGCAGGGCAGCTTCGACTGGCGGCCGTGGGCGGTGGCACCGCTGGAGGCCAAGGGCCTGCTGGGGCTGATCGGCGGGCCGATGCTGCACGCCTCGGTCGAGCACATCGCCGCCAATGGCTTTGCGATCCTGATCCTCGGCACCTTGGCCGGCAGCGTGTACCCGAAAGCCACCGTGCGTGCCCTGCCCCTGCTGTGGCTGGGTTCGGGCATCGGCGCGTGGATGCTGGGCAATCCCGGCAGCGTGCACCTGGGCGCCAGCGGCGTGACCCACGGCCTGATGTTCCTGCTGGCCAGCCTGGGCCTGCTGCGCCGCGACCGCGCAGCCATTGCCACCGGCCTGATCGGCATGCTGTTCTACGGCGGCATGCTGATGACCATCCTGCCGCATGCCGACGGCGTGTCCTGGCAGTCGCACATGGGCGGCGCCTTCGCCGGCATCATCGCTGCGCTGCTGTTCCGCAATGCCGACCCGATGACGCCGCGCCAGCACTACAGCTGGGAGGACGAGGAAGACGAGGTCGAGGCGCTGGCCGACGACGAGCTTGAGCCGCCCTCGCCGCGCCGCGTGCCGGTGCTGTGGCAGCCGCGCGAGGGGCACGACTACGTGGTGGTCCCCTTCCGCCGGCCGGACGAGCCGCGCGGTTGATGGGTGGGTAGTGCCGGCCGCTGGCCGGCAACCCCATGACCCGGTAGTGGCCGACCTTGGTCGGCGCGGTTGTTGTGTGCCAACCAAGGTTGGCACCTACCAGACCACACAGGTAGCGCCGGGCCGTGCCCGGCGGCGTTGACGGGTCAGTTCGCGGCGTTGCCCGCCGCGCCCATGCCATCGACCGCCTGCCGGCCCAGCGCCGGGTCATCGGTGAAGAACGCATCGATGCCGGTGGCCAGGTAGGCGCGCATCTCGGCGATCGAGCCTTCCGGGTTGCGCGCGCTGTCGGCACCCTTGCGCAGGTTGCTGGCCTGGAAATGGTTTTCCGGGCGGAAGGTGTACGGGATCACCATCAGGCCGGCCGCATGTGCGTCACGCACCAGCGCCGTCGGCGTGCCCAGCGCCCCGTTGGCCTCAAGCGGAATGATCGAACGCAGCTCCGGGCCGATGCCATCGGCGTAGCTGGCGATGTCCTTCAGCCCGGCCGGGGTCATCATCTGCGCATAGGTAAGCGTGCCACCGGCCTTGGCGACGTCGGCCGGGCGGGCATCGCCCTTCCACAGCAGCTGCAGCAGGCGGATGTTGCTGCCACGGCCGATCTTGCCGCGCAGGTAGCGCAGGTTGACGGTCTCGAACGACTGGATCGTCACTGGCGCGACGGCGGTATAGGCATTGCCGCGCAGCGCGGCCAGCACCTTGTCTTCCATCGGCAGGCCGATGGACTGGAAGTAGGTCGGGTGCTTGATTTCCGGCACCAGGCCGATGCCGCGGTTGGCACGGCCGGCCTGCTGCATCAGGAACGCCAGGATTTCGTCCAGGGTGGCGATGCGGAACTGGCCGTCGAAGGCGGTGCTGCGCAGTTCTGGCAGGCGCTCGCGGGTGTAGAGGGTCTTCAGCTCGGCCAGGGTGAAGTCTTCGGTGAACCAGCCTTCGACCTTCTCGCCATCGATGACCTTGGTGGTCTTCCGCTTGGCGAATTCCTTGTGCTCGGCGACGTCGGTGGTGCCACCGATCTCGTTCTCGTGGCGGGCCACCAAAACGCCGTCCCTGGTCATCACCAGGTCCGGTTCGATGTAGTCGGCGCCATCGGAGATGGCCTGCGCGTAGGCCGCCAGCGTGTGCTCGGGCAGCAGCGCGCTGGCGCCCCGGTGACCGTAGACCGGGACCTTGGCCGTGGCCGGGGTGGAAGTTTCAGCACTCATGGCCACCGATGGTGCCACGGCCAGCGACAACAGCAACGCACAACCCCACGACTTCACTGCGACTTCCCCAAGCGGTATGTGATGGGGGTCAGTATGCGGCGGGAATGTTACAGCCGGCGGTGTCGGGCACGGGGTCGGATCCCCGCAGGGGCTCTGACCCCAACGACTCAGTCCGCCAGGGCGTCGTGGAAATCGCGCTCGTGCACGATCATGATGCGCAGGCCTTCCTTGCGAAGCTCAACAGCGCGCTCCACCTTGCGCCCATAGCAGGCGTAGCTCCAGCACGGGTTTCCCTCCGCGCCGATGACAAGGTAATCGACCTTCTTCGACGGTGTGGGGTGCACTCTTCCCCCGCGTGCAGTCACAAGGGCCTGGATATCCGAGCGTGTCCCTCGGGATGAAGCACCGGTAAAGCAGAATCCCTTCTGCTCGAAGTGGATATCCGGTGCCACCGCGCACATTCCGACCAGGCTTCCCGCAAGTTCCAGCAGGGGCTTGGTCAGGGTGCGATCGTCGGCCAGGACGATGAACTCACTGAAGAACTGCTTGAGCAGGTCCTGTTCCTGCGCGTCTACCACGCCATCAGCCAACACCTTCGCAACGAGGTGGCCAATTTCGTCATAGGGCCAGCACCCCTGAAGATGTGCATGCTCATCCATCCATTCGGAGAGGCCGCGCAGCTCCCGTTCGGAAATGCGTCCGTCGGCAACGATTCCTCCCAGTACCGCATGCAGGCGCTGCAGATCGGCCGTCGTTGCGTTGGCCCGCTCGGTGGATCGCATCCGGTCAATGAGCCAGCGCAGATCCTCCGCTGACTCTTCGTCCATGCGGCCTTCGCCCAGCGCCTGGTCAAGTACAGGCATCAACTCGTTGAAGGGGTGCTGGTGGCGCTGATGCAGGTGATCCTGGATCCAGTTGCCCAGAAAGCGGCGCTCATCCACGTTGATTTCTCCATCAATGGAGATTCCCTCGATGATGCCTGCCAGCGAGTTCAGCGCGCGATGGAGCTGCGCTGGGCCGGTGAAGTGACTGTACGAAAGATGGTCCGGGTGCATCTGCCATTCCCTAGCCAGAGTTTTCCGCACGCTAGCGCGGTCTGTGCGCTTACTCAAGACGTACCGCCCTGCAGCCAGGGATGCAGGGTTGATTGCGTCAATCCAAGGGGTCAGAGCCCCTTCGGGGATCTGACCCCGCCCCCCGATCCCGGTGCCTCTCAGCCGAGCGTGGGCTCGGCTCTACAGCTACTTGCCGATGCAGAAACTGGAGAAGATCCTGCCCAGCAGGTCATCGGCGCTCATCTGCCCGGTGATCTCGCCCAGCGCATCATGCGCCAGCCGCAGTTCCTCGGCAGCCAGTTCCAGGTGCTCGTGCACCAGCTCGCCATCGGCGCGCTGCGCATGTTCCTGCGCGCGTTCGATCGCATCGACATGGCGGGTGCGCGCGGAGAACTCGCCGTCCACCTGCTCGCCTGCTCCGGCCGAGGCAATCGAACGCAGGCGCGCGTGCAGGTCTTCCAGGCCGGCACCGGTGGCGGCCGAGACGAACACGCGGTCCGGGTCGTCCAGCGCCGGCAATGCCGCCAGCAGGTCCGACTTGTTGTGGATGTAGACCTTGTGCGGCACGGCGGCCACAGACTCACCCAGCGCGGCTTCACCGGCGGCGGGGTCGCGCGCATCCAGCACGATGAGTGCGAGGTCGGTGCGCTCGATCTCCACGTGGGCGCGGCGCATGCCTTCGCGTTCGATGGCGTCGCCACCGTCGCGCAGGCCGGCGGTGTCGACCAGGGTCAGCTCCAGCCCGTCCAGGCGAATGGTTTCGCGCAACGTGTCGCGGGTGGTGCCGGCAATGTCGGTGACGATGGCGCGCTCGCTGCCGGCCAAGGCGTTCAGCAGCGAGCTCTTGCCGGCGTTCGGCGGGCCGATCAGCACCGCGTGCAGGCCATCGCGCAGGCGACGGCCGCGTTCTGCATCCCGGCGCAGCAGGGCCAGATCAGCGCGCGCCTGTTCAAGCCCGCGCCGCACCTGCGCGCCGCCCAGGGTATCCAGCGGTTCGTCGGCGAAGTCGATGGCCGCTTCCACGTGGATGCGCAGCAGTACGAGCTGTTCAACCACAGCATCGATGCGGCGCGAGAACACGCCATCCAGCGAACGGCGTGCCGCGCGCGCGGCGCGGTTGTCGCCCGCGGCGATCAGGTCGGCGATGGCCTCGGCCTGGGCCAGGTCGAGCTTGCCGTTGAGGAACGCGCGTTCGCTGAACTCACCCGGGCGGGCCTGGCGTGCACCGAGCGCGATGCAGCGCGCGACCAGCTGCTGCAGCAGCACGGGGCTGCCGTGGCCCTGCAGTTCCACCACCTCTTCGCCAGTGAAGCTGTTCGGCGCGGGGAACCACAACACGATGCCATCGTCGATCACCTCGCCGCCGGCGTCGCGCAGGCGTGCGTAGTGCGCGTGGCGCGGGCGCAGCGTGGGTGCGCCCAGCGCGCGGGCAATCACCGCAGCGCGCGGGCCGGACAGGCGCAGCAGGCCGACACCGCCAGCGCCGGGGGCACTGGCGATCGCCACGATGGTGTCGGTGCGGGTCACGTCGTTCATGGCTCAGAGCTTCTCCAGCTGCGCGCGCGCTTGGGCGGCGCCGCTGCCCTGCGGCTGCAGGGCCAGGTAGGTGGTGTAGGCCTGCTTCGCCTTGGCCTTGTCGCCGGCGTTGAAGTAGGCATCGCCCAGGTTGAGGTGGGCCACCGCACGCGACGGGTCGATCTTCAGGGTGTTTTCCAGCCAGCGCGCGGCTTCGGCATAGCGCTGCTGGCGGTAGTAGACGAAGCCGAGGTTGTTGGCTGCCTGGGCGAAATCAGGGCGCAGTTTCAGCGCTTCGGCAAACTGCGCGGCGGCCTCGTCGTACTGCTTCTCGCGGTACAGCTGCAGGCCGCGGTCGTTGGCCTGCTGCGCGCGCTGCCGGTCCGAGGCCGGGCCGGCGCTGGGCACCACCAGCCTGGCCTTGCCACCCTGCAGGTCGGCCACGGTCACCGGTGCCTGGCTGCCCTTGGCATCCTGCGCGGCATCGACCTTGTTGTTCAGTGCGATGGCATCCGGCGTCAGCTGGCGCGTATCGGCGTTGAGGTATTCCTGGCTGTCCGGCACCTGGAACACGAACTCGCCGCCCTGCGAGCCGGGCAGGCTGCCGAAGGCCGGGGTCTGGTGCGAGACCGCCGAGACGGCCGGCGCCACGTAGGCGGCCAGCTCGGTACCGGTGATCAGGCCGTCGCCATTGAGGTCGCCCTTGCCGGCCAGCGCCTGCAGCAGCACCCAGGTGAACACCGAATGGCCGTTCGGGCCGGCATCGGCGACCTGCTGGTCGGCACCGCCGGCGGTCAGCATCTGCCGCGCGCTGCGGCGGGCGTTCTCGCGCAGGAACGACGACGACGATGGGCCGCCACGGGTCAGGCCCAGGCCGCTGTAGCAGGCATCCATCACGAACATCACGTGCTTGGCCTGCATGCTCTCGGCGATGTTCTGGATGTCGGTCATCGCGATGGCGTCGGTGGCGAATTCCTTCGGGTCCGAATCGACCGGGATGATGTAGCCGAGGTCGCGGCCGGAGGCGAGCTGGCGGGTGGCACCATGGCCGGCGAAGAACACGAACACGCGGTCGTTCTTGCCGGTGCGGTCGTCGGCCAGGCGGTCGTGGAAGGCGGCCAGGATGTTGTTGCGGGTGGCCTGCTCGTTCTTCAGCACGATCACCTGCGAGGACGGGAAGCCGAACTGCCCGGTCAGGGTATCGGCCACCGCCTGCGCATCGTGGCTGGCGTATTCCAGCTTCGGCCACTTGGCGTAGCTGTCGATGCCGACCACGATCGCCCACGACTTCTCGTAGCCGGTAGTGACGGTGGCATCGCTGGCCGCGCCCTTGCGCGCGCGGGCGACGGTGAAGTCGCGGCCGTTCCAGCCGGCGAACTGGTAACCATCGGCAATCAGCCGATCCAGGATCTGCGGCAGCGCCTTCACCGCGCGGTCGTGGATGTCATGGAACAGGATGATGCCGCGCTGCTCCTTGTTCACCTGGCCGAGCACGCGCTGCACGATGGATTCCGGCACCGGGTCGGCCCAGTCCATCGAATCGATGTTCCACATGATCGACTTCAGGCCGGCTTCGTTGAGCAGCTGCAGGCCTTCGGCGTTGCGCGCGCCATACGGGAAGCGGAACAGCGGCGCGCGCTTGCTGTCGACGTCCTTCAGCAGGGTGTCGGTGTCGAGCACCTGCTGGCGCAGCGCATCGCCGGTGGTGCGCGAGAGCTGGGCGTGGGTCAGGCTGTGGTTGCCCACCGCGTAGCCCTCTTCCATCAGGTTGCGGCTGATCTTCGCCATCGGCCCCAGGCTGACCTTGCCGTCGGCCTCGACCTTGCCCAGGTTGCGGCCCACTTCGAAGAAGACACCCGGCACGTCGTAGCGCTTGAGGATGGCGACCACTTCATCGGTGTAGGCCTTGTGCGGGCCATCATCGAAGGTCAGCACCACGGTCTTGGGCGGCAGGTCGCGGCCGAAGATCTCGCGGTCGCTGTCCTTCATCGACATCGGGTACGGCTCGATCACCCCGTAGTCGCGCAGGATCGCCTCGCGGCTGTAATCCTTTTGCAGGTGGGCGATGTAGTCCTCCCACTTCTCGCGCTTCAGCTCGATGGCGCGGGTGCGCTCGAAGCGGCTGAAGATGCGGGTCAGTTCCTGGTTGTAGTTGCGCTCGATCTCGTCCAGCGCGTCCAGGTCCTCGCCGATGCGCTGGTGCAGCTTCACGGCCGGCAGCGAGGAGTCGGCGCCGACGCGTTCGTGCAGGTCACGCAGCACTTCGCGGAAGGCCAGGCGATCGGCATCGAACAGTTCGGGGGCTGATTCGATGTAGTCCAGCACCGTACCGAGGGTGGCAAAGCGCTGCGGGCTGCCACTGCGCAGCAGGCCATCGAACTGCGCGGCGATGGCCGTGCGCTGTTCCAGGCCATCGTGGAACAGCTGCTGCCCGACGCGCGTGGACGTGCCGCGGTCGGCGGCCGACTGCTGTTCCTCGTCGGCCAGCAGCACGATGATGCGGCGGTAGCCGTCCAGCTGCTTCTGCAGCGCGGCCAGCAGCGGCGCGGCGGCCGGGTCGGCGGCGGCGGCGGCCTGCGCGCTGGGCTGGGTGACGGCGGCGGCGGGCGCCTTGCCCTCCTTGTCGCCGCAGCCGGCAACGACCAGGGTCAACAGCAGCGAGGGCAGGAACAGGCGGAACGACGACGCACGCGGCATGGCGGACTCGGAGGATGGGGACACGGTGTGCGGGCGATTCTACCCCTGCATGCGAAAAACCCGCCTTGCGGCGGGCTTCTGCGGGGGTCAGCGTCGGTAGAGTCGACCGTTGGTCGACTGTTCCAACGCCAGTCGACTGACAGTCGACTCTACCCGGGTTATTTCTTTTTGACCGGAGCCGGTGCGGTGGTTGCCGGCAGCGGCTCGCCGCCGTGGCGCTTGGTCATCCACCACTGCTGCAGCAGGCCCAGGCCGCCGTTGACCACCCAGTACAGGACCAGGCCGGACGGCATGAAGGCCATCATGAAGCCGAAGACGATCGGCATGAACTGCATCATCTTCTGCTGCATCGGGTCCATGCCCGGTGCCGGGGTCAGCTTCTGCGTGGCCCACATCACCGCCACGTTGATGACCGGCAGGATGAAGTACGGGTCGCGGGCGGTCAGGTCCTGGATCCAGCCCAGCCACGGCGCCTGGCGCAGTTCGACCGACTCGACCAGCACCCAGTACAGGGCGAAGAAGATCGGCATCTGGATGAGGATCGGCAGGCAGCCGCCCATCGGATTGATCTTTTCCTTCTTGTACAGCTCCATCATCGCGGTCTGGAACTTCTGGCGGTCATCGCCATAGCGTTCCTTCAGCTGCGCGATGCGCGGCTGGAAGCGACGCATCTTCGCACCGCTCTTGTACTGCACGGCCGACAGCGGGTAGAGCACCAGCTTCAGCAGCACCACCAGGCCGACAATCGCCCAGCCCCAGTTGCCGACCAGCTTGTGCACCTGGTTCAGCACCCAGAACAGGCCCTGGCCGATCACCGCCATCATCGAGAAGCGGCTGTAGTCGACCACGCGGTCCAGGCCCGGCACGTCTTCCTTGGCGATCTGGTTGACCAGCTTCGGGCCGACCCACAGGCGGGCTTCGGTGCTGGTGGACTGGCCCGGGGCCACGGTGAAGGCCGGGCCACGCGCTTCGATCAGGTCACGACCGGCCACCTGCGACAGCACGTAGTGCGCGGTCTGGTCCTTCTGCGGGATCCAGGCGGTGAAGAAGTGGTGCTGCAGCATCGCCAGCCAGCCGCCGGTGATGTTCTGGTTCAGCGCGCCATCGTCCAGGTAATCCTTGAACGCACGACGCTGGTACTTCTTGTCGTTGTCGTACCAGGTGGCACCGTTGAAGCTGAACGAGTCCGGGTTGGTCATGTTCCGCGACAGGATGGTCGGGGTACGGTCCAGGGTGCGGTAGACGTAGCCGTTCCACGGGGTGGTGCCGGTGTTGCTGACCTCGTCCTTGAAGCGCACGGCGTACTCGTTGCGCGACACGGTCAGGGTGCGCTTGATGGTCACGCCGTTGTCGGCGGTCCACACGAACGGGATCTGCAGTTCCTTCTGGCCATCGGCCAGGACGAAATCGCGGACGTCACCGACCAGCTTGAAGCCATCGGCGCCCGGCACGGGGGTGTTCTTGTCTTCGCTGGCCCAGCCGCTGATCGCGCTGTACGGATGCGCGGGGTCTTCGGTCAGCAGGCGGACCGGCGGGCTGCCTTCGTCCTTGGACTGCGGGAACTGCAGCAGCTCGGCGTCGAGCACGCGGCCGCCGTCCAGCACCAGGCGCAGCACGTCGGTGGTGACGGTCACGCGCTGGGCAGCCGGGGTGGCGCTGGCCTGGGCCTGCACCGCGGCCTGGCCGGGGGCCCCGGGGACCTGCGCGCTGGGGATGCTGCCCGGGGCCGCCCCTGGAACGCTCTGTGCGGCGGCCTGGACCGACGTCGTGGTCGGTGCCGGAGTCGGTGCAGCCTTTTCACGGCTCCACTCCATCCACAGCAGCACGGCCACCATCAGCCAGGCAAAAATAAGGAATACGCGGGTCTGGTTCATCAGCGGGCAGGCTCGGCGGTGCCGGGACGCGATGCCGGCTCGGTCAAAGAGGGAGATGCAGTGCCATCTGGCGGCGGCATTGTGCCGTCCACGGCGGGCGCGGGCAATGCACGCAGGCGCCGCAGCAGGCGCAGGAACGCCTGACGGATATCGTCATTGCTGGCAGAACGCGCAGCACTGCGAGCCACGACGACGAAGTCGCCTGGCTGGATGTCGGTTCGTGTCTGACGCAGGATATCGCGCAGGACGCGCTTGATCCGGTTACGCCCGACGGCGTGCGGATCAACCTTGCGGGAAACCGCCAGACCCAGCCTGGCCGGCCGGTCAGCCGGCAGCCAGTGCAGGGTCATCAGCGGATCGGACACACGGCGGGCGCCGTTGAAGACCGTTGAATATTCGGCACGCGTGCGAACCCGCGCAGAGCGAGGGAATCGCTTGCGCGGGTCTGCAGTATTCACTGTCGAAGGGATTGCGTCTGCCGCGATGTGCGGCATGGCAATCAGGCGCTCAGGACTTTGCGGCCCTTGGCGCGGCGACGCGACAGGATCTTGCGGCCGTCAGCGGTCTTCATACGGGCACGGAAGCCGTGGTCGCGCTTACGCTTGAGGTTGCTGGGCTGGTAGGTGCGCTTGGTGGCCATGTGGGCCTCTCGTATGAATGGGACGGGAAAGAACCGGAAATTCTAGAGAGGTCTCCCCCCCCGCGTCAACCCCTTGTGACTACGCGAATTCATGGGGCTGTGCAATAGCTGTGGATGTTTTTGTGAATAAGTAGGGGACAAGCATTCCGAAGCCGGGCGCTCGGTGGTAGTCTGAGCCATCCATTTCCCCCTTTCAGGCCTGTGTTTGGGCGCGTTGTCGCGCCTGTCCACAGGCCACCGGACGATTATTGCCG